>CP070692.1:0-64404 GCA_020353215.1 Deltaproteobacteria bacterium
TGAAGAGACACCAGAAAAGGCAGAGGGGACGGCTGCGAAACAACGAGCATTTGAGCAACCTGTCTTTACTATCTCAGCCCCGCTAGTCCATGCATGAAGATTTGGCGCTTTGTTAAAAGGGACATCGCCATAAAATGGCGCGAATTGCTCGTTGCGGAGTAGCCTTCCCCTATGCCGGGCTCGCTAATGACATGTTTGGGGAAAGTCCTGTCGTTTTCCTTCTTGCCAGGGGACATGAACTTACAGTATATGAAGCACTCTACCTTGTAGTTGAAAGAGTTGAGGTCAGGTCTTGAATTATAAGTTTTTCGGAGATGACATTTTACTATTTTGCTACGGGCTGAGTAATGGATATCAAATGTCTAGCTAATCCTGAGTCACAGTAGTGTCGCCATGTTGGAGGATCTTGGGGGAATCCTGTTTTGTGAGAACTTATGATTCAAGACTTTTATTTTTTGCTTTGGAGTTCGCTTTATTGGCAGGCACAGAGGCCTGCCCTACCATGATAAGGTAGAGCGGGCGTTTCGCGCGACTACCTTGAGACCAGATCCGATTTTGAGTTCATTTCATGATTCGGGCCATCATCTTCGATTTCGGGAGGGTCATTTCGGCCCCAAAGCCCCCATTCCTGTTTCAGTGCTACGAGGAGGATCTGAGACTGACTCCCGGCACCATAAACCGGATCATGTTCTCCAGTCAGGCCTGGCAGGACGCCCTGCTCGGCCAGAAAACGGCAAAAGAGTTCTGGTATGCCATCGGACCGAAGCTTGGGTTGAAAAATCCGGCAGCAATAGAGTCCTTCCGCCGCCGCTACCATGATGACGAGGCCATCAACGAGGGAGTACTGGAGCTGCTAAATAGTTTGCGCGGCCGTTACAGGCTAGCCGTACTCTCCAACTCACCGCCGGGGCTGTCCCGCTGGCTGGCGGAGTGGCGAATACAAGAGCTGTTCCAGGTGGTGTTCTGCTCCGGAGACGAGGGTTTGGCCAAACCGAATCCGGCTGCTTTCGAGGTAACACTGGAACGATTGGGTGTGGAGGCTGAGGAAGCTGTTTTTATCGACGATACCCTGGAACACGTGGAGGCCGCCCGGAAGCTGGGACTTCACGGGATACACTTCACAACCGCCGAGGACCTGAGGGAGGAGCTGAAGGATTTACTCGCTCTGCAATGAGGCGTGGGCATGAGACCTTTTCTGATTGTTGTGTCAGCCTTCATGTTGGGTTTTGTCGCCGCAATCCCGGCCGGCCCGGTACAGATCGAGGTGGCCAGAAGATCGATCAACGGCCGTCTTGAGTCTTCCCTTATGGTCATCCTTGGTGCTTTTGTCGTCGATATTTTCTATGGTGTCATCGCATTTTTCGGCATCGCTCCCTTTTTGGAGAAAAAGGCGGTAATGGCCGTGTTTTGGTTAGTTGGAGCCGCTTTCCTGCTGACTCTTTCATTTGTCGTAATCAAGGACAGCGCAAAACACTCTGAATTCGATGCGGAGGTAAAACATTTAACGAAGAAGAGATGGGGTCTTGTTAGCGGGTTGACCCTTTCGGTGGTAAATCCCATGATGATATTATGGTGGCTCATGGGACAACGTCTGTTCATGGATATTGGATTGATAACAGACTTCACTGATTATATTGCTGTTTCGTTTCTTCTGGCTGGTGGGGTCGGTCTTGCTTCTTACCTTACACTGTTGTCTGTCTTCCTTTACTGGACAAAAAGATTCATTTCATTGCCTAAAATGCGTTGGATCAACTTGTCCTTTGGAGTTGTTCTATTTTTGCTAGCAGTGTATTTTGCCGTGATGTCTATTCAAGCCCTTGTATGAGGATGGCCTCTGCTGCCTACCTCTTCTTACCTCTACTCGGTTGGTACCCGAGATTAGTCTTTCTTCGGAGTGTTATCTCTTTGGAACCCGTTGGCGACGAGATCTCCTTTTTCATTAAAGATCACCTCGTATAGGAACGGCTTTCGCCCTTGGACGGAACCGAAGCGCAAATCAAAAAAAGTAACCCTCTGTTGGCCGTTGACAGCTCCCTCATCCCTGACGATTGGAAAGCGGGCAAACCAGAGGAAGGTCTCAACGCCTTCCACCGTTAGAGCCCGTTTTACCCAAGGGGAATCGTCGAACTGATTGAAAGCCTCATAGACGACTAGTGGAGTGGGCTGATACTTGGCCCACACCCGGGCGAAAAAGTTTCCAGCTTCACTGGGGTCCCGCTCCTGGGTGCCAATCAGGCGTACCAACCCTTTGTAAATCTTGTCCTGGGTGACAACATAGTTCGCCCAATGAAAAGGTGAGAGGGGCTGAGGCAGGGATGCGATCTCCTCGGCATGAAGGCCCCGCTCACGAGCGTGGTTTTCGGCCAAAGACAAGGCCCAAAAATGACTCCCCGCGCATATCGAAATATACAGGGCTGCTAGGGTCACTGAGATCCTCGCAATGGTTCTACTTCTGTTTCGCCATATTAAGACGGCAATCGTGGAAGAAAAAAGGATACCGGTTAGGAATAAATCGATGATGAAAACCCAGTCCAAGGCGAAGCGTTGAGTGGACAGGGGGCTAAGGATCATCGTGCCAAACGAGGTGATGAGGTCCAGGAAGGTATGGATCAAGATCTCCACTAGCCAGATGACGAAGAATGTCCAGAATCTCCTCTTGCCTGAGATTCTTGTAAACAGCCAGGCAAAAAGGAGGGAAAACGGAACAACCAGAAAGATCGAGTTGGTCAATCCCCGATGGTGTCGCAGGACAAACTCAGTGCCGAAAAATCCACCGACGAGGTTGTCGACATCCGGGAAGAGGGAAGCGGTGACGCCGGCGATCACTCCCCATCTTCCGGTATCCTTGGTCAAACCAGTCTTGGCAACAATGTAGCCGGCAAAGCCGTGGGTGACGGTATCCATGCAAAAGAATATAATGCTTCACTGGGGTAGATTTCAATCCCGTCCGGTAAACTGATCTTTACCCACAAGTGGGACTGCTGGACACAGGGGGTGGTGGAACCATTGGAGTGGCAATGGGGTCTCTTCTTTCGTTCCGAGGCTCCCAACCCGGCCACTTCTAACGCGTCTGCGGCCAGGGGAAGGCGTCCCCGCCTTGTTTCCCGTTCCTATGGAACGGGACCAAGGGCTCCCCTAGCCGCAAACGCGGAAGTGGCACGGGCCTCCCGCCAGTCACTGCAGAAGAGGCTCCATTGCCCCTCTTGAGGGAGCAGATGAGGCACCCCCTGTGTCCAGCACCAATGTGGGATATGGTCAGTCCGGAAGAGGGGGGCAGAAGGTAAACCCAGTTGTGGCACCACTGATAGGGCGATGCCCACACTTGTGACAGTAAGCAAATGTTATCGTTGGCAGTGACATGGCTCAAGGAGGATCAATCAGCATGAGAAAGACGATCATTGTTGTATTGACAACCTTCCTACTGTCGGGATGTGTGAGAGAAGATCGCTCGCTGGAACGCGATGATGGTCGTTTTGTGGACCGGCAGATGAAAAACGTTACCCAGTTGACATTCGAGGGTGACAACGGCGAGGCCTACTTCAGCCGCGACGGTCTCAGACTCATCTACCAATCAAACCGGGACGCGTATGGTTGCGATAAAATCTGGATCATGAACGTTGACGGTTCTGACAAACGGATGGTCAGTCCTCCACATGGAGCCCACACCTGTTCTTTCTTTTTTCCAGACGGAGAGAAGATACTCTTTGCCTCAACCAGTCATCTTCCCGGGGATTGTCCACCGAGACCCAAACGTCCGCACACCGTTCACTTTATCTGGCCGCTGTTTCCGTACGATATCTTTGTTGCCAATGCTGACGGATCCGGCTTGAAACGGATCACCGATAGCCCCAAGTACGATGCCGAACCTATTGTTTCTCCTGATGGGAGCCAGATCGTGTTCGGCTCTCAGAGGGACGGGGATTTCGATATCTATATTATGAACGCGGACGGCTCACGTGTGCGAAGGTTGACGGATCGGGTGGGATACGACGGGGGCCCCTGGTTTTCACCGGATGGGAAGAGGATCGTCTGGCGGGCCTGGTATCCGGAGACCGAAGAAGAATTGGCCTTATGGCGAGACTGCATGGAAAACGACTACATCGTCGGGGTCCCTCTGGACATCTGGGTCATGGATGTAGACGGTGGGAACAAGGTGAGACTGACGCAAAATGGTGCTACTAACTGGGCACCTTCATGGCATCCAGACGGAAACCGGATCATCTTTTCAAGCAACATGGACGATTGGCACGCTGATATAGAGAAGTTCGGCCATAACTTTGAACTCTACCTGATCAAGGTTGACCGCACGGGTCTGGAAAGAATCACGTTCAACAATGTGTTCGACAGCTTCCCGATGTTCTCCCCGGATGGGAGGAAACTCGTATTTGCCTCGAACAGAAACCCTGAAAAACCCCGTGCCACAGATATCTTCATCGCCGACTGGGTTGAGTAGTCTTGAGATCACTTCCATTGAGAGAAAATATGAAGCGACTGTATTCAGCAATATTGTTCCTGCTGACGCTGACCCTTAGCCCAGACTGCTTGGAGGCCCACGAGTTGGTCCGACACCACCTTAGGATCATGCTCTATCCGGACGAGAACAGACTCGTTGCGGAAGACACGATCACCGTACCCGCAGGTCTCGTCAAGGGAGCACGATTTCTCTTGCACGAGGGACTGAACCCCTCGTCTCCCACCCCGGGTGTTGAGATTGCACGAGAGACGCGGATGACCGGAGACGTTCCGGTGGAATCGTTCAAGATTCGTCTCCCGCCGGGTAAAAATGCGTTTGTACTCAGATACGGTGGAAAGATTCACCACCCCCTCGAAGGTTACGGCAAGGAGCGAGCTCGAGGTTTCAGGCGGACTTCGGGTATCATCGCCGGAAACGGCGTCTATCTGGCCGGTAGTTCCTCCTGGTATCCGAGGTTTAGTGAGTCACTGGTGACCTTTACCCTTAGAGTCGAGTTGCCAGGAAATTGGGATGCGGTAGGCCAGGGTAGTAGGACCCTACATGTTCGCAACGAGGATCAGACTTTGGTGCAGTGGGAATCGCCAGAGCCGCAGGAAGGTATCTTTGTGGTTGCCGCACCTTTCGTGGAGTACACCCAGGCGGCAGGCAGGGTTGAAGCCATGGTCTTTCTGCGCGCTCCGGACGAAGAGCTGGCAGACAAGTACCTGGACGCCACGGTGCGATACCTGGCTCTGTACGAGAAGCTCATCGGTCCTTACCCGTACAAGAAATTTGCCCTGGTGGAGAACTTCTGGGAGACAGGTTTTGGAATGCCCTCCTTTACGCTCCTCGGGTCTAAGATCATCCGATTTCCTTTCATACTTTACTCCTCCTACCCTCACGAAATCCTTCATAACTGGTGGGGAAACAGTGTTTTTCCCGATTACAACAGGGGAAATTGGGCCGAAGGACTGACCGCCTATCTCTCCGACCACCTTCTGAAGGAGATGCGAGGCAATGGCGGGGAGTACCGACAGCAGACACTTCAGAAATACGCGGACTATGTGCTGAAAGAGCGGGATTTTCCCCTTACCCAATTCCTTTCCAGACACAGCTCTTCCTCCGAGGCCGTGGGTTACGGGAAATCCCTCATGTTCTTTCACATGCTGCGCCAAGAACTAGGCGATGAAACCTTTGTGCGAGGTCTTCAAGAGTTCTTCAAAACACACAAGTTCAAGCTGGCGTCGTTTGAAGATCTTGGTAAGAGTTTCGAGGCGGTTTCCGGAAAGGAGTTGGGGGATTATTTGGGCCAGTGGCTGACTCGGGCAGGTGCACCGGCGCTGAAGGTAAGTCGTGCAGAAGCCAGGATTGAAGGAGACGGCTATGTTCTAACCGGACTTTTGGAACAGGTGCAGTCAGAGAGTCCATACCGTCTGCGCATTCCGGTCGCCATTACCATGGAAGGTCAGGCCCAAACCCATCAGACTGTCGTGGTTATGGAGAAGAGAAAACGGCGGCTGGAACTCAACCTGCCTGCCCGGCCCTTGAGGCTCGATGTGGACCCTGAGTTCGACGTGTTCCGCAGGTTGGACCGTGACGAGATTCCCCCTGCCTTGACTCAGGCCTTTGGAGCGAGGAAGATGCTCATACTTCTGCCCTCTAGAGCCGAGAGAGGTCAGCTTCGCGGATACTGGAAGCTTGCCGAAGCCCTTGGTCAGTCCGGGCCGGGTGAAGTGGAGGTAAAGCTCGATACTCAGGTGGATCAACTTCCGTCGGAGCGTGGAGTGATCCTATTAGGGTGGGATAACCTTTTCTTAAGCGAGATTCTCTCTGCGTTGTCAGAATATGATCTGACCATCAGAGACAACATAGTGTCCATCGACTCGACTCAAATCCCACGAGATAACCACTCAGTAGTACTAACTGCAAGGCAACCCAAGAGTAAGGATCTGTCCCTGATGTGGGTTGCGTCAGACGTGCTTGAAGCCCTCCCGGGCCTGGGACGGAAACTACCACACTACCACAAGTACAGCTATCTTGCCTTCCGAGGCCAGGAGCCCACCATTGTGACCAAGGGCAGATGGCCGGTCCGTTCATCACCCATGACCGTATTCTTGCCCCACGAAAACGGCACAATATCTGGGGTGGAAAGGGGAAGACTGGCCTCTCGGGAGCCTCTGGCAACCCTTCCCCCCGTCTTTTCCACAAAGCGGATGATGGAGACGGTGCGCATCCTCTCCAATGACGCACTCCGTGGACGGGGGTTTGGCACTGAAGGGCTTGACCGCGCGGCTGAATTTATCGCGGCGAGATTCAGACAGGCTGGTCTCAAGCCGGCGGGGGACGCAAGCGGGAACTATTTTCAGACCTGGGAAGATATGGGGGGAGATCCAGAGCGCAGGGTCACCATGAGAAACGTTGTGGGGGTAATCCCGGCGAAAAATGGTGAGCATGAAGCCCAGAGCGTTGTCGTGGGAGCCCATTACGACCACCTTGGGTTGGGCTGGCCGGATGTGAGACAACAAAACAGAGGGAAAATCCATCATGGTGCCGACGATAATGGTAGTGGGGTCGCAGTGCTCATTGAACTTGCTCGGGTGCTAGGCGAGAGTCCGAAGCCACACCGCAGTGTGGTGTTTGTGGCTTTCACCGGAGAGGAAGCAGGAAGGAAGGGCTCTAGGTACTATGTGGCCCACCAGCAGAGGTACCCTTTGGAGCAATGCGTCGGGATGCTCAATCTGGATACGGTAGGACGCCTCGGCAAAAACAAACTGCTCGTGCTGGGAACCGGTTCGGCTAGGGAGTGGATGCACATCTTTAGAGGGGTCGGTTTTGCTACCGGTGTCCAAGTTGAAACCGTGTCCGAGGAACTGGATTCCAGCGACCAAAGAAGTTTCCAAGAGGCTGGAATTCCGGCGGTCCAGCTATTTACAGGACCTCATTCGGACTACCACCGTCCCAGCGATACAGTGGACAGAATAGATGCTGAGGGACTCGCAAAAGTGGCGGCCATCGCCAAGGAGGTAGTTGAATATCTTGCTGGGCGCGAGGAACCTATGACAAGCTCGTTAACACCTGGCAGAGAAGTTGAGTCAACTACCAAAAGAAAGCGGAACGTCAGCCTCGGCACCATCCCTGACTTCGCTTACCGCGGACATGGTTTTCGCCTCTCCGGCGTGGTGCCGGGTTCTCCGGCTGAGTCTTCCGGTCTCAAGGAAGGAGATGTGATCGTAAGAATCGATGCAGATGCTGTCTCCAGCCTGCAAGATTTCTCCAATATCCTCAAGGCATTAAAGCCCGGCGACCGGATTTCCATCACCTTCATGCGCGCTGGGAGGAAAACGACCGTGGAGGCGACTTTAAAGGCGAGGTAGGGAAGTGTGAAGGGCAGTATTGCGGTAGATGTGGGGCTGCCCCGTGTACCACGCGGAGTGCTTTTGGAAGCTGTTCAGATCAGGCAACGATACGGAGAGGTTCAAAGATGCTTTGACAGGGATATTTGGAATATGGTGCCCCGCTCCACGCCAGGAGTCGCCCAAACCATGCCCTGGTGCCGCTCTGCAATCTCTCTTACGATGGCCAACCCAAGTCCAGCGCCATCGACAGCCTTGGATGCCTCATCCCGCCGAAAGGCCCTGAAAATCCCTTCGTAGTCTCCCCCTCGAATGCCGGCACCGTTGTCGCTTACGGCAAGGATGTGGTGCTCCTTTGATTGCTCATAAGCAATTCTGATCTCACTCAAGGTGTCTCCGCCGTGTTTCAGTGCGTTTTCTACAAAATTCCTGAAAACCCGGAGCAGGGACGGCTTGTCCGCCTTGATGCTGCCCGGGGCTTCAGGTTCCAACCACTCGATTTGACGGCTGGTTAATTGAGGAGAGAATTCGTCTCTAATGACCTTGAAAATCTCTTTAAGGCTAATTTTCTCCAGTTCAAGCGGTGCCTCCTTGGCTGCGATATACACATTGATCTTTTCTACTAGGGCAGCAACATGTTCGGAAGCCTTCAATATTTGAGCACAGTAGTTGCTGCCCCTTTCGTCGAGACCGTGGCTGTAGTTTCTATGAAGAAGCTCTGTCAGCCCGTAGATGGCCGTTGCCGGACTCTTAAGATCGTGTATTACCGAATAGGCGAAAAACCTGAGTTTCTCTGAACTGTTTCGTAAAGCTTGCTCGACAAGTTTTCGCTCCGCGATCTCAAGCCGCAATTCGTCATTGGCTCTCGCAAGCTCAGCCGTTCGCTCCTCAATGCGAATCTCCAGTTCGTCATGCGCCTGGAGCAACGCCTCCTCTGCTAGTCTACGCCCATCTATTTCGCGCTTCAGTTGTTCGTTGGCTTGAGTCAGCTCTGTGGTCCGTTCCTCAACTCTCCTTTCCAACTGGTCATGAGCTTGCTGGAGTGCTTTTTCCGCCTTTTTCCTTTCGTAGTCCAACTTCTTCATGCTGAGGGCGTTTTCTACCGTGGTTAGCAATTCCTCGAGGTCAAAAGGTTTTCTTAGGTAGTCATAGACACCTTTGCGCAACGATTCTACGACTGAATCTGTTGAAGCATAGCCGGTCATGACAATAATGGAGGTGGTCAGACCTTGGCCACGAATAAAATCCATGACTTGATCACCTCCCACCTTCGGCATAACCATGTCCAGCAGGATAAGATCGAAGTCACCTTGGGCAACCAATTCAATGGCTTCTTTGCCACCATTTACTGCAGTTATCTCGTAGCCGCGACCGCTCAAGAATGTCTTCAAGCTATCACACAGCCGGGGTTCATCATCAACAATCAAGACCTTGGACGTAACCGACATCATTTACCCTTCGTAGTCAGCCAGTTTCCGTATGCCGTAACGCATCGGCAGCCAGACCACAGCAAGATTGACCACTACCCCCAGGAAGAAACAGCCGCCGATATACAGCCACTGGACGAAACTAAGGGAACGTTGTTGCACCTGGGCCATGAACAGAGTGTATACGGGTCCCGCCTCCAGGACGACTATCAAAACAATGAAGCTCATAGCCAGAATCATATAGAGTAGGCCACCAAAACCAGTGGCCACCTGCGCCACGTTCTCGGCTTTAAAGTTGGGGAAAACCGCCCCCATGCCGATGCCAAGAGCAGTGATGCCAAAGACCATCCAAAAGATAGTGATGGGCGTCAGCCAGCGCATCAACGGGGCCACCTGGAGTAATTCGTTAGAGGCGATGGCGAGAATCTGACCAAGAAGAAGCAAGGGAGCCAGGTAGAAAAAGAATTTGCTCCACAGCAAACGTCCGAGTGTTATCGGTGAAGTCTGCATGATCCAGAAGGAAAAGCCCTCGGCGCTTACCGCCGGAAAAATGAAGCGAACGCCGATGGAGGCGAGGACAAATCCAGCCAAACCCATGTTCAGGAATGCGATGAGATTCTGGAGATAGAAGGTGGGCATGCGAGCACGCTCTAGAGGCAGGACACTATAGTTGTATAGGTACACAACGATTAGCGCAAAAATCAGGAGAAGCTGAGACCACTGGGAATTGTCACGAAAGAAAGTCTTGAAGTCCTTGCCCATCAAGGCGGTGAACTGAGACCCACGCCTTGGTCCGAGTACGGCAGCAAGCGGGGTCCTATTTATGAGCCGCCCAATCACAATACGGCGAGCCTCCTGGGACTTGGACCAGCTTTGGGGATAGACCAGAAAGGTTACAAATGCGCTAACCACCACACTGGCCCCGGCCGTCATCCAGAGAAAGCCCTGGTAGAAACCACCTGGAGTGGAGGACGGTCGCAAAAACGGCCAAACTGACTCAGTGGCCCAGGTGCTTGGTAGATAAGCCGAAGATGGTGCACTCAAAGCGCGGAAGTAGATGACCACGTCGGTAAAGGCATCCGGGTCCACAAGCCGTTCCGGTCGCATGAATCGAAAGAGAAAGTAGAGCAGAATTCCCAGCAAAATGAAGAGGAGAAAGAGGATGTCGCGGGTGCGTTGGGCAGGAAAGATCTGCACCAGGAGCATGGTGAGGGTTACACCAATTGAGCCAGCCAGCACCAGATAAGGAATCATCACACTGAGCAGACTGAGATAGTACAATCCTGATCCCCGGTAAGTAAGACCATACGCCGTGAAAATAGGGATGCCGAAAAGAAGCACCATCCAGGAGCTCTCCAGCAGTGTCTCCACAAAACGGGCCGCAAAGAGCTCGCCCAGGGAAACTGGTGTGGCGTGGATGGTACTCAAGTCCTGGGAGAGAAAAAAAGTGCTGAGGGCGACGAGCACATTGCTGAAGATCAGCAAACCAAAAAAGGTTAGGAAAACCATGGAAAGGAGCTTGTATGCCAGGATGTCTCCAAACTCCTGCACCGCCTGGAAGTAGCTGAGGACCCGGTAAAAAATGACATAGATGCCCACCCAAAAACCAATTGCCATGGCTAGCAAAGAGGTGGTCTTGATTAGAGTCCGCCTCCCTCCGAAGAGAAAGCCGTTCTTTAAAGCCCACCAACGTGGAGCAAGCAAGGTCAATACGTTCATGGTGCCTTAGATTCCCCGGTGTCCGTATTATCCATCATAGCCGGATGGACACTGACAAAAGAACTAGGCCCGGAGGACCAGATTTCTCAGAGTCAAATGAAGTCTAGTGGTTCCGGGCTAACAGCGTCGGCGCCGGTGAGATGCAAAAATACCGACTCCAAGTGAGGGTCTTCCTGGCCTGCGGCCTGTTTCAACTCTGCGACCGTTCCCTCGGCCACCAGTTTGCCTTTCTGGATTATACCGATGCGATCACAAAGCTCCTCGGCAATGCCCAGCGTATGAGTGGACATGAAAACAGTCATTTCGCTGCGCCTGAGTTCTCTAAATATTCTCTTAATCAGGCGGGCTCCTTTAGGATCCAGTCCCACCATGGGTTCATCCACAATAAATACCCGAGGTCCATGGAGCAGGGCTGAACTCATAATTAGCCTCTGTTTCATGCCGTGGGAAAAGCTACCCACAAGCTCGTTGCCCCATTCGGCCAATTCGAAAAGCTCCAGCAGCCGCTGCACCCGCCTATCCAGGTGCTCCCCGTTGATCCCGTAGATGTTCGCTATGAAGGTCATGAATTCCAGGCCGGTCAATTTCTCATAGAGAAAGGGACGGTCAGGTATGAAACCCACACGTCGCTTAACCTCGACCGCATGTTGTCGCAAGTCCAAACCGTCTATGGAAATTCGGCCGGAGGTGGGCCGAAGTACGCCGGCGAGCATCTTGATGGTGGTCGTCTTACCTGCACCGTTTGGGCCGAGAAATCCGTAGATCTCACCACGGTTGACCCGGAGGCTCACGTTGTCAACCGCAGTAACCTGCTGGTAGCACTTGGTCAGGTTTTCCAACTGAATCATGGCTCATTCCCAATGAAGTAGTGTGTCCACTCGGTGGTTCCAATTCCGTTGCCACTGTCCGATCCATCCCCTGTAGTGGAAGTCTGAAAGTCGTGGCGTCTCGCGGCTGCTTCTCTTGTCCACGGACGACTGTGCGATTCATGAAACGGAAACACCTTGCAGGGAAAAGGGGATGGATTCATTCGTATTCAAGGACCTGGATTCGAAGTCGTCCGATTACTCTCACCAACTGGACCTGGCGGTCCAGATTCCCGATGACGAGCCGGACATGAGTAGGATCCGCAGGTACTTGATTCATGAGGCTGTCCACGGCAACCCATTCTCCCACAAAAACCTCGTTCCAGGCATGGTAAAAGAAACGGCCATCAACGTAAACCAGGCCTGCAGCTATCCGCGTGGGAATACCTACGGCACGAGCGAGAGCTGCAAAAAGAACGCTGTGTTCATTGCAATCGCCAGCCCGTCGCTTATAGACCTCCAGGGCGTTCGGAATCGAGAGAGTCGGCCGTTTCTCCAGGTAATCGTAAACCCAGTCGCTTAGTAAAACCGTGGCACGCAAGCCATCTCTCTCACCGTCAACGATGGCGGCAGCCTGCTCTCTAATTTCCCGAGTATCACTTTGTATAAGCAAGTCGGGCTGCAAATCCCGGGCCATCTCTGATCTGTTCCAAGGAATGCTGACAGAAGGAATTTCTTGCACCGACTCGCGGACAATGGTCAATTCATCCTTATTCCACCATTGTCTACCACCGGTCAAGTCCCAGTCATCTCCTGTGATGCCCTTGATTCGCAATCGTACACGAGTCAATTTCCTCGGTTTGCCAATGGCTCGGTCAGGCACCACGGCTGCCTCTCGCACTAGCTCGGCGGCAGTTGCCTCTGTCAAACTCCTGAGGGCGTCTTCGCCGTCGGTTCGAACCATCGTCATGCCCAGGAACCCCTCCTCCTTTAGGAGTTCACCGTAAGGGCTGATCCATGTCCTGAGCTTTATGCCGTGAAATTCCGTGACTACGCGATAGGCTTCCAGATTGCGGGAACGAACACGGATGGTTTCCCTGGCCTCCACGTGCACAGGCACAGCGGTGCGACTCATGGTGGCAGGGTCGAAGAGCATTAGCCTGTAAGTGTTCCCCACCTGTAACTTCTGTTCACACACGAATGATTTCATTCCACTGCCGAGATAGATTGGTTGAGAAAGGGGTAGCTGTTGGCTCTGCTCCTGCCCGGCCATCGTGCTCACCAGGGTCAACTGTCCATCGTCTACCCTTCCGTTCAGACGAAAGGAGATGAGACCAGCCTGGAGGCGAAAAGCAAACGATCTAACGGAGAAGTCGGGTGCAAGTTGAGCCTCGATTGTGGAGAATACATCCTGAATCTCGTCCAAGAAATCCAAGCGTAAAAAAAGCTCCTCATGGAGCGCATAGCCATCCCTTTCGGGGCGCAGCCGGGTATGACTATAACCGGCCCTGAGACCATTTTGGAAGATGGCAAACCATTCCTCTTTGTACTCCTGCTCGGCCAGTTGTTTGACCTCAGGTGTCAGGACCTCTGGTCTACCTCGATGAATTCGGTGGACGAAGATGGACGCATATGCAAGCCATCCCACCAAAACCGCAATTCCCAGAGATAAGGCCACCCATCTCTTGAGGCGGCCTTTACTAGCGATTTTCGGCATGTCTTCGCCTCACCAAAGCTTCAGCGTTCTTGATCATCTGTTGAAAACCACGGATATTGATACCCGCCCCCAGAGCGATCCTTTCAGCGCTCTCAGTGGTTATCAAGTCTCCAGGTGCGTGGGCGTCTGAATTGATCACCAGGCTTGCTCCCTCTTCCTGGGCCATCCGGACTACGTGCCCGTTGGTAAAGGAATGGCCCTTGCGGCCTGATATCTCAAGAAGAATGGACCGTTCTGCCGCCAAGGCGACCTCCTCCCGTGTAATTAGACCCGGATGGGCGAGAATATCAATGTCCGCTTCAAGTCCGGCCCGGTTGGTCCCAGGTAACACCGGTTCTACGATGGTCTCACCGTGGACAACCACCAAACTCGCCCCTAGCTGTCTGGCCTCTGTGGCCAAAGGACCGATGGTGGCCGGCGGTACGTGTGTGAGCTCAATACCCGCAACTGCCTGAATGCGATTGTGACGATTGATTTCTGCCACAACTCTAGCAACCCGGGGAACGATGAAATCCAGATTGCCCCGGTCAGCATGGTCGGTGATACCTATATAACGGTACCCTATCTCCTCGGCGCGCCGCACCAGTTCGCTAACCACAAGTACACCGTCGCTGAACAAAGAATGCGTGTGCAGGTCGATCAAAGCGTCTCTCCTTTCGTCCTGCAAATCGCCCGCACTCTCCCCCCTGGGGCAGAAAGCCAGAGGCGTGTGCAACACCATGCAGGATCCATTCCGAATTTAAGATTACAAACTACAAGTGTCAGCCTGCAGATAATCACTGAAAAAGATCGGGGAGAGTTCTGGTTGGACGTATTTCGGGTTAGGGTCTTCAATTGCGCGCAAGTGACACGTTACTTACCACACGTTTCACCTGACAAGTTGGGTCACATCTTGTACTTGCCGAAGTCTTCCGGCGAAAGATTTTCCAGGATGTCGGTCCATTTTTTGGCGTCTTTGTCCCGGATTTCCGCCTTGCCGACCGTCTCAACCTTGCCGGATTTCTCGATCACTTTCTCACTGACGAAAATCCTGGCGTTTGCCCTTAGGGCGATGGCCAGGGCATCACTGGGCCGGGCGTCGATCCTGGTCTCCTTGCCATTCACTAGCAGGTAGATCCAGGCATAAAAGGTATTATCCCGTAAATCGCAGACCTCTACTCTATCCACCTTAGCTCCCAGGTGGCCCATCAGATTCTTGATCAAATCGTGAGTCATCGGTCGAGCGAACTGGACCTGTTCGAGCTCCGTGGCAATAGCAGTGGCTTCCAACAGTCCGATCCAAATGGGTACCGAAGTATCACTGTTGGTATCTTTCAAGACAACAATCGGTGTATTGGTATGTGGATCCATAGTGAGACCCGAAATCTTCATTTCCCGCACCATGATCTCTCCTTCACAGCATGCAAGCTCGAACTCTCTTTCACACATACCACACCCTCCAACGAGTGGGCATGCGCGGCGGTAATTAGCACTGGTAACTCTTCACCCACTAGTTGGGGCGTGCCGAGAAAATTAACCACCCGGTTGTGCGGCGTTCGGCCGCTGAGCTGGGAACCTCCAGCCTGACTCGGGCCTTCCACCAACACCTGGGAGATCTCCCCCACCTGGGCCTTATTGCGCTCCATAGTCAACCGTTCCTGCAAGCTTTGCAGCGTTTGTAGTCGCCGCAACTTAACCTCTTCCGGCACTTTGCCGCCCAGACGGCTGGCCGCCGTCTGGGGTCGATCCGAATACTTGAAGGAGAAGATTGATTCGAATGAAACTTCCTCCATCAGACTCAGAGTCTGTTGAAAATCATCTTCACCCTCTCCTGGAAAACCAACGATCATGTCGGAGGATATGGCCACGTCCTCGCGTATGGCTCTCAATCGTCTCACCTGTTGCAAGTAATGGGCCCGCGTGTAGCCACGTTTCATCAGCTGCAGAATCGGATCGGATCCAGATTGCACTGGGAGATGAATATGGGGGCACAAAGGCTCTAGGTCAGCGAAGCAGTGCATTAGCGACGACGACAGATCTTTGGGGTGTGAAGTGGTGAAGCGAATCCGGAGCAACCCTTCAACCCGGGCCAGCAAACGAAGCAATCCAGCAAAGTCGGGCTCCCCTGTAACTCTTAAGCCGTAAGAGTTCACGTTCTGGCCCAACAGAGTTACCGCCCGGACGCCGCGTTCAACAAGGCTTTCCACTTCTCGGATAATTTCCTTACTCGGCCTACTGACTTCTCTACCGCGAACGATGGGCACGATGCAATACGTGCAGAAGTTATCGCAGCCCCGCATAATCGTCACGTAAGCAGATACCTCGGGTCGCGATGCCAGAGATCTGCCGTCGACCTCATCCCCGAAATCGTAAGAGAAGCCCACAGATGCCTGCCGTTCCCCGGTAGTTTCGTATCGGGCGATCATGGCAGGCACTTCCCGGATGGAGTGGGTCCCCACCACCAAATCCAAATGCGGCAGTCTTCGCAGCAGTTCCTCACCATGCTGCTGAGCAACACACCCACCCAGAGCGACGACGAGATCCGGCCGCGACCGTTTCAGTGGTTTCAGTCGGCCAAGGTAACTGAATGCTTTCTGTTCGGCTTTGTCGCGAACAGTGCAGGTGTTGATAAAAATCAGGTCGGCCTGACGATAATCTTCCACTAGCTCCCACTGGTGTTTGCCAAGGATCTCCACCAGCCGCTCGCTGTCGTAACGGTTCATTTGGCAGCCAAAGGTTCTGATGAAAAGTCGTCCGACCTTGCTATCATTGGGTAGTCTCATGATATCATTCAGTTATCTGCTTCGAGTACCTCTTGCAGTCTTGAAATCTTCTTTATGGAATGTGAAAGTCGCTTTGCCAGAGCGCTGATCATACGTCTGGCAATTTCCGGGTGGTCCTCAATCATATCTTGGATATGCTCTGCTGAATAGACCTGAACCACGCTATTTCCTCTGGACGTGACAGTTGCGGAGCGTTCCTGGTTGAGCACGCTGGCCATTTCGCCGAAAAACTCACCAGGGGTTAGAATGAGCCCCACTTCTCGACCATTCTTACTGACAACCAACCCCTGCTCCGTGGATACCAGCTTAAAAATGTCTGTCTCTCTAAGTCCCTCCCTTATTATGACCTCTCCATCAACGTAGAAGCGAATATTAACATCGTCCAGGGCCGGCTCATTGTCGTTCCGCACCACAGCTCGGACGGTCTGAGACATTTGCCCGAGAACCGACAGCAGGATGGACCGGCCCAGCTGTGGTCGCTCGTACAAGATAAAGTCCATGGCGTCTCTACTGTAGGTAGCGATCCTGGCACTGTCTACAGCCCTAGCAGTAATGGTTGAAGGGTGATTGAGGAAGCTGCTCTCCAGACCAAATACGTCTCCTACCTCTAAGATACTCAGCTGTCGCCCCCGGCGGACGATCTTCACTTTGCCGCTGAGCACAACATAGAAACGATCAGTGTGGTCACCTTCCAAGATGATTTCTTGGTCATCCTGATAAGTGCTGATCTCCAGGGCGGTAGGCCCCTGTTCCAGGTCCACTCCTGTACGCTCCTCCTTATCAACCACCGGTCCACCTAACCTGTACCCAAACGCCAGGACCTTCGACCGCAGCGGACAGGTGTCTATAGTCACACGCTTATTACCCGCGGCCCCGCTCGCTTGCTGCGTTCAAACGTATGACCGTGCTGGCGCCTGGACCCTAAGAAGCACGTAGTGTGCGGTCGAGCAAGCTGGCTAATTCACTCTCGTCACTCATACGCGATTTGCTCAGGTCGTGGCGTGTGATGATGGTCACCACTTTCATCATCCGCGGTGACCCGATGCAGTTCGAGTTCCTTGGCGAGGGCTTCCATCAAATCCTTCAGCGGACCATGGCTGCCAGGCGGAACCGAAAGCTGGACCAATCCACGATTGGGTTCGAGTGTAGTGAGAGTTGCCAACCCCTCATAACCCTCCAGGATAAACTTGAGATAGTGAATTTCGTATGGGTTGATCCTGTAGAGCCAAAGGTCTGAACGCATAGAATTCATAGTAATGACCTTAGCCCGGATATTTCATGATTTCACGCCTTGGCGTGACTCCGACCGTTTTACTTGTCATCACGCTTCGCTGTCACTCATAGTCACTGGGTCACTGTGTCGTCCAATGCCAAGATCACGACACCATGGCTTTGCCATTCCTGGTGATGGGTTTATGGAAGCGACCGAATGACTTGATGACGGGCGTTCGCCCAAATGACCTGATGACAGCCTTGTCAGGTACGGCTCGGATTCGAGTCCCGCGGGATGGGTGCCCGGTTGCCCGCTCATCCTCTTCGCACTCACTCCGCTCCGCTCAGTCCCCACCCCTTTGGGTCGGGTCCCCGGTTACACGGTCTCGCGACACAAAATCATCAAATATCCGGGCTAGGAGACCTCTCGCAAATCGCCTAAACACGTTACCATGTTTGGTTGACGGTGACAAGGACAAAGCCCTGTGAGGATATACCCAAAACCCCCACTATTCAAGAGATGATACGCGATCAGGCGACCGTGCGATCTTGACTTGGCGGAACAGTTGCGATTTATTGTCAAGGTCACAATAAAGGGACAGCGGGAGTTGCTCCATTTACTATCCGCTTGCGTTTCGTCTCCATAACCGCTGTGACGCAGTTCACAAAGGTGGGCAGAAGTGGGAAGCGTGAACGACATGGCAGAGCCGATTCAAGGAGTGCGTTATCTCTGGCGCTTCGAGATTCCGGATCATGAAGCTACTGCCCAAATCAGCAAAACCCTAGGACTGCCTCCGCTGATGGCAGCGATTCTCGCTCGTCGGCAGATCACATCTGCCGCGAAGGCGCGCGAATTCCTCGAACCAAACCTGCGGAACCTGCCTTCCCCGCATCAATTGCCTGACATAGCTAAGGCCGTGGAGCGCATCGCGAGAGCTCTGAAGCGAGATGAACAAATTGTGGTCTATGGGGACTACGATGTGGATGGCCTTACGGCCACGGCTGTTCTCGTCCAGTTCATTTCGAAATTGGGAGGGCAGGTGCGTTGGTATGTGCCGCACCGTGTCCGCGAAGGCTATGGCCTCAACAGCGAAGCATTGCGTTACTTCAGCCGCGAGGGCGTCGGCCTGGTCATCACCGTGGACTGCGGCATCGGGGATCATAAGGAGATCCAGGAGGCACGCGAGCTCGGTCTCGATGTTGTCGTCACAGACCACCATCAACCCCCCAGCATTCTTCCAGAAGCCAGTGCACTGGTAAATCCCAAACAGGGCGACGGCGGCAAAGACCACCGTGATATGGCCGGTGTTGGCGTCGCCTTCTACCTTGCCACTGCACTCAGGGCGCACTTGCGCGGGTCTGGACGCTGGCGGACCTCTAACGAGCCCAACCTCAAGGCGTATCTCGACTTGGTGGCTATTGGCACTCTGGCAGATATGGCGCCTCTCACATCCACCAATCGTATCCTCGCCAGCATCGGACTTGAGGTCCTCGCTCGGACTCCCAGAGCTGGTCTGAGAGCGCTCAAGGAAATCTGTGGTCTGCAGGAAAGCCGAGTGAGTGAGGGGGATGTACTATTTCGGTTAGGACCGCGGCTCAATGCCGCAGGACGGTTGGGAAGTGCCGACCTCTCCCTGCGCCTCCTGCTTAGCTCCGATCTCGAAAAGGCTCGTCTACTGGCTCGCGAACTAGACAAAAGCAACGCCCGGCGACAAGCTGCGGAAGAAAAGCTATTCGCCGAGGCGTCGGACGCGATCGAGGGGGATGGTTCCGCGCATGAAAGCAGATCTTTAGTACTCGCCTCATCGGGCTGGCCAAAGGGACTCTTGGGCCTCGTCGCCTCCCGTCTGGCGGAACGGTTCGGCAAACCCACCATACTTCTGACTCGCGCAGATCAGGGTTGGGAAGGCTCCGGCCGCAGCCGCGACCCCTTCGATCTCTATCAAGCACTGGATTCCTGTAAGCAACATCTGGTGCGCTTCGGTGGTCATCGGCTAGCAGCGGGCGTCGCACTCACACACCAGCAACTGGGCGTATTTCGGTCTGCATTTGAAAAGATTGCGCAAGAGAAACTCATTCACGGCGGAATACCACAGTCTTGGCCAGTTGACGTTCTAGCCCGACTGGAGGAGATTACTCCGGCACTGATGGCGTATCTTGACCAGTTGCGCCCTTTCGGTGAGGGCAATCCTGAGCCGACTTTCTATTGTGAAGACTTCCGGGTGGAGAATCCTCGCGTACTCAAGGACAAGCATTTGAAGATGACGCTCCGTCAAGGGAAGGTACGCTTTGATGCCATCGGTTTCAACCTGGTGCGGTCGAATCGCCCGCCGCCAATCCCAAAGCGACTGCTCTACAGCCCCGCATGGAACTACTGGCGGGGTGAGAAACGCATTCAGCTGCAGATCCTTGACTACTGTTGAGATGAATCCAGTAGTCAGCGATCAGCCATCAGTAGGAGGTGAATCAGTAACTGAGGGAGAACTGTTTTTGGCTAGTAACTTGTTGAGGGGCTGACCGTTAGCCGAGGTAATCGTTTGCAGCTTGCGACCAGCGACGATGCGTCTGTTCCGGCTTAGTTGAGGCAACGGCTTGAACGGAGTAGATGCCCGACAGCCAGGGCGAAAAATCCTTGCCAATAAGTGCATGGCTGTGCTAGTAAAATATAGCTCTGGCAAGTGCCCAAGACCCTTAGGGCAGTGGCGACCGGACCGGACAAACGGATTCTGTAACCGAGACAAAGTGCCATCGAAACAGACAATAAAGCCCACGCTACCGACGGTCCATGTTTTCCTTCTAATCGCGTTCCTGTTTCTCATCACTGCTCCTTTTGTGGTTGAAGCCCAGGAAGGAGATTTGGACAGGCCGCTGGTGGCCTCGGGTATCAGTTCCGCGCTACAACCGGAAAGCGCAGACGCAAGGAGTCTGGCGTTGGAGGAAGCCCTGCGGGCTGCTGTAGAGCAAGCCTTGGGTTGGCTCCTACCGGCAGAACGCATCGTCAGCTACTATCCGGTCTTGCGTGATCGAATCCTGACCGAACCCATGGCTTACGTCCAGGACTATCAGATAATCCATGAGGATGCAGAGTCTGGACTGCATCGGGTCACCGTCCAAACCACCCTCTACACCGAAGGGCTGAAGCGAGATCTGCGTCGGCTGGGTCTGTTTCTGGCAGCGAGTGAACGCCCTCGTGTAGTGGTCTTGGTTGCAGAACGGGCAAGCCCTCAGGCTCAATGGGAGTGGTGGTGGGGTCTTCCTACTTCCGAGGATCGTGAGTTTGCCTTTTCCCAGGCCCTGATGCAACTTTTGGCGGCAAGGGGACTCATCCCCCTTGACCCCGCAGTCCTGGCAATGAAGATTCCTGCAGATCCAATCTACCAAGCGCCGCTACTGGACAATCAGCTGGGCGCAGCTCTGGCACGGCAGTTAGGCGCCGAAGTCGCAGTGCTCGGCCAGGCGAATTTGCAGATTGGGAGTGCCGAGGGAAAGACCATGGCCAGCGGGTCACTCCGTGCCCTGCGAGTGGATGACGGTAAGATCCTGGCCAAAGTCTCTGCCGCCCTGGATGTCAATTCTGCCAATGATCAACCGCAATCTATAGCTGGATTGGCTGCCTTAGCCGAACGTATGGCACCGCAACTGGTGGACGGGGTTTTGGCCCCATTTACCGCAGTATCCCAACCGCCCAGGCATGTCACAGTGCAGGTTTTGGGGGTGCGCAGCTACGGAGATCTCATCCAAATCAAGGAGTACCTGCAGCGCGCCCCTGGGGTAGAAGAGATCAGCCAGATGCTGCTGCAATCTGGTGCGGGCTCTTTCGGAGTAATTTTGAAGGGAAACCTCAACGGGCTCACGGATGCTTTCGCGGGTCACGACTTCGGCTCTTTCACCACCAACGCCAATTTGACAGGCGAAGATCTCGTGACTGTCACGATCATGAGCAAATGGTAGTCCTCCCTCCCTATGACCATTCCTAACCTGTTCACTATCCTACGAGTCCTGCTGACCCCGGTCTTGGTAATTCTCCTCTTGGAAAACAGGCTTGAATACGCTCTGTTCGTCTTTGTGGTGGCTGGAGTCACGGACGGCCTCGACGGCCTCATAGCCCGTCTCTATAAGCAGAAATCACGGTTGGGAGCCTATCTGGATCCGTTGGCGGACAAACTGCTGTTGGCAACGACCTATATAATGCTGGCTGTGTTGCGTCTAGTGCCAAGCTGGCTTACGGTGATTGTGCTCAGTCGCGATGTTCTCATCGTTATGGGAGTATTCATTCTCTTCATGCAAGACCTACCCTTTGAGATTAAACCCTCGCTTTCCAGCAAATTGACTACTTTCACCCAGATCATTACAGTCATTATCACCATGACAACTGCTATTGTGGGGCCACATCAAATTGTCCTTAACGTGATGTTTTACCTCACCGGGGCAGTCACTATTGTCTCCTGGGTTCAGTATATGGGCAGGGGACTGCGCATAATGCAAGAGGCCGGGAACAGTCAGCGAGGCGGCGAGTAAAAAACGAGCAGTAATTAGGGAGTAGGTGGCTGGAGCCGCCTGAGAAAAGCCAGTACAGCATGATCTGCTACCCTTTCCCTCTTGGTCGCGGTCTATTAGCGCTGGCCTTCGGGAAATTTCTCTTGACAGGGACTGACAGTCTTGATACTTAGTAAGAGCTTTTCGCAGGCACGTAGCTCAGGGGGAGAGCACTACCTTGACGCGGTAGGGGTCTGGGGTTCAAATCCCCACGTGCCTACCAACTAACGCGTGAGGAGTTGATAACTTTATTCATGGGAAGTGACAATTAGGAGTTATTAGGAGGCATCGGAGGGCGCGAGCTCGGATGCCTTTTCTTATTTAGACTGGAAGGAGCATGGACGAAATACGGATATCGCTAGAAAACGGAGAGAGCCAAAGCTTTCCGAAGGGTATAACCGCGGGAGAGGCTCTGGAACGGTTGGGTTTCGAGATGGTTGGTTCTGCGGTTGCTGCCAAGGCAAACGGTGAAATGGTCGACCTCAATCGGCCGCTGAAGGAAGACTCCAGTGTAGAGGCGGTCATCCGCAACAGCAAAGAGGGCATAGAGGTCCTCCGTCATACCGCCTCCCACGTCATGGCCCAAGCTGTCCAAAGGCTCTATCCGGCAGCAAGAATCACTATTGGACCGGCCATCGAAAACGGCTTCTACTACGATTTTGACATCCCGGATCCCATCAGTGTGGACGATCTTCCTCAAATCGAAGCCAAAATGCAAGAGATTATCCAGCAAGCCGTTCCCGTCGAGCGCCAGGAACTGGATCGACAGGACGCAATCCGGCTTTTTTCAGAACGCAACGAGCCGTACAAGGTGGAAATGCTAGAAGAAATAGACGAACCACGGGTATCGGTCTATGGCCAGGAGGATTGGCTGGATCTCTGCCGTGGGCCGCACCTTCTGAATACGGCCGAGGTCAAATCCTTCAAGCTTACCGGAGTGGCCGGGGCCTACTGGCGCGGGGACGAACGTAATCCAATGCTGCAGCGCATCTACGGCACTGCTTTCTTTTCAAAAAAGGATCTTAAGAGATATCTGCAACTCCTAGAAGAGGCGCGGAAACGAGACCATCGGAAGTTGGGGCGAGAGTTGGATCTCTTTAGCGTCAGCGATGAAGCAGGGCCAGGGCTGGTCATCTACCATCCCAAGGGGGCTCGGCTTCGCCACATCATTGAGACCTTTGAAAAGGAAGCGCACCTTCGCCGAGGCTATCAAATGGTCATGGGGCCACAACTGCTGAAAACCGAAATGTGGAAAAAATCCGGCCATTTCGAAAACTACCGGGAAAATATGTACTTTACTGAGGTGGAAGACCAATCCTACGGTATCAAGCCGATGAACTGCTTGGCACATATGCTCATCTATAAGTCCACGATCCGCTCCTACCGGGACTTGCCGATCAGGTATTTTGAGATGGGAATGGTTCATCGACACGAGAAATCCGGCGTACTTCACGGGCTGACACGTGTACGCCAATTCACCCAGGACGATGCTCATCTGATTTGCACGCCAGAACAACTCAACGGTGAAATAAATGGTATCATTGATTTCGCTTTAGATATGCTGGAGCTGTTCGGGTTTGAATACGAAATTGAGCTAAGCACCCAACCAGAAAGACGAATCGGTACCGACGAGGACTGGGAAAGGGCAACCAACGCGCTGGTTAAGGCGCTCGAAGATAAACAGATATCTTACGAGCTCTGTGCCGGTGAGGGTGCGTTCTATGGACCCAAAATCGACATTCTGCTCAAAGACGCTTTGAGCAGACGGTGGCAGTGCTCCACCATCCAGTGCGATTTCACTCTGCCGGAAAGGTTCGACTTGACCTATATCGGTGCGGACGGAGAAAAGCACCGCCCCGTTATGCTACACCGGACTCTTCTCGGCAGTATGGAAAGATTCTTGGGAGTCCTGATTGAACATTACGCCGGGGCTTTTCCGACCTGGCTGGCACCGGTGCAGGCCATTATTCTCACGGTGACTGATCGACATCAGCAGTACGCCGAAGAGCTTTACCGCCAGCTTCTCAATGCTGGCATACGGGTGGAAAAGGATTTTAAAAACGAGAAGTTGGGGTACAAGATCAGGGAAGCCCAGTTGCAAAAGATTCCTTACATGCTAGTGGTGGGCGACCGAGAGGTCGAGGCGGGCGGAGCCTCACCCAGACGAAGGGACGGCAAGGACTTGAAGCTAATGGAGGTGCAAGAGTTCATCCGGCTAGTCCAGGGGGAAAATGCGGTAACCGAATCAATTCTGAAAGCAAACTAGTCTCCTGCGGCACACAAAATGCTTGTCCTTCGATTCATGAATGCTATGCGGAATACATCAGACGTGGGCTGAGTTCAGTTTTCGAAACTCGGATGTCAAAGCTGAATCAATTATTCGATGAGTAGTCTGCTGGACTGAAACTTCGGCAAGGCAGAATTCAGCCGGGCTCAGGCTCTGGCAAATTGAATTCAGCGCGGAAAGGAGGGAAACGATATAATCAAGCAGGTCAATGTCAATCATAAGATCAGGGCGCCCCAGGTCCGTCTTATCGGTGTGGACGGTACTCAATTGGGGATTGTGCCGCTTGCCGATGCATTGGCTCGCGCTGCGGACGAGAAACTAGATCTGGTGGAGGTGGCACCAAAAGCGAGCCCTCCCGTATGCAAAATTATGGACTACGGCAAGTACAAGTACTTGCAGAGCAAGAAGTTGCAGGAGGCCAAGAAGAAACAAGCCACCATCCAGGTGAAGGAAGTGAAGATACGCCCCAAGACTGAGGAACATGATTATCAGTTCAAACTGCGTCACATCAAACGCTTTCTCGGTGAAAAAAACAAGGCAAAGGTGACGATCATGTTTCGGGGGCGAGAAATCGCCCACTCGGAGTTGGGTCTGAAGGTTCTGCAGCGGGTCGTCGCTGATACGGAAGAGGTGGCCGTTGTGGAACAGGAGCCCAAGCTCGAGGGCAGGAACATGACTATGATCCTGTGTCCTCGTTCTTAGGCTCTTTGAGAGAACCCTACCCTCGGGCTGCCGGGATTGATAGCGAGATTCGCAGACGCGTTGCCTTCATTCGACAACATACTTCCATGGCATTGTACACTCTCCATGATTGCCGCCGGCAAGGCACTCCATTGGTATTTAGGGTTTGGTCAAACGTCGCCACCAAGGGACTTAAATGAGGTCAACGAGGGTTCGTTGAAGTTTCGGTAGCGTCAGTGGTCCAGTCCGTGAATCGATCGGCCATGGCCACCGGTATTAGTTGAATTCCTGACTGAATATCCAGTCGCGAGTGGAGACAGTGGACCAATGATCTGCAGGACTTCGTCAGCGAACATTGCCCCATGTTTCCCTTTGCCCCGGTTTCCAAAAACATCTTGACAATCGTTACCCTTGGGGATAACTTACACCATTTGTCTATCGGAACTGTGTGCAGGTGGGAGAGGGACATGCCTAAGATGAAAACCAATCGCGGCGCGGCTAAGCGTTTCAAGACAACAGGTACAGGGAAACTCCGCCGTTGGAAGGCGAATAAGAGCCATATTCTGACCAAGAAGGCAGCGAAACGAAAACGAAACCTACGCCAGCCCGGACTCGTTGACTCCACCAACATGCGGGGAATCCAGCGGCTATTGCCGTATGGCTAGATCTGTTACGGCGCTGTTGATCCCGAGGTCCGACAGACCAGGAATTTCCACTAACCTTTAGAGGGTGCAACATGGCACGGGTTACGAATGCGGCGTCTTCCAGAAGGCGACGTAAAAAGATACTGAAACAGGCGAAGGGATATCGGGGAGCTCGGGGGAATCTGCTTCGGGCCGCCAGGTTAAACCTAGAGCGGGCGCTCAAGTATGCTTACCGCGATCGGCGGGTTCGCAAGCGTCAATTCCGCTCTCTTTGGATTACCCGTATTAATGCAGCTGCCCGGATGCATGGCCTCTCTTATAGCCGGTTCATGAGCGGCCTCAAAGAGGCCGGGGTCGAACTGGATCGGAAGGTTCTTGCCGACCTCGCTATTAGCGATCCTAAGGGATTCGCCCAGATAGTAGAACTTGCCCGCAGAGGTGTATAGGCCTCCTTCTTTCCCAGGGCGTGAGATTTATCCGTTGGCAGTTGCAGGTCGGTGAAGTCAATATCAACGTTTGTCGTTTACCAACGATCGCCTGTTACTGGGTCGTTACGGGTCGCCCACACATCAGAGCCATACCGCCCCGAAAATACTTAGCCAGGACTTCAACCACTTCGACCCGCTGAAGTTACTTTCCGACGACTATGGAAATGACACGGGCCACTTACGACAAAGAACGGTTGCCCGAAATCCAATCAGGATAAACTTGGCAGGTGTGAGCAAGTATGTTACGTGGACTGAACCACAAAGAGCACAAAGTAGACAAAGAGAACACCTTCAGAGATGAGAAATTCTTTGTGGTCCCTGTGACTTTTGTGGTGTTCAAACAGCTCGTCACCCTTTAAACGCCAGCCTGTAGCTGGCTGACAACAACGAGCTATGAAAAGAGAAATTGACACTCTCATTCGAGAAACCTTTGGGAGACTGACTCAAGTCGACAGCGCGTCAGCGCTGGAGAAGCTGCACATTGAGGTGCTTGGACGCAAGGGGGCGTTGGCAGGCCTGTTCAAGAAGCTCGGCAGCAGGCCAGAGTCGGAGCGGCCCGCATTGGGCAAGGCGTTGAACGAGGCACGGGTGCAGCTGGAAAGTGCCTTGGAGGAGGCCAGGGTTCGGACTGTCTCGGTTCCGTCTGTGGCTTCAACCATTGATATCACTCTGCCAGGCAGGACGCCGAACCTAGGCCACTTGCACCCAATCACTCAGGTGGGCATGGAAATAACAGAAGTTTTTCGAGGTCTGGGTTTCGAAGTGGTTGAGGGCCCCGATGTGGAATTGGACTATTATAACTTCGAAGCCCTCAACATCCCCAAAGACCATCCGGCCCGAGACATGCAGGATACCTTTTACATTACTGATAACATCGTGTTGCGGACGCATACATCTCCCATTCAAGTGCGGGTAATGGAAAAACAGAAACCACCGGTAAGAATCATTGCTCCAGGCAAGGCATACCGCTGCGATTCTGATATGACTCATACCCCGATGTTCCACCAAGTCGAGGGGCTTATGGTGGATAAGGATGTCCGCTTTGCGGATCTCAAGGGTATCCTTACCATTTTCGTGCGGCAGATGTTCGGTTCAGATGTCGACCTTCGGTTTCGTCCCAGTTTCTTTCCGTTTACTGAACCCAGTGCCGAGGTGGATATGAAGTGCGTGATGTGCATGGGCGAAGGCTGTAGGGTTTGTTCGGAAACGGGCTGGCTGGAGATTTTGGGCTCTGGGATGGTAGACCCGGAAGTGTTCAAAATGGTTGGCTACGATCCTGAGGAGGTTACCGGGTTTGCATTTGGGATGGGCATCGAGCGTATCGCCATGCTCAAGTATGGGATCAACGATCTTCGACTGTTTTTCGACAACGACCTGCGTTTTTTGGAGCAGTTTTGAATTTTATCGGTTTGGCGTGTCAGATGTGTGTCGGCTCCCTGGGTTGACGAGTGGAAAGCTATAGACGTTTTCAGCACAAAGCAATAGACAGGCAGGTTACTCCCATCCGGACTTGGGTCACCGCGTTTTGCAGTCTGAATTCTAGACTTTGAGGATGAGTGTATGTTGGTCAGCCTGAAATGGCTCCGCGATTACGTGCGGTTTGATGCATCACCAGATGAGATAGCACGCCGGCTTACCATGGCGGGGTTGGAAGTGGAGGCGGTGGAGGTTGACCATTTCGGGCTGGAATCGGTGGTTGTGGGGCGTATCCATAAGGTCAAACAGCATCCCAATGACCACCGGTTGAAGATTTGTGAGGTACAGGTCCGTGGTGCAATGTACCAGGTTGTCTGCGGTGCTCCCAACGTAGTGGAGGGACAGACAGTACCTCTCGCGCTCGAGGGGGCTTGTTTGGCTGATGGTACGGAGATTCGCGCGGCCGAAATCCAGGGTGTTCCTTCCCAAGGCATGGTTTGCTCCGAAAAGGAACTCGGTCTTGGACAAGAAGAGAGTGGCATCATGGTCCTGCCGTCCCACCTAGAAGCTGGAACCCCCCTTGCCCAGGCTTTGGAGCTTGACGACATCGTTCTGGATATCGGTATAACTCCAAATCGGCCCGATTGTCTCAGTATCGTTGGAATTGCACGAGAGGTAGGGGCTCTCTTTGGAGTGGAGTGGTCGCCGCCGCGAATTCGTCTCCAACAGAGCAGTCCCCCAGTGGAGAGTTTGGCCTCGGTCACGATTGAGGATCCTGACCTGTGTCCGCGCTACACTGCCCGAGTGGTTCAGAATGTTACCATTGGGCCTTCTCCGCTCTGGATGCGACAACGTCTGGAAGCTCTGGGCGTGAGATCCATCAACAACATTGTGGACATTACCAACTACGTGATGCTTGCATTGGGCCAGCCCCTCCATGCCTTCGACTATCATCGTCTGGACGGCCACCGCATCGTGGTGCGCCGAGCCAGACCGCAAGAAACCTTCGTCACTCTGGATGGCCGGAATCACGAACTTCGGCAAGATATGCTCCTCATCTGCGACGCCAGCCAGGGGGTGGCCTTGGCGGGAATCATGGGTGGCCTCAACTCGGAAATCACCAACGAGACCGATGCTGTTCTAATCGAGAGCGCCTATTTCGACCCTACTAGCACGCGACGCACCGCCAAGACCCTCGGATTGAGCACCGAATCATCGTACCGGTTTGAGCGCGGGGTGGATCCCGAGGGAGTAATCGCCGCTTTGGATCTGGCCGCCCAGCTGATGGTCGAGCTGGCTGACGGGGAACTGGCCACCGGGTATCTGGACGTCTATCCGGTTCCAATCCGTCGAGAACCAGTGCAACTTCGCGTCTCCAAGACCAATCGCTTTCTCGGTACCGATCTCACCGGGGCGGAGATTCACCGGCACTTAGAATCCATTCAGTTGGCAGTCCGCATGGTAACGGACGACGTAATGGAGGTTGTTCCCCCCTCGTTCCGTGGGGATTTGAGTCGCGAAGTGGACCTCATCGAAGAGGTGGCTCGGCTGGCCGGATTCGATCGTATCCCCAGCGGACTGCCCCTGGCCCGGGTGAACTCGACCAAGCCGGCCACTGATCAGGCCATCAGATATCAAGTCAAACAGATCTTGGCTAATCTTGGTTTCTGCGAGATTATTTCGTACTCATTCATCAATCCGGAGGCCCTTGAGCTGCTAGACCTGACTCCCTCCGACCGGCGCAGACGGCCATTGTCGCTTCGCAATCCATTGAGCGAGGAGCAGGCGGCGATGCGCACCTCGCTTGTTCCCGGCATGTTGGAGACCGCTGCCAGAAACCAGCGCCAGAACAATTTTGACTTGCGGTTGGTTGAACTGAGCAAGGTCTTCTTCCCTAAAGGTGAAAGTGATCTCCCTGATGAGCGGCTAAATCTCTGTGGCCTGCTTTCGGGACTTAGGCGACCGACGGCGTGGAATGAACCTGCGGTAGCAGTTGACTTTTTCGACATTAAGGGTGCAGTTGAGGCACTTATGCTAGAGCTTGGGATCACAGGTGCTCGTTGGGAAACTGTGGAGACTGCACCGTACCTGCGGCCCGACGTCTCGGCCCGCATCCTCGTGGACGGCACCCCTTTGGGAGATCTTGGCCAGGTGCGTCCTCGAGTGGCGCAAGCGTTCGACCTCAGTGGTGACGTGTACATCTTCGATATGGACTTCGATTTCTTTCTAGAGAAAACAGAAACTTGGAAAGCCTTCCACCCGCTCCCAAGGTTTCCGGCGGTAAACCGGGATCTGGCTCTTGTGGTTGAGCAGAGTGTGGCTGCTCAAAACTTGCTCGACTTCCTTGAGGCCCATCGGTCGGAATTGGTTGAATCCATTGCACTTTTTGATCAGTATCACGGCGATCAGGTGGGAAAAGGCAAGAAGAGTCTGGGCTTCCGTGTCACCTATAGGTCTCCCGATCGGAGTCTTACGGACCGGGAAGTCAACCAGATTCACACCGAATTCAGCAAGAAAGTCGTAGACGCCTTCAAGGCAGCATTGCGTTCCTAGTGGCTGGATGTGGATGCTGAGATTCTGTTATACGGCGGAAAGGCAACGCATGTAAGAAGCGACTGCAAGGGAGTAACGCTTTCAACCTTGCGAGTTGGTGATGGCGGAGATCATTCCCAATAAGAGGTTTTTTAGAATCGGTGAAGTTAGTCGGATCGTCGGTGTGCCAGCCCATGTGCTGCGCTATTGGGAACGAGAATTTTCTTTGGTTCGACCTCGGCGTAATCGATCAAAACAACGGTTGTACCGTCGGAGCGATTTAGAAATACTTCTGCACATCAAGAATTTGCTCCATCACCAGAAATACACGATCGCCGGAGCGCGGAAGAAACTGAAGCCTGAGACCACCTCCGAATCCCTGGAAAAAACCCTAGAGGAGATCAAGGGTGAACTCGTGATCCTAAGACGATTGCTGGATTGAATCCACTTTTTCAGCAAGAGACATATGAATCATAAGTCTATGAGTTGCATATCGTTTGTATTCTAGCCGTCCGGCCTCGATAACAATAAATCTAAATCCTTCATCATCCGTTTGCTCAACTGCAAACTCCAGCTCAAGATCTAAGCTGTTGAGGTGACAACTGGGCATGACATTGCATGCTTTACGGATGTTGGTCTTGATTTGCCGGATCGCAGGTAATAGTCCCAAATTGGAATATCCCGTTGTCACTGAGGAGTCTTGAGACGGAGTCATCTTGAGCTTCACGAGATGTATCGTTCCTTTGGAAAATCCATCTTCTGCTCCTACTTCCAGACCAGCGACTTCAAATCTTACATCGGATTTCGAGTTCCTGACAGCTACAACGGCTAAATGAAGTTCAAATCTTTCAATTACTATCTTGAAATCCGCTGATTCAACGCCCTGTGCTGCCATAACTTCATCTTTTACTGCACGCACAATCTCTTCTACACTGAAGGTTAGTCCCTCTGCATAGCCTAGTGAAAGCCCTGAAACAAGGCTCAATACAATCAATGTTAATCCTAGTTTTACGCGTAACATAGAATACTCCAATACATTCGCCTGTGGATTGAAGACAGACTATGCTGTTAACTCACGCTAGCACGTTTGTCCTCGATATGGGTCGGCAACATTAGGTTCTAGTCTCTTCCAAGTCCTTGATTCTAGCTCTCCATGGACAGAGGAGCAATCCGGAGAAAGTATGGTTTTTATCTCATCCGTGAATCTGTACGTTCTAGATACGCCCAGATAGGGGTGTTCAAGCACGAGAGTCCTGGCCCCCATTAGTCCCAAAGCGCCTGCTGACACCTGATTTATGGGTGTCCTGCCGGATGTCCACCTCGCAACCTTCGAGGTACTGGCGAGATAGGCCTCTGATCCGGGGCCCTGCAGTTGGTGGAACGTCCATCCTCACGGTCCCGCGACACCGGTTTGTGGATAGCACGGACCAGCTGACCTCCGCCCCAACTGCGGCTCTGCCGGCTCCTAGCATAGTTGGAGATTACTGAGGTCTGCTTTATATGCAGCATTAGTTAGAGACTCTAGATCGCACAGGGCAAGTGAGCTTGACCAAGTCAATTACAGACGAGACTGGGAAACTGTATTCTGCTTGCATGTGCTCTTATAACCAGCCGTACGATTAGGTTTCGTGATCAGTACAATACTGGCCCCAGTGTGGTCTAACATTTGCATGGATGAGGCAACCGAGACCCAATCAATGAGAATCATTACCGTAATACTACAGCACCCAATCTGTGCCTTAGGGCGGTAAATCATTGTATTCATTGCCTTACAGAAAAGTAATTGCATTTTGATTTCAATATTGCTATAGATACCCATGGCTCGTTTTACTAACGAAATTAAACGTATACGGGCAAAACCATCGCCTTGAGTTATGTTGCGGGCGTAAAGAGCGGGGTGCTTATGGATCTTGTCTTGTCTAAAGAAGCAATAAACAATATCGTTGGCGTTCTTGATGAAGATCTGCTCAGAGCTGGCGCTGATTGCGCCCTTCTGGTCGACCGCTCCGGCAACCTCATTGTCACCCGCGGCGATCCAGCCAACCTTGATGTGGTGGCTCTTGCCGCGCTGTCCGCGGCGAATTTCGGCGCAACTTCCGAAATAGCTAAACTCATTGGCGAAGATGATTTTGCGCTGCTCTTCCACAAAGGGAAGAATGAGAATATCCATTTCACCAAAGTCGGGAAGGGTTTCATTCTGATCACCCTTTTTGGCAAGGACGTGTCTCTGGGGTTGATTCGATTGAAGACAGCTAAGGTGACGGACCAGCTAATACCCATTCTGACCGGAGAGCAGTAACCGTGTCATTTATTGATCTGAGTAAGAACGAAGTACAGTGCAAAGTCGTTTACTACGGTCCTGGACGTGGCGGTAAGACCACGAATCTGCTTTACGTTCACCAGGCAATGACAGAGGCGGTACGTGGCAAGATGGTCACAATCGACACCAAGGGCGATCGAACGCTCTTTTTTGATTTTCTCCCCTTGGCACTAGGCAAGATTCAGAACCTTAGCATCAAGATCCAACTTTATACGGTGCCCGGTCAGGTAATGTATAACGCCACTCGCAAACTGGTGCTGAAAGGGGTGGACGGTGTGGTGTTTGTGGCGGATTCCCTCAAAGTCCAGAAGGAAAAGAACGTTGAGAGCTTAGACAATCTTAGACAGAATCTCGCAGAGGATAACATTGACATTGGGGAGATTCCGCTTGTCCTTCAGTACAACAAGAGAGACCTGGGAGGTTCCAATATTCCCATCCTGTCCGTGGAGGAGATGGAAGAAGATCTCAACAATAGACTTCAGGTCCCCTGGTTTACAGGAAGTGCGCTGAAGGGTGACGGTGTGTTTGAGACCTTGAGGGAGATCAGCAAGCGAACCGTGAAACAAGTGAGCCGCAAGCTGCTCTCCCGTTAGAAACCACCATTGCCCGGGAGGAGGGTACATGGATTTAACCGACGACACTCTGGCGAGTGTTGATGCCAGAGAGCTCGAGGCCGACATTGACAGGGCAATAGACGAACTCTTCGTACAGAAGGGAGGGGCACCGGACCCTGCATCTCTCGAAGAAGAGCCGCCAGAAAAGGCAGAAGAAAAGCCCGCGGAAGAATCAACCTTAGACCTGGTAACTGAACCAGCAGTCGAGCTTTTGGCGCCGTTGAAAGAGAGCCTCCTCACTCTGGACTGGGAGATCAGCACCCACAATATCAGGGCCTTCGAGAAAGAGTTGCAGGTCGTCAGCGAAGACTTCGGTGAAGACCGTCACGGCATGGCAGTGATAAAGATGACCCAGGGGGTCCTTAAATACCTGCATGCCACCAAGGGTTCGGCTGCGCCCATATCGATCCAGTTTCTTCATGCGGCCACACGTGGCCTTGACCTTTTTCTGCGCGAGCCAGGGGCAGAATCCAGCGAGCGTGGTCGAGTCATGGAGGAGTTGCTTGGCCAGTTTCGGCGGTTAAAAGCCGAGATCCAGAAGTTGAAGCCGAGGGCGACGCCACCAGCTGAAGAGGTGGCAGCGGTGCCAGCGGTCGAGCCGGTTGCTCAGCCAGTGACACCGGAGGAGCCAGAGCCGGAACCATCAGTGAAAGAAGAGCTCAGCTTTGAGGAGCTTCCCGAAGAAAGACCATTGATGGATACACTTCCAGAGCACGAGCCGCTCCTAGAGGAATTCCTCGAGGATGAAGCATTCCCTGAGGAGACGCAAACGGAGGACTCGCCATTCGATGACTTTCTCGAAACAGAGCAGTTACTTGAGGGTCTGCCCGAGGAAGAGCCGTTACTTGAGGATCTGCCCGAGGAAGAGCCGATCCTTGAACAGGTAGTGGAGGAAGAGTTGGCTAGCGCACCGCTCGGAGGAGAAAAGCCAAAGCTAGACGAACTTCCGGAAGAAGAACCAGTCATAGAGCTTTCTTTTGAACCGGCGGAAGCGACTCCCGCAGGCGCAACAGCCCGAGTAGAGATTCCAGGGGCATTGCGGCAATTGACCCAGGAAACCAGACGCCACAGCAAGGAGCTGTCCACTGCGCTGGCGGCACTTACTCAAGAAACCGGCAATTTCTTTGGCCATCTGATGCAGACAGTCGCAGGCAAACCGGGTCTTGAGAAACTTGAGAGTCTCTTTGGCAATGTCGAGAAAACCCTGGGAGAAAAGCTGACCAATGCACAGGCGCTTTCTGGGAATCTGGACGCAGCAGTAAGGAAACTGGAGCAGAGTTTGGGCCAATTGCAGGAAGGAGCTATTGCTCCAGGTTCGCAGGCTGTCATGAAGTCAGAAGTGGAGAGAATCCAGCAGGCGGTCCAGATTTTGACTAAGGTGGCGTCAAGACTGAAACAGAACCCGAGCGATATAGACGCCGAACAGGTACCGAACTCAGAGGATGCAAACCCTGATAGTCGGATTGACACCCCTGAGTTCAGCGTGGACTCATTGGAGTCCGAAGAAGCTAAAGAGACATTCACTCTCGAGCTGACAGACCAGTTGCCACCAGAGCCGAGTGGCGCTGCACCGCCGTCACTGGACGCGATTTACCTCGCCAATGTCGCGGCCAGTACTTTGGGCCTTCCTACAGACAGGGTCGCGAATGTCTTCAAGATCTCAAAGGGAAAGGCGAAGGCTTTGCGCAAGAGAGGGTACGCAAGGTTGACCGACTTCAAAGCGGCGTTCCGCAGCCTCAAGCGAGGCATGACGGGCCCACTCGCCGACCAAGAGGTCAAGTCATTGAAAAGAATAAGATTTCCTCTGGTCACTCTCAGTCCGGAAACCTTGGGTAGCCATGGCATCAAAGCGACGGGCTCCGCCAGAGGTATCGTCCTGTTCAGTACCGGCGAGCGTCACGGCGCCTTGTTTACTGATGAAGTCATGCAAAGGATACCTTACGATGTGATGAGCTACAGAGAAGCTGGCCTCTCCGGAGAAGTGAGCGGTACGGCGATCATTGAAGGAGACTTTGAGATAAGTGTGATTGATCCGGACTACGTGATCCAATAGACCTCCAACGGCCGAGTTGGTCGGCCTCCTCCCTTGCGAGCCGGGTTGTTACTAGGGGTCGTCTCTGACCATGCAATCGGAAAACGCTAACCAGCCAATCTCTAGTGACCTGTCTCAGATCCAAGGGAAGATCGAGGAGGCCGAACTTTACTTAACTCAAGGACTCTTCGAAGAAGCCCGCCAAATCTACCAGAACCTTCTGGACCACATTGGTCCTTCGAGTCAAGAAGCTGGAATCAATACTTCCGCCCATCACGCCGGCGAAATGCAGCGCTCATTCATTAAAGAACAATTGGCGCTCATTGACCGTCAGGAGGCAGACTTTCTCGGAAAACCTCCAAGAGCCGAACCAGAAAAGCCAGCCGTCCCAGGAAAAGAAGGAGCTGCCCTCTTCAATCGAGGCTGGGCACTTCTGGACATCGGGATTTTCGCCGATGCGATCCAACAGTTTCATAGTGCCGCCAGGCTGAATTATCGGCCGGTTGAATGCCTGATGGAAATCGGCAAGGCACACATTCAACTCGGTCAACATAAGAAGGGAATCAAAGTGCTTGAAGAGGCCTCACGGCGCAAGGACATTAGTGCCGAGGACCGCGACCGCTTGTTGGGGCAGATGGCAAGAGCCTATGAAGCAGCGGCTGACAAGAAAAGAGCCCTTGAGCTTTATCGTCAGTTGGCTGTGCGGGATCCGTATGACGAGGAGGCAGCGAGCAAAGTCCAAAGCTTGAGGGAGGAAGGCCATCGATATCAACTCAATATGGCAAAGGTTCATCTGCAAAATGGACAGTTTCCGAAAGCAATCGAGACGCTGCGCTCTTTGCAGCAGAAGAAGGAGGCTCCAGGGCAGAAGCTAGTGCCTGTGTATGAGCAAATCATGCAACAAGATCCGAGTAATCTCGACGCGGTGATGGATCTGGTCGAAATTTGTAAAAATCAAGGTAACTTGCTACAGGCCAGCCAGTATCTGGAAAGAGTTCAAGAAGCCCGCCCACAGGACGGTTGGTGCCAGCAACAGCTCACAGACATTTATACGATGATGCTCGACAGCGGCGCGGCCGGCCCCAACATCCGACTCAAGCTCGCCGGTCACCTTCTCCGATCTGACCAATTGGCCCGGGCCCTAGAAGAGTATCTGGAGGTGATGCTGGAGGACGGTGCTTACAAGATGGCCGCTTTGAACCAGTTGGGAGAGGCACTGCTGGAGCGCCAAGACTACGATCGCCTTCTGGAGATATTGGGAGATGCGTGTCCATGGGTGGAGTCCACCGAGGAAGGAGCTGACGCCCTAAATTATTACTACCTATTGGGGATCGCCTGTGAAAAGAAACACTTCTACGATCAAGCTCAGGCTTACTTTCAGCGCGCCGTTTCCATTGATCCAGACCACAAGGGAGTACGCGCAAAAGTAGAAAACCAGTCCAAAGGACCGCTTATTTCCCATGGCAAGTCTTTCCTCCCTGTCCGGTTGCCCGAGAGCCTGGAGTACCAGATACAGGAGGACCTTGGACAAGACGAGATTCACCAGGTTTTCAAAGTCCGCGAGGTCCCCGGGGGAGACTTTCGGTTGGCGAAAACCCTTTTGCACAATCATTCTGGGTCAGGCAAAATCAAAAATTTTGTTGCCCAATGGGCTTACCAACAGGTAACCATGGAAAACCGGAATATCATCCAGGTGTTGGACGTGGCTGGACGGGAGGGGCAGTTCTATATAATAACGGAAGATCTCCCGGGCAGCCTGGAGGAGTTGCTTAAAGAAAAGACACACTTGCCTTTGGCCGCGGCGGTTTGCATGGCGAGAGGTCTGCTCAACGCCCTCGCATATGCCCATTCTCATAGAGGCACCGACGATACCTTGAGGAAAATCTTTCATCTCGCCCTGAATCCAAAACGGGTGTTCATCAGCGCCGATGGCGTAGTTCCGAAGATTGCCGATTTCGGCTTAACCCTCATGCTGGAGAAACAGCTAGGTTGGGCCCCCAACTACCAGGATCTAGCACCGTTCCAGCTGCAGTACCTGGCACCGGAACAGTTTGACCGCGTTCCTTCACGGATGCCTGATAAGATGAAACAAGCCGCAGATCTGTATACCTTTGGGGTATTATTCTACCAGATGGTCACTGGGAAGGTGCCCTTCGAAGGGCCATCACCTGATGACTTCAAGACCCAGCATGCTGAACGATATCCGGTGCCGCCACGAGTGTTTATTTCTAGCATTCCCGCTAAACTGGATGAAGCCATCCTCAAATGCCTCCACAAAGATCCGAAGAAGCGGTGGCGCACGCCAACTGAACTAGATCTAGCCCTAGAGAAGATCCACCTGGGCTGATAGCCTAGCGGTATTATTCACCAGACGCCTAGTTCAACCACAGATATGAGCATCATTCCTGGCGTCCTCGGGCCTCAGACCCTGTGACGTACTGTGGAAGTAGGTCACGCGTTCCCGCGGGATTGGACGGTGACAAGCCTATCTTCTTTGCGCTCTTTCCGCTCCGCTTGAGTCTCCACCCCTTTAGGGCGGATCCCCGAGTACACGGTATCGTGACGCCATTTGGTGAATGATTCGGACGAAGTGTCATTGCAGGCAGCTGCTGGGAATTGGCCAAAACCGTCGACTACCAGCAACTGACAACCGAATCCACGGATAAAGGGCTATTTTCTTTTGAGGAAGGAAAGGATACCCCCAGCCTTCTCTTTGCCGCCGACTGCTTGGAGGGCTTCCTGTTGAAACTGTTCCACGGTTTGATTGATGGCGCTGAGAATTGTCCCTTTGAGCTGGGGCTTTACAGGGAGTTTTTGCCAGGCGGCGCCTGGCTTTATCAAGGCCTGGATGCTCGCCGTCATCTCCTTCTCATTAAGCACCTCTGTCTGCTTGTGCAGGATTACAAGGATCCAGGCATTGAAAGAGTTGAGAATTGCCTCCTTACCAGGGGCAGAATCAGCTGCTGACTGAAGCATCCTGTGAATGTTGGTCTTGGCGTCTTTCGAGCAATCGTAGGTTCGCAGCAGTTCCAGTTGGTGGTCTGGCAACTGATTTTTCGCCTCTTGCAGCAGGGGGAGGGCTTGTGTGCCCACCGCCTTTTCCGAGATCTTCCGCATATTCTGCAGCACTTCATGATAAATCTGGATGATGATGGAAGACTCGTTCCGGTCCCCCGGGGCGGCTGTGGGGCCGGACTCGCTCTTCTCGATTATGCCGGAGGAGATCAAAGAGTTGATCACGCGGTAGACAACAAACTCGTCGTGCCCGCTGTCAACGATGATCTGCTGGACCGACCTTTTCCCGTCCACGAGTGAAATAACACGCCATTCGTTGGCGGTGAGGTTGACCGAGCTTTTCTGTTGCTCCACACTTCTGTTAATTTTGAAAACGACTTGGGGGTGTGGAATATTCTTCTTGAGAATGGCCCATTCATCTACTCGACGAGTGCCCTCCAGAATAATCTCCATGTGATTTAGCTCGGTACTAAATTCTGCGTCCACACTGATCTCCTGGTCCACATACTCAAAATCGCCCTGTGGCCACAAGAACAAGTCATAGAGAATGTCCCGTACCTGCTGATGAAGGAATTTTTTTAACGTGTCTAACGATATATAACCCTTTTCCACCAGGATCTTCCCAAGTCGCTCTTGCTTGTGTTTAGCTAGAGTCAGCGCTTTTTGGAGTTCCTGAGCCGAGATGATACCTTTGGCGCGCAGTAGGTAACCAAGCCTTACCTCCTTCTGGTTTCCAACTGCGTGGATGATACTGCCATTCTTGAAGTAGACCTTCGCCAATCGCCCCTTTTCAGCGATGGTGAGAATCCCTGTTTTCTTATCTCCGGAGAGTAGCTGAAGGATGCTGGCGAGATTGAAGGTCTCAATGTTGCCCTTCAGTGACATGCAGGACCGCCCTCTGTAAACCGACGTAATTTCAAACGAGTGCGCAGGATTAAGGTTAACTGTCGAACTGCCGATATATATAGTAGTTGAGGGGTTTTGTCAACTCTTATGTCTGAATGCAAACCTCTCAGTCGGTCGAGACAGACGCAGAAATTGGTGGGCCAGTGTGGCAACACGATGCACATCTTGGGGGTGAAACCAGTGAATCCCCGAATCCCGGCGAAACCAGGTAAGCTGTCTCTTGGCGTAGCGACGGGTATCCCGCTTCAATGTCCGCAACGCTTCAGACAGTGGCAAATCGGCTGTTACATGCTCCAACAAATGTCGGTAGCCTAATGCCTGCATGCTCTTGAGCTGCGGTCCATACCCAAGCTTCACAAGCTCTTTGACCTCTTGGAGAAATCCCTGCGCCATCATTTCTTCCACCCGCCGATCAATTCGGTCATAGAGTTCACGCCGGGGAAGGTTCAGGCCGATTTTCAGAGCCTGAAACGGCCGTTCTCGAAAACCGTGCTCGCGGCGCAGTGCGGAGACAGGCTTTCCCGTGCACTCCCACACCTCCAGAGCACGGATGATCCTGAACAGATCGTTGGGATGGAGTCTTTGACCGGTTAGAGGATCCACCTCCTGCAGTCTGCGATACAGACTTTTTCCGTTGTCCTTCTTCGCCTCCTCGCGCAACCGCTGCCGCACCTGTCTGTTAGAAGGAGCTCCAGGAAAGATCCCGTGAAAAACGGCTTTCAGGTATAGACCGGTACCTCCCACTACGAGAGCCAACTTTCCATGGCTTGCCAGGTTCTCAATCAGCGCTCGAGCCATCGTGCTGTATCGGCACACGTCAAAGTCTTCATCAGGATCCAAGATGTCCAGGAGATGATGAGACACCTCCGCCCGTTCCGCAGCCGTCGGTTTTGCGGTACCAACGTTCAGGAATCGATATACTTGTACAGAGTCGGCGTTGATAATCTCAGCATCGAGGTCTTTGGCCAACTGGAGAGCGAGCCTGCTTTTCCCCACCCCGGTAGGGCCCATTATTGCGATGACCCTCGGTCGTTCGTCCATCTTCCGTCCCGGCTGATCTTCCTGGCAAGAATTCACCATTTCTCCAGTGGTGCTCGGACGCCCTACGGTATAGAGCGCCGGTCAGCAAGCTGAGGCAGGGCGGTACCACCCAAATTGGGGAGCGAAATTAGGGCGCATGGCAATTAAGCATGCGAACAGGACTCAAGCTACTAAGGGTCCACGCTCTGCGACTGCACTATTGCTACGACCTATTGAAAATCCGCTCCAATTCGGCCTTAGTGAGCTTCCACCACAGCGGGCGGCCGTGTGGACAAGTGGCGCATTGCTGCAAGCCGTCAAGTTGTCGCAACAATGCTACCATCTCTTCATTTGTCAGCCGTTGTCCGGCTTTGATGGCCAGCCGGCAGGCCATTGATTGCAGTAGGTCCTCGAGTACTTCCCCTGACGTCGGGTAACTCCCACGGCTGCATCCGGTAGCCACTATTTCACGCAGAAGAACGAGTGGTTCCTGCCGCAGTGCCACCGCCGGTACCGACCTTACCACAAGGGTATGATCGCCGAATGGATCAAGACTGAACCCCAGTTGCTGAAACAGTGACAAAGTCTCTTCCAACCAGACTGCCTCCTCGGCAGTAACTTCCACGGTGGCCGGAGCCATCAGAATCTGGCTCGCCAACGGTCCCTTAGTTGACTCCCTCCGAAGAGCTTCATAATGCGCACGCTCGTGCGCTGCATGCTGATCGATGAGAATCAAACCATCTGGGGTTTCACAAAGTATATAGGTGTTGTGCAACTGCCCAATCACGGTTAGTTCCCCGAAAAATGGACCAATATCCTTTGGCTCTTCCTCCGCGACTTTGGTGGTCTCCTCCTCTGCAAGCATCTCATACCGCACCGAGTCTTTTATCATGAAGCCTGGAGTTCCGGGCTCTGCGATCTGCTGCTTTTCTCCCAAAGAGAAACCCAATCTCTGGGGGGTCGGCACCACAGCGGGTTGCAGTCTCGTGTCGGTGCCAAGCCGGCGCTGCCACCGTCTTCTCTCCATACCAACCAAGGCATTTTCTGCTGCACTGGTCACCGCCTTGAAAACAGCACCGGGATTGTGAAAACGCACTTCAGCTTTGGCTGGATGAACATTCACGTCCACCAGCTCTGCTGACAACTCCAAGAACAAAACTCCCATGGGGAATTGCCCCTTGGGGATCAATGTTCTGTAAGCTTCCATAAGCGCAACGCTTAGAAGCCGATCTCGAATCGGTCTACCATTTACGTACAGGAAGAGCATTCGACTGTTGGGTCTCCGCACCTCCGGTGGGCTCAGGTATCCCGAGATGTTCACTGGGGTTTCGTTGTGTGAACAAGACAGCCAAGACTGTGCCAGCCCCTTGGGGAAGACCTGTTCTAGACGCTGCTGCAAACTCGTTGCCGCTGGCCAATCATGCCCCTGACGGTTTCCATGACGTAGAGAAAAATGGATATCCGCTCTAGCTAGGGCTAACCGGGTGACCGTATCTAGCACGTGAGCGAACTCGGTTCTCTCCCTCCTTAGAAACTTGCGTCTTGCTGGTTGATTGAAGAACAAATCGCGAATCCAGAGCTGAGTTCCGGGCGGGCAGCCACATTGTCGGACCTCCTTGACAACCCCGGCGGCAACGCGCAAACATGTGCCTGCGGTAGACTCCCTGGTTCTGCTCTGGAGCTCAACTCTCGATACTGCTGCCAGACTTGGCAACGCTTCGCCACGAAAGCCGAGAGTCTTAATGGCGACCAAGTCTTCCTCAGTGCAAATCTTGCTTGTTGCATGCCGCTCCAAGGCCAAAAGAACGTCGTCTTCTTCCATCCCAGTACCGTTGTCTATTACCCGAATGTTCCGACAGACTGGCCCTTCTATTTCCACAATTATCTTCTTCGCCTGTGCATCTATGGCATTCTCTACGAGCTCTTTGACCACAGAGGCTGGTCTCTCCACAACCTCGCCAGCGGCGATTTTGTTGGCTAAGTTTTCCGCCATGACGCGAATCTTGGCCATGCAAACCTCCCTTACTACCTCATGTATCGCATTCACTCTTGTTTGACAAGTTTCAAGGAAGTCAAAGGACGACTTCTTTCCAATCAGCACAAACCACTCAACTCAAGCCTAAATTCTTGTGGGTTAGAGTATGCGAGATGAATTCAGTTGACCACTTATGACAACCAACCAAGATTCCTTGCGGTTAAAGGTTGACACACTTTTTGAAATAGGCTATTCATGGACCGAATTTCGGCCACAGAGTGAGATAACATCCGGTAACAATTACCAATCTCACCTGACCTATGCCTACTAATGGCACCTATAGGTATGGCTACAGAGTTCGCTTCTCCGATATCCTTCTGTCACCCACCTGTAGGTCAATATGCCAGCTGATCGTGAACTCACCGATATCACTGCGCTGTTGAGTAACTGTCTTGATGCATTTACCGCTGCTCTGTTTGTCTGGGACGATCGCAAAAGACTCCTAACCATGAGGGCATTTCATAGTCTGAGCAAGCAAATTATTCCCAACGTACAGTTCACCCCAGAAGATGGAGGTCTGGTAGGGTGGGTAGCTAAGAGCAAGCAGCCGCTTGCCATCGACCACTTTGATCGCCGCAATAAGACCATTCCTTACTACCACAAAGATGAAAACATCAAGTCTTTCTTGGCTACGCCTTTGGGAAAAAGCGGAGGCGTGCTGTGTGTAGACAGTAAACGCCAGTATGTCTTTACCAATAAGGATCAGAAGCTTCTTTCCGGCTTTGCGACTGTGGTGTCCAACACACTCAGTGGGGAACGGACGAACCGCCGTCAGCAACTTATGCGCCAGTTGATGACCTTGTGGTATCGTGCTGACCCCTTGCCAGCCGACTCGGATGATCCGGTACCTTATCTCACCCGTCTTCTGGACTCTGCTCGGCCGTACTTACGAGCCGATGCCGGCTTAGTTGCGGTGCCCATCAAGGAAGGGAAATTTCTGCAATTAGTTGCCACGTCCGGGGAAGTTCCAGAGCATTTGCTGAACAGGGCCCAACCGACACACCAAGGAATCGCCGGCTGGATCTTCCAGAACCGCAAGTCCCTTGTTGTTCCCAAGTTCAGATCCCGCACTCGAATTCCTTTCCTTTTCGGTCCGTCGGACGGCATGGGGAAGATAGGCGCCCTGATCGGTATGCCCCTAGCCTGGGAAGCAGATGAGGTGGGGGGAGTGATTTGTTTCATCCGCCGTGCGGAGGCTAGTTGGAACAGAGAAGAGATAGATGCCATAACTTCTGTAGTTAGACGGGCCACCCTGGTCCTACAGAACTTCAGTCTCCGACGCGAACTGGCCATAGTTCGCAATTTAGATCCGATCACCGAGGTGTGCAACGCCTATGCCTTCGACCGGGTTCTCAACAAGAGACTCCAAGGCTGCCTAGATGCCAGTGTCACCCTTGGCCTCGGCATCATCACCATCGAGGGACTCGAGGCTTTGAGCACTAAGGTAGCGCTGTCAGATATGGCTGTCTTGCGCCAACGTGTCGCGGCAATCCTGCTTCAGCGGATGAAAGGCAAACAACTAATGGGCTCTCTCGATCCTGGGCGCTTTGCCGTTCTATTTGAGGATGAAACTTCGGGAGAAATCAGAGCGCAGCTCACAGACATGACGAGAGCCGTAAATCGGGAACTCCTGGAACGGCTGGAGGAGCCAGCACCAATGCATGCGTTTTTCGGCTTTGCGCTGTATCCTCGAGACGCAACTGTATCGCGTGAACTGTGGACCGTGGCTTTTCAGGCGCTGAACACCCGAAGAAACAGTGTCTCTCTTGGCGCAACTTGAGGTGACGGAAATCGAAGCATAGAGCCGCCGGACAACATGATGCGCAGCGCAAGTGACGCGTAAGAATCAAGAACTCATGAATCGAGTGGCCGGGATTTAGCGAAAGAAGCCTCTCGGCAAATAGATCGTTATGAGACTTTTGGATATACTTTCTGGTTTCTTTGCCAAAGACATGGCTATGGATCTGGGTACAGCAAACACCCTCATCTATGTGAAAGGGGAGGGGATTGTGCTCAATGAGCCTTCGGTGGTGGCCCTCAGCCGCAACACTGGAAGGGTTATAGCGGTGGGTCGTGAGGCCAAGGAGTATCTTGGCCGTACGCCGCAGAAGATCATGGCCATTCGTCCCATGAAAGATGGAGTGATCGCCGATTTTGAAGTGACCAGTGTTATGATCACCTACTTTCTTAACAAAGTATACAAGCGCACTTTTCTTTTCCGACCACGGCTTGTCGTCGCAGTGCCCAGTGGCATAACACAGGTGGAAAAACGAGCAGTTATTGACGCAGCAGAACAGGCTGGCGCACGCCGTGTGCACCTAATCGAAGAACCCATGGCCGCCGCTATTGGTATTGGCCTTCCCATCAGCGAGCCCATGGGTAACATGGTGGTCGATATAGGAGGCGGTACCACTGAGGTTGCGGTGATTTCGCTGTCAGCTGTGGCCCATGCTGAGTCGGTGCGAGTGGCGGGAGATGAGGCCGATCAGGCCATAATTCGGTACATTCAGCAGCATCACCAAATCGCGATCGGTGAAAACGAGGCTGAACGGATAAAGCTGGCTATCGGTTCGGCCTGCCCACTCGATGAACCGATGACTCTGGAGGTGGCGGGTAAAGAAATCCTTACGGGCATACCCAGATCCTTCCGGGTTCATGATCAGGAGATCAGACGCGCCCTGAGGGAACCGGTTAATGTGATCATCGAAAGCGTCAAGCGCGCTTTCGAACGGACGCCGCCTGAACTGGCAACGGATATCTCTGACAACGGCGTATGGTTGGCAGGCGGTGGCGCGCTTCTCAAGAGATTGGACGTCCTACTGAGTGACATACTGCAGCTCCCGGTTAAGGTGGACCCGGATCCTCTTACTGCAGTGACCCGTGGCGCGGGTCAGGTGATGGAATCTATAGGTGATTTCAGGCAGGTTTTCATCAACTGAGATCGCAACTGCGTCAGCAGCTCCTCTCTTTTGTGTGTTTAGGTAGAGTCTGTTTACCTGCTGCGAGAGTCAAGACGGAGCCCTAGCTCACATTATTTGCCAAACGGTTGCTGCGACCGGAGATTTGGTCGTTTTTCGAGACGTCCTCGGCCCACTTACTCTTCGATGTTCTATTCAAGTACGGGTCGGGTGCGAGCCCCTGCGGTGGCAGCTCATCTTTTTCGCGCTCGCTCCGCTTCGGCCTTCGTTTAAACTTCGGCGAGACAAGCCGCACAGTCTCCACCCCTTTAGGGCGGGTCCCCGGTTACAGGGCCTTGCGAAATCGATTCGTCGATAATGCGGGCTGGAAATGCTCGACTGTAGGGTATAATTCTGATCATTTTCGGACCGCTACGAGTATACAGCATCAAGGAGAAATCGATGCCCTCTATCCTGAGTGAGTCAGACGTGGAAGGTCGTCTCAACTGCTTTGGGGAGTTCGATCCAAAAGACAGGATCTGTATGAACCACTGCGCGGTGAGTATTGGGTGTGCCATAGCCAAGAGTCGGTACTTTACCCTCCAGAGCTTCGAGGATTCCCTCTCCAGCCTAATTCAGTTTGATATTGACTAGCCGCAGCAGTCACGATTTGCCCGTTGGAATCGCGCCTTTGATCTTCCTTCCGGGCATTCTCAGGCCTTCCTTCGCTTGGCTCCCCGCCCCCTTTACGTCAGGCGGGAGATCAAAGCTTAATTGAACCGTATTGGGGCTGGATATGCCTCGGGTAATATGCTTGGTGAGCTACAAGATTTGACTAAGAAATAGCTTGGTGCGCTCATGGGTGGGATCCTTGAAGAAGTGCTCCGGGGTGCCCACTTCGACTATCTGCCCTTCGTCCATAAAGATAACCTTGTCTGCCACCTCTCGGGCGAAGCCCATTTCATGGGTCACCACTACCATGGTCATTCCCTCCCGAGCCAGGGTCTTCATGACATCCAGCACCTCCCCGATCATCTCGGGATCCAGGGCCGAGGTGGGCTCGTCAAAGAGCATCACTTTGGGATCCATCGCCAAGGCTCTAGCAATGGCGACCCGCTGCTGCTGCCCCCCGGAAAGGTTGTCCGGATAGGAGTCTGCCTTGTCGGGAATGCCCACCTTGCGCAATAGGGCCATGGCCTTTTCTTGTGCCTCCTCTTTGGAGCGCCGGCGCACCACATTCTGGGCCAGGGTGAGGTTTCCCAAAGCCGTCTTGTGGGCAAAGAGGTTGAATGATTGGAACACCATGCCCAGTTCCGCCCGGACTTTGTTGATATTGGTCTTGGGATCAAGAATGTCAACGCCGTCTATATAGATATGGCCGCTGTCAGCCTTCTCCAGACGATTCAAACATCGCAGGATGGTGCTTTTCCCTGATCCAGATGGGCCTATGATCACCACCACCTCGCCCTTGTCCACCTGACATGAGACATCGACCAGTGCCTCGATCTTATGGGTAGTGTAGAAGGTCTTGTAAACGTTTTCTGCTCTAACCACCGATCGCGGTCCTCCTCTCCAGATATTGCACGAACATGGACAGGGAAAAGGTCAGCACTAGATAAAGCAAGGCACAGACAAACCAGAGCTCGAAGGGCTGTAAACTGGTGGTGACCACCTCCCTGGTTGCCTTGGTGAGCTCACGAATGGCAATGATTCCCAGAAGCGACGAGTCTTTAATGAGACTGATGAACTGCCCCGCCAGAGGCGGCAGAATGCGCCGGAATGCCTGGGGCAAGATGATGTGGCGCATGGCCCGGGGGTATGTCATCCCCAGGGACCGGGCCGCCTCCATCTGCCCCCGGTGGATGGACTGGATACCGGCTCGGACGATTTCAGCCACATAGGCGCCGGCGAAAACGGCCAGCGCTGTCACACCGAACCAGAGAGGTGGCAGCTGGCTGAACCCCTTTTGGGCCAGCATGGCATTGATCATGGTGCCCAGGACAAAGTACCAGATAAAAATCTGCACCAACAGGGGTGAACCCCGGATCAGTTCGATGTAAGTGATTGCCGACCATCTCAAGGCGGGATTGGAGGAAATCCTGGCCAATCCAGTGAACAGGCCAATCACTATGCCCAGCAACACCCCGATGACACTGACCGCCATGGTGAGCCAGAGCCCCTGAATGAGAATGCCCACCTTCCACTTCTGATAGGATCCCAGGACATCGCCTGGATAGATAAAATCCCCCTCATCAACTCGCAGCGAATCTGCCGGAACGAGATAGACCTCTTCCTCGCCATCCCCGCGGACCGTGACCTCTACCTGGTCACCCTTTGCAACCAGAGATGCTACCTCGCCCTCTATCTCCGCCCTGGTCTCAATAGTATCTTTATAATAGAAGTACTGTGGTACCCGGTACCAGCGCCACACATACTCCACCCTCTGGGTGGCTACGTAAATGCCGCCGACAACTGCCCCTACCATCACAAAAAAGAGGATAATGGAGATGTGGCGCCAACCCCGGGTCCGGAGGTAATCAGTTATGGAAAAATTGCTCATTGCCACGAGCTCATGGAGGTGGGGCCCGGTAGTCAGATAATGACCATCGCGCCCCCCCCGCCTCAATGGACTTTCTGGTTTAAGAATATCAGCGACTTCATTTCACTGCCGACCTACTCCTGAATGTCCTGGATCCAGGCCGTACCTTTGATCCACTTGTTGTAGATGCGCTCATAACGGCCGTCGTTTTTCACCTGTCTAAGGAAGTTGTTGAGCCAGTTCAGAAAATCCGGGTCGCCCTTGTTGATCGCCCAGGCCAGCGGCTCATACGTGAAAGGCTTGTCCAGGAAGACCAGTTTGCCCTTGCCCTGCTGCGCATTGAAGACCACACAGTATGGCAGGTCGTAGACAAAGGCATCGGCCTTGCCGTTGACCACCTCCAGGGCGGCCTCCGGTTCGGTCTCGAAGGACTTATAATTGCACTTGGGTATGAGCCGTTTTACTGCCTGCTCGCCGGTGGTACCCAGTTTGGAAGTTACGATGTACTTAGGGTTGTTCAAATCTTTATAGGACTTGATCTTGCCCTCGTGCTTCTTGGCCAGCAAGATGGCCTGCCCGATTACAATATAGGGATCGGCGAAGTTAATCTTCAGATTGCGCTCCTGGGTGACGGTCATACCGCTCATGATTATGTCAAACTTGTTGGTGTTCAGAGCCGGGATGATACCATCCCAGGCGGTGTTGATCTGTTTCAACTTTACGTCCATGGCCTTGGCCATCTCTTTGGCCATGTCCATGTCGAACCCGACAAACCTGCCCTTCTTGTCAGTCATCTCAAAGGGCATGTACCCCGCCTCAAAGCCGACCCGGAGCTCACCCCGTTTCAAAATGGTCTCCAACGTGGACTTTTTGGCCAAGTCGATATCAGCCGCCAAAACCTGAACCTGCAAAACACCTAAAAGAAGTGCTGCGACGACTGCCAAAACAACTGCGAACCTTTTCATGTCATCCTCCTTTCTCAACTGCGTCGGCAAAAATGGCTGTCTGATTACTCCTTCCAACCTCTTCCAGGCAAACTCAGTATGATTTGCCCTCATCCAAAAGCTCTTCAATGTTCATTTGGATCCTGCAATCGGGACACTTGGGGATCTCTTCCTGGGGGATATATACGATTTGCGTTCGTTTACATTTGGGGCACTTTACCTGGACGGGCTCTCTTTTGTCTCGCATGGCTGACATTCCTTCTTCTGCACCTATTACCACAAGGTGAAGAGTAGAACAAGAAAGAAAATGGACCGATTAACTCACAGGCGAGATCTTGCCGGCTTTCTTTCCCAGATTTTGAAATGAGGAAAACTTGATTGGGCTCATTGGTTTTCGCCACATCAAGGCGAGGACCAGAACGAACTATAAACTGACGTAACCAATAACAATAGCAAAAACACTGGCGTGAAATCCCATTGCTATTTGGCGAGAAGCTGGTGAACTTCGGATGCAGAGATTCCCCTAATGACAATACATTTCACTCTGGAAGTGGCACCCGTGTGTATGATCAGTTGATTGCGGGGAACCTTGAGTTTCTTGGCTAGAAATCTGAGCAAGTGTTTGTTGGCCGCCCCACCCACGGGCGGCGAAGTAATCCTAATCTTGAGGGCTTTACCGTGCAAACCGACCACCTCATCCCGAGACGAACGCGTCTGCACCTGTACTCTGAGGGTTACCCCTTGTTCGCTTTCGCTCACATAGGAAGACATACTGAAGCCCCATCATTTACTGTCTACTAGCTGGAATCCGGCCACAGTCGCATGTTATCAATCAGCCTGGCCTGCCCCACAAAGACGGCCATAGCCATCACCGCGGCCGGTGTTACTGCGGTGAGGTCGGTCATGGTCTCCTCGTCAACCACCTGAAGGTACTGAATGCGGGTGTGCGGCTCAGCTTCGATCATCATCTCGGCTCGTTGCACCAAAACATCCGCCCTCAGCTCACCTTCAGCCACCATCTTGCGAGCCTCCAGCAGAGAGAGCGATAGTGATAGGGCCGAGCGTCGTTCTTCTTCTGAGAGATAAGTGTTGCGGCTGCTCATGGCCAGACCATCAGATTCACGAACTGTGGGGTGAGCGATGACTTCCACCCCCAGGTTCAGATCCTTGCTAAGTCTCCTGACCACGACAAGCTGTTGGAAGTCCTTTTCTCCGAAAAACGCCAAATGGGGGCGGACCAAACAAAAAAGTTTGGTGACCACCAGAGTGACACCGGAAAAAAAATCTGACCTGTACAGACCGCAAAGATGCTGGGTTAAATGCTGCACCTCCACTCGAGTCTGGAATCCTGGCGGGTACATCTCTTCCACTGCAGGAGCAAAGACGACGTGGACCCCAAGTTCATGGCAGAGCTTCAGGTCGCGATCCAAATCACGAGGATACTGTTCCAGATCTTCGCCAGGACTGAACTGGGTCGGATTAACAAATATGCTGACCACCACCTGCTCGGAACGCCGCATCGCCTCTTCCATAAGGGCAAGGTGTCCCCGATGCAGAAAACCCATGGTGGGCACAAACCCAATAGTCTTGCCTTCACGCCAGCGCTCATCTCGCCACTTATTTATCTCGGCATTGGTTCTAAATAGTTCCATTAAGGGCAACTCCTAGGCAACGACTCCAGTTCTTTGGCAACATAACCAACAGAAGTCGCTGCCCTCAAAGGGACAGGCCGACTTGAACCAAATGGGGGGCATTGATCTGATTGAGAAAGGAGAAGCAAAGGTAAGTGCGAACCGAACGGATCGATCAGGGTTTTTTGAAGAATTTCAACTTGCTTTCCAGGTCTTCGGCCTCGGCTTCCTCTTCCTTGTGCATGTCCAACATCTTCTGATAAGTTTCGATGGTAGCACGTAGTTTCAGCTCGAATTGCGTGCGCTGTCTCTTGAGTTCAGCTATATCCTCGTGAATCTGGGCCAATCGGTTGTGGGCATTGTTGAGAATGCGCTCTGCTCTGACCTCAGCCTCGGAGACCATGAGCTTTGACTCTTTCTCAGCATTTACCTTCATCTGCTCCACCGCCTTCTGCGCAGTTACCAGCGTGTTTTTCAGCGTCTGTTCGCGCTCACGGTGTTCATTGAGTTGCCGATTCTTTTCATCCAGATCCCGCTTCAACTCATCTATCGTCTTAAGCAATGCACTCATCTGGTCCGCAACTTTTTGCAGGAACGATTCCACCTCCTTGGCGTCCAGGCCTCTAAAAAACCTGATGCGAAACTGTTTCTGCTGGATCTCCAGGGGGCTCAATAACATCTGTTTCTCCTTTTCTCAGGCTGCAAAGGGTGAGGGATAAAAGTCGAGGGTCAATGTACCACGTGTCCGGCCAGATCGTGGAGCGAGGCAACAACGAATCGTTGTAGAAACAGGATGGCGAGAATCACAATTATGGGCGAAAAATCGATACCACCAAAAGAGAGAGGCAAGCGTCGTCTGATCGCTAGAAGTACAGGATCTGTGATGCTGTAAAGAAACCGAACAATCGGATTGTAGGGATCCGGATTGACCCAGGATATTACCGCTCTGGCAATGATGACCCACATGTAGAGATTGAGAACTAAACCGATAACGGTGGCCAGCGCAGTTAACAGATTGCCTACTACAAACATTTATATTTCCTTTCTGCCTTCTACTTGTGCAGCTGCAACACTACCTAGATTCTCCAGGTATGTCAAGGAGAATTCCCTTATTTTCAAGAAGATAAAGTCCGGATTCCTGGTTGACTGCGAGGACTGCATTGACATTTTTCCAGCCTTCTCCAATAATGACAAATTGTGTTGGTAGTTGTCATTTGTTTGGTGACAGATTTGTCATCAACCTATCGTTGTTTTATCACTAGGCGTCTGTAATTGACCTTTCCACCTTTGTCATTTACCACAAGTCGCAGCCCGAAACCTGCAACTGCGAGAGTTCAATACCAATCCGCCGTGTAGTGGCCTTCCACTAGACGGCACGAGGCCGAAGCTCGTAAATGCAATTGAAGACGGGACTCTTGATTGGAACGAGGAGATTTTTATGGTGGCATCCAAGAAAATTGGCTTCGTCGGTGGCGGAAACATGGGTGAGGCACTCATCAAGGGACTGCTGAGTTCCGGACGCTTGCAAGCAGACCAGATCAGGGTCAGTGACGTCAGGCAGGATCGACTCCGCTTTCTGCAGGACACGTATCAGGTTCTGACCGTGCCAGACAATGCTGAACTGACCAGAGAAGTGGACGTAATCGTCATCGCTGTTAAACCCCAGCAAATGGCGGATGTGGTTGCCGACATAAGCGGTAACCTGGAGCACCTGCCCCTGCTGATCTCTATCGCCGCTGGGGTGCCGCTGGCCATTATCGAACGGGGAATCGGTGAGCCGGTGCCCGTGGTCCGGGTAATGCCCAATACGCCTGCATTGGTCTTGGCGGGCGTATCTGCCATTGCCGGCGGAACCCACGCCAATGAAGACCATCTGGCAATTGTTCGGCTGCTCTTTGAGGCAGTTGGTCAGGTTGTGGAGGTGAATGAAGCGAATATGGATGCGGTCACCGGCTTAAGCGGCAGCGGTCCCGCCTACGTTCTCCTCTTCATCGAGGCTCTGATGGATGCTGGAGTCTTGACGGGACTATCGCGCCAGGTGGCAAGGGAGCTGGCTGTGCACACAACCCTAGGAGCAGCTAAACTCTTAGCCGAGGGTGATGCACATCCGGCTGCTTTGAAAGACCAGATCACCTCCCCGGGCGGTACGACCATTCACGGCCTAGCGGTCCTAGAGCGCGCAGGAATGAGGGGGATGGTGATGGAGGCGGTGGCTGCAGCTACCCAACGGTCCATGGAACTCGGGAAGAAGTAACCACAGACGACGGATACCGGGCGATTAGGCCGTCTCAATTTCCATACTTATATCAACCGCACGGGCAGAATGGGTCAAGGCCCCCACCGAAATCAGATCAACACCGGTTGCAGCAACCTCTCCGATATTGTCCAAGGTTATTCCTCCCGAGGCCTCGACCAGGACCTGGCCATCAACTCGTTTCACCGCCTCTGCAATGGTTTCAAGATTCATGTTGTCCAGCAATACGGCATCGATACCCGCAGCGAGGGCCTCGTCCAACTGGTCCAGGGTTTCAACCTCCACTTCTACCATGAGAGTATGCGGTTTACACGTTCTTGCGGCCAACACGGCCTGTTGAATGCCTCCAGCCGCAATAATGTGGTTGTCTTTGATGAGTACGCCATCGTAGAGTCCAAAACGGTGGTTGTAGCCTCCACCAGCACGTACTGCCTCCTTTTCCAGGAAACGCCAGACAGGGGTAGTCTTCCGTGTGTCCAAGATCCGAGTACGGGTGCCAGACAACTTGTCCACATAAGTCCGGGTTAGGGTTGCGATTCCAGACAGTCTCTGGAGAAAATTGAGGGCGGTTCGCTCGGCCATGAGTATGGCGGCCAAACTTCCGGTTACTTCTAGCAGCGACTGCCCAGGCTTCGCAAGATCGCCATCCTGCAAAGAAGATGCGACCTCCAGAAGGCTATTTGCAGTCCAGAAGACCTGTTTGGCAACAGCAATACCGGCAAGAATCAGCGACTCACGGGCGACAATACGTCCTTTTCCAACGGCGCTTGAGGGCACGGTGCACAAAGTGGTAATATCACCACTACCTACGTCCTCTGCTAAGGCTCTGCGGATCAACGATTCTAGTTCAGCAGGGAGCAAGCCTTACTCCTCGGTGACAAGTTGTTCAAGTCTCTTAAGCTGTGTACTGAGCTTATTCAGTTTGCCATCCAGACGCTCTGATTTGTCCTTTTGCTTGGCAACAATGTCCGCCGGCGCTCGGGTAAGGAATTCTTCATTGGCAAGTTTCTTCTTTGTACGTTCCAGTTCAGGCTCTAACTTGCTGATCTCTTTCTGCAGACGTCTGGTTTCCTCCTTGAAGTCAAGGAGGCCCTCCAGCGGCACAAAAAGCTCAAGCTCACCAACCACAGCCGAGGCCGCCATGCGCGGCCGTTTCTGATCTCGTCGGAACTCCAAAGCTGAGAGCTTGGCAAGATCATTCACGTAGTGGGCCTGATCCCTCAGCAGTTCGGTTAGCCTGTGTGGGCCAAGTACTATTGCCTCCACTTTTGCTGCAGGGGCAATGTTCATCTCGCCTCGGATATTCCGAATAGCGGTGGTCACATTCATGAGCACCGCCATCTCTTCTTCAGCCTGAGTATCCTCCAGAGATGGGTCGCGTTCAGGAAATTGCGCGGTCGTGATACTTCCGTCGGTGTTCGGCAGGTGACACCATAACTCCTCGGTGACAAAAGGCATGATTGGATGAAGCAAACGAAGAAGGACAGAGAGCGAGTGGACGAGAAACTGCTGGGTTTCCGTGCGTTCCTTCTCGTTGTCGCCATAGAGAACGGGCTTGATCAATTCGAGATACCAGTCACAGAATTCGTGCCAGGCAAACTGGTAGCATACGCCAGCAGCCTCGTTGAAATGATAGGAGTCAAGAGCTCCTGTCACCCGCATTATAATTTTCTGTAATCGACTGAGTACCCACCGGTCCGCCAATCGTTGCGGTCGTGGCAATGGGGCATCTAATGCCGCTCCTGCGACATTCATCAGAGTGAAACGGCTGGCGTTCCAGAGTTTGTTGACAAAGTGTCTATAACCCTCAATCCGATCTTCTGACAAACGTACGTCTCTTCCCTGCGCCGCAAAAGCGGCCAAGGTAAAGCGGAAGGCATCCGTGCCGTACTGGTCCATGATCACTAGAGGGTCGATTACATTCCCTTTGGACTTGCTCATCTTTAGGCCCTCGGCATCCCTCACAAGGGCGTGAATGTAAACATCCCGAAATGGCACTTCTTTCATAAAGTGTAGACCCATCATCATCATCCGTGCCACCCAGAAAAAGAGAATGTCGAATCCAGTGACCAGTACAGAAGTGGGGTAGAAGTGCTCCAGATCGAGAGTCTTATCCGGCCATCCCATTGTGGAAAAAGGCCAAAGCGCCGAACTGAACCAAGTATCAAGCACATCCTTATCTTGAACCAAACTACTACTCCCACATTGGTTGCACCGCCGGGGTTCGTCCATGGCGACAATAACCTCGTCGCAGTCCTCGCAGTACCAGGCAGGAATCCTGTGCCCCCACCAAATTTGCCGGGAGATGCACCAGTCTTCAATGTTTTCCAGCCAGTCAAAGTAATTTTTCTCCCACACACTGGGTATTATCCGAGTACTACCATTACGCACCGCTGCAATCGAGGCTTCAGCCAGCTGTTTTACCGCCACGAACCACTGCTTTGACAGCATGGGTTCGATGATTGTCTTGCACCTGTAGCAGTGGCCTACCCGATGCTGGTAATCTTCGACCTTGATAAGAAACCCCTTTTCCTTGAGATCACCGACGATCTTCTCCCTGCAGGCCTCACGATCCAGCCCAGCGTAGGGACCGGCTTCCCGGTTCATCACTCCCTGCTCGTCCATTACACTAAGTGGGAATAAGCCGTGTCTCTGGCCGATCTCAAAGTCGTACGGATCGTGGGCTGGCGTTACTTTCAAGGCACCGGTGCCAAAGTCCTGATCAACATGCTCATCTGCAATCACTGGCAGTTCGCGATTTACCAAGGGCAGCCTTACCTTCTTTCCGACCAAATGCCGATAGCGTTCATCCGCCGGGTGCACGGCCATACCGGTGTCCCCCAGCATCGTCTCCGGGCGCGTTGTAGCCACAGTGACGCTGCCGGTTCCGTCGACCAGGTCGTAACGTACGTGGTAAAGGTTGCTCGCTCGGCCTTCGGCTTCTACTTCTAGGTTGGCCAATGCAGTCATACAGCGTGGACACCAGTTGATGATCCGATGTCCCCGATAAATAAGCCCCTCATGGTAGAGGGAAACGAAGACTTGTCGCACAGCTCCCGACAGGCCTTCATCCATGGTGAAGCGCTCTCGACTCCAGTCGCAACTAGCCCCAAGCCTCTTGAGCTGATTAATAATTTTTCCACCGTACAGGCGGCGCCATTCCCAGACTCTGGCAATGAACTTCTCCCGCCCCAAACGGTGGCGATTTAAACCTTCTTCTCCAAGCTGACGCTCCACCACGTTTTGAGTGGCAATGCCAGCATGGTCGGTCCCGGGCATCCACAGGACATTGTGTCCCGTCATTCTCTTATAACGGCAGAGGACGTCCTGGAGAGTATTGTTGAGAGCGTGTCCCATATGCAAATCACCGGTCACATTTGGGGGGGGTATGACGATGGAAAAGGTCGGTGCCGGGCTCTTTTCGGTGGCACGAAACAGTTCGTGTTCCTCCCAATAGCGATACCATCTCGCCTCAACCTCCGCTGGCTCGTACGCTTTGGGCAAAACTGGGTTGTTCATCGTATAATTCCTTACAAGAGGTCTATAGCTTATCACTCGTGATCAGTAGTCAATTAAGACATTAATCCTCGTCCATTTGAGACGGATCAGATGATCCAAACCACAGTTCTCAGACAGCACTAGGTGACCGTATCCTACTGCTGAGAGTTGGTAGACAACAACCATGAGACTATCAACTACGGATAACAGATGTCAAAAATGCAGAAAAGAAAATGGGGATTATCCCAATAACCCCCATTGGTAACCCGCAACGTTTGCGGCGTGCAATCACTTCCTTTATTCCACTGTCTCTTTAAGTTTCTCTATCTCCTGCGCGATAATACGCTCCACTATGGCGGGTAGACGTTCCTCAACCAAGCGAGTTACTACCGCCTCCACCTGGGCGCTCACGAGGCCTGCCAATTCTTCAGCCGCAGCCGGGGTTATTATCTCGACGGGATCGGCAATTTCGGCAGCCATAGCTTCCTGCGAGGGCGCCTCAGCCTCGACTGCCAAGTCGGCGAAGAGGTCTTCGGGGAAGTCTTGGTCAGCACTGAGATCTTCGCCCACGGGTGTTGGCTCGGCCTCAGCCTCGACCGCCAAGTCGGTAAAGAGGTCTTCGGGGATGTCTTGGTCTGCACTGAGATCTTCGCCCACGGGTGTTGGCTCGGCCTCAGCCTCGACTGCCAAGTCGGCGAAGAGGTCTTCGGGGATGTCTTGGTCAGCACTGAGACCTTCGTCCACGGGTGTTGGCTCGGCCTCAGGCTGGACCTCCAAGTCGGTAAAGAGGTCTTCAGGGAAGTCTTGGTCAACACTGAGATCTTCGTCCACGGGTGTTGGCTCGGCCTCAGGCTGGACCTCCAAGTCGGTAAAGAGGTCTTCGGGGATGTCTTGGTCAGCACTGAGATCTTCGCCCACAGGTGTTGGCTCGGCCTCAGGCTCTGGCCGCTGTGCCTCGACGGTCTCGTCTGTGGCTTCGTCCAATAATTGCGCCACATCCATCTCGTAAGTTGAGAAAAGCTCAGCTAGCGCTTTGTTGGTCTCGTGATCCACATCTCCTTCGGCAGTATCGCTTACCGCCTCTTCGCCTGGTTCTTTGTCTTGGGCCTCTCCTTCTTGCTCCGGCTGAACTTCTGCAGTAGATTCTTCCCAGCTCTCTTGAGGGTCTACAGACGCTCCTACGCTTGGATCTTCATCCCTCAATTCCATATCCAGATCCAGCTCATCCAGCGAGAAGTCTTTATCATCGTCCGCAGATGCTGGAGGTGTTTCTCCTATACGGGGGGAGGTATCCTCAGAGGCCGAAGACTCTTCCTCGAAGACATCCACCAGTTCAATGATTTCGTCCTCTAGTTCATCCAATTGGAGATCAAGGTCTTCGCCAGACGACGCCTGCGAATCCTTGTCCTCCAAATCGTGGCTGTTTGATTCTTTTTCCATCGCTACAAGTTACAAGTTAGTTAGAAATCTTAATCAGTTATAGAGTTAAATTAGCAATAGCATAACGCCTCAGCCGCTGTCAAGCGATTTTAACCTTCAGTGTATACCGGTTAATTCCGTTTACAAACCACTCCCCATTCGTTAAACTCGAAACTCGGCGCGGGACCTTGCAGTGGTCCGAACCGGTAAGAACCATATACCGGTATTCCAAGAATTCGTGGAATCTTCGTTACAAGATGAGTGGTTCGAGTGTGCAACAGTGAGTGGAAGTGGAGCGATTTATCATGTGGAGTAAGGGAACAAGGGGACCATCAGGACAGTATCGGGATTTCAGTCTCTGGTCGTTACCAGAATGTATCATCTTTCCGGAGCTGCGTAGACAATCCGTAGGGAGATTGCCATCAAGCTTCGCCCCCCCCTCTCCCGAATCCCATTCTAGGTCTTTAAGTAGCCATGCGGGTCATTAGCCGCTACATCAGTCGAGAACTCACCAAGATCATTGCCATCTGCCTCGGGGCATTCGCCGCAATATATCTAGTGATCGACTTTTTCGAAAAAATAGATGATTTCCTCGAGGCTCGCGTTCCCATTTTCCTGGCACTGCAATACTTCGTTCTGAAGATCCCTCTGATTATACAGCAGGGTGTCCCTATGGCTGTTCTTATGGGTACCCTCATCACCCTCGGTCTGAGTGCTCGCAACAATGAGCTTACCGCTTTGAAGGCTAGTGGTGTAAGTCCTATCCTTTTTGCCGGGCCAATCGTTATGGTTGCGTTAATGCTGAGCCTAATGGACTTCGTAATGTCCGAATATGTGGTGCCACTTACCAGCGGTCAAGCGAATCATATTTGGAAGAGCGAGGTCAAGCATCGTTCCAGCCCAGGGGGATTCACCCAAGAAAGTTTATGGTACAAAAGTGGACGGGTGCTCTACAATATTCGCGTGTTCCACCCGAAACGCAAAATGTTGGAGGGAGTTACCATTTACTTCTTTGACAGCACGTTCGGTCTGGTAAAGAGGCTTGACGCCCGGAGAGGAGAATGGGATGGCGAGGCGTGGGTCTTGACTGACGGCATCCTTCTCCAGCGCGGCACTGAGGGAAACTTCACCATGGTGCGTTTTCAACGCCGACGCCTGGAACTGGAAGAACGCCCTGAGAACTTCCAGCACCTTGAGAGAGCGCCTGAAGAGATGACGGTTGCTGAACTCGGACGTTATGTAGATAAGATCCAAAGCGAAGGATACAACGCCACTCGCTATCGGGTTGATTTTCACGCCAAGATCGCCTTCCCTTTCATTTCGGTCATCATGGCGCTGTTGGGCATCGGTGTCGCGCTCTATCAGGGAAAACGGGGTGGTATTGCTGTGGGTGTGGCTGCGAGCGTTGCTTTGGCCTTTGTTTATATCCTGGTCTTTCAACTCGTACTGTCGCTTGGCTATGCCGGTAGACTCCAACCCATTCTAGCCGCCTGGGCATCCAACATCTTTTTTGGCGTAGTAGCCCTGTTTTTGTTAGCACATGCAAGGCATTGATTGAGCTTGGGTGGGTCGCGGTCGGGAGGAAGTAGGGTTGTTACTTTTGGCCGTGGATAGTCTCGCTCCCCGTGTCGGACGAGAGTCGGTGGCCGCTCTGCTCCTCGGCGCGGAAGAAGGAGAGGAGGTAATCCCCCGTTCAGGAGGCAATACTTGCTTCCAGGGCCATTTTGATTTTCTTTTTCAGTTCAGTTAAATCAAATGATTTTACCACGTAAAAGTCAGCTGCAATGGACTTCATATCCTCCTTGAAGGTGTCGTAAGCAGTGGAGAGAATAACAGGCAAGTCGTAGAATTGGTTGCGGATATCCTGCAGCAAATCCAGACCGTCATAGTCCACCATTTTGATATCCAGAACCACTAGATCCGGCTTTTCGTTCTCAATCCGTTCCAATAATTTATACCCGCCTTCTGCAGTACTGACGTCGTAGCCCTCTTCCTTGAGTTCCTCAGAGTAGAGCAGTCGGATGTGCTCTTCGTCGTCCACGACCATTATTTTCGCCATTATCTTTCCCTCCAAACCGGAAGAGCTAGTGCAGTGAAGCTCCGCAAGAACAACCTAACTGAGATTTCCCCATTTACCAAGCAGGTACGGTTTTGTTTCTTCGAAAATCATGCACTCGTTTTCAATGTATTCCTCTGCTTGCTGTATGGACATCCTTTCCGTTTTCTTGACAAAGGACAAGGTCTTTCCCAAAAATAGGGGGAGGAGCGACTTCAGCAGTTCCTGGCGATCCGCCACCTCTTTTTTGTAAGCTACCGAGTAAGTGAAAAGAATTCGAGCCCAGAGTTCTGAAGGAAAGCTGAAATGGGCCATGGGAAGTTCCCTAATTTCGCCGAGCTTGTTGTAAATGTTGTTCTCCAGAACGGTTTCCCATAATTGCTGATATCGGTCAAAGCATTGGACAAAGCCTTGATGGAGTTCATCCTCCGATACCTCGATGGGCGCCGGTGTCTCCACCTCACCGACTCCAAAACCATAAATCGCGGTGGGTTTACTCCATTTCACTCGGCCCCAAAAGTCCTGAAAGAGCATCATCAGGTCCAAAAGGGTGCCCACAGTGTGAGTGAAAGCTGGCTCCGGAGGAACAAAAGGCCCGTCATTCTGATGGTTCTTTGGTCGACCGACGAAAGACTGGCAGATAGGAATACCCTGATAGATAGCCAGAGTAGTCATCCAGATATCCACGCCGCACTGGGCCACCGTGTCATTCCAGGTGGGATGAGTGAGGTAAGTCTCTGCCAGGTTGGCAGCGAAGGCGCAATCCCCCCCGATTGGTTGGCGAACGCGGCGTCCGTAAAGCGCTCGAGTAAGCGGATATACGATACTATTGCCCACTGCACCTTCGTACTTGTGTTGTAGGTATAGGGGTGCAACAAAGCCAAAGCCTGCAAAAATGGGTTCGCCTAGGTTCTTGATCCACAAAGGTGTAATTCCGTTAAGATCGCCGCTGACAACAATTACGGCCTGGGCTTGGAGTTCGACAGCCTTGGCGATGAGGTTCTTTAGATTATAACCCCGGCCTACGATCCCAGGCGGTGTCGACAAGTATACTTTGGGAACCTCACTGGTTGTCTGGAGGAAAACTTCTTTGGTTCCGTCCTCTGAGTGGTTGTCGCAGTTTATGATCACCGAGTTCCTGCCACCAAAATGGTCCAAAAGCCCTTTGGCAGCCTGCGCCGTTGAGTGACCGATGTTTTTCGCCTCGTTGTGAGAAGGTATTCCCACAACCAGATCAGCACGTTCTACCTTGTCAGGATTCTCTTCGTACGCGAGCATGGATGTTCCCTTCACGGCCGACGCTTTTCTGTCAAAGCGGTACAAAAATATAGTAATTCCGGATTATTGACTTGCTGGTGCTTTTAATACACCATAAAGGGGAAAAAGTAAACCGGTTTCTCTTTTCCCTTAACCATGCGGTTTTGCAGTCCTAGGGTGCAGATGGGGTGCGGATGGGTGCAACCTTGTCCAAGTCATCCACCTGAGCCTTATGTTCTCTGCGCAGCCAATGAGCGTATCTCCTGAGAGTGAACCCAGGGTCATGGTGCCCTAACTGATTGCTCACGTCAACTATATTATCCCCCGTTGCTACCCTAAGAGTAGCGTATGTATGGCGCAGGTCGTGAGTCCTGATTGATTTCATAGGGACCACACTGCGCAAAGCGTTTAGAGTCGGCTTGTGTTTTAAACGGTTGCCTTTTCTCATCAGCAAATACCGTGCCGGAAAGTCTCACAACCTTCTGGTTTCTCCTGAGTTCTTTCAGAGCATCTACCACCATTGGAGTAAGGTCAATCTTGCGCGGTTTCTTGTTTTTCGGAGGCACAATTCTCTTTCGTCGGTAGTCATAGCCTTTGGTAATCTCAGCAGTGCTTGCCTCAAAGCCAATGTCAGGCCACTCCAGTGCTAGGATTTCACCTATTCTGAGTTCTGTTCTCACTGTCAACAGGAGCAGTGCACAGAGGGTTTTCGATAGTGCTAGAGGCTTGTTCCAGCAGGGTGCTCACCTCATCTGCTGTGAGAGGGTCTACGCCCTTACTGTTTTCATTTCCAGCATACTTGCCCCTTTTGGAGCACGGATTAGCCGTTACGATTTCATCCTCTATGGCACTGCCAGACATGCCACTCAGGACAGCAATAACCGTGTCAATCCGCCTTTTGGAGAGACCGGACCAATATTGCCACTGGTAAAAGAGTCTTTCTTGTCACCGGCCTCGCCCCCTTCCACTCCTCCATGCTACCCACCTTTTGGCAAGGCTTTTGCATGGAAACATCATGCGAGGTAGTGCGCTGCTGCCTCTTTTGTATCAACCACCCTCCTTTCTCCCCCATCGGCCGACCGCCTAAACCAGGCAGGGCCAATACAGGTCGATGGGGGTTTTATTTGTGCAACTGTCGCAACTATCATTCACTGATTCTTTCCCCACACACTGAGCATTCGTTAAATGGGTAGGAGTTTAAATCTCCTAAGTAACCCTATCCAAAAGATGAGAACAAAACCATGCCTTCTCCCGATTGTGTGCGACTCAGTCGAGAAATAGTATTAGAGTCACAAGGAGGCATAAAGGGCGCGTTTCTTCTCCTCAAACCTCCTTCTTACCCCACTGACTCCCCCCTCTTCCTTCAGTCGGTGGGGTTTCTTCTTTTCCACTCCTCCATGTTGCCCATCTACCGTAGCAGGAGCAGGGGTGACTAGTCTTCCAAATCAGAAAAATAGCAGCATCCAGCGTACCCAGTAAGATTATCCTTTGCCCACTCATGGAACAGTTCAGAATCAACAGCAACTTTAACTGGCACAACAACGCACCAATGATTTCCTCTGTCCACAGTGACGGCAGGTGGTGCATGTTGTTTTTCCCAAAGCCACAGACGATAGAAAACACCCCTTTTCCTGTAGAGAGCGTTATCTATTAGCTTCCCACTGCACTCGTAACCAAGTTGCACCATCTGGCAATCGGACCAGACTTTTTCAATACTCCCTACGGGCTTACAACAACAATCTTCCAACCTCCACCCCCTTCGTGCTAAAGTGAGCTCCAAGGCCAGGGTTCTCTTTTGGTACGGGTAGCCCCGGCCCGGAGCCTCGCGCCTACTGGCCGGCCTGGTCGGTAGGCGCTTCCTTTTCGTCCAGTTCTTCAGGCCTCTTCCTGTCCTATCACACAAAGAAATCCCGGCTTTCCCACGTCGACACGTGACGGCCTTGGCCTTCTCCTGTAGTAGTATGTTTCGCAGAGCCGAAAGTGTGCATTAAGGGATGGGATCTTTACTTTGTCAGCGTTGGGACTTCAACATCACCCAACCTGCGATTGCCTTAGAAATAACCATTCTGCCCAGCCAGACCTCCAACTCCGTGTCTACCAGATGCCAACTTAGTTACCAGACTGCCAACCAAGTTTGCATTCTCTAACTATTCTAGATTAAATGTATTTCGTCCACTTACACCAGAAACTGCCAACCTAGTTAGCAAATTTCCCAAAATGACCTGCCAGAATCCTCTGCAGCCCAGTTTGTCTAAGCACAAAAATATCTAAATATATCAACAGGTTAAATTATAAACTGAATCTATAATCCACGTCCAATCATTTGGCATGCAAGTTGCCTAATAGCAAAGTGGTGCCTAACCCCAGTTACTCAAACACAAAAGGAGGTTGCCATAAAAAAATAGAAGAATTCACACGGGAGATTGAGCTTCTTTTCATCTCGATTATTCTGGCCTCCTGGTTGGGTCTGCAAGGGATTTTTCTCAAGCAGCTGGTAACACTCTGCTATTGACACTGCTAACAGATTTCTCTTAGTCCGAATATGTATTGCATTCCCTACACTAGCGAATACCCACAAAGCCCAATTGGTTTCCAGCTGGACTGCCTGCGATAGATTCACTGAAAGGAAGGAACACTGAAAATGAAAACTGACTCTCAGGCGCAGTGTGCCAATTGTCAAGCCACCTATTCTTACGTAGAGCAAGGTAGAAGGGACTATTTTGTCTCTTGGGGATCTTACTTTCTCTGTGACATGTGCCACAGACTAGCTCTTCTGGAAGCATTGCAGCCTGATTCCAAACCGCCGTTTGAACCTGCCAAAGGATGAAGGAAGACTCATTAGATCATTCTGTATGGCCTTGTGGCAGCTCCTTAAAAACGCTGCCCAGAAAGGATGATGAAAATGAGAAAATGGCCGAAGACGGACTCTGAAGACCTATGGTTTGTGCGCAAGTACTGCTTTGCGAAAACATTCCCTGCAAGCGATGTACGCTGTCGCTTTGCAAAAGCAAAGATAATGGCCAAATCTTACGAAATCTCTGCAGGTAGAGGCTACTTCAAGGAAGTGGATGGAATCTTCCTTTGTCGTTACCCTGATGAAAAGATGCCTACACACGAAGCACGCCTGACTTCAGAGCTGGACCAATGTCCTAACTCCGAAAGAAGAGAAATGATTGATGCGCTGTATGCGGGAGAAGTCTAACTCTGATTGTATTCTGATTATTATCTTGGCTGTTGTCACTTTTTATCATCAAAAACCATGTCCGAAGTTCCCAGTGGGATAAGGAGTGAATGCAAGTGAACAGAAGAAGATTCATTAGACACTTCCTTGAATGCCCTGTTACGGTGGCAACACCTCAAGGCACCATGTCAGGACAAGCAAGAAACCTTAGTGGAGATGGCGCTCTAATCTGTTGCCAGCAGCCACTAGATCCGAGGGAGGGCATGGATTTAACTATCGAATTCTCTGATGGGTTCTCTCTGGAAGTGCCATCTGAAGTTGTGTGGTCCTATAAGACTAATTCGGAAGATGAGAAGAACTTGTACAAGATGGGTGTTCGCTTTCTCAGGTGAAAGCAATGAGGCGAGCAGTCCAATCAGAGAATTCATCCTCAGGCTCTACCCTAAGTCGCGCCCGTAGCTACCAGTTCCACTCCACAAACGCCCAGACCTTCGCTCAATAGCTTTCCTTTATGTTGTATCAGAAATGTTCGGGGCAGGGTATGCGTGATTACCTCAAGTCCAGAATGGTCCCCTGGACTGTGAATTACATACGAAACTGTCGAAAAAGTCCTGGGCGCACATCTTTGCGATTTTCGGACCTAGTAAAATCAACTACTTACAAGTCGTGATTAGTTCCAGAATTGAGGGTTTTGGGGTTTTTCGACAGTCTCTACTTTAATCCCCACTTTTCCGCTTGAGACCCAGCTACCAT
>CP070692.1:64504-126565 GCA_020353215.1 Deltaproteobacteria bacterium
CTAAGAAGATCTCCTTGAAGGGTTACAAGCCTACGGTCTAAGCACACTTGGGCCAGATCAAGAGAGCCTATAGTGCGATCACCAAGGCCAAGAAGCCGGTGTTTTACGCTGGAGGTGGGGTGATCGCCTCGAGTGGCGCTAAAGAACTGGAGGCGCTGGCCGAGGGTCTCGGGTGTCCCGTGACCACAACACTCATGGGGCTGGGGGCGTTTCCTGCCCCGCATGACCTGTGGCTGGGAATGCTGGGAATGCACGGCACCTTCAGGGCCAATATGGCTGTGGCGAATACAGACTTGCTGATTGCCGTCGGTGCCCGCTTCGACGATCGGGTAACCGGAAAGCTCGATGAATTCGCACCGTCGGCCAAGATCATCCACATCGATATAGATCCCACCTCAATAAGCAAGAACGTCAAGGTGGACATCCCAATAGTAGGTGATTGCAAGGACGCTCTCAAAAAGATGCTCCATTTGGTTCAAGAGAATCCCATAGTTGACTTGGAGACGATCAGGAAACCCTGGTTGGATAGAATCCAGAAGTGGAAGGAAACCTACCCGCTGGCGTACGAACAGAAGGATGATTTGATCAAGCCCCAGTACGTGGTCGAGAAGCTTTACGAATTAAGTGAAGGCAAGGCCATCGTCACCACCGAGGTTGGCCAGAACCAAATGTGGGCCGCCCAATACTACCACTTCTCTGAGCCCCGGACCCTACTGACATCCGGCGGTCTGGGAACCATGGGCTATGGACTTCCGGCAGCAATAGGGGCTCAAGCCGCTTTTCCTGACCGACTGGTCGTTGACATCGCCGGAGACGGTAGCATCCAAATGTGCATCCAGGAGCTGATTACTGCCGTAGAAAACAATCTTCAGGTTAAGGTGGCCATACTCAACAATCAATACTTGGGGATGGTCCGCCAGTGGCAGCAGCTCTTTTACGACAAGAACTACTGTGCCACTTGCATCAAGGCAGCCCCGGATTTTGTTAAGTTGGCCGAAGCATACGGTGCCGTGGGCCTTCGAGCCACCAAGCCTCAGGAAGTGGAACCGATAATCCGAGAGGCTTTTGCAACGCCGAGACCGGTAATCATGGATTTTGTGGTCAACCCGGAAGAATGCGTTTACCCCATGGTTCCAGCCGGAGCCGCTATGACCGAGATGCTCCTGGTCTAAGGTACGCCGGTGGCAGAGGGCAAATCGCTCAACGTTGCTCCTTGATCACTCGTGGATTGCGCTTTGCGCGCTGTTGCCTTATGCAGCTCGAAGGCCTGAGGCAGCGTGCCTAGAATGCGGAATCTGACTTGGACACTCCAAATTAGGCGACCGCCACCTTGGTTGCGAACGCAACCTAGAACCGAGGAGGAGTAAGGTGGAGCCGCCGTCGTGATTTGGACGCGAAGGCGACTGACATGCGTTGGTATAGCTTTAGCTTGAGAGAGCTCCATATCACTCTTAGCTAGCATGAACTTCGACACGAAAGGAGAAAACCAGTGAGGCATACCCTCGGTGTCCTAGTGGAGAATCAGCCCGGCGTGCTTTCCCGGGTGGCAGGGCTTTTCAGTGGCAGAGGCTTTAATATTGAGAGTCTGACAGTGGCCGAAACCCTTGATCCCGAAGTGTCCCGAATCACACTGGTGACCACTGGAAACGAGATGATCATGGAACAAATTGTCAAGCAGCTTAACAAGCTGGTCAATGTGATCAAGGTCATCGATTTTCGGGAGGTGGACTTTGTGGACCGGGAGCTGGCTCTGATCAAGGTAAGGGCCGAGGCCAACACCCGTGCTGAGGTGCTGCGCATTGTGGATATTTTCCGCTGTAAGGTGGTGGATGTAAGCCCCCAATTGTACACCATTGAAGTAACCGGGGACGAGAAGAAGCTCCAGGCCATCCTCGAACTACTCAACCAGCTTGGAATTGTCGAAGTAGTTCGCGCCGGTAAAGTTGCCATGGCTCGAAGCAAGAAGAGTTAGTCCTCCGGTTCAGAAGTTTTCTGAAGAACTTAACTGGTTAGGACTGGCCACACAGGAGGCTATGATGAAAATCTACTACGATTCGGATGCCGATTTGAACGTGCTCGAAGGGAAAAAAGTGGCGATCATTGGCTACGGCAGTCAGGGTCACGCCCAAGCACAGAACTTGAGGGACAGTGGAGTGGATGTGGTCGTCGCCGAACTGCCGAGGACCGCCAACTACGACCTGGCGAAGGAGCATGGCTTCGAGCCCATCACAGCGAGTGATGCTTCGGGCCTTGCCGACGTGGTCCAGATTCTTGCCCAGGACGACGTTCAGGCGAAATTGTATCGGGATGAAGTGAGCCCGAACATGAACGAGGGCAAAACCCTGGTCTTCTCTCATGGCTTCAACATCCACTTCGGTCAGATCCAGCCGGCGCCCGATCTGGATGTGGTAATGATTGCCCCCAAAGGTCCCGGCCATCTGGTGCGAAGTGAATACGAAAAAGGCGCTGGCGTGCCGTCTTTGGTTGCCATTCACCAGGATGCCAGTGGACGCGCCTTGGAAACAGCCCTCGCCTATGCCAAAGGGCTGGGAGCCACCCGAGCCGGGGTTATTCAAACCACCTTTGAAGAGGAGACCGAAACCGACCTCTTCGGTGAACAGACAGTCCTTTGTGGCGGGGTCTCCGAGCTGGTGAAGGCGGGATTCGACACTTTGGTGGAGGCCGGATACCAGCCGGAGATCGCTTATTTCGAGTGCCTTCACGAGCTCAAGCTTATTGTTGACCTCTTCTACCAAGGAGGCATCTCCTACATGCGCTACTCCGTGAGCGATACGGCTGAGTACGGAGATTACTCCCGTGGTAATCGTATCATTACCGAGGAAACCAGAGAAACCATGCGGGAGATTCTCGCAGAGGTGCAGAGCGGCCAGTTCGCCCGCGAGTGGATTCTGGAAAACCAGGCCGGGCGCCCGGTCTTCAATGCCATGCGCCGGATGAATAAAGAACACCCCATCGAGGAGGTGGGAGAAAAACTCCGCGCCATGATGCCCTGGTTGAAAAAGGCCTAGTGCATTGCCGGCACCACCGGACCTTCTGTCCAGGTTTTTTTTGTATAAGTGGTAAGGGTAATTTATGCGACGCCTTCTCATCGCAAAGGAAGGTCTGCCGTATACCATCGGCCTGGCAGTGCTGGCCGCCCTCTTCGCCTTCTTGGGCTTACAGTTTTTGACCGGTTTGACTTTGATCGCCACTCTGTTGGTGATAAACTTCTTTCGTGATCCTAATCGGGTAATCCCGAACGTTCCACATGCGGTCCTTGCTCCGGCTGACGGCCGCATAGTTTTCGCCGGGCCCGCATTCGAAGATCGGTTCCTCAATAGAGAAACCCTGAAGGTAAGCATCTTCATGTCAATCTTCAATGTCCACGTGAACCGGATCCCCTTCTCTGGCGAGGTGGAAAGTGTTCACTACGAAAAGGGCAAGTTTCTCTCTGCCAATTTGGACCAGGCTTCCTGGAGCAACGAACAGAATGTTGTTCATTTGCATGTGCCAGGAGGAGGAGAGATACTTTTTGTACAGATCGCCGGGCTGGTTGCCCGGCGAATAGTTTGCTCGTTGAAACCTGGGGATCATGTTCGACGGGGAGACCGTTTTGGCATGATTCGCTTCGGCTCCAGACTGGATCTCCATGTTCCAACTGACAGCCACCTGGCAGTAAAGAAGGGGCAACGTGTAAAGGCGGGGGAGAGCATCGTATGCTACTATCCAAGAAACAAAGAAGACGAGGAAGACAAGAAACGCGACAGGTGAGGAGAGGCATTTACATCCTGCCGAACCTTTTAACCACGGCCAACCTGTTCTGTGGCTTCTACGGAATCATTGCCTCCATCAAGCATGATTTCAAGACCGCAGCCATAGCCATCATAATTTCCTGTTTGTTCGACATACTTGATGGGAAGGTGGCGCGCTTTACCGGTGCGGATAGTCGTTTCGGGCTGGAATATGACTCTTTGGCGGACTTGGTAGCGTTTGGCTTGGGACCTGCTCTTTTAGTCTACTTATGGGCCCTCGAGCCCTTCGGCCGTCTTGGTTGGGTGGCTGCCTTCATATTTGTGGCCTGCGGTGCCCTCCGGTTGGCTCGGTTCAATGTCCAGGTCAGCAGTGTTTCCAAGAAGTACTTCGTTGGCCTGCCCATCCCGGCCGCCGCCTGTATGGTTGCCACAACAGTGCTGATCTTCTATCACCTGAAAGGTAGTGGCCCCACCAAGCACCTGTTGCTCCTCGCCATGACCTATTTGCTTGGATTCCTGATGGTGAGCAACGTGACGTACAGTAGCTTCAAGGAGTTCGACTGGTTCCAGAAGATGCCTTTTAGGTCATTCGTCCTCACTATTCTGCTTTTCTCGGTGATCGCCGTTCAACCTTCAATAATGTTGTTTACCTTGGCCATAATCTATGTGAGTTCCGGTCCGGTTGGTTACGCACGTAGGATGCTCAAGAGTCACTTGAGTATGCCACCACAACCGGAAGAAACACTTAACCAGGACCCTTCAACTTCGGAAAAAGGAACACAATAGCGGGGACTCTACGCAGATTGGTTGGGTCCTTGCGACTCAGGATTTCCTCCTTCCGGTTCCGTGTGTCAGAGAAGGGGGAAATTTTATTTTTTGTCCACGTCGGTTTTCCACGGCAGGGTGTCCGATATTTTTCTGTTGCGGAGTAGTTGGGCGTTTCTTGGGCAAATTGACTTCCCTGATGTCATTTTCAAGATGCCGGCCGTATGGTTTTAAAAGACATGCACCGGACAACCAAGAACAGACGTCTGTGTGAATAGCCCGGCAATCCTGAGGCAAAAAGGTGCTTTCTATGGGAATGACCATTACCGAGAAGATTCTGGCTGACCATGCCGGCCTGGATAAAGTCGAACCAGGACAGCTCATCCAGGTCAATGTTGATTTTGCTCTCGCCAATGACATCACTGCACCCATTGCCATTGAGCGCTTCCACGAGGCTGGTGCCGAAAAGATTTTTGATCCTCATCGCCTTGCCCTCGTTCCCGATCACTTTGTACCCAACAAGGATATCGAATCGGCCGTCCAGTGCAAGCTACTCCGCGATTTTGCCATTGAGCACAATCTCCCGCATTTCTTTGAGGTGGGACGCATGGGTATTGAACACGCACTCCTCCCGGAACAGGGACTTGTGCTCCCGGGTGATGTCGTTGTCGGCGCAGACAGCCATACCTGTACCTATGGAGGACTAGGCGCGTTTGCCACCGGGGTGGGGAGCACGGACCTTGCCGCCGTTATGATCACTGGACAGACTTGGTTCCGCGTGCCCGCGTCCATCAAGTTTGTCTTCCAGGGGAATTTGCGCCCCTGGGTTACCGGCAAGGACCTCATTCTCTATACCATTGGCCAGATCGGCGTTGATGGCGCTCGTTATAGGACGATGGAGTTCACCGGCCCGGTGATCGCCCAGCTGACGATGGATCAACGGTTGACCATTGCAAACATGGCTATTGAAGCAGGGGCAAAGAACGGCATCATCGTCCCGGATGAGTGCACCCGGGCCTATGTGGATGAAAGAGCACAGCGTGCTTACCGTTTCTACAACAGCGATGCCGACGCCCTGTATGAAGAGGTGATGACGTTCGATGTCGGTGAGATTGAGCCCCAGGTGGCGCTGCCACCTTCTCCGGCAAACAGCCGCCCGGTGTCGTCTTTGAACGAAATCCCCATCCAGCAGGTGATTATCGGCTCCTGCACCAACGGCCGTTTGGAGGACCTTCGCTTGGCTGCGCAGTTGCTGGCCGGCCACCGGGTGGCACCAGGGGTGCGCTGTTTGATTATCCCTGCAACCCAGGCAATTTACCGTCGGGCCGTTGATGAAGGGCTGTTCAGTGTATTCTTGGAGGCTGAAGCTGCGATCAGCACTCCCACCTGCGGCCCCTGCCTGGGCGGACACATGGGTATTCTCGCTCCCGGAGAACGGGCCGTAGCTACCACCAACCGGAATTTCGTGGGAAGAATGGGACATCCGGAGAGCGAGGTTTATTTGGCGTCGCCGGCCGTAGCTGCAGCCTCGGCGATTCTTGGTCGCATCGCCGGCCCGGAGGACTTGTGAGCCTCAACTAACCAGTAAGAGCACAAGGACGAACTGAAACTCACTGCAGTTCGGCTTGAACGGGATGGAGAATGCGCTCGCTGGGTCACTGCAAGCCGACGAAACTCAAACAACGATTGAGGCTGAGTTCGGGCCGCGGGCTAAAGTTGATTACGATAGCCATTTTTCCTTGTGTGAACTTCGTGACCTCCGTGGTCTACTAGAATCTGGGAAGCGGGAAGAAAACCAATGAAACTGGCGGGGAAAGCCTGGAAATTTGGAGCCGATATTGATACTGATGCCATCATTCCGGCTCGCTATCTGAACACTTCCGACCCTGTGGAGCTAGCCAAGCACTGCATGGAGGACGCAGATCCAGAATTTGCCCTGAGGGTGTCCCCGGGGGACGTTATCGTTGCTGGCAGGAATTTTGGCTGCGGTTCGTCTCGCGAGCACGCGCCCATGGCAATTAAAGCCGCTGGAGTATCCTGCGTTATTGCAGCCAGCTTTGCTCGCATCTTTTACCGGAACTCGTTCAATATGGGGTTGCCTATTTTGGAGTCGCAGAAGGCAGCCATAGACATTGCCACAGGGGACCGGTTGGAACTGGATCTTTCCACCGGAACAATTGTCAATACAAGTCGACACACTACCTACCAGGCACAGCCGGTGCCGCAGTTCATGCAGGAATTGTTGGCCTCCGGTGGTCTGATTCCGCATGTAATGAAGCGATTGCGGGATTGATGCATTGGAGAATCGGAGAATCAATACGTGAAAGACCCTGAACAAACTGTGTTACAGGTAACTATAGTCGGGTAAATCCTGGATGGTTTGAAGCTCCGGATTCTTAATACTCTGCAAACGCTCTCTACTCGACGACATTTGAAAGGACAGGAGAGTTTGATGGGAAATACCTATAGGATTGGCGTGATTCCGGGTGACGGCACCGGTCCTGAGGTTGTGGCCCAAGGCCTCAAGGTGCTGGGAGCCGCGGCTGCCCGTAGTGGTTTTTCTTATGAATTGATTACTTACGACATTGGTGGCGAACGATACTTGCGCACAGGTGAGACCCTGCCGAACTCTGTGCTCGGGGAACTGCGAGAACTGCACGCCATTTATCTGGGTGCCATCGGCCATCCGGAGGTCCAACCAGGTATTCTGGAACAGGGAATATTGTTGAGGACGAGGTTTGCTCTGGACCAATACATCAACCTGCGCCCGGTAATTCTTTATCCTGGCGTCTGGACACCGCTGCGGGACAAAAAGCCGGAAGACATCAACTTTATGGTTGTGCGCGAAAACACCGAAGGCCTCTATGCGGGCTGTGGTGGTTTCGTGAAAAAGCACACCCCGGACGAGGTCGCGGTCCAAGAATCGGTGAATACGCGTAAAGGAGTGGAGCGATGTATCCGCTATGCCTTTGATCTTTGCCGTCGCCAACAGCGTCGAAAGGTCACCTTGTGCGGGAAAACCAATGTGCTTACTTACGCTTTCGACCTTTGGGAACGTACGTTCCAACACGTAGCCCGAGAGTTCGCGGATGTAGAGACGGACTACGCTCACGTGGATGCCCTCTGCATGTGGATGGTTAAGAATCCCGAGTGGTTTGACGTGATAGTCACTGACAACCTTTTCGGCGACATTATCACCGATTTGGGGGCAGTGATCCAAGGAGGAATGGGCATAGCCGCGGGAGGCAACATAAATCCACATGGGGTCTCCATGTTTGAACCCATAGGAGGTTCCGCACCCAAATACACCGGCAAGGATATGATCAATCCCATGGCGGCAATTGCTGCACTGGCCATGCTTTTAGAGAATTTGGGCGAAAAAGATGCCAGCCGTCTGGTGGAAAACGCCATCAAGCAGGTGGTTCGAGACGACCTCCAGAGCATGGACGCCGGACGCATGGGTCATACGACGGCGGAAGTCGGTGATCTTGTAGTCAAATACATCACTGAGAACTAGTCTGCATGACGTAGCTCAGTGAGAGAGGGCTTGCCGTATGAAAAGGGATTACAACTTAGCAGTGGCAGGTGCCACGGGAGCGGTGGGGAACGAGATGATAAAGATCCTCGAGGAATTGCAGTTTCCAGTGGCTTCTCTCAAGCTACTGGCCTCGTCTCGTTCTGCGGGCCAAACTCTCGAGTTTCAGGGCGAAAATCTGACTGTGGAAGAACTCCGTGATGACTCGTTTCAAGGGGTAGACCTCGCCCTTTTTTCCGCTGGCGCCTCGGTCAGTAGGGATTTCGCCCCCATAGCGGCAGCATCTGGCTGTGTGGTCATCGACAATTCCAGCGCCTGGCGCATGGATCCTGAGGTGCCGTTGGTGGTCCCTGAAGTAAATCCGCACGCCATCGGGGGCTACCGAAACAAAGGCATCATTGCCAACCCGAACTGTTCTACCATCCAGATGGTTGTGGTTCTCAAACCCATCTACGATGCCGTGGGAATCGAACGTGTGGTGGTATCCACGTACCAGGCCGTATCCGGAACCGGCAAGCGGGCCATGGAGGAATTAGCCGACCAGACCAGAAAACTCCTGACCTTTCAGGAAGTCGAGCCCGAAGTCTATCCCTACCGGATAGCATTTAACTGTTTCCCACATATCGGCGGCTTTCTGGAAAACGGATATACAGAAGAAGAAATGAAAATGGTCAACGAAACCGTAAAGATTATGGAAGATCTCGACATCGGGATAAGCGCGACCACCGTGCGCATTCCAGTCTTCTATGGGCACTCGGAAGCGGTGAACATTCAAACCAGAGCGAAGCTTTCTGCCAAGGATGCCCGAGTCCTGCTGTTTCAGGCTCCCGGGGTAAGGGTGTTGGACAACCCGGATGAGCGGATCTATCCCATGCCGATTGAGGCGGCTGGGACGAATGACACCTTGGTGGGTCGGATTAGAGAAGATACTTCAATAGCAAATGGCTTGGACATCTGGATTGTGGCTGATAACATCCGCAAGGGTGCTGCCCTAAATACCGTGCAGATCGCAGAACTCCTGGTGAAGGACTTCATGTAGCAAAGAAGCCTCACTCCACCCGTTGAAACCACGTCCTTCCCCGCCTAGCGGGATCATCGATTGGCGTGGTCAGAGGTTAGCGACTTTGCCTGGAAGCGTTCCGGCGAGGAGTATTGGATGTAGCGGTTGCTGATCTCAGATGGGAACAGGTCGCAGGCGATGGCTTGGCAGCCCTAGCCGGTTTTTCAACTGCCAATAGATCACACAATTCTGAATAAGCGATTCACTATATCGAGCCATCTGAAATATCCATCGCACCGGTACCCCCGACAACACTCAGGGCAGCAGGTATCTATCAGCCCCGAACTCTTTATCTCACTTTAGACACGTTTTCTGATGACATTTCTTCGAGACCTGACGTTAGGCCACTACTACCCGACGAGTTCGTCGATCCACTCGCTTGACCCCAGAATAAAGCTCTTCGGTTTGTTGCTGAGCGCAGTTACTCTCTTTGCCCTCGATAGGATTTGGGGGTTGGTCCTTTTCTTTTTCGCCTCGCTTTGGATCACGTATCGCGCCCAATTGCCTTTGGTCATGGTTCTTCGAGGGCTGCGGCCATTCACCAGTCTGTTCCTCCTCACCGCCGTTCTGCAGCTGTTCTTCACCGCCGGAAAACCCCTCGTACCTGTTCGCTTGGGCCCGTTGAGTATCACTCATGAGGGATTGTATTATGCCGTGCTCATCGGAGGCAAGCTGTGCCTCGTCATTCTCTTATCCTCCATCTTCACTCTTACTACTTCACCGTTGGAACTCCTTCGTGCCATGGAGAAATTGGGTAAACCCCTGACCCGAATCCGGATTCCGGTGGCAGACCTGTGCTTGGCAATGTTACTCTGCATTCGTTTTCTCCCGATCCTGGGCCATGAGGCAGAGCGAATCCTGGAAGCACAGAAGGCACGTGGAATTGATCCCTATTCAGGAGCTTGGCGCAACCGTTTGCAAAAATTTCATGGAATTTTTCTCCCGCTGATCTATAATGTCTTCGGACGTGCAGAGGAATTGGCCACCGCCTTAGCGATCCGTGGCTACGGGCAGGGCGAGGAAAAACGGATGCTGGATGACATGCGTCTGACAATCTCTGACTGCATATGGCTCGCTGCAGTCACCTTCTGGTGCGTTACGCTCCTCTGGCTCTTCCAAACCTAGGGTGAGAGTTGCTGCTTCTTGCTATCCTTATAGAAGGCCAAGACACATGCCTTCGATGAAAGCCAGGTTGAATTGAGGATTTCGAGCAAGCTCTGCTCCGGTTCCTCACCTTAGGCTTACGACTTAGATGGGCACTGCCAAGTGCGAATTATAGCTGGGAAGCACAGAGGCCTCCGTCTAGCATCCCCAAAAGGTAAGCGGTTGAGGCCTACCGCTGAGCGGGTGCGGGAGGCCATCTTCAGTATGGTAGGCTTGGATTTGAGCGGGCTTTGGGTGTTGGACCTCTTCGCAGGCACCGGCGCCATGGGCCTTGAGGCCTTCAGTCGGGGCGCGGCTTTTGTCGTGTTAGTTGACTATCATCTCGCGGCCTCGCGGCTCATTTCTAGAAATCTCGCTACCCTCGGCAACCCTCAGCATGTTCGGCTTTACAGACAAGACCTCCGCCGGGGACTGAAGTGGCTCACGCGCCAGGGTTGGCACTTCGATCTGGTGTTCTTGGATCCTCCCTATGGCAGCGACCTCAGCCAACGCTGTCTAACACAATTGGGGAGCGGTGCCCTGCTAAACCTGTCCGCCACAGTAATAAGCGAGCATGACTTGGATGAGACCCTTGCCCTAACTTACGGCTGTCTGCAGCGCCAGACGACACGCCGTTATGGTAACACCGCAGTGAGCTGTTATAGACGGGAGAATTAATGCGCATGCAAGATAGCAGAGTGGCTGTTTACGCCGGATCCTTTGATCCCATCACCAATGGACATCTGGATTTGCTCGACCGCGCCCTGAAGATCTTTGATAATATTATTATCGCGGTGGCTGAAAACCCAGCGAAAAAACCGCTTTTCACCCTAGATGAACGGCTTGAGCTCATTCGCGCCAGTTTGCTCACCCACGCCGAACCTAACCGTATTCAGGTGGACAGTTTCCAGGGGCTGCTGGTGGATTACGTGGAACGGACTGGCGCCGTTGCTATACTCAGGGGACTGAGAGCTGTAAGCGACTTTGAGTATGAATTCCAGATGGCCCTGATGAATCGCAAGTTGAGCCGCAAACCCGAAACCATGTACTTAATGACGGGAGCACGTTGGATCTATATTTCATCTAGGATAATCAAGGAGGTTGTGCAAGCGGGAGGCTGTGTCACTGGCCTGGTGCCAGAAGCAGTGGAGCACAAACTGCAAACGAAGTTTCGCCCCTAATTTAGTCGGCAATCCAGACTGTTCACTGGTGGATTCGCCTGAAGGCGCAACGAGTGACCGAAAACCTGAAGTGCCGGGGTCACATCCGCTTCTTCCACGCAAAGTAATCAGCCAAGATCCGACCGTGATCAAAAGCTAGCGGCGAGGGGAGATTACCCTCGGCGAATACTCCCACTTCTCGTGCATCATCGGCTGCCCTCGGCTCCCCCCTGGCCCGGGCCACAAAAACTACTGTGACCGTATGGTGTCTCGGATCTCGATCCGGCGCTGAGTAAGCTCCCAGTTGCCCTGTGAGTTCTACATCCAGCGAGGTCTCTTCTCGGGCCTCGCGCTGCACCGCCTCCTCGAGTGACTCGCCGTAATCCACGAATCCACCAGGAAGTGCCCACCCGTAGGGCTCTTTGGCGCGTTGGATCAAAACCAAGCCCTTGTTTTCAAGTTCAATAACGATGTCCACGGTCAGGAATGGATTCCGGTATCTGGAAACCGGACGGCCGCAATGAGGACAGATGAGTTCTTCTTTCACAAGTATTTGCTCTGCTACATCAAAATCAAGGTTTGCACTCTAGCCCTTTCGCGGAAAAGACCTGAACATCTTGCACGTCCTTTCCTGTGCAATCACGAATCTTATGAGAGGATCTGTGGCACCATTATCATGACTCATCGTAATGGCCTCCTAACATACTCCGTCTAGGTATTCCTCTAAGAGTCTTAGCATCAGTTGCTTGAGTGAGACCCCCTCCAGCGCAGCCCTTGCCTTTGCCCTCCGGTGCGGATCGTCAGGTACATTCCTGAGATTGATTGCAGCCATGTACTATCTCCTTCGTGTCCAGTGTATCACTTGAGTCAGACATGTCATCTCTTTTTTCTTACTCCCCAGGGGGCTCACCCTTGCAGCAAACCTCATCGCCACAACATGGGTTCGATCCTGATGGGTTCTCCACATCTCGCGCAGTGAACTCCTATAGATTCCAAGTCAGATTTTGTTACTCGCTGATATTTCCCGCCACAAGTGCGCTCTTCCGTGGAGTCTTTGATATAGAGACTATCCTTGAGCTCCCGCCAGCATCTTAGACAGTCTATTTCTCATCTGGTCGGTCGAAGGTCTTACTTATTCCCCTACGGCAGATTGCGATTACCTCTTCAGCCTTGCTTTCTTCGATGAATCTCTCCTCTGTTCCTAACGCCAACTATTGAGACCATCCACTGTCACTAATGCCTGAAAGAGGAAAGTCCTGAATTCATTTTCCTTGACAGCTTGGATCCATTTTGGTTTCTCTGAAGTCTGAGTTGAGGTTTACCGTTACCTCTGGAATAGAATGCTGGGCTAGTTTGGAGCTGAATGGCTGGTTTAACCTTATGCCGGAGATAATTTTTCTTCCCAAAGAGAAACTCTATCCTCGATTTGGCTACGCTTTACCCCTAGAGCAGGTTGCCTACGTCAGAAAGGATCTGCCGGGACCCGTCAGAGAATTCGTGACCTTTCATGAACTCTACCACCTGAACGACACGTCACGATGGTGGGTTTGGAGGGAAGTCAAGGCAAATGTGGCCGCAGCGCTGAAGCATCCACTCGGCTTCATCATTTGTGTAATTATGAGTTTAGCGCCTTATCGGTTGAAGTATTACTGGAAGAGACTTAACAGCAAGGCTTGATGTGGATGAGGCGCCAGATACACCGATTTCCCAGCGGGATGACGTCACGTCCGCTGCTGAGTTATGATGGACTGCTGCTGAAACCTTGCCAATGTTCAAATTGGACGGAGATGTTGGTTATTAGTGTTGGATCTCGAATAGTCGACTGATGGAATCTTCGTTGTGGATACTTTTGATTGCTTCGGCAAGTAGTCTCGCCGAGGAGAGTACTCTGAGGTTGGTGAGCTTTTCCTGCGCGTTGCGCTTCGGCAACGTATCGGTGACTACCAGTGTTTGCAGAGGGCTCCGATGCAACCTTTCCAGGGCAGGACCCGAGAGCACCGCATGGGTGCAGCAGGCATGTACCTGCTTGGCGCCATTCTCCAATAGCGTCCGGCCCGCTTCCACCAAGGTTCCAGCAGTATCCACCATATCATCCAAAATGATCGCAGTCTTTCCCTTGACCTCGCCGATCAGATGCATTGCCTCCGCCTGGTTGTCTTCCAAACGGCGCTTGTCGATAAGTGCCAGACCGGCGTCGAGTCTTCGCGCATAAGCACGAGCCCTTGGGACTCCCCCCGCGTCCGGGGATACCATTACCAGATTGTCTCGAAAATGCTCGACTATGTAAGGCATAAGAATCGGAGAAGCGTAGAGGTTGTCCACAGGTATATTGAAGAATCCCTGTATCTGTCCGGCATGCAGATCCATTGTGAGTACCCGATCCGTTCCCACCGCGGTGATCAGGTCCGCCACCAGTCTCGCGGTGATGGGCACCCGGGGTTTGTTCTTGCGATCCTGCCTCGCGTAGCCGTAGTAAGGCATCACCGCAGTGATTCTACGGACAGACGAACGTTTCAGGGCATCGATGATAGCTAAGAGCTCCATAAGGTGATCGTTGACGGGCTGGGCAAGGGATTGGACGACAAAAACGTCTGTACCCCGGACGCTCTCGCCAACCTCAACGAGGATTTCGCCGTCACTGAATCTAGCTATTCTTGCTCGGCACAACCCTATTCCGAGATAAGCACACATGCTTTCAGCCAGTTCCAAGTTACTGTTGCCGCTAATAATCCTAAGGCCCACCGTTGCCATGTTCAATGCTCCTTGTAGTAAGATTTCGGCCAGCTACCATAATACGGAGTAGGGCAATTGGCAAGCCATCAGCCCAGCCTTGCTCAAAAAGTGAACAGTCGATGGCTCATCGTCACGTGGCACACCGCTCAGTTCTTACGACTCTTAGCTTACCGGACGTTACGGCGCCTCAACTTGATGACCCTGCGACTCTAAACCCGTTCTTGCTAGGCGACTTCAGTGATCACCACAGTGATCGCAGCACTTCACTGTATCGGCCAGCGATCTCACTACCTCTCTCGGCTCAGCCTTGACCACCTCAAGAATCTTAATCTCAAGCTTGAGCCGGTTCTCAAAACCCGGACGTTGATCCTGCCCTAACAGCCTGGATGCCGCTGCCGCAGCTGCCTCTGACTCCAGGAGTATTTCTAGGATGTCTCCTACTTTCAGGTTATCCAGTTGTTGATCCACCCCGTCGATCCAAGATTCAACTCCATAGAGAAAGCGGTGTGTACCAGAAGTTTCTGCAACTCGGCTGCCTCCCGTTTCCGGGGGCAGTCTAAACTCCACCGTCACATAATGCAGGGGCAAGACGCATATCGGCATTGACACAATCTCCCTTTATTTGACCCACATTCTGCGGAGAGCACTAAATAGTCTGCATTTTGATGAGGTACGGATCATGAAGTATTTTCTGTGGTTCCAAGGCTGCCGTGGTTCTCTGCAAACAATATTATGCTCTCATTAATAAGTCATATCGGCCGTTTGCGATGGTATCTGCTCGATCGGGTCCCGTGACCTTCTTTCCCCTGCTCATGGTATTGACCCATCCCTGTCCCCACCATAAGCTGTCGTCTACCTGATGGCCAAACGTTTTCCTCGGAGCAAGGTCAACTCTGAAATACCATCTAATGGTTTGATTTTTCCTCCATTTGCCGCTAGTATCAGCCAATCTCGATACTTGAGCAGCAGATATGGGACGACGAACAACGAGCAGAGAAAAGTCCACCGGGTATATACTGGCTTGGCTCCTCCTATCTGTCTTTTGCCTGTCTGCCGTGGCAACCCCGGAGGGTGTCAAGGACACGGGTCTCGTCCTGACGAACGAAAAAGGGGAAAACGTACGTTTAGCTGAGGTGGTTGACAGCAAAGCTACCTTGCTCTATTTCTGGGCCACTTGGTGTAAGCCTTGCCGAAAAATAGAGAAGAGTGTGTCAGCCTTTGCCCGCAAGTATAAAGACCAGATTCAGGTGTTGGGGATTAACGTGGGTGGTGTGGATTCCCCGGAGGACGTCAGGCAGTATCGCCAGCGCTACCGAATCGCCTACCCGCTGTTGCTGGACCGCAATAATGAGACGGTCGAGTTCTACCGCATTTTTGCAATCCCAGACTTCATTCTTCTTGATAGAATGGGTGAGATCCACTACCGCGGCACTACTCCACCGGCGAAACCGGAAGGTGTCCTTTAGAAGCCTCGAATCCTAACTGTTGGCCGCGTTGTCCCCGGAATTATCCGGATACTCTTCCTCCTTGCCCTTGCGTTTTAGATAGTTCGCCGCACAACTCATCAAGATGAGCATGCCCAGAACCAGGGGCATGAACTCACCTTGTTTATAGGCGCGATATATACCCACGCAGACCACTGCAATGCCTGTCAATGTACTGGCCACCAGCAGCGGAATATTCATCCTGCTCTCTTTCTGAGCGGAGTCGGTACAGAAATAGTCAGGGTTGTGCGAGAGTAACCATTGCCCAACAATCAGCCATCTAATGAGCCTCTTACTTGAGCCTGGGCGAGACAGAGTGCCTGAAGTCTCGACTTAGAGAACTCCCCTACGGTTGAGATGCCGAAGACCGGAGTGTTGAATAACTTACTCCGACCCCGGGTTGGATATTGTCCACTCGGAACCAGGAACTACTGGATATCAAGCGTCTGCAAATCCTTTGCTTGTGTATCACGGCGACGAGTTTCCAAGGTTCTGCTGTTGCTGAACGCAGAGGGTTTACGGCTGAGCGTTTGCGGTTGCTCAACTCTTCTTGGAAGTCTGGACCATAAACTGGGTGATTTGTTGCTTGACCCTTCCTTTACCGCATTCCGGACACTTCACCTTACCCCTCTCATATTCCCTCACTGACATCACAACGGTAAATGGCTTCTTGCATGTTAGGCACTGGTACTCATATGTAGGCATATCGACACCTCCTCCCCCCCTGGACCTTTCAATGCTTACACGAGTAACCCTACCTCGTCGTTCTTTCGCGACGTTTTGCCGCGATTATAGCGAGCGATGAACTCTCCTGTCAACGAACATTGGTTAGACGGGTTTGGGTCTGTAACTTAGCTAGGTTTGCGGGCGGTCACCAGCATGCGTCTAGTGAGCAGACCGTAATCCTTGGCCGTCGGGTGGGAGATCAAGGTGCCTTCAAAGCTGATTCGCTGAAATCCACTGTCGGCTAAAAGCGTTTCTAACTCACGGCGCCGAAACAGGCGGGCAAAGTAGTTAATATCCCGAACAAGACCGCGCTGCTTGCTCAGCACCATTTCTCGAACCACAATCCCGTCGTCACGCAGATTGCGCTGCCGGCAGACCACCACATCTTCGTCAGCCTCGTGCCAACTGCTCGTTTTGAACTGCTGGCGGGCGTAGTCACTGTCTATCAAGTCGAGAAGTAGATTGCCGCCCGGTTTCAACAGGCGGCAAATCTCCAGCAGGATTCTTTGATTATCCCTATCTTCGGCAAAGTAACCGAAAGAATTTCCCATGACCAGTATCACATCGAATATCCCGGCTGCCAATCCCACTTCGCAGGCGTCAGCCCGACAGAAATCGATTTCGCAGCCCATCCTCCTCGCATCTCGAATGCCGACCCGAAGCAACACTTCCGAGTAGTCCACCACCGTAACATTCCTGTGACCACGCCGATTTAGTTCTATGGCATGCCGCCCCTGACCGCCGCATAGATCTAGAATCCGATCCTGAGGGTTGAGCCTAATGACTTCCAGGATCATATCGATCTCCGCAGAGGTAGTTTCTGGGCAACACACACTGCGGGCATCAGTTATGAGGTAGATCTCGTCAAAGACTCGCTGCCACCAAGTCCTATCGTATTCTTCCGGGTTCAATCTAACCACCCTATGGTTTGTCCTTGAAGTGGGTTAAACGTTTCTGCTTCCGCTGACAGAGGTTCTTGCCATATGCTACGTGCCCCTTACTCGTCTGGATGGCAGCCAAAAGAAAATAGGCCATCGCTCGCCATTAGAGCCGGTTGTCCCTTCCAAGGAGCCATTCTGGCAATGGCTTCTTCTTCAGGGGAGATATGGACAAATTCGTCCAATTTCCCTTCACTCCACCAGTCAGCAAGCTTGATGGCGTCGGCCCAGAGGTTGTCACAGTACACCCGCAGTGCTTGTACCTGGGTCTCATTGACTAATCGTGGTCGCCATGCCGTCATGATGGGACCCAAGAGGTAGGTGTGTCCCATGGCCACTGCCCGCTCGTCTACTTCCTGTCTGATTTCCTCAAGAATTCTGTAGGGGATCCGACAGATGGCCTCGTTGATTTGGGCGGTCACCTCTCCCACAGGTGGAGATCCAGGAAGAAAGGCTAGCGCCTGCGTACCTCCCCCGGCTCCAACATTTGTGGGAATGCCACCGAAACGTCCCAAGAAACCAATTAGGCCTTCATCCGTGATCAGACAGCGAAAATCGGTCTGCCAACTCCGCAAGCCTACACGCTGTTCTTCAGGGAAAAGCCAGGGCGAGTCTTCAGCCCATAAGTCTAGCGGTACCAACTCCTGGACAATATAATTGTCTGCCCTGAGGGCATGCTCAAGGTCTGCATCCGGATTCACGCTCTTGAATCCAATATAGATTCCTTCGCCAGAGTAGCCTTGCACCGGTTTCAGCACCAGACGAACCCAATTCTTCCTAGTCCATGCTACTAGGTCCGGGATGGCTTCACCCTTTGGCCCGGTGGTGGCCCGTTCATAAAATTGCCTAGTCCAAGGCGTCCTGTCCAAAGTGGTGTCGTGTAGGTGGACGGCGAGGGAATCGGTAACCGCCTCAAATAACCCTTTGGCGCCGGCAGGTTCCATGCCGCGTGGATTGACGACCAGCCCATCTTTGATCGCCTGTCTCAGTGCCGTCAGAGCCTGATCCTTTTCCATTTTCAGGAGTACATCGTTATTGAAGTCCATGAAGATCAAGGTAACTTCGACTCCCTTATGAAACGGACGTTCTCGGTGGTAATCCAGCTCGTCAGGTGCTGCCAGCGCCGCTGAGACCTCAGGCAAAGTGCTCAGATACTGGACAAAATTGCGATTTTCAACCACGCTCTCCAGGGTCTCCGGTTCGGCCACCAAAACGATGTGGGCCGGTCCGCCTTTTTTGCGTAGTTGATGCGCTCTGAGCAAAGTTCGAGCAAAGTTGGGCACCGGATTCAGGTAATGGTGGGCAAAATCCAGGACAATATCCAGGTTCATATGTGCCTGAAGACGTTGCCAGGCCAGCTTACCCAGTTCCTGCGTAATTCTTTGGTACTCCCAACCGCCGGGGCTCCCAAGGTTCCACTCCGAGTGATAGCCTAAGAAGTCTTCCACTTACTTCCCTCCTGATTCGTGATCCGTGCCTGCTAGTATCGTCGGCGTGAGCCTCCTCTTTCCCCATTTGGCCTAAACTGTCACTCAACACTTGGCCAGAGCTTCTTCACCGTTACTGCCGATGAGGTTTTCGAGCCGCCAAGCCACCAGATGAAACGGTAACTCGCCACCTTCGAGGAGGAGACGGTGAAAGCGCTGCCAGCCCAGCTTGGGAAGGAAATGCTGTCGCAAGTTTAGAATCTCATACTTGCCCAGGCTGTAGCAGAGTTGATATCCAGGGTTCAGACGAAATCGTTCCACCTGGCTCATTGCTTCATCTGCTCCAAAACCGACTGAGACGAGTAGGCTCGCTGCCTCTTCGGTCGAGATCCGTTGCAGAGCTAGTCCTGTATCGATAAGGCAGCGAGCTGCACGCCAAAGTCGACGCTTGCAGTCAACCAGACGTTCCAGGGTCTCTTCCACGTAACCGGAGTCTATTAGGATCGATTCAGCGTAGTAAGCCCAACCCTCATAAAAAAGTGGTGATTCTATCTGACGCCGAACTGGGTTGTCCAGGCGCCGGCGGATGCTGTCCAGTAAGTGATGACCAGGGTAGGTCTCATGCGCAGAGAGAAATCTGTACTCGCGATGTAGCCGTTGCCTGCGGAGTACGTCTAGTTGTGAAGTGCTGCAGGCATTGCCACTGGTAATATAGAAATAGGCCCGCTCGCGAGGATCCACTCCCAGCGGCGAGCTATATGAGGCTGCACTTCTCACCGAACGCAAGTAACTGGGGGTCTCCGCGAGCACTACTTGCTGGTCACTATGACTGGCCAACATGTCGACGTCAAGGCAGAATTTACGCAGACTCGCTATTTCGCTACCATAGAGTCCGAAAAGATCCGCTTCATCCCCTTCTGCCGGTTTGTAGCTTTTGTAGAGTTGCTGCCACTCTAGCTTGGGATTGACGACTCGCCGGAGCTGTTCCATTTCTTCCTGGTCACGCTGCCATTCTTCTTTGGCGATGGCGAAGATTTCCTCGAGAGGTCTTGGACACCCGTAATGTCGCTTTAGCAGTTTCTCCACCGAAACATCCGTCACAGATTCAGCAGATGCCGGACCGATTACCCGCAATTGCTCGGCAAAGGTACTGAGCGACTCCTGCGCCTCCTTACACGAGAGGTGCAACCCTGTGCTGTTTCGCTCTGAGTGCAGATCTCGGGCGATTTCTTCTAGATACTGAGTGGCGTCCCCGGACATTACAAGCGCAGCTTTGTAGTACGGGGCCGGTATATTTTCCAGATTCCTGCCAGCCTCTTCCAGCAATCTGTGCAACCCATGAAGTCGCTCCGCCGTTCGAGCGAAACGCTCCTCTTGGTTTGAGCACGGTTTGTTTAGAGCTTGATCAACACCGATGCAGGCAATTTTTAGGTAAAGAAGAGGGTTGTGACGCCAGGATCGGACCTCCTCCAACTCGATGAGAATACCCGCCATATTGTGGAGCAAAAGCTGGCGATCGATCTCCTCCTCGAAATCTCGAGGCGCTGGCTGTCTCTTTAGTTCTGCCTGGAGATCACGTACAGTTTCCACCGCGGTCGCAATTGCGCCCGGGCTCAAATCGTCCATACGGTCGAGAAATTGTGCAGCGCTTTGGACTCGAGGCAGGAATTGAAATTCATCACTGGCACACATGATTGGAAAGGATGCGGCCAGTAAGGAGAAGTATTCATCAGCTATGCGGCTCAACTCACGTTCAATTTCGTTGGCCATCTCTTGCATTACCTCTGCGGAGGTCGGAATGTAGCAACTCGTCCAGCTTGTGCTGCACCTAGTGTCCAATATCCAACTGACAGAACCCATCTGTAAGCTTGCATCCCGGCCAACACCTTGTTGGACTCCAGCACAATCGAATGTCTTTCGGGATTTGTATACTGTGTTTTGTGTTCTCGAATCTTAGTCTATGTTTTCTTTGGGAGGAAACTCCCATCTGGAGTCAAAATACAGCGGCAGCTCAGCAGCACACACTGGTCCCACTCCCACTTTCCACCCCGTTTGCGCCTCCAGAGGTTCCCTCAGCGTTGAGGCGAATCCAGGCAGAACGACTTTTGTCCTCTCTTTCCCTTGGTGGAGCCGTGCCTCCTCAAATGTTGCGCGTATCTTCCGTTCTTGCAACGAGCGGTAAATCATGGCCATATCGACGGTATCACCTCGCGAATCTACAAAAAGAAGCCAGAATGGGCTGATTGTAAATGCCATAATGGCGCTGAGCACTTCCTGGGTGAATTCGCTGTTCCCGGAGATTAGCACATGAGCCTGCTCGTCCGGGTCATTTATCGCCACCAGACCTGTGGGACCTGGACGAGGTAATTCCAGGGCGGGCACTTTGGGAAGGATCCGATCTGCCTGCAGGGCCAATTGGAAGGCTTTTATTCGGTTCCCACCGAGGGTGGGACAGGCCTCCGGTCGCACGAGGCCTCTTTTCAACTTGAGCGCGAAAGTGGCACACGACTTCTCTCCGCACTCCTCACAATCCGTCATGGGAAGGTATTGGAGAAAGTCCATGTCACTGAGGTACAGGTCAGCAGAAATCATTGAATTGTCTGAGTTGAGCCGGGTTATACAGGTTTAATCTCAGTATGGAAGAAAGAGCTTATTGAATTGCAGGGAAGGGATAACTGCAAACCCTTTGATGCAAATAGGTTCAGGGTTCATGCAGTTTAGGATTCCTGACTGTGTCGGACAAAGTTGTCGAGCCTGAACAGGTCCAACATGCTGAGATCGATCCACTTCAACCCCACCCCAGTAACACGGCAGGGTTCTTGTTTTGGGCCTGTCCAGACGACCTCAGCCCGAGAAAAGACCGGGCCGTGATACCTGGGCAGATGGACGTTAATGTGTACCCGATCGCCCACATGCAGCCGTCTATCCGCACAAACAAAAACGCCTACAGGACTAATATTCTTGGCCTTGCCCTTGACTGCGCCGCTCTTGGCCAGGAGACAAAAGGTTGTATCTATACAAGCACGAGGGAACCGTCTTTCTTCCTTCATGGCGAAAACGCTCCGGAGTCCGGAGTCCTTCATTGATTTGTTCCTATACCATAAAATTGGAAAATTCGATAGGGAAATTGCGGGTTCCCCAGGAATTGGACACTTTTGGGATCTGAACCAAGTCGCGGCTTCGGATGCCCCTGACTTTCCGTGGCCCGTTGAGTGCTCCAACTTGACTAGTCCAATTCTGTCCATAGGCGCCCTGCCGCTGCTCACCGTTCCGAATCGCGCTGATCTGATTGCAGAGTATTCCAGCCACTTCGTTCACCTTGCGCCCTCAGGGTGAGCTGTCTAGTAGGGAGCGGGCTCGGGTAAGCTGGTTTGGATCCAATCCGATCTGAAGCTTAGTGGCTGGCGAGATTCACTGGACTCACACACACTACCCAGGGTCAGAGGGTTGGTCAGGGTCAATTTTCAACCGCTTTTTCACTTGATTTTTTGCAGGACCATGTATTAGAGTCCGGGTGATATAGACCTGGCTACACAAGCAGGTCGGCTCCGCTGTGGGGAATTGTTTCCTACACCAAAGCGGCGACCTGGAACTTGAGAGTGTAGTACTAAATTTTTTGAAAGGAGGTCATCGCTTTGGCAAATGGCACTGTAAAGTGGTTCAATGAGAAGAAGGGTTATGGCTTTATTCAGCAAGAAGATGGCCAGGACGTATTTGTGCACTACTCCTCTATCAACATGCCTGGTTTCAAGTCCCTATCCGAAGGGGAGCAGGTGAGCTTTGATATCGAAGAGAGTGACCGAGGGCCTGTGGCCAAGAACGTAATGAAAGCTTCATTTTAGGCAACATTGTTATCGGCTGGGTATCATGGGCATCTCGCCACCAAAAGGCTAGATGCCCTCTTAATTGGCATGCCCTTTAACCCCAGCGCGTTTTGGAACCAGAGATCTAAACATAGGAACTTGCGTTTCGCACCTCTTTCCCAAGTGAAACGCACGGCTTAACAACCATTCAATGATTGTACCGAGACGGTATTTTGCCCTGAATATCTTGAAGGATCGACTGCGAAGATACTTTCTTGATTCCTGCTCCCCGGTCGAGTCGAGGACCAGCTTCTCTGGAATGACGACTACTTGCGATCCCTGTCATTCCAACACCAACAGGAGTCCACAGCTGTGCGAAACATGAGTTGACGATTCAACACTTGTGGGACCTGTTGCAATCCCGGTTCCAAACGCAGGGAATTGGGGACGCACTATCGTTTTGGCTAGGATGTTCTATGCCTTGAGGTCAAATATCGGGCGCAAATAGGATCCTATCGCGTAGCGGATTGGGGCCAGCGCCATGTGTTTCGTCTGGTACTGCGCTGTTGAGGAAGGCGAAGTGCTTGATAAAGCAACCAAAAAGAAGCTGAGAAAAATCCAGAAAGAGATCAATAAAACAAAGAAAGAACTGAGCAAGATAGAGCTGCGGCCATGCCAAAACGATGCCGACCTGAAGCAGAAGGAGAACGATCTCAAGGTATTAAGAAACAAGATCCATATGTTGGAAAAGGAACAGGATCGATATATACTTAACAGCGGTAAGATAAAGCACGGCATTTGATTTCTGGTTCTCCCCGGGATTTTCCTTTTACAACCCTACCGATGTATATTTCAAAAGCTTGGACAGCAGTCCATCGAACAGGTGATCATATCAGTTCAGAGGATTTCACCTTCCGTATTGCCATACGCGGCAAGTAAATGATTTGATGCCCGTAACTGGCATTCTTCATGACACGGCCTCGTGAGCCCGTGAAGATGGGCGTGCCATAGGACTATCGTAGTGGTTGGAAAGGAGTGCTTGAAGAGTATTTCTCGAGGTACGCGGCCCGAGGACGGCAACACCTCCGGTCACAGCAACCGGTTGGTGAAATCAAGATGGGTTAAGAATCACAATCAACCTAAGAGGCGAAGTGCGACCCGCTTGCGAGCCAGATCATTTTGCAGAAACTCACACTCCTCTCGCTCGAACACCCAGCAACAATTTGGTTTGACACGGTAAATTGCGCAGAAGAATTTACCAGCCGCAAAGTATTCAAACAGAAAAGGGCAGAACCGCTGATATTTGCTTGCATCGCCGCTAAAATACCGGAGCCAGCTTTTCGGCGGAGAAAACGCTCCGGCAAACTCCGGAGGACCGCCACGAATCTCGCAACAACCTCCACAGTAGTTGCACCACCCTGGTTCCGGAAGACGCTCACTGGAAGATCCAAGAAGCTTCATACCCGATACCTGACCGAACTTGTTGAGATGGTGGATATCTCGACGAATGGAAAGGAATATGGTTGCCCACTCGAGTAGGTGGTCGCCGGCGATCTTCGCCAGTTGCTGATCAGACAGTTCAGCAACTTGTGGCTCTGCCGCAAACTGTTCGATATTCATCTTCTGCAGCATGGTCAGGTTGAAATAGGGATCGGCCAGAGCCCTCGCGACAGTATCTTTTCTCTCCCTCTCCGGGTAGAGACTTACCAACGATTTCCGGGCTTCATCCCAGCGGTTCCCGACCTCGATGGCTTCTTTTTGCAGAACGTCCTGCAACTCCAGGGCGCGGCGCCGGCGATTTTCGTTGCAGAAGGAAATGAATCTTTGATGGAAAACAGATACGAACATTGTCTGAACGCTGATTAAAATAGATTGACCAAAGAGACCATGGTATCTCCTCGGAACTCATTAGTTGCGGCGGTGACAAGAGAGGAAGCTCGTCTTCCGGCGGGCAAGCGAAAGTCTGCCGAACCGATGAGGGGGCAGAGTTTTAGAGGTTTACAGAGCCGGGCCCATGGAAAAGGGTAGAGAACAAATTTGCCTCACCTTGAGCCTTTGGTCCGTGCCTCATGCCCCAGTTCCTGATTCTTGAGTCCCGGCTCCTCAAAACCTACACGTCGCGCTAGACATCATTAATCAGAGACCTGATGGCGTTGCAGAAACCGCTCCCAGCGCTGGTCAACCCAAGTTTGCAGATGATCCGTTTGTTCGGGTGTCATCTGCCTAAAACGTTCCTGCAACTTCAAGTATTGACCTACCGGTTTGTTTTGTCCCCTACGAGCAATGCTTCTGCTACGGCCAGTGAGACGAAAGCTACCAGCCTTTACCTCGTAGAGGACCCACATGGCAGTATCCACCGCCATTTTACCCAGTTTGATCAAATCCTCGGTGGGAAAACCCCAACCAGGTGCACAAGGAATATTCACCTGAATAAATCGGGTGCCTTGGATCGTCCTCGCCTCTTTTACCTTGTCAAAAAGATCGAGGGGGTATGCCGGCGAGGCGGATGCCACGTAGGGAATGCCATGGGCCTCCATAATGGCCAGCATGTCTTTTTTGTGCTCTATCTTGGTCGTTGGCGTGGTGGTAGTATGTGCACCCATGGGGGTGGCACTTGAGCGCTGGGTACCGGTGTTCATGTAGCCTTCATTGTCGTAACAAATGTAGAGAAAATCTGTGTTCCGCTCTGCCGCAGCACTCAACGCCTGAATCCCGATATCGAAAGTGCCTCCGTCACCGGCTATCCCCACCACGGTGTAGTCGGTCTTACCCAGTGCCTTAAGGGCTGCCACAATGCCGGTAGCCGAAGCGGCGGTTGTTGCAAAGGCAGTGTTAATGTTGGTCAAGCGTACCGATGTACTGGGATAGAGGCCGTGGAGCACTGTGAGACATGACGCCGGGATGGTCAGGATCGCCTTGTCTCCCAAGGCCTTGAGAATATAGCGGTAGGCCAAGGACAATCCGCAGCCTGAACAGGCCCGAGTGCCCGGCAGTATATACTCCTCTTCAGGTAGTTGCATTACAGTAGTGTTCATAATTCTGCCCCTCGAGATCTTGTCAACCTATGGGAGTGAAAAGGTTCTCTCAAGCTCTTGCCGTTTGCCGCCCCATCAACCCACACCGTTCAACTTAGGCGATGCTCTGAGCCAATCAGACGGCAACACCCAGCCATTGAGGACCGTTAATACGCCCTTTCTGTTGCAGAGCTGCTAGAGCGGCGCTTTGCAGATCGGCAGGACTTACGCTCTTGCCGCCGAGACCGACAATGAAATTGGTGATTACGGGTCGCAGTCCAGAGTCAAATAGAGCCGCTTTGGTTTCAGTGCAGGTGGCCCCTTCGTAGCCGTAACTGATGTTTTTGTCGAAGACAATCAGATTCTCGACCTGCGACAGGGCTTTACGCAACGCCTCTGCTGGAAAGGGCCGAAAAACCCTGAGCGCCACAACTCCGGCTTTGTAACCTTTCTCGCGGAGTTGATCTGCTGCCAGCGAAGCCTCGTTGGCAAGGGAACCCATGGTGAGCAGAATGGTATCTGCCCCGTCAGTTCGGTATTCCCAGAGGAGGTAACCATAGTGGCGGCCAAAGAGATCCCCAAACTCACGACCAACTTGGAGGATGACATCCTCTGCGCCCTCCAGAGTCTTCTGCAGCCTCATTCGAAATCCCATGTAGCTTGGACACGCTACTCCCCGGGCATCAGCTCGCGGCTCCGCCAACATCACTGGGTTGATGTTGAGTGGCTCTGGACCATCCACTTGCAGGTGAGGTTTGTACGCAGGCAAGAATGCATCCACCCTCTCTTGGTCCGGAAGCTCAACCGGCATGACTGTATGGGACAGTACGAATCCGTCAAAACACACCATCATGGGAACGTGAATCTGCTCGCTGATCTTGTAACCCATGATAATGCTATCGATTATCTCCTGATTGTCCCGACAGTAGACCTGCATCCAGCCTGTGTCTCGCTGGGCAATGGAGTCCTGCATGTCATTGAAAATGGTCCAAGGTGCTCCCAGACCTCGATTTGCCAAGGCCATGACTATTGGTAGTCTGGCTCCTGCAGCCCAGTGCAGTTGCTCGTGCATGTAGGCAAGACCATTTGCTGCTGTTGCAGTGAAAACTCGTGCACCCACAGTCGAGGCTGAAATGCATACGGTCAGGGCGCTATGTTCGCTCTCCACCCGAATAAACTCAGCTTTCAACTCTCCTGATTCCACGTACTTCGCAAGTGTCTCGGGAATCTTTGATTGTGGAGTTATGGGGTAGGCAGCCACCACCTGTACCCCGCTTAACTTGGCTCCCAGTGCCGCAGCCTCGTTTCCATTAATAATTCTCACCTTGACCATACCTGATCTCCAGAAGTAAACTCAGATCCAGCCCTCTCTCAGACTCCTTCCCAATCGGTGCCTTTCCCTGATCTGCCATCCTTGCCCGTTCCATTCAGCCCGCTTCCTCTATCATGATTCTCCCGGGACTCGTTCTGCCTCTGTCCGGCCACCACAGTCAGCATCCAGGAAATCCTCCTCAACTTCCATGGAGATCGCTTTAGTCGGACACACCTCAGCACAGATCCCGCAGCCTTTGCAGTAGGTAAGGTCAATTTCCACCGGCATTCCCCTTCCTACGGTGCCGTCTGGACAGTAAAGCCAACACAAGTAACACGAAGGTTTCCCAGTTTTGCATGGCGTGCACTTGCTGAGATCAATTATTGGACGTTTGGCCCGCCAATCGCCTGTTCTTCCTGCCTCCCCACGGGCAAGCGTAGCGCAGGCAGAAATGAACTTGTCCTTCTTCGAGGTCATAGGAAAACTCCCTTGCTTTCAGAGATTGCCTTTAATGCGAAGATACTTGAGCGCTCTGACAACCAGGCAATTCCAATTTCATACTCATTATAACACCAGCCGCCCAAAAGAATACCCAATCGGGATAAGGTGCATATCCATTGCCGGCGAGTAGACCGCCTTCGAAACTTCCAGCGGTCCTGGGGCGGCGACGACCGGTCGAATTCGACTTTGCACAACGGGTTCCGTTGTATCCACGCAATGGTTGTCAGGGCTGCCAAGTTTGGCCGATCTTGGTGACCTCGTAAGTTCGCCGGGCCCCCTGAACGTTGACCACTGCCGCCTTTTTTTTGAAATTGTCCCCAATCGCTCTTTCCAGGCTCTTCATGGTAACCAACCGACTCGCTCGAGAGAAAGCCCCAAGCATCGGGGTATTGATGAGCACTGTTCCCGCCACCACCAAGCCAATTTCCCTGGCGATAGCGTTGGCATCTGAAGTTGCCACCACAAGGTTCTCCCCATTGCAAAATGCCTCCGGACTTCGACTGGAGTTAACGATAAGAAGCCCTTGCGGTCTCAACCCGGCCATCACGTCAACTGTCTGGATAAGTCTCTCATCGAGAACGATGATCACATCTGACTTGGTCGTCTGGGAAAGAGAACGGATGGGTACTCTCGAAAGACGGGTCGTGGCGGTAATGGGCGCTCCCCGACGTTCAACCCCAAAGAAGGGGGCTGCAGTAACCCCTTCGTAGCCATCAAGATAGGCCGCATTAGCAAGTATCATTGCTGCGGTTACCGCACCCTGCCCGCCCCGTCCGTGCCAGGTCACATTGATGACCCTCTTTTCGTAATTTTCGATCATTTCTTACCTTTTTCTGTTAAGCCCACCTAACCCGCACCGGATAAGACCGGCCCGCCGATTCAACGAAACGTCGTCGCCACACGGTGAACATGACCGTGCCACCAACCTCTGTAGTTCGGGAGGCGTACCGGAGCACTTGAAGGTACGTCGCAGGGTTCGAGGCCTGACGACGCCCGGAAAGACGGTCATAAGCGCGGTACCAGTGGGCGATTGGTGAAATATACGGGCTAGGGCTTTTCCTTGCCCAAGAGTTTTTTTTGGGGTAATCTTAATTACTAACAAGAAGATGCTCCTGTGTTCACGGTCCTGGCAGCGTCCTCATCCAAGGAACACCGTCATAAGAATGCGATCACGTTGCCGTATATCCGGGGAAGGATTGCCATGAACACACCTGAACGGGCCTAACCCTTGCTTCGAGGGGAAGAGTACGAGATGCCTTCCAAACTGATTGAGAAAATTCCGTTGCCAAACGGTTTGGTTCTGGAACTCTGGGATCGGTCCCGTCCCATGGCTGGTGACAGATGGCTGGTCTCTCTCCTGGCGAGAATGGAGATACCAATCTTACCAGAATTCTTCTCTGATATTCACCTCGGCGAACAAGCTTATAAGGATCTCGTTGATACCAATGGTGACCGTCTCGTTTTCACTCAGGAGAACGAGCGCCATTTCGTGGATGAGCAGGAGACTGAGGCCATACTCGAACGGCTTTGCCAACGGCTCAAGGAGACGTTACTTGCCTACCTCAGCAGCCCCAGATTTGCGTCTCGCTACGTGCTTAAAAAATATGGCGATCTACAAGATCGCCACAGCTGGGGTTCCAAACCCACCTCCAACGGATCCACTTCTCCATCTTAGGGAGGTGCAGCGTCCAGATTAGCATTGTTGGTGTTCAGATGCGGACAGGATAATCGTCCCAAGTCGTTTGCTTCACAAGTTCGAATTGGAACTCAGTTAGAGTTCCGCTGAGCTATATTGCAGCCTTCAGGACTCAATATCGACAAAAACATTCCAGTTTCAGATCATTAAAGCCACGTTACGACATGAGCTTATCGAAAAGCTAAGCCGCCGACCGGTATCGTCTCTGCCTTCTTTGGATCCGCTTGATCGCTTTCTTGCGCTTGATGCGTCGGCGCTCACTCTTGCTCAAGTAATACGTATGTCGCCGGAGTGCCGGCTGAACATTTTTTTGAAAGTCTTTCCTTAGTTTCTTTATCTTTCTTTCCAAGGAATCCTTTTCAGAGCTGGGCATCCACTGTTCACCTCTCTTTCGACACAAAAAAGACCCTTTTTCAGGACCCAGCCGCACTCTTATATTGGCATGAACGGTTATTCGTATCGGAACTCTTGAGATTCTCCGAAGTTATCATCCAAAGCTATCATGCCGCTGCAGTCCATTTTGAACTTTTTTTTGTAACACATGTGGCTTCAACTTGCAACCCCAACTGAGATTACTTCCTTTCGACGGAGTTCAGTTTGCGACCTGCAGTCTGCCTTTCATCCCCTCAAGGGTTTACTTTCCCTCGTGGCGGGTGTCGTTGCCGGGTGGTCCCTGCGCTTGTACGGCTTTCTTTTGCTTGCGTTTGGCGACGAGACCAATCAAAATTTCTTTTATCGCCGTGGCACGTTAGGTGTCGTGTTCATTTGCCAGGGTCACTAGTTGCTTCCAAGGCAGCTCGACTTCCGACCAGGTAGGCTGCGCCCAAGGCACCGGCATTGTCTCCCAGTTGTGCTTTGACCACCCTTATCTCTGGTGGCGCCATAAGTGTCAAACGTCGCTCCAGTTCGCGGTGCAGGAAACCGATGAAAACTTTCCAGGCGTTGGCCAGCCCGCCGCCTATCAGCACTCTTCTGATCCCGAGCAAGTGCACGACGTTGGCGACCGCAATGGCCAGACTGGCACCAACCGCCTGGAAGAGCTCCTGCGCCACTTGATCTCCGGCCAACGCAGCCCGATAGATTTTCTCTGCGGATAATCCTCGTGGTCCCTCCAGGTGTTGATGAAGGCTACTGGTGGTTCCACGACGCAAGAGTTTCTCTGCCCGCCGAACCAACCAAGACGCCGATGCCAGGGTTTCCAGACAGCCCCGGTTGCCGCAGCGGCATTGTTCTCCCTGGGGTTGGATGGTCATGTGACCGATCTCACCCGCCGAACTGCCACCGCCTGACCACACCTTCCCATCAACAATCAGGCAGCCACCAACGCCGGTTCCCAAGGCGATACCAAGAAAATCTCCCAGTTCGCGTCCGGCACCGAACAAGTACTCACCATAACAGATACAGTTCACATCATTTTCCACCAAGACAGGCACCTCGAGCCGTTGTCTCAGACGCTCACCCAAGGGGAATTCAGCCCAACCAGGCAAATTAGGTGAGGTAATCACCACTCCTTTGTTCAGATCTATGACCCCAGCCGAACCTACTCCGACTCCGACCACTAGATATCCTTTGTCCTTGGCCTGATCCATCAGCACCATCAGGCTCGCACTGAGATTCGACAAGACTGCTTCCGGGCCTCTGTCGGCGAGTGTCTTGACGCGACTGAACTCCAGGAGGCGCTTCCCAGTCAGGTCCACCAAGCCAATCTTGGTGTTGGTGCCGCCCAAGTCAACACCAATAACCGCCTGGGAGCGGCTGTCCAAGCTCTCGCCGGTCGTCCGCTGTTTAGGTTGTTCCGTCAAACCCTTCGTGGGATTTTGCATACGGTCCCTGCTGCACCCTGGCGAACATCACCTGATGATGAACATAGCCGAGGTTCATCAGAGTAAGTCTCCACCGCAAGCTGGCTAATACTTGTTCGGGGTGGTCATGCGTCCCATCTCAAGCTCGTCTTTTTCCAGGGCTGTGGGTGCAATGAGATTTGTGCCTTTCATTCGCTCAGCCACCGACTGCGAGCTTCACCCAGTCAGTGTCCCAACAAAATCTGGTTTACGTTTTTCCAAGAAAGCAGAAGTCCCTTCTTTTGCATCCGCACTGGCGAAGCAAAGAGCGAAACCATCCATCTCCAAGGCGCAGGCGCTGTATAGATCCACATCCATACCGCGGTCTATGACGTGCTTGATGGTTCTAATTGCTACTTTTCCCTTACTGGCAATAAGTGAAGCAACTTTTCTGGTTTCCTCCATTAGTGTTTCGGGCGGAAATACTTTGTTAACCAAGCCCATGTTGAACGCTTCCTCAGCAGTAATCATGGCGCCTGTAAGGCAAAGCTCCTTGGCTCTGGCTCTTCCCACCAAACGGAGAAGACGTTGAGTACCGCCAAAACCGGGAATTATGCCCAGGTTGATCTCGGGTTGACCGAGTTTTGCCGATTCTGAGGCGTAGATGAAATCACAGGCCAATGCTATTTCGCAACCTCCTCCGAGAGCAAATCCATTGACACAGGCAATGACCGGAATGGCCAAATTCTCCAGACCAAACAACGCCTTCTGTCCTTCCGCAGCGAAATGTTTGGCAAAAAGAGGGCTCATTTCCTGCAATTCCTTGATATCAGCGCCCGCAACAAAGGCCCGATCTCCTGCCCCCGTTAGGATGAGCACCCTTACGTCCTCGTTTTCCTCAACGGATCGGATCGCAGCCGCCAATTCCTTAATTGTCTCGAAGGTCAATGCATTGAGCACCTTGGGGCGATTGAAGGTTAAGGTGGCAATTCCAGCTTCCACTTCAAATAGTATGTTCTCATAAGCCATGGTACACCTCTCTCCCCTCTTTACGTAGACTTGTCTTGTTGTGGCAGAGTAGCCCCTTTGTGCCTATACTTGGGCCTAACCCTCCCCCTCTTATACAGTTGATATCGTGTCGATAAAAGGTGAATTTCCGTTTAATCTCTTCGGGTCTAATTCCCCGAAGCTTGCTTCGAAAGCAAAAAGATGGAAGTCCTTGGGATACTCCGCAGCTTGCCGCAGGGCAGTTCATTGTCAGAAATAGTCAGGGACACCCATGAAACGATAAGTTTCCCACGTGATCAGACCATACTTAAGCGACGAGCCGTCATCGAAAGCCGGTATCGCCCCAAAGGGGACGCAGCATCCCATTGCTGCTAACGGCCTAGTAGAAGCATAAAGACTTTCTAGACTACTTACCCCAAGGAGTTTCGTGATTTAGCCTGGCATATTCTAGATGAAACCTCAACCCCCTGCTAGGCCAAATCTTGCTGCCCATCCATCTTCGACCGCTGCTGCAAACCAACAGCCACCTTTTTTCCGTTCTTCAGGAATTTGCTTGGCTAAACCTCCCTTGGCCGCTGAAAACTAACCTCGACAAACTAACATCTCTACATTACTTTCTTCTCCGAGTCATGGACAGAAAAAGACTGTGCAAGATGGTATTGCCGGAGGAGTTTCGGAAAACCACTTGGTAGGATCTTGGATGGAATCTGAACCACTAACTATAACTGCGCGGTGCCGTTAAATCTTGTCCGTCTGCCGCCGAAAACATACACCCACCCCATGGGGCTATCATAGGGGCGACAAGTGCAAGACCTACTGGTTTCCCCGAAAAACTGAAGCTTTCCTAGCCTTCGGTCAAGCATTTCCAGTCGACGAGTAAGAAGAACAGCAAGTTTAACAGAGTTGCCCATGAGATAGATAGAATTTTATAATTTTATGGACGTCCCCTATTCTCCTTGACTCCCTCCGGTCCCTATGCTAAGAGAAGGCCGAGAATAAAGGCTACGCCGTCAGGACGTGATTCCAACGATTAACATACTGTGAGAATTAAACTAATGGTCGATCTCCGCAGCGATACGGTAACAAAGCCTACCCCGGCCATGCGGAAGGCCATGGGCGAGGCAGAGGTTGGTGATGACGTTCTCGGTGAAGATCCTACCGTCAATCTACTCCAAGAGAAAGTGGCTCTTCTAACGGGGAAGGAGGCCGGCCTCTTCATGCCGTCAGGCACCATGGCAAACCAGGTTGCCATAAAAACCCATGTTCAGCCCGGGGATGAGATCATCATCGACCGGGATGCGCACATCTATTATTATGAGTGTGGCGCCACCGCGGTCATTTCCGGGGGGCAATTCCAGTGTTTGGTTGGTGAGCAAGGGGTTTTGTCGGCGGAGGCCATAGCCTCTGCGATACGGCCTTCAGATATTCACCAGCCACCGTCTCGCCTTATCTGCCTGGAAAATACTCACAATAGAGGAGGTGGTAGCGTTTATACGGTGGAACGGCTGACCGCCATTTCCGAGCTCGCTGTTCAGAACGGTATGCTCATACACCTCGATGGCGCCCGGCTATTCAATGCCGCCCTTGCCTGCAGCACGACTGTTAAAGAGATGGCAGTCCAGGCGGATTCAGTCTGTGTTGCTCTCTCCAAGGCGTTGGGTGCACCTGCGGGTTCGGTCCTTTGCGGCTCTTCCTACTTCATTGAACAAGCCCGGCGATTTCGTAAGATGCTGGGAGGTGGCATGCGCCAGGTCGGCATTCTGGCGGCGGCTGGGCTGCACGCGCTCGATCATCATGTGACCCGTTTGGCAGAGGATCATCAGAACGCCAAGAAATTGGCTCGTGGACTTGCTGGTGTTTCTGGGATTGAGATTGACCCCGGGGAAGTGTTGACCAATATCGTCCTGTTCGATGTGGCTGGCACCGGTATGGATGCAGATGTCTTGGTGGAACGTTTGGCTACCGAGGGCGTCTTACTCATTCCTTTTGGTCCCACGACTGTTCGGGCTGTGACCCACCTGGACGTCAGCGCTGCAGATATTGACGAGGCCTTGGAGATTATTCGTCGAGTCCTAGAAGGGTTTTAGCTGACTTAGCCGGTTTTGCCAGCTACCCTGTTAAAAACTATCGCAGTCGTTAACTCGTTTCTACGCTCTCAAAGCTGGGCCTTCCCAGATATCTTCAGTTAATGAGCCGTTGGTCAGAGCTAGCTGGCCACTGGTGGCAAGTCCTTACCTGAGACGGGGCAAGCCCGGCGGCTCGCCGAACCGGCCAACCGGTTCGAGCGGCCGCAATGTGTACACCGAGTCAACCGGCCAGTCCGAGGGAGTGGTCCATGCGTCGGATAGTAACCCTGCTCACAGATTTCGGCACCAGGGACCACTATGTCGCAACACTGAAGGCCGTGCTTCTGACGATTAACCCGGCACTCAACCTGGTGGATATCACCCACGATATAGCCCCACAGAACATTCAGGAGGGAGGGTTTGTGCTGGCCTCATCCTTTCAGTTTTTTCCTGCAGGTACTCTGCATCTGGCCGTAGTTGACCCAGGGGTTGGGGGAGAACGGCAAGGGTTGGCAGCGGCAACGGAGCGTCACATCTTTGTTGGCCCCGACAATGGAATCTTTGACCGGGCATTTGCTCTCGACCCTCCCCGTCTAGTGGTGTCTCTCCAAAGCAGAGAGTATCAGCTGTCTCAGCCGAGTGCGACATTTCACGGTCGCGACATTTTCGCCCCAGCAACAGCTCATCTATCCCTTGGATTGCCCCTGGAGAGACTTGGTCCCTCTATTAGATATCGAATGATCCGGCCTGGTCGAGTAGTCTTCAGTGACCAGGGCGAGGTGCACGGGGAAATAATCCACATTGATCGTTTCGGTAACCTTATCTCCAACATAGAAATTCCATTTGCACGGGGGCGAGAAGGTTTGCAGGATCTGCAAGTCCACCTCCCCACTCTACAGGTGTTCACCGGCCCCAGCACTTATGAGGAGGCACCGCCCTCGCGTCCCTTTGCCTTAATCGGCAGCACAGGTCACCTAGAAGTGGCGGTTCGCAATGGCAGCGCCCATGAGCTTACCGGCCACGGTGTTGGGTCCTCTGTAGTGGTTCGCCGGCGCAGATGAAAAGCATGGTCGGTGGGAGTGGTTTATGGAGCACATTGGGCTCATTGATCAACTCAAAAAGGCAGATCTATTTTCCCAATTGACATCTGACGACTTGACGGCTCTTGCAACCATCGCCCGGACCCGTAAAGCCGACGTTGGTGAATTTCTTTTCGCAGCCGGTGACCGGGCCAGCGGATTTTATGTTCTACTCCAGGGCAAGATTAAGCTCTACAAGGTGTCTCCCGATGGCAAGGAATACATTCTTCGCGTGGTTCGGGACGGCCAAACGTTCGCGGAAGCTGCCGCTTTCTCCGGACCCACCTATCCCGTGTTCGCCGAAACCATGAGCCCCTGCAACCTAGTCTATTTTGATGTGGCCGACTTTCGCAGTCTCATCCAACGCAGCCCCCAGCTGGCTCTCAATATGATCGCCACGATGGCCTCGCTCCTGCAGTCTCTGAACCAGCAGATTGAGGATCTTTCCCTCCGCGAAGTCATGGCTCGACTTTGCCGCTATTTGTTGGCGTACGCCGGGGAACAACATGGTGGAGCAATAGCGGATGGCAACAGTTTTCGACTGGAGACCACCAAGAGCGCCCTAGCAGCAAGATTGGGGACAATCAGCGAAACACTTTCGCGGACCTTCAAAAAACTTCAACAGGGGAAACTCTTGGCAGTGGAGAGAGATCGAGTCACTCTACTCGACTGCCGTCGGCTCAGGCAAGTTGCTGATGGGGATCTGAAACTATAGCGCGATTGGAGCACAAGCCCGCAAGGCCCGACAGGACAAACTTGGCATTTTGTAGTCTTTACATACCTATTTTGTATGCTTATCTTTCCTATTAACATGACAGAGTAGGGAAGGTGTGCGAGAGAAAACGACAGGGAAATCGCTGTTTGAAGTTACCTTATCCGGAGGAAAGTAATGGAAGAGATCCTACTAGAAAGAGTGGCGTGGATACCCACTCTGTTACTCACTGCAATCGAATCGAAACCCTGGAGCCATGGATACCGACTGGCCGAGGAAAAGGCGAGTCGAGTAGAGTCGCAGCCGCAACAGCTGGGTGAAAACTGGCTCGAGCGGGATGATACGGAGCGCCGCGAGGCTGAGGAGAACAGACACATTCACGATCTCATGGAGAACATCAAGCGCTATATTCGGAACATAGATATCAACAACCTATGACCGGGACGCTAGCTCACTGTCGGGCGGTCTTTGGCAAACCCTCTTGAAGCTTAAAATTGGAGGGTTTTTTTATGTTTGTGAATCAGGCGATGGTCAAGACTCTCTGCTCTCCATTTCGCCAGGCTGATTACTGGTCAATGCTTTTTCGAGTTGCGGATAGACGATCTCAGCCTCATTGCTCACCGGCCCTTCACTCAGGCCGTACTTTTTCAGGTAACGACTGAGCTCTATCAGAGGCGGCAGAGAAATCGCTTCAGTTACAAGAGAGGTCTCTGTGGTGCAGAGATCGTTTGGAGAGCCCGAAAAGACAAGCCGTCCGGACGCCATCACTGCCACTGTCTCCACCCAGTTCAGAAACAGATCAAGTTCATGCGCAATTATCAGCATGACTCGATCCCGATTGGGCCAGTTTCTCAGAAGCTCGCTCAGACGCTTCCGTTCGGTGCCTGTCAGACCTGCCAACGGCTCATCCAGAATCAGCACCTGCGGTTCAAGAGCCAGCAGGCTCACCAAAGCGGCTTTCCTTTGTTGGCCGGAACTCAGAGTTCGCGGCGGACGTGCGGCAACTTGATCAGTGGAAAAAGCGAGCTCTGCAGAAACTGCCCTGAGACGTTGGAAGATTTCAGCCCTCTCCATGCCCAAGCCCACACGCAGGCCCCAACTGAGTTCCTCCCAGACGGTATTAGCGAAGAATTGACGCTCCGGATACTGGAACGCCATTGCTACTCTGCGACCCCCAGCCGTAATCCATCTATCTTTGCCCCCGTAGAGATCCGCACCATTGAACCGCACGGTTCCCTGTGCGGGTACTTCCAATCCAGCCAGGATGCGAGCTAGGGTTGTTTTCCCGCTGCCGTTCGGACCTGTCAACAGCACCGTTTCGCCCGCAGTCAACGTCAAGCTGACATCGTCTACTACTCGCCGGCGCAATGGGGTCCCGCGCTGGAATTCATGCCGGATTTTGATTGCCTCTAACACTGATCATCCCACTGATTTGAAAGAACGGTCTGTTGCCCAAAATCTCTCTTCACCCTGATTACCCACCAAATGGTCCTTTACCGCCCTGGTTATTGGTCGCCTCTTCTCCCTGATGCTATCGGATTCTTGTTGGAAATACCAGTGTGTCCTTTGAACCCCAGTGAATTTCCCATTTGGGTTGCGTGTCTTGTGACTTCTAAAGCGGTACAACTGGTTTGGAGAAGTTATTTTTCACCATTACCCGCGCGAGCATCTGTTACGATCATCACCTCTTCCTTCTCGAAGGTTCACCCTCCCTTCACAGTTGGGATCAGTCATTTTTTCTTGCGTTTGACGTTCGTCAAGAGTCCCACTAACTGGTCAACCGCCGTCAGGCTGCTTGCCTCTAGAATTCCGCTCGCTGCAAGGCTTTTACATAAACTAGCAACGGCCGGCACTTCCAAGCCCAGTCGCTCCACCAGTCGCTCGTTCTGGAAGAAGCTCTTTGGAGAGCCATCGAAAAGCAGCTTGCCGGTTTCCAACGCTACCAACCTGTGAGCTTCGACAGCTTCTTCTAACACGTGGGTGGTATGCACTACTGTACAGGAATCGCTCGAATTGACCCTACGCAGGAGTCTGAGCATTTCGTCGCGTTTCCGGCCATCTACCATGCAAAGCGAATCGTCCAGCAACAAACACCCTTTTCTCAATGCCAGGACACCGGCGAGGAGAAGGCGCTGCTGCTCGCCGCCGGAGAGATGGTAGCTAAGATCACCCGACTTCTCCCAAAGGCCTACTTTCCGAAGAGCCTCCTCCACTCGGGCACGGACCGCCTTGGACCTCAGCCCTTCATTTTCTAAACCAAAGGCCACGTCTTCCACTACTACCGGTGAGATTATCTGGTTTTCGGGATTGGCGAAAACGCACGCGGCAAGGTTATTGAGTTCTCCACGAGGGAGAAGGCCGTCGTTTATCCTGACCTGCCCTGTTTGCGGTTGACACAAACCTTTCATCAACTTGATAAGTGTGGTTTTTCCCGCTCCTGTAGGCCCCACCACGGTCACCCACTCGCCGGCACGGATCGTCAGGCTGAAATCAGAAAACAGCGGCGCTTCTTGGCTTCCTGTGTATGAAAAGCCTATTTTGTCAAGTTCAATGGAGATCATAGTCGCTCGCAAGGGAAGGCAGGTTTCCACCTTTATCGAGTACTGTCTTACCGGGGTCGGAGCTGCAAACTGTTGAAGCGTGCAGGCTTTTCACGGCTCTACCTTTGTCAAACAAGGTCTTTTCGGCCGAGCCGCCTTGCTTCCACAAAAGCACTCTACTGCTTCCGAGTTGAAGAAATCTGGCTTATGAATCAAAGCAGAACTTGGGTGTCAATTTAAATCAATTCTTATCGTATTGCGAGTACTTCTGTGAGGTTTCAGCAATTATAGATCACTGCGGCCGCATCCGACGGGTCAGTGGGCCGGTCGGCAGTGATAACTCGGGTTAGACTTGATCATCTTAGCTGACTGGCGGAACTGGTGCCTCATGAGTCTTGAACTGCTTTCCTTTTTTTGACCCGACAAGATCAGGAACGCGTCCGTGAGCTCCAGGAAATCGGGCCACCTTGTTTAAAGTTAAGGCCTGCCAAGCTATCTTCCGCAAAGGGTCTTTGGCTAAGGACATCGAACCACACCCGTGAATCTTCTAACAGGGACTTTACAATGTCATCCTACTGCTGATCCTTATCCGGAGCCCGCAAAGCCAGTTTAAAGATTAGCACAAAGAGGAGCCCGATCACCACGACTAGTCCCACTCGGCTAACATGTTTCGCGTCGATATAGCTCGAGTCGGTCACAAAGGATGCCAGATGGTTCGTAATTGTGAAGTATCTGTAGACAAAGTTCTCTGGATCCAATCGATAAGCTTTTTCGAAATCTGCTTCAGCCAGGTTGTCATGGCCCAACTGCCTGTGTGACTTTGACCTGATTGCATAGGCTCTGCCGATTGATGGGTCGGCATCGGCTAGATCAATTGCTCTTGTGGCATCTTGTATGGCCTCTTCGAACAGCCCCTTGGAAAAGTAAGCCTCTGAGCGATTGGTGTAAGCTCGGGCCAGCTGGGGATCGAGTTCTATGGCGCTCGTTAAGTAAATAAGAGCGGTATCAAGATATCCCTGTCTCATATAGCCTAAGCCGAGCATCCTATAAGCTTCCGAATCATAGGTTTTCAGCTCGATGACTCTGAGGAAGTCAGCTACCGTCTTGGCATACTCCTCCTGGTAAAAATAGAGCATACCACGCTTCTCGTAGGCAGCCGAAAACCTCGGGTTCAACTCCAGCGCCTTCGTGAAATAATGGATCTTTCTGGTCGTAATCGTGCTCTGAAGCCCCAAATCGAAGAAACCCATGGCATCCTGGCCCCACCCTGCACACGCAGTAACTAGCACGTAGATGATCACACCAATTAGTGTCCTCTTCATCTTACTCCCTCTTTTAGAGACTGTTCGTCTGAATCCGCGTCCCTGACGAACCTTGACTACCAATGAAACCGCTGTTCAGCCAGAGTTCCTCCATCGGGCTTTTCCGAATATTGTAACTTGGTAGAAAAGAGGTGGGTATTTCTTACAAGAGACATGGGACTATCTTTTGTTGTCCCTCCTACAATCCTGACCAAGCCAGCAACACGGTCGATAAGGTTTTCTTTCCCCTGAATTCATTCCTGACTCGATCATATGGTAACGCGTAAGAATGTTTATGGTGTGCCAAGGAGCACCCCGCCGGCAAAGCCGCAATCGGCAAGCAGTTGGGGTTGCGGAAGGTGTGAAGGAAAATGAGATCTCACTCCTCCATGCTTGATCTCTCTGTTCACCTGATAGTTTCGATGAGATCCATGCGAGAGGCTATGACGTTGGGATGCTGCTGACTGAACCATAGCGTTCAACTCTGGGCTGAGGAAAGTTCTGGCGCAAAGATTGCACGCCACTGACCGAAAAGTTCACGTCCCAATGGAATTCTAAAGGAATGACGCGGGCTTGGATCGTCTCGGGGCGGAACCTGGGTGCAAATGTCGATTAGGGGACAAGTAAGTGAGTGACGTTGCAGGATTCGAGAGGGGACAGACAATCATTCAAGAAGGAACTGCCGGGTCTTTCGCCTATTTGATTGTTTCAGGTTCAGTCGAAGTGTCCAAAAACGTTGGAGACGAGAAACTCGTGCTGTCTAGATTAGTCAAGGGTAGCATTTTTGGAGAGATGAGCCTTGTAGACGAAAAACCCCGCTCCGCCACGGTCGTTGCCTTAGAAGATACTCAGGTGAGAGTCATAACCAGAGAGCACTTTGAATCCATGCTGGAGAGGAATCCTCGGGCCGCTCTACCCCTGCTCAAGCAGGTTTTTCAGCGTGTCAGATACCTGAACCAGATGGTATCTGCCTTCTGTGGTCAGGACAGCACCCGGACTCTAGATCAGGCAGTTAGGCCTTTGCGACTGACACCCTTGACCGATCAAGCAGAGCGAGCCATGCAAGGCAATCAATTGGATATTACCAAGATGCCTTTTCAAATCGGCAGGTCGACCAACGATAGCGTTTTTGGCTCTAACGATCTGGATTTGCAGGACATTGAGCCCTATAGAATTTCTCGCTGTCAATGCCTGATAACCATTGTGGATAACACTTATTATTTGGTTGATACGGTGAGCAGTGGCGGAACATCGATTGACGGCACCAAGATTGGTGGACGGGAAGCAGAAAGACGTCTTGCCCTAGGCAAGGGTAAACATCGCTTGGTATTAGGGGGCGAGGAGTCGCCTTTCGTTTTCGAACTGGAGATCCCTTGAGGAGTTTGCAGCTGGCATGCCTCTTGCCGTTACACAAGGTTGCATTCGTATTTTGCATTAAGTTCTGAGGTCCTTCCCCGAGGGCGGTATGGAGTTGAGGCAGGAGACACGGCACAACTTGTAAATAATACAACCACTTGTCCGGGCTTGCCGCGATACTCCCATTGACAGGGCGAGTTACTGACTTGATCGGTTAACACAGGTTTGTTGATATTGTGATTTTTTTTTGAACGCTTAGGGTATACGGAAGGATAACCGATGAACCCTTTAAAGCTATTCGTAATCATCGTCGCCTGGTTTAATCTGTCTACCCTAGTCCTTTTCCCGGCAGAGGCCAAAGAATTAAAGCTTAGCCCAGAATCGAAGCTGATCTATAACGAGACGGAAGACGAGGGGAAGTGTTGGACTGAAAACACCCTTGGCTATTGGTTCAAAGGTCTCCAATGGCTTGGGGTAAGTTTTGATAGCGGGTCTTTCAAATCAACTTCACCTGGCGACGAACAAACAGACATCCCAGAGTCAATTTTTGTCTTACTGCGTCATCACAAGGGGCAATTTCAGCCTTACATGGGCGTTAATCCTGGACTTCTCATTTCCGAAAAGGGCCTTGGTCTAGAATTTAGAGCACCGAGCGTCGTGTTCGGACTGTCTTACAGCTTCTAGATCAAGCTCGCAATCCCACCACCGTCGTAAGATCGTCCCACGGATAAACAGAAGTGACCCTCATTCCAGTATTCTTACTAAACCTACCAACCCCATACTGCCAGCCTCACTCTACCAGGGCAGATGAATAGAGTATCGCAAGATGAGCGTTTTCCAGTTTTTTGTATTGGCACTACTCTTGCACTAATGACCAACGAGGCGAGCATAGTGCTCCCGCCTTGGTGATCACTGTTTTTCAGTTAACCCCCGTCGATCCACCGCGCAGACCACGCAGGGAGCAACACGGATCGACGGGGTTTTTTTCTTCTGGCCTTCCCTGCCACCCGGAAATGTTTAAATACAAACACGAGAATCAACCAATGGATAGGCATTTCAATCAGTCAGCTTGATCCCGCCGGTTGATAGGGCAAAGCGTGTCGACCCCGACGCAAGAATTGCCGTGGCCATAGACCTTAATGCTGCAAATAAGACCGGCCAAAACCTCTGCGCTAGAGCCATAGGGCGTTTTTCCTCGATGTAGTTCTGCAAAATTCGGCTAGACTCTGCCAGTATTCTGAGCCTGGAAACCCGGGTTAGGAAGAACAAAACTATGAACTGTCAAGTTATTAGTTGGAGTCCTCGCCAGTTCTGACAGCTCAATGTCTACCTTTTGCTTTATGACTTGCCAGTTCTGCGAAGGATGCCCATACCAGGTAATGAGGCCGGAAGTTGGACCCGTCCGGAGTGCGGTTGAGACTCGCACTATTTAGTGAACCATCGAAACGTAATGGACACGAAGGGATATTCGCCCAACGAGATAAAGAAATTGCCCCATGGATCGTATTTGATGATAAGCAAAGTGGGCGAGCTGTTAGCTATCTGGGTGTAGTCGAGACAATTTAATCAACTGTAACTTGAATCCAGATACTGAGATGGAGTATTGTGGAAGATCAGGTGTTTTCCCGGAACTTGAATTGATGGTATCGCAACATGGTTGGTCGCAGGACGATCTGAGCCGCTGCGGTTGATCATCTGCGAAACTCGAAATTTGGATGGCTGGGTCTATTGTGCATCAGTTGACTTGGAGGATATCGATGGAAGCAAGATTTGCAGCGATTGTCTCTATCCTTCTTCTTTTGATCACCTTTGTCCCCATGACGTTCGCTGAAGAAGAATCAGGGCTGTCGACAATTGAGGTTGTAGGCACGGGGAAAATCCTGGCAAGGCCGAATCTTGCTACAATTTCCCTTTCAGTCGAGACCAATGCGAGAGAGGCTGAACAAGCTATCAAAGAAAATGCCGCTCGTACGAAGCAGCTTCTGCACGCTCTCAAAAGAATTGTCAAAGCGAATGGGAGACTTACAACATCAGATTTTACCCTCTCACCGATCTACGAAAAAGAAAAAAGGTTACATCCAACTGGATTTCGCGTTAGGAATATGATCACGCTACAGACAAAAAGTTTGGAAAATGTCGGTACTTATATAGATGAGGCGTCGAAAATGGGAGCAAGTCGTATTGCAAGCCTGACATTTAGTAACGACAATGAGAAACAATTGAGAAAAGAAGCTGCGGCCGAAGCCGTACGCCAAGCAATAAAGTCTGCGGAAATCCTGGGGAAAGCAGCCGGACTGACTATCAAGAGAATTAGCAAAATCAGTTATGCACCGAGCGCACCTGTGCGTCCCTACAGGTCCGAGGCCAGTTTTACAGCAATTCGAACACCTATCGAAGTTGGCGATATTTCTATTGAAGCGCGAGTTAACGTTATCTTCGAGGCCAACTAGTTGCAGGTTAGTAACCTGTGTTGCATTGACTAGATATCTGATGTCTTCGATCATCGTATGCCAGTTCGGCACCTTACAACCCGATAGCTCGTCCGGATTATTCACGACACGGTGTCGCGAGACCATGTAACTGGGGCCCTCATAGAAGGGGTGGGGGCTGAGCGGAGCGGAGCGAGCGCGAAGAGGATGGACGTTCCACTGGGCAACCATCCCGCGGGACTTGAATCTGAGGCGTACTTTAATAGTGCGTCGCGCAGGGTGCGAGGCTCGAAAAGCCCGGAAGCAGGGTCGTATATCAGGTCGCAACCGGCGGTGCGTGAATGGTGAGGGCTAGCAGCGGAGCTGGGATACAGGGTCAGTATCTTGGTCAGTTTGGAAGAAAGGTTGGACGCGGTGTCCACTTTCATCTTGGCGTTCATCGTTCTGATTGGAACCCTTTTCGGGCTAAAGATCGCCTATGTTGTGTCAACCGCCCTGGTTCTTCCCACCACGCAGGGGGCACTCTACGTCTCAACCTCCCGGGTGCGAGTACTAGCGTTTTTGGACGCTGTACCGATGCAAGAAGGGCAACTTCTGGTTGACTTGGGCTGCGGAGATGGGCGTGTTCTTCGGGCGGCTCGGAAACGTTACGGTGTCAGAGGGCTCGGATACGAACTAAATCTATTGGCTTATCTCAAAGCTCAATTGCTGTGTCTTGGTAGCAAAGGGATTGAAATCAGGAGGCGCAACTTTTGGACGGCAGATTTATCCGAAGCTGATACTATCTTCTGCTATCTGTTTCCTGACGTCATGAAGAAGCTTTCGGCAAAGCTTAAATTCGATCTCAAACCAGGAGCTGTGGTCGTCTCATGCAACTTCGTTTTGCCGGGTTTTAATCCGGACCTGGTTTTGCGCCCAGGCAATTCATTAGACAGGGACCCTATCTACGTCTATCAGCTGGAGAAGAGTCAAACTTGAGGGACACTCGGCCCCTCCCATCCTTTAAGATAAAGACCTGGTTTTGACAAGGGCCCTTCTGTAACCACAACGGGCCTAGCACCGTTTTCAATTCCTTTGATGGCCTTGTTGTATTTCGCGCAGTTCTGATTCGTGTGGTGCGTTAACCCAGTTGTCCCAGGTTATCGCAGTGTCGTCTGGCATAGGCCTTGCTCAGAATGTGGACAAGCTGAATCTTCTCCTTTTTCAAGCATGGTAGCTTTTTGCTGCGACGGCGTTCACTTGGGGTTTTGGGAAGTCCAAGTGGGCGCTGAACTATCACACTTGAGGGTATCAATATTCGTACATCGGCATTCCCCAAGAAGCATCGATATTTTGGGCTGCAACCACTCCGTCCCCACTGTTCTGACGTACGTCACCAGATTGTCCCAACTCTTGCTCCCCCACAAAACAACCCGCCAGTGTCAACGAAAAAAAGGCAATCCGCCGTGTGGATTGCCTTGCCATGCAAATTCTCTAGACTATGATTATTCTGTCTCAGCTTCCTCAGCAGATTCGGACGGATCATCTAAAGCCCGACTTTCCTCCGTCTCTTCAGTGGAATCTACGTCTTCGGATTCGGAAACAACCTTACTCGCAGCCGTCTTTTTCCCCTTCGTCTCCTCTTGCTCGTCTAGAGCACCCTGGCCTTTTCCTTCTCCTGGTTGTTGTGGCACTGTGCCGGAGTCTTCTATCTCTAGAGGTACAGGTGCTGCAGTGTCAGCTGCTGGTGCCGTTCGTGCCGTTTTCGGGGCCTTCCCTTTTCTTTTCTTCTTCTTTGCCGTCTCTCCCGTCATGAGTTCAATCAGGCTCATTGGCGCTCCGTCGCCAGCCCGAAAACCTACCTTGACGGTACGTGTATAGCCACCATTGCGTGCTTGATAACGTCGGGCCAAATCCGTGAAGAGTTTATCAACCACTTGCTTGTTACGGATGACCCGCAGGGCCTGGCGTCTGGCATGGAGATCGCCCCGCTTGCCCAGCGTAATCATCCAATCCGCCCACCGTCTAAGTTCTTTAGCTTTGGCCTCGGTAGTATATATCCTTTCATGATCCAGGAGCGAGGTCACCATGTTGCGGAACATGGCCAACCTATGGCTGGAAGTACGGTTCAGTCTTCTGCCACTTTTGCCGTGCCTCATTTATTCCTGTTCCTTTCTCGCTTCAATTTCCTCCCTCGAGGGGAAACCTTCCAGCTTCATACCCAAAGACAACCCCATTTCAGTCAGTATCTCTTTAATTTCATTGAGAGATTTTCTACCGAAATTCTTAGTTTTCAACATCTCCGCCTCTGTTTTCTGCACAAGCTCTCCAATAAGACGGATGTTGGCGTTCTTTAGACAATTGGCAGAACGCACTGATAACTCCAGTTCGTCCACAGAACGGAACAAGTTGTCGTTCAATTTGGGCTCTTCCGCAACTTCCTCTTTCGCTTCTATGTCCGGCTCCTCATCAAAGTTAATGAAAATGCTCACTTGTTCTTTGAGAATCTTGGCCGCATACGCAAGCGAGTCTTCTGGCATTACACTGCCGTCGGTCCATATTTCCATGGTCAGTTTATCGTAATCGGTAATTTGTCCTACACGGGCTTGGCTCACTACGTAATTCACCTTCCGAATGGGAGAAAAAATCGCGTCCATGGGAATAGTACCGATGGGAGCTTCCTCCTCGACATTACGTTCGGCTGACACGTAGCCTCTCCCTGTTTTGACCTGCATCTCCATGCTCAGTCTGCCGTCCTTAGAAAGAGAGGCAATGTGTTGTTCTTGGTTAAGTATCTCAACTTCCGGGGGGCAGATGAAGTCCCCTGCCCGCAACGTGCCTTCCCCCATCATTTCCGCCCGAATTGCCTTAGGCCCTTCTCCGTGCAGTTTGACCCTGACCTCTTTCAAGTTCAAAATAATGTCAGTGACATCTTCGCGAACCCCCGGAATCGTGGAAAACTCATGAAGAACTCCGTCGATTCGCACGGTTGTGATCGCTGAACCCTGAAGAGATGAGAGCAAAATGCGCCTCAAAGCGTTGCCTATGGTGATCCCAAAGCCTCGCTCCAATGGTTCGCAAGAAAACTTTCCAAAGAACTGTGATGCGGTCTTGGGTTCAAGTTCCAGCCGTTTCGGATTGATTAGTTCACGCCAATTTCGATGCATGTTGGTTCCCCTCATGCAAATCCCATCCTGGCCGAAGACTAGACGCGCAGCAAAAAATAGATAGCGGGAACTCGGCCAGAAGTGGAGGTCTATTTAGAGTAAAGCTCAACAATGAGCTGTTCTTGAATCGGCATAGTCAGCTCGTCTCGTGTCGGAAAAGCCTTGACCGTCCCTCTGAACTTTTCCCTGTCCAACTCCAACCACTGCGGCACCCCACGCCGAGCCACCGCCTCCATTGCTTCCACGATGGGCACGATGCTGCGACTCTTTTCTTTAACCTCCACGGTGTCGTCTTCCTTAATCAGATAGGAGGGGATATTAACGCGTGTGCCGTTCACTGAGAAGTGGTTGTGGCGGACCAACTGCCTCGCTTGAGCCCTGGAATTTGCAAAGCCCATGCGGTACACCACGTTGTCGAAACGTCTTTCCAGCAGGATTAGAAGGTTGTTACCGGTTATTCCTTTCTGCCGCTCTGCTTTGCGGAAATAGAATCGAAACTGGCGCTCCAGCAGACCATACATACGCTTGACTTTCTGCTTTTCGCGCAACTGTATGCCGTAGTCGGAAAACTTCTTCCGCCCTTGTCCGTGCTGTCCAGGGGGATAGCTACGTCGTTCGTAGGCACACTTGTCAGAGTAACAACGGTCCCCCTTAAGAAACAGTTTAAGATTTTCGCGACGACATATGCGACATACAGAATCAGTATATCGAGCCAAAGTAAACCTCCTTGCTCATACGCGCCGTCTCTTGGGAGGACGGCATCCGTTGTGGGGAATGGGCGTCACGTCCCTGATGAGCGTCACGTTAAAGCCAGCTGCCTGTAACGCTCTCAGTGCAGCCTCTCTACCGGACCCTGGTCCCTTGACGTAAACCTCGATGTTCTGCATACCATGTTCTTGGGCTTTTTTGGCCGCGTCTTCCGCTGCAAGCTGTGCTGCGAACGGTGTGCTTTTGCGAGAGCCCTTAAAACCCTGACTGCCTGCGCTGGACCAGGCAATGACATTGCCACTCATATCTGTAATTGTAATGATGGTGTTGTTAAAGGTCGATTGGATGTGGGCAATGCCGTTTAGGATGTTCTTGCGCTCTTTCTTTTTCCGTGGACTCCTGCCCTTTGCCTTGGCCATTTCTCCTCCTGCCTGCAACTACTTCTTACGTCGACCGATCATGGAACGACGAGGTCCTTTCCGAGTACGGGCATTAGTATGCGTACGTTGGCCCCGAACCGGCATGCCCCTACGGTGCCGAAGCCCGCGATAGGAACCCAGATCCATGAGCCGCTTGATATTCATGGAGACCTCAGTCCTTAAATCCCCCTCAACCTTGTAATCGCTGTCAATTGTGCGGCGAATGCGATTGATCTCATCCTCGGTGAGGAGATCGGACTTGGTGTGGCGGTCGACTTGGGCCTTGTCCAATATTGCTTGAGATGTGGTGCGCCCGATCCCGTAAATGTACGTAAGAGCAATCTCGATACGTTTATTCTTGGGCAAATCAATGCCAGCAATACGTGCCAATGGTCACCCTCCGTTACTATCCCTGACGCTGCTTGTGTCGGGGATTTTCACAAATGACGCGTACAACACCATGACGCCGAATGATTTTACACTTCCGGCAAATTCGCTTTACCGAAGCCCGTACTTTCATAACGCGTTTTCCACCCTCCCGCACCCCAGCGGTAGCTTCGCCATCCAAAGTAACCGTGGTTACTTGGCCCGGTAAGTGATTCTTCCTCGATTGAGATCGTAAGGGGACAGTTCAACAGTTACCCTGTCTCCGGGAAGTATCTTAATGAAATGCATGCGCATCTTCCCAGATATATGGGCGAGAATCCGATGGCCGTTTTCCAACTCCACCCGAAACATCGCGTTGGGCAGAGGCTCCACCACTGTACCCTCAACCTCTATCGCTTCTTCTTTAGCCATTAACTCCTCCAGCTTGACATCCCCGCCAGGCCAGGCGCGGAATGGGCAACTGCTAAAGTCTTGAGAGGATCTCTGGCCTGTTATCGGAGATAGCCACCGAGTGCTCGAAGTGAGCCGAAAGCTGTCGGTCCTTGGTCACCGCGGTCCACCCGTCCGCCAGAATCTCGACACCGCTCTCTCCCCGATTGATCATCGGCTCGATGGCTAACACCATGCCGGTCTTAAGCCGAACGCCGAGGCCGGGTGCTCCATAGTTGGGAATCTGGGGACTCTCGTGCAGGCTTCTGCCGATGCCATGCCCCACAAATTCCCGCACCACGGAAAAGCCCCTTGCCTCCACATAACTCTGTATAGCATGAGATATGTCTGAGAGGCGATTCCCGGTCACAGCCTGCGCAATCCCCTGGTACAAAGATTCCTCTGTTGCTTGGATCAAAGCTTCGGACGTATCATCTACTTTTCCCACCGGAACGGTAATGGCCGCATCGCCATAATAGTCCCGATAAATAACGCCAAAGTCCAGACTGATGATGTCGCCCTCCCTCAGAATACGTTTGCGGGAGGGCATGCCGTGAACAACTTCCTCGTTCACTGAGGCGCACAAGGCGTAAGGAAATCCATTGTATCCCTTAAAAGCAGGACGGGCACGGCGCTTGACCGCCAGACGCTCGGCGAGTTCGTTGAGATACATGGTACTGATTCCCGGGATGATCCGTGCCTTGAGCTCGGCCAGAATCTCCGCGACGATTCGGTTGGCATCCCGCATAACAGCAATCTCTTGCGGAGACTTCAAATGAATCAAGGCCTGCAATCCTTCTTTAGGAAAGTACCTGCGTGACCCGGTTGAAAACCTCCTTGATTTCGCCTACCCCCTCGATGGGTCTCACTTTACCTTGCGTTTTATAGTAGTCGATGAGCGGCATGGTTTGGGACTCATACACTTGCAGGCGTGACGTTACAGTCTCGACATTGTCATCGTCCCGCTGGTAAAGCTCGCCCCCGCACTTGTCGCAGACGCCTTCCTGTTTAGGTGGGTCAAACATCACGTGGAAGCCGGCACCACACTCACGGCAGGTACGTCTGCCGGTAAGGCGCTTGACCAATTCCTCATTATCCACCTCAATGCTCACCACATGATCGATCTCAGAGCCAAGGTTCTGAAGCATTCCGTCCAAGGCCTCTGCTTGAGGAACGGTCCGGGGAAAACCATCCAACATATAACCCGTCTTGCAGTCCGGCTGCTGTAACCGTTCTTCCACGATTCCAATCACTACCGAATCGGGCACCAGCTGACCTTTGTCCATATAGCTCCTGGCCTCTTTCCCCAGTGTGGTTCCATCCTTTACAGCGGCCCGCAGAATATCCCCGGTTGATATCTGAGGAATTTGGTATGTTTCAACGAGCATTTTTGCCTGGGTGCCCTTTCCTGCTCCGGGTGGCCCCAAAAGAATAAGGTTCATGACATCCTCCCTCCCTCATGGCTAATAAAGACAAGACCGAGTAACAGTGAGAACAACCAACCGCGACGTTCATTTGGACGAACGTCTCTCAACGCCTGCTCTTCATCCGTGATCTTTTGATGAAACCTTCATAGTGCCGAGTCAGCATGTGGGATTCGATCTGAGACACCGTATCGATGGCTACCCCCACCACGATTAGTAAGGCTGTGCCACCGAAATAGAAGGGGACCCTGAACTTCTGTATCAGTAGGGTGGGAAGTACACACACCGCTGAAACATACAGGGCACCCCCGAAGGTTATTCGTGACAGCACGCGGTCAATGTAATCCGCGGTCCGCTTGCCTGGACGAATACCAGGGATAAAGCCTCCATACTTCTTCATGTTTTCCGCAGCGTCAACAGGGTTGAAGACCACCGCGGTATAGAAATAGCAAAAGAAAACAATAAATCCGACGTAGAGCAGACTGTAGACCAGTTTTCCGGGGGCCACCGCATCGGCAATCGCTTTCATCCAGGGAACTTGGATAAAGTTGGCAATCGTTGCCGGGAACATGATAATCGAGGAGGCAAAGATCGGTGGAATCACGCCTGCGGTGTTTACCTTGAGAGGCAAGTGGGTGCTCTGGCCGCCATACATTTTGCGTCCCACCACGCGCTTGGCGTACTGGACGGGGATGCGACGCTGGCCCTGCTCCACATAAATGATGATTCCTACCACCAAGACCATCATCACCAGCAGGATAAGTATCATGAAGGTGGAGAGTTCTCCAGTTCCAGCAAGTCGCAAGGTATTGATAATGGCCGCCGGCATACGGGCAACGATCCCGGCAAAGATGATGAGCGAGATGCCGTTCCCAATGCCTCGCTCAGTAATCTGTTCACCCAGCCACATAATGAAAGCAGTGCCTGCGGTGAGGGTGATCACCGTCATCAGTCGAAAGCCCCACCCGGGATTCAAGACTACCATTTCTCCTCCCGGTCCGCTCATACCCTCCAGACCGAAGGCGATACCGAAGCCCTGAATCAGACTCAGCAGCACGGTGCCGTACCGGGTATACTGGGTGATTTTTCGCCGACCGGCCTCGCCCTCTTTGTTGAGTCGGTCAAGATAGGGGATTACTACTGTCAGTAACTGTAGGATAATGGAAGCACTAATGTAGGGCATGATGCCCAGGGCGAAAACTGAGAGGTTGCTCAGGGCACCGCCAGCAAACATGTCGAACAGTCCCAACAGGGTACCCTGGGCCTGGTCGAAAAAGGCTTGCAGAGCCTCATTGTTGATTCCTGGAGTTGGCACATGAACGCCGACACGATACACCGCCAACAGAGCAAATGTCATCAATATCCGGCGTTTGAGTTCAGGGATTTTCCCTATGGTCTGAAAGCCACCAATCAATTCAAATCACCTCAATTTTACCACCGACCGCCTCGATCTTATCGCGTGCCGCGGCACTGCAGCGGTGCAGCTTTACAGTTAGCGGTTTGCTGATGTCGCCTGTTCCCAACAACTTGACACCGTCCCATCGGCCCTTTACCAACCCGCTTTGGCGTAAGAGGTTCTCATCCACCACGATTTCAGCTTCAAACCGATCCAGATCCCGCACATTGATCTCAGCATACCTCTTTTTGAAGGGGTTACGAAAGCCCCGTTTTGGCAGGCGACGCTGTAACGGCATTTGACCACCTTCGAAACCTGGGGGAGTGCCCCCTCCCGATCGGGCTCCTTGGCCTTTGGTCCCACGACCCGCGGTCCCACCACGTCCAGATCCTTGCCCCCGGCCAAATCGCTTCGCTTTTTGCTTTGCTTGTCCAGGCGGTTTCAATTCGTCTAGTCTCATGGCTAATCCATTGTTCGGCTTATGTGATCTCCCAGCATCGAGTGACGCGAGTTCCACCCAGCACCTTGATTCGCAGCGCTGGTTACTTATTGGGCTGCCTACGTCGGTGCACTTGCCACTGAGCGCCAAGTGCGGGAGTTACAGGTAGATTGATCATACCAATCGAAGGAGCCAGCCTGTCACGGCTGAGATACTTCCACCATGTGCCGCACTTTACGAACTGCCCCCATGATTTGGGGCGTGTCGTAGAGGGTAACCGTCTTGTTTAACCGAGTAAGGCCGAGGCTCCGGAGAATTCTGCGATGCTTTTCAGGTCTTCCTACCATACTGCGAACGAGCTTTATCTTAATCTCATTTGCCATCCTACCGCCTCTATCTAATCTCACGTTCGGCATTCCGAGTTTCCTGGTTCCGCTTCCGCCTAGGCCCTGATCTCTTCCAGAGTCTTGCCGCGTCTTTTGGCAATATGTTCCGGACTCCGCAGCAGACTCAGCCCCCTTATGGTTGCCTTCACCACGTTGTGGGGATTGTTGGAGCCCAGACATTTCGTCAGGATGTTGTGCACCCCGGCCGCCTCCATGATAGCTCGCACTGCACCGCCGGCAATTACACCAGTTCCCTCTGAAGCCGGCTTGAGTAAAACGCTGGCCGCTCCAAATTTGCCCAGGACCTCATAGGGGATGGTATTATTGAAGAGCGGCACCTGAAACATGCTTTTCTTTGCCAGTTCCACCCCCTTGCGAATCGCCTCTGGCACCTCGTTCGCCTTCCCAAGGCCGGCGCCCACGGCACCCTGTCCGTCCCCAACTACCACAATGGCACTAAAACTGAATCGCCTCCCCCCTTTCACCACCTTGGCCACGCGGCTGATGTGTACCACCTTATCGATGAGTTGCAGCTCTTTTGCGTCCATCTCGTACAAGGGAATATCTCCTCTGTTTGTGGCTTTCAGCTCCCACAAATCAAGAGCAACATGACGAACTGTTCAGCCGTTGCCCAAGCGAATCTTGTAATTGATGTATTCCTTTACTTCACCTACCGAGAGCCATCTACTGACCGCGGCCCGTCTCTAAAACTCCAGCCCGGCCTCCCTGGCTGCCATGGCAAGAGCCCGTACCCGGCCATGGTAGAGAAAACCATTGCGATCGAACACCACCCGGGTAATTCCCTTGGTCTTGCCCCTCTCGGCGATTAGCTTACCCACCCGCTTGGCGTTCTCGATCTTGCCCTTGACCTTTTCCTGTTGGCGAATATCCGGATCCAGTGTGGACGCTGCAGCTAGAGTCACGCCGTTGACATCGTCTATCATCTGGGCGTAGATATGCCCACTGGTGCGATAAATGTTAAGCCTCGGCCGCTCTGGCTCCCCTGATAGTTTCTGACGTATTCGCCTCTTCCGTTTGAGGCGCGCCTCCATCCTGGGATTCCTTTTCGACGCCATTGTTGCCCACCTTGTCATCTATCAGCGTTCAGCTATTCGCTTCGAGCTCCCTTTCAACAGCGATTGGTCAATACTGTTCTCTTGTTCCGGCCACCGGTTGCGTTATCCGGTAAGAGGACGCTTCTGGTTCTCGAAAGCCTTCGTCACCGCAATTCATCCGACGGGTGACAGCTGAACCTCTGTTTTACTTTGCTCCAGCTTTCCCCACCTTCCGGCGCACCACTTCATCTGAATATCTGACGCCCTTACCCTTGTAGGGTTCACAGCGTCGAAAAGCGCGAATTTTTGCTGCAGTCAGACCCAACAACTCCTTGTCAATCCCGCTTAAGGTAATGCGGTTCTGTTTGTCGACCGAAGCCTCTATACCCTGAGGCAGCTTGAACTCGATGGGATGCGAGTAACCAAGACTTAGGTGCAAGGTATCACTCCTCAGATCGGCGCGATAGCCAATACCAGTGATCTCCAGCTGCCGGGAATAACCATTGGTCACGCCGACTACCATGTTGTTGATCAACGTTCTGGTCAGCCCCTGAAGAGACCTGGCCTGTCTACCGCCATCCGCAGGAATTACCTGAATAACGCCTTCTGCCACTTGAATCTGCACTCGGGGTGGGAGATCGCGTTTGAGCGTTCCTTTACTCCCACTCACTTCAATCTCTGAGCCCCGGATATTCACTTTAACGCCTGAAGGCAGCTCTATAGGTTTTTTGCCAACACGAGACATGCAAGATCCTCCTCAACGAAGCAAGCTTCCCGTTGCGTCTCTACCAGACTTTGCAGAGAAGCTCTCCCCCGACTTTCTGCTTGCGGGCTTCTCGGTCGGTGAGGATACCCCTGGAAGTGGACACTATCGCCGTACCTAGGCCGTTAAATACATAGGGAATCTTGTCGTGGCGCACATAAACCCTGCAGCTTGGTTTACTAATCCGCTGGAGACCGCCAATTACCGGGACGTTATCCTTATCGTATTTCAGATACAAGCGTAAGGTGCCTTGCTTCTTATCTTTAATGAGTTTGTAGTTCTTTATGTAGCCCTCTTCCTTAAGCATCTTAGCCATACTCAGTTTCATTTTTGAGGACGGAATATCCACCCGCTCATATCTAGACATGCAAGCATTGCGGATACGAGTGATGAAGTCTGCAATGGGATCTGTCATTACCATGGACGTGCTCCTTTGTTACCAGCTTGACTTAATGACGCCAGGAAGCTCCCCTCGTAGCGCCATGTTACGGAAACAGATGCGGCAAATGCCGAATTTCCGCAGAAAGGCCCGGGGACGTCCACAAAGTGGGCAGCGATTGTATGCCCGCACCTCGAATTTTTGTTTTCTTGCTGCTTTGGCAATGAGTGATTTTTTTGCCAAGGTTTACTCCTCCGTGGTCCTTCTTGCTTAGATAAGCATCAACATTGATTCGTTTCGCCAACTATCACGACAGAGTCTGCTCGCTCAGCACCTGTGCATCGTGTCCATTGACGACCAGATCTGGTCGGCCGGAGTCTATCTCCAGCCCGGGGTCCCAGTCAATGAAGGTTCGTCCGAGTCTAACCATACCGGCCTATCAATCCAAGGACTTAGTTTCTGAACGGCATGCCCATCATTTTCAACAGTGTCTTGCCCTCTTCATCGGTTTTAGCTGTGGTAACGATGGTGACGTTCAGGCCCTTGATTTTATCAATCTTATCGTAATTGATTTCGGGGAAGATTATGTGCTCCTTGATCCCCAGGGAGTAGTTTCCGCGACCATCGAACGACTTATCTGAAAGACCCCTAAAGTCCCTCACCCGGGGCAACGCAACGTTGACCAGCTTATCAAAAAAGTCGTACATCCGCTGCCTTCTTAAGGTCACCATGCAGCCGATGGGCATTCCTGCCCGCAGTTTGAAGGAAGCAATAGATTTCCGGGCTCGGGTTACCACGGGACGCTGACCAGCTATGAGGGCCAGCTCCTCAACTGCTGCGTCCAAGACTTTGATGTTGTGAATGGCCTCCCCGAGTCCCATATTAAGAACGACCCTCTCCAACCGCGGAACCTGCATGAGACTCTTGTAATCAAACTCCTTAATTAGATCAGGAATCAAATCTCTCTGAAACGTCTCTCTCAGTCTGGACATCTGATGAACCCTCAAGCGTATCACCACAAAGAGAACAAAAAACACAAAGTGTTGCCTGATTCAGCCAGCCTCAACGACACCCACTTACAAAAAGCCGGACGCCGTCTCATCTTTGTGATCTCTGCACTAACTTTCTTCTCCGCTATTCAAGAATTTCTCCGCACTTTTTGCAGTAACGGACTCTCTTGCCGTCCTCGAGGACCTTGCGTCCTACCCGGGTTGGATCAGTGCACTTCCCGCAGACCAGCATGAGGTTGGATATCTGGATGGGGTTCTCCTTTTCCACGATTCCTCCCTGACGACTGTGGTGCCCTGGACGCATGTGGCGCTTGATGAAGTTGACTTTCTCCACCACCGCCCTATCCTTCTTGGGTAAAATCTTCAGGATCTTGCCTGTCTTGCCCTTCTCCTTACCCGCGATTACCATCACCGTGTCATCTCTTCTGATATGGTACTTCTTTCTCTGTGCCATGAAATCTCCCCCTTACGGGATTCTCCTCTTATAGCACCTCTGGCGCCAGAGAGATGATTTTCATAAACCCTTTGGCCCGCAACTCTCGCGCCACAGGTCCAAAAATGCGGGTTCCGATGGGTTCTCGCTGTTGAGTCACCAGTACTGCAGAGTTATCGTCAAAGCGAATATAAGAGCCATCTCGCCGCCGGATCTCTTTCTTGGTCCGCACCACCACCGCTTTCATCACATCGCCCGGTCTCACTTTGGCATTGGGGATGGCCTCCTTGACTGACACCACAATTATGTCTCCCACCCGAGCATAGCGTCTGCGGGATCCACCCAGAACCTTAATGCAATAGAGTTTCTTGGCTCCTGAATTGTCTGCGGCTAACAGCCTGGTCTCCGTCTGAATCATGATTTGCTCCGCCAGGTTACCTGATTAGCTATCTCCCATAGAGAGCGTCAGGCTCCCAGCTAATCACCATAGATGTGCCAGATGGTTTGTAAGGGTACTTGAGGGCTGAGTAACGCTCAGCGGTTCGCCCGAATCAGCGAGCCCTAAGTTACCGCCTTCTCAACGATTTGGGTCACCCGCCAGCGCTTGGTCTTGCTAAGTGGTCTCGTTTCTCGGATCAACACTTTATCACCTTGGCGGCAGGTATTGTTTTCATCATGCGCCGTATACTTGGCACGTCTGCGCACATACTTCTTATAGGTGGAATGTTTGACAAGCCTGTCGACTTGCACCACCACAGTTTTCTCCATTTTGTCGCTAATGACAACTCCGGTAAGGCTCTTTCGTAAACCTCGCACCCTCATAATCCGGTCCTCATTGTGCCCTCCGCTTCTCAATCAATATGGTTTGCACCCGGGCGATATCTTTCCGGGTCTTTCCAAGTTGAGCCGTGTTGTCCAGCTGCCCTGTGGCGTGCTGGAATCTGAGATTGAACAGCGATTCCACCAGCTCGTTTTCTTTGACTTCCAGTTCTTCGATGCTTAGATCACGGAGTTCGCTCGCTTTCATTAGCTCCCTCCGCGGCTGACGAATTTGGTCGCAAAGCCCAGCTTGTGCCCAGCAAGCCGAAATGCCTCCTTGGCCACCGGCTCAGACACGCCTTCCATCTCGTAAAGTACTTTCCCCGGGCGAATAACGGCCACCCAAGCTTCTGGAGCCCCCTTTCCCTTACCCATCCTGGTCTCAGTGGGCTTCTTGGTGATGGGTTTGTCGGGAAAAACTCGGATCCAGATTTTACCACCACGTTTGATGTGCCGGGTCATGGCAATGCGTGCTGCCTCAATCTGCCGGGCCGTCATCCAAGCACACTCGGTAGCTTGCAGTCCATAGTCACCAAATACCAAAGTGCATCCTCTATGGGACTTGCCCTTCATCCGTCCTTTCTGTTTCTTCCTGTACTTGACCTTTTTTGGTGCTAACATAGCAGCTTGTCTCCCAGGGCCAATTAGGTGAGAACCTCACCTTTAAAAATCCAGACCTTGACACCAATCACACCATAGGTAGTCTTTGCCACAGCGGTTCCGTAATCAATGTCAGCCCGGAGGGTATGCAGGGGAACCCGGCCCTCTCGATACCACTCGCGTCTCGCCATTTCTGCACCTCCTAAGCGGCCGGCACAAGCCACTCGCACCCCGTTCGCACCGAATTTCAGTGCCGAACTCACAGCCTTCTTCATGGCGCGACGAAACGCGACCCGGCGGGTCAGCTGCAACGCAATATTTTCAGCTACCAAGGTGGCATCCACCTCTGGTTTACGCACCTCCTGAATGTCAATGAGAATCTCACGTTTGACCATCAGTTCAAGCTGTCGCTTCAAGGCTTCTATTTCGGCCCCTTTTTTCCCGATAACAATACCTGGGCGGGCAGTATGAATTCGTATCTTCGCCCGTTCAGCTGCACGTGCAATTTCGATCCTGGAAACACCGGCATGGTACAGCTTATTTTTTAGGAAGTCGCGGATTCTCTTATCTTCGTGAACGAGCTGGGCGTATCCCTTATTGGCAAACCACCTAGAATCCCACGAACGGACAATTCCAAGTCTCAGTCCGACAGGATGTACCTTTTGTCCCAACCTCCACCTCCAATGTAAGGCAAGTGCCTCAAGTGAGCTAAAGTAAGCTAAGGTGACTGAAGATCACCATTTTCGCCACAGCACTCAGTTAAGATTCCTTCCCGATGTCAAGACGCACACCAGCACAATAAACGCGCAATAATCAGTCTAACCGTTAGGCCTCGTCCAAAACTACTGTGATGTGACTGGACCGCTTGAGAATCCTGGTGGCTCGCCCCATCGCTCGGGGTCGCCAACGTTTCATAGTTGGGCCTTCATCTACAAAAATACGTTTGATGTAAAGTGTATCCACATCGATGTTTGGATTCTGTTCGGCGTTGGCCACCGCGGACCGCAATGTCTTGGTCACCAAGCTTGCCCCCTTCTTACGCGCGAAGTTGAGGATGGTGAGGGCTTCCTCCACCGATTTCCCCTTAACAAGCTCGGTGACCAGTCGTGCCTTGTGTGGCGAAATTCTCAAATATCGAGTAACTGCCTTGACTTCCATGATCCGCGTCCTCTTGTAAGCCTACGCGACCTCGGTTCTCCGTCTTAATTACCTCTTGCCCTTCATACGACTCTTTCGGTCTCCCGCGTGACCATAAAAAGTTCGAGTAGGAGAGAATTCCCCCAGCTTGTGTCCCACCATGTTCTCACTAATGAAAACGGGAATGAACTTTTTGCCGTTGTGCACCGCGATTGTCAGACCTACGAATTCAGGAAGTATGGTAGAGCGACGCGACCAGGTCTTTATCATCCGGTGATCTCGGCTCTCTTGAACCTTGAACACCTTTTTCTTGAGTTTCTCATCCACGAAGGGACCTTTTTTCAACGATCGTGGCACGTTTGCCTCCTCAAACCTCCCGCACTATCTGGGGCGCATTTTCACAATGAACTTATCGCTGGGCTTCGGCCTGCGTGTGCGATAGCCCTTTGTGGGCATGCCCCATGGCGTGACCGGATGCCGTCCTCCTGAACTCTTGCCTTCACCGCCGCCGTGGGGATGGTCCACCGGATTCATTGCCACCCCACGTACTTTGGGCCTGCGTCCAAACCAACGTTTTCGTCCTGCTTTGCCTAGGCTAATGTTCTCGTGGTCGATGTTACCCACTTGTCCGACCGTAGCTTTGCATTCCAGAAGCACACGGCGCAATTCCCCCGAAGGCAACTTGAGCAAAGCATAGCGACCTTCCTTCGCCATCAGTTGCACCCCGGTTCCGGCGCTCCGTGCCAACTGCCCACCTTTTCCCACTTTCATTTCTACATTGTGAACGATGGTGCCCAGGGGCATCTTCTGCAAAGGCAAGGCGTTGCCCGGTTTGATATCCGCCGATTCGCTGGTGATGACCGTGTCTCCAATTTGCATCCCAAGTGGCGCCAGAATATAACGCTTTTCACCATCGGCGTAATGGAGCAGCGCGATTCGTGCCGACCGGTTTGGATCATACTCAATGCTGGCTACCCGCGCGGGAATGTCGATCTTCTCCCGTCTGAAATCGATAACTCGGTACCTTCGCTTGTGTCCACCTCCACGGTGGCGTACGGTCACCCGCCCGTAGCAGTTACGGCCACCGGATCTCTTGTGCGGCCGTAGCAGGCTTCTTTCTGGTTTGCGACGCGTGATCTCCTCAAACGTCGAGTAGGTCTGAAACCGTCTGCCAGGCGACGAGGGTTTTACCGTTTTGATTCCCATAAATTTCCCCTACTTCAATCATTTCTCATTTCCCATAGCGTTTTGGTAATTGTTACTGGTCAAGAGGGCAACAATTCGCAGATCCCAAATGGCAGATGGAAAAGGTTAAATGATTAGACTCCTTCAAAAAAATCGATCTTTTGACCTGGTTTCAAGGTCACGACGGCCTTTTTCCAGTGTGGTTTTCGCCCCACGGAACGACCCAGCCGCTTGCGCTTACCCCGATAGTTCATGGTGCGTACTTCGACAACCTGAACCTTGAAGATCTTCTCCACGGCCTTTTTGATCTCGATCCTGTTGGCTCGTCGGTCCACCTCGAATGCCAGCTGGTTGTTCATCTCCTTCTGCAGAGTACTCTTCTCAGTGATTAGCGGCCGTTTGATAATTCTATAGTAACTGTCCATCACTTACTCCTAGGACGGATCCACTGTATCCACCGGGACTTGGCCAAGCAGGGCTGACTCTATTTTGGACACCGCATCCTTCATGAGCACGAGATGGCGGTACCTGAGGATGTCATAAACATTAAGCCCTTCCGAACGAAGCACTTTTGTGTACGGTACGTTTCTGGCCGACCTCTCCAGAAGGTTGTCAGTTTCAGGGATCACCACCAGAACATTTTCGATTCCGAACGTTTGCAGCACCTCCACAAAGGCCTTTGTCCTTATTTCGCTCAGGCCAAAGCTATCCAGTACCACCATCTGATCGTCGTTTAACTTGCTGCTCAAGGCCATCTTCAGCGCTTGCTTGCGAATCTTCTTGCTGACCTTGGGTCCGTACTCCCTGGGCTTCGGGCCGAAGGTGACCCCGCCACCCCGCCAGAGCGGCGAAGACCTCGTGCCCGCCCGGGCTCGGCCAGTTCCTTTCTGTCGCCAGGGCTTCCGCCCCCCACCCCGTACCTCCGATCGACCTTTGGTGGACGCGGCCCCCGCTCTGCGCTTGGCTAACTGCATGTTAACCACTTCGTGGAGGACGTGAGGCTTGATAGGAACGTTGAAGACCTCACCGTTCAGTTCCATCTCACCGACGTGTTCGTTATCCTTGTTGCGAACGGTCACCGTTGGCATGACCAGCCTCTTTTCATTCGAATATTATCTCGCAAGATCTACTTCCTCGTTGCGGCCGGCGCATTCTGCGCCGAGCGAGGACGCCGAGCGACGCCTCAAATCACAACCGGGTGTTCGCGATCACAGGCGATCTCACTAGAATTTACCGCTCTTTTTGATGACAACCATCCCGTTTCGCCCACCGGGAACGGCACCTTTGATGAGAATTAGGTTCTCATCCGGACGGATATCCACAACCTTGAGACCTTTGACCGTGACCCTTCTGTTACCCATTTGGCCGGGCATCTTTCTTCCCTTTATCACCCTAGCAGGTGAGGCGCTACATCCAATCGAACCTGGAGGTCTTTTGTTCATGCTGCCGTGGCTCATGGGTCCACGGGAAAAATTCCATCGCTTGATCGTACCCGCGAACCCTTTGCCTTTGCTTGTGCCCACCACATGGACCAACTCGCCTACCTGGAAAATGTCAGCCCCGATTTCCTGTCCTAACTCGAAATCATTCACATCAGGCACTCTGACCTCTCGCAGTACGGCAAAGGGGCCCTTGCCGCTGTTCTTGAAATGGCCTAGCAGAGGCTTGTTGCTTCGTTCTGGCCTCTTTTCCCCGAAGCCCAGCTGCACGGCATAGTAGCCATCACTCTCCAGACTCTTAATCTGGGTGATGGTACACGGTCCGGCCTGAATAACCGTCACCGGGGTGACGTCACCTTCTGGAGAAAACAACTGGGATGTGCCCAACTTTTTGCCGATGAGCGCGTTAACCATGATTCCTCATTTGTCATTAGTCATTGATCGTTTGTCCGTCGTCCGCTGCTACAGGACAGTGCCTCGTCAATCATGCGCAAAGCCTGTGAACATAAACTACGCGCCGAACCCAGAAAGCAACCTTTGGAAATACAACTGACGACTAACCATGGACGACTGTCACTCCTTATAGTTTAATCTCAACATCCACACCCGCGGACAGATCTAGTTTCATCAGCGCATCCACTGTCTGCTGCGTGGGCTCGACTATATCGAGAAGACGCTTGTGAGTGCGAATTTCGAACTGTTCCCGGGACTTCTTATCCACATGTGGGGAACGGAGAACACAGTATTTGGTAATCTTCGTAGGCAACGGTATAGGTCCGGCCACTTTGGCGCCGGTGCGTCTAGCGGTCTCGACAATCTCAGTGGTGGATTGATCGAGCAACTTGTGATCATACGCCTTTAGCCGAATGCGGATTTTCTGATTGGCCATAACTGCTCCGTTCTTACTCTGCGTCAGTAGTCAGGGAACTTTCCGTAATTCTTATTGGAATTCTCTTGAATTCGGCGCTTGCGCGCTGTGAAATCTCGGCTCCAGGATGCACACTCCAACATTCTGGTCTAGTACTCGTGTCACATCCTCCATCTGAGTTTGATTCGCGCTTCGGGATCCGAATTTCCAGCTCGCCGTTTACTCGATGATATCACTGATCACCCCAGCACCCACGGTGCGACCTCCCTCACGAATGGCAAACCGCAACTCCTTCTCCATCGCTATCGGCGTGATCAA
>CP070692.1:126665-168799 GCA_020353215.1 Deltaproteobacteria bacterium
AAAACGGCAAGGAAGTGATGGTGGGTTTCGGCAGAAATACCGTTTTAGGCGTTGCCGATAAGGTCATCGAGGCAGTAAAGGGCAAAGCCATTCGTCATTTCTTCGTGGTGGCGGGCTGCGACGGGGCCAAGCCGGGTCGCAACTATTACACCGAGTTCGTGGAAAAGGTGCCCTCCGACTGTGTAGTGTTGACCTTTGCCTGCGGTAAGTTTCGCTTCTTTGACAAGGATCTGGGAGATATCGGCGGCATCCCACGGTTACTGGACATCGGCCAGTGCAACGACACCCATTCGGCGGTTCAAATTGCCGTGGCCCTGGCCAATGCTTTTGATGTTGGGGTGAACGACCTGCCCCTGTCCATCATTTGCTCCTGGTACGAGCAAAAAGCAGCGGCTATTCTCTTGTCGCTCCTGCATTTGGGAATCAAGAACATTCGCCTCGGGCCCTCGTTGCCGGCATTTGTCTCACCAGATGTGTTGGATGTGCTGGTGAAGAACTTTGACATCAAGCCCATCACCACGCCGGATGAGGATCTGAAAGCGATTTTAGGGTGAACAAATGATTTGCGGGAGGGGATTAGCCCTCCCGCACTTCCCATTCCCTTCACTGGAAACAGAGGATGGCGGGGTTTATCCCCGCCGGGCCAGAAGCTGTTTAGACACGAGGTTTGCAGAAAGATGGCTCGAAGAGTTTACGTTGACCAGGAGGAATGCATCGGTTGTGGTACCTGAGAGGGGATTTGCCCCGAGGTATTCCAGCTCGATGAAGAAAAAGGTAAGTCAGAAGCTATCAAACCCGAGGGAGGTCCCGAGGACCTCATCCAAGAAGCGATTGAGTCATGTCCAGTGGAAGCTATCCATTGGGAGGAGTGACACCTGCAAAGAAGAGGAGGGGATAAAACCATAACTATTTTATATATGTACCCCTCGATCTGATCTCAAGTATCTCACTGCGCGTCCCTCTGTGGAGTTGACTATTCGATTTCTCAATAATCTTTCTGAGTCTGAGCTCGCCCTTGCATTCTCATAACCCTTTCGATGTTAATCTCAATTACTGAATGGCTTTCCGCTGATCAGAAGCCCACAGTCAACTAGTTTGACTGCAAATCAACTTCCGTCACTCGAAATCTTACCCACTTGTTGGGGATAAAAGCGACAATCAGGAGACGAAAATAGAAACTCGATAGAGTCGTGATTATGCCCGTTTAACAAGTGATGACGCAATGGAGGAAACCCATGCCTAAAGGAATCTCTTGTCAACTCTATCGTTTCCTGCGGCCTCGAAATGGCTGCAATGAAGAGATTCTCGCTGATGGCTGGGCTGACATTCGTTGTGGCGAGCGCTCCGCTCACCAGCTCGTTGTGGCGGATACCCTTTGGCGCAATGGTGGATCGGATGGGAGGCAAGAAACCTATTTTGATTCTTCTCTCCCTTGCCGTGGCCGGCATTGGAGCGATTACGGCGATGTTTGCTCTGTTTTCGCCTCCCCAACGGGCCCACTATATTTCTGTAACTGGTCGCTTATCGCAGGCTGACGCATTGCCTACGCTACGCTCGGGATGCGGTCCATGGCCGTCCTTGCTGTTCCGCCTTGGCAGGGCTTCGGCAAAACCCCACCCTTCATAGTGCGCACAGCGGTTCGACCGGTTACCTGTTTCCGAACGGAAACATAAGTTTCACGCCTGATGATTAGGAGGGAGGGTAGTACTTCCCTTCGGAAAAGAGGTCGTTTGGCTGCGTTATGATCGTTGAAACGCTCAGCATCGGTCTCCCCAAAAAGGAGGTATTCTACGGTAAAGAAATCACAACAGCCATCTGTAAAAGGCCAGTCTCTACTCCACTACATCTCAGAAAACTGGGCTTTGAGGGCGATGGTGTTGCCGATTTGAAGAATCACGGCGGACCGGACAAGGCCGTCTGCGTGTACAGTCTGGATCATTATCCTTATTGGGAAGGGATTTTGGGAACCAAACTGGCTCCCGCCGCGTTCGGTGAGAACCTGTCTGTCTCCAGCCTGAAGGAAGATGATGTTTGCATCGGTGATATCTTTCAACTTGGAACAGCCACTGTGCAGATCAGCCAGCCGCGCCAAGCCTGCAAAACATTGGCTGCTCGATATGGCAAAATTGACATGGTAAGGTTCTTTACTGATTCGGGGTTTACCGGGCTTTATCTGAGAGTACTCGAGGCGGGGGTAGTCCAGAAGGGAGACCTTTTGACCATGAAGCATCGGGATCCCGGCCAGATATCAGTTGCTTTTGCCAATCAGATTTACCATCATGACAGGAAGAGCCGACAAGGTATCGAAGCGATCCTGGGTGTCTCCGCCCTCTCTCATTCCTGGCAGCAATCCCTTCGAAAGCGTAAAGAAAAGTGTACTGAAGTCGAAACGTCGGAGAGTAGCTGAGCAATCGCATTGTGCCAATAAGCGGAAATGAAAAAATGGACTATAAACCCGAGTGGTTGTATCAAAAGATTGTGGAAGGAGCTCAGGATGCGATCGTGTTTGCTGATCGTGACGGTATTATTCGTCTTTGGAATTCGGCAGCAGAGTCTGTCTTCGGTTACTCAGCCGAGGAGGCCATAGGGCAGACTTTGGATCTGATTGTTCCAGAGAAGATGCGAGACAGGCACTGGGAAGGTTACCGCCAAGTGATGAAGACAGGAACAACGAAATACGGCAAACAAGTTTTCTCAGTTCCAGCCATGAGACATGATCACAGCCGTGTTTCGGTGGAATTTACCATCGTGCTGCTGAAAGATGCCTCAGGCGAACCTATGGGCACAGCGGCAATCATGCGAGATGCGACGGAGAGGTGGCAGAGGGAAAAGGAGTTGAAGAAGCGGTTGGCTGCCCTGGAGGAAGGAGAAAAGAAGATTTGAGATTTGGGAAGGCATAGAGCAAGGAGCATAGGGCATAGAGTGAAAGATTTTGAATTTGCCCTATGTCCCATGCTCCATGCTCGGTTCTGCTGGCTACTGGATTTAAGATGTGAGATATGAATCTTGAAAGAGGATGAACAATGCCAATTCCTGGAAACCTTCTTACCACGGCCATGGCTGTGATGCCGCATACAGATGTGGATCGCGCCCTTGAGATGGCACTTTCGTTGGATGTTCCCTTCTGGCCGCAACTGCCTCATGTTAGCTACTACGAGGACATGTATGTGCAAGCCTCGGAAAACTTTCCTGGGATCGTTCTCGACCTGGAAAAACGTACTTTACGATTTTCCATGGAAAAATTCGTGGGGGAGTTCGAAGAGACCATGACTCACTTCGATGACCCTGCCTACTTCGATATCAGTGAGCACTATTCCGTGGTATACCACCGGTTCTTGAATCTGGATTTCTCTGATCGTCCAGCAATTCGAGGGCAGATTGAAGGACCGATCAGCTTCGGCTTTAACGTGGTGGATCAAAACGACCGCCCTATCCTTTTCGATGATACCGTCCGGCCGTTTCTGCTCGAATTCATGGCCAAACGGGTGAATGCGCAACTGGAACGCCTCAAGCGTTTGCACCCCAATGCTTTCATGTTTGTTGATGAGCCCGGTCTGCAGTTTCTTTTCAGCGCCATGTCAGGTTACGGGGACTTGGCAGCTCGAGGGGACATGGAGGATTTCTTTGCCATGATTGAAAGACCACGAGGTGTCCACCTCTGTGGCAATCCTGATTGGGACTTTCTCCTGGGGCTGGACATGGACGTCTTGTCCCTGGATGTGTACAGCAACGGCGAAGTCTTCACCCAGTACGGGACTTCGATCCGGAAATTCTTGAATCGGGGCGGACGGTTGGTCTGGGGTATTGTGCCAGCCAATTTTGAGCCCTTTGAGAGAGAAACTCTCGAAACTCTGGAAAATCGGCTTACCGAGATCTGGACCGGACTGGGAAAGAAGGGTATTGACCTTGAGTTTCTTCTCTCCCGCAGTATGCTCTCCCCTGCCACCTGCTGTCTGGTAAACCCGGATGGAGAACTGACCGTGGATCGTGCATTTAAGGTGACCAGGGAGCTATCCAAGCGGCTTCGGGACAGGCTGAATCTTGACTAGTTGAGGTCGGGTGGATAACAGTTTGGAAGTCAAGCCAACGAGTGTATTTCTCCGTCGCCTCCCTCAAATCTTGGTCGCTGAGTTTCGAATAGCAAGGATCCGGCCGTTTCAGCACGTCAAAAAGGTAATCAGAAAAAATTGCAGACTGTTGCTGTTCTGTTAATCAAAGTCGAATCACCTCCGAGATTGTAACCGGCCCTTTAGCCCGACTAACGGAGTAAGTAGGGTTGAGCAGTTCAGCCCCGGTTCAGAACTACGAACGTCCTTGTAACCTCTGCCAACCCTCGTTTGTGAGAAATGAGGGTGTGACTCTCTTCTCACCTCGCTTTCTCTATGCTGGTCTATAGCCCTACTATTGGGTCGCCCGCGGTTCCCTTACCACGGAGATACTCCAGAAATAGTGCCGCGGTCTGCTCCAGTGAATCGAGGGCATCTGCTAATTCAGCCATGTTGAGGGATCTGGCCTCGTACTCCACAAACCGCTGAATTTCTGTTTTCATTATCTGCCGGTCCAAATCGTTGTTAAAGCCTGACGAATCAATCTGAGGTTCAAGCATCTGCCACAAAGCTTCTTGGAGCTCTCTAATAATCATTACTCTGCTTGGTCTCCGCATCTTTCTCCTTCCAAGCCTTCTCCCCGGATAGCTATTGCAATCTATTGCTCTCCTATCAGTTTTTTGCCTAATCCCTAAGGTGTCACGGGATTATGGTCAGGCCACAGTCCTCGCCGCTCAAACCCGGCTTTGAAAAAAAGCCCGACTACCTGACTCTGATCCTGCCTATTTTTTGATTGACAGCCCAGCTAAAGTAATTCAGAATCCACCTATCGCTATTATTCCGTCTCCCGTAAAGTAACACACTATGCGGGCGGGTGGAACATGACTTCGAGGCAGCAACAAACCTTACCATCTTGCGCCAATGGTTTATCCTTCAGCTCTTCCTTAGAGGGCTTTTTCTGAACAAGGGACGTCCACGATCCCGCTGATAAGGCAAGAAGAAGAGTCTTCAGGTCTGCTGTTCGAACCGGCATTGAGGCGACAAACCACTAAAGGAGAAATCTGATGCGGCTAGTCAAAATCATTGTTGTCAGCGTTTTGGCGATCTTTTGTTTTGGCAATGGTGGGAGTCTGATGGCTGACAATCAACCTGGCTCTTTTTCGGTGACCCCGTTTATCGGTGGATACCTTTTCGAGGGGAACCAAGATCTTGACGACGGGTTCACCGCTGGCCTGGGGGTTGGGTATAATCTTGACGAGCACTGGGGAACAGAAGCTGTGTTTAACTATATCGACAGCGGATCCAAAGCCGGTACCGGAGATGTGGATGGTTTTCTGTATCGTATTGACGGTCTATATCATTTCTTGGTTAGGCCAAAACTTATCCCCTACCTTGCCGCGGGTATCGGAGGCCTCACCCTGGCTCCCGACAGAGGGAACAGCAATACGCAGGCTATTGTGAATTTCGGGGGGGGCCTGAAGTACTTTTTCGCTGAGAACTTTGCCGCGCGCGGTGACCTCCGATACATCAAATCTTTCGATGGGCCAAACAACCTTGCCTTTACCTTTGGCATTACCTACAACTTCGGCGGCAAGAAAGCTGTCGCAGCGGTTCCACCACCCAAAGACAGCGACGGAGATGGCGTCTATGACCATTTGGACAAGTGTCCCAACACCCCTGCGGGTGTCAAGGTAGATGCCTCCGGTTGCCCGTTGGATACCGACGGCGATGGCGTTTATGACAACCTGGATCAATGCCCCGGTACTCGGGCAGGTGTGAAGGTAGATGAGACAGGATGTCCGCCAGATTCCGATGGAGATGGAGTGCCCGACTACCTGGATCAATGCCCCGGCACTCGGCCAGGTGTGAAGGTAGATGAGACAGGATGTCCGCTAGATTCCGACGGAGACGGAGTGCCCGACTACCTGGATCAATGCCCCGGCACTCGGCCAGGTGTGAAGGTAGATGAGACAGGATGTCCGCCAGATTCCGACGGAGACGGCGTTCCTGATTACTTGGATCAGTGTCCTCGGACGCCTAAGGGTGCGAGAGTAAATGAAAAGGGATGTTGGGTATTGAAGGGGGTGCAGTTTGAACTCAATAAGTGGAATGTAAAGCCCCAATATTACCCAGTCCTGGACGAAGCCTTATACGTTTTGCGGCAAAATTCCTCCATGAGGGTGGAAATTCAGGGCCATACGGACAATACGGGGGACAAGGATTACAACCAGATGCTCTCAGAAAAGCGTGCCAAGGCAGTGATGGACTATTTCATGAGAGAGGGCATCGCCGCAGGGAGACTTTCCGCCGAAGGCTACGGCCCTTCAAGACCAATAGCGTCCAACGCAACCAGAGAAGGGCGGAGCAAGAACCGGAGGGTTCAATTGAAGCCGATATACTAGGAGTTTGTCGGACTGACACCATAGATAAAGGGATAGGCTTGGGTACCAACTGCCCTCGCCTCGCCCATCCAGTAAACCGCGTACGGGTCTGCTGGGACATCAATTCAGAGGCATCCCCAACTTGGGCGTTGGGGCGTCATCAAGAAACGAATCAAGTGTAGTTTGTTCGACCATAAGCAGGAATCAACTAGTCACGGCCTTCCCTGCCACACTTAGCTCTCGTATGGAGCCTTAATCCCGTCCCCCTGCATTTTCGCAGAGCCTAGATAGGGATGTATATAGCTCGATGGAACCTGAAGTCTTCCACTTACCACACAGCCCTCTCAGACTTGCTAATATTTGCACTCGGCTCTTCTCTTTTTGATCCCACTCAAAGAGCCTCAAGATGGTGCTTCAGCTTGACAACGATCGCCTCGGTCGCCTAATCTGAAACCAGTTCAATTTTCCGTAGCCCGGATGTTTCATCAATGGCCTACTGCGACCACGGATATGGCCGCGCTTCCGTCCGTCCTAGGGTGTCGACCCCCCGCGACGTACCGTTCAGGTACGGTTCGGGTCCAATCTCGCGGTACGATTGGACGGTGGCAAGCCCATCTCCATGCTCTCCCCACAGCAATTCAAGAAACATCCGGGCTAGTTTTGAATTCCTGTGTGACGAAGCGGTCTAAAACTGCTGCCGACGAAGAGTCCAATGAATAGAAGCAATAGCGACAGAGACGACTCCAAGGTCGCAAGGCGTCTGAAAAGGCTGATCGAAGCCAATCACTCCCTCGCGGATATGGAACTACTTGAGGAGGTGTTACCGCGGCTTCTGGACTTAGCCCGGGATGTAACAGAAGCTGAAGCCTCATCCTTATTGCTCTATAATCCAGAACGTAACGTTTTGGAGTTCGCCTCTGTCAAAGATGAGGTTGTAGGTGATCGAGCAGGCGCGATCCTTAAGAGCTCTGTTGAACTCGAAATGGGTGAAGGCATTGCGGGTTGGGTCGCCGAAAACCGCAAGTCCATCATCATTCCAGACGCACAGCGGGATCCAAGATTTTCCAAGAGGGCTGATCGGAAGACCGGTTTTATTACTCAAAGCCTCCTTTGCGTTCCTCTGATACATCGTGACGAACTCCTCGGCGTGATCAACGTTCTAAATCCGAAAGATAAACACTGTTTCGATATTGAAGATCAAGACATTCTGGAAAGCTTCGCAAACCTGGCCGCCGTGGCCTTAGTACGTTCCAAACTCCTTGAGACCCGGCTTCAGCAGGAGAGATTCCAAACTCAGCTGTTAGCTGCGGCTAGAATCCAATCACTTTTTTGGCCGAAGCTCCCGGAGGCGAAAGGGGGAAGCCATATATGGACCGTGTCAGCACCTGCAGCTTTTGTTGGCGGTGATTTATATGACGTAATCCCCATGCCTGATGGTAGCTGGTTGGTATACGTGGCCGATGTTTCGGACAAGGGTTTGCCTGCCGCTCTGATTATGGCGGCTTTGTCAATAATGATCCGGGGCGAAGCGCTGTCACAGGACGAGTTGGATAAGCTGCTTGAGAGCGTGAACGACGCTATGTATGAGTTGATGTCAGACGAGGGATTCTTCGCAACTGTAGTTATCGGGAAGTATTGGTCCGACACTGGGAAAATGGAGCTTTCTCTTGGCGGCCATTTGCCTCCTTTATGGGTTGGTGAAAATGGGTTTAAGCATGCGCCTGATTTGCAGGGAATAGCCTTGGGTGTGGTGCCTAGGGCTAAGTATAAAAAAAGCGAAATTGTACTGTCCCCCGGAGACTCGATTCTCTTCGTTACTGACGGGGTCACTGAAGCAGAAAATGAACGAAATGAATTCTTCGGCCATCGCCGCCTCGTCGACTCTTTGCTGAAGGCAAGCGGTCCTCCCCGGGGGATCGGCCTGCTTGATGAGGTCAAGGCGTGGCGCGGAGTTGCCGAGGCAAGTGATGATTTGACAATGCTGGAGATTTGGCGTACCTCAACGTGAAAAATACGCAAACGCAGAAGGTGCTGCCCAACTCAAGTATCCTGTGCCAAAGTCTATGGGGTTGCTGCTAAGCGAATGGACCTTACTCACACTGGTCATCCGTTTGACAAGAGTTTGCTGTGCTCTATCTCAGTTTCCAAACTAGAGTAGAAAGCTAGGAGGTGGCTTATGAAAAAGTCCATGGGCGCGAAGACTCTCGTTTATCCAACTCCGGTGTTTATTGTGGGAACGTATGACAGGGAATGGAGAGCGAACGTGATGACCGCTGCCTGGGGAGGGATTTGCTGTTCACGCCCACCGTGCGTAGCGGTCTCTCTCAGACAGGCTACCTATACCTACGGCAGCATTATGGAGCAAGAAGCATTTACTATTAACATCCCATCGCAAGACTATGTCAAGGAAGCTGACTTTTTCGGTATTGTTTCAGGGAAAGACAGAGACAAGTTTGCCGCTAGCGGTCTTACCCCGGTTAAGAGTGACCTGGTAAACGCTCCCTATATTAAAGAATTTCCTATTGTTTTGGAGTGCAGGTTGCTCCATGTTCTTGAAATAGGTTTGCATACCCAGTTTGTCGGCGAGATTCTGGACGTGAAGGCGGATAAGGCTGTAATTGGCGATGATGGACTTATTGATATCGAAAAGGTCAAGCCCATTGCCTTTGATCTAGAAGGTAAGGCGTACCATGGAATCGGAGAATTTGTCGGGAAGGCTTGGTCCATAGGAAGAGAGGTCAATAGCCACCCCTTTTAGTTGTAGTTTTTATTACCGCCGGTCAAAAAGTACCCTATTTCCAACGGTGAGAGAGCGCACCGGTATGACCGGTGAGAATTAGCCCATCTGGATGTACTTTGCTAAAAGATCTTTACCATTGTTTCTTTTCCTTCCTCATTTTCTCTGGTCCTGATTCTTCTGCTTTCGTTTTTGGGCATGTTCACAGCGGGTTATAGTCTCCCGTTGGAGGGAGTTTATGAGCCATATGATTCGATGCGCCCATTGCCGAGGTTTGTTCCACTTTTGCGCTTTAAACCTCTTCTTTCCTCCTGACGGCGTAGAGGCTGATAGCATATTCCTCGTCTTCACACCGCATTACTTTATCCAGTCTTTTGAACTTAAAATGCTGCGAGAGTCTGGAGAAAAAACCAGAAGCCGGCAAAGCTGTGCTTTTAGCCAAAAAGATAGTGCCCTGAGGTTTCAACGCCTGTCCGAGAAACTTTACCAGGCAGTCGTATGTTGGGCGGTGATACACCACTTCAGAGCCAACAATCCAGTCGTAGCGCTGCTGTCCAGCTGGCTCGCACCAATCCACATTGATAATGGACACATTTTCCAGGTTGTTAAGCAAAGCGTTGGCCCTGATGAAGTTGATAATCTCCTCTTTATGATCGGACAGCGTGATCTGGTGGCCACACGCAGCGGCAAACAGGCCGCTCACACCCATGCCGCTTCCGATCTCCAGAATCTGCCGCCCGGGAACCACTGGTTGCACGGCCAGGTAGGCTGACAGAAGAATACTAGCCTCCCAAATCTTGCCCCAAAAAGGAAGCTCTGCTACATCTGGCTCGCCAGTGGCGAGGCGTTGAAGGATGAGATTGTCGAGATCCGCAATCTGCAAGAAACGAAGCGTTCGTTCAGCCACGGTTATTGGCATGATCTCAGTCCTATAATCTTTCTCGATAAGTTCTAAAATCTCGTTCAGATCTTGATTAGTCACCAAATGTTCCTCATTCCCGCTACCGCCCTAGTGTTCTTTTTTAGTAGCACATGTGTGTAGATTCAAGCAAATCAAAAGGTTACAGAAGCAGGCCGAGCGTATTGAGAACTGGCTGAAGAAAAACGGAGCAAAGCTTGGAAGGAAAGGAAAAGAGATCACCAGTTCCAACCTCTCCGGATGGGTGAGAGAGTCTCAAAGAGAAATTTCGCCTCGCTTAAGAATTTTTTTTCATAGTAATTGACTTGAAATCTCAATACTCATTTGGTGTAAATAATTCATTATATGAACCCAAGTCCAATCTAGATCAGCACACATCTCCAAACAACTTGATGATTTTCGTATAGATTGCTGTTGGATCCCGGGGCAAGCAGGCCTTGCTTCAGCCTTGTAACCTTATGACCGGTCATTTCCGAGTCTCCAAGGCCGAGGATATTTGACCCAACATCCCGCTGCAAGGACACAACAATGAAAAAGCTTATCAAGCCTGCGATTTTTGTTGTCTTAGGCGTGATCATCGCCTTTCCACTGTTCAGTCTAACCTACTACACCATGGTCCGCACCACAACGCCTCAATTCTGTGCCACTTGTCATGAGATCGAGTTTGCCTATAACACTTGGAAGACATCTAGTCATGTGAACAAAGAGCAAGGTTTCGTGGCCGACTGCATGGATTGCCATCTCCCCGCCCCGCACGACACCTTTGACTTCTTCTATGCCAAGACCTTTCACGGTGCCAAAGACATCCTCATCCACTTCTTTCAGAAAGAATATGATCACGACAAGGCTCGCCAAACGGCCTACGCCTCTTTCAGAAACGATCAGTGCCAGAAATGCCATCGCAATCTTCTCTACATACCGAACAAGCGTGGCGCCATGCTGGCTCACCGAGACGTGGTGTATGCTAGGCCTGGTTACGAGAAGAAATGCGTGGATTGCCATAGGAACCTGGTTCACAACCCAAGAGGGTATTACGACTACAAGCAGTATAAGGATGCTTACCGGGGATTAGGTTTGTAGAAGTGGTTAGAGTGCACTAAAGTGGTTGAAATCTCTAAAGTTAAAGAGAGAAAGGGGGTGTAAAAGTGAAGAGGTATTTTATTGTTACGGCTATGGTCATAGGGCTGGCCAGCCTCCTTGTGGTGGGCAACATGATGTCCCTGGCCTCTGCGCAAAACCTGCCCAAGGTGAAGGAGTTCAGGATCGAACGGAGTATGCCCAAGGAGGCGGTAGCCTGCATTGAGTGCCACAAGATTGAGCATCCCGGTATATTCGGCGACTGGGCTTACAGCAGACACGCCAGTGCCAATGTGACCTGCTATGACTGTCACAAGGCAGAGTCTTTCGACAAGGACGTGAGTAAGGAACATTACAAGCAGTACGAGCGGCGTGATATGAAATACGGCAGCAAAGACTACCGGGTGCCGGTAGCTGCAGTGGTCACGCCCAAGGATTGCTCCCGCTGCCATCCTGACGAGGCCAAGCAATATGCCAGGAGCAAGCACGCCAACACGCAGTACATCATCTGGCAAATCGATCCCTGGCTCAAGCTTGGTATGAACAGTGATTTTGAGCGGGACACCGGTTGTTTCCATTGCCACGGCACAGTGCTCAAAATGACGAAGGATGGCAAGCTGGATCCCGAGACTTAACCCAATGTGGGTGTTGGACGGGTCAATTTTGACGACAGCCTGGGGAGTTGCACCAGTTGCCATACCAGACACCGATTCTCGGTGATGGAAGCCAGGAAACCGGAAGCCTGTGGACAGTGTCACTTGGGACCGGATCATCCCCAGATCGAGATCTACATGGAATCCAAACATGGTGACATTTACACGGCCTTCGGTGACCAGTACAATTGGAATGCCGCACCAGGGACCTGGAGTCCCGGCGTGGACTTCCGGGGACCAACTTGCTCTTCCTGTCATATGTCTGGCGCTGGAACGGTGCTCACCAGTCACGATGTGACCGAGAGGCTGGCCTGGGAGTCTCAAGCTCCTAAATCAATTAGGCCGGAAAACTTCCCACCCTTCCCCGCCAAGGTCAACCATGAGACTGAGCGGGACAAATGAAAGAGATATGCAAGCAGTGTCATGGCAAAGTCTGGGTGGATGATCACTTCGTCAAGTATGACCGGATGAATGTCGAGTATAACGAGGTCTATTTCATGCCCGCGAAGAAGAAGCTCGATGAACTGTACGAAAAAGGCCTCCTTGACAAGACCAAGTTTTTCGATGAGGAACTTGAGATAGAATACTATGAGCTGTGGCACCATGAGGGCCGCAGGGCCCGATTCGGCGCAGCTATGATGGCACCCGACTATGCCTGGTGGCATGGTTTCTACGAGTGTAAGAAGCGGTACAACAGCTTCATGGAGAAAGCGGGCGACCTGATCGAGCACAACAAGAAGGCTTATAAGGCTGATCCATTCCCCAATGCCACAGGCAATACCACCAGGCCTGCTGTGGTCTTTGACAAGTACAAATAAGACCTTAGGGCAAGTCAGTAACCCCGCAGTAAAAAGAAGACCCTGTCCTCCAGATTGGAGGATGGGGTCTTGGTTTTTCTGGAGTATTGCAGTTGAAAGACTTTCGGAATTCGGATTGACAATAGTAAAATGCAAATCGAAAATCAAATTAGAATTCCGCAATCTGAAATCTCCTTCCTCCTTGGCATGATTCATGCTGCCAAAAGAAAAGTCATTTAATAATCCCGAAGAATGTCTCATTCAACTGATACCTGCTGTAATCATAATGAAGTGAGTATATCGATTATTCGGCAACTCCTTTCCCTTGCCCCATCGAAGATGCCGCTTGCGGTGCGGGGGAGGGAGGAAATATAAGGGGGGGGGAAACAGATACCTTATTGATTTCACTATTATTTGCTCATCCACACCCTTACTCCCGTGTCGGGAGAGGGATTTATATGCGGTTCTGGGACAGCCACGATACCCCTATCAGTTGGCTTGGGGCTGCTGGTGAACCTTATAGAGGAGAGATCCGTTCATGAGGCTTCGCACTATTTTACTGGTTTTAGCCTTGTTGGCCTTTCTGTTTGCATCCATCGGCGGGTATCTTTATTACTCTGCTCTCAAAGAATCGGCGTTTAAGGAGGCAGACAGGCAAACTGCATCGCATGCGAAGAGACTTAGAAGTCATGTGGTCTCGACTCTGTCGGAAAACCAAAAAGCGGTGAAGGCTTTGGCCGGACTGAGGGAATTGGAGCGAGCCCTGGTTAGCCCAAGTGAAATCAACCTAAGAAAGACAAATTTCATTCTGGACCATTTTCACGATGCCTTAGAGGTAAGCGTCTGTTACTTGATGGACCGAGATGGAAATACCATCGCTTCCTCAAATCGAAACGATTCTGCCAGTTTTGTGGGAAAAAATTACGGTTTTCGCCCATATTTCCGACAGGCTATGCAGGGTAGTCCTGCCGTATACATGGCGCTGGGTGTTACTTCGAAAAAGCGGGGAGTCTATTACAGTCATCCGGTTTATGGATTGAACGAAGACGCTCCAATCGGGATAGTTGTAATCAAGGCATCCGTCGAATCTATGGAACAAGGGTTCAGCCAAAATCATGAAGGAATTGGACTAGTTACGGATCCGCATGGGGTCATCTTCGCTTCGAATCGTAGAGATTGGCTTTATCATGTGTTGTGGGAAGTCTCGCCTGAAGAAACATCCGAGATTGTCGAGACCCGCCAATTTGGTAAGGGACCGTGGAAATGGACTGGCCTGTCGATGAAGAGCCAGAATCACGCTGTTGATGTTTCAGGAAATAGATATCTGATCTATCAAATGAAGATTGGCAACTATCCGGGATGGAATGTTACTTATCTGGTCAGTCTCAGTGCAATTCATAAGAGTGTTTTCGATCCTCTCATTGGCACCAGTGGTTTCGTAATCGTCAGCTTATGTGTTCTGATCGGATTATCCGTCTTCTTTCTCTACAAAATAGCGAGCCATGATATTGTCCAACGTAAGCGGGCAGAGGATGCGCTTCGGGAAAGTGAAAAGAAATTCCGTGCCATTACTGGGACTGCCGTGGATGCAATCATCCTCATGGATAGTAAAGGGAAAATTTCATACTGGAATCCGGCAGCGGAAAGAATGTTTGGTCACAGCACTACGGAGGCCATCGGCCAGGAACTCCACCTTTTCCTCGCCCCGCAGCAGTACCATGAACTATCTAAAAAGGGATTCAATACGTTTCAGACAACTGGAAAGGGCCCGATTGTTGGGAAGACAGCCGAATTCTTGGCTATCAGGAAAGACGGAACACAGTTTCCCATAGAGGTTTCTACTTCAGCCCTGGAGGTCAAAGGTGAGTGGCATGCTGCAGGTATTCTTCGTGACATTAGTGAACGTAAGAGTGCAGAGAAGGAACTTAATCTGCAAAAGACTTACTTCCAACACCTTTTTGAAAATTCACCTGAAGCTAGCGCCATATTAGATAATGAAGATAGGATTGTTGACGCAAACAAAGAATTCGAGCAACTTTTTCAGTATTCGATTGGTGAAATCAAGGGAGAATTTATCAACGACTTAATAATAAGTGATGATTTGCTTCATGAAGCAAAATCTCTGACTAGGCAAGTCTTAAACTGTCAAGTAATAAAGAAAGAAACTACGAGAAAACGTAAAGACAATACCATTGTTGATGTTTCAGTTCTAGGTTATCCAATTACATTCAACGATGAACAAGTAGGTACTTATGCAATATATCAAGACATTAGCGAACGGAAGCAAGGAGAAAAAGCACTGAGAGCTTCCGAGAAACAATATAGGAATCTCGTCGATAACGCTCTAGTTGGAATTTATAAAACTGACCTTGATGGTAATATTCTCTATGCAAATGATGCTCTTATAAAAATGTTGGGATTTGAATCAATTGAAGAGATGACTTCTATTGGGGTCATTAATAGATATAGAAATATTAAAGATAGAATGGTATTAGTTGAAAATCTTAAGAAAGCGGGTAAAGTTAACAATTTTGAAGTGGAACTTCTCACGAATACCGGAGATGTAAAGAATGTAATCTTAACTGCACTGCTTGAGGAGAATGTTATATCGGGAATGATCATGGATATTACGGACCGTAGACGTGCGGAGGAGGAGCGAATTCGGTTGGCAACAGCAGTGGAACAGGCTGCTGAAAGCGTTATCATATCAGACAGACGCGGAACGATCCGCTATGTCAATCCGGCCTTTGAGAGACTCAGCGGTTTTCGTCGAGAAGATATCCTTGGTCAAAACTTCCGCATTCTCAAAAGTGACAGGCACGATGAGAGTTATTACCAGAGAATGTGGGATACCATCTCTTGTGGTAGGGTGTGGTCGGGCCGCATAAACAACAGGATGAAAGACGGCACCGTCTGTGAATTTGAGACAACAATCTCGCCCCTCCGAGACAGCTCGGGAGCCATTGTAAACTTTGTTTCTGTGAACCGCGATGTAACTCAAGAAGTTGCACTTGAAGCCCAGCTTCTTCAGGCCCAAAAGATGGAAGCGGTAGGCACCTTGGCCGGAGGCATTGCACACGACTTCAACAACCTGCTACAGGTCGTCCAAGGTTACGCTGACGTGCTCCTTCTGAGCATGGATCTCGGCGATTCGCAGCGCTTGGCACTGCAAAAGATCCATCGCTCAGCCAGGAGAGGCGCCGAGCTTACGCAACAATTGCTCACCTTCAGTCGCAAGGTGGAGAGCAAGAGGCGAATTCTGGACCTCAACCGTGAGGTGGAGCAGGTGAGGAAGCTTCTTGAACGAACTATTCCCAAGATGATCGAGATAGAACTATGTCTGGCGAGTGACCTAATGAGAGTAAAAGCAGATCCAGCACAGATGGAGCAAGCAATTATGAACCTGGCGGTAAATGCCAAAGATGCCATGCCGGATGGGGGTAAGATCAGCATTGAGACGGCGAATGTTACCCTGGATGGGACTCACTGTGAGACTCACCTGGGAACGGGTCCCGGCAAGTACGTAAAGGTGAGCATCTCGGATACAGGTCATGGCATGGACCGAGAAATCGTAGAACATGTGTTTGAGCCATTCTACACCACAAAGGAGGTTGGCAAAGGAACCGGTCTAGGCCTCGCCATGGTCTACGGAATTGTCAAAAGTCATGACGGCCACATCCTATGCCACAGTAGCCCTGAGATGGGAACCACCTTCAAGATTTACCTGCCAGCCATCGAACAGGAAAGTGAGAAGGGAGAGACAGAAGATACGAAAACTCCCGTAAACGGAGGCACAGAGACGATCTTGTTGGTGGATGATGAGGAGTTGATCAGGGAGCTTGGAGTCGAGCTGTTTGGAGATGCCGGCTACAGGGTACTGACAGCCGCTGACGGACCAAGTGCCCTTCAGCTCTATCGGCAGGAAAAAGACAAGATTGATTTGATAATCCTCGACCTTATCATTCCTGGCATTGGGGGGGGCAAGTGTCTTGAAGAAATTCTCAGAATCAATCCCCGAGCAAGGGTCCTTGTTGCTAGTGGCTATTCGGCCGATGATCCTTTACGGGAAGCGGTGACGTCAGGGGCAAGGGCTCACATCAGCAAACCATACAATGTAGGGCAGATGCTGGCGTTGGTCCGGGAGGTGTTGGATCAAGATCGAGAACCCTAAGCTTGAATAATTCACCACTCGGCTACTCCGACCGCCGATATGAGCGTCCTTCCGAGCGTCTTCGGGTCTTGGACCCTGCGACGTACTGTTCAAGTACGTCGCAGGATCCAAGCACTCGGTCATCAGGAGCTATCAACGGTAGGTAGTAAGAATCCACGCCCCAAAAGCGTAACATTCAAGCCCCAGTAAACCTTTTTGGTAGAAGACAGCTCACACATGGCTCTGAACGATCTCAAGCAGTTCTTTGGGATCGAACGGTTTGGTCAGATATTCTGCAGAACCAGCGAGTTTACCCTTTACCTTATCGAAAAACCCATCCTTACTCGTCAGTATTATTACGGGAATATGTTTCAGTTGGGAACTATCCTTTATGATGGAGAGTATCTGGTATCCGTCCATCTTAGGAAGGAGCACATCCAGTAGAATCAAGTCGGGTCTTTCCTCGTTCACTTTTCCAAGTGCCTCGAGCCCGTCTCTAGCCTCTATCACCTTGTATCCATTTTGACTGAGCGTTATGGAGATTACCTTTCTGGTGGTGGAACTGCCTTCAACAACCAGGATCTTTTTCGCTTTGATCTCTGGCTGGGATGTCACCTCAAGGTCCGGGGTGTTTCTTGCTCCGGGCAAAGCCCGATCTTTTTCAGTTTCTGAGGAGGCCACATAATCGAGCAAGATGTGGAGTTGATTCGAAAGATATCTTTTGTCCGGAGCCAGTTTCACGGTTTTGTGCAACTGCTCCAGTGATTCCTCCCAACGCTTCAGATTGAGATAGGTCATGCCTAAGTAATAGTAGGCCAGCATATTTTCCTCTTTGGCGCTGACCCTCATGTACCTGTCGATCGCCTGTGACATGATTTCGCTCTTTGCGGAGCGTGGTGAGGTGAAGAATTGCTTGTGTATGTATAGATGAGCCAGGCAGTAATGACACTGAGTGGTTCTCTCTTCAACAGGAGACCAGCAGAAGGGACAACGACGTACTTTGCTCTCACTTACTGACTTCTTTGCAAGATCTATTTTTCTAGTTTCTTCAATAACGTCAGGGTCATCTGGGGCAAGCAGGATAGCATTCCTGAGTGATGTCTCTATCGATTTCATGGTTTCCCGGATACGCGAGTACCATAACCAACCTTCGTGACTGCGTGGATTTCTTTTCAGGAGCTTGGTGAGTTCTTCCTTGGCTTCTCGGAAGTGCATCGCCTCAGCGAGCGCGATCCCGTTTTCCAATTGAGCCTCAGTGGGAGATGACGATGAACCCTGGTTTGTTTCGTCCTTGATCCTTGACGCTTCAAGCAACATGTATATGATCGAGGAATCTATGTACGCGTCTATCTTCTCGCAGGTGTCGTGAATAAATATCTCAGGTCCGTCCCAGAGTATGATTTCGATGGCGGCATCTTTGCCTCTCAAGCCCCCGGCTTCGGCGTCGATGAGTCTGCCGTTTCTAAGATAGAGTTGACCGGTCCTCCCTTTTGATCTTACCTCCAGGGTACAGGTCTTCTGCTCTTGTGCTATCATCTGCAGAAATGTGGACAAGGTAACGCCATGAATGTAGCCCCTGGAGTTCGGTTCCAAGGTTTCAGTTATCGTCTCAGCCAATTCATCAAGCTTCAGCGGTTTCTTCAGGTAGTGCAAACTACCCATCTTCTTGACGCGTTCTTCCGTATCGGAATTGCCGAACCCGGTCATCACCAGCACGGGAACATCTCGATAGTTCCTGCTCATGTGGGCCAGGAGTTCAAAACCATTCATTCCGGGCATATTGAGATCCGTAACCACGAGATCCACTTTGGTGGACTCAAGCTTCCGAACAGCCTGCCTACCATCGGAAGCGGTTACCACATTCATGGCACCGATAAAGGCTTTGACGCCATCTCTAATCATATTAAGGACAACTTCTTCGTCATCAACCAGCATGATCGTCTTCATGGTCGAAGCCAATCGTCTCCCCGTTTTGTTCGTAATGGTTTTGAGTAGGTGGCAGGATCAGCAGTCTTTGGATGATGGCACTTCGGCAGGAACAAGATGGTGAAAAAAGCTAAAATATGCAGCGCCCCAGACAAGTTTCAAAAATCTCCCCTTAAAGGAACTACAATAAATTTATGAATTCCGCGCGCCATTAGATTCACAAGGTGGCAAATTGCAGCTGAAAACAACGTATTAATAATCATTACAGGGGATTAAAACAGTATTCAGGGCCTCCAGGTATGCTACCTGCCCCCTCCTTCCAGCCCGCATTATTCAGGACCCGCCTGCCACGCCCGCACAGGCAGTTCCTTCCGTGGTGCTTGGCTCTCACACCATACGACGTACTGCTTTAGTGCACCTCCCGAGTCCCCGCGGTTGGTGGCCCTACCATCTTGACCGTCTGAGGACACCGTTTCATGAATAGCGCAAGCTGGGTGAACCCGGGACACGATGGAGTCGATAGTTTGCAAGTCTCGTACCAGATGCAGAAAGTCATTCACCCGTTCAAAATTGTGCATCTTCTCGTTCTCACTACATTGGGCGGCGATTAATTGTTATAATAGCTTTTGCCATCGATATGGCCGGGATATAAATGATCCTGGCTGCAGGGCAGCTGTGTAGTCGTCAAGGTGATTAAGAGGAAAGCGGTATGGGAAGGACATCAGATCCCTTCAAAAGTTCTCTGAGCCCGGAGTGCACGACTGCTGTCGGGCAACCTGCCAGTGATCAGCCGTGTTGAGGCCCGAAGACCTCTCCGGGCGGCGAGGTGGTGGATGAGCAGGCTTCTTGGTTCATGGGCTGGATCGAGACTCCCGTAGGCAGGGTTGCTGGGGTATCTACGAAGTGGACACCCCGGGATAAGCTGGGACAAACCCTGGTGCGGATGGGCATAAAGCGCATGCGGTATACGGTTGCGACGGGGCTTTACGCTATTGGCGAGCCGGATTTTGATTCTCCGGTCTTGGTCACTGCAAACTACAAATTGAGTTTTGATTTGCTTCGCCGGGAACTCGCGGGAAGAAACCTCTGGCTGTTAGTCTTGGAAACCTTCGGCATTAATGTCTGGTGTGCGGCCGGCAAGGGCACCTTTGGGACCTCTGAGTTGGTGAACCGTATTCGAAAGGTGCAACTTGCCACAGTTGTTAAACACCGGAACGTCATCTTGCCCCAACTGGGAGCGCCCGGGGTGGCGGCACATGAGGTAAAAAAGGCGACGGGCTTCCGGGTGCGGTACGGGCCGGTGAGAGCTCAGGACTTGCCGGGATACCTGGACAATGGAATGAAGGTCTCGGAGGAGTCCAGAAGGGTGCGTTTTCCCCTCAGAGACCGGTTGGTTTTAACCCCGGTAGAGTTGGTGCAAGCTTGGAAGCCGTCACTGGTCATTTTATTGCTTCTTTTCGTTCTCAGTGGATTAAGTCGGCAAGGGTTTGACCTTCATGCAGCTGTATCCCGAAGCTTTGCTCCTATTTTGATCTACCTCGGCGCCCTCCTGACGGGATCACTGATCACCCCTGCATTTCTTCCCTGGATTCCCGGGAAAGCCTTCTCCCTGAAAGGAACGCAGCTTGGATTGCTGTGGGCACTGTTTGTAAGCTTCACCGTGGCCTCAGATTGGAGTGGGGCCAATTTAGTTGCTCTTTTCTTACTGGCCCCGGCAGTTGCCGCGTATTTTGCCATGAACTTCACTGGCTGCTCTACTTTCACCTCACTCTCAGGGGTGAAGAAGGAGATGCGCATCGCGGTACCAGTGATTATTTTATCCATCGTGTCAGGAGGGATAGTCCTGCTGGTAGGTAGCCTCTCTTGAGGAGAGAAATGGAATTTCGTTACTTAGAAAATGTCGTCACTCTGGAGTTGGACGGAGACAGGTGCACAGGCTGCGGCATGTGCACCCAGGTGTGCGTCCAGGCTGTACTCGCATTGAATGACGGAGTTGCGTACATCGTGGACAGGGACGGTTGTATGGAATGTGGGGCCTGCGCAATGAACTGTCCGGTGGCGGCGCTAATGGTGCGTCCTGGAGTTGGCTGCGCTTGGGCGGTGTTTACCGACTGGTTCAAAAAGAAGAATGTCTCGAGCCAAGAGGGCAGCGAAAACATTCGCTCATGAATGCAGCGGGGATAGTGTAGCTTGCCCGATTCCTGCAGCGAAATGGAGTCACCAGAGGATGGGTTAAGAATTCAGACCTATTGCAACGCAAGGCATCAGGCTTAGGGCAGAGAGAGTAGGGAAAGAAAAAGCTTACCGTACGGTTTGATCCTTTAGCCCTATTCCATTTCCGAAAGGAGATAATATGGAGAACAAAACACTGTCCGTACCCAATATCTCATGCGGCCACTGTGTGGCAGCCATCAAGAAAGAACTCAGTGAGATGGAGGGGGTTTCCAGAGTGGAAGGGGATCCTGCGACCAAGAGCATCACCCTGGAATGGGATGCACCGGCCACTCTGGACAAGATTAGAGATATGCTGAAAGAGATCAACTATCCGGCAACCGATTGACCAGTACGCATTTAGGAAGGCAAACGCTTGCGTTACGAGGCGAACGAAGTGAGTAACTATGATCAGTGAAAGCATAACCATCCCCATTACGGGAATGAGTTGCGCCAATTGCGCCATGAACATTGAGAGAAACCTGAAGAAACTTCGAGGGGTTAAAGACACGAACGTCAACTTTGCAGCGGAGCAGGCCTCCGTCTCCTTTGACCCAAAAGAAGTCCGGGTCATCGATCTTGTTGAGAACATCCAGGCCGCGGGTTTCAACACACCGACCGCTAAGGTTGAGCTGCCCATCACGGGAATGACCTGTGCCAATTGCGCCATGAACATTGAGAGAAACCTCAGCAAAAAGGTCCAGGGCGTAGTAACCGCTTCCGTCAATTTTGCCAGTGAACGAGCAACCATCGAGTACTTGCCAACCGTAACCAGTGTGGATGAGATCGTAGCAGCTATCGAAGGCGCCGGCTTTGGGGCCATTTTCCTGGATGAACCAGAGGAAGAGGATGTGGAGCAAAAAGCGCGGCGTGCAGAAATAGCTGATCAGACCAGCAAGTTTGCCGCAGGTCTCGTCTGCACTATACCCCTGTTCTTGTTGAGCATGGGAAGGGATTTTGGTCTTCTGGGAACCTGGAGCCATGCTGCCTGGGTCAACTGGGCCTTTTGGGCCTTGGCCACGCCCGTCCAGTTCTATACTGGGTTGGATTACTACGTTGGTGGCTGGAAAAGTTTGAAGAACCGCAGTGCCAATATGGACGTTCTGGTGGCCTTGGGCTCATCAGTTGCGTACTTCTATTCCTTGGCGGTTCTCCTCAACCCGTCTCTTGGCAGTCACGTTTATTTCGAAACCTCGGCAATGATCATCACCCTGATCAAGCTGGGTAAGATGTTGGAGGCCCGTGCCAAGGGCCGAACCGGGAACGCGATCCGCAAGCTCATGGGCTTGCGCCCAAAGACCGCAACCGTCCTCAAGAATGGCAAAGAAGTGGAGATATCCCTGACCCAGGTGAAGGTGGGAGATCTCGTCATCGTTCGCCCGGGAGAAAAGATTCCGGTGGATGGACTAGTTCTGGAAGGGCAGTCGGCCGTGGATGAATCCATGTTGACCGGTGAGTCACTGCCCGTGGACAAGGGCCCGGGAGACGTTGTGGTGGGAGCAACCATCAATACGGAAGGCCGTCTGAGGTTCCAGGCAACCAAGGTAGGCAAGGACACGGCGTTAGCCCAAATCATACGCTTGGTGCAGGAGGCCCAGGGTAGCAAGGCTCCTATTCAGGCCGTAGCCGACCGAGTGGCCGCTGTATTCGTACCTGCGGTGATTGCCATTGCAGGGTTCACCTTCATTCTCTGGTGGGGCCTTGGTGGGGAGTTTGTTCCGGCGATGATCCGCTTGGTTGCTGTTCTCATCATTGCGTGCCCTTGTGCCATGGGCCTTGCCACCCCAACGGCAATCATGGCGGGAACCGGGAAAGGAGCGGAAAGGGGCATCCTTTTTAGGAATAGTGAAGCCCTGGAAAGAGCCACGAAACTGAAGACCATCGTTCTCGACAAAACAGGAACCATTACCAAGGGCAAACCGGCTGTGGCTGATATCATTTCGTTCAGCTCGTCATCACCAGTACAGGACGAAGGAGAGCTTCTCAAGCTTGCAGCTTCAGTTGAAAGAGGATCAGAGCACCCAGTGGGGCGGGCCATAGTAGATGAAGCGGAAAGAAGGGGTCTGGAACTTTTTGAACCCGAGGAGTTCCGTGCCACTGGCGGAGCGGGGGTTCAAGCCAGAGTAAATGGAAGGTTGGTATACGTGGGCAGGCCCGACTGGTTCATGGAAATGGGGGTCAATATTGACGACGCACGCACGGATATCCAAAATCTGCAGAGCCATGGGAAAACCATGATGGCTGTGGTGGTGGAGACACGGCTGGCAGGGTTAATTGCTGTTGCCGATTCCTTGAAATCCGACTCAAAGGAGGCTGTGGAAGGTCTTCGCCGCCAGGGCTTGATGGTGGTCATGCTCACCGGCGATAATATACAGACTGCTCGGTCGATTGGAGGCCAAGTCCACGTGGATGAAATCGTCGCTGAGGTCCGCCCCGACGAGAAATCTCTGAAGGTCAAGGAACTACAGGACAAAGGCCGCATGGTTGGAATGGTGGGTGACGGGATAAATGACGCCCCTGCCCTCGCACAGGCTGATGTTGGGGTAGCCATCGGTACGGGAACTGATGTGGCCATCGAGACCGCCGACGTAATTCTTGCTAGCGGCAATCTCTTGGGTGTGCCTCGGGCAATTGAACTTAGTCGGGCCACCATGAGAACCGTGAAGCAGAATCTCTTCTGGGCCTTTATTTACAACATTGTGCTCATTCCCGTCGCTGCCGGGTTGCTCTACCCCTTCGAAGTCCTGCCAGATTTTCTCAGACAGTTACACCCAATTCTCGCGGCCTTCGCCATGGCCATGAGCAGCATCACTGTAGTCTCTAACAGTCTGCGGCTATATCGGGCAGACATTGCTTGAGGGCTCTTCAACGGGGAACCCTGTTATCACCCCTTTTAACGTGACAGGGTCACGCTTCTTGCTTGCGGTTTCTTGGAAACAAGATCAAGTCGTTTTACCTCAAGATAGTGCCGGATGAGCGGAATGGAAAGAGCTTCTTCCGGCACGTCCACGCTTTGGTTGTGTTTCAGTACTATTGGCTCGTCCGCCACGTGTTCAAGAATCATTAGAGCGCGTGAGCGATTTATGATTGTTGGCATCGCCATCCCCTCACATAATAAGGTCAACAAAAGGCTAGCACTTTCCCGCTTGATTCAAACAAGGCTGGCAAGGTGATATATGCGCGAACCACTGCCATGCCGCCATTCCCTTCACTCATCACTTCTGAGGAGGCTTGAGCCTAAGCCCGAAGATCACAACAAAAAGAATGACAACTATGAAAAAAGGAGCTGCGCTCCTCAACTCCTCGGGACTGGCGTAGTTAAGGAAATATCTCCACCAGCGAGGCACTCTTGGGTCTATTCGGTACGAAGCTTTCAAGTCAGCCGCGGCCAGTTGGTTGCGGCCTACCTTCCAATAAAGCTTGGCCCTGGTTTTATAAGCGTCCGCTTTGGCTCGCAGATCACCTCTTAGCTTGATGGCACGGTTAGCATCCGCGAGAGCTTCCCCATCCTTACCCCTCAACCGATAAGCCTCTGCTCGATAGGCATATGCAGTACCGCGTTTTGGTTCCATCTCGATAGCGCGACCGAAATTATGAACAGCAGGTTCATAGAATCCAAGCTTGAGATAACCGATGCCCAACATCCGGTAAGCTTCAGGTTTCGCTGCCGCAAGCTCAAGATACGTCTCGTAGTCCTGAATCATCTCGTTATAGTTACCCTGGAAATAATGCAGCAAACCTCGTTTTTCATAAGCCGGGGCAAACCCAGGATCCAGTTCCAGCGCCTTGGTGAAGTATGCGATCTTTTTGCGGGTCACCGATCCATTTTGGCCGAGGTTGAAGTAATCCATGGCATTCTGGCCGAAAACCGGGCTCGCGGCCAGCAGAAGTAGAGTTAGAATGCAGGTTGTTATTCGTTTGATCTCTTTCTTCTTATTCGTTATCTTCATAGCAAGAGTTCCTTCATACCAGAGCTTTTCCCGTAGCCAGACGTTATAGGTTCAACCCGCGGCACAGTACGGAGCAAATTGAACCCGGAACAGCAAAGACAGTCCCCATTGGATGCTTGCGCAAAACCTAGCGGCTAGCCTATTAAACCCCGTATAGAGGCTGTCCGATAACTCCTTAGTCCCCTGTCTTTGAGAGTTCCGGTCATTGAAATTTGGCATTTTAGAGAAGCTCCCAAAACCCCCTCTCCCTGAGGGAGAGGGTTGGGGTGAGGGTGGAGAAATAAAAGGGAATTCAACCAGTTAATACTTCTCGCTCCCTTCAATCCCCTCCCGCAAGTCGAAGATCCCGAGATCTTTTCGGGGGGGAGGGGAAGATGTATCTTGTGAGGTTCATCAGCAAGCAACCGAGTAGAGCTTTTTCCCAAAGAGGGAGTTATCGCACAGCCCCTAAAGGATATTGTATCCGTGGGGCCAGCAAAGCGCAATCCGATTTATCCCAGAAGTTTCCCCGAAAACCTTGTTCTGGGAAAAACTATCTTTGTGGCGCTAGGGAAAACTAGATCCACCCCATTCACTCACGATATTACAACACTTACTCGCAGATAAATCTAGCAGGTGGTGCGGTTGACCACACCAAGGTGAGCGGTGTATGATCCTTTTCAGGGGATGGTCCCAAGGAGCTGCACCATGAAAGTCCTCCTCTTCTATGCACCCTCTTTTTGGTTCAAGACATATCAAAAAGTGCTTGAGCAGGTGCCTGATCAGGACCTGGAGGTCGAACGTGAGAAAGCCGTTGTGGTCTTCTATCACGTTGAAGCCGAGGACCTTGAGCGTCGGGGTAAGGTTCTTAGTAAGTTCATTAAGAACATTAAATGGCTCGCGGGAAAGTTCGACTCCAGGACGGTGGTGCTGCACTCTTTTAATCATTTGTCCAGCAGCAAAGCTCCTGCGGACTTCGCTGGCGAATTGGTCCGGGAAGCGATTGAGCGGCTGGAGAGAACCGGTTATTCGGTTACAGCGACACCGTTTGGTTACCTGAACGAGTGGAAACTCCACGTGGCCGGCGAGTCCCTGGCCAAGGTTTTCAAGGAGATATGATCGTCGCAAAGCGAGTAAGCGGTGAACAGGTAGAGTGGAGAAGTCAGGAGTCAAAACCAAGACAATTACGATGCGAAGCGAAAGCCGGGGCGCGCAAGCAATAGCATCGACTAAACGAATGATGCGTTTTCTCGACGCCGTGAGCCATAAACCATGCACCCTGCGCTGCATGCCTTTGGACACGGGCGTACTTGCTGCCCGCTACGAACTTACAATTTTATCATACTTCAATAGCCAAGAATAGATCGACTCCATAGAGCCTTTGCTAGCATGCGACTTGGGTACAATGCGAAGAGGTGGCTGAGAATCGGAGTTGTTTCTTTGGAGGTGATGTTGTTGGGTCTACTAAGCAGCAGTTGCAACTGGCTCATCGAAAGTCAGGTCTTTTTCCCTGACAAAACCTTGGCGCAAACCCCGGACGATGTGAGGCTCCTTTTTGAGGACATTTGGTTTGTCAGCAGCGATGGTGTCCGGCTTCACGGTTGGCTGATTCCAGCTCGCCCCAAGAGATACCTGCTACTCTTTTGCCACGGAAATGCCGGTAACATCTCTCATCGGTTGGACAATATTAACAAGCTCCATCAGATCGGAGTCAGTGTTCTTATATTCGACTACCGCGGCTATGGCCGCAGCCAAGGCCGCATAAGCGAAAAAGGCTTCTACCTCGACTCGGAAGCGGCACACCAGGTGGCCAGTGAATGGGCTGAACAGTACCAAGCAAAGCTTGTCATTTTCGGGAGATCGTTGGGAGGCATTGCCGCTGTGCATGTGGCGGCCATGAAAGGATGCGACGGGCTGATCCTGGAGTCAACCTTCAGCAATATGGGCGCCATGGCGAGGGCTCACTACTTCCTGCCCTTTGTGGAAAGTCTGCTGGAACACCGTTTGAATGCGGTGGGTGAAATCGGCCGGGTGGGTGCGCCAATCCTCTTTTTTCATGGCGACCGTGATAATATAGTACCCATCAGACTAGGGCGTGATCTGTATGAGGCGGCTCCTCAGCCCAAGGAGCTGGTGATTCTTCCTGGAGCGGGGCACAATGATACCTACCTGGTCGCAGGGCAACCCTATTTCGACAAGATAAAAGCATTTTTGGACGGACTCTAGGCTGACGACAGAAGCAGGAGGCAGACGTGAGCATTTTGAGCAAGTTACGAACTCCGGTCTTCAAAGCCGGCGGTATGCCGGAGATCGATCCGGAGACCTATACCTTGGAGGTTGACGGTTTGGTAGCAGAACCGAAGTCCTTGTCTTGGAACGACATCAAGGCAATGCCCTATAGTGTCGCCAACGGACGGTTGACCTCAGTGTCGGGGTGGTCCGTGCGAGCCGATTGGGGTGGTGTCCGGTGGCGGGATTTTCTCGAATACATTTCACCGTTGCCTGAGGCCACCCATGTCACCTTTACCAGCGTGGGCGGCGGCTATTCCACTACTGTGGCACTCAAAGACCTGGATACTCCTCGGGTAATACTCACCTACGAGGTGAATAAAGAACCACTCGAGCCCGAATATGGTGGTCTGCTGCGAATGGTGATTCCAAACTTGTGGGGATACAAAAGTTGCAAGTGGCTGGGTAGAGTTGAACTCACCGACCGCATGAAAGGTGGGTATTGGGAAGATCGTGGTTATTCGCGAGAGGCGAACATTGAACCCGGGATCACCTTGGACGTCAACACCGGGGATCGCCGTTCCATCTCTGGAGGCGAGGTCATGGATTTTTAGGATTGGCACTCAGGCCTGATTGCAGAGGAGGAAGCGACTCATGGATCATCATCACGTGCTGATCGCCGTAGATGGAAGTCGCAATTCAATGCGGGCGGTTGAATACGCGGGCGAGGTCTTTGCGACCCATCCCGAGGCAAGACTGGTGCTTTTTCATATTCTTCCGGTTATCTCTCGTGTGCTCTTGGATAAGGAAGAGATAAAGGCCGTCAATGCCCGCAAGGTGGAACGCCCGGATCTTGCGGGTCTATACTGGCGCCTGGAAGACGAGGACAAGATGAGTGAGTTTTTTGCCAAGGCTCAAGATGTGTTGGAAAAAGCTGGTATGAAGCAGGAGCAGATCAAATCGAAGTTTCGTGTAAAAACTGGTGAAATTCCAGACGCAATTCTCGAAGAAATAGCCCTTGGCAACTACAAGACACTTATCCTGGGCCGCCGAGGACTCTCTCGTGTCAGAGAATTTTTCCTGGGCAGCGTTTCCACCAAGGTGGTACGTGAGGCCCGGGGCTGCGCCGTGTGTGTGGTGGAATAGAGAGAGGTATGAATGGACAGGATAGCAGACAGGCAAGTAATCGACAGCCACATTCACTGCGGCATTCAGAACGTAAATCTTCCCTATGAAGTCATCCTGCCACTGCTCCAAGAGGCAGATATTACCGGCGCCTGTTTGTTCCCTCCGGTTGAAGACATCTATGATCGGTACAATCCCAATTTTCAGGACAATGAGGCGTGGCGACGCACCAGAAGAGCCGCCAATCACTACTTGCTGGATCTGGCTGCTCACGATACGTCAATTTTCCCGTATCTCTTTGTGTGGAATGACTTTGCCTTGGAGGAACTCGAGCAGAGTTACCTGGGCATCAAGTGGCACCGGCACGACAACGAACCGGTCTACCACTACGACGACCCTCGCTGTGCCATGATGATCCAGGAAATCAGCGCTCGACGTTTGCCCGTGGTTCTGGAGGAGAGCTTTGCCAATACTTGTAGATTCGTTGAACGACTGGCGCCAGAGGCGGTCATCATCATTCCTCACCTCGGGGCCCTGAATGGCTCCTATCCTGAGTTGGAACGGGCAGGTATTTGGCAACGTTCCAACACTTACGCAGACTCAGCCCTGGCCTCCCCCGCCCACATGCACCATTTTATCAAGACTTACGGTGCGGACAGACTCTTGTTCGGCAGCGATTTTCCCTTCGGAACACCCGGCCACGAACTACGTAAAGTAGAAAGACTCGGCCTCTCCAGTGCAGATTTGGACAAGGTCGTCAGTGGGAACCTCCAGCGTTTGTTGAATCAGATCAAGAGAGTTTAGTCCAGCCTCACCCCCTAACCCTTGACAATTCATTCGCTAAGCTTTCTGTTTCGAGGGTGAAGATAGGAAAATGGAGGCAGCATGAGTGCAGCGCGACTTATACAGGCTAATCACATCAAGCTCATTTTCTTGATGGTCACAATATTGATCTTTCCCCTCACCGGATGTCAAACCACCCCAAAGAGACATGGCTTGCTGCGAAAAGCGCCACTGATAAAGGTTTCAGGAGAGGAGTTGCGGATTCGCGTCCGGTATCTGGCCGGAACCTTTTCCGGAACCATTGAAGAAGCCGCTGATCAGATTATCGCCAGCTCATCCGACGCGGATATTCGACGTCAAGCGCTTCTCTGGAAAACGAACGCTATCCCCGCGTCTTATGGGGTTATCTTCCAACCCGATCCAGCCGCTGCATTGCTGGACACCTGGGCTTTCACGGTGCAGATGGTGCACTACTTCGAGGAAGGGCCGGGAAGAGAAAAACTGGGTCAGTACCACTACATAGCGCTCGAGGCCTCGAAACGACTCGAAACGAAAGTTGCGGATCTGGCCAGATCCATCACCACCACCGGTGACATCTCAATACCCAAGAAAATTGCCTATGAATGGGCCGGGGACCACCCCATCCGGGGTCCGCAGTTCAGCAGGGAGTCTCTTGTATCCGAGTTTGCCGAAGTGTTGGCTACAGAAGAACTGAGCGCCTTCGAGGCTGTGGGGCAGCTTACCATTGGAATGGATGACCTTGCAGGCCAACTTACCATATACAGTGAGTATCTGCCCAGAATGGCACGTTGGCAGGCGGAATTGGTTCTCGACGAGGTGGTCGTCAAGGAAGGGGTGAGAGTGACGGTGGAGGAACTCAACCAATTGGCTGTTTCTTTGGCGCGTGTGACCTCTGTGCTCGAACAAAGCCCCGACATCATAGCGAGAGAGCGAGAGGCCACGTTGAAAGCCCTACGTCGAGAACGCGTTGCAGTGCTCAAGTCCATCGACGACCAGAGGGTTGCCACCCTGCGTTGGCTGACAAAGGAGCGTATCGCCGCTACCGATTCATTAACCAATGAAAGAATTGCCGCGCTGGCAGTTTTGAGGGAGGAGCGGATCGACACCTTGCAGGAAATTGAGGCCATGAGCTACCGGATTGTGGCGGCTTCTCTGGGGGAATCGAAAGTCTTGATCGATCACTTTTTCCTGAGAACAGCCCAACTTGTCGGTGCCCTCTTGGTGGGTTGTCTGATCATCAGTGCGGTTGTAACTCGTGGCATGAAGAAGAAGGCTCTTGGGTAGAGCAGGACCTGTCCCCATAAAAGGACAAAACCATCGAAAGGTTACATCGATATTGGATAGTTGGGCAAGAAGCCAGCAACAAGAAGCCGCGATGGTCAGTCCTCCGTAACGTGCTCCACTGGGTCGACTAATTAATTCCCCTGGTAAAAACCCCATGGAGAATCTCGTCCAGAGTCGGGGATTATCCATGGGGTTTCTGCGTCTTCCGTCCGTCGGACTTGAACCAAGGGGAGTGTTGGATTCGTACACGCTTCTCTATTACAACTTCGACGGACTACCACTGTCTTCCTGGGATCGATCCTCGATCCGGCAGTTCCCACTCAGTCACGTAGAAACACCAAATTTCGGCAATACCCAACGTTGCAGCACCACCCACGCCGCAATAACTATCAACACGATCCAAAAGGATTTCATTGATTCTCCTCAAGCTTGCTGTTCTGCACCGGACTGTCGATCGCCTGACTTCTTCCACTGCAAGGTTGGCGATAGTGGAACACAATGTAGTCATTCTGAGCTGCTTTTTCAAGCTCTTTCCGATCCTGGGGTACAAGCGCCTACAGGATTCGCCCGGGAATTGGCTTCTTCACCAAGAGCTTTCCCTGCTGGCGCAAAGACACTCCCTTCCGAGAGACGATTTTCGGGTGAACTCCTGACTTTCCAACTGTTGACGAATGAAAGAAATCCTTGTATGTAAAGCGAATTCAATGCTGGCCCGACATAGCAGCGATCGGGCTAATTGGGCGGAGCAGGCCCGCCCCGGGACAACCATTTATCTGCAAATAGATTGTGGGGTGGCAATTATCCCCGATCTTAAGAATTCTTATCACTGCACCCTACGGAGGTCTCCGAATGAAGAAACTCCTCTTTATCACTGCGCTTTCGTTGGCAATTATCCCTTTGCACCTGACTCCTCAAGCCTCTGCGGCTGATACAAAGAACGGCGCGAAGGTATTCGGGTCATACTGCGCTGGTTGTCACCGACACGGTGGAAATATTGTGAATCCTGAAAAAACACTCAAAAAGGAAGCGTTGGAAAAGTCTGGCAAGGCTTCTGCGGAAGCCATCAAGCGTCAGGTTACCAATGGCGCCGGTGCTATGCCAGCCTTCAAAACCAGTTTGAGCGACAAACAGATCGAAGATGTGGTTGCATACGTTCTGGAGCAAGCAGAGAAAGGTTGGTAAACCGCAGTGCACGCCATTGGGGACATGCTACAGTCCCCCTCTCCCCCACCCTGCCACTTTCCAAGCTACCCACCCCATTTGGCCGGGCTATCCGGGTTCGTCTGGTTCCCCCGATCATTCTACCAAGGTCGACGACCGTTCTGAGAGTTGATTTGATTGACACTACAAGTGCGCTATTGTAAATTCTTAGGCAAGAGAGCCACTGTTCAGCAAAAGATTTTCTGTTGTTGACAAGTCCGACGCCGGGCCCACACTCAACGTGCCACAGCGCAAGTGAACCCCACTTTGATCTTGTCATTGTCATTCATAAATTGGTACTTTTTTGTTGTCCTTAATATCTACTCCAGGATGGAGCCATGCGACTAGGTATCATCGGTCTTCCAGGATGCGGAAAAACCACGGTCTTCAATGCCCTAACTGGCAGTACCGCTCAGGTCGCAGATTTCTCCCCGGCGGCACGCGGGCCTAATCTGGCCATGGTCAAAGTGCCTGAGCCCCGACTCGCTTTTCTCTCTCAACTCTACAAGCCCAAAAAGGTCACCGAAGCAACGGTGGAATATGTGGATGTGGGTGGTCTTACCGGTTCCACTGACAAGGGTCAGGAACTCGGAGAGTCTTTTCTGAATCACATCAGGCCGGTGGATGCTCTGGTGCATGTGGTGCGGAACTTTCACCATCCCATGCACGGTGCCCCCGATCCTTCGGCAGACATATCACGGGTGGAGACGGAACTGATCCTGGCTGACCTGCTGGTAGTGGAGAAGCGGTTGCAGCGCATCGCCGAGGAAAGAAAGCGCGGTAAGAAGGAAGACCCGGAAGAGGTCAAAGAGTTGGGACAATGCCAGGAAATCCTTGAGGCAAGTAGCCCTTTGCGCTCGCGGCCAGGAATATTGGAGATCCCAATTTTGCGTGGCTTCAGTTTCCTTTCAGCCAAGCCGTTGTTTTACCTCATCAACCAGCCCGAGGAGGAAGTTTCGCCACTTCCTGCTGAGATCAGCAGCGGAACCATGGGACCCCAGTTGGAAATCGTGGGTCAGCTGGAGATGGAGCTGGGGCAACTTCCTCCGGATGAATCCTTGGAGTTCATGGCAGAAATGGGGCTTGACAAGCTCGCCAGGGACCGGGTAATTACGTCTTCTTACCAGTTCCTGGGTCTGGTTTCTTTCTTTACCACGAATGAGCAAGAGGCGCGTGCCTGGACCATTAGGCAAGGTACTACGGCTCTCAAGGCTGCCGGGGTGGTTCACTCAGACATGGAGCGCGGCTTTATTCGGGCTGAAGTGGTCTCCTTTAAGGACCTGGAAAGTGCCTCTACCTATGCCGAGGCTCAAAAGAAGGGACTGGTTCGTCTGGAAGGCAAGGAGTATATTGTCCAAGATGGCGATGTCATCTTTTTTCGTTTCAATATCTGACCGGTACATGTAGGATTCCGTTGCTGGGAGCAGGTTAATGGTTTTGAGTTTTGGCTTAAGATTGTTTTTTACAGGGGTGAAACAGGGAATCTAAACAAAACATATGTATGCGGAAGCAGACGGCTGTGTATGGAGGATGAAAAATGTTTGACAAAGATAAGCTTACGGCCATAAAGGCCGAAAAGGACCAATGGGACTGTGGGCCTGTGGAGAAAGCATGTGCCAAATTCCCGGAGAGAAAGACTACCTTTACAACCATCTCCGGAGAGGAGGTGGATCGACTCTATACGCCTTCGAATGTTGCCGATTTTGACTACCAAAGCAAACTGGGCTTTCCCGGCGAGTACCCCTTTACCAGGGGGGTGCAACCGACCATGTATCGGGGACGGTACTGGACCATGCGTCAGTATGCCGGTTTCGGCACGGCTCGAGAAACTAATGAGCGTTATCGGTATTTGCTGGAACAGGGACAGACCGGTCTGAGCGTTGCCTTCGACTTGCCTACGCAGACAGGCTACGACTCGGACCACACTTTTGCCATGGGCGAAGTGGGCAAGGTCGGAGTGGCGATAGATTCAATTGATGACATGAAGGTACTCTTCGACCAGATCCCTTTGGACAAAGTGACCACCTCCATGACTATCAATGCCCCGGCCACAGTGCTACTGGCCATGTATTTGGCTGTTGCCGAAGAACAAGGCGTTCCGTACAGTAACGTGGGGGGCACGGTGCAAAACGACATTCTCAAGGAGATTGTTTGTCGGGGTTTGTACATTTATCCGCCGAAACCCTCGATGCGTCTCACCGTGGACCTGATCAAATTCTGCTATGAGCAAGTGCCCAAGTGGAACACCATCAGCATCAGCGGCTATCACATCCGGGAGGCTGGCTCCACTGCGGCCCAAGAGATGGCCTTTACGATTGCCAACGGCATTACTTATGTACAGTCCTGCATGGACCGAGGAATGGAGGTGGACTCGTTCGGCCCTCGCCTCTCGTTTTTTTACAACGCTTTCACCAATGTTTTGGAAGAGGTGGCCAAGTTTCGCGCTGGCCGGCGCTACTGGGCTCGGATAATGAAAGAACGGTTCGGAGCGAAAAATCCCCGCTCCATGATGATGCGCTACCACGTACAAACCGGGGGTGTTACCCTCACCGCCCAGCAACCGCTGAACAACGTGATACGCGTGGCCCTCCAGACCCTGGCCACTGCTTACGGAGGAGCCCAGTCGTTGCACACGAACTCCTATGATGAAGCTCTGTGCCTGCCCACAGAGGAAGCCGTCACTGTCGCACTCAGAACCCAACAAGTCGTCGCAGAGGAAAGCGGTGCCGCTGACACCATCGATCCCCTGGCCGGTTCCTACTATGTGGAGGCCATGACTGATCGAATCGAAGAGGAGATCGATAATTACATAACGAAAATTGACGCCATGGGTGGCACACTAAAGGCGATAGAAGATGGATATATCCAGAAGGAGATTCAGGAGAGCGCATATCGGTTCCAGAAAGAAATTGAGTCCAATGACCGGATCTATGTGGGAATTAATAAATACACCATGGAAGAGCCGTCTCCAACCAACCTACTCAAGGTAGATCCCAAGCAACGGGAGATAGAGACTGAAAAACTAGAACAGTTCCGGGCAAGAAGAGATCACAAGGCCTGGAAGGCGGCTCTGGACAAATTGGACGAGGTATCTCGAACAGACGAAAACGTGATGCCGACGGTGGTGGAAGCAGTTAAGGCAAGGGCCACCGTGGGTGAAATCTGCGATGTGTGGCGGAATATCTGGGGTGAGTATCGACCGAAGGAATTTGTCTAATTTGGGTTTTGCCGGTCATGTCGGTTCGCCGGTTATGCTCGTTAGTTCGGAGTGAGGCATCATCGGCCATACATGATTAACAGGGTAACCGGCGAAACTGGCTAAACAGGCTAAATAGGCAGAGCGAAGGAGGTAGAGGATGGCCGGCAAGAAAAGGATCAAGGTCATTATGGCCAAGCCTGGCCTGGACGGGCACGATCGGGGGGCAAAACTATTGGCGCGAGTCTTTGCCGAGGCAGGGATGGAAGTGGTTTATACGGGTCTGCGTCAGACTCCCGAGTTGATCGTGGACACTGCTCTCCAGGAAGACGCAGACGTGGTTGGCCTGAGCAGTCTGAGCGGTGTGCACAACTACTTTTTCCCTCGGGTCGTAGAGTTACTCAGGGGGAAAGGACTTGATGATGTCCTGGTTGTTGGTGGCGGCATAATCCCTGAGGAAGACGTTCCCGGGTTAAAGGACTCCGGCGTCGCTGCCATTTTTGGACCTGGAACCAGAACTGAAGACATTGTCAAATTCATAGAGAAAGAAGTTCGCACACAGTAGTTTAGGTCAGCTCGTCCGCAGGGAGGGCATTAAGTTGTAGCTGGGACGGTTTGTGTACAAATGAATAAACTAGTTACGGAAGTGTTGCAGGGTTCAGTGCGGGCCATGGCCAGGCTCATAACCCTGGTAGAAAACGAGGATCCCTGCTCCCTGGAATATCTGGGTGCCATTTATCCTCACACAGGCAATGCCCACGTACTTGGAATCACTGGTTCGCCCGGGACCGGCAAGAGTACACTCACGGATAGAATTACCACGGCGCTGAGAAGGCGGGCGCAGAGCGTGGGCATTATAGCGGTGGATCCTTCTAGTCCTTTCACAGGCGGTGCGCTTCTAGGCGACCGCATCCGCATGCAACGGGCTTCGGGCGACTCCGAAGTTTTCATACGCTCGATGGCCACGCGGGGAAATCTCGGTGGACTGGCCCGGACTACTGCTGATGTGGTCAAAATTATGGACGCTTTCGGGAAGGACTGGATCATTGTCGAAACGGTCGGGGTGGGCCAGGATGAGGTGGACATTGTCCGAACCGCAGATACGACCATCGTTGTTTTGGCGCCAGGTCTCGGCGATACCATTCAGAGCATGAAGGCGGGAGTCATGGAAATAGCCGACCTCTATGCGGTAAACAAGGCCGACCGTTCAGGGGCCGAAGCGCTTCTAACTGAGGTCAAGCTGCGTGTAGAGCAGGACGCCGAGATCAAGAAAACCCTGTGGCAGGCTCCTGTGCTCAAAACCGTCGCACTGGACGATCAGGGCACGGAGTCTTTGTTGGATGCTGTTGTCAGTCACCGTAATTTTCTCAAGCAAAGCGGGAACTTCGAGATAGTTCGCCGAGAAAAAGCAAGAGAGGAGACCCTTTCTCTACTAAAGGAAGAGATTTCCCGTACCATGGTGGAAAAGATCCTCGGAAATGGTCGCTTTGAGGCGCTCATTGACGATATAGTCGCTTTTAGAAAGGATCCTTACACAAGTGTCCAAGAGATTGTCGGGACGATTTTCCCGGACTCTGAGTAGTCATGCCCCGGGGCGACTCCCCAGATCCTAATGAGAAGTTAAACATAGGCGAGCAAGGCGAGAGAAACGGGAAAGACGAGAGAAGGTAGAGAGCAGGCGATCAGGGAGGAAAGAATGAAAGTACTGAAGATCGATCATCTGGGAATAGCGGTTCACAGTATTGAGCAGGCAAGAAAACTCTTCCAGGAGGCGCTAGGTCTGGAATTTGAAGGAACGGAGACCGTTGAAGAACAGAAAGTGACCACCGCATTTTTCCCTGTTGGCGACAGTGAAGTTGAACTGCTGGAATCGACGGCACCCGATGGACCTGTCGCCAAGTACCTGGAGAAGAGGGGCGAAGGCATACAGCATATTGCTTTCAGAGTGGCGAACCTGGAAGAGGCGCTGGCAGAGCTAAAGGAACGAGGTGTGAGGCTAATCGACGAAAAGCCGCGTAAGGGGGCCGGCGGGGCCAAGATTGCCTTTCTACATCCCAAGTCTACCCACGGTGTGCTCATAGAACTGAGCGAACGAGAGGACTAAAATTGAGAGAGTGCTGCAGATTCAACTCAGGACCATAATCAAACACTCGAAATACGAAGCATATCCAGTTGATGATGAAAGATCCCACTGAAGGTGGTTGGTGTTTTCCCACATCACTCATTTCACATCCTACATGGATTGTTCTTGAGCTCTTTGGGATTTCATAGTCGATATACGACGGCACGGGTTTGGACCTGAAGCCTGCAACCTACCATCCGAACTCAAAAGAAACCCCGGCCTGGAAATGCAAGCCGGGGTTTTTCTAGTTTAATGGTGAGATCTAATCACATCGGGATGTTGCCGTGCTTTTTCGGCGGCAAGGTCTCTCTCTTGGTACACAACACCTCCAACGCCTCTATGAGACGCGGTCTAGTTTGGCTCGGAACGATCACGCCGTCGATGTAGCCTCGTGACGCTGCAATGTACGGATTATACAGGAGGTCCTTATACTCCCCAATTTTCTCCAGTCGTTTGGCTTCGGGATCATCTGCCGCCTGAATTTCCCGGCGGAAAATGATGTTGGCCGCTCCATCCGCACCCATCACCGCAATTTCCGCTGTGGGCCAAGCCAAGGCTAAATCGCAGCCAAGGTCCCGTGAACACATGGCCAGGTAAGAACCTCCGTAATCTTTGCGGGTGATCAGGGTGATTTTTGGTACGGTAGCCTCGGAATAACACCAGAGCAGCTTGGCGCCGTGACGAATCACCCCATGCCATTCCTGGTTGCTTCCAGGCAGATACCCTGGAACATCTGCAATGGTAAGCAGTGGTATGTTGAAGCAATCGCAAAACCGTATAAAACGTGTCGCTTTGTCCGATGAATCCACATCCAAGCAACCGGCAAGCACCGTAGGCTGATTGGCGACAATGCCGACGGTGCGTCCATTCAACCTGGCAAAACCGACAAGAATGTTCATGGCGTAAAGCTCGTGGATCTCGTAAAACTCTCCGTTATCCACAATTGAACAAATTATATTTCTCATGTCGTAAGAGCCCATTGGGTTGTCCGGAATGATGCTGTCCAAAGCAGGATCGGTCCGCATCGGACTGTCGCCCGTGTCTACCCGTGGCGGTTCCTCCATGTTGTTGTTAGGCAGATAGCCTAGCAGAGTCTTAATTCTCTCAATGGCTTGTCCATCATCCTCGCAAGCAAAATGGGCCACCCCGCTCTTCGTGTTATGGGCAATGGCCCCTCCGAGGTCTTCAAAGGTGATCTCTTCTCCCAGCACCGCTTTGATCACATCGGGACCGGTTATAAACATGTAACTGGTCTTTTTGACCATAAAAACGAAGTCCGTCATTGCCGGGGAATAGACCGCACCACCAGCACAGGGCCCCATAATCGCTGAGATCTGCGGTACCACGCCTGAAGCTATGGCATTGCGATAGAAGATCTGCCCGTACCCGGAGAGCGAGTCGACGCCTTCTTGGATTCGGGCCCCTCCTGAATCGTTGAAGCCGACCACCGGGATTCCCGCCTTCATCGACATGTCCAAGATCTTGCAAATCTTCTTGGAGTGCATTTCACCCAGCGTGCCCGCCCTGGCAGTAAAGTCCTGCGAAAAGGCACAAACCGGATGACCGTTGACCTGGCCAAAACCGGTAATAACCCCGTCCGCTGGAATGTCCATCTTGTCAAGGCCAAACAGGGTTCCTCGGTGTTTCATGAAGGTATCGGTTTCCCGAAAGGTGCCGGGATCGAATAGGAGATCGATCCGCTCCCTCGCAGTGAGCTTACCTCGTTCGTGCTGCTTGCTAACTGCCTTTGAGCCACCCATTTCACGAACATTGGCTTCCTTTTCCATCAATTCCTTGATTTTGTCTTCCACAATTCCCATCTATCAATCTCCTGTTTCTGTCCAATCTCTCTGGAGGGATTATTATTGGTTCCACCGAACCCTTTTCGAAGTTTCCTTTGAAATTCCGTTATTTTATTTCCTCGCCCCCTTTTGTCAAGGCTTTTCTCCTCAGGAGTTTCCGTATTTCTTGAAAGAATTACTTGTTTAACGAAGCAAAAGTATCTCCACTTGCACCAGTCGGGGGGACAGTGGGAAGTTTGGAATCGCCAATGAACACGGCGTAAAAACAGCTCCCGAGTAAGAGCCAGTCATAATCGTTCATTTCGGGCGTTGCTGAGAGCTAATCTGTCTCAGACACACGGAATTATAAATGAGAGCACAATATTGTTTGCAGAGAACAGCTTCAGCAATGTTGATGGAGAATCATGAAGTCTTCTCCATGGTGACTGGCGGGAGGCCTGTGTTCACTTCCACACCTGTGGGTGGGGGAGCCCCTGCCCCGTTTCGCAGGAACGGGGAACAGGGAGGAGGCGCCTTCCCCCACGCACAGCTGCGTTAGAAGTGACCAGGCCGGCAGCCTTGGAACCACAGAAAAGACTTCATGATCCGTACCTGATCAAAATGCAATCTGTTTAGTGCTCTCCGCAGTAAATCCCGAATGATTGACTTTGAGGCGAAAATGGTGGATAGTGCCAACAGTTGGGATTCCTGTGCAGTGGTGGAGAGGGGTTATTCCCTGGCTCTCAGGAGACGCGAGCAACTGGTTGAAAATAGCAGAGTATGTACCCGGTATAAACTTAAGCTCTGAGCCGTCCCGAGCGATTTCCATGAAGAGAAAGCTATCTCCAGCCAAGAGATCTTGGTATCTGCTACTGTTACCTTTGCTGATCGTGGTTTCACTGCTGGTACTTGTCTGGAGCCCCAGAGGATTACTGGACCTGCGGCAACTGCAACTGGAATACCAACAACTTATCGAGAAGAACCGCACACTCGAGGAAGAAAATCATCTTCTGTACGAGGAAATTGACCGGCTTGCCAACGATCCTTCCGCCCTCGAAAACCTGGCTCGCCAGGAGCTGGGACTAGTTAGGGAGGACGAATTAATCTTTCAGTTTCTCCCCCCAACAGAAGCGGATAAACACTGAATCCGCTGCATCTAAGTATACCCTGACGCTGCGAACCTGTACCGAGGAAGATCGCGCCAGATTGTCCCGCCAACGGCGGGATGGCCTGACGCAGTCTCGGGTAGGTCGAAGCGTACTTGACCGTAGATGAGATCCTGGACGAGGCGAGCGAGTCCGTCCGGCCAAGCGCGGGACTCTGGTGCGAGGTTACCGCTCTGGCCGGTAACAGGTTTGCAACGTTAGAGTATAGTTTTTGACTGCCGACCGTTTCGTTTCAAGTTCAGTACAGGTGTTTCTCCAGCCGCAGTCGCGAAGGCAATCTGCAGAACCGACAATGCTGCGGACTACTGAGGAAGTATTAGACACCCTGCCATCAACTGCACCCTTTCTAGCAATTTTCGTAGACCCTCGATGCCCCGCAGTAAGACCAAAACCATACTCGTCCCCGATTGTCCCGGTCGCAATAGAAAGCTAGGGTGAGAATCAGAAAGGTTGAGGGAAATTCCGAGAGGCTCACACTGAGCTAGTTAGTGAAAGGGTGTCGAGATGGCAGATTCCATCCATGAGCGTGCAAGCAGTGAAAACAGAGACGTAGGCAAACACCTGAATAGTCCTCATGGGCCTGCATACGACCGTCTGGACAAGTGGAGCGGTCTTGATCGGAGGAAGGAAAACGAAAGGCGGAGTGGGGAAAATAGTAGAGTAGGTAGATACGTAAGAGTGTTCTTCGAGCCCAAGTATCTTTACGTTCCTGAAAGCATGGACCGAAGAAACGGAGACGATCGCAGGCAATCTGTTCTCTGACATCATTTTTTTCAGCAGCCCTGCGCTCTCTCGAACAAGGCGTAATAATGATTTCACAGGAAATCTCTTCGGAACTAATCTGTACGAAAGAAGTATTACATTAGATTAATCTGTCAAAGACTACTTTTGACTAATTACTTAAGGGCTCGAGTTCGAAGAAATAAGACTAAAACCATACTGTTTCCCGATTGTTTGTAACTCAATCGCAAGATATGGTGAGATATAGAGGCGAAATAACGTAAAATGAAGGAAATGTGTTCAATTAATAAAGATCATTTTCATAAGCCAAGAATTTACACTTGTGAGAAATGTGAAAGGATACTCATTACAGATAATCCACCTGTTGTCTTTTGGAGTTTTGGAGATCAACATTATTTCTGTAGTCCAAGATGTAGAGATGAATGGTTAAGGCAAGATATCATAGACCTCCATTCTGACTGAATCAAGTTTAGATAGTTTCAATGTTTTTATACTGATCGTGAAACAAGCACGTTGAACTTTAGTCTCTGCTTAGATCAATGTTCAAACAGCATTTCTGGCGGTAAGAATGAAAGAGGATTTTGACATGTGGACTTTAGTTAGGGTTTGCCCCAAGTGTAGAGCGCGAATTCTTGTCAGGGCCAGGAAGGGACAATGGGTAAACTGTCCCCAATGTATGGGTATGTTCAAGCCTGAAGGCTTTAGATAGTCCAGTCTACCATTGAATATTCAGAGTTCTGTTCAAACAATAGATTTGAAGGCAAGTCACTAATAGATAAAGTCCCTGACTTTTTTTACAAACCATTTTAAGGCAAATCTATGTTAAATCAATCAAGTAGATATGTTGATCGACGGAAGAAGAGTGATCGAAGAACTGGTGGAGATAGAAGAACCGGTTCGGATAGAAGACAAGGTGGTGAAAGAAGAAGTGGAGCAGACAGGAGAGGGGCGTGGGAACAAGCTCTTGATCAAAGATTTCAAGGCGCTTTGAGAACAGTAGCGACAGTGTCACACTTGTTCAGTCAACCTTTAACGGTGGTAATGGGACACGTAGATTTATTATCTGCTAGCACGGAAGACGAACATCTGAAACACACTTTACATATCATCAAAGAACAATTGGAATTGTTGAGTAAGTACATACACTATTTGAGAGAACTGAATAAGTTTGAAACTAAGGACTTGCACGGTCTGACCATGCTAGATATCGGCTTACCTGACGTGGAAGAGTAACAATGGCTGCGTTGGTGATTCGGTCTTGTTCGAGGAGGGGAACTTGGGAAGAGGCAGGAATTCTTAATTGCCCGGAACCCGCATGAACGGCGACACGGCCAGGAGACACGTGCCCATCGAGAACGCCGAAAGATTTCTGATCATACTAAGTTTTTCGTCAATAGAAGACTGAGCGGTCATCAGCGAAGGCACGGTCCAGATAGGAGAATATACGACTACTGGAGTAATCGTGGTCGGCAATTTGAGACAGAATAAGCATCAACTCCCCTGTCATCCTTGCTGAAACAATCATATCTCGACAGAACCAAGCGGAGCTACTCGCTCCGCTTTTTCTTTGTTCGATTCATGTTCTCCTGCGGCCAAATTTGGTGCCTTTCCTCGAAGGTTCTTGCCCTGCCCTGCTGGAGTTCAGTCCACTGGTTTGCAA
>CP070692.1:168899-207711 GCA_020353215.1 Deltaproteobacteria bacterium
GATTCCATCAAGTTCCCCCCTTTGACAAAGGGGGGTTGGAGGGGATTTCGAGATGGGGCAATTCTATTAGAACCTGTCTGTTCGACAGCCACCTTTAGGTGGCTCATGGTTTTACAACCGCTTTGAGCGGTTCACAAATCACGCCTCCGGCTGTGATAGCTATCCTTAGGTTGGCACAGGGATTGCACAAATCAGCCCACGGGCAATCGCGGGCACCAACGGCGTCCTTTCTTTTCCACTAAAACCCCACTGCGGCAAATCTGTGCGAACGGATCAGTAATGATGAGGCACCAATGGAGTGTAGTAAGACAATCCGGTTGTTCAAGTCAGCATTCGTTTCTAACATGGTCCTAATGTTTCTCGCGATGGTAGGTTCGGCTACGGGAGCCGACCTGTTTCAGGTCAAGGAGAAAGGCGTGCTGAGGCATCTTGGCGTACCTTACGCCAACTTCGTGACCGGCACAGGAACCGGGCTGGATGCGTAGATGGTAAGGCTGTTCGCCCAGGGTCCGGGCGTGGAGTATCAGTACGTCAAGACCTCCTGGAAAGACGTGATCGGGGACTTGACCGGAAACAAGATCAATCCCAACGGCGACTATATCAAAATCCTGGGCGAAGTCCCGGTCAGGGGAGATAGCATCGCCAATGGATTCTGCGTCTGCCAAGACGTCCCTCAACTCAAGGATGCCTTTGAGCGGTTTTTCCATCGCTGTAAAAGAGATGGCACGTATCAATGGTTGGTCAAGAAATGCTATCCAACCGTATTTTCATACTATTCGGAATTCTTCAACTAGGCACGGAACCAGACATTTGGATGTTTGAATGACCAAAAGTGAACCTCGCACCAAAACTCTCCTAGGGGCATGGAATTACACTACCGTAGCACTAGCTCTGCTGCTTGTCGGCTTCATTGCTTTTCTCCTCATTAGCAACTACCTGTCTCAGATGCACCTCCGTGAGCACGCCCTGCAGCAACTCAGGCAAGACACAGAGAAGCGAGCGAGCGTGGTTAGCTATTTCTTTTCCGAGAGGAAAAGTGATCTGGAAAATCTCGCTGCAAGCCAGGTCATATCCTCTTTTTTTGAGAACAGGGCGCTCGGGATGTCGCTGGAGTACGGACTGCACGCCAGCTTGCTTGCCATCGGAGAGCGATTCAATCGGTTCGTTGAAGAAGAGAGGATCGGCGACCAGAGGATCTACACCATTTTACGGTTCGTGGACAGGAACGGGGACATACTGGTAGATACCACTGCCGACATTTCGGGACAGCGATCCGAGCGAAACTGGAAATCCTATCTAACACCAACAAGTACAGAACCTGTGATCATCGCACAAGGCAGCAAGATGGCGGTTTCTATGCCCTATTACTTCAAAAACCAATATCAAGGTCAGATCATTGCCTGGATCATACCTCAAAGCGTGTATGACCAGCTGGTGAAAGGGTACCGATCAAAGGGCCAGTTCATTGGAATCTCTTCTGGCAAAGACAACTTCTACGTGCCGGAGGACATGCCAATAGAGATTTTGTTTTCCGGACTGTCCGATCTCCGAAGGTTGGAAGTCGGTGACACCATGCGGTTTTGGATGAGCGACCGCAAAGGCATCCAAATTGAGATGGTTTCAACGAAAGTTCCGGTCAAAGAAACTCCATTCTCGCTAGTTAACGTTTTACCAGCCACAGAGGTGTTCGGCCCCACGACTCCCTGGCACCTACTCCTGGTGATGGGCGCAGTGGCAGTGATCGTTCTGGTCGGATTGGCGCTTGTCTGGCGGGCCAATGCTCAAAGAATCGTTCTTCGAACGAGACTCGATGAAGCGGCGATAAGGGAAAGGGAGATTGAAGAGAAGAAGCGACAGCTCGAGAAAGAAATCGTCGAGCGTGAGCGGGCGGAGGAAGCGCTCCAAAAGAGTAAGGAAAGGTATCGCCATGTTGTCGAGGACATGCCTGATATGATTTGTCGTTTTCTCCTGGACGGAACACTGACTTTCGTAAATCATGCCTATTGCGCCTACTTCAACAAACGCAAAGAAGAACTGCTGGGAGGAAACTTCTTCCAATTCATTCCCGAAGGAGAGCAGAGCAAGGTAAGAGAGCACTTCCAATCCCTCACTCAAGATGCGCCGATGATTACTTATGAGCATCAGGCTGTTGCACCGGACGGGTCCACTCGGTGGCAGGAGTGGAACGATAGAGCGCTGTTTGATGAACACGGTGATCTGGTTGAATATCAATCCATTGGAAACGACATCACCGAACGGAAGCTCGCACGACAGGAAAAAGCCAAACTGGAAAGGCAGCTTCAGCATGCCCAAAAAATGGAGGCAGTCGGCACCCTTGCTGGCGGCATTTCGCACGATTTTAACAATTTGCTCCAGGCTGTTCAGGGCTATGCACAGCTGCTTCTGCTGGATAAAGATGGCGACGAACCAGGCTACCGGGAGCTACAGGAGATTCTACGTGCCGCTAAACGGGGCGGCGAGCTGACTCAACAAATGCTCACTTTCAGCCGCAAGGTAGAGAGCCACAGACGTCCTATTGACCTCAACCAAGAGGTCCGCGGAGTAAAAAGACTGCTTGAGCGCACCATCCCAAAGATGATCGAGATTGAACTGCTCCTGGTGGATAATCTCTGGACCGTGGATGCGGATCCGGTCCAGATGGAGCAAATACTTATGAACCTCGCCGTCAACGCCAAGGACGCCATGCCCGAGGGCGGTAGACTGGTGATAGAAACAGAAAATGTTTTTTTGGATGAGGAATACTGTAAGGCTCACTTGGGAGCAAAAGCCGGAGGGTACGTGCTCCTGAGAATTTCAGACAATGGACACGGTATTGACCGAAGGACTCTGGAGCACATATTCGAGCCATTCTTCAGCACCAAGGAAGCGGGCAAAGGCACTGGTCTTGGTTTGGCCATGGTCTATGGTATCGTCAAGAGCCATGAGGGCCACATCATGTGCTACAGCGAGCCTGGCGAGGGTACCACTTTCAAGATATACCTGCCGGTAATCGAGCGACCCAGTGACGGCGTGGAATTGACGGAAGCGGAAACTCCTCCTCCCGGGGGCAGCGAGACTATTCTGTTGGTGGATGATGAGCAGTCCGTCAGGGAGTTGGGGGAGCGGTTTTTGAGCACGTTTGGTTACACAGTGGTTGTGGCTTCGGACGCTGAGAGTGCGTTGGAGCTTTACCGTGAGGAGCAGTATCGGCCGGAGCTGGTGATTTTGGATTTGATCATGCCGGGGATGGGTGGCAGCAGGTGCCTTGAGGGTCTATTGGAGATTGACCCTGAGGCGAAGGTTCTGATAGCCAGTGGCTACTCACCCCAAGGGCCGACGAGGGAAATCCTGAACGCGGGTGCCAAGGGCTTTGTCAGTAAGCCTTATGAAGTGAGACAACTCCTCGAAGCGGCCCGAGAGGTCCTGGATGAAAACTAAGATGCGTTTTCTACAACCGGGTGCGACCCGGTTTCATCCCTTCCGTTTGACGTCTACCTAACCGCAATACTGTCTGCTCAAGCTTTTATCTCCTTCGATTCGCAAACTGATCTTTGCACATACTTGACACAGGGGCGGTATACGTATTGGATTTCTGATTAAGCCATTACAAACCGTGCGCAGCGTGGCCGCCTCGAATAGTACTGGGGTCCCAATTGAAATGACTAGTATTTGCGAACGGTGTTGATTAAGATACAGTAAAAATGATCGTTGCAGGGTCGCTGCCCCAGTGGACCCCACTGGTTCGCACCAAAGTAAGGAATAATTATGCGTCGCAGATCAGTTCTCTCGGTTATTGTTTTCAGCGTCTGCTGCCTAAGCGCTGTCACCGAAGCGACGTCGCTCAGCAAGGTGTTTCGCAAAGTCAATCCAACAGTGGTAGTGGTCCTTTTGGGCTTCGAGCCTGGAAGGATTCCGGTACAGATAGGCCGAGAGCAACTCCTTATCGGCGGGGACATTGTGCTCTAAGCGCAGGGCGTACCAGTGTCGGCAGAAATGGAAACGACGTGCGCAATTCGGGACAGGATTGGAGAGCTGCCCGAGGGTAGCCGCATTGAGATAAAGGTGTTGCGGGGCGGGAAGACCTTGAACTTGTATACTCACAAGTAGGTCGGGGATGACGGCAAGGTGGCTCAAGCAGATACCAGACTGATCGGTCCAAGGAGACGGTTATGGATGACTTGAACGTTGTCATTGCCGGTGCAGCCGGTGAGGGAGTGCAGACCGTAGGTGCTGCTCTGGCTGATACGGTTTCCGCACAGGGGTATGGTGTGTTCAGTTGGCAGGAGTTTGAATCGAGGATACGGGGCGGCCAAAACAGCTACTCGATCAGGATCAGTGAGGAAGTTCGAAACGCGCCGTTGATGGATGCGGATATTCTTCTGGCGCTTAATGAGGGCGCGGTGAAAAAGTACGAACCCTTACTCAAACAAGAGGGAATCCTGCTCGCAGAAAAAGAAATGAGACAAAGAACGATCGTAATTCCCTTTACGAAAATTGCGGAAAAGGAATTCGGCGGGATAATCTACGCGAATACCATCGCCGTTGGCGCACTGGTGGCAACGCTCGGTATTGAGCTGGATACACTGAACCAAATACTTGCTCGTCAGTTTGCGGATAAAGGCGCTGGGGTGGTAAGAGCCAATCTGGCGGCGGCGGAAAGAGGTTACAGTTTGGCGGACCAAGGCTGTATCGACATGTGCCCATGGGGACTTCCAAAACGTGACATGCGTTCTTATCTCATTGGTGTAAATGAGGCGATCCCTTCAGCGGCCGCTTATGCCGGCTGCCGCTATATGTCTGCATACCCGATGAGCCCCTCCACCGCGATCATCACTTTTCTTGCCAGGGAAGAAGAACACCTGGAGATATTCACTGAGCAGGCGGAAGATGAGATCGCAGCCATAAACATGGCGATTGGGGCGAGTTACGGTGGTGCGAGAGCCATGACCGCTACCTCTGGGGGCGGGTTTGCGCTGATGGTGGAGGGTGTAAGTTTGGCAGGAATGATAGAGGCGCCTCTGGTGATTGTTGTTGCCCAGCGCCCGGGGCCGGCAACAGGTTTACCCACCAGGACGGCCCAAGGGGACCTCTTGTTCGCCATCAATTCAGGGCATGGCGAATTCCCCAAAATGGTGCTAGCGCCGTCGGACCCGAAGGACGCCTTTCACAAAACGGTGCGGGCTTTCAACCTTGCTGACAAGTATCAAACGGTGGTTATTATGCTCACCGATCAGTTTCTCTCTGACTCGCGTTTTACGGTGGAGGACTTTGCTCTCGAAGAGATCGGTCCAACCGTATATATCGCTGATCCCCAGTCCATAAAGGATTACAAACGTTATCGGTTGACCGCTGACGGGATTTCGCCGCGTCTCTACCCAGGACAGAGCGAACACCTGGTTGGCGTAGACAGCGATGAGCACAATGAGGAAGGCCACATCACTGAAGACCTTTCCAAGACTGCGGTAGCCATGGTTGAAAAACGACTGGCAAAATTCGAAGGCTTGCGAAACGAGGTCAGCCCGCCTGAGGAAGTACAGATGGAAGGGGCCGATATTGTTCTGGTGGGATGGGGATCTTCTCGGCAAGCTATTCTGGAAGGACTCGAACTTTTGAACAAGGAAGGCATTGAAGGGGGCATGATCCATTTCACCGAGGTGTGGCCACTGCCGATTTACACCTTCCCACGAGGAAAGAAGTACTGGACGGTGGAAAGTAATGCCACAGGCCAATTGGCCAGACTTTTGCGCTCGGAATACGGGTTGGATTTTACGGGGAGTATCCGCAGGTATGACGGTCTGCCATTGACCGGAGAATATATCAGGAGGCGTTTCAATGATTACAGTGGAGGAGTTTAAGAGCAAGGCTGAGATTCAGTGGTGTCCCGGCTGCCCGAACCATGCCATCCTGCAGGCGCTGAAAATGGCTCTGGTGGAGTTGGGAAAGGCGCCCCATGAAATATGTTTGGTGTCGGGAATCGGACAGGCAGCAAAACTACCCCACTATCTCAAGTGTAATTTCTTCAATGGGTTACATGGCAGGGCAGTTTCCGCCGCTCTGGGTATTCACGTAGCCAATCCCGAACTCACCACAATTGTCACCACGGGCGACGGCGACTGCTACGGCGAAGGTGGAAACCACTTCATCCACGCTTTGCGGCGGAACCCAGATATAACGGTGATCGTGCACAACAATGAGTATTACGCGCTGACTTTGGGACAGGCATCGCCAACGACCATGCCGGGAGAAAAGCGGAGCCTTCAGCCCAAGGGGGTGGAGATCGCACCACTGAACATGCCAGCCATCGCTATTGCCCACAATTGTACCTTTGTGGCCCGAGGTTTTGCGGGAGACCTGGATCACCTGAAGAGTCTTCTGGTGGAGGCAATAAAGCATACGGGTTTGTCCTACGTTGACGTGATTCAGCCGTGCATAACCTGGGGGATCCACCCGATGCGCTGGTATAAAGAACGAGTCTATCAGCTCGATGAGGAGTATGACCCGACTGATCGCGACGCTGCCTTGGAGAAAACCGAGGAAAGGACAGAGCGGATGCCCATTGGAGTCCTGTACAGGTCGTCGCCGCTCTCTCTCTACGCCAGTAGATTCAGAAAGACGGTAACCAGGAGACCTTTGGCCGAGCTCCGACCTCTCGATAGGGAAAAGATGGCCGGATTCCTCTCACGATTCAGGTCGGGATAGGAGAGCCAGCGGTTTGTACATACTCTGAGATAGAAAATCTGCGACGGACGAAATCCTGCCCAGGCAAAACTGGTGCTGGGGAACGCCAGCTTTGCGCGTGCTGGCCCTATCTCACATTGCACTTCGATCCCCCCGCCCCGGCCGAACACACCCAGGCGCTGATATGCTTTCCAGTAACGACTGACGAATGAGAAATAACTGTCAATTGAGCGGCATCGCGCAATTGAGGTTGAACACAATGAAGATACTCGTGGGCCTATTGTGTCTGACGGTTTTGGCGTTTGGATACGCTCTATTAGCCCCTGCAACTATCTATTTGACCGTCGGCTTTGACAAGAGGCTGTTCGGATTTGTCGGAGTCAAACTTTTCCCCTTCGAATATCGCTTTACCAGACGCAAGAAGCAAAAGCCTTCCAAGAGTGAGAAGGTTGAACCTGGATCTGAGAAATCTGACTTGAAACGAACAGTGAAACCCACCGGGCCGGCCTATGTTCTGGTCAAGCTTATCGTGTGGGAGTTTGAGGCATTTCGTCAGATCGCTGCTGCAATCTTGCGCCTGGTATTAGGAATAGTCGCAGCCACCAGTCAATATTACTTGAGAATAACTATGGTGGGTGGCATCGAAGCGCCGGATGTAACCGGTCAATTGTACGGGGCCATCACGTGGCTGCAGAGATTTCCCGCCACCTCTGTTTCAATCGTCTACCGACCGGACTATCTGGCAGATACCCTCAGGGGGGAAGTGATCGGCGGTGCAGTAGTGAGACCGTACAGAATCTTGCGGGAAATATTGCTTTTTGGTTGGCGGTTGCCCAAAATGAAGACGATTCACATATACCGGAAGTACAAAAAGGAGGTCCGGCATGGCTAACAAGCTGAAAGAACTGCTCTCTTCCATCATCGATGAACTCAGGCAGATCGCTACCACCGAGACCATAGTCGGGAACCCTGTCGTGCTTGGCGACAAAAATGTCGTCCCGGTCTCCCGGATAACGGTCGGCTTCGGTGTCGGTGGAGGAGAAGGGGAGTCGGAGCAAAAAGGCCAGGGGTTTGGTGGTGGTGGCGGCGGTGGAGCCCGGGTAGAGCCGGTGGGATTTATTGTCATCGACGGCGATAGGATTTCCTTTCTGCCGACCAAGCCAGGCAGGTTAGAGGGTTTGATAGACGCTGTTCCGGATTTCTTGACCAAGGTAAAGGCAATGAGGAAAGGCGAGGGTGACGATGCCGGGCAGACGGTGGAAAAGTAGGTCTTCGAGTCCAGGAATCCTACCTGGCCACAACACGAATCGCCACTGTGATCGATCGGGTGCAGACACCACTAGTGATGGTGAGCTCCCGTGACGATCCGGCAGAACCGCGTTGGATGTTTGAAGAGGTCGTTGCTGCAGCAGATGACAGCACACGGGTCGCGTCCTATGAAACCAATCGTGGAGGACACTTCGGCTTTGACATTGCTTATGGCAAGGACGACATCGGGCAAATCATTCGGCTAATGTTGGACCCGGAAGTGCTTCGGGCGTGGAATCGGCGGCCGGAGTCCTGTAAAGGGACAGTTGCGGACAATTCCACGGGCTGGCCGAAAGGCGGAAGATTATTGTTAGCGTAGAGGAGGGGTTCATCCTATAAGCGCTCAAATAAGGGATCTGAATCTCTTGTTGCCCGATCGTCTGAGAGGGCTCAATGCTGTTGAGCTAGTGCGTCGCCCGACAAAATCCCCCTCGATCCCCCTTTGCAAAGGGGGAAGATTTTGACGTGATCTCAGCGACTTCCCCCCTTTGGCAAAGGGGGGGTTAGGGGGGATTTGAAAGACTTTTGAGTTCCGTTTTACTTTCTTGATCAATTACGATTAGCTCTACACTTATTACGAGGAATCTCTTATTTGAGCGCTTATGGGGGTTTATCCTTCCCCTCTGGCGTACCTAGCGGTTGAATATGCTGGATTGCGGAATCGGGACCTGACCAACGACACCATGGGGTTGCAGCGATGTACGGGTTTCTAGCCGATGCGGTAATGATTCTGCATTTGAGCTTCATCCTCCTGGTTGTCTTTGGCGGTTTTCTGGTGCTTCGTTGGCAGCGTTTTGCTCTGTTGCATGTGCCGGCGGTCCTCTGGGCTCTCGTCATTGAGTTGCGACCAGGGACCCTCTGCCCGTTGACCCCTTTAGAGCAAACCCTGCGAATGCGAGCGGGGGAGACTGCCTACAAAACCGGGTTTATCGATCACTATCTCGGGCCGATCATCTATCCGAACATGACGGCCCATGATCAATACGCGGCCGGTGTCGCCTTACTCTTCTTGACGCTAGTGATCTACGTCGTTGTATGCTGGAAGTGGCGCTCGGCTCGTCAACGAAATTGATTCCTCTCCGCACCCCCAATCACTTGCAATCGTGGAATTCCGTCTTATTTTCGAAGAGAGAACACCAGTGACTGTAAGGCTGCAGAGAAAGGGGGGACCTCGATGGAAGATATCTGCAAATGTATGGTGGTTACCAGTGATGACAGTGTCCTCTGCGTCCAAGACGACAAGTGCTGTGAAGAAGTGCGTAAGAACCTTCAACCCCTTGAATGTTGATGGACTTTGAGGCCAAGATAGCCGTAAAACTATGAAATCGTGTACCACCGCCAACTCAGGCGGTGGTATTTTTTTGGGCGAACCATTTCATGGGCGTGAGTGGGGCGAACGTTCTCCGCCGCAATATGGACAGTAGCGGAAGTCTCCCGCCAAAGTGGCGCCGCAGCGAGAGCAGCGAGTTGCTTGCAGGTCAAGTGGAGGTTCCTGGGTTCTGCCGCTCTCGTCAGCAGTATGGCCGCAACGTTCGCACTGGACGAGGGGCTGGCCCTTACTAATTCGGAGAACGGGGATGAAGAAAAGAGACAAGTAGTTGTCAATGCGGATGAGGTAGGCCTGGCTCAGGCCACAGTTGGAACAGATGCGTGGCTGGACGTCTAGTCGTTTTTTCCTGGGGCCGATGCCTCCAATGAAAATCACCTGGCTCAAACCTCCTGCACAGCATCAGGAGTTATTCCTTAATTATCACCATTCCAATCCGGCTTGTCCACACAGAAGGTCGTGCAGGGCTTTTCCCAAGAACTCTGTTTCGGAAGGGACAGATTATTCTTCCAACACTTGACTTCTCCATAACTATCGATAACCAGAGGCAGAGTTGACACCCTTGGATACAGAACATAGCCGAGACCTAGATTCCTTACTCGTTTGAGGCGTGCTCCTCAGGAGGTATTCCCTTATATTCGTCTCACCACGCATTTCCCTAATCACTTTGCCGAAGTTAGGATGGTGGCTGAGATCCTTAGCCCGGATGTTTCATGAATGGCCTGCTGCGACCGTTTTACTTGTCATCACGCTTCGCTGTCACTCATAGTCACTGGGTCACTGTGTCGTTTTATGCCAAAATCACGAAATCATGGCTTTGCCATTCCTGGTGATGGGTTTATCAAAGCGACCGAACGATTTGATGACGGGCGTTAGCCCAAATGACCTGATGACAACCTTGTCAGGTACGGTTCGGGTCCAATCCGGCGGTACCTTGGGACGATTGGACGGTGGCAAGTTCATCTCTATGGTCTCGCCACAGCAGTTCATGAAATATCCGAAGCTGGGCGATGTAAGTCTCTTCGACATAGGCAGAGGAGGAAAATCATGCTCCGAAGAATGTTGCGACTCTGTGTGGTAGTTCTACTGGTTTTGGGTGTTGGATGTGCCAAAGAGGTGGAGAAGAAACCATTCGTCGTCGGAATGCTGCTGGTTGGCCCTTACAACGATCGGGGATGGAGCCAGGCCCACTACGATGCCGGTCTCTACTTAGAGCGCAAGCTTCCCGACGCCAAGATGCTCTATCTCGACAAGGTCAATCCAGCCGACAGACCCGGTCTGACCCTACCTCAGTTAGTGGATGATCTGGTGGCCAAGGGTGCCAGGCTCATCATTGCCAATTCGGACGACATGACAGACGGCGCCCGGGAGGCGGCTAAACAACATCCGGAAGTAACTTTTATTCATGTCTCAGGCGATGACGTTCTTACCGGGAAAGCGCCGCTTAATCTGGGGAACATCATGGGACGCATGGAGTATGGGAAGATGATGGCAGGCTTTGTTGCCGCCCTCACTACCAAAACAGGAAAGATCGGCTACCTGGGACCCCTCATCAACGAGGAGACGAGGCGGTTGGCGGCATCCTGTTATTTGGGCGCAGCCTATGGCTGGGAAAAGGTTCGCAAGCGTCCTCTGAGCGAGCTGAAGTTCAAGGTGAGCTGGATTGGATTCTGGTTTAACATTCCCGGGGTGACCGCTGATCCGACCCAGGTGGCGAATCGCTTTTTCGACAGTGGCCATGACGTGGTCGTCTCCGGCATCGACACGACTGAGGCTCTGGTGGTGGCCATGCAGAAGCGGAGAGCAGGGCGCCAGGTCTGGGCCATTCCATACGATTACGAGGGGGCGTGCGAGGGTGCCGATGAGGTCTGCCTGGGAGTGCCTTATTTCAACTGGGGACCGGCGTATCTGCAGACCGCCAGGGCGGTGAAAGATGGGGGCTGGAAACAGGCCTGGGAATGGAATGGTCCTGATTGGAAAGACATCAACAACCACGACACCAGCGCGGTCGGGTTCTTGGTCGGCCCGGCACTGTCACGAGCGGCAAACGAGGAGCTGGCCAGATTTACCCGGGGGTTGGCCACCGGAAAGATAAATCTGTTTCGGGGTCCGCTTTTCTATCAAGACGGCTCGATATTTCTCAAGGAAGGTGAAACTGCTACGGACCAACAGGTATGGTATATGAAGCAACTGCTTAAGGGGATGGAAGGGGCCAGCAGCCCGAAGTAAGCGGTGAAAATGAGAATAGAGTTTCAGGATATTCACAAATACTACGGTCGAGTGCGAGCCAACGCCGGGATCAGTCTGGTGCTGGAACCCGGCCGGATTTATGGGCTCCTGGGAGAGAACGGCGCAGGCAAGACGACCCTGATGCGAATGCTCGCCGGGCACACTCAACCCAGCCGTGGCCGTATACTTTTCGACGGAGAGTCGGTGGGTCGACTTAGTCCTTCCCGCGCCCTCGGTATGGGGGTGGGTATGTTATACCAGGACCCCCAGGATTTCCCCGCCCTGACGGTCTGGGAGAACTTCCGCCTGGGAGGGAGGAGAAGAGACAAGAGGAATGCTATCCAACGCTTACAAGAGCTAGGAGACCGCTTTCACTTCCGGCTTCCTCCGGAAGAGAGGGCCACGGAGCTCACTGTTGGCGAGCGACAGCAGCTGGATTTGCTTCGGCTCCTGGACTTGGGTGCTAACGTGCTGATCCTGGACGAGCCTACGACAGGTATCTCCGTAACCCAAAAAGAGACGCTGTTTGCCGCCATGAACCAACTAGCGAAGGATCAGGGGCGAACAATCATCTTTGTCACCCACAAGTTGGCCGAAGCAGAAGAACTCTGCCAGGAGATTCTGGTGTTGCGGCAGGGCAGACTAGCGGGACAGTTGCTGCCGCCATTCCGTTCGGACGAACTGGTGGATTTGATGTTCGGTTCCGAGTCTGGTGCAGGTGGTGAGGCTGGGCCAAAGCTTCAGCCGAACAAGAACCCCTTCCTCAGCTTAGAGCACGCCCAACTGGTTGGCGAGAAGTATGCACTTAGCAATGCTTCCCTCTCCATTCGTCCGGGAGAGATCGTGGGCTTGGCCGGGCTGGAAGGAAATGGACAGGAACTCCTGTTGCGCAGCCTGGCCGGTTTGACCCGGGTAGCAAAAGGCCGCATCATTATGGGTGGCGAGCAACTGCAAGGGCTCCCGTACGTTAGATTCCGTCAGGCGGGTATTCATTTCTTTCCGGCGGCGCGGTTGGAAGAGGGGTTGTTCCCGGATCTTAGCCTCGTAGAACACTTCCAGTTGGCCTTCCCGACTGCGCGAGGTAATCCTGTCGAGCGCTTGTCTGAAGAAGGCATCAGAAGATTTCGCATCCATGCTCAACCCTTTGCCTCTGCTAGAACTCTCTCCGGTGGAAACCAACAGAGGCTGTTGCTGGCGCTCATCCCAAAGCAGATAAAATTGCTACTTCTGGAGCACCCAACCCGAGGACTGGACCAGGGCGCGGGAAAGCTTGTATGGCACCATCTGGCCGAGAGGTGCCGTCAAGACACCTCACTTATTTTCTCGTCTGCCGACCTGGAAGAGATAAAGACCCACAGCCACCGGATACTGGTGTTCTATAACCGGCGACTGGTAGCCGACCGACCAAGCCAATCCATCAGTGTGGAGGAGATGGGACGCCTCATGGCCGGTCAGGCAACGGCGGCTTAACCAATGTTCTCAAAAACGAGCCTTGCCACCTCCCTGGGCCGGTTGGTGGCCGCGCTCGTCCTTGCTCTTGTACTCACCACGCTCATCGTTTTGATTGCGGGAGCGCCTCCCTTGCAAACCCTTGCCATCCTTGTCGTGGGCGGGCTGGGTTCCGCCGCAAAGCTTGCTCAAGCAGCTGCGGTCTGGATTCCGTTGGTACTCTGCTCTTCGGCTCTCCTGCTGACCTTCGCAGCCGGACTCTGGAATATTGGAATTGAGGGACAAATAATCCTCGGTGCTGTGTTTGCCACTGGCTTCCTGCGACCATTTCCTGATGGTGGCAGTTTCCTGCTGGTGATGGGCGCACTCATGGCGGGCATGATCGGCGGTGCTTTGTGGGCACTTGCGGCGGGTTTGTTGCGGACCTGGGGCCGGGTACACGAGATCTTCGGCGGTCTGGGCTTGAATTTCGTCGCCCTGGGTCTCACTCTTTGGCTGATATTCGGACCGTGGAAACGTCCGGGCATTGCTTCCATGAGCGGCACTGAACCGCTTCATCCGACCCTCTGGCTCGAGGCTTTGGGAGGATCGTCTCTGAGCCCGGTTAGTCTGTTGCTGGCACTGACGGTCTTCTTACTTGTGGCCTTTGTTCTCAGCTCTACCCAGTGGGGACTTCGCCTTAAAGCAGTGGGGCAGAATCAAGATGCCGCGTTACTCTTTGGGCTTAACCCGCAAGTGCGCATTCTGGAGGCCATGGTTGGATGTGGAGCACTGGCCGGACTTGCCGGAGCCCTGCAAGTGGTCGGTGTGTACCACCGGTTACTGCCGGCCATCTCCAGCAATTACGGGTACACAGCCTTACTTGTGGCAATGCTGGCTTCGTTTCGGTCCCAGATCGTTCCGGTCTTATGTTTCTTTTTCGCAGTGCTGAACGTGGGCTCCATTCAACTACCCCTCCAACTCAAACTGGACTCATCCCTGGCTGGTGTCATTCAAGGGGTTCTGGTCCTGTCTTTCTTCCTTGTGCAAGGTTTCGAAGAGCGTTTTCGAGTGCTGAGGAGGACCGAATAGTGGATTTTCTGGCGCTTACCCTGGCTGGCATCCTATCGGCAGGCGCTCCCATCGTCCTGGCCACACTGGGAGAAACTTTGACCGAGAGGGCGGGCGTCATCAACCTGTCTCTTGATGGCACCATTTTGCTGGCGGCCATGACGGGATTTGTACTGGCCTTGCTGAGCGGTAACCCCTGGTTGGGCCTTCTGGCCAGTACCGCAGTGGGTGCGACTTCGGCTGCCGCCGTCGCACTGTTGGGGCTGGCATTGGCCCGTTCGCAGCTGGCCGTGGGCTTCATTCTCACCCTCCTTTGCAGGGATCTGGCCTATTTTCTCGGTCACAACTACGCCCGACAACTAGGACCCGAACTGCCGGTCTGGTCAATCCCCGGCATACGTGACTTACCGTTCGTTGGTCCCGCGCTCGGCTACCAGAGCCCTGTGGTCTACCTCAGTCTGTTGCTGACGTTCTTTCTCTGGTGGTGGCTTTTTTCGACCCGAGCCGGCCTGGAACTACGGGCTGTTGGAGAGCAGCCCTGGGCGGCCTTTACCAGGGGTATCAGAGTTCAACGACTGCGTATAACCTATACCTTGCTTGGCGGGGCTCTGGTGGGAATGGCAGGAGGGGCATTCTCTCTCGCTGTCAAGCCAGGGTGGGGTCGGCCCCAGGGCGCTGAGGGAGCTGGGTGGATTGCCCTGGCCATAGTCATCTTTGGCGGTTGGCATCCCCTGAGAGCTGCCCTCGGAGCTTACCTTTTTGCCGCTCTGCAAGTTCTCGGCATCCATTTGCAGGAACTATTCCCCATGCTGCCGGCGTCTCTGTTTCAAGTGGCGCCTTTTCCTGTTATGATATTAACCTTGCTGCTGGTGAATGTGGGCACGGCCAACTGGTTCCGGGACCTGACGCTTCGGTATCCCGGTCTCAAGAAATGGTTGAATCGCTGGCAGGTGACGGCCCCGGCAGCTCTGGGACGAGATTTTCGACCGGAGAAAGAGGCGTGATGGGGGTAAGACGGGTGGCAGGAGGTGGCGACCTCTAAAGCGGGCCTGGATCGAACCATTACTTGGATCCATTATGCTCGGAAGCGTTTCTCATTAAGGGGAGGTCAAGAAGTCGGGATGCTAACAAAAAAAAGCAGATACTTGATGTTATTACTCGTGCTGGTGACGTCAGTTGCGAACTGTGTTTCCGCTGGAGACCGGAAGCTTGCTGAGAGGGCTGTTGACAAGATTGTTGAAGGAGAGACCGAGGGGTATGAAATCGCCGAAGTGTTAGGTTATCCGGAGCAGATATTGACTCTGGACAGAACTAGTCTGAACGGTTATCTCAGCAGAGTCATTCCGACCGAATCAACGGAGACAATGCTACCGGAAGGTCAATACCAAGTATGGACCTACAGCAACTGGCGATACGTCCCAGGCCCAATTCTTATCCCTAGTCACGAAACATCTCGTTTTAGCGTACTTGTCATCAACAGTAATGATGTTTGTGTGAAGAGATTCTTTGTCGAGAAGGCACGATTAGGAGATTAGGTATTGCTAATATAGTATTATGCTTTCAGTAGTAATTCATTTCTCGATCCCAGCTGCCTTCGCAAAAACCTTACGCACCAGCATCGCCTAGTCCTTTGTAAGCGATATGATGTGCACTTGGATCAGGGATCGTTCTACTCAGTGGTGCGCCCCGACAGGAAAACCCTCATTATAGGCTTGCCTTCCAGCACTGATCCCCCTAACATAGCTCGGATCTGGCGATAAGACTGCGGAGACCAGCACGTTGAGGAGGAAACTTCTATGCGGATTCTCGTATGCGACGGACTCCATCGTAAGGGAGTGAAAATCTTTGAAAAGGCCAAAGGAATCGAAGTAGAGGTGCACGAAAGGCTGGGAGCCAAGGACCTTCTGGAGGCGATTCAACCCTGTGAAGGTGTGGTGGTGCGCAGTCGCACTAACATAGACCGGACGGTCTTGGAAAATTCACCGCGTTTACGCGTGATCGGGCGCGCCGGCATTGGCGTTGACAATATAGATCTCGAGGCAGCAACCCAACGCGGCATCTTGGTGATGAACACTCCCGGGGCCAACGCTGTGGCCGCTGCTGAACATGCGATGGCCCTGATGTTGGCACTTTCACGACATATTCCCCGAGCGGATCAGTCAGTGCGGGATGGCAGATGGGAAAAGAAGAAGTTCGTGGGGACCGAACTCTACAATCAGACCTTGGGCATTATCGGGGTCGGACGCATTGGTTCGATCATGGCCAATCGGGCCCAAGGTATGAAAATGAGGGTGCTCGCATACGATCCCTACGTCTCGGCCGAAGTGGCCGCAAAGCTCGGGGTGGAGTTGGTGCCTCCACAGAAGCTCTTCCGGCAATCGGACTTTATCAGCATTCATACGCCTTTTACTAAAGAAACACGGGGGCTGCTGGATGAAACCGCCTTCAAGACGATGAAACGGGGAGTGCGCATCATCAATTGCGCCAGAGGGGGCATCATCGACGAGAACGCCCTCTACCAGGCGATTAAGAAGAGAAAGGTGGCAGGGGCAGCACTGGACGTGTTTGAGGAAGAGCCACCAGTGAATAATCCACTACTTTCATTACCCCAAGTGATCGCAACGCCCCATCTGGGCGCTTCCAGTGAACAGGCGCAGGTCAACGTGGCCACTGCCATTGCTGAGCAGATGGTGGATTACTTGCAGAACGGGTTGATCAGGAATGCGGTAAATATGCCTTCCATGAGCCCCAAAATGGTGGAGCAGATCCAGCCCTATATGCTCCTGGCCGAACGTCTGGGCCGTTTCCTGTCCCGCTACTTCCGGGGCAACGTGCGCAGGCTGAAGGTTGGCTATGGAGGTGATCTGCGGGATCTGGAATTAGCACCGGTGACCAACGCGGCCCAGAAAGGCTTTCTCGAACGGGCACTGGCTGAAGAGGTCAATCTGGTTAACGCACCGGTGATCATGAAAAACAGGGGAATCCAGGTAGACGTGGCCACGTCGTCCGATGCCCGCGGATATGCAGGACTCATCACCCTGGCCGTGGTAACGGACAAACGGGAATCTCGGGTGGCAGGCACGGTGTTCCCGGCTCCCGAGTGCCGCATCGTCGAGATTGATGACTACCGCATGGAGGCTCCTCTGGAAGGACGCATGCTGCTCATTTCCAATTACGACCGGCCCGGTGTGATCGGTTTTATCGGCACAACCTTGGGTGACCATCAGGTTAACATTGCCGATATGCATCTGAGCCGAATTCGCAGTAAAGGAACGGCCATTTGCCTGGTCACCGTGGACAACCCGGTGTCCTCAGAGGTTCTCCAGGCCCTCAGGGATCAAGAAAACATCATCGAAGCGATGATCATTGAGGTCTAGCTTATCGCAATTGCCGGGCTTGATCGCTCAGAAGCTATCCCGTCAGGAAACAGATCCCCAGACTCTAAAGGCTAGGACTGTCGCCAGCAAGTAGGAACCCACGGCGAGAGCCAGAACCGCCTGGAATCCCAGAGACATGGCCAGCAACACCGTGAGCGGGGCTGCGGCCACAGAGGCGAAGCCATTCAGGCCCCAGGCCCACGGCATCAAACCGGGTGACCACCGTTCCAAGAGCCTCATACCAGCCGGAAAGGGCCAGCCCATGAGAAAGGCAAGGGGGGCCAGAAGAATGAGGAGCACGACAAATCTACTCGCAGTGGTCCAGGTGGAGACAGGGCCGAGAAGCCACTTGCTCAGCAGAAAGACTAGGGGAGCAGAGAGAGCTATTCCCAGCCCTGCCAAAAAGATCGCCCAGGCGGGTTTATGTGTCCAGCGCTGAGCGTAAATACTTCCCAATCCCGCAAAGAAGAGGAAACCACTGAGTACTCCGGCAGCTGCAAGCAGCGGATCCCCCATGAGCAAGGTGAAACGCTGCATCAAGCTGATTTCAAGGGCCAAGAACGCAAAACCGAGCAAAAGGAAGTACACAAAAGCCCAGCCTCCCCCGGAGGGGGACCTTCTATGGCGAGCCCAAAGAAATAGAGGGAGCAGGAGCAGCACTACCGCCGCTGCCACAATTTGCACCAGGGAGATCACCAGGACAACATAACCGAGTTCCAGGCGTTGGAACCAGTAATGACCATGACTTCTGATGAAACGCGGCAACGAACGCCAGCGGAAGAAGTCGAAGAAGTAAGGTCGGTCATCCGTGGCCGGGCGCACATTATAGGCCCAGTCCTTGAAGAAGCGTTCCCGGTTTGGAGAGAAGATTTCCCCGGCCGCCATCCGGTAGAAGGAGCCATTTTCCCCTGTTGATCCCATGAGGCGGTTGAAGGGTTCCCTGCTGTGGGGATCAAAACCGGGAAGAGTGTCGATGTCAAGCCAAAGCAAATCGCTGATCTGCACCACCTGTTGCACCCGTATCGGTTCGAAAGGTTTGCCAGCGCCCAAGGTGCAGACGGCCAGATGGTTTCGCAGCTGGGCGAGATGAGTGTCTGGTCTCTGGACGCCGATTCCTTCCAACGCTGCCACCAAAGTGGCGAGAATCTTGACGTTGTCTCTGGGGGGAGACTGCAGACCTCTGGTGATGGTTATCAGGCCTCTGGGCGTCAGGTGTTCCAGGCAGCGAACCATTCCTTCCACGGTGAGTAGATAATTCTCGTGCAATGACAAGAGGCTGCTCACGCCGGCCGCCATTCCCTCGGCACCCACCACGTGAATAATGTCAAACCTGTCCTCGGAGTATTCGAGAAAGTGCCGCGGCGAGGCCGAATGGACCTCCAGGTCCTCGCCCTTGAGGCCCCGGTCTCCAATGTGGTCCAGAGGGCCCAGGAGTACATCCAACATCTGGGGGTTCTCTACAACCAGGGTTATCTTGCTCGCGCCGTAGCGCCGTGCCAACCACACATTCACCCCGCTTGTTTCACCTAGTAGCAAAACCCTGGCGTTGGGTAGAAGACGATAGGCAACCGACATGGGGGTGTGTTCCAGAATGGAAGCCCCGGCTGGATTGTCAATGTGCAACATGGGGCCTGCGCTTTCACCGTCGGCGAGCAGAAGTGACTGGGATGGGGGAGGGGTTGTGGCTGTAAGTCCGGCAAAAAGGGTATGGTGCAGCCGCGGGGAAGTGAAGACGTCAAGCCTCGCGCGCGGGCCATGGCGGGTAACCAGGTGACGGGCGTCTCCCTGCTTCTGCCAGCGCTGCAATTCTGCCAGCATCTTGTGAGGATCGGTGCGCATTGGCACAGGCAAAAAGATTGCCTCCGCAACAATGAGAAGACCCACCAGAACGGATATTCCTGCAAATCGCCTAGCGCTTCTTCTGCCAGGAGCAGGAGGCCAGAGAAACACTGAGGTCCACACCAAGAACGCGGCACCCTGAATCAGTCGGGCGGGTGGCAACCACATCATGAGCCCCACCGCAAGGATCGGACCGGTGCCACTGCCCAGGAGATTGGCCCCGTAGACCAGGTTAACCGAGGGGGCAAAGCGAATCAGGGTGAAACCGATGAGGATCCCTGCCACGAGAAAAGGCAGGAAGATCAGGGCCTGGTAGCAGGTGAGATAAAAAAGCTGCTGCCCGCTGAACAGGACATACCTCATCTGGAGTGGAAGAGACTCTGCCGAGCGGTAGCAAAGTGTAATGCTGACAGCGAGGATGAGAGTTAGACCACGGACCCAGGGGGAGAAGTGTGGTAGGAGTCGGGGAGTGAGCAGCCCGAGCCATGTTCCACTGGCGCCGAAGCCGAGCAGTGCCAGTCCGACCACGAGATAGGCGAAGTGGTGCCATCGAGAAATGGCCAGAGTCCGCATGAGGGCAAGTTCAAGCCCGAGCACCGCTGCAGAAATAATTGCCACAGCGGCCAGTTCTCGCAAACCGGGCTTGTCCGTCGGGGAAGAAGTGTCCAAGGTGTGTAAGCGCTCACGGGATATGATTCGAACTCCTTAGTTCACCATCCTCGCACTGTGGAAGGCAATGTCGGATGAATAGGTCATTCGGGCATACCGCCCGTCATTGGGTCACGAGGTCGTATAAAAACAGGATCACCACTAACAGCGAAGGTGTGATCGGGTGATCCAGTTATCAAACGACCTGGTGACCGAGTGACTTAATGACTATCAGTGACCGCGAAGCGAACGCGAAGAAACGACCCGGCAATGCCTTTGTATTACCGTTGACTGCGTGTTCCTGGCGCATGCCGCAGACTGAGGGCTCACGGCCCTTTCTGAATGGCGCCGGTCATGGGCACGAACACCACCGGCAGTAGTTCGTGGGTCTGGACTTTCCCCTGGTTGTCTTTGGTCACCACCAAAAGGCGCTGGACCTGAAAAATACTCCCCACCGGAATCACCATGCGCCCACCTGAACCGAGTTGTTCAACCAGAGGAGGGGGGATGTGCCCGGCGGCGCAGGTAACTATGATTCCGTCGAAGGGGGCCTCCTCCGGCCAGCCGAAATACCCGTCGCCGACTCTGCCCCTTACCGTCTTGTAGTCAAGCTTTTGCAGCCGCTCTCCAGCCTTCTCTCCCAGAGCACGGATGATTTCCATGGTAAAGACCCTGGGTGTCAATTCAGAGAGTACCGCGGCCTGGTATCCGCTTCCTGTACCTATTTCCAAAATCTTCGCACCTGGCTTTACCGCCAGGGCATCGGTCATGAGCGCGACGATGTACGGCTGCGATATGGTCTGACCGTGGCCGATGGGAAGCGGCCGATCAGCGTAGGCGAGTCGCTGCAGATCGAAAGGAACGAAAAGGTGCCGCGGGACCTGGCGCATGGCCTCCAGAACTTGAGCATCGCGGATTGCTGGTCGACGCGAAGCAATCTGGGTCCGGACCATGCTTGCTCGCTCCTGACTATATTCAGAAAAACGGGGCCGCAGCCAAGTCGTCGCGGAAGATTGCGAAACTGACTGTTCCGCCGTGTGTTGGCTAAAAGCAGGCTGCAGAAACATGAAAACCAGGGCGAAAAAGCAAACAGTTATGCTGGCCCAGAGGAAACTCGCTGTAAACCGCTTTCCCCGCATGCTATCAATCCCTTGCTATTTTGGATCACCACTACTGTAACGCGATATGTCTTCGAGTTCTTTGGATTAATCTTGTGGATAACATAACAGAGGGGTGACGAGAGGGTCAAGAAAATGGCGCACTAATCTATCAGCTCATATTTTCATCATTGATTTGACTCATTCGCGTCCAATGGTTACGTTATTGAAACAACACTTTGAGAGGGGTGAAGAAGATGGAAAGTGACCTTGGCTATACGCCGTTGTCCCATCAAGAGGAATGTGACTGCTGTTGCGGTTGCGACAGCTTTGCCGAAAGGGAGGACTATCCCAAGGATGAAGAGGGTAATCCCCTTTACCGGCCTTTTTAGAGCACACTGGACTACAAATTAGACAGGCCCGCTCAGGCGGGCCTTTTTTTGTGGTTGGGCATGGTAAGGTGTTGGCTTCATCCTTGCGGTGCCCAAATGCAGCGGACCCGAGTAACTCTTTCCCGCTCCGCGGCGGACCTGGGAGCAGTCGTCGAGCTTCTCGGGTCCACAAAAATAGATTACTCTATTTTGGTTGTTAAGTCAACAGAAAAATTCAGAGGGCTTTCCCTACTTCTTGTCACTCTTCTAGTCAAAGAGAAAAGAGCAATCTTCAACCCAAGGAACGAACAACTCTGACGTACAAGTAGGAAGGGTATCCGTCGATAAGACCCTGGCCGATACAGCCGCAGTGAAAGTCGACTTTCCAAGCGGAGACGGAGCCGTAGGTGTCAGTGCTCCAGTAATCCGCTTGCTTGCCGGAGAAAAGGGGGTGGATGTGGGAGCGATTTTCCATGGACTGGGACTCGATCAGGGAAGCAAGCTCTTCCAGGGTAGGGAGCCGCCAGTCCGAATGGTCGGCAAAGCTCGATTCGTTGAGCAGACGCACATATTCTTGAGCTTGGGACCAGGTCATGGTCGAAAGTGAGCCTGCCTGATGCCACATGAGGCTCGTGGCCCTGTCGGTCACGGTTCCGTCCGTATTGTCAACGAAATCGTTGGCAAATACTGCTCCTCTGTTCCTGACGCTGTCGTAACAGTTATACCTGACCAGAAGTATGTGCACGTCCTGCTCCGACAGCGCTCTGGGCTCTTTCCTGAGCGTGACCTTGGAAACGTGCACCTCCTTCAAAGCATAGGCCAGCCTTTTGGCGTCGTCGCGATATTGGTCTTTGGCGAGGACTCCTTCCATATGGGGTGAGTCTTTTGAGTTGACTTGCCGGCTTGAGTCCGATTGTTGCTGAGCTTTCTTTTTATCCTTTGGCATCTGTAGTGATTTGACGGTGACCACATTATCGTCGGCATCATACTTGACCATCACACGGCGCTTTTCGCCACGAAAAACTTCCAATGGCGTGCCCACGACTTCCCAGGCTCCAAAGGTCAAAAAATCTAGCTGCAAGTGGCCCATGGCGTGATCCGGCCTCGGCTCGTCTCCGATCTTGTATTCATAGATGTCCACCGTGATTCCGTCAGGTTCCCTGATAGACTCCACCGGGCTACCCAGCTGCTGTTCCACTTCCATGCGCCTGGATCCTGTCTTGATCAGACTGAAATCTGGTTCCGGGTCCCCTGTCATGGACATCCAGACGGAGCATCCGGTGAGAGCCAGACATAAACACAGGAGGAAGCTAACTATCGCAACCCGCATCGATTCCTGCCTTTAGGACCTTGTAGTGACAACGTGGCCAGAGTGCACCAGCTGATCGCTGGCCGTGGCTCGGCTTGTTTCGCTGAGATTACCGTGAACTGAGTCTCAAACTGGGAATTTTCACCGCTCTCGGGCTCTAGGGTGAAATTCTGAGAACCCGAAGTCTCGTTTCATCTCTTGGGGTAGCAGTAGGTGAGGAAATCGTACCTTAATGATTTACCTATTCCCCTACTACTAATAATATCATAAAGATAGAGTTTCTGCGAGCCTCAATTGGCCCCAACAACTAATCCCTAAACTGAGCGATTCTCGGGGTTGATGCTAGTCAAGATGATACCCGTTGGACTTGGCGCTTTGAAGTCCCCCTCTGCAAAGGGGGATTTGGAGGGATTTTCAAGCGGTTGTGAAGTCCCCTCAGACCCTTTACGAAACTGATCTTTACCCACAAGTGGGACTGCTGGACACAGGGGGTGGTGGAACCATTGGAGGGGCACTGGGGCCTCTTCTTTCGTTCCGAGGCTCCCAGCCCGGTCACTTCTAACGTGTTTGCAGCCAGGGGAAGGCGTCCCCTCCTTGTTTCCCGTTCCTATGGAACGGGACCGAGGGCTCCCCTAGCCGCAAACGCGGAAGTGGCACCGGCCTCCCGCCAGTCACTGCAGAAAAGGCCCCAGTGCCCCTCTTGAGGGAGCAGATAAGCCCACCTGTGTCCAGCAAAAAATGTGGGACATGGTTAGCTTTTTAAAGGGGGGTTAGGGGGGATCTTAGGAGGTGTTAAAACCGCAATTTGTTCTTAAGTGAACAACATTGGGGATAGGGCAGGTTCAGAGCGGTAGACGCACAGAGCATTTGCGAGCGGACTGGCCAGTAAGCCCAAAGCACCAGGCACCAAAGGTCGTATAGTTGTATCTCCTGGCCACTGCCCGGTTCTTAATCACACGGTCTCCATTATCCACCGATAAGCGTTCAGCGAATACCGTACTTCTTCAGACGATAGAGCAGCGTGTTTCTCGTGATACCCAAGAGCTTGGCTGTTTGCACCTGATTCCTACCCGTCTGTTTGTAAGCAGTGCTGATGATATCTTTGATCACTTCATCAAGGTGGATGCCATTGTCGGGAATTCGCGATGGTGGAAAACTGTACTGCTCAGCTTCCCGCTTGACTGAGGGTGTGTGAGGCAGTCTAGGCGCGAGAAAATCCAAGTGCTCCTGTTCGACCTCTGTTGTGTCTTCTAACAGCGTCACACGCTCAATGGCGTTCTTGAGTTCACGTACGTTGCCCTTCCAGGAATGGCTCATGAGGATGTCCACCGCCCCCTGGGATACTCGGCGAAAGTTCTTACCGTATTTCTTGTTGAACATGTCGAGGAAATAATTAACCAAGAGTAGAATATCGTCCTTGCGTTCTCGCAGCGGTGTGATGTTGATGTTGATGGTGGCCAGACGGAAGTAGAGATCCTGGCGAAATTGTCCGGTTTCGCAAAGCTTTTCCAGTGGCTGGTTAGTCGTGGCGATAACCCGGACGTCTGCCTTTTTCTGCTGCGAGTCTCCGACCGGATAGAATTCCTTTTCCTCTAGGACCCGGAGAAGCTTCGCTTGGACATCAAGTGGGAGATCCGCCACTTCGTCAAGGAGAAGGGTTCCCCCGTGAGCCTCCTCAAAGAACCCCTTTTTCCCCTTTGTGTGCGCGCCGGTAAATGCTCCGCGCTTGTAGCCGAACAGCTCGCTTTCAACCACCTCTTTGTTGATGGCGGCACAGTTGACCGCGACAAATGGACCAGAAGCCCTGGGACTGTTGAAATGGATTGCCCGGGCAAATAGTTCCTTGCCGACTCCACTCTCTCCACCAATGTAAACATTAGCGTCGGGGCTCCTGGCGACCCTCTTCGCCATGGAAAGTGCCCCAAGGAACTCGGGACTCTTACCAATCAAGTTGTCAATGGTATATTCCCTGCCGAGAGCTTGACGTAAGGCGGCGATCTCCTGCTTATAACGCAACCGCTCCAGGGCCTTGCCGATGGCAATGTGCAACTCGTCCAGGTCAATAGGTTTGGTTAAATAGTCCACTGCGCCTTGGTTAATCGCCTGGACAACGTTTCGTATTTCACCGTAAGCAGTTACCATGATTACTGCAATGAAGTCGTCGACCTCCCTGACTTTCCGGAGGGTTTCAAGACCGTCCACACCGGGCATGGCGATGTCCAACAAGACCACGTCCGGGGGAGCCTCCAGTACGTGTCGGACGGCCTCGTCACTTGTAGCCGCTTCGGATACCTCATAGTCTTTTTTCAGGGCTCCTCGGAGAGAGGTCCGAAAGGAGGCCTCGTCATCCACGATCAAAACTCTATAGAGAGACTCTTCATTCATGGGTTACACCAGAGCTAGAGGTCGCTAAAATGATTCTTTTCTCTTTATCACGGTTTTGCGACGCTGTGCGAATATCTTCTTCGAAGAATGGTTCCGAAACACTGTAGTTGTTGCCGTTTCTACGTCACCAAAGTCTTGAAACTGGTCCGAAAGGTAGTTCCCTGGTTCACTTTACTGGACACATTGATTGCGGCCTGGTTCTTGTCCAGCATCTGGCGGGCTATTGCCAGACCCAGCCCAGTTCCCTCCGGCTTATTGGTAAAGAAAGGATCAAAGATCTTATCTAGGTTCTCTGCGGGTATGCCCACACCTGTGTCGCTCACCAGCAACTCCACCCGGCTGCTAGCAGGATCCAACTGCGTGGTGACCGTCAGATCGCCGCCTTCGGGGATGGCCTGCATGGCATTGATCACCAGGTTGATGAGCACCTGAGAGATTTGAGCCGGATCGATGAGTACAGGCGGTAGGGACTCGTCCAGGTCAAAGTGCACCAGAACCCCGTGTTTGCGTAATTGCACCCGGGTAAGCTCATGTACGCTTCTTACCACCTCATTTATGTTGGTCTCAACAAGGTGTGCTGGCTTGGGTTTGGAAAATTCCAGAATTTCCGAAATGATCCGTTCGATTTTCTTGACCTCCCTCTGGATGTCAAGCATATAGACCTGATGTTCTTGGTCCAACTGAAGATCCCGGAGGAGAATCTGGGTGTTGAGATTGATGGTGGCCATCGGGTTTCTGATTTCATGAGCAATGCCTGCAGCCAGAGTACCCAGCGAAGCCATCTTATCCGCTTGGATCAGCTGTTTTTCCATCTTTATCTTGTCGGTGACATCAATGCCGTAGTCAATTATGAGAGAGAGGTTGCCAGAGGCATCAAACACCGGATAGGTGTATTCCTCCATGGTCCGATTGATCACTGGGTTAGTGCTAAGCCGGTGAGATGCCTTGCCAGTACGAATTGTTTCGTTCACGGGACAGTTAGCGCACGGCTCCTTCCGGTTATGATAGGCTTCATAGCATTTCCTCCCCAGGAAACTCGGAATGGTATCACCAAACAGGGAGGCCGTGGCCTTGTTGACCATAATGATGTTGTAGTCCAGATCCAGGATGGTCAACGGCGACATGATGCCGTCGAAGACTGCCATCAACCGGTTCTTGCTTTCGATGATTGCCTGTTCCAGGTGTTTCTGGCGAAGTTCTTTCTCCTTTCGTAAGGTAATGTCACGCACGACCGACATCACGTACTTCTCGCCTTTGAGTTTCAAAACGGAAGTGTTTACTTCCACCGGTATCCTACTGCCGTCCCTCCGGGCCATGGTCTCTTCCCGTTGCTGGCTTTCGCCTCCATCTCTTGGTTCTTGGGCGGCCAGGCCGTCTTCGCGATAGACCAGTTCGACCATCTTACGGTGCAACAGATCATCTCTGGCGTACCCTAACATCTGGCAGGCCTTAGTGTTGACGTCCACCAGACGGCCGTCGAACGTCTCGAGAAACACGGCGTCATTGGCGCCCTCGACAAGGGTTCGATACCTTTCTTCCGAGTCCCTTAACGCCTGCTCAGTATGTTTTCGTTGGGTGACGTCTTCCAATATCGCCTGGAGGGCGGGACGCCCATCGTAGGAGGTCTTTCCCACTGTTATCCGAATGTCAACCGTGGCGGCGTCACTGTCAACACCACGGAAATCGAGACTTCGCTCCGAGTGAACCGTGGGGTGTCTGTTGACTCTCCGAATCAGCTCAGCGACTTTCTGGTGGTCCTCAGGATGAACCAACTCCATGAAATCCCGATCAACGAGCAAGGAAGGATTGGGGTAACGAAACAGAGCCGCCATTACCGTATTGCAGTAACAAATAACGCCTCGCCCGTCGATGATAGTGATGGGATAGAGGTTCCCCTCCACCAAAGAGCGATGCTTGTCTTCAGAGCGAATGATCGCCTCCTGCAGATCGCGACGCTCTTCCTCGATTTCAAGTGCTTTGGCGAGCATGGAAAACATGGCCAACTCGTGAGGAAGCACTGTATGCGGCGCACTGAAGGCAACGCAGAAAGAGCCCCTTATTTGTCCACTCACCAGTAGAGGTTTGGCGATGCATGCATTCAACTGATAGCGATCTACGAGGTAGTCCAGCTGCAGGTCGGGGTCCTGGCCGAGATTGTCAAAAAGCTCCGGCTGCTCCGCAGAGTTCCGCATGATTTTGCTGAGGAGGGGACATGTCTGAGCCCTGATGCCTCTCTCTTCCTCCACTCTACCGCCCGCATGTGCCAGGGTGAGGGTGGCTTCCATGCCATTCCGTTCAGTTCGATAATAGATTGAACAAGCAGCAGACAATAGGTTGCCGGCCTCCACGACAACCTTATGGATATTGGCACTGTGGTCCGTGCCAAAACTCAAGAAAAGCTGGTTCAATCCACTCGTCAGTTTTTCCAGCCGTTTCTGATGAGTGATATCGAAAAGGATGCCGTTGATATGCTCGGTGTTTCCTTGATCATCAGATACCGGCTGCCCCCTCACTTCGAGCCATCGCCGTCTGCCTTTGCGGTCCCGGATCAGGTATTCCCGCACCAAACTGCGTTGCTGTTCAGAGGATGACTGATGGAGTTCCGCAACAAAAGAGGAGTTGTTTTCTCCAAAGAGTGACGACCAGAGACCGGGTTCGTCACTAAACGCGTCAGCCGGATACCCGGTCAAGTCCTTTATTTTATCGTCCAAAAAATGGCTTCTACCATCGGCAAACAGGCTGAATACAACACCCGGAATGTTTTCCAGGAGGGTCCGGAAATGTCTTTCCGAACGCTGAATTGTTCTCAGCTGTCGACGTTCCCGCAGAACCCTCTTTAGTTTGGCCTCAAACTCATCTTTGCTGAAAGGTTTCTGGATGAAATCGATTGCGCCCGCTGCCAGCACTTCCTCGAAGGAATAACGCATGTTGAAAGCCGTCATCAGGATGATATCCGTCTCGGGGTAATGCTCTTTGACGAACCTGGCGAGTTGAAGACCGTCCACTCCCGGCATGGCTATGTCACTGACCACCAGGGCAAAAGGCTCCCGTGCCAGTAAGTCTTTGGCGTGGGAAGAGTCGGGAGCCGTGGCCATCTCCAGGCCGATGTTGTGGATGAGTTCAGCACATAGGCTGCGCACTCCCTCAACATCATCCACCACCAAAATTCTTCCCGGTGGTTGCTCAGCTTCTTGCCAGGGCACCGGTGCGGAGTGATTCATGAACACCACCGATTTGATCGGGACCAGCCAAATTCAATCAAACTCGTCGGAAGCCAGTCAGGCCAGACTCCCGATTGGCTTCCGAGGCCAGCGGGGTATGATGGGTTGTTTTAGGGGTTGACCTGATGGACATGTGCTAGATGCCGAGAGTATGTAGGGCGTCACCTTGAGCCCGAATTCTGGGTCCGTGGATCCGGCTAGAAAGTGTAAAGGCCAACCAAGTTGTACTGTATTTACTGCAAAAGTGGAACCAACTCTACCATCTCTTTTGGAAGATTTCAATAAAATCTGCCAGGTTGCACAAGTTGGAATAAGGCAAAGGAGTAAACGGCAGGCAGTGGACAGCAAACCCTACTCCTCCTTGGATGGTCCGTGAGAACCAGCCTTGTCCTTCTTACGGTGAACATGGCGGACGACCATGAGCAAAAAGAAGGCCGCAAGCCAAGTCTTTACCGTCAGGGCGAAGAGACTATCGGCGGACCAAATCAACAACACAGGAACGACGATAGCACCCAAAACAACCAAGAACATTGTACCCATCGTTTCGTTCTGCCTGTCGAGTTACGCCAACGATGGAGATGCTGCAACTTGAGTTAGCAACCGGTGGGGCTTGCAGACAAAGGGTGGCCTTGTTGACAAGCACACCGAGCTATGTTAGATACAGTCGCTAATCGTGCGGGGTCGGGTTCAAATCATGGCACGGATAAGTCAAGTGTGAGGGCGACTAGCTCAGTGGATAGAGCGTTGGTCTCCGGAACCAAAGGTCCCGGGTTCGATCCCCGGGTCGCCCTCCATGGACTGTCCAGGGGTTGGGCCGGAACCCTAACCCCTTCACTGTGTCCAGATTTGAAGCGTGCTGACCCGAATTATGGCGTGGCCTTCCTCAGTACAGGTTTGCAACGTGTTAGGGTTGAGCTCGTCTTATTGCATGCGCTCTTCTTTCCAGGGATCTGCGGAATTACTATAACCGAGTCGTTCCCAATAACCGGGCTCGTCTCGGGCAGTGAATCTGATTCCCTCCAACCACTTGGCGCTTTTGTAAAAATAGCGATCTGGCACCAAGGCGCGCACCGGAGCGCCGTGGGGTCGGGGCAACTTCCGGCCAAAGAACCGATGGGCTAAGATAACATTTTGCTTGCGGGCTTCACTCAGGGGGATGTTGCTGGTATAGCCAGCGGCCGCCTCAAAGGTCACGAAACGGGCGCTGGCTTTGATTTCAACCAGTTCCATGATGGTCGTCAGACGAACCCCGCTCCACTCGGAATCCAGCAGGGTCCAGCCGGTGACACAGTGTACGTCGCAGGTGACACTCACCTGGCTCAACTCTAGCATCTCGTTGAGATTCAAGGTGGTCGGTTTTTCTACCTCACCATGAAGTTGGAGTTTCCAGTCTGACTCTCCGGCAGTCCCTTCAACGCCACCCATGTCGATTATCTTTTTCACTCCCTGCTGACCCGGGGGGAGACGAGGTCTACCATCCGGTCTCCTTTCCCCAGCGAGAGCCAGGTTTTCCTGGTCCATGAGTTGCACGAATATGCCTGGCAGGCTAATGGTAACGATTGCTCCACCGGCGTGCGCTATGAAGTCACGCCTGGAAATTCTCTGATTCATCTTCTGCGTCGTCCTCTCCACCCAAGCCAAACTTGGCAAGGCGGTAGCGAAAGGAACGAAAACTGATGCCGAGAAGGTCAGCCGCCTTCTGTTTGGCACCCCGCGTTCTAGCTAGGGCCTGTTGGAGGAGATCTTTCTCCAATCGACCAAGCACCTGGTCAAGATCGATCCCGTCCTGGGATAGCGTCATAGAGACGGAGTCAGGTTTTTGCTCCAACTGGGCTTGCTGTTTGAAACTGGACAAGGTAAGGCTGTCTGGTAACACGATGTTGGAAGCTTCCAGCGCCACGCTTCGCTCAATAATGTTTTCCAGCTCTCGTATGTTGCCAGGAAAATTGTAACTCTTTAGAATATCGAGGGCATAGGAGGAAATCTTCCGAATGTCCTTCCCCATCTGCTGGCTATATTTTTCAAGAAAGTACTGAGCCAAGAAGGGGATATCTTCAGCCCGCTCCCGAAGAGGTGGCAGACGAGTGTTGATGACATTCAATCGGTAATACAGGTCCTCACGAAAAGTCCCTTCCATCACTTCTCTTTCAAGATCGCGGTTGGTGGCGCTGATGATTCTGACGTCTACACTCAGCTCTTCTGTTCCTCCGACCATCTTGAAGGTCTTCTCCTGCACAGCCCTCAAGAGTTTGACCTGCACGGTCGGGGTGAGTTCGGCAATCTCGTCGAGAAAGAGGGTTCCCTGATCGGCGGCCTCAAAAAGACCACTGCGGGTTGAAATGGCCCCGGTGAAGGCCCCCTTCTTGTGTCCGAAAAGCTCACTTTCCATCAATGTTTCCGGCATGCTTCCACAGTTAACCGTAACGAAGGGCCTGTTCCGCCGGGGGCTCTCACGGTGAATGGCCTTGGCGATCAACTCCTTGCCTGTACCGGATTCTCCGGTAATGAGGACGTTGCTCGTGGCAGCAGCGATCCGTGGGATCAGATCCAGTATCTTCTTAATCTCCCGGCTGCTGGCAACGATTCCGGGGTAATAGAAGGCACTGGTCTCATCCGCTGGTTCCTTTGGTTTGCTTTCAAGCGCCTGCATCGTTGCCAGGGCGTCACGAATGACAGTCTTGATCTCTTTGACCTTGAATGGTTTGGGAAGGTAGTCGTAAGCGCCCCACTTCATGGCTTCAACGGCTGTGGAGGTGCTGGCGTACGCAGAGATCATTATGACCACCGTGCTGGGATGCAGTTCCTTGCACTTCTTCAGCACCTGGAGACCATCAACGTCTTTCATCCGAATGTCGGTTATCACCAGATCATAGGCTTCGTCTTCAAGATGACTGATGGCCTCACCTCCGCCAGCTGCAGCGGTCGCCTGATAGCCTTCCTTGGCCAGCATGATCTCGAGAAACTCCCTCATGCTACGTTCATCGTCGACTACGAGGATATGAGCCATTGTGCGTCCGTCTCGCTCCACTAAGCGTGAATATCCATTAGCGAAACCCGAAACAATTCTCAGAGAAGAGATGCGCCATATGTAAGGTGAAATATGCGGCGCGGGGATAGCCCCAACCACCCGCGCAAATTTTACATCCCACACCCCACATCGTGGACATAACCTTGTTCCGAACTTCGTACTTCGGAAGTTGAATTTTAGAATTCTATTCCAGGTGTGCGCTTGCTGGAGGTCCATGCAAGAAGAATACCGAACCTGTCCGCTACTGATCTTTGAAGATGACTTTCCCATCCCGAAGCACAGTCACTGTCTTCCCCTGGACTTCCCAGCCATGGAACGGTGAATTCCTGCTTTTGGAACGGAAGAGCTTTACATCAATTGTTACCTTGCGGCCAGGATCGATAATGGTGACATCGGCCGGGAGTCGGGGGCTTAACCGGCCCAAATCAAGTCCGATGATACGGGCTGGCTCACTGGTCAACTTGCTCACGGCTTGCAGTGGAGTGAGAATCCCCTGCTCAACCAGCCGAAGCGTCAGCGGCACGGCGGTTTCTAGCCCGACCATCCCGAAGGCGGCATAGTCGAACTCCACGTCCTTCTCTATGCTACTGTGCGGTGCGTGATCAGTGGCGATGGCATCAATGGTTCCGTCTGTAAGTCCATTCTGAATCGCTCTCACGTCAGCCGCAGAGCGTAGCGGCGGGTTGACCTTGAGGCTGGTGTCAAAACTCTCGAGAGCCTCATCGGTCAAGGTGAAGTGATGCGGGGTGGCCTCGGCGCTCACTCGAGCTCCCCGGGCCTTGAATTGCCTGATCAGTTCCACGGCTCCCTCAGTGCTTACATGCGCTATGTGCAAACGTCCGTCCGTCAGTGCCGCCAGGCTGCAGTCGCGAAACACCATAATGTCCTCGGCTGCGCTGGGGATTTCCTTTAGACCCAGACGGGCGGAGACCGCGCCCTCATTCATTACCCCGTCAGCAGCGAGATGACGGTCTTCGGCATGGCTGATCACCGGCAGGTCAAAGACCTTGGCGTACTCGAGGGCCCTCCGCATGAGCAGGCCGTTCATCACCGCTTGACCGTCGTCACTCACCGCCACCGCTCCGGCCTCTTTGAGCTCAGCATACTCAGCGAGCACTTCGCCCTTTAGTCCCTGACTGATGGCCCCCACAGGGAAGACTCGAACCAGATCTGCCTCGGCAGCACGACGAAGGATCAGGTCAGTGACCGCTGAGTTGTCATTTACCTGCTTGGTATTCGGCATGCAACATATGCTGGTAAAGCCACCAGCCGCTGCCGCCTGACTTCCGGTGAAGATGGTTTCCTTGTATTCCTCACCAGGCTCTCGCAGATGGGTATGCAGATCAATCAGGCCAGGCAACACCCACATCCCTTGAGCTTCAATGATCTGCACGGAAGAATCCAACTTCGATTCCATGGATTCCCCGGGGCCAATGGCGCTGATTCTGTTGCCTTCGATGAGGACATCCTGGAGATCGTCCAAGCCACTGGCCGGATCCAGAACCCTACCACCGCGGATGAGCTTACGCATCTCTTTCACCTCCTATGAGCAGGTAGAGGAGGGCCATACGTATTGCGACGCCGTTATTTACTTGATCTAGAATTACTGAATAGGGTCCGTCGGCCACAGAGGGGCTGATCTCGACGCCGCGATTGATCGGGCCGGGATGCATGATGAGTACGTCGGGTTTAGCGTCTGATAGTTTCCTTTCATCCAGGCCGAAGACGCTAGAGTATTCCCTCAAACTGGGCAAGAGCATCTCACCTTGTCGTTCCCGTTGGATTCGCAGCATCATGATGACATCCGCCTCTCCAATGACGTCTTCGGGTCGGTAAAACACTTCCACTCCCATGGTCTCCAAGTGGAGTGGAATCATGGTTGCCGGGCCAGCCACCAGCACCCGGGCCCCCATCTTGGTGAGAGCTAAAATATTGGATCGGGCCACTCGGCTGTGCGCGATATCTCCAATGATGGCGACAGTTTGTCCTGATATCGTGCCTCTTTTGTCGCGGATGGTAAGGAGGTCAAGCAGAGCCTGCGTGGGGTGTTCGTGCATACCGTCTCCGGCGTTAATTACTGAGGCCTGGACGTGCTTGGCTAGCAGGTGTGGAGCTCCGGCGGCTGAGTGGCGAAGCACAATAACGTCTGGGTTCATGGCCTCCAAATTCCTGGCCGTATCCAACAAGGTTTCGCCTTTGACGATGCTACTGGTAGAGGCGGAGATGTTGAAGGTATCTGCACTCAACCGTTTGGCCGCAATCTCGAAGGAGGTTCGCGTTCTGGTGCTGGGCTCATAGAATAGATGGACTACAGTCCTGCCTCTCAGGGTGGGTACTTTCTTGATCGGTCGGGTGGAGATTTCTTTAAAGGTCTCGGCCGTTTCAAGGATGAACTGGATTTCCTCTGGTTCTAGCTGTTTGATGCCGAGCAAATCTTTTTTGCGGAACTGCATGGATAGCTTCCTCGATGGAAAGGCAGCAACCCAAAGGAGAGAGATGCAGCCCGGGACAACGAAGGTGATCTTGTGCGAAATTTTCGGGGGATACCAATATTCAGCGACGTAATCTACCCCATTTAACCCTGCCTTGGCAAGATTAATGTTTTCCAGGAGTTTCTCCAAGAATTGATCGTTGATCTTTGTCAACTGAGGTCACGAGGTAGTTTGCCCTGAATTTGAGATAAAATGCTTTCCTAGTGTCTCTTCTGCCGTTCCAAAGCTCATCCGCCTGCGGCGGAGTCATTTCAAGCCTGGCTGCGCACAGTGGAAACCTTCCCCTTGACAACCGCCCGTTTCATAGCAGTCACTCAGAAAAGCCACCAAGCATAGGGGACGGCTGCGAAACAACGAGCATCTGAGCAACCTGCCTTGACAATCTCAGCCCGGCTAGTCCATGCATGAAGATTTGGTGCTTTGTTAACAGGGACATTGCCATAACATGGTGCGAATTGCTCGTTGTGGGGTAGCCTTCCCCTATGCCTGGATCGCTAATGATGTTCTTGGGAAAGGCATGTAATGTTTCCCGGACTTTCCCCTTTCTTTAGTCTGAGTTCAGCAAAGACTCAGAGCGGAGGAGGCTGCTAAACCACGGGCACTGGAACCACCTTTGATTCAGCTCTTGCCATCAAAACGCAAGGTGTTTGTCAGCTGTCGTTCGCAGTAGTCTATTGCGACATCCCCGCCGGGCGGGATCTTCGGTAGTCCACTGTTCCAAGTCGACAAAATTACACCTGTCAGGGTTGAACTCAGAGGTGGCCCCTTCGGGTCAGATCTTTACATATAAGCATATGTAAATGTTAGATAATTCCTAATTTCAAAAAATGAGTGATCCTCGGCAACTGAGGTTCAAATTGGTTTGACATCCGCTGGGGCCTCCATTATGATTTATGCCCCTTATTAATAAATGATCCGGTTGGGCTTGTGACCCCGTCGTGTTAGAATTAAGTAAATGAGCTTAGCAAGGAGAGGAAATGTCCCTTGAACAGAGCGTTGACATCCCGGGCTTAACAGAGAACGCGCTGGTGGTTTTAAAGAAGCGCTATCTCAAAAAGAACGAGTACGGCGAGGTCGCAGAAACCGCGGAGGATATGTTCTTTAGGGTCGCCAATTCGGTAGCTGAAGCGGAAAGGATCTATGATCCGGAAACGGATGTCCGTGAGGTTGCGGCGGTTTTCTACGGAATGATAACCCGACTGGAGTTCGTACCGAACTCACCCACGCTCATGAATGCTGGCAGGGAATTGGGACAGCTTTCTGCCTGCTTTGTCTTGCCGGTCGAGGACTCAATTGAGAGCATTTTTGAGGCCATCAAGCACACCGCCGTCATTCATAAGAGCGGTGGCGGTACAGGCTTTTCCTTTTCTCGGGTCAGACCGGAGAATGACAAAGTTCTCTCCACTCAGGGTGTTTCCAGTGGACCCATTAGTTTCATGACGGTTTTCGATGTGGCCACAGAGACCATCAAACAAGGAGGAACCAGGCGCGGAGCGAATATGGGCATCCTCCGGGTGGATCATCCTGATACGGAAGCTTTTGTTACCGCGAAGACCGACAATGACAAATTGAACAACTTCAACCTATCGGTGGCGGTTACCGACAAGTTTATGCAAGCTATGGAAGAGGATGGGGAATACGACCTCATCAATCCTCGCACGGGTGAGAGGATCAAGCGTCTGGCGGCGACAGAGATATTCGAACGCATTGTTGACTCGGCTTGGAAGAACGGCGAGCCTGGAATAATCTTTCTGGACAGCATAAACCGGGACAATCCAACCCCGCACGTGGGAGAGATCGAGTCTACCAATCCTTGTGGCGAACAGCCGCTGCTTCCGTACGAATCCTGCAACCTCGGGTCTATCAACTTGACCAAGGTGGTTGAAAACGGGCGGGTGAACTTGGAAAAGCTGAAAGAGGTCGTGTGGACCAGCGTGCACTTCCTGGACAATGTCATTGACGTAAACCGCTACCCATTGCACCAGATCGAGGAGATGACCAAGGCGAACCGCAAAATCGGGCTCGGAGTGATGGGATTTGCCGACCTGCTGATCGGTTTGGGGATTCCGTACAATTCCGAGGAAGCCATTGAGACGGCTGAGGAGATCATGTCTTTCATTCAGAGAGAATCCAAGGCTGCATCTGCTGAACTGGCCAAGAAGAGGGGGAACTTTCCCAATTATCCGGGCTCTATCTATGACAACCCGGATACACCATACATGCGCAACGCGACCACTACTACCATCGCCCCCACAGGGACGATTAGCATTATTGGAGGAACATCAAGCGGAATTGAGCCCATATTTGCCATTTCGTTCTTGCGCAAAGTTTTGGACGGGCAGGAGCTGTTGGAGGTGCACCCGATTTTTCGCCAGGAGTCTGAGAAGGGGGGCTTCTATAGCGAAACACTGATGAGAGAGATTGCAGAGAAGGGCTCCATCCAGGATGTAGACGGAATCCCAGAAGACATAAAACGTCTCTTCGTCACCTCCCATGACGTCAAGCCGGAATGGCATATTCGAATCCAAGCGGCCTTTCAAAAGCATACGGACAACGCAGTGAGTAAGACCATCAACTTCCCCCACTCGGCCACCCGTGAAGATGTGCGCAATGCTTACCTGCTCTCCTACCACCTAGGATGCAAAGGACTCACCATTTACCGTGATGGTAGCAGGGACCAGCAGGTGCTCAATATCCAGCGCAAGCCGGAACCGCCGCAACTTGCCCCGCGGCCTCGCCCTGAGAGAACCTATGGAGTGACTCAGCGCATGAACACCGGTTGCGGCAAGCTATACGTGACTCTCAACACCGATGAATTGGGACCCTGCGAGGTGTTTGCCCAGATGGGCAAGGCCGGCGGCTGTGCCAATTCACAGATCGAAGCCACCGGCCGGCTAATCTCACTGGCGCTCCGTTCAGGGGTCAACCCGGAGTCCATCTTGAGACAGTTGATGGGGATTCGGTGCCCGTCGCCCGTATGGCAGGAAGGCGAGATGGTGCTCAGTTGCTCGGACGCCATCGCCCGGGTGCTCAACGAATTCTGCCAGAGTGGATTCACTCACATGGTGGCAGAGATGGGTGCCTGCCCGGACTGCGGCGCGTCGGTGGAGCACGAAGGAGGCTGTATTGTCTGTCGCTCTTGCGGCTTTTCCCGGTGTGGATAATACGCATGGGCACAAGGTGCAAGGGTGAAGGCGCAAGGCATGAGTGCGTCATTACGCTCCGCTGTTGCCCGCGGTCTGTTTCTTGAAACATGCTTCACTCCTGGGACCTCTCCCCTAAAGAGGCCATAGCCTTACAGCGCCGCTTGGCGTCCATGGTCGAATTGAAACCCCTGCCCGAGCCAATCAACTTGGTAGGTGGGGCAGATGTGGGCTATAGCCTTCACGATAACATGGCCGTGGCGGCTGTGGCCACATATGCTTTTCCTAGCCTTGAATTCAATGAAATCGCTTACTTCAATGCTAAGGTCTCCTACCCTTACATCCCTGGACTTCTCTCCTTTCGCGAGGTTCCTTTGATTCTCCATGCGTTTCAGCGCTTGCGAAAAGAGCCTGAAGTGTTACTTTGCGACGGGCAAGGAGTGGCCCATCCGCGTCGGTCTGGCCTCGCCAGCCACCTGGGGCTGTGGTTGAATTTGCCTGCGGTGGGCTGTGCCAAGACCAGATTGGTGGGCAGCCATGGGCAGGTGGGACCTCGTCGGGGCCAGTTTCGCTCGCTCATGTACCGAGGCGAACGGGTGGGTGTGGTGCTCAGAACTAGAACCAACGTCAAACCGCTCTATATTTCCGCCGGCCATTTGGCAGACCTGGTGACCAGTCGTAAGCTGGTGGAGCGCTGTTGCCTGAAAACCCGCATGCCTGAGCCCATCCGGCGGGCGCACTTGGAGGTGCAACGCGCAGTGAGATGTCGCAAGGAATAGCAATGGACGTCAATGAGACTCCTCAGCTATCTTCCAATCTCTTCAACAGCTTCTCGTGCAAGTGATCGAATGAACCGATTGGTAGAGCTGGATAACTGGTTGAAATCATTAGATCTGATTCACAAAGAGTTGCGGGAACTTTGCCGCAATCTGCAAACTATACGCAACCATTTTCAACATTTTGCAAGGAGAGCATGAATTGGTAGATTGAATAAGAGGTTGAGAGGCCCTAGCCTGATCAGCGAAAAGCCGGTCTTTCCCACCGGCCTGGGCCACATTCCCAATGGGGCATTGCGAGGGGAGGCAGTGACGAACCAAGAGAGGCTTTACGGACAATTGCTGGTTGATTTTGCCAATGCGACAACCATCGATGAGGCAGCCATTGGTTTTCTTGAAAATGTGCAGCGAGTATTCAGGTTCTCTCACGGCTTTGTGGAAAAAGCGAAGGAGGGATTTCCCTTTCCGGATGATCCTGAGAAGTATTCAACGGCAGCCACTAAGGCGAGAGACGTCAAGGCATTATATGATGACATTGTGGAATACAATGCACTGACTATTACGGTATTGAATGAGGTAATGAAAGGTAATAGTCCCGAGAACAGTGATCTTATTAGATCGTTTCTCATGCCATATGAAATTAGGAAATCTGGCAAAACAATGATTTCCATCCTCGAAAACCTAAGTAATCACAGGTCTTTTGAACAGCAGGACTTCCTTGACATCTACAATAGACTAACAGTAGACATTTGCGTGTCTGAAGATGGAAAAGAATCAAAGAGCACAAACGTCGGTTTAGAGTTCTCGGCAGTTCTGTCTTTGTGCCTTAGGGAGTTTATAAGAAATCCGAAGAACACTGAATATTTGCGAAAATGTACAAGCTGTGAGGATTTCTTCATAGCCAAACACCTACGCAGGGAAGTCTGCTATCCTCCCAAAGATTGTGAAAAACTCCGAAAGAGGAAGACACAGAGAGATCTCATGCGGAGAAAACGTGACCCTGAGAGCGATGACTTTGACCCCAAGTACGTCCGTTAGCCTGAAAGTAGTTGTTAGCCTGATTTTTGTTCTAACATAAGATATTG
>CP070692.1:207811-245032 GCA_020353215.1 Deltaproteobacteria bacterium
GGTATTACCAGGGCGGGTCTGTCTTTATCGCTTGCCGCCTGCACGCTTGACAGAGCAAACATTGCAGCGAACCCCAAAAGCAGATAGATCAGCCAACTGGTCGCCTTAGATAATCTGCTGCATTCGTGGATCATAAGATCATCTCTCCATTGCTGATATCGGGTAATTCTAATGTAACGCGCTCCGAATGGCAACGGTTCAGGCCCCAGGACTTTCCCCGTTTTTCCTCGGTGCAGGTTTGCAACGTCAGGTTAAACTCTAATGGGCTTTATACTTCTGCAGTTTTTTGTGCAGTGTTTTCCTAGTGATCCCCAACCTTCGTGCAGTCTCGCTCTTGTTACCTCCGGCTGCCTCCAAGGTGGTCAGAATGGCGTGCCGCTCAATGTCCTCTAGAGAGGCATGGTGTGCGAACTCTTGAGGCGGTACTTTCGGTTCTGCCTTCAGACGATATGATTGAATGATACTCAGCGGGAGTTCCGCCTCGGTCACGTAGTCTCCTGGGACAAGAATGATTGCACGTTCCACCGCGTTTTCAAGTTCTCTTACGTTGCCGGGCCAATCATATTTCAACAGCATATCCATGGTGAGTGGGGTAAATCCTTTGACCCGTTTGCGGTTCCTCTCAGAGTATTTTTCCAAAAAGTGCTGCGCCAGCATAGGAATATCGTCCACCCGTTCTCTCAGTGGGGGAACCCTGAGAGTTACGACGTTTAGCCTGTAATAAAGGTCTTCCCGAAAACCACCAGCAGAGACGTCTTCCTGTAAATCTCGATTGGTCGCGGCGAGAATCCGCACGTCAACCTGGACAGTTTCATCACTGCCCACCCGCTGAATTTCCCTCTCCTGAATCACTCGGAGCAATTTGGCTTGCATAATCGGTGCCATCTCCCCTATTTCATCCAAGAAGATGGTACCCCTGTTGGCCTGCATGAAACGTCCCTCACGCCTTCTATCTGCTCCGGTGAATGCACCCTTTTCGTGGCCGAACAGTTCAGATTCGAGCAGAGTTTCGGTGAGAGCTGCACAATTGACAATGACCAGAGCCCCTTCCCTGCGACCGCTGTTGTAATGAATTGATCTGGCAACCAGTTCTTTACCGGTCCCACTTTCCCCGGTTATCAATGCCGTTGCTTCAGAAGGGGCTACCATTGCCACCATATCTATCAATTCCTTCATCGGCGCGCTTCGGCCGATAATGTTTTCGAACTCGAAGGTTGAAGTCAGTTGCTTTTTGAGATCGATGTTTTCCGCCTTCAGGCTGGTGTGCTCCAGTGCTCTTTGCATGGCGATGCGCAAGACATCAAAATCCAAGGGCTTGGTCAAATAGTCGTACGCTCCCGCTTTCAGCGCCTCGACTGCTGTTTCCACAGAAGAATAAGCCGTCATAATAAGAATTGGGATGGCGGGGTTATACTGCTTGATCAACTTTAAGGCCTGAATTCCGCTCATCGTAGCCATGCGAACATCCATTAAAATCAAGTCAAACGGCCTCTCTCTGGCCTTCTCTACAGCCTTGGCGCCTTCATCCGTCCCTTCAACAAGGTATCCCCAACTTTTGATGATGGTCTGGAGCACAGCCAAATGTCCGGAGTCGTCTTCAACCACCAGTATGTTCGCCTGTTCGTCACGATTCATGCTCACCTCGTTCAACACTTTCGTTCTCTCTGATGGGAATAAGAATGGTAAAGATGGTGCCCTTTCCTGGTTCGCTTTTCACCTTTATGTCGCCCTCATGCGCCTCGATTATCTTGTGAACGATGGCAAGGCCCAGCCCGGTTCCCGCTGATTTGGTGGTGAAATAGGGATCAAAAATCTTGCTGAGATCATTCGGGTCTATGCCAGCACCTGAATCGGCGATTTCAATCTCAAAATCCCCATGAAGACCAATTGAACTCTTAACTGACAATGTTCCACCTTCCTCCATGGCGTGAATCGCATTCAGGTAAAGGTTGAGTAGAGCTTGGGAAAAACGGTCCGGATCCAGAAGAATCAGAGGAAGATCATCGCCGGTCAGTAAATTGATCTCGACGTTCTCGGCCTTGGCATCCTGCTGAACCAACCGCAAGGAATGTTCCAGCAATTCATTGCTGTCAGTGGGCTTCATTTTCAGTTCCGAAGGTCTGGCGAACTCGAGGAGTTCGCTAATCACCCTGTTCAGCCGGTCTACTTCCCTTACCATGACGCCAGCGGAGTCTTTATCCTCAACGGTTTCCGCATATTTGTTGCCGAAGTAGGTGGCAAGCCCTTTGATTGAGCTAAGTGGATTTCTGATTTCGTGAGCAATCCCAGCTGCAAGGCTTCCAAGTGCCGCCAGCTTTTCTTTGCGACGAATTTCTTCCTGAAGCCTTCGCACTTCACCCAGGTCCCTGAGGATAAGGATGTTGCCCACGAAGTCTCCTTCTTCGTTGACAATCCTAGTGGCGCTGACACTCAAAGGCACAGACTCACCGTTAGCAAAGACGCATTCCATTTCCTGTTCCAATATGGTCTGTCCCTGATCGATGCAATCTTTGAGACCACACCAGTGAGCCGGGAGAACCTCATCCGGTTCTCTTCCCCGCGCTTCACTAAGGTTGAGACCCGTTATTGTTTCAGCGGCTTCATTGAAGAAAGCAATCCTGCCGTCTCTACCTGCGGCAATCAAGCCCACAGGAAGATTGGCCACCACTTCGTCAGCAAAGGCGCTGGTATCCTGAAGCACTCGTTTTGTGGCCCGATAGTTCTCGGCCAAAAACAACGACACAAATCCCCCAAACCCCAGAAGCATAAGAACGCCCGAAATAACCAAGGTATGCTTGATGTCTTCCTTGCGTGCCTCTTCGAAGGGGGCCACATCCAGCCCGACGAATATAATCTGCTGAGTCGCAGTCCGGCTCGTGGTCCCATCAGCCGAAGGAAAACACCAATCGCTCCTCTGGCCCATCATTTTGTGCCCACCCATACCTCGACGACGCCTTCTAACGGTCTTGGGATCGCAGTCAGCTAAGGGTTGAAAATATCTATAGACTTCAAAAGCATGTCGACCAGTGCCATGATCGGTCAATTTCCACTGCTCGCGGGTTTCCGGATTCAGTGCTTCCAGCGAGAACTCATCACGAAATATCCTTCCTATTTTGGACTTGTCACTGTGTGCTAGAACGATTCCTTTCTTGTCTGTCACGGCCAGATACAGGATGTCAGGCTGACGTGCCGTCTCTTCCAACAGGTTCTGGACCTGATCGCCTCCCCACATCATGCCCATCATGCCGGTTCGCGCTCCGGCCTCAAAAGATCTGATCAGTGCGGCGCCTTTTTCACTCAATACTTGGGCCATTCCGTGCTTTTCTCGGTTGATATTCCTAATGGCAAGCACCACGACAACGATCAGGAGGATCGTCACGGCGCCAACGATCATCCAGGGCGAAATGTAGGCTCCGATGTGCTTTCCGTGCGTAAGTTTTCGTTTCCCTTGAGTGTTCATGACTGTCGAGTTCACTCCACTACCCCATCGGCTTCGACCGGACTCTTGAGGGGCAATACTTAACGAGATTCCGAACTTCTGCCCACCGCCCCGGCGAAATTCTCTTGAAAAAATAACGGTTTCTGGATACTTTGTAAACACCTCAGGACAATAAGGGCTTGATGTGGGTACAAAATACCCAGATATTCGCCTGGACGACAACTCCGGGCCGCACCGCTTACTGACGAAATTCGTTATTCATAATAGCGTGTTAACTGGTTGAACAGTGCAATCGCGTACAGGATTTCCCGGGTTTGACTTGGCTCCGGTCAAGTGCTACAAGCTGAGTGGCAATACTGCGAAGAAAAGCTCGACGAGACAAACGAGGTCAGTTTTCTTCTCTGACCGTGGCGACACGTTCACCCACTGTAGAAGTATAAACCCTAACCTGGTGGACTCTAGGTAAATCAGGAGAACCAATGATGAGAAAGTGGAAAGTAATACTCCTGCTCGCGGCGGCGTACTTGTTGGCTATGACTTCGTGTGCGACAACGACGATGAACACGGTCTGGAAAGACAAAGACTACACGGGCGGCAAACTCGAAGATGTCCTGGTGATCGGAGTCGCCAAGAATCCCACGATCAGAAGATCCTTTGAGGATCAATTCGTCGCACAGCTCAAGGCTCGGGGAATAACCGCGTTTGCGAGTTACGCAATTATTCCATCTGAAGCCAAGCTGGATAAGGAGACGGTAGACGTCAAGGTCAAAGACCTGGAGGTGGACGCGGTCTTGGTGACGAGATTAGTCGATACAAGGAAAGAAAAGGTAGCTGCCCCGACACAACACTATTACAGGGATTGGTACAATTATTATGCGAGGACTTATGAGGTTGTCAGGTCTCCAGCATACTACACAGAGTACGAATACGAGGTCATAAGCCTGGAAACCAATCTTTATGACACCAAATCAGGGAAACTGATCTACTCCGGCTTATCAGACACTTCCATCGAAGACACGGTTGAAGCAGCGATAAAGTCGTTTATAAAAGTCCTGATCGAGAGTCTAGCCAAGAATGAGCTGGTATAGACCGCGACAATCGTCGGACGTTTCCGGTTTGCTCCCGACGAAAATACAGTGTCGTTTTAGCGGATATCCGGTATTCACCCCATGCTGACGAGTTATGATCCGCCAGAATATCGAGACGCTCCACTCGAATATGGGGCGGATCATTTTCTGACCGATAGCTCATCGACCCGGGACGAGGTTCTGGCCATAGTCGATTCCCCGTTGAGCCACGAAGAGCCTTGACGGCAATCTCGCCTTTATCTTCCTTTCTCTACGATCTTCAGGAGTGTGTTCCCCGGGACCGGGTCATCCAGACCTTTTCCGTTTAGGCGAGCCAGTTCTTCCAGTTCGTCTTCCTGAGCACCCAGGGCCCTGAGTGCTTGACGCATGGACATCGCTTTGGGCGTTGCCCGAATCCGGATACGAGAGGGTTTGGCGTTTAGCATTTTGGGGTTCCTGAGTTCATCGAAACGCATCATCACACTTTCGAAGGTGGGCCGGTAACTCCGGAATCTGCCCACGGAGCTGAACCCGTGGAACAAGTACACCCTGGCATCTTTCTGAATGAAGTACGAGATTGCCTGCAGAAATCCCTGTTGTGAATCAATTTGCCAAACCATACGATGGGCCGGCAGACCGCTTACCCTGGTTCGGCCATATTCTATTACCGTCGCCTTGCTCTTGACAGCAAACTCCTGGGCCGCTTCGTGCGTTGAGCGACTGTTGGAGATGGTGAAGAAGATGGCAGCATCCTCTTTCGGACTAAGCATTTGAACGAAAACACGGGTGTTAACCAGTGTCCAATTCGCTGGAACCGGGAACTGAAAACGAAGATCGGGGTGATAAAAGACATTGTTGTCAACCAGACCCTGGCGTGGATCTTCTCCAAATACCAACCCGTCGATGCGTTTCAGATACTCGCCCCGATCGACCTTGGCGTCTTTAACACCCAACTGCTGCTGCCATTCCTTTGCCTTGCGTTCAACTGTCCTGCTCCGTTCCACTGGGTTGGGATGGGTGGAGAACCAACTCGGCAACGCGCCTTGTCCAGAACTCTCCTGCATCCGCTCCAGGGTATCGAAGAAACTCGCCAACTGGGAAGCGTCATATCCCAGTTTGGTAGCGTATTCTACGCCAAGGTCATCAGACTCCCGTTCATTGTCGCGGCTGAACTTCAAGAACAGCATCCCCACTCCGAACTCAGCCAAGCCGGCAAGAGGGCGGAGCGAGTCGGATAGACTCATGCCCAAACCCAATCCGATCTGGGCAAGCTGCGCCCGACTGTATTGTTCAGCAGAGTGCCGGGCCGTGATGTGTCCCAATTCGTGTCCCATGACACCGATCAATTCGGCCTCACTGTTCAAGTGAGCCAGGATTCCACGGGTAAAGTAGACATAGCCACCGGGAACAGCGAAGGCGTTTACCACCTGACTATCGACGATCTTGAGTTGGTACGGCAAATTGGGCCGATGTGAAACCTGGGCTAATTCTTGCAAGAAAGCATTCAGGTACTCCTCCAACTCCTGATCATGGTAGACTCCGTATTCCTGGACCACGCCCTGATCAGTCTGCCTGCCGAGGTTTATCTCGTCGGACTCACTGAGTAGCATCAACTGCGGTTGACCGGTCACAGGATCAACAGCACATGAAATGGTGCAGAGAGCGAGAAGGACGGTCAACGAGCCAAGAACGAATGGTGTGAAGAGCTTCTTATACATAACTACCCGCCGGGTCTCGGAAGCCATGTCCTTTGAGCTTGGCTTCTTTACCACCGCTAAATAGGTTGAAAGTATAGGTTAAGAATAAGGGAGAAGACTAATGTATGTCAACGGTGACCTGCGATCCCATAACATGACACCGATGCTTGACACTCATCACTGCTTCAGCCTATATATAAGAAGTTTTTACCAGAGGCGGGTTCCCATCACTCTCCAGTTCAGTGCTTTCTGTCCAAGGCGGTTTCTTTGAAGCTCTCTTCAGTCTCCGCTCGCAGAATCTGAGGCGGGAAGTTTTCGATAGGCAGAAATGGGTCTCCGTTTTGGTGAGCTTCGCTCGTTAATCCTTCGATTCTAGATTCTATTCGGAATTTAGCAGCATATTGGATAGTCACTCAAGCACGCTTTGTTTGCGCATCGGAGGACTAGCTTCGATGCACCGAAAGTGGAGCCATGGGCCCACGGTAGATGGGCTCCCTGGTATAACTTCAATTAAGGAGGCGAAGAACATGTTTAAAAGGTTATCGGTTTCATTGATTGTGGTTCTCTTCTTCACAGCATCCATCGCTTCTGCAGGTACCATCAAGATCGGTATGATTACCACGCTTTCTGGAGGTGGTAGCGGCCTGGGCATTGCAGTCAGGGATGGCTTCAAACTGGCGATAGACCAGGAGGGTGGGAAACTAGGCGGCTATCCAGTGGAATTGATCGTTGAAGACGACGCTCGCAAGCCGGACAAAGCCACACAAATTGCGGATCGGCTGATTAAGCGCGACAAGGTATCAATCATGACCGGGATCATTTGGTCAAACCTGGCAATCGCCGTTGTCCCGAAAGTTGTTCGTGCAGGCGTGTTTTACATCAGTCCCAACGCGGGACCGTCTTTGTTGGCCGGCAAGGGCTGCGACAAAAACTACTTTAACGCCGCATGGCAGAACGACAACCTCCATGAGGCGATGGGGCAATACGTAAAAGACCGGAACTTCAAGAGGGTTTATATTCTGGCTCCGAACTACCCGGCGGGCAAAGACGCACTCCGAGGATTCAAGCGCTTTTACAAGGGAAAGCCCATTGCCGAGGTATACACCAAGCTGGGTCAGAAGGACTACGCTGCGGAAATCGCTGCAATTCGCAGTGCCAAGCCGGATGCAGTATTTTTCTTCCTGCCCGGCGGCATGGGAATCAGCTTTATCAAGCAATACAATCAGGCCGGCCTGATGCAGGAGATTCCCTTGTTCGGTCCCGCATTTTCCTTCGACCAGACGATTCTAAATGCAGTCGGTAAGGCAGCACTTGGGGTAATGAATTCCTCACAGTGGAACAAGGACATCAACAACCCGGCAAACAAGAGGTTTGTTGGCGACTTCAAGAAAACCTACGGACGGTTACCGTCATTATATGCCAGCCAGGGGTATGACACCGCGCGGCTGATTGGGAGCGCTATCAAAGCGGTCGGCGGGGACATGTCCAAGAAAGACGCTTTTCGAGAAGCTTTACGCAGGGCTGATTTTAAATCTGTTCGCGGGCCCTTCAGGTTCGGGCCCAACCAACACCCGGTCCAGGATATCTACATCAGGGAAGTGGTGGAAGAAGACGGCCTGTTAACCAACCGAATAGTCACCAAGGCTTTCACCAACCACTCCGACGCCTATGTTGGCGAGTGCAAAATGCAGTAGTTGGCGGGCGGCGGATACCTGTTTCCTGAATTGAGCGATTGTTAGGGTTGATGCTAGTCATGATGATCTCCCTTTGACCTGGCGCTTTGAAGTCCCTCTTGCAAAGGGGGATTTAGGGCGATTTTCAAGCGCTTGCGAAATCGCCCCAGACCCCCACATTCGGCGAGACCTGTCGACGAGCTCATGCCGAGCCGCTTTACGAAAGGGGGGTACAGGACCCCGTGCGCTACGTTTCCGCCTTCAACCCAACCGGTTTCATGGAAACCAATCCAGAAGTCCGTCTGATAAGTAGCTGCCCACCTTCTGGATGAAGAATCGCTCAATCTAAGTATTTATCTGTTCACCGCGGGTGCAATCTTCCGTCAGCGCTCAGCTGTCAGTCTTCAGCGATGACAAAGCCCATGAATCAATGATCATATACTGGATGAGGGTCTGAGCAAAACTCCTGGGCTATAACTGGAGATTCCCTGGTTAGAAAACCGCATGTATCGCTTTGGTGGTCGCTGTTCGCTGACCGCTTGCTTCTTAACCTCACCACTACGTGAACAATATGTATTTCTTATTGTTTCTTCAACAATTCCTCAATGGCCTCCAAGCTGGGGTGATGCTGTTTCTCATGGCCGCCGGACTGACACTGGTATTCGGTATCATGGATTTGATCAATCTGGCCCACGGCTCGCTGTTCATGGTCGGAGCATATTTATGCGCGACAGTGTTTCAGCAAACAGGCTCCTTCTTTCTCGGCCTCGCCGTGGCGCTTCCGGGAACCGCTCTCGTAGGGATAGCAGTGGAGATCATTACGTTGCGAACACTTTACACCCGTGACCACCTTGATCAGGTTCTCGCAACCTTTGGATTGATTCTCTTCTTCAATGAACTGACCAAGATAGTCTGGGGACCACGGGCGCTGTTCCTGGATGTGCCCGAATTACTATCCGGTACGGTGGAAATTATTCCCGGGGCCCCCTATCCGACGTTTCGATTGGCGATAATCGGCGTGGGTATTCTGGTCGCCATCTTCCTTTACCTTACGGTTACCAGAACGCGGGTGGGCATGCTGATCCGGGCAAGCGCCACCAATCGAGAGATGGTCGGGGCCCTTGGGGTCAATGTCAAGCTGCTCTATACCCTGGTATTCGGTCTGGGCGCTCTATTGGCTGGGTTAGCCGGGGCCATGGCAGGGCCTTTAATCGCGGTGGAGGTGGGCATGGGTGAGGACGTTTTGATTCTGACCTTCGTGGTCATCGTCATCGGTGGGATAGGTTCCATAAGGGGAGCCCTCGTAGGAGCAATTCTTGTCGGCTTAATCGACAACTTGGGGCGCGCCTTTCTTCCAGCGTTATTTAAAGTGTTCCTAGATCCAGCCACCGCGGACGGGGTCGGCTCCTCGCTCGCTTCTATGGCCATTTACATCCTGATGGCGTTGGTTCTGGCCTGGAAACCGCGAGGACTGGTGCCGGCCTATGGTTAGATTGAAACTGACCCTGAAGACCTGTGTCCTGCTGACAGGGTTGGTATTCCTTCTCGTCCTGCCATTAATTGCTTCTGCGTTGGAAGAACAGTTCTACATCGGGATGTTCAGCCGGATTCTGATCTACGCCTTGGCGGCCGTGAGTCTGGACCTTATCCTTGGGTACGGCGGCATGGTGAGTTTCGGTCACGCTGCTTTTTTCGGTACGGGCGCGTATGTAGTAGGAATCCTCGCCTTCCACGGCGTGGAAAACTCAGCACTTCTGCACTGGCCCCTCACTTTGCTGGGCACGGAAAACGTGTTGCTCTCCTGGCCGGTGGCGGTTCTGGTTTCGGCCGTGTTGGCCGCTGTAATCGGGGCTATCAGTCTGCGGACAAGCGGTGTGTACTTCATCATGATTACCCTTGCCTTTGCCCAGATGATGTACTTCTTTTTTATATCCCTTGAAAAGTATGGGGGAGACGACGGACTAAGCCTTTTGCAGCGAAACAGCGTTGGGGGGATCGATCTCGGCGACGATACCAACTTCTACTACCTTTGTCTTGCCCTACTCATCGGTTTTCTTTTTCTCTGTCATCGGCTGGTCAATTCACGTTTTGGGATGGTTATTCAGGGTTGCAAGGAAAATGAGCGGAGAATGGGTGCGCTGGGATTTCCAACCTACCGTTACAAGCTTTTATGTTTCGTGATCGCCGGAGCCGGGGCGGGTCTGTCAGGGGCTTTGATGGCCAACCTGGCAGAGTTTGTCAGTCCCAGCCTTATGCACTGGAGGATCTCGGGTGAGATTTTGGTCATGGTAATTTTAGGGGGAATGGGCACACTCTTTGGGCCTGTGTTCGGCGCGGCAGGACTTCTGTTGTTGGAAGAATTTCTGTCCATCTACACCGAGCATTGGATGCTCTTCCTTGGCCCTGCAATGATACTTGTCGTTTTGTTTGCCCGTCGCGGGCTTTACGGATCTTTTGTGGAAAAGAGAGAGAAAAATGGCTGAACCGCTTCTTAAAGCTCGCGGACTTTCCAAGGCCTATGGAGCTCTTAGAGCCACAGACGAGCTATCTCTGGATGTCAGTCATGACGAGATTCACGCAGTGATAGGGCCGAATGGTGCAGGGAAGACTACCGCGGTTGGACAACTCTCAGGCGAACTGGAATCCGACGCCGGAACCATTTATTTTGCCGGCCAAGACATTACCGGGCTTGCCATGTACAAAAGAGCCCATTTGGGTCTCGCCCGGTCTTACCAGATCACCTCTGTCTTTTTGCAGTTCACCACAGAAGACAACGTGGCCATAGCAATTCAAGCCCATGACGGCCATTCCTTCAGATTCTGGAGAGCCGCCCGGACCGACCCGAAGTTGCGCGGTCCGGCCCGTGAAATACTGGAACAGGTTGGCCTCGCGGACCGAGCTGATGTTCCTGCGGCAAATCTTTCTCACGGTGAGCAACGACAGTTGGAGCTGGCAATGGCCCTTGCCACGCGCCCCTCTCTCTTGCTGCTTGACGAACCGACGGCCGGTATGGGTCAGGAAGACTCGAGTCATATGGTGAACTTCCTTCGCAACCTCAAGGGCCAAGTTGCGATACTTTTGGTCGAGCATGACATGGATGCCGTATTCGCCCTGGCGGATCGAATCACGGTTCTGGTCTATGGGAAGGCAATCGCGACGGGAACGCCCGAACGAATTCGTTCGGATCCGGCAGTGCGACAGGCCTATCTCGGTGAAGGCGACTGATGCTTCTGGTAACCGATATCGAAACGTTTTACGGAAGAAGCCAGGTCCTGTTCTCAGTCAGTTTGGAAGTTGGCCCGGGTGAAGTGGTCACTGTGATGGGCCGAAACGGAATGGGAAAAACCACCTTGCTTCGATCTATCCTTGGCTTGACCCCGCCCAAGGCCGGCAGCATCCGGTTCGAAGGAAAAGAACTCAAAAACAAACCTAGCTATTCGGTGGCAAGGGCAGGGATCGCCCTAGTCCCGGAAGGGAGACAGATTTTCCCGACGCTGACCGTGCGCGAAAATCTGGTCGCAACCGCCGCCAACCGGTCATCCCTTTCGAACCCTTGGACATTGGAGTCCGTGTTTGAGTTGTTCCCAAGGCTGGAAGAGAGGAAAAATCTTCACGGCAGAAGCCTTTCAGGCGGCGAACAGCAGATGTTGGCCATCGGTAGGGCCTTGATGACCAATTCGAAATTACTCATTCTGGACGATGCCACGGAGGGATTGGCTCCGCTGGTTTGTATCGAGATCTGGAAGTGCCTCAAACAACTAAAAGAGGCAGGCCAAGCGATATTGGTTGTCGATCGCAACCTGGAAGCATTGATGCGCATTGCCGATAACCACTACATTATGGAAAAGGGGCGTTTCGTTTGGTCCGGTACCTCAGCCGAGCTCGCTTCCCAACCGGATCTCATCCAACGCTATCTGGGGGTGTGACATTTCGGACTGAGTGGGAAATCGGAACGGTAGATTGGGGCGCACAACGACATGCATGAGTTGGGAGCAGGTCCAGCATGAGTGAACCCGTATTCGGAGGATACACTCCGCACCAACTGGAAGAACAGTACAATGCCCGCGCGGCTGTTCCGGGTTACGAGAAGATCTTTCTGGATTGGAGGGAGCGGAGTGAGAGCTACCGGCAGCGAAGCCCGTGTGAACTGGATATTTCCTATGGACCCAGCGACAGACAAACACTCGATCTTTTCATCCCGGGCCGGGGAGGTAGTCCGGTGCTTGTTTTTATCCACGGCGGCTATTGGCGTTTAATGGACAAGAGTGATTTCAGCTATCTGGCCGAGGGATTCGTAGAAAGGGGTGGCCTGGTGGCTGTGGTCAATTACGGTCTATGTCCCGCGGTAACAATAGATGAAATCGTCCGGCAGATGAGAACGGCGTGTGAATGGCTGTGGCGAAATTGCCGTGAGTATGGAGGCAATCCCGATAGGATCCATGTTTCCGGTCATTCCGCCGGAGGACAGCTTTCCGCCATGTTGATGGCAACGGACTGGCCTTCGTTTTCGCCTGATTTACCTTCTGAGCTTGTAAAAAGCGGGATACCGGTGAGTGGCCTCTTTGAGCTGGAACCGATGCGTTTTCTTTCGCTCAATGAGGATCTGAAGCTCGATAAAGAGAGCGCGAGCCGCAATAGCCCGAGTTTGCTGTATCCCAAGACCAAGGCGCCGCTTTCGGTGGTTGTTGGGGGGGCAGAATCTGAGGAATTCCGGCGTCAATCGTACAGTTTTACACAGAAGTGGCGGGAACGGGGAGTCAATGCCGAGTATGTCGAAATGGAAGGGCTGAATCATTTCACCGTATTGGACCAGATGAAAAGTCCCGGCAGTCCACTGACAGACATCATACTGCAACACATGGGGCTCGGGTGAACCCTGAAGGGTTTCGGGACGTCAATACGTAAATTGTCAGGACTTTCCCCAAAGAAGTCCTTAGCGTACCAGGCTACGGGGAGGCTACTCCACAACGAGCAATGCGCGCCATTTTACGGCAATGATCCGGTTAAGAAAGCACCAAATCTTCATGCAGGCCCTAGCCGAACTGAGATAGGCAATGGCAGGCTGCTCAGATGCTCGTTGTTTCGCAGCCTCCCCCGAAGCCTTCTCTGGTGTCTCTACTGAGTGACCCCGGACGCGCAGAAAAGACACAAGCAATGCATTTTCAGTTGCAAATGCCCCTGGCTCGCGAACGGCCTTACTATATGAACATCAAACGTAAGTTTTTGGGGAAACTCCTGGTAAATTGTCCGGGGGTGTTGTGGTATGTGGCTTGAAACGTCGGAGGTGAAGCACCATGGCCACGGTTGCAGACAATGAAGGTATCCGGATTGACCGGTTTGAATTGGGGCCCTTCGGCACCAATTCCTATGTCCTCATCTGTTCGAAAACGAGTGAGAGCGTGGTGATTGATGCACCTGGTGATTCTGGCATGATTCTGGACGCACTGGAGCAGACCTACCCGAAGTACATTCTGATCACCCACCACCATTTCGATCATGTCTCCGGTCTCTCCGAACTGAAGTCGGCCCTGGGTGTGCCAATTGCTGCTCATCCATTCGATGCGAGCAATCTGCCGGTAGTAGCCGACATTCTGCTTGACGACGGTGATGAAATACCCTTCGGCGATGTCCGACTCGAGGTGTTGCACACCCCCGGGCACACCCCGGGGAGTCTGTGTTTCCGAACGAGCAAATACCTGATTGCCGGCGACACACTGTTTCCAGGAGGTCCAGGGCACACTCACTCGCCTGCCGACTTCCTCCAGATCATTGCGTCCATTACCGGCAAGATCTTCAGACTATCGGACGACACACCGGTGTTTCCCGGCCATGGTGAATCGACGACAGTAGGGCGGGCAAAGGAGTTGTTCGAGGTGTTCTCTTCCAAGGGGCACGATCCAAGCCTCTGCGGAGATGTTGAGTGGGAGACTTCTTAACAAGGCGAGAGGAGCGACAAATCCACTGACCTTTCAGCGTCTTGCTTCTCTCTCGGCTTTTCTCGCGTTTCGCGCCTGTCACGCTGGCGAACGCTGTACTCCATGCCTGGTCATTACGCTGCGCTGTCATTGATAGTCAAGGGGTCTGTCGTGATGTGAAAGGATCACTGACTCATCCGCTTCGCGTTTGTCGGTGACGATTCTTTGTGATGACATAGTGACTCAATGACAGCGAAGCCGAATGACTATGAATGACAGTGAGGCGAAATCACTGGAGGACGATTACATTACCAGGAAATCTCTACTCGATGGAAACCCTCTGCCAGTTCGAATTCCTCTCCTTCGGCCATCTCCCTACACCGTGATCTCAGCCAATCTTCCACGCTACTCGGGTTGGGAAATCCTTTGACCTGACTCTCGTGACAGTGCAGAGCCGCCAGCTTGAGGTCAAAAGTCTCGGTGATATCTGAACGGTAGTTTACGTCCTCCGCAGCCCAAAACAAAATCTCTTCTACATTATGCGGTTCCAAACCTTCCTTCAGCAAATCAGGATAGGCGAGATGATCTCTGGCGTAAGGGAAAACCGCATCCAGGGTAACCTGTCCGGCAATGCGATGGTCGCGATGCCAGATGTAGCGGCGGTAGGGATCCGAGGTCACGACGATTTTGGGCCGGTATATTCTAATCCAGCGAACGAGTTCCTTCCGAAATTCCGGGGTATCCTCCAGCCCCTGGTCCGGGTATCCTAGAAAGACGACTTCTCGCACCCCAAGAACCTTGGCCGCAGCCCGTTGCTCGTTTTGCCGGATTTGAGCCAGTTCCTTGGGTTCAAGAGTCCGATCGTTCGTGCCTTTGTCGCCGCTGGTGCAGACGACGTAAACAACCTGCTTTCCTTCCCGGGTCCAGCGTGCAACTGTTCCAGCGACACCGAATTCGGCATCATCCGGATGGGCTGTGATCACCAAGACGTCAACTGCTGTGGTCACATCAAAACTCCTAAATCATCGAGACTTTTCCGCAACAGCAAGTCTCGAAATTATATTGTCTAAGCACCGCCGCATATTCGTTCATCATTGCGGACGCCACACTCGCCCAACTGAATTCGAGAACAGTGGCGCGGATTGCATCGGCCGAGGGAAAATGTGACCGGGAGATAAATGTTTCTATACCGTTTGCCAGCAAACGGGGAGAACAATTTTCCACCACAAGTCCCGTCTCACCCTCTCTGAGAATACTCTCCATAGCCCCAACCTTGGTTGCTACCACCGGCGTACCAGAAGCCAGTGACTCCAAAGCAACGAGACCGAAGCTTTCATAGTGAGACGGCACAACGGAGACGTCTGCAGCGCTGTAATAGGGCGGTAGTTTTTCTTGTTCGATCCTGCCCACAAAGGTCACGAAATCCTGAATGCCCAATTCTCGACTCAGGCTCCGGAGACTCTTAGACTCCGGAGTGTGATCACCATCGCCACCGACAATCACCAATCGAAACCGCCGATAGTGCTGGAGGTGGGCTACGGCCTCCAGCAACCTGTCTATTCCCTTCAATGGTGCAAACCTGCCCACAAACAACACAATAGATTCATCTTGACCAAAACCTAACTGCTGCCGCGCTTTCTTTTTGTCTAATGGGCGAAAAAGATCCAAGTTGACGCCACAGGGTACAACGCCAATGGTCTCAGCGGCTGCCCCATAGTGTTGCATCAAATGGACTCTTTCTTTATCCGTAGCCACGAGTATGCGGTCGCAGTTTCTTGCCAAATGGTTTTCAATGGCAGTGCGAAGTTCGGGCTCTCTTTCCGAACCGACTGTATTGTTCTTCACCGCACCAACAGTATGAAACATGAAGACATGAGGAACTTCCCAACGTTCCTGGGCCCAGTTGCCCACCCTCCCCGATAGCCAGTAGTGACTGTGTATGAGATCATAGTCAATTGACTCACGCGTTCTAAATCCCTCCAGCTCTTTTAAAAAGTCGTCCAGATGGGCGTAAAGAGCCAATTTGTTCATATGACCGTTGTTTCCGCTCCTTAGATGAATCAACCGTACGTTCTCGTACAGTTCAGCCATCTGGTTCTGTCTGGCATCGTTTAGACGGGTATAGATGTCGACCAAATGACCGCGATTCCCCAGTTCCCGGGCAATCTCTCTTACATAGACACTCATGCCTCCCGTGTCTTTCGTCCCTAGTTCTCCGATGGGGCTCGAATGAATGCTGAGCATCGCGATTCTTAGATTATCTGCTTCCACGGGCGCTACCTCTCCAACTTGTGCTCGTTTCAGGTTCAGGTCGGTTAGAATTTGACTTGGCATCTGTACAACGTAATGGGTTTCCCCCCCAACCGATGCTTGTATTCCTCTGCGCCTTTGAGAAAATCGTACTTTCTTCTCCCTCTGAGAATACTCTCCTTTATCGCCAAAACCTTGCTGAGCAGACCGACGCTCAACGAACTGAATCTGCCGTCGTAACCATTGTTGTATAGATATATGGTAGAATTATAATCAAAGCACATTACGGCGGCTGCAGGCGTTCCATCAAGATCGAGAAAAAAAAGCCTCAAGAGGTTCGCTTTCGCCATTGTTTCTGCCAATGACCGAAAATAAGTAGCCATTTGGCTCGTCATAAAGGCCACTTTATCTGATCGGCTCAAACCGAACAGTGCCAGAAACGTCTCCACCTCATCCATCACCGCTTCATAATCCTCCACAACTCGATAATTGATCTCGGCGGCCTCATGTAATCTCCTGAGTTTTCGTCTTACTTCATGTCGTTGTTTTCCGCTTAACATCCCCAAGAATTCATCCCAAGTAGCCGGCAAGTCCAGTTCCAAGGTAACATCCTCGGACTGGTAGGAAACTTCACACTCCAGAGTTTTAGCCACACCCACAAGTTCGGTGAGTACTTTGGAGTCGGTTCTCACAGGGTTCAGATCTAGACTACGGATGCCTTCCTGCTTTAACCGATCAAACAGAGTCTCAAAGAATTCCTTTCCCCTTCCAGGGGCCACAATGAAGTCTTGGTAATCACAAACGTCAGGGTCACCGATGAACCGTGCCTCGTCCCCTTCGACCAGAAGAGGCGCCAGACCGATAAGATTGTCCTTGTCTCTAACGGCAAAGATGTATGGGTTCGATCCGTTACTGAATACGCTCCACCATACCTTCAACCAGCCGGGTAATACAAAAAGGCAATCCCATTCCAAGGGATATCCTGGATCCAGCCAATAAGAAGCCAAGCTGTCGAAGGTTTCTTCGGTTATTCTAAATGTCTTATTCGTTGTTTTCAGTTTTCGATCTCCTGGGCGTTGGGTGCGCGAGGTCATTGCGTTTCAGGTCATTTGGCTCGGCCGTGATGACATAATCACTAGATCCTTAGGTCGCTGTTTGTTTGGATCACCTGCTCATAGCTTCGCTCTTATTGGTGATCACTTAAAGGATGGACACAATGACCTGATGACGGCGAAGCTAAATGACCGAATGACCGCACCAGGTTATGAGCTGCGCGAAACATTAACAGTATCCGGTTCCAAAGCAACCGTACTCCCGGTTCGCGCTGCCTTTGCCAATGCGTCCAGAACTCGCATGTTGCGAATACTCTCCTGTGGCGATAGAGCCAGTACTGTTTTCCCCGACACCGCATCGGCGAAATGTTCGACCATGAGCCGGTACTCGTCGACGCCGGGTACGACATGTTCCTGGCCAACTTCCTGATCTTTGCGACGAACGGTGAACACAGAGTCCTTCTCCCAAGGGATAAAAGCATCGTGCGGTAACTCAATCGCACCTTCACTGCCCACGATGCTGTAGGTTTGCTGCAATGCTGAGATGAAACTGGCTTCCAGTGTGGCGAATCCATCATCCGAGAATCGCAGTGAACCCACCAGGTGCACATCGACCCCGGCAGGGTGAAACACCGCCTGCGCCTGAAGCAGCGTTGGTTCTTTGTCCAGAAGCCAGCGAGCTACACTGACGCCATAGCATCCCACATCCAGCAGGACCCCGCCACCCATGTCCGGCTTGAGGCGCGCATTGTGCCCGCTTTTCAACAACTCGCTGTCCATGGGGTAGCAGAACGCAGATCGCACTAGGTAAATACTGCCGATGGCACCGTTCGCAGCCATCTCCTTGATGCGCTGGCTCCTGGGATGGAACCGGTACATGAGCCCTTCCATCAACAACAAACCGGCATTTGTGGCAGCATCCACCATTTCTTGCGCTTCACCCTCATTACACGCCAACGGTTTTTCGCACAAGACGTGCTTGCCGGCTTGCAATGCCTTCAATGTCCACGGGTGGTGGAGATGATTGGGAAGTGGGATATAGACCGCCTGAATCTCCGGATCAGCCAATAGATCGTCGTAGCTACGGTAGAGGTGCTTGATGTGGTTTGTCGCCACTACTCGGCCACCACTCTCTGGGGAGCGGGTGGCAAGCGCCCGAACCAATCCGTTTCCAGATCTCTGAATGGCAGGGATAACGCACACGCGGGCAATTTCCGCATTGCCCAGAACACCCCAGTTGATTTTCTCAGCCATCCAACACCTCTACTGCACCGCCATTGGCCGCGGACCTTGCCGCCGCTTCTAAGATCTCCACTACGCGCAACGAGTCGTCGAGTGGGGCGGCAATCGGCTCTCCCGTCAGCAAATGATCTGCCAGGTTACAGTGAAAAAGATAATACTCTCTCTTGGGAAGTGCCAGTTTTTGGGCAACAATCTGACCAGAACGGTGACGGCGATGAAGGGTCAAGTCCGGCACCATTTCAGTGGCGGGGATATCGTGCTGATGGTAATATAGAATAGGATCAATTTCGTAAGTGCTCACATCCCGCCAGTGGCCTACGATTGCCCCCTCTGTTCCCAGCAAATACCATTTCGGCTTGCGCACAGCGGCAATGTCGGAGTGAATAAACTCCGCTTCCTGTCCCCCGGCGAAGCGTACCTGTATGCGCTCCTGGTCGGCGTTGGTGACATCGTGCCAAACCCGTTTCTGGCTGGTTGAAGTAACGGTGGAAACCCGCTCGGGTATCAAGCTTACCACCCAATCCAGATAATGGGCTCCCCAATCATAAGCGGTGCCCCCTGAAATCGCATCGTGCGAATGCCAGTATCCACAAGGGTGGTTGAAGCCTCCAACGAACGTTTCCAGGTAAAACAGCTCGCCGATCAGTCCTTCGGCTAGGGCTTGTCTGATGGCCAAGTAATCGACATCCCACCGCCGGTTTTGATGGCAACTGAGATGTACCTGGTGTTTTTCCGCCAATTCCGCCATAGCGGCTGTTTCCTTCCGGTTCAATGCCAAAGGCTTCTCACAGACTACGTGTCTGCCTGCGGCCATCATCTGCAAGGAGAGCATGGCATGGGTATTGGGAGGCGTGGTCACAATCACCACATCAACTTCAGGGTCATTCGCTAAGGCGCCAGCCGAGTCATAGGTCTTCAGGTTTGGAAAATCCTGTTGCGCCTGTTGAAGCCGTTGCTGATCCAAATCACAAGCGGCTCGCAGGATGAGACCATCCGTGGCCTCGATGCCCAGCCCGTGTGCCTTCCCTACGGATTGGGCGTAGCCCAGCAACCCAACCCCCAGGGTTCGCTCGCTGGGCGGTTGTCCGGCTAATTGGCACAATAAACGGTAAACGATCTGTTGAACAACGGCGTGGTCGTAACCTTGCAGCGTACTGCAGGCAACCTGCCCCTCACCTACAGAATGGTAGACGAGTACGGGGCAGTGCTGATAACGCCAGTCAGCATAGAGGATTGTTTCTGCGGTTGCAGCCGTTTTGTCGAAAGTTTGAAAGCGGCCGTTGACATAAATGGCATCCGGCAAACGTGCTGCCAAAGGATTCCTGCTATCTGTAAACAATACTCGCAACTCGTTAACTGGTCCTAGCACGGTTGGTTGTGCCCCAAATATCTCCGGTAATGGTTTCTCTGATAAATGAACCAGTCCAAACCAGCCGCCGCCGGTCCGGACGAAATTCGTCAGGTGGTCGCTGGTATCCGTAAAAGCAGCCGTGTTAGCAGTAGCAACAACATCATAGGGGCTCAAATCGTTAGGCAATCGGGCTGCCATCGTCAATTTGACGTGTCGGATGGATCGTAGATAGGACAATAGGGGCCCGAGAGATGGTTCGTCCTTTTCGCTTACGAAAAGAACAGATATTGGGGGATGAACAATCACTGTTGCTACCTCACTACGCATACTCAACTTGTTTCCTGCAAAGCGCCCACCCTTGAGTGCACGCGTCAAGCTGCGCACTAAGCACTGCGCACTAAGTGCCAAATGTCAGGACATCGACAACCCATGAACAACAATAGATGAGGTTAGTCCTGTAGCGCTTACTGTCTACTGTCTAGTCCTGTAGTGCTTAGTGTCTAGTGCTTAGTGTCTAGTGTCTAGTGCCTAGTGTCTACTGGATTATTCCCTTAGACTTTAGTCGCCAACGGGGGCCGTCCTTGGTATCTTCAACGGCAATGGCGGCCCGGTCGAGGCTCTCCCGAACCGCATCAGCCTCCTTCCATTGCTTTTGCTGTCTAAATCTCTCCCGTAACTGGAGCAGGTCCTCCACTAAAGGGGCGAGGGCCTCGACTTGGTCTTTGGGGGAAGACTCGAGTTTCATCCCTAAAACCACGATCAGATCCCGAAGAACCTCTCTGGCCTGGGTAACAAACTCCTCATGTTCGAGATCCTGTTTTGCCTGCCAAATCGTCCGATCAAGCTCCAAAAGGGCGCCAGTGGTCTGGCTCGCCTTTCGCTTCTCCAGACCGATGTGGAAAGCATCCTTGATGGCATGAATCCTATCCCAAAAAGACTCCTCCCCTGCGTCGAGTGCTGTCTCCAACTCTGCAGGCTTTGGAACCTTCATTTTCAGTTCCTGATCCACAGCTCCTCCGCGAAGGACATCTAAGGAAAACCTGTCGCCCTTTGCAAAAATAATCTCTTTCCCCTGACGCCGTAAGGTCACACAGCCAATCCCTTTGATTACGGCCTCCTCGTTTTCGAGATCAATGAGGCAGGCGGTATGCTCATCCAAACCGAAAATGGATACGTCCGCCGGTAAGAGAGATTCAAGTTGCTGAAAACGCGACTTACCCATGAAACAGCATTGGGTATCATGGGTTCCCCCTTCCGCATTGTTCCAGTGGGGAACCACCACCAGGTTGAATCCAAAATACTCCAGGATGTTCATCCCCTCAACCCAGTGCAAGTTTTCTCCTACTTTGTAAATCTCATAAACTGGAAGGGTAAAGCGTCCCACTGTCAGGGCAGCCGCACTGGCTGCTACCAAGCAGCCCCCGAGTTCTACCTGTTGAATGATAATTTCTGGAATAGGTGTGTGTTGCCATTGGCGAACGGCATAAGTAGGACTACCGGGACCTATCAAAACAAAATTGGCTTCCCGCAAGGCATGATAAGCCTGCTCGGTTTCGTATTCCGAACACCCCTCCCTCGATTTAAAAGAGACTAGCGCCATGGGCTGCTGAACATGAGTGTTGAAGTATTCCATTGCTCGCTGGGATATCTCATCTACATTCAGTTGAAAGCCGGCCGGAGTATCCAGAAACACGGCTCGTGGAGGATCAGAAAGCCCGCTCAGCAGTTCTTTGTGGACCTCTACCATGGTAGCGGTCAACTCCCCGGAACCCATAAGGGCGATGATTCCTCGTCTAGATGACATAGATATACCTCTTAATGGAAACTGGAAGACCACGTCCTTTAGGCCTGAGGCCTGGGAAGCGTGCTCTGGGGGCGCCGACTGTACCTTAAAACACTAAACATGAAGAGCCTGGAGTCAAGAGCTAAAGTCGACATCAAGGGCAACTGCCGTGTCCGAAATAGGTGTCAATAACCATTGCCATACACCGAACCCTTTGAACTCATACTGCAGACCCTTTTTGCTTGCCAATCTTTCGCAAACTAACACATATGATATGTCCTTGTAAAACAAACAAAAGTAGCGCAGCAAAAACCTGCTCTTTATAGATACTCGGATCTGTTTTATTATGTAGTTGTCTCAAAATCTTCTCGATGTCGGGAGGGGATGAAGGGGAGGTGGATAAAGCCAATGAAAATGGTGGTGTCAGGTAGGGAAGGGCAGGCATGTTGAGATTTCCGCTGACTATGGCATTTCTTGCCGCGCTACTGTTTGGTGCGGCAACTCCAGCAAGTAAGGCCTTGCTGGAAGCACTGCCCACATTTCAGCTCGCAGGGCTTCTCTACCTCGGTGCAGCGCTTGGGGTCTTACCTCTACTGGTCAAGGAGCGGCAATTCACCTGGCCCACGAACGTGGATCGGAAAACGGGCCTCAAACTTCTGGGGGCGATTGGCTTTGGAGGTGTGGCAGGGCCCTTGCTGCTGCTCTACGGGCTCCGGCTTGCTTCCGCTGCTTCAGTATCCCTGTGGCTCAACTTGGAGCTCATTGCCACCGTCCTTCTTGGGCACTTTGTATTTCGGGACGAGCTAAGCATCCATGGATGGATCGCAACCGCAGGAACATTGGCAGCCGCAACCTTACTGTCCGTATCAGAGGGCCATGCAGGTGTGCTAGCTGGTCTGTTGGTAGCCGCGGCCTGTTTCTGCTGGGGTTTGGACAATCATTTGACCGCCCTAATCACCGGCATTACCCCTGCTCAGACCACTTTTTGGAAGGGCTTGGTGGCCGGTATAGTGAATCTTGCCATCGGAATGCAACTAAACCTTTATGGCGCCACGATCTCGACGACGATTATCGCGCTCACTGTCGGCGTTTTCTCCTACGGAGTAAGCATTGTGCTCTATATTGCGTCAGCCCAGAAACTCGGTGCTTCACGGAGTCAGATCGTTTTCTCCAGTTCGCCATTTTTCGGGGTCATCCTGGCTGCATTATTTCTGAGAGAACATATTTCTGTGGCGCAAATAGTCGCCAGCTTGCTGATCATTATTGCCCTGGGATTCCTATTCTTCGAGCAACATTTGCACACGCATCATCACGAAGCTACAGCGCATGACCACTGGCACCGCCACGACGACGGTCACCACGATCACGTGTTTCCAGGAATGCCGCAATCCGTTTATCACCGTCACCGGCACGAACATCGAGCCACCAAACATGCACATTCCCACTGGCCCGATCCTGAGCACAGGCACAAGCATGAATAAACGGGGTCCGATCTTCATTTGTCATTTAATATTCTCTTCAGATCGCCCTAACCGGTTTTTTGATGAAACCATAGAACAGACCACCCAACAGAAAATTGATGAAAGCGGTTATGAGAAAGCCCTTTGCGAAACCAATCCTCTCGATGACCGCTCCCATTAAAGCAGAACTAAGCATCATGCCAAAGTAAATACAGGTGTTATAACCACCCATGGCCAGTCCCCTCGATTCGGGAGGTACAACTTCCGCGATAAGCGCCCCGACCGACGTAAAGGCCAATCCCATACTCACCCCGAATACGGTCGCAAACAGTAAGAATTGGCCTGAACTCTTGGACATGGCAAATCCGGCCATAGAACCGGCAAACCCAAGGAGGCCTATGACTACAAGGGTCCCGCGATTGGCAACACGATCGCTAAGATGGCCAAATGGAACTCGAGAGATGGCGTTGCAAAGCCCTTGTGTTGCGAACACAAGGCCGATCAGCCCCACATGGAGGCCGTGGTTTTGGGCGTGAAGAGGAATGAAAGTCACAAACATTCCAAGCCCAAAACAGCCGCCTACGGTAACCAGCCAGCAACCTAAAAGAGGGCGATTTTGCAGGAGCTCCTTAATGATGGCAGACTCTTTTTTCGTTCTAGGTCCTTGGCTGATAATGAGACGCGGTCGGGGTAGACAAAAAATGATCAACCAGAAGGTTAGAAAGACGACCACCCCGGAAATTAGAAAAACCTGCAAGAAACCCAGCTCCTTAGCCACGAAACCTCCCAACGCGGGTCCCAGGCTCATAGAAGTGTACAGGGCGGTGGTGTACCATCCGTACGAACGTCCAAGATGGGTTTGCGGAGAAATATCCGCAACCAATGACATCATGGTTGGACCAAACGCGGCCAATCCTATTCCAAAAAAGAGATAGACCCACAACATTTGCATGGGGGTTGTGCTGAAATAAAGCAAGAAGGATGTTGCCGATAAAACCAGTACTCCAAGGCAGGCAAGCCTCTTGCGGCCAAAACGGTCTGAGAGTATACCGAGTGGTAGTGACAACAACCCCGCTGTAAGTAAGAAAGCGGAATTGATCATGCCTACCTGGACGGTGTCAGCACCTAGAGACCGGGCGTAAAGCGGTACCACGGGAAGTCGCATGTGCGAACCCAGATAACCGCCGAAAGCGACCGCACAGCAAATGAAAAGCAAGGTTGCGTAGGATGGGACACCCGAATTGTCACGACTGAAGACTGTCATGTTGCCCAGTTTGCACAATGAGTGTTGCTGCAAGCGGTGCACAGCAGTGTGGGGAAGTATACGGCAAAGACAACTTGAACTCCACCTACAAATTCGGGGGCATCCTATCGTTGCGGGGAGTTTCCCCAAAAACACTGTTTCGGAAAGGACTGTCTTTGTGCCAACAGGGAAAGCTACTACGCAACGTGCAACTGTATTCACCTTGACATCCAGAAAGGTTCTGTGTCAGTTTCGGAAACTGCGAATCTGAGTCGACAAATCATCGTCAATTCATCATACACACACCAGGAGAAGCGCCATGAATGAAATAACTGAGGTTATCAAGAAACGGCGAAGTGTCAGGAAGTTCGAACCGCAGGCTGTGAGAGAAGAAATCATCAGAGACATACTAGATTGTGCTCGATTGGCGCCCACCGCAAACAACATCCAACCCTGGCTCTTTGGTGTTGTGACTGATCCTGACTTAAAGACCCAGATCGCGGAAATGACCGACTATGGGAAATTCATCGAAGAATGTGCGGTCTGCTTTGCAGTCTTTGCCGATGCAACGAAGAAGTATTTCCTCGAGGACGGATCCGCGGCTACAGAAAACATCTTACTGGCCTGCACGGCTCACGGAATCGGTAGTTGCTGGGTGGCGGGTCACAAGAAGGGTTATGCTGATTCGGTGAGGCAGTTGCTTGGCGTTTCCGAGCCCTATACCCTGATAGCACTTATAGCTTCTGGATATTCGGAACAGAGGGCTTCTCCCAGCAAGAAAACTCTCGAAGAGGTGAGTTTCTTTAACAAAGCCACCGGATAATGAACGAGGAAGCCGATAGAGAAAACTGCTCTTCGCTGGCGAGAAAGGAGTAACTATGGCAAAAGAGGCCAAAAGGATAACCGTGGAAATAGGAGAGGCTCAACTTGAACAAGACCTCGAAAGGTACAAGAAAAAGGCTTTGGAACTGGGAGCCACAAGGGCCAAGATAATCAAAGCGGAAGAGATTCCAGTGGATGAGCGAGTGACTCTCAAGTGTCAAATCCCTAGGTGTTTCGGCTATGGCGTCTCCGCCCACTGTCCACCCAACACTCTCAAACCAGAGGAGCTCCGGCACTGTCTGAAGAAGTACAGACGGGCGGTTTTCTTTGTCAAGGATGTGCCCTCGGAGGTCGTGGTGAGAGACAAGGCGACAATCAAGGAACGTGTTGCCGCATATGAGGATATGTTCAAGCTTGTTAATGAAGTTGAATCGATGGCCTTTTATGACGGCCATTATCTGGCCTTTGGATTCGCAGCCGGCTCCTGCCGCCATACCTTTTGCGGTCAGGAAAAAGGCTGTCGAGCGCTTGAGGGAGAGAAGTGCAGATTGTCTTTGAGGTCAAGACCTTCCATGGAGGCAGTTGGCATCGATGTTTTCAAGATGGTCGCATCGGCCGGATGGGACATCTATCCAATTGGCAGCGATGCCAAGCCAGAGGATATTCCCAAAGGGACTTTGGCCGGGATTGTCATCGTGCAGTGAATTCCGTTTGCAGAATGAGCTTGTTCACTCTGCCAAGAACTTCTCAACAACCTTGGACAACGGTTCTGCGGACTGTGGCCTCTAATTGCCGAAAAGCTTTTTGAGGGTGTTCCCGACACCAACGACACCTTCCTCCACAGTCTTAGTGGTCTTGTCAGCCAGGGTCTTGTCCTTTCCCTGTTGCTTGTCTTCGGTGACTTTCACCCCTTTCTTCGCTGTCTCGATAGCTGCGAGGCAAGCGTTCTCGCCGCTTGAACCGCCTTGTACCAGGACAGCGGCAACGCCGGCAGGCCCGAAAAGTGCAGTCCCGCCGAATGCTTTACCCAGCGTAACCGCGCTCTTCATGGGGTCGACGGCCAGGGAAGGCCTGGCCAGAGTTCCGCCCAGTTTAAAGGGCTTCGCCAACTCGCTAAGGCTTACGCTAACCTTGCCCACGCCACTGGTACCAACGCCTTCCTTCGGAAAAAGATCGAGCGACAAGTTAATTTTTTCCGTGCCCAAATCAACATAACCATCGCCGACAACACTCGTGGTGCTGGTGTCAAACACCAATGCGGTGGTGTCTGCTATCCCTTTCTTGATATCCAAGCGACAGACAAAACAGTTGGCGATGGTATATTCTCTCTTTCCCTTGAGGGGATTGAGAACTTGCCAGACTCCCGAGGTGAGGTCGCCTCCAAGCAGGCTGACGTATTTGTTGTTCAGTTTACCTTCACCCATCATGATCACAATCTTACCGTTGAGCCCGGCCATCAGCTCCGCAATTGAACGGCCTCGACCATCCAGCTCTACGTTCACATTGAGCTTTCCTTCAACAATGTTGCTAAAGCCCAACTCTTTGAGCATGCGGTCAAGATCAAGCTTCTCGGTCTGTACGGCGGTAGCCAGTGACGCTCGTTTGCCCCGAGGCCGTAACTCGAGACGGCCCCGCATATCAGCCCCACCAATGGTCGCTTTGACCGGTTCCGTCTTAAGACGTCCGTTTTCCATCACGAGCTCGAAAGAGAGATTATTCAGTATCATTTGAGGCAGCACAACACGATCACCTTGGAATTTGACCCGGGCATCGAGCTGTTTCAAACTATCAAATGGCAGAGGATCATTAGAAAATACCCGGTCACTTCTTCCGCTTGCTTGGCCAGCAGACTCTTGCGATTTGCCTTCTTCGTTTCCATTCGCCAAGATAGGCCGCAGATCAAGGTTCTTCGACGACAGATTCGCCCTTACCTTGGGCGTTTTGTGGGCCAGGTTTATCTCGGCAGACCCACCAAGGTCGCTCTTCCCGAAAGTAACCTTGAGATCGGAAATCTTGTAAGCCTTGGGCGCGGGGTCAGAGACCTTGAGTGTTATCTCGAAAGGACCTATGTCGGGAAGTCCGGTTATTCCGGCGAGCCCGGCTAGTTCAGGTATCGAACGACCCTTTGCATCCACCGCGAGATCGATACCCTTGGGGGCCGTGACGTCCATTATCTTGCCATCCAAACTCACTGTTGCCCCTCCGACGTCTAAAGTAAGATTCAGCGGCCATTGTTTGTCTGGCTGTGTCAGTCCGTCCAGCGGGCCCAAGGTCCCGGCAAGACGAAAAGGATTCTCTTTGTACGCCCCCTTGAGGTCGACTTGGAGCGGACCGTCGAGTTCCTTTGCGCTGGCTCTCAAACTCTGCCCCAAGACTACATAGGTTTCTCCAGATTTGCCGTCTTTATACGTGAGACGTCCTTTTTCCATGCTTATTTGTCTGAGTTTGACCGTCGGCAGTTTGATTGGTTCCGCTACCTCTTTTTGAACCGGTTCTTTCTTCCCCTTCTGTTCGCCCGGCTTGAATTCCAAATTGGTTCTGCCCGACTTATCCGTTTCAATCAAGATGTCAGGCTCCACAAGAACGAAGCGCTTGACTTCAATATCCCCACGCATGAGAGGAAAAAGCTCGACCTGTACCTCGAAACGGTTTACTTTTGCCATCTCCGGCCGTGAACCCCAAGGGGCATTCTGAAAGGTGACATCTTCCACTACGAGGGCTGGCGAAAAGCCAATCTTAAGATCGATGTCGCCCCCCAGTCTTAATTCCCGACCGGTGGCATCCTTTGCCGCCCTTACTATGTGAGGTTTGAGTTTGTTGTAGTCGTAACTTGACAGGATTAGATAGACCGTCACGAGGAGTGCGACGGCCAGAATAGCAGTAATACCAAGAACCAGTTTCCAGCGCATGGTTTCTTTTTTCTCCCGTTACGGTTCTTCTGCCTTGTATTGATCTATCTATGGGACACCTAAACCACAATAATCGTACTCTCTCCTTCATGTAAACAAGAAAACGCGGGCTGCCAATACCTGGTTGGGGCGAGCTTCGGTTTAACTTCATCAAGTCCCAACAACAGCAACATGGAGATGGAAGCGTTCGGCCTTGTTCCGGTTCGTCAATCAGGCTTCCAGGTCATCTTCCCGCAACTCTTCCCCGCAGTCCGGGCATTGGGTTATTTCCTGGACATTGAGATCTGAAAAGCGATGGGTCCACTCTTTCCCGTTCCAAAGATACTCGATCCAGACCTCAAATCCACAATTGCAGTATCCCAACTTGTTGTAAACCATGTAGTGGACCTTTTACCGTCAACCCCCAACCGTTAGCGGTGGAACGAAGTGACAGATTTCGGAGGTTCGAGCACTATGAATCCGCCAGCCCATCGCCTGGTCTCGAGCATATCACGGCAAGATACAGCCTTCGTGTTTCAACAGCCATTCCTTCCTCCACAAGCCGCCTCCATAACCGGTCAAGTTTCCGCTGCTGCCAATGATCCGATGGCAAGGGACGATAATGGCAATAGGATTCTGACCGTTGGCCGCACCCACCGGACGTACAGCCTTGGGTCGGCCGATTGCTTTGGCGATATCCTGGTAGGAGGCTAGGTGGCCATAAGGCACGGTTAGTAATTGCCGCCAGACCTTTTCCTGGAATTCAGTCCCAGACAATGAAAGCTCTAGTTCAAAGGTACGCCGCTTGCCAGCGAAATATTCCATCACTTGTTGAACGGCTTTGCCAACGGCAGGATGAGACTCGAATCTCTCTCGACGTTTTTCCACAAAACCCAATGACGTTACACCTCTAGACGTACCGCCCACTTCGACGAGGCCAATGGGCGACTCACAAAAATCGTAGTACAAATCACTCACAACATACCCTCTCAATCCGTGTGACAGTTGACCAACCCAACGAAGCGAGTCTTTCGCCCGGGTCATTGCAGTCACACCGTGCGGCTGCTCGGTGGCATGCCCATCTTCTTCGCGCTCGCTTCGTTCCGCTCAGGCGCCACCCCTTTGGAGCGGGTTCCCGGTTACACGGTCTCGCGACAGCAATTCATGAAACATCCAGGCTAAGAGTACTTCATAGTAATCGTGAGCCTGACCATCATAAGAGTTCAGTTGTTTATATTATGCGATATGATTCCGTCGCCAATTTAGGTATTTAAGACCGATTCATCTGAACGGTAAGGTCAAGATTATCGGTTGATTGTCATAGAATTCTTTCGTCAATATATCAAATTCTGCTGATGATAAACCTGGAAACAGGTTGGAATCTCTGGAATACAAGTACGTCAGATACTTGAATCTATCGATGGTAGACCATTTGACAGGATAATTCTTATATTTCTCTGTGTCAATGACAGTGTGCAGCTTATTATAAAGAGCGTCACAGTCTCTCCTTGCGTAGGATGTATACAGTCTTTTCACGATTTCTATCTGTTTATCCAATCTGAAGTTCATTTCTTGGAGATTTCGATCAAAGTTGTTCCCTTCATTCCAGTAGTTCATGAAGCCGTGGTTTTGTCCAAAACTATCAGGATTGACCCAATTACCTCTTTCTTCCAGTACTATTTTCACTTTTTCCCGCTTATCCGCGTCGTACCTTGAGCCATAACCAATTATTTGCGCTCTTTTCACCGCTTGCCAATGTTCAACAACGACCTTTGAAAGATGATAGTAACTTGAGCGATAGGCTTGGTTTCTGTAGAGCGTTACTCTTGGGTAGAATTTTTTCTTCAGACCGTCGAAGAAATCGTGAGCCACTCGGACATAAAGACCGCCGTGCCTTCCTGCTGAGGCCGGAATTTGACCAACAAAATGGACTATTCCTGAGGCCACAGCGCGGACCGGTTCGCCAACCGTGTCATACTCAACACCAGGTCTCAAGTTGTTGTCAATCGAGGACTGAAAAGACTGCAATTGCATGTACGGCCTTTTCACAAAGGGATTGATCTTGTTTGCTCGCAGCTCACTAGGCAGCTTCGTTTTGCTATGAATCCGGGGATCAAACTTCAACGCGAACCAGCCCTCCATTGCCTGCAACGAAGAGGCTTCTCCAAACTGATCGGTTCCTTGAGGTTCTGACGCTTTCGAGTTATCGGTTGCCCTGGGTAGGAGAAACATGCCAATTCCGGCGATCATGACCAGGACGAATAAAGCTTTGTGCGGCTTCATGAAATTTCCCTCCATAATGTGCCTGATCTGGTGCTCTATGCCTTTCCGATGGCTACCGAAGGCGGGAAACGGATCGTTCATTTCCAATCCAACCACGTTCCGCTGCAAGACGCTCAGAATTCCCTGGGTATATTTCCTGAGGGAGATGGTTCGCCTGAAGCAAAAATAGTTCCAACGGTTGAGATCCAGAAGTCCAGTGGATGAGGTGGGTGAGTATTGGACCTTATAATAGAATCAGAGTGTCAACAGGTAGTTCGCTACCCGTATTTTCGTCTTCACCTGAGTAACTTATTTTCGCGGAGGTTTTTCATAATTGTCACGCACAGGGAATCAAAGACATCACTGACGCTTTTTGGATCAATGGTTTCGGATTTGGCAGACCAGATCAACTTCTCTGTTGCGAGTTCATAAAGGTTGCTTTCCAACTTCACGTGCTTCTTCTCGGAATAGGTTCCTCCATACTTACTATAGTCACCTGATGAATAAGAATACGTATCAAATCTAAAATACCGATTCGGTGCCGCAGTGGTGCTTGGTGGATGATATTCCTCCTCTTTGTTTACACTTATCAAGTGTGTAACCAGTACCGTATCTATTTCCAGCTTTTCCGCTTTAGCTATGATTATCTCTTTACTTAATTCCCTATTTGGCGAAGTTGCAGCCACACTGGAGACTGCCCTCACTCCATGTTTTTCAAATCGTTTTACGAAAGTTTCTTCAAACATTTTCCGTCTTTCAAATTTGTCGGAACGTCCGACAACCATTACATTGTCTATGAATCCTCCAGTGTACTTGTTATCCTTCCATACGGAACTCATTTTGGTGCTAGTGCTAGTACAGGATGTTGAAAAAAACAACCCGATAATTGCGAAACTACATGATAATTTGAAGAATGTTTTCATGGAATTGCCTCCTTTGCTGTAATTGAACCCTCGGGCGAAATTCTTCAGCGACCGCGACCCATTTCATGCACTAGTCTCTGCTCTCTCTCTTCGCGGACCTGGTCTTTTATCCGTTTAACATGGCCGCGACCCAACCCTTTGACTTCACATCCCAACTCAAAGTACCGTTTAATCTGAGCATCGTCCGTGATACCAAAGCAGTCGATGATAGCCAACGGTCCACCAGCTGTCGCCACAACCTCGTCCGGGTCCAGATCCAAGTAAGGCTGATGCCGAACCGCAAAAACCACAGCCTCCGCTCCGCGCAAAGCATCTTTCAAATCTAACTCGAGTCGCAGGTCTGCCAACTTGTCCTGGTTACGGAAGAATCTTTTCAGGCTATGGCTTGGAGAAGGATACTGGTCCTGGTTTTCAAATTCCCACCAGTGCTGCACATAGGGATCGTGAACTCTCAGTTCTGCGCCCATCTCCGTAAGTCTTCTCACAATTAGTTCCGAACCACTATTCCTCGTGTCGCCAACATCTTCGCGGTACGAAGCTCCCAACACCAGGATCTCTGCTGCGGCTAGGGGACGGCCCATATTACGCATGGCATCCCTTGTGAGCTGTGCCACGCGCAACGCTCTGGTGTCGTTTATGTTGATGGCAAGCGGGGTGATTTTGAAAATGTCATCCTCAAACCCGTGGATATGGTGGTAGGCCCAGATGCCCAAACCTCCGTCCTTGGGTAAGCAGTAGCCGCCGATGCCGGGGCCTGGGAAAATAATATTGCTGTGCGTGGGCCGAACCTTGATAGCCTCGATCACTTTGATCAGATCCACCCCGTTTCGCTCGGCGAAAAGACTCCATTCGTCCAGGAAGGCCAGAATAGTCGCCCGAAAGCTGTTTTCCACTATTTTTGCCGTCTCCGATTCAACCGGACGATCCAGGACTGTTAGTGGATACTCATCTGTATTGATTACCTCGCTCAGAAACTTTACTACTCGCTGTGTCGCCTCCTCATTGATTCCACTGCACACACGCCAGAAATCGCGAATACTGGCAACGTACCGCTTGCCCGGCATTACCCTCTCAAAGCTGTGCGCAAGCAACGGGTCACTCTGAATGCCACGTCTACGAAAGACTTTTCTCATAATAGGGTAAGCCACCTGTTCCGTAGTGCCTGGCGGCACCGTGGTTTCAATAAGCACCAGCGTTTCCGGGGAAATGTGTTCAGCAATGATCTCGAGGGATTTTTCTAACGCAGCCATATCCGTCTGTCCCTCAGCCACATTCCCAAACGACTCTTTTGTATAGTCACACTGGACATCAGACACTACCACGTCAGCGAGCTTTAACGCATCATAGACGAATGTCGCGGTCAGGGTTTGTTTCTCATTGACACAACGAAAAATCATCGGCTCCAGTTCGGGATCTTCGGACTTTGTTGGTGCCAATCCGCGATTTAAATAGGGGATCTTCCAATAACTGCGTGTGCTCGGACGTTGCATGCCAATAACGAACTTGGTCGGGTTACCCGTTTGATCTTGGGCATCCGCTACAACGGCAGCCATTGCTGCGCCTACGAATCCCACACCCATCACAACCACGATCTCACGCCCCAAAGACCGCTGATTCATTACCAATTTCTTCAGCCGTTCGATTTCTTTTGCATGGTCGCCGGGTTCAGGCAACTTGAAGTTTTCGCCGTCAGGACTGAAGGAATACTCTGCTGGCATGGACTGTCTCCTCCACCAAACAGGGATGAAATCAGATTGGATGATCTAGCTCTCGAAACTAGAATCGCATAGAAAACTTCTAGTGTCGGAGAAACATCGGGTTGAAGACCAGGCAAGATACACCGGGATGGTATGTGGTATGACCCAAATAGTCAAGAGAGGGTTGACCCTCCAAAGAAAAGCCCCCACTGACCAACGAGGCCAGTGAGGGCCTGGGCATCGGGTAGTGGTTGGTTGGTGTTGACTGCACTACCCATTGCATAAGTTAGCACGAAGGAGCGGTGCCCTGTCAATACGAAAAACAACCATTTTGAGGTTTGCTGAGGAGTTTGAAAAAAGGAAAGCTCATAGGACTCTCAATTCATCGAATACGGCGTACCTCTATCGTCCCGACATGTTCATTCTTTTACTTGATATTTGAAAGATAAGTTTAGCCTAGCTCGGTAGGCAGCAACCTTGCCATCCTCAATTTTCATATCCAGTTCTGTGACCTCAGCAATTCTTAAGTCGCGTAGACTCTTGCCGGCTGTCTCCACAGCATTCCTTGCTGCCTCCTCCCAAGATACTTCGCTCGTGCCCACCAATTCGATTATTTTGTACGCGCTTACGGACATAACCTCCCTCCTTTCTACCTGATGCTACGGATGTTGTTCCCCGCAGACCGAGCCCCTCCTAAAGTGGCTCAAAACCCACGGTGCCAATGAGAGATGCTTCACACGTCTATCTAATTCTCTCAGTTCACGATATACGTGGAGCAAAGATCTGGTCAACCAGAAAAGTTAGTTGCAACGGAATTTCCTCCTTCCCAGGGGAAGGGGCCGAAGGATACTTTTGATGCTTGACCTTGGGTGTGCGTACGTTCGTTCCGGGGTGGAATTCTCGATATAATGTTTAGAAGGGAGTGTTGGCGTAGTTGAACAGCAACCTAGTAGTTGTCGGGTTCTTCTTTCCTATGGAAGCCGGGCGAGAGGATCGACACTGCAGGGCACGTTAACCGCGCATTTGCCGCAGACGTGGGTTGTCTCATGGAGACCCGATAGTTTCTCAGTCCGTTCAATATTAAACCGGAGTCGGTCCCAACAACACTTTCTATCAATACCATGTTCGCCGACGGCCTGGACCGGGCAGCGCTCAGCACATTTCAAACATTGCTGCCCGGCCTTATGAAGGCAAAGCTCTTGTGCCTCAACCAGAGGACTGTCACCAAGATCAGCCTCAGTGACTAGGCTGCCGAGACGACCTGCGCAGCCTGATGGCGTTATCAGTTGGGCATTGACGCCGAAACGCCCTAACGCTGATAGGTAAGCGAGATGTTTGTGAGACCATCTGGAAACGAGCCTCACCTCGTCAAAGTTATGCGTTGCCGGTGTAAGAGCGGATTGATACCCTCCACCGGCCAAGTAGTCCTGCATCCTTTCTGCCACCATACCGATCAGCTCGTTCGTTGCTTCATAGGCCAAGCCCCAATTACGGCAGGGAAACTTTCCGGGACTGTTTTCATTAACAAGGTCAATGGTAAAGGGAAGGAAAAAGACAACTACAGCCTTTACCGAGGACAGGAGTTGCGAGGGGAGAAAATGTCCGTCGAAAGCGATTTCCGGGAGAATGTCAAAACGTTCATCGGCCTGAGCAGTAGCTAATAGCGGTTTCCGCCACCAGTTTTGTGCTCCGGCCGCTGCGGCATAGGTTGCAACGAGCTCTTCAACCAGGAGTCTGAGACCATCAACGGTTACTCTGGCACCCATACCCCTGCCAACCTCCCATTTTTGTTGTTTATTTCCTTGAAGCCCCATCCTGAAGGGTTGATTACGTAATCTGCAGATTGTGCCCGTTTCGACCCGGGGCGGGAAGGGGTTAACACGGCCACAACTCAGATCTTGCTGCAACTTGTCCTTTCATCTGAAAATCGCGGCAGAGGGGCTGCTTCAGCACCGGAACTAACCGCAAAACAGACTAAGGGCAATCATTCAAGCGGTCGGACGGTGTACGAGTTCCTGGCTGTAAAGAAAGGCTCCGTCTCGCTCGATCCAGTCTTTGCCATGCCGTTCCAGAATCCAGCCACTCGATTTCTTGCCTCCAAAAGGAAGGCGAAGGGGTGTGAAGAAGAAATCGGGATTATCGTGAATCATTCCGAAGTGCAGATCAAAGAGGTTTCTTGCTTCCTCTGGGGGTGATCCGAAAAAAGCCAGTAAGAACCCGTATCTGGTCTGAATTAACTCGCGCACCACTTCTTGCGGATCGTCAAATGATTTGAGGACGAGGAACGGGCCGAAGAGTTCCAAGTCAGGAATCCCACCCTGTTCCATTTCAAGAACCAGGGGCAACACGAATTCCCCTTTTATGGTGCCAGAGAGAAGTCGGGCCTCCTTACACTTTTCCAAAGCATTTTCAAGAATTAGCCGGGTCCGTTCCACCTTTATGGGGCCGATATCCGTTCCCGGATCGAAAGGGTCCCCCACTTTTAGATGGCGGACGTAGTCCAATATCTGCTTCCGCATAGCTTCATAATGGTCGCCGTGAATCAGGGCTTTTTTTATTGTAGTGCAGTACTGACCGCCATTGATGAAGGCACGGCGTGCGATAAATCTGCTTGCGGTCTCAACGTCTGCATCGGCAAAAACCACAGCGGCAGGCATACCGCCGGGCCCGGCGAAGAATACCTTGTCAAAAGCATGATACTTGCCGCGATAAGCCTCTCCCACCGAAGAAGCTCCGGAGATGAAGAGAACTCGCACAGCCGCATCTTCCACACAATTGCGACCGAATTCTCGATTGTCCTCCGCTACCACCGGTTCGAAAGATTCAAACGGTTCACAGATTTCGGCGATTAGATCGGCTGACCGGGGTGTCTGTGAGGAGAAACTAAACCGCAGCCGGTTTCCCCCTAAAAGCGCAGCACCTCCGAGTCGTGCCAGCATGACGACCGGAGCATCATAAGGAAGGATCGCGGCAACGGTTCCATATGAGCTGCCATTCCGGAGCCAGTCAATTTCCTCTCGCATTGTCCGAAGATGGCCGACGGCCAAATCCACCTCGACTTCTGTAATCTTCACGGGAAATCCAGCATCCAGCGCTGCAGCCTTCAGGATATCCGAAGTTCTACGTTCAAGGGCGTCCGCAAACCGTGCAATCTCTTTGAGCCGAACACTGTAATCTACTGTTTCATCCATGGGTATCTCGCGCCAAAGTGTTTTGGGGTCAATTGAGATCTCGTCCTCAATACAGTCACGCAAAGGGCTACCGTGTTTGCGCCGACAAAGGCTTAACCGTGAGCGAGCATCGTAGCCTCACGATAGGTAACAACGTGCCCATCACAACCGAGTGGTGATGGTTTTCTCATACTCTGGGAAGTATTCACCAATGACCGGTAAATCGAAGCGAGATAATATCATTGTGTTACTTTCGCGGTCGAGCAGGAATTCAAATGATTTCTCGATCAGTGTTTCCGGGGTCACTTTGCCCCCGGTCAGCTTCTGGTAGTAATTTGTTGTAAGTGCGACTGTGTGAACCGTAGTGGTTGAAGCCTTTACCGTGACTTCGAAGTTCTCGTCGTCTTTCTGGATAACTTGGATTTCAACCATGGCAAAATCCTCTCGTACTGCAGTCGTCAATTCATGTCTCGAAATCACCTCATTTCTTGAATGCGACTCCCAGCCCATCGCGAATGGGCACGAGCGTAACAATCCAGGTAGGGTCGCTGGTAATCTGCCGGGTGAATTCGCGAATTCCCTGAGTATCAGGAGAGTGGTCACTGTCGTCAAATATACTTCCACCCCAGAGCATATTGTCAACAATCAGTACACCGCCCCTCCCCAGCTTTTCTTTGATCACAGGCAGTGCGTCCGGGTAGCCATGCTTATCAATATCGTTGAAAATCAAATCAAATTGACCGGGCATCTCGCGAAGGCTTTGTACGGCTTCGCCCACGTGATACTGAACGATCTCCCCTAATCCCAGCGCAGCAAGATGAGCCTGCGCTTTCTTCGACAGTCCGTCATCCCACACCACGTGATGTACGGCACCCCCGCCGTTCTCCTTTACGGCCTGTGCAAACCAGGCCGTGGAGTAGCCGTAGCCTGAGCCAAGCTCAAAAATGTGCTTCGCGTTGATCATACGCGCCATCTGGTAACAAAAATACCCGCAGGCAGCGCCGATGATCGGAAAGCCATTTTCCTTCGCATACAATTCCATTGCCTCCAATTCTGTTGGGCGAGCTGGAACCAGGCTGTCCAGATAATTCTTGACCTGCTTGGAAATCAATTCATCGCTCATCTGATTTCCCCTCAATAGTTCATGGCCGCAGAAAGTCCCTTCTCAATGGCGGTACCATAATAATAATCCAATAGGTAAACCCTCGGCTTTGCCGGGGGACTCCATAAGGTTTGACCGTGTGAGGCAGTAGTAATAAGAAGACCTCCCATAGAGATCGCCAAATC
>CP070692.1:245132-282032 GCA_020353215.1 Deltaproteobacteria bacterium
TTCAATCCCGACGGTACCTGCAGCACGGGTACCATTTACCTGCACAACCGCAAAGGTCGAACTTGCGCTATCCGTCTGCGCTATACCGGGTTCGCTCAACTCTGGCGTCACGATGGTTCCGGGTGGGAGCGGAGGTAGGTCGTTATGCGTATCCACTATGCAGTGGAGTCGTTAGGCACCGAGCGGAATAATTGTAACATCTGCCTTCCCTGTCAAAAGTCCCACTTCTTATTCGCGCCTTCTTACAAAAGCTCCCAAAACCCCCTCTCCCTTGAGGGTGTATAGACTGGAGTCAAGGGTTACAGACGTTCGGGGACATAGGTTACACTTTTTTAGTTTTAGCCCGGATGTTTCATGAGCTGGTTCCAATAGCCCAAAAGATAGAAATCGTTAGAGGAATCCCTGGAGGATGCGAAACTTGGGTTGCAGCTATAAAAAAAGTTTATAGTTGAAATTTATTTAATACGTCTCTTCGCGTAGATTATGTCAGTTGGAAAAATCCTGAGAAGTATTTGGTCAGAGTGGTTAATTTTTCGGCTTTATTTCCAATACGTTAAGGGAGTAAAGGCATCCTTTCCTGCTGTTCTGTCTTCCTGGCATGCCTTATGCAAATTGTGAGGTGGTCCGAAATGGCCCGAAGGCAGAGACCGAGCTTGTATTATGGAAGGTAAGTCGGACTTTGACCGTTGGCGGTAACAGATTGAAACCTAATAATGGATCTTAGGATGATGAAAAGAGTTTTTGGTACCAAATGTAGGGGCATGACCGTCGTGGAGCTCGTGGTGACCATCGGTCTTCTCGCAACCGCGGCAGCGTTCGCTGCGCCCAACATCATAGAGTGGTTGCCAAACTATCGCTTGAATGCTGCGGCCAGGGACATGGTCAATCACATGAACAGGGCCAAGTCATCGGCACTCAAAAACGACTGCTACGGAGTAATCACATTTGATCTGGACATCTCCGGGACCACTTATGACTATGTGATCTACCTAGATCGTAACAAAGATCTGCAGTATGACTCCAGTGAGACAATCCTGTTCCTGGTGAATTTCAATACCGACTACAGCCAGAGCGTGTCCCTCGCCAGCGTACCAACCTTCCCCAACAATGGCAATGGCCGCCCCACCCTTGCCTTTAACCGGAGAGGATTAACTATCGTTGCCGGGGGAGGTCTGGCCTCGGGCACGGTGGACCTGATCAATACCAATGGTAAGACCAAACAAATTACCGTTTCTGCGGTTGGAGGACTGAGGATTTCATAATGGATGACTTCAGAAGGACAAAGCGGTTTATAGATACGAGAGGGTTTACCTTAGTTGAAATCCTTGTGACTCTGGCCATTGCGGCATTAGTTACCGCCGCCATCTACAATCTTTTCATCAAACAGAATAGAACCTACATCGTCCAGGATGAGGTTGCTGAAATGCAACAAAACCTGCGGGCAGCCATAGATATCATGGTGAACGAATTGAGGATGGCAGGGTTGGACCCGTCGGGAAATGCGGAATCTGCAATTGTATCCGTTGGCGGCAATAGCGTGAACTTTACCGCGGACCTCACCGGCGGAGAAAGTGACGGTATCGACAATGATGGTGATGGCTACACCGATGAACCTGATGAGACTTTCGACGGCGTTCTCAGCATTCCCGGCGACGATATTACCTACTCTCTGGTTGGCGGAAATTTACGGAGAGACGACGGGACCGGCGCCCAGATCCTGGTCGAAAACATAGAGGCCCTGAGCTTCGCTTATGCCTATGACAACGACAACGATGGCCTGCTGGATACCGCCGGCGGTAATGTCATTTGGGCCGTAGACAAGGACAACGACAACGACCTGGATCACAATCTGGACACGGACACGGACGGGGATATCGATGTTGACGACAATCCCGCCGGAACCGCATTGCCCGCCGACGTAATGCTCGACAGAATAATGGCGGTGCGGATATGGCTCCTTGCCAGAACAGGCATGGAAGACACTGAGTTCACTGACCCGGATACATACCTAGTCGCGGGCCAGGCTCCCTACGCTCCGAATGACGGTTACAGACGCCGCCTGTTAACAGCAACAGTTAAGTTCAGAAACTTGGGGTTATAGTAGTGATGAACAAAGCACATGAAAACGGCTTTACCCTCTTGGAAATCCTGGTGGCCATTTCCATATTCGCCATTGGCCTGCTGGCGGTGGCCTCCATGCAACTGTCTTCCATCCGGGTGAATGCTTTTGCCGGCGATCTCACCCAAGCAACCACGGTGGCCCAGACCAAGTTGGAAGAACTGGTGGCCATTCCCTACAATGATCCCGCAGATGACACGCAGATTCATCCACTGTTGGTCGACGGTACGGGGATAAACGACGGGCTGGCCGGCTTGGATGATACCGGCCCTGCCGACCAGACGGAAAATGTTGGTATCTACCAGGTTTTCTGGAATACGGCTGTTGACCAACCGATTACCGACACCATGACCATACGGGTAATTGTGAGGTGGACGGACAAGGGCATGCAGAAACGTGTGGTCCTTGACCACATACAAGCCTAAGGTATGTAAGCCCGTCGCACTGGGCAACGATGCGGAAAGGATGGAACTCGTGAACAGAGCACTCGATCGCGTAAGAAATGAAGATGGCTCGGTACTGGTGATTGTCATGTTGATGCTGGTGCTCCTGACCTTTATCGGCATGGCGGCAACCACGACGAGCACCACAGAAGTGCAGATCGCGGGAAACATGAAGGTCTACAAGCGGAACCTCTACCGGGCTGAAGCCGGGGCGATTGTCGCGGGTCAACAGTTAGAAAACGCCACCGTAGACGAGCTGACAAATTGGGGTCCTGATTGGCTGAATGTGCCGTCGGACTTACCTCGCCCCGATAAGATGATCAACGTCAACAACTGGGTGGCAGCCCATTCCGTACAGGCAATAGATACCGAAAACCGTTACCTGGTGCTGGATTTGGGAATTGACAACCAGGCCTCCCTGGACATGAGCGGAACCATGGTCCACAAGTACTATATCTACGGTCGGTCTAATGCAAATAAAGGCCTGGCCTTAGTGGAAATGGGTTACAGGAGGCGCTTCTAGTGCCATTCGTTGGAAAGGCTGCAGCCTCCTCAGTGGTAAGAACCTGAATATAGGTGGGCACACCATGGCTATTACCAGTAAGAACAGGCGCACTGTATCAATAGTTCAAACTGGCAGGACATTTTGGCGACTGGTCATAATGTCCACCCTCTGTCTGGCACTCTTCCTCGTATGTTTCGGCGGCGTTGCTGAGGCCAGCAGGATCCGGGTGTACATCGAGCCTGTGGAAGCACGTGATGCAGGGGCTCAATGGAGGATGCGCAACGTCACTAGTGGTGGATCGTGGTCAGCTTGGCTGAATTCAGGAGACCACCGTAACGTACGGGGCGATCGCACATACGAAATAGAATTCAAGGACATTAGCGCTGGTTCTCCTTGTTCGAGGCCCGCTAATGTTACCTTTGATGGTTGGTGGGTGGGGACCAGAACCTTAACACAAGTGGCTGGTCCCGATGCTGGAACGTATACCTGTGTATCTCATACCATAACCTCGAGTGCAGGAGCCGGCGGCAGTATCGCCCCATTCGGAGCTGTTGCCGTCGCAGACGGAGGCGACCAAACCTTTACCATAACGCCGGATGGAGGCTATCGTGTGCTCGATGTGACGGTGGATGGGGCGTCAGTTGGCGTGGTAACCAGCTATCCATTCACCGGTGTTATTGGCGACCACACGATCCACGCAGACTTTGAAAGCACTCCCACTTATACCATATCCGTGACTGCCAACGCCGGTGGGAGTTTCTCCCCGCCGAGCCCAATTACTGTCAGCGAAGGAGACAATCAGTCCATAACCATAACCGCCGATTCCGGCTATCATATCCAAGACGTAGCCGTGGATGGCAGTTCAGTGGGTGCGATCAGCCCGGTTTCCTTTACGAATGTGACCGCGAATCATACCGTCACCATAACCTTTGAAGCAAATGCTTCTTACACCATAACAGCCACTGCAGGAGCCAACGGCAGTATCTCACCGGAAGGCTCAGTGACGGTTCTGGAGGGAGAGGAACCGACCTTCTCCATCGCGGCAAATCTGGGCTACGAAATATCCGATGTAACCGTGGATGGGGTCTCCCAGGGCGCCATCAGTACGTACACCTTCCCGCCTGTTACCGCAGACGGCCATACCATAAGCGCGACTTTTTCTGTATCTGTTGCGCCACCGGCTTCATGCCTGGACGTCGCCGATTCCCCTCTGAGCACCCAGCTTCGGGCGGCTCCAGCCAACATCATGTTCGTCCTTGACGACTCCGGGAGCATGGACTGGGAGATGATGGTGGATGAAGCCGACGGAACGTATCACTACTCCAACAATGAATACGTCTACGTCTTCGATATGTCAGACAATGTGTACACTAGCTATGATACTCTTGATAGCACCACCAAAGCCCACTGGAAACCGCAGTGTTCGACCTATAACAAGGTATACTACAACCCGAAAGTCACTTACCAACCGTGGCCGCTCAAGTCCGATGCAACTCCCACGGCTGCCAGATCCAATCCAAACAACGCCAGCCCCACATTGGATCTCACTGCCGAGTATTATTCCATCAGCAACAGTATCGTGATTGACGAAAGGGATGCGGAGTTCACCGAGGTCGGCAGTTGGAGCGAAGGCGTTGATCAGCTTTGGGAAGCTTATCCGGAACCCGACAATGGCCAGCATTACAGGGTGACGACCGGCACTTGCACCACCCAGACTGCAACTTGGACCCCGAGCCTCACCGCAGGAGACTACGAGGTGCGGGCCTGGTGGCGGGACGATAGTGGTTATTCCACAGCGGCGCCCTTTACCATCAATCATTCGGGAGGGTCGACAACGGTCACGAAGGATCAGACGAATTATGATTCACAATGGAACAGTCTCGGCAACTTTCACTTCGACGGGATTTCGGGAGACGTGACCCTTTCCTGTGACCCGGGTGACTCGAGTAAGGAGGTGTGCGCCGATGCGGTGGAGTTCGTGCCTGCGGACGCCGTGATCAGCATCAAGAATGCGCACTACTTCACCTGGCATGATGCCAACACCAACGATGCGGTGGATAGCGGTGAAGTCTATCTCATAAACATAGACAGCGACGATTCGGAGATCGAGTACTGGCAGTGGGACGGCAACGGAACCAGCGTTACGGAAAGCGGCACCAGTTTCACCCGAATCATGAGCCCCCCAACGGCAATCATTCCCAAGAATGAGGATTGGACTAACCGCACCTACCAGCAGGAGCTGCAGAACTTTGCCAACTGGTTTTCCTATTATAGAAGACGAGAGTTGACCACCAAAGCTGCAGTTGCCAATGTCATCGACGAGATGCAGGGAGTTCAGGTGGGTTTTCTCTCCATTCACGATCGGTTGAAGCAGACCGTCCTCAAGGTGAAAATCCAGGAAGGAGCCACCCTTGAGGACAATACCAGCACGCTGCTGACATCGATGTACGCCAACTATAACTCCAACAGCGGCACACCGCTGAGAAACGCCCTGGATAATGTCGGTGAGTATTACCATCAAAATGACGGCAGAACGGGCGGGTTGGGCAGCTCTCCCTATGCCAGCGCTGCTGACGGCGGCGAGTGCCAGCAGGCTTTCGCCATTGCCATGACAGATGGGTTCTATAACGGCAGCAGCCCTGGGGTGGGAAATCAGGATAATGGTCTGGGTGATCCTTATGAGGATAACTACTCGGACACCCTTGCAGATGTGGCCATGAAGTATTACAAGAACGACCTCTCCTCGGGCCTGGATGACCTGGTGCCGACAAACTTCTATGACCAGGCCACCTATCAGCACATGGTCACCTATGGGGTGTCCTTTGGGGTCACCGGAAACCTGAACCCTGACGATTACGATCTGTTCCACAGCAACCCTGCCCAGAGGGTTTACCCCACCTGGCCTAACCCCTCAAACGGCGATCAGCAGAAAATAGACGATCTCTGGCACGCTTCCGTGAACGGCAGAGGCTCCTTCTTGAGCGCCTCTGATCCCCAAGAACTGATCGATTCATTGCTCGGCGTCCTGCAGAATATTGAATCCAGGGTCGTGTCCGACGCCTCGGTGTCCATCAACGGAGAAGAACTGCACGCCGGCACCACCATGTTCCAGTCCAGTTACTCAGCAGACGGCTGGACAGGGGATGTGAAGGCCTATGGGGTGGATCAAGTAACAGGAGAGGTACTGCGAGACACTTACGTCTGGTCTGCCGCCGAACAACTGGATGGTATCGACTGGGACACCGGCAGAGAAATTGCCACCTACACCGGTACGGCAGGTATACCATTCAGGTGGGCAAATCTGGACAACTCGCCAATCGTAAGACACCCCACCCTTGGCCTCATTGGTCAGCAGGATGCCCTGAACAATGACCCGACCGTTCTCGATTATATACGGGGTGATCATTCCCTTGAAGCCCATGGGGATCCGGGGGGCTCTTTCAGGGATCGTATCTCTGAGCTCGGGGATATCATCCACTCGGCACCACTCTATGAAGACGGTGTCCTCTATGTTGGCGGAAATGACGGCATGCTCCACGCCTTCGATGCAACCACCGGTTTGCAACTCTTTGCTTATGTGCCCAATCTTGTCTTCCCGCAACTGATTGATCTAGTGGATACATCCTATACCCATAAGTTTTATGCTGACCTGACTCCTTTTGCCAAAAGAATCAGCAGCTCCCTTTCCATGCTGGTGGGGGGCTTGGGCAAAGGGGGAAGGGGATACTATGCCCTGGACATCACCAACCCTGCAAGCAATACGGAGTCTAACGCCGCTTCGTGGGTAAAGTGGGAATTCCCGAGGTTCGATACCGACGGTGCCGATATCAATGATCTCGGTTACAGCTATAGCAAGGCCTTCATCGTTCGCTCCAATGATGCCAGCGTCGACTCAGGCACCTCCACTGAAGGCTGGGTAGTAATTTTCGGTAACGGTTACAACAGCACAACCGGCAACGCCGTGCTCTTTATCCTCAAGGCTTCGGACGGCTCGGTGGTAAAGAAGTTAGACGTGGGAGTAGGCGGTTGCAATGGCCTTTCAACTCCTGTTCTGATTGACGTTGACAACGACCACAAGGTGGACTACGTGTATGCTGGAGATCTGCAAGGCAACATGTGGAAGTTTGACCTGACCGACTCCAGCAAGAACAACTGGGAAGTGGCCTATAAGGACGGTGCAACACCAAAGCCTCTGTTTCAGGCCAAAGACGCCAACGGGAACCCCCAGGCGATCACCACCAAGCCTGATGTCATGAGACACTGTGAAAAACACGGCTATCTGGTGGTTTTTGGCACCGGAAAGTACCTCGGAACCACGGATTTTTCCAACAACGGCACCCACACCATATACGGAATCTGGGACTACGGGGATGACAGTGACGATCGCGAATACCTCGGGTCTTTCGATAGAAGCTCAACACCCCAACTCTCGAACCAGCCGGATACGGTCAAACTGCTGGCACAAAGTGAAGTTGACTGGAGGGAAGTGAGCGGTCACAACCTGAGGACGTTGAGTGATAACGAGCCGGATTGGGGAACTATTAGCGACAATGTAGATACGCATGCGGATTCCAACCAGAATCAGAGTGAGTCTGAGCATCCGAACCCCGGTATCGATCCAGCCGATACGGAGACCACCGAGGTGCATGCGGGATGGTATTTTGACCTTCCCCTCAATCAAGGGGGGCCGCGTCACGAGCGGGTGATTGGAGATCTCATGATCAGAGACGGGAACTTAATCGTGACCTCATTTGCTCCTGCGGACTCGGCTTGCTCGGCCGGGGGGAGTTCAGTCATTCATGAATTGAACCCCTGCTCCGGATCCAGGCTCGATAAGCCCCATTTGGATATAAATGGTGATGGGACAATAGATGATAACGACCTCATTAACATCGGCACGCCGGAAGACCCGGTCTGGGTGGCCCCGTCCGGCCTGGAGCGTCAGGGTAAACTCTACCCTCCGGTCATATTGAGAATGCCGGGTGGACGGGAAGAGATGAAGTATTTCAGCACCACCACCGGGACCATAGAAATGGTTAAGGAGAAAGCTGAAAGGCGCGGGCTTTACTACTGGAGGGCGTTCCAAGATTAATTTGCCCATCCGGTCATGAGAGGATCATCTGTGCATTGGATGAAGATATCCGAGGAGGATTTGGCAATGTCGCCTTCAAACAAAGAGCGTTTTGTGCTGGGAATCGGATTGATCTCGATATTCTTTGTTGTGGTTACCTCAGCAGGCTTCTTGCCTTGCGTCTCGGCTCAAGAAACAGAGGTCAAGATAAAGGAGATCAAACCGGCGGCCCCATTCCAAACCAAAGAGGGAGTTGAGTTTCCCGAGGAGTTTGACGGAAAGGGTCGGATCGATCGGGTGGGGCAGGATGAGTTCGTCATTGCCGACAAACTACTCAAGTTTTCCTTTGGAGTGAGATTCCATACACAGACCCGGAGAAATGTATCCAGGTACAATTTCAGTGAAGGTGATTTCGTGGGCTATCTGAAAAATGAAAGAAACGAACTTGTGGCGGTATGGAAGTTAACAAACCCATGAAATATAGTATAGTCAATGACTAAATCAATCCAACCGGTTTCCTGGCAACTGAACTGACAAGCTTGAACTGGTGTTTAACCGGAAACACCTTATAGCCTCCCCCCTCGTCGAAGACTTCGGCGCGGGGGGAGGTGGATTTTCCGGATGGACACCTTCTAGAGCGCCTGACGTTAACGTTTGGAAAGGGATGGTTCGATGGACGCAGGGAAGTGGCTGATTCTGCTCGTGGTACTGGTTACACCGTCACTGGTTGCGGCGGAACTTTACAAGTACACGGACAAACACGGCACAGTCCATTTCACAGATAACCTCGCCAATGTCCCCGTGGATCAGCGATCATCTGTGAAAAGCTACAAAGAGATTAGAGTAGCACCCTCCCAACAACGAACGGCCCCTGGCGAGAACAAGCAACCAGGCACCGCTGAGAGGACCCCGGAATCATCTTCGGACCTGGTAGAGCAGAAGGGAACGCAGACAACCCCGTCTGAGCAACAGGCTGTTGCCCAGAGACTGAGCACAACCAGAAAAGCATTGGACAGGGAATACCGTCAGCTTTCCGAGGAAAGCGAAACCATCGCGAAACAACGAAGAGGTTGTGTGACTGACACTTGTCGCAAGAAGTATAACGATAAAGCAAAAAGTCTCAACAGGAGGATTGAAGCTTACGAAAACAAAAGGAGAACATTTGACAAGGAAGTTGAAGCTTTCAATGCCAGGACTAGTGGTGACCGCTCGGCGTATTCAGTCACCATCCAGTAGTTGCTCTCCCCAACCTCTCCATCGCTGTGAGAACCCTTTGTCTCCCCCGTATGAGACATTGCTGTGTATACAAGACGCAAGAACCACTGCACATATCATCCTCTCATGTTGCGCAAGGGCACGATTGGAAAAGGATGCACGATTATTTATGACGCTATCTATAAGTATCAGGTAATTATCCGATCCTCTCCCCATAACACTCTCCCGTCCCAACTAGCCAGCATTTTCCACAGGGGAGGGAAAATCAAGGTGCGGATGGATCTTGGGTTAGCTCGGAGGTAACGATCTTCGCACAAACCATATTCCAGACCGCGCAAACAGGTTTTCTCAGCGGGCCAGAACCGTCAAACTGATCTGCTGGAAGGTTTTACCGCCTTCGGGATCCTCGGCGATTACCACAAAACTGTAGGAGGACTCCTCCTCAGACGATTCTGGGTCCCATGTTAACACGCCGGTGGAAGCGTTGATCGCCATGTCTTCAGGCGATTCGCCATGGAGGGAAAATTGCACAGGGTCGCCGTCAACATCCACCGCCCGAACCGCGTATCTGTATAGTCCCTCCTCGGCTTTTCCGGGCGGCTGGGATACGATCTCCGGCGGACTATTCTCGATGACGATTTCCGCTTGTACAGGCGTTCCGAAATCCGTATCGTCATAAGGGGTGACCGTTACCTGCACCCGGTCTTCCCGGCTAAAATTGGTACTGGCCAATTCGGGACCTTCCTGGCCGACTATCGTCTCTCCGTTCACTCTCCATTCGTAGGTTAAACTCATCGTATCTCCATCCCAATCACGCGAATCGAGCCTGGCTCGGAGGTCATCATTGGATGTGGCAGGTCTGGGCGCGATGGCCACCCAGTGAACAACCGGCGGTGAATTCTTTATCGAGACGGAATCGGAAATAGCCGTTACCTTGCTGCCATTGGGTTGACTTACCTGGATTTGAACAGAAATGAAATCTCCTTTGTGCACGTACTGGTTGTCGAGGCTGGACGTGATGGCGCCGGGGATGGGAACCCCATCGTTCAACCACTGATACGATACTCGTGCGGATTCTGTGTCACTGAAGCCCACATCCGCCTCCAGAGTCGAGCTTGAGGTGGGTTCACTGGGGATTATCTGCACAGCCCTTATCCTGGTTGGACCAGAACTCTGGAGATCAGTTGCGGCCGGGATTGTTGCCTTTCTTTGTTGCTCACTACAGCCAAAAACTGCCAGTCCAAGCAATAGGGCCATTATGGCATGCAATTTATTGGGTCGTTTCATAACCTTCTTCACCTCAGTGTATAGGGTTGTGTTCCGATATTGCCCCCGGACTCCCAGGCCGTGAACATCAGTGAAAACCCTATAGCTGATCTACTGGTCATCGTCCTAGAAGACATCTTCGAACCTCTCCGAGGCTCTGAACAGATGAGCAAGAAGAATGCCAGATTAACCCTAACGCAGTGATAGTCACGGCAAGATGCCGCTCCCACAGTGACCTGAGTTCCGGTGTGCTTCGGCCTCAAGACTGTAGCCCCCGTGGGCAACAGCCGGTAAACGTCTAGCGGGAGAGGAATGTGCGGTTACCAATGGCAGTCCATTAACCCATGAAACTCAATCTTGCGAGGAATGATCGAGACCGTAGGACTTGATCTTGTAGAGCAGGGCGGGGTGACTGATCTCCAGAATTTTTGCAGCCTGAGTTCGGTTACCGCCAGTTTTTTGGAGAGCTCGCTGAATGAGCGTTTTCTCCAACCGGCGGCTGGCCTCTTTAATGGAAAGGGTCTCATCGTCGGTAAGCACTTCCGTATATTGGGGCCTTGACTGAAAGGATTGAAAGGTATCCGGCAGGTCTTCCACCTCAATGGCGGAGCCGCCGGCCATGACTATGGCATGTTCGATAACATTCTCCAACTCTCGGACGTTTCCGGGCCAGTCGTAGCGCTGAAGGGCGCGAACAACCGCAGCACTTGCTCCTTCGACCTGCGTCTGCAACCGGAGATTCGTCTTCTCAACGAAGTGTGGAAGCAGAAGGGGTATGTCTTCCCTCCGTTCACGTAGAGACGGCACCCTTACATTCACCACGTTGAGCCGGTAGTAAAGATCCTCCCGGAAACGGCCATCACGGATCTCTGCACTCAGATCTTTGTTGGTGGCAGCCATTACCCGTGCGTCCACTTTTACGGTACTGGTGCTACCTAACGGTTCAAATTCACTGACCTGGAGTACCCGGAGAATTTTGGCTTGGGTGGAGGGTGACATCTCCCCGATTTCATCCAGGAATATGGAGCCGGTATGAGCCAACTGGAAACGTCCCTGCTTCCGAACCACTGCGCCGGTAAAGGCTCCCTTCTCATGGCCGAAGAGCTCGCTTTCTAAAAGAGTTTCAGGCAACGCAGCACAATTGACCTTGATGAGGGGCTGTTCCCGGCGGGGGCTCTTTTGGTGGATGGCTTCGGCGATCAGTTCCTTACCGGTGCCGCTCTCACCGGTAATCAGAACCGTGGTTGTGTACTCTGCCACCTTGTCGATGGTGGCAAAGACCTCCTGCATGAGGGGGCTGCGGCCAATCATCTGGGCAAAACTGTACCGCTCTTGCATGGTCTGCTGCAACCGCCTGTTTTCTTGACGCAGCCTTTCTCTTTCCTCGGCCTTTTTCAGTGTCAGAAGTATTTCGTCCGGCTTGAAGGGTTTGGAAACATAGTCATAGGCACCACGTTTCATCGCCTCAATGGCCGTGTCCAGGGTGCCGTACGCAGACATAACGATGACGGTGGACTCCTGCTGTGTCTCCTGAAACTTATCAAGGAAGGCCATGCCGTCCATAACCGGCATCTTTAGGTCACATAGGATGATGTCGAAAAGATCCTCATTGACGAACTCCAGACCCGTTTTGCCATCGGCGGCGCTGGCCACCTGGTAGCCCTCTTTTTCAAGGAGCACTGCGAGCATGTGACGCATGTTTTCTTCGTCGTCGATGACGAGAATTCTCTTCTGTTCCACGTTGTGATTCCTTTGAAAAGTCCAGCCCTCGGCTTTTCAATGGGCTGGTGTCGAGTGAGTAGTGTACATCGACTGATCCGGTGCAATCCCGTTGGTGGGCGATGCCAGGCCTACATTACTGCTTGGTCTGCAGTGCCTACCGCTTAGTGTCTACGGTCTGTCACCGGCTGCGCACTATTTGTTGTGAGCTTCTCCGCTTCCTCATCGAAGAGCGGAAGGAAGATGGACACCGTGGTCTCCTCTCCAGGGCTGCTGCTCAATTCTATGCGCCCTCCTAAAGTCTGAATGATCTGAATGGACACGGAAAGCCCCAGGCCTGTACCTTTTCCCACCTCCTTGGTAGTGAAGAACGGATCAAAAACTTTTTCTCGGTCTTCCTCGGCCACTCCAACCCCGGTATCGGCAAACTGAATTTCAATCCAGCGGTTGTCTCCCGTTGCGTGTGCCCGCCGCAGATGGCGGTAGTCCGCCGCGAGCGGATCGGTTCGCCGCCGCAACGGCTGCTCCTGCCCGTTTTCTGTGGCCCGTATCCCGAGAGTGAGAGATTTGGTGCTGACCCGTAATTGACCACCCTGGGCTCGCTCATCGGTTGCCGCCATTGCATCAGCAGCGTTCACCATGAGGTTAAAGAACACCTGTTTGAGTTGATCCGCATTAGCCAAGACAGTGTCCGGGTTGGCGTTCAGATCCAAGAATACCTCTACCTCCTGTTTTCTATATTGGTGCTCCAAAACGGCTAGGGTTTCTTGGACCAGAGTATGAACCGAGATGCGCTGTCGGTCTGTCGAAGTGGGCCTGGAGAAATCTAGGAGTTGTCTTATAATTTGGTGAATACGCTGAATCTCTCTCCCCATGCGTCTGATGAGTTCCTGCCGTTCATCATCCCCAATGTCTTCCCTTTGCAGCAACTCGAGATACCCCAAGACGATACCGATGGGGTTACCAATCTCGTGGGCGATACCTGCCGTTAAGCGTCCAACAGAGGCCATTTTTTCACTAAAAATGACCTCTTGCTGAGCACGCTTCAGCTCTAGGTTGGCCTGCTCCAGGGAGATGATGTGCTGCTTCAACTCTTCTTTGTTCTCAGCCAATCGTTGCAGCATTGCGTTGAGCGCCTGTGCTAGCTTGCTTAACTCATTTTGCTCTTCTTCACTCAGATCGGGCAACCGATCCCCTTCTTGAAAACCTTCCGCAGTCCGCACCAGGTGCTCTACTGGTCTTACCACCAACTTAGAAAAGAGATACGTCCCGAAAGCAACGAGTACGAGAATGTCGAGAACAATGTAAAATAATAGAAGCTTCTGCGATCGCCAAAGGCTTCGGCGAACATCAGCCAAAGATGTTTCCAGGCGGACGGCCCCCATAATCTTCGCATTCCTAAAAAGGGGGGAATCAAGCACGATTTTTTCCGGAAGCAACCAGGAAAAAGGCAGAGAGGAGGGGGTGAAAGAAATGTTATCCACTCCCAGTCGCATCACCCGTTGGAGTTCAGGCAATCGTTGGGGTTTTCTCTTTTTCTTGATATCACTGGCATGAATCACTCGCCCAGAACGGTCGGTCAAAGTAATCTGCCACGTTCCAGCAATCTCTTGGGCTTCGGCTGTAAGACTGGGCAGCAGCTGATTATCGTGCACGAATTCAAGTTTGGAGCGACTGGAGGCGGGTTCGGTGCGTATTAATCGAGCCAAAGAGGACTTGAGCAACAGTCCCTGCTCCACCTTGGCCTGAATCAGGTCGCGTTGGCTCAGCTTGAGCATGACCACGCCGATCAGCAACATGGCTGAAGCCATCAAAAAGGTGAGGCTGAGCACCACCTTGGTTCTCAAGCTCATCTGGAAGCGTTTCATGGTAGGCTGTTCCTGCCGGTAAAGCAGTGATGACCATTATAGTCGCGTCTTGAAAATTGCACAACCGAGTTGGCATTGTGTGGCTCTACGGGCTGCATCCCACTACGGGCTGCAAAAACCGCGCCCCGGGGGCTTCACCAACCAACGCCTCTGCCTCGAAAGAAGTGATGAACGTATCTAGCCATGACCCGACTTCCGGGTTTCATGTGGGAGTGACTTGTGCTGCATCCCGGCGTCGGCGTAGCCACCATATACCCGGGTGAATAGCATCGTTTCGCGGCGAGACCGACTCTGTCAGCCTACTCCGCCGGAGTAGGCTGTGGGTACGAAGGCCGGGAAGTAGCTTCAGGTGAGACGGCTGTATTGTCACTTGCACAGGAAGTATTGATCTGAAAGAAAAGAGACTCGAAAGTTGAGTAAAGAAAATGACAGCTCAGTATGCTCGTCGCATCTCCGCCTTGCTACTGCACTTTCCCGGGATGCTCGTGAAAAAATGTTCTTGACTAAGCCATGTTCTTGTGTTTTATATAGTATCTGCAAAAAAAAAGTTTCACAATCGAAGAGCCCTGAAGCCTAGGGCATCTTGAAATTGTTACACTTTTTGCCTTCAAGAGCATAACGTCTTGCCTGCAAAGCCATGGCAACTCTGGCGACTGCTTTTTCCACACAACGAGATGTCTACTTTATATTCCGTGGTGAGCTAGACCTTGTTTTTTTCTCTCATTCCAACCATCCGTAATAGAAGGTAAGTTATGGGTCCCAAAGCATCCTTTCGCGGTGTCTCTTTTCCTCCGCAAAAAGTTAGCAATCCAGCCATCGAGGACGCTCCTCTACCTCAAAGGGTAGTTCTTCCCCTCGGCGAAGATAGAGATCGGGTTTGCCAGCCCGTTGTTGAAGTGGGGGAGCAAGTCAAGACAGGACAACTTGTGGGCCAGAGTGCGGATTTCCTCTTGGCACCGGTGCACTCGTCCATCTCCGGGCGGGTAACTGACATTCGGCCGTGGTTCGACCAGAAAGGCGGTGAGGTACTGTCCGTCATCGTCGAATCCGACGGCATCGATTCCTGGCAAGAAGAACTCCGTTCGGATGAGCGTTTCTTGGAAAGAGCGACCGTGCAGATTCTGGCCGACCTTAAGGCTTCTGGAGTTGTGGAAATTGGTCCTCCCGCCATGCCTCTCCATGCCAAGTTTGCCCAACCCGAGCGCCCAAAAGAGTTTCTTTTCCTGGTGGGAATTCCCCGAGCTAAAATGGTGGATACCGTAATAATCAATGGTATTGACGCTGAACCAGGGATGGCAACAAAAAAGGCCATTCTCCAAAAGAACAGCTCGGAGATTCTTGCTGGAATAAAGATTATTCAAAAGCTCTTGGGGTCGGCCCGAGTCGTCCTCGCTGTAGGTTCCAATGGTTCTCTCAACTCACCCTTGACCAGCGAACTCGCAGGACTGGGCGTTCGGGTTTTCCAGGGCAAAGACAAATATCCTTTGGGCCTCAACCCAATCCTGATCAAATGCGTCACCGGCCGAGAGATTCCACTGCCCGATGGCAGTGAACAAGACATCGGTGTGGCGGTGGTTGATGCAGTTACTCTGGTGCATTTGGTGGAGGCTGTTCGAGATCGAAAGCCCCAAGTGGAAAAGGTGGTGAGCGTATCTGGCGCAGGCATGAGTGCCGTGAAGAACTTCAAGGTTAGACTGGGAACGGTCATAAGCGATCTCGTAGAGCAACTGGAAGTTCTTAAGGGTGAGCCTGTGAAGGTGATCGCCGGGGGAGCCATGACAGGTGATGCACTGTTTAGCGCAGACATACCGGTCACCAAAGAGACAGATGCCCTGGTCTTTCAAACGGCAGGCGAGGCAAAAAGCTTTTCTCCAGACGCTTGCATCAACTGCGGCATGTGCGTCCGTCATTGTCCAGCCAAGCTCCTTCCCAATGAGTTGTCTAAGTACTGCGAGTTCAGCATGTTCGAGGAGGCCAGAGATGAATACCTGCTTCACTGCATTGAATGCGGCATCTGCGCCTATGTTTGTCCTGAAAAGAGACCCATGCTGCATCTGATGCGATATGGTAAACGTGAGCTAAGTCTAGTCTAAGAGGTCGACCGCATGGATAGAGCAATTTCATTAGGTAAGCCAATGCTTCGAGTTTCAGTCGCCCCTCACATTCTGCAAAAAATCACCACTTCGAACCTCATGTACAACACGCTGATAGCGCTGGTACCTGCCCTTTTGGCTGGCATATATTTCTTCGGTTTCGCCGCGCTGAAGCTGGCCCTTATATGCATGGTCACTGCGGTGGCGTGTGAGGCCGGAATGCAGGGTCTCACGGGTCGCAAGCTTGCTATCAAGAATGGCAGCGGCCTGCTGCTGGGTCTCCTTTTCGCTCTGATCTGCTCCCCTGAAATTCCTTGGTGGACCGCTGTGGCGGGTACTGCCATAGCCGTGATTTTGGGCAGAGAGATTTATGGCGGTCTGGGCAACAACCCTTTCAATCCTGTGCTGGTGGGATGGGCCGTGGCCAGAATTTCATGGTCGGATCACATGACAACCTGGATAATGCCTGAACCGCTTTTCGGTTTGGAACCTGGAGGGTACATCGAGTATCCTCCCTTGGAGGTTATCAGGGTGGATGGACTTGAGGCCCTGGTTGACTTGCCCTGGCTGGACCTTTTCATTGGAAACGTTCCTGGGACCATTGGTACGGTTTCGGTGGCTGCCGTCCTTATTGGGGGCATCTACCTCCTGGCGCGGCGCATAATCACCTGGCACGTACCGGTGAGTTTTCTGGCCTCTGCGTGGCTTTTCGGCTTGATCTTCTGGCTTATCGACCCGGAGACCTATGCCAACCCCACCATATATATATTGAGTGGCTGGATGGTTCTGGGTGCCTTTTTCCTGGCTACCGATAAAGGTACCGTGCCGGTGACGGGACCTGGGATGATTATTTTCGGCATTGGTTGCGGTTTGATTACGATGATCATTCGTTATTGGGGTGGATTCGTAGATGGTGTGGCTTTTGCCATATTGCTCATGAATGCTACCACACCGCTATTGGACCGGGTGCGACCCCGGGTCTACGGGAGGGTGAAAGAAGTTGCGTGATCTAATCAAGATGGTCGTGGTTTTGGCGGTGATTTGCACCACTTCTGGGGTGGTATTGTCCTATGTTAATACGGCTACAGAAGCGCCCAGGGAGTATCAGTACATCAAGTTCGTGCAAGAGCCTTCCATGAAGGCAGTTCTGAGCGACTATGACAACGATCCCATCAAGGAACGGATCAAGTTGGTGGTGGGAGAAAACGAGGAAGGCAACCCCATAGAAACGGTTGTGTTTCCAGCAAAGAAGGGCGGAAAAACTCATGCCGTCGCTTATAGTGCTACGGCTAAAGGATACCATGATCTGATAGAGGTCATGGTGGGGGTTGATCCGGACGGCACGCTCACCGGAATCAGTATTATGACCCATACCGAGACCCCCGGTTTGGGTGCGCGCATTGAAGAGCCTGAGTTCACTGACCAATTTCAGGGCTTGGACGTGGACACAGCCAAACTTAGTGATGAGGGTGGGCAGGTTGACGCTCTCAGCGGGGCCACCTTCTCCACCGCCGGTGTAATTGCCGCGGTTGGTTCCGCTCTGGAGCAGTTTCCTCAAATCAAGAAGGAGACCTTCTAGTCATGAGTGTGGTCAAGGAATTTACCAAAGGATTATGGCAGGAGCTTCCACCTTTCCGGCTGGTGTTGGGGCTGTGCCCAACCCTCGCAGTCACAACCATGGCCAAAAACGGGTTGGGAATGGGGTTAGCCACTACGTTCGTCCTTATCAATTCCAACGTTATTGTGTCTGTACTCAGAAAAATCATACCCGGTAAGGTTCGAATAGCCTCCTACATAGTGGTTATCGCCTCTTTCGTGGTCATGGCGGAATTACTTCTTCAAGCTTACTGGTACCCCATGTATGAGGAACTGGGAATCTTCGTGCCCTTGATAGTCGTTAATTGTATTATCCTTGGCCGGGCCGAGGCATTTGCCTCCAAGAACCCAATCGTTCATTCACTTGCGGACGGACTCGGAATCGGATTGGGCTTCACCATTTCTCTGACAATCCTTGGCGGTATTCGCGAAATTCTTGGAACCGGAGAATTCTTCAGTATGGCAGTTATGTGGCCCTCGTATGAACCGTTCAGCTTCATGGTCAAGGCGCCCGGCGCCTTTGTCTGTTTAGGGTTCCTACTTGGCTTGATGAATATAATAAGTCGCAGAAGACCGGCACATTAGACATAAGTCTCGACCTGAAAGGAAGAAAGATTGCCATGTCTGAATATCTACTTCTCATTGTCAGCGCCATTTTGGTCAGTAATATCGTTCTTGCCCGTTATCTGGGAAATTGCCCCTTCCTGGGCGTGTCCCAAAAAATGGACACTGCCGTTGGTATGGGAATGGCGGTAATTTTTGTCGTCACCCTCGCCGGAATGATCACCTGGGTGGTGCAGTACGCAATTTTGAATCCTCTGGGTCTTGAATACTTGCGGACAATTGCCTTTATCTTGGTCATTGCCTCACTTGTGCAGTTGGTGGAAATGTTTTTGCAGAAGTCGATACCGGCCCTGTACAAAGCCTTGGGCATCTTTCTTCCTCTAATCACCACTAACTGTGCAGTACTCGGTATAGCCATCATTAATATCCAAGAGGAATATGATTTCATGCACACGGTGGTATTTTCCTTCGCCTCGGGGGTGGGATTTACTCTGGCTATGGTGCTGCTGGCCAGCCTGCGGGAAAGATTCCCCACGGCCAGGATTCCCACCACTTTTGCCGGAATGCCCATCGCCATGATCACCGTGGGTCTTCTAGCGTTGGCTTTTCTGGGATTCACCGGATTGGTGGATTAACACGGCAACCATGGAATAGTGGAAAATTGCCGCAAATCGGTAAAGATAAGTGGGTCAGTTCGTTACTTCTTGAACTCCCCAAGGGTCCAACATTCCAATTGTTCCGATCTTCCATAAGAGTGGCAAAAGCTAAAACGTACCGAAATGCTGGAATCCCCAATACGTTGGGAAAAACTTCGAGACTTGATTGAGGAGATGTGAGTATGCTTGCGGCGGGCTTGGCTATAGGAGGTCTTGGTTTGCTGGCTGGCGTTGGACTGGCCGTGGCCTCCAGAGTGTTTTATGTTTACGTGGATCCTCAGATCATAGAGGTTGAGGAGGCTCTCCCTGGTGCCAACTGTGGCGGCTGTGGACTTCCTGGCTGTAGCTCCGCCGCCCAGGCCATTGTGGTCGGCCAATTGGCTCCCAATGCCTGCGTAGGCGGCGGACCGGACGTGCACACAAAGGTGGCGGAAATCCTCGGGGTGGAAGTGGAGCTTAAAGAGCCGGAAATCGCCCAGATCGGCTGTCGTTACAGCGTTGCCAAGGCAGATATCAAATATCTATACGACGGTGTTTATGACTGCCGGGCCGCCATGCTCCTGAATGGTGGGGCCAAGGAATGTCCCATTGGATGCATTGGGTTGGGCTCCTGTGTAAAGGCCTGTCCCTTCGGCGCTCTTTCCATGGGAGACGACGGCCTTCCTGTTGTGCACGAGGATATTTGTACCGGCTGCGGCACCTGTGTGCGCACTTGTCCGAAAGATATCATCACCTTGACCTCGGTAAGTAACCGTATCTTAGGGGAGTATACGACGTCCGAGTGCACCGCTCCTTGTCAACGAACCTGTCCAGCGGGCATCAATATACCGGAGCAGATCAGACAAACAGTCCTCGGCAATTATTTGGAGGCAACACGGATAATCAAAGAGCGGAATCCCTTGCCGTTGGTTTGCGGTCGGATTTGTCCTCACCCTTGCGAGTTTGAGTGCCGCCGCAACTTGGAAGATGAACCGGTGGCCATCAATTACTTAAAACGATTTGTGGCCGACTATGAGCGAGCAAGTGGCCGGCGGCTGCAGCTCTTCAAAGCACCCGAGACGGGCCGGCGTCTCGCTGTTGTGGGCGGTGGGGCCGAAGGGTTGACTGCAGCTTGTTTCATGGCCCGATTGGGTCATTCACCCACTGTCTTCGAGGCCATGCCCAAGTTGGGTGGTCTGCTTCGCACGGTAATCCCCGAATCCCGTCTGCCTAGAGACGTTCTCGATTGGGAGATTGAAGGCATCTTGGAGATGGGAGTTGAGGCTCAGACCGGCAAATCGCTCGGGAGGGATTTCACTGTGGCATCGCTCCTGAAGGAGGGATATGAGGCGGTTCTTCTTGCCACTGGCGGCTGGGACGCCATGCTCATGCGTGGGCAGGAACCCAATGTAGAACAATCCGTTCCCGGGCTCTACCTGCTGCTCCCCGTTTCACTGGCCTGGGCCCTGGGCATTGACGTCCCCGTGGGCAAGCGAGTTGCAATTGCCGGCGGTGGAGAGATGGCACTTGATGCTGCCAAGCATTGCTTGCAGTTGGGCGCAGAACAGGTCACGATCTTCCACCGTCGTTCCCAACAAGAGTTGGGACTTCCGGACTCTGAACTGACCAAGTTAAGTGACCAGGGAATCCAACTCCTTTTTCGCTCCACTCTTACCCAACTCAAAGGGATAGACGAGCAACTGACCCAACTAGTTTATCGCCAACTCGCTTCGGGGAACGGCGGCGACTCTATTCGTTCGGCGCCGGGACGGTTTAAGGAAACATTCCTCGCGGTGGATACTGTCATCGCCGCCGGCGGCCGGTTACCGGAAATGATTTTCGTTAAAGTACCGTCTCTTGAAGGAGAGGAATCTCCGCTGCTCTGGCAAACCATATCGCCTTACCACGAACCTCCACCCGTGAGAACAGAGGGTGTTTTTGACACCTCGGAACCCATGAGTGACTATCGCGCGGCGGTGGAGGCCATAGGCGCTGGTCGGCGGGGCGCCGCATCCGTCCATCTTTACTTAGCGGGCAAACAAGTTATCCCGCCAGAGAATATGATCACCACCGTAACAAAGGTGCTGGACGTGGGTCAGGTGGAGAACCTGATGCCAGCAGAACCTCGACAAAAAATGCCCGAACGGACTACTGAAGAACGAGTTGATCCTTCGCTGGAAGTAGAACTCGGACTGAATGAGGAAATGGCCCGACAAGAATCCGCCAGATGCCTCAACTGCGGACTGATCTGCTACACAAGGAGTAAGTATCATTGAGGAAATCGCTCCGCAATTTGGTAAAATATTGGAGCTTGTTTGAAATATTGGCGCAATGAAGTATTGAGAGGATGGAGGACAGCATGGCTCAAATCTTGGTTCTGGACGACGTCCAGGAGGCCGTAGACGCCGTCCGCAGAGTGTTGGAGAAAAGAGGGTATGAGGTCGTCGGCTTCACGGATGAAGATGCGGCCATTGATCATGTGAATAACCATCCGGTTGATCTTGCAATCCTCGACATAAAACTGAAAAAGATGGATGGCGTTCAGGTCTTAGGCAAGCTGAAGCAGATCCAACCCTCCATTAAAGTCATTATGCTTACAGGTTATCCCACACACGCAACCGTTGAGGAAGCTATGCGCCTCGGTGCGAGTGCCTACTGTATGAAACCCATCGACCGGAGCGAAATTGAAAGCAAGGTGGCCGAGGTTTTGGCTCAGGAGACCCGTATAGAGCTGGTTGGGTGGCCCGATAAGGCAGAAGTGAACACGCAAGATATTCTCTTCAGGTCCTTAACCAATGGCGTCTATATCGTCACGGTTCAGGGCGAAGGCGAGATTAATGGGGTCACCACACCCTGGGTCAGCCAGCTATCGTATGACCCCCCGATGGTGATGGTTGCCATTTCACCTCTGAGAAAATGCCACGAAATGATCACCAACAGCGGGCAGTTTGCGGTGAACGTTCTGGGATCCGGCCAGGTAGATCTCGCCTCCCGATTCGGTTTAACTACAGGACGCGAAATGGACAAATTCGAAGGGGTTGTCCCTGAGCGAACACCCGCGGGCAACCCTCTCTTGTCGAATGTTGTTGCTTATATTGATTGCGAACTAGTGAAAACGGTAGCGGTTGGAGACCATTCCTTGTTCGTTGGCGAGGTGATAGGGGCGGAAGTTCTTGACCTGACCTTATCGCCCCTGACATTTGACCCGTCTGATTATTTTTGGGAAATTCGCCCATGATTACGGAAGAGGGCATGGTCAGAAGAACAATGGGCAACAAAGCCTGGGTTATTACCAAGCGGAGCGAAATGTGCGAAGCTTGCGCTTCCCATGGAGCCTGTAAGACTTTAGGTGGCGGGAAAGAGATGGAGGTGGAGGCAATAAACGACGTCCAGGCCAGAGCCGGAGACCAGGTGCTCTTGACCCTGCAGGACCAGTCCCTGGTGAAACTATCGTTCTTGGTCTATATGTTCCCCATTTTGGCTTTGATTGTAGGAGCTGCGCTTGGGCAAAAAGCAGCTCCTTTTGTGGGAGTAAATTCTGAGTTGAGCTCCTTTGGGCTTGGTGCCATCTTTTTCGGACTCGCTTTTCTCCTCGTCAGAAAGAAAGACAGGAAGTTGGAGCGGACCGGGGGAACCATTCCCAGAGTTGCTCGAATCATTAAGGGAGAATGATGAAAGAACAAATTCAGGAGCACGTTAAGAATCTTCTTGCAGAGGGAAGAATCGAGGGCTTCTTAGGGTTGAGGCAGCAAGGAACCGACATCGGCCCCCACCTCTTCAAGAGTGCTGACGAACTCGGCGATCTGTCACTCGGCGATCGGCAAGACCCAGGTGACTCTCGCTACCCTTTGGACAAAATCCTCAGCCGCCTAGCCTTCAACTATCCAACGGACACTTTCGGTGTGCTGGTCAGAGGTTGTGACGAACGTGCTCTCCAGCAGCTCTTCACGGTTAGTATGCTACACCGAGATCGGGTAGTCCCGGTGGGATTTGCCTGTCCACCCGAGTTGGCCGAGGCCCATCAATGCTGGAAGCCTTTCCCGGAAGCTTTAGTGGCAGGGGAGCCTAGTCCGGGAGTCGTCGGTGGAGAAGATGCGGTAGGGTCCCAGCTGGGACTGCTCGGCAAACTGCAGGAGTGGTTTGATACTTTCGACCGTTGCGTGAAGTGTTATGGCTGCCGCAACATCTGCCCTGTTTGTTATTGTCACGATTGTACGCTCGAGGAAGCTGCCTTGTTGCCCACAGGAGAGATTCCTCCTGCAAACCCCAACTTTCTCATGACCCGTGCGATGCACATGGTTGGCCGTTCTTTATGCATTTATTGCGGCCTCTGTGAAGAGGTCTGCCCTGCAGATATCCCTTTGAAGAGCCTGTATAGACTGGTGTCGAAGATCGTGGGCCAAGAGGCTGTAACTCCAGAAGGTCTTGCCGCACGTCAGGAGACAGCGGGCCAATCCGTTGATAAGGCGGCAGCAGGATAATGGCAGTTTTTCAGGGTTTAACCGGTTGAGTCAGTTTAGTCGGTTTTGCCGGTAACTCTATTCATTTTATCTTCTGGTGGATTTCATCTTTTCATGAACTGGCTTAACTGGCCAAACCGGCTAAACTCACATCCAGACTCGAAGGGTTGAAGATACTCTCTCCAAGGAGGCACACATTATGAATCAACCTCTGCCCAATATGCCCAAACCGATCAGCCGGAGGACCTTTTTGTCTCTTACAGGTACGCTGAGTTTGGGCGTGGCCACTGTTGGTATTCCCCTCCCCGCGGAAGCTGTCAAATTCAACCGTACCTTGTACAAGGTTTCCAAGAGCCGGTTAGGCATGGGCACTTTTATCAACATGATCGTTTTCCATCCTTCCAAGGGAGAGACCGACGAAGCTATGGGGCGAGCCTTTGAAGAGATTAATCGGTTAACCAGTCTCATGACTCGCTTTCAGAGCACCTCGTACATCGGCCACCTGAACAGTAGTGGCACCCTTAGAGAGGCCCCTCCCGAGGTGATGGAGGTGTTGAGGTCTTCACTCCATTACCATACGATCAGCCAGGGAGCCTTCGATATAACAGTTATGCCCATTGTTGACCTCTATCAGCGAAGTTTCCAAGCTAACAATTCTCCTCCTTCCCCGCGAGCCTTACGGGAGACAATGGAGAGGGTGGGCAGCCAACATCTTAGAATCACTAATGATTCCGTTTCTTTTGCCCGAAGTGGCATGGAAGTTACCCTCGATGGCATTGCCAAAGGATATATTATTGATCGAGCCATGACGGTTCTTCGACAGCAAGGGCTGCAGCACGCCCTGATCAATGCGGGTGGAGATATCGTGCTCCACGGCGGCAAAGGGGAGGGCAAACCCTGGAAGATCGGTATTCAGGACCCCTGGAACCGCAAGGGTCATGTGGATGTGGTTACTCTTAATACTGGGGCAATTGCCACCTCGGGTAACTACGAGGTCTTTTTTGACCGAGAGAGATTGTTCCATCATCTCATCAGACCCAATTCTGGCAACCCAGCTCCTGAGACTGCCAGCGTTACTATTAGGGCAGCTAGCTGCATGGAAGCCGACGCCATAGCAACCAGTGTCTATGTAATGGGACCTGGTAGAGGGAACCAGTTTATTGGACAGCTTCCGTCCATAGAGGGGCTCGTCATAAATAGTCAGCGAAAGAAAATGCCATCCTCAGGATGGAATAGAATCTAAGGAGTCTTGCATGGACTACAAAACTGTTTTGACCACCTGTGCCTATTGTGGCTGCGGTTGTGGCCTCTACCTAGAGGTTTTGGACGGCCGTCTCATTGGCACGCTACCCTCCAAGACCAATCCCATCAATGAGGGTAAGCTTTGTGTGAAGGGCTGGAACATCCACGAGTTTGTCCAGCACCCGAGCCGGCTCACCAAGCCGCTGATTCGCAAAAACGGCACCCTTACTGAGGCCTCTTGGGATGAAGCCCTGGACTACACCGCCTCCCGGCTCAAGGAGATCAAGGAAGCTCATGGCAGTCACAGCATTGCTTTTCTGGCCTCGGCCAAGGTGACCAATGAGGAAAACTACGTAATCATGAAGTTTGCCCGAGCTGCAGTGGGGACCAACAATGTGGACCACTGCGCCCGGCTCTGACACTCCTCCACGGTGGTAGGTCTTGCCGCCGCTTTTGGCAGTGGAGCCATGACCAACTCCGTTGCCGAGATTGAGGATGCCGACTGCATTTTTGTTATCGGCTCCAACACCACCTCATCGCACCCTCTGGTTGCCACCCGGATCTTTCGGGCCATAGCGAAAGGGGCCAAGCTGGTGGTTGCAGATCCCAGAAGGATTCAGCTGGCCCTTAAGGCTGATACCTACGTGCGCCAAAACCTTGGTACTGATGTGGCTTTGCTAAACGGGATGATGCATGTGATCTTGAAGAACAACTGGCACGATCAAGCCTTCGTTGAGGAGAGGTGCGAGGGTTTTGAGGAGTTCAAGGAGGTAATTGACAATTATCCCCCGGAGAAGGTGGCTGAGACTACCGGGGTTTCTGCTGATGATATTGTCAAAATCGCCGAATACTACGCCAAGGCGGAAGCAGCCTCAATTGTTTACTGCATGGGGATTACCCAGCACACCACAGGCGTTGACAACGTGAAATCCCTGGCAAATCTTGCCATGCTCACCGGCAACATGGGCAAAGAGTCCACCGGGGTGAACCCGCTTCGAGGCCAAAATAACGTCCAGGGCGCCTGTGACATGGGAGGCTTGCCCAATGTGTATTCGGGCTACCAGGCAGTAAATGTCATCGACAATCAGACCAAGTTTGAGAACGCCTGGAATGCCAAGCTTTCGGACCAGATCGGTCTCACCATTCCTTTTATGCTCTCCGGGCTTTCTGAAGGCACGTTGAAGGCCCTTTACGTGGTGGGGGAAAACCCCATGGTGAGTGACCCTGACATCGGCCATGTGGAAAAGGCCATGAAGAACGCAGAATTCTTGGTGGTCCAGGATATCTTCCGAACCCCCACTGCGGAGTTTGCTCACGTGGTTTTGCCCGGAACCTCATTTGCCGAAAAGGATGGCACCTTCACCAACACCGAGCGTCGGGTGCAACTGGTCAGAAAGGCCGTTGAGCCCGTGGGGGAGTCCAAGGCTGACTGGGAAATTATCCAGGAACTCTCCAATCGCTTCGGCTATCAGATGAACTATGAGAGTGCCGAAGATATCATGGAGGAGATCTCCACTCTTACGCCATCTTATGGCGGCATCACTTACGAGAGGTTGCAGGGAGAGGGTCTTGCCTGGCCATGCCCGGACAAGGAACATCCCGGCACCAAATTTCTGCACAAGGACAAATTTGCCCGAGGCCTGGGACTCTTTCATGCCATTGAATATAAGCCGCCGGCCGAGGTGGTGGATGACGAGTTTCCTTTCTGGCTCAGCACCGGTAGAGTGCACGTCCACTATCATACCGGCACCATGACCCGAGTGTCTCCCTCGCTTCATGCAGAGATCCCGGAAGGGACCTTGGAGATGCACCCCGAAGACGCCCAGCGCTTGGCTGTGCGTGAGGGGGAGAAAGTCAAGGTTGCCTCCCGCCGCGGTGAGATTACAGCGAAGGTGACCGTGACCGACCGGGTGGACGAGGGCGTGGTGTTCATGCCGTTTCATTTTGCCGAGACCTGCGCCAATGTTCTCACCAACCCGGCCCACGACCCCACGGCCAAAATCCCTGAATTCAAGGTATGCGCCGTGAAGGTGGAAAAGGCGGCCTGAGATTGTGACAACCATTTCACGCAAGCGAAATTACCAAATCCTTGCAAAAGAAATGCATGGAAGCGGCAAGATAATGTCCAAATAAAGCAATCATCACAATGAAGGATTGACCAGAATAGGTTCCGTTCTATTCAGCTCGATTCGAAGTCTGCATGTCGTTTATGTCCGTTCAAGATTAGTTGGACACACAGAAGGGTAAAAGTCCGAAACTGCCACTTTCTTTGCTCGCCTGTAAGACCTCCTCTGTTGCCTTGTCACCAACAGGTCTGTCCTCAAAAACCAGTTGGTTTTGCCTAGCTAATCTGCTAAGTTTACCCGATCAAATCTTGAAAGGCTTCGTAGGAACTCGCATTGCCGAGAAAAGCTACATGGCGTTATTTAAACGTAAACCAACCAAAAGCCCTGCTGATGACCTGTCCGCAACTATGTCGGATGCAGACTTAGGCTGTAGTCTGGGCCGTTTTCCCACCTCGATTCTTGATCGTCTATTGGATAAAGTCTTTTCCAAAGCCTCCTTTCTGGAAAGTCAGCAACATTTGCTTCAAGATTTTAAACAGCGAGGCCTCCTCGTCTATTCAGTCAAACACCGCAGCCAACTCGATTTCTTGTTCCTCAACTCGAGGCTCCGCCTCGCCGGACTGAGGCCTCCGGGGACTGCCTTCGACATGCGTCCAATTCTCTGGTTGCCTGCCTTTCAGGCGATAGGTCTGCTTCTCAAATTCATACGCCATTATGTCAAAGAGGGTCATTTGCCCAATCCTTACCAAACCGGGTACTATCGCGAATTGGTTCGGCAACGTGAATCCTCTGTCCTATTTCTGCTGGCCAAAGGAGGGTACTACCGGCGTTTCGGCTTTGCCGAGGAAGACCCACTTCACCTGCTCATTGAGATGCAGCGCCAGATAGATTACCCAATTACCTTAGTGCCGAGCCTGATCTTTCACGGCAAGGGACCGGAGAAACGCCAGAGGAGCATCGTGGACATTTTCTTTGGCAACAAAGAGAGGCCTGGCCGCTTGCGCAAGCTTGTCACTCTCCTCCGGAATTACAAGCACAACGTTCTGGAGATTGCGGAACCTCTCAACCTGATGGGTTGGTTGACCAACCAAGAGATCCAGGAATCGCCGGAGACAGAACTCGCCTTCCAACTCCGCCGGGAACTCATCGACCGGACTGACGGTCACCGCCGCGTCGTAACTGGCCCGGTTATGAAGAGCCGCCTGGAGATAAAAGAAATCGTTGTTCACAACAGGGACTTGCAGAAGAGTATCGAGCGCCGGGCCAGGGCGAACAACAAAAGTCTAGAGGCCGTGCGCATGGAAGCCGACGGTTATCTCAACGAGATCGCCAGTGACTACAATATGACCTATGTCCAGCTTTGGGACCGCCTGCTTACCTGGACTTGGGGTACGATATTTGACGGCATCGACTTGGATGTGGATTCACTGAATATGGTCAAACAGGCCGCAGCCAAGCGAGTCCCACTGGTTTACGTACCGTGCCACAAGAGCCACATGGACTATATGATTCTCTCTTACCTGCTTTTCAAGAACAATCTCAGCACCCCCTACGTTGCTGCCGGCAAGAATCTGGCCTTTTGGCCCCTTGGCCCCGTCTTTCGCAAGTCGGGGGCCTTTTTTATTCGCCGTAGTTTTCGAGGGCAGAAATTCTATGCCGAGGTTTTTGCAGCATATATAAAGACACTGGTGAATGAGGGCTACAATATTGAATTTTTCATCGAGGGCGGACGCAGTAGGACCGGAAAACTGGTTCTGCCCAAACTCGGCTTGCTGGTGATTCTCATGCAGGCAGTGCAGGAAGGCTACTGCGATGATTTGATCTTCGTCCCAACCACAATTAACTACGATAGGGTTCTGGAGGAGGGAGCATACCTGAGAGAGGTAAAGGGCAGCCGCAAGCAAGACGAAAACCTCTCCCAGTTGGTTCGCGCTCGGAGTTTCCTGAGGAAGCGGTATGGAAAGGTTTACGTGAGATTCGCCCAACCGACGTCTCTGAGAAGCTACATGGAGCGGTTCAAACTGGAATTCGAAACCATGCACCCCAAGGAACGTCACGCCATGTACCGGGATTTCGCCTGGCGCATCATCCACAGCATCAACAGCGTTTCCCTGATAACTCCATTCTCCCTGGTGGCAGCCGCCTTTCTCACCAGTTCCAAGCGAGGGATTTCTCTGGCGGAAGCCAAGATTATCGTCCACAACTATTACGACTACTTGAAGCACCAAGGGGTACGTATGGCAGACACTCTCCAGGACCTAGAAAAGACGGTTCAGGACACATTAGGGCTGATGGAAAAGAGCAAGTGGTTGGAACTGCTCGCAGACGAGGAGGAGACCGAGGAAGAAGAACGCATCTATACCATCGATGACAGCAACAGGCTCCAATTGGAGTATTATAAGAACAACCTGATTCACTTTCTGCTCCCGGCAGCCTATGTGTCCACAGCCATTCTGGCCAAGCAAGCTTTTGATTTCGACCTATCGGGGATCGAAGAGGATCTTTACTTTTTCAGGGATTTCTTTAAATTCGAGTTTGTCTACGATGCCGACGAAGACCTGGAGGTAACCGTAGAAGAGGTACTGAACTACTGCATCTCTCGAGGCTTCATAATCGCCTTGAACAACCAGCAGAACACCTACCGCATCTCGCACCAGGGACTCAAGGCACTTTCTTGTTTCGCAAGTTTCTTGCGAAGCTATTTCGAGTCCTACTGGATCGTGTTGAGAGCGACCAAGTATCTTGCCAAAAAACCATACAGTGACCGCGACTTCCTGAAAAAGATCAGCGTGTTGGGAAATAAGCTCTACAAGTTGGAAATTGTTGAGCGTTTCGAAAGCATTTCGCGTATCACCTTTGAAAACGGACTCCAGTACTTTTGCGAAAAAGGCGTGATTCGCAAACACGAAAAAGTGGATAACGGCAAGAGAAAGGTCAGGTACGAGGATGCCGACAACAAAGAAGCCGTGTCATACTATAACCGCATGATCGATCGGTACCTACGCAATTCCCACTTCACCTTCCAATAAGGGTGGTATGCTTTTGTTCGTTGTCTGCTGACGGTTGTTAAGGGTACGCTGGGCTCACCCGTTATTCGCTTAATTGACCGAAACATATGGCCAGGAGAGAGGGCCGATGCGAGGCAAAAGGACATGAACTGTCCAGCCTGGCTCATTGCTCATGGTGTTTGCGCTAAGCTACCAACTGAGAAGCAGTTGAACTGCAGATACTACTGATTGTGACCACACACAATGTTCGCGCCTCAGGAATCAGTTTGTTTACGGAAAAACAGCCAACACAAGCCAACGATAACAGTGGAGAACATCCGGAGACCATTCCTGAAGAACTCCCTCTCTTACCCGTCAGAGATGTGGTGGTCTTCACCTCAATGATTTTGCCACTCTTCGTTGGCCGTGAGCGCTCTATCCGCGCTATCGAAGAAGCATTGGCCACCAATCGCCTTATTTTTCTAGCCACCCAGAAAGACCAACAGGAAGAAGATCCCTCTCCCGAAACCATTTATGGAGTTGGCACAGTGGCCACGATCATGCGGATGATAAAGCTTCCGGATGGTCGCGTTAAGATTCTGGTACAAGGGTTAGTGAGGGGTTCCATCGTCGAGTTTACCCAACTGTCACCCTACCACCGACTGCGTATTATCCCGCTGGCCGAAATGGAGTCGCCGTCAACTAGTGTGGAATTAGAAGCGCTAATGCGTAATGTGCGGGAGCAGAGTGAACAGATCCTGTCCCTCCGGGGCTTGCTATCCAATGATGTGGTGTCTGTGCTCGATAACGTTGAAGAGCCTGGACGCCTGGCAGACTTGGTGTCTTCAAACCTCCGTCTCAGGATAGAGGACGCCCAAGAGATCTTGGAAATCACGGATCCGGTGGCGCGCCTCCACAGGGTGAATGAGTATCTGGCCAAAGAACTGGAGTTGTCCACGGTGCAGGCCCGGATCCAGTCTGAAGCCAAAGAGGAAATGAATCGCACCCAGCGCGAATACTACCTTCGGGAACAACTGAGGGCCATAAAACGCGAACTGGGAGAATTGGACGAGCGGGATGAAGAAATCGAACAGTTCAGAGAAAGAACTGAGCGGGCTCGGCTACCGAAAGTTGCTCGAGAAGAGGCCCTCAAACAGTTGCACCGTCTCGAGCAGATGCATCCGGACGCTGCTGAGGCGTCCATGGTTCGCTCATACCTTGAGTGGTTGGTGGAACTCCCTTGGAGCCGTAGCACCAGAGACCATCTCGATCTGAAGAAAGCAAAACAAGTATTGGATGAAGACCACTACAATCTGGATCCGGTGAAGGAACGAATCCTTGAATATCTAGGCGTTCGCCAGCTCAACCCCAAGATGAAAGGCCCCATCTTCTGTTTTGTAGGTCCCCCCGGAGTTGGCAAGACTTCGCTGGGACGTTCCATCGCTCGAGCCATGGGACGCAAATTCACTCGCATTTCCCTCGGTGGGATTAAAGACGAAGCTGAAATCCGCGGACATCGCAGAACCTATATCGGTGCACTCCCGGGACGTATTCTTCAGGGACTAAAGACTGCTGGCTCCAACAATCCAGTTTTCATGATGGACGAGATCGACAAAGTAGGTACCGATTTCCGGGGCGATCCTTCAGCGGCACTGTTGGAAATCCTTGATCCAGAACAGAATGCTGGTTTCAGCGATCATTATCTTAATGTGCCGTTTAATCTGTCTAGAGTGATGTTTATTACCACCGCCAATCTGATGGATCCTGTTCCTTCAGCGCTGCGGGATCGTATGGAGGTCATTAGGCTTTCCGGTTATAGTGATGAGGAGAAAGCGCAGATCGCCAGCGCTTACTTGCTACCTCGGCAGCTGAAAGAAAATGGACTCTCCCGGAGGAATCTCCAAATCTCTCGGCCGACTGTGTTCTCCATAATTAACCACTACACTCAGGAAGCAGGGCTCCGAAATCTTGAACGAGAAATCGCGAAGATTTGCCGAAAAGTGGCCCGGCGTTTAGCTGAGGGCGAACGGGGCCCTTTTCGAATTACTCGCGCAAATCTTCACCGGTTCCTTGGAGTGCCCAAGGTAGCACCGGACGCTGAGCCGAAATCCGATGGCGTTGGGGTGGTGACCGGCCTTGCCTGGACCCAGTTTGGCGGTGAAATTATGCGCATCGAAGCCGCAACCATGGTAGGCAAGGGAAAGCTGATGCTTACCGGGCAATTGGGCGAGGTGATGAAGGAATCTGCCCAAGCTGCTCTGAGCTATGCCCGAACACGGGCAGAGCAACTTGGGTTGAAGCCCGACTTTTATGAAGAACTCGACATTCACATCCATGTGCCCGCTGGGGCGATTCCAAAGGATGGACCGTCAGCGGGGGTTACCATGGCAACGGCACTGATATCCTCTCTCTGTCAGAGACCTGTTCGGAGGGATTTGGCAATGACCGGGGAAATAACCCTTCGCGGCCACATCCTCCCGGTGGGTGGCCTTAAGGAGAAGTCACTAGCTGCGTTACGAGCAAGGGTCAACACCTTGCTAATCCCGTCCCAAAATCGAAAAGATCTGGTGGAAATCCCAAAAAGAATCAGACGTAAACTTCGCTTCAAAACCGTGAACCACATGGATGAGATTTTGGACTTAGCATTGAATCCTTCGGATAAGGAAGTTTCAGGCGCAAAGGATACAAAGAACGCCAAGAAGAAAGACGGCTAAGATCTTCCCTGATCTCTGCAGTCCCCATGGTTAATTCACTCGCTCCGTTGATTGGGCTTCAGTTGCCGTGACATCTATTCCGTCCGGGGTGCGGAGGAACGAGCTTTCTCGCCGGGGAAGCTGCTTGGAAGAGTCAGACTAAACCCCTTCAGCACCAAAGACACCAGGACAACAAAGAACTGCAAGAATATCGAACCAGTTTCTTTATGGGCTTTGTGCCCTTTGTGGGTGCTTTCTTTTTTATCGTGGTGGAAGCTATGCGAATTGCCTATTTTGACTGTTTCTCAGGAATAAGCGGCGATATGATCCTAGGTGCCTTGATCGATTTGGGTCTGGACCAGGAGGTACTCAAAGCCCATCTGTCTATGTTATCACTTGGTGGCTATCGGATCAGTGTATCCCGAGAGCCGCGGGGACCGATCACAGGAACAAGAGTGAAGATAGATTTTTCAGAGGAGGAACAACCAGCTCGCTCCTCGGGCGATATTCAGAGACTCATTGCTAACAGTAGTCTTCCAACTCCGATCAAGAAAACCAGTCTGGCTGTGTTGCTGCGACTCGCTGAGGTGGAAGGTAAATTGCACCAATCTCACCCGGAACACGTACATTTCCACGAAGTTGGAGCGGTTGACTCCATAGTAGACATGGTGGGAGCTTCCATAGGACTGCATTATCTAGGTATTGAGCGGGTGGTAGCTTCTGCTCTTCCTCTAGGTCGGGGCTTTATCCGCTGCCAACATGGATTGCTTCCATTGCCTGCTCCTGCCACTTTGGCCTTGCTGGAGGGGGTGCCGGTGCTTGACTCTGGACAGGAGCGGGAACTGGTGACGCCCACTGGTGCTGCCATTATTACGACTGTGAGTTCGGAATTTGGCGGATTTCCACAGATGAAACTCGGGCGAGTAGGCTACGGTGTGGGTCATCATCCAGAGAGTCATCCTCCTAATCTTCTGCGGGTCGCCCTTGGCCAGACTTCCACCCTTATGTTCAGGGAACGGCTTCTTCTGCTGGAGACCAGTATCGATGACATGAATCCTGAATTTTACGGACACCTCATGGAACGTCTCTTCAGAGCAGGCGCCCTTGATGTCCACGTTCTGCCAGCCCAGATGAAAAAAAACCGTCCGGGACAATTGCTGCGCGTCCTTTTTTCCCAGGGGCTGCGGGAAGCAATTCTTCAGATCCTTTTTAGCGAGACTACCAGCATCGGTGCGCGTATCCATGAGGTGGAACGCTGCAGTATGCCTAGACGCACCATCCGTGTCCAAACCTCTTATGGCCGTCTGCCGGTCAAAGTTGCAACTAACCCGGAGGGCAACTTCAACTTGGCCCCTGAACATGATTCCTGCCAGAGAGCAGCGTTGAGGTATCAGGTACCTTTGAGACAAGTCTACGAGGAAGCGCTGCGCAAGGCTAGGGATCGACTCCATAAGTCTAACGCGGCGACGCGAGGACGCCGTGACGCGGAGAGAAAATAAGCGTTTTCCGCTTCGCCGCCTCCCCGTGTCCGCGACAGACCTATGGATTTGAGGAAGACTTGTTCGCATGCAGGCTAATCGAAGAAATGACGTGGTTGTCTTCCTCGCGACGGGCTGCTTCACCGGATTCCTCCCCCGCATGCCTGGAACCTGGGGCACCTTTGCTGCCATACCACTGGTGATACTTACCCATTCTGGAGGTCCATTCGTCGAATTCATAACTGCCTCCCTTTTTTTGGTCACTGCAGTGTGGCTTGCCGGGAAAGCTGAAGTCCTTCTGGGGAGTCGGGATGCGAGCCAGATTGTCATAGATGAGATGTTCGGTTTCGTCATTAGTCTTTTATGGCTTCCACTCAGCTTGAAACACTTGTGTCTGGGTTTTGTTTTTTTTCGCTTCTTTGATATCGTTAAACCTCCCCCGATCGCCTATCTGGAAGTGAAGTTGCCGGGAGGCTGGAGTGTGGTCTTGGACGATGCCCTGGCTGGGGTCTATACGAACATTGGTCTAAGGCTCTTGTTGGCTTGATTTGGAACTCCTTGACTACTCTCCCGATGAAGTGGCCTCAGTGGCCGGTTACACGTGCCCGGTAAGAGGATCGCGTATCCGTGTGGTGGTTGACCGGTCCACCTAGCTCTGCTTAATAAGGCTAGCTCGAAAATGACAACCAGCCAATCACCAAAGCAAACAAATCAATCGTGCTACAGGGAAACGCTGCCATGTACGGCGAATTGATAACCGTAGGAGACGAACTGCTCTCAGGGCTGGTGGTCAACAGTAATGCCGCTAGAATTGCCCACGACTTGGGACTGGCAGGGTTTAGATTGCGCTGGACAACGGTGGTTGGAGATCGAGAAGAGGATATTACCGATGCCCTCACCCATGCCATGGGGCGAGCCGCCTTTATCCTGGTCACCGGCGGCTTGGGCCCAACTGACGATGACCGGACCAGTGTTGCAGCTGCAAGGGCCCTAGGTCGACCTGTCGGACGTGATCCTCTGTCCTGGGAGGTTCTCAACAATCATCTAAAAAAGCTCAACTTGTCCATGACCCCGGGCATCGCCAAAATGGCCGACCTGCCGGAGGGTGCTAAACGAATTGATCTTGTCGGTCCCCGGGCTGGATTCTATCTGGAGGATTCTGGCACGCCTCTCTTCTTTCTGCCCGGCATTCCCGAAGAAATGACGGATATGATGGCAAGTTTTGTCCTGCCAACTCTAAAGAAGCAGTTTCCGGGCCGAGCAGAGCTTCGCTCGCGTCTACTCCGCACCTTGGGTCTGAGGGAATCTGAAATAAATTACCGTTTGGCCAACCTGGAAACAAAATATCCGGACCTGAACTTCGGTTACCTGCCCCGTTTTCCAGAAAATCACCTAACCCTAACCGTCCAGGCTGCGACAGCAGCAGCGGCAGAGTCTCTACTGGAAGAGGTCGCTCAAGAAGTGGCCCGGCGGTTGGGGCTCTATGTCTATGGACAGGGGAACGATTCTTTGGAAAAAGTGGTTGGGCGTCTTCTCCTGGAAAAAGGCCATACGCTGGCTCTCGCTGAATCCTGCACGGGCGGCCTCATCGCTCATCGCATAACCAATTCTCCTGGGAGTTCCGCCTATTTCGATCGTGCTATCGTGACTTATAGCGATACTGCCAAAGTCGTTCACCTGTTCGTTTCCCCGAAAATCATTGCTCGGCACGGAGTCGTTAGCCTCCAGGTGGCCGAAGCCATGGTTAGAGGCCTTCAGGAACAAACCAAGGCAACCATGGCGCTGGCTGTCACCGGCGTCGCTGGGCCGTCGGGCGGTACTCCGGAGATACCGGTAGGTACAGTCTTTCTGGCCCTGCTATGCAATGGAGCTTTGCGAATTGAGGGTTTCCAGTTCAGAGTTGAGCGTCTAAAGGTCAAGGGTGCAGCCGCCGCTACTGCACTTGATTGGTTGCGGAGGGCAATGATCGATGATTCTTTCTTTCCTGGCGGACCACAACGGGACGCCTGAGTCACAACTTCCGCGCTTGGATCTCATAGTTCGAGCCACTGCCGGCTTGCCTCCCAGCGGCGGGCGCTTGGGAGTTCTCGGTGGTTCGTACAATCCCCCTACCCGCGCGCATCTTGTGTTAGCCCGTGCAGCAGTTGCCGAGTTTAATCTTCACGAGGTAGTCTTTGTACTGTCTGAGCTTCCCCCCCACAAATCCCTCATCGGCGCCTCCATTGACGAGCGCCTCAAAATGATGCGCCTTGGCACCATTGCTCTCCCGTTTATCTCCGTGGGCCTCTGTACCCATGGCCTGTTTCTGGACATTTGTGTTGCCCTGCGACAGGTCTACCCTCACCACCCTGAGCTGTTCTTCATAACTGGACGTGATGCGGCTGAGCGGATTCTAACTTGGCACTATGAAGATCCTGAGGAAGCTTTGGCGAGCATGTTTGCTGCTTTCCAGCTATTGGTCTTTGACCGCCAGGGAGAGCTCCGACTGCCTAACATCCCATTGTTCAAGAAATACGCCAGCCGTATACACTCTTTGACCGTGTCCGAGAATCTCGACCATGTTTCCTCTAGCAAGGTACGCGAGCGAATACGCGTCGGCTTGTCCATTCGGGATTTGGTGCCTAGGGAGGTGGCTGCTTTCATCGAGCAGAACAATATCTACACGAACCTGTCGGGGGATTAATCTGCGGTCCTCCACTCTTACCCGTCGCCCGACTTTGAAGGTTGGCAAGTCTTCAATTCCTAAGAAGACATGCACACCGGAACCTCATGGTAAACTCCTGTGTTCAACGAACATCTCGACCCTCCAGTTGATTAAAGCGCTTGTCAACTGTAGAAGTAAGACTACGCAGAATGCGAGAAAGATCGGCTGGGGCTACT
>CP070692.1:282132-318851 GCA_020353215.1 Deltaproteobacteria bacterium
ACAACAACATCCACGTCCTCGCTTCGGGAAAACTCGTTCCTCAGTTTATCGGGCGACCGCACGAGACAACGAACCTTTATGCCCTGCGCAGTGAAATGTTGAAGTAGCCGACCCCCTACAAAACCCGTTGCCCCAGTGATCAGTATCTTGCCGGAATACTCTTTCATGTTTATCTTTTCCTTAGCCTCCTCGTTTCGTTTGATGGGTGTGTACTGCACTTCGACGTTTGTGGTTGATATATATAGCAACGCAGATGCGAGTGTGCAAGGGTTTTCGTCGTGCCGACCAGCTGTGAGGCTTAGAAGATCTAATTCTCCCCCCACAGCTCTCCGGACTTACGGCAGGCTACTCGAGAAATCAGAGAGCATAGTTGGAAAGAGACCAGCGATTCTTTCGGCATCAACCTCGCAAGTTGGGGACGGCAGCATGGTAATTAGAGAAGAGATTGAGATTGCAGCACCTCTGGCAATTGTCTGGAATGTATTTTCCCGTTTGGAGGAATGGGACGATTGGAACACAGCCTGCCAGAGCTGCCGATTGGTGGAAGGGGAGGGGATGGCGGAAGGTGCTTGTTTTTCTTTTGTTGTCAGACCTTTCAGCCTACCGATAGAGGTGAAACCCAAGATCACGGACTGCGAGCCGGGTGAAAAGGTTGTCTGGGAAGGGACGCGGCTGGGAATCCACGCCATTCACACCTGGACTTTCCAAGAGGCGAGCGGCAAGGTTACGTTAATCAGCAGCGAATCGTTCAGCGGCCCGTTGATCTGGTTGGCGAGATTGGTCCTGGTACCTCAGCGTCTTCACACGCTCACCAGACAGTTGCTTGTTTCCATTAAAAAGGAAGCTGAGGCCCGTTACCGGAGCCAAAAGGTGTCCTGATAGGTTTTCTCAAGGCGAAGAGAAAGAAGTTAATTGTCTAGACTACAATATTGGAAGCGAGGTCCAAAATGGAAACGGAACTTGATCTGTCAGATCGTATTGAGGAAATAACAAGCGATCCTGAAGTCATAGACTTCTTTGTTGTCATTTCCAGCAAGGCAGGGACTCACTTCGGGGCCAAAACCATAGGATCGGATATCATCTCCGCACTGGCAAAAACTATTGTGGAACGGGAGGGCGGTCTCTCAGCCATTAATCGGCTGCAACTCGCTATTTTCAAGGCGAAGGAGTTAGCAAAACAACTGTTGGAAGACCGAGTTGGGGCCATGCACTGAATTGGGACTGAGGACAGGTTTACTTGTGTTTTGGCTCTTTCTGAGGGAGAATGCAAAAGCTTGAGAAGACGAACGATATTGTTTTTACAGCTCAGCGTTTTGCTGTGAGCATAGTTCAACTCTATCATCGGGCCTAATGACCAGGTTCCCAAAAGAGCAATGATATCAAATATTTTCTAACTCCTGCCATATTGTCTCAGCCGCCTCTTGCCCCCATTTGGCTTCAACTCGTGAAGCAAATCGCCGGAGAGCTTTCTGATAGGTTGGCCCATGCATGTCCTCTTCGAGCATGACAGCACTGTTTACCGTTGGTATATGACCACGCTTGAACGCCCTGTACCTTCGAGCCAACAATCGATTAACAGCTACATGAGCCAACTCGTGCACCAAGGCGGCGAAAGGATCTTGGTTTTCTCCTTGGAGCACTAATGGCAGCATCGAGATCTCCGTGTCAGCGAACACGCCGTCTCCGTTCGTCCTGCCATCATCTCTCATTTCAGTGTTGCAACGATTGGCTTCGGAGGTTCTTATATATTTCTGTGCTCGTGTCATAGCGGCAGGTATGATCAGGCCAGTTTCTCTTTGACGCGTTTGCCACTCCGAAGGTGTCGTGTCCATCAGCAAAAGATGAATATTCAGTGCTCTTTGCGAACATTTATGTTCGGATGGATCTGTATATATATTCCAGTTGGGTGGCGTAACCTTATTGGCGTAATCGCATAAGATCTTACTCAATTCTTCTAAATTCATTAGGATTTCGCTTTTATCACCAACCAGGTTCTTCGAAAACTGACAACGGCTTTTTGGCCCTGTTGTGGGGTTGCGGTGGAGCGCGGCTTCGTGCATTGCCGACAACATTCCGACTCCGGTGTCCGTGTCCAACCCTCCACCCGCCAACTAAAGAAAGCTTAATGACCACCCACAAGACAAAATCTTGCGGGCCTCGTTTCAATTAGTGGGTTAGTCTACGATCTTGATATCCCCAGCGTATCTACCCACGGTTGCATCATCGACACACGCGTTCAGTTCTTCTTCGCTGGCATCTTTCGGATCCACCAAGGAATCTAATGGACATAGCCAGTCGTTTCCAGCCGCGTCTTTCACCCTTACAAACGCTTTTCCCCGCACTGATTCGTCTGACATTTTTCTCTCCTTTCCAGCAACCTATCAGGCCTCTGTAAGCCATGGCTGACAGGTTATTTGCAGCTCTTTGAGAGCCAGGTTACGGTCAAGCCACTGCTTAATGTATTGGTTTCGTAAACTAAGACCCGCAACAGGTATTGTCAATCGGGTGATGCTGGCTGATTGTTGCCTATGAACCTTTTCTGCCCGGTCCGTTAGCGGCGGCTGGTTGTCCCCGACATTTCGATAGGTCATAATACGTGGCCATGAACAAAGACGAATTACTTCAATCAACCAGCAAAGGACTATACTTCGCGGCCGGGGATTTTTTCGTGGATCCATGGCAATCTGTGAAGCGGGCGATCATCACGCATGTGCGAGAGGCTGAGTTCGGAGAAGCTCTCAGATCGGGTGCGACGGATGCAAGTTTCGCGAGAAAAAAGGGCGGATAGAGATAACTGGAAGAACACTTGGGAAGGGTAGCCAAATCCTTTGAAGGCTAAGGATATTGCCGTGAATCTCTGCGGTCAGCGGATGTTGCTTCTTCCGGAGAGAGCGGTCTTTCGGGAAAACCGCTGTACCCTAGTGGTGACAGATGTGCACTTTCGTAAAGCCGCTTCTTTTATCAAGTTTGCTATCCCCAACCCTAGAGGGATGACGAAAGACGACCTGAGCAGCCGAACGAGAATCATCGAACGAACAGGAGCTCACTGGCTAGTTATCCTTGGGGACCTCTTTCACGCCAAGGCGGGACGAACGGTCCAGAATGAAGATGAGGTAATTTCCCGGCGGAAGGCTCATTCTGTACTTGAAATCCTTCACATCCGTTGCAATCATGATTGGGGAGCGGGAGATCCTCCAGAGGATTGGCGGATAATTTGTGTCGATGAGCCTTTTTCAGATAACCCTTTTGTGTTGCAACATCACCCGACCCATTCTGACGAGGGCTACACCTCGGCAGGCCACCTCCACCCGTCAGTAACTCTGCGGGGTACCGGTGGACAAAGGCAGAGATTGCCTTGTTTCATATTCGGTTCAAAGCTGGCCCTCTTGCCGGCATTTGGGAGTCGTACCGGTACGGCCACCGTCAGACCAAAAAGAGGCGATCGGGTGTATGTTCTGGCCGAAGACGAAGTAGTGGAGGTTAAAGGATAACTCATGCTCAGAATCACTATTTTCTATTTCCTCGCTATAGTAGCATTGACTGTCTACGGTGGGCAGGTGTGACCCTTTATGGAAACACTGCCCCCCGTGCTCTTGGGGGTAAGCCTTTTCGTCCCCTTCATGGCGGCTCTAGCGCTGCGCAAGCCCCTTGAGAACCGCTTCGTGGTGTCGCATCCCCGGATCGCTCAGCCCAAAAAGCAGTTTTTCCTCGACTTTGCTCTGTGTATGGCTGCCGGTGCTGCCGTGGTTGCATACAACACACTAGCCTACGGTTTTCCGGCCCATAGCGGAATCAGCTTACTGTTCGGTTGCTCGGTTGTTGGCTTTTTTGTCTCGCTGGATACGGCCTTAGCCCGAGAACGAAAAGTCATACATGGCGCGCTTGCTGAAGATCGTGCGCCGCCGCCACCCGAGCGATTATACTCCATGACACGGAAATTCTCCCTGGTTGCTCTGAGCGGCATCTTGTTCGTTTCTCTCGTACTCGGACTGGTCATTGCCAGAGATGTGGTCTGGCTCTCAAAGATCGAAAAGAGCGGTATGTCCATCACCCAGGCCCAATTGTCCGTATTGCGTGAAATCCTTTTTGTCATGACCGTACTCTTGGTGGCATTTGCGAATTTGATCATTTCATACTCCAAGAATCTGAAGTTACTGTTCGAAAATGAGACCAGTGTCCTCGAGAGGGTTAGCCAGGGTGACCTTACTAAACTGGTCCCGGTAGCTACCAATGACGAGTTTGGGGTTATCGCCGGACACACCAATACAATGATTGATGGACTAAGACATCGCCTTCAGCTCATAACATCGTTAAAGTTGGCGGAAGAGGTTCAAAAGAACCTCTTGCCTGCTGAGGCCCCCTCCTTTCCCGGACTCGATATCGGCGGTGTAAGTGACTACTGCGACGAGACCGGCGGAGACTACTACGATTACTTCAGGCTGTCAGCCGGCAACTTTGGAGTGGTAGTGGCAGACGCTTCCGAGCACGGTGTGAGCGCAGCCTTGCTCATGACCACGGTGCGGGCTCAATTGAGACAAAGGGTTGCTATGGAGGGCGACCTCGCCAGCATTGTCTCAGACGTCAACCGAGAGCTGGCCAGAGATGTTGCGCGGAGCGGTCGGTTCATGACCATGTTGTTCCTGGAAATCGAACCTGCAAGTAACACCTTGAATTGGGTTCGCGCCGGTCACGAGCCGGCAATCCTCTATGATTACGGAGAAGACATGTTTTTCGAGCTTGCCGGGGAAGGTATGGCCTTGGGAGTGGTTGAAGACTTCAAATTTCAAAAACATACCCATCAGGGGTGGACTCCGGGCAGCATTGTGGTCGTGGGCACGGACGGCATTCGTGAGGCCCAAAATGACAAGGGAGAGATGTTCGGCTTGGATCGACTCCGAGAAGCCATACGCAAGAATGCGAGCGTATCTGCCAAAGATATTCAGAACGGAATTATCGAGGATCTCAATATCTTTCGGGGAGAGGTTCCACAAGAGGACGACATTACCCTAGTTGTGGTTAAGCTCTTATAAAGGTGGGAGATCACGCCTCATCATTCTCAAAATCCTAAATGTTTCAGCTCTATGCGATCTGAGCTGATCCAGAGGACCAGGTTTTGCATGATGAAGATAGCCCCCCACCGGAAGGAGGAGAGAATGGTGGGGGGACACGGGTGGGGTGGGGCAACTTACGATCTGGTGGGCAGCGTATCGAAGCCCCCTGATGTAGGCTCAGTCCACAGGTTCTCGTCGTTGAGATCGCCGGGGCCCTCAGCATAACCCCCATCGGGCACTGCCATGCCTTCCTCGGTGGTGCGAATGGGGAACTTGAACCGCTTGATCACGCCGTTTCTGAACTTGACCGTCCACATGATGTCCTCGGAACCACGCAAAGGTACCACGCTGGCCCCCATGGGCACGAAATCAGCATAACCGCGAACGTCCATGGCCTGCTGGGGACATATCTTTACGCAGCTGTAGCATTCCCAGCAAAACTCGGGCTCCTGGTTGTAAGCCTTCATGGCCTCCGCGTCCAAGACCATCAGGTCATTGGGACAGATGTACATGCACGCGGTCCTGTCCTGCCCTTTGCATCCGTCACATTTTTCATCAATAACGTAACTTGGCATATCAGTTTCCTCCTAATTTTGTGCTCGATTTCACAATATTGTAACCGATAACTACCCGCGAGAAAAGCGGTAGAAACCGTTTTTTTTTAGCCCCCTGGAAACTGCTTTTGGTTTAAAAGTCGATTCGTCATGATTATATATAGAATGATTCTAGGTGAGATGCGTTTGGGGATGATTGATCGATGACCCACAAGCTGAAAACTTCTGTGACCCTACCTGTGGAGATTGAAAAGACGTTTGCTTTCTTCGCCAATGCCTCAAATTTGGAAACGATTCCCCCACCGGAACTGCGATTCCAGATTCTCACCCCTCAGCCCATTGAAGTCACTGAAGGTACGGAGATTGATTATCGACTGTGTCTATGCGGTTTACCACTCAAATGGCGGGCGCGGATAACCAACTGGACACCCTCGCACCGCTTTGTTGACGAGCAGATTCAAGGTCCCTACAAACAATGGGTTCACATTCATCGTTTCCATGGGCACAATGGAAGTACAACAATTGTGGACGAGGTCCGGTACGAACTACCCCTGTGCCCTTTCGGAGAACTGGCCTATCCAATTGTCTCCGCTCAGCTTCAAAGAATTTTCGACTTCAGAAATAAAGCCATCCGGGAGACGATCTTTGGAAGTCGGGAAGAAGATAATTGGCTAAAGCAATAGATCTGCCCATTGGTAATGGTGAGTCCAACAATGCTTTCAGAATTGCGAGACCAGCTTGACATTTACGATCAGAGCCGTCGCCTCCTGCTGGGCGATTTGCTGGAGTTGAATGCTGAACAACTTAGACGAAAGCCCGACGCCGGCAGCTGGTCAATTTTGGAAACCATTCAACACCTGGTACTGTCTGAGCGCGAGGTGCTGCAAGACCTTCCGGAGCCAAAGGAGCTGATTGCCCGAAAGCGGGGTCCTCGCGCACGGTTATCCTATCTACTGGTGTTTTTGGTGCTTAGATGGAACATCCCCGCGCCCGTCCCTTCTGATGGCATGGTGCCGAACGGAAATACCTCGATCTCTGAGTTGAGCCACCAATGGGACGAGAATCTACGCTGGATGAGAGATTATCTGGACACCTCAAGCCCGGAAGATCTGCAACGTGCCGTGTTTAGACACCCCATAGCGGGGCCTATGACCGCGGTGCAAACCGTTCGTATGGCTAAGCTGCATTTTGATATTCATCTCAGGCAGATAAGCAATGTCAAAGCTTTTGTCAACTCGAAACTCGCAACACAATCCAACAGCTGATGCCGACTGTACCTTGGCCGCATCCCGGCCAGGTACGGTTACATCTTCTTCAAATGGCGATGAGAGACGATTATCTTTACCCAGTGTTACTGCTTGTGGCAGTGAATCTGATGGCGACCAAAGGCTATGGGCAGGATAGAATTCGCCTTGACGATTACCGTTGGCGGAATCGATTGATTGTCGCCTTCGCGCCCTCATCAGACGATCCAGGATATAAGGCGCTTTCGCAGACACTTGCCATTCGGCAGGAGGAGGTCATCGACCGTGATATCCTCGTTTTCCACATTCTTGAGACAGGAGAGGTAAGACGGGGAAACGCGAATCTGCCGGCAGGATCAGGTGATTATCTTAAGCAAAGGTATTCCATCGAGCCGGGTAAATTCACCGCCCTTCTCATTGGCAAAGACGGCGGTGAAAAACTGCGGAGAGAGGATCGAGTCGAACTTGATGAGGTCTTTTCACTGATCGATTCAATGCCCATGCGGCAGCGGGAGATGAGAGAGAAAGCATCAAACAGGTGAAGGATGAGTAGGAGTACCGTGTTTATGCTGGCTTTGACCGTTACGTTGATCCAGTGTTCAACTGATCCTGCGATAAAGCCGGGCCCTGCGGGCAGAGAACTACCGCCATGTCCCGACTCTCCCAACTGTGTGTCTTCTCTGAGCGATGACAAATCTCATTACGTCAAGCCCCTTGAGTATGAGGGTTCTGTTGAGAAGGCCAAAGAGGAACTCATCGCCGTGATCAGTTCCATGAAGCGTTCCAAGATTGTTAGGGCCGAAGCTGGCTATCTGCACGCCACCTTTACCTCTTTCCTTTTTCGCTTCGTGGACGATGTGGAATTTTCCTTTGATCATGCACAAAAGGTAATCCATGTCCGGTCGGCATCGAGGACAGGTTACTCGGACTTGGGTGTGAATCGTAAAAGAGTGGAGGAAATCCGAAAGAGATTCGCGACTCGCGAAATCGGTCAGACGGACTGACTTCCCCACCCTGCCTTGGGTCATGGTTTCTTTATCCGGCCGGTGGGGCCCAGAAAGCGATTTCGGGTGCTTTGCTTGATGTGAGCCAGGGATACCGTTTCTCGAGATCCTCCAACCTTCTTTTGTAATGATGCACCCTCAAACGCATCTTTCCGTCCTCGGGAGCCTCTCTTAGTGCAGCCTCCGCATCTCGCAAAAGCACCCTGAGCTCAAGGTACTCCGTCTCCACCTGTTGGACTTCTTTTCGGAATCTATGAATGCGTTGCAACAGCCGGTCCGGGTCACTATAATCTATCGGAACCGTCATGATCCGCTCCTCATAGCACTACGATGCCATCTGCTCCAGCTTTTAGCTTAAATCAATCGCATGCTTTTTGAACTCTTTTATTGACACGTATTTCAGAGCCCCTTCGTGGGTGGCTGCTAGAATCACCGGTGGAGCGGTGCCGGCATCCAGCGCCTCCCTCCACCGCGAAACACACAAACACCATCTATCCCCTGGCTTTAGAGAAGGGAACCCGTGCATTGGAGCCGGTGTCGTCAAATCGTTGCCTCTAAATTTCGTGATTGAAAGGAACTCATTCGTTACCTCGGCACACACCACGTGGGTACCCGTATCTCGAGGTCCCGTTTCACACGAGCCGTTTCTGTAAAAACCAGCCATTGGAGAGGTGCAGCAGGTTTCGAGCGGTTCTCCATAGACATTTTTAGAATCTGCCATTGTTTCAACTCCACTGCTATCATGGCGCCGGATTTTCATTCAATCAAAAATTCTTTCGGGATCCGCTCCCTTAGCCCGGATGTTTCATGAATTGCAGTCGGGAAACCGTGAAGATGGGCCTTCCACAGGGCAACCGCAGGGTGTTGGACCTGAGGCGTACTTCAACGGTACGTCGCAAGGTGCGACACCCGAGGACGCCCGGAAGAACGCCCATATCCGCGGTTGCAGCAGGTGATTCATGAAATGTCCGGTTTAGTCGGTGGGCATCCGGAAACCCTGCTCCACCGGAATCAAGACCTCGTTGCGTCGCAAAAACCAAGGCATAAATGGTGGGTTGTACCGGGCAAAGACCGGCTCGCCCACAGGTCTCAATCCGCTTTTCCCGATCAGCTCAAAAAGCCGGTCTTTCTTCTCCTCGTAGCGGCTTTGGCTCCAGGTCCCTGAGTATCGAAGCGCCGCCATAAGCTGGCCGGAAATCTCCCTTAGTTCGACCCTGCTGTCCAGTGGCTCGGGCAAGGTCTCCATGGTATAGTGCGATGGCATGACAAAGGTGATCCGGTACCTTTCACCCATCCTTTCCATATTGACGGGTGCGGTCATCGAAATTTTCTCCGATTTTGCCTCTTGTGATACTGGCGCTGCCATCGCAATCGACTGCTTGCTAAGGTTCTTCCCGGAAATGTAGTCGAAAAGGCGCCGGAAGCCTTCGTTTCCTACCTGTTCGAAATCTCCCTCCACGAAAGTCTCGGCCACGATTTGCGGCTCATATTTCCTGAGTTCAAATGCCTGTTTCTTTTGCTTTTCAACAACCGTATACTTAGCCTTCTCTAAAGCCATGGCATCCCCAACTGCGAAAAACGTGTTTGCAGACATCACTAGTATGTAAAGCAGAGCGAGCAAATTGTGCGGCTTCATCTAACATCCTCCACGACGTCAATTTTTATCCGGCGGTCTCAGCCTCTTTCCAAATATCCACACAAATGCGATGCCGATTATACCGTAAAGCCCTAAATGGCTTATTTCTTCCGGGCTGGGATACCTTTTGTCGGGATAACGCCACAGGACAATTCTCGGGTCCAACTCCACTGACCTTCGGTAATCCGCCCGGGCAAGTTTATCCTCACCGCGCTGCCAGTAAATCTTGAACCTGGTTCGGTATGCGTCCGCCCTGCTTCGCGGATCCCCTCTCAGTCCAATGGCCTTGGAGGCGTCCCGGATAGCTTCCTCGTCCCGGCCCATCAGCCTGTAAGCCTCTGCCCGGTTGGCGTAGGCTTCCACCCGCTCCAGTTCCATATTGATGGCAAGAGTGAAGTAGTGAACGGCTGGTTCATAGAACCTCTTCTTCAGATAACCCATGCCTAGCATCCGATAGGACTCACCGTTCGCACCGGCAAGCTTGGTGTAGGCCGTAAAGTCTTCAATCGATAGTTGGTATTTTCCTTGCCAATAGTAGAGCATTCCCCTTTTCTCGTAAACTTCCGCCAGCCTGGGATCCAGCTCCAGCGCTTTGGTGAAGTATTCGATCTTTTTTCGGGTCACGGACTCTTGAACTCCCAGGTTGAAATACATCATCGCCTCGTCGCTGTGAGCAGGCGTGGCGACCAGCAAAACTGTTGTGATCAGAAACAAGACAGCCGATTTCATCCTGTGCCTCGTTGCGCTTGCGTTCAGTATGACAGCCTTATGGATCATCAGTGGATAAGTATGAGAAGCCAGCGACGTTCGTCCAACCGGGTTGGACGAACGACGTTCCGGAATCGTCGCCTCATTCACCATCTTGAAACAGTTCGGGTTTCCCTTACGAGTTCATTTCGACACTGTGCGACTTGATGATTAACTTCGTACGAACCTTCTTGATTGGCTCTTCTATCAAAAAGCTTTTGCTTTCAAACTCTCGTTTCGTAGATCCGGTATTTTTAATTTAATTCGTTTCAGAACGAGTGCGATGGTAAAATACTAGGTGGAAATTAGTAGGTGAAAACTACCACGGTGTGAAATCAATCAAGATGAGATTTGCGAATTCGGGGGTGAGTTAAAAGTATTGCGGAGAGGACTTGAGGCGGTTTAGCGCGTCTATTTTACAGCGAAGTAGGTGGGGTCAAGCTCGAACGAGTTATCCTGACCCCGTTTTCGTGGCTGCCGTCGAGAGGTGATAGCCTTTTCAACTTTTGCCAGAATGAGAAGACGGGACTAAAGCCCCGACTTCTCAAACCAACGAAAAAGGTACAGCGCACCGATGATGAATGCCGGGATAATGATCCAGTGACTGACACCGAGCACCTGAGGCAAGGTGATTTTTCCAAACGTTCCCCAGGTAAGAATTGATTTTTTGAGCGCAGGGTAGCACTCGGCGTAGATGGCGGCGCCGACAAGCATTCCTAAGACTCCCCAAAGCGCATCCCAGCGTCCTTCACCGATGGCCCCGGCAGAAGTCCCAGGGCAATAGCCCAATAGGCCCCAGCCGGCACCAAAAAGCAAACCGCCAATGATATTCGCCCCCAGATTGGTAGGCTTGACGGAGAGCTCGACGAAACCCAGATCCTTGAAGACATAGATACCGATCATACTCACCAATACGGTGGAAAGCATGAATTTGACGATCGTCATATCCATCAGTCGCAAGGCCCCCAACTGTTTATCGTAACGAAGCACTCGCCCTTTCTGGAGAAAAAACCCGAAGAGTATTCCCGTAACTAGTCCGTAGATGAGCATTTTCATCGGCTATCACCTCCTCCGTAAAGCATTCGCGCAACCACCAAGCCGCCAATGAAAAAACAAATCAGTGCAACGTATCCACTGACCGAAAGCTGAGCGGAACCACTCAGACCGTGGCCACTGGGTCAGCCGCCGGCCAGTCTGGCACCGAACATAGCCACTGCTGCTCCAATGAAGGCAACAATACCTCTTTTCCCAAGACTTTCGCCAAACCGGCCCTGCCACATGTCAGGAAGTGGTTGCCAGCGAAAGCTGCCTGAGGTTACTGCCGAAATCAGGGATCCAATTAAGACACCCAGCACAAACATCCATTGCCATTCGATTTTGGGCACCTTGCTCTTGAAATAGGTCATCTGCGCAACCCGCTCGGCACCAAACACTTGCTCAATCATTCCGGCCGTGCGAACGAACGAGGTTGAGGCGCCAAAATACTTTCCAGCGATTAAAACCGAGAAGATGAGAACCACCCCTGAGAGCGCCCCTGCCAAGTAAGGACTCCAGCCATCATCGGTTTTGAGTCTCATAGCCAGTGAACTCCTTTCTCTAACTTTATGGTACAGTGCATGTCTTTAAACAGCTCCGGGCATATTCTTAAAGGATGAATGTCTACAGATGGGGTGGGCATTCTGTGACATATTTCACATTATACCACGAATTAGCAGTATGAATAGAAAGTGTCAATCGCAAAAACCATTTTATGTCCACGAATGTTAGGTCCAGCCCGAATATTTCATGAATTGCCGTAGCGATACCATGCAACTTGGTTCTGCTTTGCTTCTATCAGAAGCTTGTCTGAGGGGAAGCATTTCTGTCCACGGGAGATTCATGGTAAAGTATGGATTTTATCCGCGCCATTGCCCGTCCGATTACCTCCAGCTCAGTACATATTTTGTGCTCGAGACGGACGTTTTCGGAGAAATTGAAAATGTCCATGGCCAGATCGGGATCAGGAAAAAGCGAACTGAATGCATCGATGGTGGGCAAATCCGGTTTGAGCTCTACTTCATATCGTGCTTGTATATGCGATAAGAAAGTCTGTTGAAGCTGGATCAAATCTAATTGGTAGGTGCGAAAGGCTATCTGAGCTCACTTGTGAGTGGCCATTAGTGCATATAGAAAGGAAATGGTCAGCACTGTCTGGGAAAACAGCGAGTTTGTCGGGCAATTAAATGGTATCGCCATCTGTGTAGCAAGTTTCCCGTTGATTATAATCGAAAGTCCAGGGGCACTGAATATTATCTCAAGTTTTCATTGCTCAAGAATGGTGGCTGAAAGTAAAGGAGTAGGAGCAATAAATGGTAGTAAACGACTACCATTTTCACCCCATTATTATACCCTTGATTTTTCAGCGATTGCCCCTACCTTTTTCACTGAGAAACGAGAACAAGCGGCATTAGAAACGACAGGAGATTGCCATGAATGAAAAAAGAGAGTTTAAAGAAAGGGAAGAAGAGTTGGTTGAGTCTGGATGGGCTGGTCCTGGGATCGAGATTTGGCCGGAAGAGGATGACTACACAATGTGGCGGTCAATGAGGACAAATGCTAGAAGGTACTTGGAGTGCAACATTCCAGATTTGGCAGCCAGTCCTTTCTGCGGAAAGGGATACCACAACGGTTAGAACCGGAATATCTTACGACCAAGCGTTTTGTTACGACCATGCGTTTGAGGTAGCGCACAGACCATTAGCTGAACACCGTGACAATCAAAAGGATTAAATTACATGATAGCCAGGGCTCCCATAGGCTGCCTGACCGGTCGCGGGAGCCTTTTTTTGGGAGGTCTAGATGAAGTGGTTTCCGGATGATTACCATAAAGTTGGAATCGAGAAGACGATGATAATTTATAAAGGATTCTTGCACCGTTTTGAACTTTTTCACATTGACATAAATTCCGGTTGGCGTCCTTTTTTGGACCTATACGAGACTGAGCAAGATCTCGTTGTGCTGGTGGAGCTGGCAGGAATGCAAGCTGATGATGTGGAAATTAACGTGGGTAGGGAGCGCGTACAGTTACGGGGAAATCGCTGCCGGCCGTCGGAGCACAAGGTAACTCGTGTCCACCACATGGAGATAGAGTTCGGGCCATATGATCAGATGATCGCGCTTCCTGAACCGGTAGACCCCAACGGCTCAACGTCGACCTATCGGGATGGATTTCTAATTATCCGCTTGCCGAAAGAAGTAAAATCCCTGAGGTTAGACCAATGAGACGGAAGAGTGACGGGAATGCGACCATAAAATATTCGTGCAAAGCGATACATGCCGTCTCATTCGAGAAAGGGAGATGATAGATTTTCGCTAAGAAAGCGGACTAAGGAGATATTGAATGGCTGATGATACGACCACGCAAACGAAAGCTGATGATGGTTTCAGGGTTCCTGAATCCTTAGCAATCTTGCCGTTACAAAACGGGGTGCTCTTTCCCGACCTCACGGTGCCACTCATCGTAAGTCGCCCCGACCACATCAAACTCATTGATGAGGTTTTAGTTAAGGACCGATTGCTCGCTGCAGTGGCGCAGAGGGATGCAGATCTAGAAAAGCCAGCGCTTATCGATCTTTACCGTGCTGGGGTTGCGGCCTACGTATTGAAAATGATGCGCACGCCTGAGGGTCATTATCAGATTCTGGTCCGGACCTTCAAAAAGATAGGATTATTGGAGTCCGTGCAGGAGGATCCATATCTGACAGCCCGGGTTGAAGCGCTTGAGGATAGGGTTCAACCGGGCAACCAACTTGATGCGATGGTTTTAAATGTCCGCAAGCTGTTTCAAAAGTTGGTGGAGCTGGGAAATTTACCACCCGAACTGGCCATGCTGGCTGCCAATTTGGAAGGACCCTACCCCCTCGTTTATCTAATAGCCACCAATTTGGACTTTAAAGTCGAACAGGCCCAGGAAATCCTCGAGACGACAGATGCGGAAAAGGTCCTTGAGCGACTGACCGTTCACCTGAACGAAAGGCTCGAAACCCTCAAGCTCAGTCAGGAAATCCAGAACAAAGTCAAAGAGGGTATGGATAAAACTCAGCGGGATTATATGCTGCGCCAGCAACTGCAAGCCATTCAACAGGAACTCGGCGAGCAAGACGAACGCACCGTAGAGATCGATGAACTCAGAAACAAGCTGCACGAGACAGACATGGACGATGAAGTACGAAGCACTGCGGAGAAGGAACTCGACCGTCTTAGCAGAATGCCTCCTGCAGCCGCTGAGTATTCGGTGTCCAGAACCTATCTCGATTGGCTCCTCGAGTTTCCCTGGAGAATTAACACCGAGGACAATCTTGACATTGAATCGGCCCAGGCGACGCTGGATGCTGACCACTACGGGTTGGAGAAAGTAAAAAAGCGCATTGTGGAGTACTTGGCGGTGCGCAAACTCAAACAAGATATGAAGGGTCCGATTATGTGCTTCGTCGGACCTCCGGGAGTCGGAAAAACCTCTCTTGGACAGTCCATCGCCAGAGCTCTTGGGCGCAAATTCATTCGAATCTCTCTTGGAGGAGTAAGGGATGAGGCAGAAATCCGCGGCCATCGGCGCACCTATGTGGGTGCTTTACCCGGTCGTGTTGTCCAGGGCATGCGCAAGGCAGAAGCAAACAATCCGGTGTTTATGCTGGATGAGATCGACAAAGTGGGCACCGACTATCGTGGCGACCCCTCCTCAGCACTGTTGGAGGTGTTGGACCCAGAGCAAAATTATTCGTTTTCCGATCATTATATGGAGGTACCGATTGATCTCTCCAAGGTAATGTTTATCACCACTGCGAATATCTTAGACACGATTCCACCGGCTTTACGGGACCGCATGGAAGTCATTGAGCTACCAGGTTACATTGAAGAAGAAAAGCTGATGATCGCTAAGCGTCATCTTGTTCCCAACCAACTCGAGGCGCACGGCCTGACTGATGGCTCTCTGCAGTTAACTGACGATGCGATTCGTACGATCATACGATCCTATACACGCGAGGCTGGAGTTCGCAATCTGGAAAGAGAGATAGCTTCGGTCTGCCGTGGCGTGGCCAAGGAAGTGGCTGGTGGGATGGTTTTGTCGATGATTGTTCACCCGGAAGATCTGGAAAAATTCCTTGGACCTGTGAGGTTTATTCCAGAGGTGGCTGCACGGAGTTGGGGACCTGGATTGGCCACGGGTCTCGCCTGGACCCCGGCTGGAGGGGATCTTATCTTTATAGAGGCAGCGCAGATGCCGGGGAAAGGTGGGCTGACCCTGACCGGTCAACTGGGTGATGTGATGAAGGAGTCCGCCACCGCTGCGCTCACCTATGTCCGTTCACATGCTGGGGAACTTGGAATTAACGGCAAGTTTTTGAACGGAACGGACGTTCACATTCATGTGCCGGCCGGTGCTATACCGAAAGATGGCCCCTCAGCCGGGGTCACTATGCTGGTTACTCTGGCCTCTCTGGCGACGGGGAGAGCGGTGCGCAAAGATATTGCCATGACTGGAGAGATCACCTTGCGTGGGGATGTCCTCCCCGTTGGAGGCATCAAGGAAAAGGTCCTTGCAGCGCATCGGGCTGGAATTCGGGAGGTATTGCTGCCACAATTGAATGAGAAGGACCTCTCAGATATACCCGAGTCAATCAGGAAATCAATGAGTTTCAAGCTGGTACGAGGTATGTCGGAGGCTCTGGAAACGGCTCTGGAGTCGCACTCATAAAACTAGTCGCCGGAAAGAAGCTTTGGATACTGGCCTCGCTACCTTTGATTCCATCGGTAACTCATGAGGCCACCTTCAGCCATGTTTCTATAGAGGATATGCAAAAGCACGCTGTGTTCACACCGTAGGCTTCTAGGACATACACAGAGTCGGGGCCAGCGGCGGGAGTTTTGCGTAACAACATCGCCACCCGGCAAGGAGTCTTGTGATGCAAATCAAAAAAGAGGACGAGAGATATTATTCAGTGAAAATCACCCGTAATATGCCCCTCGCTGACCAACTCCGCGAGGCAAACGCTCTTCTATGCACTGAAGCTGCGAAAGACGAAAGCGTTTTCCTGGAAAGGTCAGAGACTCGAAATGGCCACCTTGTTTTGCTTTACCGTTTGTGGCGCAGGGAAGAGCGCAGAAAGAAAAGATAAGTGGCCGAGCTCTATCCCAATGGTCCAGGCTACCGGATGGACGACGATGTGTTGCTGATCCCGTCCAAGTTACTGGAGACGCTGGGCATGTTACCACTGCAAAGATACTCAAATTGCTCAGAAGCCACCAATTAACCCACCTTGCCGTTGCCAGGTGGAAATCGAAGATGGACCCCGGGGAGTCGTATACATGAACTTTTGCAGTAATTGTGGCGAAAGATTAGTGGTCCTCGTTCCTCCGGGCGATGATCGACCTCGATTCGTCTGTAATGCCTGTGAAACCATCCATTACAGCAACCCGAAGATGGTCGTCGGCTGCGTACCCGAATTGGATGGGAGGATTCTTCTCTGCCGCCGGGCCATCGAACCTCGTTTTGGTAAATGGACTTTGCCTGCCGGTTACCTGGAAAATGGTGAAACAGTAGCAGATTGCGCCAAACGAGAAGCTTATGAGGAGGCTCTGGCAAGGGTCGAGAACTTGAAATCATATGCGTTACTTAACATTCCATTTATCAATCAGGTCTATTTCATATTTCGCGCTCAACTCGCAAATGATGACTATCAAGCAGGCAACGAAAGCCTCGAGGTCAAGCTATACCGGACGGATGATATTCCGTGGTCGGAGTTGGCCTTTCCCGTCATACGTGAGGTCCTTAAACTGTATTGTGGGGATTTGGTAACGGGGGAGTTTCCTTTTCACATGGTAGACATCGCTCCACAAACGGGAATGGGAGGTGCTCATCAGTAAGTAAGATACGGAGAAGTATGAATAAACTCGATACGTAGGGAAGGACGCTGTTGCGAAAAAACTTGTAAAGGCCAACTAGGGGCAGTCTTGAAATAAAGTTGTCTCAGAACCATCGTTTTCTAGTAAGCAAGAGAACTCGCCTAAATGTACAGGGCGAGCTAATTAACTTCTCACTTCTTTAGCTCAATGGGTGTTCTGAAAACCACACGTCCAGAATCAGCAATGATAAAGATCGCATTTCCTTACCTAGAGATCAGTCGTGTAGTTCGTGCTTCGCCAAATAGGGTGTGGGGATTGCTTACAGACACGTTTGCATGGGGGGACTGGGGACCCTCGATTCTAGCTGTGCGATCTTCAGATCGATACATAAGGAATGGATCTCATGGTCGAGTCAAAACCGCCCTCGGTTTTTGGGTGCCCTTTGAGGTTACCCATCTAGACTCTGGTAAGTATTGGTCCTGGCGCATATTTGGTGTCAGTGCGACGGGTCATCGCATTGATCGGCTGGACCAGGCCAGTTGTCGCCTTGTATTTCAGGTACCCATTTGGGCCGCCCCCTACCTCCTCGTTTGCAAGATTTCCTTAGATCGGATAGTGCAGTTGCTTGATAGATGAGGATTCTTGGTCAATGAAAATGGATTCAGACCTCATCTACTGAGATTGCCCAATACTCTTTTGATCAAGAATATCAAAAGACTGTAGTACGACGTAATGGATAAGCTCTCCCAAGAGTTTAGGGGCAACGTCTCCCCAGGCCCTCGATCCCCGCTGGAGTTCCCCCCGCACTCGATGTGGCGCGGAATGACGATTATACACAACCGCCTGTCATCTCACTCATTTAATCGACGCTTCACTGCCTCGCTCGACGTACGAAGGACTCATCAGTGAGTGCCCGCAGGAACGCAACCATCTGTCTCCGTTCCTCTGGAGTCAGCTCGAACCCGGTAATCAGCGGGTCCGTCGCGGACCCGGGTCCGATGGCTCGTGTATCTAAACCGAAGGATCGGGCACGGCCTCCAGCCGCGTAATGATCGAGCACAGCCTCGAGGGTGGCAACGCTGCCGTCGTGCATGTATGGTGCCGTCAGCGCGATGTTCCGGAGAGTGGGTGCCCGGAATTTACCCATGTCCTCACTACGCCCGCTGTGCCGGTGCACGCCAGTGTTGGGTTTCGGGTAGGCACCGCGTCGGTCCTCGTTATAGAGCCCGGTATTGTGGAACTGTGGCTTCGACACCCCGGATCCCTCGTAGACCACCGGGCCGGAGAAGTTGAATCCGGCGTGACAGCGAAAGCAGTTCACTCGTCGGGAGAAGAACAGCCGTGCGCCGGCTCGTTCATCGGGATTCAGGGCGTCCACCTCCCCGCCGTACGCCCAACGGTCGTAAGGCGAGTTCCCGGAGATCAGTGTCCTTTCAAACGACGCCAAGGCGTAGATCACATTGCGCATGGTCACCGGGTCCTTGTCTTCCGGGAAGGCCTTGAAGAAAAGCTGACGGTAGCGTCGATGGCCTCGAAACCGCACCAGGACCACGTTCTCGCGGCCAGCCACTCCCATCTCCAGGGGTTGTGTATTGAACAACGGCACAAGGGCCTGATCTTCCAGGCGTATTAGAGAGGGATCGTCCCAACCCAATGTCGCATTGTAAGCGACATTGGTAAGCGACATGGCCGAGCGGGGATGAATATTTCCCTGAGAACCCACGGCACGACTTCGGCCGTCGGTGTAGGCGAGCTCTGGTTGATGGCAGCTGGCGCACGAGACCGTGCCGTCGCCCGACAGCCGGGGATCGTGGAACAGGTGACGGCCGAGCTCGACTTTCTCCGTCGTCATCGGGTTGTCTGGCGGTACCCGGGGCGCTGGAAAGCCCTCCGGCAACGGCCAAACATACCGGGATGGACTGTGGTTATCTGGTCGGTCTAGTTCCTGTCTTCCGTACTCGCACGCCGTCCCAAGTAACACCAGGACAACTGCGGCCATCGTGCCGACTCTCACCATGACTTTGCCAGCCCCTCCAGCCCCTCCGGCTCCTCGCCCGAGGCGATCGCTGCCTGAAGCGCATCGGCGAGGTTGCGATCCAGTCTGGTAAGAGTGCGGTGGTCCTCCAGGGCCTTGTTCTCGTTACCCATTAACATGTGCAGTACACCTCGATACATGTAAGCCTCGGCGAGGTTCGCATTTAGCTCTATGGCGCTGTCGTAGTGACGCAGCGCCTCCGTGGAATTCTGCGGTCCCTGCTTCCTCAGGGCGTATCCGAGGTTGTTGTGCGCCTCCGCCATGTTCGGGTTCTTGGCCAGTGCGGCCTCGAACTTCGCTTGGGCCTTCTCGTACTTCCCCTTCTTCATATACTTCACGCCGGAGTTGTAATCGGCAACGCCGGGACGTGTATCCCTGGCCGGTCTCGAGATACTTCCCGCGGCGAGCGCAACAGATCCAGAAAACGTTAGCGCCACGACAGCAGTCGTAATTCGAATCAAAATTGAGGTCATGATTTCCTCCGTCTTGAACATTATTGGCAAAAGAATAATCGTCCGATTCTACAACATTAAACACTCCCTGCTGGAATGCACGGAGACTCATAACAAATACTTGGTCTAGAATCCAGCTGACACTCATTTTTGGTGAATACATAGAGACAAACACCCTTCAATGGGGTCAGCTTTGAACTGACACTATAAGCAGCCTCAGAGTGGTTTTCAAGTGATAGTCCTCTTTTCGGGAGATCGAAGCGAGCAATTGATGTTGTCTGAAGTCAGGTCTCGGTTTGACGCTTTTTACTTACAACAATAGTCAAAAGGTAACCCTTATACAATTCACCCTTGGCAAAGACTCTGGGAAAGTGGATAATTAGAGGGTTCTGCCTATCCATACGTTCACTTAGAGCTGCAACCATGTCCCGAGAATCTCCTGGCCCTGTCAAGCAATCTGAATCGCTGATATCCGTCATTCGTTGGTTCGATTCCGAGGCAGGTCTCGATCTGCTCCTTGAGAGCCAGGATCCTGGTGTAGATTGGTGGCGCATTCTGCCGTTTGCTATTTCACATGTCATGTGCCTTGGCGTCTTCTTGGTGGGGTGGAGCTGGGTCGCCGTTGCAGTTGCAGCGGGACTCTACCTGGTGAGGATGTTTGCCATAACCGGCTTTTACCACCGTTATTTCTCACACCGGACCTTTAAGACGAACCGTTTCTGGCAGTTCATCTTCGCTGTTCTTGGTAATTCGTCTGTCCAACGCGGGCCCCTCTGGTGGGCCGCTCACCACCGCCACCACCACCGCTATGCGGATCAGGATGAGGATCCCCATTCACCGTCTCGACATGGTTTCTGGCACAGCCATATCGGCTGGCTCACAACCCGCACAAACTTCCGTACCAGAATGGAATACGTAGGCGATTGGGCAAAATATCCCGAGCTCGTCTGGATCAACCGTTTCGACACTGTGATCCCCATTCTTCTGGCTCTAACCCTTTTGGGGCTTGGGGAGGCTCTCGCCACCTTCGCTCCAGGACTGAACACAAACGGGCCACAGATGCTTATTTGGGGTTTCTTCATCTCAACGGTGGTGCTGTTCCACGGGACCTCTACCATCAATTCTCTGGACCACTTGATAGGAACACGGCGCTATGACACCCCAGATACGAGTCGTAACAATCTAGCCCTTGCACTCATTACCCTGGGGGAGGGATGGCACAACAACCACCATCACTATGCAGTCACTGCGCGACAGGGATTCTACTGGTGGGAAATAGACATCACCTATTACCTGCTGGTGCTGCTGTCGTGGCTTGGGATTGTTACGGACCTTCGGCCCATCCCTGAGTCGGTTCGCAGCCGCAATCAGTTTCAGGGTAAAGTCCGAAACGAGGAGGATCAAGCATGAGACTAGCCGTTGTCGGGGGTGGCATTTCGGGGATGGTTGCTGCCTATCTACTTTGCGAGGACCACGAGGTCGTTGTTTTTGAGGCCAATGATTACATCGGCGGACACACCAACACCATTGATGTCAAGTTGAATGGCACGAAGTACGCGGTTGACAGCGGATTCATTGTGTTCAACGAATCTACCTACCCCAACTTTGTCAAGCTGATGACGCGTCTGGGTGTGGCCTGGCAGCGTTCCAACATGAGCTTCAGTGTTCAGAGTGAAAAGACAGATCTGGAGTACAGCCCCAGCACCCTGAACTCTCTCTTCGCGCAAAGGCGGAACCTCCTGCGTCCCTCTTTCTATCGCATGCTATTGGACGCATTTCGCTTTCGCCGCGAGGCCCAGGACATCCTTCGTGCCAACGACTACGAGACCACTCTGGGGGGCTACTTGGAGGGAAAAGGGTATTCTCAGGCCTTCATCCATCATTTTATCATTCCCATGGGAGAAGCAATCTGGTCGGCGGACCCCAAGCAATTCAACGAGTTTCCAGCCCATTACTTTGTCCAGTTTTTCAACAACCACGGTTTTCTCAAGGTGAGAGACCAGCCCCAGTGGCAGGTCATCAAAGGGGGGTCAAGGAGTTACGTCGGACCGCTGACGAAGCCGTATCAGAACAATGTGCGGCTCAGTTGCCCTGTGGAGTCGGTTCGGCGACACGCTGACCATGTGGAAGTGACGCCGCGGAATGGTGAAAGCGAGAAATTCGATCAAGTCATCATAGCGACCCACAGCGATCAGGCTCTCGCAATGTTGGCTGATCCGTCCGATGCCGAACGAGAGATTCTAAGAGCCATCCCCTATCAGGATAATCTGGCCATCCTGCATACCGACGCTTCGCTCCTTCCCAGTAGAAGGGCTACCTGGGCGAGTTGGAACTACCATATTCCACGTAGAGAGTTGGGACGGGTCGCTGTGACCTACTACATGAATATGCTTCAGAGCCTTGACGCTCCGGCAGATTTCTGCGTAACCCTCAATCGTTCCAAGATCGTCGATCAAAGTAAAATTATCAGGGAGTTCAACTACCACCATCCGGTTTATACCCGCCAAGGGCCTCTGGCGCAGAAGCGCCGCGAGGAGATAAACGGCGTCAATCGGACCTATTTCTGCGGCGCCTACTGGGGCTATGGATTCCATGAGGACGGCGTAAACAGCGCATTGGCTGTGTGTAAGCATTTCGGGAAATCTCTGTGAGCATGAATAGCTGCATCTACGAAGGACACATTCGCCACCGTCGCTTCCGCCCTGTTCAAAACCCCTTTCGATATCGTCTTTTCTTTATGTTCCTGGATCTGGCCGAACTGCCGACGCTGTTCAACGGAAAGCTTTTCTGGTCCAGCAACCGGGTCAACCTAGCTTACTTACGGCGCCGGGATCACCTGGGCGATCCGAAAGTGCCACTCCATTGGGCCGTCCGTGATCTCGTGGAAAAACGTCTTGGTCATCGCCCGGTCGGCCCCATTCGCATGCTCACTCACTTGCGGTACTTCGGGTACTGCTTCAATCCTGTGAGCTTCTACTACTGCTATAACCCAACAGATGAGCATGTCGAAACCATAGTGGCCGAGATTCATAACACCCCTTGGAACCAAGAGTATTTCTATGTGCTTGGTGAGGAACTGAATGAGCACCCGGTGAAAGGTTGGAAGCGCTATCAGTTCGGTAAGGATTTCCACATTTCACCCTTCATGGATATGGATATCTGGTACGACTGGAGGTTTCGGGAACCAGGCGATACCTTGAGTGTGCACATGAACAGCTTTGAAAAGGGCAAGAAGTTATTCGATGCGACCTTGACACTAAGCCGAAAAGAGATTAACAACCGCTCTTTGAACCGGATGTTAATGGTTTATCCTTTTATGACCTTGAAAGTCACCACTATGATATATTTACAGGCGCTTCGGTTATGGTCGAAGGGCGCGGTTTTCTATGTCCATCCTGACAAGAGAAACGTAACAGCCGAGGGTAGCCGATCATGAACCGCTCCATCGTGCCCATCGAGGCGCCCGTTGCTGAGAAGACCAAGTCTGGCCGCCTCGACCAGTGGGCCAAACGAGTTCTTTTCTCGCTCCTCGGCGGTTTACGGCGAGGAAGACTCCACATTATCGACGGCGACGAGGGTTATTCCTTTGGCGAAAGCAGCAAGGAATTCCCTTTGGAGGCCACAGTCACCGTTTACCATCCCCGATTTTACAGAAACACTGTATTTGCAGGCAGTATCGGTGCCGGCGAGGCTTACATGGCGGGCCAGTGGGCTGCCGATGACCTGACCGCAGTAATCCGTATCATTATTTTGAATAGAGACGTACTGGAGGGTATGGAAGCGGGCTTGGCGAGGCTCGCGACTCCCCTTTACAGGTTTTTTCACTTCTTGCACAGCAACACGAAAAAGGGCAGCCGAGCAAACATCGCGGCTCACTATGACTTGGGAAACGACTTCTATGAGTTGTTTCTGGATGAGACCTTGACCTACTCCTGTGGCATATTCCAGCGAGAAGACAGCACCCTGCTGGAAGCTTCCCTGGCCAAATACGACAGAATATGCAAAAAGCTCCAGCTCTCCCCAGTAGACCATGTGCTCGAGATCGGTACGGGGTGGGCTGGCTTTGCCATATACGCAGCGCAGAATTATGGTTCACGAATCACCACCACGACGATCTCCAAGGCCCAATACGGGCATGCCAGGGAAAGGATACGCCAAGCTGGGGTAGCCGACCATGTCGAGTTACTGCTAAAAGATTACCGCGATCTTAAAGGTAAATACGGCAAGCTTGTCTCCATCGAGATGATCGAGGCGGTGGGTCACCAATACCTAGATTCTTTTTTCCACTCTTGCAGCAAGCTTTTGAAAGACGACGGCATGATGTTGCTACAGGCCATTACTATCGCCGATCAGGTCTTTGATCACCATAAGCGGTCTGTTGATTTTATCAAACGCTATATTTTCCCGGGAAGCTGCATACCCTCTATTGCAGCCATGGGTCGATCCATAGCCCGTGCCACCGATTTGAGACTATTCCATCTAGAGGACATCACGCCTCACTATGTCAGGACGCTTCGCCATTGGAGAGAAAGGTTTTTTGCCAGGATAGACGAGATACGCGAATTGGGCTACTCGGAAACGTTCATCCGAATGTGGGAGTACTATCTCTGCTATTGCGAAGCTGGGTTCATGGAACGCTACCTGGGAGATGTTCAAATGCTCCTGACAAAACCGGCTTGCCGCCGCCTGCCACTACTGCCATCTCTCTAATTGACAGCACCCCATCGGGGAATTTTTACTCTTTTCAACAGGTGTATGAGGCCCGCGTAGAGGGCTAAGAAAAACGGTGCGCTAACAAGAAGCCACGCCACAATTGCACGCATTGTTGTGTCCCACAAAGAGCGTATGGTACCCCATAGATCGGACTGTAACAGTCCAATCAACTCTTGAGCAGTAAGCGGCAGAGGTTCCGCCCGAAACAATAGGTCACCCAGGTGGAAAAATGGGATTAGAAGCGCTAGGTGGAGGGGATAGACCATATAGTTGACGAGTTGCATGGCTGGCAGGTTCAACTGGAAGATAACGGCAGCGAGCCCGCTTAAAATAGTGGTGGAACCCAATACCGGGAATATTCCGAGCACGATACCGCCGGCAACACCCATGGCTATCTTCTCGGGGGAGATGCCCTGTTTCAAGAGACTGATGATCGGATTCACTAGTCTTTTATGAAAGAATTTTCCGACCATTATCCATTTCGCCTCGTGAGCAAGGTTTTCACGCTGTCACCTTCTCTGAGCTTGGCAAGCTCAAGCAACATGTAGGTTGCAATGGTTAAATTACCCAGTAGCATGAATGCTACGAACCAAACCACTTTCCTCCACAGGTGCACCTCCTTGTATGCCACCCATACGAAGAAAGTAAGGAAGCCAAAATAAGCATCCGCTAAAGTGGCCCTGAACCACCAATTTGGCCACATGTTGCGAACAGCTACGAATAGGTTTTGGTCGATGCTTGCAGCCACCGTAACCGCAAGCATGCTCAGAAGAATAAGCCCGAACAGACTCCTTAAACCGTTTATCACACTTTTGCCCATTGTCTTTTCGATACCTTCCAAATTGAATTTTTCGTTTTCTCGCCTTTTCCCTTGAAAGATAGCCCCGAATCACGATCAAACAATACCAAGAAAGAAATAGTAAAATCGTAGTTTATTGCTACCGGTAAGAAGCTAACGACTTCTTTTTACGTAGAAAGTGGTGCTCTGAGATGCGCGAGACATTGAAGTGCAGGTTTGACTTCGAGAATGCAAATCTTATCTTAGAACTCATTGAAGCGCGTTAGGTAATGTTTAGTTATTCTGATTGTATCGGAATTTTGGAGAGGAGATTATATCCATGCGAGCCAGAAAATTTGTTAGTGTGAAAAGGAGAACGAGACGGATTGATCTGGCAGTGCTTTTTGCGACGGCTATAAATCTCTGCTTTCTTCTGACCGTGGCAGCAGGTGAAACATTTACGGGCCAAGCAGTCAACCTTAAAGGAGGACTGGAATACGTCGAATACCATACCGTCGAATACAAGAATGGAGAAGTCAGTCGGAGTGAAACGATCTATTATGACCCTAATCAACAAAAGATCGGCGAGTTGATTTCAGAGTACTCACACGGTCCTCAGTTCGGAAGCTACGATTTCAGAGATATCCGTGCTCAATACGAGGACGGTGCTGAAGTGAAAATAGATCAGATCCGGTTGTTTCGAAAAGAGGGCCCAGACAATCATGTCGACGCCAAAATTCTTCCGAAGAAACCGGATCAGATCGTCGGTCAAGGTTTCCACCAATTCATCGTTCACAACCTTGAGCCAATCGCCCAAGGTGAGATTCTACACGTGCGACTCGTCTTCCCATCCCGACTAGACCAATTCAAGTTTCGTATTCGCAAACGCAAGATCGAAGGGGACACCCTGTATATCCGACTTGAAATCGACAATTGGTTTCTCAGACTCTTTGCGCCCCACGTGGACGCCGAGTATGATTTGAGAACCCGTCGGCTGTTGCGCTATGTTGGAATCTCCAACCTGGAAGATGTTTCAGGGAAGCATAAAAAAGTCACGATTACGTATTCTTATAAGAGCTAAAGGGTGGGAGCGTCGGAACCTGGAACCGAAATCGCTGCCTGAACGGGTGACTGGTGAAAACTGAGCAGTGAAGCTTCAGAAGTGAGCCGTCAGCGATTGCGAAGTGCAGAGCGCAATGTAAACGGCGTCAGGCAGGAAAGAAATGGGAGCCGAGATCTCTGAAGATTTGAATTGATGAACCTACGCCTTCGGGGGCTGGATATCGGCGACTTGTGTCAGTTCCTGTTCCCGATGCCATTTATTTAAAATCTTGCCCAGCCCCTCACACTTGCGGGTTCTGCTTTACACATCGACACAAATGGCATAAGGATAACCCATGGCTGCAGTGAAACTTGTTCAGCTCTACATGGTAACCGCTGTTTTCTTTTTCGCCATCGATATTCTCTGGTTGGGTGTAATTGCCAAGAATTTCTATAACCGGCACCTGGCCCAATTCTTCAGGGAGCGCGTCAACTGGGCTGCCGCGGCCATTTTCTACGCTCTTTACATTCTTGGCATCATGATTTTTGCGATCCTGCCTGGAATAAGTTCTGCTTCGTTGGCCCGAACGGTCATTCTGGGTGTGCTTTACGGTTTGTTTACTTACGCAACCTATGACCTCACAAATCTGGCCACCATCAAAGATTGGCCGGTGAAAATTGTAGTGGTTGATATTCTCTGGGGAATGATGCTTTGTGGCCTTGTTTCGGCCGGTGGGTTTGTCGTTGCCACGCGTTTCCTCTAAACACAGAGAGTCGGCTCTTGTTGTTTGCTATTGAGCAATTGAGAGATCTTCCCCTATTTGCTTCGTTAAGCGGTAGTGCGAAACAAGCCATTCCTCGCCGTTTCGGTATCCCCAAAGTTCCGCACAGGCTAGAAAGAAAATGCGCCAACGCTGGAGCCAGCGCTTCGCCTGGCTCTTGCCGTAGGTTTGTGCCAAAACGGGTAATATCTCATCACGTCTTTGGTCGAGGTTGGCCAGCCAGGCCTCGGCGGTTTTCTTGTAGTGAATACCGTTCACCCGCCAGTGGTCTTCCACCAAGAGCTCGTCTTGAAAGTTGAACAGCAGGTCATCCGAGGGCATCATCCCTGCAGTAAAGAAAAACCGCCCCATCCAATCGTCCTCACCAGCAGTGTCAAAAATGTAGGCAAACTTTCGGTGCGAAAAAATGTGGATGAAAAGTTTCCCTTCCGGCTTCAACCAGGTGGCGATGCGTGACAACAGCTGTTTCCAGTTACGCATGTGTTCGAACATCTCAATTGAGAAGACTCTGTCGAATTGGTGTTCAATGTACAAATGGTTCATATCGGCGGTGACCACCTCCAGGTTTTTGAGACCTTTTTGTCTGCACGTTGCCCTAATGAATCTTCCTTGCGGTTTCGAGTTGGAGACGGCCACGACGCGACTGTTTGGATACGTTTCTGCAATCCAGGTGGAAAGAGAACCCCAGCCGCAACCCAGATCAAGGACCTCCATTCCATCTTCAAGTTGCGCCCTTTCTGCGGTCAATGCCAGCATGGTCTCTTCTGCCCGGTCCAGTGAATCGACGCCTTGCGGCCAATAACAGCCGCTATACTTCATTCTCTTTCCCAGCACCTTCTGGAAAAAAGCTGGTGGGAGTTCATAATGCTGCTCTTTCGGCTTTTGGACCTCCACAGCCACGGGGCTCCGCCCCAGTTCGTCAACGAATCTCCGCAGAGCCTCTCGCTGCGCTTCCCTGTCGCCGCGATCCTCCGACCGCAATCTTTTCTTGTCCAATTCACGAATGCCCCACCGAATAAGCCAGTCTGGGAGGACACCGCGCTCTGCCAGTTCGATGGGCAGTTTCATTACTTCTCCTTTCTCGGAAACCACGGAACAAAAGGACTCGTGGTCTTTATGTACCCCTGGTATTCGGGCCGGGTATCGACCATTGTTTTTTCCAACAGGGTCACTCCAGAAACCTTCAGGAGAAGAACGGTGATCAACACAGGACTGATCACCACCCAAGTACTTCCCGGTGTTGCCAGAGTGATCATAAACAGTCCCCACCAGACCAGCGATTCACCAAAATAATTGGGGTGTCTCGTGTAGGCCCACAGCCCTTTGTTCATCACCCTGCCTTTGTTCTCTGGGTTTGCTTTGAAGCGGTACAACTGCCAATCGCCCACCGTTTCGAACATGAAACCAACAGTCCAAACAATCATCCCCAAAAGGTCGAGGATCACTAGCCTCGACGGAACTGCTGAAATCTGCCCGACTTGAAGGACAAGGGAAATGATCCACAGGAAGACTCCTTGAAGTCCGAATACGGTAAATAAACTTACCCACCAGAAACGGGCGCCGTATTGGGCTCTCCAAACTTGGTAACGGCGATCCTCCCCATGACCCCAATTTCGAATGAGGATGTAGAGGGCTAAACGTAGCCCCCAAAGGGTTGTCAGTGTGGCAATCAGCACCTTTCGACCCAGGTAACCGTCCGTTTCGAAAAAAGTAAGCCAGGCAACAAGCACAAATCCCAGTCCCCAGAATACGTCCACGATGCTTGCATCCCGCTTAACCAGACTCAACAGCCAGATTCCAAACATCATGGCGATTACAGCCCCTAGGTTGGTGAGAAAAATGGAAAGTTCATTCTCCATCGAGCGCTCTCCTGCCGTTAACTCGGTTTCTTTGTTTCCAATGGATAAAGTCGCGTTTCTTAAACCCCAGCCCCATTCCTCCGGTCACCTGATTATTCGCGCTGGACGGAGAGGGTCCCTAACTGATTCGCCTGCACGCCGCTCGGCAATGGCCGCCAGAATATCTTTATGAATCCGACGATTGATGGGATAGGCTATCGCTAAGACAAAAGCCGCAATATTGCAGAGGGACGGCACTAAGGCATACAACACCCTGAGGGTGAATTGGACCTGTTCGGATTGCTCCACATTGGGCGTGTAACCTACGGCGCCTAAAACAGAGAGCGATACACCCACGCCCAGAGCAGCGGCAAGCTTTTTGGTGATCGACCATATTCCGATGTAGTGTCCTTCGCGTCTTTCACCCGACAGAAGCTCATCGTAATCAATGACATCGGCCTGCATGGCAGATGGTATGGCCAGGGTGGCACCGAAGCCAATGCCCGAGAAGAAGACCAGAACTCCGTAAATGTGAGCGTCCCCTGGCCCAAGAAAGAAGACGCCCACAAAGGCGCCAGTGTTTATCGCCATAGCAGCGAGCCACGTCACCTTCTTCTCCAGCCGTCGTGCCAGGAAAACCCAACCGGGTAGGAAAAGGACGCCGGTTACAAAATATACGAAAAGAAAGAGATCGGCCTTGTCTGATCGCAGCACGTATTCCACGTAGTAAAGAATCAGGGTAGCCGGGAGATTGCTGCCAAAGGCAGCAATGACGTAGGAGATCAGCAGGATCAGGAACGGTCGGTTCTGTGACACATGTTTGAGTCCCTGCCACAGACCCTGCTTGTGAGTCTGAACAAATTGCGGCCGTTCGCGTATCGAGATGACACACCACCAACAGAAGGCAATCATCAGCGGCGCATAAAGCAGAGCGATCCAGAAGAACTTGGCCCGCTCCCCTTCACTGGTTGGGGTAAGACCAAAGGCCCAGGCCACGGCTGCGGGCGAGCTTGCCGCTGCCAGAGTGCCCGCGATAAGGGCTCCATCTCTCATGCCCAGCAAGGTGGTGCGCTCGTCGTAGTCAAAAGTAATTTCAGGCCCGAGAGACTCGTAAGGCACCACCACTGCTGTCCAGAAAAGAAACAAGCAAAAAATCGTTATGCCGAACCAGACAGTCTCGAAAAGAGGAGAGGCAGCGGGGGGATTAAAAAGAAAATACATGGAGAGGGAGAGAAGAACGGCCCCCGCGGCAATGTACGGTCTGCGTCTACCGAAGCGCGTTTGGGTTTTGTCGGATATATACCCGATGGCCGGGTCCGTAACGGCATCGAAGACCCGCACCGCCAGGAGCAAATATCCCAGGACCGCGATGTTTACGCCCACTACGTCAGTGTAAAATTTCGGGATATACACATAAACGGGGATTCCTACGATGGCAAGGGCAAACGCCGGGGCCGCATAGGCAACTTTCTTGCTCAGCGGAACCCTATGGAAATCTGTGCTCGTCATCTTTTTTTAATATTCCTGCGGTCGTTGGTGCGCTCGCTCCGGCCTAACCTTGAAGCGACTCTCCTGTTTCCAACGACTCATCTTTTTGCAAGTTCCGACCGCTGGCATCAGCACTTCATCGCCGTTTGACGATGAAGTGCAGTATGTTTAGACGAGTCGGGACCGGTGGCCTACGATGCAACTCCTGGTTCTGGGCAAAGTAATCACGGCGCGCTTCATGTCAAGGAATTGGCGTGCTAAACGGAGTCTGATTATGAACTTTGGCAGGTACTGATAAGGGTAAGAAACGGCTACTCCCGCCTGGCGGTTGGATACAAGAAAAGGCGAGTGAACCATCACTCGCCTTCGGTGGTGAAGGGTAAGAATCTTGCCAAATTACTCGTTTCTGGTGAACTGGCCCCGATCCAAATCAGTACAATCGGCTTTCTCTTCATCGCTGACAGTTGCAGGATCTTTTAGAGAATCAAGATCACAAATGTACGCATTTCCCTCTTTGTCGTACACATACACCATCGAACTCTTAGTCGGCTCTGCCATTGTTACTTCCCTCCTTCCATTTTGGTTTTTTGTTTGACAGCAAAATTTATAATTGCGAGTTTGCCAGAATGTTCAGTGAGCGAGAAATTAAGTACTCGGTTCACGTCAGTCAAGGGTGGAAAGTTCTTTCCACTATCATTTTCTTACATCACCTTCCCCGGCGGGTCAACTATATTCTGCAGGGAGCCATTGCAAGTTGCGACGGTCGGCCCTATATTTTTAGAGTTCAGTTAGTAGAGCAGAAATGCTGGGGATTGTCATGAAAATCGGATACCCGTGCATAAATCGTGGAATCGGCTGCACGGCCAATTCCACTTTCAGACTAGCCTCCTACTCGGAGGAGCGGCTAGTTCAGAAAGTGGAAAGCAATTTGCGCTGCCTCGTCAAGATTTTGCAGTACAACGTTCAGAATGGTTTCTACTTCTTTAGAATAAGCTCTAACCTGATCCCTTTCGCATCACACCCCGTTTGCACCTTCGACTGGGCCCGTCAATTTAGGGGGCAGTTTAAGAAAGTCGGCGAGTTCATAACGGAGCATGACATAAGGATTTCCATGCACCCTGATCAGTTTGTACTCATCAACGCGCTAAAAGAAGACGTGGTGGAGCGAAGTGTACGGGAACTCGACTATCATTGCACCGTCCTCGATAAAATGGGTTTGGACGGCACCGCAAAAATCCAGATTCATGTAGGTGGGGTGTACGGCGACAAAAGATCCGCCATGGATCGGTTCACTGAGAGACACAACTCTCTGAACGAGTCGCTCAAGAGACGGTTGGTGATAGAGAACGACGACAGATCATACAGCCTGAAGGATTGTTTGTCGGTACACGAAAAAATTGGCATTCCAATCATATTCGACGCCTTTCACCACCAGTGCCTCAACAACGGTGAAACCTTACGACATGGTTTCGAACTCGCTGCGAGTACCTGGAAAGAATCAGATGGCGTTCCCATGGTTGACTATAGTAGTCAGCAGAGAGGCCAGCGGATCGGATCGCATGCAAAAACGCTGAATATCGCAGTCTTTAGAAAGTTTCTCCAAAAGACGAGAGGCTTGGACTTTGATGTAATGTTGGAGATAAAAGACAAGGAAACCAGCGCTTTAAAGGCCCTTAGGATTCTGAGAGAATATCAGAACGGAAAGGAGATCAATTTAGTTGCATGAAGCCGACTCCTTTTTATCCCGAAACGGATCTACCTCCAATCCCTTTCGGCCTTAGACACTGCCAGGTTGCCGCCCAACTCAAAGAGAGGGGCTTGCCATGGACCCCGCAGGTGGGATGCTTTGTGTGGGACCCTGAGAAAATCATTGAGATAACCTCACCTTTTCCCGGCCGCATATATTTCATTCTAAATCTAGGCCATTTTCTGCGGATCTTTGGATCACTTGAGGAAATCTCCAAGAGGTTGGTCTGGCTGCCAACTTACCATCAGGCTCGTTTGCTCTGTGATTGGGCTGGCGTAGATCAACAGGAAGTTTCAGCAGTATTGGCTTCAGCGGAGAGTATCCACGCCGGGGATGAGGTCCTGGAATTATATAAAATGATTCTGAATAGACTATAGCCCGGATGTTTTACGAATAAACTACTGCAAACGTGGACATGACCTTCCTTCCGGGCAGAGGCAAGACAGAAATTTAACTGGAGGTGAGTGGTGGCACGAATTACCGGTTCAGGTTCCAGGAGGGAGACCCTCTTGAGTGAGGAAACGGAGCTTGAACAACTCATAAGAGGATTGTTTGAGTCGCAAAAACTCGCAGTCCTGGGCACCCAAAACAAGGGGCAGCCCTACGCCAACCTGGTCGCTTTTGCCGCCAACGAGGACCTGAAGAGCTTGTACTTTGTTACAGCTCGCGCTACCCGCAAGTACGCCAACATCGAGGCCGATGCCAGGGTAACCATGCTGATTGACAATCGTTCCAATGAGGACTCTGATTTTTCTCAAGCTGCAGCCGTTACCGCAACCGGTGCGGCTCAAGAAGTAATGGATGCAAATCGAGATGAGGTTCTCGCCAACTATCTGGCCAAACACCCGATGTTGAAAGATTTCGTACAATCTCCGAGCTGCGCCCTGCTGCAGGTCAAGGTTGAAACATATTACTTGGTGAGACGATTTCAAAATGTAATGGAACTCCATGTAAAGCAATGAGACTGGTCCTTTTTCTCAAAGATATATCAAAGAACGATGGTGAGATAGTAGGCGGCAAGGGTTACGCACTCGCGGTGATGGCGAACAGTGGATTTAGAGTACCCCTGGCCTGTTGCATTACCTCGGAAGGTTACCGTCGATACTTGGCAGCCACTGGCCTGAAACCTCGCATCCTGATGGAGCTCAACCGGAAAGACTTCACAAAGATGCGCTGGGAAGAAATGTGGGACGCCTCCTTGAGGATTCGGAACCTTTTCATCAAAACACCCATACCAGGAGACTTACGCAACCTGCTTGAGGCTTCTCTAAAATCTGAACTCTCCGGCAAACCTCTCGTGGTGCGTTCATCTGCCCCTGGCGAGGATTCCTCCCACGCATCTTTTGCCGGTCTACATGAGTCCTTCATAAATATCATCGGGGTAGATTCCATCTTGGAGCACATGAAACTTGTATGGGCCTCGCTCTGGTCAGACCGGGCTTTGCTTTACAGGCAAGAACTGGGGTTGGATGTTGAAGAGAGTTCAATGGCTGTTGTCGTCCAGGAACTCATGGCTGGAGAGCGCTCCGGAGTTACGTTTGGCAGGAACCCCAATGACCCGTCACAGGTTGTAATCGAAAGCGTCTACGGTCTGAACCAGGGACTGGTTGACGGTAGCATCGAACCTGATCGCTGGCTTTTAGACCGCAGGAGCGGCGCCATCATCAGTCATCATTCAGCACAGCGGGGCATGACGGTCGGCGTGGACGCAGAGGCCACGCGCTTGGAGAAATTGTCAGCCGAGAAGCAGAGCGTTCCACCCCTGAGTGAAGATGAGGTGGCCAAGGTTTTTCGCCTTGCTCTGGAGACGGAAGAGCTATTTGGTTCGCCCCAGGACGTGGAATGGACCTTTTTAGGAGATGAACTGTACGTCCTGCAATCTCGTCCCATCACAACCCTCGCCGAGAAGAATAAAGGTGACAAACGTGCCTGGTACTTCACCTTGAGGAGGAGCTTCGATAATTTGAAGGCACTGCGCAACAGGGTGGAAGGTGAGCTCATACCTGCCATGGAGCATGAAGCTAAAAGCTATGCCCAGAGGAATCCTGCTGAACTGACTGATGCAGAATTAGCCAATGAGCTGGCTGGAAGACAGCAGGCCCACGATAAATGGGTGGACATATACTGGGACGAGTTCATTCCCTTGGCCCACGGCATAAGGCTCTTCGGTCAGGTTTACAATGACACGGTTCGCCCTGATGACCCATATGAGTTCATGGACTTGCTGGGCGCAACCGAGATGGCAAGTCTCGAGCGAAATCGCATGCTCGAAGATATGGCCGGCATGATTCGAGGCGATGAAGACCTGGCAGCAAATCTGAATGACCGAAACTATCCGGGGCCGAACCATCTCTTGATGGAGGCATTGGAATCGTTTGTGGAGAGATTTGGTGATCTCTCCTGCTCGGCAGATCTCTGCACTCAGGGACGCGACGGTATCCTGAGGTTATTGCTGGAATTGTCCTCCCGTCCCGCCGCTAAAAAACGCTCGGGCGCCAAAGACTTGTTGGCTTTAAAGGAAAGCTTCCTTTCCAATTTCGAGGGCGAGAAAAGATCTAGGATGGAAGAACTCTTGGACCTTGGACGGGCCAGTTACAGGCTGAGAGACGATGACAACATCTATCTCGGTATGATTCAGAGTCAACTTAGATTAGCCATGGAAGAGAGCAAACGCCGTTTGACCGCTCGTGGCAACTTGGAAGTCGAAACCTTAGATCCACTGGAGATTATCGAAGCCCTGAACGACCCACATTATGCGCCGAAGAGAGTTGTGGCTATGCCAGAAAAATCAGTCCACTTTGATATCAGACCGAGACAGCTGGTGGGGCAGCCAGCAAGTCCAGGTGTGGTCCGGGCAAGTGCACGGGTCATCACTGAGCCTTCGAACCTGTTCGATTTCAAGGCGGGAGAGATTCTTGTGTGCGATGCTGTTGATCCGAACATGACCTTTGTGGTGCCCCTCGCCGCCGGTGTGGTGGAGCGCAGGGGCGGAATGCTCATCCACGGCGCCATTATCGCCAGAGAATACGGTCTTCCCTGCGTTACAGGTGTTCCAGACGCTTCCTCCCTGATCCACACCGGTGATGAGCTGACCGTCGATGGCTATTTGGGCATTGTCATCAAACACTCCTGACCCGCCCGATCTCACCTTTTCCTGGTCGTTTGGGCTGCAGTTCTCCTACATGTATTTCTGTCGAAAAACCGAGAGGATAAGCTGGAAAAAGAAGACATAGCCATGCTGCGATACCATTGACAAAAGAGCAGCCCTGCTTACATTGCATGTTGAAAGTTTGAAGTGCTAAAGGATGAATGAGATGAACGAAGGACAAGCTGCGAAACACAAAGCGATGACCGAATCTTCCTCTCGCCGCGACTTTTTGCTTGCTGAAGATTCATTTTCCAGGTTGGACGAATCAGATGACGCCATATTTTATGAGACGGATCGATTTGTTCAGCATCTAGATTCCCTTGCCTTGTCGACGGTGGAAGAGATAATTCAAGAACTTGTCATTGAGGAGACTCCAGTTATTCTGGATTTGATGGCCGGCTGGGACTCCCATATTTCTTCGAGCATTCAGGCCCAGAGAGTTGTGGGACTTGGTCTGAACCGAAATGAACTCTCGCGCAACGAAATCCTAACTGATTGGGTTTATCACGACTTGAATAAAGATCCTTCTTTACCCTTCCCGGACAACACATTTGATGCTGTTCTCAATGTGGTCTCGGTGGACTACATCATCAGACCCCTGGATATCTTTCGCGAGGTGGGCAGAATTCTCAAACCAGGAGGCTTGTTCCTGGTCATTTTCTCCAATCGCATGTTCGAACAAAAGGCGGTTAAAATCTGGCGTCAGTCTGGAGAGGAAGAGCGGATTGTGCTGGTTGAAGAGTTTTTCAACCGGTCTGGGATGTTTGGCATTCCAGACGTTTTCGTCTCAAAAGGAAAGCCAAGGCCCAAGGACGATAAGTACGCGCATCTCGGTGTTCCGAGCGACCCCATCTACGCCGTATATGCCGAAAAAAGTGGGGGAGAGGCCAGCAAAAGACCTGACCTCTCATTGAGTTGGCCCCTCACGGATTTCCTGGATCAAGGGGAACTTGAGCGCAGAAAAGCGGCGGTCAAAGATACATTACGGTGTCCCCATTGCAATCATGGTTTACTGAAGTGGGAATTGCCTCAAAACCCGTTCACAGAATGGGACATGGAGTTTATGTTTGTCTGTTTTAACGATACGTGCCCGTATCTGGTTAGAGGCTGGGAGGTCATGCACCGCCAGGGCAACACGGGATTGTCCTATCGTTTCGCCTATAACCCAGATCGTGACCACTGCATGTCAGTTCCGATTCCGAATCTCGATGCCCTGAGAGAGGGAATCAGTGATGATTAAGACATGGAGAACAGTACCCGGCTTTTCGGATGGCTCGCGATGCCAAGTTCATCGGTTCCACCCCCCGGGTGAGAGGTGACTTGCAATGACGGAGACTCCCTCTGTCGAAGAACTAATGCAGAGAGTGAAAGAGCTGGAAGAAGAAGCTTCAGAGTGCAGGGAAGCCACTCAAGCCATGCAGCTCACTGGGCAGTATATAAATATAGCCATAGATTCCCTCTCAGCCAACATAGCCATACTCGATAAGGATGGCGTCATCCTGGAAACCAATCTTTCCTGGCAACAATTCGGCCAAGAAAACAAGATTGAAAGTTCAACTGACACTGCAGGTTTTAATTA
>CP070692.1:318951-352832 GCA_020353215.1 Deltaproteobacteria bacterium
CAGCGCCTGGCGTTTCAATTTCTGTCGCTACCGGGGCAGCGGCTGGCTTCACACCGGTCATCACTGACTCGCCGGCCATCCTGTGGGACCGCCCCGCCAGTATGAGCGAGGTAAGCAAGAAAACAATCGCGATCCCCGTTGTCAGTTTACCGAAAAACGTACCGCCCCCGGTGGAACCGAACAAGGTTTGGGAAGAGCCCCCGAAAACTGCACCGATCTCCGACCCCTTTCCCGTCTGCAACAGTACGATGACAATCAGGGCCATACAAACAAGAAGATGCAACACTACAAGGACAAGCTGCATGGAACCCACTTTCTCCCTAAGATGATTTGGATCGAGCCATAATAGTCCATCTAGCCCACGAAATCAACAATGCGCACGAAGGATGCACTTTTCAGGCTCGCTCCTCCCACCAGCGCCCCATCGATATCTGGTTGGGCCATCAACGTATCCACGTTTTCCGGTTTGACGCTGCCACCATACAGTATACGTATCCCGTTTGCAACCTCGTTATTGAAGCGATCCGCAAGCCGATCTCGGATGAAGGCATGAGCCTCCTGCGCCTGCTCCGGGGTCGCTGTATGTCCGGTACCAATTGCCCAAACCGGTTCATAGGCCAGCACCACACGGCCAACCTCTTCATCTTTGAGTCCCTCGAACGCCCCGGTAAGCTGGTCTGCCAAAATTCGAAGTGTCTCCCCGGCTTGGCGCTGTTCCAAGGTTTCACCGACACAGAGAATGGGTACAATCTCCAAAGCCAACAGCGCCACCATCTTGCGATTTATGCTCCCGTCGGTTTCGCCGAAATACTGGCGTCGCTCAGAGTGTCCGACGATAACATAACGGCAGCCCAGATCCTTCAACATGGCGGGGGCAATCTCGCCAGTATAGGCTCCTTGGCTCTCCCAATGACAATTCTGCGCCGCGAGCCGAATGGGGCTACCAGCCAGAGCAGACGCGACTGCACTCAATGCAGTAAAAGGAGGAGCCACCACTACCTCGCGGTCATCAAAACGGGAAATCCCACCTTTGAGCTCTTCCAGCAGCGCCACTGCTTCACCCACCGTGAAATACATCTTCCAGTTGCCTGCCATGAGGGGCATTCGACCACTCATCCTCTCCACCTCCTTTAGCATCCATTGTTGTCAGAGTTGTCGCCTTGAGATGACTTGGCTGCTTCAATTCACGCCGCAGCTTGTGGTTCTTGCTGGTTGAGCCGGTTTGCCAGTCTGGATCTGTTCAGTTGCCCAAAACGAGCGTGTCGCACTGCTCATCCGGACTTTGTTACTTATCATCGACCCATACCAGGGTGAAAAGATCTCACCGGTCTGACTAGTAAAACGAGCCAAGCAGGGCAGACTAGTCTGCCCTCTACAACAGACCGTGAACCTTGGCGACGATTACAGCCTTTGGCCCATATACACTGCCAAGTCGACCAATCGACTGGCATAACCGAACTCGTTGTCATACCAGCTCAGAACTTTCACGAGTCTGCCTTCCATTACACTGGTCACGTCTGCATCCACTATGGAAGAATAGGAGCTCGTGTTGAAATCCGAAGAAACCAGTGGCTCGTCGCTGTACGCAAGGATCCCTTTAAGCCGACTGTTAGCCGCCTCTTTGAAAGCATTGTTCACTTCTTCTTTTGTGACCTCACGGCCTACGCGGCCAACAAAGTCCACCACAGAGACGTTCGGCGTGGGAACCCGAATCGCCATTCCATCCAGCTTTCCCTTCAGTTCCGGAATGACCAGGGTGACCGCAGCAGCAGCTCCGGTTGTGGTAGGCACCATGGAAAGGGCCGCTGCTCGTGCCCGACGACGATCCTTGTGCAAACCGTCCAACAGATTCTGACCCATGGTGTAGGCGTGGATGGTAGTCATAAGTCCATGTTCAATGTTGAATGAGTCGTGGAGAACCCGAACCACGGGCGCGAGACAGTTGGTAGTGCAGGAGGCATTGGAAACCACGTCGTGGCTATCGGGGTCGTAGGTCTGCTCGTTCACTCCCAATACAAAAGTGGCATCCACATTCTTCCCCGGTGCACTGATGATCACCTTGCGTGCCCCCGCCTTTAAATGTTTAGCGGCAGACTCCTTATCCCGGAATAAACCCGTGCACTCCAAAACAACATCCACTCCTAGTTCTCGCCACTGCAGTTCTTCCACGTTTCTGATTTGGGTACAGTGTATTTCTTGGCCACCCACCACCAGATTGCCCTCTCGGACTTCCACGGGACTCTTAAAACGACCATGCACCGAGTCATAACGGAGCAAATGGGCCAACTCCTCTGGGCTGGCCAGGTCGTTGATGCCCGCAACCTGTACGTCCATCCCGCCCTCAATGATACTTCGCATCGCCGTCCGACCAATTCGACCAAATCCGTTGATTCCAATCTTAAGAGCCATTTCGCTTCCCTCCCTAACAGCTAACAGTTATTCCTGGCAATATGTTTGTCTTCACCCTCCCGGTTCAACAGGCGCGAAAATTTAGGTCTCGCAAATCCGCTCTGGCTTCTACCGCTAGCCACACTGCTGATGCCGCCACGCCCGGCCAAGGCTCAGTTTAAGCACCAGCGCAGCTTCCCTGGATTCGGGATAGTAAAAGGGCCTCCCGTGGATGGGAACAAAGCTTAACTTTTCATAGAGTGCCTTTGCTGCCGCGTTCGCCAGACTCACCTCCAGCACCGCCAAACGTGCACCCGCCCTGTAGCCCGTTCGGAGGGCATAGAGCACTAATTGCCTCCCAACGCCTCGCCTTCTGTAGTGTATGTGGACCGCCAAATTAGCCATCTGAATCTCGTCGGCCACTACCCAAAAGCAGATATAGCCGAGCACTTGGCACTTCTTCTCGACCCCCATCAGGCGAGCCACGTACAGGCTGGCGTCAGGTTCTTCTATTTCAGCCGCAAAAGATGCTTCACTCCAAAGGCTCGAGAGACCATCCTGTTGTATGATCAACACTTCTGCAAGGTCATTTGGCCTCATAGCCTCTATGAGAATTGCAGGAGCCGTGGTGGAGTCATTGCGCCAGCGCAGGTCCGGCCCTGAAACGGTCTTCTTGTTGTCCGCTGCTGACCCTCTCGTAAGGTCCATGTCCTCGTACAATCCCATGGCGATTTATTCATCTACCTCTTGGGTCAGAATCTCGCTTGCCAACGAAATACTTCTCTGCCCGTACTCCTTGACAGCTCGGGCTAATTCATCCACCTTCATGTTCTCTCTGGCCTGTGACAACTTGATCAACATGGGGAGATTAACACCGGTCACCACCTCAATGCCAGTCTGATTCAAGTAGCTCAGACTTATATTTGAGGGCGTGCCACCGAACATGTCCGTAAGTATTATGACTCCGTTCCCTTCATTGACCTGTTGTATCGCTTCGCTAATCTGACGGCGCAGGTCGTTAACAGACAAGTTGGGGTCGATGGAAAGTCCGATGCAGTTTTGGATCTTTCCCACGATCATCTCGGCAGTGGCCACAAGCTCTTGTGCCAACCCCCGATGGGCAACAGCCACTATTCCCACCATCTATCCACTCCTTAGTCGATTTCCTCTCAGTCAAGCGCCAGCAGATACGTGCCCCTTCCTTTTGCAGGGCTATCCCTTGATAATCCAGCGGTCAAGCCACTGCCACATCTCGATGATCCGTGGTGACGGTGTATCCTTCGCCTGCTAACCGTTCTCTCAACTGTTCGGAAATGACCACAGATCGATGTCTTCCACCGGTACAGCCAATGGCAATAGTCAGATAACTTTTGCCTTCCTCTCGATAACGCGGCAGGAGATAACTGACCAAATCGGTAAACTTCTCCAAGAATAGTTTAGTTTGCTCCTGTTTCAGGACGAAGTCTATTACCGGCTCGTTGGTACCATCCAGATTTCTAAGGTGGTCTAAAAAGAAAGGATTGGGCAGGAACCTTACGTCCATAACAACGTCAGCCTGAGTTGGCACTCCGTACTTGAAGCCGAAGGAAAGCACATGGATATGCAGAGTCTCCTGATCCGGAAAGACTGCATACAGACTGTTGATCATCCTCTTCAGTTCGTGCACGTTGGTATTGGATGTATCCAGCACGCGGGTAGCCATTCGCTTTAGGTCTTTAAGCCTTTCACGCTCCGCGCGAATACCGTCTAGCACGGTACCCGTTCCCGCCATGGGATGTTTGCGCCGCGTCTGACTAAAACGGCGCTGTAAGGTGTCGTCGGTGGCATCGAGAAAGAGAATCTCCAATTCGATGCCACGGTTCCACAGTTCGTTGAAGATTTTCGGGTAACTGTCCAAAAAGCGACGCTCACGGATATCCATACCCAGCGCGATATGCCACAGCTCTCCGGAAGATTCCTCGCGAAGATTGAGAAAGTCAGGCAGTAGCAAAACCGGAAGATTGTCCACGCAAAAAAAATCGAGATCTTCAAACGCCTTTATGGCTGTGCTTTTGCCGGATCCAGAAAGTCCGGTGACCACGACAACCCACTCGTTTTTCTTTGCCTTCTTTCTCCCCTCACTAGTCACGGTCACCTCCCTGATCTGCTATCCCGGCTAACCCCGGTGGTGCATCCGTCGACACGCAGAGTGCCCCTTGAGAAGCAAACGAATCTGGCTACCATTATTCACAAAACGGTGTCGCGTGATCGTGTAACCGGGGACCCGCCCCAAAGGGGTGGGGACTGAGCGGAGCCGAGCGAGGGAAAACCCGAGGACGCCCGGAAGGACGATCATAACCGCAGTCACGCCAGGGCGTGATTCGTGAATTATCCGGGCTAGGTTGAGGCAAAATCTTCAGTATACTAGCTCGCTTCGACCAATCCTGTCCAGTAGCGATCGTTAAAGTGCTCACGTGACGAGAAAAGGCTTTACCGGGGGAGGGCAAGAAGGCTCCAGAGAAAGGTCGGGCTCAAAATTCCTTATCTTCTTCTTGGATGACTCGAAAGATCTCCTCTTTGGTTCCTGCCTCCATGAGTCTCTGGCGGAAGTGGGCACTTTTCAGTAAGCGTGATATTTTGGCCAGAGCACGTAGGTGAATACCAGCGGAGTTTTCGGGTGCTATCAGAAGAAAAAAGAGGTGGGTTGGCCGGCCGTCCATCGAATCAAATTCGATGCCCCGATCGCTCCGCCCAAAAGATAAAACCAGTTCATCAAGATCCGGAATCTTGCCGTGGGGAATAGCAATACCATCACCGATCCCGGTACTGCCCAGACGCTCCCGTTCCAGCAAAACTTCCACCAGGGCCTCTTTGTTCAAGTTGCCCTTCGACTTCAACAGAGCTCCGGTGAGTTCTTCCAGAACCTCCCTCTTGTTCTGAGAGTTAAGCTCCGGAACAATGCAATCCCGGTGCAGGATATCCAATATTTTCATCTAGGCTCTCAGTATCCTTTGTGTGAAACAAGTGATTCCAGGGTTCTCTCTGAATTGTACAGGCCCACCTGACCCATTATATCGTGCGCTGCCAGCTCGGGGCATTCACAAATCGGCTTCGCTCAGGGCTGGCCTTGAGTCCCCGCGCATCCCGCGGGACAGAGCGTCGTGTCAAGACCCGCAACAAAGAGCTTCATGTTGTTGTGGGTGCTTATTCAGGAATCAGGAAGATTCGCGAATAAGCCAGGCTAGGTCACTGGCTCGATGAGGCCGTAGTTTCCGTCCTTACGTCGATAGATGACGTTGATGGTCTGGGTCTTGGCATTAGTGAACACCAGAAATTCGCTGTTGACAAGATTCATCTGCATCAGCGCCTCATCCGGATCCATCGGCTTCACATAGACCTGCTTCGTCTTGATGACCTGTGGCTCCTCAGATTCCTCCAGGTTCTCTCCGGCCAATACATCCCTTCTCATCACCAGATCCTTTGAACTGGCGTCACTTTTGCGCTTTTTAAGCTTTTGTCTGTATCTCTTGATTTGAGATTCGATCTTGTCTACCGCCATGTCAATGGCCGAGTACATATCTTCGGTCTCTTCTACCCCGTTAAGCCGGAGACCATTGGCATCTACGCTCACCTCGGCGATATGTCTAAATTTTTCCACCGAAAGCACTACATGGGCATCAATCGGATCCTCCACGTATTTCTTGACGCGATAGAGTTTATCCTCCGCGTAATTTCTCAACGTGTCCGACGCCTCAATTTTTCTAAACGTAACCGAAACCTGCATCCATGTCCTCCCTGCCTGAAGCGCTGTAAGTAATCCTCCGCACTCTTGATAATGGTCGGTTATTGTTTCGCCAAGTCACGATAGCTAGAATTCAAGGGATGAAAGCTTGATCGCCACTGCGATGGTTATCAACTGCCTTTTCTTCTTTTCTTAGTTCCCCAGACTGGCTGTTTTCGCATATTAGAAGGCAGTATGCCTAGCAACTCTCGATACTTGGCCACGGTCCTTCGAGCGATGTCAATGTTCTCTTCTCGGAGCTTCTCTACGATGGCCTTGTCGCTATATGGCTTGCGAGAATCTTCACTCTGGACAAGTTGGCGGATACGCTCCTTGACACTCTCAGACGCGACCGCACCACCCGTTAGGCTGCCTATGGAAGAGTTGAAGAAATATTTGAGTTCAAACACACCTCTCGGCGTGTGCATATACTTGTTCGTTGTGACGCGACTAATCGTCGACTCGTGCATCTCCAGGTCTTCGGCAACATCGCGAAGAACGAGCGGTCTTAAATGGGTAATGCCTTGTTCAAAAAAATCGCGTTGAAACTTGATGATGCTCTCGGCCACCCGATATATGGTGCGCTGCCTCTGATGGATACTCTTAATTAGCCATGCTGCTGAACGAAGCTTGCTCTGGATGTATTCTCTCGTTTGCTCAGAGACGTTACCGTCCTTACTCAGGGCTTCACGGTAGAAAGGGCTGATCCGCAATTTTGGCATACCGTCCTCGTTAAGGACGATAACAAAATCGTTGTCCACCTTATAGACGAAGATGTCAGGACTGATATATTGAACTTCCTCCTCGTCGAAGGCCTTTCCAGGTTTGGGCTCCAGCCCGAGGATAATCTCGATGGCTTTCTGAATATCTTCCGGGCTCCTGCCGGTGGTTTTTAGGATGGCATGGTAATTTTTGTTTTCCAGATCGTGGAGATGGTTCTCGAGGATCTCCACCACGAGCTCATCCTCGAGGCTCAGGGTCTTGACTTGTATGAGGAGGCACTCCTTTAGATTTCTTGCTGCCACACCCACCGGGTCAAATCCTTGAACCAAGTGAAGGACTTGCTCCACACAATCCTCGTCACATTTTGCCATCTCAGCGATTTCAGTTACAGTGGCCTTCAAGTACCCGTCTCGATCAAGGTTGCCGATGATCAGGGTACCCACTTCTTTCTCGACCTCGTCTAGACTTGACAGGTGCAGCTGCCACAACAGATGAGCATCAAAAGAAGGCTTTTTAACTAGACGGTTTTCAAGCGCTGGCAACTCCGGTGCCTGTTCGCGCTCCACGCGCATCCTGCTCCCGGAACTGTAATCCCCGAGATACTCTTCCCAGTCAATATCCTCTTTGGCTTTTTCATCAATGGTGACCTCGGGGGTGGGCTCCTCACGTTGCGCGGATTGTCTCTCTTCCGCGAGAGCGTCTTGGTCGGGCGCATCTTCTTGTGTTTCTTCCAAGAGCGGGTTACTCTGCAGTTCTTGGCTGATAGTATCCAACAGCTCCAGGCGCGACAACTGCAACAGTTTTATCGCCTGTTGCAACTGTGGGGTCATGATCAGTTGCTGCGCTAGTTTTAGTTGTTGTCTCAGTTCGATGGCCATGATTCCTGGATACCCTTATAATCGGAACTCTTCTCCCAAATAGGTTCGACGAGCCACGGGGCTCGAAGCAAGCTTGGCAGGATCTCCTTCTTCCAAAATAACACCCTCGTTCAATATATAAGCGCGATCACACACCTTGAGAGTCTCACGTACGTTGTGGTCGGAGATCAAAAGGCCTATCCCCTTTTCCTTCAGTTGTTCAAAGACCCTTTGAATATCGACAACAGCCAATGGATCTATCCCGGCAAAAGGTTCATCCAGTAAGAGGAATCTGGGACAGGTCACTAAAGCTCGGGTTATCTCCACTCGCCTCCTTTCGCCTCCTGACAGGGAATATCCTCGGCTGCCAGCTAGATGCCCCACGTTCAATTCATCCAAAAGCTCCACAAGCCGCTGTCGCCGTTCCTGCCGACTCAGGTCCAAAGTTTCAAGAATCGCCAGGATGTTCTCTTCCACCGTCAACTTCCGGAATATGGATGGTTCTTGCGGAAGATAAGTGATCCCTTCCCGCGCTCGGATGTACATGGGTAGCTCAGTGAGGTCTTTCCCGTTCAGAGAGACCCGGCCGCTGTCCGGACGAATCAAGCCTACGATCATGTAAAAGGTCGTAGTTTTCCCCGCCCCGTTCGGACCTAGCAACCCGATGATCTCGCCACGATCCACTTCTAAGCTCACTTTGTTCACCACTGAGCGGCGACGATAGATCTTCACCAGGTCCGTGGCGCCGAGTTTACCCACCTTCATCTCTGTCTGTTCCGAAACTTCCCTCTTTCTTAACACCGTCCCAGTTGAACGAACCTCCAACCCCGGAACTGAATATCGTGGCTTCCACGGGCCCTGAGGGGCCTCCCTCGACAACGCTTTTCTCGCTATCAAGATAGAGCGTAATGGAGGTGCCTTGAATAATGTCCGTGTCTCGTCGCACCCGAGGTTCTCCGGTCAGCACTACCTTGTTGTCAGAGCTATAATAGACCGCTTTCTTCCCGGTGGCCACAGTGTTTTTCTGAGAAATGCGAACATTTCCTTCAACCACGATCCGGTCCACGCGCTGCGCCAAAGCGTCATCGCTGGCCTCACCGGTGTTGTTCTCCAAATAGAAAATGGTAAGGCGATCGCCCTTTATCGTTAGTTCTCCCTGGGTGGCCACAACGTGGCCCGAAAAAACCACTTGACGGTCTTGTTGATGCGCTTCGAGTCGATCGCTCACTATGTGGACGACCCCAGGACCCCGAGGCTCAGCATGAGTCAAGCCGTTTCCGCCGAACAAGAAGCCCAATACCAGCAGGAAGACCAGCAGTTGCATGCGGGATGGCATCTTCTCAAATATGCCACTGCTTATCACGAATCTTCCCAACCTCCAGCGTCCACTACGAGGATCTATTGCGCTGCCCATCGAAAGACAGGATTCCCTGCAACGTAGTTTCAATGTGTTTCAAGACGCTCAGTGTCCGCCCATCCATATCCAAACGCATACCTAGGCCCCTGAGCACGAGGCCCTGCCCTTCAACCAGCACGGCCGCGGGGGTATGAAACAGTCCCCTTTCGCGGTCGTAAATAAGTCGTTCGGTCACCACCCGGTAGCCGTCTTCTGACTGCAAACGAACGTTGCCGCTGAGCTCCATATTCTTGCTGTCGTTGTGAAGAACCCCTTCATCTCCCCACAGTTCAACCTTACTACCATCCTCTAGAAAGAATTCGGCCTTCACTGGACGGACAACTGTCTCCTGCCTGTCGTCGAAATAACATGCCAAGGTCGCCTGAACAGTACACCGGGATTGTCCTTCTCTGACATCACAATAATTGAAGTCGTTGAGGGTGACATCGGCGTCATTGCAGGTCGCTTGAGTGGTGACAGCCGCCTGTGACCGTTCCAGCCGCTGCTCCCTCATCCCGACCAAGAAGGCCAGCACCGCAGCCAGCAATACCAGACACAGATACCAGCGGATAAAGCGTATGCGTTGCCAGATTGGCTTTTGCATAGACGATCAACTCGAGCCCGAAGAAACTTAAAATTCTCAATCATGCAACTTCCATGCACAATTCGACCGACTTCACCAATTCATTTTTCACCTATACCATAGGCTGTAACATAGTGTAAAGGGCAATTTGGTTGCCACTTCCACCAGAATATAAATGATTTCAGCTTGTTCCGGAATTTGCCAGGATGACTATCCCCTGGTATTAACCCTCCAGGGGAACTGTGAACATGGCCTATTTAGCACCAAGGTAAGGAGCAGTAACTTCTTCCCATCTCCCCAGAACCTCTAGCAAGAAGTCGCACACCTCACGCACTGCACCCCGGCCACCTCCGATTCGAGTGGTCATGTGGCAATAGAAGTGAACGGGAGTTGTAGCTTCGGCCACGGCCACAGCTAGGCCAACTCGCCTGAGCACGGGGATATCCACCAGATCGTCGCCAACATAGGCCACTTCGCTATCATCCAGCTGCCGTTGTGTAAGGATACTCTCATAGGAGGCCAGCTTGTCTTTGCTTCCCTGAATTACCAGTTTGATCCCGAGATCTCTGGCCCGATTAGCCACGACTCGTGAACTTCTCCCAGTGAGCAGCGCCACCTCGACTCCCGCCCTCTGCAAAAGGCGAATACCGTGACCATCGTGCACGTGGAATACCTTACTTTCCTGGCCGTTATCATGCAATACCAGCCCGCCGTTGGTCAGCACCCCGTCTACGTCCAGAATCACCAGTTTAATCCTGGCAGCTCGTTGTCTGGTCTCTGCCTCACTCCCCCTGAACTTCACACCCTCGTCTCCTTTTGCTCGTTGATACCAGGTTGCACGGCAGCGTGGATTTTTAGAAGCACTTGCACGATATGGTCCACGTTAGCAAGGGCAATGGAGTTGGGGCCATCGCAGGGGGCTAGATCCGGCTCCTGGTGGACCTCCATGAAGATCCCGTCCACCCCGGCCGCCACCGCAGCTCGTGCCAAGGTCTCCACAAAGCGGCGATCTCCCCCGGACCGGTCCCCGGATCCACCCGGCAACTGAACACTGTGGGTAGCATCAAAAACGACCAGTCCGTACTCCTTCATTAGATTGAGAGAGCGCATATCCACCACCAGATTATTGTACCCAAAGGAGCTACCGCGTTCTGTGAGTAGGACTTTTCGGTTGCCGCCAACATGAATCTTCGCCACCACGTTAGTCATATCCCAGGGAGCGAGAAACTGGCCTTTCTTGACGTTAATGGGCTTTCCTGTTGCTGCCGCAGCCATAATTAGGTCAGTCTGTCTACACAAAAACGCGGGAATTTGGATCAAGTCGAGTACCTCTGCGGCGCGTTCCACCTCTGCAACGGAGTGGACATCTGAAACCACAGGAAGATTGCACTCACGCCTAACAGCAGCTAGGATGTCCAGCCCCTCTTCCAGCCCCGGCCCCCGGAAGGAAGAGTAAGAAGTGCGGTTTGCCTTATCGTAGGAACTCTTGAATATAAGGGGGAGCTGCCACCGGTCAGCCACCCTCTTGAGTTCTCTGGCCGCTGCCAGGGTCGCCTTGGCACTTTCTATTACGCAAGGACCTGCAATAAGAAACAGCCTGTCTTCACCAATAGTACATTGGTCTAACTCAATGGAGTACATCAGTAACCATTCTGGATCGCCTGAGGCGATTCAAGCTGCGATGGATTTTCCTTGCCTCGCAGCATTTTCCAGTGAGTGTCTAATGAATTCTCGGAAAAGAGGGTGAGGATCCATGGGTTTGGATTTGAATTCGGGGTGAAATTGACAGCCCAGAAACCAGGGATGGTCCTCTATTTCGATGATCTCAACCAGTTGCTTGTCTGGAGATTGTCCGGTGAACTTGAGCCCACTTCCACCAAGTATTTCACGGTACTCGTTGTTGAATTCGTAACGGTGTCGGTGGCGTTCGAAGATCTCTCGTCGGCCATAGGCACCGTAGGCTTTGGAGGCTTCATCAAGCAAACAGGGATAGGATCCCAACCTCATGGTGCCGCCAAAATCGGATTTCTCGTCGCGTCTCTGGATGCTTTTGGTCTGGTAATCGTACCATTCTCGCATGAGATAGATCACAGGACTTCTTGTATTTGGGTCAAATTCCATGCTATGGGCATCGGGCAGACCGCCCACCTCGCGAGCGAACTCAACCACCGCCATCTGCATACCAAGGCAGATGCCAAAAAAAGGGACCAGGTTTTCCCTGGAATACCTGATGGCCTTGATCTTTCCTCCAAACCCACGTGCGCCAAAACCGCCGGGTACCAAGATGCCGTCTACATTTTCGAGGAGAGCCTCGCCCCCCTCCTTCTCGATCTCTTCAGAATCAATGTAGTTGAGAACTACCATACAATCATTGGCGACCCCGCCATGGACCAAGGCCTCGTTGAGACTCTTGTATGATTCCCGCAAATCAATGTATTTGCCCACGATGCCAATATGAACTGTCTGCTTGGGATTCTCCAAACGGTCCACCAGATCTTCCCAGTGCTCCAACCGAGGCGCTCTGGTCCAGATGTTAAGGAACTGCACGATTTTGTCGTCAAGCCCTTCTTGATGAAACTTCAGGGGCACCTCATAGATGCTGTCCACATCTTGAGCAGTGATGACCGCCTCAGGCTCCACATTGCAGAAGTGGGCTATTTTGGCCTTGATCTCTTTGCTAAGGGGGACCTCCGTGCGGCACAATAAAATGTCCGGCTGTATGCCTATACTGCTTAGCTCTTTGACGCTGTGTTGGGTTGGCTTAGTTTTGACCTCCCCTGCTGCCTTTATGTACGGAACGAGGGTTAGGTGAATATAGAGGACATTCTCCTTTCCCGCGTCCGACTTGAACTGACGTATTGCCTCCAGAAAGGGAAGTCCTTCTATATCGCCAACCGTACCGCCTATTTCAATGATGGCCACATCCACGCCATCAGTAACCTGGAGAATACAGCTCTTGATTTCGTCGGTCACATGCGGAACAACCTGGACCGTCCCTCCCAGGTAGTCCCCCCTCCGTTCTTTGCTGATAACCGAGTAGTAAATACTGCCGGAGGTGAAGTTGTTTTTCCTGCCCATTTTTGCAGAGGTGTAGCGTTCATAGTGTCCAAGATCGAGGTCGGTCTCGGCCCCATCATCGGTGACATAAACCTCGCCATGTTGAAAGGGATTCATTGTCCCCGGATCCACATTGATATAGGGATCCAATTTCTGTAAGGTAACCCTCAGGCCTCGACTTTCCAGCAGAGCCCCGATGGCAGCGGATGCCAAACCCTTTCCCAGGGAAGAGAGCACCCCGCCGGTCACAAAGATGAACTTACATTTGCTCATGGCTCGGATCACCGGGCTTACAAAGAAAAGCCAATACACAAATGCCCCGGAAATCCGGGGCTGACTCATTGGCAAGTATAGCAAGAGAGAGGCAGATGTCAAGGAACACCACTGGCCGGTCTCAGGGAGTATGAGCTTTTTTTCTCTTGCAAGTTTTCTTGGGATATCCTATAAGTAACTTAACTTGAGCATTTGAAATCTAAGGGATCACAAATCGGGTCGCCCCCCGGATGAGAATCGAAACGGCTCGAATCTTTCCTGCCGAGTTCCGCGGTTCTTTTCACAACTTTCACTACGTTCCGGTCTTGGTTGACTGAGACCATCGTAATGGGGCTCCGTCATCGAACCTTTCGGCTTGGCTTCTGTTGAATGGTCCCCGCGTGGTGAGGATACGTTTTCATGTTAGTAGCCAGACGCATGTCCAAGAATCCGGTCGCCATTTCTCCCCATGCCTCGATTCAGGATGCCTTGGAGCTCATGAAACAGCATTCTATCCGCCACCTGCCAGTGGTGGACAGGGAAGACCACTTGGTGGGCTGGATTACTGACAGCGATCTCCGGGGCGCACTGATAGCGTCCATGATCGAGGAGTTGAGTGTCGGCGACGTCATGATCTCAGACCCAATTACCGTGTCATCCACAGAAGTACTTGAACAAGCCGCACTTCTCATTACTGAGCACAAGATTGGCGGCATGCCGGTTTTGGAAGATGGGAAACTGGTGGGCGTCATCACTGTTGTGGACATTCTGGAAGCTTTTATAGACATTATGGGCGTGCTCGAATCGAGTTCGCGTCTTGATGTTCTGCTAAGTGATTGCGGTGAGGCGTTCCAGGAAGTCTCCCGCATTATTCGAGAGCATCAAGGAGAGATTATCAGTGTCGGCATCCTGAGTGATGAGTCTGCCGACAGAGTGTATTCGTTTCGAGTTGAAAAATGCGATACTGAACCGCTACGTAGGGCCTTGGAGGAAAGAGGTCACAAGGTCGTTTCCTTGAGTCCTTAGGATAGGGGTCAAACACAGGCAAGGTTAGCCCGCTGTCTCTTGCGTTTTTCACTCAAAGGTTTGGATCTAAGATCCTGGACAAAGAGAATGTCTGCCACCAGATGAATCGCCCACGAATAGACTGCTTTCCTTTCTGGGGCCAATGTATGCACATGTACAACTGTTTCAATGATTTGACTGGAAAGGAGGTGAGGTTGTCGCCTCTGCCGCCTTGAGACGTGTGCCGAAGCGTTCGAACTGGTGGCATTAAGGCAAAATTGGACGATATCGTAAAGTCAAGGGTCATGGCCACTTGGGATCCGCCAGGGGCATGAACCAAATCGTGAGATGTGAGGAACGCGCTAACGGAGGTTTATACTTATGGGCAAAATACCTGAAAATTACTTACCACCAAGAGATATGTGGCCTGAGTACTTGGTTCCCGAAGAGTTCGCTGATACTCCCATGGAGCTGAATCTCGCTGATTTTATGCTTGACCGCCACGTTCGAGAAGGCAGGGGAGACAATCCCGCGATAAAGTTTATGGACAAGACCATTTCTTATGCACAGCTCCAGCAACAGGTCAACAGATTCGGGAATTCCCTGAAAGAGGCTGGCGTGGAACCTCAGGATCGCGTCGGCATCCGTTTGGTCAACTCCCCTCAGGCCGTTGTTACCATTTTCGCCATCGAGAAGATCGGCGCCATTCCGGTGCCCACATCACCGCTGTGGTCTGGGGAAGAGGTGGCCTTTGTGGCCAATGATGCCGAAATGAAGTACTTTGTGGTCAATGCACCGCTAATGGGTCCAGTGGAGCAGGCCAAAGCGAACTTTGAGCACGGCACCAAAGTGATCGTCATCGGCGGTAATCCTGAGGAAGTCAAGGCTGCAGGAAACATGGTCTTCGAAGAGATGCTCGAGGCAGGATCTGCCGATCTGGATGCCACGATGCTCAAAGCCGACGACATTGGAATTATGCTCTATACGTCGGGCACAACCGGCATGCCGAAAGGCTGCGTCCACTTTGTCCGGCCGTCGATCATAGAATCCAAGATTGTGAACAAATACGTCTACAAGATGCAACCGGGTGACGTACTGGGTGGAGCCGCCCCGGTCTCTTTTGCTGCCGGCTTCGGCACCTTCACCTTGCTCCCCTTCGAGGGAGGAGCGGCCATCTCCCTCATTCCCAAGTTCACTCCTCCTGACATGTTGGATCTCATCCAGAAGCACAAAATTAGCATCCTCACCGGTCTGCCCACGGGTTATCGGGCCTTGATGAAGTTCCCTCCTTTCAAGGACTTCGACACTAGCTCGGTGCGCCTTTACACCTCCGGTGGTGATGCCCTGGGCGCCGAGACCTTGAATGGCTGGAAGGCACTCACCGGCAAGCCCATCTGGGAAGGCCTCGGTGGCACGGAAATGCTCCACTTGGTCACCTCCAATACCATGAATCCGGAACCGGTGGCCGATTCCATCGGTAAACCCTTGCCCGGCGTCGAGGTGCGTGTCATTGATGAGGCGGGCAACGATTGCAAGGCCAACGAAATTGGCAGCATGATTCTCAAGGGTGCTTCGGGTACCCTCTACTGGAAGCCCTATATAGACAATGAACGTTTGCTCAACTCGCAACGCAAAGGCGTGGTCAATGGTTGGAATCAGATGGGTGATGCGGTCTTCATGAGAGAAGATGGCAATATCTGCTTTGTCTCTCGAGAAGACGATATGATCAAGAGCTCTGGCTACCGCATCGGACCTGCCGAGGTGGAAGAGGCACTTGAGAAGCACCCGGCCGTGGCGGAGGCAGGCGTAGTTGGCATTCCCGATCCGGACAAGGGCGCGATCACCAAGGCCTTCGTGGTAATGAAAGAGGGCCAAGAGGGTGGCGACGAGTTCTTTGAGGACTTGAAGGAGTTCTTGAAGCAGCACATAGCAATCTACAAGCTGCCCAGAGCCATAGAGTACGTGGATTCCCTTCCACGCACCCCCACCGGCAAGCTCTTGCGCCGTCACCTGCGTCCACCCAAGTAGGGTGATGTGAGGTCGCAAGCGGTTGTTCACTCTTCCCCTCACTCCTTTGCCGGGGTGAGGGGTTTTTTTTGCTAGCGAATTCAACTTTGTAGGGATTGACCAGTCCGCCAATTCATTAAGGTCGCCCACGCCGCTGTTTCACTTTGTGCTTTTTTTCTCTTTCGTCCATTGCCAAAGTTAGGTAAGATGCCCGCAGAGGATTTCACCTCGAGGTGGAGGTAGCTCAATGCTTCTCAATCGTTGGCGTGGTATTCCTTGCCTGTTATTGCTCTTCCTCTGGTGCCATCTCCCAACCGCAGCCGCGGTTCCCATCAGAATCGGTGAGATTAATCCTCTATCCGGCAGGCTCGCCAAGCAGGGATTGGAAATCCACCAGGGGGTGGAGGTTGCAGTGGCTGAAGTGAACGAGACAGGGGGTCTCGAAGGCCGGCAGGTGGAGCTCATCTCACGCGATGACCAGAGCCAACCAGATGTGGCCATTTCAAGGGCCGAGGAACTGTGTGCGTGGAGAAAAGTGCTTGCCCTTACCGGCGGTTACGTTGATTCGCTGGTTGGGCCCATCAGTGAGGTCGCTAGAAAGTATAAGGTACCCTATGTAGCCAGCGCCAGTTTGCAGGAAGAACTCACACAACGCAATAACCCGTACTTTTTCAGGGTTGCCAAACTCCAAGGTTTTGTCAACCCCTTGTGCGCTTTCTTGTCGAAACACTTGATGCCGCAACGGCTCGCCATAATCCATGCCGCCACACCCGGCGCCACTGAGTTCGCTCGCAATCTCAGGAGCTGTCTCCAGCGCAACTCAATTTCAGTACGGCTGGTTGAAAAATTCCGGCCCGGCACGCCTGACTTTACGCCTCTGATCAACAAGCTAGCCAGCCTGAACATTGACGTCATTGTCTCTGGCGGTTTTTTCGCAGATCACCTCCTTTTCGTTCGCCAACTCAAGGAAACTAGGGTAACTCCCACAGCCTATATCGGTCCTTTCGGGATAGCATACGAGAGCTTCATTCGTGAGATGGGCGATGATGCTGAGTATCTTTTTAGCACCTGCGCCTGGAATCCTGGTATCACCCGGCCGGGTACTGAAGAGGCCTCGCAGAAGTTTGTGAACAGGTTCCGCCGTATGTTTGACAGGGAACCGAACACCACCAACATGCATGGCTACACCTCTGCCAAGGCCCTGCTTTCAGCCATTGGAGAAGTTTTGCGCCAGGGTAAACCTCTCACCGGACCGAATATCCGCGAGACCTTGATGGGGCTCAATCTCATCTTTCCCATGGAACAACTGTCTTTCGAACAAAACGGCGACCCGCGTCACTACCAGCATCTGGTTGTCCAGATCCAAAAAGGTAGACTTGTGGTGGTTTATCCGGAGACTCGCGCCACTGGGTCGGCCATCTACCCCATGCCCAAATGGAGTCAACGAAGATAGTATGTGGACCTCCGTCTTCGTGTCCGGGATCGTCCTGGGTTCTTTTTACACCCTCATATCCCTGGGATTCGCCTTGATTTTTGGCGCAACCCACACCTTCAATTTGGCCCACGGTGAACTGCTGGTTCTGGCTGGGTATGTGGCGTACTGGCTCTGGAAAGCATTTGGCCTCTCACTCCTGTTTACCTTTCCCGCCGCAGTTGTGGTCGCACTTCTGCTCTGTTTTGTTTTGCAGCGCCTCTTTTCCTTGCTCAGTGAGCCTCGGGAGTTGAACTCCATAGTTGTGAGCTTCGGCATCGCAATACTTCTACAAAATGGGATGCTCTTCTGCTTTTCAGGTGACTACCGCCTCATTCGTGTCCCGGTTCTCAATCAGGGATTCCACTTGCACCAAATCTACCTGAGCTATGGTCAGGTCGCTCTCCTGGCACTTTCACTGCTCGTCATTGCCCTCCTCTACCTGCTCATGCGTCACACTTACGTGGGTAAAGCCCTGAGAGCCACCATCCAGGATAGAGAGGCCGCATCCCTTGCGGGTATCAACGTGTCCGGTATGGGAGTTGTCGCTTTCGGCATCGGCGCCGTTCTGATAGGGTTGGCAGGTCCTCTCTACGGCTGCATTCACTACCTCTACCCCACCGCCGGTCCTCAAGCCACTCTGCTGGCCATTACCATTACCATTTTTGCCGGAATAGGCCGTCTGCGTGGATTAATTCTGGGTGGTTGGGTCTTGGGCCTCGCTGAATCCGCAACAGTATTTCTCTGGGGCGCCAGTTGGAGGGAGTTGGTGAGCACAATCATTCTGCTCACAGTGTTGGCGTTAAGACCCCATGGTATTCTCGGTAGAGACGAAAGATGAGGGGAACAAAGACCACAAAACGGCGTCACCAAGAGCTGCGCCTTGCGGACTCCATTCTACTCTTAGGATTCGTTTTTTTGCTCCTGCTCCCGGTGTTGGCTCGAGACAGTGATTACGTTTTGCAGGTATTCACCCATGCCGTTCTGTTGGCGACCTTGGCATTGGCCTGGAATATCCTGGGAGTGAGTGGTTCCATTTCCCTCGGCCATGCCGCCTTTTTTGGGGTCGGCGCCTACGGTTCCGCTCTCCTGAGTCTTAACTTTGGCTTTTCGCCTTGGCTAACTGTTCCATTGGGCGGTCTTGTGGCCACTGTGGTTGCAACGCTCATGGGACTTATTTGCCTCCGACTACGAGGAGCTTATTTCGCCCTGGCGACTCTAGCCTTTGTGGAGATCCCCAAAGTCATAACCGACAATTGGGACGGCCTCACCAAAGGATCACTTGGACTTGTGGGGCTCCCTGGTTTCACTGCTCTGCGTCTAGGCAGGTATTCTGTGGACTTCGGTGCAAGCCCGGCCGCGGTTTACTACTTAGTCCTCTGCTCCGCCCTCCTATTGGCATCTCTGGTGGCGCTCATCTTCCGGTCCAACCTGGGGCTTGCCCTTCAGGCCATTCGAGAGGAGGAAGTCGCAGCGGAAGCCGTAGGAGTTCAGGTCCAGCGATACCGTTTACTGTCTTTATTGGTCAGCGGGTTCTTCACCGGAGTTGTAGGCGGTTGTTACGCCCATCTGATTCGCTATATCGAACCCGGCTTGGTCTATGGGATCCATTTCTCCGCCGTGCCTATGATTTTCGCAATTTGCGGAGGTAGATTTACCATACTTGGTCCCGCTTTGGCTGCGCTAATCCTGTACCCTGTAGATCAGTTCATCTTTCATCCCCTGCTTCCGGCGGGCCACCAGTTCCTTTACGGAGCTGTTATCATTGTAGCCGTTCTTTTTATGCCGTCCGGTTTCTGGGGACACCTGCGAAAGGGACAATTTGCCCTTCTTAAGACTAGAAGTGTTGAGTAAGAAATTCGGGGACTTCTGGGCCCTGCGGGAAATCGATTTCAGCATCAATGAGGGGGAGATCGTCGGGCTGGTGGGACCAAATGGCGCTGGAAAGACGACCCTGTTTAACCTAATCACCGGCCGCTACAGGCCCAGCCGCGGGAAGGTTCTATTTCGTGACCAGGAGATCACCTACTGCAAACCACACGAAATCCGAAAACTGGGGATCAGCAGGACGTTCCAGTCCTGTCGTCCATTTGCCAAGATGACCACGCTGGAAAATGTGATCGCGGGTCGTGTGTTCAGCGGCAAATTTCGACTCTTCCCACAACGAATAGACATTGACACAGCGGAGGAGCTTTTAGAGCTTGTAGGTATTGCCCACAAAGCGCAAACCCCGGCTGGTGATCTTACTCTTAGTGAGCAACGCCGGCTGGACCTGGCCCGGGCCTTGGCGACTCAACCCCGCCTTCTTCTTCTCGACGAAGTGGCCGCCGGTTTCAGTCCAGTTGCGGTGAAACAGGCGGTGGAGCTGGTTCGACGCGTGCAACAAAAAGGGGTTACTCTGCTTATCATCGATCACTTCCTAACCTTGAGTCTCCGGGTATCCGACCGATTGTTTGCCCTGGATCATGGCGAGAAGGTTGCGGAGGGTACTCCACAGGAGGTCATGAGAAATCGCGAGGTAATCCGAGCTTACCTGGGTATGCGACACGAGGAACCATAGTGTCCGTTGCCAGTGTTGGCTCATGAAATCTGGGCGCATTTTGCATTCAAGCATCTCGGCCAAGGGCTCCCCCAGTCGGCCGTAGGCGGGGAAGTGGCACAGGCCTCTCGCAGTCACTCTGAAGAGACACCAGAAAAGGCATAGGCTGCGAAACAAGAGCATCTGAGCGACCTGCCTTTACTTTCTCAGCCCCGCTTGTCCATGCATGAAGATTTGGTACTTTGTTAAAAGGGACATTTCCATAAAATGGCGCGAATTGCTCGATGTGGAGTAGCCTTCCCCTATGCCTGGGCGGCTAGTGACATTTTGGGAAAGCTGTGGCAGTGTGCGCGTAGCGTCGCACTGTACGCTGTGCTATTATACTAACGATGGTCATCTGACGACCGAAACCGTATGCCAACGATAATTGCCCATATCGATGCCATGGGCCGCCCTAGAGTTAAAGCTCTAGACATGAACATGGAAAAACCGCTTCTGGCTATCCGCAACCTAAGCTACCACTACGGTGATATCCAGGCACTGTTCCGGGCTAACCTGACTGTGTGCGAAGGTCAGATTGTTTCCATTGTCGGAGCAAATGGCTCGGGAAAAACAACCCTCATGAAAGCGGTGGCCGGCCTCCTGAGACCGGTGCAGGGAGAAATCCGTTATCAAGCGGAGAGCATCCAAACGCTTCCTGTCCATGAAGTGGTCCGTCGGGGACTCATCTACGTACCGGAAGGCATGAAGACCTTTCCACTAATGAGCGTCCTGGAAAATCTGGAGGTGGGTGCGTACGTATCTCGGGACCAGAAAGCCAGTAGACTCTCTTTTGTTTTCGAGCTATTTCCAGTGCTAGCTGAGAAGCAGAGCCACCTGGCCAAATCGCTCAGTGGTGGCCAGAAGCGTATGCTGACTTTGGCTCGAGGTCTCATGAGCGGTGCCCGCCTCCTCATGCTGGATGATCCCTTTTTAGGTCTGTCCCCGCGGGATGTAAACCGTCTGTGCAATACCCTGAGGCAGATTCGTCGCCGTGGACACACTCTGTTTATGGCCGGGCAGCATGTGCGTAGAATTCTCCGGGTGGCCACACGAGCCTATCTTGTTGAGCAAGGGAGAATTACTCTGTCCGGTACTGGAGACCAACTCCTCGATCATCCCCACCTGCAAGAAAGCCTGTTGGGAATAATTGCGGAGGCAGGTTAAGAAATCCTGACCCGGAGGACCGGGGCATCGAAATCAAGAAAGACAACTTTGCACTTCCCTTCAGTTGCTTTGCTGACTTTCCACTCCATGGACGTGTCCCGGATTGGACTCGCCCATAACGGACCCCTAAAATGTTGGGCCAGGTTTGGACCATGATAGACGCCCACTGTCATCTCTATTCAGACAAATACACTCACGATATCGATGCGGTGATTAAACGTGCCAGGGAAGTGCTGGAGTCCGTCGTGATCTCGGCAGTGGACGCGGAAAGTCTGTGGAAAAGCATCACCTTGCGGCGACAACATCCCGAATTCCTTTATGTTACGGGAGGCGTACATCCAAGGCATGCTGCACAACTCGGAGAAGCAGAGTTGGCGCAGTTGTGGAGAAACATCGAGCGCGCCAAGGAAGAATTAGTTGCGGTGGGAGAGGTAGGCCCTGATTTTCATCGCGTCAAGGACTCCCGTTTGCGGCAACGTCAGCTCTTGGTTCTCGAAAGCGCCATGACCCGGGCGGAGGCCATGGGCCTTCCTTTGGTGATCCATGCTCGCAACGCAGAAGCGGCCGCCCTTGAAGTGGTTAGCAGCAGTAGAACGCCGGTATTGTTCCACTGCTTTAACGGAAGCCCTCACATGGCTAAAAGAATCACTCGTCGTGGCTTCTATCTTTCCTTTTCAGCCACTCTTCTGTTCAATGAACAAGTTCGGAAAGCCGCCATCCAAGTGGATCAAGATCTAATCCTCACCGAAACCGACAGTCCAGCTCTCTCACCTCGGCGCGGTCGGCCAAGGAATGAACCGGCTTTTCTCAAAATGGTTGTTTCTCATCTGGCCAAACTGCTAGGAATCCACCCAACAGAAATCGGTGCAATTACGTCGGCAAACGCCAAGAGGTTTTATCGCCTCTCATCTCAGCCATGTGCATAGTGCTTGCTTTTTAAAGATACTTCCTGGTAAACTGACGTCCCAGAATTTCTGGAACCTATTGCTTTTGCAGTATTTTTAACTACGTCAGAGTTTTTCCACGCACACGGGATGATGGAATGTTGGAGTAATGGAATATTGGGTTAACGCGATGGATCATTTCCAGTTTTTATTGGTTTGAATCTTGCGGAAACCAATATTCTACCAATCCGTTATTCCATCAGTCCGATTTGGACGCAGCCCCTGTGTTCATTTATCGCTCACCATTTTCCCCACTTCCTATTTGTGTGACTGACATGGATAGAACGAACACTTGGAAACGGAGGGTTGACCCATGAGTGAGGAACTGAAAGCAGGCATGACTCATGAGATGGAAAGACAAGTTACGGAGGATCTGTCGGCACAGAAGGTTTTCCCACACGTCCCCAATGTCTACGCCACCCGCGCCATGGTGGGTCATTTTGAAGAAGTATGTGCCGAGATGGTTCTTCCTTATCTAGGCGAGGGTGAGCAAACAGTAGGGATCGCAATGAAATTCACCCACACCGCCGCCACCCCGTTGGGAATGAAGGTGCGGTTTAAGGCCAAGTTGGCTGAAGTGGACGGCAAGAAACTCACCTTTGAGGTGGAAGGTTTTGACGCGGTGGACAAAATCGGCGAGGCCACCCACCAACGCTTCATTATTAACGCCGAAAAGTTTAACAGCAAAATGGCCGAGAAAGCTAAAAAAGCATAGCGAAGTCCAGCTGACAGCAGGCAGCTAGAGATTCTGCTGGCTAGGGACTAGGCACTAAACTGTAAGCATGACTTGCTATTGTCTGAAAAGTCAGACCCCGAACGCGATCGGTTAGGATGATAGCCCGAAGACGTTTCAAATTCTCTTCGTTACCAAAGTTTATTCGGGTAGATCACTCACATTTGTCGTGCCTAGTGTTTGGTGCCTAGAGCCTAGTTGGGGAAACCTGGCTGTCGGCTGGACGATGGCGCTCTGCGCATATAGGAGGTGTCCAGATGGTACCGGACTCAGCAAGTCAATTAGACGCCATTCTCAGGCCCGAAAGCTTGGCAGTAATTGGAGCCTCCACCAGCCCTGATAAACTGGGCCATGAGATTCTGAAAAACATCTTGGACGGTGGCTATCAGGGTAAGGTGTTTCCAATCAATCCCAAGGCCGACGCCATCCTCGGCCTTCCCTGCCACGCGAACATCAAGGATGTTCAGGATCCCATCGATCTTGCGGTACTCATCATACCAGCCCGCTTCGTGCCTCAAGCTGTGCAGGATTGTGGAGAAAAAGGCGTTAAAGGAGCGGTGATTATTACCGGTGGATTCAGCGAGTCTGGTGCCGAGGGAGAAGAGTTACAGCAACAGACAGCCGAGATAGCTCGCAATTTCGGGGTGAGGCTCATCGGGCCCAATTGCCAGGGAGTAAACAACCCCCATCATCCAATTTGCGCCTCCTGGCCGCTGCTCACCTATCGTGGCAAGGTGGCGGTCATCTCCCAGAGCGGCACAGTTGGGGCTGCAATGATGGACTGGTTTTCCGAGGAGAAACTGGGAGTCTCAAGCTTTGTGAGTATGGGTAACCGCGCCGATGTTGATGAAACGGACCTCATCGCCTATTTCAACCGCGACTCCAACACGGAGGTGATCGCAGCTTACATTGAGGGCATAAAGCGACCTGAGCAGTTCCTGGAAGTGTTGCAGCGAGTGGAGAAACCGCTGGTTGTGCTCAAGTCCGGCCGAACACCCAAGGGCAAGGTGGCTGCTGAGTCTCACACCAAGGCACTGGCCGGGGCGGATGCGATCTATGACGCGCTGCTTTCCAAACATGGTGTGTGTCGCGCCTACACCATTGAGGAATTCTATGATTTCGCCAAAGCATTCGCTTACCTGAAACGACCAACGGGCAATACCATTCTCTTCATTACCACATCCGGTGGGGCTGCCATCCTCGCCACCGATCAGGCTGAACAGGAGGGGATCGATGCAGCTCCGCTGCCGGAGGCAGCAGCAGAAGCGATCACCCCCTTGATTCCGGCCCACGCTATCAAGGCCAATCCCATCGACCTCACCGGAGATGCGACAGCACAGATGTTTGCGGACGTGATACGTGAGACCAGGGGCTACTATGATACCTTGGGAGTAATTTTTGGTGATCCGGTGGAAGGGGCTTCCGAAGTCGTGACTCCCGGGGCCAATGAATTGGTGATTTTTCTCGGTGGGGCGGATGTGGAAAGACAGGAGCGGGAACTCATGCATCTCAAGGGCATACCGGTATTTCCCACTCCAGAACGAGGGGTGAAGGCGTTGGCCCAAGTACTGGACCGCAAGGCCCTTGCTCCTCGGCAACAACCAACGCTCACTCTTTCGGCTAGCGGGCGCCAGCTCCCACCGCATCAAGCCCTTGCACTCATTGCTGAAAATGGTTTGCCTTGCGCTGCTTTCGCTCTCGCCGACACCCCGAGCGAAGCCTCCAGAATCGCTGGCGAGCAAGGATTTCCGGTGGCTCTCAAGATTAGTTCTCCCGATATTGTCCACAAGAGCGATATTGGTGGTGTGCGTCTAGGTCTAGAGACTCCAGAATCTGTGGAGAAGGTTTTCGACGAACTGATGCAAGTTGCGCGAGAGGCCTCACCCGAGGCGCAAATTGACGGTGTTCTGGTGAGCAAGATGGCTCCCCCGGGTCAGGAGGTTATCGTAGGCATGAACCGTGATCCTCAATTTGGTCCCATTATTCTTTTTGGGCTCGGGGGGGTGCTGGTGGAAATATTTCGGGATGTGGCGCTGCGTCCCCTCCCCTTGACCCGCGCCGAAGCTGGTGCCATGATCCGCGGAATCAAAGGCTACCCTGTCCTTGCAGGGTATCGAGGCCATTCCAAGGTAGACGAAAACGGACTGGCCGATTGCCTCCTGGCCGTAGCCAGGATCGCAGAAGAAAATCCACAGATCGTGGAAATTGATCTAAATCCGGTCTTTGCCTATCCGCAGGAGTCTTTGGTAGCGGATGCGAGAATCATCCTCGCTGATTAGGATTAACTATTTTCCTGCTCGATTAGGAAAAAATATGGAAATATGCTAAATTGGGGTTTATCGGGGCCAGCAGTTTGCGCTACCATCGATCGTCTGCACTTAGAATTGTACGAGTCCACAAAGTGATTCCTGCAGCAGTACCGTTCCGGTAGGAGGGATCTAAACAAAGATGAGTGTTCCACATTGGCTCTCCGTACGCCTCAAAAACCAGTATCCCATGCTGCGGTATCTTACTGACCGAACCTTTGGCGTGGAAATCGAATTCTACGGACTAGAATACGTCCTGATCCCAGGTGATGAAGGCATCATCAAACCCTACTGTATTTCCTCTAGGGCCAAGGATGGCCGGCACTTCAAACAGCTATGTCTTGACTCCAAGATTGCTGTTGGCACCGATAGAAACTCGTGGCACTTTGAGGAAGACACGTCGGTCAGAGGTAAACGCCACACCAGATATGGTGCTGAACTCGTCAGCCCGGTTCTGAGCGGCCTCGAAGGGTTGGTGCAGGCTTACCATGCCTTCCAGTTTCTCAACGAGATCGAAGGTGTGGATATTGACGGATCGTGTGGTTTCCATGTCCATCATGGCGTCGACCGTGGATCGTACAGGTGTGACAATCTCAAGCAACTGGTGCGAATCGTACACCCCATGGAAAGTCTTTTCTATCTTCTAATTCCCGGTGAACGTCAGAACGCAAGGACTTGTCGCCCCATGGAAATTGACGTGAACGCTTTCCTGCAAGCGTGCGATCCTGTATGTGGACCAAAAGATTGCCGGCTCAGAAGACTCTGGTACTCACCCGAGAATCGCTACGACCCCAAGGAAGCCAAAGACCCGCGCTATGACAGGACCCGCTACCACGGCCTGAATCTCCATTCTTACTGGTATCGCTCCACCATCGAATTCCGCTACCACTCTGCCATACTCCACCACGTTGACGAAGCCATGCAGTGGATCATTTTCAGCCAGTTTCTCGTTGAAATGAGTCAGGGGGCCATCCCGAGCATCGCCTTCCATTCCAACGGCAACAAATGGCTGCAAACAATTTACGTGATCTACCATGCACTGGGTCTCTCGGACTGCATCCAGCCTCAGCCGAATTGACCGGCCACGCGGGATCAGAATATCGCTGAAACTGCCGGGATTTTTGATCCGGGCCTGACCTCGGTGGTCATGCCGGATATTTGAAAAGTAGGCACGATCATGTGTGACATTCTTGCCGTTTCCGCAGGCTACAACTACGTTGCCCAGGAATACATGCCCATTTTCGCTGAAAAGGCCAAGCAAAACATGAGTGGTTGGGGCATCGGGTTCTTTCGCAATGGCAAGGCGTTCGTGGAAAGATCATCCGAGCGGGTTTTTGCGGACGATCAGGTGCACGAAGGCTTCCAGAGGTTGGCACGAATCATAGACAGCAGGATCATCGTATCCCATATCAGCTGTCCCTTGAGCAGTGGTAGCCATAGTGCGCACAACAATCCGTTCGTGCTCCCCTTTCTGGACCACGTTTGGCTCTTTGTCAATGTCGGCAAGGACCAGGATATTGAAACGTACCAGACCTCCAACGAACCACGACTTGAAGCCGATGTGAAGGCGGCCAGAGTCTTTGAGTACCTGAGAGATCAACTGACATCGCGTGCCAAGAGTTATCCGTACACGAGTCTCTACGGATCTCTGCGAGACAGTATCAGAGACCTTCTCACCGAACATCCCGGCCGTTACACTTTTCTGCTAGCCAACGAATCGGTTCTCTTCGCCTTTTCCAACTTCCGGCAACTTCTCCTGCTCAGGAAATCTGAAACCCTTGGTGACGTTCTGCTCGTGACCTCGGTTGGTGAACGTTTGAGCCCGGAAGACTGGCTCCCCATTCAACCTGCAGAGGACTCCCCTGGCAAGCTCCTGGTGATCGCCGGTCCGGATGTATTGTATCTTGGGGATGTTTAGTGTTTTTGGTGTTGTGGTCCGTCGGCTGTGGTCAGCTATCGAAAGAGGGTGGCTCCGGGGTCGGTCGCGGATACACCCAAAGACGGGCAACTGACCACAGTCTTCAACGTGTCTGCGCAGCTCGGAAATTCAGCGTCAATTTCCGAGCCATCACCTTTATGACCTGACTCGCCATGTGTGATCTGTTCGTGCTCTCGGCCGGGAAGAACTACTCTGCTCCCAAATCTTTGCCCCTTTTCGCAGAGCGGGCCAGCAAAAACATGGATGGCTGGGGCATAGGCTATTTCAAGAAGCACACTGTCCATGTGGAAAAGTCGGCGGAGAGTGCTTATGTTGCCGGCCAGATTCACGACAGCTTTCAGCGACTGGCCCGACTGGTGAATAGCAGGATTATTCTCTGCCATCTCCGGTTTAGAACCAGCGGCCCTGTCGATGAATGCCATGCTCACCCATTTATTCTCAAATTCTTGGGTCACGAATGGCTTTTTGTCCACAACGGCAGGGCACCTGCAGTAGAGTCCTATAAGTCCGTCGGCCCTGAGATTGAAGGGGCGCGTAGCGATTCGGCCAGGACCTTTGAATATCTTCGAGACAAGTTGAGTGATCGGTTCCAAAGCCCATCCCCAAATCTGCCCTCTCTTTTCGAAACCCTCCACCAGAGTACCACGCAGCTTATTTATGAGTATCCGGGAGACTATAACTACGTGCTAACCAACGGCTGGGTTTTGTTTGCCTTCACCAATCATCGGCAGTTCATGCTCCTGAAGGGAAGCAACCAGTTGGAAGGTGGTCTGTTGCTCACCACTTTGAACCGCGGCTTGAGCAATGAGACCTGGGTGAGGATTGCAAAGAGCACCAATAAGAAAGGTCTCCTGCTGATGATCTCCGGAACTGATATTATTCTACAGCAGGCCCTATAGTGGATCGGGGAGCTAGTTCTATGGCTACAGGCGCGGCATATTGGCAGCTTCTTGAAGCAAGCCCAGCTGGGGAAAACGCACAAACCCGGACCAGGTCAGAACTGAAAGGCCAAACAGCGTAACCACGCTAATGCTTGAAATAGTTCACTGCGTTTCGAAAGATCTGAATGCCACCACCTTCTGTGGGGTAGGGTTTCCGTTTGCGGCGATAGTGCTCTTTTTGACGGGTCCACTCCGGGTGGTTCGTCCAGTGATTGAAGGCCTCGGGGTGGGGCATTAAGCCGAAGACCCTCCCCGTTGAATCGCAAATGCCGGCAATGTCTTCCAGTGAACCATTGGGGTTTTCAGGAAAACGACCCTTGGCGGGATTCCCCTCCTTGTCTGCATAACGGAGCACTACCTGGTTTTCTTCCAGGATACGCTTGATAATCGGCTCCTCGGCATAGAATTTCCCTTCTCCATGACGAACAGCGAGTTCTAAGCGTTCCAGACCTCGGGTGAACACACAACGAGAATCTTCGTTCACGCGCAAATGAACCCACTGGTCTCGGAAGTTCCCGCAGTCGTTCCAGATGAGAGCCACCCGGCGGGAGCGATAATCACCGTCGAAACCAGGGAGTAATCCCAAGTTGACCAACGCCTGAAAGCCGTTACAGATACCAATTACCAATTTGCCTGCTTCAATAAAGGCGAGCATTTCCTCGCCGATGTTGTATAACAGCTTGGTGGCCAGAAGGACGCCGGCTCCGTGGTCATCACCCCAAGAGAAACCGCCGATGAAGGCGACGATCTCGTAGTCTTCCAGCCGGACGATCTCACCGATTGATTCACCAATGATCAGCTGATTGATATGGACCCTATGAGCCTCGGCGCCAGCCAACTCAAATGCATGGGTAGTTTCCAGGTCGCAGTTCAGACCATAGCCAGTCAGAACGAGGGCCCTAGGAGAGCGGGGAATGTGGAATGATGAAGCGCTGACCTTACCATTTCCCTTCATAACTGTTGGTTTCCCTGTTTAGTCCGTTTCGTCGGTTTGGCCAGTTTAGCAATTGACTCCTTAGAGGTTACCAAAAGGCTTTTTCCAGGCGGATCGACACCGTTGGAGTCCAGCGCCAAACAGGATATTCCCATTCAGATCGTTGACCGTGAGTTTGTCATTTTCTGTTACCTTGCCCACCTTGGCGCAACGCAATCCTCTGAATCGCGCCTCAAAATCGCTCTGGTCCTCAGGGGCCACAGTCACGATGAACCGGCCAGCTGACTCGGAATAAAGGAGGGTGTCTTCACGCGTTACCCCCTCCGTTGGTACCAGGGCTAGATCAACTTCCAAGCCGAACCCACCAGCCATGGCCACCAGAGCCAAGTGAACTCCCAGCCCCCCCCGGTAGATACCGTGCACCGAGGCCACAAGTTCAGCGCCAATGGCTTCCTCCAAAGCCCGATAGAGGGGAAGCACTTCCTCCAACCTCACCTGCGGCACATGGAGTCCGGTGTAGTTGAACAGATCGTAGTACTCGGAACCTCCCAACTCGTCTCGAGTCAACCCCAGGACATAGAGGAAGTCCCCTGCCATCTTTACGTCCATGGTCACGCAGCGACGCACGTCATCGATTACGCTTGTTCCGGTAAACTGAAGAGTTTCGAGACCGGAGACCTTGTGCCGCTCACCGAAACTACCTTCCAGGTTGCCGTCCACATACATACTGTCCTTGCCGGAGAGCAACGGAATCCCGAATCCGATACAGTAGTCTCTCAGGGCCCAGTTTGCCCGGACCAATTGTGCCGCCTTGAACTTGCCGTCCGGGTTGCTCTGCGGATGGTACTGGATGTTTGGCCAACAGAAGTTATCCACTCCTGCGAGGTGCTCGAAGGTGCCTCCAACGGCCAGCAGTCGCCTCACCGTCTCGTCGATGGTGCTGGCCACCATGTGATAGGCGTCAACGCGGGAATAAGTTGGGTTGAGCGCCTGGGTGATGGCTAGACCCCGGGGCGAGTCGAGATGTGGTCGCTGGACCACCGCGTCGCTGGGTACATCCTGGTGTACGCCTACCAGGTGCTTGATCACACTGCTCCCCTGGACTTCATGATCATATTGCCGAACAATCCACTCCTTGGAGCAAATGTTTGGTTGACTCAGCATGGTGAGCAGGATCTGGCGATGATCTTCGGGAGACCCAAGCACCGGCTCGCTGAAACCTCTGTATCTGGGCGGTAACCACTCAGCCTCGAATTCCCACTGTGGAAAACCAGATTCAAGCAGATCCAAGTCCACATAGGCACACGTCTCACCTTTGTAAGTCAGGTGCAATTTCCCACTGTCTGTATAACGACCGATCACGGTGGACTCAACCTCGTGCTTCCGGGAAAGCTGCATGAAGCGCTCCAGATGGTGCAGTTTCACCGCCACGGTCATTCGTTCTTGGCTTTCGGAAACCCAGATCTCCCACACGTCAAGACCCTCGTATTTAAGCGGAACTTTTTCCAGCTCAACCATTGCACCCCCGGAAAACAGAGCCGACTCCCCTATGGATGAGGACAGCCCTCCGCCCCCATTGTCTGTGAGGAAGGCAATTAAACCCTCGTCCCGAGCTTCCAGGAGAAAATCGAGCATTTTCTTTTGAGTGTAGGGATCGCCGATTTGTACGTGGCCGGCCGGAGTGTGTTCGCTATAAATCTCGCTGGAAGCGGTTACTCCATGAATACCGTCCTTGCCCACTCGACCGCCACACATGAGTATCAGATCAGCATCAGTAGTGGTTTTTTCCTCGCAAGGAGTGTCGGCGACTTGGGCCGGCATCATACCAACGGCTGTGACGAAAACCAGACACTTACCCATGTAACCGTGGTCGAAGAAGACCTGACCATAGGGAGTGGGAATACCGCTCTTGTTGCCTCCGTCGCGCACTCCCTCAATAACGCCGTCCAGCAACCGTCGAGGATGCAGGTGCGGCCTCAGGGGTCCGCTGTAATCCCGAAAGCCAACGCAATAGCCATACGTGCCAGCAATCAGTCGAGAGCCCTTACCCGTTCCCATCGGATCTCGATAGACACCGACGATGCCGGTGAGCGCACCCCCGTACGCCTCCATGTTGGAGGGACTGTTGTGGGTCTCCCCGGTAATAACGTAGTAGTTGTCCTGATCGAAGCGGGCCACACCGGCATTGTCCCACAGCACTGAAATGACCCAATCCTTCTTCTTTTGCAGATCCAAGGTGGGCGCTTCTATGCAGGTCTTGAACAGGTTGTCGACCACTTCCGTCTCGCCGGTGTTCAGGTCTCGGTAGAAGAATTTTCCTCGAAAGGTATTATGGTTGCAGTGGTCGCTTCTTGCCTGCGATATGTATTCAAGTTCCACATCTGTGGGATCGGACAGGCCCATGTCCCGGCGGGCGGCACGCACCTCGGCCCTGAGAAAGTAGGAACGAATTACTGGAATGTCCCTAGGGTGCAAAGCCAGGTTGCGTTGGTGGCTCAAGCGCTGCAATTCCTCGTCACTGTCAATGGAAAAAGTATCTACAGTAGGCTGATGGGCCAGCCTTACCTTGGGGATGACAATACCGATGCCCTGCTCCGGGTCCCACTCCTCGGCAGAATAGACCCGCCATTGCTGGATGAGGTCATTTGCCAACAGCTCCTTGGCAATGGACTCCGCTATCCGGCGACCCTTGCCTCTCTTTCTTAATCGCTCGCCTCGGAGAAGATAAAGACGAGAAGTGTAGACTGCTTCTCCAGGCTGAAATCGAACTTTGAGCAAGTCCTCCATGGCCTCCACGGCGGTGCTCCCGGCGTTATCCCTCACCCCTGGACGGAGGCCGACCCAGATCGCCCAGTCAAAAGTCGTGGCCAAGGGTTCGAAAGAGGATATTTGTGACACCGGATTGGTAAAGATACGGTGGCGAGCAGACTCTATCTGCTCGCGAGTAAGGTCGGCGTCGATGGTGAGGACGTGGATGGTGCGAACCTCCTCCAGGTAGATGTTGAAGTAGTCCCTGGCCTTCCGCCTGATGGCCTCACCCTCGGCATCGAACAGTTCGGGCTTGAGGGTAATCTCTAGTCTGACGCCCACTTGTAGCTCCCTTGCTCTCACGAATTCACCGGCCAAAAGTAGCAGATTTATTTTAACCCAGTCAACTGAATCCCACCTTCGTGACTTACCCCATTTCTTCTCACCTTTGAACCACCTGTAAGAACCTCCTCTCCCCTTGTCGAAGATCTGGCCCTTTGGCGAAAAGCGCGTAGGAACAAGGTGATCAGCCAAAGCCAACCGCTGATCACGTTGACAACAAGAGGCTTCAGTAAAGAATCCGGATCCATCGAAGATCCCGCTGTGCGGGGGAGGACCAGGTTTTCGATGCTAAATGAATTGGCGCAAAGTTCAGTATAAACATTTGATTGTAATCCCGACTGCTTGGACCAAATACGGGCCCTACCTCTCTCTTGACAATAATCCCGTTTGACATTAGATTTTCTATGGCTTTGTTGATCCTAACGTTGCAAAGCTGTACCAAGGAAAAGCGCTCCAGGGTGCGCCAGATGTGGCCTCGCGCAGTCTCGCGTAGGTCAAAGCGTACTTGACCGTACCTGAGATCCTGCCCGAGGCAAGCAAGTCCGTCCCGCCAAGGGCGGTACCCTAGTGCGATTTTATCGGTCTTGGCCGGTAGCAGGTTTGCAACGTTAGGGTTAACAGTTGTCGGGGTTGGCTCGGGAGTTTTTGCTGGTGATTCCCATCTTTCAGCCCCAAACAAAAAGATTCTACAGGAGGTATGGCTTATGATCGGCAACCAGCTCAAAACCACGGTCTTGCTGGCAGCCCTTACTGTTCTCATCGTGCTTATAGGCAGGATGTTCGGTGGCAATCAGGGAATGATGATCGCCTTTGTGTTCGCCATGATAATGAACTTCGGCAGCTATTGGTTTTCAGACAAGATCGTCCTAACCATGTATCGTGCTCAGGAACTGACTCCAAGTGAGGCTCCGGAAATTCACCGGATGGTGGAAGATTTGGCGCAACGCGGCGGTTTGCCAAAACCCCGAATCTATATGATTCCCTCTGAAACCCCCAATGCGTTTGCCACCGGCCGTAATCCGGAACATGCGGTGGTGGCAGTAACCCACGGTATCATACGCTTGCTAGAGCCAGATGAACTAAGAGGCGTTTTGGCCCACGAACTTGCACATGTGAAGAATCGTGACATTCTCATTGGATCCATCGCCGCTACACTTGCCGGTGTAGTGATGATGTTGGCCAGTATGGCCCGCTTTGCCGCCATTTTCGGGTTTGGGGGCCGGGACGATGATAACGGCGGGGGCAATATTCTCGCTCTCATTGCCCTGTCCATATTGGGTCCAATAGCTGCCATGCTCATCCAGATGGCCATCTCTCGCTCTCGTGAGTATCTGGCTGATGCCACGGGAGCCAAGCTGTCGGGCCACCCCAGGAGCTTGGCCAGTGCTCTGGAAAAGCTTGCCTCCGCTTCCCAGCGGATGCCCATGCAGCAAGCTACTCCGGCTACGGCGCATATATTTACTGTGAGTCCACTTAGCGGCGGAGGCATCGCTACTTTGTTCAGTACCCACCCACCTATTGAAGAGCGTGTTCGCCGCTTGCGTGAGATGGCAGTGGCCTGATCTCTGTCCACGGACTCAATTTACCCTAACGTTGCGAACCTGCACCGAGAAAAAACGCTCCAGGGTGTCCCGCCAACGGCGGGATGGCCTCGCGCAGTCTCGGGTAGGTTTGACCGTACATGAGATCCTGCCCGAGACGAGCAAGGGTCCGCCTCTGGCCGACTTACGCTGGTGCGAGTTTAGCGGTT
>CP070692.1:352932-386073 GCA_020353215.1 Deltaproteobacteria bacterium
ACCAAGTCAAGAGCGTGTTGGAGTCGGCTCCGATGGCAACAGTTTGCGACCTATTTCAAAGGTTCAACCTTTCCTGCCTCACCGTGGTGAATTCCAAGGGAAAGCTGGTGGGAGTCATTACTTTTCACGATATCGCTGGCGCCGCTCTGGAGGAGGAGTTGTCTTTCCTGCTCATTGCGAAAGACATGGCCAATACCCAGGTTGAGAAGGTCATGCCCAGCGATACCCTGAATCTGGCTCTGGCGAAGATGGAAGCTGAAAAAGTGAGTGAATTGCCGGTGGTTGCAGATGACGGCTCGGGAAGACTCCTCGGACTAATCTTAGAAAAAGACGTGGTTGCCACTTACGAGCGTGAGCTACGGGAGCGATGGCTGGAAGATAGAATCTGAACCAGTTTTCAGCAGGCTGCCAGCAGCTTGCAGCAAGATCAAAAGAGGTGAAGAGATGTCCAAGATTGCCGAACGAATCATATAAACTTAAATTCAGCTCTTCGATCTTTCCCATCTCATGATGGTTGAAAGCTGAAGGCTGGAAGCTTTAGAGTTCACGAAGGGAGATCCAGGCAGCAATGGCCGATTCCCGCAAGAGTAGAATCGCCAGCCGATCCAACCTCCAGGCGGCCAACTTTTTCGTTGTGATCTTGGTGGTTTTGACGCTTGCGTTTATTCTGCTGCTCTACACGGGTATGGTCTCGACTCGGAAAAGCCTGGATACACTGAGCCAGAGCCAGACGGTGTCAGATGATGTGGTGGCGAACTTGGAACAGCACTACCAACGAGAGCGGACTGTTGACCTGGTGCTGATCGTGGTGTCGGTCACGATGGGAGTTGCCCTTTTTATCATTTACCGCTATTTGGTTCGCGTTACCGAGACACTGCGGGAAGTCCGTACCATCGATCGCGATATTCTGAACAGTATCACCCGGGGCATTGTCACGGTTAATCTACAGGGAGAGATCACCTCCTGTAATCGTGCGTTTGAAGAGATACTCAAACTGAACTCTGAAAAGGTCGTCGGCGGTTTCCCGGAAGAGGTCTTCTCTAAAGATGATCCTCTTTGTCTGTTGTTGCAAGAATCCATTGTGGGGGAGGCTCGACCGCAGGACCGAGATCTGCCGTATACTCTGAGTAGCGGTACAATCATACCCCTGAGGGTCACAACATTTGCACTCGAGAATGAACTGGGGCAGAGGGTTGGTGGGATTCTCCTGGTTAAAGATATGACCGAGATCCGAAAGATGGAGGAGCGGATCCAGCGAGCCTCGAGATTGGCTGCGCTGGGTCAACTAACCCAGCGGTTGGTTCATGAGATTCGCAATCCGCTTAGCGCCATGGATATCAACCTTCAACTCCTTAGAGAAAGGTTGGATACAGGGAGCAACGATCCAGAGATTGGGCGCTACCTAAACATTATTACCACTGAAACACGCCGGCTCAATGAGGTGTTGCGTGATGCCCAAATGTTTGCCCAACCCCAACCACCGGCCATGGAAACCATCGATCTGCATGAAGTCATCCGCCAGGTCTTATTGCTCATCGACAAGGAAGCGATCATTAAGGGAGTAGAGATCGCCGATAACCTGAATGCCGAACAGAGTCTCGTTCTGGGCGACACGGACCAGTTGAAACAGGTCTTTATCAATCTGTTCAAAAACAGTATTGAGGCAATGGCTGGGGGTGGGAAAATGGAGGTGATCTCCAGGAATGGCGCCCAAGGAAAGATTGTGGGGCTCGAACTGGTGGATACAGGCAGCGGCATTCCCATGTCCAATTTTCAGCGGATCTTCGACCCCTATTTCACCACCAAGAAAAAAGGCACGGGCCTTGGACTGAGTGTTGTCCATAATATCATTACCCAACATGGAGGAAGCATTGATGTAAGCAGTTGGCTGGGTGAGGGAACTATCTTCAGCATCATTATGCCCGTTGCTGCTCGCGAGGAGCAGGAGAGTGGAGACGCAAAGACCGAGAATTCTCATCGTAGATGATGAGCCAAACATACGCCAGGGTCTTGCCGAGGCTTTGCACGGCCAGGGTTACGAGATCGAACAAGCTTCCAGCGGGGAGGCGGCCCTGGAACTGCTCCAGTCAAGCCCATTCCATTTGGTGCTGCTGGATCTAGTCATGGAAGAGATGGACGGGATCGACGTCTTGCGAGAGGTGAACCGGCAATACCCCAAGACCGAAGTGGTGATCATCACAGCTCACGGGACCATCGAAACGGCGGTGATGGCGCTGAAGGAAGGCGCCTATGATTATCTCACCAAACCTATCAATGTGAAGCGATTTCGCTCCTACGTGCACAATATTCTCCGGAGCCAGGAATTGGAGGAGGAAAACCGGCAATTGCGGGAACAGCTGCGCACCAGGCAAGAATATGGTCAGATAGTAGGCCGCAGCGAAAAACTTCTGACAATTCTCGAGATGATCGAACAGTTGGCGCCTACGGATGTCACCATCCTCATCGAAGGCGAGAGTGGTACCGGCAAGGAGTTGGTGGCACACGCCATTCACCAAAAGAGCGGTCGAGGCCATCAACCTTTCATATCGGTAAACTGCGGAGCTCTGCCCAAGGAGCTGATCGGCAGCGAGCTTTTCGGCCATGAGAAGGGCGCTTTTACCGGTGCTGCGCAACAGAAACAGGGACGTTTCGAGCTGGCTCACCGGGGTACCCTCTTTCTGGACGAGATTGCAGAGATGGATTTGGAAGCCCAGGTGACGTTGCTTCGTATCTTGGAAGAAGGAAAGTTTCGCCGCGTAGGCGGTACCCGCGAGGTGGAGGTGAGTGTTAGGGTTATTGCCGCTACCAATAAGAGCCTTGAAGAACAGGTCGAGAAGAGGCGATTCCGGAATGACCTCTACTACCGCCTCAATGTGGTTCGGATGAGTCTTCCCCCGCTTAGACAACGTCGCGAGGACATCCAACTTCTAGCGCATCACTTTCTTGGAACCTTCTGCGCCAAGTATCATAAGCCTGGCCTCAAATTTTCACCCGAGGTGACGGCCCGATTCGTCGAGTACGAATGGCCGGGCAATATCAGGCAGTTGAAGAATTGTATTGAGCGTACGGTAATTTTGGAGCGCGGCACAGAAATTGGCCTCGACTTGTTGCAGGAGCTGGTCGACAGGGAATCTCAAGTGGTTGCGGAATCCGGAATCTTGGTAGGACAATCCTTGGCAGAAATGGAAAAAGAAATGATTCGGCAAACCCTTGAGCACACTGGTGGCCATCGAAAGCGGACCGCACAGGTGTTGGGAATCAGTGAGCGGGATCTCTATTACAAGCTCAAGAAGTACCGACTCAAGTGATGAGGAAACGGTAAGCAGTGAGCGGTAAGCTGTCAGCAGTAAGCGGTAAGCGGTAAACCGTAAGCGGTGAGCGGTAAGACTCGCGATGAATAATAGATGCCCAGTGACTAGAGGCAAGTTAGACTCCATGCTCCTCGCGCCATGCCCCATGCTGTGAGCGTGGACACTGTCCCTCGGTCTGCAAATTCTGCAGATATATTAAGATATTGATATAGCGGAAAAATATATGACATATCAAACTCGCTCTTTTCATCGAAGAACCGAAAACTGCAAACTTTGCAGTTGGAAATTTTCGCTTTTTTCTATTTCTCTCCGATCATCCTTGTAACTTAATGTGATCATTGGATAAAATCTTCTCACCGGAAGCAATGCATCCGTGGCACCATCTTTGCTAACCTAATCAGTGGACATTATCTAGAGCACTGAATCGCAAGGAGAAGAACATGCAACTTGGACAATTTCTGGATCGGGAGCACGTGATTCTGGACATTCAGAGTCAGGAGCGTTTCGCCTCTCTAGAGGAGATCATCGAGCGCGTTACCACGGATGGATATCTGCGAAACAAGGTCAAGGCGCTCGACGAACTGATCGAGCGGGAGCAACTGGCAACTACCGCCGTTGGTGGCGGTATCGCCATCCCCCATGTTTTCACAGATGAGGCAAATCGACCTTTACTGGTCATGGCACGATCGAAAGCCGGGGTGGCATTCGAATCACTGGATGGCAATCCGGTGCACCTGATCTTCGTGGCCTTGGCCCCGCGCAAAGATAAGGATCTGTTCATTAACATTCTCTACCACCTGGCACGGTTCCTCAAGGTGAAGGAGAACTTCGATGACCTGCTGGAAGCAGAGGAAGTCACAGACGTACTGGCAGTGATGGCCAGGGCCAAGGACAACCTCCTTTCTGAGAAGTTGAAACGGTTAGTGAAAGATGAGGTTTATCCATACCGGCTCCCCGGAACAACCACCTCGAGTTGATTGTTCTCTGGATCCCTTTTGGTCCAGTTTCTTGCTGAAATGAGGATTAAATACTAATGAAGCCTTCGGCCAGCGCGGGCGTTGTTCGTTCTCTTCGGAATCGGTTGCTCGGGTTCTTTCGCCGCTATCAGCTGAGCGATCAGACTTTCCTAATTATTGTCGCAGTGATAGTGGGATTTTTGGGCGGCCTGGGAAGTATCTTCTTCGAATGGATGATCGAATTTGGTCAGCACTTCTTCTTTGACATTTTTCCACGGCTGGTGGGAAATCCCAAATGGCTGGTGATCATAATTCCTGCCTTTGGCGCTGTTTTTCTAGCTCCGCTCATTTACTTCTTTCCCGTTGAGGCCAAGAGCGACGGCGTGCCTGCCACGATGCAAGCCGTAGCCCTAAAGGGCGGAATCATTAAAGTGCGCACCTTTATCACTCGTATGCTGGCTTCTGCCATTACCCTTGGCTCCGGCGGCTCTGCCGGTAAAGAGGGTCCCATCATTCAGATTGGCGCCTCCATTGGCTCTGCAGTTGGTCAGTTTTTCAAGGTTTCGGGCGAACGTATGCGGGTCTTGGTGGGCTGTGGGGCTGCGGCCGGCCTCGCTGCCATATTTAATGCTCCCATCGCCGGGGTGCTTTTTGCGCTGGAGGTAGTTCTCGGAGAATTCAACCTACATAGTTTCAGTCCCATCGTTATCTCTTCCGTGGTGGCCACAGCTGTAAGCCGAGCATGGTTGGTGGATGGTGCAGCCTTGAAGCTCCCGCCCTACGAACTGTTTAGTTACTGGGAAATTGGCTTCTATGCCATACTTGGCATTGCTGCCGGTGTCGTCTCTGTGTGCTTTACCAAGGCCTTGCATGGGGCTGAAAAGCTATTTGAGCGTCATGCTCCGGTTAAAACCCATTGGCAACCAATACTAGGGGGATTGGTTGTGGGAATGATCGGCTTCGTCTTTCCTCAAATTCTCGGTTGTGCATATACACCCATCCTCGAGGCCATTCAAGGTAATTTTCTGTGGCATACCCTGCTGGCCCTGCTTGGACTCAAAATAATCGCTACCGCTTTTACCCTTGGTTCCGGAGGCTCCGGCGGGATTCTCTACCCATGTCTGTTTATGGGTGCTGCGCTCGGAGGCATTTTGGGGTACGCCTTTAATATCTTGGCACCCGGGATCGCCCCTGCCGCAGGGGGTTATGCCCTGGTCGGGATGGGCGCGGTGCTGGGAGCTGCTGTCCAGGCCCCAATGGCCGCGATCATGATGGGATTTGAGTTGACCAGCAGTTATTCGGTTATCCTTCCACTGATGACCGCCTGTGTTTTGGCCACTGTGGTTCACCGCCGGCTGATGCATCACTCCATCTATACCCAGGCATTGATCGATCGGGGTATTGACATATCTGCTGGACGGGAAATGGGAATCTTGACCACATTGACTGTGGGTGACGTCATGATTCGTCAGGTGCCGAAAATTCCCGGCAACCTGCCCTACAAGGAAGTTTTGCGGCTCTGTCTCAAGGGGCAGGGTAATTACCTCTATACCACAGACGAGCGAGACAACCTCGAAGGAGTCATCTCGTTTCAGGATCTGAAGGAGTTCGTTTACGACGATCAGCTCCAGAATCTAGTTTACGCCCGGGATCTGGCGAATCGTGATGTGGTTTATGTTACTCCGGATGAGACCCTCGCATCCTCCCTGAACAAGTTCAGCTACATCGACATGGAGGAGCTTCCAGTGGTGGTGAGAAATGATGGTAATCCCCGCTTGGAAGGCATCATCACTCGAAGCGAACTCATGAGGATATATCGAAAGGAAATGCTGAAGCGAGTCATGATTGGACAGTAGCCGACGGTCACGCGACAAAAGCTTCAGATCCCTTATTTGAGCGTTTATGGTGCTTCGCACCCGCCCTTCAACAGGCTCAGGACCCTGAGCGAAGCCGAAGGGTCCAAAGGGAGGATAATTTATTGACGCGACAGACATTCATGAATTATCCGGGCTAGGAAAGAGTGGTGCTCTCTCAAAGGCGTAAAAGTTACTGAGTTGAGAGCGCTTCGTTCCGCAGATCTTGTCCAGACCCATAAGGGTTCCTACAAGGGGCACCCCATGAGTCTCCACAACCCGTATCTCTATCTCTCCGAAAACGTTCCAATAACTCGTCATGGTGACTTGAGGGCCCAAACCAAGATAACGCGTTGTGCTCATGGATGGTTGAGTTCTCTCCTCGCGAGTGTCACCAAGTCCGACCACAGGAGTCTCTTGTCAGTCTTCCCTGGAGCCATCACATGGAAAAGCGCCCGAAGATGTCCGAGCAGAACGAACTGGTTGCCACCGCTCCCAGCCTAAAATTCCATCATTCGCAAAGGAACCTGCTTTATGCACTCCATTGGGAACTGACCTGACCCCTGAGGGGGAGATAAGATCAAACTACAAATAGAAAGTGAAGGGAAGAAATGTCAGACGAAAACTGGTTAATCGGGATTTTGGCTCGGCAAGGAAGACTGAAAACAAAGCCAGAGGCGGCTATCTGCTGCGTTATACCAATGCACCTTGCGTTATAGCTGAACCGTTCTTCATTGATAACGATGAAGATTTGGCCAAGGCAAATGAGGACCTGGCAGGTCTAGCGGCGGTCTATGCTACCGCCATCGATCCAATGGCTCTGGCCGTTTAAACAGGTCCCCTGGGAAGACAACGTGGCTTAAATCATTTGCCTATTGTTGTGTTTCGGCCGGGCATACAGAAAAAGCTCGAAGTTTGAGGTCGTACCAAACTAGCACCTTCCGCGTGACATGCGGTTGGGTCACGGGTTTTACCGGCAACTAGGTTCGGAGGTTTGAAATGGAATGGCTCGAGGCGGGTTTAGCATTTGCTGTCATTATGATGGTTTTTTCAACAATGGTGTCAGTCATCATTGAAACCGGACATCGTTTCATGCGTATTCGGGAGAAAGGGCTTCAGAAGCTCATTGGCCAAGTCTATGAAGATGTGATATGGCCGCGCCTTTCTAATCATTTAGATGAGAAAAAGGCATCAGCCAACGATTTTGTAAAGCGGATGACGTCCACGAGGTTTCTGCCTGTCTTAAAGGGCGCTACCGGCTTAAAGACATATCTCTACAGAGCTGTAAACGCCGAACAGTTAAAGAGTCTGAGCACACTTGAGTTCATTGAGCGTCTGGCTGAGACGCCTGCGGGACGTGGTCTTGTGAGCGAAGCGGAGAGACGAGGTAGGAAGTATCTCGAAACCTTTCTGCAAGACCTGGCAAGCAAATATGAAGACTTTGGTGAAGGTGCGACAGAGTATTTCAAGCGTCGCGCTCGATTAATGTCAGTACTCGTCGCTATTGGTCTGGCTTTTTCGTTAAACGTAAATGCCATTCATTTGTTCAAGTCGTTTTTAGTGGATAAGAAGGCCCGCGAAGCCATAATCGAGCAGGGTAACTCAGTGGCTGCGGGATTGAAGGAACAGGAAGCGGCCCTTCAGGAGCTTATTGAAGCCGGTGGCAAGGACAAGGAAAAGAATATTGAAGAGATCGCAAAGAATGCGCGAGAACTTCGTGAAACGGCGAAGGCACTTTCGGCAACAGGCATTCCCATCGGCTGGGATACTGCGCCATGGAATGGACCAGCGTGGGGAGAGAAAAAGGATAGTGACAATACGACCCTCCCGGATGCTGGAAATGCTTGGTTGCTGTTGACGTGGGGGGGGTCAGTTCTGTTGGCCGGTCTGTTTATCGGCTTGGGTGGACCATTCTGGTTTGACACCTATCGCAAGTTGTCGGCTATGACCGGAATGCTTAGGGGCTTCCAAACCCCGGTGCAACAAGCAAAAGAACAGGAACAGATGCGTCGCACCGAATCTAGAGATGAAACCAAGCCGGAGACCAAAATCGTTGCAATCTTCGAAACCGCCGCAAAAGCTCGTGCACTTAGCGATCTTCGGGGGCGGGTTCTGTTAACACCAGAGGGGAAGATAGAAAAAGGAGGCATTTTATGAATCCAGCGCTTATCTCATTTGGTATTCAATCCGTTATTCGCTTAGGGCGTGTCACTAATGATGCTTTGGATCAATGGGCACGGGACGGCGAAGCGATTTTGCCAGAGATCAATGAGCCTAATTTCAACCGCGAAGTGTTCGTCAACGGTTTCTTCAACAAACCAGAGAACAACCCATTTGTGGTGGGCGACGCTGCACAATACGCGGAGTATTGGGACGACCCTGCTGTAAAACCGGACAAAACAGCTATCGACGCGCTTTTCACAGCGGCGATCAAGATCGGTGGGGAACAAGAGGTTGATGTCAATCGAGGGCTAGCGCCTGGAGGAGCCATCCTCATCAAGCAATGGGATCCAGCGCAAAGCCCGTTAAGCCCTTGGGCACGAATCATCCTAAGCGCAGGTGATATCGCACTGGAGTATGTTGCAGTAAATCCATCCATCCTTGACGGTGACGGTAATGGTCAAAAGCTCATTTCGGCGTATGCCAAAAATCTGAGTGACATCTTACCAGACGATGGCAGCTTCGGTGTTAAAGAAAACTTCGCGCAACGATTAACCGGTGCGTTCCTGCGCGCAGGACTAGAAACCATTAGCCAGAATCACGAATTGTTGGTCTCCGAGAAACACCTGCAAGAATTGATCTCGTCATCAGTGAAGCCATTGGTGCAGGCACTGCCAAATAGCATCACGGAACAGCTGAAGTGGGGGGAAATCGCTGATGCAATCATGGGTCCCGCGGCTAGCGCTGCATTGCAGACTGTTGCCCGACATCAGACGGCATTCCTCGGTGAAGACTTTGACCCTAACAGAGCACTGGGTGCTGTGACCCAAGCATTGTTCTTGGAAGCCGCCGGAAATGGCCTGAGGGATAAGTTGACCCCGGAAGGTTTGCTTGGTCTATACAGGGCAGCCCTGGGTGTCGCAGCGGAGCGGCCTCAGCTGTTTCTGGGTGACGGACAATGTCCTCAAGATGAGTTCGCCCGGGAATTATTTTCGAAGTTCGCTGACGTGCTGAGTGAATCACCTCCGCCCTTTGATGGCGAAGTTGGTATCGCCCTAGCGAGTGCTGCATTAGGGGCAGTGGGAAATAACATTCATCGTTTCGTGGACGACAGCGATCCTTGGGAACAGACCGCCGCCGAGATGGTGAGTTTCCTCACCACAAAGTTCAAAAACGCTTTAGACACCAATGAGAATCTCGGAAGCGTATTTTCGAAGTCACAATTGATCGAGTTAGGTCGCACTTTGCTTTCCCGTGTAGCCGAAACACCTGAGATGATCTTGGGTTCGGGTAACCAAGCCTGGGAGGGGGTGTTGACCGCGGTTGCCACCGCCATGAAGGAAGATACCAACCTTCTACTCACAGGAGACGACTGGCTTGAAATCGCCAAAGTTGCGGCTGAAGAAGCAGCAACCAATCCAGTTAGGCTGTTTAGATTAAACCCGGCCAATCCTGGGGATGTTCTGGCAGCGAAACTGATCAGCGTTATTCTAAAGTCAGCCGGGGCTATCATCGAGACACCAGAGCTTCAAGGTAAAACGGTTCTTTTCGGCAAGACGCTGAGAGAAGCGATCATCATCGTGCTTCGCGCGACCTCAGGCAACTCACAGGCAGCACAAGAACACCTCGAAAAGATCGAGAAGTTGACCACAAACCTCAACGGGTTCGTCGCCACAAACCACCTCCAGTATGGCAACAAAGAATGGTTGCGCTTGTTCCGGATCTTGCTGAGCCCACTGCTTGAGGGGAAAGGTATTCCCGACCTTACTGCAGAAACCGCGAACGAACTTCTTCAAGGAGGCTCCTAATGAAAAAGCAGATCTTACACCGTTTGGCAACTATCGTTCTGGTGCTCAGCCTCTCAGGATGCACTGCCTTTCGACTCCGTGACGCCAACGAGCAGCTAACAAGCTATTACTATGCCAAACAGCAAGCTACGCAGAATAGCGATTATCTCATGCGGGAAAGCGTCAAATCGTCTCTTGGATCACTTGCCACCGATGCGGCAGAACAGGCAGAAAGAGAAAAAAACGTGCTCAACCAGATTGCTTTTTACCGAGTTGCAAGCACCGCGGCTTGGCAAGCTGGTAATCCTAATGTTGTCTCTCATGCCGAAGCTGGCAAGAAATTGTGCACTGATAGAAACTTTAACCGTGCGCCAAGGGACTGCGGCATGTTGCTTGTGATCCCATTTTTTGCGGGCGTCGACGAAACAACGGACAGATTCAACGAGTTGCAGGCTGAAGTAACCGCAGCGCCGGCGGATGAAAGAGCATCCCACGCACAAGCTACAGAAAAGGTCTTCGCCGATTATAGAGCTGGTTTGACGTCGATTTTGACGCAACGTCTCAAACTTGCTAACAGTGCCGCGCACCCGGACCTTCTGGAAGCTGTTGACCAAAATACAGGCAAGCTCCTATGCACCCTTATAGAGATTGATGCTGTCGGATTAATCGCCACAGCCAGAGGTGATGTAGCAAGAGCTGTATGCGAAGTGCATAAACTTAAAGTAAGCGCCTTCGATGCCGGGCTCAATCAATCTTCTGCAGACTGTCTGCCGGAAAGCAAGGATAAGCTCGTCAAGCCGCAAGGGTGCCCTTGAAAGGAAAAGTTATCGTTCGAGACCGCTTTACGGCCAAAAAGAGCAATATAGGCAGACGCATTAATGGCGAGAGATATTCGGCACTATATTCCAGGATATATCTGGTACCTAACTCATCGCTGCCAGTGAAAAAAAGGGACATCTGTGAAATATATACATTCCAGGCGGGATATTGGCCGATGGGAGGTCTGCAGCGTGAAGGCTGAGAAAGCTCTGCGAGAGAATCAAGCCGAGACGCCGAGGATTTCAAATGCACAGGCGACCGCTTCTTGAGCAGTATTCATGTATTGGACTCTCTCGAGATTGGGGATGGTTCGGAGGCCAATGACCGGCTTACCGATTTTCAAGGCGTGACCAATTTCGGAAAGAGTGCCAGAACCTCCGGCCACTGCGACAAGAGCGTCGGCAGTATGGGCGATGATGACGTTGCGAGCGTGCCCCATATCCGTGGCTATTGGTATTCTGATGTAAGGATTGGCGTGGTGGATTGAGGGACCCGGGAGGATCCCTACCGTAAGCCCGCCCTCCCTGGCGGCGCCCTCGGCAGCCGCCTCCATGACGCCACCAAGGCCGCCGCAAACCAGAACAGCATCTCGCCTGGCAATTTCCTGACCGACCTCGAGGGCGATTTTGTGAATGGGGCCAGCGCACTGTCCGGAACCGATCACCCCTATTATCGGACGGCGTGGAGTCACGAGTCTTCCTTCCAACCGTGCTTGCCAAGCAGATTAACGAAACGGCACCCGCCAAGGTCCGTCTTCTTGAGACCTGTTTCTTCTCGAGCAATTCTAAGAAGTGATTGGGTATAGCGGTCACCCACGGGGATGACCAGTCTGCCGCCCACGGGTAGTTGATCCACTAGGGGCTGGGGCACATCGGGAGATCCTGCAGTTACAATGATGCCCTCGAAAGGGGCCTCGTCCTTCCAACCGGAGGTGCCATCGCCCACTTTGAGAACCACGTTGAGATACCCTAGTTGGTCGAGGATTCGTCTTGCCTTTACCGACAATGAACGGATACGCTCAATGGAATAGATTTTTTCCGCCAACTCTGCTAGGATTGCTGTCTGATATCCAGAGCCAGTTCCGATCTCCAACACCTTCTCCCGCCCTTTGAGTTCCAGGGCTTCGGTCATCAGAGCAACCATGTAAGGCTGAGAGATGGTCTGTTTTTCACCGATGGGAAGTGGGTGATCACTGTAGGCCTGGTTAACGAGAGCTTCTTCCACAAAGCGATGGCGAGCCACATTGCGCATGGCCTCCAAGACCCGGGCATCATTGATGCCCCGGCTTACAAGCTGGCTTTCCACCATGCGATTACGAGCGGCGGCAAACTCCATGCATCTCCTTTCAAAACAAGGCCGTCACCAAGACCATAGCTGAAAATAGATTAGCCGTGAATAACTTGTCAACGCAAAACTCAGTGAAAACCAGTGACCACAATGGACTGCTGCGCGCTGTCGGTCGCTGCAGCAGATCTTTGAGTTTGCTTCTATGCAGTTTACTTATGTTGCTATCTTTTTGTACCCCCCTGTCCCACAGGGAAGAGAGTGTTCCAAACCGACCGGTGACCAAGGCTTTTAAAGCCAGACCTGACGTGCTCAGAAAAGCAGTTGAGAGGGCACTGGTCAACAAGAACTACGGCTTGGAGACCGAGAGGAGCACCTTTGAGCATGTTGAGACCGGATGGCTCCGGGACGGCCGGTATCGCAGTATAGTTAAGGGCGACATCAGACCAATCAACAGGGAGCGGACCGAGCTCACCCTGACCATAATCGTTGAGAAGAAGTCGCTGGGAAAGGAGGTCTGGAATCCCTGGGACGAGGTGGGGATAGACACGTACGATCAGTTGATGGGTGACGTGGAAATGGAGATCTACCGTGTCCTCTACGACGGTGACTAAGGCCGTCATACCTGCTGCGGGTTTGGGAACCAGGGTACGAGGCGTAGCCGGCGACCTGCCCAAAGAGCTGTTGACCGTGGCAGCAAAACCTCTGATCGTCCACGCGATAGAGAGATTGGCTGCCAGTGGCATTCGCAAGATCGCCGTGGTCATCAGTCCTCAAAAGGAGAATATCCGCCGCTTTCTTCTGGGTGAGCCCCCCGACTTCCTTGCTCCCCAGTTAGATACCCACCTAAAAGTACTTCTTAGGGCTTGCCAATTTACTTTCCTGATCCAGCCCAGGCCGGATGGCGTGGCTGATGCGGTCAGTCTTTGCCGGGAATTCGTCGATAATGATCCGTTCGCTCTCGTGATGCCGGACAACATCTTACTAGATGGACTTCCGGTTGAGGCGCAGTTGCTACCCTTTTTTTTCAAACATCCCCAGGATATGGTCGGAGCCATTCGAGTGGGTGCAGGCGAGGCTTCACGGTTCGGTAATGTGGGCGTTTTGGAGGCAGAATCACTGCCCGGCGAATCTGAGAGACTATTCCGCGTTACCCGTAGTTCAGAAAAGAATGAAGGAACTTTGCAGGTGGAGACGGGCAAGACTGTACTTAAGAATTTTGGTGGAGGTATTTACCTGCCACATTACTTCGACTACATCGAACAGTGGCGTCGCCAAGCTACGGGAGAAGTGGACGATGTTCCGGTTATACAGGCTATTGTCAGAGAAAAGGGCTTGCTGGCAGTAGTGCTTGAGGGTAATGGTTTTGACGTGGGCAATACCGCGGGCTACTGGGCTGCAAAGCTGCATAGCGAGAGCAAACACCCCCTCCGAGGAGGCTGATGAAGGGGGCTGGCGCACCTTTTCTGCCCTCTATTCTTTCCCTCTCACTAGTCCGCATATTTCACGAATTATCTGCTGCGACAAGCGGGTTCCCAGTTTCATGGTCTGGCCACGGGAATTCACGAAACATTCGGGCCAGCCCACTTAGAGCAAATTCGCCAGTGAGGCGTACTCCTGCCAGAGCGCTTTCAGGTCAGCGAACGAATCCTTTGCCGTTGGTTCCTTTCCTTCCGAAAAGCCAAGCCGCTCCAAGGCGAGCTGGCGAAGGGTGTTGCGATAGAAAGCGCCAAAAGCGACCGGGCCGTCTGAAGTGATCAGAACAGGGGCGTGTCTTTCCGTCTGCATCAACGGGCCGGCCAGTGGGGCAACCTGGGTGCCAAAATAGAGGAATGGAAGGTTGTCCTTCCAGGAAGAGTCATACTCCAGCGGGGTAAGAAAACTCTCAGGTCTTTGGGACAGAAGCGTGTCAAGAGGGATCGGGTTATGGGCTCGATGCAGGGCTTGCAGGGCAAAAAGCTTAACCTTGGAGGCACGAGTGAGAATGGTTCGCAGAGGAGCCGCGGCAGTTTCACCCTCGTTGGCAAACACTCCCAGGCCCAGGAACGGGTTTCGTTGCCGCCAGCGGTCCATTGCCAGCTTTAGGCTGGGCTGAGAGGCTTTGGCAGTGTCATCTATCAAGAGAAATAACGGGGCATGGCCTACACTATCCGTCAGTTGCACAAAGAGGGAAAGGTACTCGAGATCATGATCCCGCTGGGAGGAAATGAAAAACTTGTCGACAATCGGTAGAATGAAATAAGAAAGTCGTCTAGTCCGGAGCCATTCTTCCCCGACAACAAGAAGACTCCAAAGTAGGCTGAGGAAAGAGTCATGTTTTTTTTTCTTGTCCTGGTACCAGGAAAGAACGTCTTGCAAACGATTGCGGCATACGGCTGGCGAATCAAAAGTAATACTCAGACCTTTACCTCGGTTTAGGCAGTGGTAGTCCTCATCATTCAGCAGTTCCCTTCCTTGGTTGAACAGAGATTTCCACTCATTCAGGGGAAGTTCATTCAGAATCAAGGCGACTCGCAAAGCCCAGAGACTTTTCAGCAGCCGTGGCCGAACCAGACGTCGACTCCAGAGACGGAACAGGTAATCGACGTGGACGTTTCGTCGATTGTCAGTGGGAAACTCCGGTGATTGGCACGGATGAGATAGATTGCCGGCAAAGAGTTCTTGCGTGGAGCTGACATCTTTGGCAAACTTTGCAGCGCTCACTTCCGGGACCTGCTGGGGGAAGGCGGGAACTCCCCAAGCGGTGGCTGCCCCGAAGCTGGCGTTGTGGAGTGTAAGCACCACCCTTTTTGTTCGCTTGCTCACCTCCATGGCCAGCTTGGCCACTTCTGTGAGTTCGTTGGCCTGGTACGAGATCAGTCGTTCCAGATAGGCGATTTCTTCCGGTGTCCGTTCACCCCAAGAGAAAATTCGAAGCGCTGTTTCTGATCCCGCGCACACAGCTCGACGAAAAGAGGAACTCAAAACTGATGGTTGTCCAGCTCTGACAACCGCAAGCATTTCCCGCCATTTCCGCAGGACACCACTAGGAGAATACCGGTTGACCTTTTCAATCGCCTCATAGATCTGGCCAGGGGAAACACCGGGTGTTAAGAGAAGGCGACGTCTTAGTCCGGGTGTGAGAGAGTAGCGGAGACGGCGAGTGAGTTTGGATATGAGACTCGCACGGGCGGTTGGCTGCCACGGCGCCGAAGAGTCCATCGCCACCTCTTTCATTGACCGCGAGCGACCCTTGAGCGCAACCTGTAGGACTGTGGCCATGAACTGGCAATTCTGAGGGGATTCTGAAGAGGAAACAAGTTCTGCAACTAACCGATACAGGGTGGGATCGTGGTACCAACCATGTGGCAACCAATAAGGAAGCCAGCGAAGAAGACGGCGAAAGTGAGACAGCTCATCTTCCACTGGAGGAGTGAAAAGCAAAACTCGAACCGCTCGGCGCACCGTGCCCGATCCGTGTACAAGGCCCTGTCCCAAACGAGTTAGTTCATTGCGCCCGTCTGAATTGTTCTTCTCGAACAGACTCCGGGCGCAGTCAGCAAGCTGAGGTGAGTGTCGTTCCAGAGTCAGTAAAAAAGGACGGAGCGGTTCTGGATCGTTGAAACGCCATATGTCCATGGAGGACACCCTTCGATCACGAGCAAAAGTCTTGATACTGGACCAGCCCGGATATTTCATGAATGGCGTACTGCGACCACGGATATGGCCGTCCTTCCCCAGGGCAGGTCGGCAAGGTTAGGGTTTACATACTTGGAAGTTGCATTATATTAGGAGCATCTCAGAAGAATAGCAAGAATCCTAGCCCGGAAAGATGCTCACATTCGTGGTCGGAGCAGCCAATTCGTGAATTATACGCGGCATAGGGAACTTTGGATTCATCCTGGTGTCTAAAGGCAGATAGTACAGAAAGATGGGAGCCAGGCGCTGCGGGCGCGCACCGGCACGCTCCGCGTGGGTAGAGCAAGGCTCGGGTGGGGAACGGCCACCTGGCTAACGCGGAAAGGAGTTGACATGGTAAAGAGAAATCCAAGAGGCGGTCATTCCAACCTGCAGAGGGGTGGTGTGGCTTTTGGGATGCTGGTGCTCTTACTTGTGATCGCACCGATGCTTCAAGAAGGTGTCCGAGCGGCGGAGAAGTCGGTAAAACCCTATCCACATGCACCTGTATCCTTCACCGAGCTCGTAGAACAGGTAAAGGAGGTGGTGGTCAACATATCCACAACCAAGATCATAAGACGGGAGGCCACGCCGCATCCCTTTGGTCCGAGGGGACCATTTCGCGATTTTTTTGGCGACGAGTTCTTTGACAGGTTTTTTGGACAAATTCCCAGGGAACGTAAACAGCGTAGCCTCGGCTCCGGATTTATCATCGACCCGGAAGCGGGCTTTGTTCTGACTAACAACCACGTGGTCGCCAATGCCGACGAGATCACAGTACGATTAGAGAACGGCAAGGAGTTCGACGCCGATGTGGTGGGGCGGGACCCCAAGACGGATCTGGCCCTGATCAGAACAAAAACGACTCTTGCGACACCAAACAGGGCACCGCTGGGGGACTCGGATAAGTCTCAGATCGGGGAGTGGGTCATGGCAATAGGCAACCCCTTCGGTTTGGAGCGGACAGTGACTGTGGGTATTCTCAGTGCCAAGGGCAGGGTGATCGGCGCTGGACCGTACGATGATTTTCTCCAGACTGATGCCGCCATAAACCCCGGCAATAGTGGTGGACCTCTTTTCAACATGAGGGGAGAGGTGATCGGGATCAATACTGCCATCGTAGCTTCGGGACAAGGCATTGGCTTTGCCATACCCATTAACGTTGCCAAGGAATTGTTGCCGCAGCTGAAGGAGGGCAAAGTAGTTCGTGGTTGGCTTGGAGTGAGCATCCAGGAAGTGACGCCGGAGATTGCCAATTCATTCAATTTGAAAGAGGCAAAGGGGGCTTTGGTTGCAAATGTTTTTGCCGATTCACCCGCAGAAAAGGGAGGAATCAAACATGGAGACATAATCATCGCCTTTGGTGGAAAAGAGGTTACTTCTCACCACGAATTGAGCAGAATAGTAGGTAATACGAAACCGGACAAACGAGTCAAAGTAAAGATTATAAGGGGAAAGAAGACCAAAACGCTTACGGTTAAATTGGGGACGATGCCTGATGAGTTTCCGCCGACCGCCAAATCAACCACCGTGGAACTCGGTCTGTCCGTTCAGACATTGACTCCGGAGTTGGCAGAGCGGTTCGAATGGTCCAGAGACGAACAAGGTGTCATTGTTACGGCAATAGAACCCGGATCTCCGGGAGCGGAGGCAAGTCCTGCTCTACGTCGCGGCGATCTCATCAAGGAGATAGACCACAAGCCGGTGAAAACGGTGTCTGACTATACGCGACTAGTCACAGAAGCCAAAGGACAGGATTCCCTGCTGCTTTTCGTCAGAAGAGGCGATCGAACCTTCTACGTGACCGTAGAACAGAAGTCCGAGTAAACACGAGACGGGGATTGCGCAAGAATCTGCAGGTAGGCTGCCTGCGAAGTTCTGCTGTTCGATGGTCGTTATTCAATACCCGCTCGAATTGAATTTACCTCTAAGCTAGCCTTTATGGCCATGAGGGGGCGGGCCGAAGCCAGGAGTTGAGTCTGGTATGCGGCCCTGTCCCCTTCTTTTTGTGTCCTCTCATCCCAGCTCCGGTTCACGACGGAAAGGGGCATCCGCAGCCAATGGAAGATCGAGGTGTCGAAGTAACGGCGCAGTGAAACATTTAAGTTTAACACTATGTTTTTAAAGATAAAATATAAAAAGACGTTACACCTCTTGACCTCCAGGAAACGATGATTAAATTATTTACAAATAAATTTGATCACATGAAAACTGGATTAAGGAGGTAAGAACAATGTTTGAGTTAATACCATGGAGAAACTACAGAGCGTCCCTTGTTCGACCTAGGAAAGACCTGTTCGACTGGGTTTTCAACGAAGTCGAGGTGCCACGTATCTGGGAAACCGAGAGGGAGTGGGTACCGGCATTCGATGTCTCCGAGACTGAGAGTGAAATAATCGTCAGGGCAGAGCTTCCTGGTATGGATGTAGCGGACATTGATATTACCCTCACCGATGGGCTGCTCACCTTAAAAGGGGAAAAGAAGCAGGAGAAGGAGGACGAACGGGAAAACTACCACAGATTGGAAAGACGGTACGGGTCCTTTTCCAGGACGCTGGCTCTGCCGAAGGTGGTGAAAGCAGAGGCCATCGACGCCAGTTACAAAGACGGCGTCCTCACCGTGACTTTACCCAAAGGTGACGAGCACAAGCCTAAGAAGATCGAGGTGAAGAGCTGATCGGGCTCAAGCCGCGGCCAGATTAGATCTGGCGACTTGGATGGGAACGGGCGTGTCTTGTGAGAGATAAGATGCGCCCACCCCAACCGGATAACGACCCAAGAGGCGAAAAGCAATGAGGGAGTCGATGAAAGGTTTTTCTCTGTATATACCTGGAATTATCTTTATTATACTTGGTTTGCTCGTAGTGCTTTTTCCCATGCTGCTGGTGGGCTTATTTTCAGCCATCCTTATTCTGTTGGGCATTGCGGGTATTTCTTTGGGCCATCGGTTGAGAAGAACTCAGAGACATACTGGATCGACTATGGACCGGGAATATGTCGGCCCGGCTACGGCAGGATGGGGGCAGCGTATCTTCGTCCATCGTCGGTGGTAACATTTAGCCAGAATCCAAACCGGTCTTGCCGGTATGGTCAATATAGAAAAAACCCCACCAGCTTTTCCGGCTGGTGGGGTTTTTTACCACGGCCTGCCAGAATGTTCCGACCTTTGGTCGGGGACGAATGGCGAGCGGGGTCTTATCAGACGGTGCTTCCCTTGCCGAAGGGGCAGTGTGGATAGACGCACTCGTCGCAATCAAGGCACAAGCCCCCATGACCCATGAAAGCGAGCTCGGCTTTGCCAACCCGCTCCCCCGCAAGGATTCTGGGAAGAACCAGATCCAGCACCGTGATTTGGTGATAGAGTCCGCAGGCGGGCACTCCAAGAAGTGATACGTCCCCCAGGTATGCCACCAGAAACATGGAGCCGGGAAGAGCAGGGGCACCATAGTGCATCTCATCTGCTCCGGCCAGTCGAATCCCCTGTCGGGTGACATCGTCCGGGTCTACACTCATCCCACCGCTCAAAAGGAGCAGATCGCAGCCCCTGTTTCGCTGGGAGCAGATCAGCCGAGCGATCGCTTCTGAATCATCCGGGGCAAAGTCCATGGCCACTACCTCTGAGCCCAACGCTTGCACCTTTTCAGTGAGAATGGGAGCAAAGCGATCCTCGATGAGACCGTGGTAGACTTCGTTTCCGGTGATTGTCACACCCACCTTGGCACTCCGCAACGGCCGAACACGAAGAACTGCTCCATTCTGCCGAGCTATGGCGGCAGCACGCTCAATGGGAGCGCGTTTCATCACCAACGGGATGGCCCTGGTTCCGGCCACCAGATCCCCCTCTTTCACCAGGGTGTGGTTGTGAAGGGTGGCGCACATGACCTCGTCCACCATGTTGAAAGCAGCAAGTGCGGCTACGTCTACTGCGAGCAAGCCGTCTAGTCCTGCAAGCAGACTGATCTTTCCCTCACGTGGACCATCCGTCCAGACAATCCCATCTCCGGCCAACGCTGTGGCCAGGATAACCGCCGCCTCGTTCTCGTGAATTTCATCCTCGGCCAGATCAATGACGTAGAGGTGGTTTTTCCCCAACCGCTGAAGATGGCAAAGGTCGACTTCACATACAGTGTGTCCCCTTCTGAAAGCAGGACCCTTGAATTCACCCGGACGAATCTCGGTGATATCGTGGGCCAGTTTGTGGCCTACAGCGTCTTTGAGGTCCAAAGTTTTCAACACTGGGCTGTCTCCTATGGCAATTAGCTCTCATCCCGCGACAAAGGCGAGACAGGAGGTCGGGCGAAAAGCCCATTGAGCCCTTGAAGCTATTCCCTGTCTTGCTCGTCTCCGTCGTCTCGCGGTATACTTATGCCTGAAGCCTACTGCTCACCACTTACCGTTCACTGTTTACTGCCTGCTGCTTGCTGTCAGGCGGCACTGGGGCCAAATCCATGTCGGGCCAACTAACCTCCTTGGCATCACTAAAATATGCGCCCTGTCCACAGGGACGACAAAGGATGTCTCCCTCCACCACCACTTCACGCTGATCCCGAACCACCTGGCCGCAACTGGTGCAAGAGACCTTGCGCCGGGTAGGCCCGGGTAGGTCGAAGTCGCTGAGCGAAACCTGGACCCGTTGAACCCGGAACAAAACGGAATCCGGCATTCGGCGGTAAGCTTCCAGTTGCTGCCGGTATTTCTCGGTAACCTCCGGAGCATAGACAAAGGCAAGATCTCGGGCTTCCTCAGTGGAAAGCACCCGGTAGGCTTTATCCGTTTCCAGGTTGACGAAGGTGGCGGCCATGATGCCATAGTCCATAAATTTGAGCGAGCGTCGCCCCAACTTAGCTCCGGTCACGTGGGCAACTGCATCTGCGATGCAACGGTCCATCTCCACATAGACAATGAGCTTTTTTATCTGGTGGCGACTGCTCGGATCGTCAAGGCCAATGAGGCGACTGCCCAGTATGGCCATCCGAACGCCCACCACCTGCCCTGGACAGAGATGACCGTGAGCCTCAGCAGAAGTTGTCAAGAGCTCTTCGAATGACTTCATGAAAATTTCCTCCTGAGGCCTCAAACCTGGCTACCGTGTTTCCCAAATGCATTGCTTGCTTATGTTAAAATTAACATAAGCAAGCCGGTAAAAAAGAGAGGCTCCTAACCTCTCGAGATGATAATTTTGGGGGAGAACTCCCTGTCGCTTCTACTGAGACACAATCAAATCCTGTTCCTCCAGGGTGATGATTTTACCAGCTTTTCCCCTAGCATTACCACAGATTCGTTCTTACGTCTTGTTAATCTTATAATATTCTGACCCGCCAGCTTCAACCCGGGCGTTCCTGGCAACGATAGAGAATACGGCCCCAGGGGACCAGGTTTTGGATACCCCTAAGAGGGCTGGTTTCGCAAACTGGCATCAAGGAAGATTCCAGGCCAACGTCCTCGCGTCGCTTTGGGAGTCGGTGTCCCGAGTCGTTGGTTATATCAAGGGCAAAAGCGCCATTCACATCGCAAGGGCGTATGCTGGCGACGGGCGTAGCTTCGTAGGTCAGAATTTCTGGGCCAGAGGTTACTACCTATCAACGACAGGTCGAGACGAGGAGACCATCCGCAGCTACATCAAAACCAAGAAGAGATGGACCGACAAAACGTTGGACCAACGGAGAACTAAGCCAATGGCTACGCGAGAACAAAAATGGACTTTACAATGGACCACATTGTGGTATGATCAATAAAAAATGAGGAGAGACTCGGTGGACAACAAGGAATTTGCAGAAATACGTCACCGATTGGGAAAATCTCAACGGGAGATGGGTCAACTTCTGGCTGTCTCCGTGAAGGCCATACAGAGTTTCGAGCAAGGGTGGCGAAACATTCCGGCGCATGTGGAAAGGCATATACTGTTCCTCTTGGCCATGAAGAAATCTGGAACAGAGGGCACACCCTGCTGGGTCATTCAGAATTGTCCGACGGATTTGAAAGAAAAGTGTCCCGCTTGGGAATTCAAGAGCGGACATCTCTGTTGGTTTATCAACGGGACCATATGTCAGGGAGAAGTTCAAAGAAACTGGCAGAGTAAGATGGACACATGCCGCAGGTGCAAAGTCTTCAATTCAGCATTTGCCCTTTAGGAGGCGCTTTTCGCCAAATCTCTCGCGGGGTCCGTCAACATCCGACCGGATCCAATCATTACCACCATCCCGTCATCTCAGAGCCCCAATTGTCAACGACTATGCTTTCTCAATCAGCACCCTCCAGTGGTCGCCGAACCTTTCCTGATCTAATACTCGGTGCCCTTCACCTTGAACCGACTCGGGTACGTTTCTGATCGGATCCCCATCGTCCAGAAGGATTTCCAGAGTTTCCCCTGATTTCATTCGGTATCGAAAACCTGCTCCTCCCCCGCGCAGCGGGATCTTCGATGGGCCCGGATGCTTCATTTCCGATCGTTTTCCCAACATCTCCAGGACTCCAGCAGACTGGCGCGGGAAGGAAAGAGACTGAAGGTCCCCTCTGGGGACAGCTGAAAGAGGGTTCTGTTGGACTAAATGTTTTGCTTTCTTGGTGGAACCGTTAAATAATCCCGTGCAAGGGTTCGCCTGGACCACCCAGGGCGTCGACACTCTTTTCTATCTCAGGATCAGCTTCCAAGGGGGGAGCGTGGTACGTTTTCAACCGGGCGTCGATGATCAAAGATCCTCTGCATCCCCAATGCTTGCAATGAGTAAACGCACCGACTCCGTAAATATCGGTGGCTGGATCTGAACGGGTAAACGTGACCCATAAGAAGTCGTCCCAGGACCTGGCAGTAAATTCCGCGTCGTCTGCCACCACAATCAGGGGGAATTCGGCAAGTCCCGTGGATCGTTCCAGAAAAACTCCCAGTTCTTGCATGAGTGGGTCATCTTCGTCCCTCCCTCGTTCATGGGAAGGGCCTTGGAGAACTACCACACCCGGTGCGAAAAGCAGCGGTCTACTGAAGCCGCTGGGCAGGGAGAAATCCGCCGGAAGTTCAGTGCCCAGCTCTCTCAGTTTTTCTCCAGCCACTGCCAGAACCAGCTTGGAACCTTGATTCAAGCTGATGCCGGAATAGTCCAGAGTGTCCATTGTGGTGCGGGTAATAAAGTGCAGGTTTTTCTCCCAGTCTGCCCTTTCAAGTATGTGAGTGAAAAAATGAGGTATATCATGGGTGCTCAACCCGGGATCGTCTTCCTTGGCACAAATAAGCACGTACTTGGCCAGTGAAGTCTGGCTGGTACCCAAAAGGGACAGTCCGCAGGTAATGATTTCCTGTGGTTCTCTGTTTTCAGCATAAGGCACGTAGCGTTCGCTGCCTACGGCTAAAAGAAGAGGATGCACCCCGGATGCATCCACAGCACGGACTTCATGCACGCCACTAAACACAGTGGGTATCAGAGCTGCTGCGAGTTGCTGGATGAAGGTCCCGAAGACGGTGTCCTCCTGGGGCGGTCGGCCCACCGTGGTAAAGGGCCAGACAGCGTTCTCGCGATGATAAACTGTTTCCACCCTCAGCACCGGGAAATCGTGCACAAGGCTGTAGTAGCCCAAATGATCTCCAAAAGGACCTTCGGGCAGTAGTTGTTTCGGTTCAATAGTTCCGGTGATACAAAAATCGGCCTCTGCGAGAATGGGAGGCCCGTTGGTTCTGGCAATCATGGGTATCCTGTGTCCGCCAAGAACCCCGGCAAAGAAGATCTCGGCGATACCCTCCGGCAGAGGCATGATTGCGGCTATGGTCATTGCTGGCGGCCCTCCAATGAAGACATTGACCCTGAGGGGAACGTCCGCATGGATGGCTTGGGCATGGTGGTAACCAATACCCCGATGGATTTGGTAGTGCAGCCCGACTTCTTCGTTGGGTTTAAACTTCTGCCCCGAGAGCTGTACCCGGTACATGCCCAGATTGGAATGAGCGAATCCCGGCTTGTTAACGCTTTCAGTATAGACCTGAGGCAAGGTGACATAACCGCCCCCGTCCAGCGGCCATGATCTAAGTTGCGGCAGACTGACGATCTTGGTTTGTCCTGCGAGCACTGGACCTGTGCTCACATTCTTGGGCAGCGCATTCCAGAGGGCCTTGGGCACCCCTTTGAGCTCCCACGGACGTTTCAGCACTTCGAACGGATCCACCTTGAGTTTTACCAGTCGTTCTATTGTCTTTATGGTGTCACGAAAGATAAACTGGTTTCTCTCAGAGGTGCCAAAGATATTCCCTGCCATTGGAAAGGAGCAGCCCTTCACATTGGTAAATAGCAGGGCCGGGCCCTGCGCCTGAAATACACGACGCTGTATCGCCCCAATCTCAAGGTTCGGATCAACCTCCCGGGAAATACGAATCAACTCCCTACGCGACTCTAATTCTGCAAGGCATTGGGCGAGGTTTCGATAACCCATTTCTTTGCTCTCCTTTGTACTTTTTCCCTTAGGCCGGTTCCGGTATTCCATGAACATTTTATTTCGCGAGAAACTACAATAATGGTCTTACCCCTTTTTTGCATAAGATTCCATAGGGTATTGAGAGTCCATAAGGACACAATTCTTGACCCAGACCAGCGAACACAGTCCCAGTCCCCATTTAGCGGGACTCCTAGAAGCTTCAGAAGCGGAACTGGATGGTAGTAGCGAGCTAGGTGAGTTGGTGTAGGCCAAGATCCGGTTTTGGGCGAGGGCTTGGGGTGGAGGCTCCGGGAATCCGGATCCTAACTTGTTCCTTGCTTACCCTTGTCGTTTTCAAATGTTACGGATGATCATAGAGGTTGAAACACATGTGGGGAATCCGTTGACTAAGTAATTGAACTCAAGTTGGTTTCATCAAGATCACGCCAATGGTAGTCTTTGTGGTGAAGGTCGCCTGGAACTAGCCTCCGGCGGGGTTAGATGGGACAGCGCAAAGGTGTTGAATTGTTTAGATCCAGTACGGTCATTCCTGGTCTACTAAACTGTGCCCTCAACAAACGACATGTTATCTGTGTACGATTTCCAAACACACGTATCAGCTTGGACCCTTTGAACAGTATAGTCGCGCCAATCAACGAAACCAGGTCCACTAGCCCGAATTCTTCACTTTACCCTTAATTGCTCGGTGGTTAGCGTTTCGTTCATGCTGCCTGTGCGATATCCTTCCAGATCCAGAGCAACGTATTTGTACCCCAGGGATTTGAAGTGGACGATGATTTTCTCACGGAGGTTGTCTTCCCAGAGGAGAGCCAACTCTTTTTTCCCTAGCTCTATGCGCGCCATGGTATCGTGGTGACGTACTCTAAATTCTCGCATCCCCGATTTCCAGAGAAAACCTTCGGCAGCTTCAATTTGCCGCAGGTCTTCCCTAGTTATTTTAGTGTGATAAGGGAAACGGCTGGACAAGCAAGCAAAGGACGGTTTGTCCCAGGTTGGTAGGTCGAGCATCTTAGAAAGTGTACGAATCTCCTCTTTGCCCAATCCTGTCTCTTCCAAAGGGCTGCGGACGCCAAGTTCACTTGCAGCCTTGCGCCCGGGTCTGAAATCCCCGACATCGTCTCCATTGCTTCCATCGAAGACCCAGGAAATGTCGCGATCAATCGCTATTTGGTTCAGCTTTGAAAAGAGTTCGGTTTTGCACAAAAAACACCTGTTGGGCGGATTGTCTTTAAATCCTGGGACCTCCAGTTCCATCGAGTCGATAATCAGGTGTTCCGCACCAAGAAGACGAGCCAGGGATACGGCTTCCTGCAACTCACGATCTGGAAAGGTTTCGGAACGCGCGGTCACCGCCAGAGCATTCTTCCCCAAGAGGTCCACGCATACTCTCAAGAGAAAGGTGCTGTCCACCCCCCCTGAAAAGGCAATGACTGCACTTGCCGACTCAGCAATGATGTGGCGAAGGCGATCGTATTTCTGCTGAAGCATCTTCTGCATCAATTCACTCCGATCATTAAGCCCAACTCCCACGTGTGGGCCTGGTCAGAAATTAGTGGTTCGGCTTGGGAGTATATCATGGAACAATTTAAGCCTTGAAATCTGAATGCAACGAAAGGCTTCAATCCCTGGAGTAAGCGAAAATAAACTGCCGATTATTCGGGGATTTCTCCAGTGATGGTCGGGAGATGATCGGTCAGCTCCGGGACAACCTGTACGATCTATCCCCAGACCATAAGAGGATAGTCATCCAATCCATGGCAGCCGGCAAGATCAGACTGCCATGGAGCAACGTGTTTGAATCCTCGGACAACCTTAAGGAGTTTGCAGTTGTCCCATTTAGACTCACCCTCAACCAACCATCCTAAAACGGTTTATCTCGGAAGGTAAGTTGGCGTTATTAGAAAAAGATTCTAGTGACCATCCTGGGGCTCAGAAATTAGAAGATGATCTGCACTGCTTCATAAGGACAGGTGGGCAGACACAGTTCGCAAGCGATACACTTGTCCTCGTTAAAAGAAACCCGCATTTGTTCTCTTTCCACCGAAAGTGCCCCTGTGGGGCAGATGGACGTGCAGGCGGTGCATTCGATGCAACGCTCTTCGCTCCATTGAACGTTCTGGGCCAGAGGTTTGACCTCCACCCCAAGATCGGATGCGTACTTGAGGCCTGCGTCCAGATTCTTCTTACTGCCACTGACTTCAACCACCAGTCTACCCCGTTCCCTGGGCGTAACCCGGGCCCTGAGAATGTTCACCTTTAGCTTATGATCTGTTATCAGCTGGTAGGTAAGGGGCTGTTCGATCAAATTTGGTGGGAAATTGAACACAAGTCGTTTTGTTGCCATTGGATGCCTCCAAAGTGAATGCAGGTTGGGAAACCATATGTTCCGGTCGTTATTTCAGGTCAACTGTTCAGCAGTATTTCAGTATTGCATCTAGTTCACTGCCACCTTATTGTTGTTGACAATTGGCCTTTCATTCAGGGGTTTGAACTGAACTCCTGAATCCGCCGAAGGCAGCGGCGCCACCGGCTCACTCAGGAGGAAAGAACCGGTCTCAACCCAATCCTTGAGAATTCCGGCGACCTCCCTGGCGCGAGCATAGGAAGAAAGCCCGGCAGTGGGTATTTCTTTGCCGTTAACCGTAACGGAACCTGACTTGAGCTGGGCGTAGCTGACCTCACCGAGGCTGCCGGGAACACACTTCGGATAGGCTTCGCTGTAATCCACCACCTGGGCGACGATGTCTGCGTCCGTGACTGTGGTGAAGCGCAGTGTTTCCTCGTCCAGAATGGGGATGGGGATACCGATCCCCACGGCAAGGGTGACGCCGTAGCCAACAAAAGAGGCGCCCCGAAGCCAGCGATTGCTCATCTGTTTCAAATCGCCCATCAGTGCAAGGGTCCCGGCGCCCATACGAGGAACACCTTGCTCGGTTCGTGGTACTGAGGGATTGTGTTGGGTGCCCCTTTCCACTACGTAACCAATGCCGCCGCCAAGAAAGATACGGGTTCCCACTCCAATGGTGCGGTAAAAGGGATCGTTGAGCAGCGGGCTGAGCTGGCCAGCACTGCAGTAGGTTGCGTTTCGCAGTTCAGGGTGAAGTACGCCCATGTAAGTGTGTATAATACGGTCTGATAAATTCACCGCCACATTATAGTTCTGGTACGCATTACGCGTATTGAACAGCACGGCTTCGTTCATATCCTCGAGTCTGATCCAGGTCTCGAGCTTGCGGCGGGGATAACAGTCGGTGCCGTAAGCCCGGGCCACCAGCCTCACGTCTTTGCCTGCCACCAGATCTTCAATCAAGTGGCCACCGCCGTAGGGAAATTTCCCCGGATAGATTTTATTTCTTGGATCGTCGTCAGGAATTGCTGTGGCCCCAACCAGAAAATCCACCGCAGCAAAGCCGGTATATACTGGCACATCGTTCAGGGTAACCTGTCCACCGCCCAACTTGATTCGGGGGTTGGCATGACCAGGATTGAAGTAAGCTCCGGATGAGCACATTGGGGCGAAGGTGCCGGTGGTAACCAGATCCACCTCGGCTGCGGCTTTCTTTACGCCCTTCTTCTTGACAACGTCAATTATCTCTTCTGCGGTATAGACAACCGCCTTTCCTTTCTTAATCTTCTCATTGATTTCTTGGATGGTCTTTGCCATGAAATTCCTCCTTTGTTCTCTCCCACTTAATTGGTCTCACAACTCCTCGAACAGCAGACAGACCCCTCTCGGGGCAAGCCATTATCCATAACACAAGACCACCCCCTTTCGTCGTGTAAGGTGGAATGTAAGCAGTCAGCAGCAAACAGTAGAAACTGCTCAGTGCTCACCCAAATACTGGCTCACTGCCACGTACTGATGTACCTTTCACCTGTACTGGGCAGCACCACGACTACTGTTTTCCCGCGGTTCTCGTCCCGTTGGGCGACCCGAAGGGCTGCCCAGACAGCAGCGCCACTGGAGATTCCGGCGAGAATCCCTTCCTCTCTGGCCAACCGGGCCGCTGTCTCTTCTGCATCCTGTGTTTGAACCTGGATAATCTCATCCACTAATTCCAGCCGTAGCACGGCCGGCACAAACCCGGCCCCGATTCCCTGGATTTTGTGAGGTCCAGGTTGGCCGCCGGAAAGCACCGGTGAGTCGGCTGGCTCCACAGCAATGGCCTTGAAAGACGGCTTTTTGGGCTTAATGACTTCGGCAACGCCGGTAATGGTACCACCGGTTCCAACCCCGGCTACGAGGATGTCCACGCCCCCATCGGTGCCATCCCAGATCTCCAGCGCTGTAGTCTCCCGATGCACTTGAGGGTTGGCCGGATTGGCAAACTGGTCCGGTAGATGAGCTCCAGGGGAGGCGGCCAGCAGTTCTTCCGCCTTGCGGATCGCTCCCTTCATACCCTCGGTCCCAGGGGTGAGCACCAGTTCTGCGCCCAATCGCGTCAGGAGCTTACGCCTTTCCACGCTCATGGTTTCGGGCATGGTCAAAATCAGCCGATAGCCTTTACTGGCCGCCACCATAGCAAGGGCGATGCCAGTGTTGCCGCTTGTGGGCTCGATGATAGTTCCTCCGGGCTCCAACTTGCCAGCAACCTCGGCTGCTTCAATCATGCTCCGACCGATTCGGTCTTTTACGCTCCCCAGAGGATTGAAAAACTCCAGTTTCGCCAGAATCTGCACACCGGAACCGCCAGCCTTATTCTTTAAACGAACCATGGGAGTGTTCCCAATGGTATAGCGGATATCTGTGTTGATATTCATAAGCGCTCACCTCGCCTTCACTTCGGGTTCCGCCTTCTTGTAGATCAGTTTAGGCGGGGCCAAAAAGACCTTGGTATCTGGAGGCACAGAGCGGGTAATCCAAACACTTCCACCTATAACTGAACCAGCACCGATTACAGTCTCACCACCCAGTATTGTTGCACCGGCATAAATAGTCACATCGTCTTCGATGGTGGGATGCCGTTTGGCATACCGCAGTTGTTCCACCTCTTCTTTGGGAAGGGAGAGGGCACCCAGGGTCACTCCCTGATAGATCCGCACCCGCTCGCCAATGGTAGTGGTTTCCCCTATGACCACTCCGGTGCCATGGTCAATGAAGAAACTGGAATCAATGTCGGCCCCTGGATGGATATCGATTCCGGTGACACTATGGGCGTACTCTGACATCATCCGCGGCAGCAAAGGTATCTCTTGCGACCAGAGTTGGTGAGCGATCCGGTGTATGGTAATTGCCATTACTCCCGGGTAACTGAGTACCACCTCATCGATGGTCTTGGCGGCTGGATCCCCGTCGTAGGCAGCCTGAACGTCAGTGGTCAGAATCTTCCGCAATTCCGGCAAATGCTCCAGAAACCGGACAGCTTCGCGCTGGCCACGTTCTTGACAATGGGTGCATACCAACATATAGCGCTGGCAATCGTGTCGAATGCTAAGGGCAATGTCTTCAGAGAGAATCTCGAAGAGCCGGTTCACCTCAGTACCGACAAAGTATTTCAACTGATTGGAGTCGAGCGGCTGACCGTTGTTGAAATATCCGGGATAGAGCAAACGTCTGGTTCGCTGAATGATTTCCACAGTGTTTTCCATTGATGGTATGATCTCTGCGTCCACATGAGCGAACAAGCCGGGATCTCGACTCGAGGCAACCAATTCGTCGATGACAGCAGGAAGCTGATCGCGAATCTGAGTAGTGGTTTCGAAGGCTAAACGGCAGGCCTCTGTTTCCTTATTATAAGACTGGTGTGCTGAGCTCATGGCTTCCTTCCATTCCCTGCAGGCGCATAAGATAGCACGCCTGCGCCTATGCGTCTGCGCTGATGTTGGTCCTGATTCCTGTAGGAACTTGACAAGACAGGCGGCGGGTATTAGGCGGCGGGCGGGTCGGAGGCTGGTGATCGCAAGGGCGGTGAACCGGTTCTTCTGGCCATCGGACGCAACCATCGGCCGTAGCCGCTATCCCCGTCGGTTAGGTAGACACGACAACAACAGCCCATGTCGTCCTCGCACATGACCATATCCACGTCACCACCCCCTTTCATTATCATATTCGTTCAGTAGAGTAATGTAGTATAACACCAAAAAGCATGATGTCAAGTCAAGGTTTCTTTCCAGGATTTTCCCCAAAAAGGACATGGGCCCGGGCAGAGGGGCAGGCTGCTCCACAACGAGCAATTTTGCGCCATTTTATGGCAATGTCCCGGTTAAGAAAGTGCCAAATCTTCATGCAGGCGTTAGCCGGGCTGAGATAGGCAAAGGCAGGTTGCTCAGATGCTCGTTGTTTCGCAGTCGTCACCTCTGCTTTTTTTGGTGTCTTTTTAGTCGGTGGCAATTCCATAGGCGCAAAGTTGTTCGCCTCGGTGGTGGGAGCATTCATGTACTTTGCCACCCTTACGGAAGTACCGATTCCGCAGGGCCTCCTTGGAGCTGGTATGGGGAAAGGGCCTGCACTGGCCTTGCGTCTCGCTGGACCAGCACTGAGTTTGCCTAACATGTTGGTGATTCGGAGTGTAATGGGTACCAAAAAGACACTGGTTTTCGTGTGCCTGGTTGTGGTGATGTCCACGATGGGTGGGCTCATTTTTGGAAACTTTTTGTCCTAGTGCCTAAAATTGGCTATTAAACGTAGGGTGGGCACTGCCCACCATCCAGGTTAACGTGGAATGAGGAATGCAGAATGGTGAATGGGCGGTGAATAGTCTGGGGAGCGACGCGGTGACGCGGGGACACGAAGTCACGGCGATCCCACTGCCGAATGCCTAAGAGAGGAGGTTGAGCCATGGAAATCAAAGTACTGGGTCCTGGTTGCCCAAAATGTCATACCTCGGAGAAAAACGCCAGGGAGGCGGTGGAGGAACTCGGTCTCAATGCCAGAGTCACCAAAATTACGGACCTGAACGACATAGCTGATCACGGTATATTCATAACCCCAGGCTTGGTTGTGGACGGGGAGGTCAAAGTGGCGGGTAAAGTGGTCAGTAAGAACGAGATCAAGCGAATCCTTTCCAGATAGGCGGGTCGCAAGAGTCAAGTGAAGGGTGTCCATCGATCACCAACTGATGCTGCGAAGCGGCTCTTGAGGGTCATTCCACAGCGCGCGGGGTCTCGAGCAAACGCACGCCTGCTCCGATTGGTTTCTTTCTTGCCGCGTTCGTGTCAATGCTCGACCATACCACCTGGCCTCGTGCGCGCTTGCTGCCGGAAGGAAGCAAGAAAGTCAACCATAGTGTTTCGTGGGCTCGAAGCGGCTGCCGGCAAGAAATGAATGCGCCTTTCTCCCCAACGTTGACGGTTTTCCCGCTCACCAGACCAGCAGCAGTCAGCACCGAAACTGGCCAACTGCAATCAATTCTAGGGTGTATACGTCTCTCCTTCTTCTTCACTTACTGAACCTCTCCTGGAAGCATTATCAACGCAAAGCGTCAGTGTCGCAAGATCGAGCAGTCACATGTATTCCCACGATGGTGGTGTCAGAGTCAGTTGATTTCTTGTTCCAGCAGTCGGATTGTCGCCTCATACCGTTCAATCCACATGCTATCCCAACCGTTGGTGTTCTTGCTGGCGCAACGTTCAGGATATCTAATGCACTGTCGGTGAAGGTATCTTGCCTCTTGCAGCCAAATGACAGCTTGTTCCTTAGTGGCTGTGGAAGGGACCGGCGTCCTCGCGGTGGCACACCCGCCGAGGAGGACCAAGGCAACGGCAATAACCAGTGTCCAAAACGTGGATATCTCAATCATGCCCAGCTTCACGCCCAATACGGCAACCCGAGCTTGCCCTCGATGATTCATGCTGTTTCTCCTCTTTGCGAACCTCGTGATTGCCAGGGAATTCAAGAGCCAATCAAACGTTCTATCTTGTACTTTTCCTTGAAACCAATGGCCATTCCAGCTGAGTCAGTTCGCACTACTTTCCCACTCAGTTTTATTAGACTCTGCAGACCCGTCAATTTCCTAACGATTTGATTGCCCATGGTCACGGTGACTCGAACAGGGGTATCTTCAGCCAGTGGCTCCCTGGTGTGGAAGTATGCACCATCAGCAGATATGTTGAACGTCACGAGATTCTGAATTCGCTTCTTACCCTTGATCAACACCTCGACTTCTGCGGGTAGTTTTAGAAAGAATCTTTCGAGTCTGCGACGATCGTTCATATCCTTATCATCTCCTGCTTCCCTGTTTACACTCCCTCCCCACACTTGGGATCTGCTGCAGGGTAGGGGATGAACCCGAGCTAATTTGGATAACTCCGTTACCAGTTGAACCCCAATATTGCTTTGTGGAAAAAGCTCTACTACTTTCGTATGACTCCTCGATAAACATTGGCGTCCTGTGAGTACTACTTTGGTACTGTCCAATTTCTATTTCGGACAGGGGATAACCTGTAGCAAGATTACAAAAATACCTATAATCATTAGTTTTATTGTCATACATCTGGCGAGAAATACAATAGGTGGCGAGTACTGAATTCTTCGTATTTTGAACTCAGAAATGGATTAGATTCTGTCTGATGGGCCTAGGTCTATAGTAGTATGTGAGCAGTACTTTAGTATGAGAGGGTCAATCATGCGGCGGGGACAACATAATTTCATTTGAAGCCAGAGCAACAGGTCCTCCGAACCTGGCTGCTATGCTGGGTAAAAGGTTCATGCCTGGAATGGCAGAGAACGAGCGCGAGCATGGCCACGCAGCGGACCCGCCTAACCTTTTTCCAATCTGACATTCATCGGCACCCTTAATTCCCCTGTATCAGCAACGTCTGTTTTGATTACCAGGGTGTCAGTGACCCCGACTCTACCGGCCGGCATCCTTTCCAACAAGGGGGTGACCTTAACCCTGTGTCTGCTCGCGATCTCTCCAGCAGGTGGGGTGGAGCTGACGCTGAAGAATTCAGTATC
>CP070692.1:386173-418822 GCA_020353215.1 Deltaproteobacteria bacterium
TCTTAGCCCGCATATTTCATGAATTATCTACTGCGACCGGGGATATGGCCGTCCTTACGGCGGGCCTCGGGACTCACACCCTGCGAGGTAGCGCTGAAGCCCCCTGTCCCGCTAAAACTGGACAGCAGCGGGGCCACAAGGCGGGACAGGGCAGAGCTCGCTGGTTCAGTCCAAGCACGCCTCGGATCCGATAACCTACGGTTCCTCTCTGCACGCTCATCTTCTTCGCGCTCGCTCCGTTCAGTCCCCACCCATTTGGGGCGGGTCTCCAGTTACATGGTCTCGCGCCAACGTTTGTTGAACACTGCGGGCGCGGGGCCAGTTCTTAGCAGTTCTACGAATGTGCTGTTCCCTTTTCCAGGGGAAGGTGTACGTAGAGTTCTTCAGGGGTTGGTTTGTGAACTGCCGGCGGGGGCGGCTGAAGCGCGTACTCCTCTGCGCGAAAATGGTGGTTGTGCAGTCGTTCGGGGTTAAACACCCGGTTAAATTTCCAAATCATTTTCAAGAAATTCGTTTGTCCACGAAAAAGATGGCCAAGCACAATCGAAGAAGCCTTTCTAACTGCTGCCAGACCCATGTACTTTCTATTCAAGACGGCCTGAGTTTTGACCAATTCCTCATAGAATTTCATCAGCGGAAGTCTGGTGGGTAAAACAGCGTGCTGAACATCAAAGAGTCGGTAATCGAGAGTTGTGAGTTTGCGAGACTCGGTGTACCAAGTCTCCGTGCCAGGGTACGGAGTACTCACCGTGAGATTGACGACTGCCGGTACGCTCTCTGCCCATTGTCGCACCAACTGAAATTGTTTCTCATCCCAATCAGGATCGGCAATTAAGTTGATCGCCGCCATGATCCCGAGGTCTTGAGCAATTTCGAGAGCCTGAAAGTTATCGTCAAGACTGATTCGCTTCCTGTAGAGCTTCAGCACTTCCTCATCTATGGCCTCAAATCCCAAAAACATGTATTTGAGTCCCAACCTTTTCCAATAGGAAAAGACTTCTCTATTACGGATTAAAACGTCGCATCTGGTTTCCAAATAGTATTGTTTTTGTATTCCACGTTTTTCGATCTCTTTTCCGACTGCCAGTGCATGGTCCGGCCGAATGAAAGCAACATCGTCCACTATGAAGACGTTGGGTTCCCGGACGCGGGACAAGTCCTCTGCGATTGCCTCTGGAGAAGCCTTCCGATAAGTTCGACCGTAGAAGGTCCAGCCGCTACAAAAAGAGCAGTCCCAGGGACAGCCACGTGTGAACTCCACCGAAGCGCAAGGATCCAATTGGCCGATGAAATACTTCTTCCGCTTTCGTGTCAGATCTCGAGCCGGAAGAGGTTCATCCAGACTGGTCGTCAGAATCGGTGGAGGCCCAGACCCGTGTGGTGTCACAATTCCCGGAAGGCTCTCAAGCTTCCCGTCGGGAACATGTTCAAGAAGGCGGGGGGCTATTGCCTCCCCTTCACCACGTACAACGCAGTCTATGGCTCCACGAGCGTGATCAATCAGGTCAGCCGCTATGAAAGAGGCGCTGTGCCCGCCTACAAAGATAAAGCATCCCGGCAGGCGACGCCTGGTCTCTATGGCCAGATCCACAACTTCTGGTACATTGGGCAGATAGTTCAGTGAAAAGCCCAGGGCCTGGGGCCTGAAAGAATTCAGTTCGCGGAAGTAGTCTTTGTGGCGGAGGACTTGGAGGTCGAGAAGACTGAGGTGATGACCTGCTGATCGTAGCGCCTGTCCCACTCTCTCCAGGCCAAGAGGTTCAAGTCTGAGAAAGATCTCTGCATGCATTAGGGGGCTTGGGTGTACTAAAAGGATCTTCATCTGGGTTTACCTTTTTGGCTTGGCTTGTCCACGGTCTGCTGAACCAGCCCCAACCCGAACAAATACACGAATCCCGCCATGGCGTACCCGCGGATCTGATCGCCCTTTCGGTCGTTCTCTGGTCTTCCTGCCCTTGGCTCCCCGCGACCATGTTTCCCCCGGCAAGCTCGGGACAGGCGGGACGGAGCCGCGCTCACTGGTACAGTCCAAGTACGCCTCGAATTCAAGGTCCTGCGTTTGCCTGGTGCCAGGCTCAGCTCCACAGTCTCGTCACACCAACTCGTGAATCATCCGGCTGGCATAGAACTTGGACCGGCAGTATAACTGCAAGCAGTTTAGCCGAAAAGCGGATACTTGGCCATTGGCAATTATCCAGGGAATTCCCAAAAAATTCTGTTTCGGAAGGGACCTTCTTTGCGCCGACAGGGAAAGGGAAACCACAACGTGCGAGTCGCATCATTGATGGTAGTGGCTTGACTGAGAAAGCATCAAGTTTCTCTGCCGGCCATTGCTGGACTCATGTAGTGAATTAGAGGTGCTCAGTCCTTCGATTCATACCTTCGATTACGAATCTATTCCTTCGGGGCTGAGTACTGAGTAGGCAAATGGGATCATCTCAGCCGATCAGAGACCGTAGAGTATTTGCGCATCGAAGTACTCAGGTGCACATTGTTTCGTAGCTTCCCCTGCAAGGGGTGTGTTTTCTACTTGTTGGGCAGCGTAATCCTCTGTTTGATTGTCCATTAAGGGTGTCAGCGTTGGTTTTTCGGGGAAACTGCTGGTAATGACCGAGGCCAAGATTCACGATGGGCAACTCTGACATCCCAGACGGTGGCATGTCAAAATGACCTACTTTGTTCTTTGTAAGTCTTCGGTCTTCGCACCTGTTGGAAAACTACCATTCCGAGCTGTAGAATTTGGCCTTTCTTCTCACCACTCTATGGGTAATCCTGTGGTTTCTGCAACCGATTCGGTACTCTAGTGTTATGTGTTCTCGTTTCGCTGATTTGGCATGGTACATGCACTTCCGATTGGCTACAATTTTCGGAGAAATCGGAACGAACCGAATTAGCTCGTGGCCCTTTGCGTAAGCGCCTCCGCTCATAAATGTTGATCCAGGTTACCAAGTCTTTCTAATGCGTGTTTGGGCCCGTCCGAAGGCACAATCCAGACAGTACTGGTGTTTCGAAGTGTTGGTATCGGGAAACCAAACGTCAACATTTGGACTAAAAGGGGTTTTAAGTCTCGTGGTTTTCAATAGTCTGGAATCCGGGACTCCGTTACTCATGCAAACCCTAACTGCAGGTTCCTGCGACCCTGTCCGGAGGTATTCGAAGCTCTCTGCAGTGTCGCGTTGGCGAGATTCGACTGTTAAGGATTCATTTATTTATCGGAGTCGCTCGTCAGCCCGCAATGTCGGCCAGCGCGGGGAATAAGCTCGCTGGTTCACTTCAATACGATCTCTGTTTGGGATGGATCTTCACGTGGCAAAGAATAGATCGCGACCTAATCCGACATAACGCCGGGAATGACCCGACCCTGAGATATCCAGGGTACTTCAGCAATACCCGCTTCCAGGTAAGGTAACGACTTGGAAAACAGAAACGAGAACAAGGTCTCGCTCATAAAGGTCGGACACTATATTTGGGCGTTAGCAGCCATCTGGACGCTGATAATATGTGGTTCACTGGCCTGGAATATCACGCAAGTGCGTCGAACAACCCGGGCCATGGCACACAAGGAGGCCATTGCGAACTTCAACAAAGACCAAGCCTTTAGACATTGGGCCACACGCCACGGTGGTGTTTATGTACCAACTGACACATATACCCTGCCCAATCCGTATCTCTCGCATATCCGCGAAAGAGACATTACGACAGCCGCCGGCAAACACCTGACCTTGATGAATCCCGCTTACATGTTGCGACAGTTCAACGAAGAGTTCGAGGAGTTGGCTGGGATTGGTGGGCACATCACGAGTCTGAAACCTTTGCGCCCTGAGAACCGGCCTGACGACTGGGAGAGGGAGGTTCTCTTGGACTTCGAAAAAGGAGTCAAAGAGAGAAGTCAGATTACCACGATCAACGGCGAGCCATACCTGCGGTTCATGCGTGCGGTCATCACTAACGAGGGTTGTCTCAAATGCCATGGACAGCAGGGATATGAGCAAGGTGAAGTACGGGGTGGAGTAAGCGTGTCTGTGCCACTGGGTTCCTACTTTACCAGTGAACGCCGGAAGATAATGACATTGGGCCAGACCCATGCGCTCTTGCTGATTCTGGGGTTCGTAGGTATCGGTCTTGGAACACGGCAGATCAAGTTAAGAAGCTATGAGCGCGACCAAGCTGTGGCAGAACTGCAAGAAGCACATTCGGAGCTGGAAGTCAGGGTACGAGAACGTACTGTGGAACTGGAAAGAATGAACGAGCGATTGATGGATGAAATCAGGGAGCGTAAGCAGGCGGAGGAGGCCCTTCGAACTAGTGAGCGTTATTTTCGCTCCCTGCTCACGAATATCCATGAGGACATCTTGGTGATCGACCGTGACTACCGTATCACCGATGTCAACAATGCGTTCCTAGTAACCGTGGATCGCACGCGGGAAGAGGTGATTGGCAATCGGTGCTATGCGGTCTTACACCTTTACAATGAGCCATGTCACAGACTCGGCGAAGACTGCATGCTGCGGGAGGTGTTCGAGACCGGAGAACCCCGCCACTGTCGGGATAAGCGTGCCCACGCTGATGGCAACAAACGGTGGGTCGACATACTACTCTCACCACTGACGGACGAGAAAGGCAATGTCACCCACGTGATAGAGGCAGTGCGCGATGTGACCGATCAGATTGAGGCGCTCACAAGACGGAGCGAAGAACTTGCTCGCTCCAATGCCGAACTTCAACAATTTGCCTATGTGGCTTCCCACGATCTGCAGGAACCACTACGAATGGTGTCGAGCTACGTGCAGCTGTTGGCAAAACGATACAAAGGTGAACTGGACTCCGATGCTGATGAGTTCATTGACTATGCCGTTGATGGGGCAGTCAGGATGCAGAAGCTCATCAGAGATCTCTTGGCGTATTCCAGAGTAGGGACGAGGGGTAAGAACTTCGAGCCGACTGACTGCGAGACCGTGTTGGACCGCATTCTCGCCAATCTACGGCTGATAATTGAGGAGAGCGGCGCGGAGGTGACGCACGAACCCTTGCCCACTGTAAAGGCGGATCATCTGCAACTGATCCAGCTGTTTCAGAACCTAATTGGCAATGCCATTAAGTTTCGAGGCGAGCACTCACCTCGGGTTCATATTTCGGTCAAAGCTGCGGAAGACAAATGGCTCTTTTCGGTTCGGGATAACGGCATTGGTATTGATCCTGAACACAGAGAGCGCATTTTCGTGATATTCAAGCGGCTGCACGGCAAGGAAGAATACCCAGGTACCGGTATCGGACTGGCTATTTGCAAGAAGATCGTTGAACGCCATGGGGGAAGCCTTTGGGTAGAATCGCAACCGGGAAATGGGTCGATATTTTACTTTACTCTACCAGTCGTATAGGGCACACAGGCTATGTACATTCAGACAACTGACAGGCCTCTGGAGATTCTCTTGGTAGAGGATAACCCTGGCGATGTCCGGCTGACCAAAGAGGCACTTATGGAGGCCAGGGTACGCAACAATCTTCAGGTTGTTGGAGATGGTATCGAGGCTATAGCTTTTTTGAAGAGGGAGGGCAAGTACGGCAAGGCACGTCGCCCAGACCTCATCCTGCTGGACCTTAATCTCCCCGGGAAAGACGGTCGGGAGGTGCTTGAACAAATCAAGGCCGATCGAGAGCTAAAATGCATTCCGATCGTGGTTCTGACCACGTCTGAGGCCGATGATGACATCAGCAAGAGCTATGAGCTCCACGCGAACTGCTACATTTCCAAGCCGGTTGACCTCGATCAGTTCATTAAGGTTGTGAGGTCTATCGAAGACTTTTGGTTGAATATCGTCAAACTGCCCCGGGAATAAACAGAAGTCTGTGTACACGCCCGCAAGACGCCTTCTCAGCCTTGCAAGAAATGTCCTTCCAAGCCAATCTACCCGTGCTATTCGCGAATCACCGGTTGCGACCGGCGACATGGTCCTTCTTCCGGGCATCCTCAAGCCTCACACCCTGCGAGCTGCTGCCGAACTCCCCTGCATTCCCGCCGGGATTCGAAATGTGATGCAATTGCCCATTGTACTTCACTCGTTGATCCAGCGGCCTCATTCTTCGAGCAGGACGAAGGCTGTGCTGGCCGGAGGATTCTCAAGTAAGCCTCCGAAGCCCTTGCCGGTTGTGGTACTCTCATCTACCCGGTCTCGTGACACCATTTCGTGAATAATGCGAGGTAGTCAGAGGACAAAATGTGTCAGTTCCCGCCCATTCCAGTCGGTAATTTTCGATTCCGCGGGACCGGGATCCGAAAAGAGAAAAAAGTTAGTTTAATATTCTGTAGCTATTTTAAATATATATGTCCAATAGATTTAATTTGGCATTGCTTATGCTATCCCCACCAAGAAACACGTTCCGACAAAGATCTGAGCATAGGGGGATTCCACACATGGAAGTAATTCTTCAACAAGACAAGGCCTTGAAAGACGCGGAAGTTCTCAAATGGGCTCAGGAAAACCGAAATTGCAGAATCACCCGGGTACCCCATTGGGTAATCATGGCCCTCCTGGAAGACATCGCCCATTTTGGATGTCACCTTACAGAGCAGTTGGTCATGTCTCTAGACTACTCCCATTGCTGGGTAACTGAGCAAGGGTATCTGGAGCGAACCGTCGAGAAGCTGATGCACAACATACTTCTGGCCAGCTTGTACGAGGATGGGCATATCGAGGTCTGTCAAGACTGGGAGAAAGAACCTCGATTGTTCGACTTCCATAACGAAATCGACATCCAGATCGATCTGACTCCATCAGGACATGAAGCTCGGTCCTGGGAAGAACTGAGTCTCTTTTGCCGCCCTGCAGGAGCAATACTCCAGTAGGAAGAGAAGTAGGTCAATGCTGCCAAGACTCTCATCGATAGATTTTGTCGGTTGGAACATATTGAGATTGAGACAGACTTCGGCTGGTCCAACATGTAATAAATGGTAAGGTTTTGGTTACCCTCAGCAGTAAGGGCGACCAAGCTTGACGAAAAGGAGTGAACAAAATGTCACTCAAAGCAGTGCAGAACATGTCAGAAGGGCTTGACACGAGGCCGGTACCATCTCCTACAAGAACTATTTGTATCGTGGGACCCAATAGAGTGCAAAACGATCTTATAGCTACCTGTCTCGAGAAAGCAGTCGGTGCGATCTGCAGGGTGGGTAGAGACATCGCTCACACGACGTTTCCAGATGATTTGAAATTGTATAATCAATCGAAAATGGTCCTGTGCGACTATCAAGGTGTGGATATCCAAGGTTTTCTGGTCGATCTGAAATCGAACGGTAGCCAGAAAGTTGGTCAGGACTATGTTGTTCTGTTTAATGTTAATCGCGGCCATGGGATCGAGAAAAAGTACGTGTGGGAGGGGGTCCGGGGAGTCTTCTATGAACAAGACCCATTGGCGTTGTTCCTGAAGGGCGTAGAAGCCGTACTAAACGGAGAATTGTGGCTTCCACGGGAGATTATGGCGAAATGCATCCTAGAGGGTAGCATTCAAGACGACTCCTCCCAAGAAGAGTGTGCAGTTCTAAGTATCAGAGAGGTGGAAATACTGGCCTTGGTCAGCGTTGGCGTCAGAAACGGAGAAATCGCCGACAAACTCTGCATTAGCCCCCATACGGTCAAGACTCATTTATACAATATTTTCAAGAAGATAAATGTCCCAAATCGACTTCAAGCAGCCCTCTGGGCTGCAAAGCACCTCTAGCAACCAGAGAGGGAGATACCGCTGTCCTAGCTCCCATTCAGTGCCTGAGCGCCTGCTAAGTCCTGGATAACACTCCCAGCAACACCAGCCGAACGACCTTCCACTGTTCGGATCAGCTAAACTCAGCGATAGAGGCGTCAGGCTCTTGTCACCGCTCCGACCGGCCAGTTCGTTATTCCCGCCGAGCAAAGACCACAGTTTCATCAGACTCGCCAGCTGGTACATTTCCTAGGTACCAAAGATCAGATCAACACGCTGCGAGCGGTCTACTCTGTTACGCCTGAGGAAGCGCCACCCATAAGCTTTCTAATTCTTAGACGAAACACCTTGCCCGGATAACTCACGAATCACCTACTACGATCATGGATAAGACCTTTCTCACGGGCGTTTTCGGGTCTTCCTTCGGATCAGCTCTCCGAGACAAGCACCCCGAGACAAGCTCGGGACAGGCAGGACTATCTCACCCCGGGGGGGGAGTACGGTTCCAATCCCCGTCGGGCAGGAACGCCCGTTGTTGCCCAGTCGCACAACCATCTCCCCGATTTCACCACAGCGTTTCGCGAACAGTGCAAGCCCAGGAAACAAGGAGTTTGTGCTGGGTCATCGTCTGGTGTCCTGGTCATCTTCGGCATTACGACTTCACCCGACTCCTTAATCCGTGGGCTATTTACACCTTGGTGCACTGTGTGAATTCTGAGCAGTTTGTACGCAGCGCATCAAAGCTTGGTTTCGAATGCTGAGTTCAGGAGCCACGAGTTAGCAATCACTGATGACAAATCACTAGATTTGCATGATTTGAAAACAACTGAAACAAAAGAAATGTCTATTAGAATGTGTTATATTATCGTTGTTCCAAGGATCTTGGGGGCCAATCGTGCCAATGACCTAACGTGCTTGCACACGAATGCCATCTTCGACTTACTGCGAACGGCTTAATGCACACTGCGGTAAGAGTTTGACAAACCACGAAGGGGGAGAGAAGCTCTTGCCGGTGACAACGTGTAAATCGCACCATAAGCGGAAGGCAATTGGGATCAGGAATGTCAACCACAGGAGACGAAAACGGGTTTACTAGAGAACAGTTGGAGCTGACCCAGTTACAAACAGACGCTATCACCAGGAGGCTGGCGGACAACCCAGTAGTCCAATTCATGGGAATCCGACTGCTTGAGGTGGTAGCTGGCCGTGCCACTCTTATGTTGCCATTCCGAAAGGAATTGTTTAACTCCATGGGATCGGTGCAGGGCGGTGTACTGGGTATTTTGGGAGATGTGGCTGGCGGCGTTTCACTATACTCCGTATTGGCCGATCCATCAGCAGCTGCGATTCCTACGATCGAGTTCAAGTTGAACTTTTTGCGACCCGTCAGAAACAACGCCGTATTCGCTAGGGGCAAGGTGGCTTTTCGAGGTGGAAGGATTGCCGTGTGTCACGTGGATATCTGCACTGAAACAGATACTCTGCTGGCCATAGGAATCTTTACTTATATGGTGAAAACCGCGCGATCTAAGTAGCCAAGAGCCGAAGAATGACAATCTCGAGATGTGTACCGCGGTATGCACCGGAAGATCTGCATGGGGAAACGAAACGGCAGGGAGGACTAACCCGTCTTGTTCGCGACCCGACTGCTGCTACCCAAAGTATGCGCTCATTAAGGGTGTGAGATACCATGCGATGTATTGTTCAAGTGAGAATGGGTCGAGCCCCGGTTGCTGTTCGATAGTCAGCCATCTCGAAGGTCTCGAGCATCGCTCGGCTAAGAATGCGGACCAGGTCGCCATAGGATGGCAATAATCCGATGGCTTCAACCCGTCATAAAGGGGGGGAATGACTTTATGAAGCAGATAATCTTGGGCACGGCCGGACACATCGACCATGGGAAGACTACTCTAATTAAAGCCCTGACGGGCATTGATACCGATCGTCTCAAGGAGGAGAAAGAAAGGGGTATTACCATTGAGTTAGGTTTCGCGCATCTTCAGCTTCCCGATGGGCAAGAACTGGGGATCGTCGACGTGCCCGGACACGAGAAATTCGTGCGCCATATGGTAGCAGGGGCCACAGGTATCGATATAGTGGCTCTAGTGGTGGCTGCCGACGAAGGAGTAATGCCCCAGACCCGGGAGCACTTGGAGATATGTGAACTCCTGAAGGTCAAGAAGGGAATCGTGGTCCTAACCAAAACAGATTTGGTGGAAGATTCGGACTGGTTGGAGCTGGTAAAAGAGGATATTCGTGACTTTCTAGAGGGTACTTTTCTCGCATCTGCGGAAATATTTCCGGTCTCCGCAGCCACCGGCGCTGGGTTGCCAGAGTTGCTTGATCAGCTGCAGGGTCTTTGTCAATCGGTGGAGGCAAGGTCGAGCAGTGGGGATTTCCGCCTTGCCGTAGACCGGGTGTTCAGCATGAAAGGTTTCGGCACGGTGATTACGGGGACGGCCATATCAGGGAGGGTGGTGACAGGAGATACCCTCTTTGTCTACCCTTTGCAGTTTAAGACTAAAGTGCGGGGCGTACAGGTCCACAATCGAGAGGTAAACGAAGCCTTGAGTGGACAGCGCACAGCCATCAATTTCCAGGGTCTGGAGAAGGCAGCCCTCGAACGTGGAAACGTTTTGGCTACCCCGCACAGTCTCATCCCGTCATACATGCTGGACGTGCGTCTGCAGCATTTGGAAGATGCCCCACGAGTACTCAAGAATCGGGCAAAAATTCGCTTTCACACAGGCACCAGCGAGATTATCGGCACATTGATACTTCTGGACACGGACGAACTCGTCCCCGGGTCGAGTGGGTTGGCCCAACTCCGTCTGGAACACCCCGCAGTTGTCCGCAAGGGAGACCGTTTCGTGCTGAGAAGCTATTCGCCTATGCGCACCATCGGTGGGGGTCAGATACTACACCCGACACCGAACAAGCGCAAGAGGATGGTAACCGCCACCCTGGAGACTCTTTCCACGTTAGAAGCGGGCGAAAATGTCGCGACGGTGGAACTGTTCCTTAAAGATGCCGGATTCTCCGGCATCAAGGAACGAGACCTTAGCATTCTGACCAATGTCACGGCGAAGCAACTCCGTCGCACGCTGCAGGACCTTATAAGCAGAGGCGAGGTGATTCAATTCGACAGGGAAATAAATCGATACGTACACAAGGATATTCTTGACCAACTAAGCGAGTCCGCTAGGGAGCAACTCAAGGAGTTTCACCGACGCAAACCGTTGGGAGCGGGAATGAATAAGGAAGAACTCTTTGCACGCCTGCCGCACGGAGTGGACGCAAAGATGTTCAGTGAACTTTTGCGGATCTTGGTTGGGCGCGGTGAGCTCGTGCAGGAAAAAGACCTGGTGCGACTCTCTTCTCACCAGGTGGCTCTGACGGGGGAACAAGAGCAAGTAAAGGGACAAATAGAAGCACTTTACAGAAAGGAGGGTCTCCAGCCACCGTTCTTCAGAGAAGTGGCGCAGTCGCTCCGTGTCTCAGACGGTGAAGCCCGACAAATCCTTGACTGGATGCTGGAGCAGCGCGTGCTGGTAAAGGTAAAGGAGGACATGTATTTTCATCATGAGGCTCTGGATGCGCTGAAACAAAGTTTGCTGTGCTTCTTCGAAGAACATGAAGAGATTCTCACTCCCCAGTTTAAGGAACTGACTCAGACGACTCGCAAATATACCATTCCGCTGTTGGAATTCCTGGATTCCATTCGCTTTACCATAAGGATCGGAGATGTACGTCGTTTACGGAAAGGGGGAACAGGGTAGGGCTAGAAAGTCCCGGCTGCCCGCTCGGAAAGCTCCAAGGTGCCGATCACTTCTTTGATATCTGCGAAACCTTGGGCTCGCAGATAGGTTTCCAACCCGGCGATGATTTCCAGGGTTACCAGGGGATTAACAAAATTCGCTGTGCCCACCTGGATGGCACTTGCCCCGACGATCAGAAATTCCAAGGCATCTTCAGTGGTCATAATTCCGCCAAGCCCGATGACCGGCACTTTGGCTACCTGTACCACCTGCCAAACCATCCTAAGCGCGATGGGCTTGATTGCTGGTCCGGAGAGACCACCGATCACATTGGCCAACCTGGGCCTCCGATTTCGTACGTCCACTGCCATACCAGATACCGTATTGATCAAGGACAGAATATCCGTGCCGGCATCCTCGGCAGCCCGGGCCGTAATTGTGATGTCGGTGACGTTCGGGGTGAGTTTCGTGATGACCGGCAAGCTAGTCCTCGACCTCACCGCGGATACTACCCGGAATACCATCCTCGGATCCGAACCGAATACCATACCCCCTGCTTTCACGTTCGGGCAGGAAATATTGATCTCCAGTGCATTGACGCCGTCCTGGCCATTCAGCTTCGCGGCAAGTTCCCCATACTCTTCTACGGTGTTGCCAAAGAGATTCACTACCACCGGAACGGGCAGTGGCCGAAGCCAAGGGAGTTTTTCCTGCAGGAAATTCCGAAGTCCGACGTTCTGAAGGCCTATGGAATTGAGCATGCCGCCACAGGTTTCCCAGATGCGGGGGGGCGGGTTGCCAGCTCTGGGCTCGAGGGAAATACCTTTCACCACCACAGCCCCAAGCCGCTCGGGGGGGACCAAGGTGGCATATTCCTGCCCATAGCCAAAAGTGCCGGATGCCACCATGACCGGATTCTTCAGACGTAACGGCCCGAGGTCGACCGCAAGAGTTATGGATTCGTCATTATGCACTTGACTCTGCTTCTGTTTAGCGCCCGCTCTTGGCTACGTAATACCTGTTCTACTCCCAAACTATGTCCTCCCCCAAAAGGACCGGACCTTCCTGACATACGTTTGCATAGTAAAGGTCCTGACCTCTATCAGGAGGTCTGCATCTGAGCGAGCAGCTCAAGCATGTTCCTACTCCACAGGCCATCAACGCTTCCATGGAGAGTTGAGACTTGACACCCAGTTGGCGGACCAACTCGGCCACTTGACGCTGCATGGGATGCGGACCACACGAGTAGACCATGGTTGGCCGCTCAGCCTGTCGGGACATCCATTTTTCCAAGTGCTGGGTGACCAGTCCCTTTCGACCCGCGCTTCCATCTTCGGTAGCCAGCTCCACGGCAAAGCCCAAGTTCTGGAAGTGTTCGACGCAGACAAGGTCTCCTGCACTTTTCCCGCCGAACCACAAGACGTACGGTCCCCGAAGACCTGATTCGACTAAAGTTTCTGCAAGAAACGGCAGCGGGGCGATGCCTATTCCCCCAGCAATCATCAACATAAACCCGTCTTGGTCTGGGGGGCGGAAACCACTGCCTAGAGGACCGAGAAGACTTAGTGAGGTTCTGGGCAGCACCTCTGCGAGTATTCGGGTGCCACGCCCCACCACGCGATACAAGATCTCAAAAGAGGTAGGGGGATCGTTTGAATAAACCCTGTGCACGGCAAACGGCCGCCGCAGCAACGGGTCGAGGGTCTCTAACACCCGCACCATCAGAAATTGGCCCGGCTGGATGCGGGCAGCGATCTCAGGGCACCTGAGCCCCATGTGGTAAAGTCCCACACTTACTGGATCGTTGAAAAGAACTTCGGCGTTTCTTAACAGCAAGGACACGAACTCCCTCAAACGTTGATGCCTATCGTCGCAGCAAAGCGACCAGTTTGTCGCTCGCCGCGGTAGGAGTAAAAAATCTGGGGATGGCACCGGGTACAAAGCTCCGCAACTTCTATGTTTTCTCGGAGTACTCCGGCGTCCTGTAATTGTTTTCGGCTAATTGCCCAGAAGTCGAAGTGATTCTCACTGAGCCGAAACCGTGAAAAGCTGGTGGGCAACTCGCGGTGCCAGTGGCGAAACTCGGCGCAGCAAGGGCCCAGGGACGGACCGATGGCGGAAATGACGTCCTGGGGCTTGCAGTCGAAATGAGCGACCATTTGATGGACCGCGTTGCCGATGATGTTTTGAACGCTACCACGCCAACCAGAGTGAACTATGGCCGCAACTCGTCTATTGGGGTCGTAGAGAAAGATCGCCTGGCAATCGGCGACCTTTATCATCATGAGAAGACCAGACAACCGGGTTATGAAACCGTCTACCCCCTGAAGCGGGTAGTGAGGTGTGGGATTGACGCTCGGGTACTTGTCTAGGCTGACGATCTTTGAGCTGTGACTCTGTCTTGCATAGATGAGAAACGGTGAGTCCGATAACTCCCGAACGCGCCGCAAGTTTTCTCTGATGTCGCTGGCATCGTCTCCGGTATCATAACTTACGTTGAGGCTGTCGAAAGGAGGCTTGCTTACACCGCCCAGTCTTGTGAAAACTGCATGTTCCAATTCCGCGAATTTGCTAAGGTGACTGAACCTGAACAGCGGCAAGCCGTCTTTTGTGAAGAATTCAAGGCTGGAGGACGTGGGGAGCACAGTGTCAGGTGACGAGATCATGGAGCTAGATGTCCATTTCCAGACCCTCCTGGGCCATTATGATCTCCAGCGTACGACCGCCCCTTATGGTTTCATAGTACCGTACGGTCTTATCGTAGATCTCCTGGAGCTTTTCGTCATCGTACGAGGGTTCGTGATGGAAGAGGATGAGCCGTTTGATGTTTGCCTGCAAAGCGATGTCAACTCCCACCATCGAGGAACTATGACCCCAGCCCTCTTTTGCCATGGCATCCTCGAGGGTGAACTGGGCGTCAAATACCAGAGCCTCACTGTCGGCGTAAAAGGAGACATACTGGTTCATGGCTTCCTGGCTGAGGTCCTTGTACTCTCCGTCCGTAGCGTAAACGAAGGCACAGCCGTTTTTCTCGATCCGATATGAAAAGGAACCGCCGGGGTGACGCAAAGCGATGCTGCTCACTTGGAACTCGCCGATACGGACTTCCGGTTTGTCATCAAGTTGGACAAACCGCACGTCAGCTGGCATAGTCTCCAGGCTAACCGGAAAATGGTCAGGATGATGTTGATCCTGAAATCGTTCTTTGATGCGGGGGTGTCGGCCGTAAATAGTGACCTGGTTGCCAACGGCGTAAGCTGGGGTAAAAAAGGGAAATCCCATGATGTGGTCCCAATGGGTATGGCTTATCAATAGGTGGACTCTACCTTGCCCTTTTCCGCACGGTCCTCGCATCAGCTCCATGCCGAGCTGCCGGATGCCGGAGCCAGCATCCAGGATCATTTCGGTGTGCTCACCACTCACTTGGACGCAGGACGTATTACCACCAGTGGTGGTTCGTTGATAATAAGGAAGGCCGCTAACGTAATCGTTCACAGCGTCGTTGTCACTCAAATCCACCCCGCTTGCACCCAGCACGGCTTGGACTATCTTGTTTTCAATCTCCACGGGAGGGATGGGCGCTGGCAGAGAACCTCGAACGCCCCAGAATTTAATCTTCATAAAAAACCCCGCAACAAACCGGCATTAGCGCCTCTCTCTTCTCCTCCATTGTCCAAGTTGGCGCAGTCTATCACAGATTTTTTTCATGAATCAATTCAAAAAAGCAGCACCAGTAGGTCCGTTGTGTCCGTCCGCTACGCCGGGAGCACGGACCACGGCTGAGCAAGTGGGATTGAAAAGAAGACCCCTTTCAAGAGTACCTTTGAACGCAAACAACTTGACGGTCCAAGACTAACTGCGAGAGGGCGAGGTGGACGGGACGAGAGGGAGACGGCCTCACCGGCGTTAGATGGTTAGCCCTTCTATACGGCCTTGAATGGTTGATATTTGTTATCTGCTTCCCCGGGACACCATTGAGTTATGGCGTCGAGTCCGAGCGAACCGTCGAAGGCAAAAGTCTCCTCCCGGTTCCAATTGAATTGCGATCTAACCCGTGTCTTACTCCAAGTGGGTAAAACTGAAAAGGGTTCAACGTGGGCGCCGTGTGAACAGTCTCAGGAGTTCTTCCTGTAAACTGCTGTTATCCAGGGAACTTTTGGATTCAACTGTCGGCGCCGTTTGCGTTGTCTCTGATCGAGCCATCCCTTTCTTGGTTCTTGCCAGATTGCTTTCCTCGCGGCCAAAGACTTCTTGCAGCTCGCGATCAATTTTCTTCCGTTCCTTTGCCATCGTTTGCTTGACTGATTCTGTGGCGATCATAGTATCGGTTGTGGTTGCCCGAATCTTAGGTTCGAGCGCAGATGATGCCTTTTCAGTTGGTCGACGCCGCGCGGCATTGCGAATCACGAAGAGGAGAATCAGCGGAAATATCAGAAAGAGGATGGTCTTGACCGTCTCTCGCCCTTTCGGGTCCGAAAGCCATTTCAACAACTTTTGTAGAATGGTGTCGATATCCATAATGCTTTAACGTGGGACGCCCCGGTTCTTTCGTAAACTAACTGGTGATTATCCTGGTGTTCGACCGACTTCTTCCTTACCATTGTAGGAAGCAGTATGGGGACTGTCAAGACGCTGACCGCAGACCCCAAAGACCATAGCTCAATTATACCCTAACATGGCATACCTGAGCCAGCCAGAATTCCGCCCAGGCGGGGCTCTCTCCGGAGCATTCCATCGCGCCTGTGCTCGCCTCGGCCACGATCTCAAGTACTTTAACTACGCGATTCGACCCGGCCTAGGGTGGGACTTTGCACGGCCACATTTGGCGCGCTCCGGATCGTTGTGCTTCCGCGCAGATCTGCAAAGTTGGGGTGTAGTTTCCCAGTATGACTCCCTTGGCTGTTCATTGTTGAAGGTTCGATACCTGCCCGATAGCATCAAGTCCGAGTTGCCTAACATTCAGTTCCTGCTCCCCGGCAACTGCTTCATCAGGACCTCCCCTACTTGCGCCCAGAGGCTACGGCGGTGAGGTGTCTTCCCGATCCACCCTTGCGCCGTCAGGGATCTGCAATCGGAACAAGTTAGATTCGAGGGCAGGGTTCAACTCAATATTGTCAAAACTTATCTCGTTTAAGTTCCCAAGGGGATCCTCTGTCTGTATGCGAACCACTAGATATGATGTTGGATCGACCCACAATTTGACCTTACGCACCGGGAATTCCGCCTCCAATGGCAACAATTCCAAACGATTCCGCATGGGTGAGTCTGGGGTGTCCGGAAGTCTGGTAATGCGAAACGTCTCTCTTACACGGTCCAGCCCGGAAAACAAATTGAGGACCTCAGGGGAGCGAATAAGTCTTTCGTAGACAGTCATGTCTGCTGGCACATAATGCCAGGCTTTGTCCTCCAAAACGAGAAACCATTGCCTAGGTTCTTTGTATTGCCAGCGCATTGCCCGCGGTTTGCGGAAATAAAGCTTCCCGTGTGCTGTAGTGCTAAGACTGGCGGCCAGAGAACGACTCTCTTGGACAAACTCGGCACGCAAGGACTGAATGCTCGCGTATTTCTGTTGGATTCTTGCGACCAGATCGGTAGTGGTCGTCTCCGCATGGGTATGGCCAGCAGCGGACAGGGAGGCGACAAACGTCAGCAGAAGGCAGAGCCCATAGCACAGAAAGTACAGCACTAGGTCCCGAATTCGCTGCCCAGTTGTGTCATTTCGATCAGTATACATTGCTTCGCAGCTTCGTAAAGTCAAGGAGTCAAAGCGTCTATCTTTTTTCTGGGCCCCTGTTTTCGATTTAAACTGGTGCGCCCGGTTCCAGCCTTAGCAGCCGACGGTCTATTCTTCCCTCACTCTACACCAATTCTTGTACTCTATACCCGCCATTACTTTGGTGGCAAGATCTCCCGCGGCTTACTCCCGTCTGAAGCACTCACCAGACCTTGACGTTCCATCATTTCAATCATTCTCGCAGCCCGGTTGTAACCTACGCGTAGCCGTCTCTGCAACATGGAAATTGAGGCCTGGCGAGTATCCATTACCAGTCGCACGGCCTCTCCATATTTCTCATCCAGTTCGTCGTCAGCCGGAGTGTCACTTGCCTGGTCCTTGTGATCGAGGATCGTGTCGTCATAGGCTGGTTTTCTCTGCCTTCGAAGAAAATCTGTAATCCGTTTGATCTCGGCTTCTGAGGCGTAGGCTCCGTGTATACGCTGCATTTTGGCGGTTCCGGGAGGTAACATCAACATGTCTCCGGCTCCCAAGAGAGCCTCTGCCCCGTTGGCATCGAGAATAGTTCGGGAGTCTGTTCTAGAGGATACCTGGAATGAAATGCGCGCCGGGATGTTAGCCTTGATCACCCCTGTAAGAACATCGACCGATGGCCTTTGGGTGGCGAGAATAAGGTGGATTCCGGCAGCCCTTGCCATTTGGGCTAATCGCATGATGGATTCCTCCACCTCTCTCGAGGCGACCATCATCAGATCTGCCAGTTCATCGATGATAAGAATCAGATAGGGCAGAGTCTGATCCTCGGAATCATCGGTTTCGTTCCCCTGCGTTGCGGTTGTCGACTTCGGCGGACGGCTTTTTGGCTTGCTGACTAACTGATTGTACCGATCAATGCTGCGAACGCCCTTAAGAGTCAACAGTTCGTACCGCCTTTCCATCTCGGCCACGGCCCACTTGAGTGCAAGGTTTGCCTTCTTGGCATCGGTAACCACTGGATGCAGGAGATGGGGTATGCCTTCGTAAGAGGAAAGTTCAATCCGCTTGGGGTCGATGAGTAAGAGCCTAATTTCTTCCGGCTTACCCCGAAACAGGATGCTGGTGATGATAGCGTTGAGAGATACACTCTTTCCAGTGCCTGTGGCGCCAGCAATGAGCAGATGCGGCATTTTGGCAAGATCGGCGACGACCGGATTTCCGGTGATGTCTTTACCGAGGGCTAGGATCAGCTTCCCTTTCGTCTGAGTGAACTCCGGGCTGTGAATTACGTCCCGGATTACGACTGGATGGCGGCTGAGGTTAGGAATCTCGATACCCAGGGTTCCTTTGCCCGGAATGGGTGCTACTATGCGAATACTCGCTGCTTTCAAGGCGAGGGCCAAGTCGTCCGCCAGGCCGACGATCTTGCTTATCTTAATCCCGGGAGCTGGCTTGAATTCGTACATGGTGATAACCGGGCCGGGTAAAACCTCGGTGACCTCTCCCTCCACACCGAAGTCGGCCAGTTTCTTTTCTAGGATTCTGGAATTCATTAACAGACTTTGCTGGTCTTGACCCTCGACGGGTTTCTCCACGCTGTCGAGCAGGGAGAGGTCCGGCAACCGAAACTCGTCTTCCCCTGTCATGAAATCGAACTGTGCCTGCTTCTGTTCGGGCACCTCATGCTTCTTCTCTGCCTGGGTCTTGATAATCGCTACCTTGCTCGAGACTTTGCGCCGCTTCTCTTGTTTTCGCCCGCGCTCCTTTAGAAAGATCCTGAGAGCTTGACTAAGGTTTCGAAGGCCAGCTGTCAGGGTAAGACCAGTGCGGGTCAGGGACACAGAAGTTACCAAGAGCACGGCAACCATCGCTAGCAACCAAAGGAAGAGATAGGCGCCCAACGGTTTGAGATAGTGCTGCAGGGAAGATTTGAGCAGCAGGCCCAACATACCGCCGGTTCCGGGCAGATGTTGACCCCAGAGTCTGAGTGTGGGCCAATAGAGTGCCGCCAGACCGCTGGAGGCTACCATGAGCAGAATGCTGCCAACGGCGAGGGGTATTGGACGTGGGGCCGACCGCGGCAACAGGAGCCTGAAGCCGGCGACCAAGAGAAAGATCGGTAGCCAGTATGCGCTGATTCCGATGGCTACCAGGAGGGCCGCTGCGAGGTTAGCTCCAACAATCCCAACAGCATTGAGAACAGGACCTTGCCCATTAGAGGTGGTAAAGAGTGTTGGATCGCTACTGTGATATGTGACCAGACTGATCAGAAGCAGAAGGGCCGATGCTATGAGGCAGAGCGCGACGATCTCTCTCAGTCTCTGGTCTGATTTGGACAACATAGGTTTACCCAGGCGAGGGCAACGACCAAGCCAATTTTTCACCCTACATACTAGACGTTCTGGTCGCTGTCAACTATGGCAATTCGTGTCTACTGGAAATGGCATGGCAAGGGCAACGGCGGACGGCCGGAAAAGGACGCCTGAAGAACCGAGAGCAGGCCCAGCAAAAAGTAGCTTAACAGGAGCGTCGTTAGATTAGAGGCAGGTTGCCTGATTTGCAGGGAGGCTCAAGGCAGAACGTGCTGAAAGGTAAGAAGCTAGTACAGGCCTGAGGAGGGATTTGCGGAATGCGATCTTGTTTTGCTCTGCTTTTGGCGGGCTGCACCACGGACCAGGGATGCCGCTCATGTTCCGTCTCCCCCCTCTCCTCCAAGGGGTAATAGACGTCTGGTCTGAGCAGTTTCCTTGTCCACCGTCAGGAGGCCCTGGTATCTGCAAAGGTGGGACGATTCACCATTGGTTCTGGTTCTCCTCTCTCTCCTGGAGGCAGGTTCTCCTGAATTCGCCTGCGAACCTCTGAGATCAACCAGTTTCGGTCGTCCACGGTTATACCCTCAGTGGGTACCGGTTGGCCGACCTGCACGCTGACGACGCTCGGTCGAATTCTGAAACCCTTCTTGGGCAGAATCAAAAAGGTGCCACTGATGCTCACCGGGACAATCGGCCGCCCGGACTTGATCGCAAGATAAAATCCACCCTTTTTGAAAGACTTAAGGCTGCCATCTAGACTACGAGTGCCTTCTGGGAAAATAACGACCGAGGTCCCCTGGCGGACTCGCGCTGCAGCCTGATCAATGCTCCTAAAGGCTTCTTTACGGTTGCTCCGGTCAATGGGGATGTAATCAGCTCCTCGCATGGCCGAGCCCAGAATCGGGATGCGAAAAAGCTCTTGTTTGGCGAGCCAGCGAAACTGAACGGGGAGACAACCGAGAAGCGCGAAGATATCAAACTGGCTTTGGTGATTCGCCGCGAACACATAAGCCTGGCGCAGGTCGATATTGTCGACACCATCCAAGCGTACCCTCACTCCGCTGGCGAAGAGAATAGACCGGGCCCAGAGTCGACCGACCAGGTGAGCAGCATTGCTGCTGCGGGTAAGTATGGCCACACAGATGGTGCTGGTGCCGAAGAAGATGGTGAAGAGGAACAGAATAATGTAAAAAAAGAGAGAACGCAGCATTCCATGTCCGGTGAGACTTATATTCCACGGTATGGTAAACGGTTTGGTGGTGCACGTCAAGCGTCGTGGGCACGATTTCTCCGCTTGATTTGCCTTAGCAGAATTGATAGGGTTACATATATCGTAGGCGAAAGTAACTCAGCCCCTGCTGTTGAAATGTCGCAGTAATTGATGGTACCGGGTGAGACCGTACGGCCTTGAGAACTTCGAGCACAGTCTTTGCTCTTGGCAGTTCCTTCGTTGCTTTTTGACCTAGGTAAAAGGTAAGGACTACTAGCACCCTCTTTTGCCATTGCACGTTTAATAAATCCCGAGATTCTAGTCGTGCGATACTATCCCATTTTTCTCACGGTTGAGAATAGAAACTGTCTAGTGGTTGGCGGTGGTGAAGTAGGGGCGCGGAAGGTCAAGACTTTACTCCAGTCTGGCGCCTCTGTTCGTGTGGTATCGCCAGAGATTGTTCCGTGGCTTGCAGAGAAGATCGAGGAGGGAACTGTTGAGTGGGTGGCGAACTACTACGAGGAACAGCAGCTCGAAGGCTGCTTTCTGGTGATCGCTGCCACTGACGATCTGAAACTAAACACCCTCATAGCAAGTGACGCCGAGAGGCGAGGCCTGCTCTGCAACGTGGTGGATTATCCACAAGAGGGGAATTTCATCCTGCCAGCCCTGATCCGACGCGGTGCTCTCACAGTGGCGGTTTCCACCTCCGGCCAGAGTCCGGCTCTGGCGCGCCAGATTCGCCAGGATTTGGAACAGCGATTCGGTGCAGAATACGCCGACTTTCTCGAGCTTATGGGAGCCATACGCAAAAAGCTACTCAAGGCAAGTTCAGTCTCTTTAGCCAATAAGGAGCTATTTGGCCGGCTGGTGCAGTCGCCGCTACTTGAATTGGTCCGGCGGCGTGATTGTGAGGCTGTTGACAGTCTGCTACAAGACGTTCTAGGACCGGGCTATTCTCTCAAGGACCTGGAGATTCCCTGGTGAGTGAGACACTGCTGTTGTTCTCGGTGATTGCTACCCTGTGCTATGGTGTGGGGACAGTGGGGTATCTGATTTATGTCATTCGATCGGACACGGTGATCCACCGCATTGCATACAGTTTTCTCCTCGCCGGGTTTCTTAGCCATTCACTCGGGCTGTTAGCGCTAGGCGGTCTTATAAAACAGATACCGGTTACCACTCTGCCCCAGACTTTTTCGCTCTTCGCCTGGGCTATCGTGGGAACCTACCTCGCTTTTCAATTGAAGTTCAATATTCGTATATTGGGCACCTTCGTCTCACCGTTGGCAGTCGTCTTTATGATGCTCGCTTCGGCGATTCCAAGCAATGTTATTCCATCGAGTCAACTGTTTAAGAGCCTTTGGCTGACCCTCCACGTGGCAACCATGTTCATCGGCAACGCCATCTTTGCCCTGGCATTCTGCGCCGGAATTATGTACTTGCTCCAAGAGCGCCAAATCAAGAGCAAAAACTTCGGTCTACTCTATCGTCGCCTCCCTTCACTGGAAGTTCTGGATTCCTTGAACTACTTTTGCCTAACTTTTGGTTTCCCTCTTATCACTATCGGACTGATATCCGGTTTCGTTTACGCCGGGGCGGTCTGGCGCTCCTACTGGCACTGGGACCCAAAAGAAATTCTTTCCGTGATTACTTGGCTGATTTATGCGGTACTGCTCCACGAACGTCTTGCAGTGGGCTGGCGCGGTAGAAAGGCTGCTATCATGGCCATCGTAGGCTTCAGTGCCATTTTGGTGACCTTTGTCGGCACGAGTGTGATCCTGGAAGGCCATCACAGCTTCAAGTCCGGTTAGGTTCGAGTTCGAAATTTGATTGACAATTGAGATGACGGAGAGAAGTCTGACTTCTGAAGTGAAAAACGGCTTAAGAAGTCCATGTAGCGGGCAGGTTCAGAGTTAAGAACGAAGCGTTTTTTTGGCCTGGGCAGAGCCTGAAATTCTAGATTTCAGGCTTGTCGTTTCCACCGTACACGGGCTGGGCGAGTTCGTATAGAAATACTGACTGCCGAAACGTGGTTGTCCAAATCCAATCACCGTCAATTTGGTCACCTGTGAGCAGCTATGCAACCGGGAACTAAACCCCAAAGAACAAAGAGTACACAAAAGACACAACTATAGGTGGAAGCATCTCTGTGCCCGTGGGGGGTGCTAGAAGAGCTTGCTAGCTTTGGCAACAACTTGTTGAACACCAACCACAAGCCATTTGCGGTATGGATCGGATCGTTCTCATAGGCTTGAACCACAAAACGGCCCCGGTAGAGATCAGGGAGAGATTTGCCGTTGTCTGTCTGGACACCACCGAGCCGCTAGAACGGTTGACCAAATTGCAGGACCTGAAAGAGACCTTTTACGTCTCCACCTGCAACCGGATGGAGGTATTGTTTACCACGTCGACCCTAGACCGGGGAATTGGCATGGCAACGGCTTTTCTTGCGGAGATTTATGGTCAGACGAGTGCCGCAGTCAAACCTTACCTCTATACCTATATCGACCAGGAAGCGGTAAAGCACTTGTTTCGCGTTGGTTGTAGTCTGGATTCAATGGTAGTGGGCGAGTCTCAGATTCTTGGCCAAATCAAGCAGGCCTACAGGCGGGCCACAAAGGCCAGAACAACCGGAGTGATCCTCAATAGACTACTGCACAAATCCTTTTCGGTTGCCAAGCGTGTTCGTACCGAGACTAGAATCGGTAGCAGCGCAGTATCGGTCAGCTATGCAGCGGTAGAATTAGCTAAGAAGATTTTTCACGATCTGAAGGGGAAAAGGGCTCTCCTAATTGGTGCCGGAGACATGGCTGAGCTGGCTTCGGAGCATCTCCTGGCCAACGGGGTCGATCAGGTTATCGTGGCAAACCGCACTCTGGACAGGGCTCTGGCTCTGGCCAGGAGGTTCCATGGCACCACGGTGGCTTGGGAAGAATTCCCGGAGGAGTTGAGACGGGTTGACATCATCATCAGTTCTACCGGTGCTCCGGAGCCCATTTTGAGTGCTGAACAAGTAAAGCAACGGATGCGCGCCCGCCGAAATCGACCACTGTTTTTGATAGACATTGCTGTGCCACGCGATATCGATCCGGCCGTGAACCGCATTGACAATGTCTATCTTTATAACATTGATGATCTGCAAGGGATCGTGGAGATGAATCAAGCAGAACGCCTCAAGGAAGCGGCGCAGGCTGAACACATAATTGCTGCTGAGGCGCTGAAGTTTGAAGCTTGGTTGCGGACCCTTGAGGTTGTTCCTACCATAGTTTCTCTTCGTGAAAAGGCTGAACAGATCCGAGTGACGGAAGTAGATAAGACGCTCAGCCAGCTACAGTCCCTGTCAGGGGAGCAGGTCGCAGCCCTGCACGTTCTGACCGAATCCGTTGTCAACAAGTTGCTCCACGACCCAATCCTGTTTCTCAAGCGCACACGTACTAAGGCACGGAAAGACTACGATTTGGATGTGGCCCGAAAACTATTCCGCCTGGATTCGGATGAGCCCGAGACGGAAGAGGAGGAGAATCAGCTATCCCTTGATTCTAACAGAGTGTCATGATAGGCTAGAACATTGAACCGAGGTTCGTAGGCTCAGTGGCACAATGCTCCATTGGAGGGTAAGCGTGGCAGATATCATCGAGCTGCAAAAGCGTCGCCAGCGGCAAGAATGCGAAAAGGCGGAGGCGCTGCGCGATGAAAAGATCGACTTGTTGAAGAAGATCTTTCAGTGCACCAGGTGCCAGCTAAGATGTTCCAGATGCGGCACGCAGATCCAGGAAGCTGAGGACAGGACGCAGGCCAAACTACCCTACCCGCTATGCACCGGCTGTCGAGAGGAGTATGATATTTACCTCAAACAGCGTCGAGGGGATATAACCGAAGGACATTACTGGCATAATGAAGAGTGGATGAAAGTGTGGGGCACCTGGCTGGAACACCAGCGAGCCCTCGACCACTACCGTAATTCCAAAGAGTTCATCAAGCTATTGCATGAATTTGAGAACTTATGGTAGGACCTCACAAACGGAGTTTGTTGGTGTTGAATTCACTGGGCTGATCAGTCTGCATTATTAGGCCTGGCGATTTCAATTCGGACGCCAAGCTCTGCTCATTATTACATAAGGAGCTCGATATGATTGGCGGAATCGGCATGCCCGAGCTACTGGTTATTCTTGTGATCATATTGATCATCTTCGGGGCCGGCAAGCTGCCAGAAATTGGTTCAGGTCTCGGTAGAGGTATCAAGAATTTCAGGAAGGCCACGTCGGGCGCGGAGGAACTGGAAAAAAGCAGCGAACAAGCTAAAATTGAAGAGACGAAAGAGGAGGTATAAGTTTCGCAGTTGGTTGGTCCTCCAATGGCATCGGCTTACCGGAGACAGGGAGATATCGCCCTCTGCATCAATGAGTCAAGGCCCCCGTTGCATTAGAGAGAAATTGAGTTTCAGTCGATATCTTGTGGGTAAACGAATAAAAAGCCGTCGCGCCGCAGCAGCTGAAACGAGGCCGATCCAGTTATCTCAAAGACAGACATCGTTACGATCTCTTGATCGTCCCACCCGCAGATGTGTTTCGTTCCCGGTAGGGAGTCCTGTCCTGTTACCCATGCACTAGACGAACAAAATAACGAATAACTAACGACGCTAAGCAAGCATATTTTGCCTGGTTTTTAGGGGCGACAACTGCCGAGGGCGTTGAACTCTTCCCGAATCACGCCGCTTGAACCGCATGACTCGCCTGCCACCTGCAGCGACCGGAGACCGGGACGTGTTTCCGGGCCACGTGATCACCCCCCCGGCGACCATAGTTTCAAACAAGCCTCGGGCCAAGCCCATTGGGTCTGGCGACACCGTTCCGCTGGCGGCGCGGTTTAGAACACTGCAGGACTCCCCGCCATTTCTGTTTTAGGCCAAGCTTTTCATCCCTGGGAGGCAGGAAATCAGAAGGGAATATCATCTTCGGGTTCTGGAGGCTCCGCCCCTAACCCGCCAGAAGAGGACACTGCAGGTCCAGTGGGAACATCCCGTTGACTGCCAAGCATTTGCATGCCGGAGGCAACGATTTCGGTAGTCCAGCGCTTGTTACCGTCGCGGTCTTCCCAGGACCGGGTTTGTAGACGTCCTTCGATGAATATCTGCCGTCCTTTGGCCAAATATTCGCCGCAGATTTCCGCAAGCCTTCCCCATGCAATTACCCTATGCCATTCCGTGCGTTCACCCTTTTCCCCCTCTTTGTTGGTCCACACCTCGTGGGTGGCCAACCTCATGGTGGCCTTGGCAGTCCCGCTCGGGGTGTAGCTAAGTTCCGGATCCGCTCCCAGATTGCCGATTAACAAGACACGATTCAGCGATGCCATAAGTATCCTCCATTTAGCCGGTTCGATTCTATCACAGTACCCTCTGAGAACAACAAGGAATTCGCCAGGAGTTTCCTCAAAAACTCTGTTATGAAAGGACTGTCATCGCGCCAGAAGCGAAAGCTGCTCTACACTGTGATTTTGCATCATTGATGGCAATGTACTGTCTGACAAAGCGTCAAGTTCATGCGCTGGCCTTTGCTGGACTGAGAACGTAACTTAGGGGCGGTTCAGGTGCACGTCGTTCCGTAGCTTCCCCTGCAAGGGATGCATTCGCACTTATCGATCTGCAAAATCCTTTCATGAAATATGCGGCTAGAGCGTCGTTGGCATCTCATGGCTGAAACCTCATGACCCACGAGGAAAGCCTGGCAGTGGAAGCAGGTTATTCGTTAATCGTTATGCGTGGCGCTCGGAGAAAAAGACGTTTGTATGTCCGTTCATCCTCGGAGATCAAAGGGCTACCAAGACCCGAATCGCCCGCGGGAGAATGGTGAAAGTGACTGGTAGGAGGCCCACTGTTTCTCCGTCGGCTTCGACTGGAACCGGCCTCTGACTGAAGGCGCCGACAGTACTGGCTCGCAAGTAACGCACAGGCGGGAGATTCAAATGGTTTCCCCTATAGAACCGTAAACCCCAGCGAAAGAAATGCCTTAATTTGACCGCCCCTATCACCACCAAATCCAGCTGACCATCGTCGAGCTTGGCATGAGGGGCCACCCGCATGCCACCGCCAAAAAAACGGCCATTTGCCGCCACCACAGTGTTCACTAGCTGCTCGGGTAGTGATTTCCCGTCGATCTTCAAGGTGATCGTTTCGTTTCGGTTTGACATCAAGGCCCTCACCGTAGCCAGGAAATAGCGGCCAGAGCCACCAAATACTCTCGGTTGGCTGGCTAAGCTACTACATACTCTGGCCGGGAGACCAAGACTAGCAACATTCAGAAAGAACCGTTCACAGTCCTCCCCTGTAGGGAGGCGAAACCTCAGGTGGCCCAGATCCACTTCTCTTTCCTTGCCGGAGAGAATGGTCGCGATGGTCGAGTTCATCCCGCCGGCGACTCCCAGAGATCGACTGAAGTCGGAGCCAGAACCACAGGGAACCACAGCGAGGACGGCCTGCGAGTTGAGCATCGTGCCGTTCATGAAAAAGCCGTTGATTACCTCGTTGTGGGTGCCGTCACCACCGACACTGATGATCAAGTCGTGCTTCTGTTGAAGGGCACGTCGAACCAAATCCGAGGCGTGATTTGGAGCTTGGGTCCAATCCCAAGTTAGAGGACCTATTTTAGTCTGGAGCGACGCCAGCAACTTCGGCCAAAGCCGGCGGGCTTTTCCGAAAGCCGCTTCGGGATTGACAACGGCATACAGACGACGAGGGGAACCATTCATTAAACGCCACCCTGGTGTCGCAAACCCGCGTCTGCAACCATCCCGCCTGGCGGGACGGCTGCCCTGGGCTGTGAGCGGTTCGACCTTGAGCGATTCGACGTGAGCGACTCGACCTGAGCTCGTCGACAGGTCTCGTCGACACGTCTCACTGCCAAAGGGTCGGGGCCGATCCGTGCTCGCCTCGGACAGGATCGCACTTGCGGTCAAGCACTCGGCTGCGGGCGGACTGTGCGCAATCCCGCCCTGTGCGGAAACGCACTCTAGCGTGTTCTTTCTTGATCTAGGTCTGCAACATTAGGGTCTATCTAGCATAAACATCGCTTTCGAACAAGGTCCCAGACAACATTGGCAGAATTCTTGCTTGTCTGAACGCATACCGCTACCAAAGAAGGGCCGGTAAGGCGATATTCGCACCATGCTTGCTCGCATCCGAAAATTCCTCAGTACCGACTTATGGTTGATCAACGTCGACTCGCTGCCACGTTTTCCTCGGGGATTCTATGGGGCACTGCAAACTGCGCTTTACGTTTGGAAAGAATTCTGGCGAGACAACGGTTTACTGCGTGCTTCCGCTCTTACCTACACCACTTTGCTGAGTGTGGTGCCCCTCTTGGCTCTGATGTTCGCTCTGTTGAAAGGGCTGGGTGTCCAACGGGCCCTGGAACCCTTCGTTCTTGAGAGATTGACCGCCGGCTCCCAGGCACTCGCCGAACGACTCCTCGTCTATGTTGACCGCATTCATGTGGGATCCCTGGGAACCCTCGGGATAACCTTTCTCTTCGCCACCATGATACTGGTACTGACCAATATTGAAATGGCCTTTAATCAGATCTGGAAAGTAGAGCGAGGCAGGCCATGGTTGAGGAAGTGCAGTGACTACTTGGGTCTGTTGGTCATCCTACCTGTCGCCATGTTTGTGGCCCTGAGTCTGACGACTTTCGTCAAGAGCCACGCGGTAACCCGAGAGCTGCTGAGCATCGACTTCTTCGGCCGACTTTACGTGTACCTGCTCAAGATCGCCCCCTTTTTTGTGATGTGGCTGGCCTTCTCTTTCGTCTACCTTTTCATGCCCAACACCAGGGTGAACCCGATCTCCGCCTCCGCAGGCGGGATAGTCGGCGGCACCCTATGGCAGTTGTCGCAATGGGCTTATGTTCACTACCAGTTCGGCTTCGGCAACTACAGTGCAATCTACGGTGCACTGTCGCAACTCCCCATGTTGCTCATATGGATTTTCGTCAGCTGGGTCATACTTTTGCTAGGTGCAGAAATCTCTTTTTCCCACCAGAATCTTGCAATCTATCGTTTGCAGCAGAGATGGCAAGCTCAACCCATCGGAAATCAGAGCTACTGGGGACTGCACATACTTCTATTGGTTTACGAACGGTTCTCGGTCGGCAAACCGCCTCCAACGGTAATGGACTTGGCCCAGAGGCTGCAACTGCCGGTGGAAGAAACCAAACAGCTGGTGAATCGGCTGCAGAATCTGGGAGCACTTAGGGTCAGCGGTGATAACGGTTGCGAAGTCCTCCCCGTGAAAGACATGAAGCACCTGGTAGTATTCGATTTGGTGGAAGGACTCGAAAACAGAAAAGTCATCAACCGAAACGCTGTGACCGACGGCTATGGAAAACTCATTGTTGAGGTGTTAGACAGAGTCCGAGAGCAGGGAAGAGAGGGCGTTGACGGGCTCACCGTGGCCGATTTGTTGGTCAAAGCCACGGAGGAGTGCGGCGACGAAGTAACAGACTGGTTTGCTGAAGCCAGCGAGGAGTTTGCTCGAGCCGCGAAAGAATTCGATGAGTCCAGCGAGGATCTCGACGGTGGTCAGGCAGAAAAATAGGCGGCCACAGCTGCCGGATCGACCAGGTTCGGGTGCCGCAAATAGGCTTTCCTGAGTATATCCAACCTCAGCAAAGAATTAACCAGGTCGCTAGAATCTAGGAAGCCGCGAGACAAACCATCACGGATTGCTTCTCCAGTACGGTACATCTTCTCCACGTCGTTGCAGACCAACAAGAGATCGGCGCCAGCTTTGAGAGCGGCGATAGCTGCATCCTCCGGAGAATACCGCTCAGCGACAGCACCCATTTCCAGATCATCAGTAATTACCACACCGTCATAACTCAAGTGCTCTCTGAGTAGGCCCCGGAGGATAGCCGGAGAGAACGAGCCAGGATTCTCCGGATCCAGGTCCGGATATAAGGTATGGGAGGTCATTACACAAGCCACTTCCGCCTGAATGGCCGCTCGAAAGGGGAGCAGGTCGTTCCGGTAAAAGTCTTCTTTGCTGGCCGCCACCACAGGTAGGTCATCATGCGGGTCTTCCTGAGCCCGGCCCAATCCAGGGAAGTGTTTGGCTGTGGCCATGATCTTCTTTCCCTGAGTCGCACTGATGGCAGCAACACCACATCGAGCCACCAAAGAGGGATCGTTCCCATAGGCGCGCAGCCGCATCAGCCCAGTCGAGCCTTGAAGATTCACGTCCAAAACTGGAGCCAAATTCAGGTTCAGACCGACGTGGGACATCTCCTGGGCAATGATCCCTGAATTACTCCGCACCGAATCGCAGCCGCTAGTGCCGAGAGTTGCTGCATCGGGAAATTGAGTAAACGGTGGTGGCATCCGGGCAACTGTGCCGCCTTCCTGGTCTACGGCTAGTAGTAATGGACGCCCTAGCTCCCGCAGGGATAGCTTTTGAATCTCAAGGGTGAGTCGCGCCAGTTGTTCCGGAGAAACGATATTCCTTTTGAACAATATCAGGCCGGCCGGTCGAAGATTCCTGATGTGGGTCGCCAACGATGTATCCATTTGCTGCCCAGGGAAACCTACTACCAACAGCTCGCCTAATCGTTCTTGGAGTTCCATAGTGGCGTTTTCCTGGTCTTTTGGCTGTCTTTGTTAAGGCCGCGTCTTCTGATTGTGGGTTCGTCACCTGGTAATTGCCCTTCGTCCTCCGAGCAATTGCTCACTTGGCAAACATCTGTTATATGACGCAAAGCATGATGATACACAATTAAACTCCTGTCTAGCATTTTGATTGGCAGGAACCATTATTGCGAGATGCGGCCAGCTTCGCGGAAGGGGCAAACTAGAAGCTGCGTTAGTCGTCGCCCCATACTGGTGGGATGATGCAGTCTTTCAGGGCAATGATATTGGCGGCAGGACTGGGTACCCGGCTTCGGCCTTTGACGTTGAACAGGCCGAAGGTGCTGGTACCAGTGCAAAACCGACCTCTTCTGCACTGGCTTGTTGAATATCTGCGGACAGCCGGTGCGGAGGCGATAGTCGTCAATGCCTACCATCTAGGCAGGATGTTGAAGGACCATGTTGAGAGAAGAGATTTCGGAATTCCCGTGGAGGTAAGGGTAGAGGATGGTTTGATGGGTACAGGAGGGGGAATCCGAAACGTAGTTGATTTCTGGGATGAACGTCCTCTTGTGGTTATCAATGGTGACATCCTCAGCGCCATTGATCTCCAAGAATTACTCCGAGAGCATATAGGTTCTGGGGCGGACGCTACTTTGGTGCTTACTGATGAGCCGAGGTTTAATGAAGTACAAGTTGCTGAGGATGGACGTATTCTGAGCTTCGGTGGAGAAGCTGGTTCCAGTTTGGCCTTTACGGGTATCCAGGTCATCATTCCTCAAGTACTTGACGGGATACCGGCTGACACTCCTTCGTCCATTATCGATTGTTATCGACGTCTCATGGCTAGTGGACGCAAGGTGACGGCTCATGTGGTCAAGGAGCAGTTCTGGCGGGAACTGGGCAGTCTGGATGCTTACCTCCAGGTTCACAAAGAGCTTGTTCATATGGAAAAGGAACCCGTACCAGGGCTCCAGGTGGGGGGAAAACCTATGGTGCACGGATCCGCGCGACTGGGCGCCAGAGTGAGGCTCAGTGGCATGGTGTGTGTGGGAGAAGGTTGTCGTTTGGGTGACGGGGTAATGGTCCAGGATAGTGTTCTCTGGGACCAGGTTCGGGTGAAAGACGGATGCTCGGTTCGCGACAGCATTATCGGCGACGATGTGGTAGTGGGGGCATCGGTGAAGGATGCGGTTCTAGGAGTGTAGTGGAAGACTTACTGGATGGTTAAAGCTATGGAGTAGGACCTATTGACTGAGAGAGCTCTATTTCCAAAGAGTCGAGCGAAAGCATTGATCCGGGAGGAGACGGAGCTTATCGGTCCCTTCCACTGGGAACCGCTGTACGGCGATGGTTCGACACGAGAATTCTACCGGGTAAGCAGCCAAAACGGTACCGTTGTGTTGGTCTGGAGTCCCCTTGATATTGACAGCTTTCCCAATGAGAATGATTCTTACGTTTACCTGGGTAGACACCTCTCCCAAAAGCAGATCCCTGTCCCTGGAATCTACGGGTATTGGAGAAGCGACGGACTGATATTAATCGAGGATCTTGGATCCGTCCATCTCCAGGATGCTGTGCGATCAAACGTGCGCGACCTTGACACCCTTTACAGTCAGGCCACAGAACTGCTCTTGCGCATGCAGGTCCGAGCCGCCCAGGACCTGAACACGGCTTACTGTTTTGATGCGCCTGTCTACGACCCTCAGTTTATTTTGAAGCGGGAACTGGAGTATTTCTACAATAGCTTCCTGTTGGGCGCGCTGGGTCTTGAGATCTCCTGGGGGAACGTGGAGCCTGAATTCTCAGTGCTAGCATCGCGGGCGGGCAGCGGGGAGGGACCGTTGTTATTCATGCACCGGGATTTTCAATCGCGTAATTTGATGCTGAAGGATGGACTGCTTTACCTCATTGATTTCCAGGGGGCACGCCTGGGTCCTCCCCAGTACGATTTGGCGGCACTACTCCTGGACCCTTACGTGGAACTCCCCGAGTCACTCGGGAAGAAGTTACTCTTCCAACACAGCGCCCGACTAAATGAGTTGATCGGAATATCCAGCAGAAATTTTCTGGAAAAGTACAAGCATGTGGCGCTCTGCCGAAACCTTCAGGTACTGGCGGCGTTCGCCCACCTTAGTCGAGTTCGAGGAAGGTTGCACTTCGCCCAATACATCGTACCGGCTTGGAAACGACTGCGACATCTCCTGGCCGGGTTTTGCCGTTCGGAGTACCAGACGCTGGCCAACCTAGTGCATTCCCAGAACGAGGAGGACATCGCCAGTGTGGCGGCGAAGTTGGCAACCGGTGCACAGAGCGCTTTCGAAGGAGAATTGAGGGAAAAGCGGGAAA
>CP070692.1:418922-451416 GCA_020353215.1 Deltaproteobacteria bacterium
GATGAAGAGGGTTGCCTTGAAACCGTACTGCTTCAGTACGGGATATGCCAGATCGTACACCGAACGGTAGCCATCGTCAATGGTGATTGCCACCGCTTTCCGCGGTACGGGTTCTTCGTAGTTGATGAACCTGAGCAACTGCCTCATGTTGACAGCGCGAAATCCCTCTTTCTTCAACAAGTCCATCTGGCGGGAAAACTCCGCAATCGGCATGCACAACGCGTTGGTGCACTGAGTGCTGAAGTGGTGGTAGGAGAGAATTGGAACCACCTGGTACCCATCCGCGAAAAGTCCGCCTGGATTCGCTGGTCGCAGCGGGATCACCAGGACTTGACCCGGCTCCACGATTGCTGATTCATTCGCATCCTCAATCATCCAAGTTTTCTCAGGATCTCCATAAAAGCGGCGGGCAAGATCAGACAGCCGGTCGCCGTCTTGCACCACATAAACGGCCACCTTGCCTGGTCGAAACAATGCTGACTCCTCCGGTCTGACAGCGGACCCGTCACCGGCCAGCCCGGAAGACAGAGCATGCGGTGTTGCTACCGCCAGCCAGCACCAAATGAGAGGAACCAGCCTGGCTGAAAGACGTCCACTTCTTGCAGAGACGTCACCGCCCTTATGCCCAAGCCTCTCTATGTGAGCCCTGCTCCATAACCTCATAAATCTTTACCGGCTCCTGTCTTCCCTTGATCTCAATTTCTCCCTGCGATTGGAACGATAGGCGGGAGTCCGCAAGCACTCTCAGGAAGGTCTGTTCGCTGATGAGAATCTCATTGGCCCCGGCCAGATCAGTCAAACGGGAGGCGACGTTGACATTGTCACCGACCACCGTGTATTCCATGCGCTTGCTGGAGCCGAGATTCCCGGCAACCACTTCACCGGTGTTGATGCCGATGCCCACCTGAATGGGATCTCTCACCCTGGTGAGCCGCCGGTTCAACTCCGGCAGATGCCGACGCACCTCCACCGCCGCCCTGACAGCAGACTGGGCGTGGGCTGGGTCTGGAATGAGGGCACCAAAAACCCCCATGACCGCATCACCAACGAATTTGTCCAGATAACCGCCATGTTGAATGATGATATCAGTTACCAGGCTAAAGTACTCGTTGAGGAGTTCCACCACAGTCTCAGGAAGACTTCTTTCCGCTAGAGCTGTGAACCCGCGTATGTCCACGAACAGGATAGTGGCCTCCAGACTCGTACCTTTCATCCAGTCATTATCAGGACTGGCTAGAATGCGCTCGACGATTTCTGGGGTGACATAGCGACCAAATGAAGTTTGTATCCGTTGTTTAAGCCTCAAATCCTCAGCCATTCGGTTGATGGCCTCACCCAGGTCCCCGAGTTCGTCGTTGCGGGCAAGGTGAACCTTGTAGTTGAAATTCCCTTTCCCGATCTCTTCCACCGCTGTGCCCAAACGCTGTATCGGCCGAGAGAAATAGAAGCTTAGCATCATACTCATGGCAATGCCTGCCACTGTAATGGCTAGGGTTAACATCCAAACGAACACTTTGGCCTTGAACAAGTTTGCTTCAATGTACTTTGTGGTCAAGCCCAGGCGGACTTCCCCGATTTTCATGTCTTGGTATAAGATTGGGGTCGAAAAGAGCAGGAAGTCTTCTCCAGCATGCTGATAGCCTTGGACTTGCAGTCCGTCTTCTTCTTGAACCGGAACAGTATCAGCGGGAGGTTCGTATTCATTACCCACCAGGCTGATGTTGCTATGGGCCTGGGTAATGCCCTTACTGTTTACGATAAGCGCATACACCACCGCGTTGTTCTTGGCAATATCAGAAACCAACTGATAGAGTGGCAGCTCGGCCTCTTCTAAGAGACGCTCTGGACTATTGCTGGCAGCATAACGAGACATGGTGGCACCAAAGTCGATCAACTGGTCAGTAAACTGGACCCGCTGGCGCTTGAGAATGCTTGTGCTGATGGTGGATACGATGGAAAGGATGGCCAGAGTTGCCAGGATGGAAAACTTGACGAAAATGGGTATACGGAGCCGTTTCAACAAGGTTGAAATCCTTTATACTCTTTGCCTTCCCGGGACACACAAAGCGCACAGCGCATTGTTTAGTCTGTCATTTGGTCATTTAGGCGTACCGCTCTTCATTGACTCATTAGGTCGCCGAGGAAAGAAACCACCCGCGAGAATGAATATGATACGGTGGTCTGGTCATCAAACGACCTCGTAACCGAATGACGACAAATGACAACAAAGCAAAATGACGGCGAGCCGAATGACTTGATTAAGCTGCCTCCTGCTCTGTGGATCACCCACTTCGCGCCGTGCTAGCGTATTTTCAGGGTGGCCAATGAGAGCAAGGCTAGAATACCAGCAACAATCCACAACCGGATAACCACCTTGGTCTCAGCGAACCCTCGGTGCTGCAAGCTGTGGTGCAACGGGGCCCTGTAGAAGATTCTCTTTCCCAGCCAACGCACACCCAATTTGTCCTGAATCTGCGAGGTAAGGGCCTCGACCAAAAAAAGACCGCCCAGAAGTGGAAAAAGCAGTTCCTGCTTTAATAGAACGCAGAGAACCGCCACCATACCCCCAATGGCCAAAGATCCAGTGTCACCCATAAAAATTTGAGCCGGATAGGCATTGTACCAAAGAAACCCCGAACCGGCCCCGATGAATGCAGAGACAAAAACAGTCAACTCTCCTGCTCCACGCAGGTATGGATACTGCAAATAACCAGCATAGATGGTATTCCCTACTACATAGGCGAATACCCCCAGCACAGCGGCAACGAAGATGGACGGGGTAATGGCCAACCCGTCAAGGCCATCTGTTATGTTAACCGCGTTGGACACCAGAAGTATGAACAACAAGATGAAAACGCCGTAGAAGAGACCCAGGTCCAATAGAGGGCTCTTCACGAAGGGCACATACAGCTGCGTAGCATACTTTGTACCAACCGGAGAGTGGGGCCCCAAATAGATAACCATGAAACATAGTCCAAACAACCCTTGCAGCAGGAGCTTGGTTACCTCTCCGAGACCTCTCTGACCACTGCCGCGCGTACTCTTCCTCCAGTCATCCCAGAAGCCAATACCGCCGAACCATAGCAGGGCAGCCAGACTCAAGAGTAGAAAAATATTGCCCAGGTTGCACCAGAGCAGGATGGAGACCGTCATGGCTGCTACGAGCAACACTCCACCCATCGTTGGGGTCCCAGCCTTGTCAAAGGCTGAGGAGATTCCGGTCTCACGAACTCGATCCAAAAAGTTTCTCCGGTGCATGGCACGGATGAAGCGAGGACTCAGCAAGAAGACTATGAGTACCGCAGTCAGTGCGGCCATGATGGAACGAAAGCTGAGGTAATTCAATAAGCGAAGGAAGCCGAGTCCCTCGATCTGGCCCTGGAGCCAGCGACCGATGTGGTAAATCATTGTCGTTTCCCATCTAACCGTTCAAGCATGGTTCGTCCTGCTGACGAACGAACCGCCAAAACAGTAGGGTTCCTTCTGGTTTGCCAATGTCGAAATCAGAAGCACGAAGTTTCTCGGGTTCAAGACAACACTTCACAAACCTGCAAATGCACGTTTTGCTCATTTTGCTTTCGAACATTTGCAGACTGTTTCCTGTTTCGAATATTCTTCAGGTATCGGTGTTGTTGTCCTTGTCCTTGTCCTCCTGGCAGAGTCCGAATAGCTCTCTGTAGGTTTCCTTGATGGCAAAGTGAGGACGAAAATCCGTTGTCGTAAGGATGAAGCGTGATATTTCCTCAAGCAGCCAGTGGAGATCGTTTACGATTCCCCGTCGGACCAGCATACATACAGACTCCAGCGCGGCCTCGCGAACCTGCCAGTAGTGGTGTTCCTTAAGGTTCAACAACGCTTCGGCAACCCTCCGATCGCTGCCCACAGATCCGAGAGCAAGGGCTGCCTCCTTCGCCACCTCAAATGATTTATCCTGAAGAAGTACCAGAAGTCTTTCGTTCAGAGCCTGTTTCTGGATAAGTCTGTCAGCGAAGTGAGCCGTGGTTCGAGCCGCTTGGGCCCGCACCTCGTAGTAGCCATCTTCCAGCGTTTGAAGCACTCGGGCTTCCACCTCCGGTCCCCACTTATCCAATATCCGCAAGGCAATTAGAACATTGCGCCGGATAAAGCCTACCTGTCGATAATCCCCGCCAAACCATCGTTGCACCTTGCTTGCTGGAGTACGATCTGCAAGCAGGTGCAGAAGAGAGGAGAGCTTCTCCCCGTGTTTGAGCAGCCCCACGAGCTTAACCCCCAGGTTGCGCTTGGGCCAACTGGGAGATGTGAGCAGAGAAGCAGCCCGATGACGATAATAATCCAGGTCGTCAGGGTCAGCAATAATGTGATGAGTCTCGTATTGTCCCTGGTCTCTTTCCCAGGCTTTCTCAAGGATTTCCAACAGCTCGGTGTTTCCCAAGAGCGGCTCCAGCGCAGCGGAAGGGATGTCGTCTTGGAGGGACTCCTCGAGAGGGTTCCCATAGATCTCTGCCGCGATACGCTCCAGGGCATCACGCTGCATGAACGCACGCGAGTGTCTGCACATCTCTTCGAGCCGACGAGGTGCATCAAGCAAGGCGAGTATTTTCTCCGCCAACTCCCGTCCCCCAACTTCTTCGATCAGTCTTTCCTCTTCCATGACCGTATCTTCGTAAATCACTTCAGCTGCGCCAGCCCGTTTCATGGCGCGCGCATTCATCACTTGATGATCTCCAGGCAGGTCGGCTTTGGGGATGATGAGTGCCGGTTTGCTCGTGGCCGAGATTTCGTTGAGACTGCCCGCACCACCGCGGCAGACGACAAGATCGCTTACAGCGTAGATGTCGCCAATATTGTGAAAGTAATCTTGCGCATAGTAGAAAGAGCTGATTTCCTCACGTTCTCGGTTGCTGTAATTCAGGCTCAGCCTCTGGTCTGTGTCTTCCCAGGCGTTGTAGTCCGCGACTTTCATCAGGCCAACCCCGTGAATGACAAAAATGTCTTCCCGTCTGGATTTCAGGTGGCCCAATGCGTCCACGACGGCTCGGTTGATGGTCCGAGCCCCTTGAGAACCGCCAAAAGCAAACACCACGCGTCGTCCATCCGGAATCGCGACCGGGAGAGAAATCCCCGGACCAGCATCGTGCTTCCGAGTCAAGGATCGACGTACTGGATAACCGACTATGACGCCATTTTCAGGGAAGAATCCTTTGGTCTCCGGAAAAGTAAGCAATACCTTGTCGGCTCGGCGGCCCATGAACCGGTTCAGCTTTCCCGGTACACTGTTCTGCTCATGGATAAAGACTCTGGCCCGGCTCATGCCAAGGGCCCGCATCAGCCCATTGGCTACGATGATCGGTGCGCTCACATACCCTCCGGTGCCGACAATGGTGCCCGGTCGATAGGTGGCGATCAGGTAGAACGACTGCAAAACCCCTGCCAACAAAGTGAAGGCAAAGCGCGCTAGATCCAGGTTAGGTCTAAAACCGGGAAAACTGGAGGCCCAAACATAGTGAATAGGATAGCCAGCGCGGGTGACGATTACGGATTCAGCCTTGCCGCGAACCCCAACGTATTGAAAACGAGCATCAGGATTTCGTTGCCTGATTACCTCGGCTATGGCGAGTGCAGGGTTAACATGACCTCCGGTGCCTCCACCAGTCAAAATAACCCGTTCAGTCTGGTCTGTTCCGAAGCCAAGCAATCGACCCCAATAGCCCAGGGTGAGGAAGAACACAAGAGTTCCCACTGCAGCGGCGGTACCAAGGGCAAATAACTCTCCCCATTGGACTGACAGGTCGGGCAGGACCGCAAATAACGTGCTGCCTCTGAAATAAGGATACACTAGCCAGGCGGTCAGACCCCCTGCACAACTGGCCGTGGCGGTGTGGAGAAAGGTATTGCCTACGTCCTGCCAGCCAATGGACTTCTGTCCCTTGCGCTGCAGTTCTGCATTGAAGGCAGCAAAAAGCAGTAGGCCGTTCAGGGTAAACGCTATTGAAGAAGCAAGTGCCAAGCCTCCGTGTTTCAAAGAGGTCCGAACCAGAAGAAGACTCAATCCCACATTTACTGCGGCAGAGCCCAGTGACGAGTAGAGGGGGATTTGATTTTTGGCCAGTGCGGGATAGACACGGCTGTAAAGATTCCATAGGCCCATACCGAGAAGGCCTAACGCATAGAAGGAAACCGCCAAGGCTGTCAAATTTACGGAGGTTCGGTCAAAGGCGCCACGTTGAAATACCACTGAGGTGATGGGAACGGCCAGTGCCATTACGAAGGCGGTGAGAGGAAGCATACAGGTAACGTTGTAACGGAGTCCGGTGATCACCGTCTCACGAAACAAAGTCCACTCCTGTCGCTGCGCCTGATCATTGAGGTCGGTAACTCCCGCCCTTCCAACAGCCAGTCCGAAAATGGCATTGGGCAGTTGAACAAGCCTCTGGGCGAAATAAAGAGCTGCGATACTGCCTGGCATCAAAAAGGAAGCAAGCAACCGAGCCACCACTTCCTCTGTTTTACTGGCCAAGGATTGCGAGAAGATCCAACCTGACTGACGCCCCACCTCCTTGAACTCCGGCATCGGCTCACCCGCTGCGGTCGTGTAACAGATATCCAAATCGCTCCGCCGTGAGGCGCGAATGAGTGCGGGGATCTGGCATACAAACTGGAGAAGCCCACCGAGGATAAACCCTACTGCCATGCTATACATGCCGATGTACGGCTGGAGCAGGATGATTCCCAGGATGACCCCCACGCTGAGCATCACTGGGGCCAAAGCGTAAGTGCGAGTGGCATCCAAAAAAAGTAGAAGCCCTCCCACAAAGGAAGCCATGCCTATCGCAATCATGAATGGCAGGATGATGTAGGTCATGACCTCTGCCTGGTAGAGTTCGCTGGATGCAAGCCCAGCGCCGATGATGCGAACTAATTTGGGTGTCAGTAGATAGAAAAGTCCCATGATCAATAGCAACAGGAGCAGCATGAGGTTGAAGATCCGGGACGCCAGGATCCAGGCTCGCCGGTACTCTCCGGAGGCAATAAGCTGGCGAAAACTGGGCAAGAAGGCCTTTTCCACCATGTCCTCTCCCAGGATTCGCCGAAAAAGGGTAGGTATGGTAAAAGCGATGGCAAAGATGTCAGTAGATCGACTGGCGCCAAAATAAGAAGCAATAACCATCTCCCGTACGAACCCGAACCCACGGGAGATCAGGTTTCCGTGCACCATGTCAAAGAATTTGCTGGAAAAGGGCTTCGTCATGAGGCTCCCGCATCCCTGAACTACTGGGCTGAGCTCCGTTTGCGATCACCTTGTTGATTGTCTAGGCAGTTCTCCAACAAGGGTTCGGAGACGAGGATGCACTGACCTTGAGACACGGAGACGTAGGGATGTGGAGAGGGGGAAATGATCGACCCGAGGACACTGAGACGCGGACAAGCGTAGACTCGCCGAGGTCGCCCTGAATAGATTCTCTGGCACCATCTCTTGATAAGAACCTGTGTCGAAAACGATTATGAACACTCATCACAGATAGCACCTTGACTTTTGACGGTCAGCAAGACAGAGTTACGTGCACCTATACCAGCAGTATCGGCTGGATGACCAGAGACAAAATTCCATTTCTGTTACGGCTTCACCTCGTTCGAGTAACCGCGTCTCCTTTTCTCCGCGTCTCTGCGTCAGCCTAATTCTATTCTTCGCTCTTCGGCGCCAGTAGCTTCAAATCCATCAAAGTGAATGTTCCGCGCCCTCTTCCCAGCAAGACAAGACCTCGTGGGCTGTAATTGCTCCGACACGCAAAATCTCAGGAGGACGCCTAGTTACGTCGGCAATTGTAGAGTCTTTGCTGCCAGGCGTCAAGCCACCATCGAGGACGGCTTCCAGGTCTGAACCGAGCTGCGCCAGAACCTCAGGAGCACTGTGACAGCTCGGCGCTCCAGAACGATTTGCACTGGTGGCGGTAATGGGTGTTCCCACCGCCTGAACCAGAGCCTGAGCCACGGGATGAGAAGAGATTCGCACTGCGACTTTGCCGGTCCCTCCGGTGAGATTCGTGGGGAAATGCTCACCTGCCGCAAAGACAAGAGTAAGCGGACCGGGCCAGAAACGTTCAATCAGATGAACCACTTCGGTGGGTATTGTTTCCACCCACTCCTGCAGTTCGACCAGATTTCCGACAAGGATACTTAGAGATTTATGATACGCTCGCCGCTTGAGCTGGTAAACCCGCTCAATTGCTTCTCGGTGAGAAACGAGGACTCCCAATCCGTAAGAAGTTTCCGTGGGAAAGGCCACCACACCACCACCGACGATGATTCGTGCCGCCCTCCGGATGGCTTCCGCGCTCAGGGAGGGATCTTGACCTACTTTGAGTATAAGGGACATATTGGAATGTCAAAGCCCAAAATCCAAATGGCAAAGTGGATTGTTATCTGAATTAAGAACTATTCGAGCGCAGGATAGGCGCGTTAAACCTGTTGGATTGATAAGAGTTACCAGGTACAGGACGCTGCAAAGAGTATGACCGTTGGATTTCGTTTACCATTTAGCCTATGCCCGGCGGATTTCTTCTTGACGGTTTGCCTGGTCCTAAACGCTATCTAGAAAACGACCCCTCTACTAGGGTTTACTTGGCCTTTTATTCACTCACCTCAGTTGTTCCTGAACCTTTTTCGCTCTGTCGGCCACTTTGTCAGCCAGCTCCTCTTTGTGGCGCCTCAGGCGGCCTTGCAGCTCCGCATCTGTCAGGGCAAGCATCTGCGCAGCGAGTATCGCCGCGTTCTTCGCTCCGGCTGTGCCGACTGCCATCGTGGCTACGGGTACGCCTGCCGGCATCTGCACCGTGGCCAGCAAAGCATCCCAGCCGCCAAGGGGGGATGACCCAATGGGCACCCCAATCACAGGCAGATTTGTTTCCGCCGCCAGGACCCCTGCCAGGTGTGCTGCGCCGCCGGCTCCCGCGATGATCACTTTCAAGCCTCGCTCATTTGCACTACGGACGTATTCGGCAACCCTGCGTGGCGAGCGGTGTGCTGACGCCACAGTGATCTCAGCAGGAATGTCGAAACTTTCCAGTACTTGCAAGACTTCCTTCATTACGGGCAAATCTGAATCGCTTCCCATAACAATACCAACCATCGGTTTTTCCGATCTATTCGCCCGATCGCCTACTGGCTCTGTACGGTGCTGCATGCCGGCTACTCCTTACCAATGTCGCTCCTGCAGTACATCCCGTTGAAATGAATCTTTCCCATCTCCCGATAGGCTATTTCCCTGGCCTCCGCAAGGGTCGTACCGCGACTGACAACGCACAGCACCCGGCCACCGGTGGTAATCAGTTGCCCACTTTCACCAAATCCTGTGCCCGAATGGAACACCAAACATTCTGGATCAACATTCTCGAGACCTGTTATCGGGACTCCGATCTTATACCGCTCAGGATATCCCTTGTACCATCCCTTCTTTCCTTTGGTGCGGCCGCTTACGGCAATCAGACAGAGCCGATAGTCAGGATTCCACTGGGGCTTCACCTCGTGGAGCCTTTCCTGAATGATCGCCTCAGAGACATCCACCAGGTCGTTCTCCAGACGCGGCAGGATAACCTGGTCCTCGGGGTCCCCGGAGCGAATGTTAATTTCCAGCACGTAAGGAATTATCTCATTGTTCTCCTCAACCAGCATCAATCCCGCGTATATTATTCCTTTGTAGACGATGCCGGTTTTTTCCCGGAAGCCTACAACCAGAGGCTGTACGACTCTATCCATGATGGTCTGGGACATCTCCTCCGTAAGCCACGGATGGGGGGAATAGGATCCCATGCCGCCGGTATTTTTCCCTTCATCGTTGTCCCGGGCCCGTTTATAATCTTGTGCTGCCACCATGGGCAAAAGCGAATGTCCGTCGGTGAAACTAAAGAAGGACAGTTCGCGGCCGTACAGCCGTTTTTCGATTTCCACGACCTTGCCGGAGTCACCGAAAATCCGCCTTTCCATAAGTTGGTGGATGGCGTCTTCTGCCTGAGCAACGTCGTCGCATACCAGAGAACCTTTGCCAGCTGCCAATCCGTCCGCCTTGACCACTACAGGGTAGCCAACCGAACGCACGTAGTCCCGAGCCCTATCGGGATCGTCAAAGACCTCGAATTCCGCCACTGGAACGCCAAGCTCGCGCATAAGCAGTTTGGCGTAGGACTTGGATGACTCCAATCGACTCGCAGCTCGTGTCGGGCCGACGATAGCCAACCCTTCTTTCTGAAAGCGATCAACAATCCCGGCGGAAAGAGGGCTCTCTGGTCCCACAAAAGTGAGATCAATGCGTTTGGTAGCAGCAAAAGCCACCATCTCGTCCACGGATCGTGCATTCACACATTCAGCGATTTGAGAAATCCCGGCGTTACCATGGGCCACGTAGAGCTTCTTAACCCTGGGACTCAAGGAGAATTTCCAAGCGATGGTATGATCCCTCCCGCCACTGCCGATAACAAGTACTTTCATGGACTCCCCCCACCCTACAGCTTCCTCCAACCCTTTCATGCTAAATCATGAACTATAAAGAGAATTTTCCCCATGATTACCGCAGGAAGGTATCAAAAAGGCCAATATGAGTCAAATTGAAAATCTGTGCTCAAGCTAACCTGGATCTGAATTGCACTGAGCGACTACGCCTGTTCCAGGGCAGATGCGGGGTTGCGACTAATGATTTTGGTTCTTCCGAAATTTGCTGACAGGGAAGGCAAAACCACCAGTGTGGCCAGAGAACCCTGCGCTACAAAGAGCATATTTGCGCCAATTGGAGTTCAGTGCACTGCCTTGGAAACTGGTCGCCGACGCAGGCCACACCCTTCCAGCCGGCGAAGGCAAGACACCGGTGGCTCAGGACTACTTTGTTTCCTAGCTTACCCTGCAAGGGTTGTGTTTTCACTGATCGATCTTCAAAATCCTTTTTTTGATAGTACATTACGGGTGCCAGTCTCAGCTTTTTGGAGAAACTTGTGTAAAGACCCACTATGGGTACCTCGGAGAACTTTGTGCTATAATACCACGTTACACATCCAGTTACTTCTAAAGCAGAAAGAAGTGCGTTGGCAATTAGGTCTGTTTTCTAAACTTGCAGGATTCACGGACGGGATTAGGCCGAAAACACATACCTTTGGACACGGCAGCGAGTCGCTATAAGTAAAGGACCTGTATGCGCGAACCAACTTACGAAGAGCTCCAGCGCAAGGTGGAGGAGTTAGAAAGAATAGTGAACTTCAAGATCTCTCCTCAAGAATTCTACTTTGACACGAGAGATCTGGTTTATTTTAAGGGATACAAAGATTGGTCCCTAGATCTCTACGACAAAAAAATAGAAGATCTCACCGGATACAAACTGGAAGACTTTCTGGATAGGAAGATCAAATGGTTAGACATTGTCTATGAGCATGACAGGGAAATAGCGAGAAATGCCGTAAGACAAGCGCTAAAAACGGACAAATATTACCTTGCCGAGTACAGGATAGTCAGAAAACAAGGTGACTTAGCTTGGATAAAAATAAGAGGCTTCATTACCTGCGACTCCAAGGGAGAATTTCTGTCCGTCCGGGGGGTTTTGAACGATATCACCCTAGAGAAATACGGCGAGCTTTCTTTCGAGTCCGCACGGGGCAATGTTGCCTGGACGAACAGTTTGCGGGATGGCCTCTACATCATTTCGAAAGATCACCGAATTGTGTTTATGAACCAGACTCTGATTGACCTGGTCGGGGACCATGTGGGCGAGCTCTGTCATAAAGCCCTGTTTGGACGAGAGACGCCGTGTCCCTGGTCCGTGATGGATCAGCTTGACCAAGAAGGCGCTTGTTTTATTCAGGAATATCACTTGCCCCAAACGGGAAGAATTTTTCAAGTAAGAAGCGTTCCCATAAAGTTGCAGGATGGATCCATCGGTAAACTGGGGCACTTGAAGGATATCACCGAAACCCGGAAACTGGAACTGGAGGTCGAAGAATTCGCTGGCCGGCAGCGAGCCATCGAGGATGCGGCCGATAGAGCTGAGTTGGGCATATTTATCTTACAAGATCATGAGGGGATTGAGGCACGATTTCGTTATGCCAACGAGGCGTTTTCCAGGATTACCGGTTATGAGACGAAGGAACTGCTGGAAAAGGGTTTGGCTGCTCTGATCTCCCCTGAAACTATGGAAGCCATAATGGAGCACCACCGTCACAGACAGCAAGGCGAAGTACTGGACCATGCCCATGAAATCGACTTGGTTCGCGGAGACGGGCGACCCATTACGGCGTACGTGAGCTTTGCCTTATCCTCGCACGAGGGCAGGGCGGCCACCATCGGATTTCTAAGGGACATCACGGAGAGAAAGAAGGGGCAGAAGGCGCTATGGCGCTCGCAGAGACTCGCCTCCATTGGCAGACTGGCAGCAGAAATCGCCCATGAGATGAATAATCCCCTGACGAGCGTGCTGACCTTCAGCAAGCTGGTGACCACTATCCTAAAACAAGAGCCGTTTCCGATACATCGCCAGACTGAACTGCAAGAATATGTCGCTTTCTTGCAGAGTGAAACTGAAAGGTGCGCCAATATTTCTCGGAATCTGTTGGATTTTTCCCGACAGAGCGAAATCGAGATCAGAGAGAATCACATTAACGAAATTCTGGAAAAAACGCTCACCATCCTTCGGCATCGGGCCGGGCTGGACGAGATTAATATTGTCACCTCCTATGCGGAGGACCTTCCTGTAATATCATGCGACTTCAAGCGCTTGCAGCAAGCTTTCATAAACGTTCTCTGGAATGCCATTGAGGCTATGCCAGCAGGAGGAGTACTTTCTGTTTCAACCGGTTTTGACCGGAAGCAGAATGTGATCGAGGTTCATATCAGTGATACCGGCGTCGGCATTCCTGAAGCAGAGGTGGAGAGAATTTTTGAGCCCTTCTACACCACCAAGTCAGAAGGCAGAGGGGTGGGCCTTGGGCTCTCAGTGGCCTATGGCATAGTCCGCCAGCACCAAGGAGAGCTCCACGTGCAGAGCAAAGTGGGTCAAGGTACTCACTTCACTATCCAGGTTCCTGTTGGAGCGCGTCAGCTAGCGATTGAGTCCCAGTGGGACGAAGATTACGTTTTCGAGGCTGCAGCGCTCCCCAAGTCATAGCTAAACCCTAATGATGCGCGGACATTGATCCGGAGAGACACTAATCTCCAATTCGCTCCAAGTGGCCAGTGGGAGGTAACCGGATCACACTTTGCAAGTTGGGGTATGTTTGCGCCGGCGTGAACGACTCGTGCAGGACTCCGAATTTGGCGAGCAACGTGGGTTACGGAACGGCAAAAGAAACGGCGCAAGACGGTGCAAAGCAATCAATTACAACCAGTTGGAGACAGGTGAAGCATGAAAGAAAATGCTCGAATTCTGGTGGTTGATGATGAACCAATGGTATGTCTCGCCCTGACCAATTGGCTTGCGGAGGAAAACTATCTGGCCAAGGCGGTGGAGGATGGCCACCGAGCCATAGCCACCATGCGCGAAGAGAACTGGGATATCGTTCTTCTTGATTTGAGGATGCCTGGTATGGATGGCATGGAGGTGCTGCAGCAGATTAAAGACATTTCTCCGCAGACAGTGGTGATCATGATGACAGCCTATGCCTCTATCCCGAGTGCAGTCCAGGCCATGAAGGAGGGGGCTTATGACTACATCGTCAAACCTCTCGATGTTGATCAGCTCACCTTGATGCTGAAAAGAATTGTTGAACATCAACAGTTGATCACGGAGAACATTCTACTTCGCCAGCGTCTTGCAGAACAATATGAGTTTCAGGACATCATTGGCAAGAGCGACGCGATGCAGTCGATCTTTGAAATGATCAAAGCCGTGACAGACACCAACGCCACCGTCCTGATCACCGGGGAGACCGGTACCGGCAAAGAGCTCGTGGCAAGGGCGATTCACAGTAACAGCTCCCAGCGTTACGGCCCCTTCGTGGCCACCAGTTGCGGCGCTCTTCCCGAGACCTTGTTGGAAAGCGAGTTGTTCGGCTATGAAAAAGGTGCTTTCACCGGGGCCGAACGCACCAAAAAAGGCCGATTTGAACTGGCCCATGGGGGCACCTTGTTTCTGGATGAAGTTGGTGACATCAGCATGAAGACCCAGATTAAGCTCCTGAGAGTCCTGCAAGAAAGGAGCTTCAAGCGCTTGGGGGGCACAGAGACCATTAAAGTCGACGTTCGCCTGATAACTGCCACCAACCGTGACTTAGTGGCCTGTATAGAGGAGGGATCTTTTCGCAGTGACCTTTACTACCGTCTAAATGTGGTGAGTATTCACCTGCCGCCCCTGCGTCAGCGCAAAGAGGACATCCCTCTGCTGGCAGCCCATTTCATGAACAAGTACAATGTGGAATTCAACAAGAAGTTCGATCGCGTGGAACGGAAGGCCATGGACTTGATGGTAGACTACCACTGGCCTGGTAACGTGCGTGAACTGGAAAACGCCATCGAGAGGGCCATTGTCATTGACCAAGGTCCTGAAGTGAAGGTCAAGCATTTGCCTTTCTGCAATCTAGAAATACCCCAGATTGGAAATGAGGATTCCCACACCTTGCAGGAAGTCGAAAGGCTGCACATTGAAAAGATGCTTACACGTCATGACTGGAATATTGCCAAAACAGCACGTCTGTTGAATATCGACCGCACAACGCTTCACAAGAAGATCAAGAAGTTTGGCCTAGAAAGATAGCAGTGCCCCATCATGAACAGCCATCACAGATTTATCTATGTAGTGCCCATGGGAGATATAGGGGATGAATACCTGAACAGCATGGCCGAGAGCATCGAGGAACAGTTCGGCCTCCCAGTTAAGGTCACCGTTAATCAGGGCCTCCCCAGCTACGCCTTGGACGCCGGGCGACAGCAATATAATTCCAATTTGATCCTGAAGAGTTTAATCGACAACGCTGCCCCGGATGCCCTGAAAATTCTGGGCGTCACCAATGGGGATCTATTCAATCCCATCTTCGCTTTCGTCTTTGGTGAAGCCCAGTTCAAAGGTAAGGGGGCAGTGATCTCCAGTTTTCGTCTTCGTGGCAATCCTGACAGCGAATCAGCGACCAAATGCCCTCCACTCATCAGCCGCCTGGAAAAAGAGGCCATTCACGAGTTGGGCCACACATTCGGACTCAAACACTGTGCGGATCCTGATTGTGTGATGCAGTTTTCCGTTGGCGTAGAGTGCGCCGATCGAAAGTTCTCCTTCTTCTGCCCTGCTTGTCGAGAACTCATGCTCTGGCATCTTGGGACCGATCTGTTTTTGAGAGCCTGACCCCGCCGATCTTCTCTTCCTTTTTTCAAGTCATACCTCAATTCTGCGAGCAGCCTACACGTCAGTAGCCGGGAAGGCAAATGTGTGGAAAATTTCCACTATATGTGGTAAAAACCATCTTATTGGATTTATTAAATAATATCATATCTTTAGGAATAACACTGTTTCCTTGTGTAGCTTTTCTCCACACATTCCGCCCCACCAAACTCCAGCCCAATATCACCCACATCCACATATCTTATAGTATTTTCAGATAGTTATTGTCGCGACCGAAAGATGGCACGCCCCTTGCTCTAAAAGTGGCAAAAGACAACAGCAATCATCGAACTTTTTGATTTATCCAGAGAAGGAGGTTTCTACCATGGAGGACAAAACCAAGTTGGCCGGCTTTAAAGCCGTTCCTAATGGCGAAGAAAAGTGTATCTGGATGGAAGCTGGAGTCATTGACTACAAACTGTGTAACTATTACTACAACTGCCACGTCTGCCCGTTCGATAAAGCCATGAAGCAGGCCGCGGACAGGAATGCAGAGACACGCCTGCAGGGCTTGGAACCCTCGGGCAAGAAGGCAAACATTGTCTCCTGGCAGGAAAAAATGAAAAAGCGCCCCGGGCTGCAGCGAGAGTGTCGGCACGCACTCACTGGCCGGACCACTTTCCGGCTCTGCCCCTACGAGTTTGAATGCCATACGTGTGAATTTGATCAAATGCTGGAGGACAGTTGGCAGCTGCAGATTCCCGCCCGCCTGACCAACATCCCGACGGTGGATGGCTATGGCCTCCCAGAAGGGCATTTTTTCCATCTTGGCCACGCATGGGCCAGGGTCGAGCATGGTGGACGCATCCGTATTGGAATGGACGATTTCGCCATGCGAGTCTTTGGGCCAATGGACTCTTTGGATCTACCGCTAACCGGCGAGGAGGTCAAATTCAGCAAGGTCGGCCTTGCCTTCAAGCGAGAAGGACGAGAGGCTCAGGCCCTTTCTCCCCTCTCAGGAGTGGTTGCCGCAGTCAATTACCAAGCCAGCAAAGATCCCACCATGGTAAAACAGCAGCCTTATAATGATGGCTGGCTAATGGTTCTTGACCCCACGGAAATGAAGAAGAACATGAAGGCTCTTCTCTATGGCCAGGAGAGTACCGAGTGGCTCCAGGCGGAACACCAGAAATTAGTGGAGATGGTGAGCTCAGTTGGACTGACCTATGCCGATGGTGGGCCTGTTGATGACGTTGTGGGCAGGGTCCCTGACCTGTCCTGGGATAAGCTGACTCACGAATTCCTGCGCACCTAAGTAAGCCTTCCTGAAAAACAGAAACCCGGCTGGGACAGATGGACAGCCGGGTTTTTTTTGAGCAACAAGTTGTAGGATGGGCACTGCCCATCTAATTCTGTTGATGGGGCTTGTGCCCACCCTGCATTTCGTCTTTCTCCGCGTCCCCGCGTCATCGTGTGTCCGCGTCGCTGGACGCTGCCAGAGCATACTGCTTAGTGACACTTTGCGCCTAGCGCAAAGCACCTTCCCATTCACCTTCCTTCCAGCCGGCCGCGTCGGCAAGGTCATAGAGTACCCGGGCCGCCTTTTCGTCACGACGCTCGAAGGCTTGGTCGCGAACGAAGCTGTACATCTCGAGAGTGACCTCGTCTTTGCCGCTGGTCTTGGCAGACTTCTTTTCGAAGATGCAATACGATAGATAGGACTCGAAATCACTGACCGTGGGTTCTGTCTGGCATCTGTCGAAAAACCTTTTGAATTCCATGAAACCTCCTAATTGAGCGTTTCGCAATCTCTGCAACCTGGGTAAAGTAAAGGGTATTTTGGAAGTCTGCACCTGATGCCCCACTGTTGGAACGATGGAAGGTTGGAATGTCGGGTGGCAGAAGAGGAAAAGGTCAAGTCCATTTTGATGGGTTTGAAACCTCCAGGCCCATCAATCCAGTATTGCATTATTCCCTCCGGGGCGTGGCAGATCATGGCCGGAGGCCAATTGGGCGAAGCCCCCAAATTCAGAACTCACAGCCAATCGTTTCGCTTCAGCGAGTATAGCAAAAAGGCCGGTCTGTCTAAAGAAAAAACCGCTGAGCCATCAAGGCAGCAAACACTGAGCAACCGTCGTCGTCACAACCCAATCCGGCAAGGCGAGCGTGCCTGGCGAGACGGCTGTAGCTAGGACATCGTGTTTGCCGTCTGCTTTTGGCTCAAAAAGAGGTTCTTGCGAAATTTGCCTGGATGATCATCGATTTGCCATACCTTTTCCACCTTGCCCCACCAGCCCGGAACGACCCGAAAAAAAGCCCCCGGTCTACAAAGACCAGGGGCTTGGATGCGATTTCAGTTGTTGGAAAGCTCTTGCTCCTGCTTACTCGTCCACTCCTTCGATCACCAGGGAGTCCGCCACCAACTCCCACAAATACTTAACCTCCAGATCCATCATGTCGTACTCTTGGCGCAGACTCTTCATGATCTGGTCGCGGCAGTTATGGCACGGAGCGATGAGCATTTCCGCCCCAGTATCTTTGATCTGCTTGACCTTCACCCGACCGTAGTAGATGCGCTCTTCAGCATAGGGCATGGCCCATGCGCCACCACCGGCACCACAACAGTAATTGTTGACCTTGGTGGGATAGGTGTCCACAAAATTCTCCACACACTGCTGCACGATCCAGCGCGGCTCCTCATAGTAGCCATGACCAAATGTCCTCTCACTCTTGCGTCCATAGTTACAAGGATCATGATAGGTAGTCAGCTCAGGATGCTTGGATTTGTCCAGCTTGATGCGCCCCGTTTCAATGTACTCCTTCAACAGATCGTGCACGCTCAAAAACTTCACACCTTCATCAGCAAACCAATTCTGCAGACCAAGCCTGGTCGCAAAGTAGGCGTGGCCTCACTCCGGCAAGAGCAAATACTCGCATTCAAGACTCTTATAGTGCTCCACAATCCTTCTGACAACCTCTTTCATCGACTCGTCATCACCGGTAAAAAGACCCCAGTTCACACCCTCCCAGTTCTCCGAAGTGGTGGTCCAGGACTCTTTGGCCGCGTAGAAAATCTTCCACCAGAAAAACATGTCCTCCGGCTCGGCAAACGGCTCCTTGGAGTTGATGGTCACCAAAATCCTGGCACCCTTGTCGTCCACTGGCACCCTGAAACCCGGCAACTCCTCTGCCAGCTCAACACCCAAGTCCTCCAGCAAAAAAAGATAGTCCTCCTTGGGAATGCCCACATTGTTGCCCGATTTCAAACACTGTACCACACCTTTGTGCAACACCCCAGGAACCTTGTCCCGCTCACGGTGCGTCCGGGCCGAACGCATCATCTTCAAAAGATCAATGCTCATGGGACAACCGTGCTCACATCTGGCACACAGCGTACAGATCCACGGAAAACGAGAATCAATGAGCTCCTGATCCAGTCCCAACAGCGCCATGCGCACTGCCTTGCGCATGTCCATGCCATCCACTCCGGTGACCGGACAACCCCCGGCACAGGTCCCGCAGGTCAAACATAGATCCGGATACTCACCGGCCAACTTCCTCTTCTCTCGCTTGCTGAGTACCAATGGCTCAGATTGCATCAGACTCCTCCTTGCTTGTTACTCTAGTCGGAGAAAACACTCCGGTTGCGCTCGACCAACCCCGCGGGAATGCTCTAGTCGGGTGAGTCTATTCCCTCTAAATAACGGGTGATGGCACCGTCATACTCGTGGGTAAGCTGAAAAACCTTTTTGGCCAGACGAAAGCGAGTCTCAAGGCTGAGTTGACCCTCTTTTGCTTTCATCTCCTCGATGACGGACTTATAGTCTCCCGGGTCCACCACCACGGCCACATCTTGGTAGTTTTTCGCTGCAGCCCGAAGCATGGTTGGGCCGCCGATGTCAATATTCTCTATGGCATCCTCCAAGGTACAACCCTCTCGGTCCACTGTTTTTTCGAAGGCATAGAGATTTCCCACCACCAGGTCAATGACTTTCAGATGGTGAGAGGCCATGGTTTTCATATGTTCGGGATTGTCCCGCTTGGCCAGAATACCGGCGTGCACCTTGGGATGCAGGGTCTTCACCCGACCATCCAACATCTCGGGAAATCCGGTGAAATCGGAAACATCTTGGACTGTTAGCCCGGCCTCTTTGAGCTGACGTGCCGTACCGCCTGTGGAAAGAATCTCCACCCCGAACTCTTGGAGGCTCTGGGCAAAGGAAACCAGACCCGATTTGTCCGTAACGCTTAGAATAGCCCGCTGGATCTTCCGCTCCATAGTCTTCCTCCCCCTCTTTTGGTAAGCGGTAGACAATAAGGAGTAAGTAGTGAGAACTGCAAACTGTCAACCGATCTCCTGACTGAAAAGAATAGCCCGCTCTTCCGGAGATGTCGTCTGCCTTTCTGGACGGTCTGCCTGCTGCCCAGTGACTACTGCTTACTCATCGACCTTACACGAGGAGTTTCGCGAATATCTCATTGGCTGCTTGGAGAGCTACAGACTCTTCGGGCAGCTCAACAGTAGGCTTCCCTTCCAGGTCAAACTGGTAAATGAGGTCGTCTTCAGGGATGGTGCTTACCGAATCGGGTCCGAAGGTCTCGGTCTCCTTGGCGACTAGAGTCCCCAGCTTATCCCGATATTGGTTGACCAGGAGGTACTTCCGAGCCACTCGCATGCCAAGTTCATCCACCAAGTCATATATTCTTCGGGCCGAAAGGATCCCCCGTCGGCTAGGGTCGCTCACAACCAAAAGCAGATCGATAGCCTTGGTGGTAAGGCGACTAAAGTGTTCCATTCCTGCTTCGTTGTCCACCACCAAATACGGGTAATTATGCATCAACCGTTCGATGAACTTGCTGAGCAGATTGTTGGCCGCACAGTAGCATCCTGGCCCCTCCGGCCGGCCCATTACGATGAGGTCGAAGCCATTAGCCTCCACTAAGGCTTGCTCAACCTTCATCTCCATGAAGATATCTTTGGTCATGCCTACCGGGACATCCTTTTTCATCATCTCTCTGGCCTCACCCAGGGTATCTTCTACGGTGAGGCCCAGGACCTCGTTCAAGTTAGTGTTTGAATCGGCATCAACCGCCAGAATTGGAGTCATCTCTCTTTCTTTGAGAAAGCGGACCAATAAACCGGCAAGCGTTGTTTTGCCTGTCCCGCCTTTGCCAGCCATGGCTATTGTATAGCCTCGCTTTTTATTCATCGCTACTCCAGTACTCCACAAAGATCGAAGGGCAGGTACGGACTGCGATCAGCTCTGGATAGCTTTCTTCTTGGGATGGCAACCGCCGCAGGTAACGGACCCGGCCTTTCGGTTTTCCTTCTTCAACTGGCGATGGCACCCCATGCACATACGGTGGTAGGCCTGCTGTAGAGTCCTCTCGGTGGGATCCAGCTCCACCGCAAATCGAAAGCCAGGCTCAGTCTTGTGGCAGTCGGAACACTTGATGCCTGCAGCGTCTTCTTCCAGTTCGGCCTCGTCCACCACGTTTTCTCCACCCTGAAACCGATGATGGCAACTGCTACATTCGATCTCGGCATCCATGTGTTGCACATGGGGAAAATCAACCGCGGGTCGGCTACGACTGGTGAATACGGACTGATCATCCAGCACGATATCGTCCGGCTGAGCGTCCAGGTTTACTGTCCATAAGAGAGTTCCTATAGTGAAAATCACCATCCAGCCCAGAAAACGGCCCCATCGCATGGTTTTTCTCCTGGTTGTGGCGGTGTAAAAAGCCTGGAGCAGTCCCACACGCCCCAGTGTCGCTTCTTACTCTTCGTCCTCATCCTTTGCTTTGAGCTCTTCTGGAACAATCAAGGCCTCCTCAAACATCTCTTTGAAAGAGAGCACCTTGATGCCCAACTCATATTCTTTGTTCAAGTCCCTAATCTGATCGTAACAATTGTGACACGGGGTGATGCAAATGCTCGCCCCGGTGGCCCGGATTTGTTCTGCTTTCACCTTGCCGGATCTTATTCGCCTTTCCCTGAAAGCTCCGGCCATGGGAATGGCGCCGCCGCCACCACCACAGCAAAAATTATAGTCACCGTGCGGCTCCATTTCCTTGAAATCCTCACAAAGGTACTTAATGATCTCCCGGGCATCACGGCCACAGCCTCCATTGCGGCTGACATTGCAGGGATCCTGGTAAGTGCAGCGCTCATCTGCAAAGACACTCTTGTCCAGCTTCAATCGTCCTTCGCGCAAATATTCGGCAAATAGCGTCACGCTGTGCACCACCTCAAACTTGTGGTCCCGTCCCAACCAGACAGGCGCTTCAAACTGAAGCGCACGCAGGGCGTGTCCTCATTCAGTTATGGCGACGCGTTTCACCTCCAGTTCCTCGGCCGCGTCGCGAACCAGTTGGGAGACATAACCTGCAGCTTTCAGATCACCGGCAAACATGGCGAGATTGGTATCATCCCAGCCTTTGGTGGACATGGTCCAGTCTTCGCCAGCCAGATAAAAAACCATGGCCGCCTGGGAGATATCCATGGGATAGAACTTGGGCTCCCTGGCATTGACCGTGTAGAGGACATTGGCTCCCTTCTTGTCGATGGGAATAGTGGCACCAGGGAGTTCTTCCTGGAGTTCCTCCTCCATCCACTGCAGGGTATCGACCCAGTCCTCTTCGGTTATCTCCATCTGATTGCCATGCTCGTAATAACTCTCAATGGTCTTTACGAGGTTTTTAGGCACCTTGCCCTGGGACACGCAAAGACCACGGCCCGTGCTGGTTATCGTTGCGATGTCGATGCCGAAGGGGCAGAACATGGTGCAGCGCCTACACATGGTGCACTCGCCATAGACCGTCCAGTAGAAGTCTTCCATCCACTTCTCATCTATCTTGTCTTTCTTCTTGAAAGCTTCCAGCACCTTCTTGCCCTTGACTGCCGGAATCAGCTTGGGATCCCCATCAGCGGCGAGATAGAAATGGCAGGTGTCTGCACAAAGACCGCAATGGGCACAAATTTCCAACCACATCTTGAGGCGAGCATTCGTCTTTTCCTCAACGGCTTTCTTGAAAACCTGGGGATCAAAGCCTGCTTTCTCCGCCATCTGATCCTCCTCAAAAAGATAGGTTCACCCAGCAGCAGTGGTCCTGGCGTTACCAGGACGGAGCACTCCGCCTGCCGAATTCCATTCCGGTCACTGCCCTAGAGAAGAAAAACATTAGAAAATGGCTCAACTTGGTGAAGGGAATGACAACCAACATGAGTTCGCCAAAAAACATGTGCAGGATTATGACCGTCTGATAGTCAAAGTACTGGTGGTAGGCCAAGTAACCGGTGATGAACGGAGCCAAGGTGACCGCCAGCAGGATGTAGTCAGCCGCATTGGTCACAATACGCACATGGGGCAAAACCACCCGGCGTACCGCAAAAAAGAGACCGCAGCCGATGGTGATAAGGGTCATGTAGTCGGCAACCGTCTCAGGAAGAGACCACCAGCTAATCTCCCAGGACTCGTACCAAAGAACCGCATGTGCCAGCAAAAAAAGCGGCGTCACAATTAGGCAAAAGTGAAAGACAAAACCGACAAAGGTGACAATGGGATTTTTCTTGGCGGTCTCATTGAGGGGGATAATCCAGTGCAAGATGGAGAGCCAGAGCCATTTCCAACTGAAAAAGCGGTAAATGGGTTTGTCCTTTTTCTGGCTCAACTGCACAAAGAGGACAACCCGCACCACCATACCACCAACAAATACCCCAAAAGCCAACCAGAGCAGGGGGCCCCGCAACAATTCGTACAGGCTCATGGGATTCTCCTCTTTTCTTTTGTTTGATTATAGTATAGCCATCAAAAAGGGCAGCATGTGAAAGATTTATCAAGTCTTAACACAAACAATTGTTGGTCCTCTGCCAGCTGCAAATGCTCCAACCGCTTGGTGCGGCCGTGGCAAGCGAAATTCAGGGTTCGTTAGCACCGAAGCAAGGCCTCTGGTCAAGATTGGGCACCAGAAATCTTGTCCGGTATCGATTCCCACGGAACGGATGCTGAGTCCCCCTTCTTACTTATGACACCTCCGGCCGGGGCAGTAGGCCAGCACCGGTGACGATCTCTTCCACCTTTTCTTCCCACTCGATGGCCATAACGTGGACACCGGAGATGCCTTTCATTTCCTTCATTTCCTGGATCTGCTCGATGGCTATCTTGATGCCCTCCGCACCCTGCTCCTTCTTCTCGACACCTTTCAGGCGAGCGATGTACTCTTCGGGGACATCGAGGCCGGGCACGAATTTTTGCATATAGCGAGCCATACCCACGGATTTCAATGGGGTGATTCCCGCCATGATATAGCACTTTTCCGTGAGTCCCAGATCGTTGGCCTGCTGCATCCAGGTGCGGAACTTATCCATATTATAAATGCACTGGCTCTGGATGAAGTCTACCCCAGCCTCAATTTTCTTGGCCAGACGAGTTACCCGGAAATCAAAAGGATCGGCGAAAGGGTTCGCAGCGGCCCCAATGAAGAAGTGGGGCACACCCTCCAGTTCATGTTCGTTAATGAGCTTACCCTCGTCCCGCATTTTCTTACACGTCGCGATCAACTGCATGGAGTCGATATCAAAGACGTTTTTGGCCTGGGGGTGATCACCGAACTTCTGGTGGTCACCGGAGAGGCAGAGCACATTCTTGATACCCAGGGCCGAAGCCCCCAGCAAGTCAGCCTGGATGGCTAGCCGGTTACGATCCCTGCAGACCATCTGCAAGTTGGGTTCAAGGCCCATATCCAACAAGAGGCGGCAAACCGCCATACTCGCCATCCTTACCACTGCGGTCTGGTTGTCAGTGACATTGACCGAGTCCACCAGGCCTACGAGATACTGGCCCTTTTCTTTAATAACCTCTGCGTCCGCACCCCGGGGCGGCCCCAGTTCACCGGTAACCGCAAAGTGGCCCGCGGCAAAGACCCTCTCCAAGTTGCTTTGAGCTTTCATTGCTTTAGATCCTCCCTGACTATCTTGCGAGGTCCACCGTCGCGGCTGGTAGTCCAATCTTTGAACATTACCACGTTGGCCATCTTGTCCAACTGTCCCAGACGGTTCATCCGATCATAGATAAGATGCCAAACGCAGTCTGTCTCTGGACTGATCTCACACTTCCCTCCAGAGGAACCACCGCAGGGCCCGTTCAGCAGGCTCTTGGCACAGCGGGCGATGGGGCAAAGAGCGCCGAAGTTATGGATGCCGCACGCCCCGCAGGCCTGACAGAACTCAGCCCACACCCCGTGCTCTAAAGACCCCCCGATAAAAGTCGTATTGAGCGCAGGGAAGACCAATAGATCTTCGTAACGCGCGGCAATATATTGTGGACCCACACTGCAGGCCATGGACACCACGGCATCGTAGCTGTTGTTGTTGATCGGCTCTTCCAACTGGTCAATGTATTCCGGATCGCACTGGCGCTCCAATGTGACTTCGTCAATCTGAATCTCCCGTCCCTCTTTCTTTCGAGCAATCTTTAGGGCCGAGGCCAGGATACCCACTTCCTTTTGTCCTCCCGCATTACAGACAGTGACACAGCCTTTGCAACCGGTGAGCAAGATCTTGTCGAAATCTGCCACCATTGCCAGAATCTCTTCAATCGGTTTGCTTTCCCCAACAACCATGGGTTGTCCCTCCTTGCCACCACCTCTTTGAGGTGGCGATTCTCAACTTGAATTTTCCTATATGCTGAAAGATCTCAACGCTTCTCGGGAGCAGATGCGTTGTTGCTGGTGCCAACTTGGGTTCAGGCAGCCTCGGCTCCGGATTTGGCCCCCGATCCCACTGGACTCGGGCCCAATTCCCGAATACGTTCGGTGAATTCGCGGGCAATCTCCGCAAACCTTGTGCCTTGCGCAGCACTCAGGTTGTACATCTCCGCCCGCTCCGGCTCCAGCCCGATCTCCTCAAGCACTTTCTTTACGTAAGCCACCCGCTTTTTCGCCTTCAAGTTGCCGCTAAGATAGTGACAGTCTCCCTCTAGGCAGCCGGCCACATAGACCCCATCAGCACCATCTTCCACGGCTTTTAGCAGGTGCAGGATATCCACTCTGCCGGTACAGGGCACGTTGACAATTTTGACGTTACTCGGATAGTTCAATCGCATGGAACCTGCCAGGTCCGCAGCCGAGTAAGCTCAGTACATACAACAGAATGCTAGGATCTGCGGTTCGAATTCTTTCATTTCCATCTCCCAATCACTGTCCTAAAATAAACTTAACCCAATGGAGAAGTGTTCCTTCACTTTTTCGTCCGCCCCCATAGGAAGTGGTGAAGTCGTTTACGATCTAGCTCAACAACAAGGCATCGCACTTGGCAATCAATTGCCTGTCGGTGAAATGCTGCAAGGAAATGGCCTTGCCCGGACATTCCGCCACGCAAGCACCGCAGCCCCGACATCCGGCCGGGTCAATGACTGCTGCGCCTTCCTCGCCGATATAAGGAACATCATAGGGACAGGTCCGCACACAAGTTAGGCAGACCGCGCACAGATCCGGTTCCACTACTGCTTTCACCGCTTCTAAGGTAATTATATCCTTGGCCAGAATAGTTGCCGCCCTTGCTGCAGCCGCCTGCGCTTGGGCAATGGATTCCTCAATGGGCTTCGGGTAATGGGCCAGGCCGCAGAGAAAGAGCCCATCACTACCCAGGTCCACCGGCCTCAATTTCGCGTGCGCCTCCAGAAAGAACCCTTCTGCGTTCTGGGAAACCTTGAAGCTTTCTGCCACCTTTGCTACCTCGTTGGGTAAGATGGCGGCAGCTAGAATCAGCAGATCAGTGGGAATCACCACCTCGCGATCCAAGATGGGGTCGTGGACCTGAATCTTCAGCTGACCTTCCCCGTTGCTCACCTGGGGCTTTCTCTCCAACGAATAACGGATAAAGAAAACCCCCAGCTCACGGGCTTTTTTGTAAAGATCCTCCCGGAAACTATAGGTGCGAATATCCCGATACAGAATGTAGACATCCGTCTCTGGATTGAGTTCTTTGAGCTTTATCGCGCTCTCCACAGAGTGAGTGCAGCACACTTTGCTGCAGTAGGGACGATCCGGCTCGCGCGAGCCGACACATTGAATGAAAACGGCTCTGTCAGCCTTCCTGACCACATCTCCATTTTCTTTCAGTTGGGCATCAAAGTCCAAGTGGGTGAAAACTCGGTCGTCGTCTCCGTAGAGGTATTCTGTCGGCTGAAACGGTCTACCGCCAGTCGCCAAGACGGTAACGCCGTGTTGGACAGTGGTCTTCTGTCCCGGATCGCCTACATTTTCCAAAACAGTTTCGAAATTACCCACGAACCCGGTGTTGCTGCTGACTTTGGTATTGAAGTGAACCGTGATGTCTTTGTTTGCCTCAACTCGGCTCGCCAGCTGTTCCACGTAGGCACCGACATCCTCGCCCTTCCAGGTCTCACGCAACTTCCGAGCATTACCTCCCAACTGGTCGGTCACCTCCACCAGCTGCACCGGAAATCCCTGCTCTGCCAGAGTCAGGGAGGCCACCATGCCTGCGACTCCTCCTCCAACCACTAGACCGGATTTGTTGAGGCCAAGGGTGACTGGCTGCAGTGGGTCGAGTAATGATGCCCTGGCTACGGCCATCCGCAACAGATCTTTGGCTTTTCCGGTGGCGGCCTCTTTGTCCTGCTGATGTACCCAGGTGTTCTGGTCACGAATGTTGGCCATCTCAAAAAGGTATGGGTTCAGCCCCACTTCGCGCATGGTCTCTTGAAAAAGGGGCTCGTGGGTACGGGGCGAGCAAGCGGCCACCACCACGCGGTTCAGATTGTTTTCTTTTATCACCTCGCGCATCTTCTCCTGGGTATCCTGTGAGCAGGTAAACAGGTTTTCCGACACATACGCTACCTGGGGGAGCGTCTTGGCATATTCGGCCACAGCCGGCACATCCGCCACTCCACCTATGTTGATCCCACAGTTACAAACAAAAACACCTACACGAGGCTCTTCTCCTACCACCGATCTTTCGGCCGGAAGCTCCTTGATCGTGGTCATGGTGTTGCGGGCTTCCTTCAGTGGGGTTGCGGCAGCGGCAGCAGCCGCACTGGCCTCCATCACCGAGATGGGAATGTCTTTACAATCCCGAAACGCGCCGCACACATAAACGCCATCTCGAGAAGTCTTCACTGGCTCGAAGCTGGTGGTCTCAGCGAAGTTGTAATGATTCAACTCGATATCGAGCCGACCCGCCAACTCCACGGCGTCACTGGATGGTTGCAGCCCCACCGAGAGCACAACCATATCGAATTCTTCCTCGTTGATTACGCCGCTATCGTCAGCATACTGCAGTTTTAAGTTGTCGTTGTCGGCGGGATCAATGGAGTGGATGCGGGAACGGATAAAACGTACGCCGTAATCTTCCTGGGCTCTAATGTAGTACTTTTCAAAATCCTTCCCGTAGGTGCGCATATCCATGAAAAAGATCGCCGTATCCAATGGTTCATCGGAATGCTCGTTGGCAACGATTGCCTCCTTGATGGCATACATACAGCAGACTGCCGAGCAGTAGCCGTTGTCGCAATGTTGCACGTTGCGAGATCCCACGCATTGGATCCAGGCGATCTTCTTGGGTTCTTTGTGGTCCGAGGGCCGGATCATATGGCCCTGGAAGGGACCAGAGGCACTGAGAATGCGCTCGAATTCTATGCTGGTAACCACGTTTGGATGTCTGCCGTAGAGATAAGTATCTATGATTGAAGGATCAAAGGTGTCCGCCCCGGGTGCTAGAACTACCGTGCCGACTTCCAGGGCAATTTCCTGCTCCCCCATCCAATGCTCCACCGCTTGGGCTTGGCAGGCGTTCACGCATTCAAAGCACTCGCAGCACGACATGCAGTTGAGGCATTTTTGTGCCTCGTTCCTGGCCTGCTCTTCAGTTAAGCCAAGCTCAACTTCAGCGAAACCGGCCGTTCTCTCTGCCATGCCAATCATGGCCTGCTCGGCGCGGGCGATTCTGTCGATGTCTTCCGGGATGGGTACGAAATCTTCCTGCGGGAACTCGATGGGCTCCCGCCCGGCGCGCACATCCTCGCCTCGGAGATAACGGGATATTGAAACGGCCGCTTCCCGGCCGGCTGCAACCGCCCCGATGGCCACCCAGGGGCCGGTATGGGCATCACCGCCAGCAAAGACCCCTTCGACATTGGTGGTGAACGTCACGGGATCAGCTTCGATGGTGCCCCACCGGCTCACTTCCACCCCTGAGGTGTCAGCCAGAAAAGCGGACTCCGGGGTTTGTCCGATGGCGGGAAGCACCCAATCACCTTCGACGATGAACTCACTGCCCGGTACAGGCACCGGCCTCCGTCTGCCGGAGGAGTCAGGCTCTCCCAGTTCCATTCTGATACACTGGATGCCGACCACTTTGTTGTCTTTGGTCAGGATCTGTTGGGGAGCAGTGAGATATTGAATCTCTATTCCTTCGGCCAGGGCATCTTCTACCTCATTTTCCCGGGCAGGCATTTCAGCCCGGGTGCGCCGGTACAGAATGGTTACCTTCTCAGTCCCCAACCTCCGGGCGGAGCGGGCCGCATCAATCGCCACGTCACCGCCGCCAACGATTAAAGTCCCACCCTCCAAGCCAGTCAGTTCGCCCAGATTGACCTTCCGGAGAAACGATACGCCAGGAATGACACCCTCGGCTTCCTCGCCTGGTATGTTGAGCTGCAAATTATTATGAGCTCCGATGGCGAGGTATACCGCCTTGTAGCCTTCCGAGAAGAGCCCGTCTATTGTCACGTCCCGACCAAGAGCTGTATTGAGCTTTATCTCCACCCCGAGTCGGGTGATGGCCCGAATCTCCTTGTCCAGCACCTCAGGAGGAAGCCGGTAGTCCGGGATACCGACCCGCAACATACCACCGGCCGCTGACTGAGCTTCGAAAACGGTGGACTGATAACCTTCCAAGGCAAGAAAGTGTGCAGCAGTCAGTCCAGCCGGACCGGAACCAATAATGGCCACCTTTTCGTCCCGCTTACTAATATCGGGCATGGGTAGCTCTTCGATATCAACTTGATCCGCCACAAAGCGCTTAAGCGCACAGATAGATAGCGGGGCATCCACTTGACCACGGCGACATTCTGTCTCACAAGGATGCGGACAGATACGACCGATTACTCCAGGGAACGGCAGAGTCCGAAGAATCACCTCCATGGCTTCCCGGTATTTACCCTGGGCAATAAGCGCCACATAAGCGTGAGCGTTGACATGGTTAGGACAGGCGTAAGTACAGGGGGATTGGTCGCGCTTGTCGATCATGTAGCCCCCTGGAATGGCCTGCGCGTACGGCTTATAGGCAGCCTTCCTGGGACCTATACCCTCGTCGAACTCACTGGGCATAGTCACCGGGCAAACCTCGGCACAATCACCACAGCCGGTGCACTTCTCCAAGTCGATGTATCGGGGATGTTGCCGAACGATTGCCTGCAAATTCCCTTCTTCCCCGGTCACACTTTCTAGTTCGGCGCAGGTAATCAGGTTGATATTGGGATGCTGCCCGCACTCCACGAGCTTGGGGGAGATAATACACATGGAACAGTCGTTGGTGGGGAAAGTCTTGTCCAACTGCGCCATGATCCCGCCGATAGCTGGCGACTTTTCCACCAAGTGGACGTAATAGCCGGAATTGGCCAGATCCAACGCTGCCTGGATCCCGGCGATACCCCCGCCCGCAACCATCACCGAGCCTACCACGCCGTTCCCTGAACGGGCTTTTTCAGCGCACATAAGCCACACTCCTGTAAGGGCTGATACTAGGTCGAATGCTTTTGGGTATGATTATCAAACTGTTATCCGTACTACACTGGGGCTTCATCTGGAAAGGCAAAGTATTATAACCTAAAAAGCAAGTGAAGGAAAGTACAGTATTATATCACTTAGAGATTAGATGAAGACAAGCGTGTTATATGAATGTCGCCCGCCATCCGAAGTAGCCGCAAAGTAAAACTTCAAACGCTAGATCCGTCTAAATGCGAACTGGACACACGGAGCGAAACAGCCTTATGGCAAGGGCTCCGAGCGCTGGCTCCTTTGCAACGGTATGACGATCATTGATCCTGGAATGCAATGAAACTTTCTTGCGGTTTCATGGTGAAATGACCCGTCACTTATAGTCAATTCCTTCTGGTCTGTCAAGCTAGTGCTTCGATCCACAAATCATCTGTGCTTGAACAAATAACTAATATGCAATGATTTCAGTTACTAAAACCCTTTCCTGAGTGATAACTTCTGAATAGAATTTATGAGTCGAACGACTAGAAGACGGAGGTGGATGAGGTCAATATATGTGTTCGGGCTGGTTCAAACCTTGTGTTCAGGACACTTGAGCGAGTTTCCAGCGGCGAACATCGGAAGATACCGTCAGTTCGAACCGGACCAGCGAGCCCGTTTACCGTCCCGCATGGACGGAAGTGCAGGAAGCCTCAATTTGACCTGAACTGGACCCGGGCAAACGTCGGTGGCTCCTCACCAGACCGAAGCGAAATATTATCAACGGTGAGGTCTGATGACTGCGCGCAACAGCTCCACGAGAGATGAGGCTGGCGAGGAGCCACTTAACCTTAGATACCGGCATGTATTTTACAGGCCTGAACCGTGTTTTTCATCAGCATGGTTATGGTCATCGGGCCGACACCACCTGGCACCGGGGTGATGGCCGAGGCCACCTCAACAGCTTCGTCGAAGGCCACGTCGCCCTTGAGGATGCGCTTGCCGTCGTCGGTGCGACCCACTTCATTGACCCCCACATCGATCACCACCGCACCGGGTTTGATCATGTCTCCCTTTACGTACTCGCTGACACCGGCCGCGACGATAAGGATGTCAGCCCGCTTGGTGTGGAACGCCACATCCTTGGTGCGGGTATGAACAACTGTGACGGTGGCATTGGCAGCGGGTCCCTTTTGCATAAGCATGGCGGCAATGGGCTTGCCCACAATGTTGGAACGACCGACCACCACCACCTCCGCACCCTCAACAGGCGCACCGGATCGAGCAAGCAACTCCTGGATCCCGAATGGAGTACAGGGGCTGTAATAGGGGTTGCCGATCAAAAGTTTCCCCACGTTGGTGGGGTGGAAACCATCCACATCCTTGTCCGGGTCGATGGACAGAAGAACCTTCTGATCGTCTATGTGTTTTGGCAGGGGAAGCTGAACCAGGATTCCATGAATTTCTGGATCCTTGTTGTACTTGTCGATGAGAGCCAGCAACGCTTCCTCACTCAAGTCAGCGGGCTGATTGTCCTGGATCGAGTTAAACCCGAGTTCGTGGGCGGTCTTCTGTTTGGCACGGACATAGCTCTGGGAAGCAGGGTCTTCGCCAACCAGGATGGTGACCAGGCCTGGGACGAGACCGTGCTCTTCCTTCATCTTCTCCACATCTTTCTTGAGTTCGGCACGGATCTCCTTGGCGACTTCCGCACCTTTAAGCAGCTTTGCAGCCATGACCTCCTCCTTCAAAAACAGGCAAGGCAGGGCGGCTCGGCCCTGCCTGCCAAATTCTAGTCGGCCTTGAACCGACATTGCATCGGTTCAAAGCCCTCTTCTTGTCCACCTTCAGGACCGGTCTTTCCCAAGGGACGTCCTGCTCAGGCAATTTCCCTTAGAACAGTCCCGTGACCTTGCCGGTGTTCACGTCCACGTCCACCCTGCGGTAGGCCGGATCGGAGCTGGTTCCCGGCATCAGGCTGATGGTACCGCAGCAGGGGCAGAGGAACTTGGCGCCGGAGAAGATGAGCACATCCTGAACTGGCAGCGTCCACCCCTTGGGCACACCCTTCACCGCCGGGTCGTGGGTGAGGGAGAGGTGGGTCTTCACCATCATGGTGGTATAGTCATCATACTGCGAGTCACCCTCGAGCATTTTGGCTTTGGCTTCAGCCGCCGGAGTCCAGGCCACACCATCGGCGCCGTAGACGTTCTTGGCAATGGTTTCAACCCGGTCGCGGAGCTTCATTTCGATCGGATAGAGGAACTTGAAATCAGGCTCATCGGCACAGGCCTCGATGACCGCGTCAGCGAACTCCAAGGCGCCGTCACCGCCATCGGCCCAGTGGGTGGAGACAGGGGCACGCGCGCCGGCTTCCTCAGCATACTTGCGCACCATGGCGATCTCGTCCTTGGTGTCGGTGTGGAAGGCGTTGATGCAGACCACCGGGTTGATGCCGGACATCCGGATCGTGTTGATATGGTGGACCATGTTCTGCACACCCTTTTCCAG
>CP070692.1:451516-483963 GCA_020353215.1 Deltaproteobacteria bacterium
TTTGGTACGTGGCATAAACACTACCCACATCTTGGACAGCAAGCGAACCAACGTGCATCGACTCTCAAAACACGGTACGGTAAAGGGGACCAGGATAATCTACGACTGCCTTGATCCTCGACAGTTGGGACTGAAACCAAATGATTGACTTCAACAGCCGCCAAGCTGTGGCCGCCATCATCGACCAGACCCTTCTTCAACCCTCAGTCGACCGTCATCAAGTCCAGAGTTTCTGCGAGAAGGCAGCTGAACTGGGCTTTGCTGCTGTGTGTGTTGCGCCCTGTTGGGTGCAAATCGCAGTCAGTATTGTCGGCGGAAGTGGGGTACGGGTCTGCACTGTGGCTGGGTTCCCACTAGGGTTCGAACCTGTGGAAGTCAAATCGAAAGCCGCGAAAGCTGCTCTGTCCGCAGGAGCTGACGAACTCGACTATGTGGTTAATTTAGGTGCTGTTAAGGGGGACGAGCAGCAATTTATCGCCGAGGAAATGAAGGCACTGCGCCGTGCCGGTGAAAGAAGGGTATTGAAGGTCATCCTGGAAACCGGATATCTTACTCGAAGAGAGAAGGAATGGCTTTGTTCGCTCGCGGTGGAATCGGGACTGGATTTTGTCAAAACCGCCAGCGGTTTCGGTCCAGTTGGAGCCACTGTGTCGGATGTCAAGTTGTTGGCCGAACACGGTCAAGGACGGATCAAGGTAAAGGCCGCCGGCGGGATACGAACGCTTGAGGATCTGGAGAAAATGGTGCTAGCTGGCGCCAGCCGTATTGGCACTAGCGCGGGCGCAGAAATAGTGGTCCAGGCTGGGGAGTAGGGGATACGGGGTATTGAAAGGTTCACACCCAGCGGGCGTCGCTTCAGTAGGCATTCAGGAGGGAACAACAATTTCAGGTAATGGGAAAGGTGGATTTCGGAACACGAAACTTGGAAACTTGCATCAGCAACTAAATCGTTCTGCTCCGAACTCCTATCTGAAACCCCTACTTTGGTACACCACGACATCTCGTCTAGGCTGCAGGGTCAACCTCTCGCCCCTCCCTGCCTACATGTTCTCACGTGTTCGGATGAAATTATCCCAGATACATTCAGGTGGGGTAGCTTGTGCCCATTGTCAGGAGATGTGACCGTAGTTATATTCATAAGGATCAATCAGATTGACGGAACGAAAAGGTTCGGATCTTGGAGGAAAGATGATCATAGAACAGGTGCAGGTTGGTAACTTCGCAGTTTTTGCCTATGTTGTCGCTTGTGAGGAAACGGGAGAGGGAATTGTGATCGATCCGGCAGATCAGGTGGGTCTACTTCTAGATGTTGCCAACAATAGAAATATTGCCAGGATCAAGTATATCGTCAATACTCATTGCCACGCAGATCATGTTGGCGGTAATCGCGAACTAAAAGAACTTAGCAACGCCCAAATCGTGGTCCACAAAGATGATGCTGATAGGCTTGCAAATCCTTCTGCATTCGCCCTGCAGATTTTTCAGTGTGAAGCCTCACCTCCTGCAGACATAACCGTTGAGGATGGAGAAAGAATCGACTTCGGCCGCAATTCCCTGACGGTCATCCATACCCCCGGACATACCCCGGGGGGAATGTGTCTTTACGCTGACGGTCACCTCTTCACCGGTGACACTTTGTTCGTTGGCGGCGTCGGTCGCACCGATTTGCCAGGAGGGTCCATGTCAGAGCTTCTCCTTTCCATCAAAACAAAGCTTTTTACTCTGCCCGACGAAACTCTCGTTCTTCCTGGGCACAATTACGGTACCTCGCCGCAGTCGACCATCGGAAGAGAAAAGCAATTCAACCCATTCGTCCGATGAGGTTCAGTTCTAGTGCTCTCTTACTAGTTGTCTATGCTCTTTGCAGGCGACACCGTCTTGTTGCCTTCAGCGGCTCTCCATATCTGCAGAGAGCTTCGACAGCACGTCGCGAGGACTCAAGATCCGAGGACGCCGGAAGACGTTCCAATCCGCGGTCGGTGCAGCCAGTAGGTGAATCATCCGGGATCGTCCCTCTTGAGCTAAATCTGCCTGCGACACTTCAGTTTGTCAACACTCCTTGGCCACCTCCTCGTACCAGAGGTTTCCACTGCCAGTAAGACCCCAGCGAACTTCATAGACGAGGTGCACACGGAAAGTCGAGGAATAACGACATTTGACAGCGAGGATAACGCTAGATATTGTGTTTGATATTGCGGGAGATCTACTCTTGGTATCCGCAACGGAAACAAGAAGCCCTGGCTTCACTTGTGAACGGGCCCCCGAAAACAAACTGAAGTGTTCAAGGACCTGCGAGCGGCTGGCTCTTTTTCAGCAACGCCTGCCACGGGTTGTTCAGTATGTTCAGGAAACGCCGTACCGTATTGGGCGGCCCAGCAGGAGGGTGTTACGGCGTTAACATCAACGATCCTTCCTCCGCGGTGACTGGGTAACCTCTCCTAAACTTCGTCCCCTGGTGGCGTCTCAAGGGCATTTCTTTCTCGGACTGCGTAGCATAGGTTTAGTTGGGCACGGCTGAGTGGTCTTTCCTGAAGAAGTCGGGCTGCACTATATATGGTTGGCCTGCTGCCGAGCCGATGGGCGCATAATTGACTGCAAATCACTACATGTCGGTCTGAGAGGCAGGACTTCGCCGCAGGATCCGCTTCGCCGCCTCCAGGGCAGCTTCGGCCACTTCTGGATTCGGATCCGAGTGGAGTGGCTGTAGGCGGTCTAACACACTGAAATCACCGATACGTCCAAGCAAGTAGGCAGTATCTCCGCGTATGTTGGCATCCTGATGGCCGAGCAGCACTTTAAGGTAAGGATAGGTCCGGCGCACCAAATCGGATTTGCGAGCAGCCACCTCTTCCAGAACGACCATCATACCCATCCGCACCGACCAATCTGAATCGGCCAACAACTCCAGTGCTTTCGAGTAAACCTCGCCTTCTGCGACCATCATCTCAGCTAGTCGTTCGGCGCCCCCCTCCTTAACAATCTTTTTGAAAGTATCCGGATGAGATACAGATAGTAAAGGTTTGGCCAGCCGATCAACTAGGGTTGCTTCTGTCACCTGTCCAGTGAGCTGGTCTTGGTCGTTGATGACCACGGTCGGCACCGCTCGAATACCATTTCTTTCTGCATAGCTGGTGAATCGAGAAATGTCGATGATATTCACTTCCAGATAAGTGCTGGCCAACGCCAACTGACATCCAAAACCCACCACCACAGGGCAGAAAGGACATGTCGGACTCATCATGACTTCAACCCGGGTGGGGGTGATAAAGCCATCCAGCGCCGAAAGGCTCCTTTCGGTGAGCAACGTTCTTCCGCTAGCCTTAGAGCTCAAGTATGACAAGAAAGGATCGAGCTCCCGTCCGATAGGGAGAGCCAGGTAGCGAAGGTTAGGTTGAGGCTCTATGGTAGGTGGCCGATCCGTGGCTTCAGTTAGGTAGATCGGTTTGAGATTATCGCTAATAATGGCTAGGTCTTCAATAAATCGACTAAATTGGCCTGACAACGGATGTCTGGTTCTAATTACCTTGATAACCAACGGACTTTCGAGAGCGGCCAACGTGATTCGTGCTGTGGCCAAGTCCTGGGGAGTCCGTTCGTGGTCCTCAAGTCGATCCGGCATGGGCATTGGGATTCCGATGGCGCTTATGCGAAAGAAGGTGTTACGAACCAGACTCTCGCCGCTCTCTGTCACGGCTTTATATTCGGAGCATTGCCGCTATCGCACTCCACTCCTCCCGCCGCCGGAAGACGAGGTTGGACCATTCAAGCATATCTTCCCAGTCGGAGAGCAAAGTACTTTCTTCTGCACAGAGGAGAAGCCAGCTTTGGCGATGAATGCGCACTCAGCATCACGCCCTCGTGGGACATACAGCGATTGACCGCCTCGGGTGTCCTGTCCAATGCCGCGGGCATATTCTGCTAGGCTATCGCTTTCCTCATTCTCTTCTATTGTTAAGCGGGCAAAGTTCCTTGCCGATTATCCTCTCGCTGCGTGGTAGATTCAATGTACTAGAGGCGAAACCACATGAGATCCTCTGCAACAATGATTTCCCCCGCATACTCATGACGGCACGCCGAGATGACGTCGATTTCATCGCAAGCAGGATAGAGATGCAGTAGCACCAGACGTTTACAGCCGGACTCTCTCGCTACTCTAGCGGCCCAATGCGGCGATAGATGTCCTTCGGTCTTGAGATGGTCCGGAAACGAGCACTCACAAAAAAAAAGGTCTGCATCCCTGCTCAATTCCACCGCATTGGCGCAGTAGTCTGTGTCGCCTGAATATGCCATGACCAGTCCATCCTCGGTTTCCAACCGATAGCCGAGACTCTCCGGTGTATGCGCCATCGCCATGGTGACTAGGTTGCCGATTGGCAGATCCAGTTTGGCGGGAGCAGTCGGCACTATCTCCCTCAGGTCGAGTAATTCCGCACTCAGTTCGATCCAGTGGCCGTAGACCCTTCGTAGCCGACGGTAGAGATCCTTCAGCCCCACTGCCCCGCCGATGACCAGGGGTTTTTCTCGACCGTAGAGAGGTGACCTGGCCGCAAAGAGCAGTGGAACCAAATCGCCGGTGTGGTCCGGATGAAAATGACTGAACCAGAGCCAGTCCAGATCGCGAAAATCCATGCCCGCCGTGGCAAGAGACCACAGAGTACCAGCGCCACAGTCAAAAAGGACGACATGTCCACCCGACCGGAGGACCAAAGCCGGTGGGCGCCGCCTCGGGCTAGGAACGCCGGTGCCCGAGCCGAGAATACAGACTTCTATCTTCGGACTCTTGTGACTCACCCAAGGGGCTCCCGAATTCTCCCACTTGTCCGCAATCTATCTTTCAGATCCTGCAGCAGCCCGTAGCACAGGTTCTCTACGCCCCGACCACCTCCCAAGTACGATCCATTTCTCAGAGTTCCGTGAAAGTCCGAACCTCCAGTGCACAGGAGCCCGAACCTATGGGCCACTTTCTGATAGAGAACCATCATCTCGTCGGTATGCCCGGGGTAATAAACCTCCATTCCCTCGAGACCATTGGTCTGGAGGTCCTCCACCAGTTGGGCCAGATGCGTGGGCTCTTCGATTTCAAGGCTAGAAGGATGGGCTAGAACCGCAAGCCCACCAGCTTTACGTATCATGGTGATGGCTTGCTGAGGAGAGAAACGAAATTTCTCCACGTACCCCGGCCCGCCCTTTTTCAGATAGCGCCTGAAGGCCTGGTCGATGCTGGAGACATACCCTTTACGTACTAAGGCTTGGGCAATATGAGGACGCCCCAACTGACCACTATGGAAGGGCTGTATTTCAGCTTTGGTTATGTCCAGTCCAAGTGTTTGAAGCCGTTCAATTATTTTCGGATTTCTGGCGGCGCGCTCCCGCTGTAACCTCTCTAGTTGACTGACGAGTTCTCGGTTGCCCGTGCAGAGATAGTAGCCCAGGATATGCATCGTCCCGCCTGGGTACTGAGCGCTGATTTCCACTCCGGGCACGACCTCGACGCCGAGTTCCTTACCGGCTGTCAAAGCTTCTTCCACCCCAGCCACAGTGTCGTGGTCCGTCAGAGCGATAGCTCGCAGAGCTTCTTTCCGAGCGAGTCGCACCAGTTGCCGGGGGGTAAAGCTACCATCCGAGTGGCTAGAGTGGGTGTGTAGATCGATCCGATCCATGGACATGGTTCAGGTTTCATTAGCCGTTTGTCATTTCTCACCTGTCAGTGGTGCTTATTGGTCCGGTGCAAAACGGCTATGCGATCTGCGCGATGCTGATTTACCCATGCGCCAACCAAGTTAGCGATAATACTTTTCCAAATACTCCTTGACCATTCGCTGGGTATTAAATCTAGGCGCGCAGTCACAGATTGAAGCTTTCATGATCTTGAGCCACTGGGGACGGTTGGCATAGTAGTTGGTTACAGCTTCCTCCAGTACCGCATAGAAATCAGCTGCGGTCTCTTCGTCGGAAGTGTTTTCATCATCGCCGATGGCCCAACCGTTGCTTCGATTTCTGCAAACCTCACGCCACCAGCCGTCCAGTACGCTCATGTTAATCCCGCCGTTGAAGGTGACTTTCATCCCGCTTGTGCCTGAAGCCTCTCTGGGACGCCTGGGGTTGTTGAGCCAAAGATCCACACCTTGGGTAAGCAGGCTCGCCTGCCACATGTTATAGTTCTTCAAGTAAACCAACCGCAACCGTCCTTCGTACATCTGGGTAGTACGGATAATGTCTTGAATCACTTTCTTGCCGGCCTCATCTTGAGGATGAGCTTTCCCAGCAAAGATAAATTGGACACGGTTTCTGGTAAGGTTGAGCAGACGCTCCATGTCCGTAAAGAAGAGGGTAGCCCGTTTGTAGGAGGCAGCCCGTCTGGCGAAGCCAACCGTTAGGAACTCTTCTGTGAAACCTGCGTTTGTGGTAGCGTTTACATAGCGGATAAGTCGACGCTTGGCTGACGTTTCAGCTTCAGCCAGGAGCTCATCTGGGATCAGCTCGGCACTCCCAAGGACCTCTGGGTAACGACGCCAATGAGGCAGAAACTGGTCATACAGACGAGCGTAGTCTGGCCCTGTCCAAGTAAGGTGGTGAGCGCCGTTTGTTATGTGTCCAATTTCATGATTTGGGAACATTTGCCGGCTTACCTTCCCGTGCAGTTCACTGACCCCGTTGCAGCCTCGACTCAGGTTCAAGGCTAGCCGCGTCATATTGAGGCCATCCTCGCCAGCAAACTGTTTTATCTCCCGAGGCAGAAATGAACCTAGAGTCTCCTCTGCCAGGTCATATTCGAATAAATCATGGCCTGCAGGCACAGGAGTGTGGGTGGTGAAAACGCACTTGTCCCTCACCCGGTCCTCGTCACCATCGAATTCATGATAGAGAGCCAAAGTAATGAAGGCGGAATGTCCTTCATTCATGTGGTAGGTGGTAACCTTCTCCCCCAGTCGCTTTAATGCCTTATACCCCCCAATGCCGAGGATCGCTTCCTGACATATCCGTGTATGGCTGTCGCCTCCGTAAAGGTATTGGGTAAGCATACGATCATCTGCAGTGTTGTCTTCCAGATCTGCGTCTAGAAAGTATATCGGAACCTTTCCAGTAACTCCTTGGTACGTATATTTCCAGACTCCCACCTTAACCTTTCGACCGTTAATCGGAACAGTCACCTTCAGGGGTAAGGGCTCCATGAAAGCGCGAGGGTCAAAATATGGGTACACCTCCTCTTGCCAGCCCATGGGGCTGATGTTTTGCATGAAGTAACCCCGCTTGTACAACAGGCTCACGGCCACCAATGGCAGATCGAGATCAGCGGCTGATTTGATGTGATCTCCAGCAAGAATGCCCAGACCTCCACTGTAGGTAGGGATGTTCTCGTTAAGGCCAATTTCCATCGTCAAATACGCAATCTTCATCTTCGTCATCCTGAACGCGATTAGAGTGTCACTAAACTTGACGGCTTTGAATTCTTCGCCTGCGAAAGCTCTCCCAACTACGGGAGTTCCCATTTAAACCCAAAACCGTCAATAACACAAGAAACTATTGCCCATTTTCCCTTCTTCCCAGTTTTGCGCAGATGACTGTTCCGCGCATGGAGGGTCTTTTCACTCTCGAACAGCTTATCCTGGTTGGACGAGACTTCTGTTTGGCGCCTACGGAAAACTGGGAAGAACCCCACTTTCACGTTGGCTAATCAGACGCCACTGAGCGCTTACATACTCATGTATCCACTGCTGAGTCCTTTGCTCTCCGAAGCGACTTGGTTCCACGAGTCTAAAGGCGCAATCGAAAAATAACGAACGGTTAACCCGAGGTCAACTTTATCACAGGCAGCGCGATGTCGCCCTAATCTGCTCAATGTGGATATACGAAGCATGGTTCTGAGGGTGATGCCCCCAAGAGGTCAACCGAGTTACCTGCATATCAAGCATGAGTCTGAGGAGAATCGGAAAATCCAGATTCTTCTTGATTCAATTCGATGGTTTCAACAGCAGATTGCGATACCATGACCATTTCTTATTGACGAGCATAATGGCATTGAGTACGTGCCGTGCTCCAAACGACGCCCCATTTTTCCTCCTTTGGCCCCGAAGCAACACCCAGCCAATCAGAGGCTTACAGCGAGGGAACAATTCGCTGACATTTTTGTCTCCAGAGATAGTTCTTTCCATACTTCGACAAAAATGTTATAAATACCCACAATAATATTCGATAACAAACAATGATTCGATTTGAGTTAACCTGCCGGGGAGTATTCATCGCACCACTTGCTCTGCTCTGAATACTAGCTCGACCCAGGGTATGAGGAGGCAAAGACATTAATGCCCACGCCCGCTAAAGAGCTTCATAAAGAACTAAGATACGGCAATGTGAATGCCCATCGTTACTTTGACTGCCCTTACTACCAGAAGTGCCTTGAAGAGGCGGTCCGGAAGTACTGGGTTAGTTTTTCGTGCCGGAATTGTCCGGAGTTCAAGAAATACAAGAAGACGCAAGGGGCTATCAAGCAACGCTAGCCATCCGGCCTTAGCCCGCGACACTGGCCGGGCCTAGCATTCCCCATCTACATGCTTTCTCCCAATCCTGCCAGGTTTCACTTGGATTGCTCAAGTCTAGCCGAAAATCCGCGAGTTGTACCATATTGCCCGCCTGGTCGTCTGCTGTCCCTTTCCGGTTGACAGCTCGGGCCAATAATTGACGACAATTGTCAGGGCGTAGGGGTTGAAAACTCCCTGAGTTAGGATCTCTCTTTGCTCTGTCGAAGAGGAATTCATATCAATAACCTTTCATTATATCAAGCACAATTCGCGTGACTGCACACATCCAACTGGGCGACTTAGCGCATGGTGGAACGGCTGCTGGCTATTGGCATCAATGTTGCTAGAGCGGTAAGACGAGGAATTGGCAACTGTATCATTCGGAGATACTCCGCCTGAGCGGAAAACCCCCTGGAGGGTCGCGAAGATTCTTAAAGGTATCTGTGAAGCTGAGAGGAAAAAGCCCATGCGACTTACAAAACCATTATCGCCCATTCGTAATCAAAGAGGTATGACGTTTGTTGAGTTGTTAATGGTAATGGCCATCCTTGTGGTTCTAGGTAGCATGGCTTATGGCGAATTCTACCAACGGCGTATGGAGGCCTTCAACAAGCAGGCCGTGAGCTACGCCAGAAACTTGCTTACCATGGTCGGTGCTGCTTTCGCGAACGATGAGATACCAGTGGGCCTCGCAACTGGCGTTTCCAACGGCGCTGTGCCAGGTTTTGACTCATTCGCGGGGAATCCAGGCACAGTTGTCTCCCTCACAATTCTCGACGGTGGTGACGCTGCAGATCCCGACGACGACTTATATCAATTCCATGTGGGTACGGAAGGTGGCGATAGCGCCTATTATTTCTGGGTTCCCGGTCCGGCTCACCCAGTTGATCAGGATGCCGACGGACTGAGTTCTGACACTATATTTGACAACCGTGACGTGATTGGAATCGTCGGTGTAAACTGGCGTGATATCCCGCTTAATTTGATCTAGAATTTAGTTGGTATTTTTTCGCACCCAAAGGTTCTGTCGTTAGTCAATGGCTCGCGCAGCCTGGTCTCGCTTTCTACGCATACGTATTTTGCTCCCTCTGATCCAACCGATCCCTGAAAAGAACTGAACCGTTTCCCCAGACCTCTTTGCCTCTCTTGCCTGTTGCGCACAACTAGATCAACCTTACCTGACTCGTGAGACTAACGAGAATAGAAAGTTTGGGAAATGCAGTTGGACCGACTTCCCCTCGTTTCTTCCCACGAGCTGTTGCCATAGCAATCCCAGCATTTCCCGTCTCCCGCAGCCGCTCGCGCTCGAGGCCTTCCATGCCCTCGGTCTTCTCCCCAGAAACAGTGAAGCTCACTTCAAGGATGACAGGGAAGGAATTGAAGGAATTCTCCTGTGAATACTAATCATCCACACTAACTTGCTTAATTCTTGCTATTGGTATAAAGTGTGCAGGCGACGATAGCAGCACGCAATTCATAACTCCTCCGCGCGCTCGAAGAACAGGAGAGCTGTGAATGAAAGATAAACGAACCATCATCTTTGCCGTGATTCTTCTGACTATGGTTGGCGTCTATGTCTGGCATGCCAATAGGATTCGGAGTAAGAGAATCACGGAAGACAAAGTCACCAGGAAAGTGCCCTTGGCCCCGGAACAGGTGGCGATGAAGAAAGTCGTCAACGCCTTAAGAGCGTATAAGAAGGAGAAGGGTACCTATCCGCGCAGCCTAGATGCACTTAAAGGCAATTATTTGGATGCAAGAGCTTACGAAGAGGCGAAAGAGAGAAAGCTGCTCTACGCTTACGTGAACCCCGAGGCTTACCGCCTCACTGCACCAACTTTAACAAGAACTCAGGTTGCCAAGGCTACAAAGACGAAGACAAAGAAGCCCGGAGCCGCTGCATCCCCGGCGACTACATCAGAGTCGGCTACGAAGAAACTCGCCGTAATGGAAACCGGCTGGAAATATGATCCTCAGGGCAAACCTGATCCATTCAAACCTTTTATCGTCGCCAGCCGGACTCCAGATGCGACCCCCGAAGTCAAACGCCAACCTTTGACACCTCTTCAGAAGATGCCTTTGAGTGAGATCCAAGCCGGCCTCAAGGCGATCATTTGGGGCCAATTGGGCAGCAAAGCGTTGGTTGAAGATGCTACCGGTAAGGGTTATGTGGTCCAAGTCGGTACTTACGTTGGCCAGAATGATGGGATCGTCAAGAAGATATTCGAGGACAGGATAGTTGTTGAAGAGTATAGACGAGATCGAGTCGAAAATCGTTTGGTGACCAACGAAGTTGTGCTCAAACTGAAGAAGGGCGAGGAGGCCGAGGAGTAATCAGTCGCCCCAACTGCTTTTAGCAACCAGAATAACAAGAGATCCCTGCCACTTTGAAAAGCGCTTCTATTACCCCCAACAGATGAGAATCCAAATACCCTTCCACGGTACCTGCGCCTGCAGGACACACAGCTCAATAACTGCGCATCCCGGGCAAGCAACCTTCATTGCAGCAGACTTGCTAAGTAACGGCTTATTTTGTTTGAGTAAGTGTCGCCAAAATCAGCGTTGGCGCAAAGTGAGTTGTATTATGAACTTCAAGATGGTAAATGCAAGCTTGGTCCAGAAGACATCTGAGGATGATTTATGGCGGAGTTAGTGTGCATGACAGTGTTCGAGTCGGATCCCGAAGAAAGGGCCGTGTTAGAAAACGTGGCGGCTATGCTGGAGGAATTTGAAAAACAGAGGGGAAATCTGATTCCTATTCTTCAGGCTATCCAGGATAAGCATTCTTATCTTTGCGGCGGTGCCATGGAGATGGTAGCAAACCACCTCGACGTCGCTCTCGGAGAAGTTTACGGGGTAGCCACCTTTTACAACCAGTTTCGCTTTCATCCCCCTGGCAGGCACCAGATCAAGGTTTGTTTGGGTACCGCCTGCCACGTCGCAGGTGGCGACATCATTCTGGAGAACTTCGAGCGAAAACTGGGAATAAAGGACGGGGAAACTACTCCGGACCGCGAATACAGCGTAGAACGCGTAGCCTGTGTTGGGTGCTGCGCTTTGGCACCAGTTGCTGTGATCAACGACACCGTGGAGGGACACATAAAGCCGAGTAGAGTCGAGGGGATATTTGTACAATTCCAAGTTGAACGAGAACGTGAGGAGAGGGAAGAAGCGGAAAGGGAATCCAGTGAATAAAGACGATCTGACGGAACGTTTTGCATCAATCCTGCGACGGGCGGATAGGAGGGCCCGGGAAAGGAGAAACGAAGCCATTCCAACGATTTATATCGTTATGTCAACTTGCGGACTGGCCTCCGGCGCAGCTGAGACGAAGCAAGCTTTCGAAGAAGCCCTTTCTGACAAGGATATTGGGGCCCGGATCGTTCCTGTTGGCTGTCTCGGCCACTGCTATGCGGAACCGTTGGTGGTGATCGATCATCCTGCAACTGGTTTTCCACCCATCTGTTATCATCAAGTCACTGTGGCCAGAGCACGAAGGCTGGTCAGGTCCTACCTGGAGAAGGGCGACCCCGTTTTCGAATACGTCCTGGGAGCCTTGGAGGAAAACGACTTGATTCCTGCCGTGACAGACTTCGCCCGCTTCAATCTGGAACAACGACTGGTGATGGAACATTGCGGCCGAATCGATCCTGACGACATCTATCAATACATCGCTGCAGGAGGATATTCCGGCTTGGTTAAAGCCCTGTGTCTAGAGCCTGAAGAGCTCATTGATGAAATCGAGACCTCGGGGTTGCGCGGCAGGGGCGGTGCCGGTTTCCCTGCTGGGCGGAAGTGGAGGCTGGCGAGCACCGCCAAAGCGGACGGAAAAATTATCATTTGTAACGGTGACGAAGGGGACCCTGGCGCCTATATGGACCGAACTATTCTTGAAAGCAATCCTCACCAGTTACTCGAAGGCCTCGCTATTTGCGCTTACGCCGTCGGGGCCGATCAGGCCATTGTCTATGTCAGGGCGGAATACCCGCTCGCGGTAAAGACAATCAAAGGAGCCATCAAGAGCGCCGAGGGCGTTGCTCTCTTGGGATCTACCATTCTTGGCACAACCTTCAGTCTTAACGTGTCCGTATTTCAGGGGTCAGGGGCCTTTGTTTGCGGAGAGGAAACTGCGCTCATTCAGTCGATCGAAGGCAAGCGTGGAATGCCGCAGCATCGCCCGCCCTACCCCGTGGAAAAAGGGCTTTGGGGAAGACCAACCGTGGTCAATAACGTGAAGACTCTGTCCTCCGTACCTCCCATCATTAAGAACGGTACCGAGTGGTTTCGAGGAAGTGGTACTGAAACCAGTCCGGGTACCGCCATTTTTTCTGTGGTTGGCAACGTCAAGCATCCAGGGCTGGTGGAGATTGCCATGGGAACAAGTCTTAGGACGCTAATCTTCGATGTCTGTGGCGGAATCCCCAACAAAAAGAGCTTCAAGGCGGTGCAAATCGGCGGTCCTTCCGGAGGCTGTTTACCGGAAAGCTTTCTTGACACGCCCATTGATTTCGATTCGCTCACCCAGGCAGGAGCGATGATGGGTTCCGGGGGTATGGTGGTCATGGACGAAGACAGTTGCATGGTGGACGTTGCTCGGTATTTCATCGACTTTACCCAGAAGGAATCCTGCGGCAAATGTACCTTTTGCCGCATCGGTACCCGGCACCTTCTTAACATCCTTGATCGCATAACCAACGGGGAAGGCAGCGAGCAGGATCTGGAGCTTCTGGGAACGCTAAGCGAGGACATCAAACTTGGTTCGCTCTGTGGGCTGGGAGAAACCGCTCCCAATCCGGTACTCACTTCACTCAGGTATTTCTTGGACGAATACGAGGCTCACATCAAGGAAAACCGATGCCCAGCGCATAAGTGTCGGGCTCTCACGGCCTTCTACATCGACCTTGAGAAGTGCGCCCGGGGATGTGAGGTCTGTGTCGGCTGCTGCCCGGTCGAAGCCATTTTTACCACAAGGGGACGGAAGAAAGCGATTGACCAGAAGCTTTGCGTCAAATGCGGGGAGTGTGCGGTGGTTTGTCCGCCGGAATATGATGCGGTGCTGAAGGTTTCGCCGCCGGAGCTGGCCCCCACCCTCGAACGAACCCCTGACGGAAAATAGAAACGCGGTTGGTCGGACATCGTTCCGGGTATTAGGAAATCGGAAAGACACAAGAGTCATCATGGTCAAACTGATTGTCGATGGAAAAGAGATCAAGGCAGACGAAGGAAGGAGTGTTCTCCAATCATGCATTGAAAACGGTATGTTCATCCCCAATATGTGTTTCATCAAGAAGAGGCAGCACCCTCCCGCCTCCTGCAGGCTGTGCTTTGTCGAGATTGATGGCTTTGATCCGCCGGTGACCTCGTGCACAGAAGAAGTGCGGGAAGGTTTGGTGATAAGGACCGACACGGCAGCGGTGAGACGCCTCCAGCGCACGGCGTTCAAACTGCTGATGTCTGCGCACCACTGTGAGCCAAAGCACTGCCCGGTCAAAGGCAATTGCCAGCTCATCCGCATCGCCAAACACCTGAACGTCGGTCTGACGCCGAAGCCCCTGGAACTTCTTGAACGCGATGTCGAGGAAGAAGTCGACTTTGCTTTCTTCACCTACTATCCATTTCGCTGCGTACTATGCGGTAAGTGTGTTTACATTTGCCGACAAATAAACGGTCATAACCTTCTGACCTTTGCCAACCGCGGCTTCGATACGGTGATCGCATTTTTCGGCAGTGGTGATCCGGCCCGGTTCCCCTGTCACCGCTGCGGCGCCTGTGCCTCAATTTGTCCCACAGGAGCTCTCGTGCGAAAGCCCGAATGCAAGAGAGCGAGCGGTGTCACACCTTAACCACCATCAAATAGCGGTTGATACATTCCTATCCGGTCGGTGACCCGATGCAGATAGTTGCGGGTTTCTTCCGGCGTGCGCTCTCGGAGCACTTGGTAGAGCTTCTCTGGGCTCATACGCGAAGTAGGATAGCGCCCGACAATCTTGCGGCGAACAGCACCCGGGCCCCAGTTGTATCCACAGACGGAGAGGTAGAGGTTTTTCAGCGGGTCGGTCTCGCTGATGAAATGCTTGTAGATGAGGAGGTGCAGATATCCGGCTCCCAGCTCAATGTTGTTTTCTGGAACATAGAGGTAAGTTGCGGGGAGGAGACGGTCTTGCTTGTGGAGGAACTGGTAGGCTTCGCGAGCCCCGTACTGGGGTACCAGCTGCATGAGCCCGTACGCCGGCGCATGCGAACGCGCCATGGGATCAAAGTAAGATTCTGTGTGCATCACCGCCATGATCAACTCTGGCCGCAGTCCAAATTTCCTCGCCTGACGACTCACTTCGGGAATATAAGGGCGGGCACGGACCATGGTGTGCTCGGGAATTAACTTGATCGGAACGGAGATCTTGTAGCGCCTCACGCCATCTCGGCCGACGACGGGCTGCGGCTCCTGCCTCAGCCGAGGAAAGACTTCCTTGTTGAGATAGCTATCCAGTGTCTCTGAAGTCACCTTTTTGCCTCGGCTGTCGGCTATTTGCCCCGCCAGAATTGACCGACCCGACGGGTTATCCGCTGAGAGGATTTTTGACAGTTGCCGGGATATTCGCTCTTTACTCAGCTCTCTGATACGCGCCTCGCTAGTTCCGACCATGGTGGCCAGTACGATGTCCCCGGTTTCAAAGTTCACGTAGGAGCGTGTAGCGTAGCGGTCACTGTAATCCACCCACTCCTTTCTGGTCGTGGTGAGACTGTCCAGCCAAATTCTTTCGATTTCAGCCTTCATCCTCTCCCAGGCAGCCTGTTGCTCCCGTAACATACGATTCCACGTCTGCTCACTCTCCACAAGCAGATGCTGTCCTTTCTGGTTGAGCGTTTCCCACTCCTGTTGTTGGAGTCTCCGTGCTTTGTCGAACTCATCTTCTTGGCCCAAAGTCGTCCCGCTCCAAAACACAAAGACTGCAGCCAGAGACGCAGCCACAAACTTACGCATCGTCCACCTCTAGAAGGAAAACAAAGTGATAATTAAACAGCAGTCAAAGTTTTCGGGCATTATCCCTTTTCCTGATCACCTAGTCAATCGCGGCTCCTATCTGCAAAACTGTCAGGGCTTTGGGTTCGGTCTAGGTTCTTTACCATACTGCTGTAGACTTGCATCGAAGAAAAACGCGGTAGAGGCTTCCGATGTGGCTGCGCACAGGTTCGGGCAGGTCCAAGCGTACTTGACCGTATGTTAGAATCTGTTCGAGCCGAGCCCTGTTCGGCCCGAGCTCACAGCCGAGGGTAGCCGCAGATGGTGCGCTATCGGGTCAGCACGGCTTTTTTGCCGGTGTGGGATTGCAGCATCAGGGTTTACTCTGGTCTTGGCAGGTTTGCAGAGTTGCCCTGGTTGGGCGAATATTGGTGGTTTCCATCGTCAGCTGATTTGGCTATAATTTTGTGTCACGCTGCTATACTGCTGAGAGCACCTGCAAAGGCTTTGGCTTGGAAGACAACTGCTACCATCGGTTGACGAGGATGTGCTTATGCCACAGGTGGGGCCGGGAACATACGTAACCATAGAGTACGATGCTTACTTGGAGTCAGGAACAAGGGTGCTGGGGAACACGAAGCAGGACCCCTTGATTTTTCGTTTCGGCTCAGGCGAGGTCTTTGCGAAAGTTGAACAGGAAATAATCGGTCTGACTCCTGGGGCTGAAAGGGAGTTTGTGGTAGATCCTGATGAAGCGTTTGGTGAGTTCGACAACTCACGGGTCATTCGTGTACCTCTGGAGGAATTTCCCAAAGGCAGAAAACTCCGGAAGGGCCTGCTTCTGAAGGTGGAAACGGAACCCGGGCGAAAAGGCCTCTGTTTTGTGGGCGATATTCAGGAAGACCATTTCGTGCTCGACTTCAATCATCCCCTGGCCGGGAGGGCTCTCAGATATAGGGTTAAAATTCTGGACGTGCATCAGATTACCTGAAGGTTCCCATCGTTCCTTTGGATGGGATGAGTCCGCGTCTTTCCATTCCGTAACTCCTCGAAGACATGAACAAGGTTCTCGCTGCGCTCATTGGTGTTACAGTACTAGTCATCATTTGGGAGGTCTTCTGGTGGGCATTAGGTGTTAGGCCCTTGCTGCCGTGGCGTTTAAAGGCATCTTTACACAATTACCCTGCCGAAGATCTGTACCTGGTTGATGTGAGAACTGCATTCGAATATGAACTGTTCCACATTGACGGTGCAGAGAATCATCCGGAGCTTCTGCTCAACCCTGACCTGCTCAAAGAACAGGATCCAGGTAAAACGGTGGTGGCTATTTGCATGACCGGTCATCGGTCGCCCCTGGTCGCCTATGGGCTAAAAAGACGAGGCTTTCGAGAAGTTCATAATCTAACCTGGGGTATGGCAGGATGGTTGCTGAGCGGCGGGAGAATCAAGAAAGGAAAAGACTAGGAGTCTGTCGGAGTGCCTCCTTATTAGACAGTTGGTGGTCACTGTGGCCCTAATACCACTTGGAAGCAGCGGCTAAAGTGGCCAATGTCGCACATATTTGCACTGAATGTGACACTTGCGTCCCTATGTTTATGTTGAAAGCTATGTAGTTCGACAGACTCCTAGCCTGCATGGGTCATGAATTGCCGTCACGAGACCACCAGGATGGGAGTGCCACGCGGCCATCGCAGGGGTTCGGGAGGCGTACTTGGGCTGAACCTGCGAGCGCATTCCCCGTCGCAGTCAACGAGCGGGGCTGCAGGGAGCTTCAGGAGGACGCTCGGCAGCACGCCTATATTGGCGGTCGCAGTAGCTCATTGATGAAATATGAGGGCGAGATATTACTTCTAGCTGGTAAGACTGGGGCCTCGACTTACGGCTTTCAAGTCGTTTGTTCCTCTCCTCCGGTTGATGGGTATTTCAGGATTCGAGTAGTGTCCCTGGAACTATCGTCGTATCGTCGTATTTGTCGGAAATCTTATCAATGGCCTGGTTCAACCTCTCCCTTTTTTGCGCTCCAACCGTTCGTGAGAAAAGGACCAGTTGCTTGCCTTCTCCTGGTTGACTCAGCTGGGACAGAGAAACACCAAGAAGTCGCACCGCCCGCTTGCCCACGTCCGTTCTTTCAAGCAGAGTGCAGCAATGCTGGAAAATCTCCCTACCGTCGTTGCTGGGCGCTGGAAGAGTCACTGAGCGGGTAATCTGGGAGAAATCGTTATATTTGACTTTCAGCGTGATCATCCGGCCGGTAAGCCCATTGCCACGAAGCCGTCGGGCCACTCTGTTGGCGAGGTGAAGCAGTTCTTTCTTTGCCACTTTCGTATCTAGGACGTCTTCCTGATAAGTCTGTTCATGTCCAACGGACTTCAGCTCTCGCTCTGGTTCAACCTTTCTCTCGTCCACTCCTCGGGTAAGGAGATGCAGATGTACCCCTTGCTTCCCTAACCGCCTTTCCAAAAGTTCCGCAGGAAGACAACCCAGGTCCCCGATACTCTGCACTCCGAGGCGAGAAAGAACCTTGCGGGTCGCCTTTCCGACCCCCCAGAGTTTCTCAATGGGAAGTGGATCTAGGAACTCTTTAACCTTCCCCCGAGGCACAATGGTAAGCCCGTCTGGCTTGTCCAAGTCTGACGCGATCTTGGCCACAAACTTGGTGGTTGCAACTCCCGCAGAAACCGTAAGCCCCGTCTCTTCAACCACTTTTGTTTTAATCATTTGTGCAATCTCCTCCGGCGGGCCGAAAAGACGGATTGATCCTGTAACATCCACAAACGCCTCATCCAACGACAGGGGTTCCACCAGCGGACTAAAGCGGTGAAATATTTCAAAAATTAGGCGTGAGACTTCGTTGTACCTCAGCATCCGCACGGGTAGAAAAATGCCACTGGGGCACAGGCGCATGGCGGTAGCAACGGGCTGGGCCGAATGGACGCCGAACTTACGAGCCTCGTACGAGGCCGACGAAACCACTCCCCTTTTCCGACTGCCGCCGACGATGACCGGTTTTCCTCTCAGGGCCGGGTTGTCTAAAACCTCAACGGCAGCATAGAAGGCATCCATGTCAAGGTGGATGATTGCTTTATGCCACTTCTTAGTTCCCATGGTACTGTTTAGGGACTCCTTAGCTTACCTTATAATTTGGACGGCTACTCATTTAGCCGGTTGAGTCTTTCTGGCCCGATGGGGCCTTGGATGCTGCCAACAATCCAATCCGGCAGACTTCTCAGTTTTCATCTACTGCCCCCGTCCCTGTTCATAAGCCTGCCAGCGGATTTGACCGGCTAACTGGCTTACCTAGCGAAACTGGCTCAACTCGCTTAACCACCCAAGCCTACAATGCCCGGAGCCATTCCGGCTTGAGACCCACTTCTCCTCGCAATGCGGCATCAATCAGTTCCAAGGTCTTCTCGCGATCCTTTGGTAACCGAGCCTTCACGGGAAGATAATTTGAGGCATGGTTGGAGAAGAACAGCCCCCCACTCAAATGAGTGTGGTAAAATATCTTTCGCAATTCTAAGAGAAGCGCGCGTCGATCAGGAAGCTCGAAGCGACCTGCTTCGTAATCCTTTTCCAGCGCGGTGTTAGGAAGAATCATCACCGTGAGAGCCCCTATGTAATTCGGGTCCATGGCGGTTAGCAGCTCACCCGTTGCCCTGGCGTGTTCTAGAGAGCCAGACGAACCCGCAATACCCAAAAGCACTGTGACTGATAACTTGATCCCGGCCCTTTTCACTCGTTTTCCCTGAATGATGAGGTTCTGTGCGGTGGTCCCTTTGCACACCTTCGTGAGAACTGCGTCGTCTCCACTCTCAACCCCCAGGTAAACAATTCCGAGTCCCTTTTCCTTTAGCTGAGTCAAGTCCTCATCACCTTTCATTTTGATGCTTTTTGCATTGGCATAGACCCCCACCCTTCTCACCCAAGGTAGGTGTTCCTGTATCCGTTCCAGTATCCAGACCAGTTTGTGCTGGGGAACAATGAGAGCATCTCCGTCCATCAGGAAGAGACGATGCTGGTTGCGCATATATTTCGACGCAAACACAATATCGTTCAGGATGGTCGCGTCATCTTTGATGGTGAAACGTTTATCTTTGTAGGTCCCGCAAAAGGTGCACTTATTGTGTGAACAGCCTAATGTCACTTGAAGGAGTATGCTGAGGGCTTCACTGGGGGGCCGAATGATGGTTCCTTCGTAGTGCATTTCTTCTGGTTCTTGCATCGCTTACTCTCCTCCTCAGACTCAATTTGTCAGACATGACCACGCAGCGTCCAAGGGAATCGACTATCTCAGTACAGAACCCACCGTTAAAGAGGCAAGTCATCTCGCCCCTCGCTCTTCTTCTATTTTGCTGACCATTGATTGCATCCTTGGTATATTAGGCCCTTCGCACTCTTTTGGGAAGACATTTCAGAAGCGACTTTCTTGGTGCACTTGTCATGGATTATGGATGCCCACTTGTCCAAGCTGAGATGCGTTCACTGGGGGAAGGCAGACTGTGCCCAGAGAAACACCAGATAGATCACGATTTCTCGTTCTGATCGCTGCGCTGTTAGCAGTGTTTTTGGGTGCGCTGGATGCTCTAATCATCGGAGCGGCAATGCCTACCATCGTTGCCGATCTGGGAGGTCTGGAACTCTACAGCTGGGTATTTTCAGCATACATGCTGGCCAGAACCATTTCCTTGCCCTTATTCGGAAAACTCGCCGACCTGTACAGTAGCAAGAGACTGTTCGTGTTGGCTGTAGGAATTTTCCTTATCGGCTCCGTTCTGGTCAGCTTGGTGAAGAGCATGCCTTACCTTGTGTTCTTGCGGGGCTTGCAGGGAATTGGAGCAGGCGGATGTTTTGCCCTGGCATACATCGTCGTATCAGAGATATCTGCCCCGGAAGAGCGGGGAAAAATGATGGGCCTAATCAGTTTCGTCTGGGGAGTTTCAAGCGTGCTGGGTCCACTGTTAGGAGGCTTCATCGTCACCTACTTGACCTGGCCTTGGGTGTTTTACATTAACGTACCCATCGGCGGCTTGGTACTTTTCTGCATCCTTCGTTACTTCCGAGATTCCCGCCACAAGAAGAGGGACGTAGCTATAGACTACCTGGGCGCTTTTGCTTTGAGCATCTGCGTTTTGGCTTCGTTATCTGCTGTTCTCCTCCTGGGTGAAACCTACGCCTGGTATGCCCCCCAACCCGTTAGCCTGTTTACCCTTGCACTCTTTGCCAGCGGTATCTTCTGGTATGCTGAAAGGCGAGCCACAGAACCCATACTGCCCCTCGATTTTTTTCGGATACCTGGTTTTACCCTGTCTAACGGTGCCGCTTTCTTTAGCAGCTTTGCGATTTTCTCTCTGTTGGCATTTCTTCCACTTTTCGTTCAGGGTACTCTGGGAAGAACTGCTGCGGAGTTGGGTATCGTGATGGTTCCCTTAAGTCTGGGGTGGTCGGCCGGTGCTCTGATTTGCGGTCAGGTGATTAACCGACTTGGAGAGAGGTTTGCAGGCGTGGCTGGGGCAATCGTCATGTCTGTCAGTATTGCCTTGACCCTTACGTTCAATCCCATGACAGGTCTCATCTACTTCAGTGCTGTGGTGTGTCCAATCGGCATTGGTATGGGTTTTGTCTCTGTGGCCACCTTGCTCAAAGTCCAAAACAGTCTCCCTGAGAGTGATTTGGGAATTGCCACCTCATCGCAACAATTCGCTAGAACTCTGGGCGGCACGATAGGTATAGGCATCTCCGGCGCCCTGTTGTCTCATACTACTGATAAGGCCATCGAGGGATTGTTGGACTCGCCTCTGCGGTCGGAGTTCCCACCAGATCTCGCTACCCAGTTGACCCAAAATCTCCAGGAATTCCTTCGCCCGGAAACTGTGGCGTCACTATCGAGTCCGGCTCTGGATGCAATCCGCCAATCCATCGGCGGAGGTGTGAAGTCTGTTCTCTGGTCGGCGTTGCTGGTATCCTTTGTCAGCATTATCTTGTGTCAAAAGATGCCGGGAAGGACCCATCCGCAATGATTCCTACAATTGGACAGTGTTATACCCTGATGAAACATTACCGGATGCTGGACAATATCAAAGAGCACAGTGTTGTGGTTGCTAAGATTGTCCAAGTTATCTCCCTAGGACTGATCAAGGCGGGTATCCATATTTCACTGGAGAAAGCCGTGGCCGGTGCATTGCTACACGATATCGCGAAGACTGCTTCCTTGAAAGTGGGAGGAGATCACGCCGCCGCGGGTAAAGAAATCTGTCTGAAGCACCAGCTTGATGAAGTTGCCGACATCGTTGGAGAGCACGTTTGGCTGAAAGATTATTCTCCCGATGGAGAGTCTTCTGAAAAGGAACTTGTGTACTATGCCGACAAGAGGGTGCTGCACACGTCAGTAGTCCGTTTGGACGAACGGCTGCACGACATTCTCGAGCGATATGGGCGGAACAACGACGTACTTCGCCGATGTATTGAAGCAAATTTCAGAGTTTGCAGGGCCGTTGAAAACGAGCTCTTTTCAAAACTGCACTTCGGACCTGCTGATTTGGCCGATCAGATAGATAAGACCGAGCTCCGGTCTCTGAGGTGACGCCATGTGCTGGCGATACGTCAGGCTGAGTTGCATAACGTATCACAGCTAATGCACTCTAACATCTAGCCCGCAATACTCACAAAACGACGGCGTGAGACCGTAAAGATGGGCTTGCCACAGGGGCAATCCCGCGGAACCGCGGGAAGCCGAGGTGTACTTGAACAATACGTCGCTGGGTTTTAGGCCCGAGGGCGCCCGGAAGGACGGTCATATCCACGGTCGCAGTAGGCCATTCGTTAAACATCTGGGCTAAGGCCAGGAAAGCATCGCCGGCTTTCTCAACACCGGCGTCAGTAGACCAGTACTGGGCGAAGCCAGTAGTCATCCAACGGTGTATGGTCCCATTTTTTCTGTGGGATTAGTCAGATATATTCCCAGCCGATACAGTCGGCCGGACACATCTTGATGGCTTCCTGAACCGCTTCCTCAGGGTACTCTTCGAGGTCGAACACCTCAATATAGCCCATGGCTTCATTGCGATGAAAAACGGCTGGGCAGATCTCTATGCAGCCATCGCAGTCAGTGCATTCGCTCAAATCAATCGCAGGAACTTTCGCCATATGCTACAACTCCGAAACCAATCCTCTTAGAGTGCAGGGGCGCGGCCGATCCAGTCTCTGGCTTCCACACTTTTGCCGGTTATTCGGGTATCCGGCCGGGCCAACCACACAAAGACCTGGGCGATATCCTCCGGAGTCGGGAGGGTGAGTGGATCTTCTTCCGGGTAGGCGGCGGCGCGCATACGGGTGCGGGTTCCTCCGGGATTTACCGCATTTACTCTGATCCCTTCTTCCCGCAACTCATCGGCCCACACCTGGGCGAGCCCTTCAACGCCGAACTTGCTCACCGAGTATGCACCCCAATCAGCCCGACCCGCGCGGCCGAGGCCGCTGGAGATAAATACCACCGATGGTGCGGCACCTTTCCGCAGCGCCGGCAGGAGAGCCTGGGTGACGAGGAACGTGGCGTTCAGGTTGATCCGAAGAACTTCTTCCCAGGCTTCAGCCGGGTATTCACTGAGGGGAGTCTTTGGACCGAGAATCCCCGCGCTGTGGATGAGAACGTCCAGCCTTCCATGCATCCGGTTCAACTCCTCAGCTATTGCCCGTGGTCCCTGCGTTGCGTTCAGATCGGCGGCAATATAGCGGTGTTTTGCAGGATCGAGTAGATCGTTCAGACATGAACGCAGTGTGCTCCCATCTCTGCCATGCAATACGACCTTAGCCCCGTTTGCGGCCAGGGACTTGGCAATCCCGAGACCAATTCCACGGCTCGATCCTGTAATTAGACAAATCCGACCAGCAAAAAGGGTGGAAGTCATAAGAAATCGACTCCAAATTTCTGATGCCACTCAGTTCGAAGTCATCCCAGGGAGTCATCCGCCTGCGGGTGGGTCCCAAGCTCCAATGGCAAAAGCCGAGAACCCTCGAACGGTTGACTTGGAATGTGCAGTGTGGCACGGGAAAGGGGCCATACCAAAAACCATCTAACTCAATTCTCACATCGCTGATCCGGATCTTTTTCGTGTTCCTTTTTCGGGATTTCTATCGAAGCCCCATCCAGAGATTAGGAAGTCCTTCAACTGCTTCTGCCAATCTATCGCGTTTGCCGGTGGAAAGAATATCGCGGACAGTTTCAAATTTCAGCCGAACTGCCTCAGCCATGCCAAACGTCAACGAAGCCAGCAAGAAACTCAAATCTGAAAAATACCTTTGCCGAAAGGATAGGTGCCAAGCTTCAAACTGTCCTGAAATTGTTTCCACCGTGTCCAGGACGTTAAGAAGCTCTTGATCGTCAATTCTCACATCCCCTTCTATCTCTACCTGGGAGCAATAGGGCAGCTGGAAATCAACAACCGCCTGTGGCAGTGACACACCTAACCCTTCCCACTGCTGCTGATTTAGACGCTTGGCTTCCCGACTGCGCGCGACTTGTTCTTCATAGTATCGACGTGACCACAGTCCGTAGGCTCTACAACCAAAAAACCTGTCTGCGTAAATTAGACAGGCATCACCATCTAAAAATGGACAAAATGCGATCTCCACTGCATTCAAAAAGAAATAGTGAACAAGACCTCTGCTGAGTTTGATCTGGTTGGGGGTGGTCATATTCGCCAGCAACTGGATCACTGATAAAGCCTCCACCAACGTCATTTCAGGTAACAGGGAGCAGCAAAGTGTTCGGCGTCGACAACGGGTTGTCGGCAAACGACCATAAACCTGTCTAAGAGCCTGCCGCTGCTCACTCGATTGGCTCAGCAATTGATGAATGGTTTGTGAAGAGAATACCATTTAATTTACTTCTTCTCATGGTGGACGGTGCCCACCTCCATTATCGCTACTCGAACTTGTCCTTCCAGGCGTGCAGTTTCTCGTGTGGCCACCTCACGCAAAAGGCGGGCTTTCCTTTCATCACCAATTGCATACAGGTGTCGCACTCAGGGTCGCAATGCAGGATCTCGCTTTCTCGCCCCTGTTTCACCTTGGCGGGCCATTCTGGATCCGTCCACAAAACTCGTGCCAGCCCAATCAAATCTGCCTGACCACTGCCAATCACTTGCTCTGCCAGCGCTCCGGTGTCGATCCGACCAGCTGTGATTACCGGCACGTTTACCTCCTTTTTGATAGCGGCGGCAAGGTCAATCATATAACCCGCGTTTTTGGATTTCTCCACAACTTCCGGCAAGAAAAAGGACTCATACGTGCCACCCATTACGGAGATATAAGCCACGCGCCCATCAGCCAGTGCTCCTGCAAACTGGGCCGATTCCCCTAGTTTCAACCCGTCAGGCAACCACTCATCCGCCAGGAATCGATAACCCACAGGGAAATCCCCCACCGCACTCTTGACTTCCCTTAACACCTCTAAAGGAAATTTCTGGCGATTTTCCAAAGAACCGCCATATTCATCCTCTCTTTTGTTGGTCCAGGGCGAGACAAACTGTGCCAGTAGATAGCCGGTGCCTCCATGCAACTCTACCATATCGAAGCCCGCCTTCTTAACCCTGAGGGCCGCGTTCACAAATTTGTCAACGATGGTGTTTAGTTTCTTTTTGTTAAGTGTCCTCGGTAGCCGGCCGAACGTTTCCACGGCTGAAGGAGCCACTGGTTCCTCAGTGCCAGCAAATCGACCTGCGTGGTTGATTTGGAGGCAGGCGAGGGCTCCCTCGTTCTTTATGGCAGCAGCAAGCAGTGCCAAACCCTTGTCATTCTCGTCGGTGTCCGCCCTTATCGTTCTGTTGGAGCCACTGCCGAGGGGATGGTCAACTGTGGCGTTTTCTACTACCACCAGAGCTACCCCGCTCTGCGCCATAATACGGTAGTAGTCCAACAAGAGTTTGGTCACCTTGCCGCCTTCTCCTGCGTAACCCAAGTAGAGGGGAGCCATGGTAAGGCGGTTCTTTAGGGTAAGTTCTTGGACCTCCAGTGGCGAAAAAAGGCGGGAATAGCCAGTCATATAACACCTCCTTCAGTGAATAGGCGACGGTAGCTAAGCCTTAAGCTGACAGCCAGGCAACTCAATCCTCAAGATACTCTGATCAGCAGACAACGATAATCCATAAGCTTGTCCAATGCTTACCACAGAATCAAGCTGCTGCCCCAAGTGAGACCACCACCAAAACCACACAGCAACACGAGATCGCCTTTCTTCAAACGGCCGTTTCGCCTCGCCTCATCCAGAGCAATAGCCATACTCGCGGAGGACATATTACCATAGCGGTCGAGGTTCACGAAAATGCGCTCCATGGGAACCTGTAGCTTTCTGGCCATTGCCTGGATGATTCGGATGTTGGCTTGATGGGGGATGTACAAATCTATTTGATCCGGCGTCAATCCGTTTGTTTCCAGGGCTTCCTCGCAAGCCAAGGTAAAATATTCCACCGCCACTCTGAATGTGGCCGGTGCCTCAACCAGCTGCAGATAGTGAAGACCGCGATCCACACTCTCATGACATATGGGAGTGGTTCTGGAGCCACCCCCCGGCATCAGGAGATTTTCCCCCTTTGAACCATCGCTATGCACTTTAGTAGAAAGTATCTCCGCACCGTCACCCTTCCCGGAATCTAGCACCACAGCCCCCGCCCCATCACCCCAGAGAATACAGGAGGCTCGATCCTGCCAGTTGACGGTCCGAGTCATAACTTCAGCAGCCACTACCAGAGCATTGGTATAGGTGCCGCTTTTCAGATACTGTTCCGCCACGGATAACCCAAAAAGAAAGCCGCAGCAGGCGGCTGTCACGTCGAATGAGAGTGCGCGATTGGCAGAGAGTTTTCTCTCCAACCAGTTCGCCCCTGAGGGGCAACAAGTATCGGGTGTTATCGTGGCCATCACTAACAGATCTAGATTCTCGGGTTCCATTTTTGCCTGAACCAGTGCCTTCTGAGCTGCATCTTTACCTAGATCCGATGCGCTTTGATCTGGTCGTGCCTGCCGTCGTTCCCTAATGCCGGTCCGTTTTAGGATCCATTCATCAGAGGTGTCGACCAGCTTTTCAAGATCAAAATTGGTCAAAACCCTTTCCGGTAGGAATGACCCCGTGCCTGTGATCCTGACCGTAGTCATACGGAACTCTCCTTTCTGCTAGCCCACTCAGAAAGCACTAGGCAAACGTCTAACAAATATCCACTTGGCATGTCAAACAACAGCGAATTTCCTTTTCAGGTTGTCCGTTTTGGTCTGACCAAACACTCATCGCTAACCACTGCGAGCATTCCGATAACCCACCGCTGCCAAACTCGGATTCAGTTGACGAACCCCAGTAGTTCCGCCGCAAGTTCTGACGCCTGAACTCTCGAGCCTTTTAGCACTTGAAATCCGCCTCTAGTAGATTTATAAAGGAAATACGAGCTAGTTGGAAGGAATCTTCGCGCTGAAATGATTACTTTGTAGTCCTATGCGGGAGATCCCAAATCGGACAAGAATCAGTCAAAGAATGGTTAGCAATGACGGCAGGGTAAGTTCGGCGATGTAAGGGCTCTATCATTATCAAATTCGGAGAAGCTCCCCTCGATCTGCTGTCCGGCATCAGCGATTTTCGGCCTGAGCTTGGAAGTTAAGGGAGTTGAAGTCATCAGGGCTGACGCTTCGTTACCTCGGCCATGGATGTGAGCCAGCCAAATCCTTAATTCCACGGGTGGACTGAACCACCGATCGCAGTCCCTGCCCCGCCCTTCGGCAATGAGGGGTTGGAGAACGATCCAATAAAAAGGGATAATTCCTTATCGTCGAATCACCCCCAAGTTGGACTGCCGGAAGCTTCAACTTGAACACCAAGAGTTCCGGGTGAAAGAGATATGTTTCAAAGCAAGGTGGAAACAGTGCGACAAAGAGTGAGAGAAAAGCGAAAGAGTTACACCAAGTACAACTTCAAGCGCCTCCAAGAAGAGGCATTCGCTACATTCTTCGATCTGGCTCAGGAGTATACCACCCTCGACAACCTGTATCTCGTGTCCACCTTGGTGCCCAAGGAGTTCTTCGGCCTCGATGCTCAGCTCTATCTGCTGGATGAGGAAGGTAAGACCCTGAGCCTAATCTGCTCTAGCACCAACGGACTTACGAAAGATTTCTCCGCTGGAAGCCAGGAGATTGTGGTCAAGGATAGCCCTTACTTTGCGGGGAACTCCTACGTTATTCCCATTCGTGGAAACAAGGCGGTGAGCGATCTTTTGCCTTTTCAGGACTTCAAACAGATACTCGGCATGTTTGAATTATCACCATCCGAGAAGATCAGCGAACAGGAAAGTTTTTTTCTCGAGAAGTTCACCAACCGAATAGGTTATAATCTGCATCAGAAGCAGTTAATCCAACAGAATCTTCACCATATCAAGTTTATTAACCAACTTGTAGCTGACATCGAGCACAATGTCATCTCGCCCAATATCTACTACAGGCTCTTTCTCAAAAAACTCCAACGACGTATTGAAGAGAGTCGTAAGATTCAGGATAAAGTAAGAGAATTGGTATCGTTCTGCCCTGAAATAGATGATCGGACCTGTCGAAAGCTCCGTGACATCTTCCAGTCAATGGGAACAAACCTTGAAGCCCTGACCGAATCCAGAAAGGAAATGGAGAGGCAGTACGAACATACCAGTCTATACCTGGAGACCTTGTTGCGCCGCGAACACTTCCGGCGTGGCACATACGTGCTGCGCAAACAACGGTGCAATTTCAAGACGGAAATCATTGAGCCGACACTCGCTCGCTATCTGCCGCGTTTCAAGAACAAGAATATTAAGGTGGACAATCGGTTGGAGGAAGTTCCCGATGAACTTCTGGAGTTGGTGGTTGACAAGGGACTCCTGGCTCAGGTTTATGACAATTTTTTCTCTAATGCCGTCAAATATACCGAGGAGATCGTCGACGAGTACGGCTACCGGGTAAAATTCCTCTCTTACGGCAAGAAACTTTTGAAAGACTATTTCGGCCACGGCGTGGATGGTATTAAGTTCACCGTCTTCACCACCGGCAAACCCATCGCTGACAACGAGGGCGAACGGCTTTTCGAAGAAGGCTACCGTCGTGCGGGGAGCGATTTTGAAGTTGGCAGCGGCCACGGTCTTCATTTTGTCCAGCAAATCATCGAAATCCACGGGGGCGAGGTGGGAGCGGAACCCCAGAAGTATGGCAATACCTTTTACTTCATTTTACCGCAACGTCACGAGCAGCTGACCGTCGCCACCGCCCAGGAAGATGCCAGGAGCAGAGCATGGTGAGGGCCTTGCTTTGGTGGGCCATGAACGCCGCTGGGGCAGTGTTGTCCATTTTTTTTCTCGTCTTCGGTATCGATTTGTGCCGAGCCGCCTATCACCTCCAGCATCCTTACCAGTTCATCATTACCTTCTTTGCCTCTAATCTGATTATCTTGATCAGTGTTGTTTTCCTGGCCGGTGTGGTGGTACGGGTCGTCAGCCGCCTCCGCCACGGTCAGCCACGTCCCGGCGTTTGAGTCTTTTTAAATTCCCGACCACAGCGAACTGGATTCCCATGACAAGCCGGTCTCCTGAACAGTGCTTTGCTTCATATCGCAGTATCATTTTAGACTTTGCCGACTTTTGCGAGAAGCTCCGTCATCCCCTGCCGGTACACCTGCGTATCAATACCCTCAAAGCTTTGGTCACAGAAACTTGCTTGCGACTGACTCGCCTTGGCATCCAATGGATCTTAGAAGACCCCATCGACATTGTACTGCGAGTCAGAAACGGTGTTCGACCAGGCCACCTCCGGGAGTACTCGCTGGGCCACCTCCACTCCCAGGCATTTTCGTCTGTGCTGGCGGGTCTGATCCTGGATCCCAAACCTGCCAGTCTGGTGCTGGATCTATGTGCCGCCCCAGGCAGCAAGACGACCTTGCTCGCCCAACTCATGCGCAACAATGGCGTCATAGTGGCAAATGAGAAGAACCCAACCCGTCTCATACCTTTACGAACCAACCTGAAGCGACTTGGCGTTACGAACACCATTAGCGTTTGCTATCCGGGCCAGCATTTTCCCAAACTCCTCGCTTTTGACCGGGTGCTGGTGGACGTTCCATGTTCGGGGGAGGGAACGCTTAGGACCGGTCCTGACGGTACACTGCGGTGGTCGGGCCAGAGTGGGAGCCGTTTACCCTCACTTCAGCGCGAGCTTCTTCTCAGGGCTTTTGATCTACTGGCACCGAATGGAATCCTTGTCTATTCCACCTGTACCTATAATCCGGATGAGAATGAGAGTGTGGTGCAGTGCCTTCTCGATAACCGACCGGCAAGCATTGAGCCCATTTCTCTGGACATACCGCATGCGCCTGGTTTGGAAAGATGGCAGGAGATAACATATGACCCCTCCATACGTCTGTGCTGGCGTATCTACCCCCACCAACTCGACACAGTGGGATTCTTCCTGGCCAGAGTGGGTAGAGCAAACTGAACGAAAGCGCTTACTGGGATTTCTGCAAGATCGCTTTGGTATGCCCCAGACAATTTTCGCCGATTACCATCTCCTGAGACGAGGCGCGACTGTGTGGTTATTGAGCCAGCACAGTCGACTACCTGCTCTGGCTTCACTGCGGGTAGAATCCGTTGGTCTCCCCTTACTTCGTCAGGTGAATACATACCTTAAACCTACCACGGCTGCGCTGCAGGTCTTTGGGAATTATGCGACTAGGAATGTCGTCAACTTGGCATCGAGTCAACTGACAGAGTTGGTGGCAAACGGAATACTCACCAGTGATTTCGCTTTCAGCTCAGGCTATGTAATAGTTGAGACGGAAGGCATAATCATTGGTTGCGCTCTTTATCTTCCTGGACGCCTCATAAGCCAGTTTCCTCGTCATCTGTTCACGGCTCAAACCTGGGAAGACCTATCGAAATAGGACTGCAAGAAGGTCTTGCGTTGATCCGGAATTCCCTCCTTGCCTGCAAGTACCTGCGCTGCAAGTCCAGTTGGTCGCGTTGACTAGCCCGCACGCCATCGTGTTGTATTTTGCTAGATTCCTGTGCATTCGTCACCGGTCTCCATACGGGGAAGTCCTGAAGGATGGTGCTATGGACGCGAGGGCTTGTGGACTGTAGGAAATGAGATATCGGAAGGTTCTACCTAAGGGATTGGAAAACTGAGATCTTCGATGCGAGATCCCTCAATTCCCGAATTCCTTGGTTTATCGAAGGCCTAGTCGGTTTCCTTCACAGTATCGGATTTTTTGGTCTTATCGGCCTTTTCTTCTTTGGTGCCTTCTTCGTTAGCACTTTTCCCCGACTCAATTCCGGGTTTCTTGCCAGCATAATCGGTCACGTACCAGCCGGTTCCTTTGAGGTGAAAGCTGTTCAATGACATCAATTTGTTCAGTTTACCACTGCACTGCGGACAGTCCGTCAGAGGGGGATCAGAAAACTTCTGCAGACTTTCGGTTATCTTGCGACACTTATTGCACTCATACTCGTAAATGGGCACTGATTCTTACCTCCGGGTAATAATCGGTCTGGCTGTGCGCCTGTTTTCACGACCTGTTCATATATAATCAGGACTGTGTGTTTGTCAAGGGGGATGTTGCAAAAATCGGTCCAAACACACTTTGGTCGGCTTTTCACCGGAAAATGGCCCTATTGGCACACGCCAACCACGGCTCAATTCGTCTTGACCATACCTTCCCACCTTGATCCAAGAGACCAGCAAAAACTTGTCAGGAATGGCTACAGACCAACGACATCGATCATTCCATATGATCCCGCAAACACTCCATGAATTGGTAATTCTACCAGTGGGAGAAAGCGGCTGGTAATTTCAGGCACTTACGACACGGCTACGTCGTGCAGAGGGGAACAAAACAACCTCGATTTGCACCCGATACGCACCTGATTTAACCCCAAATCATGCACTTTAGACGGGCCTGCTTCGGCGGGCTCTGTTTTTGAGGACGGCTGATACTTGTCTTTTTTTGCAGTAGTTGACTTTTACCCTGTAATAATATTAACCACATGCTAAAAGGGAATTACAGTTTCACCCAACCGAGTGGTATAGCAAGGTGAACAATGACAAGAGCTTTCTTCCAATGGGGAAATGTTCCCGGCTGTACACGCTGGATGGACCTGAAGGAGTCCGAGTACCTGACTTTACATCCAGACATTGGCGAAGACCCGAATAAAGTCCCGCGCAAAGGCGTTGTGCCTGGAGACCAGTACCCATATTCTCTGTCAAAATACGTCGCTGCGCACGCGGTTGTCCTGTATGGCAAGCCAAAATCCCGTGGCATAGAGTTAGAATCGTCGATATTGCCAGATTTCTTGGCCCGTATTCCGTAACCCCTAACCTGCTGCGCGTCTGGCGAACCCAAGATAGATTCCTTGCGATGATCGCAGAACTACGGCGGGAGTTTGCAGCGTACCATATCGACTTTATTGGCGACCCCAAACACTCGGTCCGAGACAAGCTTGGACTGGCCCAGGAATCGTCCTTTTATACTTTGGAATTGGGGAAGAAATACAGCACTTGGTATCCAGCAGAAAGATAACGGATAAACCGACAACGGAAAGTAGTGAGTCTGATTTGCCGACTAGATATTTCCATTTTCTATTGCACCTTCACATCCTATTTGACCCACTTCCACATGGGGACGTCACCGATCTTACTCGGTATGTTGACGTGGCCTCCAGATTCGGAAACGCTTCCAGGTTCGTTACGGATTTACCAGAATGCAAAACCAAAGAACAGGAAATCGGGGCTGTCAAAGCCCTCTACATTGACGTGCTCAATGATATCATCAAGCATGAGACCTGCATGTTGCCGAGACAGGAGAACATTCTATCCGTGGACGATATTCATTTGGGAATTGAGGCTTTAGTGATCCCCGAAAATATACGTCTCATATGGCAGCCACTTTATTCACCGCAATGCAATCCAGTGGAAAACAT
>CP070692.1:484063-515995 GCA_020353215.1 Deltaproteobacteria bacterium
AACACTAGCCCGGATGTTTCATGAATCACCTGCTGCTTGCAGCTTGCACATTGTGTATGCTAGTCTGAGACTACTTCCTGTGATCTCTGCTCGCCTTGGTTTTTCTACTCATATTGTAGACCTTTATTCTGGATGGTCGGGCCTCGGTGCATTTCAATGAACATGGAGGAGACATGATAGAGAAACTCATGTTTGAGAAGATTCTGGTGGCCAACCGGGGTGAGATCGCAATTAGGATAATGCGCTCAGCCCAGGAACTGGACATCAAAGTGGTTGCCATCTATGAAGAGACAGACAAAGATGCTTACCACATAACCCAGGCTGACGAGGCCATCTGCATTGGACCCGGGCCTCGCAAGGACTATCTGGATATTGAGAAAATCATTGCGGTCGCCGAAAAGTCCGGGGCCCAGGCGATTCACCCAGGTTACGGATTCTTAGCGGAAAATCCAGACTTTCCTGAAGCGTGTACCAACGCCGGACTTGTCTTCATCGGGCCGCCCCCGGAGGTGATTCGCAATTTGGGGAGCAAGGTTATCGCCCGACGGATTGCGGCAGAAACAGAAATCCCGGTCATTCCAGCAACCTCGACTCTCTCCCCTGATGCGCCGGGGGAGAAGGAAGCGCTGGAATTCGCTGACGAGCACGGATATCCGATCATGATCAAGGCTGTGTCCGGTGGGGGTGGGCGTGGTATTCGCCGGGTGGAAGATGAAAAAGCTCTCCTTTCCGGGCTCAAACGATCCCGTTCAGAGGCCTTGATGTCCTTTGGAAGCGATGAAGTCTACCTGGAGAGGTGCTTGTACCGGCCTCAGCATGTGGAAGTCCAGATTTTGGCTGATTCCTTTGGAAATGTGGTGCATCTGGGAACGCGGAATTGTTCGATTCAAAGACGGCACCAGAAGCTCATTGAGATCGCCCCAGCCGGCCTGGAAGCCGCTTTGAGCGAGGAAATATGCTCTGCTGCCGTACGGGCTACCAGGGCTGCCGACTACTTGAGCGCAGGCACGGTGGAATTTCTGGTTGAGCCAGATGGAAGCTTCTACTTTCTGGAGGTAAACACCAGGATCCAGGTGGAGCACACAGTCACCGAGATGGTGACCGGCATAGACATCGTGCGTGAGCAGTTGCTTATCGCACTGGGCGAGCCGATCAGCTTCTCTCAGGACGAGGTGGTGGAGAGGGGCTATGCCATTGAGCTGCGAATCAACGCGGAGGATCCCAAGAATGACTTTCTTGCCAGTCCAGGAATAGTTCAGGTCTACCAGGCGTCTGCGGGTCACGGCGTCCGCCTTGACGGGGCGATTTATCAGGGCTATGAAATACCGCGGTACTACGACTCCATGATGGTAAAATTAACCGTCTACGGTTTCACCTGGCAGGAAGCGGTGGACCGGCTATCTCGGGCTCTGAACGGGTTTTTGATCATCGGCGTCAAAACAACCATTCCCTATTTTCAGCAAATCATGCAAGAGCCGGATTTCATTCAGATGAGATTTGACACTTCGTACATTGACACTCATCCGCACCTGCTGGAGTATTCGGAAGAAGAGAGGGAAGTGGATAAAATCGCCCGTCTCATAGCGGAAATCAATGCACATGGGTATAACCCGTATGCGCGATAAGAAGGCGCTAACGGTGGAGGCACGAAACAACGTCAGCCGGGGTAAGAGCGGACATCGATTCACAGGAAGTGATTCGGATTTTCTTTTTAACGGGCCATTAGTTTAGGAGACCCAAAATATGCAGGGACGAATCAACTCAAAGATGAGTGTTGACGAGATTCTTGGAATCCTACGGGGTTCTGGCGGCTACTATCTGTGCAACAACGAACGGGATGTTTCTCAATCTGACTTCAAGAATCGATTAATGCCCATGACAACCATGCGGGTGGCTCCTCACAGGGAGGAAGCGGGTTTCTTTTCAATTGAAGTGAGCGGCGGTGCGTCCATACATGTGGATTTGCTGCGGAAACAGGTGAATCCTTTTGAGAGACTCAGGATTACCCGTAGGGCAATGCCGAATACTCTACTGCAGATTGTCTGCAGGGGAGCCAGTTTGTTTGGGTATCGCCACTATCCTGAAAGCGTCATTCGGGTCACGGTTCAGCAATTCGCCAAATACGCGGATATCTGGCGAGTTTACGATTTTCTCAATCACGTTCCCAATATGATTCCAATTTTCGAGGAGGTACAACAGGCAGGACGGATCTTGATGCCGAGTGTCTGCTTCAGCACCGGCAAGGAGCACACGGATGCTTACTACGTTGAGAAAATCAAGGAGATTTTAGAGGTTACCGGGCCTGACGTGATCATCTCCATTAAGAACCACTCGGGCTTGGGAACTCCCAAACGAATCGGCCAATTGGTCGAAGCTATCAGCGCTGCTTGCCCAGACGTTATTCTGCACTATCATGGCTGTAATACGGACGGCAACGACATCGGTCGGATGATCGCTGCGGTGCAGGCCGGGGTAAAGATCTGCGATGTAGCCGACCACGGTTATGGCGCCGTTTACGGCCAGGCTCCCGCCCTTACGTTGATCCAATCTCTTGAAGACTACGGCAAGAAAGCCGTTGGGATGAACATCCCGGCTTTGGTGCGGTGTTCAGATATTTTACGCCGCGAGCGAAGAATCTACGAGCCATTTGAGAACCAGTTCCGTGGTCATGACCCGACAGTGGCCTCATACAAGCTGACCGGGGGTGCTGCCGGCAGCACCTTTGAGCAGGCAGACACGGGTGGATTTCTTGATCGGATGCCCGAAATATTCGAGGAAATGGCGCGGGTGCAGGTGGAATTGGGGAACTGGTGGTCAGTGACTCCCGGCTCGCAGATCCTCTGGACCACCGCGGTTAACAACGTCCTGTTCGGCCGCTACGAGAGGCCTTCGCTGGATTTGAAGAACCTCATTCTCGGCAGGTATGGGCCGCTGCCCTTCTACGATCCACAGGAATGGATTTGCAAGAAGGTCCTGGCATATCAACGGTCAGACGGCAAGAAATGGCACGAAATCCTCGCCGAAGACGGAGGACAGGTAAAGCCCCGGGATCCAGACCTGGAGCGGGAACGCGAAAACCTGGAGGCCAAGTTGGGGCGACCAGCTTCAGATGAAGATCTGGTGCTTTACCTGCAGCACCCGTTCGATGCTGCTGCGTTTCTGCAGTTTGAGGCACAATATGGTCGAACCTGGCTCTTGCCGCCGGAGGTCTGGTTTCGAAGTGGAGGTTTCAAGTCCGGCGAACGAATCACCTTTGAAGACGAGCATGGCAAACCACACTATATCGAAGTGATGTCTACCCGTCGAGAAGGTGGCACCGTACTGACGTCCCTGGTTGTTGACCACACGTTTCACACCGTGAGTGTGACCGTAAAAGGTTCATCCGTTCTGCCTACTTCGAACTAACAGGTTGTCATGCCTCATTGGATCGGACAGTCCTGTTATTGACTAGTTGACGACTTGATCAACTGCTTACTGCCCACCGCTCACTGCTCACCGCTCACTGCTTACCGCTCACTGCTCACTGTTCCTCACCACCCCCCTCCTCGGCCCTCTCATCAAAGCGGAAATTGATTTCATAGATACCGTCTTCCAGCCGGCTGTGTATCACGTAGCCTGTCTTGCGGAATACGCCCAGCATTCTTCGGTTAGCGGCAAGGACGTAGGCCATAAAGCCGCTAACCCCATTACTTTGGGCAATTTTGCTCAGATAGTGAACAAGAAAGGTACCGATACCCTTGTGCTGCACTTCCGAACGCACGGCGAAGTCAACCTCAGCGAAGTTTGATTTTTGATCCAGAATATACCGGCCCACAGCAACGATTCTTTCAGAGCCAATATCTCCCACAACGCCGACGATGGTCATTTCCGTCTCATAGTCGATGTTCACCATCGCCTGAGTGTCGCGGTGAGGAAAGACTTTCATGGATGAGAGAAAACGATAGTAGATGTCTTCGCCCGGCAGAGAGTAGAAGAATTCCTGTAGGGCCCTTTCGTCTGTGGCCTTGATAGGGCGAAAGAAGACTTTGAGTCCAGAATCAAAGGTCTGATAAGTCTCGCAGTCCTCGGGATAAAACTGACCGAAGGACGGCGACAGCATTTGGTCGTCATACACGTACCGTATCCGCTTGGCCTCTTCAAGCAGTTCCTGACGAAACCTGGGGTGGGAAACGTTGATTAGACTGAGTGCTCGCTCCCGGATGGTTTTTCCATGCAAGTGAGCGATGCCAAACTCGGTGACCACATACTGAGCTGAAGCCCGGGTACCAACGACTCCGGCTCCGAGGGTGAGATGGGAGACGATGCGCGACTTCTGTCCATCAGAACTGGTGCTGGGGAGCACGATAATGGACTTGCCTCCCGTGGAGCGGGAGGCGCCAACGCTGAAGTCGACGTAGCCACCGATGCCGCTAAAAACCTTGTAGCCCAGAGAATCAGCACAGACCTGTCCTGAGAGGTCCACTTGAAGCGCTGAATTGATAGCCGTCATGCGATGGTTTTGACTGATAACGTTAGGGTGATTGACGTACTCACTAGGATGGAACTCCACCTGGGGATTATCGTGAACGAAATCAAACAGCCTCCGCGTGCCGAGGCAGAAACTGGTGACCATCTTATCCTGGTGGATGGTCTTTTTCTTACCGGTGATGACGCCCTTTTCCACCAACGGCAAGTATGCGTCAGTAATCATCTCAGAGTGTACGCCAAGGTCACGTTTCTCAGTCAAATGTGAAAGTACAGCGCTGAGAATACGGCCGATTCCCACCTGAATGGTGGCGCCGTCTTCAACCAGCTTGGCCACGTGTTTCGCCATTCTTTCCGCTACCGGCTGACGTTCACGTAAAGGGGCCTCAATGAGCGGCTCTTCACGCTCCACGAACGCATCGACTTCACTTACGTGTATGAAACTATCTCCCAAAACTCTGGGCATCTGCGGGTTGACCTGAGCCAAGACATATCGGGCGTTCTCCACTGCTGCTTTGACCACGTCTACGGAAACTCCTAAACTACAGAAGCCATGCTCGTCTGGAGGAGCAACCTGGATCAACGCCAAATCCAGGGAGAGTACGCCGCTGTTAAAGAGATTGGGCACCTGTGAAAGGTAGACAGGGATATAATCGGCCCTGCCATCGAAAACGGCCTCTCTGAGAGTTTCGGTGACAAAGAAGGTTTTAACTCTGCACACTCGGCTCAAATCCTCCTGGATGAAGGGACTCGAGCCCAGTGCGATGGAGTAAAGTACCTCGATATCTATTAATCGCCCCAAACAGGAGGCAAGCTCCTGAACCAGGTGTTGGGGTGTACTGCATGCGGTGCCGATGTAAATACGGCAGCCGTTTTCCAACACCTGGACGAGAGCGTCGTGTGCTGAGGTAATCTTGCCCCGGTATATCTTTCTCCAGTTCTGCACCAACCCTTCTTGCCTCCCTTCAATCCTCTCCAACTAGTCAACGATAACGAATGACGAGTAACCTTTCCCCTCCCGGCTTTGAGGATCTTGTCCCTTTCTCGTTCTTACCGTTCTTGTCGGCTGCCTTCAAAGGGGAAAGACTCGTATTCATGCACGCGATCCTGACTATTATAAGGCGAGTTAGCCCCCTTCTCAAGGGATGGCTAATCTACCCGGGATAATTCGCGAATCACTCCCTGGCGTGACCGCAGATCTGACCCTCTTTCCAGGGCACCTCGGGACTTGAGCCCCCTGTCGTGCTGTTTAAGTAAGCCTTAGATAGACAGTTGCCCTGTGGCACATTCATCTTCTTCGCGCTGGCTCTGCTTCCGCCTTCGTTTAAACTTCGGGGAGACAACCGTATAAGCGCTCAAATAAGCGATCTGAAGCATTTGTCGGGTGAAGCACCTGAGAGTGCTCAATGCTGTTGAGCTAACGCTTCCCTCGAGGAAATCCCCCTCGATCTCCACATTCGGCGAGACCTGTCGACGAGCTCAGGTCAAGTTGCTCATGTCGAGCCGCTTTACAAAGGGGGAAGATTTTGACGTGATCTCAGTGACTTCCCCCCTTTGGCAAAGGGGGGAAGGGGGATTTGAAAGACTTTTGAGTTCCGTTTTACTTTCTTAATCAGTCACGATTAGGTCTACACTTATTACGAGAAACCTCCTATTTGAGCGCTTATGGGAGACAACCCCCTCATCGCCCTTCCTTTGGGGCACGGGAGTCGGTCTCGCGACATCAAATGATGAGTTCTCGCGGGCAACAGGTTTTCCCTTGACAATGGTAGAGGCTCACCTTTTAATGGGAAAACTTTTGAACCGGAGCGGTAGTTTTGCCAGCGGCACGGATAGTTGAAAGTAAGCCTAGCGGTACCCAAACAGGTTAACATTTCTTGAGTTCTTCATTGAGGCCATCCTTGGTAATATGAAGTTGTACGTTCGCATAAATTCAGAGGGATAGGCATGAGCAATCGAGGTTTGGTCTTCCTCTTCCCTGGGCAGGGATCACAGTATGTGGGCATGGGAAAGGCTTTCTACGAAGCACATCAAGAGGTCCGCGACCTCTTTCACCGGGCGGAAAAGATCCTGGGCATGGACATGGAGCGGCTCTGTTTCGAGGGGCCGGAGGAAGAACTCGTCCTCACCTACCACGTTCAGCCCGCCATAACCCTGGTCAACATGGCATGTCTAACCGTACTTGAGCTTCATGGTGTGCGAGCCGCTGCCGCTGCAGGGCACAGCCTGGGGGAATACAGCGCTCTTGGGGCTGCTGGAGTACTAGAGGAAGAGGCTGCGTTGCGCTTGGTAAAGCTACGCGGTCAGCATATGCAGACAGCTGCGGACAAACATCCAGGTGCCATGGCGGCGGTTCTCAATCTGGCTCTGGACCAAGTCGGCAAGATTTGTAGGACCTGCGACATAGAGATGGCCAACTACAATTCTCCCGGCCAGGTCATTGTTAGCGGCAGTGAAGAAGGCGTACTGCAAGCCATGGAAATGGCGCTGAGCGCTGGAGCCAAGAAGTGTGTCCGTTTGAATGTTAGCGGTCCATGGCACAGCCGGTATATGAAGTTTGCTCAAGAGATGTTCCAAACTGACCTGACCGACACCACCTTTCGGGATCCCGGGATTCCAGTAGTAGCCAACGTGGATGCCGATTACGTCAAAGATGGTAGTACGGCCAGAGAGAATCTTGCGAGACAACTCTGCGCTCCGGTGCAGTGGCAACAAACCATAGAGCTTTTGCGCCAAGACGGGTTTCAAAGATTCGTCGAGGTGGGGCCCAAAAAGGTGCTCCGCGGTCTGATGAGACAAATCGATCGGCGAGCGGAGGTTTTCAATGTACAAGATCCCCAGAGTCTGGAGGCGTGTCTGGGGAAGTTAAAGGGTTCCGGCTAGTAACAAGTAAGCGGTAAGCAGTGAGCAGTTCGATCGATTACTATTTTACTCTACTGGGCCATGAGGTCATTTCGCTTCAGAGTCATTCATTGTCATCGAGTCATTCGGTCACTATGTCGTTGTGCAAGTTGATCACCAGATGATCGCTTTGCCGTTACTGGTGAAGATTCATTCTGGCGACCGAATGACCGAGTGACGGGCGTCAACCCAAATGAAGGCATCGCCGAATGACGTAAAGCAAATTCATAAAGATAAGTTCTGCTTATTGCACCGGAGACTACGACCGACGACTAATGACCGACGACCAACCGGGAGACTCGAATGAGGGAGCAGTTTGCGCGGGTGAGGGAAAGTGTAGCTTATCTCAGGACTAAGACAGACATCCAGCCACCTATCGGGCTCGTCCTTGGAACCGGCCTTGGCCGGCTTGCCGATCGCATTGAGACTACTACAGCGATCCCATACCAGGAGGTTCCTCACTTTCCAGTGTCCACTGTCAAAAGCCACAAGGGTAGACTCATATTCGGCTACCTTGGAGGGAAACCGGTCATGGCTATGCAGGGCCGTTTCCATTACTACGAGGGCCACGATACAAAGCAGATAACTTCTCCCGTTCGGGTCATGGCCGCCATGGGGGTGAAAACCCTGGTTATTTGCAGCGCGGCCGGAGGACTCAATCCAATCTTTCAAGCCGGTGACCTCATGCTCATCCGTGATCACATCAATTTTACCGGGCAGAACCCCTTGAGAGGAGAAAACCTGGACGAGTGGGGGCCACGCTTTCCGGATATGACCGAACCCTACAGTCAGGAACTCGTTGATCTGGCTGAACGGACGGCAACGGATCTAAACATCAAGCTCCATCAGGGCGTGTATGTGGGGGTCGCTGGCCCCAGCATGGAAACCGCAGCAGAAACCCGATTCCTCCGCCTTATGGGTGCTGATGCAGTGGGGATGTCCACTATCCCGGAAGTGATCGTCGCCGTACACGCCGGGATAAGAGTTCTGGGGCTTTCCGTACTGACAAATGTAAACCTGCCGGACAACTACCAGCCTGCTCCCATCGAGCAGGTCATCGCCACCGCAGAAAAAGCCGAGCCTCGGCTGGTGAGCTTGCTGGAAGAGATCCTGACGAGAATTTAGGACAGTAAGCGGTAAGCAGTAAGCGGTGAGCGGTAAGGGGTAAGCGGTGAGCAGTTCTATCGATTATGAGTTTGCTTTACTGGACCATAAGGTCAGTTCGCTTCATACTCACTGAATGTCATTGAGTCATTAGGTCACTATGGCGTTGTCTAAGTTGTACGCCAGATTATCGCTATGCCTTTACTGGGGATGATTCATTCTGGCGACCGAATGACGGGCGCCGGCCCAAAAGAAAGCAGAGGGGAATAACAGAAAGCGAACACGTTGACATGAGTTCCGCTCACTGCTTACCGCACGGTAGGACGCGATGACGCACCAGAATAAAACGATGGTCGACTTGCTCATCCACAACGCCATGGTGCTGAGCCTGAATGATGAGGACGAAGTCTTTCATCCCGGCGCGGTTGCCATCCGTGATGACGAAATCCTCTGGGTTGGTTCGGAGAATTCATGGCCTTCTCACTTTGACATACGTGAACGCCTGGATATGGCGGGGGGCTTGATTATGCCGGGTCTGGTCAATGGTCATACGCACGCGGCCATGACCTGTTTCCGAGGTCTCGCAGATGACATGCCACTGATCGTCTGGCTCAACGAGCATATCTTCCCCGCCGAGAGGAAGCTGGACGGCGATCTCGTTTACTACGGCACACTGCTGGGTTGTGCTGAAATGATTCTTGGCGGAGTTACCACTTTCTGTGACATGTACCTGTTCGAAGATCAGGTGGCGCGAGCGGCTTATGAAGCAGGGATGAGGAGTCTGGTTGGTGAAGTACTCTACGACTTTCCTTCTCCCAACTACGGCTCGCCTGAACACGGTCTCGCCTTTACTCGGGAACTCATTCGGACCTGGGAGGAAAATCCACTGGTGTCAGCGGCCGTAGAGCCACATGCGGTGTACACTTGTTCCCCGAGTTTGCTTAGTGCATGTATGGAAATTGCTGAAGAATTCGACGTGCCCATGATCATGCATCTCTCTGAATCTCACGACGAGGTGACTCAGGTCAAGGAGCGCTATGGGAAGTCGCCGGTGAACCACCTGGAATCACTTGGTCTTTTGACTCCGAGTCTCATTGCGGACCATTGCGTGGTACTGACTGAAGAAGAATTGGATCTGCTCGCGGAACGGGGTGTTCGGGTGGTGCACAATCCGGAAAGCAACATGAAGCTGGCATCCGGAGTGGCCCCAGTGCCGGAAATGCTGGCCAGGGGTATACCGGTGGGTCTTGGGACAGACGGGTGTGCCAGCAACAACAACCTGGACATTCTCGCGGAGATGGACACGGCGGCCAAGCTCCATAAAGTACATCGCCTCGATCCTACTGCGATGGAGGCAAGAACCGTTGTGCACCTAGCTACCATGGGTGGCTCCAGGGCTCTCGGCCTGGAAGAACAAGTTGGTAGCCTGATACCAGGCAAAAAGGCGGATATCATTGGAATGGATCTTGCAAAACCGCACCTGACTCCACTCTACAACATCTACTCTCAGTTAGTTTACGCTGCCTCCGCTGCCGATGTGACTCTAAGTGTCATCAATGGCCGGGTGGTGATGAGAAACCGTGAGTTGTTCAGTATCGATGTTGACAGGACAATGGCCGAGGTTCGCGCCATCGCTAAGAAGATCAAGCCGTGAGGAACAATGGAATTTCAGATGATGGATCGGCGCAGGTTAGACTGACACCTGTGTCTGTAGGCTGAATGACCGACTAGCCGCCCAGGCTACAGGTTCAAAGTCGTGTCGAGCCGAATCCTAACAGCTAAAATCCGCAATCCTGAGCGCTCCAACAATCTTTTGATCTCATTCCCGATAAAGCCCACTTCGCCACAGCGGATCAGCTTTCTTAGGTCAAATGAACACCATGGGTACTCACAAAGATCGCAAAATGACCGCGGATCTACTGATCTCCGGTGGCACGCTGCTTACCTTAAACGAGAACAACGATATTTTTGAAGTGGGCGGTGTGGCAATCGCAGGTAACCGAATCGTGGCTGTGGATGAGACCTCGCTCTTGGCCGAAAACGTGGATGCGAAACAGGACTTGGACGCAAGCGGATGTTTGGTCATGCCCGGTTTGATAAATCTGCACACCCACGCGGCCATGACCTGCTTCCGGGGTCTGGCCGATGACTTGCCCCTGCAGGAATGGCTCCACCAATACATTTTCCCCGCTGAGGCATCCTTCGTGGGTGAAGAGACCGTCTACTGGTCTACACTGCTGGCAACGGTGGAGATGATTAGGAGCGGCACCACCACTTTCTGTGATGGCTATTTCTACGAAGACGCAGCCGCCAGAGCAGTATCTGCCAGCGGTATGCGCGCAGTCCTTGCGCAAGGTGTCATAGATTTCCCCGCCCCCGATGTACCTGATCCACGGGTCAACGTAAAAGCAGCAGAAGCTTTCCTGCTTCGCTGGCAGGACAAGTCATCTCGCATTACTCCAAGCATCTTCTGCCATTCAACTTACACGTGTTCACCGGAAACCTTGCTCCGTGCCAAGGAGAGCTGTTCGGAACTTGGGGTTCTTTTTCAGATTCACGTGGCGGAGAATCAGGCCGAGTTGGAAGAGACCCAGGACCGCTTTGGGCGGCGGCCCCTGGAACACCTTCAAGCTTTGGGACTGCTGGATGCAAGGACCCTGTGTCATCATGCAGTCCGGGTGAATGATGGAGAAATAGAGACCCTGGCCACCAGCGGCGCGGGAGTTTCCCACAACCCGGAAAGCAATATGAAGCTGGCGTCGGGCGTAGCGCCGCTTCCCAAGATGTTAGCGGCAGGTGTTATCGTCGGTCTGGGAACCGATGGGTGTGCCAGCAACAATAACTTGGACATGTTCCAGGAAATGGACACGGCTGCCAAGCTTCACAAAGTCCACCAAGGAGATCCGGCCCTCAGCTCCGCGGTAGAAGTCGTCGCCATGGCGACTCAAGGGGGACTGGCCGCGCTGGGGATGGCAGACGAACTCGGTTGTTTGGAGCCAGGGCGGAAGGCGGATCTCATTGTGATCGACCTCGAACAACCGCACTTGACGCCCATGTATGAACCCTGTTCGCACCTGGTCTACGCTGCTCGCGGTGCAGATGTTCGGGATGTTATTATTGACGGCAGACTCGTGATGCGTGAGCGTCAGGTCCTCTCTGTTAGCGAGGATGAGGTAATGGCTAAAATGAGAGAGATTGGCGATGCTATTAGGAGTAAGCAGTGAGCCGTAAGCGGTATGCGGTAACTAGAATTGCCAGCGACGAGTGACAGATGCCCGATGACTAATGTGACGGCATACTCCACGCTCCGAGCTCCATGCTCCAGGCGTGGCCAGTGCCCACCGAATAATGACCAATGACCGAGGAGCGGTAAAATGCAAATCTTAGTGTCTGGATCTTTGGCCTACGATCGAATCATGGACTTTCCCGGAAAATTTGCAGAACATATCCTGCCGGACAAAATCCATGTTCTCAATGTCTGTTTCGTGGTGAACAGCCTAACGGAGAAATTCGGGGGGACAGCTGGAAATATCGCCTACAATCTGGCTCTGTTGGGAGAACACCCACTGATTTTGGCTACTGCGGGAAATGATTTTGACAAGTATGAGGCCTGGCTGAGCAAGCACGAACTTTCTCTGGAAGGAATCAAACAAATTCCAGAGGAATTGACTGCAGGAGCTTACATCACAACCGACCTGTCAGACAACCAAATAACCGGGTTCAATCCAGGGGCTATGAAGTATCCTTCACTCAACCAGTTTGATGGGGTGAATCCCAGGGAGGCACTAGCAATTGTGGCTCCTGGAAACGTCGAGGACATGATTACGTACAGCCGGATCTATAAGCAGAAGGAGATTCCTTATATATTTGACCCAGGCCAGCAAATCGCGGTCCTGTCAGGAGAGCAGTTGAACGAGATGACTACAGGTTCCGAGCTGCTCATTTCCAATGACTATGAGTTGGAGATGATTATTCAGAAGACTGGGCTCGGCAAGGAGGAGCTCCGCAGCAGGACTAAGACCATCATTTCCACCCTTGGGGAACACGGTTCCCTCATTTATACATCTCAGCAGGAAGTCAAAATCGATGCCGCCACAGCCTCTCAGGTCTTGGATCCGACGGGGGCAGGGGACGCCTATCGTGCCGGTCTCATCAAAGGAATGGTCCTCGGCAAGGAACTTGAGGAGGCCGCGCAGATGGGGGCAACCTGTGCCAGCTACGCAGTAGAGCGATACGGCACCCAGGAGCACGGCTTTACCCAGGAAGAATTCTGGGGACGCTACAGAGCCACATTCGGTGAGGCGTAGTTGGGTAAAATCGAAGCGCGGGACTTGTTTTTTGGCGCCGAAGCCCTGTCGCGTGGCGGAAAGGTAAGCAGTCAGCGGTAAGCGGTTATTGACAAAGAACAGGTAGTAGTCTGTTTACTGTTCACCGTCTACCGCTCCCCATCCAACCAATGATTACAATCGGTTTTTCATCCCACCACGTAGAGGTCCTCCCCTTTGTTCGCGAGCAAATGGAACGTCATCAGGTCATTGTGCTAGAAGATCCGCCTTCATTTGATTTTCCAGAGATGCTAGGCGGCGCGATTACCATCAGCGAGTACATTATGGAACTCGACTCCGGTTTTCCCCAGTTCGAGAGGCGGCTTTGCAGTTTGCTTCGAGAGCTATGCCAGGGTGGTCGGAGGATCATTCAGGTGGAGCCTTATCTGGAGACGCTGCTTCGGATCCATGAGCTCTTCGCAGCAGGCAAAACCGTTGACCATATATTGCAGGAGCCGATCCTGAGAGAAGTGTACCTGGCCGAGAGACGAGCAACAGGTAGACTCATTTCTTACTATGCCCGCAGCGTGGATGGTTCGTTTGAAGTCGTGGTTCAGGCGGTCAAAGATTTTGCTCGTGCGGATGCTGCCCGTCTCACCCTGCGGGAACGACTACGGGCAAAAGCCATTGCTGATATTGTGAGGCCGGGAGTGCCCATGTACGTAGAAGCAGGCTACATCCACTATCCCCTGTATCAGTATCTTCGTAGAGAGCTTGGAAAGGGGGTCAAAATTCGTCCCCTATTTCTCCTCGCTCCTGTTGTGACAAGGTTAAAAGGCAAGAGGCGGAATATGGGACCTGGAGATATCCTTACGCTCCACTACGCTTTTCACCATGGACTGCGTGAGGAAGTGGCCGATTTGCTGGCGGCCCGCAGTCTGATCTATATCAAGCTTATTCAAAAAGAGGAACTCCTTCCGGACAAAACCGAAGCGCCCCACGCCGAGGATGAAGTCAGGGTCAACAGGCTGGTTGACAGCCTCCAGTTCAACCAGTGCCGAGAGCTGTTCGAGCAAATCCGCCTGGCAAAGCGGGAACGCGCGGTGCAATTAGCTCAGGTATACATCCAGCGAATGTCAACGGGGAGCAAGGTAAGCGGTGAGGAGTGAAGGGTGAGCGGTAAGCAGTCAGCGGTAAGCAGTGAACAGTAAGCAGATAAAACTGGTTACATCGCAAAGATGTCGGGACCGCGAAATCTGTTACTCCGCTCACCCCCCAGCTGGCGCTCTGCGCCATTTTAGTAAACGGTAAGCCGTAAGCAGTAAGCGGTGAGAATTACCGATCCGCACTCTTATCGGGCATTATAATCGTGCTGGATCTCTACATCATTGACCTACACTCTGGGAGCACCATCTTGCCGAGATAGGCAGTGATGCGAAGCCTTCTTTCCCGTGGCTGCAAGTCGCTCCCACAACGAGTCGAGTCTTTGAGTGGCTGATACTCGTGATCGAACTTCCTACCGTTCACCGCTCACCTCTTACCCCTTACCTGGCGCTCTGCGCCATTATAGTAAGCGGTAAGCCGTGAGTGGGTGTATGGTAAGCGATTGAAGATTAGAGTCAAGAGATGACATGTTATACTGCATGCAGCAATATTGGGTTAAACTGCGCACAGTCTAACCAGCTGTTCGGCCGACTAGAACTTGATGAAATATAAGTTTATCCTCCACGATTTTGGAAGAGGAGGGATTTCATGCAAGTCAATTATAGAAGAATCATTTCCTGCTGCATAGTACTCGGATTCTTAATTGTCACATCCCGTACTTGGGGGCAGGATATCTTTCTAAAAGATGATTTTGAATCTGAGACACTATCATCAATCTGGACCACCAAAAAATTATCGAAAAACGCGCTCCGTCATATAACCTCTCCTACCCGCACCGGTAACGGAGCGATAGAGATTAGCGTTTCCCCAAGTGCTAAAACCGAGATTGGCGGTGACGGGCAGTTAACTGAACGGGTGGAACTCCGTGAAGCACCACATGTCCGGTTAAGGATGGGGGGAGAATCCTGGTATGCATTTTCCTTTTTATTGCCTTCTGACTTTCCAATTGTAGAAACCCGTTTAGTCATCGCCCGTTGGAAACAATCGTTCAATGAAGCTACTAAAGATCGCAGTCCAATAGTCTCATTGAGGTATATGGGTGGTAAACTGAGGGTTGACGTAGCAAGAGACCGAGGAAAACGGAAGGTCTATAACAAAAAAATTGATCTACGGAATCGATGGGTGGATATGGTCTTTCGGATAATAGCAAGAACGAACAAAGATGGCATGTTGCAGGTTTGGAAAAACGGCCATCAGATTGTTGACTATCATGGTGCGCTGGGCTTTAGAAATGATGAAGACGAAATATATTTCAAACTCGGTCTTTACCGGGATCATATGCAAATACCCATGCGAATTATTTATGACCACTTTCGACGAGGAAGAAACTTTGAAGAGGTGAGCATTTCAAAGAGGTGAATATGTCAGGCTTTTATTTTTACAAGGGGGAATAACGGGTGTTGATATATTTAAAAGATCCCGAGGTCGGACCAAGTTAGTTAGCTGGAATAATTGCAAAAAAAGCAAATAAGTTGGCAAAATTTGGCCGTACTTTCAAACGCCTACTTCTGAAACGATTGCTATGTGATCTTGGACGGTTGACTTGGTCCGACCTCGGATTTCATTGGCGGAGACCGCACGACAATTGGGCCTATCCACTTCTGCAGTTGCGCAGATATTGAGAAGAAATAAATAGTACCTTTTGTAAACAACGTCCGGTCCTTTTCATCCCGTAACCGAAAAGCTACTTTCGCTCCTAATCTCACGAAGACGTGAATAGAAGCCCAGGTTGAGTACGTGACCCGTGTGGCGGCAGGCGATCTTCACGGCATCGGTATCGTGGTCATGTCCGTTCTCACAAGCGTGAATCAATTCAGCCATAAGTTTTCCGACAACGGGCGCATTTTTGAATTGGTTGCCACTCGTTCCGATGGCTAAATAGAAACCTTCCAGGTCAGATCTGTCGTAGATAGGAATCCAGTCATCCGACACGTCATACAAATCGACTATTCCTGAGGGTTTGTTCGGAATGGGTAGGTTGGGGATCCGTTGAGCCAAACGATATACTTGAGCTTTCCATTGAGCAGTTGTTGTCTGCCGGTTGAAATTGTCCGGATGTTCTACCCAAATCCTTGGATCGCATTCGGGGTCTTGGCTACCCACGAGGATGGTGTTGCCAACTTCTGGACGGTGGTAGGTGGCGGTGGTAAAATCAGAGGTCACTAAACCGTTTTTCTCAAAATCGAAACCTACCGGAGACGGCACATTGTGCACTTCCTGCCTCAAGGCCCTGGTTTTGATGTTCATGCCTTGTTCCACACCAGCCATGCGATTGACAACAGATGAGTGGGGCCCTGCGGCATTGACGACGACCGGTGCATCAATCCGTTCTCCGTTCTTGAGAGTGACACCAAGAACCTGCAACTCTTTGCGTCGAATCTCAACCACTTCGGTGTTAAACAAGAATTTACTGCCTTTCTCTTCAGCCGCCCGCTGCAAATTGTGGGTTGCCAGCTGCGGATCATTCAAATATCCCCCTGACGGCGTGAAGAGAACGCGAGAAAGCTTCCTCTCGGGCGGGTCGAAAAATCTGTCATCGTCGGGTCGCTTCGTGGGTGAAAAATCGAATTCAGAGTATATCGGGATGTTCTTCCTCAAGGTCTCAATGTCCCAGTATTCAAAATCAACTCCAACATCTGCCAACAGTATGGGCAGCTTTATTGACGGATAGTCCAGTACAAGACAGCCCGTTTCGACATACCTGGCGAATCCCCTCTCGTCGCCGACATCGAGGTAATCCTCCCAGCGCTTCCAGTAGTGATAGCTCTCAAATGCTATTGCTGAGCCATCCCAAGTGGAATAATGAAAACGCACACAGGCGGATGAATTGCTAGTCGAGCCATATCCCGCCGCTGGCAACTTGTCGATGTTAAGCGTCTTATACCCATTTCGGGCCAGTTCGAGAGCAATTGCGGCCCCGATAATGCCGGCTCCAATTATTATGACTTCGGCTTTCCGGGTCACCTCTAACCTCAAAAAGTTGGGGTCAGGTTTTGAATTATCAGTTTTTCGGCAGGATAATTTGACTATCTTCTACCTGAATTATGCGGCAATCGCCTCCAAAAAGCTGTCCCGCCGGCCTGTATGCCCGTTTACGATGGACTTTCCTATGTTCAGGGTGGGAAATCGAACCGGAACCGCCCAAAACGCCTTCGGTGCAGCCCCAATTCCCGTCTGAACCTCTTTTTCCGTGTATTTTGAAAATATCTTCTCCTGTCAGAGCTTTGCAAGTCATTCTTCAGTACATGCCAGCTCAGTGTTGCCAGCCAAGGACAGCCCGGTAATGGTGCCCCAATGGAAAAGCTGACGCCACATGCACATACCAATACCTGGCGTGATAGACGATCCGAGTGCCCGCCTTGAGCAGCCTTATGATGATCCACTCGATGGACCGGCGCGTGTCCTCGCCCCATAAACAGAACCGGCGGATCAGATGAAGCAGACTGTATGCGAGAAAATTCATCTTCAGCCTGGCTTCGTTCGCCGCAAATCGGTGGCCGAAATGAGTGCAGAATATCGCCCACCAGAACAGTAGCGGTTTCTGTTAAAGTTTGGCAGAGACAGTTGACCTTCGAAGCAGGGCCTCACCGCCCTGCTTTTGTTTATGTGATCATACTTGATCGTGCCGACAAATCGTCAAAACCTAAAGTCCGGATTGCCCTCTGGGAAGTTCAGATACTTCAATCCGCGCTTTATCTCCTGCGAACTAGCTACCATATTTCGTAACAGATTGAATTTGAGCAAGGTGTGAATTAAGGGATGGAATGTTAAGCCCGACTGAACTCCTGGGAAATTGCACATTACTCGATCAAAGTAACACTGCGTTTACTCTTTGATATTGTTTGTCGGTCTCTTTAATAAGTGTCTTACAATGTAATATTATTCGATTGATTTCATTCATAAAATGATGGCTATTTCTATTGACAAAGCTAATGATCTAAGCTTATGTAATATCTAGTCATATTGTTTCCCCCGTAGTAATACACATTAGGATACTACCAGACAAAGGCAAACTCGTCGCGTGTCGGGGACGAAAAGCCACGAGTCTTGATAAGATTCAATCACTAACGCGCTGATCTTTACTAGAAGGCAGGCTCGGGTGGACCCATTCCAGTAGCGGTTCGAGCACCTCGCCGCTTTGATGCCGTTGCTGGCCAATCCTAGCCTTGGTGTTTCACGATTTTCTTGTGAACTGGGTAATTTTCGGGATCTGAAGTTTCCACTTGCGGTCTGAAGAAGCTGACTTGAGCTCAAATTGCGAGAAGTTTCCGTAGGCGCTAACAGGCACATGCAGTCGGCCCAGCGCCACGCCGGGCGGTTCTGGCAGCAATCCATGTCGCTGGGAAGCGATCTGGTGCTGGGCGCTGCTTTTAATGTCTTAAAAGGAGATCGATAAAATGAAAAAAGGGGGTCTTTTCTTATTTGTGCTAATAGTGCTTCTTGTCACAACCCATGGCAATGCGTTAGCTCTAGAGTCTCCATTAAGAGTTGGTTCGGTGATCGGTAATGTCGGAGAGGGTGTAAACTAGACCGCCGTGATCTTACATACCCGGAACGAAGGCCGGAAATGGGTGGTGCAGGGTGACAATGAAGGAAGACGTACTGAGTCCGGTAGCCAGGCGCTCCAATCTCCTCGGCCTGACCGTGAAGATGACGACAGCGATAAACACCATACCAAAAAGTCTGCATTAAGAATTGGCTGGGTGATCGGGAAGACCAATCCAAAGGAGGGAGCAGGCAGCGTCTCGATTTTGCATACCAGAAACGGTGGTCGGCGCTGGACCGAACAGCTCGACAGGTCCGAGTGGGCGGGCTACAAAGGAAACGACATCAGCGCCGTGGACCGGCGCACGGCCTGGGCCGCTTTGAACTCGCCGGATGGGGATGGGGTGATCCTGCATACCACCAACGGCGGCAGCACATGGACAGCCCAGGAACTGCCGGACGGGGTGGATACCATCAAGAACATCAAGGGCCTGAGTCGGCGCGAGGCGTGGGCGGTCAGTCTCGGGGTGAAGATACTGCACACGGCGGACGGTGGCGAGACATGGAACATCGTGGAACACCCGTTCGAGTTGATCGATACGGCCAACCGCATGGACGTCATCGGCTGCGTAGATCCGTGCAACGCCTTTCGACCGGGCAAGAACAAGCTGATGAGTAACGCCAACATCTGGATTGCCTACGAAGAGGACAAAGAGGGCAATAACTTGGGCATGATTCATTCGCTTTACAATGGGGAGCTTTGGCGGAAGGAGTCCGTGGACCACACGCCGGGGTGGCAGGACTACAACGGCATGCACATGGTGAGCGCCTATTCGCCAAGAGTGGTCTGGGCCGCGGCAAGGCGGGATAGCACCCTGTTCCGCACTCTAGATGGCGGGGAGAGCTGGGGAGAGGTCGCGTCGGTGCACGGCGAACCGAACGACATCGACAATATGTGCGCGCCCGGCAGCGACACCGTTTGGGCCGTGCAGAACCAGGACATATCTGCCGGGGTCATCTACCACGTGCGGGTGTTTGACGCCGGAGAACCAGAGATTAGGCCTTTCGATCCCGCTAAGGATTTCGATCCCACATTGAGTTGCAGGTACGAAGGCCTGACCTGCGTCGACGATCAAACAGCGCTTGCCGTTGGAAGTTGCCCCTTAAAGCCGACGGGGGTGATCGGGGTGATCGTCTCCACCACCGACGGGGACGGGGTAGGGTGGTAATCCGATGCACGGCTTCGTTCTGTTTACATATTGTACCTGATTCATCTTGATCATAGGTTTCATATACCTACTATCTATGCTGAATGTCTATTAGTTTCAAATAGTTAACATATGCTCGACATACTCGAATGATCCGAGTGTTAGCGTAGGCGTGTTGATCTGAAGTCAAGGGTCATCCCCTGGGCCGTGCATCTCATACTTCAATTTGAACTTTTCCACTTCAGACCCAGTCGCCACATATAGTGACAATTCAAACCACTTGTTCATTTGTCAAGGAACCTCGGCGTCTTGGCTCCACGTTTTCGTTGCTCTGTTTTTGCTCTGAGAATGCAGATAGATCTCATAGGATCTGTCTACACAAATACCAATCGCAGTCCCCAGCATATTGTTGAATACATCTATAAGCGAGGAGTCCCTTATCACCGATAAATACTGGAGAGACTCAATGCCAAAGGTGAACAGTGTTCCGGCAATAAAAACAAATGCAAAGGTTTTCGGAGATGATCCATTTCGACTTCTCAGCGCAGCGTGAAAAAGCAATCCTAGAGGAATGAACGCTAAAATGTTCAGAGCTGCATCCTTGAAGAAATCCGGATGTTTCAGTGATTCCTCCAGGTTTAGAGACAGATAGGCCTTTTCGGGATACTGGATGTACTTGGGAATATAGAGATCCAGGGGGGTATCGGTATTACTATCGTCACCAACTTTATCTCCTTTTCTTTCGTCGAATAAATACCGCAATACGAGGCCATCAGAAGTAAGAGGATCCAACTTAGATGGAAGTCCTTCGTAGGGCAATCCAGCAAGATAGTTTTTGCGAACTTCTCTTTCGCTCAAAGCACGATCATAAATTGCAACATAGAAGACTTTTCCATTCCAGGGTCGATTACCTGTGGCCTCATTCCCCAACACTAAAGGGTAAGACATATCCCAGTTAGTAAATCTGCCTCCAGGTATTTTCTGTCGTAGCATTATTTCCCCGTTTACAAATATTCTTTGCTCTGAGAAGTCATATGCCACGACAATATGTTGAGGCTCTGACATACCAAACACACCATCTACTTCCGCGTGTGGTTTGACTCCATTTAGATCCGTCTCAGTTGTTCGCAACCTCATAATCAACTTCTTCTTTTTTTGCCCCAAGGTAAAGTTTCTATGATCAGGATCTAGGGAATAGGAAACGATCCTTGCAGGGCCTGATTGATCCGGATCATCCGTAGCAGCCCACGCTTCCAAGCTGAAACCTGTCCCTATGAGAAGCCTACCGCATAAGCTTTGGGTCGATGAAAGTGACATTAGCTGTCCATCTTGGGGGAACTCAATTCCATTTGAAGTTACAAGCCACATAGCGCCATTTCTTTTGTGCAAGAGATCAAAAGGCCATAAAAGGAATACAATGGATAGAATAAGATAAACTAGCAAGCTCCGGTAATAAAAACCGCTCAAGGGATCTCCTTCGATCAACCTAGAAATTGACGCCTTCTCTTTCTTATTATGGCCTGATTGTTGCTCTGTTTTACCCTGCGTTCTCATAAGAATCTTTATCTCATCGCTGCCTCGGCTTGCAGATTTGATTGCGGTAGTATACTAAAAGTCGCCACCTGCCAAAAGGTTTTCTAACCCAGAAGATTTCTGTTATATCTATGTTACTGATAAATGTTCCCTGTCTAAGCAACTGTAACCCATAGCAGTAAATATCTGAACTACTTTTGGAGCAAAGTCATACCCGCGAACATTAATCTTCATCTAAAATCGACTTGATCGTGAGGGTCTATAGTCCGCATTGATCTTCTGAAAGTTGAGATTTCGTACTTTAATCGAAATTCGGCCGCTTTTTGACTAGCATCAAGACCTCGTGCCGGGCTCATTGAAGCCAAGACCGTGAATTAAGGGATGGAATCTAAACCTTTGCAGTGACTCATTTCAACGCCCAACCTAGCGATTCACAGCTTGACTTTCTTGGTTTTTTTCAAGCAGGATGCCGTATGCTGAGTTTTGGAGTGGTAGCGATGGTTATGTGGATTTTGGAAGGTGTCTATTATAGATGGTTAGCTTATGCGTTCGAACTAGCCGATATTATCGTCATTCTGGAGGCGTCCCGCTGGTACGGCACTGGCGAATATACAGAAGATTCATGAAAAGAAAGCTGGGGCTGATTGCTTCAAAGCACGAGACCATCGCCGATTTCTGGAACCTTGTCACCTGGAATCACAAGTTTGATCATGACAATATGGTACACATTAGAAAATTCATTGCGAGACACAACCAAAAAATCGTTGAGTGCACAAATCTATCCAGCGTTGTCAGTGCTTTAAGGGACATACAACAAGTTGGAAGTTGACGAGGCAAACGGCTTCGTTGAGTTTCTGGATTGAATCTCGGAAGTCAAACATCATAAACCCATCATCGCGCCGCTGATCTCGGCCGTTATTTGCCTGAAGGAAACCCGAAATGAAAAATATCGCGCAGCAACTTCGTTCCATTATAGCAACGGTCGAACCTCAATTATCTCGAATGAAACATAATGACATGAGGGTCAAAGCCAATCCACACGAGTGGTCGAAAAAAGAGATTCTCGGGCATCTAATCGACTCGGCAGCAAACAATCACCAACGATTTGTAAGAGCTGTGAACAAAGGTGCGACTCAGTTTCCAAGCTATGATCAAGATGAATGGGTAAGAATTCAGCGATACAATGAAAGGCCTTGGCCGTCCTTAGTCGCACTCTGGTCTGCATACAATAACCATGTGAGTCATGTAATCGAATGCATTCCAAAGGATGCCGAATCCTCCCCATGCAACATCGGAAAAGAAGAGCCTGTTCCTTTGGATTTCGTGATAAAGGATTATCTTCGTCACCTGGGGCATCATCTCAAAGATATCCTTGGCGAAAAGATATAAGTCAACTTTCGACCTCTAAAGAGGTGCGAAACTTGAGCAATAAGATACGCTGTATTACAATTGTTTATGAAATGGGGTCGGACCAAGATAACCAGCTGAAATTAAAAGAAATGAGATCGAAAACGAGGGTAGTTTGAGGTCCATAAGGGCGTCTTTGAGGGCAAAAAGGGAGATATAGGGCCAGAAGACACCTATTTTAGACTTTTGCAATTCTATCAAGATAAGGTGATAATAGATGAGAACATATGTAGTTTCCGTTTTACTTCTATTGTTTCCACTTATGGTGGCGCACGCGGGAGAGGCTGAAGTTATTACAGTCGAGGTAATGAAGCTTGGGGATAGTACATACCAATTTGACGTCACAGTGTCCCACAGCGATGAGGGCTGGAATCACTACGTCAACAAATGGGATGTCGTGGGTTCGGACGGCACTGTTTATGGTACACGGACTCTATATCATCCTCATGTCGATGAGCAGCCCTTTACGCGCAGTCTGCCAGGAGTGAAGATACCCAAAGGAATCACTAGAGTAACAGTTCGTGCCCACGATTCAGTACATGAATATGGCGGCAAAGTCGTCACGATTGTTCTTCCCCGATAGAACGAAGGAGCAATCCTATCTTTGGTGACCTGAATTCGAGGGATTAACCAGAGTCATCCTCCCTATTGATGGAGTACCAAGTCTAACTTTCACTGCACCCAACAGCGATACAACTTCGCTGAACCAACGTGGATCGACTCTACCCTAGTGAAGCACCCATAATCTTGAAAGACAAGCCGAACAAGGCTATGGCTGACTAGCTAACAACCGTCAGCAAATCGCGTCCCATGGACCGCATCGGGAAATTGTCCAAGATGGATATGGAGAAGGTTGAGGACGCGACTAAGCTCCAACTTGGTCTGTCTGTTTCAATCCCTGGGGCATAACCCGCTGCAGTCGGACCGAACAAACAGTTTCTTTCGTTTTCCACTACTATGTGCGCAAGGCCATGTATAAGCCGCACGCACCTGCCCCGGCGCTGACGTCGGTTGTGATGCATAGGGATCAGACAATGAAGGAAATGAAAGTAGCTCCAATCAAGCCCACGGTGGCGTACGATGTGTTTGGCCAGATAGACATACGAATCGGTACCATAGAACGGGTTGAGCACATTGCAGGCGCGGATAAATTGGTAAAGTTGATCGTTGACTTTGGCGATCACAAGAGAACGATATTGGCAGGTATCAAACTGGAGCGCAAAAATCCAAGAGAGATCGAAGGAATACAAACACTGTTCGTAGTGAACCTAGAACCGCGAAAGATGATGGGCGAAGTTTCTGAAGGAATGCTTTTCGACATTGGGTATGCAGATGGAATCACACCTGTGCTGGCAGTGCCCGAAAAACCCATACCTAATGGTGCGCGCGCGGGCTAATTTGTATTCTGCTGGTCTTAAGAGAGAGCAGTTTACCTGGCCCGGATGTTTGATGAATGGCCTACTGCGGCCGCGGATATGGGTGTCCTTCCTGTCGTCCTCGGGCCTCGCCCCCTGCGACGTAATGTTCAAGTACGCCTCCGAACCAATCCCGCGATACCGCGGGACGGTTGCCAGGTGGCACGCCCATCTTCGCGTTCTCGCCACAGCAATTCATGAAACATCCGGGCCAGCTTCCAATGCAGCTCGCCGCGTTCTGGACCCATTTGACTTCTAAGGCATGATTTAGTAAGTTTAAGAATTGCTGGCCTCTAATTACGTTTCAGTAAGAACGCAAATCTGAAAGTTTAGTTGGGGCTTGGCATTGAAACCACCATAAGACTGGGTGGTCCGATACCTGGTATCCAAAGTGTTTCGGTGCTTTCACGAGCGCATGGTCTTTGCGCAAGAGCGCGCTTTTCATATCCATTGGTCCGGCCGTAGCAACTCTCAACATCATCTGCTGTATGGCAAGACCAGCCCGCCACTCATCTCGAGACACCAGAAACTACTCAGAGAAGTAAGCAGGAGTAAGGCACGGTATGATGAACAGCGATGTAAAGATCTCCTGTAGGGACGTGTGGAAGGTTTTTGGGGAATACCCTCCAGAGCTATTCGAAAAGCTCATTAGTTGCTCGGACGAAGCAAAACTGTCCGATATAACCGCCCGATGCACGGTGGCAGTTCGGGAAGCCAATCTGGATATTCAGGCAGGTGAGATCTTTGTGGTCATGGGGCTTTCCGGTAGTGGGAAATCGACCCTTATACGCTGCCTGAATCGGCTGATTGAGCCAAGCCGGGGTGACATCTTGGTAGATGGCGCAAACCTCAGTGAAATGAACAAACAGCAACTCCGAGAGGTCCGACAGAAGAAGATGGGCATGGTTTTCCAACACTTTGCCCTCTTGCCTCATAGAACCGTGATTGACAACGTCGCCCTTGGTTTGGAGATTCAGGGTTTCGCCAAAGAGAAGCGCTACACAAGAGGTGCAGAGGCCCTAGAGCTGGTGGGACTATCAGACTGGGACCAGAGCTATCCCAGTGAACTCAGCGGCGGTATGCAGCAGCGCGTGGGACTTGCAAGAGCATTGGCGGTCAACCCGGAGATCCTGCTCATGGATGAAGCCTTCAGCGCCCTGGATCCGCTCATCCGCCAACAAATGCAGGACGAGTTTCTGAAATTGGTGGCAATCGTCAAAAAGACCATCGTCTTCATTACTCACGATCTGGATGAGGCCCTGAAACTGGCTGACCGGATTGCCGTCATGAAAGATGGCGTGATCGTTCAGGTGGGAACACCCGAAGAAATCGTCATGTATCCGGCGGATGAGTACGTGTCCGAATTCGTCAGCTCGGTTTCACGAACGAAGGTGATTTCTGCCAAGAACATGATGATGGAGCCTGACACCTGGATCTCTGTGGAAGGCGAAGATCCCATAGCGGTCCTCAACAAGATGCGCAAGCACAACCGTGACAGCATCTTCATCACGGACTCTACTAACCGTCTGGTGGGTGTGGTGAACAAACAAAGGCTGGCGGAGAACCTGGGAGGGGACGTGGATAGCCTGCGGCCCATAACCAGCAAGAACTACTCAACTGTGCTGCCGGATACCAGCTTGGAGGATCTCATTTCAGAAGCGGCACAGACCAAGAGCCCCATAGCTGTTTTGGATGAAGAACAACGGTTGTTGGGGGTCATATCTCGGGCCAGTTTGCTCAAGGAACTAGCTGACGTGGTTTAAGATTTAGCCTTGGGCTCTCAGTGGGTCGGTAATCAACAACCAGTGCCCGGTCAAAGGTGAGCAGTCGCCAAGCAGCGGTAGATGAACTCGAAAGCCTTGCCTGCGTAATGCACCAATCGCCCGCTGCGACCGGACATATGGCCGCCCATGCGGGTTCCCCGGGCCTGACACCCTGCGACGTGCTATTCAAGTACGCCTCGGATTCAAGGCCCTGCGGTTGCCCGGTGGCAGGCCCGTCTTGACCGGTTTGCCACATCGATTCTTGAACTGGCAGACCAGAACTGAGAGCCGACGGCTGAAAGCACAATCTGAGGAGCTACTGCGATGGAATTCCCGATTCGTATTCCTTTTGGAAAAGTTGTAGAGCAGATCGTGGTCTGGATGACGGACAACTTTGCAACTTTTTTTGACGGCATCACGGCGACGGTCAACGTGGCCCTGCACCAGATCAGTGCTTTCCTGCTGTGGGTGCCATGGCCCGTGACCATCCTCGTATTCATGGTTGTGGCCTGGCGCTTTGCCGGACGCAAGGTGGCCCTCATCACTGGGTTTTTTCTTTTTGCCATGGGAGCCTTCGGATTGTGGGAGCACGGCATGAAGACCCTGGCATTGGTGGCTACCAGTGTTTTGATTGCTGTACTCCTGGGTATTCCCTTGGGCATCGTATCGGCCCGAAATGACACAACGGACAAGATAGTACGGCCGATCATGGACGGCATGCAAACCATTCCCAGCTTTGTTTATCTGATTCCGGCGGTGATGTTTTTCGGCATCGGCAACGTGCCGGGGGTGATGGCCACTGTGATCTTTGCCCTGCCGCCGATGGTGCGTCTTACCAATCTGGGCATAAGACAAGTATCAAAGGAAACTGTGGAGGCGGGTAAGGCGTTCGGTTGTACTGAGTGGCAGTTGCTGACCAAAATCCAAATTCCCCTGGCCCTGCCCGCCATTATGGCCGGGGTCAACCAGACCGTGATGATGGCCCTTTCCATGGTGGTGATAGCGGCGATGATCGGTGCTGGCGGCCTGGGAAGTCCCATCCTCTATGCCATCCAGAGGGTCGAGTTGGGAATCGGCGTTGAGGCCGGGTTGGGCATTCTCTTCACTGCCATAATCCTCGACCGAATCCTGCAGGGATATTCAGCCAAACAGAAGAAGGCTAGACACCTTTAGCCGCTTAGGAGGTTGTTATAAACTTTTAACCTTCATGATGGAGGAAGGAGGAAGACGATGAGGCAGGTGACAAAATGGCTGGGAGTCGCACTTTCAGTCCTGTTGATGGTTGGTCTGCTCACTGCCAACTCAGCCATGGCGGCGAGAAAGAACGTGATTATCGGAAGCCTTACCTGGTCTGGTTCTCAGGCCATAGAACAGATTATGAAATACGTGCTGGAGGAAAAGCTGGATATTGACGTGGAAATTACCACGGTTGCACAACCCGTTCTTTGGGCTGCCCTGGACAAGGGTTCGGCGGATGTCTATCCGGATATTTGGATGCCCAATCAAAAGGCGGGCTGGGATAAGTATGTGGAAGGGCGGAAATCTGTGGCCGCCAAGTTGAGCTATGACAAGGCCGCAGAGGGCTTCTGGATGCCGGTTAAGATCGCAAAAGAGCATGGGATCAAGAGCGTATTTGACCTCAAGGGCAAGGAGAAGATGTTCGATACCAACGGTGACGGCAAGGGAGAAATGTGGGTCGGACCGTTCGATTGGGCGGTCACCGATAAGAACATAGCAAAAATCAAGAACTACGGTCTGGATTTGGAGGCGGTCAAGATTCAACAGTGGCTGTTCCTGGCGATCCTGAAAGAGTCAATGCGCAAGGATAAGCCACTGGTATTCTACTACTGGCAACCCGAGTGGCCCATGGCAAAATACGACCTGATCAAGTTGGAAGAACCCCCGTATGACGACGCAAAACCCATGGCCACAGCCTTTCCGCCAGCCACCATTTACGTGGGCGTGTCCAAGAAAATGAAAGAGCGTCTGCCAAAGGCTTACAAGTTCTTCATGAACTGGTACATGCCCATAGATGAGGTCAGCACTCTGATTGCCGATTTAGAAGACGTTCCCGGCAACCCTAAGAAAGACTCGGCCAAAGTGGCGAAGGACTGGGTTGAGAGCAACCCCAAGATCGTCAACGACTGGCTTAAAGGAGTTCGTTAATCTCTCGTATTCTGACCATTAAGGGAATCATGAAGTTTGGGGCCGGACCGCAGCCGGCCCCAAACCCCACCGTGAAGAATTCAACCGCAAAACTACGCCTGGAGTCCATCTCATCCGAGTTCTGCTTTCTATTACTTTCAAGGGCCTTACGATGTCCGGAGGGTTATGATTGATCGCGGCCTTTCCCTGTTTTCGCAAGGAGGTAAACCGCTCCTTCACAACTCCCAGGTTGGCCGCGGTTGATAGAGTGCGATCTTCGGCCACCTTTAAGTGGCCGATGGATTGATTCAGGTTTTCAAGTGTAGGTGAAATGATCGATTGGTTTGATCGCCCGCGGGTCGCGACGGGAAATCCCATGGAACTACGATTCTTGATGAGATGGACCCTTGTAACACTGTTGGCCTTTCTCGTTTCTATCATGCTCGCACCTGCGCCGACAATGTCGGCCAGAAGGGATGTGATTATAGGGAGTTTTTCCTGGTCAGGTTCCAACGCCATAGAGCAAGTGATGAAGTATGTCTTGGAAAAGAAACTCAACGTTCCAGTAGAGATCTTTTCAATTTCCACTTTCGACTGCTGGATCGCCCTTGACAACGGTTCTGTAGATGTGTGCCCGGATATCTGGATGCCAAATCAAGAACCCGGATTCGAAACGTATGTCAGGAAGCGGAAGACCGTGGCCGTTAAACTCAGCTACGACAAAGCCCCCCAAGGGTTTTACATGTCGGCCGAAATTGCTAGAGCGCAAGGAATCAAAAGCATTTTCGATCTAAAGGGTAATGAGAAGATATTCGACACCAATGGCGACGGCAGGGGGGAGATTTGGGTTGGCCCTTACGGCTGGGACGCCTCCGAGGTGAATCATTCGAAGATTCGAGAGTACGGGCTGGATCTGGAGCCGGTGAAAATCGACCAGCGGCCCTTTCTGGCAATACTCAAAAAGGCAATGCGCAAAGGCGCTCCCATGGTATTTTACTACTGGGAACCGGAATGGCCCGTGACCAAGTACGACCTGGTAAGGCTCGACGAACCTCCATACGATGAATCCAGGTGGATTCGCGTCAAGGGCGACATCGAGAGCAGCCACATTTCCTGTTCCTACCCGGATGCGAGCATCTATGTGGGTGTGTCCAAGAAACTGGATAAGCGTTTGCCCAAGGCTTACAAGTTTTTCATGAACTGGTACATTCCAATGGACGAGGTCAGCTTCTTGATTGCGGAAATCGAAAATGTACCGGGCAATCCCAAAAAGGACGCAGGAGAAGTGGCCAAGGCCTGGGTGGAAAGCCACCCCCGTATCGTCAAAGATTGGCTCGATGGCATTCTCTAAACAATTCAATGCTCTCAACAATAAATCTGAACTGGGGTGATTATGACTGAAAAAGACCGACTGAAGTGGATCTACTCCTCTAAGGACAATCAAGAGTTGGCCGAGCGCTACGACCGGTGGGCTAATGATTATGATACGGAACTGGAGGACAATTACGGTTGGGCAACTCCCCGGATAGTCACTGATTTGGCAACGAAGTATGTGTCCACAACTGGAAGACTTCTCGATGCCGGCGCCGGCACAGGCCTGGTAGGTCAGTGCCTTCACGAGGAAGGGTACCGGGATTTGGTGGGTATTGACCTTTCCGAAGGGATGTTAGAAAAAGCCAAGCAGAAAAAAGTCTATCGGGAGCTTTATCAGATGGTTCTGGGCGAGTCCTTAAATTTTCCAGATGGAGGCTTCGACGCGGTTGTCTGTGCGGGCGTACTTACTTTTGGCCATGCGCCGCCCGATTCTCTGACAGAGATGATTCGCATAACCCGGCCTCAGGGACACATCATCTTCTCTATGCGTTCAGATGCGCACGAGGAACTCGGTTTCAAGGAAAGACAGGAAGTCCTGGAAGTTTCAGGAAGGTGGAAGCTGGTGGAAGTGAGTCAGCTCCACCAAGCCTTTTCAAAGAAAGAACCAGACATTCTCCATCACGTCTGGGTTTATAGGGTCTTGTAGGCTATAGAGGGAGCCGTTACTGTCGTAATGCCAAGGCTCTCCACCCTCAGAAAACCACTCGACTCCCCGCCAAGATACTGGATCAAAAAAGTGTGCGTTGCGTCAGGAGCGCCTATGAAAATTTTGTTCGTTACCACTCCGAACTCCTTGAAAACCTCTTCCATGATTTGAGCACCAAATCTGACCTCACTCACCACGAGTCTCACCTTCAACATGCCCGGATGTTTCATGAATGGCCAACTGCGACCGTTTTACTTGTCATCACGCTTCACTGTCACTCATAGTCAGTATGTCGTCTTATGCCAAAATCACGAAATCATGGCTTTGCCATTCTTGGTGATGGGTTTATCAAAGCGACCGAATGACTTGATGACGGGCGTTCGCCCGAATGACCGGATGACAGCCTTGTCACGTACGGTTCGGGTCCAATCACGAGGTGGCTCAGGTGAACGTTGTTTCGCAGTTTCCCCTGCAAGAGGTGCAATTTCACTTATCGATCCGCAAAATCCTTCTTTTGACAATACATTACGGATATCGGCCTCGGTCTTTTGGGGAAACTTCTGTTGATCTGTAAAATCCCTGCTTGGATTGTAGGTCCCAGGTATCCCCGGTAGATTTTTGGGGAAACTTCTGTAATTATTATATTGTAATTTAAGGGTCTTATGGGTTAGGGTAGGGTGGAAGCCGGTGCCAACGATCTATCATGGTCAGGAGACTGATGAAATCGCCGTTTGGCCTCCAAATTACCAAGCTGTTTGAAAAATGGCGCCTTGAAGAACACCTCACTCTCTATCTTCTCGCTATCGCTGTAGGTATACTTGGCGGATACGGAGCAATTCTGTTTCGCGTTCTAATAAAGGCCAGCCAATATCTGTTCTATCAGAACACGAACGATTTCCTTTCTTTCGCCGACCAGGTCCCTTTCTATCTGAAGTTGTTCATTCCAGCCCTGGGTGGGTTGCTCGTAGGTCTTATCATCCACTGGGGTGCTGAGAAGGCGAAAGGTCATGGTGTGCCGGAACTCATCGATGCCGTAGTCATCAGGGGTGGACGGATTCCTTGGCGCACTGCAACAACACGGGTATCGGCCTCTGTTCTGACCATAGGTGCAGGAGGGTCCGTAGGTCGAGAGGGCCCTATCATCCACATCGGTTCCTTTTTGGGTTCGGCTGTGGCCCAACTGCTTAAGCTGAGCAGAGACCGGGAGCGCATCCTGGTAAGTTGTGGCGCGGCAGCGGGTATAAGTGCCACCTTTCATGCGCCGATTACTGGGATACTCTTTGCGGTGGAAGTGCTCTTGGGCGATTTTGCCCTGAGTACTTTCTCTCCCATGGTACTGGCTTCAGTTACGGCGGCGGTGATTTCTGGCTTTCACCTGGGAAGTTTTCCAGCCTTCACGATTCCCCGTTTTCAGATGGCAGCTCTCTGGGAGTATGGTCTCTATCCGGTGCTGGGAATTTTGAGCGGTCTGGTGGCGGTTTCGTTTACTTTCTCTCTCTATTTCTGCGAAGATCGCTTCAACGCTCTGCCAACTCGGCCGTGGGTGAAACCAGCCCTTGGCGGACTGTTGTTGGGAAGCATGCTGCTGGTCGTGCCGCAGGTTTTTGGTGTCGGATACGGTGCCATTAATCTGGCTCTCGTGAATCAAATGTCTCTGAGTCTGATGGGGACCCTTATTGTCGCCAAGGTCCTGGCAACTTCCATCAGCCTGGGTTCCGGTTCGGCCGGAGGCATACTGGCACCGTCGATCTTTATTGGCGCAATGACCGGCGGTAGCTTCGCTTGGCTGGCTGGCCTGTGGCTACCCCTTGAAGCCGGTTCTTCGGTAAGCAGCTATGCTCTCGTTGGCATGGGAGCCCTCGTAGCTGGAACTACCCATGCTCCGGTCACTGCCATCCTGCTTGTCTTTGAACTCTCAGCACAGTATCAGCTCATCCTGCCTCTCCTGCTGGCTTGCCTTGTGAGTACCATAACTGCTTCGAGGTTGAAACGGGGTTCTATCTATAGCCTCAAGTTGTCCCGTCGAGGGTTACAGATTGTCCATGGCCGGGAACAAAC
>CP070692.1:516095-547985 GCA_020353215.1 Deltaproteobacteria bacterium
CGGTACCGCGGCGTTGGACCCGAACCGTACCTAAATGGGACGTCGCAGGGTGAGCTCGTCCTGCCTGTCCCGAGCTTGTCGCGGGGGGCTTGGCTCGGGGAGCCGAGCCGAAGGAACACCCGAGCACGCCCGGAAGGACGGCCATATCCGTGGTCATAGCAAGTGATTCATGACTTATCCGGGCTAGGTATCAATAACTATTAAGCTCTTACTGTACTCTGTGTCGTGTTTGGGTTAAAGGATCGCTCTCTTAATCAAATTCCTGCCCTCACTCTTTGCCCGATAGAGGGCCTGGTCTGCTGCTCTCACCAGATCGAGGGGAGACTGTGTCGCCGGTCTGCTATAGGAAGCCAATCCCGCACTAACCGTCACTTGAAACTGCGATGAATGGTAGTTGAACCAATGGCGTGCCACCATCGCCCTAAACCTTTCGCACACTTTTCGAGCCTCTACTTCTTGTGCATGGGGCAGGATGACAGCGAACTCCTCGCCTCCATATCGACTTGGAATGTCACTTTTGCGCAGTGACCTCTTTAGCATGTCGCCGATCTCAGTTAATACCATGTCTCCGGCGGCGTGGCCGTAGGTATCGTTCACTCTCTTGAAGTGATCCAGGTCTATCATGCAGAAGACTAAGTCGTTCTCATATCTTTTAGCCCTTGCCACCTCCCTTTCGAGAGCGTCCATAAGGTATCTGCGGTTATAGAGTCCAGTCAGTTCATCTCGTGTTGCCATGGAGGCCATTCTGCTCTGGACCTCTCTTATTTCCTCTCTTAGTCGAGCCTTTTCAAGGGTGTTGGCGATGCTTCGAGAGAGGGATTTCTCGCTCAGTGCATCTTTAGGTATATAGTCATCCGCACCGGCTTGCATAATCTGAGAGGCGACCATTTCATTTCCCTCGCCGGTAATGACGATGATCGGTGTTTTAATGTTCCGTTCAGCCAATAACGTTATGAATTCGAAACCATTCCCGTCAGGAAGAACGTAGTCCAACAGTATCAAATCAAACCTGTCTTTCTCCAACCTCTGCAGAGCGTCGCCAATACTCCCGGTTCGAGTCAAACTTATCTGTTTTCTGGACCGCAAGAACCGTTGAATTGCTCCAAAGTCAGTATCCGAATCTTCCACCGAAAGTATGTTCACCCCCTGGTCAATTTCTATAATGCTCGTAGTACCAATATACGGTTTCGTATCGTACTGCCTGATATTCTGAATCTTGGAGACTATACTGGCTATCCTGTTACCGGCATCTTCGATTTGGCTGATATACCGGTCACGCTTGTCCGGATTATCTTCGTCCATTCTCAACAACCCAATAAAGCCCAGAAGACTGGTAAGTGGCTGATTCAACTCATGTGCTGTAGCCCCGGCCATCTGCAGCAGCACTTTCAGCCGCTCTTCTTCAATAACTGATTTCTGCTGCTCAAGGATCTTCTTGTTGGCCTGTCTCAATTCCTCCCTTACCCGGTGGCGCTCAATCGCATAACGCATTGAGCGTACCAGCAAATGGCCGTCCACCTGAGCCTTTGCCAAGTAGTCCTGAGCGCCTTCTTGCACTGCCTGGATCGCTGTTTCATCGTCATCAAGACCCGTAAGCACCACGATGGGAACTCTATCTGTTAGGCCTTGAGTTCTAGTGAAAGTCTCGAGGCCAGAGCTATCGGGCAATGACAGGTCCAGCAGGACCACATCAAAATGTTTCTCAGAAAGTTGTTGGTGCGCTTCGCCGAACCTCGTGACATGGGTCAACTCGAATTTGCCCTCGCTGCTTTCACGGAGCATCTCCCGCATCAACCTAGCGTCTCCAAGGTTGTCTTCAACTAGTAGGGCTTTGATGAGCTTTTCTCTCATTTGCTTCATTCCCTCGGCAGGATGACGATGGCCCTTTACGATTCTCCGGTTAGATCTCAGCACATCAATGAACTCAGCCAGGATCATTGCCTTGGCAACCCAACAATTCCCCTAGAGTTCATAGCTTATACTGACGCCCTCTTCAACCACCGATTGTGGAAAGAACACGAGCGGGATGTGGTTCGGCTCTGAATCGAACTTGGTATGTTCCTGCAAATATCTTAAAATGCGCCATGGGTGCTCTGGTTCCATGCCAACCCCTTATCCCGGAGAAGAAAGGAACATTTCCCTCTAAGCCAGCGCATTATTTTGTTGAAGCAGGGGGAAGGTCAACGGTAGTTTATCTCTGCATGTACTGTGCCAATCAAGCTGAGGATTACATGTTGGGAAAGTAAAGGTTTAACTTTTAGGTTTCTTTTCTTCCTGGGAAATAATTGCAGTGGAGGGCATCCACTCGGCCGAGTTCGTCGCAGGCTTGTCGCAAAAAGACGCTATCAAACAAGCGCATGTCTTGGTTGCCCCGACACACGGGGGGGGAAGCCACTCCCACATAAAACCCGAAAGTTGAGTGTCCACCTGGGAGGAATAAAGTGGGACCACTTTTTCATCCGAGGCGGATTCCGAGAAGTTCGTGACACCATGTAAGAAATGGTTAATTTTTCCGACTGGAGTGAGATAAAGATGGATCGTTACACGGAAGGCCCCCCAGCTGATTCTATTATGCTGACACCGTACAAGTGGGGCGACCCGTATTTCGGGGGATAAGAGGAAGTGAATCCCGAGAGGTTTTTGCTAAGATCGATGTTTCCGTTCACCATCGCCCTGGGCGTAATGCTTTCGCCGGACTCTCTCATGATCCTGGGAAACGGCATGGGCGAGACCGGACCCTTGTTTCTGGCCTTTATCCTGTTGGCAATGCTTGCTCATGTGCTTACCGTTTTGAGCTATGGCGAATTATTCCTCCTTTATCCCCTCAGACAAGGAGAGCCCGTTCTTCTCAAGGCCGCTTTCGGTTCCCTTCCGGCTACGGTCCTCCTCCTATGTTCGCGAGTCATGTTTGTAATCTGTGCGAGCACAGGTATCTTGGCCACAGCCGGCTACGTCTTCAACGAAGTATTCGTCTATTGGTTCCCCAACCTGGGTTTCTCTTTCTGTCTCCTGGGTTTCCTTTTGATGCTAAATCTCATGGGCTGGAAAATTGCTGCGCGAACTCAACTCATCCTTGTAACAGTGGCCTTGCTCGGCCTCATCCTTCTCACTGTAGTGGGACAATTGGAATGGAGCAACCCGGACCGGGTGGGCAGTATAGTGTTCCCTGGTGCTAAGGATCTCGCCAGGGTTGGGGTAGCGGGCCTGCTCCTTTTCCTAGGACATGATCTTGCCCAAATGGCAGGGAACAATCAGCAAGAGCGGCGGGGGAGCCTGGTAGTTTCAATGCTATTTGCGATCGGCCTGAGCGGGGTTATCTTCTCTACCTGGGGTATGGTTTCTCTTAGACACGTACCCATGGAAAGATTGGCTGATACCAGTATTCCGTATGCTGTGGCGGCTCGGGCAGTGTTGGGCCAGATGGGTCGAATAGTGATGGGAGTGGTGGTTATCACAGGGAGCTTGAGCGCGGTAAATGCATTGCTCTTGTCGGTGTCCAGATCTTTGGTCAGCATGGCCCACGAGGGACTCCTGCCGTCCCTCTTCGCTGGGACAAAGGAGCGGCCAACAGCCATTCTTATCGTTCTGACCGTGGGAGTAGCAGCCATGATGGGGTTGGGCATGGCCGGTGAACCGGTCCTTGAAATCTACACCAAGGCCGCCATTCTCTTCTGGCTGCTCACGTACGCAGCCGTGCACCTTGCGATATTGATCGAGAGAGTGGGTCCGTCCAAGCGGAGGCTGCCATCGCATAAGGCCTGGCATCCAGCCGTTGCAATTATCGGCTTTTTCGTCATGTTGATCGCTTCCGCCGCTCTGCTTTGGACGGATACTGCGGCCACCGAACTAATGAAGTTCATGCTCACAGTGTCTGTGTCGGTTTCCATTTTCTGTCTCGCCTGGCTAGGATTCAAGAGAAGCAAAATAGCGTCGGGCACAACGAGAATTGGGGGGGCGTAGCACCGTGAGTGTCCATCGGCAAACTCATTGTCTTCTTTGGCAAGGACACCCAGAGAATGGTACCAGTGGTGATGGAGTAGATACTATGGAGAGCACTAAATGGTTTGCTTTTCAATCAGGTACGGATCACTAAGTCTTTTCTGTGGTTCCAAGGCTGCCGGCCTGGTCACTTCTAGCTCAGCTGTGCGTGGGGGAATGCGCCCCTCCCTGTTCCCCGTTCCTGAGAAACGGGGCCAGGGGCTCCTCCACCCACACCTGCGGAAGTGAACACAGGCCTCCTGCCAGTCACCTTGGAAAAGACTTCATGATCCTCTATCAACATGGCTGAAGCTGTTCTCCGCAAACAATATTATGCTCTCATTAATAACTACTTGACTATTTATTTTTTGTTCTCTTTTGCATTCACGCCCCTAGGAATCGAACGAAATTGGTCCGGGACTCTAGATTGGATGTTTGGCGTGCTATACAAAAGAGGAGGAGGAAACGAAATGAACACACGCTTGCTTGCAGTTCTTGGAATATCACTTTGTGTCGTCCTTACGGTTGCTTTCACTACGACAACGATGGCTGCGGAAACCCCGAGAATGAGCAAGGAAGAACTCAAGGCAATGCTGGACAGTCCAGATCTGATTATCCTTGATGTGCGGGTTGGCAGGGACTGGAAAGCTAGTGAATATAAGATAAGGGGGGCAGTTCGGGTAGATGCAACAGATTTTGGCTCTTGGGCGAACAAATTTCCCAAAGATAAGACCTTGGTCTTGTATTGCGCCTGACCCAACGAAGCGACTAGTTCCGGTCTGGGACAAAAACTCATGGATGAAGGTTATACTCAGGTCTATGCTCTGGTCGGGGGTTGGCATGCCTGGTTTCGAGCCAGATATCCCGTGGAGTTCAAGTGAAAACGATGAGCGGCTAGAAAGAACATAGCACTGATTGCATAAGACTTTGTTATCTGGTGCTCTTTTTTGGTTCTTCCCAGCTTTACGTAGATGACTGTTCTGGCCATGGAGAGTCCTTTCAGTCTGTACAGACAAGACCTGTGTGTTGCACCGACGAAGAACTGGAAAGACCCTCTTCTCTGCCAGGTTGCGCGCAGGGTTTGGTCTGTAGCGCTTTCTGTTTACTGCATGCCACTTCCAACTTCTAGTGTTCACCTCTGCTTGACTTTCGCCTCCTAAAGCACGCGATGTCCTTCGGAAGAAAGCACTTCCGCTACCTTGGCAATATGCTCTTGCCTAACCAAGACGTAGTCAGTGTCATAGGTTGACACGGCAAAGATACTAATCCCGGCTCTCGCCAAGGGTGTGGCCAATGACGCCAGGATCCCGGTCAGAGAAAATTCCAAGGGTCCCTCCACCTTCAAGCAGCCCCATCCTTTTTCACAACGAATGTTTCCGGGGACGTCCTCCTGCCGGCAGACCACAGAAAGCGCGTCGCCCGTTCGGGTGATGGAAGCAAAATCACCGATAAGGGCCCATCGGGGAATCTCAGCTTGTGGTTGTATTCTGCAGATGGCAAAGGTTCCAGGCAAAACTGATAGAGTCAGTGCGACGTGGGTCATGCTTATCCTCGCTTTCCGGACCGAACAATTCACCAAGCGGTGTCGCGAGACCATGTAACCGCGGACCGCCCCAAAGGGGTAGGGACTGCTCAAACCGGCCGAGCGCGAAGAAGATGGGCGTGCCACCAAACATCCGCAGGAACTCACATCCGAGAATATTTTGAGCGGTACGTCACAGGGTGTGAGTCCCGAGGAAAACCGGCTTCCGGCTCCCAGAGCCTAACGCTCGGGGAAGAACGGCCGCATCTCCGGTTGCAGCAGACGGTTCGTGAATCATACGGACCACAAGTTGGAATTTCGACGACGTTGTGTTAAAGTCTGCGCTTCGGAAAAACAGAAACAACCGCTTAAGCCTCAACTCTTCCTACGGGGGCATAATTGAGGAAATTTTGTGATTGGCGTTCAGGAGCTGAAAGACTATGAAGTCTTCGCGGACCTGGAGCCTGGAGAACTAAGTTTGTTGGCCAAAATGGCCGAATCCATCCAGGCCCGTGAGGGCGAAGTCCTCATCTAGGCAGGGCTTCCAGCCCGCACCCTCTACGTTCTCCAAAAGGGGGACCTCATGGTCGGCTTTGCTGACGGTAGAGCGATCACCATGCATAGTCCCGGCAGAGTGGTGGGATGGTCGGCGCTCGTTAGTCCCGCCCGCTACACGGCCTCGGTCATTTGCCTGTCTGACTGTACGCTTCTCGCCATTCCTGGCAACGAGTTACTGAGGCTGATCCAGCGAAACGTAGCTCTGGGCACCAAGATTATGCGAAAGATTTCCCAGGTTCTCAGCAAGAGGCTGCCCTTCTTGCGTGAAGAGGACCAGCGGAGACTGAAGCGAGAGAGGTAGCTTGATGAATGGGTTTTCTGCAATCACTGCTGCCAATGGTTGGCTCATCGCAGCGCTCGGACTTGCAGTGGTCTTTTTCGGGCTGGCCTCTCTGGCGCTTCTGGTTTCTTTTTTTCCTCGGGTGCTCGGCTCGGCTGTTGCTGCAGGTGTTCTCTGGAGTTTCGTTGGTTAACGGAGTGAACATGCGTCTTTGGAAAACCAAGTCTGTAGGGGAGGAGATCGATTCCATCTGTACCCGCTGTAAGGAAGAAACCATCCACCGTGTGGTTGCCATGGTGGAGAGTAGAGTCCATCTGGTAATTTGCACCCGCTGCGGCGGCCAGCACCGCTATCGTCCCTCCTTGTCATCGATGCGCAAGAAGACCCCGCTTCCGTCGGAACGCCAAGCGAGGGTTTTGAAGAAAATTGCGGCAGCCCAGGCTCCTGAGCCTCAGGAACCCCGTAAAGATTGGCAGAAACTAACTGAGCTGGCCGCGGAGGCCCAGCCTCTCCCCTACGATCAGAGCGAATCCTACCGTGAGAATCAGGCCGTGACTCACCCCAGCTTTGGGCTCGGATTTGTACGTAGGGTAATTAACGACGCCAAGATCGAGGTGATCTTTAAGCATCAGGTGAAGATCTTGGTGATGAACCGACCGAAATCCCGCCGTGAGTAAACCCTAATGTTGCGTACCCACATGGAGGAAAGACTCGCAGGTGGGCGCAATAACTGGGGCGGGATACTTCGGATTTATTGTCGTCCGGTAGCGTTTTATGCCGCTCACCCCTCACTGCTCACCGCTTACCATAATCCCAGCGCTCTGCATCTTGCCAAGAAGGGGCACAGTGGCCGTGAGATTTACCAACGCCAGAAGAATGAGTGTTTGGACAATCCCCGTCAAGGGTATGAGGATAAGCCCAACCAGAAGGCAGCCCACAAAAGACCCCAGGAGGTCAACGCCGTAAATCAATCCTGCCGTACTGCCGACTTTCGCCTGATCTCGCAGGAGGATCCGATTGGCCAAGGGAAAGTGCGTGCCACCGAGGAAACCGGCGGCCAGACTGAGAAAAGAGAATACTTCTGGGTGCAAGAAGGGGTGATCGGACAAGACCGTCTGGCTCTGTAAGTAGACGATTAGAACAGTCAGGCCCAAACAGAAGCACGCAACGATGAATTGAATGGCAATGAAGGTGTTGATTTGAATGGCTCGCCGCTTGGGATAGTAGCTCAGCGTCATGCTCCCCATTGCCAGTCCCACCATGAACAGCGCCAGCAGTAGACCGATTTTGTAGTAGACATAGCCGAAGAATACCTGGAAAGACAATACTATCAGGATTTCCAGAGCAATCCCAGTTAAGCCGAAGATTGCCACTGCATAGAGCAGCCGCATTCTTATTGGTTTGGCATCACCGGATACAAATCGTCGCCGGAAGCCCACGAGGAAAACAAAAAGGCACCAGAGAATCGCACTGATCCAGACGGTACGCTTGCTCAGAGCAGAAAAGACTTTCCCTATCCAGGACGAGTACTGGCTCCCCCAAAGGAGGAGATTGTAGGAATAGGCTCTTGGATTGAGATCGCGGTTCACTCCGGTCTCCTCTGCCTGATCAACCATTGCCAGGAAGGTCTCTTGGCGCAGCGGCGAAAGATCCCATAGTAGGTAGTGATCCTGGACGTAGAGAAGCCGAAGCCCACGTTGTCGCAGTCGCCGTAAGAGTGTTTCCGGTTGGGTGGTCAGAATCCCAGGAGATTTGGCACAGAAAAAGCGGGCTGTCTGTCCAGGAAACAATACCACCTCAGGAAAGACCCGTAACGCAGTGCTATGGAGCAGCTTCAAATACTTGGCCTGGATTGGGCCCAGCGCGGTTTCAGCGGCCCTGGCACTGAAGAAGAAGACACCCGTGTCACGCATTTTGCTGGCAGCCAAACGGAAGAATTCAAGGGTGTAGAAGCGGTTTACTTGCATAGTAAAGGGATCGGGAAGGTTCACCAAAATCACGTCATACAAATTCGCGGTGAGAGAAAGATAGCGTCTTCCGTCCTCGTGGTGCACTACCACCCGTGGATCCTCTAACGCGACTGTTACCTCGGCCGGAAGAAGACGCTTACCTAGGCTAATTAGTTTGGGATCCAGTTCTACATACTCGACCAGGCGGACGCTAGGGTGTTTTAGCAACTGGGCCAGCGAGCCAGAGACACCTCCTCCTATAAGGAGTATTTCTTGTGGCTCCGGATGCTGCAGCACGGCATAGTGCACCGCCTCCTCGGCGCTCAACCGGTCGGGAACTGTGAAGTTCCACAGACCGCTTTCGAAAAAGGAGAGTTGATCCTCTTTGGCAACCACCACGATATGACCGTAAATGGTCTCTTGGGAGTCAACTAGGCGAAATCCTGACCACTGCCACTTGCGACTGGCCATGTCCAACTCAGTGCTTTTATATTGCAGGAAGGCAAGACTCAGCAAAATCATGGCAAAAACGCAGGCTGACACCAAGCGACTCCTGTCAGTTTGCCATGCCATGACCAGACCTGAGACACCGAGGAGAAAGGCAATTCCAATTGCGATCTCCACTGCATGGAAATGGTGAATGAGGATGATGGTAAAGAGTAAGCCTCCGATGCCTGCTCCAAGCCCCTCAAGAAAATAAACCAGCCCAGGAGACTTGGTCCAACGAGCGATTTGAACTGCCAGCACGGTGCAAGCCAGGCTGAATAGAAAACCGGAAAGGAGGCAGAATGGGGCTAGCGTCAAGAAAGAAATACTCACCATCTGGCCGAAGGTGACCAGTTCCCCGGCTCCGATTTCAAACAAAGAGCGCGCAGCCCTGATCAAGAAAATCGTACCGATGAGAGTGAGACCGCTAAACCCTTGAAGGTAGCAAAACTGATTTTGGTGATTACGAGTTCGCCCTGAAACGATACCACCTAGCAAACTCCCCAGGGCCGTCCAAAAAAGCCAGGCAGCAAGGACAACGGCCACTGCCAACTCACAGCCGGCAAAGACACTGAGCAATTCGCGTAAAGCTAGAATCTGACCAACGGTGGCGGCAACACCGATGAGAGCAAAAGCAAGGCTGGAGGTTGCTTTCATGCCTTCATGAATACACTATTTCGCAGCGCCAATCTACGATAATCACCCTACACCAAGGACGGACTCTGGAATGTCGCTACGGCCCGCTATGCAAGTTGAAAGGAGTTCCTGCAAAAAGGACGATGACACCGGTGATGCCCCATCACGGCAAGGATGTGACAGATCGATAGGTGACAACCCGGGCTTTGGGGAAACTCCCGGCAAACTGACGCTTGACAAACGGTTACAGCTCAGCTATTATCGCGACTCAATTTCATTAAGGGCAGGTATGAAGAGCGAAATCGAAGTGTTCAGAGAATTCATTCGCAACAAGGGCCTCAGAAACACGCCTGAACGAGAGCAGGTGGTCAAAATGGTATTTGCGATTCACGACCATTTCGACGTGGATGAGCTTTACCTGAGACTGCGAGGCCAGAATGAAAAGATTTCCAAGGCCACTGTCTACCGCACAATTCCCTTGCTCATTGAGAGCGGACTCATTCAGGAGGCTTACTTCGAGGATGGCCACTTGCACTATGAACACATCTATGGACATGAACACCACTGTCATTTTCGCTGTCTCGACTGTGGCAAGCTGGTGGAGTTTACCGAAGATAGCGTCAAGGCTGTGGAGCACAAAGTGGGAGAGCGTTTTGATTTCGAGGTAAAGGGACACAAGCTTGATGTTTTTGGATATTGCGCTAAATGCAAGGACCACCACTGACGTGAAGACTTCTCCGACCCACTACAGAGCGGTGGCCATTTCTGCTGGCCAACGTCGAGGGAAAGGCTGTTGAGCTGCATGGAAAGGTTACACCTCCACGAAAAAGAAGAATTTATAAACATTTGCAGAGAGCACGGGCTCAATTACAGTGATAGAAGGTTACTGGTTCTGGAGGCCTTTTTGGAGAGAACCGAGCATCTGACTGTTTCGGACCTCAAAAAACATCTGCAGGTGAGGGGACACCTCTTGGACGGTGACTTCATTGCTGAAACGCTAGATCTTCTCTGTCGCTACGGTTATGCGTACAAGAAGGAGTTTGAGGGACAAGAGGTACAGTACGAACACCGGCACATCGGCTGGCATCACGACCACCTGATCTGTGCCGAATGCGGCAGAATACAGGAATTCAACAAACCTGAGATCGAAGCTCTGCAACGCCGGGTTGCCCTGGCCCATGACTTCACCTTACTTCATCACAACATGGAACTCTACGGGGTCTGTGCTCAATGCCGGAGACGACGTCGAGAAGTTGTACCTCTAGCGCTTGTACTGCCCGGGGAGGAAGTTCACATTGAGAAATTGGTCGGCGGGAGGCAGGTGCAGCAACGGCTGGCAGATATGGGGCTTACTCCCGGAACGAAAGTAGAAGTGGTTAAGGCGAGGGGCCCAGGTCCCATCATTGTGGCCTTTCGCGGTAGCCGGATTGCCTTGGGACATGGCCTCAGCGAAAAGGTTCTCGTTTCTGCGAACAGCAGTCCTACCAAAGAAGTTGACTGACGTGGTTCGATCAGGTTGATTTCCTATAACTGCTTTTCTCTCCCCACAGGACTCCGAGGAATAGCCGACTAGAAGCGCCACACGGCTTTCTCCCTAAGAAGGGCAGGGAGGACCACTTGATTGGCCAAATGAAAAGAAGCTCTCTGGTGTAGGATTCGGAGATGCATGTATGGTACCACTGAGCACCTTAAAAGAAGGCGAACGGGGCGTAATTGCCAAGTTGGGTGGAACAGGTACCTTTCGCAAACGATTGCGGGAGATGGGATTCATTAACGGAGTGGAGGTTTTTGTGGAGAAATATGCTCCGCTTCGAGACCCTATCGAACTGGTACTCAAAGGCTATCACGTCTCCCTGAGGGTGGAAGATGCAGCCAAGGTGATGATGGAAAAGCTGGCACAGGACTCAGAATGAAGAAGGAAACTATTACCCTTGCCCTGACCGGGAATCCTAATTCGGGAAAGACCACTATCTTCAATAACCTTACCGGCACTCGGCAGCATGTGGGAAATTGGCCTGGGGTTACGGTGGAGAAGAAAGAGGGGACCGTGCTTTACAATGGCTATCGTCTACGAGTGGTTGATCTTCCCGGGACCTATAGTCTGACCGCCTATTCCATCGAAGAGATTGTTGCTCGCCGCTTCTTGGTTGATGCTAAACCGGAAGTGGTGGTGGATATTGTTGACGCCTCCAATTTAGAGCGGAACCTCTATCTCGCCACCCAGCTTATTGAACTGGGGGTAAAACTCATTCTTGTCCTTAACATGGCCGACGTGGCCAACGCGCGTGGCCATCAGATCAACGCCGACGTACTGGGCAAATTGCTCGGTGTTCCGGTGGTCTTCACGGTGGGCACCAGAAACGAGGGAACTAAAGCCTTGTTGGACAAGGTGGTTGAAGTTGCCGAGGACCGAGACACAGTAAGCAGACACATCCACATCTCCTATGGCCACGAAATGGAGAAAGAGATCAAGAATATTCAGGATGTGATCTGGCAAGATCCCTCAATTGGCCAGCGCTTTTCCACGCGATGGCTGGCGGTAAAACTGCTGGAAAATGATACCGCAGTCAAAGAGAGGGTTCATGAGTTCGGTGAGATTGGCGGCAAGATTCTAGATCAGGCCGAGGCCAGTCGTACCCGTCTGAATGAGTTCTACCAAGATGACCCCGAGATGGTGCTCACCGACCAACGTTACGGCTTTATAGGTGGAGCGCTCAAGGAGGTCCTCAAGATTTCTTCCCAGAGCAAATTCGATCTTTCCAGACAAGTCGATCTGGTCCTCACTAACAGGATTCTAGGCTTTCCGGTGTTTGTCTTCTTCATCTGGGCTATGTTTCAGCTCACCTTTACGGTTGGGGCCTACCCAATGGACTGGATTGATGCAGGGGTGGGCTGGTTTGGGGCCTTGGTATCCGGGCTGTTGCCACCGGGATTGCTGCGGGATCTGCTGGTCAACGGGATAATCGCGGGAGTGGGGAGCGTCATCATCTTTTTGCCGAACATTTTGCTCCTTTTCTTTTGTATTTCGTTGTTCGAAGACACTGGTTACATGGCAAGGGCCGCCTTCATCATGGACAGGGTGATGCACGTAATCGGGCTGCACGGAAAATCGTTTATTCCCATGCTCATGGGGTTTGGCTGTAACGCACCGGCCATTATGGCCACCCGCACCCTGGAGAGCGAGCGCGATCGTCTTCTGTCCATACTGATCAACCCGCTGATAAGTTGTTCAGCTAGGTTACCCGTGTATATATTGCTTGCAGGCACTTTTTTCGGAGCCAGTGCCGGAAACGTAATCTTCAGCATCTATGCCTTAGGAATTGCACTAGCCATAGGCGTTGGGAAGCTTTTCAGGGTCACTCTTTTTCGGGGTGAGATTGCTCCTTTTGTGATGGAACTTCCTCCGTATCGAGTCCCAACCTTAAAGAGTCTGTTGATTCATATGTGGGACCGCAGTCAGATTTTCTTACGCAAAATGGGTGGGGTAATTCTGGTGGGCTCCATTGTGGTTTGGTTTCTCGGTGCTTTTCCTAGAAACGTCGAACTATCCGTTGGCCAAGGGGCCGACAAAGTTGGAGTAACTGGGGGCCAGGTGGTGCCGGTCACCGTTGATGGTTCCCATGAACCTCTGCCGAGTACACCTTTGGCTTTGGGGGATAATCGTGAACAGGCCATGGAGCAGGCGAGGTTGGAGAAAAGCTTTCTCGGCAAGTTGGGCCATGCCATTCAGCCGGTCTTTGATCCGTTAGGTTTTGACTGGCGCACGAGCGTGGCCGTTCTCACCGGATTTGTGGCGAAGGAGATTGTTGTGAGCACCCTTGGGGTGTTGCACGCCACTGGGGCCGATGCCAACGAGGAAAGTGAGGCCTTGCGTCGTTCCTTGCGCGCCTCAGGCATGACCCCTCTCGGGGCCTATGCTCTGATGGCGTTCGTTCTCATCTATATTCCTTGCTTGGCTACTGTCGCCGTAATCCGGCGCGAGACAAATTCGTGGAAGTGGACGGGTTTCAGCGTAGGCTACTCCCTAGTACTGGCATGGGGCGTCTCCTGCTTGATCTATCAGGGGGGGCTGTTTCTGGGAATTGGCATATAATGAAAGACTATCAGGTCAAAAGGATGTTTGAGGCGATAGCCTTCTCCTATGACTTTCAGAACAGCTTTCTGTCTTTGAGGAGAGACTCGTACTGGAGGCGAGTCTTGGCCCGGTGCATCCAACTGCACGGGGAGGGGCTCATCCTCGATATGGCTACGGGTACAGCTGAGGTGGCTGTCGAGATTTGCAGGCAGCATCTGCGGGCAAAGGTTGTGGGTGTGGACTTTTCTCCTCGGATGCTTAAGATTGGCCGCAAAAAAGTGAGATCGAGGGGTATGGAAAGCCGTATTCGCCTGAGCTTGGGTGACGGCCGGCAGTTGCCGGTAAAGAGTGGTATCTTTGACGCTGCAACCATCGCCTTCGGCATCCGCAACATACAGGAACGACGCCAGGCACTGGGGGAATTCTGGCGGGCACTCAAGCCCGGGGGGCAGCTATTGATTATGGAGTTTGACCTCCCCGGTGATCTGTTGTTGGGAACTCTCTACCGCCTCTATTTCGACTACATTCTGCCGCCGATGGGGAATTTGCTTTCTCGGACCAGTTATGCCTACAGCTATTTGGCCGAGTCTGTGCACGGTTTTCCCGAAGAGAGAGCATTTCTGCAGGAGATCGGTCAGGCCGGCTTTACCTCTCTGGGAGTAAAAAAACTCACTTACGGGATAGCAAAAATCTTCATGGGGATTAAGAAGCAATAGTTTCCACTCTCTGTACTGGACCTGGTAAAGGGCGATTGGCAACAAGCCAAATACACATCGAGGATTGAATGAAAGTCAACTGGGCTGAGAGAGTTTGGGTGAACAGTCCATTGCGCTCCCTTATTCTAAAAAGGGAGATCCAATTCTTTAAGAAATTAAGAGATCTGCCCCCGGAATCACACTGTCTGGAAATTGGTTGTGGCCGGGGTGCAGGCGCCTTGATCATTCTGAGGGAGTTCCAACCATCTAGGCTGGAAGCCCTCGATGTGGACCCGACCATGATCCGACTGGCCCAGGGGAGAAAACCGTCGTGGGCCTTGGACCACCTGTTGTTTTACGTTTCCGATGCCCAGCATCTCCCCTACTCTGATGCCAGCATGGATGCAGTATTTAACTTCGGCATTATTCACCACCTGGAAGACTGGGAACAGGGTATTAAAGAGATCGCCCGCGTCCTCAGAAAAGACGGTGGATTCTACTTCGAAGAAATCTATCCAGCCCTATACGCCAATGTGCTTACGCGGAAACTGCTCGACCACCCCACCGAAAACCGTTTCCGCGGTCCGGAGTTCCGAATGGCTTTAGCGACCGAGGGCCTCAAACTGCTTTCCGGATACCGCGAGACACGGTTTGGCATCCTGGGCGTTGCGGTGAAGGGTTAAGCGTAATGAGGCGACTGTCCTAATCCGATAAGGATCAACTTGTCCGCCCAAGAGGAAGAAGGATGCCGGGGAGTAAAATCCAAAAAGAAGAGATTACACAAACAAAACACTACAGATAAAGAACCTTTGTGGGGGAAGAACAACTCGCTATACTTTGGACAATAAGTGGTTCACTCTCGAGTACTCACGAACAAAAGGAGTTGAAGGTGTGTGCCAAGCGGCTGAAGGATATGATGCCTAAACGGCCACGCCGCTGGGAAAGATTGCCAAAACCACTGAGCGATAGAGTGACCCGGCTCTATCGGAGTCTCCAGGAAGTACCCTTCATCCAGAAACAGCCTTTGGAGCAGTGGATGGACAGGTTCTGTGGTGGCCCAGAACCGGAACGTGAGATCGCGGTGTGGGAGTGGCTCGCCAGGGAGTATGAGAAGCGTACTACCGGCATGAGAGACCGAGGGGAGAAGAATCATATCTTCCGGCAACTCCTGGCTGAGGCGATGGACTACGAACCCCTGGGGGTAAGAAAGTTGCCGGACTAACTGTGCCGGCACGATGCTCTGTGATTTCAAGAAAATGGAGACTCCAGGCCCAGAGGACCTGGCTTTGAGAAACCCCCCCGGAGGGGGTTCATGGTTGTTGTCACCTCGGACGGCTTTCGGAGTATTGGAGTGTTGGAATAATGGGTACTAAGGAACTAGACCACCCTGAAACAGTATCTTGCCGTTCCACTGTCCATTTTCCCACTATTCCAACATCCCAGTATTCCAGGAGTAAGACAAATGATAAAAACTACAAAATAGCTTTAATTTCATTAGCTTATAGAAATTCTGAGACCGAGAATGAATAGTTTTCTGCTCCCCCTATAGTCTGTAGGCATCGACCGGTCGCTTTCGCATTCTTCCCATACTCAGACCTAACAGCCAGCCGAGGATGAGAACCCCGGCGCCGCTAAGAAACCAACGGAGGCTGGTGGATAATTTCAGATGCTCGTAAGCCTCTTGTACTTTCTCAAGCTGGTCCTTTCGCTGCTGGGCTTCTGAAGTGAGGTTTTCGTAAGCGGTCTTCAGTTCAAGGTAGTTCGCCGCTCCTTTTTTCAAGGTCTCATACTCCTGCCGCACTCCCTGCAGTTCCTGGTGCTCTACATTCAATTTCTTTCTCAGCCGGTTGTTTTCTTGCTGCAACACCCGCTGGCTTTGCTCGATCGTGCCGACTCGGCTCTCCAATTCTTGGTTCTTCTCGGCCAGTTTCTGAGCGGTTAAACGCCACGGTGGCCTCTCGGACAGATACCGCTTGAATATCCAACCGGTACGACCATCCCGCAGCGCCACTTGTGCCCAGCCGTCCTTTTCGCCGAGCAATGTTACTGACGCTCCCGGCCTCACCAGGGCGATAATGCGATATTCGATTCCAGTACCGGCCCGCAGATTTGCTTCCAGTGTTGTGTCCGAGACATAGTACGTGGTGGCCAACGCTTGCCCTCCCAGCGTCCAGCTCACCAAGACTATGAAAAAACCAAGAATCCAGACCCCTCGTTGCCATATCAGTTTCACTTCAAACCTACTCATTGCGCTCCGGCCTCCATTCAAAATTTCCCTTGCCCCGTGCTCCGGATGCCAGCGGCTGTACACCGCCGATACCAATCTGTGCTCTTGCCATTGCACTATAGCGGTTTAAGTGGTATTTTAAAAGGGAAAGTATATACTCCCTGAGTGGCAATCACTCCTCCGTTTGCCGGCGTATAGGTATCTCTAGCAGCTGTTGCTGGTTAAGAATTTGACGGCCTGAAGACCAGGCTTCCTGGCATACTAGTGCTGGAGCCAGGGTTTTACAAAAGGCGCGACGCGGAGAACAAGCTACGAGCGTTAGAAAACGGCTCGATGGCAAAGGATTCTTTCACAAAGAACTTTGGAGGAGTGGAGCGCTTTTGAAAAATGCCTGCCATTTGTGAGCACGCGTGAGGAAACGTACGATATGAGGCCTTACGACGAATAATAGTTCTGTTCTCATTATACCGCAAGGCTGAATAATACAGTCCGTGTTCTCTCTGGTCGCTAGCATTCGAGGGGAAGAAGCATTATGCGTTTGCCAGTAAACGAGTTCGGGAGATGGGAAAACAGTATTGGTCGCCGACACTTTCTAAAAGTCGGAGTTCTCGCCGCGGCGGCAAGTATGTTCCCGTGCCCGGCCTTCGCCTCAATTCGTGATTTTCTCTCACCATTCAGGACTCTGGCCCTCTACAATATCCATACAGGAGAAAGCCTAGATACAGTCTACTGGCGCCATGGCAAGTATGTGCCCGAAGCCCTGGTCGGTATCGAGCACATCCTTCGTGACCATCGCACAGATGAGATGACACCCATAGATACCCGTTTGCTCGATCTCCTTTGTGCCATCGGCGACAGGCTTGACGCCCGGGAACCCTTCCACATTATCTCAGGCTATCGCTCGCCTTCTACCAATGCTCTTCTCTGTGGACAGGGGGCAGGTGTAGCCAAACATAGTCTGCACATATACGGCAAGGCTGCAGACATTAGCTTGCCGGAATGCGAACTTGGCCTACTGCGACGAGTGGCAATGGATCTGAGGGCAGGTGGGGTAGGATATTACGCCAAATACAGCTTTGTGCATGTGGATGTGGGCCGAGTGCGGTATTGGTAATGCGTGAGGGACCGCTGGTGGCACCCCGGGTGATGATCACCGAGATGCCAATTCCAGGAATGTCCTGGGGGAACGGGGAGCTGAGGGGGTGGACCGGGAGAGAGCTTTTGCGAGCACGTCATCACGTCTATAGATGTCATCTCGGAATTGAACAGTTCCATCATTATCAACCCATGCGGTCCAGTAAAGCAAATGTACTTTTATCGGTTTGGGTAGGCGGACTACTTGCCTTTCTCCTCGCCTGATGGATGCTTGGATTGCTTCGAGTGTCCACTCCTGATAACCTCGCAATAGATACTCTGCAAGATCGATCGGTTTCTCAATCCGGATACACCCTGAACTAAAACCACGCTGCGTTCTCTGAAATAGTCCCCGTGCCGGGGTATCATGAATGTATACGCTGAACTTATTTGGGAACATGAATTTGATGCGCCCGAGTGAGTTTGAGGGTCCGGGATCCTGGCGGAGATTGTAATAGAAGTTTCTAGCCGTGATCCTGGACCAATCCAGCCCGGCTGGATCGACCTCCAGCCTCTTGGCACCACGTACTTTGAAGACCCTGATGTTTTTTTTGTTTAAATAGTTGGGGTTTCTTTTCAGTTTGGGCAGGATGTCCTTTGTTGCTATGCTGAACGGGACATTCCAGTAGGGATTCATTTCCAGGTAGGTCATGTAGCCGGTGCAAACCGGAGTAGGTCTGCTGGGTCTTCCTGTTACCGCTCGTTGTGTGAACACAGTTCTCCCGTCTTCCACTACCTCCAATTCAAAATTAGCTGTATTGACCAAAATGTAACGTTGGCCGAGATCCTGAGGAAGCCAGTGCCAGCGCTCCATGTTCAGTTTTATTTGTTGCAGACGTTCTGTTGCTGACACATTGAGTGCTGCCAGTGTCGCGGGACCCACAGCTCCATCGACGGTCAGTCCATGTCTGTTTTGAAATTGACGGACCGCTTGCTCCAAGGCGTCGTCGAACAGATCACTTTCTCTCCAATTGACAGCCCTCAGATCGTCCGAGGCGGCAAGTCGTTCTCGTAACGCTAGAACTCTCAAACCTCGGCAACCTTTTCGCATTTCCGGCCCAGCGGGAACTTGTGGCCAGCCGCCACTTGCCGCGATTCTTTGATACCGTGGTAGAACTCGTCTCAAGCTCGCATATCCTGCCTGGGGTGAAAGGAGGCTCTTCAACGCGCTTTCTAGGTTGGCCGAATCGAGAGCGTATTGGAGAAACTCAGCTAGGTCCTCTTTCTGACGATACACACGCCAGTCCGGATAAATTGTTTCTGGGTTGACGCGACCATCCAAGAGGTGGGATGCGTATGTAAGAAAAGCATCCGTAAGTAACAGATCGAATTCCATCAGCTTTTCAGGAGCGAGCGAATGGTTCTTAACTGTACCGAGGCGCATCTCTTCGAGCAGAGATTCGATACCGACAAGATGATAGTCCTCCGGTTTCAACCCTTCGGAGTCAGCCTTCTGGATGACTCTGATGAAGGATCTCGCCTGAGGTGAAAGGGTTTCGCCGCTGATCCACGCAAGACGGAAGGCTCGGCGCCCATAGAAGCGGGACAGCGTCAAAGGCTTGCAAAGTAATTCGCCTCCGCCTATGGGCTGCGTAGAAAATCCTTTCGTAATGATTCTGGCGCGAAGTAGATCAACTACCGGGTCTGACAATTCTTCGGCAGTAACTCCTTCATTTAAGATGAAAGTACTGGTCAACAAGAGTGAGCTAGAGGCCAGGATAAGAATGTAGAGAATTAGTCTTTTTCTTAAGCTGTTCAATTGCATCTTCCTCATTTCTATTATATAATCAACTTGCCTTGTCAAGCTTCTGCAATCATTATAATAACCTAATCCATTATATGTGGTGCAGATGCTTGTAATAAACAATTATTAACAGGGTATTCTTAAGAATATTTGTTTACAGTTCTGTCATAATATCTACAGGCGGGAGTAATGAATCTAAATTAGTTTAAGATATGGCATCGAAGAATTCTGACGTTCGGCAATATTTTCGAACTTGCAAAATGAATGCGTTTAATTGCAGTTATATCTTCTCAACTTCGTGCAGGTCTATCTCTGGAGCTTGCGCATCACCTAGGAACAAGGTGATTATCCTGACGACTACAATCAAAAGTAGTATAGATGCAGCTACCAACACAGCCTTGATCGAAGACATACTGTTGCCAAACCATGATCTAATCTGAGTGCCAAATGGACGATTATCTCTTCTAATGACTGATCTCTTGCGCGCAGCACCAATGCTCTCTATTATTCTCATCTTTCTACTACTCAGATCCGGTGTGGTTAATATTCCCCCGCAATACACAAGCGTTGTCATAGCTGTAGTAATCTCCTCGCCAGAGAGAATGGCGTGGTAGTTTCTCTTGGAAGCTATCCAACTTTTTGCACTTCTGGGCACACTCGACCTTGTCGCTCTTTAGATTCTCGCATTGTAGGCAGGGGCTCCTCTCTTCATGCATGATATACCTCCCGGGTGGCCCCCGCTGATTGAACAACAGCTGGGACACTTGCTATGCAAGAACGAGAGAAAAGGTTTTTTATCTGTAGGCTACTACTGGAGTTAAATCGCCTCTTGATACCTTCGGTCACCATTACTCGTTTCCGATCCTGTCAAACCAAAAAGCTGGCATTCTCCGCCGAAGCAGATTGCCATCCCGATCGAGCCGGACCTCACCACTGTTCCGTCGACCTGTATCCACCCGTGGAGCCCGGTTAGCTGCTTCAGTTTCTCATTCAGGACACTTAGCTGGATCTTCGCCTGCTTGCCTTCCGGAATTACGTGTCCGGTACGAAAATAAACTCCACCAGCGCTGATATCGCAGGTTACGAGACTGAATTTTTCTTTCTCATCGACGTCTAGCGTTTCAACTTCCGCTGGAAGACCGACGGTAAATCTCTGGTATTTTCGACGTTCCTTCACTTTATAAACTTCCATATGGTATGTTACAGATTAGTTCTTCTTTATCAATAAACTATGATTTAACTTATGAAGATTGATGGCGTTGTTGTTAGATATAGATTTCTCATTGACTATATAGTAATCTTATTGTGTTGATAACGCCTTCATGATAACTTTTTCTAGAAGGCAAATGCTATATCGTCTTAACACGATTTCTACCATCCTAATAAGCGACGAACAATAGGCGGCTGGTTTGATTTTATTCGTATTTGTTCGATCACCGATGTGTAAGAAATTGCTAGAGAGATAGCGTTAATAGATTAGAAAAAGTAAGAGTTCTTTACTACTCATCATTGTTTACGAAACGGTATCGTAGGACTACAACGAAGAACTTGCAGCTTTACGAAAAGCGGAGAGAAGAACTAAACCCTAACGTTGCAAATCTGTACCGAGGAAAAACGCGCCAGGATGCGCCAGATGTGACCTCGCGCAGTCTCGGGTAGGGCGAAGCGTACTTGACCGTACGTGAGAACCTGGATGAGACGAGCAAGTCCGCAGATGGCGTTCTCTGGTGCAAGTTTACCGGTTTTGGCCGGTGATAGGTTTGCAGCATTAGCCCGGATGTTTCATGATTCTGTGTCGCGAGACCGTGCAACTGGGGACCCGCCCCAAAAGGGGTGGGGCCTGAGCGGAGCGAGCGCGAAGAGGATGAGCGTGTCACCGGGCGACCATCCCGCGGGACTTGAATCCGAAACGTACTTGAACAGTACGTCGCAGGGTTTGAGCCCCGAGGAGGCCCGGAAGGAAGGTCATATCCACGGTCGGAGTAGATAATTTATGGAATATGGGGGTTGGGATGGGCGTACCAATGGGAAACGGCCGGGATTCCGGAGGGGGGGCTGGAAAAGGGCCAGGGGACGCACTCTCCCCAGTTCTGCTCTTTGAGCAGGACCGGGGAGAGCTTCAACTGTACGTTGAGGAGTGTGAGGAGGAAGGCCGAAAAGGCGGCCGTATTTCTGTCGCAACAGGTGGGTGGTGACTAATCAGGGCTAGTCTTCACTTCGGTGGATGGTTTAACTTTTTATCCTTTGAATCCTGATGAGAGGCTCGCCTTCTTTTCCGTCGTTTCCTTGACCAGCTCGAGCTCGACTCTTCGATTTTCTCTTCGCGGGTTATTAGTGTCGTTCGTCACTATAGGATTTGCCTCTCCCATGCCAAGAGCTTTGATACGGTCAGGTCTGATTCCCTTGGCAATAAGGTAGCCTCTTACGGTGTTCGCTCGAAACTCGGAGAGCTTCTTGTTATATTTGGAGTATCCCAGTGTGTCGGTGTACCCTCGTACTACTATCTTCTTTCCGGGATTCCGGAGCATAAACCTGGCAATTTCATCCAGCGGGTCGTACGCTTCCGGTGGCACCTCGTTGCTGTTATAGCCAAAGGAAATGATTAGGGGGCGATTGCTTATGTCGAACGGCGTAGTGCTCTCACCATGGTTTTCAGGTGCAATATTTCGAGCCGATTCCTTCGCATTACTTTCAACCTCCCGAGCCTGCTGGGAAATTTGCTCGCTTGGCAGTTTTTCCACATGGGGTGGAGAATCCATGCCCGGGTGGGGCTTGTCAACGGTGACCACCTCAGACGGATTATCTTGTTCTGCGGTCACGTTCTCTTGGGGTAGTTTACCGTAGTAATTCTTGACCTTCCCGTAATACTCATCGTAACCCGTCGAGTACAGGCTGTATCCTGAAAAGACGAGCAGAAACATAGCGGAAACATAGACGAGCTTCCTTCCCAAAGGAATGGCTCTCTTCGTCTTTCGAGACTCAGTCTGGTGCTGAAGCCTCCGCCTGAGTTCTCCGGGCAGACTCAGCTCTTTAGCACATTCTTTGACAACAGCAGGGGTGATTGAATGGAGGTTCCTGGCGTAACCGGTCAATAAGGCCTGATCGCAGACTATATTGATCAGGCGTGGATACCCACGGGAAAAGGCGTGGACTTTGCGGATCGCCCTCTTATTGAACACCTCTGTCTTGGCGCCGGCTACTTTTAGGCGGTGCGCAACGTATTGTTTTGTTTCGGTCTTTGTAAGAGGCTCAATATGGTGGGTGATTGTGATTCTCTGTCTTAGAGCTCTACACTCTTCTTTCATCAAAATCGTATTAAATTCATTCTGGCCAACGAAGAATATGTTTATTAATTTGGTTTCCTGTTTTTCTATATTTGATAATAGCCGAATTTCTTCCAACAATTCTATCGGAAGTTTATGAGCTTCGTCAACAAGTAATAAGACTTTCTTGCTTTCTGTATATGCTTTATGCAGGAACTTATTAAGAGATAAAAGAAAATTACTCTTGGAACTAAAGTTTTCTTGAATATTGAAACTTTTCGCCGTTAGATTGAAAAAGTCTATTTTGTCCAAGTCCGGGTTAGAAACCGTAGCAATGATGTGATCATCTTTCAAATCATTGATTAGTGCATTAATCAATGTAGTCTTGCCCGTGCCCACGTCACCGGTAAGCAGCACAAAGCCTTGATTGTTGAGGATGCCGTACCTTAGGATAGCCAAAGCTTCCTGGTGCTTTTCCCCCAGCCAGAGAAATCGGGGATCTGGACTTATCTGGAAAGGCTTCTCTTTTATTTTGTAGTGGAGTCGGTACATTTTCTTATGCTCTACCCTTTAGAGGTGGTTTCATTGGATCTTCAACTTGTCCTAGCCAAACAGAATACTCTGGCGACAGCTTACGGGATCAACCTCGGCGTAAATGAGATGGAACCCTCAACTGCCCTCGGTGTAAATTCCTCGAGTCGCTTTCTTCTTTAAAGGTTCTTTGCGGCCCACAGTGCAGCCTGGAGGCGATTGGGAACGTCGATTTTTTTGAAAATGTTGTATAAGTGAGTCTTGACTGTGTGAGCACTGATGCAGAGTTTGTCAGCAATCTCATCATTTCTGGCCCCAACCGCTACCAGGGCAAGAATCTCCACCTCTCTCGCGGTGAGAATTGCATTCGTCTTCTCACAACTCGACTCCTGGACTCTACCCTCCAGAATACATTTGCTCATCACCTCTCTGGGTAACCACAGTTCGCCAGCCAAAATGGCCCTTACTCCCTTGAGGAACTGATCCCAGGGATCCTGTTCATAGAAGACTCCCCGCACTCCCTCCCACACATACTGCTCTTCAATGCCCCGACCACGACTCACATTGAAAAGAGCTACGTGGTCTCGAGCTAATTTCTGCGTGGTAGAGGATCTCAAATCGATCAACAGTCCTTTGAGATCTACCCCCTGGTAGTCACACAGAACCAGTCTGGGCTGTTTGACAACAGTCAGCTCTTCTGAAGACGGAATGTGGTTGATATCTCCGTTGACCCGACACGTTGAGCCAGTTTCCCGTTCAAGACCGGTGGCTATCAGCTCATTTTGCAGCCGTCGAGGACCGACGATACAAATAAGCCTCGATGTTGATGGGAACAGACTCTCATGGCTTTCCAACATTTTTGCGCTCATGAATTGAAAACCTCGACACCCTGCTTGCGGTTAACGATATCTAGACGCCTTTCCAAACTCCTAATAGACTAACTAGGTTTCGACCAAGCCTACGAAACGACTGATGGAATCACTTTTACTATTCCAGAACAGGACAGGCAATCGGGAGAAAGTATGGCTTCGCTCGTATTTGTGGAATACGGGTTCCATACGAATAAGGTACGAAGACAGAAGTATTAAAAATTAGCAATGTATTACTTTCTTACTAGCCCGGATGTTTCATGAATTGCAGTGGCAAGACCGCGTAACCGGGGACCCGTCCCAAAGGAAAGGCTGAGCAGAGGCCAGCGAGCGCGAACACGATGAGGGTGCCACTGGCACCGAAGTTGCGTTAGACACCTGTCAGTTGCCATTGACCTTCAAACACAGCGCGTTGGTCTGCAAGAGGGACTTCTGAAGGCGAGAAGGATCGATCTACTGACCAGCGACTATTTTTCTATTGACAATGTGAAATGTTTACCATAATATCCATGCCGTTCTTCTGCAAAAAAAGGGGATCTTTCCAAGTGTGATGGCTGGAGTTTCGATTGCGGTGGCTGCTGTTCATTGCCTGTGGTAAGCGTTGTTTCACGATCTAGTTGCTGCGATTATTCACCTATTGCTGATCCTACTGTGGTTGGAATTGCTCACAGAGTTCTGAATTGAGACTCGTGCGACTGTTCCCGTTGGATGAATCGAAGCTTGGGAAGGTTCCCCTTTTTCTCCTATCCCGCTTGCAGCAGGACCATCGAGCCTGAAAGTTGTCGTTGACTCAATGGCTCCTAGGCCCATGTCGACGATTTACTGGTTGGCTTTCAGCTTTTATCCGTCTTTCTCTATCCACCATCCCTACAGTTTACTGCTGCACGATAGCGCTAGCCCGGATGTTTCATGAATTGCTGTGGTGAGACCATGTAACTGGGGACCCGCCCCAAAGGGATGGCAACTGAGCGGAGCGAGCGCGAAGAGGATGGTCTTGCCACCGTCCAATCCCCCGGTACCGCGGGATTGGACCCCAGGCGTACCTAGAACGGTACGTCGCAGGGTTCGACGCCCGAGGACGGCCGTATCCGTGGTCGCAGTAGGCCATTCATGAAACATCCGGGCTACGCTGGAAACTGTCATCGTACCTGGGTGCCAGATCCGGTCCGGCGATTGTTCTTGCCCGCAATTCGGAAGTTCTGCTGAGTGTTACGACCATTGCCGAGTTGCGCTGACACCACTTCAGAGCCGAAGTACCGGTTTACCTCGTCAATCAGGCTGCGATCCGGTCTTACTCTCAGCTTGTCACTTATTCGAATAATCGCCTCGCCGTGCGGTTCTGTGGTCAGGTGCACGTATGCTCTACAATCACCTTTGTGTCGTGCCAGAATGGCTCTGAGATCCTCCAGATTTTCCCTGCTAAGACTTCCCAGGGGAAGCCTCACATGAATAGCCTGGGTCATGTGCTCATTAGCCTCCAAGAGGCTGAGAATGCGCTGGGCGATGACCTTCGGCGCTTTCTCCTCCTGCTGCAATGTACCCACTACCAGCAGAGGGGCTTCGGCATCGAGTAACTGGCGGCTGGTCTGAAATAAGTCGGCAAAGACCACCACTTCCACCACACCCTCCCGGTCTTCGAGGGTGAGAAACGCCATGCTTTCCCCTCTCTTCGTGGTTATCTCTTTACGTCCTGCAATGATACCGCAAAGCATAACTTGAACATCTTCCGCCATTTCCGGGAGCCGGCCACTATCAACTATGGGGAAAGAACCAATCTCTCTTTCATAAGCGTCCAGCGGATGACCGGTTATATAGAACCCAAGCGTTTCTTTTTCCATGGCCAACTTCTGCCGCTGGTTCCACTCCGGGATGTTGGGAAGCCGGGGCTCGGAGCCACGGCGCTCTCCGGCGAAGGTGCCGAACATGCTCATCTGGCCGCTGAGACGATCCTTCTGGATCGCCTGCGCCATCTCCATTGCCTCGTCGAGGACGGCCATTGCCTGGCTGCGTACGGGGTGAAGCGAATCAAAAGCACCGCACTTGAGAAGGCTCTCCACCACCCGACGGTTTACCCGTTGCAGATCAACTCGTTCACAAAACTCGTATAAAGACGTGAAAGCTCCACCATCCATGCGTGTCTCCATAATGGAGTCCACAGCAGCGGTACCAACGTTTTTCACCGCGCCCAGACCGAAACGAATGCTATTTTCCACTACGGTGAAATCCCACTCGCTCAAATTTACGTCCGGGGGAAGGATTTCCAGCCCTTTTTCTCGACATTCATTTATCAACTTGACCAAGTTGTCGGAGTTACCCAGAAAGCTATTTAGCAGGGCTGCCATATACTCCAGAGGATAATGGGTTTTCAGATAAGCGGTCTGGTATGCAATGAGCGCGTAAGCTGCGCTGTGAGATTTATTGAATCCGTAGCCGGCGAATTTTTCCATAAGATCAAAAATGTGCATCGCCTTTTTCGTGTCGATCTCGTTCTTCTTTGTCCCTGTGAGAAAACGATCACGTTGATCCGCCATCACCGCCGGGATCTTCTTGCCCATAGCCCTCCGAAGGATGTCCGCCTCACCCAGGCTATAGTCGGCCAGCACGCTGGCAATCTCCATAACCTGCTCTTGATAGAGAATCACACCGTACGTGTCTTGGAGGATTTCCCGGAGTTGTTCCACCTCGTAGCTTATCTCGATCTCACCATGTTTTCCTCTGACAAAGTCGTCCACCATCCCGCTTTCCAGAGGTCCGGGACGATAAAGAGCAACCAATGCTGTGATGTCATTAAAATTCTCCGGTTTCAGGCGCACGACCAAATCGCGCATGCCGGAGCTTTCCAACTGGAACACCCCGGTGGTATCCCCGCGGCAGAGAAGCCGGTAAGTATCTGGATCGTCCAAAGGCAAATCACGTATCTCCAGTTCGACGCCCTGGTTCTTTCTTATCAGCTTTACTGCGTTGTCGATCACCGTCAGGTTGCGCAGCCCAAGGAAGTCGAATTTTATGAGTCCCGCCTTCTCCACGTACTTCATTGGGTACTGGGTTACCACTTCGCCCTTGGATCCTTTGTAGAGAGGCATGTACTCGACGAGAGGACGATCCGAGATAACCACGCCAGCAGCGTGAGTAGAGGCGTGGCGAGTGAGTCCTTCCAGGGCCAGCGCCACATCAAAGAGGTCTTGTTGCGCGGGATCCTTTCTAACTTCCTGGAGCTGAGGCGCGGCAGCAAAGGCCTTTTCCAAGGTCATGTTCGGAGCTGCGGGCACGAGCTTGGCAATTTTGTCAACATCCCCATAAGACATGCCAAGGGCACGGCCCACATCCCGGATGACCGCTCGAGCCTGCATGGTGCCGAACGTGGTAATCTGGGCGACTCGATCCTTACCGTAACGTTGGGAAACGTATTGGAGAACCCGATCCCTCCCTTTCATGCAGAAGTCCACGTCAATGTCAGGCAAGCTTAACCGCTCCGCATTAAGAAAACGCTCGAATATCAGTCCATGGGCTATGGGATCGAGGTCGGTTATGCCGAGGCTGTAGGCAACCAGACTACCAGCGGCAGATCCCCGTCCGGGGCCGACGGGTATGTCGTTCTCCTTGGCGAAGTTGACAAAGTCCGCCACGATAAGAAAGTAGGTGCTGAACCCCATTTTCTTAAGGATCGAGATCTCCTGTTCCAAGCGCTGGCGGTATTCCTCCTCTCCCTCGGTACCAAAGGACGACCTCTTTTGTCGGATTTCTGTCAGCCGCCGGTCGAATCCGCTGCAGGCTTCTCGTTCAAACCTCGACTCGGCGGTTTCACCCGGCTCCAGAGGAAAGTGGGGAAAGTGGGGTCGACCCAGTTCCAGGGTGACCTGACAGCGTTCGGCAATTGCCAGCGTATTGCGAAGGGCGTCCGGAACCTCACCAAAATGTGTCCACATCTGTTCTGGAGATTTAAGAAACAGTTCGCTGGTAGAAAACCGCATCCGCTTCTCATCGAACACTGTCCGCCCAGTTTGAATGCAAAGGAGCACGTCGTGAGCTCTAGCATCTTCGGCTCTCAGATAGTGGCAGTCGTTGCTTGCCACCAGAGGGATTCCCGTTTTCTCACTGATGTGGTGCAGATCGCGGTTGACAATGTTCTGTTCTGCGATGCCGTTGGCTTGTATTTCTAGGTAGAAATTGTCCTGCCCGAAAATGTCACGGTATTCCAAGGCAGCCCGTTCGGCGCGAGTATAGTTGGCGGTCAGAAGGTGAGAAGGCACCTCCCCATGCATGCACCCAGAAAGTGCAATGAGTCCTTCCTGGTGCCTGGCGAGTAGTTCCTTATCAACCCTGGGCTTGTAGTAAAAACCTTCGAAGTTGGCAAGGGTTAATAGTTTGAGGAGATTTCCGTAACCTGTGTTGTTCTCCGCCAAAAGGGTAATGTGGTAGTTGCGTCCGCCGTTGCTTCCTCCGCCCCGATCCCGACGGCTCTTAGGAGCCACGTACAATTCGCAGCCGAGAATAGGCTTGACCCCTATGCTCTTTGCCTTCTCATAGAATTCGAGAGCCCCGTGCATGTTGCCGTGATCCGTGAGGGCCACGGCAGACATGCCGAAATCCTTGGCAGTTCGAAGCATATCCCCCAGCCTTATGGCGCCGTCCAGTAGGCTGTACTCGCTATGAACGTGAAGATGGACGAATTCCTTAGTCGACATATCTGAAAATCCTCAATTGATAACTGGTGGGATTTCCCGGAGGAAACCCTATCGGACGGGGATAAACCCCGCCCCTCCACTTCTTAGCAAAGCCCAAGGATGTCGTAGGGGTGGAGTTCCCTCCCACCCGCAAAATCTCATGGCTTGTCGGGTGAGCCGTCTTCCACCGAAATAAACTCTACATGTCTTGTGTATGACATCCATATTAAGATACTGAGGCCAACGATCAACTGCGCAACCTTAGTTATTGATTCATCCGCGCCTCCAGACTGCGTCGGAGTTCCCCCAGCCGGATCGGGTGAATGACCGGGTGGCCGATCTTTGAAAGAAGCACGAAATGACAGATCCCTGACTGAATCTTCTTGTCTTTCTCAAGTGCTGCCAACAGCGATCCCAAATCAAGATCAGGGGGGATTTCTGTAGGCAGGCCCACTTCGTTGATCAGCGATAAGGCGTGTTCCGCCTCGGCCTTGCCAAGTCCGGTCCATTCTCTTGAGAATTGGAGGGCAACTCCCATGCCGATCGCCACGGCTTGCCCGTGCGTTATCATGTAATTGGATGCTGCCTCTACAGCATGACCCAGGGTGTGACCGAAGTTAAGGATGCGGCGCAAACCCGATTCATGTTCATCCTGGCTCACCACACGACACTTGACTGCGCAAGCACGCACGAGAATGGTCTCCAACACCGGACTGTCGACGTCAAGGAGACCTCCACCTTCCCGCCCCAGAAGCGCGAACAATTCAGGGTCTCCGATTAGGGCTGTCTTTATCACCTCAGCAAGACCGTCACGCCTGGCCTGGAGAGGCAAAGTGTCCAGCATGTCCGGGTCGCAGAGCACCAAAAGCGGCTGATGAAAGGCGCCCAACAGGTTTTTCCCTGAGGGAAGATCAACACCGGTCTTACCACCTATGGCGCTGTCCACTTGAGCCAGGATCGTTGTGGGAATCTGTATGTACCGAATCCCTCTCAGATAGATGGCGGCAGCGAACCCGACTATGTCACCGACGACCCCTCCACCAACGGCCAAAAGCAGGCTTTGTCGGTCGAATCCACGGACAACGAGCTGTTGGCAGAGTTCCACAACGGTTGTTACGGACTTGGCGGCTTCACCAGCAGGCACGGTCAGCAGTTCTGTATCGATTTGGTGTGACTTCAGCAGCTTCTGCAGAGGTTCTGCCACCAGCGGCCGAACGTGCTCGTCGGTTACAACAGCATAGGAAGAGAACGCTCCCGACCGTTGTATTTCTTCGTGAAGATGGCTGAGGATCCGTCGGCCCACGAGGACATCATAGGATCGATCCACGCCTTTTCTCAGTGTCAAACGAATACGTTCCACGACTCATTCAACGCCTCTTGCAGAAAGCACGGTGCTGCTTCAGTTGATAAGTGGCACTGGCCGGCAGGCCTAGTCCGTATCTGGGAGACTGTAGAGATATCCTGCCAAATGAACAAGCTGATCTGGATGGGGGCACAGCGGGAGTAAAGAGTTGATCTAGCCCAGATTTTTCTCGTAATTTGCGTCTCAAGACCTGAAAGATGAACCTGGCATCGGTCAAGCTCGGAGACTAGCGGTCCTAGGACGCCCGGCTTCCGGCTCGGAGACAATAACACCCATATCCACGGCCGTATTCGGCCATCCATGGAATGGGCCGCCTAAGACACCCGATCTTTAAGCAAGTGTACCCGCTGTTCCTCGGTCAAGAAAGGCACAATTTGGCTGACCATCTCCGCGAACTGCCATGGGAAAAGGGCCTGCTGGCCGTCGCTTAAGGCTTTTTCCGGCTCATGATGTACTTCCACCATGAGTCCGTGAACACCTGCAGCCACCGAAGCCCGACTCATGGGTATCACCTGATCCCGACGGCCACAGGCATGACTTGGATCAACAATGATCGGCAGATGACTCTCTTTTTTCACCACCGGGACGGCACTCAAGTCCAGCGTGTTACGAGAATGGTCCGCAAAGGTGCGCACCCCGCGCTCACAGAGAATTACGTTGGGATTTCCCTTTGCCATGATGTACTCGGCTGCCATAAGCCATTCCTGGATAGTCGCTGCCATGCCGCGCTTGAGAAGTATGGGTTTGCGAGCTTGGCCCGCGCGATTGAGCAACGAGAAATTCTGCATGTTACGGGCACCAATCTGGATGACGTCAGCATATTCCTCCACCAGTTCGCAGAGTTCGTGGTCCAACGCTTCGGTGACAACGTAGAGGCCCGTCTCCTCCCGCACCTTGGCAAGAATCTTCAGACCCTCCTCCCCCAACCCTTGAAAACTATATGGCGAGGTGCGCGGCTTGTAAGCACCACCCCTAAAAAGCTGTGCTCCCTGACTTCTGACACCTTCGGCTATGGTGAGGGCCTGAGTCTCGCTCTCCACCGCACACGGACCAGCAATGAGTACAAAGCCTTCTCCACCGATGGCCACATCGCCGACCTGTACAACAGTGTCGGCCAGCTCGAACTCTCGGCTCACAAGTTTGTAGGGTTTTGAGACCGGGATGGTATCCTTTACGCCCGGCAAGAGCAGAAAAGGGGCAGGATCCACGGGACCTCGATTCTCAAGTATACCAATAGCGGCACGCTCGCCCCCTTCAATCACTCGAGCGACGAGACCGGACCGTTCGATGGCGGCTACTACCTGGGCTATTTCTTCGTCAGTGGCATAACTGCTCATTACCACCAGCATAACGTACTCCTTTCACCAACTGCGAAGTCCGGCCACCTTCAGACCTCAAAACCTTCGAGGTGGCCCTTCCCTCTAACACGCGCCGCCGAATACTGTCAACGTCTTTCGCGAGCACGAGTTTCCCATCTTTGCGGCCCCGGTGCACAAGGTCCCAGAGCCTCGGTGAGGCTGTGAAACAAAGAGCACCTGATCCTGCCAAGAGCCGGCAGGAAAATCTGACGCTTTCTCAGAACATAGACTGCCATAGACGGCGCGATTTGCTCCTTGCTGAGTGACTTCCCCATTCCGCTTCCCAAAACTCGCCGGGGTCAAACCGACAAACTCCTAAAGCCTTTGCACGGCCACAAAGAAGGACCATGTCGCCTTCCCAGCCCGCAGCTGAAACGACCGAAGTCTGGAACTTTGTTTTACTGGGGATACAAACCCCGAAGCAACATGGCCTCGGCAACGCGTTCCACCGCCAGGATGTAAGAGGCGGTTCGCATGTCCACCTTTTCTTTTTGGGCGAGCTCCCAGACGTCCACGAAGGACCGCTCCATGATCTCTTTCAGTTTTGAATTTACCTCT
>CP070692.1:548085-579803 GCA_020353215.1 Deltaproteobacteria bacterium
AAATCGGGCTAACAAAGCCAACAAGCGGCGTGTGGACATGACCAGAAACCTTTCCGGCATAATTGGAGAGGCCGTTGCCGGCATCCATGAGATCCACGGCAACGGTTCCTTTCGCATCGAGAACCGGAAATTCGACAAGCTTGTGGACGCCTTGTTCAAGGTTCGGATTACCTGGAATCTGTACAAATTTGGGGTCAAAGTACTCAATAATTTCTTTAACAATTTGAGTCCATTTCTGGTCTTCATCGTGGGAGGTTATCTGGCCATCAAGGGCCGACTGGACCTTGGTGCCCTGGTTGCCTTCATTTCGGCTCAAGAAAAGCTGTATGACCCTTGGAAAGAACTGATACAGTTTTATCAAGTCTATCAGGATGCTGATGTGCGCTACAAGCGAACCATGGAATACTTCGATGTCTCGCCGGAGCACACGATCGAACCTGAAGACCGTGAACCCTACGACTTGGAGGGCAGCATCGAGATTAAGGATCTGTCTTTTGTGGCGGAGGGTGGGATTCAGCTGCTCGATCAGATCAATCTTTCCCTGGACCCAGGGGAGCAGCTTGCTGTAGTTGGTTTTTCGGGCAGCGGCAAGAGCGTTCTGGCCCAATGCATTGGGCAACTCCATAAATATACTAGTGGGCATGTTTATTTGGGCGGCAAGGAACTGGAGGCCCTTTCCAAGAGGGACGTGACTCATAATGTCGGCGTTGTTTCACAGGCGCCGTTCACATTTGACGGAACCATTAAAGAGAATCTGCTTTACTCTTGTGCGTCTAGACTTGATGGTGAGCAAGATGGTGTGAATGACAAGATGCCGAGCCTCGACGACATGATCGAAGCTCTCCAGCAGATAGGGCTGTTTGTGGATGTCCTCCGCTTTGGCTTGAACACGATTCTCCTTCATGATGAGCACGAAGAATTGGCCTCGAGACTGATCAGGGTTCGGGAAAATTTCAAGTCCGACTTTGGAGAGGAACTGGCCGACTACGTCGAATTCTTCCAGGAAGACCAGTACCTTTATCACTCTACCGTTGCCGCGAACCTAACTTTCGGCTCGCCCAACCGCGAGTCTTTTTACGCCGAGAACTTGCACGCCGATGAATATTTTCTCCGGTTTCTGGATTCGGCCCACCTTACACGACCGTTGTTGAAGCTGGGTGCCAACCTGTGCGGACAAACCGTGGATATTTTGGGCAGCCTGTCACCCGACCAAGTGTTTTTCGAACAGAGCCCTATCACAGCCGATGAATTGGAAGGATTCAAGCTGCTCGCGGCACGTTTGGAAAAAACAAGACTGCATGAACTCTCGGCCACCGAGAGTGATGGTCTTTTGAAGCTGGCTTTGCGATTTACCCCGGGCGTTCATAAGATGGTTCGGCTGCCAGAAATCCTTGAGGGGTTGATTTTGGAGGGACGTGCACTGTTCAGGGAAAAGATCTCCCGCGATGACCCTGGAGTTATTTCGTTCTACGAGCCGTCCATGTACATTTATTCCCAGTCGATCCTGGATAACATCTTGTTCGGAAAGATCAAGAGCATCGGTACCCAGGCAGAGGAAAAGATCGACCAAAGTATCATCCAAGTTCTCATCGAAGAAGACCTGCTGGAGACTATTGTCGAGATCGGCATGGAATTCCAGGTTGGTAGCAAGGGTGATAAACTCTCCGGGGGTCAACGGCAGAAACTGGCCATTGCCAGAGTCTTTTTGAAGGAGCCTCGACTGCTGATAATGGACGAAGCAACTTCAGCACTCGACAACAAATCCCAGGCCCGTATCCAAAGCTTGCTGGACACCAAGTGGAAAGGTAGGAGCACCTTGATTGCCGTCATACACCGTCTAGATATCATTAAAGAGTATGACAAGATCGCAGTGATGAAGGCCGGACGAATCGGTGAAGTAGGAACCTATGACGAACTCATTTCCAGGGAAGGTATGTTGTATGAACTCATCTATGGTCGGAGAACAGAATCATAACATTTCGGAATATCAAGAAAATCTAGAAATCTTGCGACAGATGCAATTTTTCTCGGGGCTGAGTCTTCAGGCACTCAAGGTGTTCGCTTACCTTTGCACCAGAGAAACGTTCAAGCCGGGGGATTATCTTCTTCGCCAAGGTGACAACGATGGCAAGGCATTCTATATTGTCTCCGGAGAAGCCGAACTCCTGCGAGAAGACGACGGCTGTGATGCTGCCTTGCGCAAGTATGCGGCCGGTGAGTTTTTGGGGGGACTGGCACTGGTAGGCGATATGCGTCGTCTGTTTTCGCTTAGAGCCTTGTCGACTATGACCTGCCTCAGTCTTAGTCGAGATAAGTTTACCAAAGGATTGGAGCAGTTTCCCGACCTCATGCCGAGAGTCTTGGAGAACATCGTTGAGAGGGTGCGCGTCTGGGAAGAACGGCTCTTCCTTGATGAGGACGGCCTGTGCACTCCGTGCAGGCATAAAGCCGGTGTCAGTTTAATATGAGCCTGACGTATGGGCAACCCATTCCAATTATTGAGTCCTCAGCTTGGTTATGAAAACGAGACCATACGGACAGTCCGCTCATAATGGACTATATTTTGCAGACAAACAGAGTGTTCCAGCCGATAAATAGTGCTTGACTTGTTGACTTTGGCTCAATGTACCTGCCAGGGTCTGAAAGGTGTTCGCCTGCAAGAGGCATACGGTGATGAGCGTGGGAAGAATTTCTCTGAAACTCAGAAATAGGCTTTCCGAGCTAAATATATTGTCCCAGACACTGGAACGGTTTGGGGAAACCCTCGCGCTACCGCAGAAAACCTTGTTTGAGCTCAACCTTGCTCTGGAGGAGCTTGTCACCAATATCATTTCATACGGGTATCGCGATGATGCCGATCACTGGATCCAGATTGCTATTTCGCATGAAAACGCTATCTTGACCATACGGCTCGAAGACGACGGAATCCCTTTTGATCCTGTCGAGGCCGAGCCACCAGACTGCAACTGTCCCGTCGAGGAGCGCACGATAGGAAATCTCGGAATTTACCTCACCAAGAAAGTAATGGATGATATGGTTTATGAAAGACACGAAAACAAGAATATTCTAACCCTCAGGAAGAACCTACATGACGTATGACAGTCCAGTTCTGGGAAGTTTACGAAGCAGTGGAACCAGAACCATGTCATCGTTTTGAGTTTTGTTGGTAACGAGTATCTGAGGCGAAAAGAATAGGTGGAGAGGAGCTTAAATGGAAGTTATTGAGAAAAAACAGAATGGAATTTGTATCCTGGAACTTCTTGGTCGCCTTGACTCAAATACATCGCCTGAATTTGAGAAAAGACTATTTGAAGTTATCGAAGACGGGGCAAAGAGTGTAGTTGTTGATTTCGAAGGTTTGGATTATATTTCGAGTGCCGGTTTGCGAGTGCTTTTGAAGGCGACAAAAGAACTCAAGCGTTCTCAAGGCAAAATGGTACTCTGTTCAATGAAAGAATACATCAAGGAGGTCTTCGAGATCGCAGGATTCGTGTCTATCTTTCCCATAGCCTCTACCGTGGACCATGCTCTAGAGGAATTTTGAAGTTCTGGGCCTTCGTCTAGCGGGATGGCAGGCTACAAGCGTCACCACCTCAATAGCTCCTGGGGTCAAAACTCGAACTGCCACCTCCCAGCAAGAGCTGCTAAGATACACGCTACTGAACCGTCGGGCGCAATCTCAGCTTGCCGGATTGTCAAAGTAATTGAAACCAAAGGATTTATGAACCCCAAGGAAAATTCTCAGGCAGGTACAGAATTTTCTTGACCTAGGTACCGGAATGCTGTAAATTACAGACTTAAGGGAGATGCCAGTCTCCCTTGGTGCCCCTTGCCCCTATCGGTCACTGTGCGCCGGACCGATAGGGGATCCTTTTTTTGGGGCCCAGAGAATCCCTTCAGAAGCTTTAATCCCTACGCTCGTCAACATACTGTGCGGTTCGAAAAACTGTGACCTCGTGGAAACGGTGAGCCCTGTTGATGGGAGCAACCAATGATTTCCATTAACAACGAGGTAAACTATTTCGTGCTCTCAGCAGTACTTGTCCAGGAGGCTTGCTTAGAAAGTTTTCAGTAGAAAATAGTTCGAGTCCGGTGATAGGGGAAGGAGCGGTAAGTGTCTTCTTGGCCCAAGTGCCAGAGCCAGTTGTCCAGTTGAACGGCGGTAACACGCTTGCTTCTCCGCTCCAGCTCGTTTCGAAGCAGTTCCACTGCCCAGACCGTTGCCGCTCGGATTTCCACCTCTTCCGGGCTACCCGGTTGCAGGTGGTGCAAGTCCCGGATACGTTCTTCCAGTTCCGGTTCATAGCGAATGATACCCAGATGCCGGAGAACCTGGGGCAACTTGTAATCAGCGAAAGCAGTGAGTTGTTCCAAGCGGGAGATATCTCCCCAGGAGGCCCCAGAAAAAGTACTCCATAGGTCCTGGACCAGGAGCTGAGCACGCTTGAAGAAATAGACTGTTTCTCCGTGGTAAATGGCGGTGTCATTGAAACTAGAGAATTCACGGGCTACCAGGAGGACCAAGTCTACAGCCGAGCCTCGGGCCTCTTCCAAAACGTGAATGAAGTTACCTTGAAATCGTTGGAGTAGAACCTGTCCCACCTGGCGTAAGTTTGCCAGTCTCTCATCGAGGAGAGGAATCTCACTAGTGCCGCGGAAGATACGGCCGAGAGTCCCACGCTGAAGGGTGACAAGGGTTTCTGCCAGGTTAATGGAGATTCCTTCCTTCATGGCTCGCTTGAGACTGGCAGCCAAAGCCCAGTACCCGGACAATGACACATTGCGGTACCGTATTCCCCAACGGGGAAATCCTTCATCGGGCCAGAAACAGTGGTTGACGGTTTCGAGGACGAAAATCCATTGGGCGCTGGCGGCGGAGTTGTCAAAGTAGTGATACGGTGCGGGGCCCAGGGGCAGTGGCGGTATCTCGCCTTGAGAATTGTTGTCGAGATAGCGCGATATGGCCGGGGATTCGATATGGACGAATTGGCTTTCTTCTGCGACGGCCCGACATGAAGAAAGCACCGGGAGCAAAGTCATCTGGCAGCTCTCACGAGGCGGCCAGAGTCGCTGCTAGTTGAGTAATACGTCGCGTTCGTTGAACCAGAATGCGGATAATCTTGCGAAAATCCGGTGAAAGGCTGTCATATTCTCGACGGAGTCTGTCTCGGTCTATCACTCCCAGCCTTACCTCGCCTACGGCCACGGCGGTCACAGAACGGGGCTCTTTCCCCAGGTCCAAGAACTCCAACTCACCGATAAAGTCACCTTCCATGAGCTTGGCCACCGTAACCCGGCCTTTGGGCGTGTTCTTGATTACTTTGACTTGGCCTTCAAGCAGGACATAGACCCAATCGCTGAAGCCTCCCTCTTCGAAAATGACCTGTCCGTCCGTGTAAGTTTCCTCATCGCGGATGTACAGTAGATCTACCATGTGGTCTCCTTGCGGCACACTGGTGAGTCGGCTACATGTCCCACAGTATAGTGAGTTTAAATGGCATTGTGCAACAAAAAAGGTTGTTTCGGAAACTACCGCAGGGAGTCATTTCATGGACTGCGTGGGGCAGGTGGAGCTTTGGGATCAAGCGCATCAACACTAGCCCGGATGTTTCATGAATGGCCTGCTGCGACCGCGGATACGGGCGTCCTCCCGTCCGTCCTCGGGTGTTCCTTCGGCTGGGCTCCCCGAGACAAGCCCCCCGCGACAAGCTCCCCGCGACAAGCTCGGGACAGGCGGGACGGGCGGGACAGGCGGGACAGGCAGGACAGGCGACCCTGTGACGTACCATTCGGGTACGGTTCAGGTCCAACACCCTCATGCTGAGCAAAAGATATGTCGAAGGATTCGGAGTGCGCCAGATTCGGGTTCAATGCTAGTGGACACTATGTTGTCCGATTGGGGTGTTCCTTGCTACTTTCGTACCCCCATCCTCACGCACCTGGTTACCACCATTGCTTTTGGCGAGATACAGACAACTGTCAGCCTTCCTTACAAGGTCCTCAAGATTCGTCTCCAGAGTTTCGTGAGAGCCTTCCAATTTGGCCAAACCAAGGCTGAGGCCCGTCGGAGTCAGGTTCTTTTCGTTGTAGATGGTCAGCAAACGGTTCGCCACCAAGCGCGCTTGCTGTCTATTGGCATGAGGAATCATAATTGCGAACTCATCGCCGCCGTATCGGTAGCCGGAGTCCACATCTTCTCTGATATTGCGCGAAATGATCGTCGCCAGCTCTCTGATTAAGGTATCCCCCATCTGGTGACCATACTTATCATTGTACTGTTTAAAATTGTCGATATCTATGAGGAGAAGGTATAAGCTATACTTCTGCCGGAGGGCTCGAATAGCCTCATGCTTGAGGTTCTGGTCAAAGTGGCGTCGATTGAAGAGCCCGGTGAGTGCGTCTTGAACCGTGAGCCGCCGGAGTTCAGTCCGAAGACCCCGCTCCCGAATAATCCGCTTAATCTTTGCCGCCAGTTCATTGACACCAAAAGGCTTGCAGATAAAGTCACTTGCGCCGACCTCGACCACGTCAGTGTATCGGTAGCCGGTCTGGTACCCGGTAATGGCAATCACGTCCACCTCGGGAAAGTCAGTGGAGATTCGTTTGATCAGTTCAAGACCGTCAGTACCCAGCATTTCAATATCGGTAATTACAATGTCAAAACGATTTGTAGTTAACTGCGCGAGCACGTCAACCCCATCAACTGTGGTCCTACTGTTGTATCCTAGAAAACCGACCGCATCATGGAGTAGTTCGCGCAGTCGCTGATTGCGACTCACCGAGAGTATATTCTCTACAGTCTGATTTCTCTTTTCCATGCCGGCCTCTCGGGATTGCTTCTAACGACTCGCAGAAGTGAGAGATACGGGTTGAGGCTTGCGTTATTGACTCCAGGAGGATTGTGAGAAGTATTCTTTGCGTTTTGCGGGAGTGGTTGCTCCGGGTTACCCCAAACATCAGCGTAACTGTACGGGAAGAAAAGACCATTAAACAGTTATGACCAGTTGACACCGACCATCATTACGGTTCGTTCCATCATCGAGAATATGGACTTGCTATCCCTAGACTCAGAAGGACTACTTCTCCTCTGGCGACTTGCAGAATCAATTCGTCTGCTGGAAATAGAAATCACCGCTCTCCATGTTCCTGAAGCTCAAGCCAACACCCACGTGGTCTCTGGTAATGTGAATACGTCGCGGCTCACTGTCCAGTTCCACCGGTTCCGGGCTTCCCGGCATCCTCACCACCAATGCCAAGGGAGAAACCTGAATGTCCTTTAGAAAGAATAGGTTGTTACCACTGACGTATTCCGTGTAAGCCCCTCCGGAGCTGATATCCTTAACAAGCACGTCAAGCTCTACGGTCTTTCCTCCTTGCCTAAACTTCCAGCGAGCTGGGAGAACAACCCTCTTTCTCAGATGGTGCCTTCTGTCTTCTTGCACTGGCCCCGGCGGCGAACCGTTTTCCTGCGCATCCAAAAATTCTTGAAGGATCCGGTCGATTAGAGACGAAAGGGTACGCCTCTGTTTATCCGCTAGAGCCTGGAGTCTTTCTTTGAGCCCATTCTCGAGTCTGAAGCTGATAGTGGATGTCTTTCTTTTTCTCTGCATAGCTTTTAGCCTTTCAGCGTCACCGTGTTTCAAACCAACGGATACTCTCTAGGTCCCGCAAAAGCCTTCCACTGCTATCTCCAGCATGGATGTGAGGAGAGTACACTTGGTTATGTTCTCCTCAAGCTTTCTCTAGCCCGTGCGACTTCAAGTAGCTCGAGCCAACACAATGCATAAAACTGTACCGGCGAGGTGTTCCGAATTGGAACTGCAATAGGATGATCTAAGGCACTCGTCCTAGCCCGGATGTTTCATGAATGGCCCACTGCCACCGTTTTACTTGTCATCACGCTTCGCTGTCACTCATAGTCACTAGGTCACTGTGTCGTCTTATGCCAAAATCACGAAATCATGGCTTTGCTGTTCCTGGTGATGGGTTTGTCGAAGCGACCAAATGACTTGATGACGGGCGTTAGCCCAAATGATCTGATGACAGCCTTGTCAGTTACGGCTCGGATCCAATCCCGCGGTACCGCGGCACGATTGGACGGTGGCACGCCCATCCTCTTCGCGCTTCGCTCCGCTCAGTCCCCACCCCTTTGGGGCGGGTCCCCGGTTACATGGTCTCGCCACAGCAATTCATGAGACATTCAAGCAAGAAGAAAGAACTGTGCCAAACTTTTCAAGGCAAATTTTTTTAAGTATTTCTCGTGAATTACATCATGACACACCGCAGCTTGCCCGGTGAGGTCTGAGCAGAATGTAAAGAATGGTGACTGTTAAAAACGACCTTAGCGCCCAGGTGACAGCGAAAAATTCTCGTGCAATTAATTAGTTAGTAGAATTTTGGCTTCAGAATACAACCGCAAATATGTCCGACAATCAGAGGGAGTGAAAGGATGTCGGGACTGAAGAAATCCGCTTTAAAAATACGTGCTATCCTTGAGCAGGATGTAGTTTTATTGTGTTGGGGATTGCCTAGACAACGCAATGAGTTCAGATGAATTAGTTATTGTGAACAGATAGCTAGTATACGTCTACTCGAGTTTGCGATTTCAGCCATAAGGAAACATTAACGCTTCTGCCAACCCAAAAGTCGGCGCACCGACACCTGGGACAAGATATCGAAGGCCAAGCCTCGCTGCTTACCTTCAATCACCTCCGCCTACACAATCGGACATGGCTGGCCTCTGTCCCGACCTCCATCATGGTTTTCCGCGGTAATTCGTTCAGCCTCATAGCTGGACTACTGCACTGGTAGTTGGGTTACTTGGCACACGCCTTGCATGCGACCTTTGCAGAGGTGCAACGAGTAACTTATTTTCCAGTTGATGAGACGTACTTCTAATTCCAGTTCCAATGAAGGTGAGATCAAAAGCACTTTGTTCATCCGTTTTGGTCTTTGCTGCTCTGACGGCGGTTGTTTGGGTGGCCAAAAGCACTCGTTCCCTTGAAACCGTTGTGACCCCAGAGGTTCTACACATTGGACCCTCGCAAGTGACCGTAGCATGGTGCAGTGAAACGGTCTATTTGGGCCGCATCTTTTACCGGGAAGCCGGCAGCGAGGGGCCAACATCATCGGCAGTGGATACGTTCGGACCGTCGTACAAGCATGAAGTGGTGATCCGGGGCCTTAGCCCCTCAACCCGATATGTCTATTGGCAGGAGAATTCCGAAACTCATTACCAATTTCAGACACAGCCAGCCCCGACGACGCCTTTTTCCTTTCTCGTGGTATGGGGTGACGTATCCGATCGCGTCACATCCCTTATGATGTCAGAGTTTCCCGAATTTATTGTTGCTTTGACGGCCCGGCAAAGAGAAGGAGATGATCCTTTCACCGCAGCACGACCGTATATCCCGGTATTCTCATCATCCGGTTTGGACTCTCCCTACCTGAAATCGGTGCAGCATGGATCAGCCCAGCCCTCCATAGACAGGTCTGATAGGCCGAGGCAAGTGAAAACATGGAGATTGAATTGGGGTGGCGTGGGGTTGGTATTTCTCAATCTAGAGTCCGACAATGCCAGTGAAGTCGGCATGAATTCTGGGCTCACAACAGATGTGTCCATCGCAAGTGTCCAGCCCTGGTATGCTGACGGCCAGAGGCTTGCAGAAGTCCTGACTTCATCTGGCGTTCATACGATAGGATTTGTCCTCGGGCCAGAAATAGTCGGAGCCTTAATGGGAGGGAAGGAAACCAGGATTTCACTCAGGGATGATCATTACCCTGGGGAGGAAATTATGGCCGCGATTCGTGACAGTGTATTCCACGAAAACTTGGCCCAACATAATCGGCGTTTTCCTGAACGCCCTGCGGCTTTTGTACTTCTCTTCGGCGGTGAAGATTTGAACGTTGAAGTGGACGGTATCCATTACCTCGGCCTTCGGAAGTACCGCTCTTTAGGTCCGGTTGGAGATCAGAGGTCCGGTGCTCTCCGGATTGATGTTGCGCTGGAGTCCACCCGAGCCGTATTCCTCGACGACTCCCGCGAAGTAGTCCTTCGCAAGCCTGCGTTGGGAGAAAAGCGGACGTGTGAGGAGTGCCGTCGCCTTGCCGACCAGGGTGCATACGAGGCAAGCATCTTGGCCTACCGGGAGTTTATTGAAACTCATACAGCACACTTCCAGATCGATGACGCCTACTTCGCGATTGCAGAGATTCTCGACGAGAAGCTTTTTCGGTTTTCTGAGGCCTTGAACTGGTATCATCGACTTGTGGAAGTTTTCCCCAGGAGCAGTCTCTCCCCTGTGGCCCAGCAGAGGATAGACTTTCTGAGCGCACATAGAGACTATGGCTTCGAGCCTCTTGCGACCTTCGAGCGCATCCGCAAGATCGAATATTCCCGAAAAGGGCAGCTGCAGGCAGACCGGGAAAAGCTGCTCCATGAGATCCAAGACATCCTGGTCCGGTTTCCTGACTGCTCCCTAGCCCCAGTCATACACTACTGGCTCGCCAACCAGTATCGCCGGGCCGATCCCGATCGTGCCGTTTCTCAATACCGGGATCTCCAACAAAGGTTTCCTCACCACCCCTATGCTCAGGAGGTGTGGTTGGAGATTGCCGAAACGTATTACGAGGCAGGCCGATTCTCTGAGTCCCTCGACGCATACCAACAGGCCATATCCAGCCTCCCGTCCAGTGCTGAAAACATAACGGCCCAGATGGCGCGCGCAAAGCGCAACCTGAGGCGTGGGCAGGTCGTGCTGGCATGTTGGGTAACACTGGCTCTTCTCGGTGCTGTTGCTGTACTGTGGCCGCCAATGGGCCTTCGCTGGCACGAGATTAAATGGTCGGGATTTGCTTTTCTTCCCTTGGCGCTTGTTCTGTCCGCCGCTGGTTGGCTAATCCATGAACAGTTTTCTTCTCTTGGTGAGCTGCTCACTCTCGTATTGGGCTTTTCCGCTTGCGCCACCCTCGGGTTTCCATTCACGGCAGCATTGGCGCAAAAGCTGCTAGGTTGCAGAGATGCGGAAAAGGGGTGGGAATCAACAATCCCAATAGGCTTATTGGGTGCCGGTCTGGGAATGATTGCGTTTATTGCTGGGATCTACTTAGTTCTTTTCTATGCCAACGAGCATTACCTTATTGTAGTGGGTATGTAGGAGGACACTAATGAAAAGCCGTTGGTTAGCCTTTTTGATTCTAGCAGTTGGCGTTTTGGGATGTGCTGAGAAAGATGACCTCCACCTGACTAAACTTGCAAGAATCAAGGGTTATGCAGAGGCGCAAGTCAAGATCGAACACCTGCGCAAACGAACGAAACCGGATTGGACCGCCATCGAAAAACTCCACCACGGTGTAGCACCGTTGGTGAGAGAAGTGGACGGATACGGTTCTACCAGTTACGGGTCTGAGATTGCGCTGGCTTTGAAAAAATGTTCCCGCGGAGACCGTGTAGAAGTAAACCAACAAGTGCTCGCCAAGGGGCTTCAGCACGTGACCACGCTGGCCATGACCCGAGAACTGGATCTCATGGCAAATTCGGGCCCGGCCCAACGGCAGGAAACGGTGCAGTATGTCGCTGGATATTTCGAGGGTATTCGTCCAACTTTCACCCGGAGGGACCGGGACTATTTTGCAGGGGTAAGAACTCTTGAGGCTTCTGCCGATAGGGCCATCCTCTATCTAAAGAAAACCGCATCGGCAGGCCCTGCCCAGATCCTGTCAGCCAGACGGGAGCTGGAGCAGGTCATCTTGCGAACATACGCACTTTGTGTCCTGTTCGAAATCTCAGAAATCGAAGACTACCGCAACAAAGATCTTGCAACCTGCGACGTCAAGCGGATGGAAGCGCTTATCTTCTACAGAATCATCCAGCCGCGTATTAGAAGAGGTGACCTGAGAGCAGATGAGGCCTTGACAGCTATACTGCACGGTCCTTACGCGGGTATGGCCGCGGGGACCGTCCGGGAATATCTGCAGAGAGGCCTGCCCGAAGTCCCACTGGGGTAGTGAGATGAGATTTGATCAATGGATGCGGCGACTCAACCCTGAGAGGTCCGATTCAGGGTTTCAATATTCGAATCTTCCAGAGCAAGACGGGCAAGCGGGGAGGAGAAATGAATTGGGCCGAGTGCTGCGTGTGAAGACAGGGTACAACCCCAATTCGAGTTCCGTAGGCAGCGAGATACCTGCCTTCCTCGCCTTGGCTGTAGGTGCGGGTATGCTGACGGTGTTGTCCCTTCATTTTCTCGGCTTCACGGGAAGGCTGATTCGGCGCCTGAAACCAAGACAGCGCAGCGGCGCGGAGAGAGTAGAAGGATAGTAGTGAGCAGGTTGACTGGATGGATTGTTATCATCCTTGTCTTGGTACACTGTAATCAAGCGAGCGAGCGACCTGAGCAATCACTTGGTTTTGCTCCTGATTTTCGTCTGGATACCGTCTCTCACCAGCGGTTCTACCTGAATCAGTATCGGGGTAAGGTGGTCGTCCTTCTTTTTTGGACCACCTACTGCAACATCTGTAAGCAAGAGAAACTTGCCTTGGATAAACTGCATGATGCTCTCGGACCCAAGGGAGTGGTAGTGGCCAGTGTCTGCACCGACCCGGAGAATATCGACTCGGTCCGGCAAATTATCAAAGGGTTAGGGGTCAGCTATCCCACGCTGCTCGACCGGGGGGCACGAGTTGCCAGAAAGTATTCGGTGCAGGCCGTTCCCACCACTGTGATCGTAGGCCCAGAAGGGCGACTCTGTTTCCGACGAATTGGTTACAGCGGTGCGATCATGCGGCAGATCCGTAGCCAAGTGAAAAGGCTGCTACCCGGAGTATTGAAATCATGAAGTGGGCTTTTGTCCTCACGCTGATTTCGGTTGCGCTCGTGCTGCAAGTCGACGGGGAAACCTCCGCGGTGCAGGCCAATGGGGCAGCTGCCTTTGCGGTAGAACCATATCTTTTGAACGTCGCAGCTCATGAAGCCACAGTGGCCTTTCATCTCGAAGCACCTATGTCCGCTACAGTTCGCGTTTTTGGCCCCGAGGAAATTCGTACGTTCCCGTCGCGGGAAGTGCGTCGCGCGCATTTCGTTCGTATTCTGAACCTGGCGCCCGGTCAGACTTACACTTACGAGGTTATTTGCGGTGAAGGGGCAGTTCGAACAAATCCAGGTGACCCCGGTTTTCAGATTCGCACTGCAGTCCTCCCGGGAGAGTCTTTCACTTTTGCTGTCTATGGTGACCCTCGACCAGGCGACACCCGCACTCACCGGCACTACCAGGACGTGATCTCCCAGATCATCCGGAACGAGCCCTCATTTTGTCTGGTGCTTGGGGATATGGTGGATGACGGACGGAAGAGTGAAGAATGGGAAGATTTCTTCAGGATAGGGTCCCAGCTGTTGCGCCGCACCGCGATCTACCCAGTTGCGGGGGACAACGATTACTCCCTAGGCCGTGGATTGATTGGTAATTATTTTCCCCAACTGAAGCGGGGCTACTATCACTTCAAGTGGGGTGACGTTCACTTCTTTGGTATGGATGTATGGGACGCCCGTGGCCAACAACCGCGAGCGGCCATCGATGCCAACAGCGCTCAAGTGCGGTGGTTGACTACCCAGCTGTCAAGGGACAAGGTTCAACAAGCTCGATTTCGAGTAGTCTTTCTCCACGATCCGGTGTTCATCTCCCGTGGAAGGTCGTCGCGACTCCTTCGCGAAGTCTGGGGACCTGTCTTTAGGGAGTACGGGGTGGATATTGTCTTCGCCAGTTGGCATATGTACGAGCGTTCTCAGAATGACGGCGTGACCTATGTTGTCTCCGGCGGCGCCGGCGCTGATCTGATTTGGATGAACAAAAACCCAGCCTTCCCCTCCATCGCGGACGCGCGTCGCCATCACTACTGCCGCGTGGACGTCAGCGCAGGGACAATGACTGTCCGAGCTGTGGCTTCGGACGGAACTGTGCTGGATTCAGTAACCCTGGTGCCTAGGGGACGCAATCTTTCGACATCGGACGGTATTGAACATAGGGCGCAGCGATTGCGCCGCGAAATCATAATTGAGAACGGTGTCGGAACTCGGGAAATCCCAATTCATCTGTTTTCTTATCAATTCAACTACTTTCGTCAGCTTGTGCACCACTCTCTACCGAGATGGGCGAGAGAAAACGAGGCGTCCGTACGGTTGTTGTACTACGACCTGGCGATCCAAGGGGCATACGACCTGTTCATTGCAGCGGGGGAAGAATTTGGATGTCGCGGAGTGGACATCCCAACTTTGTTCGTAGGGAGGTCAGCGCTCGTGGGAGAGCGGGAGATTGAATCAGAGCTCCCAGGGGAACTTCGTCTGTTCCGAGAGAATCCAACCCTGTATGCGAAGCAAATGATCATCCCGTTCAAAGAAAGTCACGACATCCGGACCATTAAGGAAGACAAGTTCAACTCAATAAGCTACGCTGCGGTCACCACCGCAGGTCTCCTCGACGGGGTCAGTCCATACTCATTAATCGCTGTGTTTGTCCTGATTTCATATCTCCGCGCGGTAGGCGGCACACGCAGACAAATGTTAATGGCAGGTACTCTGTTCACAACGGCTGTTTTTCTGACCTACCTGACGAACGGTATCATCCCTTTTCAATTAACTTCATGGCTGTTAGATCATAGATTCGTCTCCGTGGTAGTTAGTCTGGTGCTCCTCATCCTGGTGGGCGCACTTGCTGGGTTGAGTGTTGTGGACTTCCTTCGCCTACTGACCCGAAGCTCCACCGAGTTCCCCGTGCAACGGCCGACGTTTCTTAAGACTCGCATAGGGGAGCGAAGCCTTGCATTCGCCCGCAACAGAATCGCCGTATCCTTGGCAGCGGTGGGGCTGGGCATTGTGATTGCTGGGATGAAGCTTGTCTACGCAGGGCAGGTCTATCTTCCCATCCTGACTATGATTTCTGCACCCAGCCATCGGGCCGCCGCCACCATCTACCTCATGCTCTACAGTACCGCTGCGGTGATACCACTGGTGGTCTTATTTTTGCTGGCTTCATTCAGCGTAAACTCGCAGCGAATAACAGGTCTGATCCAGCGTCATGTCGCGCTCACCAAACTAGGGCTCACCATTGTTTTCATAACAATGGCCGTTGCCATTGTGCACATGATGGGATGGATGGCATGAGACGGCAGCGGGGACAATTCAACCTGACGAGAACGAGTATGGTAAACCGACGTCCATTGGGAAGACAGGTGACCGGAACCCGGCAGGAGTTGCAGCGAAGTTTCCGAAATCCCCCCATCTACACAGGAAGGGGACGGATCCTTCGAGTTAAACAAGGATACAATCCGAACTCAAGTTCCATGGGCTCTATTGTTTTTGCGCTACCCGTCGTGCTTCTGGGTGTATCCGTGGCCTTTGGGGTATTTGCGGGGATTATTTCTTCCGCATTTCTTCGCACTCGCCACAACGCGTCTCCGGGTGAGGTAAAGCAGGACGCCACGTTCCCACCCACCCGGGAGGACAAACCGGCTGCGGTAAATAGAGAGACCGAACTGTGAGATATATCCTCCTGACCGTTGTATTCTTGGCTTGGCTCGGGGTAACAACAGCCGTCCAGGCAGAGGAAGATGCTTGCGCCAGGGCAGATTCCTACTTCAGCAAGGGCGCGTTCAGTAAAGGTTTGTCCATTTTAAACAAAGTTTATGCGGGGAAAGATCTCTCCACGGAACAACGTGCAGAAATAATGAAGAAATTCGCCCAATTCTACGAAGGGCCTGTGGGTAATTACGACAAGGCATTGTTTTTTTACAGGAAAATAGTCGCGCTGGATTTACCTCAAGATCATCCCCTAAAGTCAAACGCGCGCCAAGGTGTCACAAGAATCATGGCACATGCCAAAGAATTTAGCCGGGAAGTTACATTCCTAAAAAGAATGCGTCTCCAAGTTACAAACCCGGAAGAGATAGAAGAGCGCATCACCGATCTCCAAGCCCTGATCCATCGCCGTCCGGATTCTCCCTCGATAGCTAGCGCTTACTACTATTTAGGATCGAATCTGCTCTCCCTCGAAAGATACGGCGAGGCGGAGCGCGCTTTTCGCAAAGCTCTGGAGCTACGTCCCGCGATGGATTTCAGCCAGCCGGTGAGCAGAAAAAGACGGATCGCATACCGCAACTGGCTGCGCACGAACGCGGCTAGGACGGCTTGGGGAATCATGGGACTAATCTTGCCTGCAACCGCACTGGTGTTTTTCCTGTCCAAGCCATGGCGGTGGCTGGGCATACCTCACCTGGGTGGGGCAGCAGCGCTTGCGTTACTCTGGTGGCTTGTATTCTATGTCGCCTCCAAGTGGGCAGCCCACCATATTCCTGAACCCTCGCTGGAATTCGCTCAACCGTCCTTTGTCACTAGTTTGCCTGGCAGTCCTGGCTCGGAGGTGTTGGGCAAGCTGTATCTGTACGGGCTTGTCGGTCTCTTGGGGGTTTTTCTTTTTGCCGTTGGAACAGCTCGTTTCCGGCTGCGTTGGACTGCAATGATGCTAAACGGTACTATCGCCGCTCTGTTGTTCGGTTCATTAATGGTGGCCTTCTACCTGCGATATTGCGACGGGAACGGCGTCTATCAGAGGGGGAAAGGCAAGCTGTCTATCCTCACTGGTGCAGTTTTTATGGAACGGCCGGATATTGGACCGGATGTTCTCATAAATCCAAGAGCCTATCCCGGGTTATACCTGAAAGACATCGATGATCCGGTCATGCGGCAATGGATCAAAGCCAAATACGAGGAGATCGCTTCTCTGAATTCCGAGGGGGAGGATGGGCAGAGGTAAGGAGTTCCGCTGTAGCCCCAGTACTGTTCAACTAAGCGAAGAGGCTGAAGGTCCGTAAAAATAGGGCGGGTATCCGTACCCACGATGTACGCTTTCACAAGGGTTGGCGGCCCCACGAAGAATCGGTTCCATCTTGCCTTAAGTGAACCCCCTGGTTCCGGCCCGCATTGATCACGAAAAGGTCTGGGAAGTCCGTCCAAGCATCAAAGGAAGTCATCTTGCTGATGAAACATCGCTTCGAAAACTTCGGTGGCATTATCGCGAGCGACGAGCCGCCTTTCCTGGCCTTTGTGGACCGTGAATTCATGCGGGAGATGGGACTGGGTGAATCACCTCTATGGAAGAGTTCCGATGACACCATCGGTCTTTTGTCTGCGCCCACCGAGGTGCATCTCGCAACGACTGAGGCCTGCCCCGTGCAGTGTCGGCACTGTTACATGAGTGCCAAGGAGGGTGAGACTGGGGAACTGACCACTGAAAAGCTCAAGGCCGCGCTGGAGGTGCTTGCCGAAATGGGCGTGTTCCATGTCGCCTTGGGCGGAGGCGAAGCACTGGTTCGTTCTGATCTGTTTGAAATAGCCACTTATACGCGCGAGCTGGGTATGGTGCCGAACCTAACGGTTTCCGGCGCTTTAATGACCGCACAGATTGCGCAGCAAATGAAACTCTTCGGGCAGATAAACGTGTCCGTCGACGGGGTGGGTTTGCGCTACGGCGTCTTCCGGAGCCAGGACAGATTCGACGATGCCCACAGGGCAATAAAGATGTTGTTAGATGCCGGTGTTTCGACAGGGATAAACTGTGTCGTGGGCCGACGCAACTTTGATGGCATTCCTGAGCTATTCCAGTACGCCAAGGAGCATGGACTAAACGAGATTGAATTCTTGAGGTTCAAGCCCGTAGGCCGAGGCAGTAAATCTTATCTGTTGGAGCGAACAACTTACGAACAGAACCTCAGCTTGCTACCGATGCTGAGTAAGCTCTCAGAACGTCACGGATTATGCGCGAAAATTGACTGTTCTTTCATACCCATGCTGTGCGCTCACAACCCACCCCGCCAGCTTTTGGAGACGACGGCAACGTACGGCTGTGAGGCAGGCAATGTGCTTTTGGGCATCAGGAGCGACGGGTCGGTGAGCGGTTGTTCGTTCCTTCAGGGTGAAGGGTTGTCGGTTTTCGACCTGCGAGCTGCATGGGCGAGCGACGAGAATCTAGAGAAGCTTCGTACCTGGCCGCGCCGTGCTCCCGAGCCGTGTCGATCGTGTCCATATCTCGACATCTGCAAAGGGGGTTGCCACGCAGTGTCTGCCGCGGTGACCGGAAATATCGACGCTCCTGATCCGGACTGTCCGCGTGTGGCTCGCTTCCAAGCTGAGTCGGAGTAACTTTATGAACTGGCGCGGGAGAGCCTACTTGATGATAGCTGGAGTGGTGGGTCTGTTGATTCAGATCTCAGGATTCGCGCCATTGCTTATGGTGAGCGCAGCAAAGAAGTACTTTCTGGTGGGTTTTTGCTCCTGTTAATCGGCACTGTACTATTAATGTATGTGGTGGAATAAAGTGCCGTTTTGAAAAACCGAAACCGCGCATGGGCCCTAACCGCGTTGTTGGGTCCTGTGGGACTCTGCGTGGTGTACGTTATGAGACCTAAACCGTTTCAAAGTCTTACAACGGCTGAGATGAGCCGCAACAAGCGTTCCACAGCATCGCGAACAGTAAGTGTGACCCTGACACTGTTGGCCGCGGTGGCCTTCTTCTGGGCCGCCACGGAGTGGCTGGAGCGAAATCCATGGTCGCCCACCGGTGATCGGGTGGATGTGTTCATGAACGAAAGCACCGTGTACCCGAATCTAATGACGATCGCAGAGGCCCAGGAACGCTTCAGGCAGGTTGACTGGAACGGAGACGGAGAAAAAACGTATGCCCTATTCCTCGTCCACCTCTGGCGGACCGTGGACGCTAATGTAGAGCCCGTGGAAGTGAATCTGATCCCTAAGCGGTTGGGCTTTGCCATGGAAAGAAGTCTGGCTACTGGGGGCTACTACTACCGAGATCTACATAAGCGCGAACTCCCCCCCGAAGCAAAATCAGCTAAGGTTTGGAGTGAGGCTCGAAATAATTCCGATAAGTCGAGGCCAATCGACCCGACTCTCGAATGGTATATGGCTGCCGTGCCTAAAATATATCGAAGGACAGGCGTTCACACCTTTATTGTGGATGGTTCAGGAAGGATTTACGCCAAAGACCTCGACGGCAGAATAATTTCCATGTATCCATACTCTCCTGCCCACATAGGTTGGAAACTCATTCAAACCAGAAAGGACCTGGAAGACTTAACCCGCCTTACTTACGAAACATCCGGGCTAGATTTCCCTTGAAGTTTATTGCTCTGTTTAAGAGCGATGGACCAGCGCAGATTCTCGGCGGCCTGCCGGTTATCATGGAATCGGATTCTCAGCCGGTTGCCAGGGACTGCGAGAACAAGATGGTATACATCCCTCAACCCAGACTGCCAACCCCTCCTGTGGTCAGTAGAGAAATCTTCTTGACAGAAATTTCGCCCCAGAATACAAAATGCACTGTGTGCTGCCAAGTTCAGGCTCTAGGGTGAAACTTAGTAAAATCAAGAAGGTATACTGCGCTGAATCATCGAGCCTTGTCGAACTGAACCAGGAAGCTAGAATATCCTGACATGGGAGGCCAAAATGGGCAACGGTGAGGTTGAGAAAACTGGAATCGCCGGCACACGGATTGCGGCAACCAGTGACGAGCGACGCTGGCAAGTCCAGCAGGAAGAGTATCAGGAGGTTGCTGCAGCGGTTCTCAATTGCCATAAAGAAGACCTGAGCGAACAGGTTTTAAAAGATCTCGAAAAAGTCGTGGCAGGAAAACCGAAGTTCGGATACTGGACGATCAGCAGGGAGGAGTACGATCGTGACTATAGTCTGGCCATGGAACTGTGCCAACTCAGGGTCTTCAAAGGAAGTGTCTGCGCTGACCGGAATCAATACAAGCTGGCTCGCCGCCTGTGTCGCGATCATCCCTATCTGGTGGGAATCAACTTGTTTGACTACAGACGTCAATACGTGGTGTTCCTCTCCCCGAGAGCCGCGGCCATGAGGCGCTTTGCTCTGGTTGAGATGGCTGGCCAGTACGGTCAAGAAGTTACCATTGCACTGGGGTGATGTTATTGGGCTTCACTTCAATCAAGGAGGCGGCTGATGCGGGCTGGTGAGTTTCCGGATGAGATTCGGTCACATCTTTTGCCCAGAACTTCGGGTGACTTGATCTATCGCTGCTTGCAGTGCGATGAGATCTTTCCCATTGAAAACCTGCTCTATACCTGCCCCGGGTGCAAGAGCGTCCTCATGATCGACGACCGTCAGCTGGACCGTCTAAAAGAATTTCCCGGGCCTTTCTGGCGCTCTCTCTTTGATTACCGCAAAATGATCAACCTGCCGGCGTTGAAAGGGATATTCCTATTCCACGAACTGATTGCGCCGGTAATTCCTCTGGATGACATCATCTACCTGGGAGAGGGCCACACCCCAATGGTCCGAGCAAACGAACCGTTGCAGGAGTGGGTGGGTCTGGATTTCTATTTCAAAAACGACGGCCAGAACCCGAGCGCTTCCTTTAAAGATCGCGGTATGGCTTGCGCCTTGAGCTACTTGAATTACCTGGTCCGTCGCCAGGGGCTGACGGAGGTACTATCCATCTGTGCATCCACCGGCGATACCTCCGCCGCCGCAGCCCTCTATTCCGCCTACATGAGTCAGACTGTAAAGTCAGCAGTTCTACTGCCTCATAAGAAGGTAACACCGCAGCAAATCTCCCAGCCTCTGGGAAGTGGGGCCCGAGTGTTCGAGATTCCAGGAGTGTTTGATGACTGTATGAAAGTGGTAGAGCACCTTGCCGACCACTACCATGTTGCTCTGCTCAATTCCAAGAACGCCTGGAGAATCCTGGGACAGGAGTCTTACTCCTTTGAAGTGGCGCAGGGTTTTGACTACGAGTTGGCTGGGAAGGTCGTTGTGGTTCCCATAGGCAATGCGGGCAACATTACCGCCGTAATGGGAGGATTCTTGAAACTCTTCGACTTGGGAGTGATCGATACACTGCCAAAAATCATCGGCGTCCAATCAGAGCACGCAGATCCGGTATACCGCTACTATCAAGAGGCAGACCTGAGCAAACGAGTGTTTCGAGCGGTGGTCGTGCGGCCAAGTGTGGCTCAGGCGGCGATGATCGGCAATCCGGTCTCAATGCCTAGAGTCATTCGGTTGGTGGAAACCTACGAGCAGGCTGAAACAAGCCCGGGTGTTTTTGTGGTGCAGGTGAGCGAGCAGGAAATCATGGACTGCCAGCTCATTGCCAATCGCAACGGTCACATCGCCTGCACCCAGGGTGGTGAATGTCTGGCCGGGTTGCGCCGGGCGCTGCAGGAAGGGATTGTGGCCCAAGGGGAAGTCGGGGTGCTGGATGCCACCGCGCACTCCCTCAAGTTTGCCGGATTTCAGGAGAGCTATTTTGCCAACGAACTGGATTCGGAGTATGAGATCATTCCCAAGCAAGAATTGAAAAACGTCCCCTCCTTGATTGAAGCTCCGGGAGTGGAAAGGCTGCCCAGGCCAGGAATAACCTTGTCACCAGAGGAGTTTAAGAACTTTGTGGAAGCAACCGCCCAGGAAATTGCGCGTCAGCTCGGCTTGAAAACAAAAGAGCCGGAGTCATAGATGGAACTGCCATTCAAGGGCGTAAAGCCAACAATCGATCCCACTGTGTACGTGGCTCCCGGTGCAGTTATCGTTGGTGATGTGGTCATCGGCCCCGAGTCGAGCATTTGGTTTGGAACGGTTGTTCGCGCTGATGTGCACTACATTCGCATCGGTGCTCAGACCAATATCCAAGATCAGTGTGTTCTCCACGTAACACGCGGGACGCATCCGTTGCATCTGGGGGATCGTATTACTGTGGGTCATCGGGCCATCGTTCACGGTTGCACCGTCAGCGACGGCTGTCTCATCGGTATGGGTGCCGTGCTACTCGATGGTTGCTACATCGGCACAGAAGCCATCGTCGCTGCTGGGTCTGTGGTGGCTGAGAAGACCCGGATTACTTCTCGTACTTTGGCCATGGGCGCGCCGGCGACCTCGCGTCGGGATGTGACCGAGAATGAACTGGCGCGAGCCAGATCTACAGCCTCCAATTATATTCAACTTGCTGCTGTGTACCGTGGCGAACTACGGACAGACGAACATTGCTCATAGATATGGCGAGTTCATTTCATTGCGAGAAACCATGTCCTTTCCCGCACAGCGGGATCTTCGATGGGACTGGATTTCTTGCATCTACTATTCGGCCGGGGTCTCCCAGAGATCAGGGGGATTGATGTAGTATTGGCGCACCTTTTTGTGGTCAAGGGCCTCATAGATAACTCGATGGTTGTTGAGTTCTTCCAAGGCCTTGGCCAAAGCCTCGGAAGTGTCATTCCAAAACGTTCCCACCGACTCGATGGTCACAGGTGTCCCGCTCTCGGTCATGGTGCAGATCAGAATGTAGGCCGAGGTGGCTTCAACGGACAGATCTAGAGTGAAAATCTTCTGGTTCATGATCATGAGCTGGGGATCTCCTTATGCTCAGGTCGCTGCTGAACGGTATAATAATGCATTATCAGGTCCAAGGAAAGGAACGGAAGCACTCTGCACTCTCATCAAAGCGGCACGGAGTTGGCGCCATTGGTTCAATTCGCCCAATCTCATCTGAAGACAGGTAATGCAGGCCGGAGAGCGGTAAACCATAAGGGAAATACGCAAAATCTTTTGTAGTTGCAAGACTCATGGTTATTGAGTATGTTTCCTTTCAGGCCCAAGGCACGAGATAATCCGAACACCTGCGGGGAGTCTTGGCCCGGATAATGCGCGAACGGCCTAATCCGACCGCGGATATGCTTGCCCTTTCCCGCGGTTCCGCGGGGTTGCCCGGTGACACGCCCATCTTCTTCGCGCTCGCTCCGTTCAGCCCCCGCCCCTTTTGGGCCGGTTTCCGGTTACACGGTCTGGCAACACCAAATCGTTGATTATCAGGCCCAGCCCAGGGGTACAATAGTTTCTCTGACGGGAAGGAACCATGAGGAACGTCTACGACGATGTCTTGCAGTTGATCGGCAATACCCCTTTGATTCTGGTCAACCGATTAAACCCGAATCCAAAGGTAAGGGTTTACGCCAAACTTGAGGCACAGAACCCGGGTGGTTCTGTCAAAGATCGCATTGCCCGCCACATGATTGAAGAGGCAGAGAGGCGGGGGGAACTTACCCCTGAGAAGACCATCGTCGAAGCTACGAGCGGCAACACCGGCATCGGTCTGGCCATCGTTGCCGCCGTGAAAGGGTATCGCATAACCCTCGCTATGCCGGAAACCGCCAGCCAGGAACGTCAGAAGATCCTCAAGGCTCTGGGGGCCGAGCTTCTGCTCACTCCGGGCGCTCTTGCTACTGACGGTGCCATCGAAAAGGTTTATGAACTGGTGCGGAGATTTCCTGATCAGTTTTATATGCCTGATCAGTTCAACAACGAGGACAACTGGAAAGCTCACTACCGCGGCACTGCTCGTGAAATCTGGGAGCAGACCGAGGGGGAAGTCACCCACGTCATCACTACTCTCGGTACCACCGGCACGGCTATCGGTGTAACCCGAGGCCTGAAAGAATACAAAGCCGATGTTTCCGTTATCGCTGTTGAACCCTACATGGGACACAAGATACAGGGGCTCAAGAACATGAAGGAGTCCTACGTTCCCGGTATTTTCGACAAGGAGATCCTGGATGCGATCGTCCACATCGAAGACGCGGAAGCTTTCGAAACTGCGAGAAGACTCGCCCGCAACGAAGGACTCTTCGTGGGAATGAGCGGCGGCGCCTCAATGGCGGCAGCACTTCGTACTGCTCGAGATCTGGAGCGGGGCACCATTGTTGCCATTTTGCCGGATGGTGGCGAACGTTATTTGAGTACCAACCTGTTTACTACCCTGCTGGAGCCTGATTTTCGCTTCTACAACACCTTTTCGCGGCAGAAGGAAGATTTCAAGCCCATTTCGGAGGGTAAGGTTTCCCTGTTTACCACTGGACCGACCATAGATGAATCTCTGGATCTGGCAGAAAGCCGCCGTTTTGTAATCGCCGACCTTTTGCGGCGCTATCTGGAGTACAAGGGGTTCAAGGTAACTCAAGTGATCAACTTCAGCGACATGGAAGAGCGGGCAATTCCTGCGGACACTCAAGGCAAAACGGATCTGGACGATGTAGCCAGAGGGCGCATTGAGGTCTGTCAAAGAGATCTGGGCGTCTTGGGAGTGCAACCGGCCGACTACTATCCACGCACCAGTGAGCACGTCGAGGATATGCTGGATATCAGCAGGAGCCTTGTGGAGAAGGAGTTTGCTTACGAAAAACTGCGCTCGGTCTACTTCGACATTTCCAAATTCGCAGATTACGGCCAGCTCTCACGTGTTGATCTCCAAAAGATCAGGCTCGGGAAGACAGTCGATCTTGAAGCCTACGAGAAACAGAATCCCCGGGATTTTACCCTGCTTAGAAGAGCGACTCTAGCTGAACTCAAGCGAGGGATCTATCTGAAGACCTCCTGGGGGAACGTACTTCCGTCATTGCACCTTGAGACGGTAGCGCTGGCCACGAAACACCTGGGCGAGACCATGGACATCCACACCAGCAGTCTGGATTTTCTATTCCCCCACAATGAAAACGAGATCGCCATTGCCAAGGCTGCCACCGGCAAGCCACTGGCCAACTACTATATCCACTGTGAACGAGTATTGATGGACGGAAGGAAGATGTCCAGAGAGGGTTCGAGCCGGGTCACGGTGAGACAGCTACTCGATCAAGGCTACGCCGGCAGACAAATTCGTTATTGGTTGCTGGCCACTCACTATCGCAAGCCCCTTCACTTCGGAGTGGACCGGTTGGAGGAAGCGAACAGAAGCCTAAAACGACTGGATGAGTTCATCCAGCGGCTGCACCATGCACGGACCGGTGAGGCCGTTGAAGAGATCGATCAGTTCATCTTTGAGGTTGAGCAAAACTTCGACCAGGCAGTTGGTGATGACCTGAACGTGTCTTCCGCGCTCGCCGCGGTGTTCAGTTTTGTCCGCAAACTCAATCCATTCGTCTCCAGAGGTGGGCTGAGTGAAAGCCAGCAGAAGGCTGCTGTCGCAGTCATGGAGAGGTTGGATTCTGTGCTCAACCTTATGTATTGCAGCGAACCGGAGTTGGATGAGGATACCTGCCGAATCCTGGAAGCAAGATCTGAGGCGAGGCGGAGCGAACGCTGGGATGAAGCAGACCGGCTGCGTCGAACACTTGTGGAGCGCGGCATCCAGGTCATCGATACTCCGGAGGGCACCCGCTGGAAGCGCCTAGACACAGAGTAGGCGGCCAAGAGTCCTCGCTGCTGAACATTCGTTGCTGGAGGCAATCATCATTGGACGTGCTGAGAGTGAAGCGCACGTCCGTCTTCCATGAAAGAAAACAGCAAATAAGGAATCGGCTCCTATCACCTAATCTTCCTGCTTCCCCCTCTGCCGTGTCTCTGCCTCGGTTCCACTACTCACTACAACCAAACGAAAGGAGATCGACTGCTGACTAGAGGGGGTGCTGAGCCCAAGGTCCTCCAGTTGGCGCCTGTCGAGATGGCCTATCTTGTGCAGTTCTTGAAGAAGATGCCGGTAGCGTCCGTCTGGAACCGGGATATCAATCAGCCAGATAGAGCTCGAACGAACGGGACGAACACCTTGCTTCTCCTGCAGCTGCGGTGAGGCAAAGGAACGAAGCACGGACCTCAATTCTTGGTTTGCCCGGGAAAAATCCTTCACCTTTAGGATTACCACCGGGGCAGCAGCACCTTGATTCTTGTTTGATGCCGAGAACTTGGCTGTAGGCACGTCAGACGGAAGTGCATGTGATACACTGCTCTTGCTTGCGCTGGATGATGATTCTTTCCAGGAAAATGGACTCGGGAGTAATTGCCACACTGCCACAGAGATGACCAAGAGTGCAGTCAAAGCTACTCCAACCGGCAGCCACTGACGGCGGTCAGCAAGAAACCAAGGCCGTTGACGCTGGTGGTGCTCTTTGAGTTGAGCCATGACGTCTGTACGAACATGGTCGGGAGGGTCGAGATCTGGCAACTGGCGGAGAAGCTCCCGCGTCTTTTGCAGGGAACTCCATTTTCGATAACATGGCAGACATTCAGTAAGGTGCGCCTGCAATAACTGACGTTCTTCAGGGGAAAGGTCACCGTCCAGGTGGAGTTGGAATTGTAGCTGGTACTTACGGCAATCCATGGGCTACTCTAAAACGTTTGCCAGATGTTTCTGCAGAGCGATTCTGGCCCTATGCAGTCGCGATTTCACTGTACCTGGATTCAAAGAGAGTATCTCGCCTAGTTCTTGGTAGGAAAGTCCTTGTACGTCCCTTAACACCAGGATCTGCCTGGCCTGGTGGGGAAGCCGATTGAGACATTGCTGTACCTGGCCAGCCAGTTCCTTTGCAATTGTCCACTGTTCAGGGGAGGGGGCGCCATCGGCGATGGTCTCCGCCCGTTCAGCGGTCGCACCCTTCCCCGAGTCTCGTGTCCCGGCCCACCTGCCAAAGAGGCTTCTTCTCGAAAGATACTTGATGCGATTTCGGGTCTGGTTCAGAGCTATTCGATAGAGCCAAGTAGAGAATCGGGATTCACCTCGAAAACCTCTCATGTTGCGGAAAGCAGCAACGAAAACATCCTGAGTAAGATCTTCAGCCTCCACTTCACTGCCTAACATCCGATAGGTGTAATTGTAAATTCCTCTTTCGTACTTTTGCATCAACCTGGCAAAGGCGTCCTTATCACCACGCCGGCAGCGCCGGACGAGGACTAGCTCTTCTTCTTTCTGAACAGACAAACTGTGCTCTGCCAACGGTCGTATATCCATTTGTGATAATTAGACAACGGTTGGTGGGAAAAGTTCACCATTCCAAGCGAACGGGTGCTGAGAAAATGAGGCCAATGCGAACATGGGGCTATAAGGCAGCTTGTTTTTCGTGGGTGTAACGGGCATCAGACTGTTTCCCACCGGGAGGGCTGGCATTTCACGGCAAGATAGATCAGAAGTCCGCCAGAGTCGGTTTGCCCAGAGATCTGAGATAAGAGGTGTCGTTTAGGAAAGATATGATCCACTGACCGTTTTGGTACCTGAAGAGATTGGTACAGGCGGTATCTTGTTGGATGCGCCAGAAGTGGCTATTATCCAGTCCCAGCACGGCGCAGCAAATCACTTTGTTGGGGACTCGATGAGCGACCAGGACCAAATTCTCGCCCTTGTGCTTTTCTACCAGTTCCTCCAATGAAGTCATGGCACGAGCACGCACCTCGTCCAGACTCTCTCCATTCGGAAAGCGAACCCTGTGGGGTTCCTGGAGCCAGGTCGAGTATAGATCCGGGTACTTCGCCTGTACCTCCTGGTTTTCCTTGCCCTCCCATTCCCCGTAGCTGATATCAATGATGGCATCCAGAGGCGAGACTGACAGATTGTGAAATTTCGCTATGTTCTCAGCTGTTTCCATGGATCTGGAAAGGGGACTGCTATAGATCGCATGGAGAGCCTCTTCTTTGAGAGCTTCGCCCGCCAGGTGCACCTCTTGCCTTCCTGTTTCATCCAGGGGGATATCCGCTCGTCCGCGGAAGATCTCCCCCACGTTCCAAGCCGTCTGGCCGTGACGTACCACGAATACCTTGCTCATATTTCAATCTCTTGTTCTCTGAGCCCTTTAATCTGATGATGCAGTTCCCTGGTCTTTTCCATTCTGGCCCGATCGCGGTCCTCGACCAGTCGCTGCAATTCTTCCTCCACCGCAACCAGCTCTGGATCCACTGGATCTCTCCCCCTCAGATGGGCATCAATGAGAATTCGGTAGTCATGGATCATCTGACCGATTAGTTCCACGGGATACTCGCGGCCCTGGACTTTCAGGGTTTGCAAGCCCAGTTCTATATACTCGTATAGTTCCTGACCCTGAACGGCAAAGGCGACATTGGGGTCCCGTCTGATTCTTTCATTGATGGCAGTGATTTCTGGCGAACTCTTGCCCTTGCGACGCATCAATCTTTCTCTTTGGGCTTCGGTAAGTAGACAGAAGCGGAAGCAGCTCCCACTTTTGTCCGGCCAGCCCTCGTACTCGACGATTTCGTTGCCCTCCTCGTCAAAGTATACCTTTCTAACATACGAGTCGCTGGTAATTTCATGAAACAGGCAATTCCCCACACCTCCGATGCAGCGGTTGCCATGGATGAGAATCTCAGTGAGTACACCTATTTCATCCGCCTCCCTTTTGAACCGGCGCAGTTTGTCGACCGTATTGATCTCAGTGCTCGCCACAAGCTGGCTGGCACCGGCCTCCCGGTAGTATTCCATATCTTCTCGGGTCTGTATGTTGCAACCGACACTGGCGTGGATGATCAACTCCGGGTAGTTGCGTTGAATGAGCCGCATGAGTGAGGCGGTCTTCACAATTACGCCCTCTACGCCCCACTGGGCCCATTTGGACGCTTTGCTGAGGACGCGGATGAGCTGTTTTTCCTGCACGTCCGCGTTGACGGCCACCCGAACCTTGCCACCGTACTGACCAGCAATGCTCAAGGCTTCCTTGATCTGGCTGTCTTCCAGTTCCCAGGCGCACTTCCTCCGACTGAATCCCTTCGCACCAACGTATACCGCATCAGCGCCGTTGGCAAACACTTGCTCCACCATCTCAAGGCTGCCGCCGGGCGCCAGCAACTCATTCATGATTATGACTCCTCCTCCGCCAGGGGGTTGTCATTCTATCAATTATGGACTGGCACGGACACAAAAAAATCGTCAGCACAAACCCTTTTCGTACGTCCATTTACCCAGGGTAAAAAGATCGTGATAATTATAACAATTCTAGGAAATCCTGCAACAGCTGTCAAAAGCTTTTTGCCGAAATATGTTTATTTTACCCTGACACCCTGCAATGACACACGACAATTATAAAGATTGTGAACGGTTGAGAGCAAGTAAACGACAGAGAAAAGAACACCGGGGAGACAAGGACCTCACTGTTTAGAAAGTGGTATTCTGCTGGTAGTAATGCTCCGTTCCGACCACGTCCAGACAGTGCAGTACTCCAAAGAAGATCAGGATAAGGAGACCGAAGGATGTGTGTAGACATTCTGATCCCCGGCCACTAGACTGTGTAACATTGCCCGCAGGCTGGAAGTGTTAGATTCAGGGTGTGTGTTGGGTAGACTCTCGGCGGTACCGATGTAAGCCAATCCACAGCAAATACCTTGCCTTCAATCGGCTTGAAGTAGGTGAGGATTTCGACTTCCAGCAAAAAACCCCGGGTTCGCCCGGGGCGTAGAGGAAGATCTAACAGCGGCTTCTATCAGCTACGCAACTCCAACATCAGCTTTCTTAGATGTATAAGCATTTGAACATTCATCTTAGCTCCACTTGAATCCAAGTCAATTCTCCTAAGGTGGTTATTCTCCGGATTGTCTCTATCAGTAACATGCAGATGAGATAGTACCTCAACTCCTGTACCCGCAAAGGCGGCAATCCAAACAAAAGCTCCATCCCGTATCAAACTCTCCATAAGCGTATCTTCTTCTTCTGATTGAGGTGTAATCTCTTTGCCATACAACTCAGTCAAGAATTCTGGTAATGATTGCCCCAACCAAACCTTCACTGCACCACAGACATGATCGTGGTCAGCTGCATGGATCGTCGAGAGATGAGGCAACCTCTCATCCCATTTTAGCTGACCCAGGTAGGAAGCAATAACCTGCAACGCTTGCACTCGCTCTTTCCCGTTTTGCACAACACCCCCACCCCAAGTCAGCATCATAATCTGCTCAGGCTCAGCTTCTATTCTCTCCCAAGTACTATGAGCGCAGTCTTTATCCATACAGGTAACGGCAATGTTGGTAATGGGCTGCATTTTTTCCAAGAACTCACCCTCATTCATTACTGCAGGAATTTGCGTCAAAGAATATACCCCGGCTTCGTTTGGCTCCTCCCAACAAGTCCGTATCTCCAACCAAGGGTGAGCCACAATTTCATAATCATTCGAAAAAACCTGCATCGCTTCAACAAATCGCTCGAAAGATATCCGTTTAAGGTGTTCCTTTGGCATAGAAGCTCCTCCTGTATGGTGGCACAAGGCATCTTTTATCGGTGATCACTTTACTGTAAATGTACAAATGAGTGCAAGAGTTGTACGCCGGAAAAAGAAAGAGAACCGGTTATCATCGGGTAATTAAGGGTTGAATATTTTCAGAAATGGGGTAAAAAAGGCTTTGGCCTCCATCTGGACTGCAAATCGAGGATTGTAAGGAGCGATTCACAATGCGTGTACTATCCGGCATCCAACCCTCTGGGAGTTTGCACATCGGCAACTATTTTGGCATGATGAAATCAATGATCCAGTACCAGGCGACGTCTGAGCTCTACTGTTTCATCGTCAACTACCACGCCTTGACGTCGGTGACAGACCGGGAACGGCTCGCCCGGGGGACTATGGAGGCAGCTCTTGATTTTCTCGCCTTGGGCCTGGATCCGGAGCAATCAATTTTCTGGGTGCAGTCCGATGTTCCGGAGGTGACCGAGCTGACTTGGATCCTCAACAACGTCACCGCTGTGGGACTCTTGCTCAGAAGCCACTCGTACAAAGACAAGTTAGCCCAGGGAATCTCTCCCAGCCATGGTCTCCTTTCTTACCCTGTACTCATGGCCGCTGATATCCTCCTTTACCAATCGGAGAAGATCCCTGTCGGGCAGGATCAGCAGCAACACCTGGAAATCACCCGGGACATCGCCATCAAGTTCAATCATACCTTTGGAGAGACCTTTGTGATTCCCGAAGCGGAGATCAATCCAGATCTTCCCACGGTGCTCGGTATCGATGGGAGAAAAATGAGCAAATCCTATGACAATACCATCGAAATCTTTGCGGACGAGGAAACACTCAAGAATAATCTGGCAGGAATCGTCACCGATTCCATCCCGGTGGCCGACCCCAAAGACCCGGAAAGATGTAACCTTTTCGCCATCACCGCTCTTTTTCTGGAAGAAGAGGAGAAACAAGATCTGGCGGACCGTTACCGAGCCGGAGGACTCAAATACAGTGAGGTCAAGAAAAACCTGTTCGCCAGAATCTGGGAGTACTTCGGCTCAGCCCGCCAGCAGCGCCAGCAACTGGAACGTGATCCCGACCTGGTTCGGGAGATCCTGAGAGCCGGAGCTGAGAAGGCCAGAGCGAAGGCGCTTCCCACCTTGGAGTTGGTGAAAGAAAGGGTGGGCTTGGGTTATTGATTCGCGCTTGGAGCAGTAGCTCTTACTTGTTCTCCTGCCGTTGCATCTCCTCGGAGCTTTTTTCCGTGTACCAGTCAAACTGCCGGCAGATGCCGCGGATGATCTTCACATCCCGGGCCCGAAGGCCCACCCGAGAAAAGAAACGTCGAACATTTTGCATCCAATAGTCCGGGTTGTCCGGATTGATAAAGTTGATTTTGAGGAACGTCCCTTTGAGGTGTTCGTACATGCCGTCGAGTTCACGCCGAGTCGCCAGTCTGGACGCAAAGTGCTCTATTGGTTCGGTGCCGGCCAGCAAGAGTTCATAACACAGTAACAACACCGCCTGCGCCAGGTTCAACGAAGAGAAACCGGCGGTGGGAATGGTGACCAGGGCGTGACAGAACCGCAGCTCGGTGTTGGTGAGCCCTCTGTCTTCGGGTCCGAACACCAGAGCCACCTGGTTATTGACGCAAATGGGGACCAGTTCCACAGCCATCTCACGGGGCGCCTTCAAGTCCTGTCGTTGGCCCCCGGTCCGAGCAGTG
>CP070692.1:579903-611344 GCA_020353215.1 Deltaproteobacteria bacterium
AATAAGGAGGAGACCATGCTGAAGACAGCCATACAAAAAGTGGTGGACGGCACAGATCTGAGTGAACAGGAGATGGAGGCTGCCATGGACGTGATCATGAGCGGCCAGGCCACCCCGGCCCAGATAGGTGCATTCATTACCGCGTTGAGGCTGAAGGGTGAGACCATCGAAGAGATAACCGGGGCCGCCCGGGTCATGCGGCGGAAAGTCACCAAGATTAACGTGAGTAACGCTTTGGTTAGTGTTGACCGGGACGATATCAACCTGGACCTGGAAACCATCGTCGATACTTGCGGCACCGGCGGCGACGGCACAAACACCTTCAATGTGTCCACCACCACGGCTTTTGTGGTGGCGGCCTGTGGCCTGCGGGTGGCAAAGCACGGTAATCGATCGGTCTCCAGCCTCTGCGGGAGCGCTGATGTCATCGAAAGCCTCGGGGTAAAGTTGGACGTCCCTCCAGAGGTTGTGGAGCAGTGCGTCAACCAGATCGGTATTGGATTTCTCTATGCTCCGGCTCTGCACGGGGCCATGAAATACGCCATCGGGCCACGAAGAGAGATTGGCATCCGCAGCATCTTCAATATACTTGGTCCCCTTACCAATCCGGCGGGGGCAAACGTTCAGGTGCTCGGGGTCTACGACAAAGAACTAACTCCGATAATGGCCGAGGTTCTAAACCGATTGGGCTCGCGGGGTGCTTTTGTTGTCTACGGTGAGGATAGTCTTGACGAGGTCAGTATCACCGGCACCACCGTGATGAGTGAACTGAAGAATGGTAAAGTAACCACCTACACGATAGAACCAGAAGACTTCAACATCCCGCGCGCTTCCCTAAGCGATATCAAAGGAGGTGACGCTCAGCAAAACGCGCGAATCGTGCTGGATATACTCCAAGGAGAGGCGGGAGCTAGGAGGAATATTGTGCTGTTGAACGCTGCTGCTGCCCTGGTTGCAGCGGGAAGGGCTGCCGATTTCCACGAGGGCATTAGTCAGGCCGCAGCTGCAATTGATTCCGGAGACGCCATGAAAAAACTGGACGGGTTGAGGAAGATTACAAACGAGTAGACAGTCCAGACCCATCGAAACTCCCCCCTATGCGGGGAAGAACCAGGCTTTCGATGTTAATTAAACAATGCAGGCGCAGTGAGTTGCGAATTTGAGACAGCCCTTGCCTTCGCCCATGGAAGCGCCATGAGGGTTAAGAATTGAGTGGTTTAACAAGGGTTCACCATGATACTTGACGACATTGTTGCGAGAAAAAGAGAAGAGGTAGACAGACTCAAAAAGCTCGGGTCTCAATCGGAGTTGGAACGGGCTGCAGAATCGATGACAGACATCCGCGACTTCATGGGCGGACTTGAAAACGGTGCTAGGCCAGCCATAATCGCCGAGATCAAGAGAGCATCCCCCTCGGCAGGGCTGATTCGTCCCGATTTGGATGTGACAACGATTGCAGCAACTTACGAAAGGGAGGGGGCCGCGGCCATCTCGGTGATAACCGAAGAGCATTTCTTCCAGGGTAGTCTGGAATACCTGCACGAAGCGCGGGAGAGTGTATCAGTGCCGCTTCTCTGCAAAGACTTCATCATCGATCCGATCCAGGTTCATCTGGCCCGTGCTTCAGGAGCAGATGCTCTCCTGTTGATCACATCTATCTTGGATCAAGATTTGCTCGCGCAGCTAATAGGAATGAGCCGGTCCTTGGGTATGGCCTGTTTGGTCGAGGTGCACGATCCCGAGGAGGTGGCGAGGGCGCTGGCCGCTGATGCCCGAATAATAGGGATTAACAACCGAGACCTGCGGACCTTTAAGGTGGACCTCGATACGACCCGAAAACTCCGTTCCCTGATTCCGCCGGGTCGTCTGGTCGTGAGCGAGAGCGGCATTCAAGGAAGGGACGATATGCAATATCTTGCCGAAGTAGGTGTTGATGCGGTTTTGGTGGGGACCAGTCTCATGAAGTCAGAAGATCCAGGCCAAAAGCTCAGGGAACTCACGGGAAGGAGCTAGTTGGGGAGCCATTTTGACACATAAGACCTATAAGCCTGAAACGAGCGATCTGACATTCGCGATCCGAAGCACCAAATCCGGAACAATGTCAAAATTACGAAATCTCAACGACCATGAAACCGATATGGAATCTGAATCAGTCTAGTTTTGAGGATTGGAGAACTGGGATTCTGGATTTGTTTCGCGTTTCGGATTTCGGGATTCGGATTCAGTCATTTTTCTCTGGCCGCAACGAGAATTGACGAAGGGACCAAGCACATCTGCAAGGAAGAGGAAAGAGTAGACACCATGGCGGTTCGCATAAAGGTCTGTGGTATTACCAACGAAGAAGACGCACTGGCTGCAAGTCAACTGGGTGCGCACGCCCTCGGCTTTGTGTTCGCTCCAAGTCCGCGGCGGGTCTCTGCCGAGAGAGCTCGAAAAATAATAGAAAGGCTACCGCCTTTGGTTCAGTCGGTGGGAGTCTTTGTGGACGCAGATCCAGAGGAAGTGGCGTCCACCGCCGGTTTCTGTCGTCTGGATCTGCTCCAGTTTCACGGAAGCGAGTCAGCAGCCTACTGCCGCCGCTTTGAGTGCAGGGTCATCAAGGCCATACGAATAAAGGGGCGCGGCGATCTGGAAAGCATTGCCGACTATAGTGACTCTGTGGACGCCTTGCTCTTGGACACTCATGTGGCTCAGCAGCACGGGGGAACCGGTCAAACGTTTGACTGGAATCTGGCTCTAGAGGCGAAAGGGCACGGGAGAATCATTCTGGCGGGCGGGCTGAATCCCGAAAATGTAGCAGACGCTGTCAGGGTGGTCGAGCCCTACGCGGTGGACGCTAGCAGCGGTTTAGAACAGAGACCGGGGGTCAAGGATCACCTGAAGATCGCACGCTTCATTGAAAGTGTTTACCAGGCCGCAAGACAATAAGGAGCGATGATGGACAAAAGTGGCTACTATGGACAATTTGGCGGGGCATTTATCCCTGAAACTCTCAATGCTACCCTCTGGCAGTTGAATACTGCTTTTGCCGAGGTGAAGGAAGATTCCTCTTTTTGGACAGAGTATGAAACCCTGATGTCCACCTATTCTTGTCGGCCAACTCCCTTAACCTACGCGGAGAACCTGAGTAGCCATTTTGGCGGTCCTCGTTTCTACATCAAGCGCGAGGATCTCAACCACACAGGTGCTCATAAGCTCAACAACGTAATGGGGCAGGGCCTGTTGGTCCAAAGAATGGGGAAAAATAGGGTGATTGCTGAGACCGGCGCAGGTCAGCACGGCGTGGCTACCGCAACCATGGCTGCCAAACTGGGTTACTCGTGTACCATCTACATGGGGGAGGTGGATGTTGCCCGCCAGCGGCCCAACGTTTTTTGGATGCAGCAACTGGGTGCCACGGTTGTTCCAGTTAAGGACGGCGCTCGCATATTGAAAGATGCCATCAATGAAGCACTGCGAGACTGGAGCACCAACATGGACACTACTCACTACGTGCTGGGAACCGCGTGCGGGCCTCATCCTTATCCGGAGATGGTATCCTATTTCCAATCAATCATAGGTATGGAGGCGAGAAACCAGATACTCAGTCAGGCAGGTCGTCTGCCCAAACGTATATACGCCTGTGTTGGCGGCGGGTCGAATGCTTTGGGTGTATTCAGCGGTTTTCTGGAGGATTCGTCGGTTGAGTTGGTAGGAGTTGAAGCCGGCGGAGAGGGACTGGAAACCAACAAACACGCATCGAGGCTAGCCTATGGACATGGCAGCGTTGGCGTGGCCCAGGGCTACAAGACCTACTTTCTACAGGATGAGGATGGGCAGATGCTGGAAACCCACAGCGTTGCGGCTGGACTAGATTATATCGGTGTTTCGCCTATTCTGGCTGCCTATCACGAAGAGAAAAAGATTCGTTTTGAGGCGGCAACCGATAAGGAAGTGCTGGAGGCCACCCGACTAGTCATGAGAATGGAGGGCATTATTCCGGCACTGGAGTCTGCCCATGCACTGGCGGGTGCTTTCCGAGAGGCTCCACAGATGAACGCTGATGACGTCATTGTCATCAACCTTTCCGGACGTGGTGACAAGGACATCTTCACCATCGCCGACGCCCTAGGGGACGCAACCTGGAAATCGTTCATCGCCACTAAAGCGGAGGAATACAGTGCTTGAAGACTACATCTGGCGGAAGAAGAAAGAGAGAGACATTCTGATCATGGCCCATATGGTGGTGGGTTACCCAAGCATCGAGGAGAGCCTCGATCTGGTACGCACTATCGTAGCAGCGGGTGTGGACCTGATGGAGCTACAAATTCCATTTTCCGAGCCCATCGCCGACGGTCCGGTGATTCTGAAGGCCAACCAGACGACTTTGTCTTCCGGACTCAGAGTAGATGACTGCTTCAGGTTTGCCCATCAGGTCACCAACGAGTTCGACATCCCGTTTCTCTTCATGACCTACTACAACATCGTTTTTAAAAGGGGCGAGGAGCGCTTCTTCGCAGAGGCTCGGGAGGCGGGAATCCGTGGTGCCATTGTGCCCGATATACCGCCAGAGGAAGGGGAGTCGTACATGGCGGCTGCGACGGCCAACGGAATCGATCCCATTTTTGTGTTAGCGCCCACCTCTTCGCCTCAACGGTTTGACTACCTGGGCCGATTCGGCAGCGGATTCTTCTACTGTGTCGCCCGGCGAGGAGTAACCGGAGCAGAGACTCATTTTTCCGTCGAACTGGACGAGTTTCTTCAGCGATGTAGAAAGGCGACACAGCTCCCGCTGGCCTTGGGGTTCGGAGTCAGTTCTAAAGAAGAGATAGAATTCCTACGGGGTAAGGCAGAGATAGCGGTGGTGGGCAGTCAGGCGCTCAGGGTACTGAACAGCGACGGCATCGGGGCGGTAGGAAGCTTGTTCCGCAGTCTGCGGTGAGACCGAAGACGTTATTCCATCCAGTGGTATTGACGCTAGGTGCCTATTTTTACGATCAAGTATCCTTCCATGGCTCTGGAAATGGTCTGCAGTATGGCGCTTTGTTCTCGGGCGTGCCAGTTTCCTCGGCCAAGGGTTGGTTCTAAGTGGCGTAAGATCGCTTGCTTTATGTCGTCGGCCATCTTGTCGTGGTAGGTGTGCTGATGGAATTTCATGGCCACCGCGGTTTCCAATTCCTTTTCAAATTGGTCAAGGACTTCCAGCAAGGTGGCCTCCCTTTCTTTGAGGCCGCCGGCCTTGGCGTACTCAACAAGCTTTGTCAGGTCCTTCTTGTACTCGTCCAGGGCAAACATGGTTGAAGCAATGGCTAACACCTCTTCCCTACGGCTTCGTTCTTTTAGTAGATAATCGATGGTAACAGCAAATTCCTGCAAGTCTTTGTCCTCAAACTCTTTGTTTTCCTTGGCCATTTCTTCCACTTTACTAATTACTCTTTTAACGGTCGCCTCATTCATGCTTGCTTTCCTCCACACTGCTCAGGCTGTATCCAAAACGCAAAGACGTCACAAGGTGTGGTAACCTCCCATAATAGAGTGTAGATTGTCAAGAACGGCTCGACAACAAAGAAGAGGCAGGGCTTTCCCCAAAAGTTCTGATTCCCAAAGAGCTGTCTTTGCGCCAGCAGGAAGGCTACTCCACAAAAGGAGCTTGACATTTGCTCCCGCCTTCTTTAACGTACAATCTGAGTCGTATACAATTCGTTGCGAGGAAACTCTGGTGCGACAGGTCTTCTTGTATTCTTATTTTTATTGCTGTAGTCGAGGGGAGGGAGCTGTCCGCACGCATTAATCCCATCGCAAACTGACGAAAGGTTTCAACGCCGCGGCAGCATCCAGTCGCGGCTTTTGTTTTTTTGGCCCTGTGGGAAGAGGTTCTGGATGGTTTCGAACTTTCTTACGGAATGGAGACCATACGCTGTTCACCTGCATGTTGCCCGCAAGTGTGGGGGTCTACCATTTTATTGATGCTCTGATGACAGATTTGATTGGTGTAATCGGCCATTATCTTCGGGTGATCTTACCGGAAAAAGGAGTTGCACATGCTAGGCAAACAAATTAGGATGGAGCGTATAATTGACCGAAATACCAGTAAAACTGTAATTGTTCCCATGGATCACGGGGTCAGCTCGGGACCCATTTACGGGATCACTGACATGAGGGAAGCCATTGACCGGGTTGTCCGAGGTGGTGCGAACGCCATTGTAGAGCACAAAGGTATGGTGGGAGCCGGCCATAGACGAAGCGGTAAGGACGTCGGCTTAATTATTCATCTCTCTGCCAGTACTTCTCTCTCCCCGTATCCAAATACCAAGACGCTCGTATGTTCGGTGGAAGAAGCGCTGCGCCTCGGTGCTGATGCGGTCTCCATCCACGTAAACATCGGTGACGACATGGAGCGACAGATGCTCAACGACTTCGGCACGGTGTCTCGTAGGGCTCGGGAATGGGGCATACCGCTGCTGGCCATGATTTATCCACGGGGTGAGAAGATCGCCAACGAATACGAGCCAGGGGTTCTCGGGCACGCTGCACGGCTTGGGGCGGAACTGGGTGCTGATATCGTCAAAATCTCGTACAGTGGCTCCGTGGAGTCTTTCCAGGAGGTGGTAGCTTGCTGCCCGGTGCCAATAGTCATTGCAGGTGGAGAGAAGATGGAGTCAGATCAGCAGATTCTCCAAATGATAAAAGGGGCCATGGAAGCAGGCGGCGCTGGTGTTTCCATCGGCCGTAATGTGTTTCAGCACAGGGATCCAGCCAGAATGGTTGGAGCGGTGAGCATGATCGTGCACGAGAACGCCACAGTGGAGGAGGCCTCAGCTTTTCTCAGTGGCAGCCCGATGGAACCTGACGAGAGAAGGTTATCGGCATGAAAACAGCCTGGGTAAAGGTGGATCCCTGGGACAAGTCCCTGGTTACAGCAGCCCTCGAAGGAGGCGCTGCAGCAGTAATGGTACCAGAGGGATACCATCAAAAAGTCAAAGAACTTGGACGTATCACCACCATAGCCCCGGATGGCGATCTCAAGCCCGACGAAGATGTTGTCTTTTATGAGGTCACCAGCCACGAGGATGAAAAAGAGATCCTGACCCAGGCACTCAGCACTAGGGTGGTGGTTCGCACCACCGACTGGACCATTATTCCTCTTGAGAACCTGGTGGCACAGTTAGATACCATATTCACTGAAGTATCCAATAGCGATGAGGCCAAAGCCGCCTTGACCGTTCTGGAACGAGGCGTGGCCGGGGTATTGATCAAAACCGACAATGTGGCTGAACTCAAGAAGATTCTGGCCATCGTCCGGGATCAGGGAGAGCAGGTCAGCCTTACCACAGCTCGCGTTGTCTCCGTGCAGGCTGCGGGTCTGGGAGACCGGGTCTGTGTGGATACTTGTACTCAAATGGTGGAAGGCCAGGGCATGCTGGTGGGGAACAGTAGTGGCGCCCTGTTCTTGATTCACGCCGAGAGCGTTGAAAACCCGTATGTGGCACCGCGTCCTTTCCGAGTGAATGCAGGACCGGTGCACGCCTACATTCGGGTGCCGGAGGGCAAAACCCGCTACTTGTCGGAGTTAGTTGCTGGCGACCAGGTACTCTGCGTTGACCATCAGGAACAAGCCCGGGAAGTTACCGTTGGACGGGTGAAGATCGAACGAAGGCCTCTGCTGCTGGTAGTTGCAGAAACAGAAACCGGCACCATTACCACACTCGTCCAGAATGCCGAGACCATTCGGTTGACCGGACCCGGTGGCGAACCTCGGTCGGTGGCAACTCTGGTGGAAGGGAGCGAGGTGTTGGTGGCACTCGAGTCTCCCGGGCGTCATTTCGGCCACAAGGTGGAGGAGACCATTTGGGAAAGATGATGGGTTCCAAAGGGGATAAATCGGATTTGGAGCGGCTGCGACAGGAGATCGATGATTTGGATAATCAAATCATCCATTTATTGAATCAACGTATGCACCTGGTGCAGAAGATCGCGACATTCAAGCGGAGCGCTGGCAAGGATCCCATGGACCTCACCAGAGAACAAGCAATTTTCCGGAGATTGGCGAAGCGAAACACGGGGCCACTGCCGTGGGGAGCAGTAAAGAAGATCTTCGGGGAGATTCTCGCCGCATCCCGGGACATCCAGTCTAGCCTGGGCGCTAGTGATCAGCGATCATCACAGGGCAACCGAACATGATGAGGATATGCGTTTCCTTGATGGTGGAGCGCGCGGATCGGGTGCTCGCGGCCATGAACAAAGCGCAGGATTTGGACGCCGATCTCCTAGAGTGGCGGCTTGATATCACTCAGACTCCGGATCTGGAGGACACTTTGGGGCAGGCCCCTTTGCCGGTCATCTCCACCGTACGCTCCAGAGAACATGGCGGCCGTTTTCAGGGTGGAAGAGATGAGCAACTTCGACTTCTCTTGAGGGTAGCAGGACTTGGCAGCGAGTATCTGGACTGGGAGTTCGAAAGCGGTCAAACACTGCCTCCCGAACTGTACCGAATCCGGGACCAGGTTATTCTCAGCTACCATAATCTCCACGGGACTCCCCCAGACAGAGATTTGCTCTCCCTTTTCGAGGAGATGGCGACAACGGGGGCCGGAGTGGTAAAGATCGTCACTCGGGCCAACAGAATCGAAGACAATCTCGCGCTGCTTTCCCTTCTTGGCCGTGGCCGACCTGAGGGACTGGAAGTAGTGGCTTTTTGCCTCGGCCCTCTGGGACGAATTAGCCGGGTGGCTTGTCCTTTGGTAGGCGGGGCCTTTACCTATGCAGCCTTGGAACCTGGGGCCTTGGCGGCTTCCGGGCAGCTCACGCTGTCGCAACTGCGCCAGATACTGGAAGTGCTGAGATGATAGACGCCAGAACAGGTTGCGTTGCCATTTTCGGTAATCCAGTGAACCATAGCCTCAGCCCTCAGATGCACAACGCCGCGTTCAAACATCTGGACTTGAATATGGTGTACTTGGCCTTTCGAGTCATTCAGGTGACAGACATCGCGACGGCCATGAGAACACTGGGTCTCCGGGGAGCCAGTATCACTGTGCCCCACAAAGAGGCAATCGTGGGACATTTGGACGAAATCGATGAGATCAGCCAGGCCATCGGCGCGGTGAACACGGTATCCAACCTGGAGGGTAGATTGCTCGGCTACAATACGGACTGGTTGGGGGTTGTGCGCGCCTTCGAACACGTGACTGAACTGGAAGGCAAGTGCTGTCTCGTATTGGGCTCCGGGGGCGCAGCCAGGGCAGCGATCCATGGACTGCAGAGAAGCGGGGTAAAGGTTCTGCTCATGAATCGAAACGAAGTCCGAGGCCGTCGCCTTGCGACTGAAATGAATTGCACCTTCTCACACTGGCAGTCTTGGACCGCTCTGGAGGCGGACCTGGTAATCAACGCCACGCCTGTGGGGATGTCACCTCATATTGACCGCAGTGTGGTGCCGCCGCAATGGTTTCGGCCGGGGATGGTGGTGATGGATATGGTGTACCGGCCCCAGAAAACCAGATTCTTACGCGATGCCGAGGCGGCCGGCTGTGCTGGCATCTCCGGGCTCGAGATGCTACTGTATCAAGGTGCCGCGCAGCTGGAAATCTGGACCGGCCGAGAGGCACCAGTTAAGATTATGCGCCGGGCCCTTATGGACGCGTTTGGAAATGAAGCAAATCAGAACAGCTGACCGACTGGATGCCACGGTATCCATCCCGGGATCCAAGAGCGTCACGCACCGCTATCTCGTCATGGCGGCTTTGGCTCAGGGGCGGAGTCAACTGCAAAACGCCCTCTGGTGCGCTGATACCCGCTACACGGCGACGGCTCTGGAACGAATGGGCGCGCAGATCATCCACTCCTCCGATGCAGTGGAGGTGGTCGGCACCGGGGGAACGTTGAGATCTCCTTCAGCGCCTGTGTTTCTGGAGAACGCCGGCACATCGATGCGCTTGCTCACTGCGGTGGCCTGTTTGAGTCAAGGCACTTGTGTGCTCACGGGAGATGAGCGGATGCACAGTCGACCCATCGGCGAATTGCTCAATGGTCTCCGGCCTTTGGGCGGCATGGTGGAGAGTCTGGAACAGGAAGGATATCCGCCGGTGAAAGTGGACGGTGGTGGACTGAAGGGCGGGCGTACCGAGGTGGATGCAAGCCGATCTAGTCAGTTTGTCTCTGCGATTTTACTGGCAGCGCCGTATGCAGCACAATCAGTGGAAGTGATTGTGCAAGGCCTGGTTTCCAGACCATACGTAGATATCACGTTGGAGGGCATGTCCAGCTTTGGTGTGAAGGCAGATTGGGTAGATGCAAAAACCCTTCGTGTAGGGGCACCGGGTAGTTATTTGTCCGGCACATATAGAGTGGAAGGAGACAGCTCATCTGCTTCTTATTTCTGGGCAGCAGCAGCCATAACCGGGGGCAAAGTCACTACTTTGAACTTGAGACGCACCAGTAGCCAGGGCGATCTGGCCCTTCTGCAGCTTTTGGAACGGATGGGATGCAGGGTTCACTGGGCCGATAATGGGGTGACTGTTTCCGGCGGGCCACTTCGGGGCATCGAGGTAGATATGAGTGATATGCCCGATATGGTGCCCACCTTGGCAATAACGGCTGCGTATGCTCAGGGTACCACGATCATAGCGAATGTTGCTCACCTGCGCCTTAAGGAAAGCGATCGACTCCAAACTGTAGCTGAAGGTTTACAGAGAATGAAGATCCAGGTAGAAGAAGGGGAAGATGGATTGCTCATCAGGGGTGGGAAGCCACAGGGAGCAATGATTGCTGCCCATGATGATCACCGAATTGCCATGAGTTTTGCTGTGGCTGGGCTAGGCACTGAAGGAGTGCGAATCGACGATGAATCCTGCGTGGAGAAGTCTTTCCCGCAATTCTGGGAAACATTGGAACAGCTGTACAGTTAAGAGTTATTGGCAGAAACCAGTGAGCGGTATGGGGGAGCCGAGTATGCTTCACAGGTGAAGGCCGGAGGATCGTTCAAGCCCAGACCTTCACTCCAATCATTGAAGCCACTTCCTCTGGTCAATGACCAATGGCCAATTACCAATGACTAAAGATATCCGTATCGGCATTATCGGTGGTCTAGGGAAAATGGGTCGGTGGTTCCGTCGGTTTTTCGAAGAACTGGGCTATACCGTATCGGTGGCCGACCAGGAAACAACGGACAAACCGGAGGATCTCGCGCAAACCTGTCAGGTCGTGCTGCTGGCGGTACCGCTGCAGCATACGGTCCCGATGGTGCGCGCCGTCGGTCCTCTGGTCCAGGACGGGGCTTTGCTTACGGATATTGCCTCACTCAAGAGTGACGTGGTGAGAACTATGCTTGAGGTAAGTTCTGCCTCGGTCATAGGGACTCATCCGCTTTTCGGCCCAGGCGAGCCCAACATCACGGGTCAAACCGTGGTGATGTGCCCTGGACGCGGTCAACGGTGGCAGGACTGGCTCACCGGGATCTTTGTCGAGGGCGGAGCGAGAGTCGAGATCGTTTCGCCAGAGATTCACGACTACTATATGGCCGTAATTCAAGGTCTGACTCACTTCAGCACCTTGGCCTTGGGACTGACTATCGATTCATTGGATCTCGATCTCATGGCCTTGAAGCGCTTTGCCACCCCTGCATTCCACAGAAGGCTTACGGAAATCAGCCATCTTCTTTCCCAAGATGCAGATCTCTACGCAGCCATGCCGATGCTCAATTCCACTTACGGGGTATTTTATAGGGAATTCGAAAGGATCATCCTTGAACTAAAAGGGGTAATTGCGAAGAAAGACATTGAGGAGTTCATACGTCTCTTTGCCCGGGCCCGCGGTCGCTTCGGTTGATCCAGTCGACAACCCTAATGCCTAGTTTTACTTGAGCCCGGCTTCCGGTCGTGGTATAAAAAGAATATCAGTTCCTGAGCAGTCTTTTAAACTTCCGAAACGAGCCCACTTTGTTTTGACCTCGAAAGCCTGGTCCTCTGGCCCAGGTCAGAGATAATTGGCACTGCCGGTAACAGTTGCGGTGGGGTGTTGGAATATTGGAATAATGGGTTTGGCGGGATCTTCGACATTCCACCATTCCAATCGGACTAAACTGCACCCCTGAAGGGTGAAATCGAAGCCAGCCCCTCCGGGATCGGATCTTTAATTTTTCTGGCGTACGTACGAGTGGGTTGTCGGAACAGGCTTGATCCATTGTATCCAAAATTTGATGACTCAGAGCCCGGCAATCGGTGCAAGAAGCTGGAAGTGTGAGGAACGAGGTCAGGGAAATTCTAATATCGCCAGGCAGGATGAACTCCCAAACTTTGTCAACCCCCTCTCCCAGGTAGACGCTTCTTTAACAATGGCCGAAGTTATACGACTACAATCATTTAAACGGAAACTGGCTGCGATTAGGGGTTTCAAATCCTGGTCGAAACGCTTTGACGAGAGGCTGGATGAGGAGACGAAGTTGTCCGACCTGTCGGATAGAACTCTTCTCTTCCTCATCTCACCCGGCGATCAGAACATCTTTGCTCTTTATGAACTGGTTATGGGTGTACGAGACCTTGGCGGTACATTCGATTTCTACCAGCTTGAAAAGGCGGCAAAGATGGAAGTTATTGACATCTCAGTATATTTGCTGGATCAGCTTCGCTTTGAAAGTATGCGACGTCTGACCTGGTTAGAGAGTAGCGGAGGGCCGTCACTGTCCATCGTGGAACTTGTCGAGCAATATCCTCGACTGGCAAAGAGAGGCCCGTCTTCCGTGCCAGCCCTGGCGAAATCTCACCCAAAGTATCAGACTTATATGAATCTTTCTGATTTCGAGAGAGAGACCTTTATCAGAAAACAGATTCCCGCGGCTATTGAGGAGTTCAGAAACCGGCTCCAGGATTAGCCTTGTGGTCTCAATGTGTCCCGATTAAGTTGCATTGCCCATGGGCCTGGGGGTTAGGCCTTCGCAACCTACCACAGTTTTGACTGGGAATTCGACCGGAATTCTGCTAAAAGAAATCGCTGTTGCTTACCATGTAGGAATCTCGATGCATTCGAACAATAGCAGGAATCGAAAACTGCGGTTCATGGAGTTGATGCAGAGGTGTCTACCCTTTAAATGGCAGAAGTACTGGAACTGCGGCACCAAGGAATTCGATCTTTTGATGCTTCTCCAGGATATTGATAACCTAAGATTGAGCGTGCAAGATCGGCTGTTGCTCACCCTCCTGGCCCGGATTTGCACTGGCAAAGGGGATTCCTTGGGTGAGGTAAAGCAAGCTGTCCGAGCGTTGGGTGACGAGCAGCGTGAGATTGTTGCCCAATGGATGGAGGAACAACAACAACGTGAGCTGCACGCCTCACACGCCTCCGCCTGCCCCTCTTGTGCTGGGCAGGTCAATTCATCCCTCGCATCTGCCCAAAAAAGAACATAGCTCTCCTTGGAAGAACGACCATCGAGCGATACATCCCCTGGAGTCTCTTATCTTTTCCTTGCGGGCCCAAGAACTCATTCTGTATAATTCTAGGGAATTCACTGAGGTTTAAGGCCCACATCCGTCGGAACTGGCAACACGTTGTCCCTCGCAGAGTGGGATCTTCGCTGCGCGTGGATTGTTTGTCTGCTGACCGGTGTCCTATCACGTTGCCCAGGAGGATCTCTTGCGGTTTATGTCCGTCAACCTCCGCTTTGAAAATGATTTTGATGGTGAAAACCACTGGACCCTCCGTCGGGATCTTCTCGCAAAGACAATCCTGAAATATAAGCCTCAGGTGGTGGGAACCCAAGAGGGTAAACCCACGCAACTAGCGTTCTTGGAGGATGCACTGCAGGGGTATCGGATGTCGGCCGATACGCGTCACTGGGATGGCTCCTGTCAGTATCCGACGTTATATTACGTCGATGATTATTTTGTGCTGCTGGAAGGTAGCGAATTCTGGCTTTCAGAAACACCCGGCACCCATATGAGCAAAAACTGGGATTCAGCCTTTCCCCGGATGCTTAGCTACGCACTTTTGGAGACGAAACAAACCGGCAAGCGACTCTGGGCCGCAGTGACGCACCTCGATCATGTTTCTGAGTGGGCCCGCATTGAGGGAGCAAAATTGATTCGTGATTGGGCGACTGAACTGAAGGCGCCAGCAGTCCTGTTGGGAGATTTCAATGATGTCCCTGGCTCACACGTCCATCGGATCTTGAGCCAACCCGGTGGTCCTTTCACTGACAGCTGGGAGGCGATGGGCAGGAAAGAACACCGGGGGAGTTATACTCAGCATGGGTTTACAGGCGTTCCTGGTATCGGCCGGATAGACTGGATCTTGGTCACGTCGGATTTTAGAGTGATGGACGGAGCCGTCGTCCATGATCACGAAGATGGCAGGTACCCATCGGATCATTTTCCCTACTATGCTGATCTGGAGTTGAAGTAACTGCCAAAACCCCAGACTCCTTTTACTTTCTGGCTTCCGGGTCCTGGATTCTGACTTCTTTCTCCAATCGACCGAACAGGGCAAAGGGGTCGATGAAAGCCAGGTGCTGTGGACCTGGAATGCGTGATACAAGCACTGGATATGATCGTCTCGTTTCATCCTCACCTTCCGGGTGATGTCAATCTGCGCCTCAACTCCACCACGTTTAAGGCGCCAGGGAAGGTGGAATTCCTTCGGCAGGCCAGAGGGGTCATTCTTCCGCAGAGCTGCAAGGCCGAGCACTACTGGTCGTGCAAGCAATACTGCTCCCATGTCTTTCCCAACTATGACTGGCGCTATGGTTTCGAAGGGAAGTGCGGCAATGCTCGGCTATTTAGCCGTTTTGGAGCCAGCCAGCCCGCAAGTCGGTGTTATGAGACGGTAGCCCAATTTGGTTCCCGGGTCCTCGCCCTGGACAGTAATGGACATTTACTGTGGCCTGCAGTGCTGAAACCGGATCGGGGAGGAGGCGGTTATCTGGTGCGGCTGGTGCGGGGGCCGGACGATCTGGACCGGGTGCTTCGTCAATTGAGCAAGTTGGAACAGAAGGGGCAGTACGGCTTTATGGTTCAAGAATATCGGGAAACGGATTCCCGTGACCTTCGTGTAGTTGTCGTTGGCGACCGTTTCTATTCTTACTGGCGCTGTCAGCCGAATCCACAGGAATTCAGAACAAATCTGGGCCGAGGCGGTCGTATTGTGATGAATGGGTGGCCTAGGCAGCAGGGTTTAGGATCTGAGTTGGTCCGTACCTTCTGCCATCAGACCGGTCTGAACCTGGCGGCATTCGATCTTATTTTCCCTGTTGACTCAGGTGAAAGGGAAGCGCTCTTTTTGGAAATCAATTACTGCTTCGGTCGTAGAGGGGTCGGGGGGACGGACCGCTTCCGACGGCTACTCCTGGATGCTGTAGGCCGGTGGCAGAGAATGTTGTGATCCTGGAGAGGGACAGTTGATGATGAAGGAGAATGTTCGCGTTGCCATTATCCAGAGCAAGCCCTATCCTGAACTCGATGATCCGCGTAACGTCGGCCATGCCGTCAGGCTGCTGGAACAGTGTCAGGGAAAGGATGTGGATGTAGCTTGCCTACCGGAATACTTCCCGTGGGCCGGGGAGGATGTTCTCGCCGGTATGGCGCGAAAGCTCCGCTGTTACATAGTGGCTGGGCTCATTGAAGATCTGGGTGAGGGACGCTTCAATACGGCCACGCTATTCGATCGCAATGGCCGTTTGGTCGGCCGGCAACGCAAAGCCAATTTGGGGAGCGTGGAGCGTCGCCATTTCGGTCTTGTACCGGGCGATGACTCGTATAGAGTTTTCGAGACTGACTTTGGTCGGATAGGGCTTCCGGTCAGTATTGATTTCTGGGGCCAGCCTGACGCGGCCAGAGTACTCACGGAGCAGGGCGCGGACTTGCTGATCAATCAAGGGACTTTTTCGATTCTGAGGGGACACTGGAAGCAAGGGGCCCTGGTGCGGGCTTTTGACAATTTCATCCCCGTTGTGGGGATCAATACCGCTGATTTCAACAGTCGTATAGGCGGACGGGTCTATCGTCAGCTGGGAGGGCATAGCATAACCATACAACCACCGAAACTGCTGAACAGGGATGATTTTGGAAGGTGGCTCAGGAGTCTTGACAGCTTGGAAGAATGGGTGAGCGTAGAGCTGGATGAGCGGGAGCAAGTATTCGTTGGAGAGGTTGACCTGGGAACTACCAGGAGATTTCGCTCCGAATTCTGGAGTCGGCTCGGCTTCCGCCGCCACAGAGTCAGCTGAGGAACATTGTTTGTTTCTCAACCCGGACTTTGATATTCTGATACCAACGGCCCTTTCGGGAATCGGGGGTCGAGGATAACTACTTCGATTTCCCTAGGGAGAACACATGCTGTGGTTGAAGCGCTTTTGGCCGATGATCCTCGGCTTACTCTACTTGGCAAGCCCCATAGATGTAATCCCAGATGCCCTTTTGGGGTTAGGCTGGACCGACGATATTGTACTGCTGCTCCTGGCCTACTGGTTCATCAAGCGGATCAGGTCCAGTCCATATCAAGAAGCTGAGAGTTCGAGTTCACGCACAGCGCAGCAGGAAGAGCCTGCGGTCCCATCAGGAAAGGACCCTTACGAAATTTTGGGTGTCTCCAGGAAGGCGACACGAGAGGAAATCAAGAAAGCCTACCGCAAACAGGCCCAGCGCTACCATCCGGATCGGGTTTCGCACCTTGGCGACGAATTCCAACAACTGGCTAAACAGAAGTTCCAGGAGATCCAAACTGCCTACGAAAACCTGTCCGGCGAGGCTAGCTGATTTCGCTCAGTAAGCCCACTTATTCGTTGGAACCACGTCTGGTTGGGAGTGGTCAGTGAGTTGCGCGTTTGCCACTATCGTTGGCAGGAGTCAGGAAAAAGCATGCAGGACCCATTGGCCTCACGGCAACACAGCCTTTTTACTTTCCACTGTCAGTAAGCACGGAGCAGGGAGCATAGAGTCGATCGAATCAAATGATCTTCCCCCATGCTTCCATGTCCTAAATGGCAGCATAGCGTAGTGACGGCGAAGCCAGATGACCTGAAAATCCGTTGTGCCTCGCACTGTTTTCATTTAGAGAACGCTGGAGGGGATAATCGATGTTGATCGACAAGGTTCATCTAAACTTGGTGAATATTGAATGTATGCCCACCTCAACTAAATTTAATGCCATTATTGATCTGGACGAAGATATTGAAGAATTGCTGCCTTATCTGGCTGCTGAAATTCGGGGATGTACGTATGTCCATGGAGCAAGGCAGCTAAGCTACATGGACCACGGACATATCGTCGCCATTAAACCCCGGCAGATTACAGTGACGGCCCTGCGGGATGAAATAGAAGCGCAGGATGTGTGTGAAAATCTCAAGGCGGTCATAAATGAGGTCCACAGACGACGGAATCAAATTACACCCACCTTTTACAAGCAGGCGCGTCTCGATCCGCTCACAGTCTATCGGGAGCTTCCTCGCACCAATTGTGGTGAATGTGGTCAGGCCACCTGCATGGCGTTCGCCGCCCTGGTGGTCAATAGAGAATTGCCGGTGAGCCGCTGTAGCCCCCTGCTGCAAAAGGAATGGCAGGACATTCGGGAGCGGCTCTGGGAGCTACTCAAGAGCGCCGAGTACGATACGGAATAGAAGCGTTGCGCCAAGCCCTTGGCACATACCAGGCGGTTGAACACGGAATCAAGCTGGGAATTAACGGCCTGTTGCCCAATTCGACTCACCCTCGACCATGTTTAGGAATTCATCATGAGTGCTTCCGATTCGAGCAAGGACACCAGAGGTATCTATCAGGACCCTGCAGAGATCGATCCGAATCTCTGGAGCGAACTCTCGTCGCTGGAAGTGAACGACGTATGCGTTCGAGCTTCTGTCCGCTATGAAAAGGATCGCGGCTGTTACCGAATCCCTTTTCTGCACAAGACCTATGGGTGTTTCCCGGAACGTCGCCTGATTGAATGTCTCGACCACGGCGACCACCACAAGCCTACCTTCGAGTTCTACTTGGTCTTGCTCACCTATCTGCTTCGCGCTCAACCCATCGGCCTCTCTGGCCGAACGGTAACCGGCAGCGAGATCCGTGGTGGAGACTTTTTCTTCCGGGGACCGCACGTCCTGTTCACTCGGCCGCTGGAGAAGCGTTTTGGCCGTGATGCCCAAACCTTCCTCGAGGCTGGTCTGCTCCTTGGTGGTGGACAGACCGATTTCGGGGATGTATCATTTCGCCTCTGGCCATTACCCAAGATCCCTCTAGGCTACATCCTGTGGCTGGAAGATGAAGAGTTCCCGCCGCGGTTGGTGATTACTTTCGATGCTTCGGTGGAAGAGCACTTACCGCTCGATGTTATTTGGGCCCTGGTGAACCGGGTGGGTAAGGCGCTCCTACGCAGCACATAGCGAGACATCCAGCGAGTAGGCCGGCGGTCGGCAGACGATATCAAATGGAGGGATACCATAAACCGGTTACGGGTCAATGCTCACCGCTTACTATCTGAACGGAGACAAGCTTGACAGAACTTTTGGTTCCTGCTAACAAGCGTGGGTCGAATGGTCTCTGGGCCGGCTTCTTACTCTGCTCAGAGTCTGACCGTTTCCTGTACAATTTCATTGAGCTGAACAGCAAGCCCATTCTCCGTTCCGCCTTTGGAGGGGAGTGAATGGAGCATGAAGACAGGCTCTGAGGAGGGGAGAGGAGTTCGGTGGCGAGAAGAATCAAGAAGAAGGATCTCAAGAAGCCGGATGAGTTCATTACACTGAGTGGCAAGATCGTGACTTGGTGTCGCGACAACAAGCGGTTTGGAATGGGGGTAGCAACTGGCGTCGTCTTCCTTTTACTCTTTGTCGGAGGTTTCTTTCTTTTCAAAGCCCACCGAGAAGCAAAGGCTAGAGTTCTCTACCAAGCGGCCCTTACCCTCTATCCCGACGACACCTCCGCCCAGGCTTCCGCAGCAGAATATGCCGCGGCAGCAAGCAAATTGGAAGAGCTGCGAGAGCGCTATGGCTCGACATCGGTGGCGATTCGCGGGCTGGTGGACTTGGGGAACGCGTATTTCCAGGGAGGAGACTATGACAAGGCAATCTCTTCCTATCAGGATTTCCTCCAACGAGCTGATTCTCGACATCCCTTACGCGACCAAGTCTTGGAGAGCTTGGGAACAACTTATGAAGCCAAAGGTTCATGGGATGACGCTTTGGGGGCCTATGAGCAATTGGCCCGAGAAGGAGCTCCGGCTTACCAGCAGCAGGCCGAACTATACCTTGGTCGGGTATACGAGGCTCTCGGCGACAGAGAGACGGCCATGAACCACTACCAAGCCTATCTCGAAGGAAATCCACGCACAGGTATCGCTGAGTGGATTCGGACCAAAGTAGCCCAGTGGCAGCTCGCAGAATCTTCCGAAGAAAAGGATGAGGGAGCGAAGTAAGAATTGCCCTGACAACTAGTTAGAATTCTTATAGACTAAGCCTCCAGAGGAAACGGACGACTGCAAAAGGTCTGCACTGTTTACCGGCTTTCGGGTTGGCTTTTTCTGTGGCGGCGTCTCTTCACAGATGTTCGCCCTCTGGTTGCAAAGTAAAGCCGTTACGAGGGTGAAAATCTCAGGTCATGGGCGGTATAGGCAGTGGAGCCCATGGCTTTTTCGTGGCCGTGGGCTAACCTGAACCCGCGGCTTTTTTGGTTGTACCATCGGGACAGGCGATGATTTCCAGGGCAGACCACACACTTAGGTTTCAGGGACGATCACGGAATGGATCCGCCAATTTCGCGCTGGTGCTCTTTGTGGTGATAATGCTTCTCGCTTTGGGAAGCTCCACATATGCCCAGCCAAACGAGCCGTTAGTGGGTGTGTCTGCTGAGCAGTCGCTCCAATTCGCTGAGCATCTCTATTCTCTGGAGGAGTACTTCCGGGCCATTGGCGAGTACAAACGTTTCCTGTTCCACTACCCGGACCATCCGCAAGCACCTACAGCAGCATTCAGGATTGTGCAGTGCTACTTTCACGGCAAGCGCTGGGAACAGGCCATTGAGGCCGCGGACACTTTTGCTCGTGACTACCCCCAGAGCCCACTGACGTGGAAGGCAAGTCTATTGCGGGCTCGGGCACTGGCGGAGTTGAATCGTGGGGAAGAAGCTCGGAAGGAGTTTCTAACTATTATAATGGCTGAACCTAACCAGCCCATCGTCGCTGAGGCCTGGTATTACATGGGTCTAAGTTATGCCCGGGAAAGTCGCTGGCTGGAAGCCGACGAGTCTTTCCGCCAGATTGTTGGCCCAAGCCGGATCTACTCTGCAGCTCAGGAGGTGAGAAGGATTCTGACAGACGCTGAGAAGATGAAAAGAAAGGATCCGGTCGTTGCCGGGATAATGGCAGCCGTCATTCCCGGGTCAGGGCACCTATACTGCGGTCGGTCCCGTGATGCGGCGTTGGCCTTCCTGTTAACCGGTGGTTTCGTAGTGGCCACGGTGGAGGCCTTCAACAATGACAACGATGGTCTAGGCATAGGACTGGGCTTGGCTACCCTGGCGATTTACGCTGGAAACATCTTCAGTGCCGTGAACGTGGCACACAAGTTCAATGATCGGGAGGAGCGCCGGATTCGCGAGCGGCTTGCTCCCTACGGACAAATCAGTTCCAAGCCCACTCGACGGCGTTCGGCGGCCGTGGCTTTCAGAGTTTTCTTTTGAAAATGCTACAGCGAGCGCATTCCCCGCAGCGACTCGACTTGAGGACTTCGAGTAAGGCTCCGTTGGGCCCGCCTTCGACATGAGCTCAGGCCGAATGTAGCTCACGGCCGAGTCCAGTCGAACTCCTCGTCGACAAGTCTTGTCGGAGCGAAGTGTAGATCCCCGCTCTGCGAGCGGGGGCTGCAGGGAACTTCAGCTGCTGCTTTTCCCCTTCAAGTCTGTCTTAACCTGGAAGGCGTAAGCGGAAGGCGGAAACAAATTTCTTGCGTATTTTGGCCCGATGGCTATTCTTGGGCTCTGGAACACGAGCCATAGGGGGCCTGGCAAGGTTCAATGCTTGCTCCCCTTCTTGCTCAAAATCGAAAAGAACCCGAGGTAAAGACGCGAGTTGAATCCGTTTCGGGCGAGTTCCACCGGAGAGGGTGAGTAAAGTGAACTCTAGCCCAGGGAATCTCGGCTACTGCACTGAGGAGGACGGCTTATGATTTACAACGAAGAGTACGAAACCATGCCCAGGGAAGCCCTTGAGGCCATTCAACTGAGACGGCTGCAGACTACTGTTACCAGGGTTTACAATACGGTGTCCTTTTATCGCAAAAGTTTCGACGAGGTGGGCATCAAACCCGATCAGGTGCGCTCCCTCGATGACCTGCGCAACCTTCCCTTTACCTACAAGGACGACCTGCGCGACAACTACCCGTTCGGAATGTTCTCTGTGCCTATGGATAGTGTGGTGCGAATCCACGCCTCATCCGGAACGACAGGTAAACCCACGGTAGTGGGCTACACGGCAAGAGATATTAAGACCTGGTCAGAACTCATGGCGCGTACTCTTATGGCTGGCGGTGTAACCAGGGGAGATATCATTCACAACGCATACGGCTACGGGCTGTTTACTGGTGGCCTTGGCTTTCACTACGGTGCCGAAACCCTTGGGGCTTCCGTAATTCCCATCTCCGGAGGCAATACCAAACGACAAGTGATGATAATGACCGATTTCGGTCCCACGATTCTTACCTGCACCCCTTCCTATGCCCTATTGATGGCGGAGGTGGCAGAGGAGATGGGAGTGGACTTCAAGGGGCTCAAATTCAAAGCCGGCATTTTCGGGGCGGAACCTTGGTCCGAGCAGATGAGGGAGGAAATAGAACGGAAGTTAAATCTAAAGGCCATGGATATCTATGGCCTCAGCGAGGTGATTGGCCCGGGCGTTTCCGTCGAATGCATTGAGGCACAGAGCGGATTACACATTTTCGAAGACCACTTTATTCCCGAAATCATTGATCCAGAAACCGAGGAGAATTTGCCGTATGGTACACCCGGCGAGCTGGTATTCACCACCGTCACCAAGGAAGCCTTTCCAATAATACGTTACCGGACCCGGGATATATCGATTCTCCATCCGGAACCTTGCCGCTGCGGTCGGACCATGGTTCGAATGGGGAGAGTAAGGGGCCGCAGCGATGATATGCTCATCATCCGGGGTATCAACGTGTTCCCCTCCCAAATTGAAAGTGTCATCATGGAAACCGACGGGGTGGAACCCCACTACCAACTGGTAGTAGAACGGGAAGGCAGGATGGACACACTCTCCGTCATGGTTGAGGTGGATGAGAGGACTTTTTCTGATGAGGTTAAGAACCTGCAGACCAGGGAGCGGAGTCTGGAGAAAAACATCAAGGAAACACTGGGAGTCTCCGCCAAGGTTAAGCTGGTGGAAGCCAAGAGTATCCAACGCTCTGAAGGCAAGGCTGTAAGAGTCATAGACAAGAGAGAGATTTAGTTATGTTTCGCCGGTTGGCCGGTTGAGTCAGTTTGGCCGGTTGAGCCAATTTGGCCAGTTGAGCCGGTTGACCGTTTTACTGATGAAAAGGCCCTGCCTACCCGTACGTATCGAAAAACAGAGAAAAGGAGCCTAAGCCTAGAAAACAGCTAAACAGATGATCGGTGGGCCAAGTCTGAACAGGCAAACCGACTAAATCGGTAAACCGAAAGGCTGCAAGCCTTTCCGACTAGGAGGGAGGCCATGAAGGTTGAACAGATCTCTATATTTCTGGAGAACAAGGCTGGAAGACTCGCTGAGGTTACCGGAATCTTGGGGGCTGCGGGTATCAATATCCGGGCCCTGTCTCTGGCTGACACCTCTGATTTTGGCATTCTGCGCCTTATTGTCAACGACCATGAGAAAGCAAAAGAAGTTCTCAAAGAGCACGGGTTTACCGTGGGCAGAACAGAAGTGGTCGCGGTGGAGGTGGAGGACCGCCCTGGGGGTCTTAACAGAATTCTGCAAGTTCTTTTCGACGCGTCCATTAATGTGGAGTATATGTACGCTTTTGTGCAGCAGAGCGGTCAGAACGCAGTGCTTATTTTCCGTTTCGACGACATCGATAATGCCGTAGCAGTGTTGAGCCGTAACGATGTCACGGTAATCGAAGGCCAAAGACTTTATGCCATGTAGAGGTGTGGTCAGGACCGGAGCAGACAGGAGGGAGGATGGATCATGAGTATTAATCGTACGAGCTTAATCCAGATCTGGACGGTGTTGTACTTGGCGGCGGCCCTCGTGTTGAGCGGCTGCGCCAAGAAGGAGGAGCCCAAGGTCCCTTTCAAGATCGGTGGTATTTTTGCCATAACAGGTCCGGCCTCGTTTCTTGGCGAGCCGGAGCGTAACTCGATGGAACTGCTGGCAGAGCAGATCAACGAAAAGGGCGGTATAAACGGCCATGCCATTGACCTGGTTATATACGACACCGAAGGTGACGCCACCAAGGCGGTGCTGAACGCCACCAAGCTCATCGAGAAGGATAATGTACTGGCGATAGTTGGTCCCTCGCGGAGTGGCACAACCTTGGCGGTGGTGCCGATCGTGGAAAAGGCTCAGGTACCACTCCTTTCCTGCGCCGCGTCGGTAAAAATCACCACGCCGGTGAAGAAGTGGGTTTTTAAGACGCCACAGACCGATGTGATGGCCGTGGCCAAGATCTATGAATACATGAAGGCCCAGGGTATCAAGACGATTGCCATCCTCACGGTGGGAAATGCGTTTGGTGACAGTGGTAGGCAGCAGTTGATCCAACAGGCGCCGGATTACGGTTTCCAGGTCGTTGCCGATGAAAGGTTCGGCCCGAAAGACACGGACATGACTCCTCAGCTCACCAAGATTCGCTCCCTAAGACCAGGAGCGATTGTTTGTTGGGGTACCAATCCCGGTCCAGCAGTGGTGGCCAAGAACATGCGGCAGCTCGGAATACGAATCCCCCTCTATCAAAGCCACGGAGTAGCCTCCAAGAAATTCATCGAACTTGCCGGCGAAGCAGCCAACGGCATCGTTCTTCCCACGGGAAAAATTTCGGTGACCAAGAATCTACCAGATAGCGATCCCCAGAAGGCAACACTGATGAAATACATCACGGACTACGAGGCTAAATACAACAGCGCGGTATCCGGTTTTGGCGGTTATGCTTGGGATGGTCTACAGATTTTGGCTCAGGCTTTAGAGAAAGCCGGTAATGATCGGGCCAAGATTCGAGACGAGATTGAGAAACTTACGAACTACGTTGGCGTGAGCGGTATCTTTCGTTTTTCACCTCAGGATCATAACGGGCTTACAAAAGAAGAGGCCTTTGTTATGGTCAAGATTGCCAATGGGGACTGGCAGGTTATTCAATAACAGGACTTTCCCCAAGAATGTCATTAGCGGACTTAGGCATAGGGGAAGGCTACTCCACAACGAGCAATTGAAGATCCCTGCAGGTAGCTGCAGGGAGTCTTCGAAATGTATGGAAGATATCTGATCTTATTGTACTTCGTTCGCGGTCCCGCAGTCCCCCATGGCGGGACTGCGGATAGTGCTCGCTGATGCATTAGATGACCAACGACGAACGGCCAGCGCTATGGATCTAGGCACCCAGATTGTCCAATACCTCATTTCCGGCATAACCATCGGTGCAATCTATGCAGTAATCGCCCTTGGTTTTACCATCATATACAATGCCACAGAGGTCATTAACTTCGCCCAGGGCGAGTTTGTCATGCTCGGCGGCATGGCGGTGATCGCGCTCGATGGCAGCGGATACTTACCCTTGGCTCTGTGCTTTGTCCTGGGGGTCCTGGCTGTAACCGTGGTGGGTATTTTGTTGGAACGGCTTACAATCCGGCCCGTCAAAGTGGCAAATCCGATCACCCTTATCATCATCACCGTGGGCGCCTCCATCTTTTTGCGGGGTGGGGCCATGATGTTATGGGGCAAAGATTCCCTCGCCTTGCGCCCGTTTACCGGGGCACAACCAATCCATATGGGTGGAGCGACCCTTGTTCCGCAGAGCCTATGGGTGCTGGGAGTGACGCTGGTGGTCATGACTGGTCTTCAAGTTTTTTACAAGCACACCATAACGGGCAAGGCCATGCGTGCTTGCGCTTTCAATCGACGTGCGGCCAGTCTCATGGGTATCAGTGTCAATCGCATGGTGCTCGTCTCTTTCGCGCTGAGTGCAGCAATTGGGGCCGCTGCTGGTATCGTTATCGTCCCAATTACCTTGTGTGGCTACGACGTGGGAACCATGTTGGGACTCAAAGGTTTCTGCGCCGCTGTGTTGGGAGGTCTCGGCAGCAGCCCCGGGTCCATCCTTGGGGGCTTTCTGCTCGGGGTTCTCGAGGCCTTGGGGGCTGGCCTTATCAGCTCGGGTTTCAAAGACGCGATTGCGTTCTTCGTATTACTCCTGGTACTGTTTGTTCGACCCAGCGGTCTCCTTGGACCGAGGGAGATCAAGAGGATCTGAGGGCGAAAGCACGTAACAGGAGGCCAAACTCGAAATTCACAGCGAGAGACACACGGTAAGATTGAAAGCCCGAAACGGGATATGAGATGGAAGCTGGATTGCTGGAACGAGTAGGAACCCTTATCACACGTCTCACATCACACATCAGATCGTAACTGCTGACGCTTCAGTTCACTCAAAATAGACACGATTTAGGGGATGAACCGAGTCTTAAGGTACAAATCGTTCCAAGTTGGCAGTTTCGGCCTGTTGTTGGCCCTGGTACCACTGCTGGTCACAAACCGCTACTATCTCACGGTGATGGTTTTCATCGGTATTCACACCTTGTTGGTGGTGGGGCTCAATCTTCTCATGGGGTATGCCGGACAAATCAGTCTCGGGCATGCGGCCTTTTTCGGTCTCGGAGCCTACACCTCCGGGATTCTCACCACCACCTACCACGTATCGCCCTGGCCCGCCATGGTGGCGGCGGTCGTTCTCACAGTAACAGTGGCCCTGCTAGTGGGAATTCCGGCGTTGAAACTCACCGGGTATTACTTGGCCATGGCCACGCTAGGCTTCGGCATCATTATTCATATATGTTTCAAAGAACTGGTTTGGCTCACCGGCGGTCCTTCCGGTTTGGTTGGGATTCCCACGCTCGGTATAGGTAAGATAATGCTTGATGAACCAAAAGCCTACTACTGTTTGGTGTGGGTTGCCACGACGGCAGCGATAGCCCTCAGTCTCAATATCGTTGACTCCCGGGTCGGCAGAGCATTGCGCGCGATCCATGACAGTGAGTCGGCGGCAGGTGCTTCGGGTATTTCAACCTCACGGCTGAAGATTTGGGTATTTGCGGTGAGTGCTGTGTATGCGTCGGTGGCGGGAAGCCTCTACGCCCATTTCATCACCTTCATTAGCCCCAGCTCATTTGATTTTATGTTCTCAGTGAAACTGGTGACCATGGTTGTGGTGGGAGGTATGGCCAGTATCTGGGGAGCAGTGTTCGGTGCAGCGACACTCACCGTGCTCCCGGAGGTGCTAACCACTTTTCACGACTACGACATCGTGCTCTTCGGGCTGATTCTGATGGTGGTCATGATCTTTATGCCTCAAGGACTAACACGCGGTGCGCTGGACATTTGGGATAAATACCGCTTCCAGCGTCAAAGATCGTTGCTTGTGAATAGGTGATTTCTGGAGTCTGCCTAAATTGAGCGGTTCAGATATAGGAAACCATGGCGAAGACGATTCTAGAGTCGAGTGATCAGGTACTCTTGACAACTGAAAAACTCTGTAAATCTTTCGGCGGTATCCACGCTGTCAAGGAGATCAGCCTTGCGGTTCGTGTCGGACTTATAAAAGGAATTATCGGTCCAAACGGTGCCGGAAAAACGACTCTGTTTAATCTGATCACAGGATTCTATGTGGCGGACAGTGGGGTTATCAATTTCAAGGGCCAGAGACTCAACGGCTTTTCACCCCACCAAGTGGCCGAGAGTGGAATCGCCCGGACGTTCCAGAATGTGGAGCTCTTCGACCGGATGAGTGTGTTGGAAAACGTAATGGTCGGACGACATCCAAGAACAAAGGCCGGTTTTATCGGCGCTGCCTTTCGCCTGTCCGGAGCCCGACGCGAGGAGGAACTCATTCGAGAAAAGGCCGCAGAGATCCTTGAATTCGTAGGGCTGGGGGAGCGTGCTCATCGCCCCAGTTCCGAGCTGCCTTTTGGACATCAACGGGTGCTTGAGATCGGTCGGGCCCTCGCCACCGAGCCCCGTTTATTGTTACTGGATGAACCGGCTTCCGGACTTAATGCCTCCGAGACCCGCGAACTGGGCCGCCTTATCTGTCGGATTCGCGATGCTGGGATTGCTGTCGTGCTGGTGGAACATGATATGAGTCTCACCATGGAGATTTGCGATGAAATATTGGTCATGGACTACGGACGCACCCTAGCAGAGGGAACCCCCCGGCAAATCCAGGAGAATCCAATGGTGATCGCCGCCTATCTCGGGGAGGAGACTATTGCTTAGGATTCGCAACCTGCAGACCTTCTATGGGCAAATCAGGGCGCTGGACAATGTTTCCCTTTCAGTAAAGGAGGGAGAGGTTGTCACCCTGATTGGCGCCAATGGGGCCGGCAAGAGTACTCTGCTCAACACGGTTTCCTGTCTTATTCCTTCAAGGCAGGGAGAAGTGTCCTTTCAGGGCGAGCGACTGAATGATCGGCCTCCCGAGGCGGTCGTTCGTCTTGGCATCAGCCAGGTCCCGGAGGGCAGGCAGATTTTTCAGCCTCTGACGGTGCAGGAAAACCTGGAACTGGGTGCATATTTGCGCCACGGCGGAAGGGACAAGGGCAGCATCCGGCAAGACCTGCAGATGGTTTTTTCGCTGTTTCCGATTCTGGCCGAGCGGTTAGAGCAGGTGGCCGGCACCCTTTCGGGGGGAGAGCAGCAGATGTTGGCCATTGGCAGGGCACTCATGTCCCGTCCCAAACTGCTTCTCTTGGATGAGCCTTCCATGGGACTGGCCCCGCGACTGGTGGCAGATATTCTTCAAACCATCATCCGGCTGCGAGAAGAGGGGCTGACCATTCTCGTTGTGGAGCAAAACGCCAGGGCTGCCTTGAAGATAGCTGATCGCGGCTATGTACTTGAAACGGGCAAGATCATTCTTCAGGGAACAGCCTCCGAGCTTCTGGAGGACAATGACGTTAAACGGGCCTATTTGGGCCGGGATTACCGCGAATTTACGGAAGGCAGGTCCTAAGGTGCAAATGTGGAATCGTGGAGTTGAGTGTCAAGATCGTGAAGAATTGGCCCAGCTTCAACTGGAGCGGCTGCAGGCTACCCTCAACCGGGCCTATAAGAATGTTCCTTTCTATCATAATCGTCTGGGCGGTGCATGGATGGATCCGTCGGCTGTACGTTCTTTGGATGACCTTGCCAAACTGCCGCTGATGAGTCGGGAGGATCTCAGCCACAACTACCCTTATGGTCTCTTTGCTGTACCGCTCAGGGATATTGTCCGTATTCATACCGCATCCGGAACGGGAAGTAATCCCACGGTGAGCGGCTACACAGAAACGGATTTGGGAATCTGGACAGAGATGGTGGCACGCTCTCTGACAGCCGCTGGGGTAAGCGCTGAGGATATCATTCAGATCTGCTTTGATCCGGGGCTTGCCAACTGGGCCAGGGATTTCAAGGGTGGGGCAGAGGTTATCCAAGCCTCGGTCATACCAATGACCCCACTGGAAATTCCCAAGCAAGTAATGGTAATGAACGACTATAAAACCTCGGTTCTGGTGACCACCCCGTCATATACCAGACAGTTGGTGCGGGAGATGACCAGAATGGGGATGAATCCCAATGCGCTCTCCCTCCGAAGAGCATTACTGCTGGGCGAGTATGTGAGTGAAAAGGCCCGTCTCGACTTGGAAGAGGCTCTCCACATCCGGATTCAGACTACATATGGCCTGAGCGAGGTGCCCGGGCCTGGCGTTGCCTACGAGTGCAAAGGGCGTCAGGGTTTGCACATAAATGAAGACCACTTTATCGCAGAGATCATTGCTCCAGGAACGGGTGAGCAGCTCCCTCCCGGCAGAACTGGTGAACTTGTCCTGACCAGCCTCACCGCCAAAGCGTTTCCTTTGATTCGGTTCCGCACGGGTGACAGGGCCAGGATAAATACTGAAGCTTGCCATTGCGGGCGGACTTCTGCACGTTTGCAGGTCACACAGGGGCGAGCCGACCAGCTGGCGGTCATCCGGGGGGTAAAACTCCACCCGCAACTAATCAAGGGCGTCATGGCTCGCCTCCACCGCCCAAAACTGCCGGCTTATGTGGGATTCGTCCGTCGCCTGGAAGAATTGGACTTACTGGAGGTCTGGGTGCAGGTGGACGAGGACTGCTTCTCCGACGAAATAAAGATGTTGGAGGATCTGGTGCAAAAGGTCCGAGGAGAACTGGAGCAAAGCCTTGGAATTCCAGTCAAAGTTCGTCTGGTGGAGCCGGAAACCATGATCATTTACCGGGATCGTCAAGGCCAGATCATTGATGAGCGAACCAACGGGTAGAGTGGATCACTCGATGGCGCGGTGAAACAAAGACGCGGGGATAGAAGTAATCTCCGGAGGAGGAACCCTTCATACTGAACCTTGGATCTCCCAAACAAGAAGGGAAGATTCGAGCAGATAGACTGAGCCTAAGAGCCTAATTCTATTACTCCCACCGATTTACTCGGCGAAATCGTCCAAGATAGCCTTCTCCAGGGTATTTATCTTGACACCATTCCCCCTGATCTGATATGAGAAAAGCAGTACAAACCCATCTTTAGGTCACCAACACTTCACACTTGCCTACCAGTTGCTTTTTTGGCCGGAATCGAAGGCTAAGAAAGGGGGCTTCTTGTAACTAACGGGGAAAGGAGAAGGGGAATGAAAACACGCTGGTTTCCATGTTGGTTAGGAACTCTTTGCCTGTTGCTGATACCTGCTATCGCCCTGGGCAGCGGGTATGGCATCAATGAGCAGGGAACCAAGGCCTTCGCCATGGGCGGCGCTTTCGTGGCCCAGGCGGATGACCCCTCGGCAGTTTATTTCAACCCGGCTGGGATTGTACAGCTGGAAGGGACCCAGGTCTCTGCCGGATCCGCTTTCATTGCTCCATTTTCAACCTTCAACAGTAATGGCACCTCCCAATTCAGCCCGCCCTCACCCAAACCCGACGCTGTCGCGGGCACCAAGACGGATTCAGTGGATAAGACATTTGTAATTCCCAATCTCTACCTCACCCATCAACTCAGTGAGAAGGTGAGTCTGGGTCTGGGAACCTTTGTCAACTTCGGTTTGGCCCAAGAGTACCCGGCTGAATGGGAGGGGCGCTTTGCTCTTGGAGGAGTGGAGTCAGAAATAGAGACGTTTTCCATCAACCCCGTTTTCGCCTACCGGCCCCACGAGAAGGTGAGTCTGGGCATTGGTTTCGTGGCCCAGTACCTGGACGCCAGGCTGCGAAATAGGTTTCTGATTCCCGGAGGTCTCCCCAATGCTGGAGGTGAGGCCGATGTTGATTTCAACGGGGACGGCGATTGGGGTCTGGGCTGGAACTTGGGCTTGCTCGTCTGGATTACCGACAACCTGAAGTTCGGCGCTTCTTACCGCAGTCAGGTGAACCACAGTCTCGAGGGCAAGGTCACGACCACCCTCCCCCAACCCGAGGCGACACTTCTCGGTAGCGAGGCAAACTTCAGCGTCGGTATAAAGACCCCGACAATCTTTTACCTGGGGGCGGCATATAATTACAAGGCCTTTACCATTGAAATCGACGGTCAGTGGACACAATGGTCTGCATTCAAATCACTCTCAGCCTCCTTTGACCAACGGGTTCTCAACCAAACTGGTATTACCTCACCGCAGTATTGGAGTGACGTCTGGGCCTTCCGCTTGGGGCTCCAGTATGCCGTGACCCAATGGCTGGATCTGCGCGGCGGTTTCATCTACGATGAGGGACCCGTTCCCGATGAAACCCTGGCCCCGTTTCTGCCCTCCGGCGACCGTTTCCTTTACAGCATCGGTTTCGGCACTCACTACAAGGCCCTGACTTTCGACCTCGGCTATAGCTACCTGGATGACGAGAACCGCACCTGGGACAATTCGAAAGGTGATGTCACCACATCGCTAGTTCCTACCACCACTAGGGTAACGGGAACTTTCGAGAACACGGGTGCCCATCTCGTCATGTTCAACCTTTCATACAAGTTCTAGATCGAACCGACCCAAAGACCACAGGGGCCAATACTCAATTGGCCCCTTTTTCATTGTAAATGGCCTGCCCAATTTCTCAGGACTTTCCCCAAAAATTGATTGTTGATCTTTTTAAACTCAGGTCACGAGGTAGTTTGCCCTGATGTTGAAATGAAAATGCTTTCCTGGTGTCTCTTCTGTCGTTCCAAAGCTCACGGTCTGGTCACTTCGAGCCCGGCTGTGGCCGGGGGATGGCGCCCCCTCCCTGTTCCCCGTTCCTGCAGAACGGGGCCAGGGGCTCC
>CP070692.1:611444-642840 GCA_020353215.1 Deltaproteobacteria bacterium
GGAACATAGACCTCCAGCACTGAAGAGGCGTCATGGAAGAAATTGGCAAGGTCAGTCAGTGGGTGTTCCATCTCGGTGATACTCGGCTGGTAGTCAACAGCGAGACGTTGTTGATGACCTGGGTAGTTATGGCTTTGGTCCTGGCATTCGGATGGATTGCCACACGCGGCCGAGGAATGGTCCCTGGCCCATGGCAGAATTTGGCGGAACTTTTGGTGCAGTGGTTTAAAGAACTGGTGCGTGACGCTCTGGGTGAGGCATACGAAAAGCGTTATTTTCCACTAATCTGCGCTCTTTTCATTTTTCTCTTGTTGTGTAACTGGGTGGGTGTGATTCCGGGCCTGTCGGAGCCCACCAAGGATATAAACACCACTTTGGGCCTTGGAATTATGGGATTTTTCATTGCCCACGGGACCGCCATCAAAGTAAAGGGAGTGAAGCAGTATCTGAAGGAGTATTTCCGGCCCATCTTTTTCATGATGCCCTTGAATGTGGTGGGGGAGCTGGCCAAGGTAATTTCAATCTCATTCCGTCTGTTCGGCAACATAATGGGCGGAAGCATTATTATCATTGTGGTGTCACACTTGGTCTACGGTTTGGTCCTGCCTCCATTTTTGTACGCGTTTTTTGGTCTGTTTGTGGGCACGGTCCAGGCTTTTGTCTTCATGATGCTCACCTTGGTCTACATTTCTGTACAGATCAGATAACTATGGGTGGTTTAGCAATCTAAGGAGGATGTTCGCATGGAAATTGGCGGAATGGATGTTATCAGGGCGGCAGCTTTGCTGGGGGCCGGTATTTCGATGGGATTTGGCGCCATTGGTCCGGGAGTCGGTGAAGGGATGGCAGCCGCAAAGGCCTGTGAGGCCATCGGCAGGAATCCCAGAGAGGCCGGCTTGTTGACTCGAACCATGCTGGTGGGCCAGGCGGTTTCAGAGTCAACGGGAATCTACTCTTTAGTGGTGGCCCTGCTTTTGATCTTCGTGGTGTGAGGGGATAGGGAATCTGGATGGAGCTCACCGATTGGGTCAAGGTGGCAGCTTTTGTTGGGGCCGGACTTTCCATGGGTTTCGGTGCCATCGGTTCGGGAATGGGTGAGGGCTACGCGGCGAACAAGGCCTGTGAGGGCATGGGTCGACAGCCGGCTGTTGCCGACGAACTGTTGCGCACCATGTTGGTGGGTCAGGCTGTGGCTGAGAGCACTGGCATCTACTCACTGGTGGTGGCCCTGCTGCTGTTGTTTCGGGATTTCTCGGTGGTTAACTTCATGGAAATCCCTGCGTTTCTTGCTGCAGGATTGTGCATGGGGCTCGGAGCCATTGTTCCAGGAGTTGGTGAGGGCTTTGTGGCTGGGAGCGCCTGTGAGTCCATTGCCCGCAATCCAGAGACCTCTGGGGTAATCATTCGCACCATGTTGGTGGGTCAGGCTGTGGCTGAGAGCACTGGTATCTATGCACTGGTGGTGTCTCTGCTGCTGATTTTCGTGGTGTGAGCGGGCAAGACGGTGCCAGCCGTCGCGACTCACAGCGTTGAGCATATGTGGATTTTGTTGGGAGTACTGGTTCCAAAGACGGAATTCGGAATTCGAAAAGCGAAATAAGAAACACGAACTTTGAAGCACAGATATGTTTTGTGTGTCAACGATGAACGGGCTGTTACTCAAAATTGATCTCGGTTTTCGCAACGACCCAAGAAAAGCACAAAGGACACGAAGAACACAAACATTGTAATATCATCGTGAAATCTCCTTTGTGGTCGTTGTACACTTTGTGGTGAAAGACTATCCGTACGTGTTGGAAAGGAATGGCGCCCGTTTGGCCAACAGGCCGTCAATGCTTGAGTTTGATAATCCGGCGCAGGTTTTACCATGATTGAGATAAATCTAACCATCGTCATACAGGTTCTGCAATTCTTGATCCTAGTGTTCATCTTGAATCGATTACTCTTTAAACCCATCAGCCAGGTGATAGCTGAGCGCCAAGACAAGATCATTGCCTGGGAAGAGAAGACAAGCAGTCTCCAGGAGTCTGTGCGTACCAGGCTGGAGAGCTACGAAAGCCATCTCCAGGAGGCCCAGGCTCAGGCCCAAGAAAGGCAAGGGCAACTGAAGAACGAAGTGAAAGAAAAGGAAGAAGAGAGGCTGCGAGCCGTATCAGAAGAAGCCGCTCGCCTGGTGGACTCGACGAAGCTGGAGTTGGAGAAGGAGACTGAGCGCTTGAGGGCGGAGCTCCGCCAACAAGCGAAGGAAATGTCGAAGGTGCTGGCGGCCAAGATTTTGGGAAGAAAGGTGCCATGATAATTCGTCTAACTGGAAAGGGTCTGCGTCTTTTTCTTGTGAGCTTTGTTGTGATAACGCTAGTTGGTGGTCTGGTGTTAAGCGCATTTGCCGCAGAGGACCGTCAGGACACAGGCAGCTTCAAAAAGTACTGGATGCAAACTTGGCAGGTCCTCAATTTTCTGATCCTCGCCTTTTTCCTGGTGAAGCTGCTCAAGGAACCATTGATGCGCTTTTTCCGGCAGCGCTCGGGGACGATTCGCGAACAGCTTGAGGGCGCTGAAGCGGCCTCCCTCGAAGCTGAAAGAGAGCTTCAAGATTTGGAGCGCCGTTTTGAGACTCTGGAGGAGGAAATCCAGAACCTCCAGCAGGCCATTGACGAGCAGGCTGAAAAGGAGCGAGATAAGATTATTGCCAGTGCCAAACGAACTGCTGAACAGATTCTTGACAAGGCTCGGCTTGAGAGTGCCATACTGGTACGAGAGGCCAGGAGACGGCTTCGGCGGGAGATCGTCGACCAGGCTGTGAGTTCGGCCGAGGAAAGTATTCGGAAAGCAATAACCAGCGGTGATCAAGAGCGACTCGTGGGCGATTATCTGCTGGAGTTGAAAGATGTGGCAGGTCTGCGAACCTGAGGATGGGTTTCCGGATCGTTCACCGGACGGGGGCTGGCAGGTAGGACATGATCATCGAGGCGGGTTTAACCCCGCCCTTTTTATTCACACTTGTAATCATTGATTTTTGGTGGGGTTTCCTTGGGGTGACGGCGATGCAGCTAGCGTGGATTCCCTCTCGATTCTCCCTTCCGAGGGCAAGAATTCTAGCTTTCCTTCACCGGGTATGATCTCCTGACGCGCTTCGATGTGGATTCCAACGCCGTATCTACTTTCCAGTTTCAAGAGCTCAGCCCTTTTTTTGTTTAGGAGATAGTCGGCCACCTGACTGGAGAAGTAACCCCGTACTTCACCGACGTTGCCGCGGCTGAGTTCAAGCCAGATGCGGCGTAGATAGGCCAAAGCAGTCGTTTCAGTGGATCGAACGACACCGGCGCCGCCGCATCGGTCGCAGGATACATGTGACCTCGACTGGACAGAAGGCCGCAGTCGCTGCCTGGAGGCTTCCAACAGACCGAACTTGCTTATCCGTCCCAACTCGGTTCTGGCCCTGTCTTTCTTGAACTCCTCCCGGAGTACTTTCTCTACCTCCCGGACGTGCTTACGATCCCTCATATCGATAAAGTCAATGACCACCAAGCCACCGAGATCACGGAGACGCAATTGTCGCGGCACCTCGATTGCTGCTTCCAGGTTGGTTTTGAAAGCTGTTTCTTCCAGTTCCTTCTCGCGGCTGGATCTGCCGGAGTTCACATCCACTGCCACCAACGCCTCGGTGGAGTCAATGACCAGAAATCCACCCGATTTTAGAGGCACCCTGTTACGGAAGATAGTCTCGATCTGGTCTTCGAGCTTGTACTCGGAAAAAATGGGCCTTTTTTCCTTGTAAAGCTTGACAACCCATCGTTGACGTGGCGAGACGATACCCATGAAGTCCTTGGCCCGCTTGTAGACTTCTTTGTTGTCGATCCGGATTCTCTTAATATCGGTGGTGAAGTAGTCCCTGATCGCACGTATGATGAGATCTCTCTCCTGGTAGAGCAAGGCTGGAGCTTCCACGTCCTTAACGGTGCCCCTAATATTTTCCCACAACCGGAGCAAATAACGAAAATCGCGATATAGGTCGCGCTTGGTTCGATTCTTACCGGCGGTGCGGACGATAACGTGAATACCATCAGGAACGGGAAGCTGAGCAATAATCTGCCGCAACCGTTGACGCTTCTCTTCATCTTCAATTTTTCGTGAAATGCCACCATGTTTACTGCCAGGCATGAGCACGAGGTACCTGCCCGGCAACGAGATATACGTGGTCAGGAAGGCTCCCTTGCTGACGGTCGCCTCCTTCACCACCTGCACGATGAGTTCCTGGCCGGGAGTGAGGGCATCCTGAATGCGAACGCGAGCTCCGTCGGGGCTGGGCTCTTTCTGGTAGTATTCGGGATGAATCTCGTGGAGTTGGAGGAAGCCGTTCTTTTCTGTGCCGAAATCTATAAAAGCGGCTTGGAGACTGTGATGAATGTTGGCAACCACTCCTTTATAGATATTGCCAACCGTATTCTCACGCGTGGTGGTCTCAACGTAAAACTCTTCTAGCTTTTTTCCGGAGACAATTGCCAGGCGATATTCTTCCGCCTCTTCCGCATTGATCAACATTTGTCGGTTCATACCTTGCTCGCGCTCTGCTGCTGGCAGTCAACCTCCTTTTGCTAATGACAGGGAGAGTTTTTCTTCATTCATGCTACTGTCAGGGAAACAAGATAAACTAGTGGTGGCGGGAAAGCAAGAAAGAAACGCAGAACGCTATTACCGGAGCGCAACTGCAGCGGACACTGGATACTTAGCACTGCGCGTCGCTGTCATGAAGCATGGGGTAAAGGGTAAGGGGGTGAGGGGTAAGGGGTGAGCAGGTACTATGCACTAAACACTGGGCACCAGCACTAATCAGCTTTTAGTCACTAGGCCTTCGCCGTTATAAAGCATGGCGCATAGGGCACGGGGTCATGGGGAAAAAAGATTGGTTTTATTTCCATGTTCCATGCGCTCAGTGACGTGAGGCATAATGACTTGCTGCTTGGTTACTGCCTACTGCTTACCGCTTACTGTTCAGTGCCCAGTGCCCAGTTTTCCTTCCGCTAAACGCTTTTTCTGGTGCTGGGCTGCCTGGTACATGAAGGTGCGGAGGATAGCCTCCTTGTTGGTCTGAAAAGTCCCGTCATAGGCGGAATCAATGTAGGGAATCTGCATTCGATCCAGAATTGGCTTGAGAACGGCCGAGCACATGGTGCTGGGCATGCAGGTAAAGGGGAAAACGTTGACGATCCCATCAAAGCCGTGCAAGCAATACTCCAGCGCGCCTCCAATGCTTAGACATGCCTCGGTGCCTACCTGGAAGGAAAACAGCCGGTCGTTGTCCAACTGTCTTTCAAGCCTACTGATTCGGTGATCCGCATGGATGGGCAGATGTTTGTTAACTCGGCGGTAGACCTGATCTAAACGCAGATACTGGTAAGTGAGTTCTGTGCGGTACCTGACCCAATCCCCGGCGTGTTTGCGAAGCCCACTGAGGTTGCGCTCCCTGATGGCAAAGGCTACTTCCCTTGCCGCTTTCTGCATGCTGTCATAGGAAATGTAATTCACCCACTCGCCGATGGAGGCAATGACCCCCTCGGCGCCATAGCCCTCCAGGAGTTTGATGAGATCCTGATTTGAAGGCCTGTGACTGCGCAGGTATATTTCGCCTACCATTCCGATGAGCGGTTTCGGTGGGATGGTCGGATCGATGAGATCTCGAGCTCGCTTGGCGACCTCCTCCAGAGTGTCCAGAATCCGGCGAAACCTGCGTTTGCGTCCATACCGCACCATGGCCTGGACCATGGTGGCGAGAGAGTCCTCAAAGTACTCCTCGGCTTGTCCCGCGCTCCTTTCATAAGGACGAATGCGCCAGAGCAAGCGATCCAGCACGTCCCCTAAGACAACTGCGAAGTAGGCTGTTCTCCGGAAGTGGGCTCGATCCCCCGTTTCCATCAGGCCCCCAAGAGCATAGGAGTCATCGCTGGTAATGGAGGCAATACGAGTCTTGCTCAGTCCATCCAGCGAATCGAAAACAATCCTGTGCAACTTGTTATACATGCCGAATCGACAAGGTCCACCCGCCTCGGCCATGAAGTAGACGTAGTTTTCCGGTCGGAACGTGTCTCCGAGCTTCTCCTTTTCCCTCTCCAGGTGGAGGAGGACGTCGCCCAGCGTGATTTGGCAGGGAAAACACTCCTTGCCTGAGGTGAACTGCTTGCCAAGCTGCAGTCCCGTATAGGTTTCCATAACCTGGACGTTAATACCGTAACCTCTTAACGCTCCGGCAATAAGCGCGCAGCCCGCGCGGCTCATTTCAGGTAAGAGCAGAGTCTTGTCGGCAAGACGAAACTTACCAACCTTTGTTTTCAGAGATTCGAACGTACCCATAACTAAACGTCTCTTAAACTCTACGGCTTATGGACAACGAAGGAATTTTCCTGAACCAACGTTTCTACCTCTCAAAGAAACCATCAATACCCCAGCAACTGATGACAGACGGCCGGAGTCGAACGTCGGACCACTGACGACTGAGAACTCAGCAGAGGCTCACGAAGCGCAACACTGCATTTCCTGCCAACGGTTCAAGGTTTGGTTGTGCTCGTTCTGAATAACGTTCTTGAAAGCCTCCAACCGTGTGATCATTCCGGCTACCGCACTGTGCTCATCCAGTTCCAAAATCAGGTACGGTCTCTGTTTCATCACGTGGCGATAAAAATGTTCGATGAAAGAATCCGCGCCGCAACTGAAGTTGGTCAGGTGAATCCCATAAGCCCCGGGATTCGATTTGACCAACTTGGCTGTCCGAAGGATCTGGGCGCCCAGCCCCCAATACATGTCAGGAAAATCGCTCAGGTCTACGCTGCCAGTGTCCAAGAAATCCAGTGGAATTGCCCTGAATCCAAGTTTGGACAAGTTCTGTCCAAGTTGCAGGTTGAGCCTTTCATCGTATAGGTTGTATGGGCGACCGCTTACTGCTACCCAGAGATCGTTTGGTTGCAGGGTCTCAAAAAAACTACGCCCTTGCTGGAGAAGGTCTCGCTGGAAAGCCAGATGGACTTCCAGAGCGTCACGATACGCGCGATCAATTTGGAGCCGGCTCAGGCTCAACCGTTTACCGAGAATGCGGTGGAGATCCAACACAACTCTCTCCACCGGTTCCTTCATGTAAACAGTCGGAGACACAAGGGCCGTTTGAGGGACATTCAGGGCCATACTGACCATATACTGGCTGCCCTGAACCAAGGGGCAAAGGAACCCGGTTTCCTCTGACCGGGGTGTGGCCATGTTGATGACGTTAGGAAGAAAAAGATATTGGGTCCGGCCCAGGAGGGTTTTCACATGACCCTGAAACACCTTGACCGGATAACAGGTCTCGGCGGTCATGGATTCGATGCCGGCCACAGCGATTGGTTGGTCGGTCTTTGGCGAGAAAACCACAGTGAAACCCAGCTTCGTCCAAAAATGGGCCCAAAGGATGCCATACTGCAAGAAGTGCAGGGCGCGGGGCATAGCGATTGTGGGTTTCCCATCAATGGTTTCAGGAATTTCGTTTGCCAAGGCATTGCCAGAGCAGAGTTCTGTCAAATCCAAGAAGTGGTCCTTGAGGTAGGCGAGGAAAGTGAGCTCTCTTTTCTTGAACCAGTTTTCTTCGCTCTCCTGCCTGTCTCGCTTCATTTCATAGCGGCCACAGTCACCACCCCAGATACTCTTGCGACCGCCGAAGTCGTATATCTTTAATTTGCACTCATTGTGACAGTCCCTGTCTGCGTGGCAAACCTTCTCTTTGTGTGAAATTTGGGCGTTAATCAGAGTGGTGAGTCCCGGGAACTTCGACCTGATTAATTCCGAGTTCAACTGTTTCTCCATCACGCTCAAAGCGGCGCCGTGAGCCCCAAGAACCTCTCGGTGTGCCGGAATGATAATTTCCTGATTGAGGACATTCTCAAAGGCCGCAACGATCCCTTTGTTCAGCGAAGGACCACCGAGAAACATCACTCGCTTGCCAATGCGGCGCTTTTCCACAACACGGTTGAGGTAGTTATACACGATGGCATAGCAGAGCCCGGCGATGAGGTCCTCGAGACGCGCACCCTTCTGGGCGTAAGAGACCAAATCAGACTCCATGAACACCGTACAACGTTCAGCAAGATTTATGGGGTTTGTGGAAGAAAGGGCAATTTCCTGGAACTCTTTGACGATGTTGATTCTCAGTTTGTTGGCCAGCTCGTGTAGAAAACTTCCGGTTCCGGCCGCACAGACCTTGTTCATATCAAAGTCCATGGGGTTGCCCTGTTCAATCCAGATATACTTGGAGTCCTGACCCCCAATTTCGAAAACCGTATCCACCTCAGAATCCCACTGGACCGCAGCGCGAGCATGGGTTGTAATCTCGTCTATTATGAAGTCCGCTTTGACAAAATCCCCAACCACGTGCCGTCCTGAGCCCGTCGTGCTGGTACCCAGAAAATCCAGACTGTCACCGAATTCCTCGCGGATTCCAGCGAGCAGTCTTTGGGTAACTTCAATGGGTTTGCCCTGTGTCTGAACATATTGCTTATGGATGATGTTCTGATTCACATCCATTAGTACAGTCTTGGTAGTGGTGGAGCCGATATCAACTCCAAGATAGACCTGGAGCCTGGTGCGGGGAGGCTGCTTACGCCTGGGAATCACAGAGTTGTCCGTGAACTTGGTTTTCCGGAGACACAGTGGCGGGGCCTTGGGAAAATCAGTGGCCACCTCGTCCGCCATGGTCTCGAACACCGCCAGGTCGAGTTTGTTCTTGTGATTCCTTGTAAGAGCGAAGAGAGCCGCGCCCAGTGCTCCGACGGAGGTGTGGTGTGGAGGTACAATCAGTTTCGGAAAGTAGTGGCGAAAAGCATCCACCTGTAGTTCGTTGCTGGCGACCCCGCCGATGAACACTACCGGGTCATGCACTTGCTGGTTGGCGACAATCGTGCTCATGTAGTTTGCAGCATTTCCTTGATGCAACCCGGCGATGATGTTTGGCAAGGGTTCGCCCTTATTTTGCAGGTGGATCATGTCCGACTTGGTAAAAACCGTACAACGGCACGCCACCGGAGCAGGGCAGGTGTTCTTCTTACCCATGGCAATGAAGTCGGCGATAATCTGGGATATTTGCTCTTGGGAAAACGAGGCATTTTCGTCGTAAAGAAAAGATGACAGCCTCTCTGCTTGCTGGTCAATGAAAGAACCTGTACCGGCAGCGCAGGGTCCGTTCATCGCAAAGGATTGCAGGTACCACTGGCCGTCTTTGTGAGTCAGCAGGTACAAGCCGGCGTCCTGGCCTCCCATGCTGATAATAGTTGCAGCATCAGGGATGAGGTGAACTACTCCAAGCACCTGGGTGATGGATTCATACTCATAGAGCGCCCCCAGGCGGGACGCGATGATTTTGCCGTGATTGCCCGTGAAAGCGACAGCCCCTACATTATCCTCGCCCAAGCGCTGATAAATCGACTGAAGCATCTGAAGGGTGTGCGGCAAGAACCTGCCAAAGTGCCTCTGGTACGGTGCTTCGTAGGTGAGATTAGCATCTCTGTCTACGGCGATACAATTGATGCTTACTGATCCGATGTCAATTCCAACAGTGTACATAACAACCTCAGCCGTAACGATGCGCCATGTCGGGCTGTCAATCCGTGGGTCCAGTAAGTGAACAAAGAAGACAAACTCAGGGCACCGCACACTGGTGCCTAGCCAATTTTTCCTGGATTTCTGGTTGGACGGTTCTTGGAGCTGGATGAATTATAAGAAGTTGGTGATACTGAGTCAAGTGAAGGAAAACCAGGAATTCTGCATATCGAAGTAGAGACTGTCGAAAAAGTCCTGAAGGCACATTTTGGCTATTTGTGCATTCAGTAAAATCAACTACTTACAGGCCCCAAAAAAGGCAAAAAATAGAGGGTTTTAGGGTTTTTCGACAGTTCCGTAATCATCGTAAACTTCTCCGGTTCCGTGTTCTGCTGTTCGATATTGGATATGCAATAGACCTTTGAATTGAATCAACCTCTTAGATTCGCGCGTATGTCCCCCATTTTGGGAGGAGGGGAAGGTTTTGGCTGGTCAGTACACAGCGTATCAAAACGGCCCCATTATTCCATTCTCCCGCTATTCCATCATTTCATCTCCCGGCCCGATGAAATAGAAGTACTTCCCTTGGTGATACTTGCGGCCTACCTGTCCATGGCCGATCATCGATTCCAACAGCCTGGAGATCGCAGCAAGCTCAACCCCCAGGGCCTCGGAGACTTGACGTTCAGTACAAGGCCTTCGTCTGACCATCTCAGCTATTGTTTTGGCTAAGTGCTCACTACTTCGGTTGGAGACTGTAGCCGAGTCAAAACAACTGATTACTTCAGCGGCCTTGCCGAAATACTCGGCAATCTCGGTGAGTCTCGCCTCAGAGACCGGCCCGGCGGATGGAATCGACGGGGGGCGGTCCACTGTATTTACTTGAACTCGCTCGGGTCCAAGTCTGGCGATCACTTCCTGCAGAGCTTCAACTTCTTGGGTGCTGTCGTTGATGCCGGCAACCAGGAGGATTTCCAGCCACATCTGGCCAGCAAACTCGCGGCGGAATTCCTCCAAACCGGCAACTATTTGGTCCAGTCGAAGTGACGGGTGAGGCCGGTTGATACGACTGAAGACTTCGGCAGTAGCCGCGTCCAGGGACGGGAGCACCAGATCGGCATGGATGAGAGTGTTACGGACGTTCTCAAAGTTTAGGAGTGAGCCGTTGGTGATCACCGCGACTGGAAGAGCGGCCAACTGCTGAATACGCTGAATGAGCTTGCCTATGTCCCGGTTCAGCGTTGGCTCACCAGACCCCGATAGGGTGATTACCTCAGGGGGGGGTGAGATCATAGCCAGGTGATACTCCAATTCCTCAAGAATTGCTGCGATCGAATAGGGTGAGAAGCGCTCCGCAGTCAAACGGGTGGTGGGACCGGACTCGCAGTAGATGCAGTCGTAGGTGCAGGTTTTCGGAGGCACCACATCAACGCCGAGGGAGCGGCCCAAGCGACGAGAGAGAACGGGACCGAAGATCCGAGCAGAGCTGTCCTCGCAGACGGAAGGCGTGTCGCCTGCCGTCCATACTGTGCTTTCGTCTTTCACACATCTTGCCATGCTAAAACTTCCCACGATTCTCCCGCCATCCGGTAGCACGGAGCGGGGCCGAGTCCCTCCAGCCGGAGTTGACCAATTCCGACACAACGGGCCATGGTGACGACCGGTTATTTGCGGGGGGCATAAACCCCATAAGCGCTCGATTAAGAACTTTCGTCATCAACCTAGCGCTAATCATGTTCGATTAGGAAAGTGTAGGAGAACACAGAGAGGTTTCAAATCCCCCTAAGATGCTGTCCGACAGCCCCCAAAAACCTGATAAATCCCTCCCCTCAATCCCCACCCTCCGGTCGAAGATCTCGAGATCTTCTCGGGGGGGGAGGGGAAAAGGTATCTTGTGAGGTTCATCAAGAAGTAACTGAGTAGAAATCTCTTCCAAAGAAGGGGTTGTCGGACAGCCTCTTAACAGTTGTTTGTCATCAGTTCCTGCTTTTTTGTAAGGAAAACCTCACACTTGCGGCAATCGAACTCTTTGTGATTGCAGGATTTGGGCTTCAGCTCCCAGCAAGGAACCGGGAAGTCAAGCACTGCCGGGCAGTTCTTTCGCTCCTCCTCCGGGCACTGTCGAATCTCCCAGCAGGAAGCCAGGGTCAAGAGCTTCTTGATACCGGCAATATTGAGACCGTCCTCGTGAATGAGCTTGCGCAGGCATTTCAACCATTTCAGGTCATTGTTGGAGTAGAATCTCTTACCACTGCGCCGAGCCGGTTTGATCAACCCTTCGCGTTCGTATATTCTCAATGTCCGAGGATGAATATTCAGGATCTCGGCAACGATGCCAATGGGATAAAGTGCTTTGTAGTCGTCCATAGTCCCTTTCCCTGGAGTTAGACTGAGAAGTCAGCTATCAGTGCGAGGTAAACTACAGCTATCATTGAACAGTGTCAAGTGTTATTCTCACCTTGAAAATCAAGGGGTTTTGTTCTAGAGTTACCGCTATGGACTCACGGCGGAGATGTGCCCGGGTCGACGTGTGGAAAGATGGCAGAAGGGAATGGGGGTATGGGGAATGGAGCCTATCAAATGATCCTTTATCATCTTATTACCCAGTTTTCCAATATTCCAACATTCCATCATTCCAGGGGAGAGGTACGCAGAGAGAACCTGAGAAAACAGCATTAAGCTCGTTCAAAAAGAAATGACCTATGAGAATCATTTTAGACGTTTCCTTGGAGGATAAATATGCGAAGCGACGTCATGAAAAAGGGAGTGGAAAAGGCGCCTCACCGCTCGCTGTTCAAGGCTATGGGGCTTACCGATGAGGAAATTGCCCGCCCCATGGTGGGAATTGCAAACTCAGCGAACGAAATCATTCCAGGCCATATCCACCTCGATCGAATCTCCGAGGCGGTTAAGGCGGGAATCCGTTTGGCGGGTGGCACACCCATCGAGTTCAATACTATTGGTGTTTGTGATGGGATCGCGATGAACCACGAAGGCATGAAATATTCCTTGTGCAGCCGCGAACTCATTGCCGATTCGGTTGAGATCATGGCTCGGGCTCATCCCTTCGACGGACTTGTGGCCATTCCCAACTGTGACAAAGTGGTCCCGGGGATGCTCATGGCGTTGCTTCGGCTCGACATCCCTGCCATAGTGATCAGCGGTGGCCCAATGCTCAGCGGCCGAGTGGCTGGCAAGCCCATCGATTTGGTTAGCGTTTTCGAGGGTGTAGGTTCTGTCAAGTCTCAGACAATGACCGAGCAACAGCTAGCTGAAATGGAGGATTGCGCCTGCCCGGGGTGCGGTTCCTGTGCAGGGATGTTCACGGCCAATTCCATGAACTGTCTCACGGAGGCCCTGGGCCTGGGTCTGCCAGGCAACGGCACCATTCCGGCGGTAGCTGCCGCACGATATCGATTGGCCAAAACGGCTGGCATGCAGATCATGAAATTGGTCACGGGGAATATTACGCCGCGACAGATCGCCACTAAAGAGGCATTTGAAAACGCAATTGCCATCGATATGGCTCTGGGGTGTTCCACCAATACCGTCCTTCATGTTCCAGCGGTTGCCAACGAGGCGCGGATCGATCTTGACCTTGATGTCTTTAATCAGGTCAGTGAGCGCGTTCCCCACCTGTGCAGTCTGAGTCCAGCTGGAGTTCACCATCTGGAAGACCTCGACGCGGCCGGCGGTGTGCAGGCAGTGATGGCCAGATTAGCAGAGGCCGATTTGATCCATAAGACTCCCCTGTGCGTGACCGGAAAGACCGTGGGCGAAAATCTCCAGGGCGTGCGCGTAAAGGATTCGGAAGTGATACGCTCCATCCAAAATGCCCACCGGGTTGAGGGAGGAATAGCTATCCTGTTTGGGAACTTGGCTCCGGAAGGCGCCGTGGTAAAGCAATCCGGTGTCGCTCAAGAAATGTTAGTGAATGAGGGAAAAGCCCGCGTATTCGATTCCGAAGAAGCCGCGGTTGAGGCCATCATGGGCCGACAGATAAACAGTGGCGACGTGGTAGTAGTTCGTTACGAGGGTCCCAGGGGCGGACCCGGCATGAGGGAGATGTTGACTCCTACTTCAGCCATTGTAGGCATGGGATTGGACAAAGCAGTGGCTTTGATTACCGATGGCCGCTTCAGCGGAGGTACCAAAGGCGCGGCCATTGGCCACATTTCTCCAGAGGCAGCAGATGGCGGTCCTATCGCCTTGGTGGAGGAAGGGGATCGGATTGAGATCAATATTCCGGCCAAGCGGCTCACGCTCAAGGTCCCGGAGGAGGAACTCAGCCGGCGTCGGGAGCGATGGCAACCTCCGGAGCCCAAAATAAAGGAGGGCTACGCCTATCGGTACAGTAAGCTCGTTACTTCAGGGGCCACTGGTGCCGTATTCAGGGATGATATTTAATCGCTGTTGCGTGAGCCAGCAGAGTGGAAGTGGAGCGGGGATATTCGTCGAAGGCGGCTGGTAGTCAGCGGTAAGCAGCAGTAAATGACAACTAAGCAGTACGCGTCTTTTAGTTTCTGCGCTTCGCCGTCATTCGTAGTCACTGGGTCACTATGTCGATAATTGGTCGGATCACGGGATTATAGCTGCGCGGTAATGGGTGATATTTTATTGCGTCGATCCAATGACAACGCAGCGTAACAACACACAAAGCCTAATGACCTGATGAGTGGTTAGTGCCCTCTGCCTAGCGCATCGTCTTCTCAAGGTGGGGCTAGCTTAACAAGGGGGAAACAAAGAGAGGCAGCTTTGAGTTCCTTCTTTAATCACTGTCGCGCCCAGCACGACGACGCCTGGTATGAAAAACCGGCCGGAGCGCAGGTCCTGAAGCTGGAACGGGCCCTTCTCGAGCGTTATCTGGAACCTTGCTCTGGCGAACGTCTCCTGGATATCGGTTGCGGTACTGGTATCCACCTACCATGGTTTCGGGAGTTAGGGCTTCAAGTGACTGCTCTGGATGCTAGTCCGTATATGCTGGATCAAGCGCGGCGCCGGGTGCAAGGGGGCGCAGACCTCCACATCGGTTGGGCCGATCACCTTCCTTTTGAAGACAATGAATTCGACCTCGCCACTCTGATCAACACCCTTGAATTCGTGGACGAACCTGAGAAAGCACTCACAGAAGCTTTCCGTGTAAGTCGCCGCCGCGTGGCACTTGGAGTTTTGAACAAGTATGCTTTCATGGCCATGCAGCGCCGTCTAAAAGGATTACTAGCGGATAGTGTCTACAAGCGGGCTCGTTTCTTCAGCGTCTGGGAGCTGAAGGACATGGTGCACAGGATCATGGGGCCAACACCCATACGGTGGGGTACGGTGCTCTTCTTTCCTTTGAGTTTCATGAGAATTACCCGTCCTGTGGAGCGCCATCCTTTCTTTCAACAAAACCCTCTAGGTGCCTTCATCGTAATGATAGTCGACATCTCCTACCGCTTCATTGCCTGCAGAGACCACCTAACTGCTCGGCTGCGCGGCAAACGAGAACAGTTACCTCAGGGTACTCTCAAGATATTCACACTGCCCAAGTCCTGGCAAGAAAGACAACCAGAGGCGCCTCAGCGCCCGTAGGTGGCAATTGAGCTTCACCTGTTTCTCTGCGTCCCCGTTTCCCCGTGTTTACGTGTCGATTTCTCGCCGAGGGTTCATCCATGAGAGAAGCAATGCTCTATGAGAACATGGAAAACAAGAAAGTTCAGTGCCATCTCTGCGCACATCGTTGCGTTATCAAAGATCAGAAGCGGGGAATTTGCGGGGTGCGCGAGAACCAGGGCGGTAGACTGCAGACTCTGGTTTACGCTCGCGCAATTGCCAGACATGTGGATCCGGTGGAAAAGAAGCCGCTGTTTCACTTCCAGCCCGGGAGCCGAACCTATTCGATAGCCACCGTAGGCTGTAACTTTCACTGCTTGTTCTGCCAGAATGCAGACATTGCTCAGATGCCGCGAGAGATCAAACGCATCATGGGAGAAGAATTCACACCCGAGCAAGTGGTACTCGCTGCACGTCAGACTGGCTGTCGGTCCATTTCCTATACCTACACTGAGCCAACCGTATTCTTTGAATATGCCTACGAAACGGCGAAACAGGCACACGCGCTCGGGCTGAAGAACATTTTCGTCACCAATGGCTATATGACTCCTGAAGCGCTGAATATCATCAATCCGTATTTGGATGCCGCCAACGTGGATCTGAAAGCACACAGCGATGATTTCTACAAAAGCCAGTGCGGAGCGAACCTCGCTCCTGTTTTGAACTCGTTGCAGAAACTCAAGGCGATGGGAGTATGGCTGGAGGTCACAACTCTGGTCATACCCACCATCAACGACAGCGATCGCGAACTCAAGGAGATCGCCCAGTTCATCAAACAATTGGGGCCTGAAACTCCCTGGCATGTGAGTCGATTCCACCCAACCTTTCGGCTCACGAGTGTCCCACGCACACCGGTGGAGACAGTCAAGCGGGCCCGAGAAATTGGCTTGCGCGCAGGACTCCATTACGTGTACACAGGAAACGTACCCGGGGATGAGGGCGAAAAAACCCTCTGCCACCAGTGTGGTAAGGTGCTCATCGATCGCATCGGTTTTTCCACCGCCCACTATTCTATTCGTGATGGTAGCTGTCCGGATTGTGAGACACCAGTAGCTGGAGTTGAAATATAGTGGGCTAGGCGCACGGCGTTAGGAGTTTGGTCAGCAGTAAACGGTGAACGGTGAGCGGTATGTATTATGTTTTTTCCAGCTGCTTACTGCTTACCGCACACTGCTTACGGAAAAGGGGGGCATCAAGATGAATAAAAGAGACTGGCAGAGGCGTGCTGCCGGCCACCGTGAAAGGCTTCGACAGAAGTTTCTCAAGCAAGGCCTGGAAAAGCTAACGGACGAGGAAATCGTTGAGCTGCTTTTGACCCTGGCAACTCCGCGGCGGGATTGCAAGATGATCGCTCGTGAGGCCCTGCGCCGTTTTGGAGGTCTGGCCGGGGTATTGGAGGCCTCTTTGGACGACCTCCAACAGGTGCCCGGAATTGGCCCAAAGAACGGGCTGGGCCTGAAGCTGATTCACGAGGTTGCAAGAAAATTCCTGCAAGAAAGGCTGATTGGTCGCGAATTCCTCTCCTCCTCCCGGGAGGTCTACGAGTATCTACTTCACTCTCTCCGCGACCTGAAAAGGGAAGTGTTCAAGGTTATCTTCCTCAACGGCCGGAATGAGGTTATCCAGGTGGAAACCCTCTTTGAGGGTAGCCTCACGTCGAGTGCAGTATATCCACGCGAGGTGATCAGAAGTGCCCTGGGACATCATGCGGCCGCTCTTGTATTTGCCCACAATCATCCCTCAGGAGATCCAACCCCTTCAAACCAAGATTTCACCATTACCCGGGATCTCTTTCTTGCCGCGAGGATCATGGGAATTCATGTCTTGGATCATCTCATCATAGGTCGGAACCGTTACTACAGTTTCGCAGATCAGGGCCAGATTCGGAAGTGGGAGACAGAGTTCGGCAGCCGACCGGAAATTATCTTGAAAACGCTCGGAGAGGGGTAAGGGGTAACAGGTAAGGGGTGAGCGGTGAGCAGTTCTTGGTCACTACACCTTGCTGCCACAAAGCATAGGGCATGAGGCACCGGGTCATGACCGCTGGTCACTGAAGCGGTACGCGCGAGACAAGCGGGAAAGAGTTTAAGCATTGCCCCCCAATCGTTTCTCGCCTTTCTCGCTGTCAATTCCACAGACCAGTCGTCAGACTTCGCGAGTGCCTAGTGCTTACTGCTCACCGCTTACTGCTTACCGCTCACCCCTTACCCCTCACTCTCAATAGGTTCCCAAAATTCTCAGGTATTCAGTCTTTTCGGAAAGTTCCTCCATAACAGCCTGAAGCTCGGGGGCTTCAATGTCACCCTCCAAGTCCACGTAGAACATGTACTCCCAGGGTTTGCCGTGAATGGGCCGGGATTCCAGCTTGACCAGGTTGACTCCGTTTTCGGCAAAAATCTTCAGGGTGTCGTACAGGGAACCCGGTGTGTTGCTGGTGGAGTACACCAGGGAAGATTTTCCTCTGGGGCCATTGGTTATCCTGCCCGCCGCTATGACGGCGAAGCGGGTGTAATTCCTGGCATTGGTTTCGATACCTTCTTTGAGCACGTCAAGGCCATAGAGGGCTGCCGCTTCTTTTGCCGCGATGGCAACCTCCCCCGGATTGCCTTCTTCCTTGATCCGGCGGACAGCAGTGGCAGTGTCCCTGGCCGCTACCAGTTCCCAGCCCTGCTGCTGCTCCAGGAAATCACGACACTGCTCGAATGCTTGGGGATGGGAGATGACCCGTTTCACATCCTCGAGTTGTGTGCCCGGATGCCCGATGAGGGCGTGAACGATTCGAAGGGTTAGTTCGCCAATGATCCTGACCTCATAATCCAGGAGTAGGTCATAGTTTTCATGTACACTGCCGGTGAGGGAGTTCTCCAGGGGAATCACGCCGAAATCAGCATTGCCGTTTTTCACCTCTTGATACACGGAGCGGAACGAGGGGACCGGTTCGATCTTTACCTCACTGCCGAAGAATTGGCTGGCTGCCTTATGGGCAAAAGCGCGCATCTCGCCGGCGAACACAGCACGTTTCGGACCGCCTGTTTTGACCGAGGGAAGGGGCTGGTCGGTGGTGGCTTTCTCCAGATAGCCGAAATCGAGTTGTTTGCCCACCACCGGAGCGATCACGTAGAGGTCACGCATGAGCTGTTCAAACTGCTCCGGGTAGAGGCTCTGGGGTCCGTCGGAGAAGGCCTTGTCCGGCTCGTGGTGCACTTCGATGATGAGACCGTCCGCACCGGCGGCGATGGCTGCACGAGCCATTGGACTGACCTTTTCTCGAATTCCGGTGGCGTGGCTGGGATCAATTACCACCGGGAGGTGAGTGAGCTTCTTGATGATCGGAATGGCGGAGAGATCCAGGGTATTGCGGGTGTAGCGTTCAAAAGTGCGAATGCCTCGTTCACAGAGGATAACCTGGTCATTCCCCTCGGAGAGAACATATTCCGCCGACATCAGCCATTCCTCCATGGTTGCAGAAAGACCTCGCTTGAGCAGCACCGGCTTGCCCATGCGCCCGGCGCTTCGAAGCAATTCAAAGTTCTGCATGTTTCGTGCGCCGATCTGCACCAGGTCTACGTATTTGATTATCACGTCGGCTTGGCCGGGAGAGGTCATTTCACTGGCCACGCGGAGCCCCGTTTCCTCTCTGACCTGGGCGAGAATCTTGAGACCTTCCTCACCGAGTCCCTGGAAGGAATAGGGTGAGGTGCGGGGCTTGAAAGCGCCTCCACGAAAGAGCACAGCACCGGCATCCTTAACCTTCCTGGCGATGCTCATAGCCTGCTCACGGCTTTCCACCGCACAAGGGCCCGCTACGACCACGATTCGGGGACCACCCAACTCCACATCACCAATCTGGACTACGGTGTCCTCAGGATGCATCTCACGGCTCACCAGTTTGTAAGGTCGAGAAAGAGGTACTACTTTTGCCACTCCCGGAAGCTGTTCAAAAAAGCGCAGGTCGCGGCTTACCTGACCCACGGCACCAATGATGGTGTCATCTCCAGTGGTCATCTCACGGATAATGCAACCTTCTTCCCGAAGGATGCTACGCACGTGATCCTTTTCTTCCTCCCGAACTCCATGCTTTAGGACGAGAATCATGGGACTACTCCTCGATTGGTGAAAGTGAAAAAGAAAACCCCAAGGCTGGCTGCCAAGGGGCCTGCAATCGACGGTAGCAAATCCGATTTCACCCCGAGGCGACCGCTTTAGGTCCACCCGGGGCGAGACGCGATGCGCTAGGAGACCGAGTGGACGCTCCCAAAAAAGCAAAAGAAAAAGAAGCGCCCATCTGTAAATCGTTCAGTCTCGTTTGGCCTCCAATACATCCTCGTCACTCCCTCGTTATTAATCAAACCGAGTCTAATGCAAGTTCGCCGAATTGTCAAATCGGGAATAGCATAGAGCATGGAGCGCGGCTTCATGAGCGCTTGTCATTGGCGCGGAACGCGCGAGACAAGCGGGAAAGGCGGGAAAAGCAAGAAAGGGCTTAAGTATTGCGCCCAAGCGTTTCTTGCCAGTCCCGCTCGTCTCGCCTTTCTCGCTGGACCGCTCACCGCTTACTGTTTACTATGGCTGAAGCCAATGCTTGGTATGGACATTGCACATAATCAATGGTCAAGATCGTGATTGCGCGCCTCGGTCTGCCGGGTGGAGGCAATTACTTTACATGGTAGAGCCAGACGAGATTGCCTGACAGCAAGTATGTCCAGCTCACGCATTGGGGATGGAGGTATGATTATGGTTGTTACAAAGGGGAAAAAAAAGCACAGATTTACAAAAGTGAAGGCAAGCTATCCCGTTGTCGTACTCACCGCGGACGGACCTGTGGAAGGAGAAACTCAACACATCACTCCTCAGGAAACATTTGTCCGCTGTCGCGATCCACTCCGTTTGTACGACATAGCCAGCCTGAGCATCAAGGTTTCAAAACACGAGTCCTTGCTTGCAGAAGGTGAAGTGGTGCTATCCAACAGATACGGCCCGGATGACGAAATAACACCCCGGGGAATGACGGTTCGCTTCATTAATCTTTCCGCCAGAGACCGCTTAAGGCTTCGCACCCTCATTGCTAGGCACTACCAAAGAAAAGTTCGCCAGATAGCCGGCGAGGCATGATCAGACGTCTCGGCGTTTCTACAAATCATTAAGCATAAGAGAATGTTCTCAACGCCCTGGTTTCTGCGTCGCAGGTAAAATGCTGGAATGTTAATCTTACCAGTGAGTGCCTGACTTCTGAAAATTTCCTAGTTTCATCTCCAGGAATTCTGCCAATAAACCACTACCCTGTTTTCCCAGTTCCGCATAATTCCAATATTCCATCATTCCATTCCGTGAATATACGAGTTTTTCGTATTGACAAGTTTGTTCTATTGGCAGTAGCCTAGAATTATAAATCCATAACTTTATTCGATATTCTTGCGAAACTCCTGAAGCGAAAATTGAAACTCCCCGCAGTCCTGTTCAACCAGCTGACGTTCACCCGCACCGCCACCGGGGATATAAAGAAACTTTAGATATCACCTAAATTGAGCGATTTTTGTCCCTCTCCCCTTCATCTCTTCCCGTCAGGCGAAGATCCCGAGATCTTTTCGGGGGAGAGGGGAAATATTAGTTGTAACAACCAATTCTCTCCCTTTGACGGGTGTATAGACCGGGGGAGAGGGAGGAAACGGAGTTGGCTTCGCGGCGTCAAGTGAGTCCCAAAGTCAGCATTAATCGGGACAGGGAATGTGATCGCTGGTTCAGTTCAACCTCGAAGATCCGCGACTTGGTTACCGCTGTCTCTGGATGGAACCGAGTAAATCACACTTCCCCACTGCGCTCAGGTCTCTTACAGTTCTCAATCGTTCCTGAACTCCTCTGGTCTCATAACAGACTGAATCACATCGAGTTGGACTCCGTCACCTCATGGTTGTTGAATTGATTGGTAGCGACCTCCGTACATGCATGGGGCACGGAGCATGGACCGCGGGGTTATGGGCGCTTGTCAATGAAGCGGAACGTAAGAGAAAAGCGGGAAAGGCGGGAAAAGCGAGAAAGGGTTTAAGTATTGCGCCGCAATCGTTTCTTTCCAGTCCCGCTCGTCTCGCCTTTCTCGCTGTCAATTCCATGCTCCATGCCTTCAGTAACGGCGAAGCCTGGTGACGTGAAGCATAATGACTCGATGCGTGCATAGTGTTTGGTGCTAACTGCCAACTGTTTCTAACGCTCACTGCTTAACGCTTACGCGAAGAGCACGGGGAGATTGATCATGGAAAGACAAACAGAGCGTCGACGCTGGGCCAGAGAGAGGCTGTCAACTCCTGAAGTTGCCATTTTGTATCCAGAATACGGCGCAGAAAGGCAAGATGCCACTGGTTCAGGCATGGACGACACCCTGATGGTGTATGTACTTGACCGGAGCGAGGGTGGGCTTCTCCTGCAATCTTCTTCTGTATTCGAAGCCGGGTCTTCGTTTGACATGCGGCTGAGGTCCCCGGCTGACAAAACCTGGGTGGCGTGCGAGGGAAAGGTAGTATGGGGGGACAGGACGCGAGACAGCCGGAGTTGCTATCTCTTGGGTGTTGAATTGCACCAGGCTGCTGTGCCTGAGAGAACTCCAGCATCTGGAGCCCCGGTGCTGGGGAAACGAATGCACCCCTCCGAGTTGGAATTCCTCATACGAACCCAACTTTTCGACTTCATCGCCGACGAGGCCAAGTGTCCTCTGTTGAATTGTATGACGCCAAAACGCGTGCTGGCAGGGGAAAGGTTCATTTCACAAGGTGATGAAGGGGACAGCTTATATATCATCCAGGACGGCTCGTGCATGGTCAAGGTCGAAAGAGAAGGAGTCATCCATCCCGTTGCCCGTCTTCAAGCCGGGGATATAGTGGGTGAGATGGCCCTGCTGACAGGGGAGCGGAGAACCGCACACGTTGACGCCGAGACCGAGATGACTCTGTGGAGCTTAACCAGAGAGCAGTTCGACTCCTTCTGTCTGGAACACCCCGACCTCGGAGATTTCCTCACCGAACTGGTCACGCATCGGTTTTCCACCGCAATACTTACGGCCTACAGAAATGTCGGCAAGTACATAATAAATGAAATCCTGGGTCGGGGCGGTTGGAGCATCGTTTACAAGGGGGTTCACGCCAGCTTGAATATGCCGGTTGCCATCAAGATGCTGAAGCATACCATGGCCTTGCACCCTGAATTCTCAGAGAAATTCAAGAACGAAGCCAAAACCATCGCCAATTTGAACCACGAAAACATTGTGAAGGTTTATGATATCGAGGAACTCTACAGGACGATTTTTATCGTGATGGAGTACCTTGAGGGTGTTTCCCTAGAATCCATTCTAAGAAGAACACCGAGGCTCCCCGTTCCCAAGGTAGTGGATATACTGCTGCAGGTCTGCGCGGGTTTGAGCTATGCGCATGAGCACGGCATCGTTCATCAGGACATCAAGCCGGCCAATGTATTCGTCCAAACCGACGATCGTGCAAAAATCGTTGATTTTGGCTTATCCAGCCCCCCGGGGACGGCCGATTTCTCCTTGCCGGGCACCGTATATTACATGTCGCCGGAGCAAATCGACGGAGAATCGATTGATGAACGAACGGATATATATTCACTCGGGATTGTGGCCTATGAGATGGTCACCGGCCGGAGACCGTACCCTGAAGATGATCTCGCCAAACTGATGGATATGCACGTGCGTGAGGATGTGCCGGATCCCAGCACGTTGGTCCCGGATTTGCCCGATGAGCTCCATTACTTCATCAAACGTGCCACCCACCGGGATCCAGCGGCGCGATTCAAGACAGTTTGGGAAATTCTTCGTGATCTGCAGCCGTTTGCCGACAAGATAGGCCTAAAACGGCAGCCGTATCTGACAGAGCAACAGAGAATGATGAGTCTGTTCCTGTTTTATCAGGATGAACATCAAGTGATCTTGAACCGCTTGGTGGGAGAGCTCTCCAGCGAACTCAGGAAGATAGGGGCCATACTGCGAACCGCAGACTTAAAAGACGTGTGAAGGACGGTAAGAGCGGCTGATTATTTCCCTTTTTCGCGCCCTTTCATCGATCTTCCCATTTCCTTAGCTGCCATCGAAGCGAACACAATTCATCTTTTGACAGTTGACAAGAAGCACTTTGGCTGGCTCCGAGGACAAAACGTGGGTGGAGTCGTGGTGCTCACCCTTGGCGACTATCTCCGTAGCAAGCAAGATAAGCTTCGAGAACGAGAGACCGGGCATTGGATTTCTCTGCTGCGGACTACCAAATGCAGCAGATATGGGTTCAAGACTCCGAATTTCTCCACAGACCTTGACAATACCAGAAAGTTCATGGCAAACTCAAAATATTCTAAAGTGTACTGTTGTTTTCATCATCGGGGCCGCATAAAGATTTTTCTGTATCCTATCAGCTTAGTTGCAAACCGGCATCATAAACCCGGATATTTCATGAATCACCTGCTGCGACCACGGATATGGCCGTCCTTCCTGGCGTGCTCGCGTGTCGGCTCCTGCGACGTACCGCTGAGGTACGCCTCGGAACCAATCCCGCGGTACGGTTGCCAGGTGGCACGACCATCCTCTTCGCGCTCGCTCCGTTCCGCTCAGTCTCCACCCCTTTGGGGCGGGTCCCCGGTTACGCGGTGTCGCGACACCAATTGATGAAATAACCGGGCTAAGAGAAGGAGGATGTCAGAAAGCTAAGGCCGATTTTCTTCAGACCAGCGCACAAGGCCTAGCTTGCAACTACAGAGAACCTGAGTCTACGGCGCGACTCTGTTTTTCTTTGGAGTAAAAGAACAGCATCCTGTGGGGCACCGGCTGTTTACCAGCGAATAGGGGCACATCCTACCCTCTTCGTCCCTCAGTAGTTGTCTCAGCAAAATAAAGTTGGCTCTTCAGGGTTTTTGGACAGGTGCGATCTGGTTATTGAGGTCTTGTCCGGCGCCATTCTATTTAAAGGGCTGAGTCAATCCCCGCCCGGAAAGACTCAATAACTTAAGCCAAATTTGGTCGAATAAGGGGTATGCTAATGAAGTGTCCGAGGTGTCAATCTCAGATTCGCAAGAACGCAAAATATTGCGAGACCTGTGGGTCTAGGATCCATTTACGCTGTCGTAGCTGCTGGCTGCAGTTTCCAGCCGGAGTTGGATGCTGTGCGGAATGTGGAGAGGAGCTGGACTTGTATGTGGAGCACAGAAAGAGTCCAGTTGCAATAGCGTGCGAACGCAAGCAGGTGACAGCTCTGTTTTCAGATTTGTCCGGCTACACCGCCATGGCGGAAAGATTAGACCCTGAGGAAGTTCAGGAAATCGTTACCCTTATCTTTGGTGAGATTGCTCAGTCGGTAATCAAGTATGAGGGATTCGTCGAGAACTTCATCGGCGATGCGATCATGGCACTCTTCGGGATTCCCAAGGCGCACGAAGATGATCCGGTTCGGGCTATTCAGGCTGCCAAAGAGATCCATGAGCTGGTGGAGGCCATGAGTCCTCGGCTAGAAAGAAAGATTGGACACCATTTGGCCATGCATAGTGGCATCAATACCGGTCTGGTGGTCATTGGTCAGGTAGACCTGGGCAAGGGAACCCACGGAGTTCTTGGGGATACAATCAACACCGCATCGCGGCTTTCCGATCTGGCCAAGGCTGGTGAAATACTCGTCGGACCGACAACCTATCGTCAGACCGAGAGATACTTTACTTTCGAATCCTTGCCCCCAGTCGCAGTGCGAGGGAAAACAGAACCTGTGCAGATATACAGAGTTGTCTCGCCGAAGGGGCGTCACAGGGAGATCAACCGTGTTTCAGGCTGCAGAGCAAACCTAATCGGCAGGGCGGAGGAACTCGCTGGACTCGGCAGGGCTGCGGAGCGACTACGGACAGGTGTGGGAACGGTTTTTTCTATTTGTGGGGATGCGGGGACGGGGAAGAGCAGGCTTGTTCAGGAATTCAGAGCCACGCTGGACCCCAAATCAACAGTGTGGCTCGAGGCCCATTCCTATGCCTGCTCTCAGAGTATTCCCTACTCGCCCTTGATGGATCTGCTAAATCGACTCTGGCGTATTGAGGAAGATGATTCTGTGGACTTGGTAAAAGAGAAGATCGAATCAGGCCTCACTCGGTTGCTTGGAAAGGAGGAGGTAGTTTCGCCGTACATAGGCAGTCTCTACACCCTTAGCTATCCCGAGGCGGAGCGTTTGAGCCCAGAGCTATGGAAGTCCAGACTCTTTGGGGCCGTCCAGGCGATGCTCGTAGCTCTAACCCAGCGATGGCAGGTGGTGATATGTTTGGAAGACCTCCACTGGGCGGATACATCCTTCCTGGAACTTCTGCGGTGGCTGCTGTCCGAGTTTGCCTATCCGGCTATCATTCTCTGTGTCTATAGACTTCCCTTCAGTTTGTTTAAGCATGACTCGCGGCGATGGACTGAAATGGTGCATCACGAGATGCGATTGCAGGATCTTTCACGGTGGGAAACACAGGTCATGCTGGAATCACTACTAAAATCCAAGAACATCCCTGGGGATTTGCGGGACTTTATGGATGCAAAGGTGGACGGTAACCCATTCTATCTGGAAGAGGTCGTAAATTCCCTGATCGAAGCCGAGATCCTCACTCCAAAAAATGGAGGCTGGCGGCTGACCAGGTCTCTTGTGCAATCTGATATTCCACCAACTGTCCAAGGAGTCATCTCTGCCAGGCTCGATCGTCTGGAAAAGCGGATGAAACGGATTCTTCAGGAGGCATCAGTTATCGGCAGGTCCTTTCTCCTTGAGATCCTACGAAAAGTTACAGAATTTGAGGAGAACTTGGACCACTGCGTTAGCGACCTAGAGCAAGTCGATCTGATCAGAGCCCAACTGCAACAAACGGAGCTGGAATATGAGTTTAAACATGCCCTGACCCAGGAAGTGGCTTATGGAGGACTTCTCAAAAAGGAAAGAAATAGCATCCATGATCGCATCGCTCGGGTCATGGAAGGCGTCTTCCATGACCGACTTTCGGAATTCTATGAGACCCTAGCATTCCACTACAAGCAGGGAAGGTCTATACGCAAGGCGGTGGATTATCTGGTGAGATCTGGTGAGAAGAGCTTGAAAAGATATGCAGTGGAAACTTCGCACCGGTACTTTGAAGAAGCTTTCGAGCTGATCATGTCGAACCGGGAAAGCTTTGAAAGGGATCCCGACCTGCTCATAGATCTCCTGATCAAGTGGTCCTCAGTCTACTACTACCGTGGCGATTTCAAAGGGCTGCTCGATCTGCTCACCGCACATAAAGGTGTGGTAAAATCATTTGCCGATGTGGATAGACTAGGTATGTTTTATGCCTGGCTGAGCTGTGGGCTCTGGCACAGAGAAAGGTTCCAGGAGGCGTATCACTATCTGACCAAAGCCCTGACGCTTGGTGAGAAAACCGGAAACCAACAAGTGATAGGTTATGCCTGTGCCTGGCTGTCCTGGACATGCTCAGATTTGGGCTTACTAGAGGAGGCAATCAACTTTGCTGAACGAGCCCAAGAGATCCACCGGTTGGGCAAAACGGACGAGTATATTTACCTGAGTTCTCTGGCTGGAAAAGGATATGCTCATTGGCACAAAGGTGAGAAGCACCGGGTTCTTGAGGCCGGGAAAGGACTGTTGGAATTCGGTGAGAAACACTCCAATATCCGAAGCACGGTTATGGGTCACTGTTGCATGGGGTTCAGCAACCTGGTCAATGGTGACCTGGCTGCAGCCACCGCCTGCTTCAAACAGGCCGAGCAGATTTCCGTTGACCCCTGGTATTCGCAATTTCCTCAACTGGCGCTTTGCTATACTTATATTACCCGCGGTGAGCCGCACAAGGCCAGAGAAGCACTGGAGGAGATTATCAGATTCAGCAAGGAGCGTGGAGCCGACTATGCCGGGGGACCGGCTCACTCTTTAATGGGGGTAGTCTTAATTGCTCAGGGCCATCTCAGCAGGGGCATAAGGATTCTCGAGACGAGGCAAAAGACATGGTTGGAGTCGGGCCACAGACTGCGCTACATTATCTTTGGTCATATCTTGGCCAAGATTTATGCTCGCATTGCCCAGGATTCTTACCCGATGAAACTGACACATATAGGCAAGAACTTAGGGTTTCTCTTGAGAAAGGCGCCATTTGCCACAAGGAAGGCCCTGGGTTGGTATGAAGCCTCAATTGAGACGGCTGCGGAGATCGGGGCGAAAAACATTCTGGGCAAGTCCTATTACGATCTGGGCCTCTTCCATGCAGCGCGGGGCAAAAAAGCACAAGCCAGAGACTGTTTGTCGCGGGCCATTGAGATTTTTGAGCAAGGTTATGCAGAACTATACCTGAAAGACGCCGAAGAGGCCATGAAGGCTTTGAAGAGCTAACGGGAGTCTATGCCAACGCAAGGCTAACTCAAGGGATTACTTTGAATCTCGGCTCTTGGATTCGTTCTCCACGGCAGCGGGGACAACGGCCTGGCTTTGTAAACCGTTTGCGACTGTCGAACTGGTACTCGCACTTCAAACAAACACTGGGAATGACAGCCAGCTCCCGGTTTTGGGAGGAAAGGGACCGAACAATATGGGGAAAGTGACCATAGACATCCTTTTCCGGGATTCCCAGTAGCTGGGATAGCTCCAAGGCGCTATAGTCTTGTTCTGACAGTAGCGAGATTATCTGCTTTCGAAGAGTCTGTTTAGACATCGTCAAATAGCGTCCAGCCGCAAAGATGCTTTCCCTTCCATGGCGGCCTGCGGCGAGGAGTCGGCCGGGAGCTACATTCGGCCTGAGCGACTCGAAGTGAGCTCGTCGACACGTCTCACTGTCGAAGGCGAACCGAATGGAGGCTCACTCGAAGCCTTCCCTTCGGTCTGAGCTCAGGGTTGAAGACAGTCGGGTCGAGACCCGTCCTCTCTCGACTTACAGCTCACTTCTTACTACTTACTTGTTGGAACCACCTTGCGCAGGTCAAGAGTTGCCGGTTGCGACGAGATCTTATCCGACCACCTTGCTAACAGATCTGCCCCGTCGATGGTGCCAATATTGTTGACCTGGAAGAACTCCTCAAGCTCATAGCGGTTGCCCATCCGCCACCAATCCTTCAAAATCACTCCCGCCTCCGGCTTGAACATCCATTCCGGCCCTAGAGTTTGGCTCAAGAATTTCTCCATGGTCGCCTCAGCCATCCAGGAAAGCAAGTAGTCAAGGGCGTAGAACTCCGGCGCCAAGTCAAAGAGAGGGTTTCAGGACGATAGGAGAACCCGGTGTACTGTTGTAGAAGCGTGGAGTAAATCTCGCCGTTACCGACGTCGTTTCCGATAAACATCTTATACTCTGCCAAGAACTTGCCTGCGTATCTCCTGAAAACAGAGAGATCTTTCAGGGTTTTGTAATAGGTTATGGTGTCAATTTCTCGTGAGTTCAGTCCCAACTGTCGTTCGAGGAAGGGCGGGGATAGGCACATGTTCTGGAGCAAGAAAGCGTAGGTTTCGGAGAGTGTATTCGAGGTAAAGAAATCTTTTTCAGGTGGTGGGAGTTTTGATGAAGTAAAGACGTTACTGAGCGCGTGTCCCATCTCATGAAAGAGCGTCTCGAGATCGATCCAGCCGCCCTGAGGGTTCATCACCAGATGGATGTCGTCGGGGATCCGCAGGGCAAAGCTCATTGCCTGGGAGCTCTTCTGACTTGAGTAGTCGAGGTGCAAATGCAGCCCGGGAATCTTGGCCACCTGGATTGCCCAGTGATTGAGAAACTCAAGGCGATCTGCCAAAGCGATGTCCCGGGGAAACAAGCGGTCCAACTCTCCCAGCCCGAGCAGGTAGATAGCATCGAATCTATTGAGCTGCGCGAGCGGCACCCCTAGACTCTCTTCGACCCATGCTTCCATAGCATTGAGATACAATGCTCCGGTACGATTGAGGATGCGCTGAAGCTTGACCACTTGAACTTTGTAGTCAATCTGCTTCTTGTCTGCACAGTAGGTCGAGTAATCCACGTAGCCGAATTCTTCATCCAGGAGTTCCAGAAAGACCTCCCAGAAACTCAGAGCAAACGGCTTCAGGAATCTGCAAATGCTACTCGTCTCTTTTTCGAGGATCCTCCGCCCTTCTAGATCGCTGCGTTTCTGACACCAGGGGAGGATGTGCTTAAAATAGATTTTTTCTCCGTTGACGTGGGCTGCAGCTCCTTTGAGCCAAGTGAACAATTCATTTTCATACGGGAAAACACGGTATTGGAGATAGTGTCCAAGAAGGGTGTGATAGACCCTCTTATTCGTTCTGGACTCTGTTCCGTCAGTCCTCAGCTGTCTAATTCTACCTGGATCCAGCAGGTGTTCAAACCCCTCGTAGATCATGAGCTGGGATGGAACCCTGTCACTGCCCTCCCATATAGCCAGTGCCCTGGAAGTCAGACGTTCGTTGAGCTTCAAAAGCGCCGTTTCAATTCCATCCATCTCAACCTGATCCATTTCTTGTGGGATGTTGGCGTGCTGGAGTAGCCGCCTTTGCCATAGTAGCCTATGGCTGCGACGGCTGAATGAGAGTATTCGATTAGAAAGTGGAAGGCAGGGAAATATCCTCAAAAGGATTTCGCAACACGATAGTCTGTTCCCGGCCGGCGCCCACTGAGACTATTGAGAGCGGAATTTCGGCCATCTCTTCAATGGCTCTCAAATATCGCTGGGTTTTCTGGGGAAGGTCAGAGAAGGTGCGAATGCCACTAATATCTTCGCTCCAGCCGGGAAAGTCGACATAAGAGGGTTGACAGCGCTCCAGGATGAAGCATTCAGTTGGAAAGATGCCCAGGGAGCTGGCCTCTTGCACGTACGAAGTGGCGATGCGCACCCGGTCGAGGCCAGTGAGCACGTCCAGTTTTGTTATGGCCAGACTAGTGAGTCCGTTAAGTCGAGCGGCATTCTTAAGCACCACCATATCCAGCCAGCCGCAGCGACGCGGTCTGCCCGTGGTGGAACCGAACTCTGATCCCTCTTTCTGGAGGTGCTCGCCCACGGCGTCGGTAAGTTCGGTGGGAAACGGTCCGCTACCCACCCGTGTCGTATATGCTTTGCAGATGCCGATGACCGTATCGATGTGGCCAGGACCAATCCCGGAGCCACAGCAAGCACCACCAGCAACGGCGTTGGATGAGGTGACGAAAGGATACGTACCGTGGTCGATGTCCAGGTGTGTTCCCTGTGCACCCTCGAATAGGATGCTCTTCCCCTGGCGCCGGGCATTGTCCAGCAGCTCTGAGACATTGGCGACATACGGTCGGAGCTGTTCACCATAGGCGAGGTACTCTTCGGCAATACTGTCGTAGTTCAACGGCTGCCCACCGAAGAACTTCTCGAGATAGAAGTTCTTCTCCGCCAGGTTTTCCTTGAGCTTTCCCGTGAAGGAATTCGGATTGATCAGGTCGTGAATGCGAATCCCAGCCCGACTGGCCTTATCCTCGTAACAGGGACCAATGCCCCTACCGGTGGTTCCAATTTTCCCCTTACCCTTGCGTCGCTCCCTAGCGTGGTCCACTTCACGGTGATACGTCATGATTACGTGCGCCTGGCCACTGATGACCAAATTGTCGGGACCTACCGGCACCTGGTGGCTGCGGAGATTCTTGATTTCGCCCAGCAACACTGCGGGATCCACAACCACGCCGTTACCAATGCAGCACGTTTTGTTCGGATGCAGGATTCCAGACGGAATCAGGTGGAGGATGAATGTCTCACCTGCAACAACCAGAGTGTGGCCGGCGTTGTTACCTCCTTGAAATCGCACGATGTAGTCGGCAGAGTCGCTGAGGAGATCAACCACTTTACCTTTGCCCTCATCGCCCCACTGTGTCCCTACCACAACAACGTTCGGCATGGTTCGTCCTCTATCCTTGTGGAATACTGGAATCTTGAAGTGGTGGAGGAGTACTCAAGATTTGCTGGTCTCGTACTTCCTCATTGCGTCCATTACGCAACAGCTCCTTCACTCCCGAAAAAAGTCTCAACGAGAGAATATCTCAAAATCATACCTAAACGGCTTGAAGCTGTTTTGTAAGGGTGTGAACTTCCTTATTTGCCTGGAGTGCCGACTTCTATAAGGTTCAAACTCGAAAGAGGATAAAAGATTGGTCGGCAAAAGTCAAACCTGAGTCTACGGCGGGACGTTGCCCGCCGATTGTATTCCTCCAGCCTGAACGCTAACGGTGCAAACCTGTTACCGGCCAAAACCGCTAAACTCGCACCAGCGTAAGTCGGCCAGAG
>CP070692.1:642940-673812 GCA_020353215.1 Deltaproteobacteria bacterium
TATGCTTCGCATCGCCGAATTCGGATGACTCGAAAACATGGCGAAAAGCAGGGACAAAACCTCTCACCCCCAAAAAGGGCTTGACAACAAGGCCCTCATAGAAGGGGTGGGGAGTGAGCGGAGCGAAGCGAGCGCGAAGAGGATGGCCGTTCAACCCGGCAATCCCGCGGAACCACGGGAAAGGACGGTCATATCCGCGGTCGGAGTCACGCCAAGGCGTGAATTCGTGAATTATTCGGGTTAGTTCTGACAACCGTTTCCCCGGAAAGCCGACGCCGGCCCCATATTGTACGATCGAACCAAGGATTTCGCAGATCAATAAGCGAAGAAGGTGTCCTTGGAGGGGAGGTATGAGTCACCATCCTTCGGAGGCCTATCCTTCGTGATTGATTCGGTCAATCAGTTGGCGGAGCCTACCCATTCTTTGTCGGTCGAATGGAAAGACCAGGCGGGGGAGATTTTCCAGGTCCGAGTTCTCTTCTCCAGGTAGTGGCCCCGGATGAAGGCTAAACTCACCGTCGATGAGAATGTCCGCAAATTCTTCGGTGAGTTGTTTGACCATATCTTGGGCGATCGGACGCTTCAGGCGAAACACCATGGAATCGCCCACGAAGCGCATGGAGTGGTAGACCCGGTAGAAGTTGTCAATTTCCTCGCAGGCCCGGTCCACACTATCGGTAATGAGGTAAAGGCTGAGATCCTCAGCAGAGATATTGAGGCGATGGAGCAGTTGTGTACGGATGAACTCATCGCAGGCTTGCCAGTAGTCGTTACCGGGTGGGCCCAACAGCACGATCGGGACCAGACCGCTCTTGCCGGTCTGCATGAGGGTGAGACTCTCAAAGACCTCGTCCAGAGTGCCAAACCCGCCCGGGAAACACACGAGGGCGTTGGTTTCCTTCACAAACATGAGTTTGCGGGTAAAGAAGTATCTGAACGTGACCAGTTTCGAATCACCGTCTATGGTCAAGTTGGCACCCTGTTCAAAGGGCAACCGAATATTCAGGCCGAAGCCCATGTCCCTGCCAGCGCCTTTTTGGACAGCCTCCATGATACCAGGACCGGCGCCCGTAATGACCATAAAGCCACGGTCCGCGATCTTTCTCCCAAACTCAAGGGCCAGAAGATATTCCAACGAATCCTCAAGGGCGCGGGCCGAACCGAAAGCGCTCACTTTCCTTATGTGTCGGTAAGGCGCAAATACTCTAAAGGCATAACGCAGCTCTTTAAGTGCTTTGTTCAAGACCTTAAAATCAATGCGCGCGGCGTTGTCTCGCAACAGATTCAAACTGGACTGTATCAGCTCCGAGGTGAGGTCCACATTCTCCCGGTCGCCAAACTCGCTGAGAAGTTCCAAGACGAGTTCATTCTCCCTCTCAGTTAAGGCCATCAAAGAGTCCTTTCTACGCTGCGCAAGGTGTACGGCTCAAAACAACATATCGTCAGTCATCAGGCTTCGCTGTCATTCATAGCGATTGGGTCATTACGTCTTGAGCCTGATGGATCACCAGATCATGGCTTCGGTGTGAGCAGTGAACCGTTGCTTTGTCGACCTACCGACCTCACGACCGTGTAGCAAAGTCACGGTACAGCCAAATGACCTGCGATTACTTACGCCTTCTCCCGCACTCCCCTTCAATCCCTACACTTGGGTCACCTTCCGCAGGAGCTGCCGATAGTAGACGTAGTTTTCGAAAGGCACATCTGCACGGACCCGCCCGTCAGCCAGAGGTATGTAGCCTCCATCAGCCACAAGTGGCGGCACTTTTTCCTCGATTTCTTGCCTGATCGTTTCCTTGTCCCGCCGGAGCGCGTCCAGATCTATTCCTCCAATCAACCGCAGATCGCGACCGAATTCGCGGCGCAGTTCGCGATAGTCCATGGCTTCTACGTCCACTTCACAAGCCCACAGACAGTTGAATCCCCATTTCAAGATGCTCGGTACCAGTATCCTGGCGTTGGCATACGTAACGAGGACGATGGTTTCAACCCCGTAGCGCGTGAGCACGTCAAGAACAGGCTTATAGCTCGCCAGCACGAGATCCTCATACATTTGGGGCGAGATCAAGGGCTGGTCGTTTCCTCCGATGGGCTCACTGAACAGTGCCGCATCGACGTCGACCTCATGCAAGACCCGTTCCGCCAACACCGCCGAGAATTCAGCCTGAATGGTCATGGCCTCACGGACAAAGCCAGGATCGTCAATGACGAGATCCATGAGTTCGGCGAACCTTTGCCAGTCATACACCCCCATGGTGAGAAAAAACCCCCGGTGGATTCGCAGCATGAGCACATGGTCACGTTTTTTCCAGGAACGCACCCGCCGGCGCCAACCAAGGGGCAAACGGCCTCGACGATACGGGTCTAGCCTGCGCTTCAACTCGCCCAGTTCGGATCTTGAGTTGGGCCACTTCTTGAGTCTGGGACGAGGTTCAAGGTCCGGTGCGATCTCTTCGCGCCGGTCGGAAGGGAACATTTTAGAAATGTCTGCCTGGGGCGGCAGTCCCTGACTGCGCCATGTCCGAAGCACCTCCGTCCTTATACCCTCTTCAAAGTAAGGGACGCGGTCGGGTTTGCTGTAGCCCATTGTTTTTCGAAAGCGGTCGCGGCTTGTCATGGATCTAAACCTCTCTTTCAAACCAAATTACTCGCCATACGAGGCTGATCTGAAATGAAACATTTCTTTGACCGTTTCTCGGTATCTGCGGATTTCAGCGCGACGACGGCTTCTATTCCACCCCAACCATTTGCCCATGAGCTTGGCAACGGTCACTGGAGCCCCGTGTTCACAGCCAAAGTGCAACAGGCTGGTTCGCCTGCTCATGAAATCTTCCAGCGTAAGGGCCATTTCCTCCTCCACCGCATGGATTACTTCTGCTTTGATCACGCGGCAGCCCGGAGCTATGGGCTCCAGGAGTTTTCGATCTCTCAGGCCCAGCGCAAGGATGTCCATATGATGCCTACCGTAGCTCAAGATGAGGTGATCCACTGTTGTCTCAGACAGACCCCACTTCCTTACGAGGCCCAGGGATTGTGCTTTGAGATAGGAAGAGAATTCGGCCATCTCTCCGCCAACCAGGGCGCTTTCGCCCGTGCGGCAAGGTTTGAACTCTCCCTCCAACCGGTGGGCATAGCGTTCCAACACCTGATCCACCAGACTCATGGCCATGGTGCGATGGGTGGTTAACTTACCTCCAGTGATGACCACGAGACCATCTTCGTACAGGGAAATATCATAGTCCCGACTCACCTGGGAGGGGGCGCCTTCTCCCTGCACCAGAGGGCGCAAGCCAGCCCAACAAGAAACCACGTCTCGAGGGCCAAGACTCAAGGTCGGAAAGCAATGATTGACGCCATCCAAAAGATAGCTCACGTCTGCAGCCTCAACCAGGACCCGATCAAGCGAGCCCGCGTAGTCCGTATCAGTGGTTCCCACAAAGGTGAACTCGCCAAAGGGTACCACAAAGATCATTCGTTTATCCTCAGTGGGTACCACGACCACTTGCTGCACATTTAGCCTATTTCTCCGGAATACAAGGTGAACTCCCTTCGTGGGGCGGAGAGCGGGTCCCGGGTGTCTGCAAAGCCTCAGCACCTCATCCGTCCAAGGTCCAGCCGCAACCACAACCACTCGGGCTTTCATCTTCCCTTGTTTGGAGGAGAGAACATCTTGAAACCGCAGCTGATGCACGTCCCCTGTATCAGGGGTAAGACCTGTTGCACGAGTGTGATTGACAATCACCGAGCCGTGTTCGTGGGCCGACTTGACGGTTGCCAGAGTCAGTCGGGCATCGTCCACCAAACAGTCATGGTAAAGAAATCCCCCATAAAGTTTCTCACTGCGTAACGATGGTTCTCGGGCCAGCACCTCCTCTGGCGAAAGGTTTCGGTGCCGCCCCAGTGAACTATCCCCCGCCAAAAAATCGTAGCCGATCAGACCGATATGCATCTCGATGCGCTCCATCCAGCCCGAATAGATGGGAATCAAGTAAGGAACCGGGTGCACCAGATGAGGCGCCAGCTGCAGGAGCTTCTCTCTTTCAGCCAACGACTCCTTCACCAGCCCAATGTCCAACTGCTTCAGATAGCGCAGGCCCCCATGGATCATCTTTGAAGATTTGCTGCTGGTGCCGCTGGCAAAATCTCCCTTCTCAAAAAGGGCGACTTTCATGCCCCGCAACGCAGCGTCTCGAACGATTGCAGCGCCTGTTATGCCCCCGCCGATTACGGCAAGATCAAACTCCTCCCGCCGCAGCCTTTTCAGATTCGTTTTACGCGTTCTGTGAGAGAAAGAGCCGCCGTAAGATTTGGGAATTCCAAATACCATTGTCAGCCCCCAACGAGCTTGCCGGGATTCAAGATATTATTCGGGTCCAGTTTCTCTTTCAGGTGTTCGAGGAGTTTCAACCCTTCCGAACCCAGATAGGGTCGCATCCAGGCTTTGTGCATACTGCCGATACCATGGTGGTGACTGAGAGCGCCATCGTATTTGAGGATGGCTTCGGTGGCTGCTTTTTTTGCCGCCTGCCACTGTTCCAATTCCAGCCCTGTCTGCTGACGGGCAAGATAAGTAAAGTACAGCGAGGCGCCGTCCCGGTAAGCATGCGACAAATGGCCGAGCACCAACGCGCCCGGAGCAGTCTCCAGGATCGCTGCGGAAAGAGACTTGCGCACACCATCATACAGGTTCGGCAGCCGCTCCCAAGGAGCGGCAGTCTCGACGGTGTCCACCATTACCGAGCGATCCAACAGATCGTCCCGAAGGTAAGGGTGGCGAAAGCGCGATTTCATCCACTTCCGCGCCGGGTGACTTCCCAGAGGAATTGCCGACCGCAGGAAGTGCTTCGCCTCCCGTCTCGCCGCCGACACAAGGTTGCGTGTCCCTTCGAAAACCAGAACCAGCATGGCGCCGCGCCCAAGATCAAGACCTCGGGCGCGGACATACCAGCGGCCAAGACGCTCCTTGAAGGAGGGGTGTGGAGACTGACTGAGTAACACAGCCACCGCGGTTTCGTCTGGATCCGAAAGGCGTAACACCGCAGGACAAATCTCCGACTGCAACAGGTTGCGCACGGCAGACAGGCCGGTGGCAAAGTCTGGAAACAGATAGGCCGAAAAATCCCGGTGTTGCGGAACTGGATGGAGACGAACCACTGCCTGGGTGATCACTCCAAGAGTTCCCTCGGAGCCAACCAGACACTGCAACATCGAGGGTCCCACGGCTTCTGCCGGGACCACGGGGGACTCCAATACGCCTCCTGGCGTGACCATGCGCAGACTAACAACCATGTCTTCGATCTTGCCGTATTTGGTGGAATTTTGCCCTGCTGAACGGGTGGCTATCCAGCCTCCCAGGGTTGAAAACTCGAAGGATTGTGGGAAGTGTCCAAGGGTGAAGCCCATGGCGTTGAGTACTGTCTCCAACTCGGGCCCGAGGATCCCGGATTGAATTCGGGCGGTGTTGGATGTGGAATCAATATCCAAGACTCGGTTCATGCGCTGCAGGTTAAGGGTGAGCACCGGCCGATCCTGACTGGAAGGTTCCACACCACCCACCACCGAGGTCCCGCCGCCAAAGGGGATCACGGCCCAGTTTCTTTTCGCCGCTGCTTCCAGAACAGCGAGTATTTGCTCCTCTTGCTCCGGGAAAACCACTCCATCCGGTATAGCCAGCAACTGCCCCTGGCGAATTCGCACCAAGTCCGGGTATGATTTGCCCACAGCATGAACAAGACGGTCCGCCTGATCAAAGGTCACACCGGAGTCACCGAATAGCTCTGTGAGCGTTGCGACGTCTGCCTGCGTCAATCGTGACGGTGCTACTGGAATGTCGCTCAAAGATCCAACCCGAGGACATGGCTTAAGCGGGCCCAGGGTGGATTCGAGAAAAGACCAGAAGTTTTCCGGGTCGGGGAGACGGTATTCCTGGCCTTCCAGCCCCCAGCCCCACCATTTTAATTTCTCCGTCTTGTTCACTTCCCGAGTCCAGTACTCGTTCGAGATATGTTCGATCGTAACTACTCAGAGCAAAATAAAGTTTCAATTTTAGTTTGAGAAGATGTCACTCTCCCTTTGTACCCCTTTAGCGGAACTGGGCTCGAGACCCAGTCGCCGATTCATCTTCCGCTCTCACTGCGAAGACGAAGGACGAACGCTTCATAATTGCTTCGGCAATACCAACTGCGCGGTCACCTTCACTTTTCAATGTGTGAATTATTCCAAGCAGTGTCAAGGATTTTCCCGAGGCTGACTCCTGTTTAGTAGAAAGAACTCACTGTAGGTAGACCTAATAGCCTTCCATTACCACAACTCAGGGGATGCTTTGTTCTCTCCACTGCGTGATTTCCTGTCGCATGTGCTTTGATGTACATTACACTTGTTCCGGTCGCCTTTCTCTATAACATTTGCATTTTTCTGGATGACTTTACCTGAGATGGTTAGTGGGAAAATGTTATGTCTTCAAGAAGACAGGAAAATCGGTGTAATGGTATGTTGCTTTTTCTCTTTACGTGGTTTAATCGCTGACGATGTCCCACTTTAATCACAGCCGTCCTTGATTCTAGCAGCAAAAGGATTAAGTTTGTTGCAGTGGAGCGAGAACCGGCGACCAGGGAGGAAACGGTGGGGATAGGTGCGTATGTGCGCCTGTCAGCCCATTAATGTCATTGACTCACTCTGGGGGCGCGGGGTAGTAGTTTGGTCGGCAAGTTCTGAGGAGAACCAAATTCTGTGTTTGTCACGGCCAATGTCGCTGAGATGTGAACAGGAACCACTCCCGCAAGGCACGGAGATTCGAGTCCAATTACATGGGTCGGTGTATTCGTGGCAGACGGATTTCGTCAAGCCCAACACATGGGTTGGCAGTAAGGAGGATCGTATGGCAGAGTATGATTTCGATATAGGGGTGATAGGCGCGGGTTCTGGAGGTCTCACGGTCAGCGCTGGAGCTGCTCAACTTGGCGCCAAGACCCTCCTGGTTGAGAAAGAGGACAAGCTTGGCGGTGACTGCCTGCATTACGGGTGCGTTCCCAGCAAGACATTGATCAGAACGGCACACGTTTACCATCTCATGAAGAATTCAAAGGAATTCGGCCTCCCTCCGGTTGAACTCCCGCCGGTGGATTATCGGGAGGTAGTCAAGAGAATTAAATCCGTCATCAACACCATACAAGAACACGACTCTGAGGAAAGATTCTGTAAGCTCGGGGCCAGGGTGGAGTTTGGCGAAGCAACCTTTATAGATGAACACTCCATTCGGTTAAACGGCCAGACTTTCTCGGCCAAAAACTGGGTTCTCGCCACAGGTTCGTCGCCGGCCATCCCTTCCATAGAAGGTCTGGACAAGACTCCCTACATCACCAACAAGGAAGTCTTTTCTCTCGATCATCTGCCTGAATCACTGATCATCCTGGGAGGTGGCCCGATAGCTGTAGAAATGGCGCAGGCGTTTTGCCGTCTGGGCTCGAAGGTTTCGGTTGTGCAGCGGAGCAGTCAAATATTGAGTAAAGAGGACAAGGATTTGGCCGATGTGGTAATGAAGGTCTTAGCCTCTGAAGGCGTGCAATTCTATCTCAATTCATCGGTGATGAGCGTGAGAGATGTTGGGAATGAGAGGGAGGTGACGGTCAACAATGGTGAGAACCAGACGACTCGGATCAGGGGAGAAATGATCCTGGTTGCCTTGGGAAGGGTAGCTAATGTGGGGGAGTTGGGTCTGGAAAATCTTGACATAGAATTCACCCAAAAAGGTGTGCAGGTTGACAAGAGATTGAGAACCAAACAGAAACATATCTATGCAGTGGGTGACGTGACCGGAGACTACTTATTTACTCATGCCGCAGGATATGAAGGCGGTATTGTGGTCAGCAATGCGGTCTTCCATCTTCCCAGAAAAGTCGATTATACCTTCCTGCCTTGGTGCACCTATTCGGATCCTGAACTGGCCAGCATCGGTATGAATGAAAAAGCAGCTAGGGCCGCTGGAATCCAGTATTCCGTCTGGACCGAAGAGTTCAAAGACAACGACAGGAGTCTGGCGGAAGGCGAGAAAGTGGGAAAGATCAAGATGATCCTTGATGATAAAGAAAAGGCGATTGGGGTCCAGATTCTCGGGCCACAAGCAGGTGAACTGCTCAGCGAATGGGTGGCGGTCATGAACGGCAAGGTCAAGCTTTCGACTTTGGCCTCGGCGGTGCATCCATACCCGACACTGGGGGAAATCAATAAGAGGGTTGCGGGCGCGTTTTTCTCGCCCAAGATATTTTCTGAGAGGGTGAAAAAGGGACTCAAATTGTTTTTTAACCTGAGAGGAAGGGCCTGCGAGCACACGTAAACACGATACGGGCTAGACAACGGGGCATGGTCGCAGCACTATTGGTGCGGGCGCGTGTGTGTCGGCAGCCGGCCTATGAATTTGGACTCACCCCTCCAGGAGGCGACAAAGAAAGAGTGATTGCAGCGGGCGAGTAACGGACTGTTACGGGGAGGCAGAAAGCATGGATGACAGGGGAGTTGCCGTGGGTAGTGAAACGGGAACAGTAGTGAAAGGGAAGGCGTCGGATCTGGGGGTTTACGTTAGTGAGTGTCTGACCGTGGGTCCAGTGGATCCTTGCACCATAGTCATCTTCGGAGCCTCGGGTGATCTCACTGCTAGAAAACTGATTCCGGCGCTCTATCATCTCCATCTGAACGACACCTTGCCGGATCCAGTCAGCATTGTGGGATGCGCTCGTACTCCGATGGGTAACGAGGAGTTCAGAGAGAGGTTGAGGGACGCGCACATGGATGGAGCAAGCGTAGATCTATCCCGGTGGGACGAGTTTGCGGCCAATCTCTACTACCATCCAGTGTTGTACGATTCCCTGCAGTCTTTCACGGACCTGGCTGAGTATCTCAGAAGCCTGGACAAGCAGCGCCACACCCAGGGAAACAGAATCTTTTACCTCGCTATTCCCCCAACTCTTTATCAAGGAACCGCCGAGATGATCGGCCAAATTGGACTTGCCCGTGAAGCGGAAGACGGCAATGGTTGGTCACGTATCGTGGTGGAGAAGCCCTTCGGCCGAGATTTGCCTACAGCAATGGAATTGGAGCGTACTTTGCACCGCAGTTTCCATGAACACCAAATATTCCGGATTGATCACTATCTGGCCAAAGAGACGGTACAAAACATACTGATGTTCCGCTTTGCCAATACTATCTTCGAACCCATCTGGAATCGCAGCTATGTCAGCCATGTGGGCATCATAGCCTCCGAGAAGCTGGGCGTTGAGCACCGGGCCGGATACTATGAGCAATCCGGAGTCCTGAGGGATATGTTCCAGAACCATATGATGCAACTGTTGTCCCTCACGGCCATGGAACCGCCTTCCCTGTTTGAAGCCGACCGCGTGCGAGACGAAAAGATCAAGGTCTACAGATCCTTCAAGCCCTTTGATGAGGCGAACCAACACAGAGACTTGATTCTGGGTCAATATGGCCGCGGGGTCGCCGACGGAATTGAGGTTCCCGCCTACCGTGAGGAGGCGGGGGTAAATCCGGAGTCGCTCACCCCTACCTTCGCCCTGATGCGGATCTTTGTGGATAACTGGCGTTGGCGAGGCGTACCCTTCTATCTTGTCTCCGGCAAGCGCCTTGCGCAAAAAGTTACCAGGATTGTGGTGCAGTTCAAGCGGGTACCCCATTCCATGTTTCGCAGTGTCCTGGGGGAGGACATTCGTGCCAACCGCCTGACGCTTGGGATTTATCCGCAAGAACGAATAACCTTGACGTTTCAGACGAAGAATCCAGGGGCACGAAGCTGCTTGCGACCAGTGACTATGGACTTCTATTATGATCAGAGTGTCAGCGGGCCCATTCTTGATGCCTATGAGAAGGTGCTCCTAGATTGCATGCAAGGGGATCAAATGCTCTTCTGGCGAAAGGATAGCGTGGAGCGTTGTTGGTCCTTCTTGACCCCGATCTTGAGTCAATGTGAAGCTTGCGCGGACCGAGAGCAACGGCTTCACCCTTATGAATCCGGGAGTTGGGGACCTGAGGAGGCCCAGAAATGGATGAGGCTCATCTTGGATGAAGCTTAGTCTGCGCTAACGCTGCAAACCTGTACCGAGGAAAAACGCGCCAGGGCGTCCCGCCAAGGGCGGGGTTCTGGTGCGAGTTTGCCGGTTTTGCCCGGTAACAGGCTTGCAACGTTGGGGCAAACTCTACTGCGGACTTGGGCTGCTTAAGGAGTACAAAACCAGGGAAGTAGCTATGCAAAAACCAACGGCGAATCGCAAGAAAGCCGTGATAAAAATAATTGTCCTGTTGGTATTTGCTATCACCGCCATCTACATCGTTCGGTTCACGCCGATAAAGGGCTATTTGACGGCTGAAGCGCTAGGGCGTTTCCTGGATACCGCCGGTTTTTGGGCTCCCGCAGTCTTTATGGTGATATACGCTCTAGGGGTGTGCTTTTTTGTGCCTGGCACAGTGCTAACCGGATTGGGTGCGGCCATTTTTGGAGCCTACTGGGGATTTGTCTACGTGTGGGTAGGGGCAATGGTCGGTGCCAGCGCAGCGTTCTTGATCGGGCGCACCTTGGGAAGAGAGTTCGCAGCCTCACTGATCGGAGATAAACTCAAGAAATACGATGATGCCATCGAACGGAATGGCTTCGCCACGGTCCTCTACCTGCGGCTGGTTTATTTTCCCTTCACTCCAATGAACTTTGGCATGGGACTTACCAAGGTCCGTTTCTGGGACTATTTCTTTGGCACCGCTCTAGGAATCATTGTGGGCACGTTTATATTCACGTTTTTCATCGGCACCATCAAGGACGTATGGGCCTCCGGGAACTGGGGCGAGTTGATTTCCTTCAAGGTCTTTTTCTCCATAGGCCTCTTTGTTTCTTCTTTGTTCATCCCGAAAATCATAAAGAGGTTGAGGGGAGAAGTTTAACAGGTCGGTTACATGGAAAAGTAAATCTTGGGCGACAAGCAGTGTACGGTGAGCCGTAACCAGTGAACGGCGAGGGCTGGGGGAGCTATATGGTTCTCACTGATTGCTCCCTTGTCAAAAGGGAGTAGGATGAGACGTCATGTTCTGGTAGCATCAATGACCGATAACGAGCAAGAACTCTAGCCAAAACCAAGGGAGATGACTGATGAAGAATCCTGGAGATGAGAGGTTCGTTCTGGCCGGCGACATTGGTGGGACCAAGACAAACGTGGGATTGTTTGGTAAGGGAAAAAAGAGACCTGTTGCCAGAGTGGTTGAGACCTATCCCAGCGGGGAGGCACCAAACTTGGAAGACATTGTCGAAAGGTTTCTTGAGAAACGGAAAGTGTCAGTCAGTAGTGCTTGTTTTGGCATTGCCGGACCGGTGATGGATGGCCGCTGCAAGACCACTAATCTACCTTGGGAGGTCTCTGAGCTACGCATGAAGAAGCGCTTTAACTGGTCCCACGCGCGGCTCATTAATGACCTGACTGCAACGGCTCTGGCCGTTCCACTGTTGACCAGCCGTGAGCTCTTCTCTCTGAACAAGGGAAAATCCCAGAAGGGCGGAAACATAGCGATCGTAGCTCCGGGTACAGGTCTGGGAGAAGCCTTGCTGATCTACTGGAACGGCGAGTACGTACCCGTCGCCTCTGAGGGAGGCCATGTTGACTTCGCTCCGAACACGGAGCAAGAGGCCGAATTGTGGCATTACCTGAGAGAGCGGTTCGGACATGTGAGTGTGGAGCGGGTTTTGTCCGGCCCAGGGCTGGTGGACATTTATTCTTGGCTCAGAGAGTCAGACCGCTATCAGGAGCCGGAATGGCTGCCGCAGCAAATGATAGAGGCGGATCCTGCGAAGGTCATCACTGATGCTGCCCTGGATGCTAAACACCCCATGTGTGTGGAGTCGTTGAATACATTTGTTTCGATCCTCGGGGCGGTCGCGGGAAATCTTGCCCTAACGGCGATGACTACCGGAGGTGTTTACCTTGGAGGAGGAATTCCACCCAAGATTCTCCCGAAATTGAAGGAAAGCATCTTCATGCAGGCGTTTACTGCCAAAGGTAGGTTCGCAGGCTTGCTGGAGGGAATGCCTGTCCGAGTCATCCTCAACGATCAGGCAGCGCTGTTGGGGGCGGCCCACTGCGCCTTTCAGAAGGGGTAAGGCCGAAGTAGGTTCAAACCCTCCCGGTTATGGCAGAGGGATAGTCTGGCTCTGTTCCTACCCGAAAACCGCTTGATTGGTCTTATCGAGTCCTTGTCGAGACGGAAGATCTCCTTCGATCCCCCTTGGCAAAACTGATCTCTTGAAATGATTTTAAAGTACCCCACCCAGGGTATCTGGCGCCCCCGGATGGCCTGCCGTCGTTTCCACAGCTCATACCAGACCCACCCTTTTTGATCTCCCTTGAACGAGCAACTTCACAACGCGGTTTTGAGCGAAACTTCCGCCGAAAAATAGGTTGACTTTTAAACGAACGTTTGATACAAACGTTTGTTATAGAAGGGGAGACGATTCATGACCGGAAACACGAACGAAGATCACACCAAAGAAAGGATCTTGGACACAGCGGAGGCGCTGTTCGCTCAAAAAGGATTCCAGGCCGTCAGCATTCGGGAAATCACCAGGGCTGCTCGCTGTAACCTGGCGGCGGTGAACTACCATTTCGGCAACAAGGAAAAACTCTACCTCGAGGTATTTCGCGCTCGCTGGGTACCCCGGGCCAAGAGGGTGCAAGAGAGTTTTAGAGAGTCACTGGCTGCCCAAGGTCTTCTGTCGTTGCCTGCAGTGGTCAAAGCTTTGGCCCAGGCTTTTCTTGAGGGCCCCCTGTCGGACGAGGAACGGCTTCGGCATAGCCAACTCATGACCAGAGAAATGGCCCAGCCCACCGAGGCCTTTAACCAGGTGGCAGAGCAGGTAATGAGACCATTTTTCACCGAACTGGCCTCCAAGTTGCGTTCGGTGCTCCCCGATGGGCTGGAGGATGAGCAGTTGATGCTGAATATTTTTAGCATATTCGGGATGGTACTGTATTTCAATTTCGCCCGAGCGCCGGTGAGCCGCCTCACAGGGCGCGAATATGACTCCGCTTTCAAGACGCGGTTGGTGGAACAGATCACCGAGTTCTCCCTGCGGGGGATGGGCGTTAGCGAAACGGAGGATTTAAGGTGAAGCGGACTCTCATTGGTCCTTGTGTGGTCCTCGCAGCTTTGCTTGGCTTGAGCAGCTGCGTAAATCTCGGCCCGGATTACCATCAACCCGAATTAGGAATCCAGGTGCCTTCGGCGTATCAAAATGTCCCGGTGGAGAAGACCACGCCGGAGCTCGAAGATCAATGGTGGCGCGTTTTTAACGATACGGAGTTGAATGAACTCGTAGAGGAAACTCTGAGGAACAATTGGGATCTAAAGCGAGCGACAGCCGCAGTCCTGGAGGTGCGGGCGCAACTCGTGCAGTCAAGGGCTGATCGTCTCCCGACTTTGGACCTGGACATGTCGGGCCAACGACGACAGCGGCCGATCATTGGGATAATCCCAGATAGGAGTTTTACGACCACATCCAGCATCTACACCCTGTCATTGCCCGCCACCTTTGAGCTGGATCTCTGGGGTCGTCTCGCCAAGGCCGAGGAGGCGGTGCGAGCAGATCTTATGCGGGCGGAAGATAACCGCCGTACCGTAGCTCAGTCCGTGGTGGCGGAAACCATAAGTTTGTATTTGCAGATGGAATCCTTTGAGCGGGAAATACAGGTCACCGAGAGACTCATCAAAACGCTTCGCCGCAGCTTGACCCTGGTGGAAAGTCGTTACAAGCGCGGTCTCACTTCCATTTTGGATGTCCGGCAGGCTCGCCGAACCTTGGCCAATGCCGAGTCTTTGCTCCCAACATTGCGGCAGGGCGTGGGTACTGCTCAACAGCAACTGGCCGTGCTCCTGGGAAGGTATCCCGAGACCCGACCACCTCGGTTTCAACCCGAAGACTACTACAAGCGTCTGGATCCGGTGCCGCCGGGTCTCCCCTCCGAACTCCTACTACGGAGGCCGGATGTTAGGGCGGCCGAAGCCCAACTGGTGGCTTTGAACGCCGAGGTGGGTGTAGCTAAAGCCAGCCGGTTCCCTCGAATTGCCCTGACCACCAATTACGGATACTCCAGTGCCGATTTAAATCAACTCTTTCAGCCGCAGGCCGAGTTGTGGAGTATTGCGTTTGACATTGGGCAACCGCTGTTCGATGCCGGCAAGTTGAGAGCCCGCCAGAAAGCGGCTGAGGCACGATATCAACAAGGTATAGCCGAGTACGCCAGGACCGTGTTGACCGCTTTTGCCGAAGTTGAAAGTGCTTTCCTGACTCGTGAGGAGCAGTTGAAACGCAGGGATCACGTGGTTAATTTCCTCGTGGAGGCGCTGGCTGCGGAGAGAGTTGCCGAGAGCCGGTACGCACGGGGCCTGGTGGATTACCTTACCGTGCTGGATGCACAGCGGACCCGCTTTCAGGCTGAAAGTGATTTGGTGGAGGTGGATTTCGTACTCCTCAATAACCGCGTCAACTTGCACCGCGCTTTGGGAGGCGGTTGGGCGGATCCAGGGCCCGTACTCTTGGAATAGCGACGGTGAGCCCGGCTATGTACGGACAAACAACCTGGAAAAACCGGGAGGCAAATAACAATTGAGTAGAAAACAGTGGGCAGTCCGCGGAAAGCAGCCGGCGATAGTCTGCAGTACGGGCAGTTTACTGTTCACTGATTACCGCTTACCGCACATCCAAGCTTTCTGTGCGGCGCGGGGATGGAGAGCTGGCAACTATGACTAGAGGGAAGAAACGACTACTGCAAATGGTCATTAGTATCGCATTCCTTGCCTTGGGCGTCCTGGGCTTACGTGCATTGACAGCCAGCAAACCTGAAATGAAGAAACGTATACCTCCAACACCGGTTCCCATGGTTCGGACCATTCAAGTAAAGACAGGTCCGCAGGTGGTACACGTACGGGGCGAGGGTACGGTGAGGCCCTTGCGGGAGATTAACCTGGTACCTCAGGTCGGCGGGAAGGTTGTCTACGTCTCTCCAGCACTGGTGGATGGTGGGGAATTCAGTCGGGGCGACATTCTCCTGCGAATCGATCCGGTGGATTATCAGTTGGCCGTAACTTTAGCCAAAGCAAAGGTGAAGGACGCTGAAAGTCGTCTTGAGTTGGCAGAAGAAGAAGCCGAGGCCGCCCAAGAAGAGTGGCGGCTGCTCTATGCGGGCGATTCCACTGCCAGCGAAAAACCACCGCCTCTTGTTGCCAAAGAACCGCAACTGGCTGCGGCCCAGGCCAGACTGGAGGCTGATCGGGCGGATCTACGCAAGGCTCTGTTGAACCTGGAGCGCACTGAGCTCAAGGCCCCCTTTGATGGGAGGGTGGCTCAAGAGCACGTGGATATCGGCCAGTATGTATCACCCGGCCAATCGCTGGGCACCTTATACTCCACAGGGGATGCTGAAATCGTCTTGCCTCTGGAAGATGAAGACTTGTTCTGGTTTGACACTCCCGGATTTACCTCCCAAGACGGACGTGGCGCGGCTGCAACGGTAAAGGCCCGCATTGCCGGGCGGGATCGGACCTGGTTGGGTAAGGTGGTTCGCACCGAGGGAAAGGTGGACGAGCGCACTCGAATGATTGATGTAGTGGTTCGGGTTGCGAAACCCTACGCCAGTAAGCCGCCACTGGCCATGGGTCTGTTTGTCACCGTGGATATCCAGGGCCGAACTCTGGAAAATGTAGCCGTCATTCCCCGGGAAGCCCTGCACCAGGGAGATGTGGTGTGGGTCCTCACTAAGGATAGTCGGATTCGTTTCCGCAAGGTGGACGTGGCCCGGCTTCATGGCGATGCGGTGACCGTGAAGGATGGTCTCGAAAACGGCGAGATCGTGGTCACCACACCACTGAAGGCGGTTACCGACGGCATGGTCGTGCGCACTGTGAGTGAGCCGTCAGCAGTCAGCGGCCAACGGTCAGCAAGTAAGATGTAGTCAGGCTGAGCCAGTGGGATATGGAAACGACACGGTGACGAGGAACACGGAGCCTCGATGAGAACGACGCCCAATTCCTTACAAGCCATGACAAAAGGAAACTGAACCCTCAGAGCGGCAAGCGTTTTCCACCGCTGACGGACGTTAATTTGAATCTCGGAGTTCAGAGGTCCGAACAGTATCTGAATAGCTCAATTTCGGGTTATATTTCCTTGAGAGGGTGCATCGTGGCTGTCCCTCCAGTTATGGTCCGGAAGCAAGCAGAAGCCACTCCCACATGAAACCAGAACGTTGAGTGAATAGACTGTCGAAGGGATTACCAGCCTATGAAAGGCATGGTTGCATGGTTCGCTGAAAACCACGTCGCCGCCAATCTGCTTATGTTTTTCCTATTGTTGGGCGGTGTTGTCATCGGCCTGACCACGAAGCTGGAAATATTTCCTGAAACATCTCTGGACCGGATCTCCATTACCATGGAATATCCTGGTGCCTCACCGGCCGAGGTGGAGGAGGCCATTGTCCGCCGGATCGAAGAAAAGGTGGCCGGCCTCGCCGGGATCAAGCGGATCGATTCTGTGGCCAGAGAAGGGTTCGGTTCGGTGATCATAGAGGTCATGACCGACTGGGATTTGCAGGAACTCCTGGACGAAGTAAAGGCGGAGGTCGACCGGATCACTACCTTCCCAAACGAAGCCGAGCAGCCTGTGGTCAGGGAAGTGACGCGAAGAGTCCAGGTTCTCAACGTGGCCGTTTATGGAGATGCGCCGGAGTCAACCATCAAGCACCTAACCGAAAGGATCAAAGACGACATTACGAATCTGCCGGGTATCACTTTGGCGGAGCTCTCCGGGGTGCGTCTAGGAGAGATCCATATCGAAATCTCAGAGGAATCCCTCCGTCGTTACGGTCTCACCCTGGGGCAAGTGGCTCGGGCTGTACGAAGGGCAAGCTTCGACCTGCCAGCGGGTAGTGTCAAGACTGCCGGAGGAGAAATCCTGGTCAGAACAAAGGGTCGTCGTTACTATGCTTCAGACTACCGGGACATAGCTGTCATTACCAGACCAGATGGCAGTAAGGTCACTCTGGGACAGATTGCACGGCTGGTGGATGGATTCCAGGATGTGGATCTTGCCACCCGTTTCCAGGGTAAACCGGCCGGTATCGTTGAGGTCTACCGGGTCGCGGATCAAAACGCCCTCAAAGTGGCCGATGCGGCCAAACGATACATAGAGCAAATAAGGCCCAGCCTTCCTGAGGGGGTGGGAATTGCCGTGTATCGGGACAGGTCCATGATCCTGAAGAGCCGTATTAACCTGTTATTGAAGAATATGGCCCTAGGTCTTGTCCTGGTGAGCATTCTCCTGGGAATGTTTCTCAATGTGCGGCTGGCCTTCTGGGTTACTCTGGGAATACCCATATCCTTTATGGCCGGACTGTTGGTTTTGCCGAGATTTGGTGTGTCCATCAACATGATCTCACTCTTCGCCTTTATTATGGTGCTCGGTATCGTGGTGGACGACGCCATCGTCGTGGGCGAGAACATATTCCGCAGACATGAGGAGGGGATGGGGCCCCTCGAGGGCGCAGTGGAGGGGGCCCTAGAGGTGGGCAGGCCCGTTGTTTTCGCGGTCTTGACCACAGTGGCGGCCTTCTGGCCCTTACTCATGGGGACCGGCACCATGGGAAAGCTGATGCGCAACATTCCCGTGGTTGTTATTCTGGTGCTGCTGGGATCTCTGGTGGAGTGTTTGTTGATCTTGCCGGCTCACCTGGTCGGATCCAAACGAAAGGTGAAGGGCAGCATGGAAGAAATGCGCACTTCCCGGTGGCTGAAATGGTTCATCAGGGGCCCCTATGCCAGAGCGGTTGATTTCTGCGTCCGGTGGCGTTATGCTACTGTGGCTGTCGGCATTGCCGCGCTCTTGTTGACCGTGGGAGTGTGGAAGGCCGGCTGGATCAAGTTTACCCTGTTCCCTAAGGTGGAAAGCGATTTTGTGATTTGTTCCCTAACCATGCCGGCGGGCACACCTGTTGAACGCACGGAAGAGATTGCGGCCTATTTGGAACGTGCGGCAAAAGATGCTGTGGCCGAGGCGGAAGCGCATAGGGCCGAAGAGGCACCGGATCTGCTCAAGAACAGCGTCACCACAATTGGGATGCACATGAGAGGTCACGGCCCCATGGCCGGCGGGCCGCAGACGGGCGGGCATCTGGCTCAGGTGATGCTGGAACTGTTGGAAGGTGAGAAGCGAGATGTAACCGCAACGCACCTTGCCAACTTATGGCGTGAAAAGGTGGGTACGATTCCCGATGCGGAGTCCATCACTTTCCAGAGCGTGCTATTTAGCGCTGGAAATCCCATTGAGGTGCATCTGTCGCTCGACGACCACGATCTACTCCTCGCCGCGGCCGAAGATTTACAGACGGAATTGAAAACCTATCCTGGAGTATTCGATGTGAGCGACAGCTTTCTGCCCGGCAAAGAGGAAATGCAGCTCAAGCTGAAACTGGCCGCGCGCAGTTTGGGTTTGACCCTGGACGATCTTGCTCAACAAGTGCGTCATGCGTTCTATGGGGCTGAGGCTTTACGGTTGCAGCGGGACCAGGACGAGGTCAAGGTCATGGTTCGGTATCCGGAGTCAGAACGTAAGTCTTTGGGCTACATTGAAGATATGCGTATTCGCACCCCGGACGGCGCTGAGGTTCCGTTCACCCTGGTGGCTGAGGTGAAAATGGAACAAGGCTACGCCTCAATCGAGCGGGCTCAGCGTTTCCGTGTGGTCAGGGTTACCGCGGACGTTGATGAGACGGTAGCCAACGCCAATGAGATGCGAATCGATCTCGTGGCCAGAATCCTGCCGCAACTACAATTGCGGTATCCAGGTTTGCGCTACGCAATGGAGGGAGAAGGAAAAGAGCAGAGGGAATCACTCACTGATGTGGCCAGGGGTTTCGTCCTGGCCCTATTTCTAATCTATGCGCTACTGGCCATCCCTTTCAAATCATTCGCCCAGCCTTTTGTCGTCATGTCAGCCATCCCTTTCGGCATCGTCGGCGCTGTCATGGGACATCTAATCATGGGTCTCAACCTGAGTCTCCTGAGCTTGTTCGGTGTTGTCGGTCTTGCCGGTGTGGTGGTCAATGACTCCCTGGTTCTGGTGCACGCGACCAATCGGATCCGACGTGAAGGGGCGAGTCCCCACGAGGCCATCACTCGCGCGGGCGCTCTCCGCTTCAGGGCCATCATCCTCACCTCCCTGACCACATTCGCCGGGCTCTCACCGATGATTCTAGAACGCAGCCTCCAGGCCCAATTCCTCATTCCTATGGCTGTGAGCCTCGGCTTCGGGGTCCTGTTCGCAACGGTAATAACCCTTCTTCTGGTCCCTTGTGGCTATATGATCCTGGAAGATATTCAAGTTCTAAAGGCCAACCTGAAGGCGAGGCTTGCCCCGGGATCTACTGTGTGATGGCACGTTTTCAGAGCAGAGAGCAAGGTGTCCGGGCTGTTTGCCTCACGAGTGCATTCTGGGCTGTGACTCAGCAACTTCTTGTGGGGATATACTTCTTGACAAGGCAGGTGCTCGCGGATGGGCATGAAACACAATCCCTGGGGTGAGTCGTGCAACCCGCTGCCAGGGCGTATGATGCGGCTATCTTGGCCCCCCTCCTCTCGTAGACCTTTTCCATCTCCTCTGCAACACTTCCCCTTGTACCGGGTATGTCCACCACACCAGCGTAGGTAACGTTTCTCAGGTTGGCCGACTTTGCCCACTCAAGGCATCTGGCAATCAGCTCTCGGGTGGCCCCAAGGTGTTGGTCCAGCACAAAGTTGGGCCTGAAGGCGAGAAATGCCACCGGAAGATCTGTGGACAGGGAGGCGAGGAAGTTGCAGAGGGGCCGGATATCGTCCTCGTTCACCTCAGGTATTAGAACGATTCGGAACTCCCACAGTTTGTCTACCGCACGCTTCGCAACTATCTCAACGTTTCTCAAAACAGGCCCAACAGGTGCTCCGGTGATGGCCCTCATGGTGTCGTCGTAAAATGCCTTGATATCGAAGGTGAGGGACGTGGTAAAGCACAAGACCCTTTCAAGGGATTTTTCCGTCATAAATCCGTTGGTATCGAAATTAACTTTGAGCCCGGGGCTGAGCTTCCTGGCATCTGCAACAACCTTTTCGATGAACGGTAAGTGAATTGTTGGCTCCCCGCCGGAAAAGAAAACTCTGTCGGCACTCATTAGCGTCGCCCGGCGCGAACTGAGCATACTCACAGTTTCCTGGGCCAGAGATTCAGGATCCACATGTCCATCTACATCCATTTGGTTGTCTGGAAACTGTGATATGGTCCAGTTCTGGCAACCAAGACACTTGAAGTTGCACCCAGCCACGAAGACCGTATAGCTCTCCGGTGGAGCGGGGTGAAGGGTTCTGGACGCCACCATGGGAGACGCCATACGGCAAACTCCCAGCTCGCCGGCAAACCGATCAACACCGCAGCGATGCTCACAAAGGGCGCATTCTCTCAGGTCATGTTCCAAGTCCAGGGGGTTCATAGCGGCACAGTGATTCCCAAACTTACCATCAAACCTCCGGGGGTGGCGGCAAAAGAAACCCCGAGTGCGTTTTCTCAACGAGCCCCGGCTGCAAACGGCGAGTGGCGCTCGGTTGGACGACGCTGCGGCACGGACCGGTGCCGACACACCGGTCTGTATCGCTGCGATAAGCAAATCGTCAACACTAGAATTCGCCCCGCTCCAGTTGCTCAAATCGCCTCACCCCTGGTTCAATGAAGCGAAGCCCCCAGGTGTGATAGGTCAGCCAGACGAAAGAAATCTCCGAGAAGACGAGCCTCGAAAGCTCGGCATCACCTATGTACCTGTTTCCGCCCGGTACCAGAGGAACTCCGGGGTCAGCGAGTTTCTTGCCCAGGAAGTTTTCCCGGGATTCGCCGACCACTGTCCTACCCAGCTCCCAGTCGGGCGACCACATCCAGTTCTTCTTATCCAGAGAGAAAACGGGTAACCCACCTTTGGAAATCGCTTCGGCGAGAGCGATTTTGTTTTGCACCGGCACGTGAGGTCCAACAAACTGTTCCCTGACGTTTTTCCAGATCCCCCAGTAGCGGTATTCTTCATTCTTTCCGGTCCGCGGGTTCTTCTCCTTGTCCTTGGCCGCTATGTTCCAGTTGCCACCGCGCGTGTCCTTAAAACTGACTGCACTGTTGTAGTTTGGATTGAGTTCGGTCAGCAAGATCACGATGCTTTGGTAGTCCAGATCGTCCCTGCTCTCAAGGTACTTTTCGGATAACTCTATCAGGTCGTCATAATCCTTGGGTGGTTCGGTATAGCCCTTCCCCCACGGCTGTTTCGCAGGTTTTCCGCCGCAACCAAGACCTGCCGCTACAAATACTGCGATGAGACTTAATCGTAGGATGTTAACTAGTTTCATAGAGTCCACCTCCTTATGTAACCTGCTCTTCACCTGAAAGCCTTCCTTTCGATCCAGTTCTTAGTTGGTATACAGGTAAAGTGCCGAAGCACCTTCTGTTTCTTTAAGTTACGAAGTTCTCCTGCTCCCTACAATGGCGTCGAGGTTCTCTTCTGCCCAGTCATCGACTCTGCAATCCCGTTCGATATAGTCTATTACTCTTTCCGAAAGATGACTCCCCTGCCTTAACGCTGCAGTGATCTTTTCTCCCGCGTCTATTTCCTCTGTCGGATCAATGTAAACAATCCCGTCCTCCTCATGAAAGCCATGACTCTTGAGTGCTCTTGCTGCACCGCAATTGCCAAGCACGAGGAGGCCTTTTTTCTCTTTGTATTTTTGTGACAGTATATATTCAAGGGCAACCAGATTCATACCATCTTCCAGCGGTGTCACGAGCATGATGTCCACCTCCTTCATAAACCGGTAGTTCTCCGGCGGAGGTATTCCCTCTACCACATGGACAATCGGTTCTGGGTCTCCTTTGAGTTCACGATTCTTGTGGTCGACTTCTCTTTCGAGTATCTTTTCAAGGTTTTGATAGGCTGGGTTGTCAGATCTGCTAGGAGTAGTTATCTGGTACAGCCGTGCTTCTTTCCGGTCTAAATCTGACCGTCTCAGTGCGTTCAGTGTGTGGCCGAAGATGTCGAGCCTTGCGATGAGCCCTTTGGTGTAATCGCACCTCTCAAGACCCCCAAAAATATATCTACCACTCCCTTTGTCATGGGCGACCATCTCATCCAACCTATGTCGCCCCAGTCGGTATTCAAGGGGTTTCTCCTGTGAGGTTTCGACGAGAATTTTGTCAACATCCAGACCTATGGGAAAAGCGCCAACGGTTGTAACACCATTTGGATGAATAATCTCATAGAACTGTTCTCTCTGCCTTATCTTTACATGATAGGTCGGAAACCACTCTTGGAGTGCTTCCAGATAATTGTCGCAGTATTCCTTGTGATGAAATCCAATAAAATCATTGGCCAACATGCCCCAGGTAAGTTGCTGCAAAACGCTTTCAATGCTCTCAGCAAAGGGATCAAACCTTCGAGCCCTTATCCTGGTTCGTTTGTCGTCGCGGATAAGACCTTGTATCTCGTGAATATTAAAAAAAGGAGTGTGCATGAACTGGCCCACGCTTATTTTCTTTCTTTCTTTTCTCTTGAATCTGGCTGCTGTAAGTAGCGCTTTATAGGATTCCGCCACCTGCATGAGATGATAGTCCTGATTCCAGACAATGAAGTCATCTCCTTTTTTCCAATGTTTCTTGCTCTTTTTAGTTTCATCAAATATTGTATGAGCAAATGTGACACCGCTGCTTGTATATTGTAAGAAATCATTCTTCTGAAAAAGTGGTTTGGGGAATATTCTTTCCTTGGTTTTATATAACACCGGAGCTTTGGTAAGATGCATAAGCGGCCAAAGAAAACCATTGGCAAACTCGCTGTAATAGCTATGCATATGCTCTGTGTCAAAAAAAACTAATCTCATGTGAAAATCATATTCTTTGTATCTGAAATGTATTCTTCTATCCGGATTGATTTCAATGTGAGGAAACATAGTGGGAGCATATCCATGCTCAAGCATTCCTTCGAAGACTTCCGAGTAGTTGCCGATGGCAACATCTATGTCCTTATCACCCATGGAAGCTCCCACCCAGATGGGATTCCAGCGGTCGGTTTTGAGAAGACCAGCCATAGCCTGCACCAGACCTCCTTCCCCGAACTTCGGAGGTTCCGGAGCTTCTCCGGTCTTTAGGGATTTTTCGGCTCGCTGAAGAAAACTCTCGGAGAATCCGAACGGGCCTCTATTCGAAACAATGACAACATTTTTCATGGCATTCTACTTCTGAAATTGGTTGTTCGCCTACAACTCGGTCCAGATATCGACAAGTATGGGATGAGCAACTCTGGCCTGTCAAGGGTCAATTGGTTCAGGACGACTGGTTAGGGGCGGCAGATTAAGACGACAACTTCATCCGAAGACTGCAGCAATTATTTAGCCGACAACGTGAGTTGGACGCGTATGGTGTCTTCATCAGTCGCGTCCACCACCTTAATCGGCAGTTCATAAAGTCGTTCGTCAGAGATCTCTGCTTGTTGAGCCAGATAATCCTCAATCTGCGCCGCCCTCTCTCGAGCCAATTGTCGAAGATCGCGTTCATCCACTTGTATGTCTTCCAGCAATCGCTGCTTGACGTCGGTCATTAGAATCGGGGGGTCTGACTGTGGCGATTTCCGACTTGAGGTTTCCGACTCGATGGCAAAGAGTCTTTTCGGCTCCTCCCCAAAGCGGGTCACATATACCTGTTTAATCAGGCGCACATAGTCATCATCAGATAGAGCGAGATCCTGGTCTCGAGCAGCAATCTCCGCTCCGGAGGACCTTTGCTCCTCGAGTTTGGCTTGTTTCAGCTGTTCAACCAGTGCCGCTTCAGCCAGGGCCAACCGGTCCCGCATCCGATCAGCAACCCCTTCGATTTCCAGCTCCAGTGCTGGCCTCTTGCGGAGCACCTCGGCAAGCTGGTCGAGTTTTTTGATCTGCTCGTCCTCGAGTTCCGCACTTCCATAGTCAAACTCCACATAACTCAGTTCTTTTCCCCTTCCCCCAATGAGGCTGCCAAGGGCGGCAACTGGGGCGGTAACAATCTTGCCGACGGCCTGGCCCAAAGCTTTGGCCACAACACCGCCGAAACCGAAGTCCGGATCATCAACATTTCCCCGTACTGGGACATCAAGGGTGATGCTCCCGTCGGGATCCGTGAGGATTGCTATGGCGAGCCTAACAGGTAATTGGGTGGCGGAGGGGCTCTCCACGCGATCGCCCAGGGTAAGTTTGTTGAGAACGATACTGTTCTCCCCGACGAGTAGGTTTTTTGAGTACTTGTATCTGGCATCCAGGGACAGCTTGCCTCTTTTAATGGAATAACCCACGAACCTTCCCGAGTAAGGTGTCAGGGAGGTGAGTTCCAGGTTCCTGAAAGAGAGCGCCAAGTCCGCGTAACGCTCTCTGCTCAAGGGATTGATCTGCCCTTCCACGGTCACTGGAGCGTACTCATTCACCTTACCCGCCAGCACAACCTCGGCTCGAGCCAATGGCTCTGAATAAAGGCCTTTTACAGAACCGTTCAGACTCTGCATCCTGGCGCTGAAGTTCGGCTTGATGAAGGAATCAGCAAAAACCGCGGAACCATTCTCAATCCTGACCTCATCAATGGCGATTGGAAGGGGGCCTACGATCTTGAACTTGAACAACTTGCCAAGGATGAAAACGGCCTGCTCACGATCCTCTTCATCTTCTGGGGAAAAAGCTTTAATCACTTTAACCGTCCCATTCGGCCAGATAATGACCCTGGCGTATGGTTGTTTGGCCACAACCTGGGAGATGGCCAATTTGTTGGGCGCTATCTGAAATACCGCATCATTAACGGCGATGGACTCCCACTGCAACAAATCCTCGGAACGCAAGCTATCGTCAGCCTCGAAACCGTCGATACTTGCATGGCCTCGAAACCGGAATGCCGGTGATCCCTCACTCCGATACTGCAGCCGACCAACGAGGCTAGCCGTGCCCTTGACGACCCACAGCTGCGTAAAAGTCTCCCAGGTCGGCTGAAGGGACTGTAGCCCAAGTCGGGTCAACTTCAAGGTGAGGTCTGCTGATACGGGATTCCCGCTTCCCTTGCCCTTGATCTCCAGAGTCCCGGTCTCGTTGACCTTTAGACCAACGGTTACCTCAGCTTCTGAACCTCTTTCACTGCTCACGTTTTTCAATTTCACGTCCATCGATCCGAAACGGACACGCAACGGTGCGGCCAAGGTTCGGTTTTCAAACTCGACCCCATAGTTTCTCAAGTTCACCTCGCGAACCACGAACCGCCAGGGGTTGCTCTCGGTTTCTGCTTGATCCGCAGCCTTGAATAACGCGCCCCCCTTGCCGTTGGGGCTTTCAAGTACAAATAACCTCTCATAGTTGAACTTTCCATCAGGCTCCAGCCAAACCTCGATCTGGGCATCGCTGGAGCTTACCGACTCCACCACGACCTCACGAGAGCTAAAGTCTATGCCGGCATTCTGGATGGAAAAGGTAGGCACAGAGATCAGTTCCTTGTTGGAACCTTTTTCACCTAACTTGAAGCCGCTGAGCTTTACCTTGCCATCGAACAGTTCAGCATGGATCCCCTCGCCGGCAGCATCGACGACGTAATGACCGGCCAGGTCAACGGACCCGTCAATGAATTCAAACTGCACCAGATGCTGAAAGTACTTCCAAAGAGTGCGAGTTTTGACATCTGTCAGGGCAAGGTTTCCCTGGGTGCGAAAAGGGTTGATGGAAATAACGCCTTCCCCGCGCAAGACACCACCTTCCTCCATGGTCGCAGTAAAAGTGTAGGGACTCTTACTATCCGGACGAGTGGTCATTTCTGTCAAGGTCAGCCCAATAGCAGCGAAGTTGAGTTTGAATGGGGTGGGTAGGGAAAGATCACTAAAGGCCAGTCGCCCTTCATGGATCTCCAGCCGTTTGATAATAACAGCAGGCAAATCCTTATTCCGTTCCGATTTCGGCTCCGACCGATTGAATAAAAAGCGAAGGTCAGGAAGATTTAGGCTGCCGTCAGGCAAGACCTGTGCCTGTCCGTCTGGTGCGAGCAAACGAATCTCAGCAAAAGTATAGGTGTGAGTAAAAAGGGAGGAAATTTGAAAATTAAGGTACAGTTCTTCAAAGCCCAGGAAACGCTTGCCATCGGGCTCGTTCATTTCAAAACCTCGGATGGTTGCGGAGAGAACGAACGGAGTCACCCTGATCTTGTCGATCGTAGCGGTTCTTCCCGACTGCTTGCTTATGCGTGACAAGAGAATTGGCTTTAGGATCAGCGGGTAAACAAAGAAACCAAGGATTGCATAGAGAGAGATCACAACCGCGGCGACCATCGCAACTTGTTTTACGCGCGACAACCAGGCATCGGATGAGAAAACCGGCATCAAAAATCCCCCCAACTATTCCTCGTCAGAACGCGATAATTCCACTCTTCGTCCGGCAGGCACATTCAAAATAACAAAATTTTTCTTGGCTGTGAAAAGGAAGCTTCATTGTAACATGAAATGATCGGTGTTCCCGACCTAGTCTGCAACGAGTGTATAACCAGGACTTTCCCCCAAAAAGTCCTTAGCGAACCAGGCTACGGGAAGGCTACTCCACAACGAGCAATTCGCGCCATTTTATGGCAATGTCCCGGTTAAGAAAGCACCAAATCTTCATGCAGGCCCTAGCCGAACCGAGATAGGCAATGGCAGGTCGCTCAGACGCTCGTTGTTTCGCAGCCTCCCCCGAAGCCTTCTCTGGTGTGTCTACTGAGTGACCTCTGAAGCGCAGAAAAGACACAAGCCATGCATTTTCACTTACAAATGACCCCGGGGCTCGCCAACGGCCTGAATTTATGAACATCAAGCGTAAGTTTTTGGGGAAACTCCTAGTGTATAGTTCATTTTGTAGGGCAGGTCTCCGCAGCCGCCACAGACGATTGTACTGAGGCCCCGGCTTTTTACCTTATAAATAACATCGAAAACCTGGTCCTCATGGCCAGTCAAAGATCCCGCTATGCGGAGGTCATAGTTGAATGACTTTGCCGGTAAACATGTCCAGTGGGTTTGGAGTGGTGGAGTCGAGAGAGGGAGGTGTTGCTCCATGGGGGGTAACAGCCGAGGTGGAAGCTTTTGTTTTTGCCAAGTTCCTGGTAATTGGTACAATAACAATTTACTTTTGCACCTTGCCGTATTTTTTGGGGTAGTCGTCCGATCAAGGTCCAATTAGAGCGGCACAATCTCCGGTAATGGGGAAAGGGAGCATCCGAATGAACGAACACCATGTTGCAAAGATCGCAGCGGAACTGGGAATAAAGCAGAATCAAGTCTTGGCTACGGCCGCTCTGCTGGAAGCCTCGGCTACGGTCCCTTTTGTGGCTCGTTACAGAAAGGAGGCTACCGGCTCCCTGGATGAGCTGGCTATAACAACCATCCGCGATCGGCTTCACCAGCTACAGGAGTTGGACAAACGGAGGCGGAGCATCCTGGAATCTCTCGAGACGCGCGAGCTGCTAACCGATGAGCTGAAGGAGAAAATCCTGAGTGCAGAGACCCTCGCAGTCCTGGAGGATCTCTATTTGCCCTACCGACCCAAACGACGCACTCGCGCAATCGTGGCGAGGGAGAAAGGACTGGAACCTCTTGCTTTGAAGCTTTTTGCCCAGGATAAAACCACAGATCCGCCCAAGGAGGCCTTGGCTTTCGTTGATCCAGAAAGAGGAGTGGAGACAAGCGACGATGCCCTGGCAGGCGGACGAGACATCATCGCCGAATGGGTGAACGAAGATCAGAAGGCGCGACAGACCATGCGGGCTTTTTATGCTGCGAAGGCTGTCTTTCACGCTAAGGTCGTTTCAGCTAAAGAAGATGAGGGCAGGAAGTACAGGGATTATTTTGACTGGAAAGAGCCGGCAGCAAGAGCTCCTTCTCACAGAATTCTGGCCATGCGGCGGGGAGAGAAGGAGGGTTTCTTGACTCTCCGGGTGCAGCCGCCTGACGATGAAGCACTAGCCCTGTTGGAGAGACTGTTCGTGAGGGGAAATTCCGCTGCCGCCGAGCAGGTGAAAGCGGCAGTACAAGACAGCTACAGGCGGCTTCTTTCTCAGTCGATGGAGACGGAGATCCGCCAGGATACAAAAACACGAGCTGATGAAGATGCCATCGGAGTGTTTGCCGACAATCTTCGTCAGCTCCTGCTAGCGCCCCCCCTCGGCCAGACGACGGTTCTGGCCATAGACCCCGGTTTCCGCACGGGCTGCAAAGCGGCGTGCCTGGATCCTCAGGGGAAACTGCTCCATACCGATACCATCTATCCGTTCACCTCGGAGAAGGGTAAATCAGAATCCGTGGCAGTCCTTGGTGAGCTCTGTGAGAGGTATCAAGTGAAGGCCATTGCAGTGGGAAACGGCACGGGCGGGCGGGAAACCGAGGCGCTGGTGAGGAGTTCGAACCTGGCTGGTAGCATACCAGTCGTACTAGTAAATGAGAGCGGTGCCTCAGTGTACTCGGCGTCGGCAGTGGCCAGGGCAGAGTTGCCGGAACTGGATGTGTCGTTTCGCGGTGCGGTTTCCATCGGCAGGCGCCTCATGGACCCGCTGGCAGAGCTGGTGAAAATTGACCCCAAATCTATCGGGGTCGGCCAATACCAGCACGATGTGGACCAGCAGGCATTGAAAACGAGCCTGGATGATGTGGTAATCAGTTGTGTGAATGGGGTGGGGGTTGAGGCGAATACCGCCAGTGAACAATTGTTGACCTATGTCTCCGGGCTGGGACCCCAGTTGGCGAAAAACATCATCACTCACCGGAACGAGCACGGCCCGTTTCTCTCTAGGGAAGACCTGAAGAAAGTACCTCGCTTGGGTCCCAAGGCCTTCGAGCAGGCCGCGGGTTTCTTGCGCATCAGGGATGGTGAGAATCCTCTAGATGCGAGTGCGGTTCATCCGGAATCCTACCCAATTGTCCAAACCTTCGCCAAGGATATGGGCTGTTCCGTGGTGCACTTGATGCGGGATGAAAAAGTCAGGCAGTCCATCGACTTGTCCAAGTACGTGAACGAAAAAGTAGGTATTCCCACCTTGACCGACATCCTCGCAGAATTGGCCAAGCCCGGCCGAGACCCACGTCAGAAGTTCCAGGCTTTTGCCTTTGCAGAGGGCGTCAATAACCTGGAAGATTTGCGACCCGGCATGAGTCTCCCCGGTATTGTCACAAATGTTACCGCTTTCGGCGCATTCGTAGACGTGGGGGTACACCAAGACGGGTTGGTCCACGTGAGCCAGTTGGCGGACCGCTTTGTCAAGGATCCCCGTGAGATTGTCAAGGTACAGCAAAGGGTAAAAGTCAGGGTTTTGGAGGTGGATCTCGAAAGAAAAAGGATTTCTCTATCCATGAGAGAAAATCGGTGACATTCTTCCGAATCAACGGACTGATCGTTTCACCTACTGAGTGAGCCCGTATATTTCATCACGCCTCGGCGTGACTGCGACCGCTTTACTTGTCATCGCGCTTCGCTGTCACTCATAGTCACTAGGTCACTGTGTCGTCTGATGCCAAAATCACGAAATCATGGCTTTGCCATTCCTGGTGATGGGTTTATCGAAGCGACCGAATGACTTGATGACGTCCGTTAGCCCAAATGACCTGTTGACAGCCTTGTCAGGTACGTCTCGAGTCCGAGTCCCGCGGTACCGTGGGACGATTGGACGGTGGCACACCCACCTCCACGGTCTCGCTACTGCAATTCATGAAATATGGGGGCTAGCTTTCCTTTCGTTCTAGTCGGACCACTCCGCAGCTCCTCGCGGCTTTAGTCAACTTATCGTCCCGGGTCGCCAAAGGTAAGCCCTCGCGCATTGCAAGTTCCAGGTACGCGGCATCATACGCGGAAAGCTGGTGCTCACGTACCAGAGAAAGGATGGGGCCCATTGCCCTGTCAGGGGTGGAGGCATCAACAACGAGTGGCAGTGACTCGAGGAGCTCGACGAGACGCATTGTCTGGGCTTCGTTGATCCGTTTTCTTCGTTCTGCCATTACCAAGACATTTGCTACTTCCAACGGCCATATTGACGGTACCAGCGCCTCAGAATCCACAAGGAAGTCCAGAACCGTATCTGAGTAATCGTCTGCTTCATCGGAAAAGCACCAAGACATGGCCACTGAGCAGTCCAAGACAAATCGCATCAAAACCTCCGCCCCTCGTCAATCAGTTCCCGGACTGAAAGTCCACTCAAAGTCAGGCTCTGCCTCAGATTCCTCAGTTCCTTGATGGCAATCTTGATGTCGGCCTTCTTATGCGAAGGCACGGGACCCAGCACGGCCACTGGCGTTCCGTGCCTGGTGATAATGATTCGCTCTCCCTTGGCCACCCGTTCAAGAAGTTTGGGAAGATGGGTCTTCGCTTCATAAGAGCCGACTGTGTTCATGACAATCTCCGTTTAGACTAGTTTCAGACTAGTCTGCGTCGAAAAAAGCAGGCTGTCAATACGGAAGTGCGTGTTGGATGTGGATCAGTATCTTTTGATTTACTGGCATACTTGTGGCAATGGAAAATAATCAGGTAGTGGTGGCAACGATGAGGCGAGAATTGATTTGGTTATAATTTCGGGGGGGTCCCGGTTGCACGATCTCGCGACACCAATTCATGAAATATCCGGGCTAGCAGTCGATTTCTCAACACAATCGGTGACTCTCTTGTGCTGTATGCAGCAAGAGCACGAATTCTGGCCTTTTCCGATTGACAAGAGCTCTGGATTGCGCAGAAGATTAACTCACTGGATTACTGTATCCTTACGCGGTGGGTCTAATTAATTG
>CP070692.1:673912-703636 GCA_020353215.1 Deltaproteobacteria bacterium
TGGTCTGGAAAGACTGAATGCATGAACCCACACCTTTCTGCTAGGTGTGGGTTTTTTTGTAATCTTGTCGCCTTCCATATGGTGCAACAGTATTATTCAAGGAGCCGGCGGTGAGAGGGCGGAGGAGAAAGATCCCTGTCCTGATCAATTAGGAACCTCTCATGGATCCTCTTCTGGCGCAACTGGTGGTAAGCGTTTCGCAAAGCGATGTAAGGGTCAAGAGACATTTCTATAAGGTCTTCATAGTCACCCAGGCTCAAGGAGGTCTTGTTGACCACCTGATAGACTCGTATGCCAACAACGATAAGGGGGGAGAGGTATTGGGTCGGGGTAAAGTAATAAGAATAAGAATCAGCCACCGTACCCAGGGAGTCACGCAGGGTGGTCGGTCCAGTTATCGGCAAATTGAGGTAGAATCCTGGACCAACTCCGTAGAAGCCCATCGTCTGACCGAAATCCTCCTGAAATCTTGGCAGACCAAGCCCTTTCCCCGCGGGATCGAGAAGACCGAAGAGGCCGATCGACGTGTTCACCATCACTCGAGACAGTTCAATGGCTGCACCTTGAAAATTGAGTTGAAGTATGCAGTTGCTAAATCGGATGGGGGTGGCCACGTTGATGAAAAAGTTCTCCACCGCCACCTGCACACCCACGGGAACGACCGCCGTGTAGATTTTGGCAAAAGGCTTGAGCAACCAGAAATACAACTTGTCGTTGACGTTGAAAAAAAACCGATTGATGGGCTCAAGGGGATCCGGCAGGGGCTTCTCCATCGTCTCCCATTCTGCGATTTCGTCAAATTCGTCGAAATCCTCGTCGGGACTGACCACCTCTGCAGGTTTCACAGGTTTCTCCGCCTCGGTCAGGGGGAGAGCGGTAGTACTGGCCAGGACAATCTGCTGCGGCACTGACGGAGGCGGTGATTGCGCCTGTCTTGAGGCACATCCAGATACAAAAATGAGGAAAACAACGGGAAGCAGAGAAAACCAGGACTTCATACGCAACAGCTTCTACCTCTAATGATCCAGACCAACTCCAGAAATCTCTATCCTAATCAATCGTGGGTAAACCCTCCTGCTCTGAGGGAGGGACTCATCAAGGTTCGACCTTTCGGGCAATAGATTGTTGAAGCAACGTGATCGTCCATGGTTTTACAACCGCTCCACCGGGGTCACGGCGATCTATCTCCGTCCATTCTTGTTTTGAAGTCGTCAACCCGCTCCGAGGTCTCTTTTTTTTGACACTTTCTTCTTCAACTTCTGCACCAGTTCCTCGTAGGAAGACTTCAATATAATGCTGTTGAATTGTGTCCGGTAATTGTTGACCAAGCTGACCCCCTCAATTGAGACGTCGTATATGAGCCAAACTCCACCTTTTTCCCGGACTCGGTACAGGACAGGAATCTCCAAATTCTTGGCAGTTGAGACCTTTACCTTGACGATACCGTACTTGCCCTCCACCCGATCTCCCAGGTAATCAACCGCTTCGCCGGAGTAGTTTTGGATCTTCTTCATGTAGGTTCTTTCCAGCAAATCGGCAAAGAGGGGGACGAATTCTCGCCTTTCCTCGTCGGTGCGAGGCTTCCAATGCCGCGCCAGGGCTCTGCGAGCCATCTCTTGCCAATCGAATCGCTCATCCGCAGCTTTGCGGACGAGCTTGCTCCTCTCTTCGGACCTGGACGGGTCTTTCAAGTCGGGATCGACGAGGATCGAGATGATTTTGTCGGTGGTCTGCTTAATCTGGTCGGAAGGCTCCCCCGCGACGCTTGTTCCAGCCAAAGCCCAGATGAGCACTACCGTCAGTATGCTGTGCGAATAAAAGACATGGTTCATCTGGAACTCCGGGCTAGTCGACTTTTCCAAAGACGAACTGTGAGATCAACTCCTCAAGATCCACGGCCGGTTGTGTCTCTCGAATTCTTCCCCCCGGCTGGATAATTTCATCGGCTCCCCCTGGACTGATTTCAACATACTTTTCACCAATCAATCCCTTGGTCTTTATCGAGGCAATGGCATCTTCCTGGATGCTGACATCTGAGGTGATAAACATGACTGTCTGTGCCTGATAATCTTCCAAAACGATGCTTTTGACCCGTCCAACCTCCACACCCGCAATTTCCACTGATGAACCAGCTCTCAGGCCCCCGCTGTCTGAGAACAGAGCCTTGACCTCATAGCCTCCACCTCCGAGAACCTCCATTTTCCCAAGTTTGATGGAGAGATATCCCAAGGCGACAATGCCGGCAATAAGAAAAAGACCAACCATTAACTCCAGATCGAATTTCTTCATTGTTGCCCCTTCGTAGACACGAACCATACTCGTCTAGGTCTGACAACCCGGCTCTTGGCTACTCTCGTGGACGTGGACGAACTGCCTTACGATGGGCTCATCGGACGCCAGAATGTCTTGGGGAGTTCCTGCGATAACAATAGTACCTTCGTGCAACATAGCCACCTTGTCAACGATGGCGAAAATCGCTGGTATTTTATGGGTCACAACGATTCCGGTAAACGTTAGCCGTTGGTGGCAGGCGGCGATGAGGGAAACGATGGTCTTGACAGTGATAGGATCCAAACCTGTAGTGGGCTCATCGAAGAGCATGATCTCCGGATCCGTGACGAGGGCTCTGGCCAGAGCAGTCCGCTTGATCATTCCCCCGCTTATCTCAGCCGGATATTTCCGCTCCGAGCCTATTAGTCCCACCTGCTCCAATTCAGACAGAACCTTCCTTCGAATTATGTCCTCCCCCAGTATCGTCTTCTCGCGCAATGGGAAGGCCACATTGTCAAATACCGTCATTGAATCAAACAGGGCGCCACCCTGAAAAAGAAAACCAAAACGATTCCTTAGCCGAACGAGGTCTTTGTTACTCAAACAACACATATCTTGACCGTCCACCACCACTCGACCCGAGTCCGGCTGCATCAATCCGGCGACGTGTTTGAGCAAAACGCTTTTACCAAAGCCACTTTGTCCTATCAAGGCGAGAATCTCTCCTTTGACCACTTCGAAAGATACTCCCCGGAGAACTTGGAAACCATTGAATGATTTATGGAGATTCTCGACCCTAATCATTTCCCGCCTCAAAAGAGTGCAGAGGTCATGAAGTAGTCCCAGACCAAAACCAGTACGGATGACAAGACCACGGCCTGAGTGGTGGCCCTGCTTACGCCCTCAGCGCCAAATCCCGTGTAGAATCCTTTGTAGCAGCAAACCCAGGTAATCAAAACACCGAAGCTGATGGATTTGTAGATTCCCCCAGCAATGTCGCTCATGTCCACATAGTTTGCCATCTCACCCAAATATGTGCCTGAGCCAACGCCAAGAAGTTTCACTCCGACAAGATACCCGCCGAAGATGCCGACTACGTTGAAAATCGCGGTCAGCAAAGGAAGAGCCACAATTCCTGCAAGAAGGTTAGGCACGATGAGGTAGCGATACGGGTTCAGTCCCATCAACTCTAGAGCATCAATCTGTTCGCTGATTCGCATTATGCCGATTTCGGCGGTGATAGCAGATCCGGCTCTTCCCGTGACCATTAAAGCTGAGATCACAGGTCCCAACTCTCTGATCAGAGCCAGGGCCACCATTGGTCCGAGGAAAGCTTCGGAGCCGAAACGAGTAAGCGTATAAAAGCCCTGAAGCCCCAACACCATTCCAGTGAACGCACCGGTGAGGAGGATCACCAGGGTGGACTGGAAGCCAATGAACCATACTTGTTTGACAAGTCGGGCAAACTTGAGAGGGGGAGTGAAGGCATAGAACACAGCCTTGAGCAGAAAGAGTCCCATGCGCCCCAATCTCACCACCCCATATATTGCTGCAGCGCCGATGGACCTAATTCGTTCAGCCACATAATAGCCCAGGAATCCTGTGAGAGTCTGCCGAAACTCGTTGTTTTTGTTCTTCACAGAAGTCCCCAGAATGTGAGTGACCATGCGTCCGAATCTCGTGGAGACTCGATGGGCTCCTTTACTCCAACCTGCCCCACGAGCCTAATGCCATAACCATTGGGAGATTATTCCAAGGCCTCCCGATAGGAGCAATGCGCAAAACCATATTGACCGAGTATCCGGCGACAGGATATGTGGGTACGATTTCATTCAGGTTCGCAGTTCCAGCCCCATTCCTCGCCAATTTTCAATCCCGGGTTCCAGAAGCAGGTTGCGCTTAAGGCGCCTCCGGCCCTGACGGACTTTGCAGAACCCAGACCTACCACTTCTGTGCCATGTTGTGCAACATGGCCAACGATCGTCGAGTTGTTGCGATGTCGAGAAGGTTCGGGGCTCATTGAGCGGGGGTATTGTGTCTATTCTTCCAGGGCCTGATTTCCGCTTGTAACTATTATCAGGATTCCATACTATACCACAAACTTCGGTGTTGCGCACTTGACGAAGCAACGGTTTCAGGGCAAATCTTGGTTTTACAAGAACACCGATCGCCCTATCTGGAGGCGACGAAAGGTCACTTCCCATGGAGCTAGTTTGGAACATGCTCGCCCTGGCAGCGGCCGCTATCTGGACGACCGTCTTGTTCTTGCCTTGGCGACCTTGGAGTACCAGAGAGTTTCTGGACGCTGCCGCGTCTTCTGCTGAAGAGACGCTTGACGATATCACAGTGCTTATCCCTGCGCGGGATGAAGCGAAGACGATCCAACGGACCTTGCCAGCCCTAGAGGTTCAGGGACGTGAACTTCGAATCATCGTGGTCGATGATCGGTCTACCGATGGTACTGCTGAAATAGCTCGCCGAGCGGGCACGGAAGATCTTTTTGTTCTAGCAGGAAAACCCCTTCCCCCTGGATGGAGTGGTAAGCTATGGGCCCTCGAGCAGGGTCGCAGTCACATCAGAACTCCCCTCACCCTGCTGCTGGATGCCGACATTGAGCTTGAGCCCGGGATCCTTGCGGAACTCCGAAGAGCTATGGAGACCAAAGGTGTTCACCTGGTATCACTGATGGCAACGCTGCGGATGAGCAGCTTCTGGGAGAGGCTGTTGCTGCCTGGTTTTATCTACTTTTTCAAAACGCTCTATCCCTTTCGCTTGTCCAATTCCGACCATTCCAGAGTTGCTGCCGCCGCCGGCGGGTGTATACTGCTAAAGACTAGGATCCTGAATGAGATAGGTGGTTTCGGTGGGTTGAGGGGAGAATTGATCGATGACTGCGCTTTGGCGCGGAGGATCAAAGGAAAGGGATATAAGACTTGGATAGGCCTCAGTCATTCCGTGCTCAGCCTCCGTGGCTATGAAGATCTCAGGACAATATGGGACATGGTGGCGCGAACCGCCTTTACCCAACTTCGTTATTCCGGCTTTATGTTAGCCCTTTGCACCGTTTTCATGGTGGCGAGTTTCTGGTTGCCACCGGTGGGTCTCCTGATCCCCTCTGTTATGGCTAAGGCTCTCTCTGCCTTGGCTTTGGGCGCCATGATGCTGAGCTATTTGCCAACACTCAAATTCTATGGGATCTCGTTTCTGTGGGCCCTAACCATGCCCCTGATCGGCACTCTTTATTTGGCGATGACTTGGACGTCGGCTGTAAACCACTGGCTGGGTGCAGGTTCACACTGGAAGGGCCGAGACTATACCAAAGGGCGGATTGATTCTGACCAACAAAAACAAAAGGTCTAGCCCCAATACTGTCTAATTAAGCTATTATCTCCCCCCTTCTAAGTTTCCCCTTGCCAAGGCGGGATTCAATGGTACTTGCTCCTTTAGTGAACAGCATTGGAATCTGGCCCGCATTATTCACGAACCGGTTGCTGCGACCGGAGAATTCGCCGTACTTCGGGTGGGTTTTTCCTGTCTCAGGTAAATTGCGGTTTTAAAATTGTTTTTTTTTGGTAAAATACCTCCCCAGCTGTTCCCCTTGAGTCCGGGTGCTGATTTCGCTTACAGACAATGTACCAGATTGTGCTCGTTTAGCGAGTATCCAATCACGTGCTGCTCCTGACACAATAGAGAGGAAACATGTCTAAGCGTGTGCTCTTCCTGAATCCCCCTTCATTTGAAGGCTTTGATGGAGGCGCTGGAAGTAGATACCAGGCAAAGCGTGAGATCCGTTCATATTGGTATCCAACTTGGTTGGCGCAGGCTGCCGCACTGTGCCCGGGCAGTCGGGTTCTGGATGCTCCTGCTGAGGAGATGAGTGTCGAAGACACGGTTCGGATGGTTAAAGATTTTGACATCCTGGTAATTTTCACCAGCACAGCCGGATACCATAATGATGCTGGGCTCGTGCGTCGGTTCAAACAGGAATGCCCGGGAGTGCTCGTCGGGATGGTTGGCCCCCACGTTACAGCGCTTCCTGAGGATTCGTTACGTGGTTGTGAAGACCTGGATTTTGTGGCAAGGAAAGAGTTCGATTACACTATCCTCGATATTGCGCAGGAGAAACGGCTTTCTGAGGTAGAAGGGATTTCATATCCAACTAACAACACGGTTGTTCATAACAAAGATAGAGACCCCATCGAAGATCTGGACTCACTTCCAACTGTACTCGATGTTTACGAAAGGGATTTACAGGTCGAGAACTACTTTGTAGGGTACCTCCTGCATCCATTTTTGTCAGTTTATACGGGACGAGGATGTGCGGCTAAGTGCACTTTCTGTCTCTGGCCCCAAACCATAGCCGGAAACACATACAGAGTACGATCTCCAAAAAGCGTGATTGACGAGATAGCCCGAGCAAAAGAAATGTTCCCTCAGGTCAAGGAGTTTTTCTTTGATGACGACACGTTTACCTCCAAATTCAGACGGGCTGAGGAGATTGCCCGGGGTCTGAAGAAACTGAACATTACTTGGTCCTGCAGCGCACGGGTGACCGTACCCGAAAAGACACTCCAAATCATGAAAGATAGTGGACTGCGCTTGCTCATGGTCGGGATAGAATCAGGGAGTGACGAGATTCTGAAAAACATCAAGAAAGGAATTACCACCGACCAGTGTCGAAGATTCATCAAGACCTGTAAAGAACTGGGAATCGTCACGCACGCTACTTTTGTTGTCGGACTCCCCGGTGAAACAAAAGAAACCATCAACCAAACTATTGAGTTTGCAAAGGAACTCGATCCTGATACACTGCAGGTATCAATCGCCACACCGTATCCCGGTACTGAGTTCTACCGACAAGCGCTGGACAATAACTGGTTCATAGATTCCACCCTCGTCTCCTGCTCAGGTGTTCAAGAAGTTTCTCACGAATACGAGGATTTGACCAAAGAGGAAATATTTGATGCCGTAGAAGTCTTTTATAACAAATTTTACTTTCGACCCAAGCCCATCCTGCGGATTATTAAGACCATGGTCAAAGACAAGGACATCTGCAAGCGCAGGCTTCGGGAAGGCTGGGAGTTCTTTAATTTCATGCACAATAGAAAAAAATACTCACGAAGATGAGAGTCCAAGTTTGAATTCGACAGGTGGACTCGTAGATTTCGGCGGGTGTAGGTTTGCTAGAATAGGGTAAACTAGGGGGATTGAGAATGATAAAGCCTTTCTATTTGGATCTTACCGAGAACGAGATTCTCGACATTCAAAATAAGTTCGGTGAAATCCTTAGGAACGGAACGTTGATCCTCGGTGAGTACACCGAAGCCTTCGAAAACGAGTTTTCAAAATACGTAGGCTCCAACTATGCAGTGTCCCTTAATACCTGCACTTCTGCCCTTGAGATCCTTCTCGTGTTAAACGGAACACAAGGAAAAAAGATCGCAGTACCGACAAACACAAACTTCGCAACGGTTGCAGCCATCATTCGTGCAGGCGGCATTCCTATATTCATGGATATGACAAGTGATTACTTTGTGCCAAACCTCGAGATACTAAAGTATACCTTGGACCAACATCGGGACTTGAAGGGCGTTGTTTGGGTGCATATAGGTGGAGTTATTGCTCCTGACTTTGAAGAAATAGTTGAATATTGTAAATTAAAAGATTTATTCTTAATTGAAGATGCAGCCCATGCACATGGATGTCAAATGAAGGGGACGAAAGCAGGCAACTTCGCCAACGGAGGTGCTTTCTCCTTCTTTCCTACCAAGGTAATGACAACCATGGAAGGGGGAATGATCACAACCGATAGCGAAGAACACGCAATACTTGCCAGGTCATACCGAAATCAAGGCAAGAGAGGCGGAGACTATGGTGGTCTTCATTATGACCTCGGCAACAGCTGGAGGATAAGCGAGATAGCAGCCTATATAGGGCTAGTCCAACTATCAAAACTCGACTCAATGCTTCATAAACGACAGCAGGCTGTGAACGCACTGATACCGACGCTAAACGAACTTGGTATCGATTATGTAGACACCAGACACATGGACAAGGCAAGCAACTACAAGTTCATCATCAAGTATGCCAGCGATGAGGATGTGAACTCGATTAAAATGAAATTCAAGGCCAACGGCATTGTCCTCGGAGGCGGAGTTTACGAAGTCCCCTGTCATCTGCAGCCGGTCTTCAGCCAGATTCCCTATCAGAAAGAAGATCTCTCAACAGCGGAAGGATACTGTCCAAAACATATATGTCCGCCGATTACATCAGGAACTACTGAGCAAGACATAGTAGAAATCGCTCAAGTGATAAGCAAGACGTTGAAGTGACATGAAACGAAACCAATATGATCTAATAGTAGTAGGTGCGGGCATAGCAGGCCTAGCAATCGGTGAAATCTTTGCCCGGAGTGGATTTAAGGTAGCACTAATAGAAAAGAATGAGAGAATATGCACGGAAGCCAGTGGCATCCATCACGAATGGTTCCACTTCGGCAGTCTCTATTCGATATTTCCAACGAATCAGTTTCTGCGGACGATGGTCGGTAGTATTGACGACATATTACTCTATTATAGAGACTTCGACGGAATGAACCTTAGAGTTGACGCACAAGGAAAGTTGATCACCATAAACAAGAACGGCAAGTGGTTCAGGGAAGACAGTATAGACTATATAGTCAACACTATAAACGACCCCGACTTTACACCTTCCAATAATGATTCGGTACAGGATAAAGTTAAGAAGATCTTTTTCAAGTGGACATGGGATAAAAACATCAAACAATTCATAGCTCGACATAATAGATATCAAAAATATGATTGGCGGCGTGGTTGTGCCTCGCATTATATACCAAAGGCAGGACTTCTTGATTACTCTCGTAATTCTGTACATAAGGCAGAAGTTCCCGACGCAAGATTAGATACAAACACACATATAGAAGTAAAAAGCTATGATAGGCCAATGAATGCTTATGGCATAATCTCAGATTTAACCAGAAGTTACATATCTTACGGTGGTCATATATTTACGAACTCAAGTTTCAATCATTACGTGCAAGGCCCGAAGCGTTCGAAAATCTACCTCAACAATGATACAGAACTTGAAGCCAAGTTTCTCATTTTGGCTTTGGGGCAAAACCTAGAAAGGTTTGCCAAGGGCAAAATTGGTGTCAAAGCAGTCGCTTCTCCTCTCCTGGTAGCGTATCCTCACGTGTGCGATGTCAATTTCGTCAGGCTCACGCCGTTCATTAATAAGACGATTAATCATCTTACCCATGAAATTAACGGCAGACGATATTCCCTCATAGGTGGTGGATATTTCGCCAAGGCTGATAGTGACAAAGAAAAGGAAAACGCGAGAAATGCGTTGATCAACAGAGCACGAAAGGTATTTCCGAAACTTGCCGACGCCAAAGTTTTTGAATCCTACTTCGGATACAAAGTCGAGGTTTCTACGTCTTACTCCAAAAGAAATTATCTGTACCACATTGAGCGTATCGATGATCGTGTCTTCATCGTCGTACCTGGTAAATTTTCATTGGCGTTCAGTTTGGCTGTGAATACATTTCACCGGTTGATAGGACATTACCCTAATGCTTATGTTGTCTATGACAACAACATAGATGTCACGGAGTGGCTCTGTCTCATGAAACACAAGAATATCGTATCTGACCTTGTTGCGGATTAATTGCATCCGCGATCTCATTATCAATCATCCATATATTATACATGATTCTTACCCTTAAGGCTCAACGTTCATTTTGGCGTCTCCGATTTAGAGACGGGTGCAAAGAAAGACCATGACTTGGCAATATATCCTCCTTATCCCAGTTATTATCGGATCCGTTTTCTGTCTAGTAACTACCATTTGTATGGCTTTTTTTATAACAAGAAAACAGAATAGTTTTGAACCAAAGAAATCACGAGATTATTTACCGTTTGTCTCATTGATCAAACCTGTTTACGGTCTGGAAAAGGATCTATACGTCAACCTAGCTACAGCGTGTAAACAAGATTATCCGGATTATGAAGTTATCTACGGCGTCCAACGTAGAGACGATCCGGCTTTGAGGATCTTGGAGAAGATACAGAGAGAGCATCCACAAACAGACGTTCAAATTGTTATAGACGAAAACGCTGTCGGCCCAAACGGGAAAGTGTCCAACATCTATAATATTAGCCAGAGGGCGAAGGGGGACGTTTTCGTCATTTCCGACAGCGATATGTTTTTGAGACCCGATTATCTCAGAACCATAGTTGCTCCACTTGTCGATGAAAAAGTGGGTATTTCCTGCACTCTCTATAAGGCGTGGAAGCCCAAGAACACCGTTGAGGCTTTGGAGTTGCTCTCCTTTAATGTCGATTTTATCCCGTCTATCGTCTTCGCGGTAGTGACGAATACCTCCATAGCCTGCCCCGGACAAACCCATGCCATCTGCAGACGCGTCCTGAACAAAATTGGTGGACTGGCACCGTTGAGTCATTATTTGGTAGAAGACTACGAACTGGGAAGGCGGGTGGTGGAGGCGGGGTATCGAATCCGTTTTGTTCCCTACGTGGTAGACATGGGGGTCGAGCTCAAAACGTTTCAAGATTGGTGGCGCCACCAGGTTTATTGGGACCAGAACACCAGATCTGCCAACCCTTCCGGCTTCTTCTTTACCTTCCTTATCCGTGCTCTCCCCTTTGCCCTCCTCTATGCCTTGCTGGGAGGGCCATACGGCTGGGCTGTTATTGTTGCTACAACTAGCGTCAGGATCGTCACAGCCGTTGCGAACTCGACTTTCTTGGGAGACAAAGACGGCGCAAAAAACTTCTGGTTGCTTCCGTTCAGAGACATTCTGGCTGTCTTTGTTTGGTTGGCGAGCTTCTTGAAGAGACAGACTTACTGGAGGGACAAAACCTTCGTTCTGGAAAAGGGCAAGTTGACAGAGGTAAAATGAATCGGTTTTGCGCCGAAGCCGGTTGATTTGCGACTCCTGCTTAGTTATCCTTCACCAGACTTGCAACACAGATAAATGCCCGCGACAGAGTATTGGAAATGGAAACTGCAAAGCGAGAAAACCTGCCAAACAGTGCGGTTGGTCAGAACGGACGACGGCCACCCTCTTCCCTAACACGGACGGTGGATACCTTGCGCTTGGTCTTGGAAGCGGGTGGCCCGGGGTTTTGCCAATTTGCCCTCAACAACGCGTGCAATGCCAACTGCGGCTTCTGTAATTTTGCTGTGGGCCAACTACCCAAGGAGCGTTGGGAGTTCGTCAGCAGACGAGGAGGACTGGAGTCTATTGATATTCTATTTAGAGAAGGAGTCCGCTATCTTGTGTTCACAGGCGGCGAGCCCACCTTACATCCACATCTGGTGACATTCGTCAAACAAGCTGCTGACCTCGGCATGAAAGCGATCGTGGTCACCAACGCAGGGCTTCTGAAATCCAAGAAGATCCATGAACTTGCCGAAGCCGGCCTGTCCAGCCTGATCATTTCTGTGGACGCGGCTTCGCAGGAAGTGCATGAGAAAAATCGGGGTCTTCCAGGCGTCTGCGAAACCATTCGCCAAGCTAATGCGGTCCTTGCAGATCTCAAGATACACGCGACGGCATCGGTTACCATGAGTCGTCTTGTGGACTATGAGGCGCTACCAGACTTCCTGACCTCTCTGGGCTTCACCTCGGCGGTCTTTTCCTATCCGCTAACTTATCTCCGGTCCAATTTCCTTGGCTGGTCGGATGCTGGTCTCGTGACGCACACACGAGAGGAACTGCTGGAGGCCTATGACAAGATTAAGGCCCTGAAAAAACGGTTTCGAGTGGTCAATCCCAAACTCTCCCTCGACGAAATGCAGCGTTTTGTCAGAAAAGAGGACCAACGTTATCCCTGTATTGCCGGCTATCGGTTCTTTTTCCTCGACTGGCAGCTCATGCTCTGGCGTTGCCATCACTGGCAGGAACCGATGTGTTCAATTTACGAGTTCGACGGTTCCAAACTGGTGCGTGACGGATGCACCCGCTGCATGATCAACTGTTACCGTGATTCAAGCTTATTGCAGCAGATCGGAGTGTCCGTGCACGATGCTTATCAGGCCTTGCGAAGAGGGAATTTACTGGAGGGTGCCAAGGCGTTGACGAGACCGGGCAATCTCGACTCTCTCAGGGCTGTGATGGAAGAATTGCCCTGGATTTTACTCTTCTAGCGGCCCAGGTTCTCAAGGTTCCAACCTTCACCCTACTGCCCCACCTCTTATGCCTCGCCTAGACCGGATAATTCACGAATCGGCTACTGCGACCGCGGATATGGTCGTCCTTCCGTCCGTCCTCAGGTCTCACACCCTGCGACGTACTGTTCAAGTACGTCTCGGGTCCAAGCCCCTGCGATTGGACGGTGGCACACCCGCCTCCACGGTCTCGCTACACCAATTCTTGAATTATCCGGGCTAGGGTTCGATCAAGGTTGTTTGACCTGGAGTTTTGCGACTCATCCGGGACGGGTCCGGAACTATAATGGGCACCAAGGATGGCCGAAGTTCTACCTCCACCGGCGTAGTTCCGAGATAGTCTCCATCGATCTGAACTGGGACTCGATCTGTCGAGTCTATTCGTATCCTGCGCCCGGTGAGATAAATCACCCCGGTTTGCCAGGATGGTTTTCCGAGAAGCGCGACGAGGTAGTATCGGCATAGGGAGAAAAAAGACCGTTTCGGGAAAATGCAGACGTCGAAGTGACCCGAGTCGCAGTACGCTCGGTGAGCAAATTTGAGCCCCGAGCCGTACCGCCGCACGTTACTCACCAAGACATGGGAACCTGCCAACCTATCGGATGAATCAACCTGGACCTGGAGCCTCGGCGGCTTGTATCGCAAGATCACTTTCAGGAACGGGAACACATAGCGCCAGTAGCCTCGAATCCTTCCCTTGCCACCGATGAGTTCCTGGGTGACCATGGCGTCAACTCCGGCACTCAACATCGAAAGAAAGCGTCGTTTACCCACCAATCCCATGTCTAGGTGACGAATGTGGGCCTGTTCGAAGATTTGCACCGCGGCTCCGAGACTTCTCGGCAAACCGAGTTCGTTGGCCAGCACGTTGGCAGTGCCTGTGGGGAGAATGAAGAGCGGGATGAGGGCTGGATCGCGAAGCCCGTTCAGAACTTGGTTAATTGTCCCGTCCCCCCCGGCGACGACCAGCCGTTCACCTTCCGGTTCCAAGCGGCGAACCCGGTGGTGAATATCGTCAGCCGACGCGGTGACGAAGGTCTCTACTTCATGGCCGCTCTGTTCGAGAGTGCGTACAAACCAACGGGACAGCAGGTCGGTCTTTCGGTCACCTGCAATGGGGTTGCTGATGAGAAGTACTCGCTTTTGCATCGTCGCACTCATAGCACAGAGAGAATGTTGAAAGCATGCCGTTACTTCTTCCGGGCGGAATCAAGGCAGGAGGAGTTGCAGGCTGTTGTATACTACTGCGAGTACTGAAGGATCTTGTCGTTCAGTGCTCTCAACAGATCATCGAAACCCTTTGTTTTGAGAAACGAGGAGTAGTCGGCTCTCTTTAAAGAGAGGTCACTGACTCCGTTAGCGATGACGTTGATGATTCGCCATCGGTTCTCATTCTGGTGCAGAATGTAGTCCAGGTGAACCACTTCTCCATCAGGCTTTATAAGAGTGCTTTTCACCATCTGGCGACCGTGCCGAAGCTCTTCTGTTGATACGACCTCGAAGCGTTCGCCGGAATATCCGTCAAAGCGCCCGGCGTACGTGGCAATGCTCAGGTTGGTGAAGGTTTCGACGAATTTTGACTTCTGTTCCTGACTAAACTGTTTCCAATACCGGCCCACCACTATTCTGGATACAAACGGAAAATCATAGCTCGCGGTCATTACCGGCGCGAGACGTTGGTAGCGGCCTGAGAAACCTAGCTGATCCGCCTCTTTCATGACGCCAAGCAAAGCATGGTTCAGGTTTTCAACCACATGCGACACGGGTTTTCCAACCGCGGGCGGCGAAAGCGCCAGCGTGAGCACCGTCACTACAGCAACAGTCAGCGGCCACAATGAAGACATGGAAATCCCGCGTTCAGTTAGCTGCGCCAAAACCCCACGACCAACAAAAGCAGGTACCATTTTCTTAGACCTCTGCTCGGCAAGGTGTCATCTGCTGGCTCGATACTCAACCTTTCCGTCGTCACAGGAGTCAGGCGCGGATGCAGAACACTCCAAGGCCAGATCAGGGGCCATCGGACCGTTGGTGCGCGGTCCGCGCAGATATAGCCGTAATGATTTCAGTGGATGGTTGAGCATATCGTCTACAGCGGTTGGTTCGAATCCACTATGGACCATGCAATGTGCGCACTTGGCATTCCGTCCCGTCCCGTACCCGTCCCAAGCGGTCTCCTCCATGAGTTCCTTGAAACTCGAGGCGTACCTCTCTTCATCCAAAAGATAGCACGGTCTCTGCCAGCCGAAAACGTTCCGAGTCGGGTTACCCCAAGGCGTGCACTGATAGGTCTGGTTACCGGCTAAAAAGTCAAGGTAAAGACTCGTATGGTTGAATCTCCACTTGCGCTCCCTGCCTAATCTGAAAAGCTTACGGAAGAGTTGTCTGCTGGCAGTACGCTGGAGGAACACGTCCGCGTCGGAGGCGCGCTCGTAGTTGAAACCAGGTGCGACGGTAATGCCTTCCACCCCCAAGCTCATAACAAAATCAAAGAACTCTACAGCCTCCTCAGCCGTTATGCCCTCGTAAAGGGTAGAGTTGGTGGTTACACGAAAGCCTTTTTCCCGGGCCGCCTTAATGGCATCAACCGCAACATCGAACACCCCTTGCCGACACACCAGGGCGTCATGCCTCTCCCGATTGCCGTCGAGATGGATGGAGAGGGTAAAGTACGGTGACGGGGTGTAATCCTCCAAGTGCTTCTTCAACAACAAGGCATTGGTACACAAATAGACGAACCTCTTGCGCTTGATGAGTTCGTAGACTATCTGCGGCATTTCTCTGTGTAGCAAAGGTTCCCCCCCTGCTATGGAAACAACAGGGGCACCGCACTCTTCTACCACAGAGACACATTCGTCCACACTGAGACGCCTGTCCAGGACTTCCTCCGGATGGCGGATTTTGCCGCAACCTGCACAAGCCAGGTTACAGCGAAAAAGAGGTTCCAACATCAACACCAAAGGATAGCGCTTTTTGCCACGCAGTTTCTGTCCCAAGATGTAAGTGGCGACACGGTATTGTTGGATCAACGGCACGCCCATTCCATACTCCTGCCGGACCGGCTGTCACAACGTCCAGACTTCCCAGGCAAAGTTCCAAACCACCTAAGAGATTGTCGGGTGCAACGTAACATAATAACTGAAAACCGGAAAGCCATAGGGTCGTCTTATTCTGCAGGCTGCACGGGCTCGCTGCGGCCCCGCCAGAGCCTCCGTCCTTCGGCTATTTGCCAGGCGACGAGAGCCGGTAATCCCAGAAGCAGATAGCGTACCCGTTTGGTCAAAGAAAGCGCCAGCGCTACCTGCGGGGAAATACCGAGAAGGCTTCCCAGGACCAGGTAGCCACCCTCCTGAACGCCCAAAGCCCCTGGGATCAAAAAGGCTGCGGCGCGTATTGCCTGTCCCAAACTCTCCAATAAAAGGGCGTGGGTTAAACTCACCGGTGCTCCTAGAAAGTACATCGCAAGCCAGACTTCGCCTGTGCCCACCAACCAACTGACGAGACGCCAGACGCTGCTGGAAAAGAGAGCATGACGATCTTGATAAATCCCCAAAATCGCTTGATCGAGCGCTGCCGCTCCGCCGACCAACACATCCCAATCGCGGTCGCCGGCAAGGCGAACCAGCGCGCGGGCGATCCTTGCGAAAAGACCACGTCGCTGGGCCAGGTAAAAGGCAGTCATGAGTGATCCAAGGATGCCAAGACCGATGAGAACCGCCAGGACGACATCTTGCCCGCCAACGTCCAAGAGCAGCCAGACTCCCAACAGGGAGAAGATGATCAGCGTAAAAACCGAAATAGTGACTTCCACAACCACACTTGCTCCGGCCATCGCTCCAGAGATGTTGCGATGGACAAGCAATCGTGCCCTGATGAGATCCCCACCCACTTGTGCCACAGGGAGCAATCCGTTCACCGCTTCGCCGATCCAGCAAGCCCAGAGCAGAACAAGCAGGGAGGGGCGGTCGCTGTGCCAAAGCTTTCCCCAGGCCACAGATTCGACGGCAAGCGGTAGCACATGGAACAGGCTCACCCAGACGAGTCCCCATCCAGCTACAGCCAAGGCTCCAATAACGTCATTTAACCCGTGGTAGCCTATCAAGACTGTGAAAAGAGCGAGTCCGGCGAGCAAAAGAAGATAAGCGCTTTTTCTCATGAGCGGTAGCTACCTACATGTGTGATCAGAATTGGTGTTCTTTGTCAGCAATCCACAAGATGGCGGATGTGCAAATCTCTGTGGTCCGCTGTTTAGGGAATTCTAATGATTCAGATAAGATACCCGTTCTGCCGAAACCAGTCCACAGCATCACGCAACGCTTCTTCAACCGGACGAGGGTTGAATCCCAGCTCGCGTTCGGCTCTATCAGAGGAGAAAAACATGTGCTTCTTTGCCAACCGCACCCCATCTACTGTTACCCGCGGTTCACCAACACCGGCCATTCGAGCCCACGCTTCGTTGAGGTAGGCAAGGGGTAAGACCAGATTGTGGGGCAGGCGCAAAGTCGGAGGCTTCTGGCCGCTGATGATCGCGATCTGGCCGAGGATTTCTTTCAGGCTTAGGTTCCGACCGCCCAGCACGTAACGTCTCCCAGTGGTGCCACGCTCGAAGGCCAAGAGGTGCCCCACAGCCACGTCATCCACGTGCACCAGATTCAGGCCGGTATCCACATAGGCCGGCATTCGTCCGCGAGCAGCGTCAACGATCATGCGTCCCGTTGGCGTGGGCTTTAGGTCTCGGGGGCCGACGGGTGTTGAGGGGTTGACGATTACCACAGGTAGCTCCTGGTCGTCGGCAAGTCGTCTCACCTCGGCCTCAGCAAGGAATTTGGAGCGCTTGTAATGGCCAATCATGTCGTCCAAGGCTACCGGTGTCGTCTCGTCGGCGGGACTGCCATCGAAAGTGAGGCCCAGAGTAGCCACGCTGCTGGTGTAGACAATGCGGTTCAGCCCAACTCGGGAGGCGGCAAGCATGAGGTTTCGGGTGCCGGTGACGTTAATCTCATACATGGTGTCGGGGTCGGGAACCCAGAGGCGATAATCGGCTGCCACATGAAAGAGGGCGTCGCAGTCCAAAAGCGCATCTACCAATGACTGAGGTTCGGTGAGATCTCCAGTCACAATCTCCACCGGCAGACCAGTGAGATTGCTTCGGTCACTGCTCGGGCGCACCAAGGCCCGGACCTTGTGATCTGCTTGCAGTAGCTGGCGCAGGACCGCCGAGCCCACGAATCCGGAAGCGCCAGTGATCAAGGTTTTCATAACGGTCCGCCGTCCGAGTTAAATCACAAGACTTACAGGAAGGAGACTTTGACCGCGAAGTGCGCCACGCGAAGGGCACGGCGAAGACGAAGTACGGTCAAGCAGTGCGCTTGGCACGAAACGCTATTCTACGGCGTCTCTGCGTTTCAGTCCATCCAGCCTCTTGATCAGTTGTTACACCAAGTGCAGCGATTGCCTCCATACGCTACTCAACGTCTGCCAGGTGGGACAAATACTGAGGGGCGTCGGCATCACGGCCGTACGACCACTGGGACTACCGAACGCCGATTTCCCAAGTCAGCAAGGGCCGGCAGGATTACCAGGGTGCAGAGCACGGTGAACCCGATACCCAGGGTAAGTAGCTCTCCCATACTCGCCATGCCCCGGTGGGCGGAGATTGCCAGGTTACCAAAGCTGGCGATGGTGGTCAAGGAACTGAAGAACACAGCTCGCGCTGTACTCGTTTGCAGTATGTGACCGTCGGAGGGGGGCGCGGTTCTCAGCCGGTGAACCATATGGATGCCGCTGTCGACGCCAATCCCCAACAGCAGAGGTAGGGCAATCACGTTGGCAAAGTTGAAGGGGATACGGAGCAGCACCGATGCTGCGCCTGTAAGGGCCCCAGCCAAGAGCAACGGCAAGATTACCAGGAGGACATCTCGTCGAGAGTGCATCAAGATAACCAACAGGGCTACAATAGCTGCCAGAGCCAATGCGAGTGCCTGCTGAAATGCCCTGACCACTGCATCACCCGCTTCGACGTAGATGATCGGAAAGCCTGTTGCGTTTGGCGCCACGGTGCGCACTGCGGCGATGAAACGCCTAAGGGTTTCACCATCGCTCAAATTCTCCCGTGGGAACACCTCGATCCGGTAACGACCGTCACGGGACCTCCACCGTTCCACCAAATCAACCGGTAAATCGCTCTGGGTAACCTTGTCGGCCTCCAGCAATGCATTCAGAGCACGCAACTGTGACGATAAAGAACCCAGCAGACTAGTCTGGAGCTTCATCAGGAGTTGGCTTTGGGAAGCCCGATCCAGTGCTCCGAGGGTGGCATTAAAACGTTTCAAAGAATCCGACAAGCGCTGGGTAGGCACTGTCACGTTCGTGTTGTTCGTGCTCTTGATGTAGCTCTCCAAGGTGGCCGAGAAATCATAAAGAGCAGCCAACTGCTCGCTGGTGTTGGGCGGCGGTTCCTGACTGGTAGTGGTCAGCTCTGGACCCACGATAAGGGCAATCTCTTCGATTTTGCTCAGTTTTTCATCTTGGTTCGCCGGCAGGAAATAGTCCAGAACGACACACTTGTCGACGAGATCCAGGTCCGTGAGTCGGTCGGCATAACCGGTTGCAAACTTGTCATCTTCAGCCAGCACCGTAAGGGTCCACGGCGAGGTTTCTCTCTGGGCCAGCAAGTCAATAAAGGTGGCCACCGATTCGCTTTCTGGATCTCGAAGATTCATTGGGTTGCTATCGAATGAGACGTGAGGCAGCAGCAGGACGGCGCCGATACCCGATACCAGCGCCCCCGTGCGGATGGCTCTGGAACGCCTTGATAGCAGGGAAGAAAGGGCTGCGACGAACCGACTCGGTTTTTGTCCGGACAATAACGGTTCCAGGCGCAGCGGCATCAAGCTGAGCAGTGCCGGCAGCACCGTGAGGTTGGCGAAAAGACTAATGAACATCCCGGTGCCGGAGATGAGGCCGAGTTCCGCCACCCCGGCGAAGGCAGTTGGGATGAAGGCGTAAAAACCTATGGCCGTGGTAAAGCTGCAGATCACCAGAGAACCGCCGATGTCTCCGGCAGTCTGTTGGAGAGCGTCTCCATGAGATTCTCCCTGCTGGATGAGTTCTCTGTAACGCAGGCAGAAGTGAAGAGCATAATCAACACTTAGGCCAATGTATAAGACTGCAAAAGCCACGGAGATTAAATTGAGGTGGCCGACGGCCACACTGGCAAACCAAGCCGTCCAAACCAGTCCCATGATAAGGGTCAACAAGGTAGCCGTCACCAGTCTTGGTGAACGAAGCCCAACGAAAAGCACGACTCCAACCGACGCCAGAGCGAGGATGCCCGCAATGCCAGCCCCACGCGTCACGCTCAGCAACTCCTCATATTCCAGCGCTGCGTCTCCAGTTAAACGCACCCTCACACCATGGGCCTCAGTGAGGTTCAGTTCAGCCGTCAAGGCTCGGACAGTTTTTATTGCAGTTTCAGCCGGAAAGAGTTTGCTGTAGTCCAACCGCGGCTGTGTCATGATGAAGCGCCGCAGCCCATCCGCAGTTGATTCGCCCCCGAGCATGAGTTCTTGCCAGGAGAGGGCATAATGTTGTTTTTGGACAGTGGCTGCAATCGCTTGGTGAACTCGCTCAAAAACTGCGGTCAAATCGAGTTCTTCTCCATCCATGACAGCATTGACTGCAGAAGTGAGCATGGAAAAAAAACCCCGCAAGCTTCGATCGCGAGTCAGTTTTCCCAAGAACGGCTGAATCCTGGCCAAATTGTCCGCCAACTCATCGAGTTCCACCGGACCAAGATATAGCAAACCATGCCTCTGGAAGAATTTACTTCCACCCGGGAGGTAGACCGTAACAAACAAATCTGATCTCCGCTTGAGTCCAGCAGCGAGGGCAATGGAGGCGTCGTAGGCCAAATCCGGGGTCTCGCCATCTATCACTATGAGCATGGCATCATCGAATTGTGGAAACGCCTCTTTGAACTCGTTGTAGTTACGGCGGAAGGGTAGTTCTTCCGATAGCATCTCGGCGGTATCCGTGTTAATGCCGAGGTGGTTTACCGTGTAGTAAAGGGAGACTCCGGTGGCCATCGTAGCCAGCACCACAATCCAGGCGGAACTGCGGTGCACTAATTTCACCCACCAGGCCAGGCTGCTCCCTACGTATTGTCCATAATCTTTGGCCATGCCGCACTTCCCTCTTTCCAGGTCAAGTGCTTTGAAGTTCACCGAGTGTGGCATAGCACAGTCCACCCGTCAATACCTCGACGCTAACCTTAATATTAATGAGAGCATCATATTGTTTGCAGAGAACAACGGCAGCCTTGGAACCACGGAAAAGACTTCATGATCCGCACCTGATCAAAAGGCAAACGATTTAGTGCTCTCCGTAATAATTGGGAATGCGGGCTAAGGCAGAAGGAAACTTTTTCCGGCTAACTTTGCGGCTGATCCAAGAGTACTCCGCGCGGCTCGGAAACAGCGGCCGAGATGAATCAAAGGCAAGATCTCTGCGGGCTTTCTCAGCAGCCGCACCAAAAGCTGTGGCAGAAGCACACGGCCATGATCATCAATTGCGCTCATGACACTGGAGGGAAGGGTCATGTCCAGTGGGTCAACAATTGCGCGCACAGCGGCGAAGGGGATCCCTACATCCATAGCCACCTCAGCCACCGATGCGCTCTCCATATCCACGGCAATCGCGGCATGTTGCTTACCCAATTCCATTTTCTCTGTCGGGTTCGTCAACACAGAGGGACTTTGGAGCAAAGATTCTGTGTGAACGATGAGACGTTCATTCAGCCTCTGGGCAAGGCGGTTGTGCCAAGCACCATCCACTGAGAAGCTGGTGTTGAGAGGAGTAAGAACAGTCTTAGGAAGAATCAAGTCGCCTGAACTGAGCTTGGAGTGTAAGGCTCCCGCGGAGCCCCAGCTGAGCAAGGCAGTCGCCCCCTCGCTAACGAGACGCTCAGCAGCAACTCCTGCCTTTCTGGCACCAATGCCGGATACCGTTAGGAACGTGTTTGCCTGGAGTCGGTTTAAAGCACCCGGGGTCAGCGCCACTCGCGTCAGACTACGAGCCTCCGATCTCAGCGGAACTACGATTCCTAGTATTCTCAAGTGGATTTCTTGCGCGAGAGGTTCCGGTAGCGAGCCAGAGCCCACAGGGGGAAATACTTGCCGTAGCCGTGGTATTTCAGGTAGAAAACCCGGGGAAAGCCGGGAGCGGTGAAGACATCATCGCTCCAGAGGCCATCTTCCCCTTGCCTGCGAATAAGGTATTCCGTTCCCCGGCGTACTTCAGGTGAATTCACCTCTCCGGCAGCCATGAGTCCAAGCAGCGCCCAGGCCGTCTGAAACGAGGTGCTCTCGCAGCCGCGGCCTGCCAGTGTGGGATCACAGTACGTACAACAGGCTTCACCCCAACCGCCATCGGGACGCTGCAGCCGCTTCAGCCAGTCCACTGCGCGCCGTATGTAAGGCTGGTCCGGTCTCTCCCCAGCCACCTCAAGCGCGACCAGCACCGACCAGGTTCCATAAATATAATTGGTGCCCCACCGTCCAAACCATGAACCATCGGGCTCCTGTTCCCGGCGGAGAAAATCCAGCCCGGCCGCAATGGCTTTCTCGTAGCGCTTCGGATCCAACTGTGCCAGGAGCGTAACACAACGGGCGGTGAGATCGCTGGTGGGGGGATCGAGAAGGGCGCCGTGATCGGCAAAGGGAATCTCATTGAGGTAATAGTAGGTGTTGTCTGCGTCGAAGCTGCCAAAGCCCCCGTTGGCAGACTGCATTCCGCAGACCCAATCCGCGGCTCTACGAGTCGTCTCGAGGTAACGACCGTCTTGGGCCCGGTGCATGATCCAGGCAATGACAGCGGTATCGTCAAGATCGGGGTAATGAGGATTTGCGTACTCGAAGGCCCAGCCGCCCCCCGGGAGATCCGGGCGTCTTTCCCGCCAGTCCCCGGGTTCATCTGTTACCTGCCGCTCCTTGAGCCAATCAAGGGCGCGTGAGATATCCTCCTCGGCTTTGCCACCGGCTGCTTCCGACAACGCTGCACCGGCAAGACAAGTATCCCAGACGGGAGACAAGCAGGGTTGGCAGAACGCGTAATTTTCATTAATGACCAGAAGTTTCTCCAGAGCCTGTTTGGCCTCTCTTCGGTGAGGATGATCAGGAGGATAGCCCAAGATCTCCAAGGCTTCCAGGGCATTGACCATTGCCGGGAAAATGCCACCTAGACCATCGGTCCCATTGAGCCTTTCAATGAACCACTCCTCGGCTGCCTTGACGGCTCGGCGCCGTACATGCTTCGGGATATAGGGTTCAAGCCGGCGGCCCAACATATCCATTGTAAGGAACAACCGGTTGAGGCGAGAACGAACGGGAAAGTATTCCTGCTCCAGCTCCGGTGGGGTTGTGAAGAGTTCCTGGATATGCACCTGTCGCGGATTCTTGGCCTTGGCCTTTAGACTGCATAGGACGAACAGCGGCACCATGACAGTCCGCGACCAGTAGGATACCTTGCTGAGATGGAATGGGAACCAGCGGGGCAGTAACATGATTTCTACCGGGATGAACGGCACACCCCGCCAGGGTATTTGTCCGAACAGCGTCAAAGCAATGCGGGTAAAAACATTTGCACGAGCCGCGCCTCCGTGAGCCAGGATGGCCTTGCGGGCTTTGACCATATGCGGCAGGTCACGGCTATCCCCCGCCATCTTCAAGGCATAGTAAACCTTGACACTGCAGCTGAGGTCGAAGTCACCACCACAGTAAAGACTCCAGCCTCCGTCTTCACACTGCCTCTCACGGAGATATACGGCTATCTTGACCGCCAGCTCGTCGTCGATCTCGCCCATGTAGTGCATCATCATGATGTACTCGGCGGGGATGGTGCAGTCAGCCTCCAAGTCAAAACGCCAGTGGCCATCATCACGTTGCAGGGCAAGCAGGGCGTTCCTGCTTCTGGAAATGGCACCCTCGAGCTGTTCATCAAAAAAGAGTTTAGGAGATTTGTCTCGAGGCACCAACAAGGGTGCGCCTAGGGAGGTTGTCATCTCGATCTGTCCGCTTAGGTCCCAGCTAGCTAAAGCTGTTATTTTATCAAAACCTGTGCCGGATAACAAGGTAAATGCGCCAGCCAACTAGCTCTATGGTCATAAATATCTGAACAGCCGTCTTCCGCATGTCAAGCAACGAGCTGCTTTTATGACCAAGGTTGCAGGGTATGCTACAATCTAACTGACTTGTCAAGAAGTTTCGGCCGTCAGTAACCCCAATAACATATTTTAACGGGGCCTACCTCTGCGGCAGCAAGGGAAGCTACGCCACAACGTGCAGCTCACATCCCGCTGTTTTTCGAGTTCTTCGGGAATTTGCCGACCATTCCTTTGCACCATTCATTCCCGAGCATCTCCTTTTTTGTTCAAGGCCCTGGCCCTCTACCCAATCAGTGAACTGTCCGGGCTAGGTCTCGGGAATGTCGGGCTTTTGGTGCCTGGCGGTGTGAGAGATCCGGAGGACATTTTTCTTGACAATGAGGCGGGGTATGTTAATTTCAGCATTCTACTTTTTACTGTCATCAAAGCTACATATGACAGAGTTGGAGCAAGGAATGGACTACAAGAAAACGCTCAATCTGCCACGAACTAAATTTCCCATGAAGGCGGACCTGGCCAAGCGGGAGCCGGATATCCTGGAAACATGGGATAAGATGAACTTGTACCGCCAGCTCAGGGTGTCGAGCAAGAACCGGCGCCGCTATATATTGCACGACGGTCCCCCTTACGCCAACGGTCACATCCACCTGGGGACCGCACTGAACAAGATCCTCAAAGACATGATTGTTCGTTGCCGGCAAATGATGGGCTATGACAGCGTGTACGTTCCTGGCTGGGATTGTCATGGCTTGCCGATTGAACACCAGGTTGAGAAAGAACTGGGGGATCGTAAGTTGAGCATGAGTCAGCTCGAACTACGACGTCACTGCCGGGCCTATGCCGAGAAGTATATCGACATACAACGTGACGAGTTCAAGCGACTGGGAGTTATGGGAGACTGGGAGAGACCGTATCTGACAATGGCCTATGACTATGAAGCTACCATTGCCGAAGAATTGGGAAAGTTCATCAGCCAAGGAAGCGTCTACAAAAGCAAGAAGCCAATCTATTGGTGCAGTTCCTGTCGAACTGCGCTGGCTGAAGCTGAGGTGGAGTATGAAGACCACCGGTCACCCTCCATTTACGTTAAGTTTCCCCTGGTTTCTGACCTGAGTCAAAAGGTACCCGAGGTCAGGGGGCGGGACGTGTCTGTGCTCATCTGGACCACCACACCATGGACCATCCCGGCAAATCTGGCCATTGCTCTACACCCAGACTATGCTTACGCACTGGTGGCGGTAAACGATGAGGCCTGGATCATCGCTGAATCCCTTGTGGATGACATGATGAACAAGTCGGAGGTCTCCGAGTACGAAATTTTGGCCAGAATCTCTGCGTCGGATTTGGAAGGTCTAAAATGCCGCCATCCCTTCATCGAGAGGGAATCTCTCATTGTGCAAGCCCCTTATGTGACCCTTGATGTCGGAACTGGCTGTGTGCATACCGCTCCCGGTCACGGACGAGAGGATTTCGAGACTGCCTTGAAATACGACTTGGACGTGTATTCCCCAGTGGATGATGACGGCTGCTTTACCGAAGATGTTCCCTTTTTTGCAGGCCAGTTTGTATTTGAAGCCAATGAGGGGGTGAATGAAAAAATCGCCGAGGCCGGCAGTCTGGTTCGGCAAGAAAACATCGTTCATTCATATCCGCACTGCTGGCGCTGCAAGCAGCCGGTAATCTTTCGTGCCACCGAGCAGTGGTTTATCAGTATGGAGTCCAACGGCCTGCGTGAGAAGGCTTTGGAGTCCATCGCGAAGGAGGTGAAATGGATTCCCGGTTGGGGTCAGGAAAGGATTTACGGGATGATCGCCAACAGGCCGGATTGGTGCATTTCCAGGCAACGGGCCTGGGGTGTACCCATCACGGTGTTCTATTGTGACGGATGTGGGGAAATCCTGGCCACTCCAGAGGTGCTAGAACAAGTCGTGTCTCGTTTCGCCCGTGAAGGCGCCGATATCTGGTTCACCCATGAAGCTGCAAAGCTACTCCCTCCGGACGCCAGCTGCGGCAAGTGTGGTGAATCCAAGTTCACAAAAGAGATGGATATCCTAGATGTATGGTTTGATTCCGGGGTGAGCTATGCGGCGGTGTTGGAGATTCGAGGGGATCTCCATTCGCCTGCGGACCTTTATCTGGAGGGGAGCGATCAGCATCGGGGATGGTTTCATAGCTCCTTGTTGGCAGCGGTGGGCACTAGAGGCCATGCTCCTTACCACAGCGTGCTCACCCATGGATTCGTTGTAGACGGGGCAGGTCGTAAGATGTCAAAATCTTTAGGTAACGTCATTGCTCCCGACGAAGTTATAGGAAAGTATGGCGCCGAGATCCTCAGACTTTGGGTGGCGGCTGAAGACTACCGAGACGACATCCGCATCTCGGAAGAGATTCTTCAGCGTCTCTCGGAAGGCTACCGGCGCATTAGAAACACGTGTCGTTTCTTGTTGGGAAATTTGAACGATTTTGATCCAGAGCGCCACCGGGTCGATCCGGATTCGATGGAGTCGCTAGATCGATGGGCCCTGCACCAACTGCAACAGGTGGTTAAAAAGGTTCTGCAAGCTTACGACCGTTTTGAGTTCCACAAGATCTACCACGCCATCCACAACTTCTGTGTTGTAGATCTCAGCTCATTCTACCTTGATGTGTTGAAAGATCGCCTCTACGTCTCCGCTCCTGCTTCCCGGCCGCGACGCTCGGCGCAGACCGCTCTGTTTGAAATCGCTGTTACCCTTGTACGTCTCATGGCGCCGATTCTGGCTTTTACGGCCGAGGAGGTTTGGCACCATCTGCCCGCTTTCCAGGACAAATCGGACAGTGTCCATCTCGAACAATTGCCAGAGCCGGTAACAGCGTATGAGGATGAGTTCCTCGGGAACCAGTGGGAGCGGATTTTAGAAATCCGGACGGAGGTCAACCGAGCCCTGGAACTCGCACGGAAAAGGAAAGAGGTTGGCCATCCCCTCGATGCAGAGATCACTTTGGGCGTTGCCGGACAACTCCTGGAGCAGTTGCAAGGCCAAGAGGACATGTTGCGAAGAGTGTTTATCGTCTCCAAGGTGCGACTGGCTGAACCCGACACCCTCCAAAACGCTGTTGGAGCAGAGGAAATTCCGGACATGCTGATCCAAGTAAAACCAGCCACGGGAGCGAAATGCGCCCGCTGCTGGGTCCACGAGGAGAGTGTGGGTAGTGACCCGGAACAGCCAATGATCTGCCTGCGTTGTACTGAGGAGCTGGCTGCAAGTGGCAGAAAGCATCATTCAAGCAAAGATCAGAGCTAGTGCCCATCGCGAGGCCAGGCAAAAAGGGGCCGACCATCTTCCTGCGTCAAGGGGAGGAACAGGTGAATCGGGGTATGAGATTGAGAACAGACTTGCGCAACCATCTCGGAGGGATTCTGTCGAGCCCTCGTTTTAAGCTATTCTTAGGGACGACTGCAGGCGTGTTGTTCCTAGATCAAGCGAGCAAGGCAGTGGTCAGCTCCACCCTGAAAATGCACGAGATAAAGCCGCTCGTCAAGGGCCTGATCAATTTAACCAGGCTCCATAACACGGGAGTTGCGTTCGGCCTCTTGTCCGGTGAGGTCTCAACCCTGCGAACACTTCTCTTCCTCTCAGCGTCTCTCTTGGCCATGGGCATAGTGATCTGGATGCTGCTTCGTCTGCCGCCGGATCGGAAAGTAGAGCAGTTGGCCCTGTCGCTTATATTCGGTGGAGCACTGGGAAATCTCCTGGACCGGGTCCGCCTAGGAGAGGTGGTCGACTTCATCGACATCTACTACCGCAATTATCATTGGCCCGCCTTCAATGTCGCGGACTCTGCAATCAGTGTCGGTGTGACTCTGCTTATCTGGCGTCTCGCTTTTACAGAACAATAAACCCTAGTTCGCATTATTTCCCAGTCACCTCCTGCGACCTTGGATATGGACGTCCTTCAGAACGTACTCGGACCTCGTACCCTCCGACAAACTGCTGAAGCTCCCTGTGCCGCTGAAGCAAGACTGCACTGGAACAACAAGACGGAACAGGGCAGCACTCACCGGAGTGTTTTCAGATATGCCTTGGGTGCGAGTCCCTGAGGTTGCCCGGCAAAAAGGCGATCTTTGAGGTCTCGTGACACTGTTTGGTGAATAATGCTGACGAACACTGCAGACCAGCGAGAACAGGAACGGAAGATCAACCACGATCGCCGGTAAGAGGTCCGGCTGCGCAAGAATTCTGCCATGGAGGTTCAAACTGTTTCAGCCTGTGGGGAATTGGAAGTGTAAGTTAATAATAAAAATGGGGAGAACTGAACATTTTTTCTTGATTCGAAAATTGATTCAGTTTATAAAGATCTGATTCGCTGGCGTAGCTCAATGGTAGAGCAGCTGATTTGTAATCAGCAGGTTGCGGGTTCGAATCCCATCGCCAGCTCCAATAGTGTTGAGATTGAGTAACGTGTTCGGAATGTTGAGCCCTCGAGGCCTAAATTGTTGAGGAGAGGTTCCCGAGCGGTCAAAGGGAGCAGACTGTAAATCTGCCGGCTCAGCCTTCGGAGGTTCGAATCCTCCCCTCTCCACCATCAAAGCTCGCAACTGTGGTAGGAGATAGTGGCGCCAGAGATGGCTTGAGGACCATTATCGCTAGGTACTACGCTCTTCCTTAAGCTTCGGACCTGTGGAGAGTTCCCGCACTGCTAGTCCGACAATGGCATTCGGTTACCGGTGTGCGACCCTGGTCCGGTCATCCACAACGCCGATGTTCAAGCCCACGTAGCTCAGTTGGTAGAGCACTTCCTTGGTAAGGAAGAGGTTCACCGGTTCAAGCCCGGTCGTGGGCTCCATTTTCACTTGAAGGCGTCTAGCCCAAACAGAGTTAACACGCTATCAAGGAGGAACCGCCATGGCGAAGAAGAAGTTTGAGAGGACGAAGCCGCACATAAATGTAGGGACGATAGGACACATAGATCATGGTAAGACTACTTTAACGGCGGCGATTACGAAGCATTTATCGAGGAAAGGCATGGCGGAGTTTGTTCCGTTTGATGAGATAGACAAGGCGCCGGAGGAGAAGGAGCGTGGTATTACGATAGCGACGGCGCACGTGGAGTACGAGACGGACAATCGGCACTATGCGCACGTGGACTGTCCTGGCCATGCGGACTACATCAAGAACATGATTACGGGTGCGGCGCAGATGGACGGAGCGATATTGGTTGTGGGAGCAGATGATGGTCCGATGCCGCAGACTCGGGAGCACATATTGTTAGCGCGTCAGGTAGGTGTGCCGTACATAGTGGTATTTTTGAACAAGGTTGACATGGTGGATGATGAGGAGTTGATAGAGTTGGTTGAGTTGGAGTTAAGGGAGTTGTTATCGAAGTATGAGTTTCCTGGAGATGATGTTCCGATTATTCGAGGCAGTGCGTTGAAGGCATTGGAGAGTGATGATCATGAGAGTGAAGAGGCTCGTTGTGTGTTTGAGTTGATGGAAGCGGTGGACGGCTATGTTCCTCAGCCGATGCGAGACGTTGACAAGCCTTTTTTGATGCCGATAGAGGATGTATTCAGCATATCTGGACGTGGTACGGTGGTGACGGGTCGTCTTGAGCGTGGATTGATCAAGATAGGAGACGAGGTAGAGATAGTAGGGATACGCCCGACGCACAAGACGGTGTGTACTGGAGTGGAGATGTTTCGCAAGACCTTGGATGAGGGTCAGGCAGGAGACAACATTGGGGTGTTGTTGCGGGGAGTGAAGCGAGACGATGTGGAGCGTGGTCAGGTGGTAGCGAAGCCTGGGTCGATCATGCCGCATACGAAGTTCAAGGCAGAGGCATATGTGTTGAAGAAGGAAGAGGGTGGTCGTCACACGCCGTTTTTCAATGGTTATCGGCCGCAGTTTTATTTTCGCACGACGGATGTGACGGGAGTGGTGCAGTTGCCCGAGGGTGTAGAGATGGTGATGCCAGGTGACAACGTGGCCATGGAAATTGAGTTGATCACGCCGATAGCGATGGAGAAGGAGTTGCGGTTTGCCATTCGTGAGGGAGGTCGCACCGTGGGTGCTGGGGTGATCAGTGATATCATCGAGTAA
>CP070692.1:703736-732391 GCA_020353215.1 Deltaproteobacteria bacterium
GGCCCTTGCTGGGCTGAGATAGTGAAATAGAGGTGGCTCAGATGCACGTTGTTTCGCAGCTTCCCCTGCAAGGGGTGCAATTTCACTTATCGATCCGCAGAATCCTTCTTTGGATAGTACATTACGGATATCGGTCCCGGCTTTTTGGGGTAACTCCGGTATTGCATTGAATAGGCTGAAACAAGAGGAGGGGTGCTACTGAGGGTGTTTGGTGGGGAAGGAGAAAGCGAGATGAGTTATAAACGTGTTGGCTATGTGGTGATGGTGGCGTTGCTGTTAATTCTGACAACAGCGGTATCTTTACCGGCAAAAGAGCCGGGGCGATACCAAGCCATGGAGATTGAGAGAAGGACAAGGGGTGAGTACAACATCTTTATTCTTGATACTAAAGATGGCCACATGTGGATTTTGGAAACTGAGGAAAGCAGCGTTGATGGTAAGCTCTCCGGCGGTCTGAAGTATCAAGGAAGACTGCGTCCTGGCAAGAAGGCAGGAGAAATAATCTTCGAGTTCGGCAAAAAGTAGCAAGGAGTTCCTGAATGGTGCACCTTGCCGACGGCAAGATAAACTTTTTGTTCCGAGGGAAGATAAACCACGTCCACCGCTCCCCTTCCATCTCCTTTTTCAACCTCGTAGCGGGAACGGTTACCGGCCTCCTGGATGAGGCGAAAATCTAAAGTCGCAGTCAAGAGTCTTGCCGTCTGCTTCTGGCTTGACCCCGGCGTAGGCCCAAGTGTAGTAAGGGCGAAGGTTCAAGGCGAAAGGCAGACAGTTGCTCTGCCACTCCTGCCAGGAAAACTTTGACCGATCATGGTCCCAGCATTTTGAGCATGAGCAAGGCGGGCTGACCTCTGGGGTAATAACTATCTTGCGATCTGACAACTCTATACCCAGCTTTGCGGAAGAAGGAAACCCCGGGAATATTGTCAACCGCAGTATGTAGCTGAATCCCCCCGAGACCATGATCAACGGCAAGAGTTTCAATCTGGGTCAGCAGAGCCATTCCAACCCCATGCCGTTGATATTCGGGGATAACTGCAATTGCCAACAACTGCCCGATGGCAGGAACAAGCCTTGGTTCCCTTTTCAGTTCGAGCATGGCAAAACCCAAAGGATCAGTCTTCTCCGTGACGATGATCGTTGTCACGCCTGAGTCTAATAACCAGTCTGCAACCATCTCATCATAATTGCCATATACTGAAAACACATTGTCAGCGAGTTGGCTGATGAAATCCAGATCGTTTACCGCTGCAAATCGAAAGGAAAAGTAGGCCACTGCAACGCTCCTTCTGTTTGATACTAACGATGGTTACCACTTCTTAGGGGAGAAAAGTAGTGTTTTCTTGTTGGGGAAATTTGACATGGGGTTGGCCAAGACAACCGTTTCATTTTAATCATTAAATGATTAGTATTAAAGACTAACCTCTCTAGTTATACCTGAGCCCCCAGATAGACATCTCCCCCCCTTTGCAGGCTGCCAGGGGAGGGGAGAGGGGTTTTAGGTTGACAAGGAACTTGGTTTGAGGAAAGACCTGTGCGGACGAATCGTGGACAGTTTCGTGAGCAATGTCGACTGCTCAAAGAGAAGTTTCAGACGAGTGCGGAATGGTCAACTAGTCGGCTGAATATTTATTTGCCGGCGTCCCCCTATATACGGAAAAAGAGTTGGAGAAGAGGCTATGATCTCTAAGGTTCTGCACGGACCAATCCTCATCGTGGAAGACGATAAGAAGACCGCTTCACTAGTAGAGCTCTATTTACAGCGGGATGGTTTCCAAACCCTTGTGGCCCATGATGGTCAGCAAGCGTTGAAACTGGCACAGCGACACAAACCGATCTTCGTCATCCTAGATCTGATGCTTCCCGTAGTGGACGGTTGGGATGTATGTAGGAAACTAAGGAAGTCATCCGATGTTCCTATTCTCATGCTCACCGCCCGCGGAGAAGAAGTGGATCGCATTTCGGGACTGACATTAGGGGCAGATGATTATGTAGCGAAGCCGTTCAGTCCCCATGAACTCGTTGCACGCGTCAAGGCCGTTCTCAGGAGAGGAAGGTTGATAACCTCCACCGAAAAGAGCGTTTTGTCGCACGGCGGTCTTGTCATGGACCTGGAAAGACGCAAGGTGAGCGTGAACGATCGTCCGGTTCCGCTTACACCTCACGAGTATAGACTACTTCAGGCTCTCATGGGTTCGCCTGGGAGGGTGTTTACCCGAGATGAGCTTTTGGCGCATCTCTATCCCAGTGGTGAGGCAGTGATTGACCGGGTCATCGATGTGCACATCGGCAAAATCCGCCACAAGATCGAAAAGGATCCGTCGAATCCGCAGTATATTAAAACTGTGAGGGGTCTAGGATACCAATTCGAAGAAAACCAAGTTCATGAGAAGGACTAAGGTGTGATAAGCCGTCTCCTTTGGAAACTGCTCGGAATAAACATTCTCATTATCGGCGTGGTGATCGTTATCGTTTGGCTCTCCGTTGATTACCTTGCCGCCGGCTACTTCATGACCTTGATGGAGAAATACAATATTTCCCCAACATCGAGTCACCAGATGTTCGTGAGCGCTGTTCACCGGTATCTTGTCTGGGGCAGTCTTGGGGCCCTGGTGCTGGCTGCAGGTTTCAGCTTCTTGCTCATGAGAAGAATTTTGAATCCACTCACTCAGATGACTGAGATTACGAGAAAGATCGCATCCGGCGACTATTCGGCCCGCGTCCCGGTAAAATCTCGAGACGAAGTGGGTCAGTTGGCTCTTGCCTTTAACCGGATGGCTGAAAGTCTACAGAGGATTGAGCAACTTCGGAAGACGATGATGATCGACGTTGCCCATGAGCTCAGGACTCCCTTGACCAACATCAAAGGGTATCTCGAGGCTCTAAATGATGGAGTGGTCAGCCCATCTCGCGAAACCTTTGAGTTGCTTCAGGAGGAGACGTTCCGACTGGTGAAGTTAGTGGGGGACATCCTTCGGTTGGCCAAAGCTGATGCCGCCAAGGCAAGCCTTCACAAGGTGGAGATCCAGATTGTTGACCTGATTATACAAATGCTTGACTCGTTTCGTTCCCAGCTGGAAGAAAAAGGAATCAAAGTGGAGACGCATGGTCTCGATGGCACAAAAATCGTTTGGGCCGATCCCCATCATTTGTCGCAGGTGCTGCACAACCTCGTGCAAAACTCTTGGCAGTATACTCCGACCGGTGGAACGGTCATGATCTCCGTTGAACCTTTGCCGGGAGCGATCAAGGTTGTTTTTTCCAACACCGGTGGAGAAATAGCCGAGGAAGATCTTACCTTTATCTTCGAGCGTTTCTACAGGGGCGAGAAGTCCCGCTCACGCGAGCACGGCGGTGCCGGCATCGGCTTGGCCATCGTCAAGGAACTGGTCGAGGCCCACGGCGGCTCGGTCGGCGCCGAGCTGGCCGAGGGCCAGACCCTAATCTGGTTCGAGCTTCCAATGGACCAACCCAGACGGACAGATTGACGGGGTTATTCCCCCACCTCCACGTGGCAAATCTTTACTAAATCTTTACAGTCTCTTTACACCATTCTTAACTCGCTGTCTTATTATTCGTGGAGGGGAAAAACAGAAACCGGTTTCCCTGGATTGGATGCGTATCATATTGACCGGGTGCTGAATCTGGAGGTGTTTTATGAAGACCGTAAATATGGCGATCATCGTCCTGGTAACAGTCCTTTTGGGCTACCACCAGGTCAGAGGCATGAACGGAACAAAGGAGAAACAAGTGAACGATAAGAGCCAACAGACCCAAACGGCTGTTTTTGCCGGCGGCTGCTTCTGGTGCACGGAGTCCGATTTTGAGAAAACCGACGGCGTGGTGGAGGCCATTTCAGGCTACACCGGCGGCCATGTTGCCAACCCCAGCTACCGTCAGGTCTCAAAAGGCGGCACCGGGCATGTGGAAGCCGTGAAAGTGGTTTACGACCCGGCCAAGGTCAGCTACGAGAGACTGCTCGATGTGTTCTGGCGACACATTGATCCTACGGATGCCCGGGGCCAGTTCGTGGACCGGGGCTCCCAGTACCGCAGTGTCATCTTCTATGCCAACGACCAAGAGCATCGTTTGGCCGAGGCCTCCAAAAAAAGGCTGGCAGCATCGGGCCGATTTGACAAGCCGATCGTGACGGACATCCTTCCGCTGGGTCCCTTCTACCCGGCCGAAGACTATCACCAGGATTACTACAAGAAGAACCCTGTCCGCTACCGCTGGTACCGCTACGGCTCTGGCCGAGATCAGTTCTTGGAAGCGGTATGGGTAGACATGAAGTCCGATAGGAAGCCGACGAAGAAGAACGACATGACGTCTGATTTGAAACATGAGGCGAAAGAGACCGGGATGAACCGAGACACGGTCAAAGAGAAGGAAGACCGCATGGACGCGGACCAGAAGACTGGCGGCATGTATACCCGCCCAGATAAAGAGGAACTGCGCAGCCGTTTGACCACCATGCAGTACAAGGTTACCCAGCAGGACGGCACCGAGCCGCCTTTCAACAACGAATACTGGAACAACCACGAGGCTGGCATCTACGTGGGCATTGTCTCGGGCGAGCCGCTCTTCAGCTCCAAGGACAAGTTCGATTCGGGAACGGGCTGGCCGAGTTTCACTCAACCGTTGGAGCCGGACAATATCGTAAAGAAGACTGACCGGAGCCTTTTCATGACCCGCACCGAAGTCCGGAGCCAGCACGGCGACTCTCACCTAGGCCACCTGTTCAAAGATGGGCCCAAGCCAACGGGGCTGCGCTACTGCATCAACTCGGCCGCCCTGCGATTTGTCCCCAAGGCGGACCTGGAAAAGGAAGGATACGGGCAATACCGGAAGCTTTTCGAATGATAACCTAAACAGGTTCTAGGCCGAATTCTTGATCAATCATATGATGGTACTGAGCGGGGGTTATCAAGAAATCTAAAGCGCGCTCCACTACCTCACTCAATGCCGGGTGGATATGCATGCCGTACATGATAGGCAGTACACTTCGAGACGGGGTGTACATGAGCGTAATCACTTCCTGGATTAGGATCGAGGCGTGCGGCCCGATAATGTGGCCCCCCAGTATCCTGTTGGTGGCCTGTTCCACGATGATCTTGGCAAAGCAATCCTCCACTGCCATCGCTTCCCCTTTGGCAGTGTCCTGATACCTCTTGAATCCGATGAGCACATTCTCTTCCCCGTACAGTTCGACGGCCTCCTTCTCCTTCAAACCAACACTGGCGACTTCCGGGTGGGTGAACACCGCGTGGGGCACGGCATGGTACTCCGCTCCGAGCCTGTTCTGCAAAATTGCATTGTTGTACACAATGAATGCCTCATAGTTCGCCTTGTGTTTGAATGGGTACTTGCCGTTTGCGTCACCGAAGGCCCAGATATTTGGTTGGGAGGTTTCCAAAAACTCGTCCACAACGATCCAGCCACTTTCATCCGTTTTGATGTTTGCTCTCTCCGGTTGCAGGATGTCCGTATTGGGTCCCCTCCCTGTGGCCACGAGAATTTCCCTGGCAAAACGTTCCACCGTAGCCCCTGTTGCCCTGTTCTGAACCACGAGCTTTTTCATGCCGTCACCCGTCTCCTGCACTTGGACAGCCTCGTGATTGGTAAGTAGGTCCAGGTGTTTCGAGAGCTCCCGCATGGCCAGGGTGGAAACCTCGGGCTCCTCATCGGCCAGGAAATGGGGGTTCCGGCCCACGATGGTCACCTCTGAACCCATTGCCGAAAAGAAATGGCCATACTCGGCCGCGATGTAACCTCCCCCCACAATGACTAGGCTTTCCGGCAACTCGGTCATCTCCAGAAGCGTGTCGCTCGTGTGGTAGCTCACCTCATCGAGTCCCTTGATGGTGGGTATACTGGGTTTGGATCCAGTGGTCAACAGTATCATGTTCGACTTCAGTTCCTTGGTGCCGACCCTTAAAGTGTAAGGCGCCACGAATTTCGCCACGTTAAAGTAGTAATCTATGTTCCGGTCTGCCTCGAGCTCTTTGCGGATTGTGTCGATCTCCTTTTGGATATCGCCTCGCATCCGATCCATGACTTGCTTGAAGTCAATGTTTTTCACCTCCGCCTCGATTCCGAATTTTGTCGAAGTCTCGATGGTTCTCACGAGGTCCGCGGGATATAGTAATAGTTTTGAGGGGATGCACCCTTTGGTCAGACATATTCCGCCAGGTTCATCCTTGTCGATCACCGCAATTCTTGCGTCAGGATTCGTTGCTATCATTCCACTCACCACCCGCATTGCCGAACCGGTTCCGATTGCAATCAGGTCGTATTCCTTCATACTCATTCTCCTTCAAATTCTCTTGATCTGGCGTGTCCGGTAATTATAACCAGATCACCTATCTTCCTGCGGCCTGTATGGAAAGACGTGCTCTTGCTCGTTGGGATCGTTGCGAGCAACTATGGCCCGGGCCGGCTCGGTGGAACTCAGGTTAACGGGCTGGTGTGGGACATCCGCTGGAATGAATATGAAATCGCCCGCTTCATTTATCACTGTCTTGCTCAGCCCAGGGCCGTAGCGAGTTTCCACCCGACCCTGGAGAAGATAAATGGCCGACTCGTAGCCGCGGTGTAGGTGTGGTTCGGCAGCGGCGCCCGGGGGTATGACCACAAGATTCATGGATATACCCTTGGAACCGGCGGTGACCTCGGAAATGCCAACAAAATATGGCAAACGCTGGAGAGACATCGTTTCGGCCGTTGGTCGCACAGTAACAATCTCTGCCGTTTCATTTGGCCCTGAGCTGGCGTTGGAGAGCACACCAGAAGTACCGGTCCCACTTCCGCTTCCACCACAACCGAACAGAAGCATGGACAACAATATGCCGTAAGAAACTATCCTTTTCATGAAAGTCATCCTCCAATTAGGAACGATAGTTCGGTATTTGAAGATCAATCTAAGAACTCAGTCCTCGAGTAGCAAGGCAGCCGGATCTCTCCATATTGCCTAAGGAAACACTGGGTGCAGACACAGGCTGTTCATGTTTTGGGGATTGGCGAGCGAGTGTTACGATACAAGCTGACGAAGTACAATATTACCAAGAAGGATGCATGAATATACCTGCCGAAAATGAAAGGGGTGCTATGGACATGGGGGCAAGACAGTCAGATAGCATAGTAGTAGTCCAGGCCCAGGTGAGTGATCTGGTCTTCACCCATGAGATAACGTAGGGTGTTTTTCAATTTCATCAATTGAATGAAGAGATCGTGTTCAGGATAGAGCTCTGCCGCACATTGTGGGGTCTTGAAATAGAATGACAGCCACTCCTGAATTCCCGTCATGGCGGCTCGCTGGGCCAGATCCATGAAAAGGACCAGATCGAGCACCAGAGGCGCAGCCAAGATGCTGTCCCGACAAAGAAAATCCAACTTGATCTGCATGGGATAGCCAAGCCAGCCGAAGATATCGATACAGTCCCATCCTTCTTTGTTGTCACCACGGGGGGGGTAGTAGCTGATCACCACCTTGTGATAAAAGTCCCCGTAGAGGTCTGAATAGAGCTGCGGCTGGAGTATGGTCTCCAGAACGGACAGCTTGCTCTCCTCCTTCGTCTTGAATGAATCTTTATCATCCAGAACCATTCCATCCCGGTTGCCGAGGATGTTTGTTGAATACCACCCGCTGAGCCCAAGCATGCGCGCTTTCAATCCCGGCGCCAGGATTGTCTTCATCATGGTCTGCCCTGTCTTCAGGTCCTTGCCGGCAATGGGGACCTTGCACTGGTCGGCCAACTCCACCATTGCGGGGATATCCACTGTGAGATTAGGAGCGCCGTTCACATAAGGGACGCCACTGGTCAGCGCAGCGTAGGCATAAATCATACTCGGTGAGATGTTTGGGTCGCTGTCTTTCAACCCCGCCTCGAAATTGCTCAGCGACGTATGTACCTCAGAAGGTTCCAGGTAGGCTTCTGTGCTACCGCACCATATCATTACGCAACGCGACAGCGTGTGGTCATGCCTGAACGCGTCAATATCCGTCTTGATCGCCTCAACTAGCTCCAGATGAGAAGCCTCTGGCTTTACATTGGGACCGGCAAGATTCTTGACGAAAGCCTGGTCAAAAACCGCCGGCCAGGGTCGGAGTTCCTCAAGAAAGGCCCGAACTGCGTCAAGATGTTCCCGATTGAGTACTCCGGCTTGCAGGGCTGCATCGTAGCAGTTGTCCGGAAACACATCCCAGCCGCCGAACACCAAATCATCCAGGGGCGCCAGCGGCACGAACTCTCTAAGCCGAGGAATGCGATACTCGAACCGCTTGCCCAGCCGCACGGTGCCCATCTGGGTGAGTGAACCGATGGGAAGGGAAAAACCCCTTCGTATGGCTTCCACTCCTGCCAAAAAAGTGGTGCTAACTGCGCCGCCCATTCCCGGAAGCAGTACTCCCAGGTTTCCATCTGTCCTCTGAATCTCATCTTTGCGCCTCATGGCATCTTCCTTTATCACTGCCTTCCCTCTTCCGTTGTCGTCCTCTTCACCGGATATTGAATATCGAATATCGACCAGCAGAACACGGAACCGCAGAATTGTAAAATGATCACTTCGATATTCAAGATTCCTTGTTCGACATTCTCCGGTTCAAGATACCAACTACCGAAATCTGCCCGAAGACAGATATGGTGTGGGTAAAGGGTCGATTGATTCCATAGTTACTGCTTAACATAGCGTTTGTCGTGACCCGCCCTGGAGAAGTTGACAGCGGTTCGATTTGGTCGTCAAGACCCCTAAGCGAAATCTTCCCTGACGCTGAATTATACCAGTTTTTCTGTTCAAAATGAGGAAAGAATCAGGAGCCAGGAGCCGAAAGTGAGAGTTTGAGTCAGAATGTCCCGGCGAACATTGTTTTGAAAGCACCGGAATCACGAACATATGAATTCTGTTCTGAATTCTGGCTTCTGACTCCTCTTGGACTTGGCTTCAGGCAAGGTCGCGCCAACCGCTTGCGACCAAAACAGTAGGGGCCTGCGATGATTGGAGCCAACTAACCAGCGCATTCCCGGTTCCGTTTCGGGCCCACCAAGGGACGCGCAAGGCTATCGCTGACCCATCACTTTCTCATACTCGGGCCGTTTGGTGAGCAGTGCGAGTAGAATGGCGATAAGCAACAGGGTCCCCGCCAGGTAGAAAGCCCAATCATAGCTGCCGGTGATATCCTTGATCCTGCCTCCAAGTTTGGGCATGAAGGCGCCGAGAGCCCAGCCGATGTTAACAATGGCATAGTTCAAACCGAAGTTCTTCAAGCCGTAAAAGTCGGCGGTATAGGAGGGCAACAGGCAAAGCCCTCCACCATAGACCCAGTAAGCGAGACCGATGGCCACAAAGGAGAGAAGTAGGTGCTTTGCCCCAATGATTGTTGGAAGAGCGAACATACAAACCGCTGCCGCTGCTGCGTTTATGATGTAGGCCCTATTTCGTCCAAGAATATCGGAATACATGCCGCTGCCGACCCGGCCGGCGGCGTTCATAAGGCCGCCGAAGGCAACGATGATATAGCCCGATTTCAGCATCGGGTTGACCATTTTGGCCGCGTGTCCAATAATTAGGATTCCAGCCTGAGTGTTCAAACAAAATAAAACGATCAGTGCATACACCTGCCAGGTTTTGCAGACCTCACCGGGAGTCCAATCAACCTTGGAGGGTTCATCACTTTCCGCAGCTATTCTCCTATCCACGTTGTCCGGCATGGGCACCACATAGTCCGGACCGGGCCAAACCAACACCATCCCGGCAGCGCAAATGACTACAAAATAGGTGATGCCGAGAGCAACAAACGAAGTAGACAGGCCGTAGCTAGTGATGAGCCATTTGACTAACGGCGCCGCATATAAGGCTGCTCCCCCATAGCCGCTCACCACCACTCCGACAATCAACCCCCGCTGGTGTGAACCGAACCATTTCAACGCCGCTGGCGTGGGAGCCGCATAGCCAATGCCCATTCCCAGACCACCCAAGAAGCCAAAACCAAATAGAATGCCACCGTAGCTCTTGGTTAAACCCGCGATGAGCAGACCCGCACCCACGCTTACAGCGCTGATGGTAACCGGTACTCTAGGACCCAGTTTGTCCTGGATTCTGCCTCCGGGAAACATCATCAAACCGAAAATCAGCATGCACAAAGAGGCGGGGGTTGCTGCCTGCTCTGCGGTCAACGCCGTCTTCCAACCCTGGGCGATCATGTAATCAGAGTCAGTTAGATACTTGAGCCAGACACTCCAGGCATAAAGACAGCCGAGACAGAGGTTCACAGTAGTTCCTGCAAAAACAACTCTCCATGCTCTTGCATTTACCTTGCTCATCGCGGCCAAAGCGGTTAGGTTTACTCATTGCGGCTCTAAAGTCTTCTGGGACAGGTAGGCTATCATACAGTGGGAGACAATGGGAGGATTTCTTTGCCATAGGTTCAAAACCTGGAGCCGTGGATAAGACGTCATGAAAAATACGCGCAATATTATTGTGCATGCCATAGCAGTCTCCGTGCTGATCTCGATTGTTATGGGTTGGGGATTCAGCGCATCTCTCTTTGGAGGATCCTCCGGGCCTAAAGTGATGTTCTATGTCCGCTGATTTGATGTCGGCAAGAGAGCCCTGGAGGGGCTCGACGGAGTGAGAGAAGTCAAAAGGGGTTTTTACAAATTCAAAGAGGTTGATACGGTGTATTTTGACCCGGAGAATATCACCGTTAAAGAAATGGAAAAGATCCTGACACAGGCCGGGACCTATCTGGACACGGTAGGGGGCAAATAGCAGGAACTAGCCGCAGGAAGAGTTCTACATCTACTGCGTTGTTTTCGGTGTGTACTTTGTGCTCTTCGTCGCTCCAATGCGCCTGCCTGAAGACTGGGACTCATTCTGCCAACAACTCGTGGCGGTTTGCCCCTTTACGCTGGTTTAACTCGACTCATCGCGGTGTGGCGCCTGAATGCCTGAGGTTGATGGGAAGAGTTCCTTTGATTCCACTCCCCATTGCATGATGCTGTTTAACACCCTGCCGAGCGGGGCGTCTATTTTTTTCACCTTTTCGGGTGGTATGACATAAACCTGACCGATTGTCGGGGTAGGCGCCAACGGCAGAAAAACAGTGTAGTTCCCATCGTCGTGCTCCTCCACTAGAAGTGCCAGAGCGTGGGTGTCTGCGCCGTGGAGGTCCACAAGTGCCGGTGCAAACTCGACCCCCTCCATCCCTGAAAACCTCTGGGTCAGACTCTTGACGATTGTGTACCCGGGCAAACGGTTGAGCAGCCTTTTCTCCACCCAGTCCCTCCCGATTGCGCTGATGCGCGTACGAATGAGGAGGCCGGTGATGAAACATATGGCGCAGATCAGCAGAATCGCAGAAAGTGTAGCTACGCCAATACCTCCGAGCGTTTTCACTGGAAGATCATCCGTCAGTGGCTCAACCAGGGCCCCGAGTGCGGTAATCGCTTGGGTTAGCACCAATGTCGCCAGCGCAACCGGCAGCACCACGACAATACCACCTACGATCGTCGTCTTGATGAAATCTATGAATCCTCTCATGGCACTATCCTCGGACTATGAAAGTGTTATGAGGGCTCCCATCAAAGCGGTCATGGCCGGAGTTGCATATACCTCGACTCTGCCACTGCCGACGTGCCGTGCCGTCCACTCTTCAGTAACAGTCATGACCACGGTGCCTGAAAGTCCCGATTCTATTTTGTCCATCACTGGACCTCCTGTTCCCAAATCTATCACCCACCTGTTGGCATTCCCATCATGGGCCACAGAAAAAGAACGGCAAAACCGATTACAACCAAAACTATGATACTGGCTGGTATTCCATACAGGAAGAATTCACCGGTGGTAAACTGCTTCGATTCGTAGGCGATGGCATTCGGAGCGGCCCCCACCAGCAGAAGAAATGGCATCCCAGCCGTCGCCAGAGCCGCAAAGAGAATCACTTCCGGCGCCACACCCACGTATGAAGCAATAACCAGGGCCACCGGCAGCGAGATGGCAATGGCCGCTACGTTCATGATGAAATTGGTCATGATCATAACGAAGAATGCGATACCCATGACGAAGAGGAACCAGTTGGCATGCTGGAATTTAACCAGCCAGGTCACCGCCAGCCATTTGGCTGCTCCAGTTTCCCAGAGGCAATATCCTATGCTCATGGCTCCGGCGAAAAGCAGGACAATATTCCAGGGGATTTCTTCGAGATCATGGATGTCCAGGATACCGGTGACAAAAAACAGGATTGTTGAGCTCACAATTACGGCCGTCTTATCAAGGGGTCTAAGGGCGGGAATAAAGGACCCCAAGGACATGGCCAGAACACAGCTCAAGACGATAACGGCTGCGACTATCTCGTTCTTGGTGATCGGGCCGAGTTCAGTGTAGAGCCGTTTAGCTCGTTCTCGCAGCCCGGGAATGACTTTCTTCTCTGGTTTAAAGAAAATCAAAAAGAACCCCCATAGCAGTAGGACCATAAGCCATCCAACGGGAAACATGAAATAACTCAACTCGAAAAACCCGACATCTCTTCCCACAATATTGTTGAAGAAGCCTATAGCCACAGGACCCCGCGCCGCCCCCAGAAGCGTAATGATGCTGCCGGCTCCGGCCACATAGGCCATGCCTATAAAAAGACCTTTTCCGAATTTGGTCGGCTTGTTTCCCCCACCATACAATCCGTAGATCGATATCAGGAGCGGGTATACCGTTGCTGCTACTGCAGTATGGGCCATAATGTGAGTCAGGGCTGCCGTTACCAAGAAACAACCCAGGTAGATCATACTGGTTCTTTCCCCAACGATTACCAGCATTTTGTAGGCCAAACGTCTGGTCAGGCCTGTTTTGGTGAAAACCATTCCGATGACGATGGAAGCGAAGATAAACATGACCGAAGGATCCATGAAGTCCGTAAAAGCTTCCCTGGCGGGACGGATGAAGAAAAAGGCCTGGAGTGCGCCTATGGCAAGGCTGGTTATCCCGATGGGTACAACCTCAAAGACCCACCAAGTCGCTGCAAGCAGTGCCACAGCCAATGCACCCTTGCCCTGCTTGCTCAAAACAATCTTATTCCCCACGGGATCTACCGCGTCGGACCATAGAGGTGAATAGTGGACCAGTGCGAAGAGCAGAATCCCCAAGATCAGGAAGAAGAGCCGCTTCCAATCGAACGTAATGCTGTCTGTGCCGAATTCGACGTCGTCACGCATGAATAGATTCCCGCCTACTGCCACGAAGAACGTTTCAACACTCAACCCTAACTTCACCCTAACGTTGCAAACCTGTTACCGGCCAAAACCGGCAAACTCGCGCCAGAGTAGGCCATCTGCGGCCTTGCTCACCTCGGGCAGGATCTCACGTACGGTTAAGTACGCTTCGACCTACCCGAGACTGCGCGAGGCCACATCTGGCCCACCCTGGCGCGTTTTTCCTCGGTAAAGGTCTGCAACGTTAGGGTTTACCCAGTCTGTTGCACATTGAGTAGCTACAGCTCACACACACTTAGAGTCTCAACAACTGCCTTGAACATATCCCGCTGTCTTAAGATCCCCACAATCTTCTTGCCCCTGGTCACCAGCAAAGACTGGTGATGCTCCAACGCCAACCGGTGTATCGCCTCGGTTAGAGAAGCATTCTCATCGACGTATTCTCCTTCTGCAGGTGCATGTAGCAGCCTTTTAACCTTCAGATTGCCGGCCTCTCTGCAGATATCAGTCAAAGGTTTGTCCCAGAACCCGCATTGTCTGAGCATCGGCTTCAGATACTCAGAACTGTAACCAAAACGAGATAAAGATCCTGAATTTTGGATTCGGTTTCCTTTCGGCTCCAGCACTCTCAATACATCCAACTGGCTGATCTTGCCCACGATCTCCCCTTTCTCATTGGCAATGAGAAGAACCCTGTGTCTGATGCGAGCCTGATCGTATTCATCCTGAGCTCTTTCAAGGGCCAGGGCGGCCTCATACAGTGTGGCCTCCACCGAAATTGTCCCGTATTCGGAAAGAGGAGTCATTAGATCCTTGACGGTCTTCTCCTTCATGATACTTCTCCCGATGGTCCAACAAACCAGAGCAGGACTTGCTTATTTTAAGCATGAAAACAGCTAAGTGAACCTTTGTCAAATGTCCTAAGCGGTATCGAGCTCACCTTGCACAAGCCCCTACGCCCAAAAGCCCTATAGAGGTCGCAGGCAGAGAAGTAGTGACTATTCCACCATCAAGAAGGCATAACGATCCATCTTCTGCGAGTAGTCCGTTCGCACCTCAAGAGGGAAGCCAAGTTGTCTAACGGTGGTGAAGACGTCCACTGCCATAGCCTCAGGAGAGGGTCGTGAGAGTCTCGGTTGTTGGCAATTCGCCCTCTCATTGGAGCAGTCCTCACATATGCAACAGCTGTCCATGAACAAGAGGAAAGCTCTTTCGTGACCGGAGAGAAAGACCTCTCGCTCCAATTTCCACAGCTTCGCGTTGACTTTCCTCGACCAAGCATGGCGCTCTTCCGGCTTGTCCACTTTCTTCTCGAAATGAAACACAACCGCAGTGCTGTATTCGCGGAAGAACCTCTCACATTCAGAAACCGAAGGCACGTTTGGGGGGCAGGAAGCGTTCTTGCCGTATTCACCACACCCGAACATGCACTTCATTCGCACCCATTGAGAGACTACGATTCTGTCGGGCTTGATCCACTTGAAGTTCGTATAGCCGCGCTGATGAAATATTGCTTCCAGTTCGTTGTATTTAGTCTCAGTCCACTCCGGTTTTCCACTCACTCGTCTCCTCCTCTGGGTCTTCTGAGGTTAATGGATTTGAGAGGTATAAAAGTACGGAAACGATTTGTCAACGGTAGTTGGGATCAGGAGTTACTCAAACAGTCGCTTGGTGAAGGGCCTGCCTTTGCGCCTGCGAAGAAACCTTCTCCGCAACGTGCGATTCGCCCCGGCATCAAAAGGTGTTATTCGTTGTTGGAAATTCTCGTTCACGACTGACAGTCCCCCGTGTTTCGGCTTATGGCTACACAATGATGGCTCAGGCGCATGTTTCTTCGCAGTGTCCCTTGCATTGGGCGCGTTTTCACCTGTCGATCTGTGAACTCTTCGTTTTGAGCGTATCTCACAGGCATCATTGTCACTTTTTGGGGAAAAGTCTTGTACTCAGGATACACTGACATGCTAGCCGGATCGTTCGCGAGCGGGCTTATTATGGTCTAATTTTTCTCTTTGCCGACGCACTGAAACATCCGACCAAGAGTTGTCAGAACCTGGGTGGGTGTGGTAATGAAAACCTTTATCCGTGAATCTCGTGGGTAAATCCGCCCTTGAGCGGACGAACTGTGTCCACACCATATGAGACTCGAGGCAAGAATCTCGATGCCCTGGTATACTCGGCGGAGGCGGGTTCGGCCTGGAGTCAACTCTATCCAGATTACACCGTCGCGATTCCCCTTCCGGATCTACTGGCCGTGCCACTGGGTTACGCCATGGCGCGCGGCGACCGGGAAACGGCCGACTTCGTGAGCGGTTGGATCGACCTGAAAAAAGAAAGACGAAACCATCCGGACTCTCTATGATTAGTGGGTCTTAGGGAAGGGTGCGGTCAAAGAAGAACCCCGCTGGTCCATAATTCGCGACGTACACCACTAGGTTCAGTAGGTTAACCGTTGTCCGTGAGACGGGAACGCCGACCCCGAAGAGGTCGGCTCTGGTTCACGAGGTAGAAAGAGTTTAACCATGGAAATCACAGTCACTAAATCAGCAGATGTAGGCCAGAAGTACCGACCAACGGATTCTGAATTGGGGTTCGGGAGGTACACCACCGACCACATGTTTTTCATGGACTTCAACCGAGAGAAAGGGTGGCACGATGCGCGGATTGAACCCTACGGGAATCTTAAGCTTGATCCCACCGCCATGGTGCTCCACTACAATCAGGAGGTTTTTGAGGGACTGAAAGCCTATCACCTGATGGACGGTGGTATTGGGCTCTTTAGACCTGAAAAGAACGTTGAACGTATGAACGTTTCAGCCCGAAGAATGGTCATGCCGGAGGTGGAGCCAGAGTTGTTTCTACGGGCCATAAAACAACTCGTGTTGCTCGAGCGTGATTGGGTGCCGACATCCGAAGGCACCTCACTCTACATTCGCCCTACCATGATAGCAACGGAACCAGCCCTGGGAGTGAGACCTTCGGACGAGTACCTACTTTACATTATCCTCTGCCCGGTGGGTGCCTATTACCCGGAAGGCTTCAATCCCACCAGAATTTACGTGTCCGACCTGCATGTTCGCGCTGTTCAAGGAGGTGTGGGCGAAGCGAAAACATCGGGCAATTACGGCGCCACTCTTCTGGTTTCGCAGCAAGCAGTCAGCAGCGGTTACACCCAGGTTCTGTGGCTCGATGCCAAAGAGCGCAGGTATGTGGAGGAGGTTGGCACCAGCAATATATTCTTCTTAATCAAAGACGAACTCGTTACCCCGCCCCTCGGGGGCACGATCCTAGCGGGTGTGACCCGGGATTCGGTGCTCCAACTTGGACTCCACTGGGGACTCCAGGTTTCGGAACGACCTGTTTCAATTGAAGAGGTTGTTGACGGGTGTAAGAGAGGCACGTTAAAGGAGATGTTTGCCACCGGCACCGCAGCGGTAATTTCACCCGTTGGAGAAATCCATTACAAAGGTGAAGACTTTTCGGTAGCGGACGGTAAAACCGGTGAACTGTCACAAAGGCTTTATGATGAAATCACCGGTATCCAATATGGTCGCAAAGAAGATCCTTTCGGTTGGCGGTATCGCATTGCCTGATTCTTCTCACCATCCAGTAACTTGATACACGTTGACTTGGAGAAGTTCAGCGACACAAGTCATTAGTCTGAAATGAGATGCGACAGTTGAAGCCTGGTTGAAAACTTCACCCCGGTCTTACACTGTTCGGAATAAAACACTACTCTGTCGCATTAGTTTTACCAACTTCACGGCGGAGGGCAGCGGTACGCAAAAGATGTCGCCGTGTTGATCAGCGCTACGCCCTGAGAAGATCGCCAGCACACATCGTTTGCGAAACGAAGTCGCGAGACGGTGAAGACGACCTTGTTGTATGGCAACCGCGGGGCTCAACCCGAGGCGCACGTGAACAATACGTCGCGGGGGTCGAGGTCCGAGGACGAACGGAGGACGCCCATATCCAAGGTCTCAGTAGGCCATTTATGAAATATCCGGGCTAGAAGTGACCAGGCCGGCAGCCTTGGAACCACAGAGAAGACTTCATGATCCGTACCCGATCAAAATGCATACTACTTAGTGCTCTCCGTAGTAACAACTTACATCCTCCCCCACCTCCAATGTCCAGCAAGAGATGTGCGACATGGTGAGCTCAAGAGGCGAAGGTGTTGTGACTCGTGTCTCATACAACTCTGGCCCAGCCCATTTTCTTCAAAAGCAAAGCCGGACTATACCCCTGCGACGTGGGGAGGGATTCTGAAAAAAATGAACTCTGTGGGTTACCGGTATCTGCTAAATCGTGTATCATTCCTATTTAGGAATTCACCGACAAGAGGAATTCGGGAACCATGGCTTTGAATTTGGATCCAGAACGAGAGTTCAGGGACAAACTGGAGACCCTTAAGGGTAGGTGCAGAGAAGTCGGGCTCAAGCTTACCCACCAACGACTGGAGATTTTTCGAGAATTGGCGTTGGCTACGGATCATCCTTCTGCAGAAGCAATCCACAAGCGGGTTCAGGCTCGATTGCCCACGATTTCTTTGGACACCACCTATAGAACTCTTTCGACCTTCGAGCGCTATGGATTCGTCGCCAAGGTATGTGTTTTAGATGACCGAGCAAGGTTCTGTGGGGACTCGTCTCTACACCACCATTTGCTTTGCACAAGATGCAAGTCTATAGTGGATTTTCCGTGGGACACTTTCGACGAGGTACAGCTCCCTCCTGAAACCGAGGGATGGGGGCGAGTGAATACGGTACGAGTGACATTAGAGGGTATTTGCACCGAGTGTCTCAAGCAGAGAGACCATGAGATTGTCTGACGAAGGACGGTTGAGTAAAGGAGCTCAGACCACATGAACACGGAAAAGCGAGTGCTGTTTGGTGTTGACGACTCCGAGTTTTCCCGGCAAGCTATTACTACTGTAGGGAGTCTATTACAAGGGAATGAGAACTATAAAATATCGGTGTTTTATGGTGCTCCTGATCCGAATATTCCCTTTTTGTCGAAGACGCTTCGACTCGGTCCAAGGGACGTCGAAGAACTCGAGAGAATCTGCAACCTGGAGGAGTGGAAGGTTCTGGAACAGATCAGAGAGTCCTTGGCCGCGGTTGGATTCGGTGCTGATAGGGTGGAAACCATCTGCGAGGCCAAGTGCAATGATCCCGCTGACCATATGATAAAGCTGGCGGCCGTTGAGGGTTTTGAGACTCTTGCTTTGGGACGACGTGGGCCGGCTCGTGCGGAGCGCAAGCTTATGGGTTCGGTGGCTTACAAGCTCGCTCATTTGGCAGATGAGCGAGCCTTTTGGATGATCGATCCCCGAGTTTCCTCGCGCGATGTGCTGGTGGCCCTGGTGGGAGCGTCGATTGGTCGCCGAGTGATGGAGCACGCGGTCCGCCATTTCGCCCATCTTACAGACAGCAGATTCACCTTCTTTCACGTGATTCCTCCCCTGCCCCCACAGTATTGGGATGATGCTCGCATTCTCGATGCTGAAGAGCGCGAAGAGCGAAAAAACACTATAGACCAATGGATGAGCGGGTATGTGCAAAGAGTTGAGGCCGTGGCCAATGAGGGCAGAGAGAGGCTTGTTGAAGCTGGGATTCCGGAAAACAACATTCTTGTGAAGGTTCAGGTTCAGGATAGAGGCATCGCCCGGGATATCATCACAGAATTCGAACGGGGCTACTACGGGATTCTGGTGATGGGGCGTAAAGGTTTCAAGAAAATCAGTCAGTTCAGGTTGGGGAGCAAGGCTACTAAACTGCTCCATGCGGTGCACGCCCTCGCCATCTGTTTGGTCAACTGACAGTCCGATTCGACATCATCTTTAGTTGGTACGAACGGCTTCAAGTTGGGGATACCCCTAGGTGTTAGGGCGAGAATCACTCGTGGGTTAGTAACGCCATCAGGTGACGGCCAATCTATGACGTTTTCAGCTGTGCTGTTGATAAAGTTCGGCTAGAGTCAAAGCGACACTGTCGCGGGATTATTGTTAATCACAGAACATATAAAGGAGGTAAGCCCAATGTTAAGCCAGAAATTAGAGGACGCCCTCAACGGACAGAGCAACGCAGAATTCTACTCATCCTATCTCTACCTGTCCATGTCTGCCTACTTCCAGTCAAGGAATCTGAACGGATTTGCGCACTGGATGCGAATCCAGGCGCAGGAGGAACTCCAGCATGCGCTGAAGTTTTATGACTATGTTCATGAGCGTGGAGGTACGGTCACTCTGACCACTGTGGAGCAGCCTCCCTCCACGTGGGAATCTCCCTTGGCTGCCTTCGAGAATGCTTACCAGCATGAGCAGCACGTCACCAGTCTTATCAACGAGCTTTACAGTCTCGCTGAAGCCGAACGGGACCGAGCCACCATGATATTTCTCGATTGGTTCATTAGCGAACAGGTGGAAGAGGAGGCTTCAGCAAGCGACGTGGTCGAGAAGATCAAGCTAATAGGAGATGACACCGGGAGCGGGCTGTACATGCTCGATCGCGAACTGGGAGAACGTGGGCCCCTGACCGAGTCTTCGGAGGCGGACTAGCGGCTGCTTTGACCGGGCGAATACCAGTGCCAGGGGCGGTTTGCACTTTCCTTGAAAGTCAGCGACCTCCGGCGAAACTGGAGGCTTGATCTGTGAACGGCTCAAGGCGGTTATGAAACCATGGGCCACTTAAAGGTGGCTGTCGGAAAGAAAGGTTCTGACAGAAGTGCCCCATCTTGAAATCCCTCCTAACCCCCCTTTATCAAAGGGGAGGAACTTAACGAAATCACTTCAAAATCATCCCCCTTTTGTAAAGGGGGATTGAGGGGGATTTTACTAAGGAATCTTATATCAAAGAGCCAGAGAACATAGTATTCCGCTTTAGGTACTTGAGACAATCACGTTGCTTCAACAATCTATTGCCCGAAATGTTAAACCTTGCTAAGTCCCTCCTCGCCCGCCGAGGGATTTGCCGCGATTAACCGGGCGCTGACGAGCTATGTGGAATCACGAACCCCTTGATTTGGAAAAATTCCAGCTGCGCGGCCTTCATCCCAATGTTTTTCTGGGCACGGCGAGTGATCGGTATGCGGGTTGGCTTGGACAGGTCTATTCAAAGGAGCGTTACGCTGGCCGAATAACCCGACGCACCAACAATGTTGGGGGAAAGGCTTTTGCGGAGGAAGTTCTTCCGATTGATAGCGTTGAGGAATACTTCGTCCATTTCAGAACGCTCGAGCTTGATTTCACCTTTTATAGACTTCTGTTGGATGAGGACGGCACGCCTACCTCCAATTATCACGTCCTGCAAAGATACCGACAGCATCTGAAGAAAGACGATCAGCTCATCTTAAAAGTACCGCAAGTGATCTTTGCCCAGAAACTATGGCGTGGCGGCAAGTTTATCGAAAATGAAGTTTACCTGAATACAGAAGTTTTTAGACGGCGATTTCTTGAGCCGGCCACGGAACTGTTGGGGCCTCTCCTTCAAGGACTGATATTCGAGCAGGAGTACCAGCGAAAGAAGGATCGTATCCCCTCAACAGAGGTAGCAGGGGCCCTGGATGCGTTCTTCGACGAGGTACCCGAATACAATAGTTATCACGTTGAACTGAGAACGAAGTCTTATCTCGTTGAGCCTGTCTTTGAAGTGCTAGAGAAGCACGGCGTTGGCCAGGTCCTGTCGCACTGGACCTGGCTTCCCCCTCTCAGCAAACAATTTTCCCAAGCCGGCCATAGGTTCCTTAACTCCGGGGGACAGTCCATCGTCCGCCTCATGACCCCTCGCGGGGTCCGTTACGAGCAGGCCTATGCTCAGGCGCATCCCTTCAACGCCCTGGTAGAAGGAATGCTCAATCGGGCAATGGTCGAAGACACAGTCGATTTGATGAATTTCGCTATCGATCAAGGGGTACGTATGAATGTAATTGTCAACAATCGTGCTGGCGGCAATGCCCCGCTCGTCGCCCGGACAATAGCACAACGGTTCTTGGGGAGACTCCAGCAATGATTTGACCCCGTAAGTTGCAAGGACGAAGTGGTGTCTGATCCTTTGAGTAGAGCCCTACGTTATCGCTGGCTGATTTTTTGGATTCTGGCGATTGCCTACGTCCTGGTCTACTTTCACCGCCTTTGTCCGGCAGTGGTAGCCGTGGACATGATGAGCGATCTCCAAACCGGCGGCGCCCTGCTCGGCTTGTTGGGCTCAGCCTATTTCTATCCGTATGCCATCATGCAGTTGCCCGCCGGACTTCTCTCCGATTCATGGGGGCCTCGGCGAACCATTACGCTCTTTTTCAGTGTAGCCTGTGTGGGCTCCGTCTTGTTGGGGTTAGCGCCTTCTTTGTTTTGGGCTATAGTTGGCCGCACACTAGTAGGACTTGGCGTGTCCATGCTCTTCGTGCCCACCATGAAAGTACTGGCAGAGTGGTTTCGCGTCAGAGAGTTTGCCACCATGACTGGGATTCTCATGGCCATGGGCGGGTTGGGTTCGCTTTCGGCTGCTGCTCCGCTAGCCTTCCTGAGCACCAGAATCGGCTGGCGGCTTTCATTTGTAGCCGTAGGCATCTTCACCCTGCTGATGGCAACCCTTGTCTGGCTATTTGTCCGCGACCGGCCTGGTGATCTCGGCTGGCCCTCTCCCACAGAGCCTACCGGGATCACCCCGCCTGCAATTGGGCTGCTTGAGGGCATGAAAAAAGTGGTAACCTATCCCCGATTCTGGCCTATCGCAATCTGGTTCTTTTGCGACTGCGCAATCTTTTTCTCCTTTGGAGGCCTCTGGGGAGGCCCCTATCTCATGCAGATCTATGGACTGACGAAGGCTCAGGCAGGTAAGATCCTCTCCATGATGGCTATCGGCATGATTGTGGGAAGCCCCCTGGTCAGCTTCCTGTCGAACCGAGCATTTCAGGGACGAAAACCGGTGCTCATACTCTCCAGTTTTATTACCCTGTGCCTGACTGCTCTACTGGCCTTTCGAACCGCAGGTCTGACCGTACCGGTCCTTTACTTGCTCTGTTTCGCTCTTGGTATCTTCTCCAGCGCCATCGTCGTAGTCGGCTTTACCACTACCAAGGAATTGTTCCCGGTGCGGATGGCCGGAACATCGACAGGACTGGTGAATCTGTTTCCTTTCGCCGGCGGGGCACTCTTTCAACCGTTTCTGGGACATCTGCTGGAGCGCCGAGGGCGAGTGGAAGGAGCATTTACCTTGGCCGGTTACCAGCACGCCTTCCTGGCCTTGTTTGTCTGTGGAATTATCGCCTTCCTGGCGTGCCTCTTCCTCAAAGAAACCCTGATCCAGGAGTGAACAGGGGCCAAGCCCTGAATCATGAGCTAACTTGAGATAGGAGGGAAAAGTCGGGAAGGAATAGAAGGATCCTGCAGTTCCGCTCCGGCGGGATTCGACCGTAAGGGATTATCTCTTTTTGTCAGGTTCGTTCGCTGACCGCGCAAGCCACTCACGGCCCCCCGCTTCTTCAACCTGGATGTTTCATGAATTGCCGCGGCGACACCCATTCGGGGATTATCCGGGTTCGCCTTGCTTGTCGTTGGCTGCGGCAGAGAACGCTCCCTTGTCTGGCGATAAGCCGCTCTCCTGCACACGGAGTTCGGCTCGCCAACGAACATAGAGACCATTGAAAAGAAAGGTGCTCGCGAAGGTGGCGAGCATGACAATGCTGAAAACCAAGTCACTCATGTGCAAGTGAAGTTTGGTTCCACTCCAAGAGAACAGAAGAATGAGCAGCCCGAGTTGGATCAGGGATTTTAAGGTCCCCGACCTCTCTGGCTTGACTCGCGCGGTCCCCCAGACCACCAACGCAAAGAGTATAGAAAGCCCGATACCTACAGGACCAACGTAGTTGAACAAGTATTGGAAATGAATCCAATCCACCTCACTGACCAAGCGATAGCCGATCAAAGCGACCATAGCGTAGCCTGTGTGTTTAAACAGGGGGAATCTCTCTATCAAGCGGACAAACACCCCGGCCACCAGTCGCATAAATAAGATCCCCAACATGCCGCCCATTAGAATCACCCAGACTCGCTTGGAAATCCCCAGAGCGGCGAGGATGCTGTCTATGCTGAAGGCAATGTCCATCAATTCCACTTTGAGCACGGTTGCCCAAAAACCCCTGCCATAGGCGACAACCTCTGATTTTTCCTCCGGACCCGCAAAGAAATGCTCGTACCCTAACCATAAGAGATATCCACCGCCAAGGAGTTGCAGGGTCCAAAACTGGATCAAATAGGTTCCCAAAATGATCGCAATTATCCTAAAGAAGTAGGCTCCGACGATTCCAGCGGTCAGGGCCCATTGCTGGATGGACATTTCAAAGGGACCCAGTCTATAGAATCGGTCTCTGGGCAGGTGGCTCACCAGGATTGCCAGAACTAGTGCATTGTCAAAGGAAAGTAAACCCTCACTCAGCACTAGGTTCAACATCACTAGCAGCCCGGTGCCGGTGAAAAGAAAAGATATTTCCTCCCAGGAGAAGAACCTCAAAAAGTTGTGATAAAAGCCTTCAAGGAACTCCATGAATTCATCTCACTTGCAGAGAGAAGGGTTACCGTGCATCATTTCTTGGCAACTGTTAAGAAACCCTCACCGTATTTCATCTCCTCAAGACGTTCTGCCCTAATCCGGATATTTCATGGATTTTTGTGGTGATAAAACAGCCCCAAGGTAACACCGGCTTCACTGAGAACCCATCGCTCCTCCGAAAGGTTGGGTCTCGTTGTCAGGGTCAGCACTTTTCTCGCGAGAGCGCTTCAAATAGACCATGAGAATCGAGAGTGCCGCCGGAGTAACCCCGGCAATTCTAGACGCCTGCCCCAATGAGGATGGCTGGATTTCGCTGAGTTGCTGGCGCACCTCGTTTGAAAGGCCTGGGATCTCGTCGTAATCGAATCCGGATGGAATGCGGATCTTTTCCAGGTTCTTGAATTTGTTGACTTCGGCCTCTTGGCGCTGCAAGTAGCCTTCGTACTTGCATTGTATCTCCACCTGCCGCGCCACCCGTTCCGGCAGGTCCTTTGTGCGACCCTCGAGGTGCTCTATCTCGGCATAGGACAGTTCTGGTCGCTTTAGCAGCTGAGCCAAAGGTACTGCATATTCCAGTGCGGCTGACTTTTTCGCTGCCAGGTACTCGTTTACCTTCGCTGTCGGCTTGATCCTCACTTGTCTAATTCGTTGGAGTTCCCCGGCGATTTGTCCCCGTCTCTCTTTGAGATCTTTAAGCGCATCACTATCAATTAGCCCCAACTCGTGGCCTTTCTCCATCAGGCGTAGATCCGCGTTATCCTCCCGCAGCAAGAGTCGGTATTCGGCCCGGGAGGTGAAGATTCGGTAGGGCTCTCTGGTACCACGGGTCACCAGATCATCGACCATTACCCCCATATAGGCCTCCGAGCGATCAAGCACGAACGGGGGCCTTTGCTGGACCTGTAAAGCGGCGTTGATTCCTGCCCACAATCCCTGTGCAGCCGCCTCTTCGTAACCCGAGGTGCCGTTGATCTGACCTGCCATGAACAGTCCCTTGACTTTCTTGGTCTCAAGAGTTGACCGTAATTGCGTGGGCTGAACAAAGTCGTACTCAATGGCGTAAGCCGGCCGCATGATATCCGCCTCTTCCAAACCCGGCACGGACCGGACCAGTTGGATCTGGATTTCATACGGGAGGGAATTCCCGGTGCCACTAGCATAGATCTCCTCGGTGTCGAGGCCCTCTGGTTCGAGGATGACCTGGTGACGTTCTTTCTGAGGGAACTTCATCACCTTGTCTTCCAGTGAAGGGCAGTAGCGGGCCGAAACGCCTGTGATTGCTCCGCTGTATAGGGGAGACAAGTCGATATTCTCTTGGACTATCTCATGCGTGCGCTGGTGGGTGCGGCCAATGTAGCAGGATACCTGCGGCAGCGTTATCTTCTCGGTAAAGAGAGAAAAGGGGCGCGGCTTTTCGTCACCCTTTTGTTCGCTAAATTGTGAGAAATCAATGGTGGTCCGCCGCAACCTGGCAGGGGTCCCCGTCTTCATCCTCCCCATCTTGAAGCCGAGCGCCACCAAATTATCGGCCAACCGGTTAGCAGGAAACTCCCCGGCTCTTCCGGAAGGAATTTGCTGGCCACCGATGTGGATGAGACCATGCAGAAAAGTGCCCGTAGTAAGCACAACTGCTGAAGCCATAAAGTCCATTCCCAGGTGATCCCGAACTCCCACCGCCTTATCACCCTCGAGCAGGATCTCTTCCACCAGTGTTTGCTTGATATCCAATTTTACCTGCCGTTCCAGAACGGACTTCATTTTGGCACGATAGAGCACCTTATCGTTCTGGCACCGAGTCCCCTGGACGGCAGGTCCCTTACGGGTGTTTAGAATACGAAACTGGATGCCGCTCTGGTCCGCTATTTTGGCCATCTCTCCGCCAAGGGCATCCACTTCTTTAACCAGATGTCCCTTGCCCAAACCACCCACTGAGGGGGAACAGGGCATATGAGCCACAGTGTCCAGATAAATGGAGAAAAGCGCGGTTTCACAACCCATGCGGGCTGCAGCTAGAGCGGCCTCACACCCGGCATGACCACCACCCACGACGATAACATGGTATGATTTGGGATAAAGGGTCATCTTATCAATATATCCAATAGAGTCTGAGTTAGCCCGATGACTAAAAATTATATATAATACTCCCAATGAATACCAGTCGTTACCATGATTTGAATACCGAACTGAGAAAACGCTTCGGTTGCCGGGTCCAAAAGATCAGTTTGGATGCCGGACTCACCTGTCCAAACCGAGACGGCAGTGTGGGGGTTGGCGGCTGCATCTACTGCGGTGAACGAGGTTCAGGTACCGGCCTGTCTCGTCACTACTCGATCACTCAGCAGTTGGAACGAGGCAAAGAGCGGCTGCGCAGTCGTTACCGGGCAAGAAAATTCATTGCCTACTTTCAGTCTTTTTCCAACACCTACGGTCCCCTGGGCCAGCTGAAACAACTCTACCAGGAAGCCCTCGCCGTGGAGGATATAGTGGGGCTTGCCGTTGGCACGCGCCCCGATTGTGTTTCCGACAGCGTGCTGGACCTCTTGGCAGAGCTGAACCAGCAGACTTGTTTGTGGATAGAATACGGACTGCAATCTGTTCACGACCGTACACTGGCGCTTATCAATCGAGGTCACCACCTTGCCGCCTATCTTGATGCAATGGACCGCACGCGCAGTCGAGGCCTGGAAATCTGCGTCCACGTCATCCTTGGGCTCCCGGGCGAGGGCAAGAAGGAGATGCTAGCTACTGCGCGAGCCCTGGCCAATTTTGATATTCAGGGAATCAAAATCCACCTGCTCTACGTGATCCAGGGCACAACGCTTGCCAATATGTATCAGCGTGGTGTCTACCGTTGCCTGAACCGCGGGGAGTATGTAGATATCGTTTGTGAGTTCCTTGCGCTGCTCCCGCCCCAAGTCGTCATCCACCGGCTGACCGGTGATCCTCATCCTCATGAGCTCGTGGCTCCTGAATGGGCACTGGAAAAACATGCCAATCTCCAGGCCATACGTGAGGCCCTGCGAAGTCGCGATCTCTGGCAGGGAAAACACTTCAGCAGGCAGCCCCCCCGTGACACAGGGTCCCTTTAGCCCCTTTTTACAGACTCAGAGAAAGTATGCTCCGGGCAGACCGCCAGGGTCAACTAGGGACTCAACCCCGAAAAACACTTTTTGGTACCCAACGCCTAGTGTATAGTGGCTTGTTTGAATGTCTGCTACCAGCGGGCTACACCAGCCTTGTTCCCAAAAGGTTTCTGTCTATGTCTACTCCTTCAGAGACTCACACGTCCGGCCCCTGGATTGGCCCATTTCTCTTCTTGAATACATTGATTTTCCTTGTTTTTTCGAATATTGCTTTCTTCTACCTCTATCCTCTCTACTTGCAGGCAATTGGGAGCAGCAAGACCACCATCGGTTGGGTAATGGGTCTGATGCCCATCAGCACTGTTGTTACCCGGCCATTCATGGGCAAACTAGTGACCAGCAGAGGAGAGCAAAAGGTAATCCTCCTTGGTCTTATCATTGTTTTCTTCAGCTCCCTCGCATACCACGAGCTCCAGCGAGTGGGTTGGCCCATGGTTCTCGTCCGTGTCTCACACGGCGTTGGCTTCTCCGCATTCATCTCCGCCTCCTACACCGCCGTGGCTCAGTGGGTTCCTCCAAACAGACGGGGTCAGGCTTACAGCTACACAGGAGCTACCATCCTGGCTGCTGTAGCTCTTATGCCTTTGGCGGGGGAACACATAGTCAAGGGCTTTGGGTATCCGGCGTTGTTTAATGGCGCAGCGGCTGCTGTTTTTCTCGCTGCTCTCTTGACATTTGCTCCTGCCGCAGGCCGCAAGCTGGCACCAAGCAGCTACGAAGGTTCACTTCTTTACGGTCCATTACTCAAACGACGGTCAACTGGTCTGCTACTCTTGGCAATTCTGCTATTTGTCCAAGGTCACGCAACTGTGCTCAATTTCATTGCCCTCCAGGCAAAGCAACTCGGGCTCCCACCTGGGTATTATTTCGCTGTTGCCGCATCCCTCGCTTTCATCTTGCGTTTGGTCGCCGGTTCTCTCATTGATCGGTACGGCAAGAAGCGTTTTATGAAAGCCTCCTATATTCTCTTCGGGGCAGGTATATGCTTCATCCCCCTAATTTCTTACCCACCGGCGTTTTATGTCTCTACTCTACTCTACGGTACAGGCCTCGCTTTCCTGTTTCCGGCGGCCATTGCCTTGGCAGCGGATCAAGCCAGAACACCCGAGGAACTCCCCGGGATGATGAGTCTTGCCACCGCCGTCTTCGATCTTGGCTTTATCAGCGGCACTGTTCTCTCCGGCTGGTTTGCCGATCTTTTCTCTCTGGACATCTTATTCTTGTGCGTTGGCGCCCTGAGTTTTGTCGGCTTTGCGGTAATACATGGTCCCATACCTGAAGTAAATACTCCTTGAGCGAGTCTGAATGACAAAAACCGTCGACTTTAGCCGTGCACGGTCGGGCGGCCCAGGGACGTACTTGTTATCCGCTGCAACCGCTCGTGCATAAGAACTCGACTTAATTTCAAAAAGACAAATTCACAGAAAATGATCTCACTTGGCACCGCTCATGCACTCAAGCCGAACTACAACGGAAAACCATTCAAGAATCATTGAGAACCGCACAGGTAAGGGAGAGAACATGCGCTACTTGTACAAAACCGCAAAGGAAGCACAGGTACTCAGATGGGCCCTGGCAAACCGCAATTGCAAGATCGTTGACGTGCCCCATTGGGTCATTATGATCCTCATGGAAGATGTTGTCTATTCTGAATGCAATCTCATTGAACATCTGGTAATGGCTTTGGATAACTCCCAAGGGTTTGTGATGCAAGATGGTTACCTGGAACAAACCGCTGAGAAGCTGGTGATCAACGTTTTGTTGGCCAG
>CP070692.1:732491-761107 GCA_020353215.1 Deltaproteobacteria bacterium
GTAATGAAGCCTCGGCCAGCTGGAGTGAGTCCGGAGATGGTCTTCAAAACCGTAGTCTTCCCGGCGCCGTTAGCCCCTATGAGGGTCACGATCTCCCCTTGATTCACGTGGAGAGACACACCCCTCAAGGCGTGGATGTTGCCGTAAAAGGTATGAATACTCTTCAGTGTAAGCATAGATCAGGCCGACATTCTCGCGCAAAGTATAGCCGGCGTTTCCAAAACTAGAAACACAGAGCGCAGCGCTCAAGGCAACATCAAATCATTGCGCTCCGCTGTCAATCGTAGTCCGTGTGTCCCCGGATAAAAAGGATCACCGGATCCTAACTGTGGTCCCACCGATGATCATTCACTGGGTCGACCTGGTGACCCAATCACAGCGCTGCGTAGTGACGGCGAAGCCCAATGCCCTGAAAATCCCTTTTGCTTCACCCCTAATGTTTCACACCTAGTCCCAGTGAAAAAGCGCCACTCCTTACAAATCCGAATAATCCACTTCTTCCCCCAGATAGGCCTGAATGACTAAAGGATCATCTTTGATCTGGCGCGGGTTGCCCTCCGCGATTTTCTCGCCAAAGTTCATGACAAGGATTTCCTCAGATATGTCCATGACCAGATTCATATCGTGCTCTACCAGGAGTACGGTGATCCCCCTGTCCTGAATGCGGTGAATAAGATTTGCCAGCTTCTCGGTCTCCCGAGTATTGAGTCCGCCGGCAGGCTCATCAAGCAGCAATATTTCCGGGTCAGTCGCGAGTGCCCTTGCCACCTCCAGCAGCTTCTGTTCGCCCAGCGGTAAGCTGCCGGCCAATTCCTCGGCTCGGTGCTCTAATCCCACGAATTCAAGGTATTCAAATGCGCTCTGGCGAACCTCACGCTCTTCCCGACGCATCCTGACGGATCTCAGCCCGGCACTGATGATTCCCGCTCTGCTCTGGATGTGTCTTCCCACCATCACGTTTTCCAGAACCTTCATCCGATCGAAAACTTCTACGTTTTGAAATGTACGGGAAACTCCCATGCGGGCAATCTCTTGAGCTTTCCTACCGTTTATGGAAACACCGTTCAGAGAAACCGAGCCACCGCTGGGCGGAAAGATGCCGGTGATCAGGTTGAAAAGAGTGGTCTTCCCTGCCCCGTTGGGTCCGATAACAGCTTTAATGGTTCCCGGAGCGACAATGAAGCTCAACCCTTTCAGTGCTCGCACGCCGCCAAATGACTTCTGCAAATTGTCTACGCGAAAGAAGTCCTGGGAATTCTCGGAATTCATTTAACTTGATCCTTCACGTCAGGTTCGCTTCAAGATGCGGCCCAATCGAGGAATCAGCTCCACGAGTCCTCCAGGTAGGAACATGACTATACCAAGAAGGATGCCACCGTAAACAAGAATATCAAAATCGTGAAACACGTGTAGCCATTCATTTCCCAGGAAAGTCAACAACCATGTCCCGACTAGGGCACCCCAGATGGTGTGCATGCCGCCCACTACTACCATCATCACCAGTTTTATGGAGAGAAAGAGATCGAAGGAGCTGGGGCTCAAGAAACCAACGTAGTGAGTGTAGAGGCTACCTGCAATGGACGCGTATATGGCACTCAAAACGAAGATAGTGATCTTAAACTTGGAAGTCTCTACGCCCATTGCATCCGCAGCCACTTCACTATCGTGCAGGGAGCGCAGGGCCCGCCCTATGCGGGAGTGGATCACGTTGAGCGAAAAAATCAGGGCCAACAGCACAAAACACCATACCAGTATGTAGTAGCGCAGTTCATCGTCTAGGCTGAAGCCCCAGAGTTTGAGCCCTGGGATATCGGAAAATCCTGAAGGACCACCAGTAAGGGCCACCTCTTCATTGAGAAAGATATGGACAATGACTCCAAAACCCAGAGTCGCCATGGCCAGGTAATGACCCTTAAGTTTCAGGGACGGAACGCCCACGACATAAGCGATCAGTGCTGTCAGCGCAGCACCCGCACCCATGGCCAGCCATGGTGACAGAGACAGTTGGACACAAAGTATCCCTGACGTATAGGCTCCCAAACCGAAGAAAGCTGCATGCCCGAGGGAAATCTGGCCAGCGTAGCCCATGAGGAGACTAAGGCCCATGGCTATTAACGCGTAAATGCCCACAAAAATCATCACGTCAAGATAGTGGCCGACCGTTCCCACATTCATGACCAGCACAGGGAAAATGGCAAGGAAGAGAACCAAGCCAACAAGGATGTTACGATCCTGTTTTTGCATCTTCAAACCCGGCAACTATCTGAGAATATGTTGCAGTAAAGAAACCAAACCCATCAAAGATCCCTCTGGGCGGCGAAGAAACAGGGTTCTTGGACTCACATGAGGTCGACAGTTTCTCTAGTATCAGCAGCGAAACAGGCGAGTGGTATTCTTCTGACATCACCCAAATTTCTTTATCTTGCTTACCTCCACGCTGCCAAAAAGGCCACTTGGCCGTATGAAAAGAACCAAGAGCAGCAGTATTAGTGCCACCGCATCTTTGTAACCCGAGGACAGGAGGCCAGCGCAGAGGGACTCTATTATCCCCATTAAGATACCAGCCACAACTGAGCCGTAGAAACTTCCCAAGCCACCCAACACCGCGGCGCCAAATCCTTTTAGAGCCAAGAGCGCGCCCCTATCATACTCCATTAGGGAAATGGGAGTGATGACGGCTCCGGCGACTGCGCCAATCGCCGCGCTCAGAGCGAATGATATCAAGACCATAAGATTGACGTTGATGCCCATCAGACGGGCCGCCTCAGGATTGTCCGAGCAGGCGAGCATAGCCTTGCCGTACCGGGTCCTTTTGAAAAAAAGAGTCAACAGTACGACAACCACTGCGGTCATGAGCAATACCCAAAAAGTCTGGGTCTGAACGGCTGCTCCGAAGATAAACACTGGTTCAGATCCGGAAAAAGGCGGGTAGATGTACGGATCCTTGCCCCAGGCAAACATGGCCATGCCCTTCAGGACAATGGAAACGGCAATGGTGACGATTATCATGGTGAGAACTGTAGCATTCTTGACTGGATTGATGGTGGACCGCTCCATCATAGCTCCAACGCCGGTGACCAAAGCAATTGTCAGGATAAAGGCAACGGGGAGTGGTAGGTTCAAGGTTGCCGTGCAGAAAACCATGAAGAGTCCACCCAGCATGACGAACTCACCTTGGGCGAAATTAATAATCTCGGTGACGTTATAGATAATGTTGAATCCCAGGCCCACCATGGCATAAATGCTTCCCACGGTGATCCCAGTGAAGATATATTGAATCAGCTGTCCAGCTAAAGAAATCTTTTCCATTTCTTCCAAACCGAAAAAGTGGCTTAGGTGATAACTAACGTCAAGAGAAAGCCTCTCCGGACGAACCGGAGAGGCTCATTTTTCATAGAACAACGACAACAGGTTATGGAACCAGTGCCCAGTCGCCATCCTTCACTACCACCATCTCAAAGGCCTCTTTGGTAAGACCATTGTGGTCGGTGGGAGAAAAATTGAACACACCATGCTGGCCTACAAAATTTCTGCGGTTCTCAAGGTAATCTCTGATCTTGGCTGAATCCGGCCCTACAGCTCTCAATGCATCGATAACCAGGTTGAGCGCATCCCAGGCATGGCCACCAAAGGAAGAAAGAGGCTCATTGTACTTCGCCTGATAGGCCTGGTTGTAGGCCATGATGACCTCTTTCTGGGGGTTGTCAGCCGGAACCAGGTCGGGGATATTAACCCGGCCTAAAGGACAAAAAACGCCTTCCGCGGCACCAGCGGCCAGCTCTATATTCTTGCGGCTGCCGAAGCCATGGCTTTGATAGAATGGTATTGTTGTCATACCGAGATCATACCAGTTTTTCACGGCCAGAACCTGAGTGGGACCCACAGACCAGTTTACTATGGCCTGGGCATCGGTACCACGAATTCGGGTGAGCTGCGCGGTGAGATCCGTGTCCTTGGGACCATAGCGCTCATCGGCCACTATCTCCATACCGACCTCCTTCGCCAGTCTCAGCAGTTCCTCTCGACCGCTAGCCCCGAATCCGGTGGACACGCTCATAATGGCGATCTTGCTCTTCCCATTTGCTATGAGATGATCAAAAATCGTTAGAACCGCATGGGAATCTGACTGCGGTACCTTGAAGACCCATTTGCGGTCCACCACCGGAGTCACAATTTTGAAGCTGGCGGCACAGGAAACCAGCGGCACCTTCTCATCGTTTACAATCTTCACCACAGCAAGCGAATTGCCGCTGAGGCTGGGACCGATGATCACCGGCACCTTGTCTTTCTTGATGAGTCGCTTTACGGCGAGAACACATTTGGTCTCGTCACTCTCGTCATCGTAAACAATGAGTTCCAGTGGATGCCCGTTGATGCCACCGGTATTGTTAATAGCCTCGGTGATCATTTCCGCAGTCTTCTTTTCGGGCTCACCCAGGAACGAAGTTCGGCCAGTGACGGAGAAAACTGCACCCACTTTGTACGGCTCTTTTAATTCAGTTGTTGCTTTTTTTTCTTCTTTTTCCTTAGCGCACGAAAATACAAAAGCGAGCGAGATTGTCAACGCCAGCGTTATCCATATAGCTCTTCGTTTGATCTTCATAGACCCTCCCTCCTGTTAAATCAAATGGCGTCATCGCCTCTGTCTACGAATGCCAGCGAGATGTCACCCCCTTCCTCCCTCCTTTATAGTGAATACCTGAACTGTTTCATCGACGTCTTCACTTCCGCGTACTGCAAAACAGGCCTGGATCTCTATGAAAAAAAGCCGCTTCCCGTGTCACGGCCCTTTCTCAAACAAAAAAAGCCGCGGGCAGTTGAGTCTGCTCACGGCCTTGATTCTGTTGGCTGAACAGGGCTAGTGGACAGACTTCCGCGCACTATAATAGCAATAATAGTAATAGGCTTGGATGCTGGTCTGTCCCGAAGATACTGCCATGAAATGCTCTCGAACCCTTGCCTATGAGATGGATGATCTACTACCATAAGAGAATAGTATGGGACCTGTCAAGAACAAAAGGTCCAGGACTTTCCCCAAAAATATCATTAGCGATCCAGGCCTAGGGGAAGACTACTCCACAATGAGCACCCGAGCCAGGTGTTTTGATTTAGCAGGGTGGAAGGGTGTGGCCTGCGTCGGCGACAGACCGGTCTTCCGTTGGTCGACTCAACCCTAAGGCTGCAAACCTGTACCGAGGAAAAACACGCCAGGGTGTGCCAGATGTGGTCTCGGGTGGGTCGAAGCGTACTTTAGCCTACGTAAGATCCTGGACCAACCGAGCAAGTCCGTCCCGCCAAGAGCGGGACTCTGGTTCGAGTTTACCGGTTTTGGCCGGTAACAGGTTTGCATCGTTAGGGCTTACTCCAATTGGCGCAAATAACCTCTTTGGGGAGCAGGTTGCTCTGGCCAGACTGGTGGTTTTGTTTCCCATCTCAACAGATTCCGCAAGAACCTCTTTTCGGCGTATCAGTTCCATGTTAGGGTGTTATTGGATCATCGGATTTCAGCATGGGAAAACATCAACTCAAGAACTTAGCGAAAACGATCGAGTACATTCTTCTGTATCGACCCGACGAATTCGGCCTATTTCTAAACGATGACGGGTCACTTCCCATTAAGGAACTCATGTGGGCTCTTCACGAGGATAGCGGTTGGAGGCATGTGCGCCCCGGCCATCTCAAGGAACTGGTCTATTCCGGCCTTCAGCTCGCCTTCACCGTGGAAGAAAAACGGTTACGGCCTAAACATGAATTCTCTCAATCCGCGTCTGTGGCCATCCCACCGAAATCGCTCTTCTTCGCGGCGAGACGGAAGGCGTACCCGGTCATTCTCAAACATGGACTAACACCCGGGGGCCGACCGTACGTCCCGTTGGCAACAACCAAGGAAATGGCTTTTCGAATCGGCAAACGTAGAGATCCCAAACCAATCTTGGTTACTGTGCATGCTGCTCGAGCCAACGACGAAGGCCACTCCTTTCTCAGTTGTGGCGAGTTACTTTACCTCACCAAAGAGCTGCCTCCCCTCTTCCTTAGCGGACCGCCTATACGCGAAGTTCCACAACCCCGTAAAGCCGCCAGACCACCAGTACCAAGTACTCGAGAGGTGGAGGCGACTCGTATGCCTGGTTCCTTCTTGCTCGACCCTGCGAGAGATCCCGATCCGGCAAGAAGACAGCGTTGGAAACAGGAGGAAGACCGTAAACGACGGTTGAGCCGGGAAAGACGGCGAAAAAGGCGGCGTTGATCCTAAGGAAAGCCCAAAAAAAGGCGGGGTAAAGACCCCGCCGGAAACTCCCACTGACTGACCCAGCCCCACCCACAGGATTCACATTCGCTACCATTAACCTGCCTGCGAAAGGAAGCGATAGGCAATGCTTGCGGCCGTTCATTATGTGGAGCCCGACCGCGGCCGGAGCGCCTATGGGAGTTACTTTTACTCTACATCCCTTCGCCATACCGAGTCAATGGTTTTTGTCCCAGGACTTTCCCCAAAAATGTCACAAGCGACCCAGGCATAGGGCAAGGCCGCTCCACAACGAACGATTCGCGCCGTTTTATCGCAATGTTCCTTTAACAAAGCGCCAAATCTTCATGCATGGACTAGCCAGGCTGAGATAGCAAAGGCTGGTTGCTCAAATGCTCGTTGTTTCGCAGCCGTCCCCTATGCCTTTTAAAATCAGGGTAAACTACCTCGTGATTTCAGGTAACAAAGATCAACGATCAATTCTTGGGGAAACTCTTGTTTTTGAGAAGTTGGTGGGGCCTCTGGAAACAAAGCCGAAATCGTGAACACGAAGCACGAAGCGACCCGAGGGTTGCAGACCTGTACCGAGAAAAAACGCGCCAGGTTTGGCCAAGGGTTGCTCCATTGTTCCTAAGTATCTCCGTCTTGACTCTCGCCATTGGCTTCACCGCGACCTGATCTCAATTCTACCAAGGTAGCGCCCCAGCCCCCGGATTTGGGCGGAGCATCGTAGAAAGCCTTGACGCGAGGGTCACGAGCCAGCAAACCGCGTACTCGACGGCGCAGAGCACCGGTGCCTTTACCATGGATGATCGTCGCAAGCCTGATATCCGACGCCTGGCAAAGATGAATGAACTCAGCGAGAAGAGACGGAACCTCTTTCGGAGAAAAGCTGTGCAGATCAAGGGTATCACCTGGTCTTATCACCACCGGTTCGCCTTCGGATGCAGTTGGCAGAGAACCATCTGGCGACAGGAAACTTGGATCCGCGAAAACATTCTGATCTGCATCATGGAAGCTGTCACGGACAGCCACGATCTGAGTTCCGCATTCAGGACAACGAAATCTGGTCTGCTTGCGGATTGTTACCGCCTCACCGCAGCTGGGGCAGGAACCCTCCAGAGTTGCAAAGTGCTCCAAAGGGTTGTCAAACATCAACCACACTCCCACGAGCATCAGGACCAAGCCGAAGCCGATAGATCGGCCACCGAATACCAGAAATCCGGCTGAGCACCAGCAAATCGTTAGAAGTAGCCATCGGCTCAGCTGGAGCAGAGCCTGGTTCCGAACCCGGAAATTCTTGCTCTCTCCTCGGTCCAACCCGACTCTGCTCTTGCGGGTAAATTTCATTTAGAGTTTTCCTGTTCTCCGCTTGATTGAACACGAGTGGGACTAAAAGCATCTCTTGTAATATTCTGGTTCCAAGCGTAGAATATGGCTCACCCAAGAAGCGTAATCTGGCCTCAGAGGGGAGCAACGCCAATGTGTAGTAACCATCGCCTCCATTGTAGTTGTGGTCGAAGCGAGGCTAATCTCATGTTCAAGAACCACATTCTTCCATCCATCGTGGTCCGCAACCTCTACTGTCCCGAATGCTCATCGGGGGTGGAGTTTGATGCAGGTTGCATGGTTGAGGACAACCATTGGATCCTGGAATTCGATGTCCACCTCGCCAAAGGTTGTCTGAGGGGTGTTCGCATCGACAGCCACTCCATAAGCCCCACATTTCTTTTCGACGAGGGCTACGCTAGCTGGAACGGCCTTACCCCCAATGAACTTGACCAGAGATCTGCGGAAAGACGGGAAATTATTCCATTGGCAGGCAAAAATATGCGCCTTTATCTCGCCGAAATGAAGCGGTGGGGGTGCGAGCGGGCTCAGAAACTCCGGGAAGCCGGTTGGCGCAAAGCCCAGAGATGCTAGCTGTCACTATCCATTACCTTGCCAACGAACTCGATCAACAGCCCGCTCAGGATCAAGGCCTCACCTGCAGGTTCATAGAACTCTCCTCTAGACGTTGGCTTCGTCTGCCTCAGCGTTCTCGGCAGTTCCAGTTGCATGCCTCGAGCCGGCGGCAGATTGACAACGTTTCTCGGGTCACAGCCTCTGATTGCTCGAGGAATGCAATCGGGATCGGAGATCCACTCGTATCCAGGCAGCGCCGGCCCGAGAAGCTCGATGAACCGTTGTACCATTCTTTGGTTCAGACCTCCCACATAAGCACAACTCAGGTTGCGCCCGTGGCCGTGGATGGAAATGACAGTATTCACATGACTGAGGAACTGCAACACCAAAGGCCAGGAATCGATTTCCATGTTTTGACTTGGTCGGTGCAAGTCACGGTTCCGGGCTGGACGCTGGCCGGAATAGACGTAGAGACTCGCCCTGCTTCGAGAAGACACAAAACGCGCGATTTCTTCGGTCCCGGGCTCGATACGCCCACCGTGCAAGGCCAACAAGCCCAGTGAACCAGCTAGATGAAGAAACTCTCTGCTTTCGCGATACTCAGCCACACCGCCTCACTGTCAGCAATATGTCTTCTTGCCGAGAAACTCGTTTGCTTTCTGAAAATATATCAGAGAAGGGAAACCGGGCAAGATGTAAATATCCGACTCCATAGGACCAGGTTTCTAATGTTAAAATAGATTAATCGGAATAAGTATTAACAGTTTAGATCAACTATTACATATAATCCATCATAATATTATATTGTTAGGGTATGAATGCCACGAAACCGTTACCGTCCCCGACGTATCCCCCGTGAGCGAAAACGTCCCCGGAGGGGCAAGAACAAGGTCCAACGTCCGAGTCAGCTCTTTCGGCCTCGAGCTTCTCGTCAGCTGAAACCCCTACTCGAGCGAATTGGGGTACCCAGGTCAGTTCCCTTCGTGCCCGACCCCTTTCAACGCGAAGCCTTAGCTGCCCTAGAGCCAAGCGATGTGCTGGTCACCGCTTCCACCGGCTCAGGCAAAACCTGGATCGCCCAGAAGGCAATGGAAGAATTACTTCTCGGAGGTGGATGCAGCTGGTATGCGTCCCCCCTCAAAGCCCTCTCCAATTCCAAATATGCGGAATTTCGCCAGCTATTCGGAGACGAGAATGTGGGAATACTCACCGGCGATCGCAAGGAAAACTCGCAAGCGCCCATTATCGTGGGTACCACGGAGATCCTGCGTAATCAGCTTTACGATGCCATGTCCCAGGGTGAGGACTTTGGATTCGAACTGGTAGTTCTAGACGAAGCACATTACTTGGGTGATGAGGACCGTGGTGTGGTCTGGGAAGAGGTAATGATATACCTGCCTGCGCGGGTGAGGTTGCTCTTGCTTTCGGCGACTATTTCCAACGCCGTTCAGCTAGCGGGATGGTTGGAAAGACTCCGGCGTGTTCACTGCCAGGTAGTCGCAGCCCATGAACGACCCGTTCCCCTCCATCCGCTCTTCATGTTCCCCAGCGGCGAGGTAACCCCGCTCATCCAGCGCGGCACAATGGCAGGCAAGATCCGACATTTTCTGGAACGTAATCCTCGTTCAGGCCTCACTCCTCGTCAGGGAGTTGCGAACTTCTCTCAGATCATCACCGCACTGCGGCATCTGAATCTACTGCCCGCTATCTTTTTCCTGAAATCAAGGGCCGACTGCAACCTGGCTCTGCAGGCTTCCTTACCCCGCCTCAACTCGAAAGAAAGCGACGACGAACGTCGGCGCTTTCATAAGCGACTCCGCCACCTGCTACAGAAACAACCATACCTCCAAAACCATCGACAGCTTCCCCCACTCCGCCATGGGCGGGTAGCGGCCCACCACGGAGGACAACTACCACACTGGAAAGCATTGGTGGAAACTCTGATGAAGGAGGGAATGCTCGAAGCGATTTTTTCCACTTCAACCGTAGCTGCCGGGGTCAATTTCCCGGCCAGGTCAGTAGTTCTCTCGCAGAGCGATCGCTTCAACGGACGCGAGTTTGTTGCCCTCAGTGCCACGGATTTGCTTCAGATGACCGGCAGAGCCGGGCGCCGGGGCATGGACCAGGTAGGCTTTGTCATAGTCTTGCCAGGTCCTTATCAGGACCCCCGCCTGATTTTCCATCTCCTGCATGCATCACCTGAGCCAATCGACAGCCAGATCCAGATCACCTTCTCCATGGTATTGAATCTGCTCCTCTCCCATCGGCCTGAGGAAATAAAAGAACTCTTATCGCGGTCCTTTGCCACTTATCAGGACTTGGACGAACATCGAGAGCTATTGGAGGAATCACAGAACGTCGAGAAAGAACTGGCAATGGAATTGGAGACGGGCGCATGTGGCGATCTGGATGAACTCTTATTCAACTTGTCCAGAAAGCGTGAGTTGGAGCGACAACTCGAAGAGGCCCGCAGGGATCTGCGTTGGAAAAGGAACCGTCTGCTCAAACTATCATACCTTAACCCCGGAAGGCTGTTTCGCAACAAAAAGGGAGAGCTCCTTGTCACCCTGACTCGGGCGACCCGGAAACAGGTACCCGGTGTCGTAGCCGTTCGGGTAAGGCCGCGTCCCCGATTGCGCAGAGGACACTTGCGGGAACGATGGCTGCAACTCGACAAGGTCGACTCTTTGCTTAAGGGCTGCTTTGATCTGGACACATTGGATACACCCGAGCGCTGGAATCAAACGCTGGACAACGCTTCCCATGACACCTTCGACCCCCTACTTGTGAAAGAGCCCCTGCCCTCTCCAGAAAGCGAGGAGTGGAAAGCGTTGAAGGTCAGGGTCGAGGATCTCATAGACGCTATCGCCGCACTTCCCTGCGGACACTGCACCAACCTGAGCCAATGTGAGCCGAAGAAAACCAGTACGCTCCGGAAGAAAATCAATAGAGCCCTTACTATACGATACCGGTTGGGTATGGTTTCCGACCGGTTGTGGAACGAATTCGATCGCCACTTTCGCTTTCTACAGGAACAGGGTTACCTGGACGCTGCCGGCCACCTGAGTGAGGACGGCATCTGGGCTTCTCAACTGCGTCTCGATCAACCCTTGCTGATAGCCGAATCCATTCGCCTTGACGTTTTCCCCCACAGAGATCCAGTCATGCTCGCCGCGTTGATCGCCCCATTTGTCAGCGACCGCGATTCTTATGGGGAGTCTTCGGAACGGCCGGACTTGAGTAAACCAGCACTGCGTCAAGCCTTTGCGAAAATGGTGCAGGCGTTGCGTCCCTTGCAACTGAGGCTGCATCAACAAAACTTCACGGTCCATCCGATATCCATCTGGCCCGCCATTACAGTCCACGGATGGGTGCTGGGAGCAGAATGGGAGGAGGTTTTGAAGGTTTCGGGGTTGGATGAAGGGGATCTGGCTATGCTAATCTACCGCACTGCGGACAGTCTTCGTCAAATGGAGGGGCTGACCAAGACTCATCCACGTCTCGCATCTAGCGCTACTGAGGCCATCCAGCGGTTGCTGCGGGAGCCGGTGCTGGTGCCCACTTGATGCATCACCAAAACGGAGTTGAATACCTACCACTTGGTGGGGAAAAAGGGTTGTGGATCCGGCGAAAGGCTAAATCAGTTCGAGGATCTTCCCCAGCCTGTAATAATCTTCTTCTGTCAGAGCCAAGAACTTCAGTCCCATACCTATCGGGTGTAGGACAGCTTCCAGAGGGTGTACCCAGACCACCTCAGCCAATGCGTTGAACCGCTCCACAGCCTCTGATACTTCAACTGAGAGCAGCATCTCGTATCCCACTTCGTAAGGGGTCGAGGTGGTCAGAGAAAGACCGCCCTCGGAGATATTTCTGAGATCCCCAAGAAATGTGCTACCGTTGGTCGAAATTTCAACGCGGCCTTCGATGCTCTTGCGCGGATGGCGCCGGGACTCTCTCATCGGGTTCAATCTAATCCTGCCCGGAATCTTTTGTCTTTACGATCACTTCCTCGACATCCATAGTGACGGGGCTTTCAACGTAACCGGTAACCGCCTTTACGATTAGCTCTCGCAAGGTGATGCCCTCGAACGCAGCACGGGATTTCGCCTGCTGGTGCAGTCCGTCGGGAAAATCTTTTAACGTCAGAGTTCCCACCTTTTATCCCCCCTCTTCGCCCTCATTATTAACGAAACCAAGTCGCGAGACCGTGAAACACGCGGGTGGAGACAACTTCAGGGGCTCGGGAACCGCACTTGCACAGCGCATCCCAACCTTTGAGGTCCGAGGGCGGCTAAAACAACCGCATCGCCTCCCTCGCGCCAAATGGTTCGCAAACAACGCGGGCCAGATACTCTGAAGTTCATATTACTATCAGGGCCCGGAAGAGAACGCAAGGAAAAGGTCTCCCTCTCTCCAACGCAGTAATATCCTGTGGCAATTCTTCGCGTAGAACCGTAAATAACCGAGCACGTCAAGAGCGCTTGGGCAAATGTGATATAATCAGTCCCGATTGTTTGACTGGCACTCATTCGAAAAGACCATGACCTGCTCCCCTCTTAGCGGATCGCGCTCTTAGCGGGGACGGGGGATATAGGTGAGGGTGATAAAATCTTTGTGATCCCAGCCAGTTATAATATCCCCTTCCCCTCGGAAGGGGTATTTCCGGGTGGATGCCAACTAGTGTGAGTCACGCGGGAGAAAAACATGCCAAATTGGGATGCTGAGATCCTCATTGTCGGTGGAGGCATCATCGGTCTGACAATCGCACACGAACTCATCCAAGCCGGCCACGAAAACATCATGATTATTGACAAAGAAAAACATCTGGGAGAACACGCTTCAGGGCGAAACAGCGGGGTGCTGCATGCTGGCATCTATTATGAACCGGGCAGCTTGAAGGCCAAGTCGTGTCTGAATGGTAATTTCCTTATGCGGACCTACTGCAAGGAGAAGGGCCTCCCCCTGTTAGAAACCGGCAAGGTGATTGTCGCAAGACGCGACGAGGAAATTCCTATTCTCGAGGAACTCCACAATAGGGCGGTCGCCAATGGCGCCAAAGTAGAAATAATCGCTGAACGGCAGCTGAGTGAAATTGAACCTTACGCCCGCACCAGAAAGAAGGCCCTTTTTTCCCATTACACTGCCGTGGTAGACCCGAAGGCAGTGGTGCAGAGCCTGAAACAGGATCTTGCAGCCTCAGGAAAGGTGAGGTTACTTTTGGACTGTGGTTTTCAAGGACTCAGGAGAAGTTCCACCGCATTGACGAGCCGTGGTCAGATCTGCTTCAACTACCTGGTAAATGCGGCCGGGGCTCATTGCGACCGGGTGGCCCGTGTCTTCGGCGTTGGTTTGAATCTTCGTATGATTCCTTTCAAGGGCATCTACAGAAAGCTGAAACAGAAGAAAGCTCACATGGTGCGAGGCAATATCTACCCGGTGCCGGACATCCGCAACCCGTTCCTGGGCATCCATTTCACTCGAAACGTCCATGGCGAGGTCTACCTCGGCCCCACGGCCATCCCCGCCTTCGGTCGGGAAAACTACTCCATGGTTGGGGGAATTGACGCTGAAGCTTTCGGTATACTTTTCCGGGACGCGGCTCTCTTCTGGGCCAACCCCAAGTTCAGATCTGTGGCCCTTAGGGAGCCGAGAAAATATCTACCTTCTTTCTTTTACAGAAGCGCAGCAGAACTCGTAAACGAACTGGAACCGAAGGATGTGGAACCTGCTGAAAAGGTGGGCATCCGGGCGCAACTGGTGGATTGGCCGAAAAAAGAACTGGTGATGGATTTTCATTTAGTTAAGGAGGGAGCTAACATCCACATTCTAAATCCTGTTTCTCCTGCTTTCACCGGTTCAATGGATCTGGCCCAGACGGTGGTAAGAGATTACCTGGCGCAATAACTGAACTAATCCGTGGAATAATCTTTCAAAATCTGAATATGACGGTTTTCCTCCGCGATTATTTCATCCAGACCCGCCAGCGAATCGGGGTCATCGATCAACGACCGGAGCACTTGGTAGAATAGAACCGTGTCTTTCTCGAATTCGATTGCTACTGCAAGCAGCCTTTGCACACCTTCTAGCTGGGAAACATCCACCTCGTCGAGAGAAAACCGCTGATCCGCAACGAGATTTTCCAGAATGGCGCCACTTATCTCCGCCAGCTCCCCGTCTTCCGCGGATATATTCTTGTTCTGCTTGAGCTGTTCAAACCACTGGACATGTTTGACTTCTTGATCAGCCAAAAAGCGTAACATGGATTCAATGGGTGGATCCGAGGCCTTTGCCAGAGCCTCGCGGTAATAGCTCTCCCCGTTTTTCTCAATACGGATGGCGATTTCAATAAGCTCTGTGACTGAAAACATGCTGTGCACCAATAACAACGGACGTGTCGATCTCTGCTGTCAATATAACCTTAGTAATTCAGCAATCTGAGACGGTCCCTTTATTTAGTATCGAAAACTTGGTCCTCCCCCGCACAGCGGGATCTTCGATGGGCCCGGATGCTTCATTCCTACAAAATAGCCAGCTGATTGCCCGACGGCCGCAGGCGATTCGTGGCTAATGTGGGCTACCTCTCTTATACTTCACTATGTCCTAATTACTCAACACCTTAGTTCTATAAGCTTACAACCTCTTTGAAAACGAGATCGGACTAATGTCCGCCATGGTTCTTAGGCCGGGCGGAGACTGTATAACCACGGGGATCGCATTGACTATGATCGCACACGTGGCCATGTCTCCGTTTATGCCGCCTGGGATAACCATATCAATGTCGGGGACTCCGTTAATAAGAATCCGGTCGCGTGGATCTGGCTCTCCCAGTGCGGCCTTGAACACCAAGGTGATGACTTCTTCGCCATTGACATAGCCTCGACCGATTTGGTTTACTCCGAGTACCTCGCCCGACTTGACCGTGAAACTGCTCGCAACCATGGGTTGAGAAGCAATAACCGGATTGACGATATCAGTTGTCTCTTCCAGACGCCAACCAAGTCCAGAAGCAATCAGGTGCATCGATTCAGTGAGGCCGACGTGTCTCAAGCTGCCTTGTGTTGCTTTTTCCTCGAATTGGGGTACGGTTAGACCCACGCCGATCTTCGTTTGAAAGGGAAGTCTTCTGAACTGCGCATTCTGAATGCGTTCCACGGTTACTTGGTTTACGTTTCGACACACACCCGTCATGACCAAAGGCAGGAAATCCATCAAGAATCCCGGATTGACTCCTGTTGACAGTACGGATACATTGTACTCCCTCGCTGCCGCGTCTAACATTCCGGCAATCTCCGGGTTGGTGAGCCAAGGATACATAAGCTCCTCACATGTTGAAACGATGTTCTTCCCGGTTGAGACAATATCCAGGATCTGTGGACAGATCTGTTCAAGACTTGAGGTGGTCGTCAGCACGACAATATCGGCATTTATTTCTCTTAATGCCTCCTTCGAATTATCTTCAACCCGAAGGCCAAGAGGCTCGGGCAAGGTAGCTAAATCACCAATATCAACCCCTACTTTCTTCGGATCCGAATCAATGGCCCCCACGATATCTATATGATTCCTCTCCGTGAGAAATTCGATACTCTTACAACCAATAGGTCCCAGCCCGTACTGTACCACCCGAATCTTCTCGTCCATGAATCTCCCCGCGGTTTATTATCCGTATGTAATCGATCATCTGGTAATTGTCACTGGATTCTCGCGTCGACCAACTTCATCTATTCTTTTTGAATTAAGTCGCCGGACTTCTTAATCGCCCGGAACAGACGGAATCCGAGTGCGGCAGCGAGCAAGCACCCAGCTGCTCCCAAAATCGAAATACCCCCCAACAGCGGCGGAATCTGTCGGCCCAATAGCTGGCATGACCCCAGGAAAAGGGCAGCAGTGAGTATTCCGTAAACCAGCCGATTAACGGTAGCGTCAAGCCGCCGGTGCTCCAGGTGAATATCAAACTTCCCCTCCCGCACACGCTGCAGAATCTCACCCAAATCACGAGGGAGCATGTTGATGAATCGGTCCCAATCTTTGTATGACCTCTGCAGCTTGTAAAACAACCTTTGAGGAGAGAATCGTCTCTGGACCGCCTTCGCCTGGTAGGGTTCCAACAACTCTGCCAGACTGAAATCTCGATCCAGTAAACGAGAGGTTCCTTCCAGCATGACAAGCGCTTTGAGAAGCGAAGAAATCGCAGGTGGGAGAATAATGCGATAGCGCCAGATGATTTCTGCCATACCGTTCAGGGCGCCACTCAAATCGAATACCTTTAGCGATTGCCCCCCATATTCTTCGATGAACTCGTCCAGGTCCCGGCGTAAGGCGTCACGGTCAAGATCCTGGGGAACCGAGCCGAGTCGAATCACATAATCCGTCAGCCGAATCGCATCTCTTTGCACGGCGGCCAGAAGTACTTCTTCAATTTCTTCTTGCGTCTGGTCGTCGAGTCGGCCTACCATGCCGCAATCAAGCAGGCCGATATTACCGCCAGCCAAGACCCAAATATTCCCGGGGTGTGGATCTGCATGGTAAAATCGGTCGCGAAATATCATATCGAGGAAGACATTTGCGCCACGCCTGGCAAGCTCCTTTGTATCAATGCCTTCTTTTCGCAGCAGATCGATTTTCGAAATACTGAATCCTTCTAGCTTTTCCATGGTCAGAATCCGGCGGGCGGAAAGCTCCGGATATGGTGTCGGGATGTGAATGGTGGGGTCGCCCTCAAAATTGCGGACGAACTGCTCGATATTCCTCTGTTCCCGGCGAAAATCCAACTCTCGCAGCAAATTTCGCCTAAATTCCGCCACCATTGCTCTTGGCTGATACAGACGTAGCTCCGGGTTATATTTCTCGGCGAGCTCTGCCAGTGCCATCAAAATATCGAGATCAGTGGTAACCTTCTCCTCAATCCCCTCGTGCTGCACTTTGACCACTACGGCTGGACCGAGGTGAAGTTTTGCCAGGTGGACTTGACCGATGGATGCCGAAGCCGATGCTCTATCGTCGAAATCCGCGAAGAGCTCCTCGGCGGACTTTCCCAGCTCCGATTCCAGAGTCGTTCGAACCACGTCAGGCGTGTCCGCCGGAGCGTCGGATTGCAGCGCTGACAACTCCTTGGCAAGAGAAGACCCCACAAGATCAGCCCTAGTGCTAAGTATCTGCCCCAGTTTGATGAATGTCGGTCCCAGTTCGGTAATTGCCAAGCGAATGCGGGCTTCGTGCGTTAACCCGGAAAGCCGTACTCCTCTTGAACTCTTGAACAGGCCCTTGAGGAATTCGGGATCACTCTCCGCGATCCAGTTAGCCAGACCGTGCTTGGTAAGAATTGAAACGATCTCGGTGAATCTTCTGGCGTTCCGAGTGAATTGTGGAAGTGATCTCAGTTTCATCCCCGTGGCTCCCTAAGGCGTTCGCAACCACTTTCATCTTATTCTTCCGTTGATATGATGAGTAATCCCTCTTTGTCAGACCACTGCAGTGGTCATACGACTTTGAGCCAAATGCAGTTTATGGCGCGATTCAAGCTTCAGGGTTCCCCTCATACGAGAGATCATCGCGCCCCGTACCTGTCCGATCCAGGCCGATCCGATTTGCGGCCGACCCAATCGCATGTGCGGTCGCCGGGCCGGTAATCATGAGGAGCACAATCAAGATCAATCCCCGCCCCCAGCCAAGCGGCTCCCCCATCACCGCGGCGACCAGCTCGCCTGCGAAAATAATGATCATCGGCAAGAGGATTCTTAGTTCGACCATCGTTGACCCAGGAAAAAATTAGTTGCTCAGTTTAAACGTTGCTGACCCGGTTTTCAAACATAATCTGGAAAAGGTCGTCAAGGAGCCGGGATGGGAGTACTTGCAGCAATAGAACGAAGTTGGAGCCAGGCCTAGCCCCGATGTTTCATGAATGGCCGCTGCAACCACGGATATGGCCGTCCTTCCGTCCGTCCTCGGGTGTTCCTTCGGCTCGGCTCCCCGCGACTGCGCCCTGGACAGGCAGGACAGACGGACCCTGCGACGTACCGTTCAGGTACCGTTCAGGTACGGTTCGGGTCCAATCCCGCGGTACCGCGGGACGAAAGGCTCTGTGCATTGAGCGGTAATTCGGAACGGTGGTAGCGCAGCCGGAAGGCAAAAAGGATCTCGGCAGCGGAGGCCAAGTCGTTGAGGGAGTCGACGCTGTTTCCTGGGATGTTACTTGTTCTCGGAGTCCGAGCAACTCCTTTAGTGAGGGCCAAATGGCAAAGAGCCGTCTATACTCCGATCCGTTTGATCGTTTCCTGGAGTGCGTTTGCAGAACTTTTCAGGCCCTGCAATTCCCGAGGCCAGAGTTCCAGTTCCACGTGCTCAAGAATGCCACCGAGACCGACAAGAGTAGGCACACTGATACATATACCAGCAAGGCCGTAGGTACCCGTTTGCAGTGAACTAACCGGAAGCATCTTCCTCTGATCCAGGACGATGGCGTGAACCAGGGTGGCGATGGAGGTGCCCACTGCCCATCCCGCGCCCCCTTTCAACCGAATCACCTCAGCTCCACTTTGCCGCGTGCGTTCGAAAATCTTGTTCTTGGTGGTTGGCGTGAGTTCAGGATGGTTTTCAAGGGAAAAACCGTTACAGGTCGCTGACGACCAGACGGGCACCATGGAATCTCCGTGTTCTCCCAGAATTGAAGCTTTCACTTGGGTAGGAGCGGCCTTGATTGCATCGGCAATGAGTGAACAAAAGCGAGATGTATCCAGTAAGGTGCCAAGACCGACTATCTGCTCCGGGGGAAGGCCACTCTCTTGGACGGCGAGATATGTGAGAATGTCAACGGGATTGGAAACCACCAGGAGGATCGCATCCTTGCGGAGACTGGCCGCTTTTAGATCAGCGATAATGGAGAGAAATAGAGAAACGTTTCGATTAACCAGATCCAGCCTGGATTCGTCGGGCTTCCGGCGAAGTCCGGCGGTAATTATTATGATGTCTGCCCCAGCAACCGATTCCAGGTCGCCGGAGCAGATCCTTTGGTCATGTAGGAAAGCGCTTCCGTGCAAAAGGTCCAGTGCTTCCCCTCGTACCAGATCTTCCAGGATGTCGAACAGGATGATTTCCGAGACGATTCCACCCCACTGCAAGGCATAGGCCGCGCAAACTCCAACTCGGCCCCCGCCGCCTATGATTGCTACCCTCATCTATCTCCCTTTTCTTTTTTCTGTCAATCTACCGTGCTAAGGCGATTTCTTGCCAGAGCCTTCCTGGATTTTGTCCAACGCAGTTCGCACCGCCGCCTGCTGGCCGAAAATGGCGAGCATCTGGATATGCTGGGGGCAATTACCCATGACCAGCGCGGTCACAACGTTGCTAGCCTTCTCGGCAACGTCCGCTGCCCAGTACAACTCAATCAATCTAGCTTGGACAAGACCGACAGCCCCCCAGCGAGTGAGATCAATACGTTTTCGCTCTGAGGAACGGATATTGTTCAAAAGCATCTCCAGAAAGGATTGCGTAGGCGAGCGTATGAGTTCAATTCTCACGTTCTTGCTCCACTTATCAACCGCTCAAGGGCAGCTTCGGCACACTGGATGTCCTCCTCTACGCTTCCTCCACTGACCCCAATGCCACCGATGATTTCATTATTCAGCTTCAGCGGAAAACCGCCACCGAAGATGACAATCCGGCCACCGTCCGCATTATGAATACCAAAAAGGGGTCGCCCGGGCTGGGCCAGGGTTGCCAACTCGTGCGTGGGAAGCTTAACGGCTGCCGCAGTGTAGGCCTTGTTGTGTGCGATGTCGACACTTACCAGGAGAGCTTGGTCCATGCGTTGAAGGGCTACCAGATTCCCTCCGTTGTCCACGACGGCAATTACCATGGGAACGCCGATCTGTTCGGCCTTTTTCCGGGCCGCGGCGATCAAGTCTAATGCCAGGTCAAGGTTGCTCTTCATCAGTTTCCTCCATGGTGAATCGCTAAATGATCCGAAAAGACTCCACCAGCGTACAACGCCTCTGCCGGGTGTAAGTTCGGGCAGATGTCAGCCCCTCACCCGTGGGCCCGGCAATGGTAAAGGCTGTATGACCTTCCCCGCCCAAACCGATACCCGCGTAAGAAGGTCCATTCTTCACAAATATGGTCGTCTGTATTGCCCGGGCAAATGCGGTCATGTGCTCGACGTTGGTTGAATGCATGAGGGCCGTGTGCCTGTTGCCCTGTTCTACCTCCACAGCGAATTGGATCCCCTCCTGTACGTCCTTCACGCGCACGACAGGCATAATGGGCATCATTTGTTCCAGCCAGACCAGAGGATGATCTTTGGGAGCCTCAAAGATGGCTAGGCGGTACTCCTCGCCCAGATCGATGCCGATTTCCCCTAAAATGACCTGCACGTTCTTGCCGATGTAAGAAGGATTGATCTTTCGCTCCGGGGTCACCACCAGAGCTGTTATCTTAGCGGCTTCCTCTGGGGTGAGCAGATAGGTTTTGCCGGTTTCTTGCATGAATTTGATCAGGGAATTGGCCACTTCGTCAACAACGATGACTTCCTTTTCAGAAGTGCAAAAGATGTTGTTGTTGATGCTCGCCCCATCAACAATACAATGCGCCGCCTTGCGAATCTGGGCCGTCTCATCAACCAGGACTGGTGGATTGCCAGCCCCGGCCCCGATGGCCTTTTTACCCGAACGAAGGACCACATCCACCACCGGCTTACCCCCGGTTGCCACCAGCATGCTGATCTTAGGATGTTCAATAACCTGCCTGGCAGTGTCAAGAGTCGGTTTGCGCACCGCTCCGATCAAACCAGGAGGCCCCCCCGCATCCACGATAGCCTGATGCAGGGTCCGGATCATGCGGGTGCTGGTTTCCCTGGCGTTGGGATGCGGATTGAATACTACCGCGTTTCCTGCAGCTACCATGCTGATACTGTTGTTGATAATCGTACCCGTAGGATTGGTGATGGGAGTGAGGGCACCGATGACGCCCACCGGACCATATTCCAGCAGCATCAGCCCGTCGTCGCCGCTCAGGGCCATGGGGCCAATATCCTCGGTACCCGGTGTCTTTGTAGCGCAGAGGATGTTTTCCTTGATTTTGTCCTCATAGCGGCCCAGTTGGGTTTCTTGCACCGCCAGCGCTGAAAGCTCTTCGTTATTATCCAGGGCGGCCTGTCGCATAGCGGCAATTAGTTTAGCACGACTGTCGAGGGACATAACGATCAAGCTTTTTTGTGCTTCCACAGCATGTTCCACTGCGTCCTCGACCGCAAGATGGAGTCCGGACGATTCCTTCGGCCGGACGTTTCTTTCTTCCGCAAGTTCCCCTAGAACTCTCTTTACAAGTTCAGTGATGATTTCTTGGTCCAACGCCATCGTTTTGCCTCCTTGATCAGAGGTCTTCGCCGCAGGACAGGATTATTGCGCCTCTGAGAATAGACAGATCCCCATGAGAAAGGTTAACTCCCATATCGTTTACTACTCGTTCCAGGGTCCCATGGAGTCTCAGAAACCAACTTTCAGCACCCGATGAGGCCGGGACCAAGTTCCCCAGCCCTTCAGACCAGGATTCCATTTGTGCCAATGCCTTGACCACCGGTTCAGCCACCTGAATATCTTCCTCAACAGTGCCCCCGCTGATGCCGATGCCGCCAACTACCTTCCCTTGCAACCGCAAGGGAAGTCCGCCGCCGAAGAGCACAATCTTGCCGCCATGAGTGTGCTGGATTCCGTAGAGCACTCCCCCGGGTTGGGCAAGCCTTCCCACCTCATGGGTGGCCATCCGAAGCGCTGCGGCTGTGAACGCCTTGGCCATCGCTATTTCTGTGCTAGCCGGCAAGGTGCCATCCATGCGGCCAAAAAACAGCAAGCCGCCCTTGCCGTCCACCACCGCGATAGCCATGGGCACGCCCAGACAAAGGGCCTCCGCTTCGGCGATTGAGCCAAGTAAGCATGCCACAGAGTAGGAGAGCTTCATTGGCTCTCTCCTGTCTTAAGAACACCAGGGAGCAGGTCACGGACGACTTCAGTGACAACGGTTTTGACCTCAAGGGCCCAAGCCAGTACGAAAAGCAGGTCGCCGACCCGATTGTAGTAGGCCAGCAACTCATCGTAGAGGCCGGCCTCTCGCCGGTTCAGCTCCACAATCAACCGTTCGCAGCGTCGGCAAACCGCCCGAGCCACATGGAGCGCAGCACTGTCAGCGGATCTCCCCGGCACCACAAACCGGTCTGGCAGGCCATAGAGTTCGGCGAACTCGTCGATCCACTTCTCTAGCTTGCCTATATTTTCTTTGCCGATGCGGTTCTCCAGTCGGGACAAGCCCTTCGGGGTCGAGGCCAACTCTGAGCTTGCCACAAAGATGTCTTTTTGGACGCCAAGGAGGATCGATCGCACCGATTCCTGGCGGATCAGGGCCCGGGCCATTCCCAGGTGACTTTGCAGTTCATCCAGCGCTCCGAAGGTCTTGAGTCGCGGGTCATCCTTGTCCACCCTCTCACCGCTCAGCAGCCCGCTCTGCCCTTTATCACCACGGCGTGTATAGATTTTCATCAACGCGCTCATCTCTCGTCTAGCAACGATCCTAAGCCGACAAATTGACCGGGGAACTAACTGCCGTCCTCGATGTCGAAATGGTCAACGATGCCAACGATTGTGGCGTCCACCGGACACTGATCATCATCCACCGCCTGGCGGGCCCCGCTGCCGCAAACGACTACGACCCGTTCACCCACACCAGCTCCCACCGCGTCCACAGCAACGAGGGGCTCCCCCTTGGCTTTCTCTTGTTGAGGCTCCAAGGGCTGAACGATCTGTATCTTGCTACCGACCAGCCGTTCATGCTTGCGGGTGGCCACCACGGTCCCAATTACTCGACCAATCAACATGACTATTCCTCCTCACCAGGACTCAGCGCCAATCACTTTCCACCAGGGTAACGCCGTAACGGTGGGCCAGTTCGCGAGCCAGTGGGGTGATTAGACCACCGGGGGATACGTGCAAGTCTGCCCCGAGGTCACGGGCCCGGAGAATATCACCTGCAGAAACTACTTTCCCTGAGTGGTTGAGCAGTAAAGCTGGAGAATTTGGTCTTGGCTCCTCTCTCTTCGAAGGGAATTCCTGAGCGAGAATGAAGTCCACGCCGTCCTTGAGTTCCTGGACGTCGGTTAGCCTGCAGCCGTAGTCGGATACAATCTGCATCCGTTTCAGGAGGGCCCGTGTCAGCGCGGGGCTGCCCTTATGAAAACCTAACTCTCGTCTACCCTGACCAAGTGGATCAACGCCGTTTCGCGCCACTACTACCGTTTTCCCCACAAAGAGAGCATGCAGAATCAGATTGGCGACAAGTGTATCGGCAATCAGCATAGAGATCTTAGAAAGCGTGTTGACACTCAACAGGGGAACCACAACAGCGCGCGCCCTGATCAGGCTGGAGAGCCATGCTTTTGGATCTATGGAACTCAAGTGGGGGAAACCCGCTAAACGTTCTTTGACCAGCCGACCATAGAGTTCTTCGGCCGCCGGTGAGAATGCCAATTGCACCCGGTAACCATCCAAGATGAGTGAGCCCACCTGTTGGACTCCTTCCTTAAAGCCTACAGTTGCGCCGGTAAAGGCCGCGATCAGGGTTCCCCGGCTGCCGTCGGCTCCCAGCCGCACCGCCAACCTAGCAATTACTTCCGAAACAACCTGCTGTATCTCTTGTTCTTGCATCATCGCGCCGGTTCAGCTCTCGTGTCTTAACCGCTGTGCACAATTCAGAGCGATACCCAGAGGGGTCACCAGCAGAGGGTTGCAGGGTCGGGCCACGGACAACCCGGTTTCCTCTGCCATCACTTCCTCTATGCCGGGAAAACTACTCGTTCCCCCCACCAGATAGAGGGTTTCAACGGGACCTCCCCGTAGATGCTGACGCACGATGGTCGCCATCTTCTGGAATACCGGCCGTACCAGGGGAAACAGTCCATCTTGGCGGGAGAGATCTCTCTTCATGGTCTCCGCCTCTTGAACCTCGATACCGAAGTGCCCGGCAAGGACCAGATCTACATGGACGCCACCTGTGGGTTCGTCCGCGGTGTAGACTACCTCACCGTTCTTGACCACGGAGATGCCGGTCGTGCCGCCGCCGATGTCCACCACGGCACCCTCGGTGATCTCCAAGACCAGTGACGCTGCAGTGGGTTCGTCAACAAGTCCCTCAACGTTCAACCCCACCGCTTGCAGCACGTTGCCGAAAGCTTGGGCGTTGCGACCCACGGTACCGGGTGGATAAGCAGCGGACGCCGCCTGGATGGGAAAGCCAGCGGTTCGAAGCTTATCCACCTGGTACCGTAGGATGGTGATGGCACCCACATAATCCAATACCAGACCGTCGCGGATGCTTGACTGGCTGCGAGTGAGCACGCCGGCAACTGGTGCCCCCTTGCCGTTCACCACCGCCGTGACGATGTAGGCGGTCCCAAGATCCACCCCCGTATATAAATCGCCGCCGGGCCGGCTGCTGCCGTTCAGTGCCAAAGCGGCCTCAAAGTCCGTTATGCGCTGGTTCGCCGTTTTACTGATCACCGTTTAGGTCTCCCTCCCCTTGATGCTCTTGATGGCCCCCTCTGCAGCACCCGCAGCCCGCTCCACGTCCGACTGCTTGCCTCCGAGGTATAATCGCCCTACCGCGCCGTAGGTTCGACAATCCACCAGGGTGATTTGGGAATTCTTTTCGGCTTCGTTGGCGGCGTGAGTGATGTAGGCCGCCGGTTGAACTTCGAGAATGTACAAATCCTGCCCTGGTAGGAGCATGGAGCAGAGACGCGAGACATTCACCATCTGGGCATGATAGGCATTTACCTTGTGGATGACCTGAGAACTCAGTATTTTCGGTTTGACGCGATCCTCAAGGGTCATGCCCAAGGTCTTGAGCGCAGCGGTCCCGGCATGTTTTACCTCCGCTTGTGCCTGTGAGTGAAACTCCAGCACGCCGAAATGGCGCTCCACCACCATCAGTCCCGGCCTCACATTGGCTGCCTTCATGGCCGCATCAGTCACTCTATTAATCAGTACCCCGGGAGAGATTTCCACCAGAATGGCGGCCATACCGGGGATGGGGATATACCCTCTGGCATTGGCTCCGACATAGGCGGCAAACTGGGGCTGTAGTCGGTCCAGGTAGACATAGGAGCGAAGTTCTGCCATGGTGTACTCCTTCCTCAGCACGGTTCAGTGGATAGTGTGAGGATCTCCCACCAAGCGAAAGAGCAGTGCGATATTTGCCCAGGCACTTCGTGTGCGTTAAGTTCTTCTTGTCTTCCTTGTCTTCGCCTTTGCCTTCTTGGGCTTTTTCTTCCTTTTCTCAGGCGGAGGAACAGGCTCAGCTGCCAACTCAACTTCCTTTTCGTCGGTAGGGGGTGATTCCGTCTCCATCTCAACCTTCGCCTTCTCGGAAGGAGTCTGTGGTTCCACGGATTCCGCCACTTCCTTATCCAGTGGAGGAGGAGGGGGAGAAGGCTCCGGCGGTTTTGCTTCTTTCCTGATCGGGGGCGGTGGCTTGCCGGGTGGCCCTAGGGGGATCTGCCCATTCGGCCTTGGAATAACATGCACCGCCACAACTTGCCCCACCCTTTCAGCTGCCGCTGCACCCGCCGCAACTGCGGCCTTTACGGCACCCACGTCGCCGAGAAATCTTATGGTGATCAAGCCTGCCCGTACCTCCTCATAGCCGAGGAAAACCACGTTGGCTGCTTTGACTCCGGCATCTGCGGCCTCGACGGCGGGTACGTATCCCCAAGTCTCAATAAGTCCCAGGCTTCGTTTTTCCATGAGCTTCCCTACTCTTTCTGCAATAGCTCCGTTACGATCCTCACAATCAAGGCTTGTAATTCATCCACTTGGTGGTGAGAAGGTTCAGACGTATGCTGAACCTCAGTGCCAACCACATCTTCATTCTGGAAAACCAGCGGGTCTCCCTTGACCAGCCGGGCGGCATTGCGGCCAAGTTGGCGTAGACGCACGGGTTGAAGTTTGTCAGGCCCAAAGGAGAACAGGGGCCCACCAGCCTGCAGGTCGCGATGGTGTAGGGCCACCCTCTGTTCGGTTCCGTCAATACCGAGCCCGACATTGAGTGATGACCGACCTGCGGCCTGTCTGGCCAGACTTTCTGCCGATCCACCCACCACTTCTCTAAACTCAGCCGGAATTCCTTCCTCCTCCAACCCCCAGAAGATGGGGGCTATGACTTCTTCCTGCACAGGCGGCCCCCCCAAGATCCAAACCCTTGGCTTCATTTCATCCGAAATGGAGGACTTTGCATCCGCCACTTAACTTACCCCTTTTGCTTTTCTGCGTAGGCAAGAACGAGACCCGTGGCCACCGCATTCCGAGGACCTTCTACGCCGCGGACATTTGCTCTGCCGGTTACCACCCCGTATTCAACCAGTGCATCGGCGATCATCTGAGGGATTTCAAAATCCAGGGCTGAACCTCCTACCAGTGCCACAAAACTGATCAGACGGATGTTGCTGGCGGGCGCCACTCTCTCCAAAGCGCGAATGGCGTTCAGCACAAAAACCTTCTTTTTGGCCTCCTGCCGAACAGCGACGATTTTCGCCAGCGGTTCTCTGGTCTCCAACGGTATGGGTCCGTTCTCCGCCAACACCACCACCCGCCCGAACAACCTTGGATCGAGGGGTTCGTGGAAGAACTGGACCGAACCATCTTCATGGCGCTGGTGGAAGAGGGTTTCCACTTTGGCCAGGGGAAAACATTTGATGTTTTCCGCCAGTTCACGGTCTTCCAGACCCAGTTCCGTATCGATGAGAAGGGTTACCATGTCACCGGCGCCTGCCAGGTGAACGCTACGAATCACCCCTGCCTCGTCTATGAGAGAGGCATCGGTGGAACCGCCGCCGAGATCCAGAATAGCTAAGGGCGGCCGAGTACCGGGAGTGGTCAAGGCACCGTGAATGGCCATGTCGGCTTCAACGCCCCCCACAACGGTACGAACCATAATTTCCTCTTCCAGCTTCCGGGCCAGTCGCTGCATGGGAAGTTTGTGGGTTTCCACCATGGCAGCGAGTCCCACGGCGTTGCCCAATGCGTACTCTCCTGCCAGAGCTCCCAGAACCATCTGGGGCTTCAGGGTGTCCACCGCCAGCACGTCTTGCACCCGGACCGCCCCCACCGGCTGGTCAGTGAGATCGGCCATCACTTGGCGTACTTGTTCAAACATTCCCCCCACGTTGGTCCCTGGCTCAGCCTGAATTTCCACGAGGGGACAAACGTGATCCAAATGCTGCATAATTGCGTCCGCCCCCTCTTGAACCTGTACTTGTGCCTTGCGCTCTTGGCCGACAAGGGTGATCTTACCCGCGGGAATTCGCCTCTCCTGGATGTCTCCCCGGGGGGTTTTGATGACCACACCACTCCGGGTTCCCATCAGTGCCCGGGCGATGGGTACAACCTTGCGGGTTTCCTCGGGATCCAGGCCGAATAAGGTGGCGATATCATAAGGGTTGGAAAGCTTTTCAATAGTCTTGCCGGGGCCAGCCACTTCTACAGCCGCAATCATTCCCACCGGGACCCGCTCCACGTGGGCCACTTCATCGACGATCGGAATCGGTCGGTGCAACCGATTATTTATAAGGACGGCGTCGTCTTTCCGAACAATGGCTCCGGCAATATCAAAGCCGGCAGATGTTGCCCTGTTCATGCGCGATGCCGCTTCTTGAAAATCTACCGTCGCGGGAATGATTACAATCCACGGCTGGTCGGTTGAACCCTCTTCTAGATCAGCCAAAGTAACGGTAGTGCCAACGCCCAATCCCTGCCCACCGGGGGTGGACGGATTATGGCCGATCATGGCCGATTCAGTTATGACCGTTTCGGTGATGGTCTCCATCGCCACATCACCAATCACGGGGGTGGCCTCGTTCAGAAGGACTGTGCTGAGGTCATGGCGCTCAATTTCCAAGGACTCCAAGCCCATGTCCAGGGCATCGATAATTCCCATGGCGTTCTGAATAGTACCCTTGATGCCCACCGTCCACACGAGAGCGCTGGAGAGAAAGCGTATCTCACCCCTTTGCCCCAGTTGTGCAATGGCCACCTCGGTGGAATTGTTGCCAACATCCACTCCGGCGATGTAAGCCATCCCCCGAGAACTCCTTTAGGACTGTCTTAACCGGCCCCGCTTTTCATACACCTCTGCCGCTTCCCGAACCAATGCCGCACATACCGCAGCCTGGTATCGTGATTCCAACTCTGCCGCAATGTCGAGCAGCTCCTTCTTAGTGGAGCGATACGGGCGGAGAGCGTTGTAGATTTCCAGAACCCGTTCATCTGCAATCCTCGTCATTTCTGCAGCCCGGCGCAGGTTTGCCGCAACCCGGGGCCGTCCGGAGCTTTCGGCGATCTGTGCCTGATACTCCAGAGTCTCGGCGCGGATTTTGACATCATCAAAACTGATCTGTCCGGCTTCGGCTTTATCAAGAGTAATGTCTTTCAGG
>CP070692.1:761207-789338 GCA_020353215.1 Deltaproteobacteria bacterium
GAGCCAGACAATGTCGTGTTCCGGTTTATGTACAGGGGACAATCAGGTTGCTTCAACAATCTACTGCCCGAAAGGTCAAACCTTGATGGGGCCCTCCCGCAGGGCGGGAGGATTTACCCACGAGTAATTAGAAGAGTGAATGAAGTATCGAGATCAAGGTTAAACACGATGGATTGCGGGCGGGATTGCCCAGGATACAAGGCTGGTAACACTTGGCAAAAAGATCAAAAGAAAATACCTAACTCTGAATTGTGGCCCCATCCTATACTGACTTCGCTGCCTGCACCATGTTCTTTAGTTTTTGTACAACCGTATCGCGCTCCAACATCCCCAGGCCACAATCCGGGGCCACCAACAGTCGAGAGTTATCTATATGACCCAAAGCTTTTCGGAACCTTGCCGTAAGCTCTTCAACCGTTTCCACTCTTGAACGGGCAATGGCAATCACTCCGAGGATTACCTTGGTGTTTTTGAAACGGTCCAACAAAGACAAGTCATTGGGTCGATGTGCATCTTCAATGGATACTGCATCAACTTCGGCCCCATCAAGGGGGGCGGCCAGTTTGAAATAGGCATCCGGTGAAGCTTTGGGGTAATCCTCATTGTCTACTTTATCCGGGTAGCCACAGCACATGTGAGTCGCCCGCGTAACCTCTTCGGGAACGCCCGAGAAACACCGTTCCAGATTCTCAATGCCATAGGCCACAGCCTTTTCCGGTTCCCTGGCCATCAGTGGCTCATCCACCTGTATCCATATACATCCGGCCTCAACCAGAGCCAAAATTTCTTTATTCAGCGCTGCCGCCAAAGCTTGGCCCAATATTTTATCGTCGTCATAAAACCCGTCTGCCAAAGAGTCTACGATGGTCATCGGTCCAGGCAGGGTCATCTTCACCGGGCGGTTGCTCACAGCCTGTGCGGTGCGCCAATCCTTGGGCAAAAAGATATCTCTTGGCCGAATTGGGGCCACAATGGTCGGTACCTTACCCACCCAGGAGCCGGCTCGCATGGTCTTTCTTGTCAACTGCGAAAAATCAATTCCCTCCAAGTGGCGACAATGATAGTGAATGTAGTTTTCTCGCCGAACCTCACCGTCGGTCGGGATGTCAATTCCCACGCGGATCTGCTCTTCGACTACTTCCCGAGTCGCACGATCCAGCAACTCCTCCACCTTATTGTGATGGGTTCTCAAGTAGGCCTCGTACTCTTCCGTCGGGTTTTTCGCCACCGTACTTTCTTCTTTAAACCAATCTGGCACGGGAACATAATCGGGCTTTGGATAGGAACCAATGGTAGTCGTCAATAGAGCCATTCGGTATACCTCCACAAAATCCACACAATCGGACGTCTTTTAGTTTTGCAGCTCAAGACTGAACCAGTTGGTCTGCCATCAGATTTTTCAATCATTGCAGACTGCAAAACTAACCAACGTCCCCAACTTTACATCTCCACCCGTTTGGCGTATTTAGGTAGGCATAGGATATTTCCTTCACCAATCGACCAGAGGAGATCTACTTATGAGTAGAAACACGTTACTCGCCTTAGCATTGACCGGGATCCTATGGGGATGCACGACCTATCCGCAGTGCAAGACTGAGACTCAACAGCCCGATGGCCGGCCGCCAGTCATCGTCGACCATTACGCGGCCAAAGAAATTAGCCCAGGGAACTCTTGGAGAGTCTACTTGCGTGCGAAACAGGGTGATGGCGCAATGAAGCACATTGTCGCCATTGTGACCCAGCGGGGTAGAGGCCCCTATGCAACGTGTTTCATTGCGATTAAGCCGGAAGAGAGCAAACAGTTCGCCGGCTTCTTTTTTTTGAGAACACCCCCGAATCCGAATCTTACCCAGGACCAGTTCACCATGAAGGTCAGGGTGAGTGATTGTCAGGGTAACGAGACAGAGCCGCTTGAGTTCACCCTGAACTTCGAATTGGGAGCATCCCAGGTTGTACCTGACAGTTGGAAACCCGTAGCCGATCATAAGTTGGGTGCTCTCATGATTGATATCAAGAGTACCATGCCGATGACGGGCCCCATCATGGGCAGGTAGGCTCCCAGCGGAAATGAATCCGGGGGCACATCCCAACAGACCGTTGCACCAAACCAATCTCGGCCAGTTTCGCGACAACTTGTGGAACCCACAGAGAACACATAGGATTTAATATCATGGGGGAAATTTGCTCTGTGATCCTTGTGCACTTCGTGGTGATTGATTACCCGCAGGTGTTGGAGAGGGATAAAGCCGGTTTGGACAACAACCCGTTCAGGTGTGACCCGTCTCCTCTCTACAACAACGCCCGGGCGGCGGCTCGGGCAAGCTCCAGGAGATAGTGGGGGAAAACGCCGCCCACCACTATCGCAGTCACCAGTGCTCCGGTGAAGAATTTCGTGGTGACTGATATTGGAAGTAGGGACATGTCATCGTCGGGCTCCAGCAAATATGCAGCTTTGACGATCAACAGGTAGTAGTAGAGTGAAATCAGCACATTCATCATGGCAATGAGGACGAGGATGACGTAGCCCTTGCGCATCGCTGCGATAAAGACCAGGAATTTCCCGGTAAAGCCAATGGTCGGGGGAATCCCTGCCAGGCTGAAAACACTGATCATCAAAGCCATGGCCAGGATAGGAGATCTTCGGTGCAATCCCGCCAATTGGGCAATCTTCAGATCACTACCATCGTACGCCACCTTGACCACCACCAAGAAGCAGGTGAACGTCATCATCAGGTAAGCCGCGGCATAGAAGATGGCGCCGGAGTAGCCGCCGGGACTCATACTCAGTATCCCGATAAGCACGTAACCGGCGTGGGAAATACTTGAATAGGCCAACAATCGCTTCATGTCCTTCTGCACAATTGCAACCAGGTTTCCCACGGTCATGGAGGCAATGGAGAGTGTAACGAGTACGTGAACGAGGTATTTGCAGCTACCGCTGCTCAAGGCAACCATCCTTATCAGTATTGCCACGGCTGCAACTTTTGATGCGGTGGCAATATATGCGGTTACTTGATTGGCCGCTCCCTGGTAGGCATCAGGAGCCCAGAAGTGGAAAGGAAACACGGCAAGCTTGAAGAAGAAACCGCATAGGGTAAGAACAAGGCCAATAATGGCAGCAGGCCGAGCAATTGCGCCAGGTAACACTTTGACGATTTCTGCCACGTACGTAGTATGAACAACGCCGTAAAGGGCAGCAATACCGAAAAGCATTACGGCCGAGGCAAAAGCTCCAATCAAAAAATATTTCAGGCCGGACTCAATGTGAACACCGTAGCCCCTTCTGAGGGGAACAAGAATGTAGAGGGAATAACTGGACAGCTCCAGAGCGACGTATATGGTCAACAATTCTACGCTGCTGACCAGGAGCATCATCGCCAAGGTGCAGATAGTCAGAAGCAAATAGAATTCCGGGTGGTGCCGCGCTTCAATGCCATTGAGCTCTGAGCAGATGCAGATCACGAGAAATAGGCCAGTGGCTAGAATGACCTTGAAGACCTGCGAGAATAGATCTACCCGGTAGACCTTATAAAAGAGAGTTCCTTCCAGCCTGACCGATACCAGGCAAACCGCGACTCCCACTAGGGCCAACAGGATGGCGATGAAGTAATCCCGCCTGGGATCAGGCTGAGTGGTCATGGCCAGAACAAAGAAAACGGCGGCCATCAACAACAAATATAGTTCAGGAATGAAGAGACCCCAGTTCATCACTGCGTCCCACTCAGGTTTTCAGCCTTAGCCGGATACCCGCCAATAGTTACTGAAGAAAATTCGCAGGCAAATTCGAAATCGGAAATCCAAAGCATGAAACAATTCCGCAATACCAATGTTCCAAGGTCCAACACCAACTGGCAGTACGAATCTCAGGCTTCGCTCATTGGGAATTGGAAGATTTGACAATTGTTTCGGATTCCTACCTGCCCGCCCTGCAAGACTTCGGCAGCCGAGGACTCTGATTTCGGGTTTATATGCCTGACCAACTCTGTGTATCCGTGATTCGATTTCCCTTACCCGGCTGCCCGGGATCTTGATGGTTTACCACTTCAAGATGTTATATGTTTCCGGATCCAAAGAACCGGTCCGTCTGTAGGCGTAGACGATGAGCGCAAGTCCCACTGATACTTCTGCGGCAGCAATGGCGAAGATAAAAAGCACAAAAACCTGCCCCTCCAACTGTTGCCACCGCAATGCTGCCGCAACAAATGCAAGGGCCGCGGCGTTCAGCATTATTTCCACGCCAATAAGCATCATGATCAGGTTGCGACGTGCAACTGCGCAGACGACTCCCAGCGCAAATAGTATCCCGGCTAGAAAAAGAACGTGACTATAAGGGACAATCATAGCTCACCTTCGCTTTGTTCTCGGCTTTCCTTCAGAAAGGCCCGTGCCAGATACAGGGCGCCAATCAGGGCTATGAGTAGTAGGAAGGAGATAATCTCTACTGAGAGCCAGTATCTTTGAAATAGAAATTGCCCGAGAGCCCTCGGCCGTGCCATGGCCGTTTTCAGGGTTGCCTGGCTGCCTGGATCCGTAATAACAACAAGAGCCGCAACAGCGAGATAAATGATTCCCAAGATACCGGCCGGTAGCCAGTGTCGCAAAGAGGGTCTTCTAAGAGCGGTTGGATCTACCCGGAGCATCATAATGATAAAGAGGAATAAAACCATAATGGCTCCGGCATAGATAATAATCTCTAAAGCAGCCAGAAGCGGTGCCCCAAAGAGGAAATAGAGCATGGCACTGCCGAAAAAGGAGATGATCAAGTAGATCACTGCGTGGACCAGATTTCGCCGCGTAATGGCCAGGCCGGTGGCAATCACGATAACTGCTGCGAGTATGTAGAAAATGATGCCGTAGAGAGTCATGGTAGCTTCTTAGGGTAAATTGCTTTTTATGTCGACAGGTTCTGCCTCTTTTATGTGGGCTCCTTTGTCGCCAACCTTCGTGACCACACCGGCGTATTTGTAGAAATTGTATTCGTTATCCTTGCCACCGTGGTCAACCAGAAGATCTTCCTTCTCGTAGACGAGTTTCAGGATATCGCGCTCGCAGGTTTCAAAATAGGGCGTTAGCTGGATGGCCGAGGTTGGACACGCTTGCTCGCAAAGTCCGCAATAAATGCAACGAGCGAAATTGATCCGAAACCAACTGGCATAGCGGCGGCCGTCTTCACGCTCCGCCGATTGCATGGAGATGCAACTAACCGGACAGGTAGCGGAACACAAATAACAGGCAACACAGCGCTCTCCGCCGTCAGGATCTCGAGTAAGGATGATTACCGCCCGTGTTCGCTCCGGTAAGGGACGCTTGTACTCCGGATATTCTTCGGTAATGGGCTTCCGAAAAAGGTGTTTGAAGGTGGTGGCGAACCCTGTAGCCAGCGCTGCTACTGCTTCCCAAGCCGATTTCATCTTACCCCAGTGCTCCTCGCCAAGTTCTTACTAAACGGATGTGCGATGTGAGATAGAAATCTGCTTCGTTGACTGACCATCAATCATCCCATATCCCAGATCTGTTGCAATATCAGTAAGGCCGATCTCCATATCGTCCAAAAAAGCGGAGTATGAATGGCGGGTACGGAGACCCGCCCTACAAGAATATTCAGCCTTATAGTAAAAGAACGGCTCCAGTTATCACAATGTTCAACAAAGCCACCGGGATCAGTACTTTCCAGCCGAGGTGCATAAGTTGATCATACCGCAGCCGCGGTAAGGTTCCTCTCACCCAAATCATTAGTATGGACACCGCTAGAATCTTGACGAGGAACCAGACAACCGGCGGCAGTATCGGTCCTCGCCACCCGCCCAGGAAGAAGACTGCCACCAGAGCTCCGAACACCTGCAGATTTACGTACTCTCCAAGGAAAAACAGGCCAAATCGCATCCCGCTGTATTCGGTATGGTATCCGGCACCTAGTTCGTTTTCTGCCTCTGGAAGGTCAAAAGGTATCCGCTTCGTCTCAGCCATGGCGCTAATGAAAAAAATTGTGAATGAAACCGGCTGCACCAGAATGAAGGGATAATTGGCCTGGGCTCGAACAATATCTACCAAGCTAAAGGAGCGGGCCAGCATAACAATGGGAACTAGGGAAAGCCCTAAAGAAAGCTCATAGCTAATCATTTGGGCTGCACCTCGAATACCGCCCAGGAGGCTGTACTTCGAGTTCGAAGCCCAACCACCCAAAGCAACCCCGTACACTCCCAGCGAGGCCAGTGCGAACACGAAGAGTAATCCCACGTTCAGATCCGTAATCACCATCGGGATCTTTTTCCCCAGCAGGGTGACGCTGGTCCCAAAGGGAACCACGGCAAAGATCAGCAGTGCCTCTGCAGCAACCACCGCTGGCGCCAACAGGAAAAGGACGCGATCTGCCGCTTCAGGAACCGCATCCTCTTTGGTCAACATCTTGATTGTGTCGGCCAGCGGCTGCAGTACGCCGAAAGGGCCGGCACGGTTTGGACCATAGCGGATTTGGAGCCTACCGAGGAACTTCCTCTCCAGTAGCACGAGGTAGGCTGCCAGTAGTAGAAGGCCACCCAGGACGAGTGCCAGCTTAATTATTAGAACCAAAAATCCGACGATCCAGTCCATTATTGCTCCGCACACTGATGAACTAAAATGTACTAAAATGCCTAAAGTTAAGGATTTAAGCCGAATGTAGGGTAGGCATTGCCCACCGATCCTCACTGCTTACCAATGACACTCTAAACACTGACCTTCTCAATCTCCTCGAACCGTACAATCCTTGGTAGCTCTTTGATCTTCTGCCATTCCAGCAGCCTGTGTCTCGGCATAACAATCACCCCGGAAGCCATGTTCTCTGCAACACAAAGGCTCGCCTCAACCCTGCCGCCGTCAAATCTGATGGCTACCTTGTCTCCACTCGAGAGCCCCAACCTCACCGCGTCACTCGTGTGCATGGAAAGGCAGGGTTCTTTTTCCACCTGTCTGAGATGCGGTGAATAAATGGAGAGCTCCTCCGTCCCGAATGTCCAATCAACCAGAATCAGTTCCAAACCATCACTGTTTCGCTTTGGGTGTCGCTCGGTCTGCCAATCCAGCGAGAAGCGGGAGCCAACGTCCAAAGCAGGACCGAGCCGAACCCCGTCATCCGGAAATTGATCTATTGGTGGCAGATTGGCGAATACAGGATTGCCCTCGGCTAACCACTTCCGGGTCGTGGCAAAAGCTGTTTCTTCATCCGGCGGGAGCTCTCCATTTCCAATTTCAACCACAACCTGCCAGGCAGGCCTAGGTTCCGAACCGGGAATGCCAACCCCGTATACGCGCGGGGGATGTCCTCCGCCGCTGTTCTGCTTTATCGGGGTCCCACCCAAGTACACCTTCGGAGCAACTTGAACCCTTCCCTCTTGGTTTATGAAAACCCCACCTGCTTCATATAGGGACGATACAGGGAAGAACACGTCCGACTTTTGCGCCGTTTCGGAATCCACGTAGTCTAAAACTACGAGCAGATCCAGTTTCTCGATGATTCGTTCCAATCTTTGCTTATTCTGATATTTCCAAAACAGATCCCTCTCGGTCACGATCAAAGCCTTGATCTTGCCTTTTTCTATAGATTCTAGGGTTGTCGAGAAGGAACCGTCATCTCCCGATAGCAGCGAGGCGCCGAATGTGTTCGCTCCTGGCATGAGGTAAAAGAGCCCTGTTTGCTTGTCCATTGCCTTTAAGAGCAGCACTTGGTCGGCCGCCAAAGCCGGAGTGGTCTGAGGTACGACCTCCGTGCCGCAAACAATTACCGGTCGCTGACACCCTCGGAGTTCTTGAGCCAAGGTGGCTATTTGCTCCTGAAGAGGAACCGCAGCAGTCTCCAGAGTCGGTATCGTCTGGTAGAACTCGGCGGCAGAGGGACCAAGCTCTGTTGCCGTTTCACGGTCGACAGCCGCCTTTATCATCAGACTGAGGTAAAGATCAACCTCATGGAGGCGTACAGGCAGATGTTGGAAATCAAAGGGTAAGAAAATCGGCCGGGGGTCGATTACCACTACCCTCCCACCGAATCGCTGGGCCTGTCTCATTGCCAGGGCCAGCATGGGCGCTTCATTAATAGGGTCAGCGCCGACCGCCAGGATGAAATCCGCCTGTTCCAATTCCCGCAGAGAGACCGTTAATCCTGGTTCCAGTCTCGCTGTTGCGGTTTTCACCTTCTCGGCCAGGGATTGTTCCATGAAGAACAAAGGACCGGACCAATTCTTATTCTGGCAGACGCGTTTGAGCATGGCCTGGGTTTCCAGACTGCTACGTTCTGAACTCAAGCAGGCGATGGCCTCGGGCCCAGCGCTCCCGCTGATCTGTGCCAGCTTTTCTCTCACGGTGTCGATGGCCTGATGGTAGGCAACTTCCTCACCTTCAACCAGGGCGCGGCGCGGCCTCTTCTCATGGCTGGCGTAAAAGAAGCCGTAGCGCCCCCTATCGCAGATAAAGTAACCATTCACCTCTTCACTATATCGCGCTTCTTGCCGCACCAATTGCCGGTAGCGTGCGCTTGCAACCGTATGACAACCAAGTGAGCAATTGATGCAAAGAGAAGGACTGCGTTCATAGTCCCAACGCCGACCGATAAAGCGAGAAGGTTTATCGGTGTAGACTCCTGTTGGGCAGATATCGCTGAGATTACCGGTAAACGGACTTTCCAGGATGCCATCTTCATAACGACCGAAAAACACGCGGTTGGCACTCTGCATGACACCCAAGTCGCGATAGCCAGCAAATTCTTGATAGAACCGGGAACACCTGTAACAGTGGATGCAGCGATTCATTTCATGTTGAACCAACGGGCCCAGGTATTGGTCCCGGTAAGTTCTTTTCGACCCCAGATATCTCCTGATACCGTGGCCACCCGAGATTGTCATATCTTGCAGTAAACAGTGCCCGCCTTCATCGCAGACCGGACAATCATGAGGATGGTGCAACATGAGGCATTCGATTACGTATTTGCGGAACTCCACCGCCTCTTCGTCTGTGGTTGATACGACCATGCCATCTTTAGCATCGATCATACAGCTCATCTGGACGCCCTTGAACGGCCCCTCCACAAACTTCACTGCGCAGACGCGGCATGCACCCACTGAGCCAAGGGCAACATGGTAGCAAAAGCGCGGAATCATGATGTCCAGTTGCCTAGCAGCGTCAATTACCTTTGTCCCAGCTGGAACTTCTATTTCGCGATCGTCGATTACAATGTTGGGCATGGGTAACGTGTCCTGATGGTGTTCAAATCGGTGTCCAATGCCCATCCCATTTTTGCCCAATGGCAGTTTTACTTGAATGGACACTGCTTCTGACTGATATGGTCTCGCACCTCATCTTCAAAATAGGTAATCAGACTCTCAACCGGCGATACAGCTCCGGGAGCGAAAGCACAGTACGAACTCCAGAGATGCTTGCTCATCTGCTGCAGCATGGGAATGAGCTCTTCCCGACCGTCACCGGCCTCTAATCTTGCGAGCAAATCCCGAATGTAAGGCAAGCCTTCCCGGCATGGTGTGCACCAGCCACAGGATTCGCGGGCGAAGAATTCGGTCAGATTCAGGGTGGCGCCAACCAGGCAGGTCTTATGGTCAAACACCATAATCGCCCCGGTGCCCAGTCGATGCCCCACTTGACGCAGCGGTTCAAAGTCCATCTCAATGTCGTAGAATTCTTTGGACAAGTAACGCGTGGAGGCACCACCCGGCAAACAAGCCTTGTATTCGGAACCCGCCGGCATCCCGCCAGCATGTAACTCGATGATTTCGCTCAGCCGCACTCCTATGGGTAGTTCCACGCAGCCCGGCTTGTTCACCCGGCCGCTCACACAGAAGATCTTGGTCCCCGCGCCGGTCTCGGTTTTCGCCAGGCTCTTGTACCACTCGGGGCCGTTTCTGATGATGTGCGGTATGTTTGCCAGGGTCTCCACGTTTTGAAGCACTGTGGGCCTATCCCAGAGCCCTTTTTCCGTGGGATATGGTGGTGGTTGCTTTGGGTTCGGCCTCCGGCCCATCAGGGCATTTAATTGGGCCGTGACCTCCCCACAGATGTACCTACCAGCGCTACGATGGACAACAATGTCCAGGCTATAGTCGGTTCCCATTATGTTCTTGCCCAGAAATCCGGCCTCTTTAGCGATCTTTATCTCTCTTTCGAGAATTTTCGCCGCACTCTCGTATTCAGGCCGTATGAAAATGACCCCTTTTTCCGCCTTTGCCCCGTACCCGTCGATAATCATGCCCTCAATGATCATGTGAGGATCCGCATGGATCAAGACACGATCCTTAAAGGTTCCCGGTTCCATCTCATCAGCATTGCACACGACATATCTCGGAAAAGGCGCATCGTCCGCTATGGTCATCAACTTCCGACCGGCTGGGAAGGCGGCACCTCCCCGCCCGAGCAGTATGGCTTCCACGAGAGCTTCCTGCACATCTTTGTATGAATAATTGCGCAACACGTCGGCCAATGCACGGTAGCCGCCGCTTTGTTGGTATTCTTCCAGGGTGGTAATCCGGTCTGGCTTGCGATTTTGGAAGAGAACCTGTGGATAGTTATTCGGCATCCTTCTGAATCCTTACGTCCTTCACCGTTGCATCTTCAGAATCCATTAGGTCCATCCTATTTTCGAAATCCGAAGCACGAAACAAATCCGAGTCAGCGACCTCGTGATTTCACCGGCTAGGCTTCGCCCTGCAGCTTCGCCAAGATCTCATCAATCTTCTCGGGTGTAAGGGGTCCGTACACCTTTTTGTTTATCAGAATAGCTGGTGCTCTGTCGCAGTAACCAATGCAGCACACCGGCAACAGGGTAAATAGTCCGTCTGGGGTAGTCTCACCCATCTTGATCTCTAACTTCCGCTCAAGGTGTTCCACCAGTGATTCATGTCCATCCATCCAGCAGATAACACTGTCGCAGACGTGGATCACATATTTGCCAACCCGATGACGGTAGACAAAGGTATAGAATGTAGCCAGCTCTTCCACTTCTAGAGGAGTCATTCCGAGGAGATCCGCAACTTCTTCCACCGCCTGGTCGCTCAGATAGCCATAGTGATCCTGTACTGCGAACATGACATCCACCAACAACTCCCGGGGATGGTCAACGCTGGCTATTTGCTCCGCGAGGGATGCTCTGAGTTCAGTGGGTAACATTGGGTGTCTTAGTGACCTGTCGATGGGCACCGCAAATGAGCTAAAATGTGCTAAAGTGTACTAAATTGCCTAAAATTAAGAATTTAAGCCGAATGTAGGGTGGGCATTGCCCACCGATCCTCGCTGCTTACTAGCCACCGTTATCTCCGGCTCAGTCTATAGTTTTGTCGTTGTTCATTTTAGACATTCTAGACACTTTAGACACTTTGGTTCACTTCAGCCATTCGTCGATCATCTATCAATATCCGGCAATATGTAGTCGAGGGAACCCACAATTGCTATGAGGTCTGCAATGGTCTCACCTACAGCCATAAGCGGCATTACCTGCACGTTGGGAAATCCAGGGGCTCGAATTCTTGTCCGATAAGAATACCCCAGTCCGTCGCTCACCACGTAATAACCCTGTTCCCCCCTTGGGATCTCACACGAAACGTAGGCCTCACCTCTGGGGATTTTCGGCCCACGAGTAACATTGACAAAGTGGTGGATAAGACTTTCAATATCCTTTAGCATGTCCCCTCGCTCCGGGATCACATACCGATAGTCATCGGTCACATATCGACCAGACGGCATCCGCTCTGCAGCCTGTTCAATGATCCTCAAGCTCTGGCGCATTTCCTCGACCCGTATCAGATAGCGGGCGTAACAATCACCTTCCGTGGCAGTGGGGATTTCGAAGTCGAAGTTGTCGTAACCACTGTAGGGAAACTTTTTTCTTAAATCCCAACCCAGACCGCAAGCACGCAAATTAGGACCGCTTATACCCCAGTCAATGGCCTCTTCCAGGGAAATCCGGCCTATTCCTTGGGTCCTGGCCTTGAAAATAGGATTCTTCGTGATGAGAGCTTCGTATTCTTTCAAACGGTCGGGAAATATTCTGACGAAATCATCAACCGGCTCTTTCCAACCTTCCGGTAGATCAGCGGCAACACCTCCCAACCGAAACCAGGACGGATGCAATCGTCCCCCGGTTATATTTTCAACAATGTCAAGAATGATCTCCCGCTCTCGAAAGGTATAGAAATTGGGGGTCATAGCCCCCACGTCATGGGCTATGGTAGCAAAGAAGACAAGATGATTACTCAGCCGAAACAACTCGCTGAGCATCACGCGAATAAACTGAGCCCGCTCCGGAACTCTTATGTCCGCCAAGGTTTCCACAGCCAGGACGTATGGTAGGTTATTCGCCGCGCCTGCCAGATAATCCACGCGATCGGTGTAGGGAATAAACTGATGCCACGTTTGTCTCTCTCCTATCTTTTCCGCTGCCCGGTGATGATAGCCGATGTCCATCTCCAGAGCAGTGATTTCTTCACCATTGAGACCGACGATAAAGCGAATAAGACCATGGGTGCTCACATGGTGAGGCCCCATATTTAACACCAACTCATTTTCCTTTCCCCCTCTCGTTACATAAACTCCCCCATCCAAAGGTTGGTGCTTCTTTGCATCCTCCAGACCGTAGGGGTCCATCTCTGTGGCACGTCCAGGATGACTCTTCCTCAGCGGATGGCCTATCCAATCATGGGGCATTAATATCCGGCGCAAGTTCGGGTGGCCTTCGAACCGGACCCCAAACATGTCGAACACTTCCCGCTCGTACCAATTTGCCGACGGCCAGATCTCCGTCACGCTGCTGGTGACAGGATGTTCACCGTTCAGAGCTACTTTGAGTCGCAAGCGTGAGGCTGGTTCAAAAGAGAGTAGATGGTAAATGAGGGTGTAATCCGGATATTCTTGTCGCTTTCTGCGAGCAGATTCATCAATTGCCGTCAGGTCCTCCAGACGTTGAAATCTTGGGGTCGCCTCGGTTTTGAGATGACGCAACACATCTTTGACCCGGTGTCCCTCAACTTGAAAGGTGGGCATGTCCGAGGTGTATTCAGTCTGCTGAACATCATCACCGAACAGTTCATGCAAGACCTTTGCAACGCTCTTACTTTCCTCACCGAGTTCGATTCGACGCGGTGGTGGCGTCCACATGAGGTCGGCGCGGTTGTCCGAGAATCCGGGTGGTAGTGCGGAAGTGCCCCGGATGGCCGAACCCTCCATTCCCGGACCTCGCGAATCTCGCGCCTTTGTCTGCCCATCAATGAGAATTGGGTCTTGACTTCCCTGGCTTCCCCCTTTGAGGTGGAAGATAGAGCGAGTGGGTCGTTCTTCAGCAACGATCTTGTCTTGCAGGAGGACAATGCTTTGCAGAACGGCTTCAGGCCTCGGCGGACACCCTGGGATATAGACATCCACCGGCAGGATCTGGTCCACTCCCTGCACAACACTGTACACGTCATACATACCTCCACTGTTGGAACAGGACCCCATGGAGATAACCCACTTCGGTTCCGTCATCTGCTCGTAAAGCCGAAGAACAACCGGCGCGATTTTTTTGAACACCGTGCCGGAGACAATCAACAGATCCGCCTGCCGCGGAGAAGGTCGGAGCACCTCGGCTCCGAACCGGGCCATGTCGTAGCGAGCGGTCAAGGCGGTGGCCTCTTCCACGAAACAACATGACAGCCCAAAAAACATGGGCCAGAGACTATACTTGCGGGCCCAGTTAATCAGAATATCGGCTCCACTCGTGAGCCGATCGGTCAATCCGTTTTCGCGGTTGGCCCCCACTCAAGCCCCCCCTTCTTCCAAATGTAGACAAGGCCGAGAATCAAGACAAAGATAAAGAACGAGATCTGCAGCCAGCCAGCCCAGCCCAAACCGTCGTAGGAGACGGCCCAGGCGAATATGTATGCTGCTTCCACATCAAAAATGAGAAAGAAAATGGCGACCATGTAAAACGGGACAGGATATCGGAGGCGGGCTGACCCGGTAGGAATAACCCCGCTTTCGTACGGTCTCAGTTTCTCAGGATTGGACTTTTTCTCGCCGAGCCAGGAAGCAAAAAAAAGGAGCAGTGCTACCAGACCCATCACCATTAGCCCGTAGACTACAAGGGCGAAGATACCCGGCTCCCAGGGCGAAAGTGTACTGGCACTAAGGATTGGCTGCACTGGTCCTCCGGACGATCACGTCGACAGGCGTCTCACAGTGTGTTGAGGTGGTCGGACATGGTGGAATCGTTTATCGCCTCTGAGCCGGTCACCTGCAAATGGTTGCATACTCGAACCAGACGATATTCGGGGTTGAAACGGATACTGTTCTTCGCAATCCCTGATCAGCAGGGTTTGAGCCCTTTATTCCACTAATCCAGCTCGGGCATGGGCCCGATTTTCTTTTCTCTGAAGAACGTAGGGACAATGGGTCAGATTTGACCCGGGTGCTCGGTGCAAACTGTGTGGTCTATTCAGCTTCTGTCAGATTCGCATGGATCCGACATAGACCGGCCGCAGACACCACAATGCGATTTATGATAATTGAGAGTGATTGGGAGTGCAAGACTTTTCCTCTGCACAATCAACCAGATGCAGGAGTCGTCTATTCCGCATTTCCCAACAGCAGGTGACCATCGCCAAACATTGTCAGGTTTGGCATTGGGGTGGACCGCTGCGGCGACGTCGTGACGGTGGGAGCTAATAACGAAATGCGAAGTAAAGGATCCAGGTCCATCGAAGATTCCGCTGTGCCGGCAAGACCCGGGATGATTACGTTCAAATGACCAATCGCCCTCCGGACTGTATCTTGTGCCTCGCCTCCCTTGCTTATACATATCTCTTTGAAATCGTTGTTGATTATGTTAGAATCTATTTCAGACCTTTAGCTTGGAACCTTTGGTATACAGGACTTTCCCCAATAATTGATCGTTGTGGAGTAGCCTTCCGCTCGGCCTGGGGTCGCTAAGGACATTTTTGGGGAAAGTCCTGTTTGGTATACTCTTGACATCTGGACCGGGCTGCAGCAATGTGAAAAGGAGTTTTGGCTTTTCGAGCCCTGCTAACCTGAGATATTTTCGAGTACGTTATTTGAGGTTGTCCCCCATCTACTCTGGGTTGTAACCGTTCGATTCCTACTTCAACGGTCTTTCTAGCGAAGGATACTCTTGCAACAGCAGATTCAGTTTCTTAACCACCGTGATGAGAAGTTGGCAGGCACTCTCCATGCTCCGACAGAGCCTTCCCGTTTCGGAATTGTTTTCGGCCACTGTTTCACCTGCTCCAGGCATACCAGCATATTGCGTTGGATAAGCACCGCGCTCGTGGAGGAGGGATTCACGGTTTTGGGGTTTGACTTTTCCGGAAATGGGCAGAGCGAAGGAAGTTTCTCTGAATCTTTTTGCTCCAAGCAGGTCGTCGAGATGAAGATCGCGGCGGCTTTCATGTGGGCTCGAGGGATTTCCTGGCTCGGTCTGGGGGGCCACAGCATGGGCGCTTTGGTCGCCATGCTCGCAGCATCAGAAACCGATTCGGTGAAGGCGGTCTGCACCCTTGGAGCCCGCACATCAGGGCCAACCGTGTCCGACTTCCTCACAGATACTCAGGTTGACGAACTACGGAAAACCGGTCGGGTTCCCTTTACCAGCCGAGGCCGCTTACTGGAATTGAAGCGAGAATTCTTCGGCGACGCGGCCCAATATGACCTCCCGGCTGTTGTGGGCTTCTTGCGCCAGCCTTTGCTGGTGGTGCATGGTGAGAAGGACGAGATAATCCCGGTGGACGAAGCCTATAAGTTGCGCCAGGCCAAACCCGTGGATACCGAATTGGCAATCATATCCGGTGCAGACCACATGTTTAGCCTGGAGGCGCATCGCCGACAGGTTGCTGACCTGGTGGTGCAATGGTTCAAGGGATTGGCTTCCAAAGATGAGTTGCAATAGGCGGTACGGCGATCGGGCCTTCACTAAGGCACAAAATCATCGTAGGCCGGGTCTCCGTACCCGCGGAAAAGGTGCGATCGTATACCGGCCGAAGCCGATGTTTTTGATGTTCAAGTCTCTTAATCAGACAAAGGTGGAAAGACGATGACACTGACTGGTGCTTGGAATGCTGAATACATAGACGAGCAATACCGGCTCTGGAAATCTGATCCGAGCAAAGTCTCTCGAGATTGGCAGTTTTTCTTTGAAGGTTTTGAGCTGGCCGCAACGCGCGAAGGTGAAATCGTTCAGGTCTGCGATGAAGACCAGGTATCAAGCCAGTCGCGAGTGGAGGCGCTCGTCTACCGTTACCGTGATCTGGGACATTTGCTGGCCTGCCTGGATCCGCTGGCGGCATGCCCTACAGATCATCCACTGTTAAATCTGGCAGCCTTCAAGCTCTCCGAGGAGGATCTGAATCGGGAGTTTTACACTGAGCTCTTCCCGGGTAGGAACTTGGCACCCTTGCGGGATATCCACAAGGCCCTGAGGGAAACCTATTGCCAATCCATCGGGGTGGAGTACATGCACCTGCAGGATCCAGCAGAGCGGAGTTGGCTGAAGGAGCGGATGGAGCCTGTTCGTAACAAGCCACGTCTGACAAATCAACAAAGAATCCGAATCCTGAACAAGCTCTATCAGGCTTCTCTCTTCGAACAATTCCTGAACAGGAAGTACGTGGGACAAACGCGGTTTTCCCTGGAAGGCGCAGAAGCTCTCATCCCCATGCTGGACACTCTTTTTGGACATGTGGCCGCACAGGGATGTCAAGAGATCATCCTGGGAATGGCCCACCGGGGACGGTTGAACGTCCAGGTCAACGTGCTCAATAAACCTCTTGAGGAGATTTTTTGCGAGTTTGAGAGCGACTACGATCCTGAGAGCATCGTCGGAGCCGGTGACGTGAAATATCACAACGGCTACCTGGCTGACGTCAAAACGGCCGATGAGCGCACAATACGTGTGCTGCTCGTCAACAATCCGAGTCATCTAGAGTCAGTCAATCCCGTGGTCGAAGGATTCGCCCGTGGGCGTCAGGATACTTTGGGAGGCGAGGACCGTCGGAGACTGGCTCTCCCTCTTCTCATCCATGGCGACGCGGCTTTTGCCGGCCAGGGAGTTGTAGCCGAAACATTGAACATGTCTCAGTTGGAGGGCTACAGCACGGGCGGAACAGTCCATCTAGTGATCAATAACCAGATCGGCTACACAACGCTGCCCGAGGATGCGCGCTCCACGCGGTACTCCACTGACGTGGCCAAGATGCTCATGGTTCCCATTTTCCATGTCCACGCGGAGAATCCGGAAAGCGTTATTCATGTTACCAAGCTTGCCTGCGACTATCGTTATGAATTCGGCAAAGATGTAGTTATTGATCTGGTCTGCTACCGCCGCTACGGACACAACGAAGGGGACGAACCCTACTTTACTCAACCGCTGATGTATGAGCGCATCAAAGAAAGACCTGAGCTGTATAAGATCTACTCGGAACAACTACTTGTAGACGGTATTGTAACTCCTAACGAACTCACAGAGATCGAGACTGGGATAATAGAGTGTTTGGACACGTCGTTTCAATCTGCCCGAGAGAAGAAGTGCGTTCTCCCCTCGACCAAGTATTACGAGGAATGGCAAGGAATTCATGGAAGCTATTCCCACCAACGGGTTGACACCGCGGTCGCCAAAAACACTCTTGTTTCCCTAGCCCGCAAGTTAAATGCCGTTCCACAAGGATTCTCCCTCCATCGCACCTTGGAACGTCTCCTGAAGCGAAGACTGGAGGCAGTGGAAACAGGAAAAGGAATAGACTGGGCCAATGCTGAAACCCTCGCCTTTGCCTCTTCGTTGGAAGAAAACGTTTCCGTTCGGCTGAGTGGTCAGGACATCCGCCGGGGCACTTTTAGTCAGCGACACAGTGTCTTGTTCGACACGAAAACCGGGGAAGGCTACACGTCCCTGAACAGACTTAGTCCGGCGCAAGAGGCTTTTCACGGCTACGACAGTCTGCTCTCTGAGATCGGAGTACTCAGTTTTGAATATGGCTATTCCCTGTCTCAACCGCATGCACTGATCATGTGGGAGGCACAATTCGGCGACTTCGTCAACAATGCCCAGGCCTTAATTGACCTGTACCTGGCCAGCGGAGAATCAAAATGGCAACGCTTGAGCGGCCTGGTCATGTTACTGCCACACGGTCTGGAAGGACAGGGGCCGGAGCACTCCAGCGCACGCTTGGAACGGTTTCTGCAACTGTGCGCAGAGGAGAATATCCAGGTATGCAATCCCACTACTCCGGCACAGTATTTTCACCTGCTTCGACGTCAGGTAAAGCGCCAGTTCCGAAAACCTCTGGTGATTATGACCCCCAAAAGCCTACTGCGCCATCCCCTCGCCGTATCTAACCTCTCGGATTTCACCACTGGTTCCTTCCAGGAAATTCTCGATGATAGCCTTAATAAGAAGGATTCTCGCCGCATCCTGTTCTGCAGTGGCAAGATCTACTATGAACTTTTTCAGAGACGCCAGGACCTGGAAGCGTTTGATGTTGGTCTCGTGCGACTGGAACAGTTCTATCCATTCCCTGAAAAACAACTTGCAGAAGTTGTAGCTAAATACAGTCGGATTAAAGATTGGTACTGGGTGCAAGAAGAGCCGGAAAATATGGGCGGATGGAGTTTCGTCAGACCACGCCTTGCATCACTGGTCCGAAGGCACATCAAATACATCGGCAGGCAAGCAGCAGCGAGTCCGGCCACTGGTTACCCTAGCGTTTACAAAAGACAACAAGCGGCCCTGGTCGAGGAGGCCGTTGGTCCCCCTCCAAATCTGAAGGAGGCGCGCAAAGCGCAGACTGTATAGCGCCCGCGATAGCTGGAATCTGGTGGGATAAAGGGGCGCGGTGACGCCGAGACATAGGAACACGGCGAATGATTTGGTAAACAGCCATCGAATGCTCGCGATCTCAATCATCATTGGAAGGAACAAACGGAGAAGCTATGTTGCTAGAAATCAGAATCCCCAGCGTTGGCGAATCGGTGACCGAAGGAGTCTTAGCCCAGTGGTACAAGAAAGACGGTGACCTGGTTCATAAGGACGAACTGCTGTTTGTTCTCGAAACCGACAAGGTTGCCCTTGAGATCGAGGCCGAGGCGGATGGTTTGCTGAAAATGGGTGTCCTAGAGGGCGAAACAGTCGCAATAGGTGCGGTCGTAGGTACCATTGATACTGAGGTCGCTCCAGAGGTTGCGGAAGAACCTTTACCCCCCATGACAGAGGAACTCCCACCCTCTCCGCCCCCACCTCCGACCGAGTCGCCAGTCCAGCCGGCCAGGGACATCGTTGTAGCACCATCGGCCGAGCCAGTTTTGGCTCCATCAGTTCGAAGACTTGTTGCGGAGAAGCAGCTGGATATTTCAAGAATTGCCGGCACCGGGCCCGGGGGGAGAATCACCAAGGGTGACGTGATCCTTCACCTGGAACAAACGGAAGCAGCCCGAGAGGTGGCGGAGCGGGTCTTGCCTCGGGAAGTTGTTGCGGTGCCTGAGGAACAGATCACGCGTAAGCCCATGAGTCAGATTCGACAGCGCATTGCCAAACGCCTCCTGGAGGCGAAACAGAATACGGCCATGCTCACCACCTTCAACGAAATTGACCTGAGCCGAGTCGGGATCCTAAGAACCCAGTTCAGGGATGCCTTCAAGGAAAAGTACGGGGTGAGACTGGGGATCATGTCCTTTTTCATAAAGGCTGCAGTGGAGGCCCTGAAGGAGTTTCCTGAGATTAATGCCTTCATTGATGCCGAGGCGGTCCTCTATCACAACTACTATCACATTGGGGTGGCTATTGGTGCGGAACGCGGGTTGGTGGTCCCGGTAATTCGCCATGCGGACACTCTCAGTTTTGCCGAGTTGGAACAGGCCATTCTGGACTATGTTCAGAAAATCAACGAGAACCGGCTTGAACTTGCCGATCTCGAAGGCGGTACCTTTACCATTACCAATGGGGGCGTCTTTGGTTCCCTGTTGAGTACCCCGATTCTCAACATGCCCCAAAGCGGCATTCTCGGTATGCATAAGATCGAGGATCGACCGGTGGCTATCGACGGTGAACTGGTCATCCGCCCCATGATGTACGTGGCCTTGACTTACGACCACCGCATTGTTGACGGCCGGCAAGCAGTCACTTTCCTGGTGCGGATCAAGCACCTCATCGAGAACCCTGAACGGATCATGATGGAGATCTAACGAATTCATCTCCGGCCATTTAGTTTTTCGACAGAACTATAGGCGAAGCGTGGCGCATGTAATACTATGCACTAGGCACTTACTGCCTAGTCTAGCGTAGGCATCACTACCTTAAGGTGTAAGAGGAAGAGGGAGAGACTTTAACCTTTTGATATTAGGAACAGAGCATGGCACAGAAAGAAACTTACGACTTGGTAATTGTAGGCTCCGGGCCAGGTGGATATGTGGCGGCAGTGCGAGCAGCGCAGCTCGATCTGAAGGTGGCCTGTATTGAAAAAGAGCCGAGGTTGGGGGGTGTCTGCCTAAATGTCGGCTGTATTCCCAGTAAAGCTTTGCTGGACTCCAGTGAGTACTATCACTTGGTTAAGGACCATTTTGTTGACCACGGCATCAAGACTGGCAGAGTAAGTTTGGATCTGGCGGTGATGATGGAAAGGAAGGAGCGGGTGGTCCAAGAGCTTACTGATAACGTGCGCAAGCTTTTGGAAGGCAACAAGGTGGACATCTTCAATGGTACTGGCCGGTTGGTGGGCGAGGATCAGGTGGAAGTGTCAGCAGACGGAGGGGGGAAGAAGCAGATCCTGGGGGCCAAGGCTGTCTTGTTGGCCACCGGCAGTGAACCGATCTCAGTGCCTGGCCTGGAATTTGACGGTGATCGCATTGTCAACTCCACAGAAGCCCTGAACTTTAGTTCAATCCCAGAACACCTCTGCGTGGTGGGCGCAGGATATATCGGGCTGGAGTTGGGCTCCGTGTGGCTGCGATTGGGAGCCAAGGTGACGGTAGTCGAGATGCTGCCACAGATCGCCACCACCCTCGACGGTCAAATTGCCCGGGCCCTGGAACGAATTCTAACCAAACAGGGCCTCGTTTTCCAGCTTCAGAGCAAGGTTAAGTCCGCTAAAGCAACGGCGAAAAAGGTACGGATTACGGTGGAAAGTGATGGCAAAGAAGATACCCTGGACTGCGACCGTCTGCTGGTTGCTGTAGGCAGGAGGCCTCTGACTCGCGGGCTCGGTCTGGACGAGATTGGGGTGAATCTGGACGGCCGCACCGGTCACGTTCTGGTGGATGAACTGTATCGGACCAGCATTAAATCCGTCTATGCCATCGGGGATCTCATTGCCGGTCCTGCGCTGGCGCACAAGGCCTCTGCCGAGGGCATTGCTGCGGTGGAATCAATTGCCGGCCTTCCTGGAGAGGTCAACTACGATGCGATTCCCTCAATCATCTATACCTGGCCCGAGGTTGCCAGTGTGGGACTCACCGAAGAACAGGTGAAAGGGCGAGGCATACCGTATTGCGTCGGCACCTATCCATTCGCAGGTGCCGGACGTGCCCGCTGCATGGGGGAAAAGGATGGCCTGGTGAAAGTAATCGCCCACGCCAAGACCGATCGGATTCTCGGGGTACACATACTTGGCCCGCGTGCATCCGACATGATCGCTGAATGTGTGCTGGCCATGGAGTTTGGCGCCAGTTCGGAAGATATCGCTCGGACCGTCCACGGACATCCAACTTTTGCCGAGGCTTTGATGGAAGCCGCCATGGCGGTGCGAAAATGCTCCATTTATGCTTCTTGACGTCAATGAGATCCCAATACTCCATTACTCCATTCTAGCCCCTCAAGCACCATCCAGATAGGATCGGGCCTGCCCGTGAATGGTGGCAGACACACTTTCGGGTACCTTGGCGACGATTTTCTCTAGAATGGAAACCACCCGGGCTTTCAAAGTCGGTTTCAGCATGTTCACTTGTTTAAAGGCATTGAGCATCCGGCTTGCCGTGGTGGTATTGATGGGCGCCAAGTCAACTACCGTTTCTCCAAGCCATGCAATGCCACGGTTCGTCCACAGCATCTTCGTGTTTGCGGCCATGGGCAGGAAAAGCGCCCGACTCCAGGTGGGCTGGGTGATATCGAAACTCGGCCGTTGTTCTTCCCTTTCGATCATTTCAAATACGTCATCGCAGGTGCCGCTGGAAACTACCCGGAGGTAGTTTGCATACCCACTCAGGTGAGTGTGCCAACGTTCGTAGGCCTCTTCGAGCACGGCCAGTCTCTTTGGAGCCGAGCTCCTGTTCAGCGTTTGCAGCGCCGTCACCCGATCGTTCGCAGTTGTAGCTGCGTGATAGTGATCGAGGATCAAACCGTGACTGTCTTTGGAATCGTCCACGGCGATGAGTTCTAGGAGCACTGCCTTCAGCAGCCTTTCCTCGATACCGTCCTTGGGTGACTTTACCGGCCGGTAGGTATCCAGACCATGAAACTGCTCTAGGAATTCAGTCCTATATGCTGCGTTTACTGCGGCCATCAGCCGGTGCCGGGCAGCAACTAATTCCGGATACCAGGTGCTGTATCGCCGCTCCATAGGCTGTTCGTCAATCCTCAAAAAAAAGGCCTTGAGAGACGATGGTAGGTCATGGTTCGAAAGGATTTCACCGTAGAGCGTCAGCCATTGTGAATCGATTTCCGCCTTGGGATCTCGCAGCAGCTTGACTCGCAGCCTGTCAGTTAAACGCCGCATGGCTTCCACACGGTTGAAACCGTTGGGATCCAGCCTCGCCTGCAAGGTCAGCTCCTCAACTGTCACGTTGTCCTGAGAAAAGGTGCCGTAGAAGGAGTAGTCCCGATTAATGGACATGAACGCAGGGCGATGCTCGATGCCTTCGAAGCAAAACTCCGCTTCACGCTCTGTCAGTTGGAAGACACGTTGAGAGCTTTGAATGTCATTCCCACTCGTGTCCACCAGTGCGAGTTGGATCGGCAGGTGGAAGGGTTCTAAACCCTCTGGAAGTACCTGGCGAAAAACCACGCGATACCGATTCGTTTGTGGTTCAAATGCAGTCTCTGTCTTAACCTGGGGGTAACCCACGGTGTACAGCCACTGCTTTTTGAATCTTTGCAGAGATATTCCTGCTACCTCTTGGAAACATTCGAAAAACTCATCTGTAGTGGCGTTGCCGTGATGGTAACGTGAAAAGTACAGCTGTTTTCCATTCCTGAATGCTTCAGGGCCTACGACCAACCGCAGCATACGAATTACCTCAGCCGCTTTCACGTAGGTAACCCCGTCGATCAGTTCATCTGGATCATTGAAGCCATCCCGGACTATTCTGCCCACGTGTCCGCCGTCTTCAATTGCCAGTGGCCCCAGGAGAGGATCGCGAATCGTGTCAACCTGCCGCAACCGGATAAAGGTAGGATCAAAGCAATCTGCCAGAAATTGGCGTTCCACGTCCACGGTGTAAGCCTCATTGAGCCAGACGTCGAATGGCGTGTCCATGGTTGTCTCGCTTCCACACTGGTTGTGTTCAAATTCGTGGGCGATTACCCCGTGTGCATACAAAATAGAAACATCCATGGTATGGTCGTCGATGAGGGCCGCATCCGTCACGATGGTGGTGTTGCCGACGTTTTCCATGCCCCCGAAATTGGACTTGTTCATGCAGATAGTCCGATAGGTGTCCCCAGTGTACTCGTACTCTTGTGTCTTCTCGATCCAGAGGACCACTTCTTTTAGGATATCCATAGGAATGCGTGCATCCACAGTCCGACCAGGCGGCACCAGATACTCCAGGCGGACACGTCGCCCTGAGGGGTAGACGACGTGGTCCGCCAGTTCATCCCACGTACCTGCGGCGGCGATGAACAGATAGGGAGCCATAGGAACAGGATTCTCATAGGTGATCACTTGCCTGCCGGGATTTCCTAGCTTGGTCACGGGTCGGCCGTCGGGGTTGGTGTGAAGGTTGATGTGGCCGTTGCTGATGAGGTGGGTATAATCACGATGAGCTTCGAGAGTAGTGGTCATGGTGCACTTGGCACGGCAGTCGTCCAGGATCGGCATGATGCGCTGGAAACCCCATTGTTGACACTGGGATATGAATTGCTGTGGTGCTCCTGGAAGTGTGGTATCCTGGTAGATCCCTTCCAGTATATGATCCGAGGGAAAACATCGGGTTAGTGTCCGTACCGAAAACCGTTCACCGGACTGGTACATTCGAGGCAGCCTAACCACCAGCTTATTGTCCTGCTGGTGATATTGATACTCCAGAGGCTCGCCTTGGCTATTATGACCATGTTTGACCGACTCCACGCGCACGATTTCGAGTCCATTGGCATCCAGAATAATCTTCGCGAGAGCCAATTTCGCAGTCATTTCCAAACAGTTTTCTGCTTCCACCCGTTCATCATAGAAGTTGAGTTTGATCGTGAGGTGGTTGAGCTCGACCGGTAGATCGCCGAAGTCTTCTCGCAGGTATTTGAATCGCTTGGGACTCATCTATTCTCTCCTATGGGTTCCAACGAATTTCCAGTACGGCAGGTTTCGAACACCTAAATGGAGCGATTCTTCATACAGAAGGTAGGCAACTACTTTTCCGATGGACTTCTAGATTGCATTCCATGAAACCCGTCGGGTCGAAGGGGAAAACTTACGGAAAGTTGCCCTATATCCCCCTTTCGCAAACTGACCATGTCCCACATTTTTTGCTGGACACAGGGGGTCCTCATCTGCTCCCTGAAGAGGCGCACTGGGGCCTTTTCTGCAGTGACTGGCGGGAAGCCTGTGCCACTTCCGCGTTTGCGGCTAGGGGAGCCCTTGGTCCCGTTCCATAGAAACGGGAAACAAGCAGGGGACGCCTTCCCCTGGCCGCAGACGCGTTAGAAGTGGCCGGGCTGGGAGCCTCGGAACGAAAGAAGAGGCCCCATTGCCCCTCCAATGGTTTCACCACCCCCTGTGTCCAGCAGTCCCACTTGTGGGTAAAGATCAGTTTCGTAAAGGGGGGTCTGGGGGGATTTCACAAGCGCTTGAAAATCCCCCTAAATCCCCCTTTGCAAAGGTGAGCTTCAAAGCGTTAGTTCCACAGGATATCGTCATGACTGACATCAATCCTGACAATCGCTCAATTCATCTATTCAGATCAGAACACGGCGGGGTTACCAGGCCGGCTTGTGCAATATCTTCACCACCCGGCCCGTAGGCGGTGGCTCTGGGTCTTCGGGAAGTTGCTTGGCCGGCAACAGCCGGCCCAATCCGTCCGTTCTCGCATCGTCTGTTGGATTGCTTCGGGTACAAAATCCTTGTCTTCACGAATTTGCGAGCCACCGCCGAGCGCTCTGTACATGGCAATCAGGTTCAGGTTGACAGCTCTACTGGTTTCAGCAAGGAGGTTCTCCTGTCGCTTGTTCATCGCTCACGTCGAGCTAAGGCCGGACATTCCCGCCATTGGCTGAATTTGACGGTGAAACATCGTATCAGCCCTAAATTTGCCGGAGAATGCAGCGTTGCTAAAGCGCAACCGATGCGAAACTGGGGCGTAAGTGCGACATACAAATGAGACCTAATGACACATTACAATACCATTCCTTCGCAGAAAAGTAATTGCGATTTGAGCCTGGCTAACATGATTATGCTGAAAATCTGTCGGTCTGTATGGCTATCCCATCTTGGAGAGGTAGCTTGGCCTGATTTTGAAATGAAAATGCTATCCTGGTGTCTCTTCAGCCGTTCCAAAGCTCACGGTCTGGTCACTCTGAAGAAACACCAGGCATAGGGGAGGCTGAGAAACCCGCAACACACTGTCGCTTCGCCCAGCGCGAGAAGGGCGAGAAAAGCGAGAAAGGTAGCCCTCTGAAAATAGATTCACTTGTTTCTCGCCTGACTTCATTTCCCGCACGTCTCGCCGTGCGCGAAGCGCGTACGCTGGCGCGAATTGCTCGTGTGGAGTAGCCCCTATGCCTGGGTCGCTTATAACATTTTGGGGGGAAGTCCTTGCGATTTCCTCCTTGACTTTTCCCGAGCGATTTTGATATTGTAAATCTCAATTGTAGATATATTAATTATCCTAAATAGTTAACACAATTTTGTCTATTACTTCGATAGAATAATCCCTCAGCGCGATACCCTTTCACATTGAACGTTATACTGTCTGTTCAAGGGGCGCACATCTGGTCTTTGGTGGCAGTATCGGATATTGCTAAGCTCTTCACAGCCGGTGCAGCTTGTTCCATTCCAGATAACCTGCGCGAGGAGCCTTGTCCAAAGTGGACCGAAGAACCTTCCTGAAATTGGCTGGAGTGGGCGGTTTGTCCTTTGCCGCTAGCTGTACTTCTCAGCCTGCCAAGACCCTCTACTCACTAGTTCAAGCGCCTGATGACATGGTACCCGGCAGCGCTAGCTGGTACGCTTCTACTTGCAGGGAATGCCCGGCGGGTTGCGGTATTCTGGCTAAGAACAGGGAGGGGAGAACGATCAAGATTGAAGGCAATCCTCTCCATCCCATCAACCGAGGACGGTTGTGCATGCGTGGGCAGGCAGCCTTGCAGGGAGTCTACAATCCGGACAGAATCAAAGCCCCCCTGGTAAAGGAACAAGGGGAGTGGCGTCCTCTGTCCTATGGAGATGCTGAAGCGTTGTTGAAATTGAAAGCCGACAAGGCAGCTCAACAGGGGCGAGACAGGGTCCGCATGATCTCCGAGACCAGCGGGGATTCCCTGATAAGTCTCATGACGGAATCCCTGCGGAGATGGAATTCTGCTGGTCCCCTGATTTTCGAGCCTTATGGCTACGAATCACTGAAAGCTGCTAATGAGAGGATTTTTGGCCTCCACGGTCTACCCGCCTATCGGATGGAGCAAGCGGACTTCTTGCTATCATTTGGGGCTGACTTTTTGGAAACCTGGCTGTCCCCGGTGGAATACGCCAGGAAGTTTAAAGAGATGCATTCAGTCAACGGCGACAGCAAAGCGCTCTTTTTCCACGTCAGTCCGTATCAGTCCCTTACCGGCGTCAATGCAGATGTTTGGCTCTCCTGTAACCCTGACACCGAATACACCATCGCCCTTGGGCTCTTGCGTGAAGGCTTAAGGCTTGAAAGGGGAAACCGGCTACCGAAAGATGTCCGAAATTGGATCCAGAAGATCTCCGCGCCTTACACCAGAGATAAAGTAAATGAGCTTTCAGGGGCTGCGCCCGAGTTGTTACACAGACTTGCCCGCCAACTGGAGAGTGCAAAAAGGCCTCTCATATTAGGGACATCAACTGGCGCTCTGGGATCTCACACCTTACAGACCAACGTGGCTGTTAATCTTCTGAACCTGGTTTGTGATCCCGATCTCAGCCTTTTTGACTTCGTTGGTAGGCACCGCGTGGAGAAGGCAGCAAGGCGGTCCGAAGTTCTCAACTTCCTAGGTCAACTGGAAGGTGCTTCTGCTGATATTCTTTTGCTCAACAATGTTAACCCGGTCTTCTCTTTTCCTGCGGCAGACGGCTTGCGAGAGGCCCTGCAGAGGGATTCCCTTTTTGTTGTCAGCTTCAGCAACTTCATGGATGAAACCACGGAACTCGCTGATCTTGTGTTACCGGTGGGGCTCCCACTGGAGTCTTGGGACGAGTACAGCGGGAAAATTGGAATAGTCGCTACGGTTCAGCCTACCATGGGAAGCCTGACCAAAGCCCCGACTCTGGGAGATGTTCTGCTTCGCACTGCCTCGGGCAAGAATCGGCCTTACAAGAATTTTCAGGCATACGTTTTCGCCCAGCTTGTCTTGGGGGGGGTCATACGGGAAGAGAAAGAGTGGCTGGAAACCTTACAAAAAGGCGGCATTTTTGACCTTGCCACTCACGAGCCGTCGGCATCTCCAGTGACCTCGGTAGAGGAAGATCAAACCGTCTTTACTCCCACTCCGGCCTCGAGGGAGCAAGAAATAGTGTTTATCGCCGTCCCTTCCATCCGTTTCTTTGACGGCAGGGGGGCAAACAAGCCTTGGCTCTGTGAGGTCCCAGACCCACTCACCAAGGTGGCCTGGCAGACTCCTGTGTTGATGCATCCGGAAACCGTGCGCGGGAATGGCCTAAGGCAAGGAGACGTCGTCCAAGTTGAATCGAAATGGGGCGTTTTGGAGGCTCCGGTCTACGAGACCTCAGGCGTCAGGCC
>CP070692.1:789438-817132 GCA_020353215.1 Deltaproteobacteria bacterium
GTCTCGTGCGCCAGCTGCCACGAGCCAGAGCTCGCTTACACCGACGGCAGAAGTCGTGCCCTGGGTTCCCGGGGAAGTATCCATCCACGCTCGGCCATGTCGCTCACCAATGTCGCCTACAATGCGACCCTGGGATGGGACGATCCCACCCTCACACGCCTTGAAGATCAGGCCCTTGTGCCGCTGTTCAATACGCAACCACTGGAGATGGGGGTGGCTGGCCGTGAGGACGAGGTCCTGGCGCGGTTTCGAGACGATAGTCGCTATCGCCAGCTTTTCCTCAGGGCTTTTCCGGAAGACGAGGACGCGGTGACGATGGACAACGTAATCTACGCCTTGGCGTCCTTCGAGAGGACACTGATTTCCGGGAACTCGCCTTACGACCGTTGGGCCTACGGCGGAAAGGTGGAGGCCCTGGATCCCGATGAGCGGGCCGGGGCACGCCTCTTTTTCTCCCGGCGATTGAACTGCTTTCGGTGTCACGCCGGATTTAACTTCTCCGGCCCGGTGGTCTACGAGGGATTCGAGAAGTCGGAGGCACGGTTCCACAATACCGGGCTGTATAACGAAAACGGGCGGGGCGGTTACCCCGAGCCCAATACTGGTGTGTACCGGTATAGTTGGCGTAGTGAGGACATGGGTAAATTCCGGGCCCCCACGCTCCGGAACATCGCGCTCACGGCGCCATACATGCACGACGGCAGCGTTCCTACCCTCGAGGCTGTTGTCGATCATTACGCGGCGGGAGGCCGTGCCCGATATGGTCCAGATGGAGGGAACATGGGAGGCGACACCGCGACGGACCCTCTGGTTACCGGGTTCGAGCTGACCCCAGAGGAGCGGAGACAGCTGGTTGAGTTCCTGCGAGCGCTCACCGATGAGTCCTTCGTGCATCGCCAATAAAGACAACATGGCTTCCCAGCCTATCGCCTTGGAAGAGATAGAAGAATGGTCAAGACCTCTGAGAGTGAAGAGTCAAAAATAAAAAGGTTTGCGAGGTGACGCAGCTGTTTATCCGCTGTTGACAAGGAGGTACAGGTGGAAAAGTTCCTCAGGAAATTCGAACGTTATATAGTCATCGTATTGCTTGCGATGATGGGGTTGGTTGTATTCCTCAGCACTTTGGAACTAGCTGTCATTATAGTTGAACGAATGCTAGATGGGACGCCGAAATTTTTTCTTCTGAACATTACAGACATGCTCGATATATTCGGGTTTTTCATGATGATCTTGATTGGTCTCGAACTAATAGAGACTATTAAGATATATTTAGTGGATGAATCAATTCATGTTGAAATAATCTGTCTTGTTGCCATCGTTGCAATCACACGGAAAGTTATCATCTTAGATCTGTACAAACTACCACCCATATCCCTGCTCGGCATAGCTGCAATCATCTTGGCACTAACTGTTGGATATTATTTCCTCAAAAAGGCATTGAACAAAGAAAACTGACCGACTAAGAAATCTTAGCCTTCATCAATTCTATGAGGGTGAGTGAGTGAAGTTAGCTTTGTTAATTTAAGCCTACCCCGACCATCCATAAGTTCACATGACATACGAGACTGTCGCAAAAGTCCGGACGGCGCATTTTGGCTATTTGCGCATTCAGTAAAATCAACATGTTGTCCCGCAGAGGAAGAAAGCCTACCGTGGAGCTATGGATGTTAAGTTGATTGTCCTGGCGTTTACATAGGGTTTCATTTAACTCGATCGTCCGTCATGAATCAAAAACCTTTTGAGAACAATACTCCATTAAACACACTCTTCCGGTCTGAAAACAACCTCAAATCTTCATGAAAATACCGGTGTAATCAACACAGAATGCGGCAAAAAACGCGCAACTTTTCAAAAGTCACATGTAATGGTTTCAGCAACTTAGACAAATTTCTAAAACTCTGGAAGCAAAGGTCCCGGGTTCGATCCCCGGGTCGCCCTCCATAAAAAAATCAAGGGCTTAGGCGAAAAGTCTAAGCCCTTGCGGATTCAAAATCTCCTTCCACGATTAGAGACTGCCAATGCAACAACTTAGATATATTGATCATCTGGAGATGTTAAGATTTTTGGCCTTCGTTTTCTTGGATGGTCAACCAGTTAAAACTAGGCCGCGACGCCGCGGGTCGGTTTCCTTGGGCCGACACGACGCAATTCACACACTTCGAGTCCGTTCCCTCTGAGAGGGAGGGTGCCTGAAGGGGTGGCGAATCGAAGAGTTTCCTTTTCCTGGCCGTTGATACTGCAGCTTCAGTTCAGGTGTGTCTCGAGCACTTTTTCTGCAAGTGGCTTGACGATGACCTCGTCCTTCTCACAGTCGTCAATGGCCCAGGTAAGAAGCTCGTCTTTCGGCTCGCGGAAGTTAACCTGACAGATGTACACACCAATTTCTCTACTACTCTTTTTGAGGGTAGACCCTGAAGTCGACCTCTTCAATGCCCTTATCTTTTCGCCCTTTTTGACTTTCTTCTTGCCGCCGGTCACATTTGGCCAGAATTCCTCGGCGTGGTAGAGTAATTCATTTCCCACTGCACAGGTTGCTCTGCCTGAACAACCAAACAGTGCCATCAGGACAGTCTCGGCATTGCGAATGATCACAACAACTCCTGCATCTTGCGCGTTCTGCCTCCAATTAATCACATTCCATTCTTTGTTTTCGTCGAGATAATACGTGCCGGGCCTGATCGCTCCCATGACTCCGGGAGGATTGTCTCTACCACCGAAACAGCTCGGAACGGGCCGATCGTGTTCCCGATAGCAAACATAAAACGGAACCTTCGGCCCATCTTCTACAGGTTCGAAGGGTTCACAGCCAAAAAGGTCAGCAACCAAACATTCAACCACGTAGTTCACCCGCTGGCTGCCGAGCATGATCGCACTCTCGTGATGCTCTCTCTTTCGTATCCGTTTGAAGATACCCTTTGCCCGCTTCTTGTCCTCTTCGAACCAACGTCCACCAACATCCGACATCTCTAGGCTAAACTGAAACGGGACGTATTGCGTCGTCACGCCCGGACGGGCACCTCCCATCTCGGCTTCAGAGCAAAGCAACTGGTTTATCTTGGATGCCAGAGCTGCATCATGACGGGCGACGGACATTGGGACGACCCGTTTCCGTTCGTTGTGTTTTTGGCCGATGTGCGCATACATACCGAGATAAATTGCCACCCGGTTTGAACCGCCAAAGGCTTGCCATAAGTCCGCAGGCCGCACTTTAAGCAACGCGCCGGGTAGCTTCTCGGCCGGTACGTTGTGCTCTTCCAACCACCCGCACACCCTTCCCAACACTTCGAGAGAAGGATTCTTCACTTCGTTGCGCAAGAGCTTTCCGATCGTGTGTCGGTGGAGTCCACAGCTATCGGCCATGTTTTTCTCCACCCCGCGCTCGTAAAGACCGTACTCTTGCAGCAATGCCTTCAAACGCATCTCAACCTTCATCTTCCTGCCCTCCCCCAGATAGTTACAGGTTGACGGTTACAGCTTCAGGCGATTTCTAGCAAGTTTCCAGCGCTTGAAGAATGCAGGTCAGTTGCTCTCTCCAACGGGGTGCATCCGAGAGATTCACTTCGCTCTCCACTTCCAGTTCTGACGAATCGCGTATAAGAATCCACTGCCGGCCAGCTCATAAAAGTAACGCCGCAGTCTTGAAAACCATTTCGTAGACATTAGTCCATTATTTGCGCCGAAATCGCCCTGGAGTATGGCATAAAAAATGCCAAGAATACACAGATCATCGACACGGGTTATCTGACATTGTCGATGAAAAATGCAAATATACCTATAAGTGTATATGTTAAGTATATGTTATGATTGATTTTTCCTATTGACAGCCCTGTTTTACCATGTTATAAGGGGTTCGAAAGGCCCAAAAACCTCTTTTCTGCCGTGTATACGATATATGTACCATCTACCTTTTCACTTGTCAAGCACCAATTGCTGGGTTAACCGAGCAAAAGAAAGGACCGCAGATGAGCTATCAGGGACAGTCGATTCACCTTCTCCATGAGAGTGACGGGGCCAAAAGAAGAATTGCTCAAAAGAGAGGGATTCATTCCCTTGATTCTACCACAAACTTCGATCCTTTGGAGATACCCTCCGGTACCAGTTACCTTGCGGTGGAGAAGTCGGATCCTCCGCACCTGGTAGCAGAGTCGGGCCATGAGGCAAGTGGCGTGTTTATCCTCGAAACCGTTTGGGAAAATCAGTCGCCTCAGCTCTTGATGCTTATTCCAAAAGGGCGCTGCTCGAGGGTCAATGGGGAACCCGCTCCTCCGGTTGCACTTCTCAAAGAAAAGGATGAAGTGGCTTTCGATACATCCAGTGTGCATGTGGCACATGTGACGATATTCAACCGACCACGCATTGGTTCTCCCCCGGACAAGGCCATTGGCAAGCAGTGTCCCATCTGCAGGGTAAGCGTCGATCGCAAGTCTACCGTCTACCTGTGTCCCCGTTGCGATGTACCTCTCCATTGTGAAGGAGAAGGGAAAGGCCAGGACCGTCTGGAGTGCGCTCGCATATGCAGCACGTGCCCCATCTGTACAACGCCGATCACCATGCAAGCAGGCTACTCGTACTTGCCCGGCCCATGAAGGAACTGTGCAACATGAAGCAGTTTCGAGAAATAACGGCTGTGCCGAATTTAAATGATACCTCGGTGCGGCTCTCGCTGAACACTCGCCTCCCTCAGTTTATCGGTGCCCCTTCTGATGCCGACAACCGCCTGGCTGCCCTGAAGATCGCCGTAATCGGTTGTGGCAGCGTGGGCCGGAATATAGCCCTCCATCTGGCTCGCCTGCAGATAACGGAGGTTCGCCTTGTAGACAAAGGTGTATTGAAGCTGGAAAGCTTGCTGACCCACATGTGTCAGCCAGAGGAGGTGTTTCAACGTCAGCCAAAAGCCTCCAATCTTGGCCTCCTACTCAAGGGAATCAATCCGGCGACGACAGTGCTTGTGTTCGATGGGGCGATTGAAGCCCTTGATCTGCACGCTCTCGTTGATATCGATGTGGTGGTGCTGGCAACGGATAACCTATTGGCGGAAGTGAAAACGGCCCAGAAGTGCCTGTGGCTTGGCATTCCGTTGATTCAGGCCAGTGTGCATGGCGACACCTTACTGGCACAAGTCCGCTTTTTCGCCAACGGCAATGCTCATGGCCCGTGCCCGGTGTGCAGTTACTCGAAAGAGGAATGGAATGCGCTCAACCGGGAAACGAGATTCAGTTGCGAAGGTAATTCTCAAGCTTCCACTCCGCGGATAGATGGTGCGCCAACGATGAGCACGAGTTTTCTTTGCGCCATGGCCTCCGACCTGGCGATGGTTCAGGTTGTTCGGCACGCACTTGGCCTTGGCATGCCTGTGGAAGATACCATGGTCGAATATTGCGGTTTCAATCATCGGACTGTGGTTTCTCCGCTCAAACCGAATCCAGGTTGTCCATGTGATCACACTGCATACCGTAGAGTCTTGAGCCCCCACTCACTTCCAGAGTGCACGCTGAGGCAACTCACTGATACGTCTGGTCTTGGTGGTGGTTCAGATTTTGCCGCCATGTCGTTTAAGGTGGGCAATCTTGCCTTCTGTAATCTGTGGTTCTGCAGATGCACAAAGAGCCGGATCGCCGAGCGATTTATCAACCCAGCCGAGGTTGGAGAAACGTGTCCCGTTTGTGAAGAGCTCATCAGGCCCCAACCGTTCCATACCCACTACCCGGTGCCTGCCTCCGCAATTGACAATGTTCTGGGCCGCCGCCTGCGGGATCTTGGTGCGGCTTCTGTAGACTGGGTGGTGGTTTATGGATCCCAGGGTGGCGTACTTTTGTACCACAACTAAGAGAGACGAACGTGAAGGATCACAACACTGAAGACACCATTCGCACGGCCGAACCGATCCTGTCTGGCGGGCTGAGAGAGCTAGATAAGGTAAAGCTCGGTGTGCGCAATAGTCGTTTACTCAAGAGGGCAAGCGACGTTTGTGGGGGCTCTGCCGTTTGGCGAACGCGAAAACTTACCGAAGCTTACGATCTGCTTTCGCTTTCGCAACTCGCGCCGCGTTTTACCGTCCACGACATCGACCTACGTGAAACCCTCCGTGCAAAGGCAAGCATCAAAGTCCCTGTACCGCTCATTCCAGATGCTCAAGGAGAACTTCGGATCGCCTCGGTTGCGCTTCTAGGCATTCTCTATCCGGAGCACGCGATTCGTGAACCGCTCCCAGGCTTCGCCTTCATTCAGATACTTCAACCATCGGCGGTGTGGCACGCCAACGTCGCTGCAGAAGGTGCACAAATGCTCTGCCTGGGTGCACAACTTCCTGCTGGCATACTGACGAAAGAGCTCGTTCTGATGGCGTATGGAGCGCTTTCCATGCAGACCGTCATGGTGGATGAGGCAGATGCGGCAGGGGTGATGAATACTGAAGCGGCTCTTTGGTGGCAGCAACACCTTGAACTGGTACCCCTATCACGCGCTAAGTTTCTTGACCCCAGTCCCTAGGTGCGGGACCGGGTCCCAGGAAAGGCCCTGTCCATGCTTACCAACTCTCAATATCGGCACCTCCCGGATGAATGGGCGGCTGACCTCATGTCCATGGGGTTTGTCCGTGATGGGATGAGTCAAAACTTCGTCCTGAACGGGGTGGTTTTTGGCTTTCACGGTGGCGACTGGCTCTTACTGAAGGCCAAATCCCCGGCCCGAAAAAAAGATTTCCTCATAGATCAGATGGGTAAGCCAGGTCTATGGAAGGTGCTCAAAGAAGGCCGCCGCACTTACCAGGTGTTTGAGTTCTATTTATCCGCCGTAACAGGCAATGAGGGAGATTTACATGTCGACCCTGATGAGGGCAGGTCGCCATTTCGGGCCGTGTTGAATTGGGCCATGCAGACACTCGATGGTAGCCACCCCGACCGCTGGTTGCCGCCACCCCGCGAGGAACTGGCTGCGTTGATACCCTCTGTACGGCTGACCGTGCAGCGCGGCGCCCATGCTCGCCAGGGTGAGTTGATTTGTGAGCCCAATAGGCTTGCCCTTCGTTTTCCAATTGTAACGAGCGTTCCGGAAGGCCTTTCCAGGAAACGGCAACACTGGCTTCGCAGACTGCTAAGCGAGGCTCAAAATCGCTGGCGTATGGTGCGCCTCGGCTTTATCCGTGATCTGTCAACCGTTTCAGTGCAGGCGGAAGTCGATCTCACCGGAATACCTCTGGAGACGCTACCAGGCTTGGTGGAAATTGCTTTGGCCGCTCTCCGCTGTGCCGTTGAGTGGGTACTCGCATCGGCGGTTTTTGTGGCCGATCCTGGAAGAACTTGCCGGGCCTTGGATGGTTGAAGAAATCAGCCCGGCCATAGACAACCCGAATTACAAGGAGGAAGAGGTCATGAAAGAGATGCACAGTTTGTCAGCTCCTTTGGCAAGGTTGAGTTTTGAGGCATGGGATGTTACCGGCACGCACTCTGTGGAAGCCAAAGATATCCAGGCCTCACTACCGGTTTCCGCTGTGGCAAGTTCTCTGGCGGCGACCATGAATTTACCCAGAAACGTACCATACGGGCTGCGGGATGATGGGACCAGCGAATTCCTCGATGACGATAGACCCATCGGCGATCAGGTGGAGCCTGATTCCACTCTCACAATAACCCCGAAAACGCACCTGGCTTAACCAAGTGAACACGTCGTACCGCAGAGATGGAGGGACAGAAACCGCAGGGTCGCCCCCTGTTCGAGGATGATGGAGAAGGATTTCGAGCCATGGCACACGCCACGATCGCAATGGAGCCTGCTGATCAATCGCATGTCTTCACACTTGCGGTTGCAGTCAGACTTCAGCCCAACGGCCCAGAGATCAAGCGCGAACCTATCACATCGCTGGATCTGACGGATCTGTACAGCGAAGTGTGGTTGGCATACCTTCGCAGTGGGCACCCTGCCACATCATACTCCCAACTTAGCATGTGTGTGTTACCGGTTTTCAGAGAAGAAAACAGAGATCGCTGCGACGGTTTTGTCGTTCAGGCCAGGGGTCCAAACCGCGAAACAACAAGTCTTCAATTCGACATACGGGCCGTGTATCACGTGGCGCAACGAGCCTCAAAACGCCTGCTTGAAACGAGTGTTTTGCAGCCGAGCAGTTATCTTTACTACGAGCTTGTTGCCGAACGTCGTCCGACTCCACCCCCGTCATTGCCCGCTGCAGAGGGGGCCGGTGTCGGAACTTTTGTGAACAAGCACATACCCTTGAAGTATTTAAATCTTCCGTTGCAACCGTTGCTCGAAGAGGCCAAGGCAGTGGGTTCCGTCGACCACTGGATCCCCGTCTTCTATACCCTTGATGTGCTCAAGATGGCGGAGCGGTTTTCCCGCGAAGGAGCCAAGTATGAGCCGGCACAGGAATCCGGCGGCGTTGTCCTGGGTTCCTTGTGTTCGTGTCCGGACTCCGGAGAGTTTTTCGTACTGGCAACCGACGTCATCCAACTGTTTGATGCCGATCAGACCAGCTTCTCTCTCACCTATTCGAACAAGACCTGGGCGAGGATTCAACAGGTGGTGAGAACCCGGCAGGCGAACCCTGCAACCCGCACAGAACGTATTGTGGGCCAATGTCACGGGCACAACTTCCTCCCGTGTGCCGAAAAAGGAAAAGGAGATGGGTGTGAGCAGCGGCGCACATGTCAAATGACGAGCGCATTCGTTTCCGAACATGACCTGGAGTGGTCTCGTTCGGTCTTCGTGCGTCAGCCTTGGGCATTTTGCCATATCTTTGGTCTGGACGCCCGCGGCAGACCGGTGCACCGTCAGTTTGGATTCCGCAGTGGCCGTCTGACAGAGCGTGGATACTATCTCATGGAACGTCTTCCCATGCTGTCAAGGAATGGCGATGCTCATCACTCGGTTCCGAAAACCCTTCCTTCTGAGGAGAACACTTAGAATGTTAGGTCTGAAGAAAAAGTCAGGACAAATCAAAGAGAAGCTGTTTGATCCAGATGTCCAGATCGAACATCGAAAACAACTGCTACAACATTTGGTTATGGATGGAAGTAAAGAGTCGGATGCCATTCTGAAATCGTTTTTGGAGGAGGTGGCTGCAGGAAATAATGGAGAATCACTCTATAACGAAAAGCAGAAGGAACTTACCGAGACGCTCAGAGCCCTCGAGGAAGGCCCCATGCGGGTCGGCACCTTCATTGGCATGGAGCAGCCCGGGGCCGGACCTCACAGGGCGAGGGTGAGACTCGAAGATGGACATACGGTCTTTACGGCCGTAACGGAGGAAAACCTGATATTGGAATTAAAGAGGGGAGATGAGGTGTTGCTGGACGGGCAGGCCAAGGCAATTTTTGCCAAGATATCTCTGGACGACGATACCGGGGAGGAAGCCCAATTTGAACGTCTGCTCTTCGGGAATTGCATTGAAGTCTCGGTCCGGGGTGACCAGCGCCATGTGTTCGACGCATCTCAGGATATCCTCGATGCATTGGACCGCGGTGAGGTGACACCCAACAGCCGCCTGCTGACATGTTTCCAGCGTCGATTTGCCAAAAGAGTATTACCGGCGGAAGACGGTTTGGGTAGCTATCGATTTCTTGACCGTAGGCCACTACCCGACGTCCTGGTGGAGAGAGATATTGGTGATCCACCGTCATACATGGAGAGAGTCGTTCGTATGGTCGAGCTCGAGATGACGAAACCTGAGCTGCGCCGCCGCTATAAACTCCGACGCAGTATGATGCTATTGCTCGAGGGGATCAGTGGTTCAGGCAAATCCTTCTCGCTACTGGGTTCAATCCGCAAGATCTATGATGTGATGGCCGAAGTGACCGGAGTTCCTGTACAGGGACTGCCCCCACGCGTTCTGCGTCTTAGGCCGCCCATGGTGCTGAGCAAATGGTTTGGCGAGACCGACCGGAACATAGACAGATTTTTCTCTGAAGCGGAACAGCTCGCCGGGGAAAAATTTCTCACCCCTGAGGGTAAGGAACATGATCTCCCTGTAATTGCGGTGATGGAGGAAATCGATGGTCTGACTCGGACACGAGGGCAGGATGGCATTTACGATCGCATCCTGACAACCTTGCTAGAGCGGACTGATCCGACACGGCAGGAACTGAGAGACAAGCTCATCCTGTTCTTTGGTACCACGAACGTGGCGCACCTGATCGACATGGCATTTCTGCGCCGCATCGGAGGTACGGTGGAGCACTTTGGCCGCCTCAGCCGCAGATCTTTCGCAGAGGTGCTCGATAGACATCTCGACGGGTTGCCTCTTGGATCTGTAAACAAACAAAAGGAAGACGATGTGCGGAGAAGCGCGGTAAACGACCTGACCGCCTGGTTATACAGTCCTCATGGCGAGGACCGCGGCCAGGTATCGTTGCATTTCGTTGGTTCTGCAGTGCCGGAGATCCGCTATCGCCGTGACTTCGTTACCGCAGGCCTGGTGGACCGTGCCGTACAGCAGGCGTCGAATTTGGCATGTGATGCTGAGGATTTTGGCTGCGATACACCCGGTGTCACGCCGGAGATCCTCAGAAGATGTTTCCATCAGCAAGTCCAGGCCATTGTTCGGCAGCTACGGGTTCAGAATGTCGCCAATTATCTCGAACTGCCCGAGGGTGTTCGGGTTCAACGTGTGGAACCCATAGAACAACCCGCGGTACTGCCGTCCGAGTTGTTGAGGGTTGCATGCGGCTAAACCTGTTCCGAGTCCGAGGTTCGCAGCCAAGTATTGGTCATTACTTTGAATAACTCAACTCAACATAAACAGTAGGAGTGTCATCATGGCAGAGATGTTTCAACGCAGGCATGAGGATCGTGCTCCGAGTCCAAGCGTGCTCGGCGATGTGTTCGCCTCGAGCGCTCCGAACGAACTTGCGGTGACCGTATGCCACGGGCCTTACGCCGAGGAACTTCCCGTTGGCAACATGTCCGTTGGGGCGATCCGTGAGCGCTTCAGCGATCGTTTGGATATCGACCCACAGAGCCAAGCGATCGTTGACGGTCACGAAGTTGACGAAAACACCGTTGTCCGCACAGGTCAACTCCTCACTTTCGTCCGCAAAGCCGGGGAAAAGGGACTCTGATTCAATTGACAAGTCTTCAGACAAGCGCCTCTGGAGGAGGAAATGTTTGCCACAGAGGGACGAAAACAGAAAACTGATGAGGTCGTCATTAGAGGCGAGAATGTATATGCGACCTCCCCCGAGGGCCAAACTGCGACAATGGATCTGCAGAAGCTGGTCCAGATGGTAATCCAGCAGAACGTGAAGCACATGGACACCAGCTATATGCTTCCAGACGGCGTCAAGCTGGTTAGGTCAAGAGGGCCGGTGACCATCCTGGTTTATGAACGTCCTCCACAGGTGCACAACTTTAAATGGATAGCCGCCAATTCACCGGTCCCATTCGGGCGTGGTACGGCATACCAGGAGGTTCGGATAGCGCTTCCTTACCTGATCGTAATTGCCGTGTTCGTCTACGACAAGCAGGGTAGGGTCCAACTCTCCAGCCTCAACGAATGCTTTTTCCGCAATCATCCCCTGAAGAGTACCCGTGACGAGCTCTGCTACCCGGCGCTGCTGAACTGCTCGAGGTTCGATCCGCCAGAGGGGCGACCCCTCTCGTGGATCTGCACTTCAAAACTGAATCGCGGAAGCTCATCCTTGAAGCAAGACAACGAAGCAAACCTGCGAGCCGGGCTGCGTGCTCTATTACACTGCTTGCTCGAGACCGGGTACAATCGCTCCAGCGAGCACCACGAGAAATCGAGCTGGTTTACAGAATCTATGGGTGTAGATAAGCGGATCTCCACCATTGAGAACTGGGAGAAAGCCACCTACAAAGATCAGCTTTTCGTACTCAAAGTGCCATGGCTGAGGACCGGGCTTACCCTTGAGCAAATAATCGAGCGGATTTTTGGAAACCTGAAGACAACCCAGGCAGCGGTCACATCCGCCAGCGATATCCAACGAATTGTCTTTAACCATACTGACCCACCATAACCGTGCCCACGCGGTAAGAAGGAGTACTGCCCGATGAAATTCCCCGAGCCAGATCTAGCCGACCCCATTTACTTGAAGAGGCACGGCGACATGCCCTGGCCAAAGGATAAGTTCTTTTATCTACTAGCGGCCAACGGCTTGTTCATTTGCAGGAATCAGCCGTTCTTTTCGAGCTGCGTCCCAGCTCGGAAGGGTCCAGCTGAATTTGTGAATCAACACGCATTCCTTACATCACGATATCCAAAGATACCCCAGCCTCTCATGGAGCAAGCCGTAGGGTTTTTCGCAGAAGTTGGGGAGAAGCACGGTGCAGAGGCGGCGCTGCTACTGGCGTGGGATACGTATCAGGAGAGATATCATCTACTCGTCCCCAAACAGCGCTGCAGTGTCTACCGATTGTACCAGGGAACGTACCCCCTAGGCGTGCATTACGAATTGCCCACCCGACTTTCCGATGGTTGGTCAATTGTGGGGGATATTCACAGCCACGTTAACGGTGCTGCATATGCGTCCTACACCGACAAGCGAGACGAGAGATACCAGCCGGGGCTACACATCGTGGTGGGCAGAATCCATCAAGAGCCGCCGGAGTTTCACGTGGATGCAATTGTTGACGGGATGCGATTCATGATTGATCAGACCCTTGTCTTCCAAGGTTATCTTCACCGTGCCCGGACGTCTCAGAAATGCCTCGACCAGGTGGAAATAGTACAGGTATCGTCCTTTCAAGGGTACTGGCATAACTCCAATAGAGGAGGTGGTTATCTGGAGATTGCTGGCAAAGGAGATGTTTACACTTGCGATGACAGTAGCGACTGTGAAAGGAACAGCCAGTCACAATCAAGGAGAGGCGTAGATGAATAAAGCAACTCGAGCGATCGAGGGTCCGCTGGAACCTACGCTAGCTCAGAACACATCTATCAAGCTCATTGGGCTTGGCGGTGTAGGAGGCATCGTAGCTCGGTATCTCTCGCTTTTTCTTGCATCACTTAACCGAACCTCGCGACTGGTTCTCATCGACGGCGATTCCTTTGAGCCTTCCAATGCCAGCCGCATGTTCTTTGTCGAGCACAGCAACAAGGCAACTGCGATTCGGAAAGAGCTGCTTCCTCAGTTGTCTGAATCCTTTCTGTCCCTTGTCGCCATACCGGAATACGTGACAGCCACCAACATCGCCCGGTTCATCCATGACGGCGATGTCGTCATTCTGGCCGTTGACAACCATGCGACACGAAAGCTTGTCAGCGACTTCTGCCGTACACTTGAAGAAGTTTGCCTGATCTCAGGTGGAAACGATGGGGTTGGACTCGACACATCTAATCGCATGACGCGGGGCACGTACGGCAACTGCCAGATCTACATCAGACTTGGCGGCCAAGACCTCAGTCCATTCCTCACCCGCTACCATTCTGAGATACGTGAGCCAGCAGACAGACATCCTGCCGAGAATAGCTGTACTGAAATGGTGCAATATGTCCCTCAGATCCTCTTCACGAACCTTACCGCTGCATCTGCCATTCTGAATACATTTTGGCTCTTTTCCTGTGGCGCGTTGCACTACAGCGAATTGGTCTTCGATACTGCCGACGGGCTGATGCGCCCAATGCCTCTACCACCACCGGACCTGGGCCGGGTCACTCGGAAAAATGACGTGGCAGAATAGTGTGCAGGGCATGTTGCACCTTATGGGAACTCCCATACAAAGATTGCAACATCGGTCGGTGGTCGGACCATACTAATTATTAAATGAAATAGCGAAAAAATTAACCCGAATATTAGCCTTAGCGCGGTATGTTGGGGGCCAAAAAGAGCCGTTTAAACTGTGAAGATGCGAAGTGTGATTACATGCTTTAATGCACACTCTGCGCTTTAAGGCTCTGCCACCAAATATCGTGACTGTCTCACTTCCGGTCGGATAATCTTAGAGCGTTACGAGGTTGATTTTCCCAGCGAACTGGTTGGTGTTAATTTAACATACTCCGGCGAACCGCGGGGCGGGCATTTTCCCGCCCCCAGATGCAGTATGCAGTCTATTCATAGATACGATCAATCCACCTCACCGCCTCTGCCTCGCTCACCTTGCCCAAGTACCTCTGAGTGGTCGATAGGTTTTTGTGGCGGAGGATGATTTTTGATACGACCTCTAGCGGCACGCCAGAGCGAGATGCGAAAGTAGCTGAGAAGCGCCGAAGATCATGGGGTCTCAGCTTTGCCCCCAATCTTTCGCCAGCTTTCTTGACGACTAGCCTGGCCCCTCCATAGGTCAACGGGAAAATGCGCTGATGCACATCGATTCCCTCATCCCGAATATAATTCCGCAATCTCTCGGCAACGCGCTTCGGTATGAAGACGATCTCCTGTTCCCATCCACTTGTAGGCCCCAGGAGGGTGATTTTCATACCGTCAATGTCGGCAGGTGTGAGCTTGAGAATTTCGCCAACACGCATTCCTCCTCTCGCCAGCAGCTCTAGGATGAGCCGATCTCTCATGGGCGTGGTGGTGTAGATGATCTCATCTACCGTCTCCCGATCGATGATTGCAATGGCTCCGATCCGAGGAGGACGAAACACTTGTCTTATTACTCGACTGTCACAGGGGTTTTTGAAAGAGAACTCAAACCGGTGAAGGATGTGGTTGAAGAAAGCTCTAAGGACGGCGCACCAGGTGTACTTAGTGCTTTGTTTCCTACCCTCGGTGAGGCAAGCCAGAAACGAGAAAATCACCTCTGAAGTGATTCTGTCAATTCGCCGTTTTTCAAACTCTGCTCGGAAGCGACCAAGGACGAATCTGTAGGTAGTGACCGTGTTTTTTTTCCGAGTTGGCCTGGTGATACTCCAGGCAAGCATCCACTGCTGTGGCAACCTTCATGGGACACCTCCTTTTTGAGGAAATTTTGGATTTGTGGTAAAGAGTGAGGATACCATCTGGCCGATTATCTCACTTTCGGCACCGCCTTCTCAAGATATGGTTATTCTCCTGGAATCCCTACCATCCGGCCAGAGATATTAAATACAGTTTCCAAGCGAATAGATAAGGGTATCACTCACTCGATCTCTACGTAATTCCTAAAGTCCGAGTCTCCATACCCCTTTCATACCTCGAAACCCACGGGAGTTCGCATACTAGAAAGCTATCTTCAGTTCCCGGTCAAAGAGTACATCCCTAGTATCTCGAGCATGAAGATGTCCAAATACTTCTCAAGCAAAAAAATACTTTCTGCTTCAGAAACTCTCTAGTCCACCCCGTCAGGAATGCTTGTTTGAGGGGAGGTTTTACGGAAGAGCAGTGTCAAAGGGACAAGTGCCAAGGTGCAACAGGCGAGAATCCAGAATGTATCATTAAATGCTAGCATACTTGCCTGACGAAGCACCTCTCTATAAATTAGTGCCAAGGCATTAGTGGAACTGGCAACCTCGGCATGGTGTCTCTGGAGCCACAGGAGTATCTGTTGGTAGTTGATTTGAAAGGCTGGCTGGTAGGGGGTGATGTTTTCTACAAGGAAGGTCTGGTGCAGCTGGGCGCGTTGGGCAAGGATTGTGGTGCTTAAAGCAACCCCGAAACTCCCACCAAGGTTACGAAGAAGATTAAAGATGGCTGATGCATTTCCTGTTTCCTCTTTCGGAATGTTCATAAAAGTCGCAGTAGCAAGCGGCACAAAAAAAAGACCTAGGCCCAACCCCTGGACCATTCGGGGCCAGGCTATTGCAAGAAAGCCTGCCTTCAAGTTGAACCCCGACATCAACCAGATCGCATAGGACATGCTCGCAAGACCCAAAGCCAGAAGATTGCGTGGGTTTACTCCTCTTTTCAAAAGTGCTCCAGCAATAGGCATGATGATGAAACTCACCATACCGCCGGGAGCAAGAAGCAGACCCGCCCATAATGCAGTGTAGTTCATCAGTTTCTGAGCATATAAAGGCAATAGAACAAAACTGCCGAACATGCAGCCAAAACCAGTGAACATGGTTAAATTCCCCGCAAAAAAACTCCGGTCCCGAAAGACCTTGAGATTAACGACTGGGTGTTCGGTGCGGAGTTCTACGATGACAAAAAGGACAAGTGCAACTACAGCAATTACGCTCAAATAGAGGATAAGTCGTGAGTTAAACCAATCCTCCCGTTCTCCCTTATCCAAAACAATCTGAAGACACCCAATGCCGACGGTCAACAGAAAAATCCCCCAAGTGTCGATTTGAATAATTTTGCGGCGAATATACAGTGGGTCATGTATAAAAAACATAACTAGCGCTATGGCTATGAGTCCCACGGGCAGATTAATGTAAAAGATCCAACGCCAGCTCCATGTATCCGTAATAAACCCGCCCACCACCGGGCCCAAAATGGGTGCCATCACCACGCCCATACCAAAGACCGCCATCGCAAGGCCATGCTCCGCTACAGGAAACGTTTCGAATAAAATCGCCTGGGAAAGCGGCTGTAAGCCACCGCCACCCAGTCCCTGAAAAATACGCGCGAGGATGAGTACTTCCAAGGATGGCGCCGCCCCGCAGAGTAAAGAGCTGCCAGTGAAGACGATAATTGAAAAGAGCAAGTAGCGTTTTCTGCCAAATATGCTAGCTAGCCAGCCGGTAATCGGGATGATTATGGCATTGGCCACTAGGTAAGAGGTTAATACCCAGGTGACCTCATCAAGGCCCGCGTTTAGACTTCCCTGGATGTGAGGTAGTGAGACGTTGACTACACTGATGTCCATGACCTCAATGAAGGTAGGGACCATTACGGTCATGGCAATGGCCCACTTGTTGACGCTCGGTGTCTTGGGAGAGTCTGTCATATCGAAAGCCATGCCGTAGTCATGGTTTTGGGGCAAGCGGCAACAACCTTGGTCCGCTTTGATCGCGGGTAGAGATTGTGACGTGCAGGGATAATCCAAGCCTCAGAGGGTATTCTGCTGGCGGTGGCTTATCTAAACGAATTTTCACCGGAACGCGCTGCACAACTTTTATCCAGTTTCCAGTGGCGTTTTCGGGTGGAAGAAGAGAAAACGAGGCACCAGTGCCGGCACGAACACCGACAACCTTGCCGTGGTAGGTGTAATTAGGGTATACATCCGCCTTAATGATAGCGAGCTGGCCTAGACGAATATGCTCCAGCTGGGTCTCTTTGAGGTTTGCCTCAACGTAAACATCCTCCAATGGCACCACAGCCATCAGTGCTTGTCCGGATTGGACTCGGTCGCCAACTTGTAAGTTCTTCTGGGCGATGTAGCCGGAAATGGGAGCGGTTATCGTGCAATATGAAAGATTGAGCTGAGCAGCTATTAGTTTTGCTCGAGCTTCCTCTCGTTCTCCGCTCAGTGCAGCAATTTTATGACTCAATAATTCGACCTGAAGACGATCACCCCGAGATGCCCGTAACTGTGCCTGCGCCTGTTTCACTGCCTGGTCAACGGCCTCCAGTGAAGCCTTCGCCGCATCAATTTCCGCATCCATGGCCTCGACCTGGGCCTTAGCCTTGACCAAGTCAGTATGGGTTCTATCTTTTTGCTCTTCCGCAACAGTCCCAGTTTCAAAAAGACTTTTGAAACGTTTGAAATCCCGTCTGGCCTTTGTTAAATCTGCCTGTGCAGCATCCCGCTTCTTCTCTAGTTCTTTGAGCCTGTGGATTCCCTCCTTTTTCTTATTTCGAGCCTCCACTAGCTTCGCTTCGCTCTCATTCAGTTTAGCCAACGTCTGCGTGTCTGTGAGGGACATGAGCGTCTCCGTTGCTCGAATTTCTCCTTCGATTCTCGCCAAATCCCCCTTAGCCTGGTCCACCTCCGCTTGATAGTCTCTAGGATCAAGTTCGAGTAGCACTTGACCGCCTACCACAGGCTGATCATTCTCGACGCTTACCCTGAGCACGGTGCCTATCACTCGACTACTGACCCGGGCAACATCAGTCATGACATAAGCGTTGTCGGTAGTCTCACGATGTCGTAACACGAAAAACCAATAAGTCCCTCCGAGGAGCGATGCCAGCGCGACCACCGTTACTAGCAAAAAAAACCTGTTCATTCGAGCGCGGTTATTGGCTTTTGCCGTCGACTTTTCCACTTACGCGTTTCCCCCCACGGACTGCAATATTCGTTCGTGAAAATAGCAATCATCTTAGATTAATAGTTGCAGAACACAAAGCAACAGAGTTTTACAAATGGAAGTTTCCTATTCAATCAAGCTCGCTTTCCTTTTGCAACAAAAAAGGAGGACAGATCTAGCGGTAGCGAGGGCAAGGCGCAGATCGTACGCCTCATTTGCGTTGTCTGCTATAGTTGTTAAGAATGTGACAGGCCTGAAATCTTAATATCTTGAAATCATAACTTCACCCAAACGACTAAACCCGCCTCATCAAATACTGGCAAGAGACACAGAATGTTCATCGCAAACCTTCCACCGCAATATATTCAGACTACGCGCTTCAATGTCTACAGAGCTCAAGCTTTGAACTGGTTTTGAAAATAGCAAGTTCTGATCTCTAGTGCTCACCCCACAACTTCAAAGTTTGCTAGTAATCCGGATCATTAATCATGATCATTTAGCTACACTTTGATCCGTACTTGCCATCTGCAGTTCAAAACGGTCCCAATCAGCAACCCGTATGATACTGACACCAGTTAACGACCGGGTGATTTCGACTTCCGCTTCTTCAACGCTATTCGTGGCGACTATCGGAAATCTCCCTAATGGTCTAAAGCGCCCCATAAAAACACCATAATTATTCTTTTCCGGACAAATCGCATAAATCTCGGACTATTTGGACTGACAAACTAGTTAATGATAGTGAGAATATTTTATGCGGTACAGTCGCAGCATGACTCGCTAACCGTGCCAAGACGGCGGCCCAGGAGCAGTGCTTATGGACCAGGGAGAAAAGACGTTCCTCCTCTCGGTCCCCATTGGCACGATTCTGTTACTCACCTGGCTTGGATCCGCGGAGATTTCATATCCTACGATGGATTTTTTTTGATAAACATAGCGATATCATTGCTAGCGTCATCATAGGGTTGTTGGGAGTCATGAACAATGTGTTCGAGCTATAGAAATAAGCCTGAGGGCGATAGAGGGTGTGGGGGTAAAGACTAAGCTGAGTTGGTTACAGGGTAGATTTGTCACTCAAACTAATTGCGATTCTGTTGACTGCTTACCTTCTAGGAGGTAGGCGGTTGAGAAGATCTGCTGGAGAATTTGCTGGAGCGGTTGGTCTGTCCTGACCGGCAAGTGAATATCCCCTGCCAGTTCGGTTAAAGGCTCAAATGCCCGCCTATGAGCCTCCAAGTGCTGCAGGCGAGCATCCGAGATCGAAGCCTGAGCTTGCCGCACAGCCAGCCTTTGACGTAGCACTGAATCCGGAGAAAGACATTCCACGAAGATTACATTTGCCCCCATCTCTTCAGCCAGACATCGAAAAGCATCCCGATGCTGGCGTCTGCCAAAAGTGGCATCTAGAATTACCGACTTACCACTGAACAACTCTTCTCGCGCAGCCAACAGTATACGCTCGTAAGTTTGGGCCGTGGCAACTGGTGTGTAAATACCTTCGCCATATGGTTTCACCGCTGGCTCTCTGGGCCTGAAACCAAAGAACTTCTTGCGAATCGCGTCAGATTCATGGATCCTTAAGCACATCCGTTCCGACATTTCAGAAGCGATGGTGCTCTTGCCGCTGCCAATTAATCCGCAGACAATCCAGAGGGTCGGGTGGCTGAAAGTGGCTGCATACTGATAGGCCAAGTCGAAGTAGCGCTTAGCTCTTTCCACCGCCAGGGTGGCCTTGCTGGCAAGCAAATCCCCTGCCGACTGCCGTATACATTCCACCTTGCAGCGCACATGGGCTCTGTAACATTTGTAGAAATCCAGGACTAAGAAGACTTCCGGATCATCGGCCGCCCGGGCATAACCTGTAAGCAAAGCTTGGCCAGCCTCTGAAAAGCAATAATAGTCTAATTCCATGGCAAGAAAAGCGAGGTCGGCGGCAACATCACCGTAACGAAAACGGTCGTTGAATTCGATGCAGTCGATAATCTGGATACCATTGGGAAAATCGTTGCGATCCAGAAAATAGATGTGGCCAAGACGCAGATCACCATGACAGTCGCGAATAAATCCTGTCGAAATCCGCCGCTGCAATAGCTCCGCCCGGTCTTCTATAAAGGATAATACTGCCTGATGCAGGTGAGAGAACTTCTTCTTGTTTAAGATAGAGGGCACGAAGGGTTCCGTATCAATAAAATCCTCTTCAGTGTTGAGCTCAATGGCCCTGCGGGAACCGTAGGCGTCAATCTCTGGACCCCTCTGTGCCCCTTCATAGAACCGGGACAAGAGCCTGACCAATTCCTGCAACATGACATCCTTGACTTTGCCTTGTTTCATAAGTTCCAGCATGGTTTTATCCCGGGGAAGCTGCCGCATTCTTACCACATATTCCACCGGTTTCCCGGGGCCATTAAGCGCGTATCCATCCCGCTCCAGAGTGATAGCCACTACATCCAGATACACCTCCCGGCTGAATCTGCGGTTTAGCAAGACTTCTTTCTCGCAGAAGCGGCGTCGTTTCTCCAGGCTGGTAAAGTCCAGAAAACCCAGATCCACTGGTTTCTTCAATTTGTAGACAAAATCTCCAGTGAGGAAGACTTTGGAGATATGAGTTTCCTCAATCTGAATGCGTTTCACCGGATGGGGATAGAATGAAGGGTCGCTGAGGGCCAGTTCCACCGCCATGCGATGGGTGGCATTGCTCCCGCTCTCTATTTTTGCCCCGGGACAACTGATCTTGAGTTGATCCGCTGCATGGGTGACCATTTTAGAAATCTCCTTGTCTCTGATCTGTTGGGTTTATCTCCCATCATATCCAGTATATCATCTGCATGAACTTCACTGGGATCCGTTTATACCCGTCCGGGATCTGGCCTTGCTCGGGACTTCTCTCATAAGTGCTCAGGCAAAGATCGTACCGCTAACAGGAGTATAAGGGTATGAAAACTAACAAATTAATATCACGAGGAAATATTTGGTAGGCACACGATTAAGGTTGTAAATTGAAGGTGCGACCCCCGCCAGATTCGCTTACAGACCGTGAAGCCGATCCTCATTTCTGAACAATGTCAGATTCAAAAATATAACCTGACTCCAATTGGATAGCTTAGTTTGGTATCTGGCATAAATATTCTCTTACCTCCATGGCGAATCGCCGCCAACTTCTCCGATAGCTGCGCCCATTGTGGCTTTTGCTTCAGACATAATTCAAGCTGATTGTGAAAGGGTCGCAGGTGTTGAGGACAGAGGTGAAGGTAAACCCCACGAAGGATAAGATCAAGCCCAGAGTAATCAATGCTCGGAGTTATTTCGCCACTTTCGCGCTTGGTGTGAAGTGGTATAATAATGCAAATGTAAAAAAGATCCAAAATCTTCGCCAGACCACTTCGGGTATCGGGCATCTACCATCCAGGCTGGCGGTATTGCTGGCAGAGGATGCGGAGGAGACAGGCCTGGCAGTGCAAAAGCGACAAGCAGGTGTGGCCAGAACAACGGTGAGTGCAAGAACCTAAAGTTGAGGGGAGCTTTTCCACAAGAAAAGGCTGGGCAGAACTTCCATGGTACACATGATCTGAACTTCCTCTTCTGCATCGGCTCTGTCTTGGCCGACCGTACACGTGTCCGTGGCGGGTAGGAGAATTGGCTGAAAAATCGATAATTCAGCTCGTCATGCGGCCTTGTATGAAGTCATTCAAGTAACCTGAACGGAGGCAGATTCGCCATGAACGGCGCGTCGGATTTTGAGGCAAATTATGAGTTTTTCTCGGGGCAAAAGATAGACGATATCGTCGTACTCAGCCTTGGAGAGAACCTTCTCCATCATGCGACTGATCTCGCGGTCAAAGGTGTCTTATTTGATTATCTTGACCTCGTTTCAAGAAGCGATGTGATAAAGGTTCTTCTTATTATCGGTTCACCGAAGAAGGTCGGACGCGAAGAGTACATTAGATTTTACCGTCAACTATTAGAGCCAGCATTTGATATCAGAGCCCTAGCGAGATTATACAACGCAGCTAATCAGTTCATCTTGAAAATGGTGGACTTTGGCAAACCAATTGTTCATGCTGACAGTGGAAAGGTTATTTCTCTCTATATGAATATTGGCCTTGCCTGTGATTACAGGATAATAGGAGATAACGTTGTTTTTCAGAATCCTTATCTCGATTTGGGACTGGTTCCAAAAGGAGGTGGAGCCTTTTTCCTATCGAGATTGTTGGGTTCTAGCACGGCAACCGAGATATTACTCTCCGACAAAGATATCACCGCAAAAGAGGCCCTGAGCCTTGGAATTGTGGATAAGACAGTACCTTCGGATGAACTAGACGAGACGGCGCTGAAGATAGCCCAGGACTTTGCCCGAAAACCCATGCATTCGCTCGCAGGGATCAAGAGGCTTTTGAGCTGTTGTCTGAGAGAATTGCAATACTGTTTGGAATGCGAGAACGAGCTGCTCTTGCAAATTGTCAGTAGGCCCGAGTTTCAGGAAAAATTACTTGAATACACTTAAGGCTGTTATTGAACGAGGCAGCGGGACGCTAAGGTTAGGGCAGTGCGGTGCGGAGAGGAGAGATTTGCGAGAGCACAACGTCTGAGAGCGACAAACAGTTTTCGGGCCTTATTGAACTTGCCTGGATTCGGTCGGACTGGTCGAGCATGGATTAGGTGGACTACTTAGCAAAGCAGCAGCAATAATGGGAGCACCATTTAACGGGGGGACCTGCCCCCCTTTGAATGATACAAGATATGACGCTAGATGTGTCTACCTTCCCGCAAAAGATACCTGCTATTCTTGATTCGCAACTATTCCCAAATAGTTAACGTCTTCTTCTCCTAGCTTGACACTGCTTCGTCTTTTCTTCGAGGAGGATTCCAAACCCCACCTGAGAGTGAAATGTAAGCGTTATTAAATTAAGCACTACCAGATTAGTAGGAGAGTGCATTTAACACATTTCTGACAATTTCGTAATTTCCCCTATCTTGGGGAAAGACAAAGTGCCAACTTTCGATTAGGCTTTCTACGTGCCTGAGCAGAAACAGCCTGACCTCTTCGGCGAGGCCGCCCTGACTTATGCACCAGTTCAGCCTTGCCAGCAAACACCCCTGCCCACTGTGGGGCTATTTATTTGTCAAAGAGCGACTTATTCTAAACTATGGTGACCGAAGAGCGAGGTTAAACCGGTTCCAGCCAACTTCTCGCTCCTCCTGGCCCAGTTAACGAAATTCACTTGTCCACTCGATAATCGGCAATATTTCTCAAACCCCGCCACTGCATAGCCCAGTGCTGTGACTGCCGGGAATGGGCAATCAATGCTATCTACATCCACACCAAGCTCGTCGAGGAGCTCCTTACATTCGCACCTGATCTTTACGGACGACCACCTATTTGGCGAGTCCGGGCATTGTTGACGTACTGGATGCAAGCTTTGAGACCTAGACCAGAAGATATCTCTTCGATCCGGGCACGGGTTCTTCTGGTTCTGAAGGTTGGAAATTTCTCTCGCTAGTATAAAGGGGGCAAGTCTCCGTCTGACGTTTATCTGTATTCTTGCTCATAGTAGCGTATGGCCAGACCGTTGAGGATCGAATATCCGGGTGCCTGGTACCATGTGATGAACCGTGGTGGTGGTAGACGGGGTGAGGGGATTTTTCTAGAGGAGAGGGACTGCAAGACATTCCTTGAGCTGCTGAGGGAATCGGTGGAGTCTTGGAATCTGAGAATTGGCGCCTATTGCCAAATCCCGAACCACACCATCTGACAAAACAGTTGAAGGGTGAGACGTCAGATGATTAAGGACCGACGATTCGGGAGGCGTGTTGATAAACCAGCAGGAATGCTAACCAAACGTCAAACGAAGACTTGACGCCTTTTGACCCCTTTTCACTTAGCAGGGACGGTTCTTCGTTCTTCTTCTGAAAGAAAACCAACCAAGCTTAAATTACCAAAATCGCACTCGGCCAACGTCTACGTGCACAAAGCCATGTTCTGGATAGTAGCCAACTCCACCGCCTCTGAGATTAATTGCGGCTCGTTGGATTAAGGAAATTTCCGATCCCGGCAAGGTGATGTCTGCAGCCTTGCCGTATAGATGCAGGCTATTCCTGGCCACCCCTCCGTCCGGTCCATAGAGAAGAGCATTTGTGGAGGTGGAACGATAGCCCGAGATGATGTGGAAAGGATCCAGGGCGTGAAGTTTCAACCGGATCGCGTAGAGGAAATCCAGCAACCGGAGATCTATGGTTTTCATCTCACCTGTGCGATGGTCGCGGAGGATATGATTAATATCAACCAGTGCTTCGTGCACGTATTTGCCGTGGATCCAGTAGACGGTGTCGAGACTTTCTCCTGTGTGTATGTTGTAGAAGGCCAGCAACCTCGGGCGTGATGGATAATCACTAGTTGTCGCAAGGGCTGGGTACGGTAGGATAGTTGCTGTCGCGGCAGAGATTAGAAACTTGAGAAAACTACGGCGACTGCTTTGGTGCGTGTATCTCATAGCGCTGTCTCCGAAGAAATACATAATTTTGGGCCAGTCAACAATTAACCTCAGTGATGTCCGTATCGGCCAGATGAAGCCAAGAACAACGGCCTCCTTCTGTCCTGTCTCTACTCTTAGCGTGCTGTCATCACTGAAAATCAAGACTTGACAATTTATACCATTAGTGAATCTAGTGTTTTTCGCCTTACGGTCGAACAACGTTAGTATTGTCCGTGAATTATCTTAGCAATTATTAAGCCATCGTCTAACAGTTCAATATGCTTATCCATTTGGGTAAAGTTCGCTGAAGAAATAGGTGAGAATGTAAAATCAATAAGAACATAAAGAATAAGAAGTAGATAATACTTTGTAATACATATAACGCTCATTCTGAGATTTTTATATAATGTTAAAAAGATACTAAAGACATTTATTTTTCAAGCAACTATCTTTTTGTCGACTTCATTTCCATAATAATATTTCCAGTAAATTATCTTAACGCACCCAACCGCGGCAATTCCCTAGCCCGAGTATTTCATGAATTGCCGTCGCAAGAACGGGTAACTGGGGACCCGCCCCAGAGCGGTGGGGACTGAGCGGAGCGGAGCGAGCGCGAAGAGGATGGGCGTGCCACCGTCCAATCCTGGGGGGGGCCTCAGTGCCCGCCTCAAGGCCATACAGGCCGGCACAGAGACGGGCCCCACCGATACTTGACCATGACCAGAAGACACCTGAGGAAGGACGGCCATATCCGCGGTCGCAGTAGATAATTTATGAAATATGCGGGCTCTAGGGGATCATCCGGAGAATACAACCCCGGTGCGGAAGGTGCACTCGATGAGATTAGCCTTGGCCAAGAAGTTGAGAGCTATCGTGGGACTGCCACTATTGGAGAGAAAGCCATGCGATCTGCTAAACTAGGAAAGTGGGGCTGCCCAGTCCCAGCCGTCGGTCTACCGCGAACAGGCAGTCCTGTTCTCAGGGCTTGCCTAGTTTTGGCCTCTCAAACACCCCGGTAAATTCAGGCGGAATTCTATATGGCTCCAGCCTCCGCATCTGAACTCCGGGGAGTTCATGAGCAAAACAATATGGTGCTGAGGGACTCTAAAGGAGAGCGAGCTCTTCGGACAGCAACGTACTTTCATCGATGGGTTGGTCGTCCCGATCGTGGATCAGAATTCGAAAGGAGTCGACCTGAGAAAAGGGAAAACTGAATTCTGCGGACACATTCTTGAAGTAGCGAATTCGGAATCTCGACGCCTTCTTTAATCTAACCGGCATGCCATCAGCGTCCAGCTCCATCCTGGGGAAAGAGATAAACTCCGGGTTGTGAGGTGGCTTGAGAGCAGCAATGATTACAACGCTTCCAGCAATGGGTTCTCCATGGGTTGGGTTAACCAGTTTGAATTTGAAGCGAAAACTTTTTCCATTGTTCAGAGATTGTACCGCCGGTTTCTCGACATGTGTTCCCAGCGAGGAGCCGTTTGATCCCATTCCCATCGTTGATTCTTCTGGTTGGATCTCTGTCTTGCTTTGCTGCATGACCGGGATGGCGCTAGGTAACTGCGTCGCAAAATCCAACTCTGTCCGTGCACTTGGCTTCTCCTGCTCTATAGCTAGGCTGGGCGCTGGTTGTTCGGTCTGGGCGCGTTGCTGTGTCATTGGCGGGCGCTGCCAGTGCTGTTGAAAGTAAGCCCACGCCAGAAGAGGCATTATCAGCACCATCAAGATAGATACCGTCAACGAAGGGGAAAGCAGGCGATGATTCCGAGCAGATATTCGCTTCTTTCTTTGCTGCTCAATTAGCTTGGGATCGGGATGCAGGTCAGCCGGTCGCACCGCTGCCGACTTCGTATCTGCGACTTTAACTCTTTCCGTCATCTTGCTGGAGCCGTCCAACACGCCACCCGGAGTCAGGCAAATAGTCGTCGCTTGAATATCTCCGGTAACCCTCCCGGTGGCACTGATTTCCAAACCACTGGGGGAAATGATATTGCCAACAACATGGCCCCCCACCGCGACGGATTCTGCCTTGATATCACCTTTCACTCTGCTCTGGCGGCCAACAATTACTTCGCCCGTGGCCTCGATTCCACCTCGAAGGCTTCCTTCTACACACACACTACCCTCACTGCAGATCTTCCCTTCAAAGGCTGTATTGGGTCCTATGAAGCTATCCATCGTAATATTCTTCTTCTTTTCGGTGTGTCTCATTGCCGGCCATCCTCTGTTCGATACGAACACCACAAGAATCAACCGGTTCTTGTGGTCGACGTATAATGCATACGATTCACAGTCTTGCCCCTATATCTGATCTCGTAATCAACAATTGGCACAACCCGAACGCTCTATATTCCGTCAATATAAGCAGTAACTCCTTTACATCTTGCCTCTTGACTCCGGCGTAGTCGTTACCTTAGGCACCCACTGAATAATAAGCAATCGGGAAGGGGTATGGTTATATTCTTACTGCCTAACCCGAGAATGTCTTATACTGTTACGAGAAAGGTAGGAATTAGGGACGGTAGCAGGTAGTACTTTCTTGGTAGATATCCATTCTTGCAAACATCTGCCTGCACGAGGCCCCCAGCAACGAAGGTTTGCGATCCTCAAATCTGTCGTTAGTAGGAAATACGATCTCGGAACAAATTAGAGAGTTGGCTCAGGAGAAAGTGGGGTTAGTCTCTGTAGAGTAGCTCCTCTGTTTCTATCGTATCCTGCTCCAATGCGTATTTCAGGAACTTCCTTTCTGCGCTTCTGTAATCCATTTCGGAGTAATAGTCTAAATTCTCTGGTATGCGAAACGCAGCTCTATATCGATCCAAAAGTAACTGAATGCTCGATTTGTGCTGGGGATTCTTCTTCATTACTTTCTCTTGAACTTCCTCCCGAACCCTGAAATGCCGACTAGGCCAGAGCCGAGAAGGGGTATGGCACAAGGTTCTGGGAAGAAAGATTTTCCGGCAATGTACTTACAAATATGACCAAGGAGGCCCTCCTCATTCTACACCGCAGCATAAAAGGCTAAACACCGGTGCGAGATAGAATGCATCACCATTAAGCTTCCCGCCCCAGCAATCCACTATGCGAAATTACATATTGGCGCAGCGCAGAGCAAGCCAGCCGGTTTTCTGGGTATATGTATGCGTCTCAACTCACAGCTCAACGCTACAATTTCGTGTGAGCCCGACACCTTGAC
>CP070692.1:817232-844799 GCA_020353215.1 Deltaproteobacteria bacterium
ACATCCCTTAATGCACACTTTCGGCTCTGCGAAGCATACTACTACAGGAGGTGGTATGTCATAGCGGCGGTTACTTCTGTGCCTTCTCCTCGCGCCAGTCTATCCCTTTAGCTCTGAGAGTTTCATCCAAGAACTGGAGGATAAGGCTGTTGAGAGAACGAAATTCACCGGCGGCGATTCTATCAAGCGTTGCCTTCATTTCTTCTGGCATTCGGATATTTACGGCCACTTTCATGCCTCCCGAGTTTAGATGTTTTGGGGTTTATTTGCAACTCTTTTCTTGCATAATAAATGAAATGATAATATAAGTAAATAAATAGTTTGCTAACACCATCAAAACTAAACTTCCCGAAAGGCAGAGCATGAACCGCACAGACCATACAGCTAGTGAGAGTCCTACCGGGGCGACCCGGTGGGCTGGTGTGCTTTGCAACCAGGGGAAACTCTCACCTTACGATGCCCCCTGCTGGCAATGCGCTGGTAGGGGGCTTTTTTGTCCTGGACCACTCAGGCATGGGCAGGACGGTCGGAAATCCGGCAGTCGTCCTATAGGGGTGAAAGGAGGTGTGTCTATGTGGACCAAAGAACAGCTTTTCAAGTATTACCATATGGACAGGCCAAGACTGGATGATGAACGCCAAAATGCCTTTTTTCTTGCCAGCTTGTTGGGGTGTATTGGTCATTCATCGGATATGGGGGAGCCTTTTATTGAGACTTGTAAGGGCATACACAAAATCGTCGATAAAATTAGCGGGGCATTTGAGGGATCTTTGAGTTACCTCAAGGAATTCGCTGAACTGGTGGGAAGCGGCCAGGAAGAGGCCACAGGAAAGGAGGTGGCTGATGAGCCGACTTACTGATGCGTACAACAAGGTGATTATGCTGGAAGTCATGTTCCGGGGGGTCTGCAGGGGCTATGACTACCATGAAGCCGAGTTCATCAGCATGGTAAAGGCATCCTTTTGGGATGGGCTTGCGTCTGTTATCGAGACCATACGAGATGACCTCACCTCGGCTCTGGATGACTTGGCGAAGCAAAAGGCACTCGAATGGCGACAGAAACATCTCGATACGGATGGAAAGAGCCATTTACGCGCTGTGGAGCATTGCCGGAAGAAACTTGAGGAACTGGACGAAAAGGACGGTCCCGACCAAGCCGAAACCTGATCGGGGCCTAAGGGACAATCCGAGCCAGGGCCAGCCGCGCCTAGGATAACCCTGGTCTGGTCCCTACTCTAGCACAAAGGAGGTGGAGGATGGCAAAGATTATATATTTCCCCGAAGATCGCATAAAACGAGAGGAACCTGAAGGAAACTATACTAGCACGGAAGTATCTGGAAGGTTCGTAGCCGAGGAAATAGAAGGCTTACAAGACTTTGGCGTAGAGCTACAGTTTTCTTTTAAGTTTACAGTTAACAAGGAAGAAACGGATACCACAAAACAACTTTTGGATGATGCTGAGACGATGGCGCAAGCCGTAGATATGTTCACAGAGAAGTATCCCAAAGCTGTGGAAAATCTTCTGAGCCATGCTATTGGAGCCATGAGAAGGAGGTGATTGATAATGGCAGTCCTACTAAGAGAAAAGAAGAAAGGGTCCGGCGAGTGGTGGGTATTCATAAACCACAAGGGCAAGCGCCGGAGTAAGAAGGTTGGCGATAAGCGAGCCGCAAACGCTGTGAAACGTGAAGTAGAAACCCGACTTGCCAGGGGTGAACTTGGGATGCTCAAGGAGAGGTGTCCTACAGTTAGCAACTACGGTAACGAATGGCTGAGCTCACCGCTTCAGGAGTGGGGAAACGCAACCAGGAAGACATACGAGGCGATATTTAGACTTCACATAAAGTTAGGTCTTGGCAGTAAACCGCTCGATGAGGTCAAACGACGCGATGTTAAGGCACTCATTGCGAGGTTAAAAGACAAAGGCTTGTCCTCTTCCCGGATGAAAGTCATTATCGCTGCACTGAGCGGTATGTTTGAGAACGCCGTTGAAGATGAACTCATCGAATACAACCCGTGCAAGAACACAAGAAAACATTGTGGTAATAGCTCTGTAGTGGATATTGAACCACTGACCGCTAATGAAGTCGACAACATGCTGGAGAAGGCTTCTGAGCTACCACAGGTGGAATATGCTTTCTTTTTGACGGCAGCGAGAACCGGACTTAGGGTCGGTGAGTTGTTGGCTCTGGAATGGACTGACTTTGACTTTGAGGAACGAACCACGGAAATTAATAAGAACTACAACTACCGTGCGAAACAGATCGGTCCGCCGAAGAACAAAAAGACCCGCTCTGTGGACCTAACACCGGCAACTGTGGAAGCACTCAGAAGCCTTCGAAAGAGTGCGAAGGTATTGGGTATCAAACTGGTGTTCACAGATGAGACTGGAAAGCGGCTAGATTATCAAATGCTGTATAAGAAGCTCCAGGCGATTGCACCCAAACCCATCCGGATGCACGACTTGAGGCACACCTACGCAACCTTGAGAATAGCCAAGGGAGACAACATCTTAGATGTGAGTAAGCAGTTGGGCCATCACAGCGTGGCGTTTACTCTCGACCGCTATGGTCACTGGATGCCGGGAGAGTATAAATCCCAGGTCGATGAGCTGGATAATCTGCACCTTTCTGCACCCTAGCTGCACCCACCGGCGTGAACGCCTTTATTTAAGGGCAGAGATGAAGAACTCGCGGTTCCCCTTTGGGCCAAGCAGGACGGACTCTACCACCCGTTCTACTTCCAGCCCTTGAATGCGACAAAAAAAGGTCAAATCATTTACCACCCGTCGATGCAGCTCGGGATCGCGCACTACCCCGCCTTTCCCCACCTGCTCGCGCCCTACCTCGAACTGAGGCTTGATCAGCGCCACCAGCCTGCCTCCGACTTTGACAAATTCCAGGACTCTGGGAATAACTTTCCTGAGGGATATGAACGAGGTGTCGATCACCGCTAGATCTACAAGTTCTGGAATTTGTTCATGAGTCAAGTGACGGACGTTGCAGCGCTCCAACACCACGACCCGGGGATCCTGTCGAAGTTTCCACGCCAGCTGACCGTAGCCCACATCAATTGCGTAGACCAGTCTTGCCCCTCGCCTGAGGAGACAGTGGGTGAAGCCACCGGTGGAGGCGCCCACGTCCATGGCTTTGAATCCGGCCACCTGGAAAGAAAGCTCGTCAAGAGCAGCGGCCAACTTAACGCCGCCGCGGCTTACGTAGGTATCACCGTTTTCCAGTACCTCCACAGCAGCGTCCGGTGCAACTCGTTGCCCCGCCTTCAGGGCCTTTCGACCGTCAACCCGTACATTTCCTGCGAGGATCAACGCTGCTGCGCGCTGGCGACTTTCAACCAATCCTCTCTCTACCAGGGTTTTGTCGAGACGTGAGCGTTCAGCCATCAGCATTCGGTTTTCGGGAAAAACTGTGGATGCGAGTAGGCGAACCATCCGAAGGAATATGGCGCCCTGCACTGAACGCTTTCAGGAAGATGCGGCTTGTTCGGACCCTTCGCCTGTCACCATAACTCGGGCCGCCTCTATAATGGATGGGGTATCGATGCCGCAGCTTGACCGCTGTATTTGTTGAGAGCCGTGCTCCACAAACTGATCGCGGATGCCCAAGCGAACCACGCGAACGTTGGTTAGTCCCTCTTCAGCCAGCAATTCGAGCACAGCGCTGCCAAAGCCACCCTGCAAGGCGTTCTCCTCAACCGTGATCAATTGCTTGGTACGGCTGGCCAGCTGGATAATGAGATCCCTGTCCAACGGTTTGATGAATCGGCAGTTTGCTACGGCAGCCCGAATTCCTTCTTTCTCGAGACTCTTTGCCGCCTCAGCAGCGGGTATGACTCTGTTGCCCACTGCGAGTATGGCCAGGTCGTCACCTTCGCATATCAATTTACCCTTGCCAATTGGCAGCGTCTCAATTTCGTCGTCCATGGCCACCCCTTCTGCGGTGCCACGGGGATAGCGCAAAGCGATGGGACCGTCGTGTTCCAGAGCGGTTTTCAGCATCCGTTGCAGCTCATTTTCATCTGCCGGCGCCATGAGAACCATATTGGGAACGTGGCGCAGATAGGAGAGGTCGAAAACGCCATGGTGGGTGGGGCCGTCCTCCCCTACCAGACCTCCCCGGTCCATTACGAAAGTAACCGGCAGGTTCTGGAGGCAGATATCGTGAACCACCTGGTCGTAGGCTCGCTGCAGAAAGGTACTGTAAATGGCTGCCACAGGTCTGAATCCTTCCAGCGCCAGCCCGGCTGCAAAGGTCACCGCGTGCTGCTCGCAGATCCCCACATCAAAGAAACGATCAGGATACAGGGCGGCGAACTGACTCAAGCCAGTGCCCTCCGGCATCGCTGCCGTGATAGCCACCACCCGATCGTCTTCTGCGGCCAGCTTTACTAGGGTCTGTCCAAAAATCTTCGTATATGAGGGCAATCCCTTTTTTTCCAAGGGCTCACCGCTACTCACCTCAAATTTGCCCAGACCATGGAACCTGGAGGGATCACATTCGGCAGGCTTGTATCCCTTGCCTTTTGTGGTCAAGGCGTGCACCAGCACCGGACCTTCGATGTTCTTCGCATTAGTGAATGCTTCAATGAGACGATCCAATCGATGTCCTTTGATGGGACCAATATATTCGTATTTCAGGGCCTCAAAGAGCATTCCCGGAGTAAAAAAGCTTATCAACGAATCCTCACCACGCTTTACTAGCTGCAAGATATTGCTGCCAATTCCGGGAATACTATTAATGAGAGCCTCCACTTCTTTCCTGATGCGCACCGCCAGCCTGCTGGTCATCTTACGGCTCAAGAAGGAAGACAGTGCCCCCACGTTGGGGGCAATGGACATCTCGTTGTCGTTCAAGACCACTATCAGGTCGCGCTCCAGGTACCCGCCCTGGTTGAGTCCTTCGAATGCCAGTCCCCCGGTCATTGACCCGTCACCAATAACAGCGACCACCTTGTTCTTATCCCCTCGCATTGACTTGCCGGTGGCGAAACCAAGGGCTGCGGAGATGGAGGTGCTGGCATGCCCGACGCCAAAGGCATCGTACGGACTCTCACTGCGTTTGGGAAACCCGCTGAGGCCGCCGTGCTGCCTGATGGTATTGAACCGCTCCCTCCTACCGGTGATCAGTTTATGGGCGTAAGCCTGGTGTCCAACGTCCCAGATGATCACGTCCTGGGGAGCATCAAACACGTAGTGAAGGGCCAGAGTTAGTTCTACTGCTCCCAAATTTGGCGCCAAGTGGCCGCCGTTCTGAGCTACTGTGCAGATGATCTCCTCGCGGATCTCCTCAGCCAGTTGGTAGAGCTCTTCCACGGAGAGAGATTTTAGATCCCGCGGACTGTCGATGCGATTCAGGAACGGTCTCCGTTCCTGAAGTGGAATGGAATTATGGTATCTGCTTTGCCTGGTCAACCTGGCACTCCTTTCTCATTGGACATAGCGCTAAACGGTTGGTAAGCAGTAAGCGATCATGCCCGGTAACCACTGAGCAGTAAGGGCTGAGCACCGAGAATCAATTGTTCGGAAACCCATTCTAACCGGCTGGTGCCTAGTAGTTACTCAAGTTGGCCGTTCGCTGCGGGCTAACCGGGCTGCTATTTCTTTCTCGTCACGATATACCTTGCCAGAGCCCGCAAAGGGTCTGCTTTTGCATCAAATTCCTCGAGCGCTGCCAGGGCGTCATCCACCAGATCCCTTGCCGCTTCCCGGGAACGCTCCAGGCCCACGGCTGCAGGATAGGTTACCTTGCCCCTGGCCTCGTCAGCGCCTGTACTCTTCCCTAAAAGTGCGGCATCTCCCTCGATGTCGAGAATATCGTCCGCTATCTGAAACGCCAACCCAATGGCTCTGCCGTATCGGGCGAGAGCGTCAACCTGGGCTTCGGTCCCGTTTCCAGCCAGCGCTCCTGCTTCGGTTGCCGCAGAAATGAGGGCCGCAGTTTTGCGGCTGTGCATTTGTTGTACCGTTTCTAGATCAGCCGGCTTGTTCTGGGAAAGCATGTCCACGACCTGCCCACCCACCATCCCACGATAGCTCGCAGCCTTCGCGATAACCTGAACAAGCTTCACCGTGTGTTTCGGCGGCAGAGCGTTGTCATTGCCTAGCAGTACAAAAGCTTCGGTAAGCAGGCCATCACCAGCGAGAATGGCGATGGCTTCTCCGAAAACTTTATGGTTGGTAGGTACGCCACGCCGCAGATCGTCGTCGTCCATGGCAGGCAGATCATCGTGGATGAGCGAATAGGTGTGGATCATTTCCAGAGAACAGGCAGCGAGCATAGCGGACTGGGAATCACCGCCCACCGCTTCGGCCGCTGCCAGACAGAGGATGGGCCGTAACCGCTTGCCTCCAGCAAACAGGCTGTAGCGCATGGCTTCAACTACTCTGGCTTCAGGCCCGTCTTGCTCTGTCAATGCGGTCTGCAGGGCCTCTTCCACCAGTCGGCGTCGTTCCTCCAGATATTGTTTCAGCTCGAAGTCAGGAGTCATCGTCCGCCTCGGTGAATGGCGTGGTCTGCAGTTTCCCGGCTTGGTCGCGGATCAACTTTTCCACTTTTCGCTCCGCCTCGTCGAGTTTGCCGGTGCAGAACTTTACAAGGCGCACCCCCTCCTCAAATGCCTTCAGTGTCTCTTCCAGGGGGAGATCGCCTTCCTCCATTTGAGCCACGATGGCCTCGAGTTTCTGCAAGGCTTCCTCGAATTTTTCTTTCTTTTTAGTCATAGGTTATTCTAGCTCACCTTGAAGTAATTCGGGTTCACATTTATTCTTCCAGACTCGTGTCCGCCACATACCAATCACTGCCGAGGGTCTGGAAATCACCCCTCCGTTGCCCGGATCAGAGCCAAGGGATCCACCCGGGCGCCGCCGAGACGTACGCCCCAGTGCAGGTGCGGAGCGGTAGATCTCCCGGTGGAGCCGGCAAGGCCAATGATCGCATTTTTCCCCACCAGATCTCTTTCGGCAACCTTCACCTGGGAGAGGTGGAAGTACATGGTATAAAGGCCCCAACCGTGATCAATAACTACTGCCTTCCCATGAAAGTAGAATTCGCCCACAAGGATAACCCGGCCATGATTGGCCGCCCGAACCGGGTCACCCAGCGCAGCACGCATATCCACGCCGGAGTGAGGGCTTCTCGGTTCTCCATTTAAGATTCGTCCCAACCCAAAGGGCGTGGTGAGCTTTCCAGGCACGGGTCTGACGAAGTTTCCTCGCCAGTAACGGTTGGCGGTTCGTTTGGGCCACAAAGCGCTGAACCGAGCACCCTCCTTCCTTACCCGTTTGAGAGTGGCTGCGTCTAAAGTGACCATGCCTTCCGGCAGGGTCAGGCGTTGGACACCGTAGTCCGTATCCACCACCTCAAGGTTCTTACGCCAGGTCCAAGAACGGTCCGCAGGAGGATTAACATGAACTTCCAGCGGATAGGCGCCCGGTTTCAATCTCAGATCGATCCCCACAAGAGAACCGTAGTCGCCTTGCGCGGTCTCGAAGAACTGAAGTGGTTCTCCCCGCCACGATCCCTCCACTTTCGAACCTGCCGTCATCCCTTTGATGACGATTTGGGTGACGTCCCCCTGAGCCACAGGCTCAGGGGGTGCAACGAATTCAACGCCGTCAACGGGACTCTGCATTACAAGACCATATGTCAGGGCTATCATCATCATGAGAGATAATTTTGCCAAAATTGCCGCTCCTAGCCAAGCCAACGGAAGTCGGAATTCTCACGGGCGGTGATACAGCCCCGAGCCTGTCGGACCGGGCTGCGAGTCTCTGGTAGCCACGAATGTCAGAACCTGGAAGACGCTCATCCCGGTTGTCAGTTAGTCTTCTGAACCTTGGTGACCTTGCAGTGCAAAGATCCCTCGTACAATCGGACTCGCACCGTATCATCCTTTCCAACTTGTCTGGCCGCTCGGACCACTTCTCCCTCCGGCAAAGTGGTGGTAATACTGTAGCCTCGAGCCAATATACTCAAAGGGCTTAGCCCATCGAGCTGTACAAAAACCCGCTCCAGATTCTGCCGTTTCTTTTTTAGCGTCTGTCGGGTGAAGAGGCCAAGATCACGCGAACAGCGGTTCAGGGACACACGGAAATCACCGACCCTGCGTTCCGGACTGAGGTGCAGGAGCTGATCCCCAACCCTCAGAAATCTCTGGCGCTCTGCGCTCAGTGCCCGTCGACTTCCCAACTCCAAACGCTGCGTGTGCTCGTCGAGACGCAAGCGCAAGTCTGCCAGCCGTGCGGCAGGATGTCGCAGCCGCTGCCGTGTGTTCAACAGACGTTCGCCAGCAAGGGTGAGCGTCTGACGAGCCCGGCCTTGCAGACGCTGATACGAGTCATCCAGGTGTCCTTCCAGGGCCTCTTTGTGTTGCGCCACCAACTCTGCTGCCGCCGAAGGTGTGGGTGCCCGCACATCAGCAACCAGATCGGCCAGGGTCGTATCGATTTCATGGCCAACTGCAGAAATAACCGGGATGCGAGAAGCAAAAATGGCTCGGACCACCCTTTCCTCGTTAAAGGCCCAGAGATCCTCCCAGGACCCGCCACCCCGGCCGACAATTAGAGCATCAACCGGAAATTCGGCGTTAAAGGTCTCTATGCCTTCTGCGATCTCCTCGGCAGCCCCCTCCCCTTGAACCCGAACCGGGTAGAGATAGATTTCCAGATTGCTGTAGCGCCGTCTGACCAATCGAATAATGTCACGAATAGCCGCACCCGTGGCCGACGTTACCACCCCGAGACGCTGGGTCAGAAAAGGAATAGGTTTCTTGTGTTCCGGGTCAAAGAGCCCTTCTGCGTCCAAACGGTGTTTCAGCTGTTCGTAAGCGAGCTGCAGCGCTCCAATCCCACGGGGTTCCATGGCATCCACGAGCAATTGGTACTCGCCCCGTGGTTCGTACACAGTTACTCTGGCCTGACAGAGCACGTGCAGTCCGTCTTCCGGCTCAAAGCGCATCCACCGCTGCTGGGAGCGAAACATGACGCAACGCACTTGGCTTTGGGCGTCCTTTAGTACGAAATAGTAATGGCCGGACGCCGGAACTCTGAAATTGGAAATTTCTCCTTCCACCCAGATGAAAGGAAAGTGGTCCTCCAATAACCCACGGATTTCCCGGGTTAGTTCGCTCACAGAGTAAATGCGGCGTTCAGAAAACTGATCTACTTCAAACGAGGTGGTGTCGTTGGACTCCATATGATACTTACTTTCTGGTTCCTAGCCGCTCGTTTAGCGGCTGAACCCCTAGTAGCACAATTTGCTGGCAATATCAACGCAGCCGATTGTCAGTAAGCAGTGAGCAGTAAGCAGAAGCGGATAGGTTCTGCGGCGTCATGTGGTTGGGCTATCCTGTCAGTGACTCTTTGAATAAACCATGGGATTCTATCATTCATCGCCACTCACAATTACCATCCAGTTCAACTACTGCTCACTGCTCACTGCTGACCGCTTACCAAGAATTACCGCTCACTGCTTACCGTTTCATCGTCCCAGCACCTTCCAGCACCGCACTCGGTGGGTCCCATTCACTCCATAGAGTGTAATCTCCCCCTCCCGGCAGCGATCCTCCACCAGGGGACAGCGTGCCTGGAATTTGCAGCCTGGAGGCGGATTGAACGGACTCGGCACGTCACCGGCCAGCGGTGTCCAGGAACGCTTGGACGACGGCTCTGGGACGGGTGCAGCCTCCAGCAGAGCAGTTGAGTAAGGGTGTAGATGGTGGCCATAAATTGCCTCAACCGGTCCGTACTCCATGATATGCCCGAGATACATGATGGCCACCCTGTCGCTCACATACTCCACCACATTGAGGTCATGAGCGATAAAAAGGTAGCTCAAACCCAAATTACTCTGAAGGTTCCGCAGGAGGTTCAGTATCTGTGCCTGGATGGAGACGTCCAGGGCTGAAACCGGTTCGTCACAGATAATTAGCGCTGGCTCTACGCTCAAGGCCCGGGCGATACCGATTCTCTGCCGCTGGCCGCCACTGAACTCATGAGGATAGCGCTGAGCAGCTCTTCCGGGGATTCCCACCATTTCCAACAGTTCAGCCACTCGATGTCTACGTTTTTCGCGACCTTTCATGCCCACCGCGCGCAAGCCTTCCTCGATGGACTGTCCTACCGTCATTCGAGGGTTGAGTGAGCCGAAGGGATCTTGAAACACGATCTGCATCAACCGACGATGGCGTTTCATCTCTGCTCTAGAGAGTTCTGTGATTTCGCAACCTCGGAAGTAGATTCTTCCCTCATCCGGTTCCATCAATCTGAGGATAAGCCGAGCTAAAGTTGATTTGCCGCAGCCGCTCTCACCAACCAGTCCCAGGGTCTTTCCTCCAGACAACTCCAGATCCACACCGTCCACCGCCTTGATCCAACCCACAACTCGTTGGAGAAAGCCGCGGCGTACAGGAAAGTATTTCTTCAGGTCCTGTGCTGCAAGGATCACGTTGTTTTCGGGACTGTCTTTTTTCATCCTGGGCTGTTATGGCGGGTCCGGAGACCCGCCCTTCTACTTCTTCTCTTGAGATTAGAGGTAGGATGGGCATCGCCCACCCACTGGTTCATTTGGCTGGTTGTAGGTGGGTTGTGCCCTTCCTTACGCATCCTACGGTCCACCGCTTATCAATAGTAAGCGGTCAGCGGTAAGCAGTAAGCGGAAAACATTTATGGTAAGCGGTAAGTGGTCGCCAAACTGTGTCCAAATCCCGAAGGAGGGATCTTGGTTTGTTCAGTTTCAGGTGACCTACGGTGGATGAGAAGCGGTTACTGCTGCTGAGACCCCAGAGAAAGGTTAACTAGACGGGGTGTCCGATTAATTAGCAATAACAACGTCTTCCCGCCCTCAACCGCTGACTGCTTTACCGCTCACTGCTTACCGCTCACTGCTTACCGCTCACTGCTTACCGCTCACTGCTTACCACTTACTGCTCACCTCTTACCTCTTACCTCTCACCTCTCACCTCTCACCTCTTACCTCTCACCTCTTACCTCTCACCTCTTACCTCTCACCTCTTACCTCTTACCTCTCACCTCTCACCTCACGACGCCTTGCATGTATAATCGGGCATCTTGCCAGGTGTGCGTCGCCAAAATCGCACATATCCGGAAACTCGGTACGGCAGCTCTTCTGTACGTAGCGGCAGCGCGGGTTAAACGGGCATCCCGAAGGTTTGTTAGTGGGATCAGGAACCCGCCCGGGAATCGTGGTTAATTCCTGACCTCTCCCCCTTCGGCCAGGTAACGACTCGAGTAACCCCATGGTATAGGGATGACACGGATCACGGAAAATCTCCCATCGCGAGCCCTCCTCCACAGTAATTCCAGCATACATGACGTATATTCGATCGGCTATCCCCGCAACAACGCTCAGATCATGGGTGATCTGTAAGATTGCCATGCGTCTCTTATCTTGAAGCTCGCTGAAAAGGTTGAGTATTTGGGCTTGGATAGTGACGTCTAACGCCGTGGTCGGTTCGTCGGCAATGATCAAGTCCGGATTACAAGCCAGGGCCATGGCAATCATGACCCGCTGACGCATCCCCCCGCTCAAGTTGTGAGGGTAGTCATGGATACGCTCCTCAGGGGACGGAATGCCCACATCGCTGAGAAGTTTTATGATCCTTTCCTGAGCCTGGCTGTCACCGACTTCTTCGTGGGTGATGATCACTTCTTCGATTTGATGGCCGATGGTAAAAACCGGATTCAGGGAAGTCATAGGCTCCTGGAACACCATGGAGATCTCTCGACCCCGAATTCTTTGCAAGTCATCTTGACCCAACGCCAGGAGGTCCCGATCCTTGAACACCACTCGTCCACCGGCAATTTGGGCCGGCGGTTGCGGCAACAGACCGAGGATACTCAGCGCCGACACGGTCTTGCCGCATCCGGACTCGCCCACTAGACAAACCGTCTCACCCCGATGTACCTGGAAACTCACACCGTCCACCGCTTTGGCCATTCCTTGGTCGGTATCGAAGTAGACTTTCAACTCTTCGATCCTGAGAATCGGGTCACCTGCGACTTTGTCGTTAGGTCGTTGAGTCATTGGATCGTCCAGCAGCCCGCCGGGAGCATTTTCACTGCTTGTTGTCTGCCACCGGCCAGCTCGGCGCCATGCGCCGCGCCTTAGTGTCTTTCCCTCAGCTTGGGGTTGAGGATATCGCGCAACCCCTCCCCAAAAAGATTGAAAGAGAGCACCACGACAAGAATGGCCAAACCAGGAATGATGGTAAGCCAGGGCGCATCGAAAAGGTAGTTTTTGCCGTCAGAAAGAATGTTGCCCCAGGTGGCGTGCGGTGGGGGTACCCCAAAACCGAGGAAACTGAGACCCGCCTCCGTGAGAATCGCTCCTGCGATACCGATGGTGGCTGATACCAGGACGGGGGCGATGGCGTTGGGCACCATGTGGCGGAGGATGATTCTCCAGTCGGAGATCCCGAGCGCTCTGGCCGCCGTAACAAAATCCTGCTCCCTCAAGGAGAGAAACTCGGCCCGAATAAAACGGGCCGCACCCATCCAACTGGTCAGGCCGATGACGATCATGATGTTGTAAATGCTCGCGGGTAGCAACGCCACAACAGTCAGAATCAAGAAGAAACTGGGAAAACAAAGCATGATGTCGATGAGGCCGGTAACCAACATATCCACCGAAAAGAGTTGAATGCGGAAGAGGAACAACATCCCACCGATCTTTTTCGTTCGAGACAACATCAGGACGGCCGCGAGCCCGACAATCGCAACAGTGATGGTTACGAGAAATGCTTGTGACAGCCGGCCCCAGTTAACCAACCCTGTAACCACCAACAGGACAATGAGCACCTCACCTACCCGAATCGAACTCTGACCGTAGTAGCCGGCGAGCCCGCCCAGGAGTACCCCAATGATTACGGCTATGCCAACTGCCACAAATCCCACCGTCAGCGACACCCACGCTCCTTGAAGCATTCGCGCAAAGACGTCCCTTCCGAGTTCGTCCGTGCCCAGCAGGTAGAGTCCCAAAGGAGGTGTTTCGGCAGGCGGCAAAGTGTCCAAGTGAGGCCGTGACAGAGGCGGTCGAAGTTTTTCTTGGAGTCGGACCAGGCTTGGATCCAATTGTGGAGACGTTCCAGTGGTAAGAACCATGCCAACGACTGCAAGGATGAAAAAGAGGAGAAAAATGACCAACCCGGCCAGGGCCATGCGATTCCTGCGGAGTAAGCTCCAAGATTCTTGCAGCCTCGTTTGCCGCGGCGGCAGGTCGAACGCGTCAGACGCTGACATGTGATGAGTCCTGGAATCCGGCACGGATCAGCTAGCCCCTATCCCGAAATTGCACCGTTTCCACACAAACGGTCACGGCGGCGACCGGCTTCTTGCGGCCAAGGATAAACCCCGCCCCTACCCGACGGGTTTGCCAACCTCTCGTAGGAACGGCCTGTAAATCCCTTTGAATTAGCGGGGTTTGACGCCCGCCCGCCTTGATTATCAGAAGCTGTGAACCGCTCATCTTAGGTATTCGTCATTCTTGGTTAACAGTCTCAAAGCCATGCGGCTATGCTCACGCTATCGTCATGCTATTCTTGCCGCCAACTGCTCGCTACTTGCCGCTTACCGTTACTTGCGCCTTGCGCCTTGGTCTCTACAGTTTAATCCGTGGATCCACAACCATGTAGAGTAGGTCGGACAAAAAAGTCCCTATCAGCACCAAGATTGCGGAGATGAAGTTCACCGTAATGATGAGTGGATAATCCCGGGCAAGAATTGCCTCGTAGGCCATCCGTCCTATCCCGGGCCAGGAGAATATGGACTCGATGATCACCGAACCACCAATGAGTCCGGGCAAAATTAGCCCAAACATGGTCACGAACGGTAGAAGGGCGTTTCGCAGGGCATGCTTATAGTGCACTTGGTCCTCGGGGAGCCCTTTGGCCCTCGCAGTGCGAACATAGTCCTGCCCCTCCACCTCCAACATCTGGTTCCGGACATAGCGGGAGAGCACAGCGATGCCGGCGGTAGCACCAAGAATCGAAGGGATCACCAGGTGCCAAACCCGATCCATTGCCCTGACTGCGAAGCCAGCCCCGCTCAGTCCAAAAGTGCGCATTCCAATAACCGGCACATGAAATGTATTCACCACGAATATGATGAGTACATAGGCAAAAAAGAATCCCGGGATGGAAATGAGCAGGTAGGCCATAAAAGTCGTGGTTCGGTCATAGACTCCACCTCTCCGGATTGCTGCCTGAATGCCCACCGGAAAGGAGAGGGTCCAAGTGATCAACGTGCCCACCAGAAATAGCGGTAAACTGTTCATGAAACGCTCGAAGATTTTGCCGAGCACCGGACGGCCGTCTTTCCAGGAGACGCTCTTCCCGCTCAGTAGATCTCGGTAGAACAAGAGATACTGCTGATGCAGCGGTTTATCAAGATGGAACTGCTGGCGAAACCGCTCCACCACTTCCTTAGTGAACTTGGGATTGAGGGGGTCCACTTGGCTGGGCTCACCAGGGGCCAAATGGATAACCGCGAAGGAGATCACCGAGACGAAAAACAGGGTGATCAGTTTTTGTACGAAACTACGAGCCACAAACGCCAGCATCCGTTATCCCTCCGCCTCAAATACCGGCTCATCGGGCAGCTTGATCCATTTGTTGAAGAAAAACGTGTAACTTCCGGTCTTTGTGGGTGTGATCTTTCTATACCTCGCTTTGCCTTCTGGATCTCGCTCCATTATGACGATCCGCTTGTCCAGAAGAGCGGTCCACTTCCTGACAAAGAGAAAGGTATAGGGTTGCGCTTCAGCAATGATTTCATGAAGTCGGTGGCAGTCGGCAATCTGTTGTTCTCGGTTATACTCCTGACGGATCTTGATGATTAATTCATCTGCTTCACTATTGTTGAAGCCCACGAAGTTTAAACGGTAGGGACCTGATTGACTCGAATGCCAGATTTGATAAAGGTCGGGCTCAATGCCCATGCTCCATCCCAGAATGAGGGCGTCAAAGTCCAGTTTATTGACCCGCTCTTGGATGAATACGGCCCATTCCAGCAAGTCTGTCCGCACATCCACGCCGATCTTCCGCCAAGAGTCTTGGACAATGGAGAGAATTGCTTTCCGAATGTTGTTCCCCTGATTGGTTATCAAGGTAAACTCAAGCCGTTTCCCGTCTTTCTCCAGCCAGCCTTTCTTGTTACGCTTCCAGCCGGCCTCAGCCAACAACCGCACGGCCGCCTCGGGGTCATAAGGGAGCGGCTTGACCTCATGGTTATAGAAGTCGGTCTGCTTTGGAAAAGGACCGGTTATCTCTTCTCCCTGGCCGTAGAGCACATAACGAATAATACCATCCACGTCTATGGCCATACCCAAGGCCCTGCGAACCCTTACGTCGTCAAAAGGTGGACGTCGGAGGTTGTAGCCAATGTACGTGTAACCAAAGCTCAAGCCCGAGAAGCTCTGGTAGCGGGGGTCGTCTTTGAGACGGTGAACCTGGTGGGGCTGCACGCCATAGCTATCTACCGTTCCCGCGTAGAATTCCATTTCTTGAGTCAACATGTCCGGGACGATACGATAGGCATACTTGAGGTAGTTTGGAGGCCCCTCCCAGTAATCGTCAGATCGATCCAGCAGGACGTACTGATCCGACTTCCACTCTCTGAAGCGAAAGGGGCCGCAGCCAACGGGGTGCCTGTTGAAACTGCTCTGCCGGATGGACATGGTATCCGGATCCAACCCTTGCCGCCTGGCTTCATCCCCAAGAGCCTTCCGGTTTAACAGGTGTTCCGGCAATATCCCCATCGCCCAAGTCCCCAAGGCCGGCGAGTAGAGACGTTTATAGACAATCTGGACAGTAAACGGGTCTTGCACATCCACTGTTTTCACCGGTTCATAGTCTGCCAACCGCGGCGAGACATTGGCCGGATTCATAATGGCTTCGAAGGTGAACTTGACATCCTCGGCGTCTACCTGATGGCCATCATGAAATTTCACTCCGGGTCTGAGATGAAACACAATAATCGGATTGTGCTCCACTTCCGGCAGGTAGGCCTCGGCATACTTCGGCTTCTTGTACTTGAAGTCTCCTGGTTCTACCCGGATAAACCGATCACCATGGAAAGAAGAAAAGTAAGTAGGCCCAAGGATGGCCTTCAGATTGATGAATAGTTCTTGATCCACCGCCCGAAGCGTAAGCTTGATCCGTGGCGGTTCTTCAATGTGAACCACCACGTTGACGGTTTTCCCATCCGCTGTCTTTTCCTCCAGTCTCTCTTTCCGCTGCTGCGCTGGAAGAACCTCGATGGTCTCGATATTGGCCAGTGTTTTTGACAATGGCTCAGTGGTTTGGTCAAACTTCCGTTTAGCCTCTTTGATCATCCTCGCCACCTGTTCTCCGTCCGCCGCGCCGAGGACGGGGACAGTGGCTAGATCGTTCACGTAAAAATAAGCCTCTTCAAAAATCTCCCAATGAGTTGACAGGCGACCACGGAAATTAAGGTTTTCGTCGTAGTCGAGCAACCCTTCGAATACGAGGCCGTTGATATCACTGCTGGCACTGTCTGAAGAGAGGATGGGGTTGAGCAACTGAGCGTCGCCTATGGAAGCGGTGACATACTCTTGAAGCCGCTTCGGGTTGCCTCGAGTCTGTTCTTCGTAAGTGGGCACCCAAAAGTAAGACTGCAAAAGGAAGATGAGAACAATGACAGGGAGACCTATGAGTACTCGTCTAACGGTCAAACGATTACCTCGCGTGATCCAGCCTCACGTGCTCAAGGTGCAATGGAATTTCACTCAGAGCTGAACCGGGCCAAGGCTGTGTATTGTAATCTTTTTGGAGAGTTGGTGTCCAGACCTGTCGCGTGCCGAAGGCGAAAAGCCCAGTGAGTAGTCGGTCCTCCGTCTGTCGATGGGCTGCCTACTCGGCTAAGGATTTCGCATCGCTCGTTTTGAACTTACTCTGAGAAACCAAAAACCCGCTATCAAGAGAATAATAAAGAGAATACTGAGAAGATTGAAATAGCGGGAAATAAATGCGTTTATGGCAGGACCAAAAAAGTAGAACAGCCCGGCCACCAGGAAAAACCTAGCGCTGCGGCTCAGGATGGAAGCGATAACAAAACGGACGAAATCAAGCAGGAACGCGCCGGCACTGATGGTAAACACCTTGTACGGGATCGGAGTGAAGCCGGCCACTGCCACGGCCCATACATCCCAGCGCTGATAGTGGCGCTCTACCAGGTAAATACGTTCTGGTCTCACCCAGCGTTCCAAAAGGGGACGTCCACCCCATCGTCCGATCCCGTAGCCGAACATGCCACCAAGTGTTGAACCAAGACTGCAGACCAACGCATACCAAAACGACATGGGTGGATTGGCCATACACAGGGCGATCAAAAGAGCATCTGGGGGAATTGGGAAGAACGAGGACTCACAGAAGGCAAGCGCAAAAAGAGCCGCCCCTCCGTAAGGGGTGTGAGCCCAGTGGACTACCCAGGCGCCCAGATCTTTTATCCAATCCAAAACTTCCACTTACATCCTCCCCACTTGCCTGAGACTGCAACGTCGAAAGGTGCGATCCCGCCCAGGCGGGACTTCTTTGTTGAGTAGGTCACCCCGCCCTTACCGAACCCTCCGGGTGCCATCTTGGCAAATTCCGGCAGAACCCCAAAAAGGGAATGATTATCAAGGATATTACTATGTTTCCCTGGTTGCTGCCTACTGCTTCCTGCAGCTTTTCTTAACCGCCCTTTTTCAGGGTCTGGAGTTTGCTACAGCAGATGTCGATTAGGAGAGCAACAGAGAAACCGCCGGCGAATCGATCATCAAACGATTCTGGACGTTCTATCAACAGCTGTGCAGCATTACTGTACTCTGTTTTGGCCTCGTCAATCTGTCCTGTCTGACTATGTAAGTCTCCCAAGTTGAAACGTGCCAAGGCATTATCCGGCTGCAGGAATACCACTTTTTTGAATTCTGCTATTGCCTTGTGTTCGTCTGCCCGGCTCCGGTAAACGAGCCCCAGCATGAAGTGTCCGGCAACCGAAAGCGGTTCCCTTTGGACAATGTCCTCACATATTTGTAATGCCTTTTCAAGATCGCCTTGGTTGAGAGCGATTTCTGCCTGGAGCAACAATAAGCTTTCCGGTTTCTCATCGGGTTGTCGCTCTTGCCTGTCATAACGTTTCGGTCCCAAACGTAGAGGCCAGTGGTCAGTGGTAAACAGAGAATTCTTCTTTACCTACTGATAGGATTTGGCCAAGAGAAGATCTCTGTCCGTTCGAGATGTTAGAATACTCCACCCCATGCGTCCAGGGGGATGAGGTTTATCCGCCGGGCACCTTTTGCTGCTTACCGTTTACCCCTCACTGCTTACTGCTCACTGTTCCCCCCTTACTGGCCTTGGTGCGTCTCTTGTTCCAGGAGAGTTTGAATGGTTTCGATCATCTCCCTTTGGTCGAAACTGCTTTTGACCAGATATGCATCAGCCCCCACCTCCAGTCCCCGACGTTTATCCTCCTGGCGCTCCGTGGGAGCCACAATTACAATCGGCAAATCGCGGATTCTTTCTTTGTCACGAATTTCTTTGGTGAGAGTGAAGCCATCCATTTTCGGCATATGTAGGTCCGTTACCACCAGATCACAACTCAACTGCTCCAACTTGTCCAGGGCATCAGCTCCATTTTCCGCAGTTATCACCTGATAGCCGGCGGCCTCAAGTATGCTTTGTTCCATCTGGCGAGTCATGGCCTGGTCGTCCACCACCAGTATCACCTGGCTGCTTTGGATGCTGCGGTCCTCTGTCGGCCAGTGGGACCACTCATGGCTCACATCTGACTGTTCCTGCAAGAACAATTGGGGCACGTCGAGTATAAGCGCCACTGTACCCGAACCGAGGATGGTCGCTCCAGCCACGAACTTGACCTTTTGCAGATGGCTACCGAGGTCCTTGGTCACAATTTCTTGCTCCCCGAGAAGCTCTTCCACGAGAAAGGCAGCTTTCCTCTCTCCACTGTGCAAGACCACGAACATGGCCCGTCCCCTCACTAGCATTTCACCGTTTCGTTCCTGCCAACCCAAGGTTCTGGCCAGATTACGAACTGGTACGACTTCCCCCCTGAGCATAATGACTCGTTGCCCCTGTGAGAATTTGATCTCGTCTGTTGGGGCTTGAACGATCTCTAATACTGACAGAGTCGGTATGGCCAAGATCTCTCCAGCGCAGCAAACCATGAGTGCGTGGACAGTGGCCAAGGTAAGCGGAAGGGAAATGACGAAGCGCGTTCCTTTGTTCAAGTCAGAGCTGACCTGCACCTGACCTTTGAGTCGTTCCACGTTTGCACGCACCACATCTGTTCCCATTCCGCGTCCCGAAATGTCTGTAACCAGCGCACTGGTACTCAATCCGGGTATGAAAATGAGATCTAGAAGCTGGACCTCAGACCAACCAGTTACCTCGCTTTCTTTTATGAAACCCTTGCTGATAGCGACTTCCTTGAGTTGACGGGGATCGATACCCTTGCCGTCATCTTCAAGGGTAAGAATTACTTTGTCCCCTTCTTGGCTTGCCCGCAAGCGAATGGTCGCAGTTTCTGGCTTGCCGGATTGACGTCTAACCTCGGGGGACTCTATTCCGTGGTCCAAAGCATTGCGCAACAAATGGATAAGGGGGTCCCCGAGCTGTTCGAGAATCCGCTTATCGATGGTGGTCTGTGCCCCTTCGACTTGGAAATCCAACTGCTTGTTGAACTGCCGGCTAAGGTCACGCACCGCCCTGGGCAGGGTGTCAAAAACCAGGGCCAGCGGCAGCATGCGAATCTCCATGGACTTATGTTGCAGAGATTCGGTGCAGCGGCCGGCATACTCTGCGGACTCCTGCAGCCGTAGGCTCGTTTGTTCCATATGATCACCCAGTTCCATCAACCTGTGCAACAGGGTCATGTCGCCCTGCGATTCGGCTGCAGCGGGATGGAACGAATCGATTGCCCGCAACCGTAACCGTTGCCAACTATCGCAGATATTTGCCAAAACTCCCAATTCATTGGCCAAGCGGATTTGCGCAATGACCGCCTCGCCTGCCAGGTTTACTAACTCATCCAGTTTGCTGGTGGACACACGCACTGTGTCAATTGGCTGGGTTACCGGCGGCGTGCTAGCTTCCGGTTCAGGGGGGGGGGCCTCCGGTTCCAGATCGCTGCTATCGTCCGACGTCGTCTCAACGAGAAAGTCGTCCATCCGTGCCATGCTGATTTCCACGTTCACTCTCATCCTCTTGCCAGCCGCAGTGGTGTCCAGCATGACACTAATGGCGTCGTTGGCTTCGAACAGGGCGTCACACGCATCTGGGGTAACCCGAACATGTCCTGTTTGAAATGCCCTGAACAGATCCTCCATGCGATGCGCCAACCTACCCATGCGTTCGAATCCCATGGTCAAAGCAGACCCCTTAAGACTATGGGCATTGCGATAGACCTCTCGCAGCGTGTCGTCGTTGGATGGCTCCTTCTCCAGCGCGTACAGCCCCTGGTTAATTGCTTCCACATTGTCGCGAGCTGCGGCAACAAAATCCGGCAAGAGTGCTTCCAAATCCTGTTCAGCAGCTTCCTCTTCCATAACGCTGAAGAGTTTTGCTTCGACTTCCTCTACTAGTGGCGCAACCGTTTCGGTGGGGACTTCTCGGGTTCTCAGATAGTGGACGAAGATATCAATTGCTTGGAACAGGAGGTTGGCAACAGCATCGTCTAAAGGAATCCGGTCCTGTTTTATAGACGCGAGGACCTCCTCAAGAAGATGGGCCAGCTGTCCGAGCTTGGGTGCCCTCATCCGGTTGGCAAAACCTTTTACATTGTGTAGTTGCCGACCGGCGTCTTTTAAAGAATCGTGGTCTTGCGGGTTATTCTCAAGCCTCAGCAAAGCATCGTTCAGATGCTCGAGCGCTTCGCGGTAGTCATCCTTCAGGGTTAAGAATATGTCTCTCTCTTCAACCATGCGCTTCGCTCAACTGGATGTTCATCGGCTCGAGCAAGAATCGCCTGCAACTGAAGCAGCTCAGACCTCTACTCGACCTTGAATTGACTTACTTGGGATCGAAGTTCTTCCGCCAGTCGGTTGAGATCGCTGGCCGAAGAGATGGAGTGTTTCGCAGTGGTTGCGGCATGTTGGGTCACCCGGGAGATTTCCCTCATGGTTTTCGCAACTTGCTCGCTGGCCTCTTTTTGCTGTTTGGTCGCCACTGAAAACTCCCGTGCCGACTCAGCGGTCTGATCTGCCATGGCGATAATGTTCTCCAAGGAGTCCTGCATCAGTGCCAGCCGGTCGGCGCCCTCTTTTACTCCTTGGACATTTTGTTCAGCTGCCAATACTGAAGCACTGGCGGCCGTTTGGATTTCAAGAAGCACATCGCGAATAGTAGTTGTGGATTTGACCACATCCTCTGCCAGTCGCCGAATCTCGCCTGCTACCGCTGCGAAGCCCCTTCCTGCGTCCCCTGCCTTGGCCGCCTCGATGGCAGCATTGAGGGAAAGCATCTTAGTTTCAATAGCTATCTCATTGATGATCTCAATAATCTCACCAATTTGTTGGCTCTTTCTGCCCAGGTCTAGGATCTTCTCAGAACTCTCCTCGGTTTTGTTCCGGATCAAGGCCATCCCTTGGGTACTCTCTTCCATCAAATGCTGCCCTTCCTTGGCACTTCTTAACGTTTCTTCTGCCACCGCCTTAACGGCATCGCTATTTTCGGCAATTTGTCTGGCCGTGGTGCTCAGTTCCTCCATGGTGGCGGTGGTCTCACTCACAGAGGCGGCCTGCGCTGCCGCGCCACTCGCCTGTTCTTGCGCTGCAGCTGCAATTGCGCTGGAGGAACCGCCAATCCTTGAGGCAGCCTCCTGGCTCTGCCGGGTCATATCTTGAAGACTGTTCACCATACTAGTGATGGCCTCACCGAAATGCCCAGGAAAGGTCACCCGCTGGCTGAAATCGCCACTTGCGATTCGTTGGGACTGGCCAGCCAAGCGCACGAGGTTCTGGTGCAAATGGGCGAATCCATCTGCCAACAACCCAAGCTCATCCCCGGATACAAGGGCAACCTTCTCAGAAATTCTTCCCTCGGAGATCTGCCGGGCATATTGTCCCAGCCTGCTTACCGGCTTGGTGATGCTGTTTGCCAAGGTATAAGAAAGATAGAGACCAACAGCGAGAGCCAGTATGCAGATCAGGCTGGTAGACCGGACGATGCCTTTCAGGGGGGCAATGAATCTGCTCCGCTCGACCTCACTCACAAGAAAGTGATACTGGTCCACCACCCTCCGGTAGGCATAGATCTTCCCTTGCAACCCGTCCACGTAAGAGCCGCTATCGGTCTGCAGGAGTTTCGCCAGAAATCCGGCTGATCGGCTGGGCTCTGCTCCATGTGGAATGGATCCCAGCAATGTTCCGCGTCTATCAAGGAGATAGAGCCGATCTCCCGTTTCGGGATCCAGTCTTAGCACCTCAGTTGCTTGAGCCGGAGTCTTGCGCTCCTGTTTGTTGATGAGATTGGGCCACACCCCAGCGCTGGCAACAAGATCGAGCTGAAGACGCTGCATCTCTTTGGCCTGGTTTTCCAGCGCTCTTTTGCTTGCCATGAAACTAATTGAACTCACCAAAAGAACGGCGATGAGGACCAGGGACCCACAGGTAATCAACAACTTCTGTGACAAACCTATACCTCTCAGAGGTACCCGTTCAGGTAGCCTGGTCACCGCTTCTGCCATCACAGGCAGGATGATACTCTCCACGGTAAACATGGTGAACAGAGAATAGGTCAAAAAAACCACCACACCCACCTGAACTGCCTGGATGCTCTGGGCCAGGCTGAAATGAGCCTTGACCAGCATGGCCAGAATGGACAGGAGGAAAACCCCGCAGCCTGAAGAGAAAATCAGCAGTGCTAGTCGGGCCGGCATTCTGACCCCCGATTGTAGAGTGGCCATCGCTTGGTCGCGATCCAACTCTTTGTCCGCGCGAATCGCACTCTCCAGGGAAATTACGGGTTTCGCCGATTTGAGTGCCAAGGCGAGCGTGAAGCCCAGGAGGAAGACCGCATCCAAAGCATAAATAATGAGGAAGGGCCCCACCTGTGACTCGGTCAGATCGACACTCAGCCAGAGGCAGGGAAGTCCAAGGATCATCACCGATAAAACGCACCAGGTGGCCTGATTCAAAATAATTCTTCTCTTCAGGGTATTCATAAGAAAACTATCGCTCCTCGCGTGTTACCTGCCGCTCAAAAGATCCCGTGGCAGAGAACTTTTCAGCCGTCGTGGCCACAGATTGTATTCGACAGGACATGGCCAGTCGCTCACTTCGGTCTGTTCCAGCCGACACTCAGTCCCGGCTACAACGGTGCTTTGGCTGAATTACCGGGTAACCGCTATTCAGTTTCTAACGAGAACAAGGCTTCTGATTGGAGGAGCGTTTCTAGATTGATAATACTCACCAGAACCTCACCCCAACGACACGCCCCTTGAAAGAAGGAACGTCTGGCTCCTCCAACCAGCGGAGGTTCTTCGTTCAACTCTTCCGGGTTCACCCCCATCAGATCGCCAATGGTATCCACCAGCAATCCTGTTCGCACTTCTCCCTGCTCCACCACTACAATAGTGGGATCCGAATGAGGTGCGGCTCGGGGCAGCCCGAAAAATCGTTTCAGATCGATAGCGGAGACCACCTCACCCCGCAGGTTCATAACCCCCAATACGTGATCGGGTACGCTGGGAACGCGGGTGATTCTCGGCAGCGGCAGTATCTCTACCAACTTGTCAACGCTTAGCGCATACCATTCTTTGCTCAAGCGAAAGCTTAGATATTGGTGTTGGGGGGAATCTAAACTGACTGGTCCAATATGATTCGTCCGTACCCGACCGACCTGCTCAAGGTTCTTTTTTCCCGGTCCGGTTGGAGAGTCTGGCATGGCAGGAACCTCTGTATCTTAAGGCCGCACATCACTATTGTACCCGGCCGTAAATGGACATGATCCGGTTGATTCTGGCCAGCAAGAGGCTGCCGACAATCGGCTTGGAAATGTAGTCGTCCGCACCAGCCTCCAACCCTTCGACCTCGCTCTCCACTTCATCCTTAGATGTAAGCAGAATCACTGGAATCATGCTCGTCTGGAGGTGGCCTTTCAGCTTTCTTACCAGGGAGAAGCCGTCCAGCTCGGGCATGACCACATCGGAAATGATCAGATCCGGCAGGTCACGATAGACCTTCTCCAAGGCTTCTTCCCCATTCGTAGCAAGCACCACATCGAACGCAGCTTCAGTCAGAACCTTTTCAAGCATCTTCCGAATGAACGGGTCATCGTCCACAGCGAGAACGCGAGTCTGTCTCGATTCAACCTCGGACACAGGTTCCTCTGGAGCAACATCGTCGCTCTCCACCTTGACAATCTGGCGGCCGTCTCTTTCGGGAGGCGGCGCAACCCGCATGAGTTCTTCTATGGTAGTACTTCCTTGCAGCAGCTTTTCAAGACAGTCAGCGTGGAGATCATAAATGCCCCGATCTCTGGTCTTCTCGGCAATTTCTGTATCGGAAGCACCCCGAACGATAAGCTTTCGCAACTCTTCATCGAGCATGAGTAGCTCGTAAATACCCAGGCGACCCATGTACCCCGCGAACTGACAAGCCTCGCACCCCTGACCTTTTTTCAGTTTGTCTCCGGGTGTCTCGCCTCCGGGGAACCTTAGACGGTTGAGAACCCCGTCGTCCACCTCGTCGGACACAAGGCAGTGAGGACAGGTGCGGCGCACCAGTCGCTGAGCCACTACGCAGAGAACAGACGAAGCGATGACGTAAGGATCTACGCCCAGGTCTACAAGTCGAGTAACTGCAGAGGCCGCATCGTTGGTATGCAGAGTGGAGAGGACCAAATGACCGGTGTTTGCTGCCTGAAAGGCTATTTTGGCGGTCTCTGGATCACGGATCTCACCTACCATGACCACGTTGGGGTCCTGGCGCAGAATAGAGCGGAGTCCGGAGGCGAAGGTAATGCCGGCTCTCTCGTTCACCTGGACTTGGCTGATCCCGGGCAGCTGGTATTCCACCGGATCCTCCACGGTCACGATGTTAATCACCTCGGACTTGAGACGATTGATCGCCGCATACAGGGTCGTGCTCTTGCCACTGCCCGTGGGCCCGGTGACCAGGATGATCCCCTGGGGTCGCGACAGCAATGAAATCAAGGCCTTGAGGTCCCTGTCGCAGAGACCGATTTCCTCCAGGTTGATGAATGCCTTTGTTTGGTCGAGGACGCGGATAACCACTTTCTCGCCAAAAATGGTGGGCAAGGTGGATATCCGCATGTCGTATTGCTTGTTACCCACCTTGAGTTTGGTACGTCCGTCTTGAGGTCGCCGCTTCACCGCGATGTCCATATCGGCGATGATCTTGATTCTGGAAACTAGAGGCGCCAGTGCCGGTAAGCCGACCTTGAAAATATTCTTCATCATCCCGTCGATGCGGTAACGAACTGCTACCTCTTTCTCCTGAGGTTCGATGTGAATGTCGCTTGCGCTCAATTTGATCGCATCGGCGAGAATAGCGTTGGTCAACCGGACGATGGGAGCGATTTCGGACTGCCGAATGAGTTCATCCACATCATATTCGTTTTCTTCTCTTTCCTCCGGCAGCACCTCAACCTCTGCGGACGGAACCACGTTGGCGAATAGATCAAAGTCGAGTTCCTCTTTGTAGTACTGTTCGACGGCTTTTCGGATCTCTCCTTCACTGGTAACCGCAACAGAGACATCGAGCCCGGTTCTGAACTTGACATCATCGATGGTGCCGTAGTCCAGTGGGTTTGCCATGGCCAACCGCAAACGTCTCCCTGTCTTCCGGTAAGGAATGATGAGTTTTCTCCGAGCCTGTTGCCGGGAAATGGTCTCTATCACCTCAGGAGGAATTTCCAACTCACTTAGATGCACAAAGGGTATGTTAAGTTGTTTGGACAGAGCCTGGCAGATGTCTTCCTCTTTAGCCAACTCCCTCTCAACGATGATTTTGCCGAGATGCCTCCGCTCTGTCTCTTTTTGCTCCTCAAGTACCCGCTCCAACTGATCGTTTGTAAGCAAGCCTGCATCAACTAGAATCTGGCCCAGTTTTTTTCGCCGCATATCTCACCTTCGGAGAACAAGAGCCGTGTGTTGAAACCCAGCACCGAAATCCATCTCTTTTGTTTCACTCTGTTGACCTCGGTGAGCGGACCAACTCAAGATTCGCTCTGTCCTGGACATCCCAACCTGGCTATGAAATTGAAACTTCCCAACCTCTGCGCCGGATGCTTACTCTTAATGTTCGCTCTGTTGCACTGAGTTCTGATTTGTTCATACGACCCTGGACAGGGTTCGAAGCCTTTCGTATAATTTGATAGGTCCGTCGAACCGGGAACGTAGATTATGCTTTTACAGGAAGTCCAAAATACCCTTGCCACCTACCGAATGATCCGCCCATCTGACCGAGTCCTGGTGGCCGTCTCGGGTGGACCCGACTCTGTGGCTCTTTGCCATCTGCTTAACCGACTACGCCACAGCCAAAAGATCGACTTGGTCGTAGCCCATGTCCATCATGGCCTCCGGGGCGCTGCGGCGGAGGAAGACGCCAGTTTTGTCCAGGATTTCGGTAATCGCCTGGGGCTTCCTGTGGCGTCTCGGCGCTTGGACGTACGTTCTTGGCAGAAGAAGCATGGCAGTTCGCTGCAAATGGCGGCACGTGTCCTCCGGTACAGGTGCCTGAAACAGTTGATGACTGAGGAGGCGACAGACAAAGTCGCCCTGGGTCACAACGCGGATGATCAGGCTGAAGAGATTCTGCTCCGTCTGTTCCGCGGTGCTGGTCAACGGGGGCTCACAGGCATGCCCGCTTGCACCCGCGAAGGAGTAATCCGGCCGTTGCTCAAATGCCATCGCAGTCAAATCATGGCCTATCTTCAAAGCCACGGGCTCACCTTTCGTCAAGATGCCTCGAACTTGGAACCTTGGTGCCAAAGGAATCTCTTGCGACTAAGCTTGCTACCGATCATTCAGCGAGACTTCAATAGCAATTTGAATGCCACATTACTCAGAACCAGCAGAATCTTCGAGGAGGACCAGGACTACTGGGAATCGCTCTTGCAAGCCTGGTTGGGGGAACATGTCCAGGCCCAAGACATGGGCGGGCTTCGCATTCCCATCGCGCAGTTGCTAGAGACCCACCCTGCCATGCAGAGACGACTGTTGCGGCGGTCAGTAGAGAAGGTTTCTGGGAACTTGACCGGATTTGGCTTTCGTCACACGGAAATCCTGATGGCCCTCTGCCGCTCTTCCTCGGCCAACAGCCAGGTTCAGCTGCCGGGTGAATTGGTGGCGGAGAAGAATTACAACTGGCTAACCGTGGCTCTTCAGCAGGATAGCCCTGAAGACTTTCACTACGAGATTCCGGGGCCAGGAGTCCACCCCCTGCCTCTTTTGAACCAGACCATGGAAGTGCAACGGCTGTTCCCCGGAGAACAACCTCGGCTGAGCACCAATCCTGCAGATGCCTTCATGGACGGTGACAGGGTCTCCTTTC
>CP070692.1:844899-872412 GCA_020353215.1 Deltaproteobacteria bacterium
CGTATCCCTGCCCTCGTTGGCAGGTGGGGGGCACGCCAAGGAGCTGCACTCGCGGCATTTCCTGTTGCGTTCATGTACGGCCTGCTCACCGGGATGGGTTTGCCTGCAATACGTGCCACCCTGATGCTCGCTGTTCTCACTGCGGCGTTGGTTCTCAAGCGGGAAAAGGATCTCGTCAATTCCATCTTGCTCGCAGGATTGCTCATCCTGATTCTTTCTCCCGCAGCTCTTTTCAGCGCATCTTTTCAGCTCTCCTTTATCGCTGTTACCGCCTTGGCTGAACTAGTGCCACGCCTGCCGATGCCTGACATACTCAAGAGTGACGCAGGGCAGGAGGAGGAATGGCGTCGTTGGCTGAGGCGCGCTTATCAGTTTATCTGCGCCTCTTGGTTGGTAACCCTTTACACTGCTCCTATTGGCCTATACCACTTTCACCGGCTGACTCCGGCAGGATTGTTCGCCAACTTACTTGTGGTTCCACTGGTTTGTTTCCTCGTCTTGCCGGCTGGTTTGTTGGCCCTGTGCCTGTCGCCCCTCTCTTCTGCTCTGGCAGGCTTTGTCCTGACAATCGGGAGTTTGGGTCTCGCGATTGTTGTAAAACTCGCCGGCGAACTCTCCAGTGTTCCCTGGGCTGCCATTTGGCCTGGCACCCCCAGGGCTTGGCAGGTGGCTTTAGTATATGTCCTTCTGTGGATCCCATTTACAGAGAGCAGACTCAGGTGGCGTGCATGTTTACTCGTAAGTGGCATTTTTGTGCTGTTAGTCTCCTGGACGACGCCTGGCGCATTATTGACTTCAGAACAGTCTGAACTCAGGGTGACCTATCTGGACGTGAGTCAGGGTAACTCGGCTGTGGTGGAGTTGCCTGGGAAAAGAGCCTTGATCATTGATGGTGGAGGCTTTTACGGAAGTCAGTTTGATGTCGGACGTCATGTGGTAGCCCCGTATCTGTGGCATCGACGCATTCGTCGCTTGGAGGCCATGGTGCTCAGCCATCCTCACCCAGATCATTTCCGGGGTCTGCCTTTTATTGCAACTCACTTTCACGTCAAGCAATTCTGGTACAATGGTGTGTCTATTGACGACCCAGATTTCAAAGAGCTGATGAATACGTTGGCACGCAACAACGTACGGTGCCTGGGCCCCGGGCAACTCCCGTTCTGTCAAAATTTAGGAGGAGTCCAGGTTCAGGTTCTCCATCCCCGACCTGGATTCTACCGGAATTCCACAGGCTCCACTGACAGACAGCTCAACAACTTATCCCTTGTTTTGCGGCTCAATTACAGAAACACTTCATTTCTTTTCCCCGGAGATATAGAGAAGCAGGGTGAGTATCAATTGATCAGCTACCCAGAGCTTTCTCCGGTTGATGTATTGCTGGCGCCGCATCATGGGAGTCGCACTTCCAGTTCCGTGGAATTATTGAGAAAGCTCAAACCAGGCGTCGTCGTTTTTTCCGTTGGTGCGGGCAATCGTTTCCATTTACCAGCCACTCAAGTTCTCGAACGCTACCAAGGCCTTGGGGTTCGTAGCTATAGAACCGACCGGCATGGTGCCGTAACGATTTGCACCGACGGAGACGTGATAAGAGTCGAGACTTTCCTGACAGGAGAGGATTAACCCGGATGTTTGATGAATTGCTGTGGCGAGCCACGGGAGGGAGACTCCCAACCATTGTATGACACAACAGGATGGCTACTTCTGAAGCATCTTCTCAAACCCTTTTCCGAAAGACTTGAATACCCCCTCTAGTGCGTCTCTGGAGTTTTGGGCCTTGTCTTGCTCTTCCCCTCCTGCCACCCTCTTGGAGGGGCGTACGCTGATCTTGGGGTTTTCAACCGAACCCTGCACGTTCACGCCAACACGGCTTAGCATTTGCCCAGCTTGCCCTAACACCGGCACCAAGTTCAGCACATTGTCGGCAATCCCGAGGGTCTCCAAGTCTGCCTTCATGTTCAACTGCTGATTTACCAGGTCCACCGTGCCTTGGGCATCCACATTAAGTGTTGGACCCTCCAGACGCAGATTACCGACCCTCATATAGCCACCCCCGAACGAGGCTCGAGCCTCCACGGAGTCAAAAGGCATGCCCTCCCCGCCAAGGTCGCTGCCCAACCTTCCGGAAATCAGGCCCTGGATGTTGATGAAGGCAAGCATCTTGGAGAAAACACTGCCGGCGTACCCGATGTCATGGATACGTCCCCGGCCCACTTCTGCCTCCAAGTCGCCCCGCAAACTGCCAAACAGGTCCTGTGTACTCCCGGTTCTGCCCTGAACGAGCCCTGTCAGTCTGAGTGGGCCGCGAGCCGACACCTTATCAATGCCAAAGAGTGGCGCCAGTGCTTCTAGACGTACACCGTTGATGCTGGGTTCAACGGTGAATGGGATACGCTCCAAGCTCCTCAGGTCTGCAGAGCCTCTGGCTGCCATGCGCCCCCCTGCCATGAGGATCTCAAATTGATAGTTTCTAAGCACGCCGCGCTCGTATTGACCTTTGAATCTGAGGTCATTGAATCCTTGCCCCCGGTATTGGCCTTGCGTTGCCTCCACCGAGAGCTGGGCTGTGAGTTTGCGAACAAAAGGAGGCAGTTCCGCCTTTTGTCTTGTTGGAACTCCTTTCTTGGAACCTGTAGCTTTTCTCTCGGCGAGTGCTGAAGAGGACTTTGACCGAGTTTGATTTCTCGTTGCAGGAGGCAGCAGACGATCCAGGTTAAGACTAGGCGAGCTTACCTGCAACCAACCTTTGGGCTCCACGAAGTTCGTCACTCTTCCCAGCACGATGAGCCTCTGATCATTTACTTTCAGACTTATCCGTTTAGCCTCTACGGTGTCTCCAGTAAACTTGAGATCCGCATCCCCGTTGGTAACCGTGATGTCCTGTGCAGCCAATCGGATACCCATTCCCTGGGTTCGGACCGTGCCTTTGATTCGGCTCTTCTTGGGATGAGCACGTGGATAGTGGACTTCAATGTCCATGTCCAGTTTTCCGACTAGTCTTAATTCCTCCAATGGTGGGAACAATGCTCTGAGATCCGCCAGATCCAACCCCTCGGTTCGGGTCGTTCCGTTAACCACCGCTTGAGGTGTACCTCCCCCGGAGAGCTTCCCGTCCAATTGGATCGGCGATTGATTTATCCGCCCCATCAATCCGTCCACGGAAATCTCAAGGGCCTTTCTTCGCTTCAGTGTCACCCGACCCTTCAAGTTGTCCAAGCGCACACCTGCCGGATGGGTTGCACCGCTGACGGCTGCCAGCATCAGATAGCCGTCGGCTCGCCAGTTCTCCGGTCTGGCCTGATCATATCTTGCGCTCATGTCAATTTCCGCAGTACCCGACAACCTCTTGAGACCATAACGCTTCAGGAGTTTCTCCACATTAACATCCGTGGTCCTTGACAAGCGCATCGGCCCTTTTGCATTGACAGTTACTTTGGGCTTATGCGTTAGATTGGTGGCCTTCACTCTTAAAGTTGGCAAGGTTAGGGGCCCGACTCGCGCCGTCAATTTGGTGGCGGTCAGCACTGCTTTTTCGAGTGCTAGGGTCCCGGTTATGTTTTCAATCTTCGGCAGTTCAGGTGAGGGCCTCACGGAGATGCCCGAGACCCTGATTGACGCTTCCGTCCTGGAAAGAAGGGTTTTCCAGGTGGTGGGCAAGTCGGTGGGCTCAAATTCGGGCAGGACGGCCTTGTCAATCACCACCTTCCCACCTCTTGAGAACGCTTTCCCGAAAGATTCGGCCTCTTTACCCAACTGTCCCCACGGGACCAGTGGGATCAACTCCATCAGAGGCAGGTCTGAGGAAAGGACCCCCTTCTTGACAACGAGCTTTTCTTGCCAATTTTCCAACTGGCCTTGCGCGCTTAGCGCAAGGTTACCCATCGTCAAGTTAATGTTCTCCACGCCAATTCTCTTTGGATCAAGGGAAACTTGATAGGTGACCATGGCTTCCATTCCACCAATCGTTTCTTCCCAGAATGAAGGATCCGTGTAGGTGAATCGGGTGAGATCGATGTGGCCGCTTGCCCGAAGGCGCCGGGCGAGGTCGCTTTCGCAGTTCACCTTTAGGGAGATGCTGCCACCCATCCGTCGCGCCAACGGGTGGTCTTTCAGATACGGCTTGAGAATATCTGTATGGAGTGATGATATGGTCGCCTTCAGTTTCAGCTCGGGGTCTGCAAAAGTCAACCTGCGTGTAAGCCCGGCAAAGGTTCCTTCGCCCTCCAAGAGACCAAAGCCCGGATTGGCCTCATCCCGCAGAGCAACTTGAAAGGCCATTTCCCGGCCGGGAGTCACGTCGGTCGCTCTTATTTCCACGTCCACAAAGACGTGAATCATCTCTTGACCCGGCAAGGTCAGAGAATCCTTCAATGCAATCCGGCCCTGCCGGACGCGAAGTTCCTCGATCAGCACCTCCACGGGCAGTGGAGAGTGCGTCTGAGCCGGGTCGGAAAGCGAAGCAGTATCGTCGGTGGCCTGTTTTTCAGGTGCACCAATCTCCGGACTTTTTGCTCTGCTCTTTTCCTGCGCCGGGGAAGGACCGACCCGCACCGTTATCACAGGGCGCTCCAACAGCAGCTCTTTCAACGCGACCTTTCTAGACAGTAAAGGGAGAATCGACACCTTTGCGTAGATACGTGAAAGGTCTAAATCGCCGTGAAATACTGTAGCCCCCTCGATCGTGATCCCGTCCGCTTCCACCCAGATGCCGTCTGCAATACCCCAGCTGAGACGCCCCAGAGTGACCTTCCCGCCCACCGCTTTCTCTACCTGGACGGTTATCAGTCCATGGTATTGGTTCGGGTCTATTAGCCTAGGAATGATGAGGGCAGAAGCAATGAATACTACAGCTATGACGACCAGCACAATTATGCTAGCTTTCTTCCAATTAATTGCTTTCATAGAGACCTCTCCAATACGGTCAAATGTTTGTCAACCCAAGGACCGATATTTTACAGCGGAGCCCGAGAAAGTACTGGTAAGGAGGAAGATTCAAACCCGGCGGAGACCACGCCAGAAGCCCGGTGAGTTATTGGAATATGAGAGAGGTCGAAATAATGATATTTTCGGGTGTTTGGGAACTTAGCGCAACCAAGGCTGCTGGCAAAACGGTGATAATAAGGCAGGACAATGGACGTCGGGAGGAAACTTGGAGCTCGTTGGGGGAAAAGGGCCCTATTATCTCGCGATCGTCCCTCTTACTTGATCTTGGCTAGCTTGCTCTGGGCGATTCTCGCTTGATTGCTTTCCGGGTAACCTTTGACCACCTTTTTCAAGAGTATTTTCGCAGCGGTCGTGTCCCCTAGCTGGAGGAAGGCCATTCCCTGTTTCAACAAGGCACTGCTCACTTTGTCGCTCTTGGGGTATTGTTTGATGGTCTTTTCGTAGGCAGCTATGGCTTCACGATATCTCTTCTCCGCGTAGTAGCTCTCACCCAGCCAGAATTGTGCGTTGTCGGCCAGGTCGGTCTCTGGATAGCGTTCCAGATAGGTGGCGAATCCAGCCCTTGCTTCCTGAAATTTTCCCGCCCTGAACAATTCAAAGGTCTTGCCGTAGAGTTCCTCTGCGCTGGAGGGCCCCTGCTCCACGGCTGTTTGCACCGGCGCGGAAACTTTCTCGCCTTCCTGGGCTTTCTTCTCCTCCGTTGGTTGCCCTCCTCGGCTGATCACCAGTTCATGAAGCCCGAGATACTCCACTACTCGGTTCAATCGGCTCTGCAAATCATCCAGGGCCTTTTTCATCTCCAGCGTTGAGGTCATCTGCCTTTGCTGTAACTCACTGACCCTTTCGCCTTGGCGCGCGTTCATGGCTGCGGTTTCCTCGAATTGGCCGTTTAGGCGCCCCAGTTCCAATTCTATACGGTCCAACTGTGCTCCCACCGCCGCCTGATTGCGGCGGAGAGGCTTACTCTCGGTTTGAAGCCGATCGTCAACCTGTTTCAATTTCTCGTTTATGTTTTTCTCCAGTCGAGCGACCTGGGACTTGGTCTCGTTCAAGTCCTTGCGTGCAGCCCAGACTTGTGTCTGGAGTCCAGACACTTCGCCCCGTGTGGCGCAACCTCCCAGGGCGACCCACATTCCCACCCATACCATCAAAGCTAACGCCAAGGAGCGCGTGCTAGAGTAAGTGGACACGGTCCGGTTCATTTACAATACTCCCGTCTCATCCTCACACAGACAGTCACTCGGTTGGAAAGTCAAGACTCACCCGACCCCATTGGCGATGCCTGCCGGCTGAGTGGCGGTGTGTGGAAGAATCACCTGGTGGAGAAAGATGGTCCAGCGCCTGGCAGCCCGCGGGCCAGTTCGTCCTCGACCGGCAGTGTGTCGGCGGCTCACCAGTCACAAGTGTGTTCCGGACAGCAGATGAAACCATGAGGAGGGTAGCGGAGGGTCTGGAGTAGATATCCCAAGAAATCACCATTTACTTGTGAGCAAATATGCTGATGATAAAGTGCAGACACAGGAGCCAGTGTCCGTCTTCGCGCATATTTCGAGAACGAAATAACTCCCCAGAGCCTGTTTCACATCCTAGAGAACTTGCGAAGAGTAGACCCTGTCATGTCTTACCCTGCAAGGTGACAAATTCTTAAGCAGATCAGCTTACAGAATTTGCGGCCCTTCATGCCGACGCCTGAGTCGCAGCATTTACGGCGCATTGTCACAATTCAGCTTGGTGAAGTGTTTCACTTTCCACCAACTTTGGTAACGCAGCTCCAGCGACCGAGAAAAGGACCAAATGACTTGCTGAGGTGGTGCTGCACAAGCGTTATCAGGCTGTTGGCCCTGAACATCAGGGCCAACAGCTCTCTCCCAACCTGGTTCAGTTTACCACCTCTGGGATAGATGTCCTTGAAAGCCAGCTAACGGATGACGAATACAGCCCGCCGGTTCCTCCACCAGCAGGACTCGTTGTGTTGCATGCACACGGGCTGTTCTTCTCCATATGAGATGGTTGTCAGCCGATTCGCGGCCACTCCTGATCTGACCAGGTAGTCCTTGGCGCTATTGGCGCGACGGTCGCCCAGAGCAAGGTTGTACTCATTGCTTCCCCGTTCGTCAGCGTGTCCTTCAATTAGCACGCGGACTTCAGGGTTGTCACGCAACCATGCTGCCTTCTCGTCCAGAATGGCCATGGCATCGGGCCGGAGCACGTACTTATCAAAGTCAAAATAGACATTCTCCGTCTCAAACGCTCGCATCTGGGCTGCCGCTGCCATCATGGCGGCCTCCTCAAGAAGTCGAGCTTCCTCCATGGCTCTCTCTTCCGCCAGCCTCACATCCTCTGCTTCCCGAGCCGCCGCCTCGGCTTCAGCCGCAGCCTGTTGTGCTGCCGCCTCCTCCGCAGACACCTCTTCCTGGACCGGTTTCGTTTCCATTGTCTCGACCTTTTTGCGACAGGAAACTCCCAGCACCAGCAACATAACCAACAAAACCGAACCCAAAATCCATGCAGTGCTCTTTCGCATGCCTCTCTAACCTCCTCTCCGTGTTAAGGTCTCACCAATCCCTGTGCAAAAAACCTGGCCACATGCGCCCACACGAGCAGCCGGGCAACCAACCTTTCACTTGCCAGTCTATTTTTTGCTGCGTTCCTTTATACTACTAAGGCGCCATCTGCGTCAATCGCTCAGACCAGGCCGGCTCAGTATGAGTTCCGCCGAGGTCGAGCTGAAGTCGGCGCTGATCTCCACCATTTGCCAGCATGACCCAAAGCGTGTTCGCACCGCGTCGATCCGACTGGAAGAGGATCAACCTTCCATCAGCAGACCAGCATGGATTCTCATTGTTTCCATTGCCTCCAGTGAGCTGGCTGAGTTCTCTACCGTCGGGGCTGATGAGAAAAAGATCAAAAATCCCGTTATGCATACTGGAGTAGACGATCCGATCTCCGCGTGGTGACCAGGCCGGCGAGGTGTTGTATTCCCCTTCAAAGGTCAGTCGCCTGCTACGGCGGGTGCCGATGTTCAAGACGTAGATCTGGGGCTTGCCGGCCCTGTTGGATACATACGCCAGTTGCTTACCATCCGGAGACCAGGAGGGTGACACATCTATGGACCAGTTGACGGTCAGTTGTCGCAGTATCTCACCCCTCTCGTCTAATAGGTAGAGCTCTGGATTTCCAGTAAAGCTAAGGGTTGCAGCCAGCTTCTCGTCTCTGGGGTGCCAAGCAGGTGCGATATTTAGGCCTGGCCGGTGGCTGATCCGATTCACCGATTCCGAGATCAGATCCATCAGATATAAGTCAGGATTGCCTTGTCGATACCCGACAAAGGAGATTCTCCCTCCACCCCCTGACCACGCCGGCGCCAGATTGATGCTTTGGTCACGAGTAAGTTGGCGAATGTTGGAGCCATCAAAATTAGCCAGGTAGACTTCCTTGTGACCAGTAGCATCCCCTACAAACGCAATCTTCGTCCTAAAAATACCTGGCTCCCCGGTAAGGTATAACATCATCTCGTCCGCGAAATCGAGAACCGTTTGTCTGGTTGCTTCGACCGTTACTTTATACTCCTTTTCGAGCAGGAGTTTCTGATGAATGACATCATAGAGGCGGATCACCGCCTCGATTCGATTCCCTTCAGTACGGTAACTGCCTCGCACCAACAGGTCTGCACCGAGGAACGTCCACTCGGCAAACTTGATCTCTCCCGGCTCGACTCCCATTTTTTGGGGGTCTTGCAGAAATACCGCCGGATCAACTATCTGAAACAAACCACTGAAACCCAGCGCGTTGCTGAGAATCTCGGCCATTTTGATTCCCATCGGATGATCTCCAGCCTCGTGTCGAAACGCCGGTATGGCGATGGGAATCTTTTTTTGCATGGCGGAGTCAATATCGATATAGATCCGGCTTCCAACTGGTACAGCCTGGAAGAGAACCAACAAGCCGATCGTCAACATTATCAGATAGGGCTTGAGGTTGTAGTTGGTGTAGCGGTTCATCGTATTAGGTTTCCTGGTTGGGAGGCGAAAAGCGAATGACTATCTCTTCCTCTTTGGGGCTATAGATATCAGGAAACGGTGGGAAAGGCTTTGACTTCAGAATCGCCTTCAGCACCGAGTCATCAAAATAAGGATTCCCGGACTTTTTCTCGAATTGAATATCAAATACGGTTCCGTCTCTACGAGCCCGGACCACAACTATTGCCTCAAGCATAGCTTGTTCTGCGCGTAAACGCTCGGGATACGCCCAGTTGTTTTCGATCCTCTCATTAACCAGCCCCCTGTACAGCCCCAAAGCCTGACTGAGTTCCTCACCCATCATACCTCCTATGTTAACCAGCGAAACTTTCTTCTTGCCTGCCATCACCTGATCCGTTTCTGCAGGCGGCGGTGATGGGGGAAGGCGTGGCTCAATTTTGGTCAGCGTCTGCTCATCCACTTCCACTTCCTCTGGCTGATAGCTTGGTAATGCTGCTAGTTGTTTTTTCTTCAACTCGAAGGGTTGTTTCTTTGCTCGAAAGCGCCGAATGGGAATGGCTTGACGTCGTGCGAGTTTCTTCGCCCTCGGGCTGGCCACAGAAACTTGCTGCTTGCTTCGGTTTGGCAGTGGCAGACTTACCAACTCCACTGAGTAGATCGGGGCCATTCGCTGCTTGCCGGTGTTAATTCCCCACCTGGCTGTCGCGATGACAACGAAGGTGGCGTGCAAGATCAGGGAACACCCAAGCATCCAGAACCAACGCTTCCGTTCTAGCTGATCCCGAGGCCCGCCGTGTGAAACAGCCTTCGCAATCATAACACCTCTTGCAGCGGTTCAGTGACCATGCCGATTCGCTTGATACCGCTACGCCGAACTGCTGCCATCACGTTCATCACGAACCCGTAGGGTATGGCCTGGTCTGCCCTGAGCAATACCGCTCTGTCGGATCGGTTCCGAAAGATGTTCTCCAGCTTGCTTTCCAGAGAATCCAAGGTAATTTTATATTCGTTCAAGTAAAGCTCACGTTTCGCCGTGATGGTGATCACCAACCGCTCTTCCTCGGTGTGAATGGGCTCTGTAGTGGTCCGCGGCAGATTGACATCCACCCCTTGCATCATCATCGGCGCCGTCACCATGAAAATAATGAGCAGCACGAGCATCACGTCAACAAAGGGTGTAACGTTGATTTCAGCCAACAACCTTCGGCTGGGGCGGTTGAACTCCATGCGAAACCCCCTTTAGGTGCTGTCCACCCAGGGTGTCCATTGATCGAGTGAAGAGTGAGTAGTAGGCTCCGTCCCGTCATGCCGCTTCACTGTCATTAACTCACTAGGTCATCGGCTCGCTATCATGAAGGATTATGAGTGACAGCGCAACCAAACGACTAAATGACCCAATGACAATTTGCACTATGCTCGATGGGTTTAGTCGCCCTTTTTCTCTACTCACCAAATTCGGCGTAATCTTTCTACCTCGAAGCGCGCCTCATCAGATCTCTCTTGACAATGTTCAAGAAATCATTTGCAAAGTTCGCCATTTCCGTCTCCAGATGGCGCACTTTGTTGGTGAAGTGATTATAAGCAATAACAGCGGGAATAGCTGCGGCCAGGCCGGCAGCAGTAGCCACGAGGGCTTCCGAGATACCTGGAGCCACCACTGCCAGTGTCGCTGATCCCTTGAGCCCGATGCCTTGAAAGGAAACCATTATACCCCAGACCGTTCCGAAGAGTCCGATAAAGGGCGCGGCGTTACCAGTGGTGGCCAACAAAGACAGGGCCTTCTCCAGTCGCTGCACTTCTCCATTGACAGCGCTGCGGAGGGCGCGCTCCATGTTGTCGATCCACGCCATCTGGAGCTCGACGTTATTTGGATTGCCACTCCTTTCCCTATCGCTGGATTTGGTTAACTTCCCGAGCTCCAAATAGCCAACCCGAAAAACCTCTGCGAGATAGCTTTCTTGCATATTCTTCGATTCATGGTAAACATTTGCCAGGTTCTTGCTGTTCCAAAATAACGCGAGAAATCGTGCACTCTCGTTGGTTGCCCGCCGCAGCAGTCTGTACTTCATCAATATAACCGTCCAGCAGGCAATGGAAAGGACCACTAGAATAAGGAGAACAAGTTTCACCACCGCTCCGGCACCGAGTATCATGGCAACGATGCCGCCGCCGGTCCTGCCTCCAATTGAAGCAGCCCAGGCTGCTGGTACTAAGGCGAGAATCATGCCTTTCATATGGTAGCGTCCTTTCTTTTCATATCATCAGACAGAAATCCTCGATAAGAGTTCCGGTTCTGCACTCCTGAAGTGCAACAGAACTTTCTTTATCAGACCATTGCTTGATTCGCAGGTCACATCCTGCTAAAATCCCCTTTTATTTCAAAGGGTTCAAATCGTCCTCGGCAAGCTAACATCGCCGACACATAGTGTCAAGGAAATTTCATTGGCGGCTTGCCAAGATTTGGAATACCGCCGGTCGGGTTTGTCCAGTCTGCCGATCTAGGGGTTGGGGGTGCTTGGCTGGCCACCACGGAGAAGCCTCCGCCTGGTGCATAACGTTTATGGCCCTTTCCCTTTGCCCCATGCAGTTTGTGTGATTTGTGCCTCAGGGGTGAAAACTGCGATTCGGGGATCTGCTGTTGGTACTTTGCAGGGCCGAGAAGATTTCTGTCTGAGGGTAACATGCGAGGTTGGTCAAAAGCGGTTGGTGCTGGTCTGGGGTACTTTGTGGGCGGTCCCATCGGCGCAGTAATGGGTTATGTGCTGGGCAAGAAGCTAGTCCCCAAACTGCGGCCCGAGGAGAGCCATTTGCTCATCGCAAACCTTATGGGATTCACCGCCGTCCTCCTCAAAGCTGACGGCCCTCCTTCGCCGCAGGAACAGAGGGAGACGGTGCGCTTTTACTCTTGTCTCTTCCGTTTTGATGCCAACGACGAGGGGTTGGCGCACCAGCTTCTCGAGCAACTCCTTGCCGTGGACCTCGACATCGTAGCCATGGCTCAGACCTTTAATCGTCACTCAGATCTACCCATGCGCCACCGATTGCTGGAAATCCTCTCCACAGTTTCCCTCCTGCTCCGAGGTCAATTGGATGAACCGCAGCTTGCGCTGCTAAACCAAATCGCTGTGGCCTTGAACATGGATAGAAAGAGATGGGAGGCATTGAGAGCTAGCTACCGGGCCCCATCACCGACACTGGACACCGCCTGTTGTTACGCCCTGCTGGAACTCTCTCCCGAGGTCCCGGCAACTGAGGTCAGAGCGGCTTACCGAAGGCTGGCCAAAAAGTATCACCCGGACCGCTCCGCCCAGCTGGACCTGCGTGCAAAACAACTATATGTTGAGAGAATGACCCTAATCAATACTGCGTACGGGACTATTCGGGGGCAGAAAGGATTCTGACGAAAGTCGTGGAGTAGCCTTCCCTTATGCCTGGGTCGCTAAGGACATTTTTGGGGAAAATCCTGTTAATAGCAATGAAGTTGACCGGTGAGAGAAAATCGGTTTTATTAACCGCCTCAACCTTGACGTTGCGTGTAGCGGCTTGCGACTTTTCTCCAGGACCGGAGCATGACCGGCTACACCGGCCAACTGGCTCGACCGGCTATATTTGATGAATGATATTATCGAACTTTTCCGGTTGACAGCCAATAAGACGCTCTGATACGGTCTCTCGCGTGTTTTTTCTGGTGATTTTGCGCGTGAATTCTGAATGCAAACTGAGGAGAACAAGAAATGGGTGACGTTTCCAAGGATGCTGAATCAGCCGGATTTGCTGCCTATTACGCTTATTTGGAAGACGGACAGTTGGTCATGGAACCGCATTGTTCCTGCGGAGCTCCTCTCGATGAGAGTTATTACTGCGAGAAATGCGACCAGCGCTGCCATTGTACCGATGTTATCTGCGAGGACCAGGCCACTTTGAACCTGGTCGAAAAATACATCCGCACCAGCCCCAAGTTTCGCAGCTTCAAAGCAATCCTTGGCAAAAAGAAGTCGGACACCTGACGGTTCTCAACAGTGCCAGGGATCAGTTGTTTGCAGCCAGTTACTAGATTTGTTGGGGAATTCTTGTCCGTTCCTAATTGCGGTTAGGGCGGCACGGGTTAGTTGTAACCGGTGACAGGAAATATTGCTGATCGCTGACCGGGGACTACGGCAAACTTGGGATATAGCAGCAAACTTTGACGGGATCAGAAGTTGCCCTAAAAGTATTGCGGGAAATGATGAAGAGGACGCTTTATGAGTGAGACCCCGGGTGTACTTGAACATGGGGATACCTTTTATTTTGGTTGTCACCCCGGTATCGACTGTTTTACCCAGTGCTGCCAGGACGTAAACATTCTTCTGACGCCTTACGACATTGTTCAGATGAAGAACCGTATTGGAATCTCCAGCACAGAGTTCCTCAAACAATTCACCAAGACTTTGATTGCCCCGGAGACGGCCATGCCCGCGGTCCAGTTTAAAATGGATGAGGCAAACGACAAACGGTGCTACTTCGTAGGCGACCAGGGGTGTGGGGTTTATGAGCACCGTCCGTGGTCTTGCCGTATGTATCCACTGGACCAGAGCTCAGACGGCGCAGGCTTTGCCCCCATGGTGGATTCCAGCCGTTGCTTGGGGCTAAACGACGATAAGGCCTGGAGACTGCAAGATTGGTTCGAGGCCCAGGGGCTGAAGCCCTACAACGACTGGAACAAACGGTTTGCCGCGCTTACCGAAGACCCGAAACTGACTACTTGGAGAACAGAACATCCCGGAGCTATGGAGATCTTCCATCTCGCCTGTTACGACATTGATCGTTTTCGAGAAGTGGTTTTCAAAGAGAACCTTTATGAAATGCTAGGTCGCGATCCCATTGACCTGGAAAGACTACGCACCGACGATTTCGCCATGCTGGATTTCGCCTTTGTTTGGCTGAAGAGTGTGGCAGATCGCTAAGCGCACCAAGCAGTTTTTCACAAGTCATCATTTTTCGTGCGTTGTTTAGTGACTGGTTTCGTGGCTATGCTTTCTGCCAGTTGATAACTCCACGACCACGACACCGACCTGATCTACTTAGGATTACCGATGGCTGACAACATATTGGACAGAGAAGACATCAAAGAGAGCCATATGGTGCCCATCAAAGACGGTAAGTTTCTCTTCGATTGTCACCCTGCAGTTCCTTGCTTCACTCAATGCTGTTCTGATCTCAACCTTGCCCTAACCCCATATGACGTGTTGCGGTTGAAGAATAGACTGGAAATTTCCTCAGGGGAGTTCTTGGATCACCACACCACTGATGAGGTCAAGCATAATTGTGGGCTTCCAGTGGTAATGTTCCGAATGAACAACGACTCTCGGAGGAACTGCCCGTTCCTGGATCCCAATGGGTGCTCGGTTTATGAAGACAGGCCGGGCTCGTGTCGTCTCTATCCGGTGGCGAGAGCAGCCAAATACATCGGGGGCAAGGTGAAAGAGCGACACTTCTTGGTCAAGGAGCCTCACTGCCTCGGATTTCAACAGGACAGAGAATGGACCGGCCAAGAGTGGATGAAAGACCAGGGCCTTGACATTTACAATGAGATGAACACCCTGTGGATGAACATTAATCAGGGTATGGGGGAGAGGAGAGACCCCCCGCCGATAACTGGTGACAAAGTCAAGATGTATTTCATGTCCTGCTATAACCTGGACATGTTCAGGAAGTTTGTCTTCGAAAGTACCTTACTGAAATCATTCCAGATCGACAGGAAGACCATTGCGCGAATTCACGCTGACGAAATGGAATTGCTAAAATTCGCCTTTAGGTGGATCGCCTTCGCCATTTTCGGCAAGCAAACCATGAAGGTCAAACCTGCCCTACGCAAGGCCAAGCGTAGAAGTTATTAGTTCGTGTCCATCCGGAAACCCCATAAACTCCTCCCCCTTGTCGAAGATTCTACTCTGCGGGGATGCGGGGAGCTTGAACAGTCTCCAAAAACGAGTACCGGATAACGTTTCGGAGGCCTACTGCCTAGGACCCAGTACCTCAGGCCTATTCAATGATACCATCCTTCAAATCGTGCTTGGTCCACACTGGAATTGGGTCACAGAGGCGATTTCTCGGGTTGAACCGACATCGATAAGATGTTCCCGACTCCCGGGTCTTCTCCATGTATTCCCAGCCCTCCACGTAATAGCTGCAGTCGTCATTGAAACAGACAAAATGGTACGCTTCATGCCAAGTGTTTTCTTCCGGTGGCTGCCACTTCAGCATCGGATCCCCGCAATGTGGGCACTTGGGGCGCTCTTCAGTAGTCATCAACTAGCTCCTAACTCGGATAACCGCCATTCCTTGAGCGGCTTACCTGTTTTTCAAATAAATATCGGCAAATTCCTCGAGCGCTTGCTTCATGACCGCCTGAGGATCAGGTATTCCATCAGAAAAAATCTCCTCTATCTTTTCAAAACTCAGTTGTCCCAAATCTCTTGTGATGCCCAAATACTGGGATCTCTTCTCCTCAGGCAGGGCCTCCACCATTTTACGACCGAGCATAGTTTCATAAAGATTGTACATCTTATCCAGTTCCTTTTCCTTGGCCTCCTCCTTGAGCTCAAGCCCCCTCTTCTTGATCAGCGTCTCGCAGAAATTGACAATAAATGGGTTGCGTGCTTTTTCCGTACTCATACATCTTCCTTTCATATGGCGGTAACAACTACGTGGCGAATCATGAATAATATAAGCACATGCCGGCTACTTTTCTACCCCAAGTATCTGACGTTGTAAACACAAACCAGACGTCCGGGCTTATTCGTTGACTTTTACAAGCGCTTACGCTACGTTTACGCGGCCTTGATTGTGTGCGACGTGGGAGCACAGAGGAGCCTGTTTGAATCGCAGATAGTATATTCCACCCCCGATACGAACGCTTATTTCGTTCTTGGTGCTTGGGATTCCGAAATTGAAGCAGGCGGTTCTAACCGAATGGCTGAACAACCAGATCTCCAGAAATAGAATGGTTATACACGACTCGGGAGCTTAGACATGCCTGGGGCAGAGAACCAAGAAAAACACAACAAACATGTAATGGATGCAATACTTCGAGTCGTTGAGGGGGGCGATCCAGAGAAGATAGCACAAGATGTCGGGATGGATCCTCAGCAGTTGGTTGCCCTGAGCGATTCCTTTGTGAGGGAGAACTATCAGGATAGCTTGCTTGGGGAAGCAGCTCAACGCAAGATCGGTCGGAATGAGTCTTGCCCGTGTGGCTCCGGCAAAAAGTACAAGAAATGCTGCTTACGCAAGCACGAAAGAATCAAGGACCTGCTGCGTGGCAGTGTGGACTTCCAGCAGGAAGAGGCTCAAGAGGGTCCGCCCGAATACGTGGTCAAAGGATTCGATCTTCTCGCCACAGGCGAAAATGAAGAAGCGATTGCCTATGCTGAGGACCTGCTCTCCGCTCATCCTGATGATGACCGACTCCACGATACTCTGGCATCTGCACTACTTGCCAGCGGTCAATATGATCGAGCCGTTGATATTGGCCAAAATCGTTGGGAGGTCGCCAAAGAGGAAAAGTCCTTCTTTATTGAACACGGTCACCACAAAAGGTTGCCCCAGGAGGAAGGGGGAGCAGTTCCTCACTTTTACGCCCCGGAGACCTGGATGGAGAAGTACTGGATCGCCTTGAAGTCGAGGGAGTACAGTGCATTGATGGACGATCCACAAGATCCGGAGATGACCCGCTTGATTGAGGACTTGCTCACAGCCAACGATCAAGAGCGCTTCCCGGGGCAGCAAGAAGAAGGACTCGAAGAGCGGAAAAGAGCCTTGGAGCCGACCATTGATCAGCTTAAAGCGGCCGGGCCAGATGCCATTCCATATCTACTCCAGATTATGGGCCGGTTTTCATGGGCGGCGTTATTCGTACCGGAGATACTCGCCCACTATGACACAGAGTTGGCGATCCGCAGCCTGATAGACATCACCATGTTCAGCTATCATTATGTCTCCGAGTCCTGTCTCAAGCATCTTGAGGCCCTGGGACCGGACTCCTTGCTGCCCCACATTCGCGCTGCATTTGAGCGCAATAAGGAATTTGATGCCCTCAAGGTGGGATTGATCAACTTGCTGGGCAACCTTGATTCGCCCCTTGTGGACGACCTGCTGGTTGAGCTTCTGGAGTCCGGGGAGACGGATGTCGTGGATTGGGCCGGGTTGGTCATCGGCAAACGAACTCGAACCGACTTACTACCTGTACTGGAGCAGGCCAGTACCCGAATCGGCGACAAACCGCGCATCACCTGGGCGATCAGTCATTTGAGAAAACTCGAGGAAGATAGAACAGCATGAATCGAGGCTGAAAGGTTCTCCCACAAATACTCTTTTGGCATCTAACCCTCTGGGAGCGGATTTATAGAGCTATCTTGGTGTCGGCCTCATTTGGTCAACAGCCCACATTGGGATTGGTTATTGACTTCCGGTCTGTATTCTCCTCTTGATAAGATCCAGCAATTCGGACCCAAGGCGGCTGGAAGGATGGTTTGAAATGATTTGCTCAGCGAAACGTTTGGCTTCCTGAAACATTTGTCGCTTGAAATAGTACTGAGCGACAGCATTCAAATACTCCATATTGTCCGGCTGAAGTTCGAGGGCTCGCCGCAAAGCAGATTCAGCCTTGGCGTCGCGCCCCAAATAGTCGAGCAATATACCCAGGTTGTAATGGACTCTCGAACGATCAGGCATACCCGCGGCGGCCGCTTCCAGATAACGGGCCGCCTCCGCATACCGCTTCTCTTCTCCCAGCAGCAATCCCAATGAATACTGCACTTCGTAGAGCTCAGGTTGCGCGTTGACCACCTCGCGGAGTAGGATCTCCGCTTCATCATTCCGCCCCATTTGGTTGTACAGCATGGCCAGATTCACCTTGGCCGGATAGAAGGCATCATCAATGCGTATGGCCGCTCTGTAATTCTCGATGGCCATTTCCGGCTTTTTGAGATTGGTGAAAAGATTGCCTAAGTTGTACCGCCCGAACGCGAAATCGGCCGAATATTCCATGGCTTGCTGAAATTCGACTAGTTTAACCTTGAACATCTTGCTCTGGTTCTCATCCAGCCGAGCGGAAGGAATTTCCGTGAGTCGCCTGGCTGCCTCGATGCGAACGGCCTTGACCGGGTCGTAGAGCATGGCCGCCAGAAGCTCTGTTTGTCTTTTCGGATCAAGAACATTCAAATGATCCACTGCTGTTCGTCGAATCAAGGCTTCTTGGTCAACCAGTGCGAGTTCGAAAACCTGGTTGGTTTCATCTCGAGGATAGGCCCCGAGAAGATACAGCGCCGTGGCGCGGACGATTACTGGATAGAGTTGGTCAGTGGCAAGCCGAATCAGTTCTTTCCGGCTCTCGGGCAGCCGTTTTCGCCCGGATTCGATAATGGTGCCATAGTCGGGCCTGCGGCCCGGACCGTACCATTTTGTTACGGCCTCATCGGACCATTGATTGGTTTCGTCAACGTGACATCGATTGCAACCATTGGGGGTGTCGAGTTTGATGCTCAGATCGGGACGAGGAATCCGAAAGCTGTGGTCCGGGCGATAATCGATGCCCATGTAATATCGACCCGGCATGTGGCACTGAACGCATTCGGCTCCGGTTCCCACTTCGAATAATACCTGCCCTTGTTTCGATCTGATCGGCTCGCCTTTTTCTCCCCTTTTCTTGTGAAAATGATGCTCTTTTGAATCGTAATTCTTCGCCCGATGGCACTGGAGACACAATGCGTTGCCCTCCTTGACCGTCTTTATGCTGTGGACCTCGTGGCAGTCACTGCAGCGCACGTCCCGCCGGTACATCTTGCTCTGGGTAAAGGAACCATAAACGTAAACTTCTTCCAGAATCTGGCCATCAGCAAAATACAACTCTGCGGTCAGCAAACTGGGTAGCAGACTGTCCAACAAGTCCGGTTCAGCGTGGGTGTAATCTCCCAGAATGGCCCGGCGGGAATGACACGGTGCACACAGCTCCACCTGTTTGCGCGAACTGATCCCTCCGGTTTTCACCGCGAGTTCATAGTTTTCTTTTTGGGGCCTGGCCATATCAGGGAGTTCAGCCCACGCTACATGTTGGGACCCCGGTCCGTGGCAAGCTTCGCAACCCACATTGATTTCCGACCAGGTCGTCCGGTAAGAATCGGATCTGATGTCATAATTCTTCTGCAGGTTGGTGGAGTGGCACTCAGCGCACATGCCGTTCCAGTTCTGACCGGCGTTGGTCCAGTACAACCAATCCCTGGGATCAATGGGTCCGTTGGGATAGAGGTGATACCACTTTTCTTCTTTGACATCCCAGGCAATGGGCAAACATTGTAGCCGGCCATCCGGAAAAGGAACAAGGTATTGCTGCAGGGGATAGACGCCGAAGGTATATTTGACCTCAAAGTCGTCCATCTTACCATTCCGCCCCTCCGTCTGGACATAGAACCCACCGTTCTTGCGGTAAAATCGGGACTTGACCCCGAATTGTTCATACACGGCGTCATCAAAATCGCCCAGCACAGTGGTATCGTTTGCTTCGCCCATTGCCAGGTCGTGATGAGATCCTCGCCATTTGTCGTATTCTGTTTTGTGGCATTCTCCGCATTTTTTACTGCCCGTGAACTTGGCTTCTGGCTTTGTTTGGACACCGTCTTCGGAGGGACGGAGGTAGGTTACCCTGGCAATATATAGTGGTACCGACAGGATAGTGACTGCGGTTGCGATAATTCCGGTTATTTTCCAGTTCTTCATCGGCGCAGTGTCTTATCGACCATACATTGACCGGTCATCAGGACGACTCTGGGGTGTAGGAGTATTGGAGTGATGGAGTGTTGCTAAGGTTTTCGATCGCTAGCCATCTTCTAATACTCCAACACTCTATTACTCCATTGCTCCGACCCTATATCTCATGGCTGTGTTATCTGCTCAGCCCGGAATTCGCTTCGCTTGATTACTTTGCTCGTATCCACCTTGACAATTCTATTTTCAATAGAAACTGGATAGATGTCCAAGGGACGAGGTGCGGGTGAACCAATGACATTTCCGGTAATATCAAAGGCGGACGCGTGACAGGGGCAGACGAATTTCAGTTCCTTTTCAACCCAGGGAACCGTGCAACCGAGATGGGTACATTTGCGCGACAAGGCAAGAAAGCCGCCGTCTTTCAGCCGCGCCAGGTAAAAACGGCCACGGACGAAGGCCGTCACCGAATTGGGTACAAACTTGTCCACGTCCCCGGCTGTGACGATGGCCTCGGGATCTACTTGGCGCGCTCTGGATCTATTGGCGCGGAAGAAGGCAAATGCTACTGCAACGATTTCAGCCAAGGCAACCAAGCCGAGACCGATCCACAGATTATTCAAGAAACTTCGACGTGTTGATTCAGTCCCGCCGGCTCTCTCGCTGTGTTCTTCTTTCATAGGACGCCTTACACATCTATAACTGGACTCAATACGTCACAAATTCGAAGCACTGAGAACGAAATCCGAAACAACTTCGAATATCTAATGTCCTAATACCAAAACATCATTGACTATCCTGCAAATCTGCACCAGAAATGTTTATTAGATCGTTTCCTATCCAGATATGCCGAACTGCCACGGCAAGACGAGTGCCATGCCTTTGCCACGAAACCAGATGCCGATAATGGTCAAAACTAGAAAAGAGCACAGTAGGAGAACAAATGCCGCCTGAATGGCCTCGTTATTCGTGGCATTGTATATTCTCTTGATCAGAACATAAAAACCGACAACTGCAGCCAGAGCAATCGCTGCCGGCAATAGCCCATTGCTGACCACAGGTGGTATTGCAGGTATCCAGGCGACAAAATCAATGAGGAATTCGTCCACAATGATGCCGAGCGATGTAGCGACAGTAGCGGTAACTGCGGCGACCACTGCCATTTGGCGTCCCCGGTAGGATACAAACCACACCCCTCCAGTATTTGCTTCGTAACGGAAGTAAGGCAGAAAAATCAAAGCCCCGACAATGGTGAGCGGTATTACTACAACGGCAAACAGTGGGTGGATGTGCAGTAACAACTCTTGCATCCCGGCAAAATACCATGGAGCTTTGGTGGGATTGGGGCTCAGTCCCGGATTTGCCTTCACACCCAGAGAAGCGTCGAAGACAATCGAAACCAGCATGATCAGTGCAATCAGAACTGCGGCAACGGCCAGTTCTCGCAAGATTAGATTCGGAATGGTGGCCACCATTTCGCCCTTGGTGGAAGGGTTCTCCGCCGGCGGACGAGGAACCACCAACCCTCCTGCTTTGCGCACCCGCCAGAAGTGAAAAGGCATGAGAACAATGAGACAGGCTGGAATGACGGCAGTGTGGATGGCAAAAAAATTGGACAGAGTTGACGGGCCGATATCTCTGCCGCCGAGAATCAATTGCTGCAGACCCTCGCCAACGCCAGGAATATATTCCATCATGCCGGTACAGATTGTGACGGCCCAAAATGCCAATTGGTCCCACGGTAACAGATATCCGGTGAAGTTTGATCCCAAGATCGCAAGAAACATGGTCAGCCCGATAATCCAGTTGAACTGTCGAGGGGAGTGAAAAGCGCCGGTGAAGAATACTCTCAGGAAGTGAAGGAAAACAACGATCAGAAGTATATTGGCGCTCCAGTGATGAATATTACGAACCAGTTGGCCAAAGAGAACATCGTCCTGCAATTGGACCACGGATTCGTAGGCTCTGTCGGGAACCGGCTGATACGCAAACTTCAACATCATACCTGTGGCGAACAGTAGGCATACCAGAACCAATGCCATGCCGCCAAGCCCCCAGGTGAGGTTGAATCTTAGCGTTCGCTCCTGCACGACCTTGGGACGGAAGTGCAAGACTAGGGTGTTTAGCAGCCTCAGATAGTCTCTTCGCTCCTTTTGAGCTTTATGGGCATCAGGGAAAATAGAATACCAGATTCGCTGAAGCAGGTTGAGTCGTTCCGGAATCTCGTGTTGAGACGGCATCATTCGATCTTTCTGAGATTCTTACAAATTCCCTTTTGAACACACTTCCATAGCTCACTACCATCAATCAGTCAACATCCCAGTTGTCAGGACTTTCCCCAAAAATTTCATCTGCTACCCAATGCCGTCACAACCTTTCACTGAATCCTACACCAGTGAATGACTCCAGACGTGCCAGTCGGACCAGCCAATCTCCTTGATTTCTCCGCAACTCCAGGTGCAGTCTATACAGGTCGGCATTCTCTCCCACTGATTCAAGCCAACCCCGAGGATCGTGATAGAGAGCTTCGAGTTCCGGAAAGGCAAGATGTTTTTTTACAATTAGGAAATAGAGCGTGGCAGCCGCGGTTTTGCCATCTGTTACCAGGTCAACACTCGGTCGCGGATAGACAATCTTGAATTGCCCGTAGTATGCGAATGTTCGAAACAGTATCGCCCTCACCCCCCGATGATCATGCTGACCCGGATCAGCAACAAAATCCTCGGTAGTGAGTTTCATCAAACCACCAATATTATGTTCTTCTGCTAGCTCAGTTCCCTCTTTGATTAATTGGCGGATTACCTCTTCGTCGTTCCTGCCGGAACATGCGTGGAGTAAGCAAAAGGGAATCATCCATAATGCAACCGAACTCACCAACCAGTATTTCAGCATAGTAACGTTTTGTCGGGGTCTTCGGTGAAAGCTCATCGTTCAGCGACCTATCAGGAAAACATCTCCTTTGATCTTCTCACATAGTGTCGTATGGCAACGTTGTTGGGGCAAGCATTCTCACACATTCCACACTGTTCACAATGATCAGCACCTGCTCGGCGATCGATCGCAAGATAGTTTTCCTTGCCAACTTCGAAATCATCCATGGTGTCCACATAATAATCGACGCATCTCACCATATCATTTACTGCAAGGCCACTGGGACAATTCAGGGTGCACGTACCGCACATCGTGCACCGTCCCACCGACGCCAGGGATTCTCGTTGGATTATTCGCGACGCATCTTTTGAAGGGACGTTTCTTTTGAAGGCCTCAATGTATCCAGTCAGGGCTTTCAGAGACGATATCGTCCTGCAGATCGCCTTCACTGAGCGGTCTTGGAAGAATAATGAGGTAAGTTCGGGTTTCGCCGGACTGATTTTCGTCTTCATTGCGACTATGCCTATTCGTTTTTCTTCACACTCCTTAAACAGATCGAGATACTGTTCACGCTGATGTATTTGATATGCTGGCATCAAACAATCATACCAGCCCGTTTTGAGCGCTGCTTGCATACATTCTTTCATGCCGCCGTGTGTGGTCAAGCCAAGAAACCTCACCCGCCCTTGCTTTTTCCACCTGTCAAAAGTGCTTTTGACTTCCGGTGACGCAACCTGCTCTGGGTCGTTGTGGATTGGGAAAAAAACAATGTCCACGTAATCTGTGCCCAGACTATCCAGGCTCTTGACCAGCTTGTCGTCGCGATCCCAGTCCCAGGTCACCTTAAGCCCCAGGATAACCTTATCTCGCTGCCCTTTGATGGCTTTAGCTACTTTCCGTATAGACCACCCCATGATATAGGTTGGTGAGGTGTGAATGAAATTAATGCCTCTCTTGATCGCATAGCGGATTGTATTCTCGTTTGTTCGGCTCGTGCCAACACTCATCATCGATATCTTCAAGTTGGTTCTTCCCAACGTTCTCATGGGAACAACTTCCGGAGTCACCCCATCGGACTTCTTGGTCGAGTCAACCTGAGCCTCTACAGAACCTTTTCCCAAGATTGCACTGCCGAGCAGGGCCGAGGCAGCCACCTTGGTCGATGTTCCCAGGAATTCCCTTCGAGTGCATTTCATTTCTTCTCCTTCGTTTGTAAATTTGGGCACGTTCTTTACATTTCCAGTTTCTTCTTGGTTGATCAACCGATGAACCGTGGCGTACCCGGAACACCAAGAATTGACGCTCTCCTAATCTTCCGCAGGGCTGAACTGACTGGTAATATCCTAGTTCAAGAGTGAAAAACTCGAAAACTAAAGGGCGTGCCCATGCTTACTCTATAAACTAGTGACAACTAGCGCTTTGAGGGATATTATCGCCTCGTCCTGGTAATCGATCGGTCTGGATGGGCAGACGCGATCCCGAACTTGTGACGGTCTCGTCCAGAATGTCAGTCATCTCATTCTGTTGTCAATCATAACAACCGACTTTAATGGAGTCTCATCCTGGGCGCACTGGTCATGACGCCCATCGGCGGATCTTCGCTCTTGACCACAGATTATGGGGCAATCCAGTTTACCGCCTGGGTTGGACTCGCCTGGATGGTTCTGCTGACTAGTGTGGTGATGATGCTGTTTTGGATTGTGCCGCTGCGTTATCTCGGGCCAGTAGAGGTGGCCATCTGCACCAACGCGCAACCTCCGACCACAGCCGCTCTCTCAGCCCTGATGGCCGGCGCAGGATTGCTGTCCGGTGATCAGGATCTGGGACCTCTGTTCTGGATCGGCATGGTAATTGTTCTAATCGGCGTTTTCCTGGTGCACTTCAACGAGGGTCCCACTGAACCAAGCGAACTGGAAGTCCCCGGCTAGGGTTAAGGCGGCGACGGGCTTTCTCCAACCACGCTCTCTCTAAGTTGAACGTAGACGTGGTAAGCATCCTGCCCCCGAGGATTGCCCAAGGACGCGATCGAGTCGACCCTTAAAAGCTCGAGCAACAGGGGAAAACGTGGGTCGGCGACAAATCGCTTGTGTCGCCGCGAGGCTTGCCAAGGTGCTGTCAGGTTCCAGGACAGATGGAATGTATGATACCTGACTGCCCATACGATTCGATCCCTTCGATCAGAAACCATTTCGAGTCGGATCAAAATCTTCTCCGCTATCTCGGCCCCCACAGCATGGTGACCGTGGGCAGTGATCTTATCGTTCTGATCCTTGGTAACCAGAGGCTTGCCCACGTCGTGAAGAAGCGCGGCCCAGAGTAGATCCAGATCACAATCAGGCGGGCAAGCCTCCACAGCCAATCGGGTGTGTTGGGCCACGTCCCCCTCGGCATGGTAGCGGCGCGGTTGAGGAGTGTTGGCAAGCCAAGCAAGTTCAGGAATTGCTTGAACCATCCGTTCCCACCACCCCGGATCAAGTCGCCGCAACTCAGCCTCGATTGATTCAACTGTTTTCATGGGTCATTTCTTCTCTTAACCCGGACATTTCATGAATTACTTGCTGCGACCACGGATGTGGCCGTCCTTCCTGGCGTCCTCGGGTGTCAGACCCTGCGGCGTACCGCTCAGGTACGCCTCGGGACCAATCCCGCGGTACCGCGGGACGGTTGTCAGGTGGCACGCCCATCTCCACGGTCTCGCGACAGCAATTCATGAAGTATCCGGACTGGTGACTATGAGTGACAGCGAAGCGTGATGACAAGTAAAACAGTCGCAGTAGGCCATTCATGAAAGATCCGGGTTAGTCCTTTTTTCCCATCAATCGGCCCAACGCAGCCAGGTGAGCCTTTTCTTCGTGGGCGATCTTGAACAGCACATCCTTGCTCTTTGGATCAGCACTTTTTGCAGCAAATCTAAGGTAGAGGTCCAAAGCTTGGGTTTCTAACATCATCGCCAGTTCGATCACATTAGGGACCGTGTCCAACATTGGCTCGTTTCGTGCCATGAATTCCACCATGTCGAAACCGCCCTCCAAAACAATTCGGCCGCTATCCGCTCTAGCTGTCTCTGGCCCCGACCCTGGCGCTTGAAGTTGCGCACTCAGCTCTAGAAGCGTCTTTTTGTGTTTCTCTTCAATGCTCGCTAGCTTGGCGAACAGCTCCTTAACTGCGGGATCCTCTGCTCTCTGGTGCAATTCGTTATAAAAAGTCTGCACACAGTCTTCCATGTCATAAGCGAGCGCCACGATTTCAGCAGGGGTTTCATCGCCCCGCACCAAATCCAAATTGAGTTCCGTGGGGCCTGTGGCCGTGAGTCCCTGCCATGCCTTAATACCACCTTTGAGATTGTAAACCTCCTTGAACCCCAGACCGGACAGCAACTGTGCCGCCACACGACTCCTACCTCCCACGGCACAATGGACGATGATGGGCCTATCCGGAGGCAAACCCTTTACCGAATGATGCAACTCAGGTAATGGAATCAATTTCGCCCCGGGAATGTGGGCCTCCTCATACTCTGACGGCTGGCGCACGTCCAACAGGGTGAATGTTCCTTCTTCGTGTTCTTGAATGAAAGTCTTTGCGGTTTCCGCATCCATGGACTCTACTGTTTGGAAAAGCTTTCTTAAACGCATCATTTTTGTCTCCCAAAAAATCAGAACACAGATCCGTCTTCCTCTAGTTCTCCTGAGACCTGAAATGTTCTCATGAATTTCTTGTCGAGATAGTTCTTGAAAATAAAGGCGATCCTTCCAGCCCAGACCCGATCCTTCCTCCAGTAGATCGCTCTGCCGTCACCCAGGTTGAAAAGCAGTAAATATGTGTCGTTGGGACTGAACCGCTGAAGCTTCTCCCCCTCTAAGATAGCAAGTAGATTGTGGTAAAGGATGGGGTTTTGACGCACTGCGTGCACACCGACCTTATCCAACGGGTGACTCTCGAAGCTGATACAATCTCCACCGCCAAAGACTTCGGGATAGCTCACACTCTGGAGATGTTCGTTCACGAGGAGTCCACCATCTTCTCCAATGGGAAGTCCGGATTGCCGGAAAAGCTCAGAAGGCCTTATTCCCCAGGCTAGAAGTGCCAGGTCATATAAATATTCACGGCCATCTTCCAAGAGAACGCAGCCCCGGTCAAATCTGCTGGCATGAACGCCCTCCACCACCTCGATCCCTCGGGCGGCAAGAGACCTCAAAGCCAGGTGACGTGCTTTCTCGGGAAAGCCTGCAAGAAGCCTGTGACCGGCTAGTAGGGCGATCTGAGCGGCTGCCCCGTGATCATGGACCAGCCTCCAGACATTTCCAGAAATCTCAAGGCCGCTGGGCCCACCTCCTACAACCACGACTTTCGGTTCTCCCCTCTTGGCACAATCCAGAATCATCTGCCGAGCTTTCAGGAGATTTTCTATCGGCTTCACTGTGAGAACATTTTTCTCTGCGGCTGGTGCCTCCACTGGCACATGGCTTCCCACGTTAAAGGAGATCGCATCGTATTGAACCTCATCTCCCGATGTAAGCAAGAGTGTACGGTTTCTCGGCTCAATGCGAACGACAGTCCCAGGCACGAAAGATCCTCCCCGATCCTCTACCATCTTCTTGATATTAAACCGGACCTCCTGAGATCTATAGATTCCCGAAAGCACTCCAGGGCCCATGCCTGAGTAATAATGATGTGGAGACGGGCCGATAACGCTCACCTGGTGCCCGCGTTTGACGAAAGTATCAAGCTTTTTCATCACGGTCATATGAGCATGTCCGCCACCCACTAGTACCAAATGTTTCCTGGGACTTCCCATCGTTCCCTTCCGCTTTCCAAGTTATTAATGAGAGCATTATATTGTCTGCAGAGAACAACGGCAGCCATATTGATGCAGGATCATGACGTCTTTTCCAAGGTGACTGGCGGGAGGCCTGTGTTCACTTCCGCAGCTGTGGGTGGGGGAGCCCCTGGCCCCGTTCCGCAGGAACGGGGAACAGGGAGG
>CP070692.1:872512-899338 GCA_020353215.1 Deltaproteobacteria bacterium
AAAACCAGCTGCTGCAAAGAAGGAAGGTGGCACGCTGGTATTTGGGCGTGGCGGCGACAGTGTGGGACTGGATCCGGCCTATGAAACGGACGGAAACTCATTCATGATCTGTGACAACATATACGAGGCCCTGGTATTCTACAAGGATGAGTCCACCGCTCTGGAACCGGGGTTGGCGGAGTCCTGGGAGATTTCCCCGGACGGCAAGATCTACACATTTCACTTGAGAAAAGGTGTAATGTTCCACGACGGTACCCCGTTTAACGCCAATGCTGTGGTCTTCTCCATCGGCCGTATGATGAAGAACAGAAAACTCAAATTTCATGGTCAGGGATGGAGTGTGCCTCCGCAGGAGCGCCCGCCCGAGTATTGGGTCTCCATGGAAATGGATGACACGATTGATTCAATTGAGGCGGCGGATGAGTATACCGTAGTGTTCAGGCTCAAGAGGGTTGAGGCTCCCTTCCTGGCCAACATGGGAATGGATTTCGCCGATATCATCAGCCCCACCGCCTTCGTGAAGAATCCCAAAGAATTCCTCCGCAACCCTGTGGGGACCGGTCCGTTCAAGTTCGTCGAGTGGATCAAGGATGACAGAATCGTCCTGGCAAAGAACGAAAATTACTGGGATAAATCAGGCGGTCCCTATCTGGACAAAGTCGTGTTTCGCGCCATTCCAGAGAATTCCGTTCGGTTCCTGGAGCTGAAAGCAGGGAATATCCACATCTGCCAGTTTCCCAACCCGGCCGATGTCCCTCTGGCCAAGAAAGACCCCAACCTGAAACTCGTATCTCAGCCTGGGATGAACATCGGCTACCTTTCCTTCAACCACACCAAGCGACTCTGGAAGAACATCCATATGCGCCGGGCCATCGCCTATGCCATCAACCGCAAGGCGATTGTGGACAACATTTACCAGGGGATGGGACAGGTAGCCAAAAATCCGATCCCACCCACCATGTGGGGTTACAATGATGCCATCGAGGACTTTCCGTATGATCCGGAAAAAGCCAAACTGGAACTAGCCCAGGCCGGCTACCCTGGAGGTAAAGACTTGCCGGAGATCACTCTCTGGTCCATGCCAGTTCCCAGGCCCTATAATCCTGAGGGGTTAAAAGTAGGTGTCGCCATGATCTCTGATCTGTCCAAAGTTGGAATAAAGGCCAGAATAGTCAGCTACGACTGGGGAACCTATTTGAAGAGACAGCGGGAGCAGCCTAGGGATATGGATCTCTTCCAGCTTGGCTGGACCGGAGACAACGGTGATCCGGACAACTTCCTTGCCGTGCTGTTCGACGGGCTTGCCTCCCCAGCTATCAGGACCCAATGGAAGAACAAGGAATACCATGAGCTAATGTCGGCTGGTAAACAGACTATTGATCAGGCGAAAAGAACTGAGATCTACAAGAAAGCACTGCAGGTGTTTCATGACGAAGTGCCGGCGATCTGCGTGGCCCATTCCACCGTAGTCTGGCCGATGAGAAACAACGTAATGAACTTCAAGCTTCATCCCACAGCCTCGGTACGGATGAAAAACGTGCGGCTAGAATAGCAAGGCTGGAACTGCGCCAGTGAATGCAAGCAGAGGGGGAGAGGGGAAGCAACCCACTCCCCCTCTTTAATGTGCACACTTGCCTGTTTATGTTGGAAAGGTTATATCTCTCTATTCTACATTGCGCGAAACCCAAGGTGCTTCGTTGATTGAACACGAACGATCCTTTCTCACCACGACTAACAAACCATGCTAGCCCACATCATCAGACGGATACTGTTACTTATCCCCACCCTTCTGGGCATATCCATTATCATTTTTTTCATGATGCACATCACACCCGGCGACCCGGCCGAGCTTCTTTTGGGCGAACGAGCTACGGAGAAGGCCTTGGAAGCGTTGAGGGAACACCTTGGCCTGAATGAGCCCCTTCACGTCCAGTACGGAATGTTCTTGAAAAGATTGCTGCGGGGGGATCTGGGGGAGACCATTTGGACGCGGCAGAAAGTCTGGATAGAGGTGAAACAGCGCTTCCCGGCGACCATAGAGCTTTCCATTGCCGCCATGATCATCAGTACCTTTTTGGGCATTATCCTCGGCATCGTCTCCGCTACCAGACAATACTCCGTTTTCGACTATCTCAGTATGCTCGGCGCCCTTGTAGGGGTCAGTATGCCCATATTCTGGCTCGGGCTGGTCTTGATGTTGATCTTCTCCCTCAACCTCGGCTGGTTTCCCATGTCCGGGAGGCTTAGCGTAGGTATCGAGCTCGATACGATCACCAATTTCTACCTCCTAGATGCTTTGTTGACCAAAAACTGGGCCGCACTGAAGGACGCCCTCTGGCACATCGCCTTGCCTGCTTTTACCCTGAGCACGATCCCCATGGCCATTGTCGCCCGCATGACCCGGTCCAGCATGCTTGAGGTTCTGCGGCAGGATTACATCAAGACTGCCAAGGCCAAAGGATTATCACCCGGTATCGTTGTCCTAAAACATGCTCTGCGAAATGCGCTCATCCCGGTAATAACAGTGATCGGCTTGATGTTCGGTATCCTCATGGCAGGGGCCATCCTAACCGAGACCATCTTTGCCTGGCCCGGGGTAGGGAAGTGGCTCTATGATGCCGTGCTCCAGAGGGACTATATGGTCATTCAGGGGGGAACTCTCTTTGTGGCCGCCATATTTGTCATGATTAACCTGGTGGTTGATATCCTTTATGCTGTGATCAACCCGAAGATCAGCGTTCACTAGAAGGTATGATTACCTCGTTGACAAGAAGACAACAGCCGAAAATTCCCGAAGATCGACATCCTTTTCTCGATCAGTTGGAACAGCTCTGGCGAAACAAGACAGCAGTGGCGGGGATGATTGTCATCACTCTCTTCGTTTTGACCGGGCTCCTGGCGCCGGTCCTGAGTCCTCACGATCCTGTTGATGCTTCACTCTATGATCAGCTCAAACCACCAATCTGGGAAGAAGGTGGAAGATCAAGTAACTTACTTGGAACTGATGACCTTGGCCGGGACATCCTTTCCCGGCTCATCTATGGCGCTCGGGTCTCTTTGCTCGTGGCTCTCGCCACCGTCGGAATTGGTTTCATTTTCGGCTCTCTCCTCGGGGCGATTGCTGGCTACTACAAAGGATTTCTTGACAACATCATCATGCGTTTCATGGACATACTTCTGGCCTTTCCCCACATACTCCTGGCCATCGTTATCATGGCCTATCTCGGACCCGGGCTGCGAAACGCTATGATCGCCATTGGGATTATTTACATACCCCGCTATGCTCGCATAGTTCGGGCCTCGGTACTGGAGGAGCACGAGAAAGACTATGTCACGGCCTCTAAGGCTGTGGGATCCAGAGACTGGAGGATCATCTTCGTGTCCATCTTCCCAAACTGCCTGGCCCCTCTCATTGTCCAGACCTCTCTTAGTTTCGCTTCGGCGATCTTGGACGCGGCAGCCCTCGGCTTCCTCGGCTTGGGGGCCCAGCCTCCGACCCCGGAGTGGGGTGCCATGATTGCCATGGGACGTTCCCACATTCTCAGGGCCTGGTGGGTGATGACTTTTCCCGGCATCGCAATTCTTCTTGCGGTTCTTGGCTTCAACCTTTTCGGTGACGGTTTGCGGGACGCCCTGGATCCACGGCTGAGGGATTGATGAAAATGGGCAACAACAACCGCCTCTTGGAAATCCAGCATCTGCGAACCTACTTCTATGTCCGTGGTTACGTAGCCAAGGCCGTGGATGATGTTGACCTATCCATCGCTTCAGGTAAAACGCTCGGGTTGGTGGGTGAATCGGGTTGCGGCAAGAGTGTCACCGCCCATTCCATCATCGGCCTAATCCCCGATCCGCCCGGCAAGATAGTTGGCGGGAGTATCGTCTTTGAGGGTACTAATCTGCTAGAGCTGCCTGAAGCCAGAATGAGGAAAATCCGGGGAAACCAGATTTCCATGGTCTTCCAAGAGCCCATGACCTCATTGAACCCGGTCTATTCTGTGGGTGACCAGGTGGCAGAGGTCATTCGGCTACACCAGGATTTCTCGCGAAGCGAGGTTCGCGACCGGGTTATGGCGATGTTCCAGTTGGTTGGCATTCCGGCGGCGGAAAAGCGGATCAAAGATTATCCGCACCAAATGAGCGGCGGCATGCGCCAGCGGGTGATGATTGCCATGGCTCTGGCCTGCAATCCCAAGCTGATGATTGCCGATGAGCCCACAACCGCTCTGGATGTTACGATTCAGGCCCAGATTCTGGAGCTGATGAACGAATTGAAGCACGAAACCGGGGCCGCCATCCTCTTCATTACCCATGATCTAGGGGTTATCGCCGAGATGGCTCAGTACGTGGCGGTCATGTATGCAGGCAAGGTCATGGAATATACGGATGTAAATACCCTTTTTGCTGATCCCAAACACCCATATACCGTCGGGTTGCTACAATCCATCCCCGTTCTCGGCCGACAGCGCAGGGACCAACGACTCGATGCGATCTCAGGCGTAGTGCCTTCCCTGCTCAATCTCCCCTCCGGTTGTTTGTTCAGTGATCGGTGTCCCGATGTGTTTGCTGACTGCAGAACCGTAGAACCCGAGATGTACCGAGTTGACAAGAGTCATATGGCAAGGTGTCTGAAATATGGCTGACCGTTCTATGTCAGGAAATAACCTGGTGGAGTTGAACAACCTAGTGAAGCACTTCCCCATTCGGGGTGGTGTGTTTCTGAAGGAAGTCGCTTTCGTTAAAGCTGTGGACGGTGTCAACCTAACCATTCGTGAGGGCGAAACGCTGGGTTTGGTTGGCGAGTCCGGATGCGGCAAGACCACTCTCGGTCGCCTAATCCTGAGGCTCGAGGAGCCATCCTCAGGTGAGATACATTTCCAGGGAGAAAACATTCTTGCGTACGACAAAGAGCGGATGCGAATTTTACGGAAACAAATGCAGATTGTCTTCCAGGACCCGTTTTCCTCTCTTAATCCCCGAAAAACGGTTTCACATATCGTCGGTGAACCTCTTCTGGTCCACGGTATGCAGAGTCGACGAGCAAGAGAAGCCAGGGTCTTAGATCTCCTTAGAGTTGTGGGTTTGAGAAGAGAACACATGCGCCGCTATCCGCACCAGTTTTCTGGGGGGCAGCGGCAGAGAATCGGTGTGGCCAGGGCCCTGGCACTCCACCCCAAGCTGATCGTTTGCGACGAGGCAGTGTCCGCTCTGGACGTCTCTATTCAGGCCCAGGTCATCAATTTGCTCAAAGATCTGCAAGGAGAGTTCGGACTCACCTATCTATTTATTTCCCATGATCTGAGTGTGGTGGAGCATATGAGCGATCGGCTGGCGGTTATGTATCTTGGAAAGATCGTGGAATTGGCGGATAGCGTTGAGATCTACCGAACGCCTCTCCACCCTTACACACAGGCGCTCCTCTTGGCTTCGCCCATTCCAGATCCTTCCGTGAAACGAGAAAGGATCATTTTGAAGGGCGATGTTCCTAGTCCCATAGACCCCCCCCAGGGGTGCCGCTTCCACACGCGCTGCCTCTATGCTGAGGACATCTGCAGCAGGGAGGAACCTCAACTTCAGGAAGCGAGAAAAAACCATCTCGCTGCCTGCTTTTTCGCGGGTTCGGTGGGGTTGCACTGATCAACGACGTCAAAGGCTTAAGATTCGCAACCCGCACACAACGACGATGCCAACAAGCATGGCGATTAGAATGTTGCCGGATCTTACCGCAACTGCACCGGTGGCAAGGGCAGCTACTACTTCGGCCAATCCCCCGGCAGAAAGCGCCGGGGCGACGATGGCAGTGAGAACAGCGCCTGGAATGTGGTTTAGCCACGCCTCCATGCGCTTGCCGAGGCTAAGTCTACTTACGATCCAGAAGCCGCCTGCACGCGTGATGTAGGTCATTAAAGCCATTCCACAGATCGTTATCAGAGCCAGGGAATCAATCTTCATGTCGCATTGCCCCCACAAAACTTCCCGTCAGACCGCCTATCAGGATGTACCATTTCCCAGGCAACCAGATTGAACTGAGTATTGCCACGATCGCGGCTACCAGCCAGGGCATGAAATCGGACTTGCCCCTCCACATACCCACGAGCAAAGCTACGAAGACTGCAGTAAAAGCGAAATCAAGACCCCATCGGGCGGGGTTCTTGAGAACTGCCACAACAAGGCGACCGAAGAAGGTGGCACTCAGCCACGCCAAAAACACCGTAAGGCCACTGCCGAGCAGAAATGCCGCGTTCCTTTCTCCCCTGGCATAGGCAGCCATGGTCAAGGCCCAGCTCTCATCGTTCATGAAAAACAGTGACCCGTAGGCCTTGGCAATGGAAAGCCCGGCAAACCAATCACGAAGCCCGGCGCCCATGAGCAAGTGGCGAAGATTGACTACGAAGGTAGTAAATATGATGGTAACCATTGGAAGTGGTGCTACCCAAAGATCGAGGGCAACAAACTGAGAGGCCCCGGCAAACACCAGACCACTCATGAGCAGTGACTCGGCTACACTAAGTTGGGCCTGTCGAGCCAAAACGCCAAAAACGAGACCATAGGCAAAAACGCTGAACGCGATGGGAATGCTCTGTTGCGCCCCAGTCCAAATGCCGGTCCAGTTAAATAGAACCAGGTCATCACCGTATCGTGTCTGAGTTGGTTTTCCAGGTTTTCTCATTGTCTCCATCCACCGAAATCAAACATTCCACTCGAGAGAATGCCGAGCAGCCGGTTTTGAAACCAATAGGGTACACTCAGGCTCGTAGAAGTCAAAGGGCTAATCCACCACTTGATTGGTAAAGTAGCATTTTCCGTCAGCGTTGAAATTGAATTTCCGTCCATGATGTTGTACGGTTCTGTTGGGAGAGTTGGGCGGGTTGCTGAGATAATCTCTACTCCACCTCTGCCCCGGATGTTTCATGAATAGGCTACTGCGACCGTTTTCCTTGTCATCACGCCTCGCTGTCACTCATCGTCACTAGGTCGCTGTGTCGTCTGATGCCAAAATCACGAAATCATGGCTTTACCATTGCTGGTGATGGATGTATCAAAGCGACCGAATGACTTGATGACGGGCCTTAGCCCAAATGACCCAATGACAGCCTTGTCAGGTACGGTTCGGGTGCAATCCCGCGGTACCGAGGGATTGGACGGTGGCAAGCCCATCTTCTTCGCGCTCGCTCCGCTTAGGCCCCACCCCTTTGGGGCGGGTCCCCGGTTACACGGTCTCGCTGCTCCAATTCATGAAATATTCGGGTCAGCTCGGACCAATAGAGAAGATCTGGAAGCAGATGAGATCGCGGGCCCCGCGCGTCCACAAGTTGACACGGGCCAGTGAAGTGTGCCACACTTTGGGACAGCGAGTAGTCGCAAGGTTCATTCGAAATCTAGGAAACCTGGGCCTTTCCCGCGTCGCATCTTCGATGGACCTGGATTTGCCATACATAGCGACAAGAATAGCTGCAGACGATCCGACTGAACCGACTGTTTTTTTCGGGACGCGGACTTCGGCGAGGAGTTCGACTGAGGTTCACTCGAAGTCCTCACGTCGAGTCGCTCAAGGCCGAACTGCTCACGGCCGAGGGAGGCTCATTCGAACCCCTCCGCCGAGCCGTTGGTCCGCACCCAGAAAGGGCTAACAAAATCCAGTTACGGATGGGCATCCGCATTCGCCAAGGCTGGGTCGGGACAGTGAAACGCTCTCCTAAGTTGGAGGGGCCTTGTTTCGGCAGGCATCAGGCGCAGAGGATGACGTCGTTGTATATAACCTACAGTCTCGATTCAAAATAATTCCGAGGGTGACTCAATGATAGACGAATCCAGAACTTCCGGGGATCGAAGGAGAAGGGGCGACAGACGGTCAGGTGCGGACAGGCGATCCGGTCAAGATCGGCGGGGCGGTGGAGACAGAAGAAGTGGAAGAGATAGGCGAGCGGGGTGGGATCAATCCCAGGATCAAAGATTTCAAGGGGTTCTGAGTACAACAGCAACCGTATCGCACCTATTCAGTCAACCACTAACGGTTGTATTGGGATATGTCGATCTACTATCATCCTCCACCGAAGACGAAACTACGAAGAATAAGTTGATTATTATAAAAGAACAACTAGAATTAATCGCTCAATATCTACAGAATCTTAGAAGTCTCGAAAGATACAAAACGATAGATTTCGGTAGCCTTACATTACTTGATATCGAATCAGAAGAAACCGCCAAGGATAAGTAGCTCTTGAATAGCGATCGTTTTGCAGCGAAAGGGACTTTACCGATAAAGCATGAGACTAAAATATTGCTATTTGACTGTCACGAGTTAGAGAGCACCTTGATAGCAGAAATCCTTGTGAACATCGGTTGTATAGTCACATCTGTCTTTGATGTAAATAGTTGTATCTGCCAATTTGCAGATGGGAAGTATGATCTGGTGATATTAGATCAAGCTACATCGGGCACCGATATTCACAATCTAGTCTCAAAGTTCGAGGAAATCGACCCATTTACCCCCATAGCGATGATGACAAGTACGAGTGTCGATCTTTATGCCGAGGGATTCGCTCAATCAAACATTGACTTCCTCGTTCCGAAACCTTTCGGGCGTCTCCAACTCTTCAGATTAATCGAGGAAGCAGTTGTATTTTCGCAGCGGTTACAGAGAAGAAATCGGACCGACGTCAACAAGTGATCTCATCGCTATGCGGCATCGATTAGGGAAATGTTCGAAGGCCCTGATGTTGCAGGCCTGCCCCCGCAATAATCCCGCCCAGGAGGGACTCGCACGATAGTGCACCCCGCCCGAGGCGGGGCTGTGCTCGCCTCGGGCGGGATCTGACGCACGTTGACGTACGATTGGATGGAGTTCAGGGCGGGACCACTCGGCGTCTTCTTCACGGTCCAGCTCTGCAATGCAAGGAATTATCTGCCGGGGCACACTGCAAAGACAGGTCTTCCACGGTTGACTTGATGCATCTGATACCCCTTCATGTGGCATTTGGTTTGCCTGCAAGACACTATAGTTCGACCTGATTGACAGAGCTATCCCCCATTATTCAACAAACGGCATTGAGAGACCGGGTAACCGGGAACCCGCTCCAAAGGGGTGTGGCCTGAGCGGAGCGGAGCGAGCGCGAAGAAGATGGGCGTCCCACCTGGCGACCGCTGGGTCTTGGGGACGAGGAGTGCTTGATCAGTACGTCGCAGGGTGCGACGCCGAGGAGGACCGGAAGTAAGGCATATCTCTGGTCACAGCAAGCCATTCGTAACTAATGCCGCCTAAGGTGCCATCAAGTCTGAGAAAATCCAACTCCTCTGAATCCCGCCACAGCAAAGACGAATGTACACCACGGTCATTTCAGCTTGCCAGGCAGTCTTCCTTCCAGGCAGAACCAGTTTGTCAGCGATATACTTGGTCCGTTTTTTGCAGCCACAGACTCCGGTCCTCTTGGATACCATCACTTAATGAGGCACTTCCAATATGAACGCACTCCGATCTGACCGGATTCGTATTCTCGTAGTCGATGATGAGCCAAACATACTGAATGTCTACAAAGAAACACTTTTCCCCGATGGTTCCGGCAACCATGTCGATCTGATTCTATGTCAGCAAGCAGATGAAGCGGTTGAGATGGTCCGAGCTGCTGTTGAGGACGAGGAGCCTTTTGCGGTTGCGTTTCTGGACCTGCAGATGCCTCCCGGCCGGGATGGTGTTTGGGCGGCCGAGCAAATCCGAGCATTGGATCCCTTTACAGAAATCGTGATGGTAACAGCCTATTCCGATGCTTTGCCCCAGGAAGTGGCTTGTCGTATACTTCCAAGCGACAAGTTGCTTTATCTGCAGAAGCCCTTCCATGATCACGAGATCCGCCACTTTGCCCTGGCGCTTAGCTCTAAATGGCGGGGAGAACGAGAATTGCGAAAGATGCACACCAGCTCGGAGTCAGGAGTTGAACGTCGGACCGACGAGTTGGCGATGCTCGACGACCAGCTAAAGCAAGATATCGCGGTGCCCAAGCATGCAGCGGTGGAAGTGCAAGATGCCCTCGGTAAACTGCGAAAGGCCATGGCCGGGGTTATCCAAGCCATGGCACTTACAGTGGAGCGGAAAGACCCCTACACAGCAGGCCATCAGCGTCGAGTGGCCGATCTTGCTCGTGGACTGGCAAGAGAGATCGGGTTGTCAGCTCACCAGATTGATGGAATCCGCATGGCTGGTCTAATCCACGATCTTGGCAAGATCTGCGTTCCCGCTGAAATTCTGAGCAAGCCAGGAGGCCTGACCGAAATCGAACTCAGTTTGATCAGGAGTCACCCTCAAATTGGCTACGAAATACTCAAAGAAATAGAATTCCCCTGGCCGGTGGCACAGATAGTCCTGCAGCACCACGAAAGGATGGATGGCAGCGGCTATCCAGCCGGTCTTTCCAATGGTGAGATTGTCTTGGAGGCAAGGACACTGGCTGTTGCTGACGTGGTCGAGGCCATGGCATCTCATAGGCCTTACCGACCGGCACTCGGCATAGACAAAGCCTTGGAAGAGGTCTCAGACAACAGGGATATCCTTTACGATCCGGAAGTAGTTGATGCTTGCTTACGGCTGTTTAGACTGAGGAATTTTCGCTTCAGGCAATAGTTCGGCAGAACACCTCGAATCAGTCCCGCCAACAGAGTCACCAAATTTGGATCAACAATTCTGCCCTGAGCCTTACTCCATTTTCTGAGCAGCGCAGTCCTGATCTTCTAGGCCAGGTTCTTTATCGAGTACATTGGTCCCCAACACCTGCTTGCCTGCCGGTTTTGGACCTCAAACAAGGAAACTCAGCTTGACCTGAGATAGTTTCTTATTTAGTATAGCCGGTCACGGGCGAACCGTCTTCTTAATCACCTGCGTTACCTCACCACGGACAAGAAAGGGAGCGACGTGAAAACACTCCATGGATTGCCACTCAGACATAGCATCTCAACTCTTTTGACAATCGTGCTTATCCTCCTGCTTATCGGGTGTGCCAGCCCTCGGAAGTATACCGTCCATTTGAAGCCCCACCCTGAGGGAGCGCAGGGGCCTTCAACAAGTTCAGTGGTGGGGGTGTTACCCTTCGAGGACGCGCGACCCTCCAAAGAAACTGTGGGGAAACGGGTGCACTCCGACGGTACGGAAAAGCCAATATTTCTCGATTCGCCATCCCCGTCAGAAGATGTTACCTATATCCTACGCCGAGGCCTCGTAGCGCGAAACGTTCGCGTTGTGGAACTGTCTTCGTGGAAGCCTGATCCAAAACACCTTAAGGACCTTCCGGAAGAAATCAACATCGCCATTGCGGGGCGAATTGAGGCTCTGGAGGTGGAGGCGAAATCCTCATTGCTAAAGACAACGGTGAAGTACCGAGTACGGGTCTCGGCAAGAGTAGGCTTGAAGGAGCAAGGCACGGTTGTGAGTCAAGCGGTGGAGATCCGTCCTGAAGAGACGTTTACGAGTTTCGATCTGGAGAAGATCGAGGAACAACTCAACGCGGCACTGGCCCAGGCCTTGAATCGTCTGCTCGAGTCCATCTTTTCCCAGTCCTTGGAAGCCCAATCGACCGGCCGTGGTTGAGTACGAAAAAGCGCCATGGAGTAGCAAGCCGAGTATTCCAAAGAGATCGTGAAGCATCCTCGCCCATCAAAGATCCCACTGCGCGGGAGAGAACCCGACCTTAATCTGACCCAAAGGGTTCAGAATCTGGGAGGAATTTGTGGCGAGGCTCGGTCGAGTCATTTGCTTGGCGTCATTCGGCGGCGCCGTGATTGAAGGTATGACGCTTGGAGCTTTGAGCAAGAAGCGAGTCAAACCGGGCTGTTTTCTCCCCATATCCCTCCGTCCGTGCTCCATGCCTGCCGGTAGCAAAGCGTGATGACCGGACTCTCTTCTGTGGTTTGCGCCTAACGGTTTCCCGGCACTTCCTTCCGGCTTCGTCCCCCGTCACCGAAGGTTTCGTTTTATCGAACCAAACTTCTTTTGTTTTAAACAAAAAGAGCTTGGTGTACAATGACAAGTATCCCAACACTCAACATTGATCCAGGTAGCGCGAGCCTGGATAAGTCACCAATCGTATTTTCGCTGCTCGCGCAGAAAACCAGAACTCGGGTGGAGGGATGACTTGGAGGCACAACCAAGACAGCCAATCGATTGCGGCCACTTCGTGGGAGAAACGAACAGAAATTGTTTGAGGAGAAAAGATGAAGCGATCTCGAGAAGACGTCAGTTTGGAAGTGAGGGCTCTCAAACTCGGCAGCAAGGCACGAGAACTGCGACAGAAAAACCAATATACGCTGCAAGACGTTGCAGCCAAGACCGGCTTGTCCAAACCATTCTTGTCGCAGATTGAAAACGACCATGTGGTCCCGCCAGTGGCTACTCTCCTTAGGCTGGCTCGGGCCTTCAACGTGACGTTAGCCCACTTCTTTCAGGACGAGACGGGACATGACAAGGTCGCCGTCACGAGACGTACAGAACGGGTCAGAGTAGAGCGGCGGCCTCACCACCGTAAAGGAGAGACAAACTATGTATATGAGGCCCTCGACACGAAAAAGACCAACAAGCAGATGGAACCGTTCCTCGTGGAGTTTCCTGTCCAAGAGACCAGTGAAATGGTCTTCGTAAGCCATGACGGTGAGGAATTTCTCCATGTGCTGCAAGGTGAACTTGAGTTCCGCAGCATCGATAGGGTGGAAGTGTTGAAGGCTGGCGACAGCATCTACTTCGAATCAGACCTGAGCCACAGCTTCCGTTGCATAGGAGAAAAAAAGGCGAAAGCCATCGTCGTGGTTTGGAGCAAGTGAAGGGTGGCAAGAGGTCCTTGGAGATGTGCGCAATCAACCAGGGGGCTCTGTGGTAAAGAAATTGCAACAACGAGCTGTTTATGCTGGAAATACGTTTTCACGGACGGGGCGGCCAGGGGACCGTGGTGGCAACCATTCTCCTGGCTAAGGCATTTTTTCAGGACGGGTACTACGTGCAGAGCTTTCCCTTGTTTGGGGTGGAGCGGAGGGGCGCTCCAGTGGAGGCCTACTTACGGGTGGACCGCGGGAAGATCCTGGTGAGGACCAATGTGTATACCCCAGATCACGTGGTCGTTCTCGATCCAACTCTCCTGGAGGGAGTGAACATTGCTTTTGGTCTCAAGCCAGGTGGTTGGATCCTGCTCAACACCCACTCGACCCCTAGCTATTTAGAAGCGTTCCGCGGTTACCAAGTCGGGCTGGTAGATGCCACTCGAATCGCTTTGGAATATGGATTGGGAACCCGTACCCAGCCTATCGTCAACACTGCCGTAATGGGTGGGCTTGCTCGTGTCCTGGGCATGCCCACAGTGGATGCCATTTCCAAGGCAATCCGAGACGAGGTTTCGAGCCGGCCGGAGGCAAACATAAAGGCAGCAGAAAAGGCCCACGCGGAGGTGACCCTGCTGGGGCTGATTGACGATAGAAGCAACACATCATGGCGACGGTCCAATCTTGAGGACACATAGAATGACCCTACGACAGACGGCCGTTAACTGTCCTCCCTTGATCATTCCCTGTTCCCGTTTCACCACAGAGAGTAACAAGACCGGATCCTGGCGTTTTCTTAGGCCTCGCTACGAGAATAAGACCGCGCCGTGCAGCTCAGCCTGCCCGGCAGGTGAGGATATCCCACGCATTGAAATGTTGGTGGCCCAAGGGCTCTTCAAAGAGGCCTGGGAGACAGTCCTCATGGAGAACCCCTTTCCGGGGGTGTGCGGACGGGTTTGCTACCACCCATGTGAACAGGTGTGCAACCGGAGAGAATTCGACGAACCGGTGGCAATTCGGACCGTGGAACGCTTTCTGGCGGATACCGCCACGCGGAATGGCTTGCAACCTGACATCAAGAGGCTCAACGCAAAGCAACAGAAGATCGCCATCGTGGGCTCTGGTCCCAGCGGGCTTGCTTTGGCTTATTTCCTCGCCCGACTCGGCTATGAGAGTGAGATCTTCGAGGCTATGCCCGAGCCGGGTGGAGTGCTTCGCTGGGGATTACCCACATACCGACTGCCAGTTGCCATACTCAAAGCGGACATCGCGCGAATCCTGGAACTCGGGGTGCACATCCATTGTAACAAAACAATCACCCCACGGTTCTTGGATGAGGTAACGGGTCACTACGATGCTGTTTTCCTGGGATGCGGACACTCCCACAGTCTTCCCCTTAAGATCCCGGGCGAGGATCTCGATGGGGTGGAAGACGGCTTGCGATTCCTGCAAAAACTTCGGCAGGGCAAAGAGGTTGTCCTGAACGGGACCGCAGCGGTAATCGGCGGCGGGAATACGGCCATAGATGTGGCCCGTTCGGCGGCCCGGCTGGGAGCCAAGCCCCTTGTTATCTACCGTCGCAGGCAGCAGGACATGCCGGCCTTTGACGACGAAGTGACCATGGCCCTGGAAGAAGGTGCTGAAATCTGGGAACTGCGAACCCCGGTCAAAATTGCAGCGGTAGAAAAGGACTACGTGTTGACCTTGCAACAGATGGAGGTCATCGGCGAGGACGCACGGGGCCGAGCTCGTATTCGGGTTCAATTGAACAAAACGGAAGAGATCAGTGTCCAACACCTTTTTGTTGCGATCGGAGCTTCGTCAGCGGAACAATGGTACAAGCCCCCCCCCAAAAAAAGTAGCACGATGCGACTGAGTAACTGCTCCATTCTCCCTCGGTCTCAGGGACCCACGGTGGTCTTCGGAGGTGACCTGGTGGCAGATATCAAGAGTGTCGTGCATGCGATTGCCTCGGGGAAACAGGCTGCCATGGCCCTGGATAATCTCTTTCAGAACGGGTTTGATGCGATCCGAGCCGGAATCGAGCCAAACCTGGTAGGCGATGGTCCATCCTTGTCTATGGAGAACTACCTGGGCTGGCCCCGAACTCAGAGCAGCCGCAGTGTTGTTCACCACGAAGACCTCAACACGGATTATTTCCGGTTTGCACCTAGGATCATCCAGCCACGACTCTTGCGTGAAGAACGGCTGCGGTCCTTCGCAGAGATAGACCTCAAGATTGGCACCATCCTCGGCATACGGGAAGCAGAACGTTGTTTCAACTGTGGTATCTGCAACCAATGTGATAATTGTCGGCTCTTCTGTCCAGAGATTGCCGTTGTGCGGGACGACACCACCCAGAATCGCAGAATCAATTACGATTATTGCAAGGGCTGTGGTCTCTGCGTGGTGGAATGTCCCCGAAGTGCCATGACGCTGGAGGAGGAATGTTTATGCAACAGGTATTAGAGGGGAGCCATGCTGTGTCAGAGGCGGTACGGCTGGCGAGGGTTCAAGTCATCTCCGCCTACCCCATAACTCCACAGACTCACATAATGGAGCGCCTCTCTGAGTACTGTGCGGATGGCAACATGGGTGCTCGGTTCCTCCGGGTGGAAAGCGAACATTCGGCCCTGGCGGCCTTGATTGGAGCTTCGACCAGTGGGGTGAGAACCTTCACCGCCACTTCGTCCCAGGGATTGGCACTCATGCACGAGCTCCTGCACTGGGCATCCGGGGCGAGACTCCCCATTGTCATGGCGGAAGTAAACCGGGCCATGGCTCCAGGCTGGAACATCTGGGCGGACCAGACCGATAGCCTGGCCCAGCGAGACACTGGATGGATCCAGCTGTACTGTGAGGAGGGTCAGGAAGTACTAGATACGACGATCCAATCTTATCGGCTGGCAGAAAGCGTGAACTTGCCGGTCATGGTGATTCTGGACGCCTTTTTTCTCTCTCATACCTTCGAACCAGTGGATGTTCCCGAGCAGGAATCCGTTGACCGTTTTCTACCGCCATATCAGCCCAAGTTTCAGCTGGATCCCGAAAACCCATGCGCCTTCAATCAACTGGCTCCTCCCGACGTGTACATGGAAATGAGATACAACATTCAGTCAGCCATGGACTACGCTCTGGACCGGTTCGAAGAAGTGGAGGAAGAATACTTCAGCATCTTTGGTCGGCGCTACCAAGCGGTTGAACCAGTCCAGTGCGAAGATGCAGAGATCATACTGGTCACCTCGGGCACGGTCACGAGCACCAGCAGGCAAGTTCTTGCGGACTTGCGGGCAAGGGGGGAAAAAGTGGGACTGCTGAAGGTCAAACTCTTCCGCCCCTTCCCGGTAAGTTTGATCCGCCGGCTCGTCTCACCGGCCAGCAAAGTCGCCGTTATTGATCGGAATTTCTCTTTCGGAGCCAGCGGTATTTTTGCCCAGGAAGTGCGAGCGGCGCTCTGTAACCTGCCCGGCCATCCGCCGGTATTCGGCTATGTTGCTGGACTGGGCGGACGGGACGTAACCACGGCCATAATAGAGGATATCTACTGGCGTACAAAAAATGCCGGGATTCCGGAACAGGAGAGTTTCTGGGTGGGAATCAGCGAGGTGAGTCATGCGATTGGACACTGTTGACCAGGAATATATGTATTCTGGGCATGTGGGTTGTCCCGGCTGCGGCGCTGCCATTGCCATGCGATTTTTCCTCAAGGCGATTGGGAAGAGGACGATCATGGTGATTCCGGCCTGCTGCTGGTCCGTTATCGCTGGGCCCTATCCTCAGTCGACTTTAAAAATACCTGTGCTCCATACGGCTTTTGAAACAGGCGGCGCGGTGGCCACCGGCGTGCGAGCGGCCCTGGATATCAAAGGGGATTCTGAGACCACTGTGGTAACCTGGGCCGGAGACGGGGGGACCTTTGACATCGGCTTCCAGGCCTTGAGCGGAGCAGTGGAAAGAAATGAGAATTTCCTTTATGTCTGCTACGACAACGAGGCGTACATGAACACTGGGGTGCAAAGGAGTTCTTCCACTCCATACGGCGCCTGGACCACCACCACCCCCGGCCAGGAGTGGAAAAGACTCCGCAAGAAGAACATAGTGGAGGCCCTGTGTGCTCACCGTATTCCCTACGCCGCAACCGCCAGCATCGCATTTCCCGAGGACCTGGTGCAAAAGGCCAAAAAAGCAAAAGCTATGACTGGCTCCAGATTTATCCACATTTTTTCCAGCTGCCCGACTGGCTGGCGCATGCCTTCCGAGATGTCAGTCAAGATCGCGAGGATGGCTGTTCAGACGAACATTTTTCCTCTCTATGAGGTAGAAGAAGGCCTTCGGTACACCATCAACTACACGCCAAAAGGTTACCTGGTGAATGAATACTTTCGGCTCCAGGGCCGATTCAAACACTTGACCGAAGGGGATCTGGCTTCGATTCAGGAGATGGTGAATGAGGATTGGGAACTCCTGCGTCGCAAAGCTGGGGAGTATTCCTCCTGAGGTTGACGAAAACAACTCTGAGAAAACTGAGTAAACAATCCACGAAGAACCGGTGGCGAGGCACGGTTGAGTCGTTTGCTACGCAACATTCGGCTTCGCCGTGGAACCGCCAAGCTGTCATTCGGTCGACATTGTAACTGAAGGCGTGGCGCCTGGAGCAAATGAATCTAATCTATTTTCTCCCCATGCCCTCCCTCCTTGCTCCACGCCTGCTGACAGCGAAGCCTAACGACCTGATCCTCCGCGCCTCGAGTCTTGAGCATTGCTAATATAGTCTATTGACTTCGTCCTGTTGGATCTTCCACCACGCCATCCCGTAACAGGCGGCACTGGATGGGAACAATGGACCAAGTTTCTCAGACTCGAATGAACCGGAAGCGTCTTTCGGATTGAGAAAGCTTCTTGCTCCTAGTGAGCCGTTGAGTTATGTTGATTGATTAAAGCCCATGTAAGTATTCACCTGACCTCTTCTCTCTCAATGGGAGTGCCGTGGGGATGAAACGAATCGGCAATGCAAGCGTTGTGCTCGTGCTATGGATGCTCGTGGCGATTCTTACACCGTTTCACCTGGCGGCAGAGGATTCCATGAACGGTCCCTGGGAGTGGACCGCGGAACGGTCGAGACCAGTCAGGCACCAAGAGCTTCATCAGAACCACTCCCCAGCCACCGGCCTTTTCACGTCTCTGCTTAGCTTCTTTCAAAAAGTCATCTCCCCGGTTGACGGATCCCGATGTCCGAGTTATCCAACTTGCGCTGCGTACAGCAAACAAGCCTACGAGAAACACGGCGCGGTTCTGGGCACGCTAATGACTGTGGATCGACTGATCCACGAACCCTCCGAATCTCAGTTCTCTTTACAGGTGGAAGTTCACGGGGCCCGGCGAATCTATGATCCGGTCGCGGCCAACGAGTTCTGGAAACGAGACGACCAGACCAATCTGGGTAAGATCGGCAAGTAAGAGCCGCCACGTTCTGCGCAGTGCGTTGCTTACTGGTCAGGATGCCCAGGCAGAAGGGGATTGGTGAATAATGCGGGCTGGATTTGCCTTCCTTGTTTAAGTTGACATCAATGCAATTTGGTTGCATACTTATATGCAACTGAGTTGTATCGATAGTCCTTAACGTGGAGCAATCGGCCCTTTTTTTCTCGTGAACGAAACCAGCGAGCCTCAAGTAGTTCAATTTCCACCGGCTAGGCCACCATGAAAAACACATTTTTCTCGGGACTCTTAGTTCTATTCGTGACCACTGTCGGGACAGCCTTCGCAGAGCCAGTCAAGGTGTTCGTTAGTGTCATGCCCCAAAAGTATTTCGTGGAAAAGATTGGTGGGGATTTGCTTGAAGTTTCCGTGATGGTTGAACCGGGAGCCAGCCCGGCAACTTACGAACCCAAGCCGAGACAGATGGTAGCACTTACCAAGACTGAAATTTATTTCGCCATCGGGGTTCCATTTGAAGACGCATGGCTCAAGAAGATCAATGCTATGAACGCAGGGCTGCTTGTGGTCCACACCGAAGCGGGTATCGCAAAGATACCGATGAAGACTCAACATCACGGTGGTGAAGGAGACAGGCAGCAGCACGAAGAGAAGAGCTCCCACCACGAAGAGGGACACCACGTTTACCACCACCATGGGATCAAAGATCCACACGTGTGGCTTTCGCCCCCGCTGGTAATGCTCCAGGCTCGAAATATACTCCGGGCTCTTGTGCGAGTGCACCCTGAACATAGAACCATCTACGAGAGGAACTACAAGAATTTCATCATTGAACTCGTCGTTCTCGATGAACAGCTCCGGGGAGTGTTTGCCGACATGAGAGGCCAGACTGAATTCATGGCGTTCCATCCGGCTTGGGGCTACTTTGCCCGAGACTACGGACTCGAGCAGGTTCCGATCGAAATTGAAGGGAAAGAACCTAAGCCAGAGGAACTGGCGCGTCTTATCCGCCACGCCCAGCAAAGGGGGATCACAGTGATTTTTGTCCAGCCTCAGTTCTCGCGACAAATGGCCCAAACAGTCGCCAAAGCCATAGGCGGTCAAATCGTCTTGGCAGATCCACTGGCACCTGACTGGACAAACAACCTGCGGCAAGTTGCCGCTCAGTTCAAAAGCGCTTTGAGGGGTGATAGATGAGTAATCCTATCATTGATGTCCAAGACCTCTGGTTTTCGTACGATACAATTCCGGTTTTAAGGGAAGTAGACCTCACCGTCCATGAAGGGGATTTTCTCGCCCTTCTCGGCCCCAATGGAGGTGGCAAGACCACGTTGTTAAAGATCATGCTTGGCCTCTTGAAGCCAGAGCGTGGGACCGTCCGCGTTTTTGGTGAGTTTCCAGCCAAGGTCTCCCATCGAATCGGCTATGTGCCTCAACACCTCTCTTTTAACCAGAGTTTTCCCATTTCGGTCCTTGACGTGGTGCTCATGGGAAGACTTCGGCCGGGAAGGGGCTGGTCCAGGTACAACAGGAAAGACAGAATTGCGGCTCAGAAGCGGCTGGAACAAATGGAAATGTTGGAGTACCAGAATCGCCGCGTCGGCGATTTATCCGGGGGGCAGGCGCAGCGAGTATTTATTGCCCGGGCGCTCGTGGATGAACCAGAGGTGCTGTTTCTGGACGAACCAACGGCTAGCGTAGACACCAAACATCAGACGGATCTGTTTGACATTTTGAAGGAACTCAACGAAACAGTGACCATCATTGTCGTGAGCCACGACGTTGGCATCGTTTCAACTCACGTCAAATCAGTTGCCTGCGTCAACCAGCGCATCTTTGTCCATCACGGCGCAGAAATAACTGAAGACATGCTCGAAATGGCATACCAATGCTGCCCTGTGGAACTGGTGGCGCACGGTCTGCCTCATCGAGTCTTGCAGAAGCACGAGGATGAATAGAACTCGAGCTGCAAAAAGACATGGTGTGGGACGTGAGGTGTAAGTGATGGAGCACTGAAGCGTGCGGATTGTAGAACTCAGATTGACGCAAATTTCAATCTGTAATCTAGCCCGGATATTTCATGAATCACGCCCTGGCGTGACTGCGACCACGGATACGGCCTTCCTTCCGGGCGTCTTCGGGTGTCGAACCCTGCGACGCACCATTCAGGTACGCCTCGGGTCCGATACCCTGCGATTTCCCGGTGGCAAGCCCATCTCCATGGTCTCGCCACGGCAATACATGAAATATTCGGGCGAGGGATCTTAGACAGGCATTCAGCCTTCAATCGAAGGCGCAAGTCTAAACTGCGACATTCCGCAGTCTGCAACCTAAAATCTGAAATATCCAACACCCCAACACCCCAGAGGAACAACTGCCGGACAAGAACGAAGCCTCATGAATAGATGCGATCACGGTGATTAGAAGGAAGAGATGACATGTTGGAAGCGCTGCAGCTTGAATTTATGAGAAACGCTCTCATGGCAGCTTTTCTCACCGGCATAGCCTGTGGGGTAATCGGTACGTTCGTAGTGGTAAATCGGATTGTGTTCCTGTCCGGGGGCATTGCGCACGCGGCATACGGTGGAATTGGACTGGCCTTCTTCTTCGGGCTGCCTTATGCAGTGGGGACTTTGGGATTCGCACTACTGGTTGCCCTGGTAATGGCAACGGTGACCTTGAGAGCCAGGCATAGGTCTGACACAATCATCGGTGTTCTTTGGGCCGTGGGCATGGCCCTCGGGGTGATTCTTCTTGATCTAACCCCTGGGTACAACGTTGATCTGATGAGTTTTCTATTCGGAAGCATCCTTGCAGTTCCCACGTCGGATCTCTGGCTGATGCTAGTTTTGGACGGGGTTATTCTTCTTGCCGTAACCTTCTTTTATACTGATCTGTTGGCACTGTCCTATGACGAGGATTTTGCCCAAATAAGGGGAATTCGCGTCGAGTTTCTCTATTTTCTCCTTCTGGCAATGGTAGCGCTCTCCGTAGTGATGATGATTCGTGTGGTCGGGTTGATCCTGGTCATCGCACTGCTGACGATTCCCCCCTATATAGCGGAAAGACATTGTGGCTCGCTAAAAACGATGATGTTTCTGTCCTTCGTCTTGAGCTGTTTCTTCTCTACCACCGGACTCTGGCTCTCCTACACCCTCAATTTGACCTCAGGGGCAACGATCATCATGGTGGCTGGTATCTGTTTCTTCATATCCGTGCTTTTGGAGTTGCCACAAACCAGGAAGATGTTATCTCTTCGTAAGCGGTGAGCGGCCATTGCAGCATGCCGGTACGGTCGGAAGAGTCGACTATTGTAAACGATAGCAACGTGAAATGGGTTAATCACGAATGGAGAGGTGCGCTCCGCACCCTGCGGCTAATGTGAGAGGCAAACAGTTATGTGCAAACAATGCGATTATGTTGACCTCCTTGAAACTAGTGGGTTGGGCCATACTCCTAATAGACTCAGTGTTCTGCAAGTAATAGGCAATAGCCCTCACCCGCTCAGTGCGCAGGAGATTATTGAGCACTCGAGCCGAGTCCAAAATGTAAACCGGGTTACCGTTTACCGAATCCTTGATCTATTGGTGGAGAAGAAGCTAGTCGAACGTATCAGTGCGGGCGACCGCTCCTTTCGCTATGGTCTGGCCCCAAATACCAATCATCGACCCCATTCGCACTTTTACTGCTTAGAATGTGGCGAAATGGAATGTCTCAGTCCCGATTGTATCAACCTGGACATGGAGTCCCTTGAACGCTCTTTCTTGGGGTTGATAGAAAGAGTCGAGGTTCGATTTGACGGCATTTGCGAAGACTGCCGGAGGCACTAAGGATGACCCAACCAGTGAATTACCCCTCCCGAGCCTCCCTCCTCGCAAGGCCACAGTCTGCCTGTTGGCAACTGATCGCCCACAATGTAACTGAGTTGCAAAATGAATCGCAACGCAGTTGCATTATATGAAAACCACGAAGAGATTTTCAGGTTGCCTCGACCGGAATGGTCGGATTGCGGCCGAGTCGGATTCCTCATTCGAATTCAGGAAACCTGTTTGTTCCTCACATCGAGGGATCTTCGGTGGGTCTGGTTTCGTTATTCTATGAACCACACGGGTTCGGCCCGGTCGCTCAGGTAGGTGTCCCACAGCCAGCATCGTTTGCCGAAGCTCCGGCGGCGAGAGGAGAATTTGGTTGCAGAACAGCGGCTGATTTCCTGGATGGTTTGCCCCTTCTTGCCGAATCCAATCGGGCAAGGAGTGCTCGATACACCGGTCTGACGGATACTGCCAGCAAGATTACCGCTCCTCCTAGTTGGATCCAGACCGGGATAAGCTCCGCGGCCTGTCCCACGAGGGCCTTGGCAGACAGACCGAAGAAAGAGTAGGTTTCATCCAGGGCCAGGCCACAGATCACCGCAACCACAGATATGGCGGCCAGGTAGATAGCTGTTGCCCTCTTGCCTAGAATCGCCAAAAGCACCGCCAGCGAGGCGATGTTGGTGGCCGGGCCGGCTAGCAAAAAGACGAGCGCGGCGCCCGGGCTGGCCCCTTTGAGGATCAACGCAGCAGCGATGGGTGTTGATGCCGTAGCGCAGATAAACAACGGAACACCCGCGGCAAGCATTATAATCATTGCCAACAGTCCGCCGCCAAGATACATAGTCATGAAGTCATCCGGGACCAACGTGGTTATTGCCCCTGCCAAGAACAAGCCAATGAAAAACCAGCCCGCCAGGTCTCCCCAAAGTTCAACGAAAGCGTACTTCATTCCAAAGGTTAACTTCTCAGTGAAACCGTGATGTTGCGAGTGCTCTTCAGGTGGGCAATCCAGACCGTCGCAACAATTGTCCACCGTGCAGGCGAGATTGGGACCCACTGATGTTCTCTTTCCCACCCGATGGAAAAGGTTCTCGGCGACTCCTGCCAAGGCGGCAGTGAGGAACGCAGTGCATGGTCTGGCGACTGTCATTACAGGGTCAAGGAGGGCGTAAGTCAAGGCGATTGAATCCACCCCCGACTCAGGTGTGGATATGAGAAAAGCAGTTACAGCCCCGTTGTTCGCTCCTTGCTTTTTGAGAGAAGCGGCTACGGGAAGCACACCGCAAGAGCAAATCGGGATGGGAATGCCCAAGAGGGCGGCTTTGAAAACCGAAGCGAAATGTCCTCTTCCCAAGTGCTTAACCACAGTCATCGGGTTGAGAAATACCCGCAGTAGACCACCGACCACGATACCGAAGAGTATGTAGATCGATGCTTCTTGAAGTAGCTCCCATGATTCGGCTAAGATGTTAACGATTAGATTCATTACCATAGTTCTTTCTGAGTTCTACTCACGCAAGTGGTCCAGGCCAACACGTATCAGTTCAGCCACATGATCGTCGTTCAAAGAGTAGTAAAGAATCTGGCCGTCGCGGCGGTTTTTCACCAACCCCAGATCCTTGAGGCGTCTGAGTTGATGGGACACCGCCGACTCTGTCAGACAGAGGAAGGCGGCAAGATCACACACGCACATCTCATCACCTCTCAATGCCAGCAGGATCTTGAGTCGCGTCGGATCGCCGAGGACCTTGTAAATTTGCGCCATGCACTGCAGCTCTTGCTCCCCAATCGCCTCCGTGCGGGCGCGTTTTATCCTGTCCAGATGAATGGTCCGGACCTCACATCGCTCGTCCTCCAGAGGAGTGGCTTGGTTATCGGAAGTCATTCGGTCCCCCACATATTTGAGAGTTTGCTCAATTATACAGCAATCGTTGCGAATGGTCAAGCGTCAAGCCAATGTTGCGCTTAACGCCAGGCACAGAAGATGGTCGAAATGAGGTAGGATGGATTGGATTGGCACCGTCTGGTCAGAGTCTTACAGCAGGCGAAGTTCACTGGAACAGGTTTTCGGTCAGAAGACAGGTGGGCCGGACTCCTCCGAAGTCGTATTCTGCGGTCCCGGGGGACACGCAGCCGCAAGTCCGCTCGGGCATATAGAGGCAGAGGGCAATTTATTCTTTCATCACTTCCCGGAGAAACTCTTTGATGAGCTTTTCCAGGTACGGATTGGCTTCGCTGAATTGCACGCCCATGCGGGCTCTCTTGCCAGGCATTTCTCTGACCCAGGCAAGCTGGCCGGGTACTCTAATCATGGGTCTTCCAGGCAGGGTGAACTGGAACATAAACTTGTCACCGGGTATATGGGATGATTTACTGAAGGTGCTGGTAAGTAACTCCATTCCCATTCCCGTGGTAGACAGATCCACCAGTACAGTTTGGTAGGCTTCCTTACCGCTCGGCGTTGTTCTCACCGCATAGTCGTCCTCTCGTATGTAGTCCACCCTGATCCGCAATTCTCGCAATGGGCTGCTCCGCCTTGCCTGACGCCGCTCCAAAGTGGGCACTTTCATACGTTTGGCAGCGACCCGAGAAGCAAGGGTGGTGGTTCTGCTGAATCGCTCTGAGAGGTCGCGGAGAATCTTCTGAAACGTCGGGGACAGGCTCCTGTATTGGACTGTCAGTTTTTCCGGATCGAGAATGCCGACCTTTACTTTGCCTCGCGCAATAACCGAGGCAGAGCGCGTGCCTCTTTCCTGGGCGAGAAAAGAAACCTCACCAAAGATGTCACCCTCTTCCAGTAAGGCCAGGTGAACCTGCCCCTTTTCCGTTTCCTTGACCACCCTCACCTGGCCAGCAAGGATCACATAGACATTACGGTCAGTCTTTTGCCCTTCGATAATGATCAACTTGCCGTCATCGAATTCGATGGTGCCGCTTAATTCCATTTCGAGATATCCCCTTCCTAGCGCCGGAGACTCTTCCGGAAGTGGCCTTCCGCCGTCAGGAGGCCTGCCCCTCACAGAAACTTTGTCGGCCGAAGACCAACCTTCTCGTGTGCTGCCTGCACCCCTGGCGTATTGTTTCATTTCATTGGTAAAAATCAACAAAAAAATCACAGGGTGAGCCGGCAAACCCAAACCAGCGCCAGGACTGATGCCTATTTGGGTGACAGAATGGCTGGATCTTGGGAACTGGGAAAACTGAAAAGAGTTAAGTCCATCGGTTCAATCCCAGTTGATTAAGAACCAATCCTTTTGACCAGTTCCGCGATCTTGTGCTAAGCTTTGGTCTGGTCAGCACAGGTCAAACAGTGGTAAGCGCACTTGGTCCAGTTCGGTGGCAGTAAACTTGCGAATCAAAGGATAGAAGAAATGGCGACTAGCAAGGCAAAAAGACTGTTGTTTATTTCGATTATTAGTCTCGTGTGCTTCAGTGTTTTTTTTGGTTGTGCGTCAACAAAAGAAACAACAAGTCCGTCTCAGCCAGCGGTCGCAGAAGGCAGTTCCACGGCAGCTGAACCGGAAGTCCTGAGAGTCGGAGTTTCAACCAACGCTCCTCCTCTCATTTACAGACAGAATCAGGAGATCGTAGGGTTGGAGGCGGAGTTGGCTCAAAAGTTGGGCGAGTTCCTTGGTAAGTCTGTCCGTTTTGTCGAATTGAAATGGGACGATCAGATCCCAGCACTCTTGGAAAACAGGACAGATATCATCATGTCCGGAATGTCCGTTACGAAAATGAGACAAGTTAGAATTGCCTTCAGCAAACCCTATTTGAGGACGGGACAAATGGCTTTGATTCGCAAGAAAGACAGAAGTCGATTCTCTCAAGGGTATTATTCGATCTTAGCCCACGCCATGTTCATGAGAATCGGGGTTGTCAAAGGTACTACCGGTGAGACATTTGTTAGACAAAACTTTGAGCGCGCAAGAAGGATAGTCTCATTTTCAACTTCACGGAAAGCAGTTGAAGACCTAGGCGGTGGTGGACTGGATATGGTTGTACATGATGCTCCAATCATTCTGATGTTGGCCGCGGAAAATGAAGCAAAAGGTTTGACTCCGTTGCCCTCTCTCATGACCGAGGAATACCTGGCTTGGGGCATACGGAAGAATGATGTGGGTCTCCTAGAATCGGCCAATGGATTCGTTGAAACAATCAAGAGTGACGGAAGTCTGCAATCTATTGCCAAGCGCTGGATCCCCCTGATGAACTGAACGAGTCTTGCGGAACGACTGTGGTGTTAATCGACACCAGAAATGGATGCCAGAAGGTGTGGTGTCCAGGCCCCGGAAGAACCATCAGCCGAGGGCAGACCATCCGAACAAACCTCCCGTTTTTAGCGGCACCGTCACTGATCCAACGTTTCATGATTTATACAATCTGCTGACCTTAAGGGGTCTTTCGGGTTCTTCCCTTTTGGCTCGCTCCTGGGAAAGTTGAATGCCGGCTTCGCCGTAGTAGCCTATGGCAGCGCCGGCCGAATTGGCATGACGGAATAGTGGACAGAGAAATCTGTTTCAATTCGGCCGGATTCATCTTAGCCCAATATTCAACCAGTCCATTATTTCATCCTTCTACTCAATCCTGCTGGAAAGAGCGAATTGGACCTAACCCGGATATTTCATGAATTGGAGTAGCGAGACGGTGGAGATGGATGTGCCACCGTCCAATCCTGGTGGGGCGGGTTTTCGTGCCCGCCTCAAGGCCATACGGGCCGGCACAGAGGCCGGCCCCACCGATACTTGGCCAGGACAAGAAGAGACCCGAGGACGGACGGAAGGAC
>CP070692.1:899438-925706 GCA_020353215.1 Deltaproteobacteria bacterium
ACCGTTTTACTTGTCATCACGCTTCGCTGTCACTCATAGTCACTAGGTCACTGTGTCGTCTTATGGCGAAATCACGAAATCATGGCTTTGCCATTCCTGGTGATGGGTTTATCGAAGCCACCGAATGACTTGATGACGACCGTTAGCCCAAATGACCTGATGACAGCCTTGTCAGGTGCGGTTCGGGGCCAATCCCGCGGTACCGCGGGACGATTGGAGGGTGGCAAGCCCATCTTCTTCCCACTCGCTCCGCTCAGTCCCGCACCGCCCCGTCCCGCAAGCGCAATCTACGACAAGCGGAATCTGCGACAAGCGGGTTCGCAGTTTCATGGTCTCGTCACTCCAACTCATGAAACAATCGGGCGAGTAGTTTCAAGATCCTTCTCGAAGTCTGGGGGGGCTTTACATGGCCGATGATGGGCTAAGAAGAGGTGTTTCCTGTACCACTAGGTTTGGGTTGCAGGAATACTGCTCCGGTGAAGAATCCAGGCCCATGGCAGATCCTGCTATGCGGGGAAGGACCGGGTCCTTGAAAAGGCACGAAGGAGATGGAGATATGGTGGTGCTGCGAGTACTGCTCTTTGTGCTGCTACTGATTCCCTGTCGAGTCGAGGCTTTTGAACAATACAATAAGGTGAAGAAGTTTGATATTTACTTCAAGAAATACTCCAAGAGATTCTTCGGTCCTGGGTTTGATTGGCGATATTTCAAGGCCCAGTCCATCGCGGAATCAGGTCTGAAACCCGAAGCAGAGTCGAGAGTGGGAGCTGTTGGTCTGATGCAGATCATGCCACGCACTTATGATGAGATTGTTCAGAAACATCCATATATTAAAGGCAGCAGAGATGATCCGCGTTGGAACGTGGCAGCTGGAATCTTCTATGATCGGCTCTTATGGAAAGCATGGAAGGCGGAGCGAGCTTTTACGGATCGACTGAATTTCATGTTTGGCTCTTTCAACGCGGGAAGAGCAAATATCGTCAGAGCACAGAAAATAGCTGAACGCGTAGGATTGGATCCCGTTCATTGGGAATCCATAGAGGCCACTCTACCCAAGATCACGGGTAAACGGAGTAGGGAAACTATTAATTATATTAATAAAATTCATGAGGTGAAGGAGGTCCTCAGATAATGGAATTTGCCATAACGATGTTGAACTTTACCTATGCTGTCGCTGGAGCCCTGCTGGCGTTGTTTTTCATGTTAATAGGCTACAAACTGTTCGACAAAATTACCCCTTTTAATACTTCCAAAGAACTGGCTGATGGTAATGTCGCAGTCGGACTCGTGGTTGGGGCAATTTTTATAGGTCTGGGAATGGCAATAGGGCTAGTCATTGGTATGGGTCTTAATTGAAACAAGGATGCAAGAGGCAATAGAAAGACCGCGCCGTCTTGGTTTGATGTGATCGTTGGCTGGCATGTTTCCTGCACCTCGGGTCGCCGAAGAGAATAATAACCTCTCTTCATTGTCTGACCTCCTTCCCTTTGGGCCCTCACCCCGGAGATGTCGGGGTGAGGGCGGATTAGTAGGCTGAGGATACATGATCCAGCATAAAGAAAGACGCATACATTCCAGAGCAGAACTCAGATGGCCTGTTTCTGTGGTTACTGCTGAAGGTGCAATACAGGGAGAGACCAGGAATATTAGTATGCAGGGAGCATTCATCTGCTGCCAGAAACCCCTCTGTCCGAATGAAAGATTCTTGCTCACCGTCAACGGTCCTTCCGGATCGTTACAGGTTCTATCCAAGGTGGTATGGTCAAACATCTGCGCTTGTGACGACGAAACAGGTCCGAGCGGAATGGGAGTGAGTTTCGTGTGGTCTTCGCATAAACAGCAGGGTGGCTGCATGGTGGCAAGCCCGGATTAGCCAAAAGCGGTTTCTTTCATCCTACTATATTCACAAAGCCTCAATTGCTGCCGATCGAAACCCACAGCCAATACGGTGTGGCTCTTTTTATCATCCCGACCCGAGTCACCACGCAGCAAGATCCTCCGCCATCCTCAATATCTTGGGATCTTTCTCGTCATCTTTGGATGGTTACTTCACTCGCCGACATTCCTCACCCTGATTATGGCTCCATTTCTTTTCCTCATTTACTTATCGCTGCCCATGAAGATTGGGAAAAGTGATCCCTTATTCCAGCAGTATCTAATCTCCTGTTTGCCGGTTGCCGACCTCCATGATAAAAGAAGTGGGGGGGGGGGATAAATATGAAAGATGATCTTTGCGAGCATGCCATGAACGGCTTTTGAAAGATCGTATCCTCTCTTGGCGGATGAAATAGCAGCGACCCTGGAAGGCCCCACTGGCAGAGGTAAAGCCCGGATGTTTCATGAATGGCCTACTGGGATCGTTTTATTTGTCATCACGCTTCGCTGACGCTCATAGTCACTAGGTCACTATGTCGTCTGATGCCAAGATCACGAAATCATGGCTTTGCCAATCCTGGTGACGGGTTTATCGAAGCGACCAAATGACTTGATGACGACCGTTAGCCCAAATGACCTGATGACAGCCTTGTCAGGTGCGGTTCGGGTCCAATCCCGCGGTACCGCGGGATTGGACGGTGGCAAGCCCATCTCCATAGTCTCGCCACAGCAATTCATGAAACATCCGGGATAGGAGTTGGGTGGCAAACTTAGCAAAAAGACAAAGTAAGAATCCAGGCCCATCGAAAATGCAGCCGTGCGGTGGAGGACCTGGTCTCCTGAATTGAGACTGTTCAATCTTTTTTGAATTAGGTCAATCCACCAGTTACCGCACCAGATTGTAGATGGTTGCCCCAAGAATTTAGGGGTAAATACTGCCACTGGACTGGATTCCAGCTGGCGCGGGAATGACGATAGTGTGCGAGCACCTATCATCGCAGCGTAGGCGGGGATTCAGAGAAAAGGCGGTTCAAAAGCATCCTGAGACTGAATCATTGAACAGTCTCAAATTGGAATGAATATGTTTCTTAGACTTCTCTTGGCCTTCACTGTAGTTCCATTCCTTGAAATCTATCTGCTGATAAAAATTGGACACTATATCGGTGCCTTCAATGCCGTGCTCATTGTAATCTTGACTGGTCTCATAGGAGCTACACTAGCCAGGCTGGAGGGCATCAGAACCTTGGCGAAAGTAAAGGAAAGCTTGAATCGTGGAGAGCTGCCAGCTGAGGAAATATTGGATGCACTGTTGATCTTCACGGCTGGCATTGTCCTCCTGACTCCGGGATTTCTTACTGATCTGGCGGGAATTGGAATCTTGGTGCCAAGGACAAGGTTTTGGTTCAAGCGCCGGTTGCGCAAAAGGCTTGATGAATGGATTTCACGTAACAGCGGAATGAAGTGGGAAACTTCCGCCAGAGAGTGAAAGGGGGCGGCTAATGATTCAGAGAAAGGATTGGCTGAAAGTACTAGCCATTACTCTCTTCATAGTGTTGACTGGTGGATACTATGAACGACTGAGCCCGGAAACGAGGACAATGGTGTTGCCCGTCGGGTTTTTTGTTGTGGCAGGCTTTGGCATTGCGCGATTGAAACGACTGGAATATGAGACGCGCTCGGCGAAAGTCCTTGCGTCAAAGGTTGTGTCTCAGGATCTGAGCATTGTTGACGGAAAGGGAAACGAATTCCTTTCCGTATCCACATCTTCCAATAGGGAGACAGTGACCATGTACGACGACAACCACTTGTCACGCGTGACTTTGGAACTGTTTCAAGGGGAACCGGTACTCAAGCTCGTGGGAGAGGGAGGAAGTGCCGTGCTTTCATTTGATGAAAATGGAGTGCCGAGTCTGACGTTCAGAGGCGAAGCGGGAGAGATCATCTGGTCCGCGCCCTAGGTGCAGGGAATAAGACGTGAGTATCTCCTTGACAATCAGAGGATATTCCAATAGATATATTGGGTTCAAAATTAGAGATCTCGGCGAAAGTTTTTTATTGCCTCAAACCTTCAGCTCCGCTGATGGTCCAAACTTCGCTTGGCGGGTTGGTAGGGGTCCAAACTAGACTATAGAATGGATCTCTCCCCCGGTCTTTCGACCCGCGAACATCTCTATCTTCAAGTTACCAGATTATTTGAAGTTCTCCTTCTGTCGCCAACCGGTTGTGGTGTGTCCGTCCTCGGACCAAGCTGTCCGCGAAGGTCTTAGAGTCTGTAGTGGATGGGCCTCGGGGAAGGATTGACGACTGAGGGTTTCTGTAAGGTTGTCACGACCCTTCCTAGGGTTGATCTAAGAGCGTCAACAAAAGGGAAAAGATGAAGATACTCAAAACAATCAGGTACGAGCCCGCCCCCATTAGAGGAGGGTATACGGACAGAATACTGCAATTGGATCTAAACTCCTTAACCGTATCAATAACCGAGCTCGATTCCGACTTCAGGAACAAGTACATCGGGGGTCGCGGCTATGCCATGAAACTGATCTGGGATGACTTGGCCAAGGCGACACGCTACGACAGCCCTGAAAACATCCTGGTGATGGCAGGGGGGCCACTTTGTAATGAACCCAGGTTTCCGGGCACCGGGAAGTTCGTCGTGGGCACCATATCCCCCCTGACAGGGACGTTCATTGATTCGAATGTAGGAGGGCACTTTGCGCCACTTCTGAAAATGTGTGGCTTTGACGCCATAGCAATTCGCGGTATTTCGAACGACGAATTAACCGTTATAGTTGATGCAGATGAAGGAACTATAAGTATCACCGAGGCACCCCAGTTTGGGGCAGAGATAGACCGAGGAGGGCTCAGCTACGGGGAGGCCCTGCTCAGGCAATTTAACGACGGCGAGTTCAGAGAAAGTGATGCGGCCATCACTACAGGTAGTGGGGCGGTGAATACGAGATTCGGAGTGATAAACAGCCTGTTCTACGATAAGAGACGGGGCCGGATACGCAGCAAACAAGCTGGCCGCGGTGGGACCGGTACGGTCATGCGCTCTAAAGGCCTGAAGGCAGTGATAGTCCATTCCAGCCAACCAAGAGTGCGGGCAAATAATCCCATAGATAAAGAGGGTGTTCGGCGGGCAGGCGCGAGGCTGAAGACGGTGATCAGCCAGGAAGATCCCAAGCAGCTCCGGCTAAGCTCCTGGGGGACGCCTGTTTTGGCGGAGTACATGAACAAGTTTCATCTCCTGCCGATAAACAACTACCAGTACGGCCGACATACGAATGCTTCAGAGGTTTTTGCCGATGTTTTCCTGGAACGGTATTTCGAAAAGAAAGTCCCTGACGGCTGTTATTTGGGCTGCAACTTGGCCTGTGCCAAAGGCGCCGAGGATGTCAGCCTCACGAGAGGCCCCCAAGCAGGCAGGATGGTAGGCGTAGACGGTCCGGAATACGAAACCCTCGCGGCTGTTACCTGTCAGGGAATCTTTGATCCACAGTTCATTATGGAATTCAATTGGTACTGCGACGAATATGGCCTAGATACCATATCAATGGGGGTAACTGCGGCTTTTCTCATGGAATGCTATCAGAGAAGTTACCTAACAGCCGAGGATACGGATTATGATTTATCCTGGGGCAATATTCATGCTGCTGATCGTTTGCTTCATGAGACCGCCAGAGGTGAGGGTTTGGGGAAGGTATGCGGTCAGGGAGTTCACCGGGCAAAAACCTGGGTGGCTGTTAGGTATGCACGGAGAACGGGCGCATCTGTTGACGAGACAATAACCGAATTGGACAAGTTCGGCATGGAAGTCAAAGGCCTTGAGTTTTCACTATATGTTAGCAAGGAGTCGTTGGCTCAGCAGGGCGGCTATGGATTCTCGCTGAAAGGTCCGCAACACGATGAAGCATGGCTTATTTTCATTGATCAGGTGTATAATGAGATACCCACCTTTGAAATGAAGGCTGAGGCCTTGAAATGGTTTCCGCTCATCCGCACCTGGTTCAACGCCGTGGGACTCTGTAAGCTCCCCTGGATCGATGTACGTCATCCTGAGGCAGCCAAGACGGATAATCCTTCCCAAAATCAGCCGACCCTGGAGTACTATGCCCAGTACTTCAGTGCCACCACCGGTATCCCTAAGACAGTGCAGGACATCCTGGATGATTCCGAGCGGCTGCACCTTCTGCAGAAACTGATCAACCTGCGCCAGCACAAAGGAACAAGGGCCCACGACCAGATCCCTCTCAGGGCGATGGGGCCAGTTTATTTCAACGAATATCAGCCACGAAGAGAGTACTATGACGCCTGGCTGAAGGATAATCTCGGCGAAGATACGGATCTGCCTGAATCTCCTGAATTAAGGCACCAAGCTGTGCTCAAGGTCAGACAGGAAGCCTACCAGAAGCTATGCGACGTGGTTTACGAGGCCAAAGGGTATGATCCCAGCGCTGTACCATTACAGAGCACTCTGAGAAGATTTGGTTTACTTGATGAAAAGGCGGAGTCTTTGTTAAAGGCTTATGGGATTTCGCAATGACGCGAATTTGATGAACTTACAGATAATTTGACGGAAGCTTTCAATATGCACGTGTCAGTTACATTTTTGGGTCTACAGCGTGCTTTGGCTCGTACGGAGCGGATTCGGATCCGCCTTTCAAAAGAGATGCGCGTTGCCGACGTACTAGATTATCTCAAGGAGTGTTATCCAGAACTACCCTTTCCAGAAGATGCTCTCTTGGTGGCGGTAAACAATAGAATCTCCAGTCTGGAGAGGATCTTAAAAGAGGACGATAATGTCGCTTTCCTTCCTTTCCTAGGGGGAGGCTGAAGATCTATGCTGTTACGCTGCACCCTCTAGGGTGCCAATCAGCACGTATCGGTTGTCGGGAAAGCCGCAATCCCTCAATTAGGTTAACCCTAACGTTGCAAACCTGTTACCGGCCAAAACCGGTAAACTCGCACCAGAGCAGGCCATCTGCGGCCTTGCTCGCCTCGGGCAGGATCTCACGTACGGTTAAGTACGCTTCGACCTACCCGAGACTGCGCGAGGCCACATCTGGTCCACCCTGGCGCGTTTTTCCTCGGTACAGGTTTGCAACGTTAGGGTAAAGACTTCCGGGAGGGGAGCGCAGGTGTATCGTACCCTAGACACCTATACTATCACACTATCACAGCCAATACATTGGGAATGGATAGAAACTCTTACCAGATTGTTGGAAAAACACAACTTGATGATGGATTTCCGAGGCTGTGTCGATGCCCTGAACGATAAGAAGTTTCAGTTCACAACGAGCTGCACGTACAAGACCTATAAGAAATTCTTCTCGCTTGTTTATGAGGTGTGCGGCGCTTTTAGCGCGGAAGTTTCGTTCAATGAGGATTATCCACCGGAAGACTGTGGCTACAATACAACCGTGGATTTCGAGGTAGATGAAAATGGAAATTACGTTTTCGTATTGTTAAATGTCTTATCCTCGTGGCAGAATGTGGAAAAATCCGGTGAACATAAGAGAAGAAAACGAGATGTCGTTGCACCGTTTCAAGAGAATTGCAGGAAGATAGGCAATATGCGTGAGTGGAACAGAATCGAGAGTCTGAAATAATTATGTGTCTAACCCTTCCAACCTACCCTTCTGAACTTTCCATTATCCTTATTTAGAATACGTTACTCAGAGCGTGAACCGTACGACAGCTTCATCTCATTGCGCTTCGCTGTCACTCATGGTCATTTGGTTACTATGTCCTCAAATCACCGGATCCCATTGGGCTACTTTGCCGTCATCCGCGAGCGCCGATTATGTCGATCTAAACCGTATGACTTGAGGAGGCCCTGCGCTAGTTGATTCTGCTCCTTTCGCAGCAGGCGATTGGTGCCTAAAAAAGGGCAAGCAGGTCCAAACACCCCCTCGGAGAAATTGATGTCATCTCCGTTAAACGTCCGTCCAGTTGTTGCCCTTGAGGAAGCGGGGTCCTGAAAACCTGTTTCTGCAGAACAACGATCCAGCCTGCACGGTTTTTGCATGAAGCTCAAGCACAAGCACCACAACGGGAAGAGTCGGAGGGGTGTTGATTACATTCCTCGGTGGAACGACACACGACCAAACAGTTAACCGTGGAGGAGGGAGATATGGGTATAGGGAAATTTAAGAATCGCGTCGTGGAAATCATTGCCAATCAGTTGGGCATTGATGAGAGGGACATTACTCCTGAGGCAAATGTAGTGGATGATCTGGGGGCGGATTCCCTGGACGTGGTTGAATTGGTCATGGCCCTGGAGGAAGAATTCAATCTCGTGATTCCCGACGAAGAGGCGGAAAAAATCACAGTGGTTCAAAACATCTTTGACTACTTGGGAAACGCGTTGCAACCTGCGTAGTCCAACTACCTTTAGTGCCGCGACACCGAGCCGGAGTAATCACGTGGCCGGTACCTGCAAGACAGCAAACGGCCTTCTTGCAGGTACCCTTCACACTATTACCTAACTCGGATAATTCCTGAATAATGCACGCTAGCAAGCCGCACGCTGCAATTCTCCTCTGAAACCGCATTATGCTGCACCTACAAACCTACAATTACCTTCTGTGTCATACGCCAGAATCTCATCACCATACTCAACGGTCATTCTTGCGCCATCCCACTTCCCCCAAAGATAGTCGTCACCAAAATCGATAACCGCATTTGACTCCTCGACGCGATTGTCCCAGAAAACTATCCTGTATCCCTCCTCACACTCGATAACAGAGATAATATCACCTATTTCGATCTCTTCCACATAGTCGAAGTGGCCGAGGTTTTCCTTGACCTCATCGATGTTGTTTGCAGTCACAAGCTCTTCGATATACATGGCTACCCTCCCAGCGAAGGCCTTTCAAATAAGACGTCTCTACGCTATGACAGGGACGATTGGCTCATCTTCTTCAACTCTCAACTCGGTACAGAACCCACTCTGATGCCGGAGCCAATGACACTGGTCAAGTACGGGTCAATATATCCGGGCCTGTGCGCAGCCACGCCGTCGGCGGGGTTGCACTGTAAAACGTTTTTATCGGCAGAGATTTGCAGCCTTAAGAATAACTTTAACCTCTGATTTACTTCTAGGAAACGATTCTCCCTCGATTTTTCCAGCGAAAATAATTCCAGTAGCGCTTGATATGGCACATCCGGCTCGTCAGTTCAGACAGACTGAATCGTCACAGAATGGTTCTTCCTCAATTTGTCCAGGTGGATGGCAGGGAGTGGACAGGGGGAGCTATTCGACAAAGCGCATGATTGCAGATCGGCTGCTGCTGTCCCTTGCGCTTAAGTAGAGCGGGTCTCGCCGTCACGGCAGGGCCAAAACGATGTTGGTTTTGGGAAGACTATTATGGCGGGTGCAGAGACCCGCCCAGCAAAGTTGTTAAGAAGGCCTAAAAACGCAGTTGCTCGTCCTCCCGAACCATACAAAACCACGCCTGTGGCTGAGTCATGGTTACGTTTTCGTATGTTCTGGAATCCCCCCTCGGCTGGCGGGGTTCCCGCCTTCCGGAATGCCGGAGACGGTGACCCCACCCAAGAACGAGATCTTCAGCAACCGGGCAGGGACATGACTGGAAACATCACATCATCACATCTCTGAGGGTGGCAATCTCGTCTAGCGCCTTTCCAGAACCTAAGACCACTGTTGACAAGGGATCTTCAGTGATGGTGATAGGAAGCCCTGTTTCCTCCTGGAGAAGTTTATCGAGGTCTTTCAGGAGAGCTCCACCTCCCGTTAGAACAATACCTTTGTCCACTATGTCGGCGGCCAGTTCAGGCGGCGTCTGTTCAAGGGCAATCTTAACAGTCTCAACAATGCTCTTGATTTGTTCACCAATGAATTCACGAACCTCGTCCGAGTCGATGCCGATGATCTTGGGAATTCCCGAGGCAAGGTCGCGTCCCTTTATCTGCATCCGCTCTACTTCCCCCATCTGGAAGGCGTTACCCAGAGTTGTCTTCACCAGTTCTGCAGTCCTCTCGCCGACGAGCAAATTGTACCTGCTCTTTATGTGCTGTAAAATGGCTTCATCCATTTTGTCGCCACCAACTCGCACGGACTTGCTGTAGACGATACCTGCCAGCGAAATCACTGCCACCTCTGTTGTACCACCACCGATGTCCACCACCATGTTGCTCGTGGGTTCCGTAATGGGGAGCCCCGCACCAATGGCGGCCGCCATCGGTTCTTGGATAAGAAAGACTTCGCGGGCGCCTGCCGATTCTGCAGACTCGCGGACTGCCCTTTTTTCCACTTGGGTAATTCCTGATGGCACACAGGCTATGATCCGTGGTCGAACAAGCGTCCGACGGTTATGCACTTTTCTGATGAAGTAGCGCAGCATTGCCTCGACTACCTCAAAGTCGGCGATAACACCATCTTTCATTGGACGGATGGCCTTGATGTTAGCCGGTGTACGCCCCAACATCTTCTTGGCCTCGTGGCCAACGGCAAGAACCTCGTTGATACCTTTAATGTTTCTACGCACGGCAACCACCGAGGGTTCGTTCAGCACAATGCCGTTACCCCTGGCATACACAAGGGTATTCGCAGTTCCCAGATCTATGGCAAGGTCATTGGAGAACCAGCCTAAAATGGGGTTGAGAATCATGAGTAAATACCTCCCTTTTTCCTGGGAAATGGTAAACTTGAATCAGACAACCACTGGCTACCATTGCTGGCCTCCACAGATAACGAGGACCCGGTGCAATGCTCTCGATGTCTTATCTCCCGCTTTATTGAAGGCATTCAACCGACGGGGAGAGAAGCAACCACGTCAGTTGGACCATGGTTGCTTCGTTAATGATGAGGAAGCAAGATGTATGCCCGAGACCCGAACAATCTAATGTAAAGAATCCAAGCGCATCGCAGATCCCGCTGTGCGGGAAGGATCAGGTTTCCTAAACGGGAATAGACATCCACGCGCGACATCTAGCCGTTATCTTAGATAAATCACCTACTGCAACATCGACTGTAGGTACGTTCTCCGATCTCCTCGACCCTCACCCCCTGGGATTGTCTGGTGGGATACCAATCTTCACGGTCTCCTGACACCAATTGATGAAATATGCGGTTTGGTTGCTTGGCGAAGCAAAATCCATTATGATCAAATCGCATTTTGCTTGACGCTGGTGAGACGGAGAGATCGGAAGCATTATCGGGAACACATGAGACTTAACCCTAACGCAGCAAACCTGTTACCGGTCGAAACCGGTGAACTCGCACCAGAGTTCCGCTTTTGGCGGGACGGACTTACTCGGTTCGTCCAGGATCTCACCTACGGTCAAGTACGCTTCGACCTACCCGAGACTACGCCAGGTCAACCCGCCGTTGGCGGTACACCATGGCGCGTTTTGCCTCGGTACAGGTTTGCAGCGTTAGGATTAGTAAACATGTTCTGTTTTCAACCATGTCTTGAAGCCATGACATCCTGAAGTGGCTTCCCTACCTTGTAGCGGGAAATGACAAATGGAGAATCCCAGGTGCGGGTGCGAGGTGCAGTCGAGAACGGCGGAGACACATGAAACTTTTCGCCCCCAGAGAATCTTGGTGTTGCAGCAAAACGGCAGCGCTGAACGTAAGATTCACGGAATAAAGAAGTACGGGGATGGATTATTTGCTGTGGAGATCGTATCCATTGATACACCGTTGCCGCCCATTCTCGACGAAGCCACAGACTATCTGCCCAGAGATCTCCAGGCGGACCTGGTCCTGGATTTCTTGAGGCATCCAGACCTGTCTGAAGATCTTGCTCTAATGTGCCGTGACAGAGGAATTCCTGTGGTCTCCTCAGGGAAGAAATTGAGGATCAAGGGGACTCTAACCCCTCCCACCTGATGTGGCCTTTCCAGGCAGGTCTGCCTGGGCATCTATGGTGAACGGTTCGGAGCCCCAGAGTTCAGGGTGACGGTGACTGACACCAGGATTGCTCACGTGGAAGTACTCAGAGGTGCGCCCTGCGGAGCAACCTGGGAAGCGGCCAGCCGCGTGCTTGGCCTGCCAATAGATGAAGCGATTGTCCGCATCGGACTGGAGACGCAGTTCTTCTGCGTTGCTGATCCGTCAGGCTGGGATCCGATCTACGGCAAGAGCCCGGTCCACTTCGCGGGAGACATTCACATGGCCGCACTTGCAAAGGCCGTCAAAGGTTAGACTAGTTCCGAGACGTTCCCAAAACGCAAAGTCTCCTCCGCGAGCATACGGTCTACGTTCTGATGGACGGAGTATGGGACATTGGAATATTTCAGAGTTCGGATTGCAGATTGTGGAAGGTTGCAGATTGGACGTGCACCGTTGATGCACGGTTGGCTACGCGGTGAAAGGCCCCATATTACCTTTCGAATACACCCGAGACCTCCCAGGCAACGATAGCGGTGTCGAGCATTGACTTGCGGAACCCGTTTCACTATCTTGGTGTCATGGCTGGATCTGCCGCCTGGCAGGTTTCGGCGAGCGCCACTCGTGGCCGGCGAGACAAGAAGACAAGCGAACGAGATTCAGACCTCATAGTGTATGCGTTAGCAGAATGAATTGAGCAAACCACTTGACTTTGGGGGAAAAGGGATATGAACAGAAGGCGATTATTGGGTTTCGTAGGCTGTCTATTACTTTCGCTTTTTGGCTGCGTCACACAAACGAAATACTCACAACTCGAAGGAACACTTAGCGAAAGACAACAAGAACTTCAACGAGAAAATGAGAAGTTGAAAAATGTAGAACTCAGAATGAATTACACCGAAGAAAGCAGAGACAAGTGTTTTGATAGGCTTTCCGATTTTCAAGCCAGATATAAGAAAGTAATAAACGAAAATATTCAACTTGCACGCGACATGGAAGATATGAAATTGGATCTAGAAGAAAGCGAGTCCACTATCGTAGAACAGTCGAGGGTGATCTGGGAACTCAATAAAACCAAGGAAAGAATTGAAACCAATATGAAGAGGCAAATAGAGGCACAGGAAATCAAGATAGAAGAGATTGAAGGCAAATTGAAAGTGACTTTCGTAGATAAGATCTTATTCGATTTAGGCAGTGTAAAGATTAACCGAAGGGGTCAAAAGGCATTGTTGAAACTGGCAAACTCTCTAAGACAGGACAGACACCAGAATATAACAGTGGAGGGACACACAGATGATCTTCCCATCGGAGATTCTTTGAGGGGGCGATTTCCTACCAACTGGGAATTGTCATCGGCCAGAGCGATAGAGGTGGTGCGTTTTCTGCACGAAACAGGACAGTTGGAGCCCGAGAGGCTTTCAGCCGTAGCCAACAGTTTCTATCGGCCCATCGCATCGAACGATACGGCAAAAGGCCGCAGGCAAAATCGACGTATAGAAATACTTCTGGTTCCAGCCCGTTGATTGAGAACATGGATGGGCGTTGATATCTATCGGAGCAAGTTTATTGACTGTGTGATTTTCCCGGATACGCACTTCATATGGCGCTGGGACAGACAACAGTTGAGCAGACCTTTTGATGGTTGGCTTAAAGAACAGTAAGCGGAAAACGATATCAGACCTGCGTCCCCCTTCACAAAGGGGGATTATCTTATGGTGGTTACGATAACATCGTATTTCCACCACATACTACCGGTAAAGAGGAGGGGCTTGGAAATGCAGGCGGAGGTTCCAGGGTAGATTCATGACCGACCTAGGCGATACGATCAGCTTGCAGCACGAAGATAGAGAAATCACTCTCATAGGGACAGCCCACGTCTCCAAGGAGAGTGCCGAACAGGTCTCCCGCGTGATCACGCAGGAAAGGCCAGATACTGTGTGTATTGAACTCTGTCAAGCCAGGTATAAATCCATCACTCAAAAGAGCCAGTGGCAAGATACAGACCTTCTCAAGGTAATCAGAGAAAGAAAAGCCTTTGTTCTTTTAGCCAACCTCATGTTGGCGCATGTGCAGAAGAAAATTGGCAAACAATTGGGCATTCAGCCGGGTGAAGAGATTGTGCAGGCAATTCAGGCAGCCGAGGATATGGGTGCCAGTATACATCTGGTCGACAGGGACATACGAGTCACCTTATCGAGAACTTGGCGCCTCATGAGTCTGTGGACAAAGATGAAGCTATTGGCTCAATTCCTTACCTCAGTGGGGAAGATTGATACCATCAAAGATGAAGATATCGAGGAGATGAAGAAGAAGGATGTTCTGGAAACACTCCTTGACGAAGTTGGCGAATCCCTGCCGGAAATAAGGCGCATTTTGATCGACGAAAGGGATCAGTACCTCGCCCATGAAATTCGAACCGCGCCAGGCAAGAAAAAGGTTGCGGTGGTGGGAGCCGGACATGTTCCAGGGATTCGGAAGTACTGGGACAAGCCGGTGGATATGAAAGAACTCAACCAAATACCTCCCAAAAGCAAGTTTTGGAGATTCCTAAAATGGGCTATTCCCGGTCTTATAGTGGGGTTGGTGATCTTCGGGTTTCTCGCTGCTGGAACGTCCACCGGTACTCACATGATCAAATGGTGGGTTCTCGCGAATGGTGTCCTCGCAGGCCTTGGAGCGGCTATCGCATTGGGACATCCCTTGACGATTTTGTCCGCGGTTCTAGCTTCCCCCCTGACATCCCTGAATCCCATGATTGCGGCCGGCTGGGTTTCCGGTCTAGTGGAAGCATTCTTTGGAAGACCGAAAGTCAGAGATTTCGAAAACCTTCCTGAAGACATCTCTTCCTTGAAAGGCTTCTGGCGGAACAAGATTACACGGATTTTGCTTGTGGTTGTCTTTACCAATATTGGTAGTTCTCTGGGAACCTTTGTTGCTATACCTCTAATGGTCAAGGCATTCACGTAGCCCGGATGTTTCGTGAATTGGAGTGGCGAGACCATGTAACCGGGGACCCGTCTCAAAGGGGTGGGGGCTGAGCGGAGCGTAGCGAGCGCGAAGAAGGTGGGCTTGCCACCGTCCAACCATCCCGCGGTACAGAGAGATTGGACCCGAAACGTACCTGACAAGGCTGTCATCAGGTCATTTGGGCTAACCGACGTCATCAAGTCATTCGGTCGCTTCGATAAACCCATCACCAGGAATGGCAAAGCCATGATTTCGTGATTGTGGCACCAGACGACACAGTGCCCCATTGACTATGAGTGACAGCGAAGCGTGATGACAAGTAAACCGTCGCAGTAGGCCATTCATGAAACATCCGGGTTAGTTTCCTCCCAAGCTGCTCCGTTCGGAACTGATGAGATCGGCTTGTATGGAGCCAAATTGCTGCACGCTGGCGGCTTGCCAATATTTGGGAGTTTTGTGGGCAGCCACCCAATCAAAGCTCAGCGGCAATTTGATGGACCTGCTGCGATTCTCCCGACGGTCTCGCACAAAGAGCTTTAGCTCGAAGTAGTCCTGGATAAGAGATTGGTCTGGAGGAGTATTGAGAAAAAGGTAACCTGTAACCTCCGGACAGCCCGGCTTCGCCACAGGAGTGAAACTGATCGCTTGGGAACCGACGCCAGCCTGCCATAGGTCCGCCACAATGTAGGTCATGTCACAGTCAAGATCCCGAAGTGCCAAGTAAACCTTCCACGTTTCACCCGGGCGAATCACCTGGGCAGCATAAAAACCCAGTATTTCGGGTTTCTGCCCTGTATCCCTGGGAAGATGTCTGGCAGGCTTCGTATACGCACCGCAACCCAGCAGGACGACTACCAACACAATCAAACAGATCCTTCTCGCCATTGTAGAAACCTCATTATTATTACTTGTAATCTGATCCTATTTTTTAAACTTACTAACAAAACGCTTGCAATACTTCTTCTCGTTTAATAAGCTGATCCCCGTAGCAAGCCTTCTGCTTCGAACAACCTGTGGTAATTTGCTCGTCGGCTTGCGGCACGGAGCCGAAACACAGTGTGGGAAGGGTCCGACCGGCCTGCAGGGGCCGAGATCCAGTGCTTCTCCCGTGGTTAGGAAGGTAGGAAACGATGGAACGTGCACTCTGGGTTTGCCGCAACTGCAATCTCACCTGGTGGACCGACGGCAGGTCATTAATTGAGATAATGAGTACCGCACAGACGAAAGGCTGTCCCAAGAAGTGCTCCGGTGTCACAAGCCAAATCTATATCTCGGAGTATGAATCCCGCAGAAGGCAGAGCCTGCATCGAGCCCCCGAAGAAAATCCCGCGAACTGACCGCTACGAACGATTGCTTTCGCCCACCTAGTGCACCAACCGTCTGCGATTCCGACACAACAATCACCGCACATGTCATTCCCCCATTTTGCATAGGGACAGGGACGAGATCTATTCCCCCCCGAAAAACTGAGCATTTTTCATGGCGGGCGGGCATAAAACCCACCCCTACAGGTGGAGACTGAGTGGAACGAACATGCATTGATTCATGCGCCATTTATACAACGGCGGATATAACCCCCGGAAAACGCAGGACAAGCTCACCCTTTGAAACTTACTGTCGGCTACGCCTTTGATTCGCTCGGTTCTGCGGGATTGCCCGTTGGCACCGTCCGTTTTCTTCGCGCTCGCTCCGCTCAGTCATCACACCTTTGGGCGGGTCCCCGGTTACACGGTCTCGTAACACCGTTTCGTGAATCATGCGGCCTAGAAGTCCCACATTACAGGGTTGTCGTCAAGGTGAGCGGTGACCGAACGGCCGATCGTGTCAATTTCTGCCAAGTCCTCAGCAGACAGGCTGATTCCAGCGGCTTTGGCATTCTGTATAATTTGTTCTGGACTGCGGGCACCAGCAATTGCACACGTTTTTGGCTGCGCAATAAGCCACGCCAAAGCAAGCTGTGCAAGGGTTGCCTGGTTGCGTTCTGCAATCGGTCGAAGCTTGCCCAGAGCTTTCTGAATTCGCTGCTGGTTGTCGGGTTGAAATAGCTTGTTCTTCGAGCGGTGATCGCCTTTGGCAAACTCGTGGTCAGGGCCGAATTTCCCAGTAAGCAGTCCCTGAGCCAACGGAGAATAGGCAAGGATAGTTATACTATTTTGAACGCAGTAAGGCATAGCGTCTTTTTCCACATGTCGCCAAAACAGTGAGTAGGGCGGTTGCAGGCTGTCAATTTGGCCGTGTTGAGAGGCTTCCTCCAGTTGACTTCTTGAAAAATTGGAAACTCCTACGGCGCGAATCTTCCCTTGTTGTTTCAGATCATTCAGCGCTCCCATGGTCTCCTCGATGGGGACATGTTTACTACCCCAGGTTCCTGCCGGCCAGTGGATCTGGTAGAGATCCATATAGTCCGTCTTCAGATTCTTCAAGGATCGATGACAGGCCTCGAAGACCTTATCATACTGGAGATGATGGGGAAAAACCTTAGAAGCGTAGACCACCTTGTCGCGAACACTGGCGAGCGCCTCGCCTACGATCCGTTCGGAATGACCATCGCCGTAAATTGCAGCGGTGTCAATCGTGGTTATACCCGCATCGAATGCGGCCCGGATAGCCTTGGTGGTTTGAGAGTCATTAATCCCCACCCACATGTCTCTGCCTGCTTGCCAAGTTCCCATAATTATGGGGGTGATTTTCACACCCGATCTGCCAAGCGATCGCTTTTCCATCGGCTACTCCTGTCAACCTCGACTCAAGATTGCGGATTTGGGTTTTGGATTTCAGATCAACTTAAGCTTAACGCTGCAAACCGACACCGGTCAAAATCCCGCCCAGGGGGACTGGCACGATAGAGAGTCATCTGCGGCTGCGGTCGGCGGTGGGCTTCATTCAACCTGAGCTTATGTCGAAGGTGGACCGAACAGTGCCCGCCTCGAACAATGTGTCACGTACGTCACCCTGTTCGAGGCTGCGCGCAGTCCCCCTTGGCGGAATCCACCCTATCGCGTTCTTTTTCGGCGTCGATTCCCTACCAGTTCTCACCGAGGAGTTCAAAATAAGCCTGTGGGTGCACGCACGCAGGGCATTCTTCCGGTGCTTCCTTGTCTTGGCGTAGATAGCCACAGTTACGACAACGCCATACAACTTCTGATTCCCTGCGAAAGACCCGATCGCTCTTGAGGTTGGCCGCCAGTTCCAGATATCGTTTCTCGTGCTGTCTTTCGGCAACGCATATGGCCTCGAAGGCATCCGCCGCTTTGACAAAGCCCTCCTGGTGTGCCACTTTGGCAAAGCCGGGATACATCTCGGTGTGTTCATATCGTTCCCCAGCGGCTGCGGCAATGAGATTGTCGTAAGTATTCTCTATGACACCGGCGGGAAAGCTCCATCTTACCTCCACCTCACCCCCATTGAGGAACTTAAAAAACCTCTTGGCGTGCTCTTTTTCTTGACTCGCCGTCTCCGCAAAGATATCCGCGATCTGAATGAACCCGTCTTTCCTGGCCTGGGAGGCGAAATAGGTGTAACGGTTTCGCGCCTGCGACTCGCCCGCAAACGCGGTGAGCAGATTCTTTTCTGTTTGACTCCCCTTGAATTTCCCCAACTTCCACTCCTCTCCTTGTTGACTGGTTTGATCAGTGCGAGGCGGATGCCTTTCTCATCCGCCTGCACACAACGAGGACGAATTACTCCTCCACGATGATAGCCTTGGGCGCACACTCTTCCGCCGCTTGCCTAACAAGCTCTTGCAGGTGTGCTGGTACCTCGTCGACGAGAACCCGAGATATCATTTGGTCTTCATCATACTGGAATACTTCCGGACAAAGCTTGTTACAATTCCTGTCGCCCATGCACAAATCGTAATCGATTCTCACTTTCATGCTCTCCTCCTTTGACAAAAAGTTTGCCGCAGTCTTCCTACCAGTGGTCTCTCAAGTTTCTCTTTTCTTCCTTATCGCATTATACGTCGACACAAGCAAGATCTGTTGATGATTCAGCGGAGTCGAATACTCTCTGTAGGGCGGGTTGATCGCCCCGAAAAGCACTATTAGTATGCCTCATGGGCGGGCATAAAGCCGCGCTTGTTAAGCGGGAGTTACAACCCGCCGTTGCGTGTGAGGGCTTCTCTTTCTTCAAGAATCATGCGTTGAAGATAACGTCGCCGCTTATCACAATGGCTTGGCTTCCAAACCTCAGTGAAACAACTTCCCAACGACATATCTTAGGTTCAAGATCCCTCGTTTCTTTTGGACGTCTCCTACGTTGGTGGCTTGAGAGATGACTTCCACGGGTTTCCGTGCTTCTTCTTGTGTTCTCGTCAGAGACTTGCGATTGGCAATACGTTCCTTCAAACCTTCCAGGATATCCCACTCCACCGGTACGATGACGACGGTGAGAAATGTAGCTGTGCAGAGACCTGTAACGAAGGTCGTGGCCATGGTTCCCCAGACCATTGAATACTCGGGGATGCCTAGAGACATGGGAAGCAGCCCTAACGTCGTTGTCAAGGTGGTGAGAAGAATCGGGCGCAAGCGTATGTGCGTTCCCTCCAATATGGCCTTTCTTCTGGACAGCCCGGCCCGGCGACGTTTGTTGATGAACTCGATGAGTACCAGCGAGTCGTTTACCACCACTCCGGTGACACCTACAACGGCGATAAAACTATTGACCGTAAATAAGGATTGAGAGATGAGTTTTCCGAAGATCACTCCGATGAGAGCGAATACCACGGCAGAAATGATAATCAATGGCTGCAGGTAAGAGCGAAACTGGGTTGCAAGAATGAGGTAGATGAGCAAAAGGGCGATACAAAAGGCATAGGCGAGTGAGGTATACGATCGCCGGGTCTCTTCGAATTCACCGGCAAAATCGAGGATTGCACCGGGATGCTCATCGCTGATCGTCCTGTAATACGTTCTTACCGTCTGCACCACACCCGCCGCAGACAAAGCGGATCCAGACTGTATGTTCGCCGTAAGAGTAATGGCCCGTTGATTGCGAAAGCGATTTAGATAGCCAGGCTCCAAGTATGCTTCCGCGCTGACAAGATCGCCGAGTCGGATGGGTCCCTCAGGATGTTCAATGAGCGGAATATCGAAAGCGTCCGCCAACTCTTTGAACTTCTCGGGGTCAAGCTTGAGCTTCAAGTCGACGTCCTCGTCCACCACACGAAACTTGCCCACTACTCTTCCATCTAGAACCGCTGCCGCAAGAGCCGCCACTTTCGCCGGGGTTACTCCATGCTCATAAGCGCGGTCATGTCTAACGTGAAAACGGAAGATCCGGCTTGGCTGTCCCTGGTTGTCCTGTAAATCCTCTAACTGAGCGGAAAGAAGTTCGTCCTCGCGCAGAAAGGTCAAGACCTCCTGCGCCAATCCTTGTACAGATCTGATATCAGAACCCAAGACGCGAATGTTCACATCTTTTCCTGTGGGAGGACCCTCCAATTCCGGGCGGATATTTATTCGATAACCCGACCTGGCTAGAGGAGCGAGACGCTTTCGCATCCGGTCAAGGTGGGCCTGGGGATCGTTTTCGGGATAGTCTGAAAACCGACGTTCACGTCGAGGCGGTAAGGTGACAATGACGTTGCCGAGATTGTCGCCGAACACAGGCTGATAATCCTCGTTGATGTAGAAACCAGCGAACGCGGCTGCTGAGCGTGCCATGCCCTTGCCGTCGTTGACGATGAACTTGGAAATGCTTTTCAGATACCTGGAGGTTTCCTCAATGGGAGTGCCGACGGGGCCACGAATTTCGACGTAGTAGAGGGAGTAGTCTTCGGGGAAGAACTTGATCTTGAGAAGGGGGATTTTCCCGGTTAATGAGACGACGACGATGAACAGGGCCGCAATAAAAGCAACAAAAACCAAGAACAGACTAGTTACCCGGTAGCGCAGAGCCAGCTTTAGAAGTTTGTCGCAGAAAATACGAGTCCAGGCCATGACCGGGTTTTCTTTCTTGGCAGAGTCGACCCATTGCTTGTCCATCTCGCCAGGTCGGGGACCAAACTCGAGATAATGACTCGGGAGGATGAGCAGACATTCGATGACGGAGGCGAGGAGAGCAAAAGAAATGGCCTTGGGAATGACGGCGAAGAACTCTCCTGTGGACCCGGTCATAATCAACATGGGCAAAAAGGCTGCCACAGTGGTCAAGGTGGCAGAGACCACCGGCAAAAAAATTTCAGCAGTCCCATCAACGATAGCATGCTCGAGTTTTTTTCCTTGCTGCAGATGTCTGTAAATGTTTTCACATACAACGATGGCATCGTCAACGATGATGCCAGAAACAAGTACGAAGGAGAATAAGCTGATTTCATTCAGAGAATTACCGGTCACGTACATGATGACCATGGTGACCAGGAAGGCGAAAGGAATGCCAATTGTGGTCAGAGCTGCATTTCTGAAGCCCAGGAAGAGCCAGAGGAGTAGGCTGACGAGAACAATACCCAGAAGAAGGTTCAGACCCAGAGTCCGCATGGAGTCACTGATTCTGATGGTCGAGTCCTGAGTGAATACGATGCTGACGCCTTCTCCTCTCAAGTTTGGTTCGAATTGAGCCGCAACAGATTTTACTTGCTCAATGATATCCAGGGAGTTGCCTTCTCCGGTCTTAATAACCTGAAGGGTGACGCAATTCTGCCCATTCACGGAGGTTATGACAAAAGGCTCCCGGTACGATAGCAGAGCTTCAGTGGCCAGATCGCCTATTCTGATGTAGGATCCTTCTCCATCCTTCCGGACGATGGTATTCATGACCAGTTCGCGCGTTCGAAGCTTTTCATCCACCTGAATTACGAATTCCCCACTCAGGGTCGTGTGGTCACCTGCCGGTATTGAGATATTGGCGCCCAGCAGGGCCTGAGCAACCTGGTCAAAGGTTATCCCATAGCGTGACAGCCTCCCCGGGTCCAGGTATAGGTGGAACTCTCGGACGTATTCTCCCTGAAGTCTCACCTCCTTCACTCCCGGAAGCCGTTCGAGCGGTACCTTCATCTCCTCGGCCATCAGCGTGAGGGCTCGGTTACTCCGGTCTCCAATCAGGTTGATGCTCACGACTGGGAGCCAATCGTTGACGTCTATGAAATCGAAAGAGGGCGGATCTACCTCGGGAGGTAGTTCGTCAAGAATGCTTAAGACTTTGAAACGCAAGTTGTTATAGCCGCGCCGGTAATCGCTGTCATCAATGAACTTGACAACGATGCTCGACCGTTCTCTATAGGATGTGGCGCGGATGAATTCCACATCTTCCAAGTCCTCCAAGGCATCTTCGATCTCACGGGTCACCAGAGCCTCCACATCTGATGGAGATGCCCCGGGGTAAAAAGTGTCGATGAGGATCTTCCCGAACTTAACGTTCGGATACCGCTCCACAGGCATGCGCAGGAAAGCGTAGGCACCAACGATCATGAGGAGAACAAAGACCACGTTGATGAATACGGTCTGAGCGAGACTGAAGCGGAGAAGGTTTTTCATTGAACCCCGTTAAATTTGTTTCTTAGAGTTGTCTGATATCAGCGCCACTGCCTCCGTTGATCCTCCAAGTCAGGAGCCAGTGTCTGAGCGCCCTGAGCCTCAAGGAGACCTAACGTCATTACGTTTCACGTTCGTATATAATCATTGGATTTTTGCCTCTCTCGGTGCCACTGAATCACCAGATCATCGCTTCGCTGTGACGGGTGATCAATGGTGTCTCCTGTGGAGTTACGTATTTTACTGCTTAAGCCGAAACCAATCTCCGGGCTTTATCTCCCGCGACAAAACCTTCACCGTATTTCCTGGCCCTGCGCCAAGATTGACCACTTTTACTCTCCGGTTGTCTTTTCTTGTGAGCCAGAATTCCTCGTACCTTTTCTCCAGCGCATCTTCCGGCACCAGGACCGCTCCCGAGGGATCAGGGATCTCCAACTGCAATTCCACGCGTATACCACCTCTATTCTCCGGCAGCCCCGACTCTATCTCCAAGTCTACATTGATTTTGCGGGTCTCCGGGTCGAAGGCCGGAGAGATCCGGTCTAGGCGGGCGGATGTGCGGACATCATCCATATCGGGCAAGGTGAGAGTCAAACGCTCTGAGTTTCTTCGAAGCCAGTCGTATTCTTTCGGACCGACAGCCAGAGGAACAAGCAGCGTCCTGAAATCCCCTAGCTTGGCAAGCTTTTCACCCACATTCACCCATTCGCCCGGCTCCACGAATCTCTCCATCACCAGCCAGGCTGGGGGGCCTTTGATCACGTGTCTGGCAAACTTCTCTCGCAGTATCTTCTCTTGCGTCTCGAGCGAACTGAGCTGAAGCTGTGCCTGCTCCAGTCTTTGTTCTATTTCGTCCAGAGTCGACTGAGGAACGGTTTCGTTCTGGATCAAAGCGCGGTAGCGGTTCGCATCGCGCTCCAAGTAAGTGATTCTGCTGCTGGTCTTTGCCTGTTCAGCCTCGTTGCTCTCCAGCTCGAGCAATATAAACGTCCGATCCAGGATGGCAAACAGGCCATCATTGCCGATGGGCTCACCCACGTCGGCGCGCACCTCCTGGCACCTGGCCGAAACCTCACTAACCAGAGTCATCTCCCTCCTAGCCCGAGTAAATCCGGCCAGGGAAATGGTTTTCATCGCAGGCAACGCCTTGATCGTCCCAGCTTCCTCCAAAACACTAGTAGCTACTGCACCGTGTGCGAGCATAAGGATGAGGCCAATGCTGAAAACGGTAAAACGCACTTTCTTTGGCATGAGATTGTTGCTACTCATTCTGCAACAGGAACGCATAGTTGGCGCAACATGGTTAGTGGTTTCAGAACCCATCGGCTGTGAGAGGTTAGAGCCCAACTTGATCCTGATTGGTCTTGGCAACAGCCGGTTCATCCCTGTTCCCACATCTCATCACACTCTGGGCCGTAGAAGTATACTGAGAAGGCATCCGGGACGTCAAGGTTGGGGCTGGAAAGGTTGCAGTGGACTGGCGATCGTGACTGACTTACAATAGTCGATCGGCAAATTCCAGGACGCGGGAAAAGACACGTTCCGACCCATTACCCCTGAAGATTCCATGGCGATCAGAGTGGATCATGACCAATTCTTTATCATGAGAGCCCAGTTTCCGGTAGAGATCTTTGCTGCCTTCGGGATGGACAACCGGGTCGTCAGAAGATTGAATTACCAATGTCGGGACCTTGACCAGCTCCAGCCTTCCAGAAACCGTGTCCATAAGTTCCAAGAGTTCCTTGACACCGCTCAATGGATTGCGGAGGTAATTGATCTCTGGATTCTCCGGTTCGTTGGGCACGAAGTGCCCTTGAGCCTCATCCTTTACAAGCTTGTCGACCAATTTGTGCCAAAACATTACGGCTGGAGCAAATTTCGCCGTTCTCCTTCTCAGCCGCATGGCACAGTTTATGGCAAAAACACCACTCACCTCGGGCAGGCTACTCGACGCAGCAAGTAGAGCCAAACCGGCTCCCGCGCTAAATCCCCCCAGAACTACTTTATCACAACTGTTCGCCAGGATCAGATGGCCTCGCTCCACCGACTGGAGCCAATCCTCCCAGCTTCTCGTTGCAAGATCTTCGGGGCTGGTACCATGTCCCCGCAGACGCGGGGCAAACACCGCGTAACCGTTGCGGTGAAGGTGCTCGGCAAGCGGCCTGACTTCTTCTGGTGCGGCCATGTAACCATGTACTAAAAGCACGCCGGCCTTTGCACGCATGCGTCGGTAAAGGCGGGGAGTGCCCACCCGCCTGGGCTTCGACTCCCCTTCACGTTGGTAAGCAATGTAGTCGGCTGCGAATTCTTCCTGTGCGATACGACGGAAACGTCGTCGCAGTCGCCAACGTATCAGCCATCGGGGATGTCTTGCAATAGCATGCAACTGTCTGGTGAGCGGACGAAGAAATTCCACTTCGTTGAGAATAACCTGGTACGGGTTGTCTCTCCGAATCGTATGGAAATCGAACAGACTTGATCTCTCCGGTTTTCTCTTTTCGATAGTATCATTGGTTACCTTCACCGCGCCGCTTTGCTCTGCGACGGCCAGAAAATTGGTCACTTTTCCCTGGTATTCGCGGCAGAGCTGGACACATTGGTCTTGATGCAGAGCAGAGTGAAAGCGGATGGACTCGAGCCGGGTAACCTTTTCTGAGGCAAGATAAAGTCGCTCTGCGAGATCAAACACGCTCTGACGGCGACCGGGATAGTACCTCAGGAGATAGGCAGCCAGGTGGTCGTGATTGACCGTGGTACTCCTGTAGATGCAAGCCATGAGCTCCATGGTCAGTCTGCTGGCAATCCGCCTCATGAGGGACCTTGAGGGCAGCACGTCATCCGGAAGCATGGGTCGCGGGGTGGTGATGTCGTTCTGGATTCTGCGCTGGTTGAGCCACGGCTTGATGGCCAGAGGTTTGCAAAAGCTAATATCCATGTCCACTCCGGACATGAGCATGGTCCCCTCGGTCTGCAATTCTTCCCGCAGCCGCTCAGGGATATCTTTTACGAGGTAGGAAGCAAGTTTCTCAATAGCATTCTGCCGGGATCGGATCGGATAGTAACTTAGATTGACCGGCACCAAGTAAGTCTCGCGCTCAGTAACCTCATCCAGTGAGGCAAGGCCAAAAACTTCCAATTGTTGCTCGAGCAACCCCTGATCCGCATGTTGCAGGTGATACAGCCGTTGGCGATAAAACTCTGTGCGCAAAGCCAGGGCAGCGGCGCCGGTGTGAGGCGGGCGCCGTGCACCTGTGGCACTATAGATGAGGAACTTCCCCCTTTCGATGATTTTCTTGTCTTTGATCATGGCGCCTTCCGGGAAGATCAACCATGGGTGCTCGCCGGTGAGCAATGAACCGATGATGATTTTGTCGCGGTTAGGATCCTTGGTGGACACCGCGCCCACGCTTTCAAGATAACTGCCTAGAGCGCCAGTAAACAGACCATGATAGGCAAGGGACATCACCGGCTTACCGGTCAGATTATAGAACTCGTAGGGGAGGATCAGGGTTTCCAGACGGGTGAAATGGTTCACCGCAAAGATAATGACCCCTTCCGGAATATTCTCTGCATCGTGAACCTTTACGGAAGTCTTAAAAAGGCTCTCTAAGGCCCTTATCCCCAGCCTGCTGATGGAAAAGGCCAGGGGGTTGATTTCTGCCATAGTACTCCGGTCCTGTTAGCCAGACTCCTCATAGGTGCGAATCAGGAGACGTGGACCGCCCGCATCATTCACGAGCCATTACATGTAAGCGTCAGCTTGAGAATCAACTTCCATGCACAATCTCTCATAAACAAAACGAAAACCTGAATGACAGCAATGAGTAAAGAGCAAAATCGAAGACCAACAGATATTCAACTCTAGCAAGAAGGACGCCATTTCACGAACGAAAAGGGGGATCAATACTTTCGCCAAGAACAAAAGTTAGATGCATGTTGATTCGCAAGTTGAGGGTGATTTGTAAGTAGAAATGGATCGATCAAGAAACAGCAGTAAATCGAAACAACTCTTCCGGAACGGTTGGAACCGTTTTGATTGGAAACTCGCCCCATCATTTAGGTTCTACCCATGAATGTAGTCTCCGATCTTCCTCATTC
>CP070692.1:925806-951674 GCA_020353215.1 Deltaproteobacteria bacterium
AATGATCCACTCCTATGAGGATAACCTCTTCAAAACCCAAGTAGTAGGCAATCTGAATGGCAACGTAGGTTACGGTCGCACCTTCCCATACCCCGTCGGTAATATCCGTGTAGAATCCACGGGAATCCCGAGAATGTATGAAGATGGTATCCTCGGTAAAATCTATCAAGTCTTTAGCTTGCCACTTGATGAACTTGGTGCAAGGCAAGCGTGCGATCTCTTGGGCACATTGTTCGATCACCAGTCTATTAACAGCCACATAGTAGGTAGTTGGAAACCGCATCCTGTCAAACAACAGATAGATCCGATTGAGACCAAAGGTTACCTCCTCTTTCAACCAAGACAGATCCATCTTAGCGAGGCTTGGCCCGTTCCCAATAATGAAACAGCGTTCTCGGTGATGCTTGTTCTTTAACGCTATCATCCGACGCAAACTAGCTCGGTATCGTGGGTCTACTTCGTCCCGCAATTGGTAGTAACCGGCAGCTAACCGCTGGTACCACCTCTCTCCTAAAGCGGAATAAGTCAGACGTTTGAGTGCGTCTAGGAAGCCCATATTCATTCCGTGCTCAATTTCGCTGTAGCGCCACCGTCCACTACCAATGCTTGCCCAGTTATATAAGATGATCGACGGTTATCTGCCAGAAAAAGTATGGCCTCGGCGATTTCGTCAGGGTGCCCCACTCGGCCAATCACTGTGCGTCGGCCCAGATCCTCCATTAATCCTTTGATACTGGACCCTCGAAGGTGTCCTCGAGTCAGACCCGCGTGGAGCATGGGAGTGTCCACCGCACCAGGAAGAATGGCATTTACGCGGATAAGGTCCGGTGCCAGTTCGATGGCCAAAGCACGAGTTAATGCAAGCAATGCCCCCTTGCTTGCAGCATAGGCCGCTATACTTGCCGAAGTCGCAACGGCGTGTACCGAACTTACATTTACAATAGCACTGTTGCGCCCTTGCATTAATGGATAAGCGTGCCGCACTGCCAGATAGACCGAGCGGACATTGGTAGCCATCACCGCATCCCATTCTCCAGGGGACGTCTCAACCAATGGCTTACAAGTCTGAATGGCGGCATTGTTGATCAAAGCATCGATACGCCTCTCATCGTTCCCCACCTCGTTAAATATTCTCTGTGACTCTTCGACGTCAGCCATGTCAGCTTTGATTGCATGGTGAATACTTGACGCCGCATCGATCCGGAGTCGATCCACCCCAATGACACGCCAGCCAGATGCCGCGAATGCCCGAGCAGTAGCTTTGCCGATACCACCCATCACACCCGTGATTAAAGCCACTCGCTTCATCTTGAACTCTTCTCCAATATTTCAACCAAATTCCGAATCGTATTCTGATGAACTCGCTCCCACGCTTCCGGACTGCTATTGGCATTATGCGGGGCCAACAGCACTCCGTCCATAGTGCGAAGAGGACTCCCTTCAGGCAATGGTTCTTCTTCGAAGACATCTAGCGCTGCCCCAGCAATAATCCCATTACGCAACGCCCTGATCAGCGCAGCTTCGTCTAAGACGGGCCCGCGAGCAGTGTTGATCACGACTGCTGTGGACTTCATTTGCGCAAATCTCGTATCGCTCATGAGGTGGTAACTCGTGGGATTGAGGTCACAGTTTAGGCTGACGAAGTCTGACTGTCTGAGAAGTTCTTCCTTCGATACCATTTCGATACCTGTTTCAGCGAGGAAGACTTCCGGCATTTCCACCAGATCATTGCCGAACACCCTCATAGAATGGGCCGTGGCTCGACGAACCACCGCCTTGCCCACATCTCCCACTCCTATTACCCCCAGAACGCACTCTCTCAATGATCTTCCGGGTATCTTTCTCCATATCCCCTTGCACATTGCCTGATGCATCCATGGTAGATTCCGCGTAAAACACAGGATATAACCTAGTACGGTATCAGCTACCGGTTCACTGAAGGCGTTGGGCGTGTTCCGAACTGCAATACCTAACTTCTCGCAGGTGGCCTGGTCGATAGAATCGGTACCCGTTCCCCACTTGGAAATCACCTTGAGCTTGCAGCCTGCTTTTAATACGTTCTCCGTAAATTGATCATCCCCGCAGATGACACCATCCACATCGCCAATCCACTGAAGAAGATCCTTTTCGTTCAGTCGCTCCTCCACAGGAGGTACAATGATCTCGATATGGTGCTTGGCAAAAACTGGCCGAAAGCGATCAATCACAGATTGCATGTACGGTGCAGTTACAAGGACTTTCCATCCCATTACCCATGGTCCTCCATCTGGCTCCTGTGATACAGAATCTCGGCAACTTCGAAATCAAGTTCCTCATCAATATCCCAAGCCTCAATCCGATCCATCTCGAACAATAAGGGCCGTTCGCCGATACGATTATTTAGCTTCTCCAAGGTATTCTGAGAAAAAATGTAAAGACACGAGTTTTCTACTAAAACCGGCGGCAGGTCTTGGGTGCGAACGAGATTCTCCGGATTGTGGTTAATCGGCCTCGCTCGGGAGTCCCATAAGCGAACCTGTAGCGGTGTAACTGAAAATAGTGAGTCGTTTTGGGGATAGTTCTGGACAAAAAGTCGAAGAGCCCGGGAAATTGTTTCTGCTCGCAGCAGAGGGTTGGTACTATGGGTCTGGAGATAGTAATCGGCCTCCACCTGTGATACGTCATAGAGGAGCACTTGATTCATAGACACTTTGCCCCCCCTCAAGTGCTCCGGGCGCTCAATCAGCCTCACCTTGGGAAACTGTTTCAGCACATCCTCGGTGATTCTCGGGCTGTCGGTATCAATTACTACCTCGGCAATGAGAGGACAGGCCAGCAAAGTTCTGAGCACGTAGTGATAAAGTGGATGACTGGCAAAAGTGCGATAGTTCTTTCCTGCAACCCGTTCACTGTGATGCCGCATCGGCAGTAGTCCAACCACTTTGGGGAATCTCATACGCTATCAACCTCACCAAAATGAGAATCTAGATAAGTCAATTGTATTGGCTAGGAGTCTGTCGGAGTACCTAGCTCTCAACAGAAAGACAGGGGTGCAAGGTTCATTCTTGGTGGTACCCTAGCAAACATTGACCACTTTGGCCGGCATTTTAACTCGAATTAGGACCACAGTGACCACCAATTGTCCAATAAGGAGGTACTCCGACAGACTCCTAGCCAATTAGATCCAGTTTTAAAGGTTTTAGCATATCCACAAAAATGCTTTGGATACTTGATGTTACAGATCATATCGATAAATGTCTCTGGCTGCTTGTTTCTCGTCCCGTAATTCTGTTGCGATTCGTCATCTTAAGTTCCCCCTACCTCTCTTGAGGCAAGAGGAGTCAGTCGTCTTAAAACAGCCCTAGCAGGAGAACCTTCAGCACCAGCGATCTTCAGAGGCAAGCAGATGAGATCGTACGTACCCTCCTCCACCCCGGCGAGGTTTAGGCCTTCAAGAATCACCACTCCCGCCTCCAGCAAAACCTCATGGGTACGTGGCGGGTCCTGCCAACACTGCACCGAGAGGTAATCCACGCCGATCAAACGAATTCCCCGCTCAACCACCCAATGAGCAGCCTCTGCGGTAAGGGCGACGTAGTCTTTTCGGAATCTACTGACTCCTCTTTCCCAGAAGTGCGAGTTTCGCGTCCTCAGTAAAAGCCGATTGGCGTTATTCGGTATGTCTAGTCCAGCCAGCTTGCCTCGTGTGACTAAATCGTCCTCGGGTACGCACCCCACGAAGGCCTGGCCAATGAGAACATCAAGAGGCAGTTGTTCGACAGTAGCTCCGTTTGTTAGAAAGTGCCGTGGTGCATCAACGTGCGTACCTATGTGCACATCACAATCGAGTCTGGAGACATTCTCAGTATCTCCCGCCTCGAGACGTTTGGTGGGAGTCAGCCGAAAGCCCACGCTTCCGGGCCAAATTGGAATATCGGGACTCAGAGTTAATGATATATCAATAAATTTGGATGCATATACATTATTTGGTGACATCATAATCGATCATTTCTCGCCCCCCAACAGGTCCTTGCCATTTGGCTCGAGAGCGTGCCAATCCGTTGGGATAGTAAAACTTCTCTCTAAGTTGAGTCGTAATTGGGCCTCGCCAACGGAATCCGCGATAGGTTCCCCAAAACTGCATCCAGCGGAAAATGGGAATGCCCGAGAGATTAGCCCTCAGTAACCCGTCTCGGCGCACATAGTAGTAGTCACTGATCACATTCGACAAGAAGAGATACACCAAGTCCCATAGGCTGAATCGCTCTTCCGGAAGAATACTCTTTAGAGCTATGGCTTCTCGTCTATAGCGGTTGTAAATCTGCCGCGCGTTCTCATCGTGCACATGAATGATTTCGGCGTTGGCTGCGTATGCGACTTTGTAACCCAGTTGCAACGCTCGTTTGGCCCATTCAATATCTTCCAGTCCGGTGAGAGATTCGTTATAAGGCAACTGGTCCCATAATGACCTGCGAATGGCCGCATTGGCGTTGTTGCAAAAAGGGTGGGGTTGAGACATGTTGGATTCAGTGGGAAACCATTTGGCAAAAACTTGGTGCTCTGAATACTTCGTCTTCTCATTTCCACGTTGTCTTCCATACACCAATGCCATCTGTGGATCTGAAAATGGAGCCAGGAGGTGGTCCAGCCAGTCCTCGTAAACAGGATAAACGTGAGCGCTGACAGCAACGATGAATTCACCGCTGGCAGAGCTGCAGCCAGCATTGAGGGAGCGGCCAAAAGAAAACTCCTCGGGTCGGATCGAAATGAGTTTCGCCGGGTAGCGTGAAGCTATGGATAGAGTTGCATCAGTGGATCCGGAATCCACTATGATGACTTCCACCTCGCGGATGGTCTGCTGCATTATGCCTCTGAGCAACTGGCCAATGTGTTGTTCTTCATTACAGCAGCGGATGATGATTGAGGCTCTATGATTCATAGACCGACAGTTTCTTTACTATATTTGGTTACGGAATACTCGCTTCAATTGGTGACAACGCACATTGATCGCCGTTTTGTAGTGTTATAACTAGATCAGTCTCTGGTAAACACGCAACGATAGCTTGTCCGAGGAGCGTATCGAACGCCACCAACGCGTCGTCAACTCTATGTTTCCAGTAAGTACCCCCGTACGTCTTGGTGGTTATCAACATGCAAGTCACATTCCAGCCGGAACAAGTTAGCCTATTTCCCGTCCTTTGCAACGTGGTCACTTCTGACTGTAATCAAAACGTGTAGCCTCCGTGGGCATATGTGGGTCCGAAGCCAACAATAGTCTAAATAGCTTCAGGTTAATCTCCCTCCCTGTTCTAAAACCTCTTTTGCTCGCTGCCACACCGGTCGCAACCCCAGTGGACAGTGGGTATATTTTGCTGAAAAAGCGTTGGCAGCCGAGTAGACATTTGTCAAGGAACAGTCGTTCGAAGGGGTATAAATTCGGCTCGTGAGATTCTGACTCACCTGTATGAGGAGAGGGAGGGCCGGGAAGGTATGTCATTCTTTGCCGTGTCACTCGTAGCCCAATGCCGGGAGTAAGTGCCCGTAGCGCGAATAAAAGGCGCGCTGTACCGAGTCAAACCGAGAAAAATACTCCTTCCAATTGCCAGCGACCCCTTTTCGGAAATGGTGAGTGGGATCTTCCTGTCCCCGTTCGCGGCCACCGCTCAAGACCTTGAACGAGCATCTAGCAATGATTTTTCGCAAGTGGTTCTCCGGAAGGCCGATCTGGAGGTGCTGTAGAATCTTTCCGAAGACTCTCCTTTCGTCATTTAACAAATCCTCGTACTTGACCTCCAGAATATTCGGACGGCCCCCGAATCTCCACCCCTCTATTTGTTTGTAGTATGCAGTATGATCCAGCATATGAAGTAGACCATCCTCGAGGCTACTTGTATTTAGACACTCCCGCAGGTCCTGGGCCCATCCATGCTCCACGCGGTGGGAATATCTCCGGCTGTAATAATCGGAAATCAGTACGTCCCGAGGATCGCGGAAAAGATGGAATCCAGGACATTCCTCTGGAACGGAATCCAGGTGCTGCGGATTACTGTTCACATAAAGATAAAAGGTATATCGCCTGTCGGGCAAGGAGATGTTACTAGACTGATCGCCTCCATGAACCTCGTAATTGAATCTGGTGAGTTCGCAGACATGCCACAAGAACCTACGTATCCAGTTGGTTGCGCATTTGTGGTGGCCAAGATAGTAGCAGTTTACTTTCGGACCAAGGGTGCGTCTAGCGTTCCATGCCACCCGGAGCGACCAGTTGAGTTGCGCAATTCCGTTCATGAGCAAATCGATCGTACCACCTCATCAAGAATAAACATGGCACCGCTCAGGGTTCATCTGGCTGCATTGGGGCCGTCACGCTTGATAAATAGATGCCGATCATTGATCGGACCGTACGGAATATGGGTAAAAATAACTTTAGGTATTAACTGCTCGGCAAGCTGCGAGCCTGCAATAACCACCGGAGCCTCCAAGGGCCAAACACTTGACGTTTCAATTCTCCTCGCGTTGGGAAACGCTTCTTCCAAACTCGAGCCATGCGCATTTGGGTCAACAGCGTCTAGCAAGAGGCGTAATTCCTCCTCATAACTGAGGCTAAATAAGCTACTAAACTCGACCCGCGGAAAAGTCTCCAACAGACCGCCAACGCCGGCATTCAGAACCTGAATGCCCAAGCTGTCTGTAATATCCTTGGCCCTCTCCAATGAAGGCAACATATTCTCCACTACTCTGGGATAGTGATATTTCCGGCCTGTCCCGAAATAGCGGGGGTCAAAATGGTTTGGATCGTCGTCGCGCACGGAGGTCCAATTCCGCTGATCTTCCTTCAAGGCTGTTTCGTGGTCTTTGTAGTCCATGTCAACCCCAACTAAATAGATAGGCGAAAACCCCATGAAACTAAGAACTTGCAGTCCAACGTTCGCGACCGTACCCCCCAGACCACAACGTGGTAAGTCTTGATAAAAGCCCCCCCAATCAAGAGAGAGCCAAAACACATTTTCACCATCGCCAATGAATTCCCTAAAATCAACGCCTCCAGGATGTACGTCAGGAAAAACCGCATATCGGAACCTGTTGACAAACGCATTGATCTCGGGCGCCATATCTTCTGCCACTCGTTCATCCACACACATGTACATGTCGGGCATCCAATTCAGACGCTCAAACATGAGATTGAACCTATTGAAGCAGAGCGTGAACTCGTCCTGTAGAAGGTGCAAGGGAGTGATGTTCAGACTTGGACCATTGCCAACGAGAAACGCTCGCTCCCCCTTGTAGAGATCCTTGAGCGCACGCCAGCGTTCCAGCTTAGCGAGGTTCGTGGAGCCGACTTTGTTACCTGGATTGGATCCGCCCCCTAGACGGCCTAATAGTTGTCTGGCAAGCGCCAAGAAGCCATCATCTCGCAATACATTCAAAAGTCGCGCAAATCGAGGCATCGACCTACCTCATTAAACCAAAGTCCAGAACACAATGTCCTTATGTTGATCTGATACGAGTTCTCTGTCACTGTGGGTTGTAGACGCGACCGGACCTTCCAATCAGACCATGCCATAATGCTAGTAAGCGCATCCCCGCCGTTGAGTCGTTTACGGTTCTGGCCCGGGTCAATAACCGGAACTGCTCTAAAGTATGGCGACGAATAAAACGTTTGGCTTGATCCGGCGTGCAACATCGTCGCCAAAACAGGATTCGGTTGCGTATCCGATAGTATGTTCGTATCCTGTCTAGTAACAACTGATCTGAGCCTTGCGCCCCTTCGCGCCTGTGCAGCACCACCGCAGACAAGGCACATATGCACTTGATCCCATGTCGAGCAAGTCGCAACGAGTAGTCGTATTCTTCAAAGTAGAGAAAATAGTTTTCATCCATGAATCCTAGTTCGCGAATAATCTGTACAGGAACTATGAAGCTGGCCCCTTGGATTACGTCGGATACTAGGTCCGACTCGATCGCTCCGTATTCCATTGAATGTGGCGGCGGATCCAGAGTTAGCTCACCAGTCGCCACATCCAAATAACGACCAGAAAAGTAGACACTCTCTTGATCACCTGAGTGAAGAATCTTTGGGCTATACATGCATTGAAGACCATTCCGTTCCACAGACGCTAGTAAAGCGTCCAAGGTCTCGCCTAGAGCCTCCGTGTCATTATTCATGAACCAGATCAAATCCGAGTGATGTTGCAGGCAATATTCGGCACCGACGCGCATGCCTCCCGCATAGCCAAGATTCTCACCAGTCTGAATGATATGGCACTCACGTCCGAGTTCCGTTCTTAACACGGATTCAGAAGAGTCCGTGGAACCATTATCAACAACGATGATTTCATCCGGCACATGCCTCGCCCTGCGCAGAGAACGTACGCATTTGAGGGTGTCGTCAGCATTATTCCAATTGAGGACGACTGCATGTATCGTATACACCAGTTTATCCCTGCTGCCTCTCCTGCCAACAAGGCCAGAACTAATCTGACGACAATTCTTCGAGGAAAACACTCAACATCAGCCGACTGCCATACACTTCGCGGGATCACCTCACGAATCAACAAGAGTAAGCTCAATTAAGACCCAGAATGATTAAGGCTTTCCTCCCAATCGGCGGCACTTAAAGGAATCGCTCCATAATCTTCACAATTTTAGGTGCGGTCACTAGGATGTCATGTCGTTCGTGTACCTTTTGCGCCGCTTCCTCCCCAAGAGTTTTGCGTAAGGAAGTGGATTCCAATAACCGCCAAATTCTTTCGGCCATCGCCTCAATATCGAGATAAGGGACGACAGACCCACAGCCGTCGTCAACAAATTCTGTCGCCCCGCCTGAACCAGCAAAGCACACGATCGGCTTACCAAGGGAGGCGCATTCGAGCATAACGAGAGGGAACGAATCTTCTCTAGAAACCAGGGCGAAAACATCAAAAAGTCCAAAGTAATCCAGGGGATTCGACTTGGCGCCAATGAAATGAATACGCTCCCCTAAACCCAGGTTCTTAACGTCGTGCAGTAGCGAACCCACTTCACGTCCTTGGGTTTTCCCTCCAACCCATAGGAAATGGACAGGGTATTTCCCTGGTCGCTGGGAAAGTCGATGCGCTAATTGGACGAATAAGTCCGGTCCTTTTTGCCAAAGAGTCGAACCTGATGCACCAACAATAAAAGCCTTTTCTGGAATATTTAGTTGCTCACGCAGTCGACGTTCAGCGCTTTTCTCGTTGGCCGCAAGGTGAGATTGATGGGGGAGGAATCCGTGAATGACATCAACGGCCTTCTCCGATATTCCATGGTTCCGCACAAGGTTGTCTTTTACGGCTTGGGATGCGGCGATATAGTGATGCGTATGTTGTACGACCTTACGAAAGTTTTCCAAACCACTGCGGTAATGTCTTATGGAAAATTCGAGTTCGTGAACGTGACAGATCACTGGACAACGCAAACCCGCGAGGGCGTCCAACACTTCGCCATTTGCAGCCGTGTTGGAATATATGAGGCCAATATTCTCATCTGCCAAGCGTTTCGCTACCACGGAGTGGCGCATTCGTTCGGAGAGTCCCGCCAAACCGAAGCGGTGGACGGCACTCCCTACCAATCCTCTTTTCCCATATAATTGCCGTTTCCAAACCCAGACCGATGCGAGTTCAGCGAGATCAGGTTGAAGAGCTCCCCCTTCAACCACGAGAATCAGGAAAGGAATGCCCGCGTTGGCTCTGAACCACTTCAGAAAACTGAATAAGAGGATGGGGGCGCCGGTACGTGTAGCGTTATGGAAAACAAAGAGCACTTTCTTGGCCATTTGCACAAACTCTCCTAAACAACCGCACTAAATCGCTGAACGAAGTGCTCGGGTCTCAACCTGGGTTCCTCAAGCAAAGCCATCCGTGAATTAATTGGAGTTGAGTAGGTTAGAATATTTCCCTCCGCTCACCTCCTCAAAACCCTTGCTCCCACCGTTCGAATCCCGGCCAATCCATAGACCAGTGTTCCCTTTGGGTACCAGGCGAGAGAATAAATCAAAAGCTTCATGACTGTAACCCTATTGCAGTTCGTGGTCAGACACTGTGCCCAGTGGATTAGTCGCTCTCCTATCTCCCTGCGGATATTATAGGAAATCTGATGGTCAGCCACGCCTTGGCACAAACGTTGTGTACGAAATGCTTGACAAAGCTTACCCAGTTTCGCGTGCAGGAATGCGGCCCGTCTAGCTTTCGGGAAACGGCACAGCCAGAATCCTTTAAGGTCTTTAGTTTCGTCCAGGCTTAGTTCCTCCCCTAATAACTCCGAGATTCCATTTCGCGCCAGTTCCAACGCGTGCGCTTCTTGTTCACTGCGGGCCTGGTCGCTGATTTGTGCGTCATGCTTACGCCACCTCAACAAGACCTCGGGTAAAATGACAATATCCCCAACTTTGCTCAAGCGTAACCACAGATCATAATCCTGGCTATAAGGCCGAGCTTCTGAATAACCGCCTATACCGACAACCGCATGGCGCCTATACATTACCAGACTATGACCGGCCAGATGATTATAGAATAACAGTGACCAGGCCACCAAACCTGGATCGCCTTTCCTACGAAGCAGGCCCAACGTATTCCCCTCGGGGTCGATTACCTCGTAGTGGGCTGATATCAAGACTACCTCGGGATGCCTTTCTAGAAACGTCACCTGCTTTTCTAACCGTAGTGGAAAAGACAAGTCGTCTGCATCCTGTCGGGCGACGTATTTACCTTTTGCCAGTGCCAGCCCCTTGTTCAGAGATTTTGTCAAACCAACGTTTTCCTGGTTGCGAAATAGACGGATACGCGGGTCTCTGTATGCAACCAGGTGTTCCCAGGTAAGATCGCTGGATCCATCATCAATGATGATGAACTCAAAGTCGGCGAATGTTTGCTTCAAGACGCTCTGGACCGCCTGGCCCACGTACTGTTGACCATTGAAGACGGACATTATGACACTTACGATTGGCTTCTTCATCAAATGTCCCATGCTTGGCAGTGCATCAGCCCGGAGTGTTCCGGGTATTTTCTTCGCTGATATGTACTCAAGATTTCAATTGAGCGGAGGTCTTCTCTGCAATCCGTCCAGAGCAAACTTCAACAGTTGTATCCCCACTTTCTGAGTAAGTTCTTGTCCTTGTTTACGATAAAGTGCCGCTTACCTTTTTCGGTCATCTCGAGTTCATCAACGACCTGCACAGTTGTTTGCATCCCTGGGGCGATTTCCTCCAGTGTATCCTTGAACTCCTCAATTTCATTTGGGGTGCACCAGCTGTTCTCCACCAAGTTTACTCGTAGTCCGTACCCGGGTTCTTGGATATATTGGATGCTCCTGATACCTGAGTGAAACTGTCCCTTTGGCCTGTCGAGCCCCACTTGGCCACACCCGTGATGTATCAAAAATGAGGGCGAGATCGGTCCACTCGGAGTTATCAGAATATCGTTTTGCCTTCCGCTAACCCACATGAGAGGCAGTTCGCGACCGCAACTGCATGGCGAACCCAGGAATTCCACTGCGTCCCCGTTCTTGTACCGAATGAACGGCGTCGCCTTGTTCCACAGGTCAGTAACGATCATCTCTCCGTCGACCTCCTCGATAATGGCTCTCTCCATGCAGTAATGCAAACCGGAGTGGGCCTCGCACTCCCAGCCGCAGGCTCCGCCATCGTTGCAGCAGTATTCCTCAAAAACCTCACAATCAAAGGCGTTCTCGATGGTCGTTCGCTGAAAATCATAAAGATTTTCCGAAATTGTGTTTACTGACTCGACTGAATCAAGCCTAGTATCGGTATCTAAACAATACTTAGCCAGAATATAAACAGAACTGACATAACCCCTCAGATGATGCGGCTTAAACTCCTGTAAATGCTCACTATTTTTCCGCATATTTGTTTCTCGCAGGTCTCCGACCAAGTTCACAGTGTTTACACCGTGCACGATCCCCTGTGCCGAAGAAATCACAGCAAGTCTTTGCTGGCCGTATTCGTAACCGCCCCATCTCCAGCCTCTTAGATGCATGTGCCATCGCACTATCCCGCTTTCCTTGGACTCATGATATTTGAGTGTGGTTCCTGTTGATCCCCCTGTATACAGCGTGCCGGTGATAAGTTCGTTGTTGATAAAAAGATCGTTATCTTGAATCTCCTCACGTGTCGTCACCGGTAATTTATATAAATCGTCAACACTCTGAATATCAGCAGGTGTCACGTTTGCTTTCAAGAATTTGGCTCGATAGCCAGGAACCTTCTTATGGGCATATTCAACAATCTTGCGTAGTCGCTGATTCTGAAACGCCAACAGATCTTGATAATTCCACCATTGGGATCGTTCTAGATCAATAATTCGTTCGTATTTTAGCGCATCGCTGATCTTCCCGAAATTATCCTTCATTTTCTTAATGAATCTTGTCCTAGACTTCATATCTTCTTCCAATCGGGTGGGATTAGGTCCTTAGTATTGACTCCTTCCTTCTTGAACCATTCTTGTGGGGCAAATACTATTTTATCTGGGTTCTTGTTTAGCCAAGCTGCCCACCAACTGAAAGAACTGTTAGCGACAATGTTGTGCCGACATAGACTCATGAGGCGTAGGTCCTCATGAGCCTCTGAAATGTTATTATGAACAACGTAGGTAAGGGGATGATCAATTCTCAAATTTTCCATCATCCACCGCGGATCATCTGAAAACGCAAAAAAATGGGCATTGCTCACTGTCTGTGACGCTTGCTTGATGCAGGCAAGATAGTACTCTAATCCGCAAGTTCCATGCACAGCGTTTGTCTTCTCGTTGTTGACGTAGTCCCCTCTGCGGATGTGTAAACTCACCGATTCTGTTCTGTTGATTGCCGAGGTAATTTCCAAATTTTGTCCGGTAATCGGAATCTTGACAGCAAATTCCTGTCGAATTGTCTTCTCAATATCCTTGAAATATTTCTCCGACTGCCAGTATCCGTCCAAGTACACATCCGCAGGAAGCTGGAAAAAGTTAGTATCAAAATGAAAGTGTGGCTCTGAATAGACCTTTGGGGATAAAGGGGGTAAGGTGAAGAAAGAGGGCAGTTTTAGACACGGAATTTCACGGCAGAACCGCTTCCACAGTTCTGCAAAGTGACACAAAAACTCTTGGGTCTTTGTTTGAGGTTTGCCGGTATAGCAGAAGAGTTCGTTCGGTGTGGCAAATTCTTCTCGAATACCCAAATGATTCAAACTGTAGCTCCGGTTCGGATACTGGTGAAAACCGCTGTCGTCCAACTTCAAGGTCGTATTGTGTTTTTGGGCAAGGCTCTGTCCAGCCGCATACTGGAACATTTGGTTTCCCAATCCGCCAATGAGTTTCACGATAACCATTCAGTAGCCACCGTTGCGGTCCAAAGTCTGACTTCATCCCTGTCTTTCACTCTTTCCTCGCGTACACATGGTAGCCAAAGCACAAAATCTCCCCTGAGCGCTTGTCTATTGTCGTTAATCGCTGCAGCATAAGCAAAATAGTGCGCATGGCCACTGTTTCCCAAATACGAGGCCGGCATTCGGCATACTTCTCCATGATGGCCGGGAGACGTCTTATTTCTTGGGCAAGATATTCAAAGAAGTTTCCATTTCTCTCGATCTCGACAATCCGGAAACCGTACTCGGGAAGATGTTTCTCATAAAAATAGGTATTGAAACCCGAATAGAAGTGATATGGAGCGAAATGGGTCAGGCTGCAGAATGGGGCAGTGACGATCAAATGTCCTCTTTGGCGCAACAGACGATTGAATTCCTCAAGGACCAAAGACGCATTGGGCAAATGCTCCAAAACCTCGATACACATGACCGCATCGAAGGATCCATCAGGCTCGGGAATTGAAGTGATGTCGCTGACGATGTCCACCCGACTCGTATCCCACGTCCGGGGTTGCAAACCTCTCCCATCTCCCTCTCCGCTGTAGTGGCAGCTATCCTGACTCACATACTCTAGATGAGCACACCAAGGTTTGTATTTCAGTTCGCCGGCACCCGCATCCAGAATCCTTAAACCGGGAGGAATCTCGGACAGAATACGTTTGACCCAAGCTATCCTCGAAGACTCATTGGAGGTACCTACATCCATGCTCACTCCCCCGCGAACCAAACACATCCAAAACCCTGTCGCCGCACCTCGGTCGACTCATGGGTCACATTCATGATGAGTGCACCGGGGCCCGGAGTTCACGGTGAGTCTAATCGTTTGATTTCACTGACACACTCGGTGACCAGAATCCCAGCACCTGATGCTCTAAACGGCTGTTTCCCTTCCGCCACCTCCACAATGGTGACGTTGCCCACATCTTCTACGTAATAGAAGGTATTATTATTACTGGACAGCCCGACGACAAAACTCAGCCGGGAGGCTTTTAGGGGTACTTCCATGCTGAATTCTACGAAATAGCTTCCCGGGGAAAGGTCCTTTGGGGTGGACCAGTACGTTAAGATCGGTGTGCCAGTGACGGTTCGGATTCCCACAGCACCTATCACATGAGAGAGGTATTCTGTCAGTTCAAACTCCAAAACAATTTGCCACTTCTCTCTGATTCGGAACACGCTCTTTGGGCTACCATTTGCACCGAGAAATCGCAAACGCCTGCCAACGATAGGTGCTTCGGATTTACTGGGAGGCAGATGAACTGTCGCTTCTAGCTGTTCTTGTGTGCCTGAGAGATACACAGCCACGACGTCATCCACCTCTCCGTCTGCGGCCTTTGCACCTTCCTCCAAAAGAACGGCTCTTGCACAGAGATTGCGTACTGCGTGCATATTGTGACTCACAAACAAAACTGTTCGCCCTTCCTTTGCCACCTGCCCCATCTTGCCCAAACACTTCTTCTGAAACGCGATATCCCCCACGGCGAGCACTTCGTCCACTAGCAGGATCTCCGGCTCCAAGTGGGCCGCCACTGCAAAGGCTAATCGTACGTACATACCACTGGAATAGCGTTTCACGGGGGTGTCAACAAATTTCTCGATTTCAGCAAAGGCCACAATTTCGTCGAGATTGCACTCGATCTCAGCCTTTTTCATGCCTAAAATGGCTCCGTTGAGGTAGATGTTTTCTCGCCCAGTCAATTCTGGGTGAAAACCGGTACCCACCTCCAGGAGGGATCCTATCCGGCCGTAGATTTCGGCACAGCCCTCCGTTGGTTCGGTTATGCGAGACAGTATCTTGAGGAGCGTGCTCTTTCCGGCGCCGTTTCTGCCAATGATACCCACGACCTCACCCCACTTGACCTCGAAGCAAACCTTTTGGAGGGCCCAGATAGATTCGTTCATTTCCCCCACGCCATAAGCCTGCCTCTGCAGCAATTTTTTGGCGCGCCGCAAGGGCGCCATAGCAGCGTCGCTCAAGGTATCGCGGAGGGTCTTGTATCCGTTTTTCTCGCCACCAATGCGATACTGTTTGCCAAGACCCTCTACTCGAATAGCTAAATCGTTCATATGTTCAGACTAGACAACGTCAGCGAAGGTTCTCTCCATTCGCCTGAAGTAAAAGGCGCCGCCAACTAACAGCGCCAAAGCCATGAGTGAGGACACGACGATAATTGGACCCGGTGCCGTGTCAGTGCCCAGCAAGGCCCAGCGGAAACCCTCAACCACTCCGACCATTGGATTGAGCCCAAACAGGGTTCGCCAGGGCTCGGCAAGGAGACTGCTCGGATAAGCTATGGGTGTCGCAAACAGCCAGAATTGCACCAGGAAGGGCACCGTATAGCGCACATCGCGAAACTGAACGTTCATGGCCGAAAGCCACAGTCCAACCCCCAAGGAAGTCACGAAGCCCAGTGTCAAGAGGAAAGGTAACCAGATAATGTTGATGGTAGGAAAGATCCCATAAAACAGCATCATTGCCAGCAATACGGCGAAAGCGAGGGAAAAGTCCACCAAGCCCGAGATTACGCCGGACAGGGGAATGACCAGACGCGGGAAATAGACCTTTTTGATTAGGTTGGCGTTTCCCACTAGGCTATTGGAGGACTGGTTCAGGCCGTTGGCAAAAAAGGACCACGGCACCAAGGCAGCATAGGCGAAGATAGGGTATGGAATTCCGTCAGAGGGCACTTTGGCCAGTTTGCCAAAAAAGAGGCTGAAGACCACCATGGTGAAGAAAGGTTGAATGATTGCCCAACCCGCGCCGAGTACGGTCTGCTTGTAGCGTACCTTGATGTCGCGCCAGGTCAAGAAATAGAGAAGTTCTCGATACTCCCACAGTTCGTCAAGCTTGAGTGATACCCAACCTCGCGTGGGACGGATAAGGACCAAAGGCGCCCCGTTCGCCGACCGCATGCCGTTGTTCTGCGAGGGTATGTTTCCTGATATACTCTCTTGGTGCACTGCTGCGATCGAATCTCTTACTTTCGTAGCGTCTACCATTCCTGCTCTTGTGAACCTTCTGCCTTCGATGGATGTTGCTCAGTCAATAGAGTTTTGTGTCACTGTCGACTAATGAACGCTTGTCAATCAGAGAGGTTACTTCCACTGAAAAAGCCTACGTCTCTCAAGCAATGTAATCACACTCAGAGCGGCTTCCTCCGGGGTCTTGTGATGCGATCGAATTACCAGGTCAGGATTCTGGGGTATTTCGTACGGTGCTGAAATACCGGTGAAGTTTTCAATTTCGCCTGCCTTTGCCCTTTTGTAGATACCCTTTTCGTCACGACTTGCACGGATATGTTCCGGACATTCGACATAGACCTCGACAAACTCGCCACCTGGAAAAAGTGAGCGTACCTTGTCGCGGTCTGACTTGTATGGAGAGATGAAAGCGGTTAACACCAAGATTCCGGCGTCAACGAAAAGCTTTACCATTTCTCCTATCCTGCGAATGTTCTCAGAGCGATCTTCTGGTGTGAAGCTCAGATCTGAACATAGTCCGTGCCGAACATTATCCCCATCCAAAACATATGAGGAGCAGCCCCTCATATGCAACTCTTTTTCTAACTGATGAGCAATGGTTGATTTTCCTGACGCAGAAAGCCCAGTAAACCAGACAACCCCAACCTTGTGCCCGTGCAATTTCTCCCGGTCTTTGCGCGTCACATGACCATTAAACCACGTGACGTTATTATTCTTTGCCTTGCAAGCTTCAACCATTGTCATCACCTCTAGTACCAATATCCCGAATTCGTCAGCTTATTGTGATATGTCTGATTCCAGCCGGGTGTTCTTCTTGAGAGGTATTCAGAAAAGCTCACAAATCCGTAGAGTTTCCTCTTCAGGTCGTCAATGCGCCGTATGGCCAGAGCCATCCTTAGCATCTGTTTTGGCCTCAGATAGAACTCTTTCAAGCCTCTATCAATGAGCCCATCGATCTCTTCTTTGCTGAGTTCCGAATAGTTGAGCACAGTAGTCTGCTCCCAATTCTCATCAACCCATTCCCGCCAGGTATTAGGTAAAAGGAAGCCACGTGCACGGGCCCATTCGTACATCTCGGTCCCCGGATAGGCGCAGATCCCGGAAAACTGCACCGTGTCTATGGGTAGAGATTTTGCGAACTCTATCGTCTTCCGGGCAGACTCGAGAGTTTCACCTGGAGCGCCGAACATGAAGCAGCCATGGACAGTGAAGCCGATTCTCTCGGCCTCTTTAGCAAATCTTATAGAATGCTCCAGTGTTGTCCCTTTGTTCACCGAATTCAATGCCTCTTGGGTGCCGAACTCAAACCCTACCATCAGCATCCGGCACCCAGCCTTCTTCATTAGGGGAAGCAGTCTCAAATCCATATCGGTACGGCAGTTGCAGGACCAGGTTATCTCGAGCCCTCTTCGCAGGATTTCCTCGCAAACACCCTCCACGTGCCGAGGAATAGCAGTAAACGTGTCGGTCTCAAACATCACCTCTTTCAAGTGCGGGAAAAGGGCAAGATCGTACTCGATCTCATCCACCACAAGTTCAGGACTGCGCATCCTGAGCTTTCTGCCCTCCATCAAGGGAACATCCCTGCAAAACGTACAACGGCCGAAGCATCCCCTGCCGGAGATGAGGGTGATGAATGGGAACCTCTTTCCAGCATCCCGATAGCTCCGGGGATCTATGTGCCGCCAGGCAGGAAAGGGGAGTTCATTCACGTCGAGATAGGGTCTGGGGGGAGCGTGGGCCAATTCGCTGAACTCGTCGAAGTAAGAAATTCCAGACACTTGCGAAAGCCTTCGTGTACTCCAGCCGGAAGCGGCCAACTCCGCCAGTTCCAACAAAGTGTAGTCGTACTCCCCTTTTACTACCACATCCAAAACGCCGTTTGCTCTCTTTAGAGTATCTTCCGGTTCGGCAGTCACGTGAGGCCCAACGGCGACAGTTCGGCAATCTGGGAGGAATTCCCTTGCTAGGGAAGCATAACCGAGGTCGGAGTCTATGGAAGGTGTGGTGGTGTGCACGACGAAAAGGGCGGGACTGCTTTTTTCCAATGCTAAAGCCACCTTCCGTTGCCCGCAGTTGATCGCTGCACCGTCTAGAAAGTCTACCTCCAATCCGGCCTTTTCCAATACCGCCACTGCAGTGAGTAGCCAGTCGGGGTGGCGTTGTACCCGGCCTCTCGACCTGGCAGCCCAACGTGCTGAACGGCAGAAATCCTTGGTAACCGGTGGGTTAAGGACAAAAACATCGGCCATATTAAGAAAATCCCTGAATCCGAATTCTTTTTCATTTATTGCACGTACTAGCAAGACTTATGCCGGGGTCAGCAAGGGTTCTCTGCCGTTCATGATACCCTGCAGACGACTAATTTCCCTTTCAACTCTGCCTCTCTCTCGCTGATCAGCTACTGTTACGAGATATCCTTCATACCGCTTAACGGCAGCGTGGAAATCTGCTGTCAAGGTCGCAATTGCGGCGTGGGCTCTTTGCGAAGCAGGTGAAGAATCTTCAGTAAGGAACCTCCCAGTATAAGCACTCAATACTTCTATCAATTCACGATCCTTGTTGGCCTCCAAGAATTTAAACTCTTCCGAGTATCGCTTCAGACCCAACAATTTTCTGATGTACTCGATTCTCTCTGCTGAATCTCCGGGACGACTGTAAAGTCCGATCAGGTGAATGGCTGGAGCGATCGCGAACGAGTTGACTGCCAGGGCCTTTTGAAAATGTGTTCTCGATTCCTGATAACTGCCTTCCTTCTTTAGGATGAGGGCCAAGTTGAAATGCGCCTGCCCGGACCAGGGCTGCTCCTCTAGTGCCTGACGGAATGTCATTTCCGCCATATCGTAATTTTCTCCCAGATAATAGATTTGCCCCAACATTAAAAAGCAAGGAATCCGCTTGGCTTTACTTGCCAGCTGTTTCTTAAAGTAATGTTTCGCTTTAGGGAGATCCTCTAGTTTATAAAAGGCCATGCCCAGATGGTAATCCAATTGCGACAGGTCCCCTGGCATCTTCTCCATGGACTCGACCAGCTGTACGGCCCGATCTCTCAGTTCCAGTTTCAGGTATACCTCCAACAAGTCTACGTGGGCCCTCAGGTATTTGGATCGTTTTGAAATACGAATGAGTCGTTCCAGATTTTTCCGAGCATCATGCCAATTCTCAAGCTCTATACAGGTTCTACCAAGTTGATGCAAAGCCTCTCTATATTTTGGGAATATAGCAATCGCTTTGCGGTCCAGAGCGAGGGCTGTCTGATAATCTCCGTCCTCAAAGCTCGCAATTGCTAGGTTATGGTAGGGCACTGCCCACCCGGGAGAAAGACGGTTGGCAATCTCAAATTCCTTTTTGGCCTCTTCAGTCATCCGCCTGCCCAACAAATAGAGGGCCCTGCCGTAATTATTGTGCGGCCGTGCCTTGTTAGGAGATTTTTGAACCGCGTCACGCCATAGGGATAGCTCACTCACCCAGACTTCATTTCGGGAATACGTAAGCGCGCTAAGTACCGAAAATGCAATGGTTGCAAGGGCAAGGACGGCAACCCGGGATCTTTGCGACTGGATTTCACCCAGATCACTCAAGCCGCTCAGGAGGACTTGGACACACCCCATAGAGAGAAAGGCCACAGCCAGGTACATCCGGTGTTCGTAGATAGGATCCCTAATTGGAATGATACTCGATGTGGGTGCCAGGACTATGAAAAAAGCAACAACTCCAAGTGCAAGGAGGCGGAATTTTCTATGAGCCAGAAAGGCGATGACGAGGAGTCCGATTAAGATGAGCAGAGAATAGATCACTTCAGGCGAAAACAAACTGGTGGACAGCGGATAATCCCAGTCTAGGTTTTGGCCAGTTGGCCAGAAAAAGAGCCGAAGGTAAGTAACCAGCACGCTGAACTGAGTCAACAGGTATTCTTTCCTGGTGAAAGGGATGCCGGGATCATAGAAGAAATCTTTCTGCACGAGATTTCCGCTTTTATAGCCGACGATTAAACAGGCCGGAATGATTGAGAGAAGAATAACTTTATTTCGAAGGAGATCCTTGATTGAAGTTTGAAAGAAAAGGATCTCGTAGCATACAATCATGGCTGGTAGTGTTACAGCAGTCTCCTTTGACGAAGCTGCACAGAGCGCACTGAGTATCGCAAGTAGGTAATACCCATACTCAGCATAGCGTGACCGGGCAAGGCGAGCTCTGACATAGAAAAACAGGCAACCAAGGTAAAACATCCCGGCCATGCTTTCTGCCCGCTGGATGACATAGGTGACGGCTTGGGTTTGCAAGGGATGGAGGAGAAAGATACCGGCAACAAGAAAAGCGGCCGCTCGTTTCGGTAATGCAAGATCCGCCTCTTTTAAGATCGGAGTCTTGTAAGTCTCAACGAATAGAAAATAGAGGAAAAAGGCAGCGAAGTAGTGAATGAAAAAGTTGAAAATGTGATAACTGGTTGTATCGAACTTACTGATCCTGAAATTGATCGCCAGGGTAAGGTAGGTTAGAAACCTCTCTTCGCAGTATGAATAAATCCCTCGTAAATCGGCAAGATTCTGGATGGCGTCATTTTCTACAATAGTGCGAATGTCATCATAATGAAAAGCTCCGAAGAAACTATTGGAATAGGCGATTAGCCCACAGAATAGAAGCGCTAGTACGGCGGCAAGGTCTGGATCAAGTCGTCTGAATGATTTGCGCATACCATACCACCTAGCCGATAGTCCAACAGATCATGGTCTTAATGTTAGAAAATATGGTACTGCGGTTCATCCTTTTTTCCTGGATCATGTTCTTCGACTGGATGCCTCGGCGGAGTCGATAAACCCCATGAAGAAATCCTCCAAGGTAAACCTCTTCGGCTCTATGGCCACCAGTTCCGTGCCATGCTGCACGAAGGCATCGACAAAAGAGGGGAGATCTTCTTTGGAAACGTCCACCTTGACGTTGTCCTCGAAGGTCTTGGCGGCGAAGCCCTTGGCCTTGAGGTTTCGTACCTGTTCGGGCTGCACTTTTCTCAGGACAACCTCGTACGACGAGAAAGTCTCAGAAATCACCTCCGCCAAGGTCCCGCAAAATCTGAGCTGACCGCCGGTAATTATCCCGATGCGGTCACAGACGACCTCCACATCGTGCAGAATGTGGGTACTAAAGAAAATGGTCTTCCCTTGGTCTCGCATCCGCAGCATAAGGTCCGCCACGAGCTTACGCCCGGGCGGATCTAGGCCGGACATGGGCTCATCGAGGACTACAACCTCTGGATCATGGAAGATGGCCTGAGCCAGCCCCACCCGTTGGACCATTCCTTTTGAGAATCCAGCGATAGTGCGTCTTTTTTCAAACGGGAGATCAAGGAACGACAGAATTTCCGTGGATTGTTTCTCGATTTCCGGACCACTTAGACCGTGGATCCTTCCAACCATCTCCAGCAGTTCCTTGGCAGTGACATAACCATAATAGTTTGGCTCTTCTGGGAGATAGCCCAGCTTCTTGCGTGAAGAGGCCTCAGTTACCGGAATGCCAAGTATTTTCGCATCTCCTGTAGTCGGTCGAATAAGGTTCATCAGCAACTTTATGGTCGTGCTCTTCCCCGCACCGTTAGGGCCGAGAAAACCGAAGATCTCTCCTCGCTCGACCTCTAGATTCAGGTCCTTCAGGGCGACGACCTTACGGGTAAGTCTTTTCGTGTATACCTTACCGAGCCCACTTGTTTGGATTGCAGTCATTTGGGATCATTCACCCCTTGTCTTACGGACCGGCGTCCATTCAAGAACTGCCTTCTCCCGCCAGGCTGAGAGTGATACAGAAAAAGGGTACATGGCAAACAACCCAAGACTCGCCGATTCATTCTTCTCCACCTGTATTCTCCTTTGCTGGTGGAGGCCAATTTATTGGGAGTCAGGATGAGCACCAATTGTCGAAGTGTGGTAGCATGCCTAGGTGCAAGCCAAATGCCAAACTGTTTTTCATCTCCTGGTGCGATCGTAATCCCGTCCCTGCAATTTCAGGTGTTTCGGAAACTGGAACGATCCCCCCAAAAAATAATAAGGAGAAGAAGAGGTAACAAACGTTCACTCCTCCAGATGACAGCATTTTACCAATCGAATCACGTATCAAAAACAATCGTAAATGTCCGATGACTACTGGCCGCTGCCTTTTGACTTCTTATGCACATCAGTGAATTTACTGGTGGTTCCAATCCTTCCTTTCTCATCCAAGTAGAACTCGCCACCGTAGGGATCCTGTGGTATAGCCCTCAATATCTTACCGTCCACGAGCTCTTCTAGGCTCTGAGGCCTACTTTTGTACCTCTCCTGATAACGAACCAGGGCAGCTTCGAGGAATGAGACGATCCTAAACGCCTCTAGACGGCCTTTCATCCACTCTTGTAAAGCCCCGCCGGGGGTAGTACGAATTATTTCTTCCAGAAAAGCAATGGCAACTTCTGTCTCATTGGCCTGATAGTGGAGTCGAGCAATCAGTGTAGGAAGATAGGTATTTTCGGGGTTTAGTAGATAGGCTTTCTTGAGGTAAATCGCACCTTCTTTGGAATTCTTTAGAAAATAGAACTGATTAAATCCATAAAAGAAAGGTAAGTACCAGTCCCAGGTGCGGTGGGCCATCCCCCGCCGCAAAATAGTGTCCAGCGGCCCTATGAGCGAGCGATTCCAGCTCAGTACTCCCTGGGCGAAATAGTAGCCGTCCATATTGTAAGGATCCAGGTAAGTCACCGCGTCCAAAGTATGGTAGAGCTCTCGCTGATCGATCATCGCGGGCGGCCTGTCAAGACTACCTGCAAAGAACATACTATTGTAGAAAATGAGTTGCGCTAACAGGAGTTCGTTGCCAAACGAGATAACCCGAGTCATCTCCTTGGAGGGAAGAAGCATGAGCTTGGCTGGGAGGGTTCGAGCCTTGCGCAGTCGGTCGACTCTGATGAAAGAGAGGACGCACAGTGCCAGTATCAAAAAAAATACGGAAAGCCGCTTCACGTGAGATCTCGCCTGCTGAAGAAATAGGTTGCCATAAAGATCACCACGCTCAGATAAAAGAGGCCGTACAGTAATACCGTCAGCAGATATTGGAGGTCCATTGGCAAAGAATAGACAAAGGCATTCTTCATGTCAAAGGCGGAAAGATTGGGGAAGATATAGTAACTCCCCTTAGCAAAAAAACTAACCAGCGAGGATATCTGTTTAGCCTCTGGAGCCTTGTCGAGGTAATCCTTTACCAGAGCAGTGCTTTGGCCAATGCAATATACAGCAAGCGTCAATGCCATGGGCAGAAAGGTCGAGGTGGCAAAGCTGGTGAAGAGTACTGACATAGCACTGATAACGAGCAACATCATGTACTCGGATATCATAACCAGGAGGTATGTCTCCCACTGGAGCGGCCGGGAAGGGGGATATTGGTAAGAGGTAAAATAAACAGCTACCGCAGCCAGAAGGTACAGAATCAATAGCGAGATCAGCAGCAACAGTGCAAGGCCAATAAACTTGCCCAGCAGGTAACGGGTGCGGGATATTGGCAACGTCACAACCGTGTGTATGGCCTTGCGATCAATGTCTCTTGAGATCAGATTCCCCCCCATGAACACGGTCAGTAGCAAACCGATCACGGAGATCACTGCAAGTGAATAGCCTGCGGCCACCTCGGTGGTCTGACGCATGGAAAAATAGGAAAAGATGGGAACGGTAAGCATTAACAGCAGACCGAGAATGAATATGCCAAAGACGGTGCGGTCCCTGATTCCTCCAAGAAAGGTTACCCTAACAATTGCGCCAACTTCTGACACTGCGAAAACCTCTCATTTCCCTCTGAGAACTAATCTCCGCCGGTTGTCCGATTTCGACTCGTATCCCATCTCCCATTAAACAAAAAAGGGTCGATTAAATCGACCCTTTTTTGCAGCAAAGTGAAACAGCGATCTATTTAGAAAGAGGTCCAGTCCGTGAAAGTAGAATCTCCCGCACTCACGTCGGTGGGATCAGTAGTACCAGTGTCCACGGTTTGGTAGTAAATTATGGTCGTAGCGTCCGTCGTTCCATAGCTCTTGTCACCGCTTTTGTGTACTGTGCCGAGACCGTAGTGTTCGCCATTAGTGGTAGTGTCTGCAGTGTATTCCATATACACGTTCTTGGAAGTCTGCGCTGTCATCTTCTTCGTGCTCCCCAGTTCTAGAACACCGGTCCCCGCGAATACGCTTCCCGCCGCGAAGAACATGGCAGTAAAAAGGACCATTACTATGCAAAAAGTTTTGTTCATGACTTGTCCTCCTCGAAGAAATGATGAGGGTAATCCGTCTGTTAATACGGATACCACTGGTTGTCCGCGTAATAGGCCTCAAGACTCGTCTTGGTGTTCTTCAGGTCGCTGAGGGCCGCAGAATTGTATGCCTTTCTTCGATAACTAGCAAACTGCGGAATGGCGATTGCGGCAAGAATGCCGATGATGGCGATGACGATCATCAGCTCAATAAGAGTGAAGCCCTTGCTGTCGAGCTTTTTCCTGATTCTTGTAAGCATAAGCCTTCTCCTTTCATTTTCACTTTATGGTGAAACCCTCCTCAGAATCTTTGCGGAATGGCTGTCCTCCGTTGAAACTCACCTCCTCTCATGGATGTTTAGGAGCCTTTTTTTCGTTGTCACTGTCCAATTGCAAATTGCTTGCCAGACTTAAGATTGCCAGGAAAATAGACTAGACAAGTCATCTGGTGAAGTGCATAACTTGTCTATCCAACTGTAAAAAAAAGGAAGTCGACAACAAACAATCTTCAGGATACTCAAGCACTTGCTACTGATTGATTCCAAATCTCCGCCCGATTTCATCAGAGAGGGAAGACACCTTTCTGCACGTTTCGAGCACGATTGCAACCTGAAATGTGTGAAGCCACACTGGGTGGTATCTCTTATCACTGAGCGTCACCCCCCTGACAATATTTGTCAGCGCTCCCAGATTGCGCACTTTTTCCGGCTCCTACAAACGAATCTTTCAGAGCTTTCCGGAGCTTTGGGCCTTTCGTTCTCGAATTCAAAAGCAGGTAAGATGCTAAACAAAGTGCATTGATATGCACACCGTCCAGTACCCACAGGGCTGTGCTTAGGTTGCATGGGCAAACATTTCAATCCGACCTTACGCTGAATCCCCATCACACTAAAGCAAATTCCCCGCGAGCCTAGTTCGTCCAACCCTCATTCCCAGAACACCTTTCCATTATTGGCTTGCAATTAGGAATAAATTTAGTTAGTTTCCATCCGGAATACGAGATCAGACAGGACGTAAGTTCTAGGAACGGGTGCGGGTCGAGGGGAATTCTCCTCGGCTGGGATTCAATAACCATCTCCGGTCTAACCGATATCCGCTCCACGTTGAGCGTCCAGGCCCTATTCCACTGGCTTCTTGTGACCTAGGTGTATCTCCGGGTTCAAGCTGTTCCACGAGCGTTAAGGAGTATACTATGCTCGGACTTATGCGTAAACATGCAACATCATGGTTGATCAAAGTGGCACTGTTTGCCATCGTCATTGTGTTCATCTTCTGG
>CP070692.1:951774-976547 GCA_020353215.1 Deltaproteobacteria bacterium
TACCAGAACATTGCCGGTCTTCGGGTCCACAACAGAAAAGATGTCTCTGGTAATTTCAATCAAGAAACTGTCTAGGACGCCCATGTTCCATTGGGCGAAGACGTCGTACAACTCCTCGTTGGAAAGTCCGAGGCCATCCTTCAGCAGGCTGTAGGCTTCGCAGATGAGCTGCATGTCACCGTATTCTATGCCGTTGTGAATCATCTTCACGTAGTGGCCGGCCCCCCCGGCTCCAACCCATTCACAGCATGGGATATCATCGTTAGGTCCCACCTTGGCTGCGATTCCTTGAAAAATCGTCTTGAGGTGTGGCCAAGCCTCTTGCGATCCGCCGGGCATGATGCTCGGACCGTAACGCGCACCCTCCTCACCTCCGGAGATGCCGGTTCCCATGTAGAGAATCCCGATCGGTTCGAGTTCCTTGATCCGTTGTTCGGTGTCCCGGAAGTGCGAGTTGCCGCCATCGATGACAATGTCACCGGGTTCCAACAACGGTACAAATTGCCTCATCGTCTGGCTCACCGGATCTCCGGCCTTGACCATCAGCATCACCCGCCGTGGCCTTTTCAGCTTTCCGACAAGTTCTTCGGGGCTGTAACAGCCCACAACGCTTTTGCCTTTGGCAGGACCATCCATGAATTCGTCTACCTTGCTCGTGGTGCGGTTGTATGCGGCCACATGAAAACCATGGTCGGCCATGTTTAAGATTAAGTTTTGCCCCATTACCGCTAGACCTATCAAGCCAATATCACATGGTTCAGCCATGAATGATTCCCCCTTTCATCTTCGAACTCAAATTGAGTATCTGACCGTCTTAAAACGACCGACTATGTCGATCGATCGATAATAGACTCGCGGGAGCATTGAAGTTTCAGCGCATGCAGATTTTTGCTATCAGATGGGAGATTCTAACCCACGAGATCTGCGCAAATCGAAACTACGGAAATCTGCAATCTGGAATTTCCTTGGTCCTTTGGAGTGGCTTCCCCCGCTTCGCTTCCTTGGGGCGGAAGCTATGGCGGACAGACAGCCACGATTTTCGCGGCGGGATGCCCTTCTCACGACATCAGTCTCCTCGAAGTGTGTTATCCGCGGCGGGAAGAAATACCACTGCATGTTGAGCCGTAAGGATTACTCCTTCCGGACGCTGACTACCCTTGCAGGGTCAAAAGTTTTGACGCTGGTTTGTCCACGAGCCACAACAGCGTGCCGTGTGTCGGCTTGATAAGCTGCGATGGAAATTGGTCTGGCTGCTCCTCTCCTTGCAGCACTTGGCGCAGCGTTTCTGCCTTTTCCTCTCCGCTGACCATAAAAATGACGCTGTTAGCATTGTTCAACACCGGTGGCGTCATGGTGATCCGGTGGGCTTGAAACTTCTCCACCCAGTTGGCGATCACCAGCCGCCCCCGCTCATGGACCGCTGATGTTCCAGGGAAGAGCGATGCTGTGTGTCCGTCGGATCCCATTCCGAGCAGCACGCAGTGAAAACGCGGCAGTTCTCCTTGCTGTGGCTGGAAGAAGGTAAGCAGCTCCTGCTCGTATTCGTCAGCCACCATACTGGCATCGGGATTTTCAGCCCGCAGCCGGTGAATGTTCGCTGTTGGGACGGGGACTTTCAAGAGCATAGCCTCATAGGCCAGGCGGTAGTTACTCTCTGGATGATCTGGCGGTACGTGGCGCTCATCGCCCCAGAAGAAATGGATTTTGCTCCAGTCCAGTTCTTCTCTAAAAGAGGGATCCTGCGCCAGCAGCGCATACAGTCGCTTGGGGGTCGAGCCGCCGGACAGGGCGAGTGAAAAGTAGTCCCTTGTCTGTAACGCTTCCATTGCCAACCCAACAATTGCCCTAGCAGCCTCATGACTCAAGGCCTCAACGTCCTCGACAACTCGCACCTCGAACTCGCTTGAACGCATGATGGTTTCACCGAAAGGCGGGACGTCCATAAATAAGTAAATAAAATGCAGATCAGTTGGAAGTTAGTTACTTAGTTATGGACGTCCCGTATTCTAACGCCAGTCGTCAATCACGTACGCTTCAGCTCGATTGTAGGCAGGCTCGTTTGGCTTTTGCATGGCCACACCTTGATGCACGGTGCGGAAACCTCTTGCGAGCATCCTACGATAGGCCTCATTCCGAGCCGTGTTAACCCCGGCCACGAGACGTGACATCCCCGAGTCAGCTGCGAAGGCTTCACACGCATCCAGAAGTGCGTCAAACAGGCTCCCCCCGATCGGCTCGGACGTCACCGCCGCGAACTTGACGTAGCATGTATCGCTTCCCGCTTCCGTGTTCGCCCCGCAGTGGCAGACGGCGAACCCGACGACTCGTTCGCCGTCCCAAAGCAGTAGTGTGTCACCAAGTTTTTGAGCATTGACGGCAAAGATCTCCCGCCTTAGATCTAGCCCGCTGTATATGGAATCAGTCACCGCCCGACACGCCTCTGCATATTCTACCGCTTCGTTGTCTGCCAGCTCAGAGTAGCGAGTCACCTGCGCCAGGGATCTGACCTGACCGACCGAAAGAGACATGATCGCGGTGAGAAACCGGGGCCAGAAGCCATACTTCTGATACAATCCGATGTGTTTGGGGCTTTCAGCATGAGTAAAGAGACCTGAGTGTGTGACACCCCAGCTACCAAAAAGCTCCATCGTTGCTTCCAACAGTAGCTTGGCTATGCCCCTGTCCCACAGGTCAGGGCGAACAGTCAGTGGTCCAAACAAACCTAAACTTCCCCAGTTGGCCACGAAGTTGGTAGCCACAAGCTCACCGTCCATTTCAGCCCCTAGGGCGGCATTGCGATCGGCCATCCAACGAGTCCGAATAGAGTCCGTATCACCGCCGAACCTCAAGGGATCGGGCAGGCCGAGGAAGGTGCCAAAGGCAAGCCTGAAAATACGCTCGGCAGCAGACAGATCACGCTCCAGTAGTGGACGAATGAGGATGTTCATCTCGCCTCGACTCTAAGGGGGCAGCGCTGGCAATTCCTCGGTGAGAGATCCTGCGAGCATTGCCACGGTTGAGAGCAATGGCGCTTCCCAGAATGAGAAAGCCACCGATCCAGAATCGCCAGCTCATCGGCTCGTCCAGAAAGACTATACCAAGAATTGAGGTAAATAGAACCTCAGCCATCAGGAAAAGACCGCCTTCCCAACTTTTGCAGTAACGAAATCCCTGATTCATCAGCAGCTGGGCGATTAGCGACGAACAGACAATACCGCCGAGCATGACCCACTCGAGCGTAACGCGTGGAATCTGTGGATTCGCCGCGAATGCGGGAAGCGAGACAAGAGTTCCCAGGAGGCAGAAATACAGATAGATCACCACAGGACCGTTTTTCTCACGCAGTTTTTTGATAATAGAAACAGTCAATCCCGCAAAACCACCGCCGACTAAAGCCATAATTTGCCCCAGGATGGCACCCTGAAGTTGGAAATCGAAGAGAACCGCAACCCCGACGAGTGCCGCGAAAACGCAGAGTATTTCCGTCCAGGCAATGGGCTCTTTGAAGATCAGAGGCGAAAAGAACGCGGCAAAGGCCGGAAAGGAGAAGAATAAAACCATGGCGGTGGAGATGGGGATCAGTCGGATGGCAGTAACAAGCGAAAGAAAGGCGCAGGATCCAGCAATTCCCCTAATTATCAACAATTTCGGATTATGGCCCTTAAAGGGGTTCCGTTTCCAACTGAATACAGGCACTAAGATGGCGAGCCCGCAGGCGAAACGGTAGAAGGCGATATCCCAAACACGAAACGGCGGCCCCAGAAGCTTGATCAAGCCGTCGAGAATGGCGAACAGGAAGGCTGCCGTTAACATTAAGCAGGCTCCCACCGCTGTGGTACTGCTCAACAAAGATGGAGCTTTCAAACGGAAATTCTTAATCATAGGCGTAAGATAGAAACAAAGCAGCAGACGAGTTATGTGTGTGCTGCACAAACGTCCCAGCTTCTAGGGTCAGGAGACGCTGCGCCACAGAGTACCATTCACGACATTTATGGCAACGTGGCTTTTGAGAAAGCACGAAATCTATATGCCGGCTGGTGGCTCGCCTATTCCCGTACGGGAGAGAGGGCAGGATTGTTCTCCGCCAGAATCGCCTTCAATGTTGTGATGTAATCTGATGGGAAGGTCCAAATCGGCTGCCCTTCGGTACGAGTGAGGCCCCGCTCGTCCGGATTGAGATCGTACATGAGCGTCACCAGGATGTCGCTGCTGGCCCAGGGGCTCTTACGAAAATAGGCGTGGCCGTTGCCGGTCATGGCGCCTTCCGCATCCGTTACATCGATGAAATGGAGGTCTCCTAATTGGAGCAACAACTCAGCTACGTGTGTTTCCAGTTCTTTGTCTTTTTCCAGCTGTCCCAACCGATTCCGCGCGAAAAGCCAGCGCGACATGCCAAGGGCCTGGTCGCCTGTTGACACGTAGATGCTCATGCTGCGCGATACATTCAAAATCCCGTTGAGAAACATGTTTCCGAAGATCCCTAAGTCCACGTCGCTACCAACAAGGATGACGTGTCCAATCCGAAGCTGGTCATAGATCGCCTGTTTGTCTTCACCGAAATTGATCAGTGCCAGCTCATTCAACGCTTCTGTGACCAAACGGGTTCCCGCGCTGTAGCCCACCAGGTGGATTTCAGCAGCCGTAGTTTCTTCTGCTAGGTACTGCAGAAAGAGCCTCAGGTTGCGAGCTGACACTGCAGCAGTTTCCAGGTCAGAGGCATAGGCCCATACGCTAGGGGTGGAAGGCCAGGCAAAGGCAATGAAAACGCCTTGATATCCCAGATAGTGCCAAAGCTCGCTGGTAACGATCAGCGGATTCTCAAAGCTAACCTTGAAACCGTGTACATATACATATATATCTTTGCTCTTGGACCTGGCCAACTTGGCGTTGATGATGGACGCAAAGCGTTTTGCCGGTTCCTCCGTTATTTGGGCGCGTAATTCGGGCGGGTCGAACTCGGACAGTGTCGTAGGCAAAATGCCGTATTCTTCCTCACCGATCACTTGCAGGGGGAGTTTTTCAGTACGATTCTTCAACAGTGAGATGCGTCTCATCTCCTCCCAGGTGAACTCGCCCTTCCCCAGTTCTACCGCACCTTTTCCCAGACGCAGCAGATAGCCCCTTTTGTTGCGGTAAAACTGTTCCCTGTCCCGCTCGTCGGCTGGTTCGCGATCAGTGACAAACAAGATTTCAATGGTGCCGTCCTCCCTCATCGGACTCGTATCGGAGAACGGCTGCCAGCCGCCGGCATCAAAGATGTCCGGCGCGGGCATCAAATTGAGTCGATAGGGCTTGTTGCTACCACAGCCCGCAAGTATGGCCATGAACAAAATGAAACTGACCAGCCATGAAGAAAGAACCGTAAATTTGAGGCATAATGATCGACGATACATTTGAGACCTTTCTGGTCGATTTAGGCTCCCAGCTATGACACGGTTATAATGTATGCTACGACTGAATTATTGAACAGTCTCTTCTTATGGGCGTGCCGTGTTGCGTCCCTTTGACATCAAAGGGATGATGGAGTATAAGCCAGACTTGGTCCACGCTCAAGGTGTAAAGTCCGCGGCAATACCAATCAGGCCACGGCCAACGGGCAGGTCCACATCAAACGCCGCTCCGCCTTCTCGCGGATCAGTCTCGACTACATCGGCAACCTGGGCGAAGTCGAGGGTGTGCAAAACGTCAACAACCACCGGGCCACTGCCAAGTGGGACCTCTTCGTCAGCAAGAAGTGGTTCCTGACCCCGATCTCACTCCACTTCTTCTCCGACCGCTTCCAGAACATTACGCTACAGTTCACGCCCACACCGGCGGTGGTTACCACCTGATCGACCGGCCCACGGTAGAGTGGGACCTCACCTTCAGCGTGGGCTGGCGGTACACCAGATTCGACTCCGTCGCGGTGGGAGAGCCCACAGACGATTCCACCGCGGCGCTCCTTACCAGGACGACACTGAACTGGGACATCACGGAGGACCTCAAGTTCAACTTGAACTATGTGCTCGAGATCGGTGTTCCGGTTACCCGGAACCCCAACCAGCACCTCGTGTCGAAGCTGTCCATCGATCTGGTTGGCGACTTCAACCTAGACGTCACCTTCCAGTGGGACCGGGTGGGGATCCGCAGCCCGATGCCGACGGCAACGTGCCCAAGAATGACGACTTTCGGACTTCCATCGGCCTCGGCTGGGAGTTCTAGAAAGGCCGCGAAGGGTTTTGAATCTACTGTACTGAACTCTGACCTTGCCCAAAGGGCAAGGGTTTCTATGTTGGACTAAGAACAAAAAGGCGAGAGTATACACTGCAGTCCTCATAACAATCTGTCCGTTTCTTCTCTCCTGTTTTGACAGCGAAACCCAAGGCGGGTAAAACCTCAACTTTCCCGCAGTCGTTCGTTTGCTGGTAACTATTGTTTATCCTCTTCCGAGCAGAACTGGTAGCACTCGCCGAGCAACTGACGGCAATCGTCCACCCTGGCTGAGGGGATTGCTCCGAAGCCCAAGCATGTCTCTGAATATTGCCAAGCCCTCAGACAATCAACATAGTTGCTCTGGCATTTCATGGCGCAGTCTCTGCCTCTGGAAGTTTCATACTGAGGCGAATCTGGCAAAGAGATTTTTGGTGCAGCGCAGCCGAACACTAGGCACACCATTATCAATGCGAGTAGCTTTTTCATGAGTAACCCCTGTTAGTTGGCTGGGTGATGAAGCGGCGGCTGGAACTATGCTGATGACAGAGTACAAAAACAGAGGGGAAGTATCAAGAAGAATCCGAGCAGGGTTTCCGGCCCTGCTCGTTTGTGGGGGATAATCTTCTGGCCACGGGACGGAAAAGAAACCACGCCCGGAGTCCATCCGTTGAAACTTGGCGGGCCAACAAAAAACCCCACCCTGTTGCGCAAAGTGGGGTTTCTTCTCAGCGGTTGATTCAGCTGATTCGTCTATTGGTTGCGAAGACATCGGAGAACATGAAAGCAGGGCGCCCACCCTCTCTCAATGATCCCATGTCTTCCGTTCTTACCGCTTCGAGTACTGATATCTGGCTCTGGCGCCGGGCTGCCCGTACTTTTTCCTCTCTTTTACCCGCGAATCCCGCGTGAGAAAACCCGACTTCTTCAGCAGTGGACGGAATTCTGGATTGACTTCCAGCAGAGCCCTGGAGATGCCATGCTTGATTGCCCCTGCCTGCCCGGAAATGCCGCCACCCTGCACAGTGATATAAATATCGTACTTCCCGAGTGTCTCGGTCAGTTCGAGCGGTTGCCTGATGATCATCTTGGCGGTTTCACGCTTGAGGTAATCATCGATGTCCCGTTTGTTAATGGTGATTTCCCCGTCCCCCGGCTTCAACCAAACCCGGGCAATGGAGGTCTTCCTCTTACCAGTAGCGTAGAATTGTTCCTCACTCATCAACTCGCTCCTGTCGTCAATACGGTAGCTCCAGAGGCTGCGGCTGCTGCGCCTCATGGGGATGGTCGGGCCCGGCATACACCTTTAGCTTCTTGTACAGCTTCCGTCCCAGGCGATTCTTGGGTAACATGCCCCAGACCGCGTAGCGTACCAGATCTTCGGGCCTTTTTTCTCTGAGCTTCTTTGCCGTAATCGATTTGATCCCGCCCATGTAGCCGGTATGGCGGTGGTAGGTCTTTTGCTGCCACTTCCTCCCGGTCAATCGGACCTTCTCAGCATTGATCACGACTATAAAGTCCCCCGTGTCAGCATGGGGGGTGTAAATAGGCCGGTGTTTTCCTCGCAATCTGCCAGCCACCTGACTCGCCAAACGCCCGAGTGTTCGGTCGGTAGCATCGACCAGATACCACTTTCGATCTTCAGGAATAGTCTTGGCACTCATCGTTTTCATGTTCCTACCCCATCACGAGAAGATGTAAGCCAATCTATATAACCGGGGCGGGTGCTGCTTGTCAAGTAAATGCGAAATAAATGTTACAGGAACAGGGTTTGTCGGGATTTGCCTGTTTACCGAATCCAAAAACAGGCATCCTTCTCTGGGCCTAGAAACTCAACGGTATGGTCGTAGGTCGCAGTTCACCTAATCCGAAGAGGGTAAAGCCCACCATGAACCTGCGATCGTTCGGTTGGTCCACGTAACTAAAGGACATACCCCAACATTGTCGGATGAGCTGAATCCGATAGTCAGTCTCGAGGTTCTCCTGCAACGAGAATGAATAGTTGTTGCGGACAACGAAAGAAACCCCACCCCAAAGCTTGACCGTAATCCAGCCATCGATCTCGTTCAATGTCGTCTGTCCATCTTCATCTCGCACATGCCGGTAGTTTACGGTGACCGTATCCCCTCGCCTGTCCCAGAGCGTGGCGAATAGGTCGTTCAGTTTGAAATCCCCGTCGTACGGATTCCACTCGTTCTTGTAGGTAAGGTTCACGTAGCGCAGGGGAATGAGGTCCAGTTGTGTGAAGAGATTCGAAAACGGCCGTCCTTCGCTGGTAGCTGGGTCAATGAGCCCTTCTGGTTCTTCCAGATCATAGGACTGGCTGAACTTGAGTCTGCCAAACTGTCGATAGCCGAACTCTCCCGGTTTTCTCTGCAGCCGAGCGGAAAAGAAGTTGGTCAGGCTGTACGTCAGACGGCTTCTGTTGCTGATCCGGTCGGTACTGTCGTAGAAGGGAAGCTGCTCCTGGGTCACCTTGGGTACATATTCGTACACAATCTCCGGTCTCAGTATGTGTTTGGTCTTGCTCGATCCCGGCTCACCTTTGCCGAAGATCCGCAGGAACTCGGTGGCTGCTTCCGCGCGCACGTCAAAGAGCTCCCTGGTCTGGAAGGTCTTCTCTTCAACGGAGCTGCCCGGCGGTTCCTGAAAACGCTGGGTCAAGTAGAGTGTCTCCGAGAAACCCACTGAGGGCTCAAATTCGATGTACTTAGCAAAACGCATTGGCAAGCCGAGGCGAGGGAAGATCTCCAGTCGCTGCCCACGCGTACCCTCGGGCCGCCAGTAATTCACAAAGACCACATTCCCATCAACGAAGAATGGCCCGCCCAGAAGCGGCTGGCGGGTGGCACTGTAGTCTATCAGGGGGAGCTGCTGCAAGGTGGTCTTCTCTGAGATGCTGTTCAGATCTTGAAAGTAGTGAAAGTCTCCATTCAGCGAATGGGCCGCCCAGTTTTTGGTTACAAGCAGGGTGGATTCCCTCACCTCTCCACTTTCGTCGTTTATCAGCCCGCGGCCGAAGGTTGCCTGGAAAACTCTATCGGAATCTTGCCAACTGCTGAAGCCCGTCTCAAACTCCCGCAGGTAATCCCGATCACTTACAACGTCCAGGTCCAGCTTGCCTTGAATGCTATGCGGTAGTCCGAAATCCTGCTTGGATCGCCACCACCAGCGTTGGAAGTATTCCCCGGAAAATCCCGGTTCAACCTGTCTGAAACCCTGCTGGCGCAGACTTTCGGTATCTTCCTGGTCGTCGAGGTAATCGAAGCGCAGCACGCCCTTACCGTCTCTGCTTGCGGCATAGCGGAATTCGGCTCCCGCCATCAGGCCGCGCTTGCTCATATAGTGCGCGAAAAAAGTGGCATCGGTGCTTTCTGAAATCGCCCAGAAGAAGGGCAGATCCAGATCAAAACCGAGCAAGCTTGAACTTCCCACCAGCGGTGGTAAGAAACCGGATTGTCTCGTGGTTCTTGCCGGAAACGGCAGATACGGGCTGTAGAGCAAGGGGACTCTGCCAACGTGAAAACGGCCATTCCGGGCAACACCGTAACCGTCTACCGTAACGCGAAGATCGCTGGCCCGGAAATGCCAGCTCGGATCAATCCCATCACAAGTGGTAAAGTGGGCCTGCTCTACATGGTAGGTCTGAGGACCAAGTTTCTCTATGAGTGCACCGCTGAAGTAAAAGTTATTCTCGGCCAGGAAGCCTCTGCCGTGTTCGATAGTCCCCGTTTGTTCTTGCAGGTCCAAAACCGCCCGTTCCGCCTCCAACCAGTCTCTTCCCTGCTCGATCCGAACCCGACCCTCCAGAATCGCCTGACGGCCGAGAGAGTCCAATCGCATCTCATCGGCAGTAATTAGCTGTTCTGGAGATCGCAGAGAGACGTTACCCCTTGCCGTGTATACTCCCTGACGCGGGTCGTGGGTAAAATGATCCGCACGCAGTCGCCAGCCGGCAGGTTCCTTGGAGGAAGCCACAACCGGTTCCGGCTCGGCCTGAGATTGCGCGGGTAAGTTATAAGGAGACAGAAGTGCCGCCAGCAGCTGAAGACCAAGGATGATGTTGGTCTTTCTCATATCCTGCCCCGCAAAACAAGTACATTCAGACTCATGGTTGCTCTCACCCCGATTGAGTTAACCCTAACGTTTACTTGGAGGCCAAACCTGGGTCCGACGAGAGCACTTATTAATGAGAGCATAATGTTTGCAGAGAACCACGGCAGCCATGTTGATGGAGGATCATGGAGTCTTTTCCGAGGTGACTGGCGGGAGGCCTGTGTTCACTTCCGCAGCTGTGGGTGGGGGAGCCCCTGGCCACGTTCCGCGGGAACGGGGAACAGGGAGGGGGTGCCTTCCCCCACGCACAGCTGCGCTAGAAGTGACCAGGCCGGCAGCCTTGCAACCGCAGAAAATACTTCATGATCCGTACCTCATCAAAATGCAAACTACTTAGTGCTCTCCGTAGTAAGGGTAGAATAATGAGATTACACTACGTAGAGGTCTCGGACTTGTTCTGTTGCTCATGGACCTCCTTTACCTCCCCGATGAAGTAGAGGGAGCCGGTCACCAGCACCAAATCTTCTGCAGCAGCCAGGCCCGTAGCCCGCTCCAGAGCTTCTTGTACCGGTCTGATTAACTCGGTGCGGCCTGCGAAACTGCCCGCCACCTCTTGAAGCGATTCCGGCTCCGCTGCCCGTTCGTATTTAGGTTTAGTAAGGATAATGTGATCAGCCAAAGGGGCCAACCGGAGCAGCATTCCACGAAGATCCTTATCGGCCATGATTCCCAGAACTACAATAAGTTTGCGGTAGGCATATTCCTCCTGCAACGCTCTACACAGAGCCACCATGCCCGCAAAGTTGTGCGCTCCGTCAAGGAGTATCCGGGGGCGGCGGCTGAGCAATTCCAGTCTGCCTGACCAACGGGTCTTCGCCAGCCCTTGGTGTATTTGCTCGGGAACCATCCTTAGCTCACCCTGACCCTCCAGCACTTCCAGGGCACCAAGAGCGGTGGCTGCGTTGACCGACTGATGACGACCCGCCAGTGGAATTTGCAGGTTATCCAAACTCCATTTTAGGCCGCGATAGGTAAATCGACCTTCACCCAGTGACCTTACCTTGATTTCACGACCAATACGGAAGCAGGGGGCTCGGGTTTCCAAACATCGGGCCTTAATGACAGCCAGGGCCGCTGGCTGACTCACCGCAGTTATCAATGGCACTCCCTCCTTAATTATTCCCGCCTTCTCACGTGCTATCCGAGTCAGTGTGACGCCAAGGAATTCTTGATGATCCAGAAAGACATTATTAATTACTGTGACCCTCGGCTGTACTACGTTTGTAGCATCCAGCCGTCCTCCCATACCAACTTCCAACACCGCCCAGTCGACTCGCCTTTCCGCAAAGAGACTGAGCGCCATGGCCGTGGTCATCTCAAAAAAGGTTGGTGGCTCGCGCTCATCCACCACGGCTTTCACTCGTCTGAAGACCTCTAAAATCTCCTCGTCCAACACTTCCCGTTCGTTTATTCGAAAACGCTCGTTGAATCGTACAAGATGAGGCGAGGTGTAAAGGCCTGCCAGGTAGCCCGCCTGGGTTAGAATAGCTGAAAGCATCGCCGCGGTGGACCCCTTCCCGTTGGTTCCGGCAACGTGAATCACCCGCAAGCGCTTGTGAGGATCTTGCAGATGTTTCAGTAGGTTGCTGGTACTGGAAAGGCCAAACTTGATGCCATATTTCTGCAAATCGTAGAGATAGGCAAGGGCCCGCTTGTATGGTCCTCCTGTCACTTGCGGTCTTCCTCCTTTTGGGCGGTTACCTAAATTGAGCGCAAAATTCTGTCAGGATGTACGGGATTCTTCAGGAAAAGAAATCACGCCTCACCGCAAACCTCTCACCGCACCCGCTGCTTGCGGCTTTAACGATCAGGTTACCATTGCGGCTGCGAACGGCCAGACAATACTTTCTCAGTAGACGGTGGCGACCCTCTCCAAGGGAGCGTACTCCAGGTGCAGTAACCTTGTGTGCCCATCCTCGAACCGAATCCGGACTTTCAGATTGTCAGGCACGGAAACGACCAGACCCCGGCCGAAAAACGGGTGTCTCACCGCATCTCCGGGACTGAATTCTGTTTCTCCCGAATCCTCGTCGTCAACAGGTGAACTCCGATCTAATCCCACTTCGTCTGCATGGTGAAAGTAGTTCCCAGACGGTAGTTGCCTCAGAAACATTGAAAGCGGTGTGTTTCGGAATCCCGTTTTACGGTCATAGATTCGCTGAGGGCAGCACAGGAACAGAGACTCCTTGGCTCTAGTAACGGCCACATAGAGTAGTCGCCTCTCCTCCTCCAGTATTTCTTCATCACTGTAACCGTAGCCGGAAGGCAGCCGCCCTTCCACGGCCGAGAGCAAAAACACCGCCTGCCACTCCAGACCCTTTGCCGAATGAATCGTAGAGAGCACCAGATGGTCTTCCGCCATTTGTGGATGTTGTTCCGGCACATTCGCGTTGGGTGGCTCCAGGGCGATATCTGCCAGGAATTCCTCCAACTTATCGTACTTCACTGTCCAATCTTGCAGGTATTTCAGCTCCTGTAGACGCTTTGGATGATCGTCGTACTTGGCCATCAAAATCGGTTCGTAGTAACTGCGAACGACGCTGATCTTCTGGCTCACACTCAGTCCTGGTGTAGAAAGCTCCTCGAAGAGTCCCACTAAACGGTGGAGGCCGTGGTTCATGGGAAGACTACGGGCATATAACGCCAACCGACTCGTGCTTGGCTCGCCCTCTCCGAGGTAGGTGAGGATTTCCTGACTGCGCTTGGGTCCCACCTGGTTTATCAACAACAGGAGTCGGGTCCAGCTAATTCGGTCCCAGGGATTCTGCCAGGCTCGCAAATGGGCCAGCATGTCTTTCACGTGGGCGGACTCAATGAACTTGAAGCCGCCATACTTGACAAAGCGGATCCCCACTCTGTTGAGAGCTACTTCAAGGTCGAACGAGTGGAAGCTCGCTCTGAACAGCACCGCCACTTCCCGCAGCGGCACGCCTCGAAGTTGCAGCTCCTTAACTTTGCTGCAAATGAACTCTGACTGGGTGGTTTCGTCGACAGGCCTGACCAACAAAGGACGTGGCCCCTCACTTCTACGGGTGAAGAGACACTTGGTGTACTTCTCTCGTGCAGACGCGATGATACCGTTGGCCAAGTCGAGGATTGGCTGGGGACTGCGATAGTTTTCCTCCAGCTTGAACACTCTGGCATCTGGAAAGAGCTTTGGAAAATCAAGGATATTACGGAAGTGGGCACCACGAAATGAATAGATCGACTGGCTGTCATCTCCCACCACCATTACATTGCCGTGGCTGGTGGCCAGAGCTCGAACAATGTCCGCCTGGATCCGGTTGGTATCCTGATATTCGTCCACCAGAATGTGGAGATATTGGGAGGCGAGCTCCCTGCATACATCCTTATGCTCCTGCAGCAGCAGGTTGAGATAGACCAGCAGGTCGTCAAAATCCATAACATGATGCTGACGTTTATAAGACCTGTACCGCTCCCAAAGTTCTGCCAGCTCGCTCTGATACTTCAGGAACTGGTCGTAGTCACGAACCAGCACCACTTCCAGAGGCTCGGTCCGATTCACAGTCTTACTGAAGATTTCTGCTATGGTCCTTTTTTTGGGAAAACGTTGGTGCCTTTCCCGGAAGCCGAGATCTGCGGCCAGGAAATTCAGAATATCTTCCGCATCGCCCCGATCGATGATGGTGAAGTCTGGGTGTAGGGAAAGACGCCTGCTGTAGCGGTGAAGAATCCTGTTGGCCAGCCAGTGGAAAGTACCCCCCACTACCCGCTGGCACCGATGGTCAAGCATGGAAGTGGCCCGGGTAATCATCTCGCCGGCAGCTCTACGGGTGAAGGTGAGCAACAGAATAGATTCCGGAACCACGCCGTGCTCAACCAACCAGGCGACTCGATAGACCAAGGTTCTCGTCTTGCCGCTTCCCGCGCCGGCAACAACCAACATCGGGCCGTCACCGGCAGTGACTGCTTGGTACTGGGCGCTGTTCAGTTCACGAGAGTAGTCGATCGTCACCTTTGCCATGGGAGAAATCAGCTTACGGGTCTTCGTGTTTCGGATTTTGGATTTGACTACGGTGAACTCCGGAGCAAAGAAACCAGCCGCTTATTCGCGGCCGAAGTACTCCACGATTTCAGCTGCGAGCGCATCGATGGTGTATTCTGCCGGCATAATGTCCACCTTTAATCCATGCCGGCTTGCTGTCTCTGCAGTGATTGGCCCGATGCAGGCGATGGCCGCATTCGCCACCAAGGTAGGTAAATCATCGCCCGGGAACATGGCACCAAAGTTCTCCACGGTGGACGAACTGGTGAAAGTGACGCAGGCGATATCGCCTCCCTGCAGGAGAGAGCGAACCTCCCCGGCTCTTCCAGGTGGCCGGACAGTTTCATAGGCTGGTACCACATCCACCAGCCCACCCATCTCCACGAGCTTTTCGGGAAGGATCTCACGCGCCTTGGCAGCCCTCGGCAGCAGAAATCTTTTCCCTCGCACTTCGCTCTCGGCCAATGCCTCGATCACTGCTTCGGCCCGATACTCAGACGGAACAAGGTCAATCCTCAGGCCGCGTTCCCGGAGGCCTGCGGCAGTTTTCGGTCCGATGGCACCAAGTCGGATCCCTCTTAGAAGCCGCACATCCTCGCCCAATTCTTCAACCCGTTTGAAAAAGAACCGCACCCCGTTCACGCTGGTGAAAATCATCCAGTCATAGTCTTCCAGTTGTCCAATGGCCTTGTCCAGGGGTTCCCAGCTGGCAGGTGATCCCACTTCAATAGTAGGAAACTCCAAACATCTGGCCCCACTCTCCTCTAGCAAGGTGCGGAAGTCACTCGCCTGCTCTCTCGCCCTGGTGACCACTATTGTCTTGCCAAACAGCGGCCGTTCCTCAAACCAGTTGAGCTGACGACGTAGCCCAACGACTTCGCCGACAACTATGATGGCTGGGGGCTTGATCCCGGCCGCCTTGGCAACACGGGCAATGTTACCGAGGGTCCCCGTAACCGTGGTCTGTGCGGCTGCTGTACCCCAACGTATGACCGCCGTTGGGGTCTCTGCTGCTCGGCCGAAGGCAACCAGCTGGGAGGCAATGTATTCCAGGTTCTTAACTCCCATCAGAAAGACCAAGGTGCCCACTCCCGTCGCCAGTCTGTCCCAATGGATGGCTGAGCTGTCCTTCCCTTCCATTTCGTGGCCAGTTACAAAAGCAACCGAAGATGACAAGCCCCTATGCGTCAGGGGAATTCCGGCATATGCTGGCACGGCGATCGCCGAAGTCACGCCCGGCACCACTTGGAATTCGATGCCCGCCTCTTCTAGTACCAGAGCCTCCTCGCCGCCGCGCCCAAAAATGAAGGGATCTCCTCCCTTTAGTCGAACCACCACTGCGTTGCGACCCTTTTCCACCAGCAGTTCATTGATTTGCTCCTGGCTCATGGCATGGGATCCGGCCTTCTTACCCACGTAGATTTGCTCTGCTTCACGGGGCGCAAACTCCAGAAGCTCCTCGTTGGCCAAGTAGTCGTAAATGATTACCTCGGCATGGCGAAGACACTCCACAGCCTTTAAAGTGACGAGGGCCGGATCGCCGGGTCCGGCCCCTACCAAAAAAACTCTACCTTGTTTGGACTCCAATGTCAGATCACCCTCCCTCGGTTAGTGTAACGAAGTGTTGGGTCTTGTGGGGAACTCTATGAAAAAACTTTACAATTAACCCCCTTTCTCAAAGGGGAATCAACGAACCTTCCTTGTCGCCGCTCTGGGCCATGAAACCTTTCAGTCACTGTCTAATTACGACAGCGGACCGATTATACCAACGCCCTCGCCCGTGGTTTCTGAACTTACCGACAAATCCTACTGCTCGTCGTATATTTCCGCAAGAATTTCAGCCCCGCCCGATTCCAGGACCGCCTCAGCCAACCGGTCACCCAGCAGTTCCGCTTCCAACAGCCCTCCACGTAGTGTCTTGCGAATCATCCGTTTACCGTTGAGATCTGCGACCATACCGGTGATAATCAGCCCCTCACCATCGATGGCAGCATGCGCGCCAATGGGCACTTGACAGCCCCCCTCCAAGCGCCGCAGGTAGGCGCGCTCGGAGCTCACGGTTATCATGGTTGGTTGGTGGCCAAGATTTGCTACCATCTGGTTTGTAAACCCGTCCTCAGTTCTGGTCTCGATTCCCAGCGCCCCTTGTCCCACCGCCGGCAGCATCTTGTCCGGAGGTAGATATTGCGATATCACGTGTTCCAAATCCATCCGTTTCAGGCCGGCCGCAGCAAGTACAATCGCATCAAAACCCTCGCTCTTGAGCTTGCGCAGACGGGTATCCACGTTGCCCCGCAAGATTTCGATGCGAAGGTCAGGCCGCAAGTGGAGGAGCTGGCTCGCGCGGCGTAGGCTACTCGTGCCCACCCGGGCGCCATGCTCCAGCTGAGCCAGTTCAATATGATTTCGGCTTACCAGCACGTCCCGCGCGTCCTCCCTAGGGGGCATAACAGCCAGGTGTAGCCCTTCGGGAAGCTCTGCCGGCATGTCCTTGACGCTGTGCACGGCAAGATCTGCTCGGTCTTCCAGCAAGGCATCCTCGATCTCCTTGACAAAAAGACCCTTCCCGCCCACCCGAGCTAAGGGGACGTCCAGAATCTTGTCGCCCGTGGTCTTAATGGTCACCAGTTCGACGGAGAGGCCTTTGTGAGATGTCAGCAGTTGAGAGCGAACCCATTCCGCCTGCCAGAGGGCAAGGACGCTTCCCCGCGTGCCTATGCGCAGTACTCGTTTCGCGCTCATCAGAGTAATCCTCGCCCTAGTGGCAGGTCTTGCAACTGGTCGCTGCACAGCCGCTACAGCCACCCGCGCCGCTTCCCATTCTGCTACTGGCCGCCCCTTTATCGCCACCACTCTTGAACCCGAATACCGAGAGAACACGGGTCACGTTCTCCGTACTGCAGCTGGGGCAGGCCACCGGGTCTGAAGAGCGGAATACCAGCGTCTCGAACTGACAATCGCAACCTTCGCAATAGTACTCGTAAATGGGCATTAAATTCTCCTGTCGTGTTTGTCGTTTGTTGTCGGCCGTCCACCGGAACGAGTTGACGCAAATCGTTCCAGCATAGGGGTGAGAGTAAGACTGACAACCTTCTACTTAAAGGATTCTAATCATAGCAAATACTACCGACAACTGACAACGAACCACAAACCTTAGCCTGCGGAGTGCTCCGCAGGCTCTACACTTACACCAGTACCAGCAGCAACGGCTAAGAATCTCTTGGGATCATCCAGTAGTCGACCGACTATGTTGACCGCGCTGGCAGGTCTAATTTCTCCAGGTCCACTTATGGGAGTTGCCCCGAAAAAAATGCAAAAGGCCTGCCCCTGAGGCCAGTATCCAAGTTCTCCGAGCTGCACGACTTCCCGGGCGTTGGGTTCCAGCTCTTGTGCCACTGGGATTCGAAAATAGATTTCTTCTCCCCAAGTGCTCGCCGAGCCCTCCAACGGCAGCGCCTGCCAGATAAGGCTGGCTGTAGGCGACTCATTGAGCTCCGCCTCGACCTCGACTTCACCCGCTTTGATGACGATTTTCCTCATGTCGCTCCTATCGTTTTTCGGTCAGCCCAGGTTGCGAGGCGCAAACCCGGGCCGGTCGCAAACAGTAAACGGTAAGCGGTCGGAAAACACATCGTTGAACTCTATTAGGAAAGGTCGTATGCATGTGCCCAGCTGCAAAAGGAATAGTGAGGGCAGGTGGCTGCAAAAAAGGAAATCTGCTTACCGCTCACAGCTTACTGCTTACCATAGTATCTCGCTCTGGGCCGTCCGTTACCCGGACTCCAGTGATTCGATGATTGCCGCTGCCAGCAACGGAAACATGATCTCATGGTGTCCAACGAGTTCGAACCCTTTCCCGCCTTGTTGCGTGGGCCGTTCCACTACGTTCACCCGAGGGCGGTAATGGCGGGAGAAATCCATGTTAACCGTGGTGAAGTCTTGCACCCGGTGTCCTAGATTCCGCACCAGGGTGAGCGCTTTGAGGAAGATTTCCGGTAACAGCACTGCTGAGCCCAGGTTCAGGTAAACTCCCCCCTCCAAGGAAGCCACCAATCCAGCAAAGACGCGAAAATCGAAATGAGTGGCGGCGCCGGTCGCCGCGGGGTCGACACTGGGATGAAGGTGGATAATGTCTGTGCCCAGAGCTACGTGCACAGTTACTGGGAGGCCCATCCTGACTCCAGTCGCTAAAATACTATGGTTTACATTCTGAGCGTCGGCCTTCAGCAAGGCCTGTCCCACCCCCGCGCCCAAACCTTGACTCGTCGCCGGTTCAGCCGCTATCGCCGTGTTCAGAAAATCGGCGGTCTCATGGCTCATGCCGAAGCTGCCGTCTGCCAGCGCCGCGGCCACATCCTCTGAGGTTCTTCCCACCAGTGCCATCTCGGCATCGTGAATAATACCGGCACCGTTCAACGCCACGCCGCTCAACACACCTCTTTCCATAAGATCTACGATCACGGGATTGAGGCCAACCTTTATGGGATGGGCTCCCATGCCCAGAACCACCGTCCTCTTCCGCCTGTGGGCTTCACAGACTCTCCGCACTACTTCCCGCAAATCTGCGGCTGCGAGAATCAAAGGAAGCCGATTCAAGAACTCGTGCAGAGTTTGCCCTTTCTCCCAGGCCTCGCCAGCCATCGCCGAGGAAACCTTGCTGGCACGATCATCCAGAGGGCTGGTGCGTATGCCTCTCAGGGATATGGGTTTGACTGCAGGTCGACTCTCTTTCACCTCAATGTCAGCCTCTGAAACAGTTGATAGTCCACGAGTTCCACGATGATATGGGCCATAGTAATATGGCATTCTTGAACGCGAGCGGTATCACCGGCTTCCACAGTGAGCAGTACTTGGGCCACTTCCGACATTCCAGTGGTCTTCTTTCCGGTCATACCGATGGTCTGCAACCCCTGATCTCTGGCTACTGCCAGTGCCTCCAGTACATTGGCAGAAGTGCCGCTGGTGCTTATTCCCCAAGCAACGTCCCCTTCCAAACCGAGCGCCTTTACTTGTTTGCTGAAAACGTCGTTGAAACTGTAATCGTTGCTGATACTCGTAAGAATTGATGTGTCGGTACTCAGCGCAAGAGCCGGCAGGGGTGGGCGTTCGATCATGAAACGGTTGACAAATTCAGCCGCTATATGCTGCGCATCTGCGGCCGAGCCCCCGTTGCCGAAAATCAGCAGCTTGTTCTCGCTGTTAAAGGAATCCACAATCATCGTGGCAGCTCGGATCAGATCGTCAGGGTGACGCTCACGCGATCGTTGCTTCGCCTGGATGCTTTCCAGATACCTTTGGTCAATGATCTTCTTCATCTCACGCATGGCTCATCTCGGTGCTCACCTCTCGAGTCACCGCCCCTTCGCCAGCCAGTTTGCAGTTCGCTTCAACCTTTGATCGTTAAAACACTCCTCACCCAAGACCGTTTATTTTCTTTCCTCGGAGTACGCGGGCGTGTGAAGAGCAGAGTTTGTAAGGAGGTCTTGTTCGAAGAGTTCACGCAGCATTTGGTAAACCGGACCTGGACGTCCGTTTCCGATGGGATGTTCATCGAATGTCACAACCGGCAAGACGTCGAAGGTCGTACCAAAAAGCAAAATTTCCTCGCTGCTGTAAGCCTCATTCAAAGTAATATCTTCAAAGACCACCCGCTTGAGCTTGCCTTCTTCCGCCAGGGGTTCAGCCAACTCCGCTATCCGGGTTACGGTCGTGCCCTTCAGAATCCTACTGAACCGGGGAAGCTTCAAGGTCAGGTCTGGGGTAACCACTCCGATGTTTTCGGTGGATCCTTCGCCAAGTAAGCCATTTTCGTCTATGGAAATGGTAAACTGCACCCCGGCATCCATCGCTTCTTTCTTCATGAGCACATTTGGAAGGTAATTGCAACTCTTAATGGTGGCGAAGTAGGACTTTTTTGTGGGAATTTTACTACTCTTCACTGCCACGCCTTGTTCATAATGCTCATCCGGAGGTGGATTGAGGCGACAAACCACTATATAGCACTGCGAGGCAGAACACTCGTACGGATTGGTGGTGAACCCTCCTGGACCACGGGAGATGAATAGTCTTACCAGACAATCCCTAGTTCCGGCGATGCGAATGGTGCCCACAGTCAGCCTGGTGATCTCTTCCAGGGTTGCAGGTAATTTCAGATGCACCGCCCTAGCCGAGCGCTCCAACCGTTCGAGATGGCCTTCGAGATTATAGATGTTCCCATTGATACACTTGAAAGCCTCGAAAATACCATCACCCCGATGAACCATGTGATCATCCAAGGGGACGGTCATAAGAAATGGGTGCGTAACCGCGCCGCCGAGAACACTGCTGTACATGGCCAGATAGTCCCGATGATATGGTTTACTGAACCCTTCTGCCAGTTGCTGGCAGTCTTCCACGTTCAGGTGGCGCAACTTCATAGCCGGCTCCTCTGTTAAGCCAAATCCAAAACGGTCAGCCCCCAGCCTACGGTGCCTTGTGTTTTGCGCATGCCAATTCCTTACCGCGGCCCACCAGTCTTCAACATTGGACTGGTCACGACCAACAGCAAGCATTCACCATAGAGAATCCTTGTCCTTCCGTCAATGTTTCCCTGGAATAGGAGTTCACCCATTCTATCGGCCCAATTATAGCAATACCCACGTGGGAGCCTGCGAAACAACGAGCACCTGAACCGCCTCTGCCGCAGGCACGCGAGCCTGGCAAGGGCCAGCATGAAGATTTGATGCCTTCGCAACAGCCACACTGCCATAAATGGGTTCTTCCGGAATTCGCTTGGATGACATCAGCGCATCATATACTTCCCACCTTGTCCCTGCCAGGCCAGAGGGAACTGCGAGACAAAGGGCACCTGAGCCACCGGTGTCTTGCCTTTGCTGCTTGGTAGGCCGTGGCCTGCGTCGGCGACAGGCCACCTGCCAAGGCTGTAAACCGAACTCCAATTGGCGCGAATATGCTCTTCGCAGAACAGGTTTCTCTGGCCACACCACCGGTATTGTTTCCCATGTCATCTCATTTCGGCAGAACCCGTAAATATTGCGATTTGCTCTTTGTGCAGTAGCCTTAGCTCTTCAACTCGAGTTTTCCGTTCCGCACTCCGTAACCAAAGGACAGTTTCACGGAGTCCAGAGGTACATGAACTGTGGCGTTGGCCCATCGGCCAGCACTGCTCCTTGTTGTATTCGTTCCATCCATCCCCACACTTCCCCTTGACTCAGGGAATAGATATTGTCCACATAAGTTCCCGGCCTGTGGTACGCCACCACTTTAGCCTGCGGAACGCCTGCTGCCTTTCGCGCCCACTCCACGGCATCGCTCAGATAACCCAACTCGTCCACCAGGTTTAGCTTGAGAGCCTGAGTCCCAGTGAACACTCGACCGTCACTCAAGATTGCCAAATCATCTTCGGTCAGCTCTCTTCTTCCCGCTCTGACTACCTTCAGAAACTCCAGCTGATAGTCTTCTATGAGCTCTTGCAAGATCTTTCGTTCCTCAGTAGTTGCAGGGCGGAAGGGAGACCAGATATCCTTCTTATCCCCTGACTTTATAGTCTCTTCCTCGACTCCCACCTTGTCCATCAACCCCTGAACATTGAACTTGAAGGCAATGGTGCCAATGCTGCCGGTCAAGCTGGTGGGTTGGGCGACGATATGATCTGCTGCGGTTGCCACATAGTAACCGCCAGAGGTGGCAAGGCCGAGGAAGCAGGCGACCATTTTCACCTTTCTTTGCCGCTTGAACTGCTCGAGTTCGTGATGCAGTAGATCGCTGGCACTCACCGTACCACCGGGCGAATTAATACGCAGGACCACGGCCTTGACCTCCGAATCCTTGGCGGCCTTATCCAACTCTTCTTTTATTCTGGCAACTATATTGATGGGTTCCTTGAAGCTGCCCAGTCTTTCTTTTTCCTCATACCTGAGTACTCCGCTGATGTCCATCAGTAGCACTTTGCCTGGTCCTTCCCCCTCAATCACTTTTTCCTCCAGTGGCTGTGCCCGTCTGTACAGGCTTATATTCACAAAAGCACACCCGGTTGTTACGATGAAACTGAAGATCACTGCGAGCATCCCGGAAAACAAGAATATCCTTCTTCTGTTTCTTCGCCTCATGTCACCCTCCTCTTCCATCCGATTTGCTGTTATTTTAATAAGTTAGACAGTTAAGTCGTTTCTTAGTCCGCATCGATCAGAATTCAGGCCTGGAACAAGCTGTTTGAAACTGATTAGACAAAGTCTGAAACCGCTGATCATGGGTTTTCTCCGCCTGAGTCTAAATTGTTGTGCAATCCAAAGAAAGGATGAGATATTGTGTTCTTGTTTGAGCTCCCGTGTGACTTGGCAGGAAAGAGCAACTACTACTCCCAAGGGGTTTGAACTATGATTCAAATTGAAAACATTCAACGGGCGGCTGAGGTGCTGGAGGGAGTGGCGATCAAAACACCGCTTGTGTTCTCCAATTTCTTCAGCCAACGATGCGGTTCCCAAGTCTACCTTAAATTAGAGAATCTGCAAAAAACCGGCTCATTCAAGTTTCGGGGAGCCTATCACAAGTTATTCACCAACCGTAACCACTTCAGTCCGGGGGGCGTTGTGGCAGCTTCAGCAGGCAACCACGCCCAAGGAGTCGCTCACGCCGCCCAGCTCATGGGAGTGTCTTCCTCCATCGTCATGCCGGAGTGGGCATCCATCAGCAAACAGCTGTCCACCCGATCTTACGGCGGCGAGGTAATTCTTAGCGGCAGGAGCCTGGCAGAAAGTCTGGCACGCGCGCGAGAACTGGAGGCAGAAGGTCGGACCTTCATTCACCCGTACGACGACGAAGATATCATTGCTGGCCAGGGCACTGTCGGTCTAGAGATTGTGGCCCAGTTACCTGAAGTGGAGACAATCCTGGTCCCGGTCGGCGGTGGCGGCCTCATTGCCGGGATTGCGACTGCGGTCAAATTCTTGCGGCCCCAGGCGTCAGTCATTGGTGTTCAGGCCGCCGCCTGCCCCTCAGCACTTGCAGCTCGTCGTCTGGGCAAGCCTCTTGCCGTTCCGGCGAGAAAATCCATTGCCGACGGTATAACTGTCAAAGAAGTTGGACAATTACCCTTTGCCCTGATCCAGAGTTTCGTGGACGATCTGGTGACGGTGGAAGAAGAACAAATTGCCACCGCTATCCTCGATTTGCTGGAACGGAAAAAAATCGTCGCCGAAGGAAGTGGAGCCGTCCCCTTGGCAGCACTCATGAGCAACCGACTTTCGTGTCTGCGCGGGCAGGTGGTAGTGCTTGTAGTCAGCGGTGGCAATGTCGACACTCATTTACTGGGAAGAATTCTCCGCCAGGGGCTTTTCAAGAGCCACCGTATCATGAGGTTCTCGGTGTTGCTTCCAGACGTACCAGGCGCCCTCGCGGATCTCCTGAAGGTGGTCGCCAACCGTCGCGGCAATATCCTCCACGTGTCCCATGATCGTCTAGGACGGCATCTGCCGGTAGACTTGAGTAGAGTCGAATTGGAGGTGGAAACCAGGGGTTCGGACCATATCCAGGAGCTAATAGCCGCACTGAGTACAAGCGGCTACGAGGTGGAATCTCGCTGAGCTGCCGCGATTTTGTTTTTGAGCTGCCGGAGTTGCGTGTTCTTTGGCCCCATGCTCATCGCCCTTGCACACTCCTCCATGGCTTCATCCAGGTTTCGGTTTTGCAGGAACAGCTCTGCCAGCCTTTGAGCAAAAAGCGGATTATCCGGCTCCAGTTCAGTACTCCGACGGGCCAGGGATAGCGCTATTTCCAGGTTCGCCTCAACGAGCCCGTATGCAAGGGCGAGTCCGCTCATGGCGGCCCCATCTTTGCCGTTGAGTTTCAACGCTTTCTTGAAGGCGTTCATGGCACTGTCCACAGCACCCTGCTCCAGCAAACACTCACCAAGCAAACGCCAAGCCTGGACCCAATTGGACTTTAGTTCCACCGCTTTGCTCAGGTGCGCCACAGCCTCCCGCAATCGGTTTTGTCGCTTGCATAGCTTTGCCAGTTGAAACCAGATCCCAGCGTTTTGGGGTTCCATTTCAGCAGCTTGGCTGAAGGCTCGCTCTGCTTCTGCCTCTCGATCGAGACCCAGTAGGGCACAGCCCAGATTGTAGTGCGGCATGAAATCGCTTGGTTCCAGCTCTGCTATCCGGGAAAACTCGGCCAACGCGTCCTCGAATCTCCCCATCTGGGCATAGCAAACACCCAGGCTGTTTCGAACATTTGCGTTGCTGGGATCTAGATTCAAGGCTCGACGAAACTCCTCAACTGCTTTGTCCATGCGACCGGCTTCATAAAGCCGATCGCCGTTGATGTTCAAGCTCACCGCATCAAAAAGGACCTGACTGTCTGTTCCCAAAAAGCCTGCATGGACCAGTGCCTTGCTCGCGTTGCCCAGGATATCTCGTTTGGTATAGCCGGGACATGGATGAACGCTCAGACCTGCATTCAAAGT
>CP070692.1:976647-1001358 GCA_020353215.1 Deltaproteobacteria bacterium
GGGGGAGAGTGGTACTGGCAAGGAACTGATTGCCAGGTTTCTCCACCAACGAGGAGATCGTTGCAGGGGGCCTTTTGTGGCCATCAACTGCGCCGCCATTCCCAGTGAGCTAATGGAGAGCGAACTTTTCGGCCACGAAAAAGGCGCATTCACCGGTGCACACACTCGGAGCATCGGCAAGTTCGAGCACGCGAATGGCGGCACACTTTTCCTGGATGAAATTTCAGCACTTCGCCCGGAATTACAGGCGAAATTGTTGCGCGTAATTCAAGAAAGAGAGATCGGACGACTCGGCAGCAACCGGACGATAAAGATCGACGTCCGAATAGTGGCCGCGACCAATTCCAACCTTGACGACGCCATCCAGCAAGGCAAATTCCGTCGAGACCTTTTCTTCAGGCTCAATGTGATTCCCATACAACTCCCGCCATTTCGAGAACGAAAAGGCGACGTGGGCCTGTTGGCTCAGTATTTCCTCGATAGATATAATCGCCAGTTGAAAAGAGGCATAAGGGGATTCACATCGCGGGCGCTGGAGACCCTGGAACGCTATCATTGGCCGGGAAATATTCGCGAACTGGAGAACCTTATTGAGCGGCTCGTGGTATTGGCCCGAGACAACGAACTGATATCCTCCGAAGACCTACCTTTGGAAATTCTCCTAGATTCGAATGCAACCTCCGAGCCTCCCGCCCTCAAAGACGGTCTGCTTCAGGCCCGCAACAATTTCGAGAGGCAATGCATACTCAAGGCCTTGAAAAAGGCCAAGTGGAACCAGAGCGAAGCAGCCCGCATCCTGAGAATTCATCGCAACACTCTCATCCAGAAGATGAGATCCCTGGACCTCAAGGATGCGGGGCCGACAGCCGCCGCCAAATAGTGCCCAGCCACAACGGAACGCGCAGTGTCCTTCACGCTGTTTGCCGGGCCAAGGGAACACGGTTGGGATACGCCGAAGGCGCTGAGAATACGGTCCTGCGGTTGACATTTTCCCCTCGACTGGGATTGAGGTCCTTTCCCAAGAGTACCTGTTAGACACAAGCGAGAATTCTTCTAACCATTTTCAAACCCAGACGGGTGGCCCGCACTACTCCCGAGACGCCCGCTGAGACCGGAGATATCGTCTTCCTTCCCGGCGTTTTCCGGTCTCACATCCTGCGAAGTACGACTCAAGTACGGTTCGGGTCCAAGTCCCGCGGCACGGTCGCCCGGTGGCAGGTCCCTCTCCACGATCTCGGGACACCGTTCTGTGAATAATCCGGGCTAAGACTTTAGCGCTGCTATTTCCACCCGACAGCTTACCTTTCCGTTTCGCACTGCACATCTTTCAGGGCACTGCACATAATAGTGTACAGATGAAGACAGATCCTTACGCTTCAGGGGTCTTTGAGCAAGGCGGAAGTGTGTCTCAGGCCGCAGGACACCATTGACGGTGTGCAAGCATACTAATGCACTAGGAATTTAATTTTTCGATCCTGTAAATTTTTTAATATTCTTTTCAGATAGTTATAAGACAAATATGGTGTTATCTGGGAAATAATCTGATCTGGTACCGACCTTGCTCTTGTCTAATTCCATTCGATAATGATGGCTGGGTATTCAGACAGAAATCTTCAGGAACGGAGGTGCCCCATGAAAAGGATGAAGAGGATCGTGTTTCAAGCAATCATCGTTGCGAGTATCATTGCGATGTACGCGTTGCCGGTGTTGGCAGAAGGGGGCGGGGGGGCCTAGAATTATAACCGTGTGGTTGGTTGGTGTGAGGCATAGCCTGGTAAGGCTATGCTTTTTTTTTGGGAAACACACCGAAAGCTGGTATAGTAGCCAGTGCGGATAGCAGAGTGAGAATGGTTTTACCACGAGAAACCAGACTAGGATTTTCGTTCATGAAAAGACTCGTTTTGCTTGTCGCCTTGGGACTGAGCCTAAGCCTTGGTTGCGAACAAGACTCCACCCGGACTCAGGAGAAACCGAAACCAGAGCCTCGACAAGGCGGCAGCTATCGAGGCGCCCTTCCATTTATGCCCAAGGCTCTAGATCCAGCCTTTTCCACCGATATTTACTCGGTGACCCTCATACAACAGCTTTTTGACGGTCTTGTCCAGTTCGACCAGAACCTGAACGTGGCTCCCGCCCTCGCCACCAGTTGGCAGGTTTCCCCAGATGGTCTGACCTATACTTTTAAGCTACGCCAGGATGCCAAATTTCACAACGGCCGGCCAGTCACTGCCAACGATTTCGTCTATTCCTTCACTCGCATTCTGCATCCGAAAGAGCGTGCCAGCGCCCTCAGCTTTTTTGAGAGAATCAAAGGAGCGGACGCGTACCGCAGCGGCAAAAGCCGAGAGGTATCCGGGCTAAGGGCGGTGGATTTATACACCCTGGAAATCATCCTCAAGGAACCTTTCTCACCTTTCTTATCTGTGCTCGCCATGAAAAGCTCCAAAGTGGTTCCCCGGGAAGAGGTGGAACGGTGGGAAGGAGACTTCGGCCATCACCCGGTGGGCACTGGCCCTTTCCGCCTGGAAACCTGGGAAGGAGATCAGCTTCTGCTGAGCGCCAATCCAGACTATTACGAGGGGAGGCCTCATCTGGATCGAGTTGTCTACACCATATATGCTGGGGCGCAGTATGACAGGATGTTCGATGACTTTGTGGCGGGCCGGTTGGAAGAGGCCGCGGTATTTGGGGCCAATCGAGAGCAAATGTCTCGGGGCACCAAGTACCGATTCTTTAGAAAACCCACCTTGAGCTTGCAGTTTTATGGAATGAATTGCGCCAACGGTCCGCTCAGAGAGAAGAAGGTGCGACAGGCCCTGAACTATGCCATCGACAAGGAAAGGATTATCAGCCAAGCTTTTGGGGATCGTTTCGTTCCGGCGGCAACGATCCTGCCTCCTGGCATGCCCGCCTATACCCCGGAAAACAGTGCCTATGATTACGACCCGCAAAAGGCTAGGGCGCTACTTGCGGAAGCGGGGTATGGTCCTTCGCAAGCGAAATTGTCTCTCACCCTCCTTTCTGCTTCCAAATCAAAAGGCGCACAAAAGGAACTGGCGCTGGTGGCAGAAGATTTGGCCGCAGTTGGAGTTGAGCTGACTGTTCAGTACGAGACCGACTGGCCAACCTTCGAGGCGACGCTGCGATCTGAAAAACTGCAGCTTTATCGTTACGCCTGGTTTGCTGACATCCCAGACCCGGATAATTTCCTCAATATCCTCTGCAGCTCTCAATCGCGTTATAACTTCATGCGATACAACAACCCCAAGGTGGACCACCTTCTGTCCCAGGCCCTGTTGGAGACCGACTATCTCAAACGGGTGATGCTCTACCGTAAGGCAGAACGGATCATTCTGGATGAGGCTCCTATGATCCCATGGATGTACTGGACCTTCGAATCCGCTTTTCACCCGTACGTGAAGGGCTTGGCGATAAGCGCGCTGGGCGCTCCCTATATTCCTCTGAAAACGATCTGGCTGGATGAGCATTAGCCGCACACGTCTGCCCTAATTTGCTGTGTTAGTCCTACGACTGGTAGATTCTATTCAGGTTTCATTCCCTCACGACCACTGCTGCCCTCGTCCATGAGCAGTTCGGCCTTGAGCTGACTGCCGAGAGGCTCGGGTCGAACGGAGTCGGCAAAATCACTACGTTTCGTCTGGTTATCAAAAGAAACGTTACTCACGGATCGAAGCACCAGTTGTCTGTTGGCAGTGTTTGATTGATCATTTTCCAGGAGTCATTATCTAGAACCAGAAATGACCCGTAGAAAATGGCGGCCGCAAAAAGTACCGGCAACGGACAACAAACAGCGGATAACAAACACCTGTGATGCCCTGGTTTCACCAAAGAGTTCGCCTCAAGACCCGGTTCATGGTTGCCACCGCCACGGTGCTCCTGGTGCTCATGACGACCATTGTTCTATTGGTGGGCAACAGGTTTGCGAACAGCGTGCGCCAGGAAGTCAGGGAGCGAGGGGTAGCGATCGCACACAGTATTGCAGCCGTTTCCACCAATGCACTACTCACCTATAATTACGTGGCTTTAGAACAGAACGCCGAGCAAGCCAGCCGGGGTACAGGCATCGTCTATGTGATCATACTCAATAAAGAGGAGAGCGTGGCGGCGTTCAGCGGCCATCCTGGGTGGCAGGGTAAGCGGTTGGATGATGCAGTGAATCGACGAGCTCTCGCCGCCAGTGAATCAGTTGTGCAGTCGCAGTTGTGGGAAGAGACCGGCGAACGGGTGCTGGACATAACCATGCCGGTTTTCATACCGAGATCCAGAGCCAAATGGGGAACAGTCCGCGTGGGACTTTCCCTGGAGCGAATGTATAAACAAATCCGGCGTACCCAGTTGGTTTTGGTGGGCATTGGCGGCGTGGCCCTTGTGCTGGGACTGATCGGGGCCCATTTTATGGCTGCTCGGATCACGCGGCCACTGTCGAGGGTCGTCCAGGCGACCATCGCAGCTGCGGGTGGCGATTTGAATCAGCATCTGGAGATTCGCACTCGAGATGAGGTCGAAGAGTTGGCTAGGAACTTCAATTCTATGATCCGGGAAATCCTAGCTCAGCGCCATCAACTCGAGGAACATTTGGAGGAGATCCTGCAGCTGAAGCGTTACAATGATATGATTCTGGCCTCCATGACCAATGGTCTGATATCCCTCGATCTCGACGGCCGGCTGGTCAGCGCCAATGCTGCAGTTGAGAACGCCTTTGGGCTGAAGGCCAAGGACTGGCAGGGGATTCATTATCGCGACCTTTGGCCTGGGGAAAGCCCTCTGGGGCGGGTACTGGCCCAATGCCTTTTGAGCCAGACCTCCTGCCGCAACCAGGAAATCTCCATAGCCACCGGATCTGAGACCGAAAGGAGTTTAATTGTCAACACCTCGTTACTGCGGGATACTCGTGGAGTGCCGTTGGGACTGCTGGTGGTTCTGAACGATGTAACGGAGCTGAAAGAAATGGAGATGCGTATCAGGCAAGCGGACCGGTTGGCTGCTCTGGGAACACTTGCTGCAGGGCTTGCCCACGAAATCCGCAATCCCCTCTCCGCAGTCAAAACGTTTATGCAGCTGTTGCCGAAGAAGATGGCCAATCCTGTATTTCTCGAGAAGTTCCACATTACCGTGCCCAGAGAACTCAACCGGATAAACAGCCTCATCGAGAGTCTGCTGGAACTGGCCCGACCACCCAAGATGGAATTCCAGGCCGTTATGCCTACCGATCTTCTCAACCAGGTGGCGGATCTGTATCGAAACGAACTCGAGGAGACCAACATAACCCTTGAGGTCGAAGAGGAAGGTGCTCTGCCGGAACTATGGGCGGATGGGGAACACCTGGTGAGTGCCTTCTCCAATCTGATCATGAATGCCAAGCAGGCTATGCCTGGAGGAGGTAAGCTAACCATCAAGGCAGAAGCACTGGCAAGCGGTGTGAGGCTACATTTCATCGACACTGGGCTGGGCCTAGGCGAAGCCACCAAAGACAACATTTTCAATCCTTTCTTCACCACCAAAGACAAGGGTACCGGACTGGGCCTGGCCATTACCCACAAGATCGTCCAGGAACATCATGGCACTATAGAGGTTTCCAGCACGCGTGACGAGGGGACTACATTCACTTTGACGATTCCCGGTATGCACAGCTGAGCAGGTCACACTGCCCACAATCATAGTTCAGTTGTACATGATCGTGGGCATTTGAGCGTCTAGCCCCCTGAAGTTTTTTGTTTCAGACCGCCGTTAAGTCTCCAGAATTACTGTTTTCTCACGAATATCAGCCCATGGTTGGATAAACTTGAGCTCTGGCACCATCCTTGCTCTGTCATTTTGCAGTCCAGACCAATCCGAAAGGAGGCTGCGTCATGGCACGCTTGGACAGAGAGATTGTAGTAGTGGATGATGAGCAGGGAATCTTAGAGGCTTTTGATGCAATGCTCGGAGACGATTACGCTCTGGTGACCATAGACAACGGATCTGATGCCATCGAGTACGTGAAGAGTCACAAGCCCCGACTCATCTTTTTGGATATTAAGATGCCCGGAATCAACGGGATTGAGGTTCTCCGAAAGCTGCGGCGAGATAAAAGCGACGCGGCAGTGGTAATTGTCACTGCAACCACCAAATCCACTTACCAAGAGGAAGCTGAGGATCTCGGCATCGCCGCCTTCCTCCGCAAACCCTTTGGAGTGGATGATGTGGAGAGTATCACGAGAAGGGTGTTGCACTGACGATTGCAGATTTCGGATTCTACATTTTATTTAGAGTTAAAGTCTGTAGTTGAAATCTACAATCTTCTTTCTGCAATCTTACATGTAAACGCTCCACTACTCCAGACTAACTCTCCTTTTCAAGACATTCCTGCAAGAAGACTTGCCATTGTCGAAAGTAGTCTGCACCGCCTACCAGGTAGGTGTCATTGTGACCAGCACCCGGAACCATGTAGAAACGTTTGGGGCTCTTGGCTGCCTGGTAGAGCCTACGAGACATTTCCAGTGGGATTGCCTCGTCGTATTGGCCATGGACGAAGAGCAGCGGCGCTCGGACTAAATGAATCTTGGCCAGGTTTTCATAGGCGCTATGGAGAAGTTCAGGCGGAATGGCTCCGAAGAAATAGCGGCTGAGCATGTCTTGTGATGAGGTAAACGCCGCCTCCAATACCACTCCCAAGCAAGGCTCGCTGACGGACAGATCTACGGCAAGGGCTGTGCCAAGTGAACGGCCGAAAAGCAGGATATCACCGGGGGCGATTTCCCTTTCTTGTACCAGGTAATGCCACGCACCCAGGGCATCTAGATAGGTGCCTGCCTTGGAAATGTGGCCAGAACTCAGGCCGAATTCGCGATAGTCAAAGATGAAGATGGAAACCTCCAGGCTGCGGTGGAGTAAGGCCAGGTTTTCCAGACGATGGCTGATATTGCCCGCGTTTCCGTGAAACCAGAGCAGGGTTATTGTCTTTTCGGGATTGGCAGCGGGGACATACCAGCCGTGCAGCTTCGTTTTATCAGTGGCCGGGAAGTAAATGTCTTCATACCGGAGTTGATAATGCGCTGGTGTCCCCTCTAGCTCCCGCGTGGGAAAAAAGATCAGACCTTTCTCCGAGTACATAATTAAAGTTACCTTTGGGAGAATTGGGCAAGATGCTTACAGGTTGTTATCCAACCAATGGCGAGCGCTTCTATCGCCACAGAGGACACAGAGTCAACAAAGAGTCTTGCCGCCAAAGAGTTGTCTTCTATGTGGATTTTTTGCTCTTTGCGCACTAGTCCCTGGGAATCGATTTGCACACCGGTGACCAGATTGATCGTGATTGGTTTTGGGCAACAATCCGAAAAGATTTACCCGGGGCTCTACTCAAGGGCTATCAATTCTTCCATGCTTCGACGCAAGCTCAGCAGCGATTCGGAGTTGGTCCAGTGGGGTTGGGCCTCTCCCATGCCTTTGGAGAACCAGAACACCGCCCGCTCTTGCTTCTCATCTCGTACTTCGGGCATGATAAGGCCTCCCAGCCGGCGCGCGTCTTTTGCGAAGAGGACCAGTCGAGCCGTTGACTGTTCCGGTGGAGACCGATCATTGGAATGGGTTCCCACCTGATGCTCCAGTTCCTGGACCTTCCATAGTAGTGAGTTCACTTTCCAGTTTTCAGGCTCTTTTCGGTCACCATCGTCCACCCAGGTCCAGCCTTGTTCTGTTCGCTTGAGCCTCGCAGCCTCTCCGTTCAACTCGAGAGTCAACGCAAGGATCTCCTCGGTTTGAAACTCCAACAAGGTGCGATCTTCCAAGTCGCTGAGCTGTTGGGGTAAGCCTTTCAGGAGATCTCCGTCGACCATCGCCATCCCAGGCAGCTCTTCACCTTTGACGGAAAGGGCCTCGTCTTTATTCGTATCACCTATTAAAAGGGTCTCGGTCTTCTCTGGCGAAGACAGGCTTACCCGAATCCTCGGGGGGGCCAATCCATGACGAGCAATATCGGCTTCTTCCTCGAGAAACTGGCGGGCCCGAAGCCAGATCAACTCGTTTAGCAGACTCTCGACCTTGGAAGTCTTCACTTTAACCTCAGGTGCATTCGGTGCCTGCCATCGGTCCTTTTCCACTCGAGCGATGATTATCTTCTCATCTGAGCGGTCTATCTCGATCCTATCCACATCTTCGCTTTTTAGGGTGAAGAGTTCCTTACCACGCAGATCGAACAGCGTCTTGTCCAATGGCTGCCACTCGGTGCCAGGAACCAAGAGAACACGGTTCGGTTCGTCGGCGCTGGCGTAAAATTGATCGCCCACCGGCGCTTTGTCGCCAATGCTCAGATGATGCCAGGTTCCCGCCGCCAGAAACGATAGCTGCAGTCTTGGCTTGTCCAGACCATAAGGCTTAAGGTCCTCAACGGTCGATTCCACCTCCCGTTCCAACTTGAGGGAGTCCAAGGTGGTCAACAGACTGCTCACGGCGAAACTGTCGGCCCGGCTACTAAGCGGCTCGGCGATGCGCCAACTGCCTTTCTTTTCCAATGAGATGGCTTTAGACTCTGCCCGTTGCAGTGTCAGGGCGCTGATTTGATCCTTGTCCACCTGAAAAAGATGTCGAGCGACTTCTTCGCGCTCAAGGTGGGCCTCCCGGCGAACTACCTCGAAATAATAGAAATAACCTCCCAGTATCAGAAAAACGGCTAGGTAGATCAGCGCTGTTCTGGTCTTCATCGATGTTTTCTCCGCAGTCGGAACACTGTGAGACCGCTGGCGAGGACCAGCGCAGGCATCAGTATCAGTCCGACCCAAAAGAGAAGTCGGCCCTGAGATTTACTGAGGGTGAGTGGCGCGCTCTTTGAGTCTGGACGTTCAATGGTAATCAGATTCTCTTGTTGACCCAGAAAGTTGATGGTGTTCAAGAAAAAGTCAGAATTGCCTTGCAGGTCGAAATAGCTGTTACTAACGAAATCACTATCGCCAAATACCACCAGGCGCGCTTGGCCCTTGGGGTCCGGAGTTTCAAGAGAACCTGGTTCCGTCTTTCCCTTGTCTGTTTTGTTGTTTTCCGTCTGCTGGGTGGCGATGGTTGCGACCATTGCCACTGTGATTGGGCCTTTCCTGTCTTTCAGTTCATCGAACTCTGGGGTTCCGGGCTGACCAAGACTGAATTCAGTTTCCGACCAACTGTAGGCTGACGTAAGGGCGAGTTCGGCCAAATTAACCCCGCCCGGACTCTCTTGAGTTGGAAACACACTTCGCGCCGTGGGGAAGAAACAGGCGATTTTGAACCCATCGGTAATCTTATGGAAGCCGTATTCGGTAATGACCGGCATGAAGTAGTCGGCACCGAAGACTCGGCTCATAGTATCCACGACGATATCCGACGAGAGCGAAAAGCCGTAGGATGTGAGAACGTTTCTCAGACCACCGTCAGCAAACGGTTCAAGCATTACCATGACGCTGCCGCCCCGATTCAAATACTGTCTCAAGGATTCGATTTCTTTGGCAAGTAAAGGCTTCTTCGGATCAGCGAGCACTACCAGGGCTGCGTTTTCAGGAACACTTGGTTCAACCAGCAAGTTCAGGGTTTTCACTTTGAAGTTTTCCCTCTCAATAGCCTCCTTGGCGGTGGAAAAGCCATCCTTGTCAAAGTCTCCCACGTCTCTTTCGCCGTGACCGGTGAGAAAGAAAACTATTTTTTCCTGCTTTTGAGTCAGTTTGAGAATGGCGTTGGTGACGTTTTCTTCATCGGCAACAGACACGGTCTGAGTTTTGCCAAATCCCTCCAGTACAAGAGTTCCGTACACGCGAATTTGGTAGCGTTTGGCAAGACTGGGCTCCCGGTCTGGATCGATGAACTGGTACTCAATCTTCTTTGAATAGTATCTGTAAGTCTCCAATAAATCACGAGTTTCGCCCCTTTTGCTATCGGTTTCCTGAAAAAAGGCTTTGATCTGGATGTCGTGATCGAGTCCCCGGACTATTTCCTGGGACTGTTCCGAGATGCTGTACCGTTTGTTTTCAGTAAGATCAAACCGAAATGGGTGACGTTGTCCAATAAGTGCCACAAGCGCCAATATGCCGACGAAAGCTAGAAGGCCCAGGGTGGTATTGGACATTAGAGCAAGTTGAGTAGGCTTTTTGGCCATCCGATTATCCCCTCCACTGGCGGGATTCGAGTAAACGAAGCGTGGAAAACAAGGAGAGCGCGATGAGAAGTAGATAAAAAAGTATGTCGCGGGAATCCAGAATTCCCTTGGATAGGTTTTCGAAGTGAGAAAGCAATGACAGATAGCTGAGGAGACTTCCCAGGGTTGGACCTACGAACGACTCTGCCCAGCCAATGATCCAGAGCAGCAACAGTGCTCCGAAACTTATCACCGCCGCAATGATTTGATTCTGTGTAAGTGAGGAAGCAAGCAGCCCCAGACTCGCAAATGCGCCGCTCATCAGCAACAGGCCAAGATATCCTCCCAGAATGGTGGCCCAGGGCGGGCTACCTATGGCCTCCAGTACTATCATGGCGGGCAGAGTGCCGATCAGAAGCAAGACCAATATAAGGACTGCTGCCGCAAACTTGCCCAGTACGGCGCCACGATCTGAGATAGGATAGGTGAACAGTAATTCCGCCGTGCCGCTCTTTTTTTCTTCGGCGAACAGACGCATGGTGATCAGTGGGACCATGAGGAGCAGGACAATGCTGATGCTCCCGAAGAAAGGCTCAAGCACCATATCTGTTAGATTCAGCTGTTCGGCGAGGAAAGGACTGCGGCTGGCCTGGAAACTGACGAGTGAATAATAGGCCACGGATGAATAGAAGAAATATCCCACTAGAGCCAGAAAGATGAATGCAACCACGTAGAAGACGGGAGACGCAAACAGACGATACAGTTCTTTGCGGTATACAGCAAGAAACCCCTTCATGCCTGCTCCTCCTCTGCCTCTTCATCTGTCACCAATTGCATAAAGATCTCTTCCAAACTCAAATCCTGCAACCTGAGTTCGCGCAACTGCCAACCATGCTCTACCACGGTGCGAGCAAGTTCAGGGCGAAGATCTTGGCCGCGCTTGGTTTCAATCAAGTACCTTCCGGCTCCGTTTACAGGCCTGACTTCCAGCACGTCTGCAACTGTCGCCAGCGTTTCAGCGACTTCCGGTCCCCTTTCTTCGACCTCAATGAACACCTGCAGGTTACGCTGCAATTGGGCAGTAAGGTTGGCCGGAGTGTCCGTCGCAACTATTTGCCCTTTGTTTATGATTAGAATGCGCTGGCAGATCTGACTGACCTCGGGAAGGATGTGACTACTGAGAATGATGGTCTGCTCACCACCCAGTTGCTTGATCAGTGAGCGGATCTCCACTATCTGAGCGGGATCCAGACCGATTGTAGGCTCGTCAAGTATGAGAATGGGCGGATTGTTTAGAAGAGCCTGGGCGATACCGACGCGCTGGCGGAAGCCTTTGGAAAGGTGACCGATAATTCGTTGCGCCACCGATGAAATGGCGCAAACCTCAATAACTCGTTCAATCTCCCCACGACGGCGAGAGCGAGGGACACCCTTGGCGTCCGCAACAAAGGCGAGAAAGCGAAAGACGGTCATATCCGAGTATAAGGGCACGGTCTCGGGTAGATATCCTATCTTGGCTCGCACCTTCAAGGGGTGCTCCTGACAGTCTAAGCCCGCCACCCGGACTGTTCCTGAGGTGGGGGGCATAAAGCAAGTTAGTATGCGCAAAGCAGTAGTCTTACCTGCGCCGTTAGGGCCGAGGAACCCCACAATTTCTCCTGAATCAACGCTGAAATTTACCTGACGCAGAGCAGTAACCGGACCGTAGAACTTGGTGAGGTTTTCTACTTCAATCATGTAAGCCTCCTGCTTCCGCAGAGCACATCATCCAGCCGGTAGTTAGGAAAACGCCATCGGCACTATGCGCTAACCCGGATTATTCACTACGATTCGGAGGTGGAAAGAAATTAGGGAAAAGAACATTAGCCGTCGCGTAAAGCGTATTGAAGAGTCTTCACCGCGAAACTGATTCCAGACCAGTTTCTGTAAATCAGCTGGTGCCCAGCGGACACTGTTGATTGGCCAGTTATCCTGCACCACTCATTTTTTGCCGGCTCAATAAGGCCATCTGAGGACCACCGTCCGCTCCATTGTGTTCTGTTTTTAGTGAACCGATGCTAGGAGTCCCGGTTGCTCTCTAACCTTCTTTGTGCCTACTGAAGTGCCACAATACTGGCAAAGGTACTCATGCAGCTCTCCATCGGGCAGGAAGAGGAGAAGCCGCTGGCGTACCGGTGTGGCCTGCCTACATTTCGGACAGAAAAGCGCCGTGGCTTCCAGCTGTTCAAACTGTTTGTTCCCAGAATGCCAACCGCTCACCATTCCACCCTCACGTCCAAATCTCCTGCCTTGGGTCTGGTTCCCTAGATCGATCAGCAAGAGTCTCCGGAGTTCAACAGTGCATGGCACCTTGAATCCACCGGAACTCCACTCGTCACACTGGTGGGGGGGAAATAGAGGATAGCTAACTACGTCTCAAGTAACTTCAGCAGTCCACCTATGCAGTGGCAAACCAGTGGTATCTAGTTCCTACCGGTTTTGCTTGGACTGTTTGTGCTTTCCACCCCAGTTCCAAAACTTGAAAATGTTCTGAGAGGATTTCTTGGCCATCTCTATTTCGGCAAATTCGTGCAAAAGTTCCTGCTGCCGCTTGCTCAGGTCCACTGGTGTCTTAACCTGAATCTCGATTTGTAAGTCTCCGCGCCTGTGGCCTCGCAGGTTGGGAACTCCCGCCCCCTTCAACCGGATAATCTCTCCGCTCTGCGTACCCGGGCTAATGGTCACGCTTCGAGCGCCGTCCAGAGTTTCGATTTCCATGGTTTCACCCAACGCAGCCTGCACCATGGTCACTGGGATCTGACAATAGAGATTATTTCCATCCCGTTCAAAGAACTCATGAGGGTCAACATGTAAGCGCACATAGAGATCTCCTGGCGGGCCACCCCGGTAGCCGCCTTCCCCCTGGTTGGGAATGCGCAAACGGGTTCCGGTGTCAACGCCGGCGGGAACCTTTACCAATACCTTCTTGTTGACCCTCTGCTGACCGGTTCCGGAACAAGACCGGCATGGATTGGCAATGATCCTGCCCTGTCCACCGCAGCGAGGACAGGTCGTACTTATCCGGAAGAATCCCTGTGATTGGAGGATCTGCCCCTGCCCACGACATGCGGGACAAGTCTCCTCATCAGTGCCTGGTTCACGACCTGTCGCCCCACACGGATCGCAGGTCGCGTGTGTGGGTATCTCGATTTCCTTGTCCGTGCCAAATACTGCTTCAACAAAGCCAATGCCAAGATCATATAGCAGATCAGCCCCAGCCCGAGCCGTGGACCTTGTACCTCTTCTGCGGGTTCCAAAACCGAAGAAATCGTCAAAGATATCGCCGAAAGCTGAAAAGATATCGTCAAATCCGCCGAATCCACTGAAACCAGTACCCTGGAGGCCTTCATGGCCGAATTGGTCATAGATGGAACGCTTCTGATAATCCCGGAGCACTTCGTAGGCCTCAGCCGCTTCTTTGAAACTTTCTTCAGCTGCTGTATCTCCTGGATTTCTATCCGGGTGGTACTGGAACGCTAACTTGCGGTAAGCTTTCTTGATCTCTTCGTCAGAGGCTCTCTGATCTACACCAAGAATTTCATAATAATCCCGCTTTATCATCAGCTTCAATCCCTAGCATCACACATCATGGCTCGTCAAAGACGCGTTGGGCCAAATCTCTTCGCTGGCCCTGTGCGGGGTCAGGTTGCCAAGAACCCTCCCCTGCCCCTTCGTTTTGCCACTACCTGTCCACAAACAATGGCTGCCGTTTTGTGCCATTTAAATAATCACTCAGTCTGACTTTGTCAATATTATGAACAAGCTAGGGGAAACATCGTTGACTACGGAAAGCAGAGTTGCGAGTGCTTCCCTTGCAGGGCAGAAGGGAGTTGCTGGTAGTTTTCCATCAGTGAAGCACGAGCTTATCCGGCGTTCGATCCTGTGGCGAAAGACTGAGGAGTTCTTCCACGTGGGCCAGTTTCTCACGGTGATCTGCCTCCCGATAGGCAGAGCGAGCGAATAGCAGCTTGCCCCGGCCCAGGGCGGTATCTCCCAACCGAACCCACTCTTCAGAACCTGGAGATTCTGCCAGGATCTTCATCAGTCGAAGGTAGAGAAAGAAGTCTCCCTCGGCACCACACTGCTCCCGAAGCTTGTTCAATCCCTCAATGTGCTCCGCTTTCTCAAAAAAATCGATGCTATCAGAGAGTCGGCCCTCTTGCCCAAATTGTTCCCCAAGACTAATCAGCAACGATTTGTCTGCGTGATCACTATTCAGGAGATCGCGTTTCTTCAAACAATTGAGGAGCTTCTTCGGAGCCAATGCCAACACCTCCTTGACTCAACGGGGCAGCGGCATCACGCAAGTCGAGACACAGCCGGCAGTTGGTCAGTCAGCTTGCTCAGGCGCGGCATCTTCTGGTCTTGTTTCCTGGCTCGCACTTGCCTCCACTCCCGAATCTGCAGCTTCCGTTTTCTTGTCCTCCGGAGAAGAACTGTCAGTTTCAGAAACTACAGGGGACTCTCGCTGGGGTTTGGGGGAAAGCTGCTCTTGATCGATTTCGACTATGGAGCCGAAATTTACCTCTCCCGCCGCTATCTCTCGAAGCGCCAGTACTATCTCCTTGTTCTTGGGTGCATCCACCAGGGGTTTAACTCCCTTGCGAAGCTGTATCACCCGTTTCGCCCCGAGATGAACCAACATAAATCGATTGTTAACTTTCTGCAAGCAATCTTCAATACTAACCCGTGCCATAATAATCCTCCTCAAAAACGACACTTATAGCGGATAACGGAGGGGTGGGCAAGGGAAAAATGCTCCGAAGTGTCCCCAAACAGAGGACGATACCACCTGTGACGTACGGATCTCGCCAAGGGGGTCGTAGATTGATACGTGAGAACAGACCCTTTGTAAGGGAACCTGGGAAGCCGCTTGCACTTGAGCCACCGTTGTGGAGCCATGAGCCGACTGGCGGCAGGAGGTAAGTCTTAACAGAGCTTCCAAACATCGACTAACGATCTTCCAACAACAATGTAAATCGCAGTTTATTGAGTAGCTGTCCCTGCCAGCCCAGAGACATTTCCTTCTGAAACTATTCTTCGGAGAAACTCTCGAATAACGTTACTTGGACGTTGGCGTCCAAGAATCAGCCGCCGCCAAGAAAAAGAAGCTAAGGAGACTATATCTGCGATCTGACACAGCACTTCTGCAGATACAAGATTGCAGCCTCGGGCCTAACGATCTGCAATATCCAGGCCATCTTAAGAATCTGGGCTCTGCTAGATAACCCCAATAGCAACTTGGATGCTTCGTGCTTCGACAAAGCTTCTTTTTCGACACAAATGTATGGGCAGTGCGGTCATCATCCAACCAACACATAGGCCTTAAGCGAGCGAACAGGTTTAGCCGCATAATTCACCAAACAGCCCTGGCGCGCCCACTCATGCGTACACACTCCTGGCGCGTCCTCGGACCTTGATCCTTCGACGTACTGTTCGAGTACGCCTCGGATTTAAGACCCTGGAGTTGCACCATGCCCGCGCATCTTCTTCGCGCACGCTCCGCTCCACTCAGTCCCCACCCGTTTTGGGGCGGGTCTTCGGTTAGAGGATCTCGCAACACCAATTGGTGAAATATCCGGGCTAAGATAAGGACAGGGCCCACGCAAGGGCAGAGGATTGCCAGACGTGAGCCCTGTTTTCTGCAACTATTGAATCCGCACCCGGCCAGGAGTCTCACCTGCATAGCTTCAGGAGGCAGAACCCAATAAGCCAGCCGGGTTTGCACCGGTGAGTGGTTAATACATACCCTCCATGCCGCCGCCGGCAGGCATCGGCGGAGCGGCTTCCTTTTTCTTCGGTTTCTCGGCGACCATGGCCTCAGTAGTCAGAAGGAGCGCCGCCACACTGGAGGCGTTCTGCAAGGCGAAACGCACCACCTTGGTGGGATCGATCACACCGGCCTTGGTGAGGTCCTCATACTTCTCGGTCTCGGCATTGAAACCGACAGCACCCTTTTCATTTTTGAGACGCTCAACCACAACCGAACCCTCGTGACCGGAATTGGCGGCAATCTGCCTTGCCGGCTCCTCCAGAGCTCGCTTGACGATATTCACGCCGAATGTCTCACCGCCATCAGCCTTCAATTTTTGCAGAGGCAAAATGCAGCGTAGCAGAGCAACACCACCACCGGCCACAATGCCCTCTTCCACCGCAGCCCGGGTGGCGTTTAGCGCATCCTCCACCCGCGCTTTCTTCTCCTTCATCTCAGTCTCGGTGGCCGCGCCAACGTTGATCACCGCTACGCCACCAACCAGCTTGGCCAACCGCTCTTGCAACTTCTCTCGATCATAGTCAGAGGTGGTTTCTTCAACCTGGGTGCGGATCTGTTTCACCCGGCCCTCTATGGCTTCCCTGCTGCCGCCGCCATCCACGATGGTGGTGTTGTCCTTGTCCACCCTTACCGTCTTGGCCGTGCCAAGATCATTCAAACTCACATTCTCAAGCTTGATCCCCAAATCCTCTGACAGCATCTGACCACCGGTTAAAATACCAATGTCCTCCAACATGGCCTTGCGCCGATCGCCAAAACCGGGTGCCTTAACCGCGCAAACGTGCAGGGTGCCCCGCAGTTTATTCACCACCAAGGTGGCCAGGGCTTCACCCTCCACATCCTCAGCAATGATCAACAACGGCTTGCCCATCTTGGCAATCTGCTCGAGAATGGGCAACAGATCCTTCATGTTGCTGATCTTCTTCTCATGGATCAGAAGATAAGGCTCCTCCAGCACCACCTCCATGCGCTCGGCATCCGTGACAAAGTAGGGCGAAGTGTAGCCGCGGTCAAACTGCATGCCTTCCACCACCTCCAGGGTAGTCTCCATGGCTTTGGCCTCCTCCACGGTGATCACACCCTCTTTGCCCACCTTATTCATGGCCTCGGCAATAATGTTGCCTATGGTCTCGTCATTGTTGGCGCTGATGGTGCCAACCTGAGCAATCTCCTTTTGGTCTTTGGTGGGTTTGCTCAGTTTCTCCAACTCCTCCACTGCAACAGCAACCGCTTTCTCGATGCCACGCTTGAGCGCCATGGGGTTATGCCCCGCCGCCACCAACTTGGAGCCCTCGCGATAGATGGACTGAGCCAGGATTGTGGCTGTGGTAGTGCCGTCGCCGGCCACATCCGAGGTCTTGCTGGCTACTTCTTTGACCATCTGGGCACCCATGTTCTCGAACTTGTCCTCAAGTTCTATCTCCTTGGCCACGGTAACTCCATCCTTGGTAATGGTAGGAGAGCCCCATGATTTCTCCAAGACTACATTGCGGCCTTTGGGCCCAAGTGTTACCTTCACCGCATCGGCCAAAGTATCTACGCCATTCATTATCATTTCCCTGGCCTTGCCATAGTATTTAATCTCTTTAGCAGCCATATAGCCATTTCCTCCTTTTTGCCGGTATTGAATTTGCTGTCGTTACTTTACGATCGCCAGGATATCATCCTCGCGCATGATCAAATGTTCTTCGCCGTCAATCTTGATGTCGGTTCCTGCATACCTGCCGAAAAGTATGCGATCCCCCTCCCCAACGGTTGGGGCGACAACTTTGCCATTCTGCAGGATCTTTCCTTTGCCGACTGCGATAACCTTGCCCTGTTGGGGCTTTTCTTTGGCGGTATCGGGAATTATGATGCCGCCTGCGGTTTTCTCCTCTTCCTCGATTCGTTTGACAATCACCCGATCTTGCAGCGGTCTCAGCTTCATACTTGTACACTCCTTTTCGAATTCGACACCATTCCGGGTGCCGCACCGGTTGTGAGTCCTTGGGGCTTTGGCCTTTTTGTCTGTTAGCACTCATTCAAATTGAGTGCTAACAACGTGAACTTTACTGATTGGCGAGAAAAATTCAAGCGTCAAAAATCATGTTTTTGGGCTCTATTCACTATTTACGGCTGATTCCTGAAGAATTGGTACATATTTCAAGTTTTTCCTCTTTTGTTTGGCCCATATTCGCTGGCAGCAGGAGTTCGGGATTTCAATTGGCTGGAGGTGCTCCTAGCGCCGGCTGAACCGAGGTTCCACCCCCCCGCCGAGCGACACTGAAGTGAGTCGAGGGCGCGATGTCGACGGATTAACGATCAATCCCTTGAAGTTGCTCCAACACCCGAGGGCGGGAAGAATAATTCGTTGATCTGAAGGAAAGATAGGCCAAACGCGGCAGAAATAACTAGAAATATAGATTTATGTCGATATATCAATAACATAACAAAACTATCGTCTAAGACATCTTACTTTTAGAACTTGATTTTTCGTACTGGTTGGGTAAATTAGATGCCGCTGGCACTCGATGATGACGAGTGCTAGCAGGGAGGGGCAGAGAAAATCCCGAGTGACTGAACAACAGGCGGACAGTTGGCACGCACTCGGCGAGGTCTTAGTGCAGATGCTCGCCGAGCTTTGGGAGGCTGTTGCCCAAAACCAATCCCGAAGCAGTCGGCCAACCTTATGTAAGTATGTTCCCGGCAACCAAACCACAAAGAGCACAGAGCACAAAAAGAAAACAAGGCGAGATTTGAAAACGTCTTTGTAGTCTCTGTGTCCGTCGTGGTTATGAAACGGAACCCCGTCATGATCAAAGCAACTCATCTCAGCAAATCCTTCGGGAAAAAGGTGGCGGTTGACAACATCTCGTTCATGGTGGAGCGTGGGGAAGTGTTAGGCTTCTTGGGTCCAAATGCCGCCGGCAAGTCGACGACTATGCGGATGCTGACCGGATTTCTGCCCCCCACTTCGGGCACCGCGCTCATTGGAGGAGAAGACATTGTCGAAGGATCGCTGGCAGCAAGAAGAAAAATCGGTTATCTACCAGAGAACGCGCCCGTCTATCCAGATATGACGGTATTAGGATTCCTTGACTTTGTCGCGGAGATAAGAGGCTTTTCCGGCGCTGAAAAGAAGCGGACCGTGGGCGAGACAATTGAGCGCTGTTTCCTTTCTGGAGTCCGATTCCAGACAATAAATACCCTGTCCAAAGGGTTCAAGCAGCGGGTCTGCTTTGCCCAGAGTATACTTCACGACCCAGAGTACCTGATCATGGATGAGCCCACCGACGGCCTGGATCCCAATCAGAAACATGAAGTCAGGGGCATGATCCGGGAGATGGCAAGAGAAAAGACAATAATCCTTTCCACCCATATTCTTGAGGAGGTGGATGCTGTCTGCACCCGGGCCATAATCATTGCAGACGGGAGAATCGTCGCTGACGATACTCCGGAGGGACTAAGGGCTAGATCACCTGTACAAGGAGCAGTGCACTTCACTGTGCACACCGGGGAGGGTGAAAGTCTGCTTCAGGAACTACAGAAAATTCCGTCCATTAGGTCACTGGAGGTACTTGGGAAAACTCAGTCGGAGCTTACTGTGCGCCTCCATCCGAAGGATATCGGGGCGCCACTTGTGAACGATGTCAGCGCCAGACTGGGCCAGGAGGGTGGCCAGGTGACTTCTCTTTTTGTGGAAGAGGGACGGTTGGACGACGTGTTTCGCGCCATTACCGCATCGGCTTCGAAGAAGGAACAGGAATGAGCAGGTTTGTGAGAAACACCAAGAGCATCATTAGAAGAGAACTGGCAGGTTATTTCGGCTCTCCCATAGCCTATGTTTTCATCGTGATCTTTTTGTTGTTATCCGGCTTTTTTACCTTTTCTGTCGGCCAATTTTATGAACTCGGCCAGGCTGACCTTCGGGCCTTTTTTCAATGGCATCCGTGGATCTATCTGTTCTTGATTCCGGCCGTGGCCATGCGGCTATGGGCCGAAGAAAAGCGCACGGGGACTATTGAGCTAATTCTGACTTTGCCCACCACTCTAACCGAACTGATCTTGGGTAAATTCTTGGCTTCCTGGCTGTTTGTCGGGCTGGCACTGCTTCTTACCTTCCCCCTAGTGCTAAGCGTTGTTTACTTGGGAGAGCCGGATTTGGGGGCAATACTCAGTGGTTACTTCGGCAGCGTCCTCCTAGCCGGAGCTTACCTGAGTGTGGGGAGTATGACCTCCTCGCTGACCCGAAACCAAGTCGTCAGTTTCATCCTGTCTGTGGTCATCTGCCTATTCTTGGTCCTGGCCGGCTGGCCCCCGGTGACCGACGCCCTATCCGGATGGGCGCCGGTATGGCTCGTGGATGTTGTTGCCGGCTTTAGTTTCATGCCCCACTTTGTTTCCATGGAACGAGGGGTTGTCGACCTGCGCGATCTCGTCTATTACGTCTCTGTTATGCTTTTCATGCTTTTTGCCAACGGTGTCATCCTGCAAAACCGCAAATCCGCCTGAAGGAAAAGATGGTTATGAACGGACAACAGGGCCAAAAACATAAGAAGATCCTCGCTTCCGCAACCGGACTGGGAATACTGTTTCTCATTCTCATCCTAATAAACGTCATTGTCTCCTACGCCAATGTCCGCTGGGACACAACCGCGGACAATATCTTCTCCCTTTCTCAAGGCTCCAAGAACATCCTTGGAGAGCTAAAAGAGCCTGTAAACATCAAATTCTTCTGTAGCAAGAGCAACCGCAGCCTGCCCAGAAGTCTCAAAATCTATGCGAAACGGGTCCGGGACTTTCTCTCCGAGTATGAGTACGTTAGTAACAAGCAAGTGACAGTGGAGGAATACGACCCGAAGGTAGACTCGGACGAGGAAGAATGGGCCCAGAGGTACGGTGTTCGAGCAGTACAGCTACCGTCGGGCGACAGAATTTACTGCGGACTGGTTTTATTGTCCGGGGATCAGGAGGAGCGTATTGCGTTTCTGGACCCCAGCAGGGAGGAGCTTCTCGAATACGACATCACCCGGATCATTCACTCCCTGCAGTCCCCCAAGAAAAAGGTCGTGGGAATTATTAGCACGCTGCCGGTCTTGGCCCCGACGACCACAGCCATGCCCAACCAACTCCCACAACAAAGCCCTTGGGTGTTCGTCACTGAACTGAAAAAGACCTATGAGGTGCAGCAACTGGACCTTGACTTGGGTCGGATCGACTCCTCGGTGGACCTGCTCATCATCGTCCATCCGAAGCAACTGAGCCAGAAGGCACAATTCGCCATCGACCAGTACATACTGGCCGGCGGTAACGGGCTGATATTCGTTGATCCCTACTGTATTTCGGACGCAAGCCAGAATCAGCGTAGATTTATGCAACCTCCGGGTTCTACCCTGGACAAGCTTTTTGCAGCATGGGGGATATCCATGGCTCCCGCCAAGGTTGTGGCCGATCTCGATCAGGCAACCCGTATCCGGACCCAGCGCAACACCGTGGAGAGCAGCCCGGTGATGATATCTGCCCGAAGCCAGGCTTTCAACGAATCGGACGTGGTCACCTCCAAGCTCGAAAACATGCTGTTCCCTATAGCAGGGGCAATCACAAAAACCGAGAGCAGCTCTTACGATTTTGAGCCGTTGGTTCAGTCGGGAAAAAGCGCCGCTCTGATTGATGCTTTCAAGGCAAGTTTGGGGGCGGCTGTCATCCGAAGGGATTTCGCTGCTGGCCCGGAACGTCTCAACCTCGCCGTAAGGGTGCGTGGTAAGTTCGACACGGCTTTCCCTGCCGGGCCACCGGGAGATCAACAATCGTCCACCAGCACCAAGGACAAAGGGGTTAAGGAATATCTGAAAAAAGCGGAGGAGAGCCGGACCATTATCGTCGTGGCCGACGCAGATATGTTGGCCGATCCATTCTTCGTTCAAAAGAGTAGGTTGTTGGGATTTATCGTTTCCAAAGTCTTCAATGACAATCTCAACTTTGTCTCCAATGCCAGCGAGGTCCTGACCGGGAGCGATGACTTGATCGGGCTTAGGTCTCGGGGGAGATTTGAAAGACCCTTTACGACGGTGTCGGAATTGGAGCGGAGTGCTCAAGATCGATGGTTGGCCAAAGAAAAGGAATTGGTCGAGCGCGTGGAGGAGACCAACCGCAGACTCCGCGAATTGGAACAGCAAAAGGATGTTTCGCAAAAGCTCCTCATCAGTCCGGAACAGGAAGCTGAGATCGAAAAGTTCAGAGAAGAAAAGCGGAGGATCAACGGAGAACTGAAACAGGTTAGAAAGAATCTGCGTGCTGATATCGAAGCCCTGGGCGTCAAGCTTAAGTGGCTCAACATCTTATTGATGCCCCTCTGCGTCTCAATTGCGGGAATCGGTTTCGCCATCTACAGGCAAAGAAGGATGAAAAGAGAATGAAAACCAGAACTCTGGCAGTCATGCTTGTCACTCTTTTGCTTGTTGCAGGTGCGGCGACCCTGATCATCCGCCAGAAGACTACAGAACGGGCCAGCGGGATTCAAGGGACACGGCTTCTAGATCCGCTTCCCGCAAACGAGATTGTTTCCATAACTCTAACTAGTGCTAAGGAAACAGTCTCACTGGTTAAAAGAACCGATGAGTGGACGGTGGAAGACCGCTTCGACTATCCAGCAGACTTTGCCAAGATCTCCGATATCGTGCGGAAGCTCAAACAAGCTGAAATTGGTCGAAAGTTTGAATCTTCAGAAGAAACGCTGAAACGGTTATCCTTGAAAGACCCGAATGACCCCGAGACGCCAGAGGAGCAGAAAGGAACTAGAATTGATTTAAAAGACAAGCAAGGACAACTTCTGGCTTCGGTATTGCTGGGAAAAACAAGAAACGCAGGAACGGAGCGAAGTGTTCCAGGTGGTCAGTATGTGAGACTGGACCAGGATTCCACAGTTTACCTGATAGATAAACACTTCGCGTCTCTGCAGACCGAAAGATCCACCTGGCTGGAGAAGAGGTTGGTGAACGTGGCAGCAGAGGAGGTGAAAAAGATCGTCTGTCAAAGCTCCGATGACAAACGGGTGCGCTACGTTCTTGAACGTCCCGAAAGAGATAAAGAACTCCAGTTGCTCGAGGCTCCCAACGGTCAACAGGTTAAAGCATCGGCTCTGAATAGTCTGCAGAGAGGACTGTCCTCGCTTCGGATGGAGGATGTGGTGAATGGATCCACGCTTTCCCACTGGACGGCGAAGGAATTTCCTGCGCGGCTTGAGTATCAATTGTTCAGCGGGATTATCTACCGTGTTTACCTAGGCGACCAATGTACTGATGCCCGTGGCTGCCGGTTGAAACTGGAAGTGGATTATGGGCAGTTATCGAAGCCGGACAAGGAGACAGACGAAGAAACATCGGGTCAACCCGCACAGGCCAGTCCTGATAAGACAGCCGAGGAACTCGCCCTTGAAGCCAAGCAGCTCAACGAGCGACTCAGCCCTTGGGTTTACCTGGTTCCCAAGTGGCAGCACGATGCCTTCGTAACGGACCGCGATCAGTTACTGGAAAAACCTGATAATACCCCCTGATGTTGCAGACCCGAAACGTACACAAAGGTCACATTGAAAATTTCTACAATAATATTCGCTAGTTGTGCCATTCGTGATCTTCGTGGTTTCTCTAAGTCGTTGCCAAACTGACCGAGATTGGTGTTAAGTAACGGCCTGAACAGTCTTGACAAATCACCTGACCTTGGGCATGGTCCGGTAAGGTTTTTCAACGAACCTCGGTTTCGGACCGAAAGGTAGATTCCTGGAACCCTTCTGGAGGGTGGACCGTTGAGTGGTAGTTCCAATGATTCTGTTGCTCTCCGCAAGCATGGCAACGGGTTGCTTGCAGAGGTTACGGTGGCGGCAGGGCTCGTGCGCGTTTGGGGGGTTCTCACCTCTTTTGAAGAAATGCCCATCCACTTGAGTGGGCTCCAGAAGAGCCGGGTGTTGAGGAGGAACGGAGCTTCACTCCTGGTTGAACAGACGGCGACCGTTGGAGTGGCAGTGTTTTCCTTCCCCTTTCGTGTACTTATGGAGGTGGTGGAGGACAGACCATTCCTTTACTTCGATCAGCGTCTCGGATCATTTGCGAGGTTCTGTGGCCACTGGCGGGTTGATCCTAGAACGGAGAGAGTGAACACTCGGGTGCAGTACTATCTTGAAGTAGAAATGGCTCGGGGGTTGAGAAGACAGGCGGTGGAACTTCAGTTACACCGCATGGTCCGTCAGAACCTGCAAGAGTTGGCCGTGTGGATGGAGAATTCGGAAAGGGAAAATGTTTAGCGTCCATGTCCAAGACAAGCGGTGGGTCGAATTCTTCAGCACAATCGTCGGTTCATACCTCGGTTCCCACGTCTCGAAACTTGTTGTTCTCAGAAACGTTCACATCTGATTGGTTCAAGAAAGGTCCACCGTAAAAGGCGAGTTCAGTATGTCACGACACCGGCATGATATCGTTGATACATACCAGGGTTTGATGGCGTTTGGTTTTTCCCGGGAAGAAGACGAGCGCTCGCTTATCGTATTTATGCAGAAGTTTTCAGACGATGACATGATGAAGCTGATCTGTAGCCGATTGAGTGATGAGGAAATCGGAGATTTGGTGGACCAGATAACTGGCCTGATGAAAACGCACCTGACTGAGGAGGAATACCACCGCTACTTTCTGAAAGACTAGAGGCATAGGACATGGAGCTAGAGTATTTCAGATTTCAAAATGCGACATCCGCAACTGAAATTCGCATCAGCAATTCGCAATTACTGTCCTATGCACTTTGCCTGCGGGCTTCTGACTTCTGGCTCCTGACTTCT
>CP070692.1:1001458-1025868 GCA_020353215.1 Deltaproteobacteria bacterium
TGCGGCCGCGGATATGGGTGTCCTTCCTGTCGTCCTCGGGCCTCGCCCCCTGCGACGTACTGTTCAAGTACGCCTCGGGTTCCCGCGGGACGGGTGCCAGGTGGCACACCCACCTTCACGGTCTCGAAACGCCAATTCATGAAATATCCGGGTTGAGGCTATGTCCTTTGGGCGGGGTAAGGGGTTTGACTCGAAGCCTTTAGTATCGAAAAGCTAGGGGGAACAGTGAAGATACGTGTGGCGATAGTAGGTGGTACTGGGTACACGGGTTTCGAATTGGTGGCCCTCTTGCAGCATCACCCTCGAGTACAATTGACTGCCATTACGTCCCAATCGTATGCAGGTCAGTCCATCGCTGAAGTATTTCCGGCATTGCGAGGGGTGTGTTCCCTGGTGTGCGAGTCACTGGATGTGGAGAGCCTTTCTCAGCAAGCCGATTTCTTCTTCGTGGCTCTGCCGCACAAGACAGCCATGGAGGTGGTGGCCCCGCTCGTGCGGGCGGGGAAGAGGGTAGTGGACTTGAGCGCTGACTTCCGGTTTCGAGATGCGGCGACATATGAACAATGGTACCAGGAGCACACAGCCAAGGATCTCTTGGCCGAAGCCGTTTATGGGCTCCCTGAACTCCATACCGATGAAATACTCTCGGCACGTTTGGTGGCTAACCCGGGGTGTTACCCTAGCGGTGTCGTCTTGGCCGCCGCACCGCTTGTGGCCGCTGGAGTAGTGGAACTGGACAGCTTGATCGCAGATTGCAAGTCTGGGGTAAGCGGTGCAGGTAGGGCGGCAACTTTGACCACCCACTTTTGCGAAATCAACGACGGGTTTACTGCCTACAAGGTGGGAGAGCATCGACACACTCCTGAAATCGAGCAGGAACTCAGTATCGTAGCCAGACGACCCTTAAAGGTAGTATTTACGCCCCACTTGGTCCCGATGTCGAGAGGCATATTAACCACCCTCTATGCCAGCCTTGCGAAGGACGTGGCCAACGAGGACATAGGTGGACTCTACCGGAAGGAGTACGGGAGCGCTCCCTTTGTCAGAGTGTTGGATGGCGGACACCTGCCCTCCACTCTTCACGTTCGGGGCACCAACTACTGTGACATCGGATGGCGTCTGGAAGATCGTACCGGTCGAATCATCGTGATTTCAGCCATTGACAACCTAACCAGGGGAGCTTCGGGCCAGGCCATCTGTAACATGAATCTCATGTGTGGGTTTGGGGAGGAAACTGGACTTCAGCTTCGGGTATGGCAACCTTAACGGCATGGCGCATGGAGCATAGGGCGTGGTGTGATGGGCGGTTGGCCGTTGCCAGCCTGCAGCTGGCAGTGAGCAGTAGGCAGTAAGCAAACATTGGTTACACGGCATTCGAATGAACTGGAAGATGTTGCATGACCAATGACCATTGACGAATCACTCCACCAGGGGCCAGCAGAAGGTGACCAAGACGAACTACAAGCTTGTTCTTGAATATGACGGCTCCAACTATCACGGTTGGCAACGGCAGAAGGGGGTCTTAACCATTCAGGAGGTCGTTGAGACACACCTCGCCCTCATGACCCAGGCCCCGGTCCGCCTCATCGCTGCAGGCAGAACAGACGCTGGCGTCCATGCGCGGGGTCAGGTGGCGAATTTTTTCAGTGAGACCGGGATTGCCCCGGAGAATCTCCTCCGTGGCCTCAACAGTTTGCTGCCGTCGGACATCGTTGCCCTGGAGTTGACTCAGGTTCCTATGAAGTTCCACGCCCGATTCTGGGCGGCAAGCAAGATCTACGAGTATCGGATTCACAACGGACCAATCACCCCGGCTTTGGGGCGACAGTATCTGTGGGCCATCAGGCAGAATCTTAGGTGGGATGAAATGAAAACATGCCTGCAATTGCTCGAGGGGAGGCATGATTTCACCTCATTTCAGGCCGCGGGGAGCAGCGTTCGCAATACGGAGAGGGAGATTTTCTCGACCCGGCTTGACTCAGAGGGCAAGCATCTTTGGACCATCACCATCGAGGCTAATGGATTCCTGCGCCACATGGTACGCAACATTGTTGGCACGCTGGTGGAGGTAGGGCGGGGACGTTTTACCGTAGAACAGTTTTCTGCGCTTATGGCTACCCGCGATCGGAAGCAGGCAGGTATGACGGCACCGGCGCGCGGCCTCTGTTTGTGTAAGGTATGCTATTGAACGACGCTCCCCACCGGCTCCCGATCACGGCTTTCAGCAGATGTTGGTATTCACTTCCCACTAATTTCCGCTTTTCCGTAACGGGATCAGCGAGCGCCTTTTATTTCTAACGCCGAAACCCTGGTCGTTCCCCGCATAGCGAGATCTTCGAGGGGCCAGCCGACGATCCTTCTATGCGAGGATCAGAGACAATTGGCTTGGCCGGAAAACAAGTTGCACTGGAATGTTGGCATGATGGAAGATTGGAGCAATGGGCTTAGCTGTTTTCGTTCTTAATCTTACATCCCGAGCGACGAAATGTACTTTAATATGAAAAAGAGATATTTTTAGCAGTTGAATCCCGCCAAGGCGTGAGTGCAGATAGCTTCAATTTGCGACGAAGGAGGTTACGTTATGAAACTTGCTGAGCGGATGGCACAGATTCAACCTTCACCTACCCTGAGCATCAATACCAAGGCGAAGGCTTTGAGAGCTGCGGGGGTGGATGTGATCAATTTTGGAGTAGGTGAACCGGATTTTGATACTCCTGAACACATACGTCAGGCGGGAATTGATGCCATAAACGAGGGATTTACCCGCTATACCGCGGTGGGTGGAATAGACGAATTAAAGGATGCTATTGTGGCTAAGTTCGAGAGCGGCTATGGGCTCTCGTTCGGGAGAAATGAGATTGTCGTCTCTTGCGGGGCCAAACACAGTCTGTACAACCTGGCTCAGATCCTGTTCGATCCAGGAGATGAGGTCCTCATCCCCTCCCCCTATTGGGTGAGCTATCCCGATATAGTACGCTTGGCGGGCGCCACACCTGTAATCGTGGCGACTCAGGAGACAGACGGGTTTAAGCTCCGGCCGGAAGTTCTCGAGGAGGCAATAACTGAGAAGAGCAAAGCGCTTATTCTGAACAGTCCATCCAATCCCACTGGCTCTATGTACTCTAAAGAAGAACTGGAGGGGATCGCGTCGGTTGTTCTGCAACGCCGACTATTGGTAGTCTCGGATGATATCTACTACAAGATTCTCTTTGGGGACCAGCCTTGGGTCAACCTGGCCATGCTGGGTGAAGACCTCAAGAGACATACCATCATTGTCAATGGAGTATCCAAGACCTATGCGATGACCGGTTGGAGAATAGGCTATCTGGCTGCTCCTCCTGAAGTCGCGGCAGCAGTGACAAGGGTTCAGAGCCAGAGTACGTCCAACCCCACGTCCATTGCTCAAAAGGCAGCCTTGGCGGCCCTCACCGGGCCCCAGGATTGCGTTGAGGTCATGGTTGCTGAATTTGAGAAACGACTCAATCATATGGTGCAGCGGTTGGAAGCAATATCTGGGGTATCCGTCATCAAGCCCAGCGGGACGTTCTATGTTTTTGCCAACTTCTCTTCCTATTTCGGTTGCAGCTACAATGGGCAAAGTATCCACGGTTCCATTGACCTGGCCACTTACCTGATGGACAAGGCCCACCTCGCCGTGGTGCCCGGAGTGGCGTTCGGAGAAGATAGTTGCCTGCGTTTTTCTTTTGCCACTTCGATGTCACAAATTGACCAAGGCCTGGACCGCTTAAGTGAAGCGCTCGCCCATCTCTCCTAACTTGATCCTTTCAGTGAATGATGTGGGATAGGGAGAGCAGGTGATAGCCAGGCTTGCAGAACTACTGTGACACCAGCCCGGCTGTTTCATGAATGGCCTGCCGTGACCACGGATATGGCCATCCTCCCGGGCGTCCTCAGGTCTTCCTTCGGCTCGGCTCCCCGCGACTGCGCTCCCCGCGACAAGCTTGGGCCAGGCGGGACAAGCGAACCCTGCGACGTACCGTTCAGGCGCGGTTCGGGTCCAATCCCGCGGCACCGTGGTACGATTGGACGGTGGCAAGTCCATCTTCTTCGCGCTCGCTCCGCTCCGCTCAGGCCCCACTCCTTTGGGGCGGGTCCCACCACAGAGACACGAAGGACACTGAGAGGTTTGATGGCGTTGTTCCGATTGTGAAATGCCGATTGGACAATTCCGCGCCCCCCCCAATATCCCGTTTGGCAGAACAAATTTGCACGTCTCCGAAATTACACTGATCTCCTGTTCCAGTTGTTGGAGAGGTGAACAAATCGACGTTTGTGATCAGAATGAGTTCTATCTTGACGAAGAAGAGCGATTTACCTAACTTTTAATTATCATTGATTATTTTCTCCATAGTACCGTCCCAAACATGCTCGCACAACCAGTGCGCCAGGTAGCGGGCCCACCATAGTCATTGGTCTGTATTTTGCATAGTTTCGCCTGGAATCCAAACAGACCGAACCGCCGAAGGAGGTGGGAGTTATCAGATGGTGCAGAAACTGGGCAATTTTCTGGTGCGTGAAGGTTTAATCTCGGCCCAACAGCTGGAAAGTGCACTCCAAGAGCAGAAGGCTAACGGGGGCATGCTCGGCAGTCACCTCGTCAAGATGGGATTTCTCGAGGAGGCCGAGCTCATGGAGTTCCTGAGCAAGCAGTTCGGAGTGCCGTCAACTGACCCCTCCAAGCTCGATGTAGATCCTGAAGTCATTGAGATGATCCCAGCCAACATCGTAATGAAGTATAAGATAGTGCCCATTTCCCTTGAGGGTCAAACGCTGACCATCGCCATGGTAGAGCCCTCCAATATTTTCATAATCGACGATATAAAATTTCTCACCAGGAAAAACATACGGGTAACGGTTGCCACCGAGAGTTCCATCAAGCTGGCCATGGATCGGTTTTACGACACCGGCGCAACCCTTGAAGATGTGATGAGCGAGTTCGATGAAGACGGCGTGGGTGTCGACCTGGTGGAATCTGCAGAAGAAGCCGATCTCAGTGAGTTGGAGTCCGCAGCTGAGCAGGCACCAGTAGTAAAGTTGGTAAACCTCATCTTGGTAGACGCCATCAAGAAGATGGCCAGTGACATCCACATTGAGACCTATGAAAAGAGCTTTCGGGTGCGCTACCGCATAGACGGTGTGCTCTATGAGGTCATGAAGCCGCCGATGAAGTTGAAAAACGCCCTTGTCTCCAGACTGAAGATCATGTCCAAGCTGGACATAGCTGAACGCCGTCTGCCTCAAGACGGGCGGATCAAATTGAAGACCAGGGGAAAGGAGATGGACTTCCGTGTATCGGTGCTTCCCACCCTATTCGGAGAGAAGGTGGTTCTCCGCCTCCTGGACAAGTCTAATCTACAGCTTGACATGACCAAATTGGGATTCGAGGAAAAACAACTAGATGATTTCAAGGATGCAATTCACAAGCCTTTCGGTATGGTGCTGGTGACGGGTCCCACTGGAAGTGGCAAGACCACAACCCTTTACAGCGCCCTTTCGGAACTCAATAAAGCAACTGAAAACATTTCCACGGCAGAAGATCCAGTGGAATTCAACCTGACCGGAATCAACCAGGTGCAGATTCATGACTCCATTGGCCTAAGCTTTGCCGCAGCTCTGCGCTCATTCCTGCGGCAGGATCCAGACATCATTATGGTAGGCGAGATTCGTGACTTTGAGACCGCAGAAATTGCTATCAAGGCTGCGCTAACGGGGCATATGGTTCTGAGCACCCTCCACACCAACGATGCGCCGAGCACGGTAAACCGCATGCTCAACATGGGAGTGGAGCCGTTCCTGGTCTCGTCGGCTGTAAACCTCATCTTGGCCCAACGACTGGCTCGCAAGATCTGTGCGGACTGCAACGAGGAACTCGAAGTAACTAAAGAGACGCTGCTGGATTTGGGCGTGCCAGAAGGAGAGGTGGGCAGTTACATCTGTCATCATGGCACGGGCTGTCCTAACTGCAGTCAAACCGGGTATAAGGGACGAATAGCCCTGTACGAAGTCATGCCGCTCTATGAGGAAATCAAGGAACTGGTATTGGTGGGTGCCTCCAGTACAGAGATCAAACGTGAGGCAATGAGGCTCGGAATGCTGACTCTGAGGCAGTCAGGCATCAATAAGCTCAAAGCAGGAATAACTACGGTCGAGGAAGTGATCCGCTGCTCGGTGAAGGATTAGCCAGCGCCACTAATCACCGGGTCATTTACTGACTCATGCGGACAGTTGTTGGTTCGGTTCGAATCTTATAGAAATCGAAATAACTTAGAATCACGTGGTCGCACAAGCGACCAGAAGGTGATACACTCTGCTTGCGAGAACCAATGATGTTAGGTGCCGACCAAATCACCAGAACAAATACGACCATGGGTGGGACTCGGTTTATCGTGCCTCTAGGAAACCCACACCTTGACTGGTACTGCCTATTATAAACCAGCAAAGGAGAAAAGATGCCTGAATTCATATGGAAAGGTGTCAATCGTAAAGGGAAGAAAAAAAAGGGTGAGATGGAGGCGGAAAGTGAAAACTTCGTCCGACTTACCCTTAGACGTCAGGGCATTGAGGTCAGCAGTATTAAGCCGAAGCCCAAAGACATATTTGCCAATATAAAATTTCTCCAACCCAAGGTAACCGAAAAGGACATCGTGGTCATGACCCGGCAGTTCGCCACGATGATAGACGCAGGTCTACCGCTCGTCCAATGTTTGGAAATTCTATTTAGTCAGGAGGATAACAGAACATTCAAAAGGATCCTAAAGCAGATCAAAGAAGACGTGGAAGAGGGGTCCACCTTTGCGGACGCTTTAAAGAAACATCCCGACGTCTTTGATGAGCTCTTCGTAAACCTTGTGGCCGCAGGCGAAATCGGTGGTATTTTGGACATCATTCTCAACCGACTGGCAGCCTATATTGAAAAGGCTGCCAAGTTGAAGAAGAAGGTTAAGGGCGCCATGACTTACCCGATTGTGGTCATGGTTATTGCCGTGCTAGTAGTGGCGGTCATCCTCATCTTTGTGATCCCGGTGTTTCAACAGATGTTTGCCGACTTCGGCAGAGCGTTACCGGTTCCCACCCAGATTGTTGTGAATCTGAGCAACTTCACGAAGAACTACATCCTTTATATTATCGTTGCTCTGGGTGTGATTGTGTTTGCCTTCCGTCGGTTCTACCGCACTGAAAAGGGACGGGCTCTGGTGGATAACCTGGTTCTTAAAGCCCCGGTGTTTGGTATGCTCATACGTAAGGTTGCAGTTGCCAAATTTACCCGGACCCTGGGAACAATGATCAGTAGTGGTGTGCCAATCTTGGACAGTCTTGAGATTGTGGCCGCCACCGCCGGCAACAAGACCATCGAAGCTGCCCTTCGGGAAACAAGGCAAAGCATCAGCGAAGGCCGCACCATATCCGAACCCCTCCTGGACAGTGAAGTCTTCCCATCCATGGTTGTTCAGATGATATCTGTGGGTGAGGCCACTGGTGCTCTGGATACTATGCTGGGAAAGATAGCGGATTTTTATGATGATGAAGTGGATGCAGCAGTGGAAGCTCTCACTTCCATGCTGGAGCCGTTCATGATGGTTTTTCTTGGCGGTACCATCGGTGGCTTGGTAATTTCCATGTATCTTCCCATCTTTCAGATGGCTGGGGCGGTCAGCGGCTGATCAACCATGTCAAGACGAGAGCAGAATTCCACAGAACAAACAGAGCTCCTCAGGAAAACAAAGTGGCTAATGCTCCTGAGGCTGTTCTTTGCCACTTTTCTCCTTGTGGCCACGGTCATTGCTCATGCCGGAGCCTACGAGTCCTTCTTCAACACCTCTCCGCCATCAATGTACATTCTCATCGCCATTATCTACTTTCTCACCCTGTGCTACGCTCTGTTTCTCAAGCGAGTAAACCATCTTGGCGTCTTTGCTTATCTGCAGTTGCTACTCGATGTGCTGTTTGTAACCGCCCTTATATACGTAACCGGCGGTATCGAGAGCATCTTTTCTTTCCTGTATATCCTCTGCATCATCAATGCTGCGATCATGCTCTACCGCCGTGGTGGTATGCTCATCGCCTCGGCCAGCAGTATCTGTTACGGTTCTCTCTTGGATCTCCAATACTTCGGCTTTGTTCATCCGTTCTATATCCGAGCTTCAGAGCTGATGACGTATGGTATTGGCTACTATTTTTATACGTTACTGATGAATATTGCCGCGTTCTACGTAGTGGCCTTCTTAAGCAGTTATCTCGCTGAGGAACTCCGCCGCAGTAGTGTCAAGCTTCAGGCAAAACAATACGATCTCGATCAACTGGAACTTATCAATCGCAATATTGTCCAAAGTATTAACACTGGGCTCATCACCCTTGATAATGGGCTCAAGATCACTTATGTGAATCCGGCAGCCGAGAATATTTCTGGACTACGCCGTCAGGATATGGAATGGGTTCCCATCGGGGATATTTTCACGGAAATCGTTCCATACCTGCAAGGCAACAAGAACGGCACCAACCAGCCTCGACCCAAACGGATGCAGAGGATTGAAATCAATTACCAGAGGCGAGACGGGGCTGAACTCCAGCTTGGCTTCTCCCAGTCCATTCTCAAAGACCCGGACGGAAATGAATTCGGTCTAATCCTGATTTTTCAGGATCTAACTGAGCTTCGTCAAATGCAAGAACAGGTCCGTAGGATGGACCGCTTAGCAGTGGTGGGAGAACTCGCCGCCGGTATTGCCCACGAGATTAAAAACCCCTTGGCGTCCCTCAGCGGTTCGATACAGATGCTCAGAGACGAATTGGAGTTTGGTCCAGTTCACCAACGCCTCATGGACATTACCTTGCGGGAAGCGGAGCGACTCAACACCCTGGTGAACGAGTTCCTGCTCTTTTCCCGCCCAGAGAGGTCAGTGGATCAATCTGTGGAGGTTAATGAGGTCATTAGTGACACCTTGGAGATGTTGAAGAACAGTCCTGAGTTGTCTCAGCCTATCCAAATTCGTAAAAAACTTACCAAGAATCTATGGGTTTACATGGATTCGCAGCGACTTCAGCAGGTCGTTTGGAACCTAGTTCTTAACGCTGTCCAAGAGATGAGAAACGCAGGGCGGCTTTCCGTGACCACTGGAGTCAGTTCTGATGGTGTTCCAGGAGATGGACAGCAAAGGTTGGCTGAAATCTCGATATCGGACACTGGTCCCGGAATTAGTCCGGAAAACCATGGCAAGGTGTTTGACCCGTTCTTCACCACTAAAGAGAAAGGTACCGGACTGGGCTTGACCATAGTTCATCGGATCGTGGAGAACTATGGAGGCAAGATCTTCCTGAAGAGTGACGGTCGCAATGGTACCACCTTCACCCTCTACTTTCCTCTGGCGGATGGATGCCCGGGGGAAGCGTCATTGTAGCCCACCCATTGTGCTTGACTCAACCGGCTAAATGATTTATCTTAACCCATTTTTGTGCTCCCGTTTTGGAGACCGTTAACTTCCGAAGCGTAGTATTGGAAGTACTTACTGGCTGCCCGGTTTGACACGAGGACGCTCGCCAAGCAGGCACCGCAGTGGATTAATTTTTGAGCAAGGCCTGAAAACCTCTGATATTGGTAGAATACCGCTGCCGCGTTTGCTTTTATAATGAAGTTCTCTGGTCATGATCGCTCGGTAAGGATAGTGGCTGAAGCCAAACTTTGCATGGACACCATTGGTCAGGTACGCATGAGGCACGGCCATGAGTGAAGAGAGCCAGGTGCTCCGTCAACGTCGACAAAAGGCAGAGGCTCTGCGCGATGAAGGCGTTGACCTATACCCGAACGATTTTCGAGTTCAGGACCGGTTGGCAGACATAAAAGCACGCTATGATGACCTTGCTGACGAGGCCCTGGCCCAGGAGGAGAGAACCTACGTCTGCGCCGGCCGCATCATGTCAATGCGTTCCTTTGGTCGTGCTACGTTCATACACCTTAAAGACACCACGGACAAGCTTCAGGTCTACGTCAAAAGGGATGTGGTTGGCCGGGATGAATACCGTGTATTCCGCAAGCTTGACATTGGTGATTGGGTCGGAGTCAAGGGCAACGTTTTTCGGACCCGCACCGGAGAGCTGACGTTGCTGGCGCAGGAGATACGACTTCTGACCAAAAGCCTACGGCCTCTGCCGGAAAAATTCCACGGACTCCGGGACATAGAAAGCAGGTATCGCCAGCGCTATGTGGATCTGGTCGTGAATGACGCTGTGCGGGAGATCTTCATCACAAGGGCGCGCATTATTCAAAACGTGCAGGAATTCCTCAAGGGCAATGGGTTTGTTGAGGTGGAGACACCGATGATGCAACCCATCCCAGGTGGAGCCACCGCCCGCCCCTTCAAGACCTTTCATAATGCTCTCGGGATCGAGCTGTACTTGCGCATCGCTCCGGAGCTTTACCTTAAACGGCTTTTGGTAGGCGGGTTTGAAAGAGTCTTTGAGATCAATAGAAACTTTCGCAATGAAGGAATTTCTCTCCAGCACAATCCTGAGTTTACCATGTTGGAGTTCTACCGGGCATACGCCACTTTCGAGGATCTGATGCCTTTTACCGAAGATATGATCTGCTCGGTGGCCGACGAAGTGAACGGTGGTCTCCAACTATCGTATCAAGGTGACACCATCGATCTGACACCACCTTGGCGACGTTATCGGTTGAAAGAAGCGCTGATCACGGTGGGGGGCCTTGAGGAAAGTGAAGTTGAGGATGAGCGGAAGCTTCGGGCCAGAGCCGAAACTTTGGACATTCCCGGGAGCGGACCGGAGTTGGGAAAGATCTTGACCAAGCTGTTTGATCTCCTGGTGGAACCTAAGCTTAAACAGCCCACGTTCATCACCCATTATCCTTTGGATGTATCCCCGCTTTCTCGTCGAAACAAGGATGATCCCTCCCTGGTCGATCGATTTGAGCTCTTCATCGCTGGCCGCGAGATTGCCAACGGATTTTCAGAACTGAACGACCCGGCTGACCAAAAAGAGCGCTTTCTCCAACAAGTGGCAGCACGAGAGGCCGGTGACGAAGAGGCACATTTTATGGACGAAGACTACATCCGCGCTTTGGAATACGGGATGCCACCGGCCGCCGGTGAGGGGATGGGCATTGATCGGTTGGTCATGCTCTTTGCGGACCTGACTTCCATTCGGGAGGTGATCTTGTTTCCCCAACTCAGGCCAGAGCGCGACTAAGGCAGCAGGTTCACATCGTTTCCGATATGTCCTATGAAATGTTCATAGGCCTCCGTTATCTGAAGGCCAAACGCAAGCAGACCTTTGTCTCCCTTATCACCCTCATTTCCATAGCCGGGGTCGTGGTCGGAGTAACCGCGCTGATTGTGGTTCTGGCAGTGATGAACGGTTTCAAGGAGGATCTTCGTGAGAAGATTCTCGGCGTGACCTCGCACGTGGTGATCTCCCGCCTGGATGGAACCATACCGCACTACCGGCAGGTTAGGGGTCAGGTAGAACAGATTTCAGGGGTTACAGCCGCCACACCGTTCGTCTATACCCAAGTTATGATTAGTTCGCGTCAGTCAATATCTGGAGCTGTGCTCAGGGGTATAGAGCAGGAAACTGCGAGCAAGGTGATCAACCTCCCCAAGAACCTCCGCGTAGGTAGCCTGAAGGAACTGGAAGCCGAAAGCAAGTCTGGAAATCAGAGAGGTGCACCCGGCATTATTCTTGGTAACGAGTTGGCCAAGAATCTTGGAGTAGTGCGTGGAGAGCCTGTAACAGTAATCTCTCCGCTGGGCCGTCTCACTCCACTGGGTCAGGTGCCCCGCAGCCAGACATTTCGGGTGGCGGGTATATTTGATTCAGGGATGTACGAATACGACTCAACCTTGGCCTACGTATCACTCAGGGCTGCACAGCGCTTTTTGGGTATCGGGGATAAAGCAACAGGCATCGAGGTTCGAGTAGATGAGATTTACGAAGCGGATAAGGTGGCGGGAGCCATCGCCAAAGTGTTGGGCGGCTATCCCTATTGGAGTCGTGACTGGATGCGGATGAACAAGAACCTGTTTTCAGCTCTGAAATTGGAAAAGATTGTGATGTTTATCATACTTACCCTGATCATCCTGGTGGCGGCGTTCAATATTGTGGGCACTCTAATTATGGTGGTCATTGAGAAAACGAGAGATATCGGCATCCTAAAGTCCATGGGTGTCCCACGAAGCGGCATCATGAAGATATTCATGATTGAGGGACTCGTAATTGGCCTGGTGGGAACGGTCATTGGACTGCTGGGAGGTTTCATCCTGTGCAAACTGCTGGCAGCCTACCAGTTCATCGAGTTGCCCCCCGACGTATACTACATTTCCACCTTGCCGGTGAAGATGGATCCACTGGATGTTACAATAATTGCCTTGGCGTCCGTTGCCATCAGCCTGGTTGCCACCGTGTATCCCGCCTGGCAAGCTTCACGACTTGATCCAGCAGAGGCCATCCGCTATGAATAGCGCCGAGCCGCTCCTTCGGGTGCGAGAACTCCACAAGCATTTCGGAAGTGGAGAACGTCGCGTTGACGTACTAAGTGGCGTGGATCTCGTCATGGGAGCCCAGGAGTCCATTTCGGTGGTAGGTGCTTCTGGAGTTGGGAAGTCAACGTTGCTTCACATCCTTGGAACCCTTGAGCGACCCAGCGCAGGTGAAGTGAGCTATGAAGGGCTGAATGTATTCAGCCTACATGAGCAACAACTGGCAGCTTACCGCAACCGCACCATTGGTTTCGTCTTTCAATTTCACCACCTTCTGTCTGAATTCACTGCCCTGGAGAACTGCATGCTCCCTCCACTCATCGCGCGCAAGAATCGAATGGAGGCCAAAGAGAGTGCGGAGGTTATTTTGGAACAAGTTGGCCTGAGTCATCGCTTGCGGCATCGAATCGGGGAACTCTCCGGCGGTGAGCAGCAGCGGGTGGCGGTGGCCAGGGCATTAGTGCTCCGCCCCAAATTGCTTTTGGCAGATGAGCCAACAGGCAATCTGGATGCAAAAAGCAGTCGAGGTATCCACGATCTGCTGCTGCGTCTCAACCAGGAGCACGAGGTGAGCCTACTGGTGGTTACCCATAACATGGAACTTGCCAGCATGATGCAAAGACAACTGCAAATGAAAGACGGAGTGCTCAATAACTTGGACGGGACTGCGGGGGCGAGTGAGCTGTGAAGTTTCGCCTACTTCTCATTCTGCTGATGTTTCTCAGTTGGCCGGGTCCGCTATATTCACAGACGACACGAGTTGCCGTCATCCCGCTGACAATCTACAGTGAAGAGGACCTGAGCGCGCTGAGCAAGCCGCTAATGGATATGCTCATCAAGGGACTGAAGCAACAGGGTTTTCAACCGGTACCTGCCTCCGGAGCAGTCGAGAAAGAGACGAAGGCAAAGTATTTGGATATTCACGATGGCCAGGCTCGCGCCATTGGAGCGGTTCTGGGATGTAGATTTGTTATTTACGGGAGTTTGAGCAAGATTGGCGAACAAATCAGCTTTGATGTACGTCTGGTAGACGTAGACACTGTTCGCACGACCGTGCCGATTTTTGTGACGCAGGCGGGATTGGAGAACTTAGCGAGTGCGGTGGCGGACCTGACCCGGGAAGTTGGCATCCGCATTTTTAAGAAGAAAAAGATCCACGAAATCCAGGTGGTTGGCAATCGACGCATCGAGGACGAGGCTATCAAACTGACGATCAAGACGAAGAACGGTGACGTTTTCGATCCAGTTAAATTGCGCGACGATTTGACAGCGATTTACAAGATGGGCTATTTCAAGGACGTACGTGTCGAAGCGGAGGATACACCTCAAGGGCAGATTGTAAGTTTTGTGGTTGAAGAAAAGGAGACCATCGGCAAGGTGGTCATCAAAGGGGCTGATGCCATCAAGGAGGAGGACATCCGGGCAGCCATCAGCACGAAAAAATTCAGCATCCTCCAGCAATCAACAATTAAGGGAGACGTGGCCAAGATCCTCTCACTCTACAAGGACAAAGGTTACTATGGTGCGGAAGTAAGCTATGAGGTGAAGCCCCTCAAGGAGAACAGCGTCATTGTTACCTTTCAGATCGACGAAAACAAAAAGCTGTACATTCGCGAGATTACTTTCAGTGGCAACAAGCACTACTCGGATGATGATCTCATGGACGAGATCACGACTGCGGAGAAGGACTTCTTTTTCTTTTTCAACGAATCAGGGATTCTCAAGCGAGAAAAACTGGAAGTTGATGTAGATCGGCTTGCCGCTTTCTACCATAATCATGGATTCGTGGACGCCAAGGTGGGAAGTCCAGTGATTACGTACGATGAAGAGGGAATCCAAATCGACTTTCCGATCGTTGAAGGAGAGCGCTTCCGGGTGGGCAAGGTGGAGCTCACAGGTGACCGCATCCCACAAGATGAGGGAATGGTTGGCTCTCTGAGGTTGGCAACAGAGGATTATTTTAACCGGGAGAAACTGGCTAGAGACTTGGAAATGATAACTAGTTTCTACACTTCGCAAGGATACGCCTTCGCCCAAGTGGTCCCGCGGATAAGCAAGGATCCCTCGCGTCAGATAGTTGACGTCGATTATGAGGTGCAGAAGGGCTTGCCGGTTAATTTTGGACGGATAACCATCAGCGGCAATACGAAGACACGGGACAAAGTCATTCGGCGAGAGCTGGCAGTGATTGAAGGAGGCCGCTTTAATAGAGGCAGACTGGAAAGGAGCGTCCAGAATCTGAGAAGACTTGACTTTTTCGAGCAGGTAGAACTTGATACAAGCAAAGGAAACAAGCCGGACCAGATGAATATTAACGTAAATGTCAAGGAAAAGCCAACGAGGTTCATGTCCCTTGGGGGAGGCTTCAGTTCGGCAGACAGTGTCTTTGCCATGGCACAGATTGCGGAGCGCAATCTCTTTGGTCGGGGCCAGAACCTGCAATTTCAGGGGCAATTTGGAGGTGTTGCTTCTCGTTTCTCTTTGAGTTTTACCGAGCCCTGGCTCTTCGACATTCCCCTTTCTGCCTCTGTTGAGGGTTATAGCTGGTTTCGAGACTACGACGAATTTGATAAGGAGAGTATAGGCGCCAGTCTTGGTCTGGGTTATCCTGTTTGGGATTATACCAGGCTCTTCCTTTCCTATGCTTACGATGACTCAACCGTGTCCAATGTAGCCCAAAACGCATCAATTTATATCAGAAGCCAGGAGGGAAACATCGTTTCCAGTATCGTGTCCAGCACACTGCGGAGGGACAGCAGAGACCACCCTTTCATGACTACGCGGGGATCTGACAACAGCGTGACAGTGTCCGTTGCCGGCGGCATCCTCGGAGGCGATGCTGGCTACGTCAAGACGATTGTCAACTCCGGCTGGTATTTTCCTTTATTTTGGAAACTGGTTGGATTCCTGCACGGGAAGTTTGGCTATATCGACCAGCTTGGAGACGGGATTATCCCCATTTACGAGCGTTTTTACCTCGGGGGCATCAATTCCCTCAGAGCCTTTGACTCCGGCGACGTGAGTCCCAGAGATCCGGTGACCGGAGATCGCATAGGCGGGGACAAAATGGTACTCTTCAACGTTGAGCTTCTCTTTCCAGTGGTGGAGAGCCAGGGCATTCGGGGTGTGGTGTTCTACGACATGGGGAATTCCTATCTGGACTTTCAAGACATCTCTTTCGATAGTATGAAGAAAGACGCTGGTGTCGGGGTACGATGGTACTCTCCCATGGGGCCGCTAAGGCTGGAGTGGGGTTATAATTTAGATCAACAGCCCGGTGAGCCGAAGAGCAACTTCCAATTTTCCATGGGGGTGTTCTTCTAACGACGCAATGCGCAGGGCGCAAAGCGGAGAGAGTAACCAACGTTGCCTCTCCTGAATTTTCGTTTAACAATAATGGACTGCAAACGTTGGTTGGGCGCAACCTCGATTCGCGACTCCGATGCCGACGTGAGACCAGGCAGTTCGGTGGCAACCGATCGACTGAATTTGGAGCAAGGAGTTTGGGTATGAAAATCTTCAGAGTAGCTTTGCTTGGCCTTCTGGTCCTCCTGTTTTGCACCCCGGCCTTGGCGGCAGACGTCGTAAAACTGGGATTTTTCGACATGCAGACCATCATCGATCGATCAGAGATGGGAAAGGAAGGAGCGGAGAAGTTCCGCGTTGAGAAAGAACAGGTGCGTCAAGAGTTGGCGAGTAAATTGGAAGAAGTAAAAGCACTGGATGATGAGTTCAAGAAAAAAGAACACATTTGGAGCCTGGATGTGAAGAAGACCAAGGCTCAGGAAATAATGGCCAAAAAGATGGAATATGACCGATTAACGTACGAGGCGAAAAGGAAGCTTGGCCAACAGGAACAGGACCTGCTCATGCCGATACGGGACAAAGTACTCGAGATTGTGAATCGAATCGGAAAGGAAGAAGGGTTCAGCATGATCTGGGAAATGCGCCGAGCCGGTCTTGCTTACGCACCTGATACTCTGGGACTCACCGATCGGATAATTCGGGAACTCAATGAGTCTGCGGCAAAGCAGGAAACGAAATCACCGTAGATGAGCAACAGTTAGGAGTGTGCAGGACGTATTCGAGTCGGAGGAATTGAGCCCAGCGTACCGGCTAACTTCGTGGACCTTTGCTTGCGGTTGGAGGCACCAAAGAGTTAGCGGTAAGTAGAAGGCCATATGCAAAATGACCAAGGCCCAATGACAGATGACAAATGACCGGGGACTCCAAATATGAAAAGAAACTTGGGAGAGCTGGCTCGCCTGGTTGACGGCGAGTTCCAGGGTGATGAGCACTTGACGATTACCGGAGTCGCTGGGTTGGAAGAGGCCCAGCAGACGGACATCTCTTTTGTAATCGGGCCAAAACATGCCCGGCAAGCGGATAGATCCAGGGCGGGGGCCCTCATCGTGCCTCCCGGGTTACGGGACATGCAAAGGCCGCTAATTGTAAGTGAGAATCCCTACCTGGCTTTTGCCAAAATCCTCACGTCTTTTGCAGATGAACAACGGCCGGTGTTGGGAGTGAGCCCTGATGCATACTTGGGCTCCGAGGTGAAAGTCGGCAGTGAGGTTTCCATTCATCCCCAAGTTTACCTGGGTGACCACTCTGTAGTTGGAGATCGAGTTACCCTATATCCGAAGGTCTATGTTGGGGCTGGGGTTCACATTGGTGATGACACGGTGGTCTATCCAAATGTCACCATTCTCGACCGTTGTATTATTGGGAAAAATGTGATTCTGCATAGTGGCGCTGTGGTGGGGAGTGACGGCTTCGGTTTTGCCCAGGATGGAAGACGCCACTTTAAGATTCCCCAGGTGGGAATTGTCCAAATTGATGATGAGGTGGAAATAGGTGCCAACACTACGGTTGATCGGGCTACTATGGGCAAGACATGGATTCAGCGTGGGACAAAAATAGACAACCTGGTTCAAGTGGCCCACAACGTAGTAGTGGGAGAAGACACTATTATCGTGGCTCAGGTGGGAATTTCAGGGAGTGTTCGAATTGGGAAAAACGTGATTTTAGCCGGGCAAGTGGGCGTCGCCGGCCACTTGGAGATAGGCGACGGCGTCAGGGTAGGTGCCCAGTCGGGGATCCCCAAATCAATTCCGCCTGGTCAAGCAGTTACGGGCAGTCCCGCAATTGCGCACCGCACTTTTCTGAGGCAGGTTCAGTTCATTCAGCGGCTGCCGGAACTGAGCAAGAGGGTTAAGGACTTGGAACAGAGGTTGGAAGCAATGGAAAAAGCGACAGATTCCTGAAGAAGAAGGGTGACTGCGATGATCGATATCAAAGAAATTATGAACATCATGCCGCACCGCTACCCGTTCCTCCTTGTTGATCGCATTGAAAGTATGAAAGAAGGCGAAGAAGTTGTGGGCCTCAAGAACGTCAGCATCAATGAACCGTTCTTTGCTGGTCATTTTCCCGGGAGTCCCATCATGCCGGGTGTGCTCATCATTGAGGCCATGGCCCAGGTCGGTGGGATACTTGCATTTCGTTCCGGCCCGAAAGAATGGTCCGGCAGCCTCGTCTATTTTATGGGCATGGATAAGGTACGTTTTCGCAAGCCTGTCCTGCCCGGTGATCAGCTGCGGTTGCGGCTCACAATGATGCGCCAGAAGCAACGAGTCTTCAAAATGCGGGGGGAGGCATACGTGGAAGATGCGTTGGTTGCAGAGGCTGAACTGATGGCTGCCATTGAAGAGAGCAAACAAGCGGAGACGTCCGCAGATGAAAGCTGAGGGGAATGCCACGCAGATTCATTCCACGGCAATCATTCATCCTAAAGCTGAGCTGGCAGCCAATGTGTCCGTTGGTCCTTACGCGGTAATCGCCGAGGAAGTAAGAATCGGCAGTGGCTGTCTGATCCACTCCCACGCGCACATCGCGCCCTTCACCACCATTGGTGATCGCTGTGAGATCTACCCATACGCCTCCATCGGAACAGCGCCGCAGGACTTGAAGTTCGACGGCCGCCGCACTGAAACCATAATCGGCAATGGCAACGTCATTCGAGAGTTTGTCACCATCAACCGAGGCAGTGTTGGAGGCGGTGAGGCGACCTTGATCGGTGACAACAATTTGCTCATGGCCTACTGTCACATCGCGCATGACTGTGTTATCGGTAACCACGTGATAGTGGCCAACGCTGCCACTCTGGCAGGACACGTGATCATCCAGGATTACGCCACTCTGGGGGGGTTGACGGCGGTGCATCAGTTTGTCCGGATCGGGGCTTACGCTTTCATTGGCGGCAAGACCGGGGTGGTGAAAGATATCCCACCGTTCTTACTCGTCTCGGGACACCGTGCGAAACCTTATGGACTCAATACGATCGGCCTCAAGCGGAAAAACTTCCCCGAGTCCGTGCTAAAGGCTTTAAAGAAGTGCTATCGGATTGTGTTTCGCAGCGATACACCTCTCCAGCAAGCGCTTGAAGAAGCGGAGAGGCAGCTTGGAGAGGTGGAGGAAGTGAGAATAATACTGGATTTCATTCGCGGCTCACAGAGAGGCATCACGCGATAAATAGGTTGTAGGTGAACTTCTTGCTTTCTCCGAGCTCTCTGAGCTTCCGTGGTTGAGTCAGTTCAGCCGGTTGAGCCAGGGCAAAGAAGAGTCGATACCGGCTCAAAGGGCTTAACTGGACAAGCCGGCTAATATCACAGACAAGAGGCAACACGTGCTGACCGACACTAACCCTATAAAGAGAATCGGACTCATTGCGGGAGGCGGCCAATTTCCCATCCTTTTTTCCCGTGCGGCGCGCAATCATGGGGTTCAGGTGGTAGCTGTGGCGCTAAAGGGAGAAGCCGAAGAGAGACTTGAGGAGGAAGTGGAAGTCTTTTCCTGGGTAGCCCTTGGGAAGTTGGGAAAGATGATCGAGACCTTTCAGACGGCAGGTGTCTCGGAAGCAGCCATGGCGGGAACGGTGGCCAAGACAAAGCTCTATAGTAAGATCAGGCCCGACTGGAAAGCTGTAAAGCTGCTGGCAAGAATGCTCACCAAGAGAGATGATGCACTACTGCGCAGTTTTGCCGAGGAACTGGAAGCGCACGGAATCACGATCAGACCCTCCACACTATTCTTGCCGGAGCTGCTGGCGCCTCCTGGAGTACTGACGCGCAAAAGACCCAATTCCCGAGAAAGACGAGATATTGAGTTCGGCTGGAGTCTGGCCAAGCAGGTTGGCAAACTCGATATAGGGCAGTGCCTTCTGGTTAAGGACCAAGCGGTGTTGGCGGTGGAAGCCATTGAAGGAACCGATGAAACCATCCGCCGTGGCGGTCGCCTGGCAAAGGGAAAAGCCGTTGTTGTCAAGGCGAGCAAGCCCAACCAGGATCTGCGTTTCGATGTACCAGCCGTAGGGCTCCAGACCATAGAGACGATGAAGGAGGTGGGTGCCACGGTGCTGGTAGTGGAGGCCGGCAGGACATTGATGTTTGATAGGGAGGAGATGATTGAGGCTGCAGACAAGGCCAAGATAGTCGTTCTCTCCATGTCCGTCGATGACGAGGCGAAGCTGGAGCAGGAAGAGCCAGACTTTATACAGACTAGATTCACACCCGCGGTGGGTGAGCACAGGCAGCCGCAGCCAGCTGTGCTGCCTCGGGTAGTGGCGAGTCCTTCAGCACCAAGGGTGGGCGTTGTGGGTGTCGGCTACCTGGGCCAATTTCATGCCGAGAAATACGCTGCCATGGAAGAAGCCCAGCTGGTTGGAGTTGTCGATTTGGATCACAGCCGAGCCCGCCAGATAGCCGAGCGCTTCTCATGCCGGGCCCTCCGATCACACCGCGATCTTATCGAACAGGTGGACGCGGTCAGTGTAGTGGTGCCCACCCAGTATCACTACCAGGTGACACGGGATCTCTTGGAGGCAGGGATTCATGTCCTGGTGGAGAAACCCATGACTACCACAGTGGCCGAAGCCGACGCACTCATCAGTTTGGCGGAGACCAACGGCCTGGTTCTACAGGTGGGGCACCTGGAGCGTTTCAATCCTGCGGTGGTGGCTGCCAGTGAACATGTGTACCAGCCGTACTTTGTGGAGTCACATCGACTGGCCTCATTTACCGAGCGCGGGACTGAAGTGGATGTGATACTGGATTTGATGATTCACGATATCGATATCATTCTGAGCTTGGTGCCTTCTCATCTGGAGGACCTGAGGGTCGGTGGAGTGAATGTTCTCACCCCTCACACCGATATCGCCAATGTGCGGTTGGAATTTGCCAATGGTTGCATAGCCAACGTCACCGCCAGCCGAATTTCAGCAAAAAAAATGAGGAAGATTCGGATTTTTCAACCAGATAGCTACCTATCCATCGATTGCGCAGATAAGGAGGTGGAACTATTCCGCAAGCTTGCGACGAGAGGCAGTGACGGGTTTCCAGAAATCGAATATCAGAGGTTGTCTGTTGCAGAAACCGACCCGCTGGACGAGCAGTTGCGGGCCTTTCTGGGCTCTGTGCTTGGCGGCGCAAAGCCCCTGGTTGGTGGTCAGGCTGGACGTAAGGCCCTAGATGTCGCTACCCGGGTGAGCCAACTGATACAGCAACAGATGGAGCGATTGGGAGATTCTCTGGGGCTGGGAGAGTAGTAAAATTAGATGCGGCGGGTCCGATGGGAGGGGCATGGGCAAAAGGGTGTTTATCCTAGCAGGGGAAGCCTCGGGGGATCTTCATGGCGCCAATCTGGTGAAAGCCATGGCTGCCAAAGATCCCTCCATCGTTTTCCGGGGTGTAGGCAGTAAGTACATGCGTGACGCGGGCGTGAGACTCGTTTGGGACGCCGCGGAGATGGCTGTGGTTGGGTTGCCGGGGGTGGTCCATCTCCGTACCATTTTCAGTGTGTTCCGCATGGTTTCAACGATCTTACGCCGTTGGCGACCTAACCTGGTGATCCTGATAGACTACCCTGAATTCAATCTGCTCATTGCCGGGAAGGCGAAGAAACTAGGAATCCGGGTAATGTACTATATCAGCCCGCAAATATGGGCCTGGCGTTCGGGAAGAGTAAGGACCATTCGGAGACGGGTGGACAAAATGGCGGTTATACTCCCTTTTGAGGAACCTTTTTACCGCAAGGCGGGCGTGCAAGTCTCCTTTGTGGGCCATCCGCTTCTGGATGTGGTCAAGGTCAAGGATAGAGAACAGTTGCCCTGGAGCAAGTATGTTCGGCCTGGGAGAGATCGTCTGATCGGACTGCTTCCGGGGAGTCGACAAAGTGAACTTGAGGCTTTGCTACCTGAACTCCTGGATGGTGGTAAGATCCTCACCGAGAAGATACCCGGGATCCACTTTCTCATGCCCCTTGCTCCCACCATAACCCCGGAGCAGGTTTATCCGTACTTGCGAGGACGAGACTTACCGTTAACCGTCGTTGAACACAACACCTATGATATCATTCAGATGTGTGAAGTGATCGTTGCCGCCTCAGGGACCGTAACCCTGGAGGCAGCTATACTCGGAACACCTCTTGTGGTAATTTATAAGGTTAATCCTTTCGCTTGGTGGATTGCCCGACAACTGGTGCGGGTAAACCATGCGGCGCTGGCCAATATTGTCGCCGGTGAGACAGTTGCACCGGAGTTGATTCAGCACGAGTGTAGATCTGAGCAAATCGCCCGGGAGTTATTAAGCATAGTCCGGGATGACCGACGCCGGGCATGGATGCGGCAGCGGTTGTCGGAAGTGACTCAGAAGCTGGGAAGTCCGGGCGCTTCAGAGAAAGCAGCCGCAATTGCACTTGAGCTCATGGGGGCGGAATAGCTCGCTGGGACCAGCTGGAATACCAGCAAGCCTTGGAAAGAAAGGAATAATGGACCGGTGAAACGATGGGAGGAAGTATTGAGACTGCAAGTAAGGAAAGAGGGAAGTCTCCCATGAACCTCTATGGGCGATTACTCAAGCTGGTCAAACCATACTGGCATCGTCTGGCCGTTGCCATGGTGTGTATGTTGGGCGTGGCAGTCTGTACTGCGGCTTCGGCTTATCTGATCAAACCGGTCCTGGATGACATCTTCATCAACAAAAAAGGCGAGATGCTGAAGTTCCTGTCAGTGGTGGTACTGCTAGTTTTCCTCGTCAAGGGAGTGAGTGCCTGGGGACAGGCGTATCTCATGAACTACGTAGGTCAAAGCATAGTCGCCCGATTGCGTCAGCAACTGTATGATCACCTCCAGACACTCTCCCTTTCGTTCTTCGATCAGACTCCCACCGGAGTAATGATGTCCCGCATCACCAACGACGTTAATCTGATCGAGGGTGCTGTCTCCAATGCGGTTACAGGACTGCTAAAAGACGCTTTCAGTATTCTCGGCTTGGCGGTAGTCATTTTCTACCGGGACTGGAAGTTGGCGCTGATAGCCATGGTGGTGCTTCCGTTCGCCTTCTATCCGATTGTGCAGTTTGGCAGAATGCTTCGCCGGATCAGCACCAAAAGCCAGGAGTCCATGGGTGACATCTCGGTAATCCTGCACGAAACTATCAGTGGCAACCGAATTGTCAAGGCATTCGGCATGGAGGAGTACGAACAGAAACGTTTCTCAAAAGAAAACATGAACTATTTTGAATATTTTATGAAATCAGTGAAAGTACGTTCCCTGTCGTCGCCGCTCATGGAAGTCCTCGGAGGGATTGGGATCGTGTTCATTATCTGGTATGGGGGGTACAACGTCATCAAGGGCGTGTCCACTCCAGGCAACTTCTTTTCATTCCTCGCTGCTCTGATTATGCTCTACGAGCCGGTGAAAAGGTTGAGTAACGTGAACAATGTCTTGCAGCAGGGAATGGCGGCGGCTCAACGGGTATATGATATATTGGATACTCGCCCGGAAATAACCGACAAACCGGATGCCATCCAGTTGCCTCCAATGCGAAACAGCCTTGACTTGACTCGTGTCCAATTCTGCTACGGAAATGAACCTGTGCTCGAAGAGATCAACTTGACAGTCACCGCCGGTGAGATCGTCGCTATTGTGGGGGTGAGTGGGGCTGGTAAGACAACCTTGGTGAATCTGATCCCGCGTTTCTATGAAGTGACTGATGGAGCCATTGTGATTGACGGCATGGACATTCGTGACGTTACCCTTGCCTCGCTGCGCTCCCAGATTGGTATGGTGACCCAGCAGACCATTCTCTTCAACGACACGGTGAGAAACAACATCGCCTACGGTGATGTCCACAAGAGCGAAGAGGACATTGCGGCTGCGGCCAAGGCTGCCAACGCGTATGACTTCATCATGAAAATGGATAAGGGTTTCGATTCGGTTATAGGGGAGCAAGGGGTGCGGCTTTCCGGAGGTCAGCGTCAGCGGCTGTGCATTGCCAGGGCATTGCTCAAGGATGCCCCCATCCTCATCCTGGATGAGGCCACCTCGTCGTTGGACAGTGAGTCCGAACTGGAGGTGCAGAAGGCCTTGGACACCCTGATGGCAGGACGAACAACGCTGGTAATCGCTCACCGATTGTCTACTATCAAGAATGCCGACCGGATCGTGGTTCTATCGGCTGGGAAGATTGTGGAAGTGGGAAGACACGAGGACCTGCTGAAAGACAACCGTGAGTATCGCCGTTTGTATGAACTTCAGTTTGCCCAGTTTGAGCAGGATGTTGAGTCACCGGAGACCCTCCGGTCGACGGCGTGAGGTGACCGGCAGAGTCTGTGGCATTTTGAGAAAGGCTGTCTCCCCCACGTCGGAGGAACGCTTGTGTCATCACTCCAAGTTGAAACATCCGCTCTCCTCTTGGTGCGAGGACGGTTTGCTTCAACGATGTACTGTGGAAACTAGTCTGTAACCCATTGTCAGTTGTCTTTCCTGCAGAAAAAACTTTCCTTTTTCCTTGGGCATAGCCGAGGGGTTTTGAAACTACTAGCTCGGATAATTCATGAATTATC
>CP070692.1:1025968-1049747 GCA_020353215.1 Deltaproteobacteria bacterium
AAGGCTGTTCCTCTGCCTCCGGACTTACAGCCTGTTCTTCAGTGCCTTCGTCAATCTGCTCCGGATGAGCTTCTGCTTCTTCGTTCTCTTCCATGGTTTCTTTTTGATGGTTTAGTTCTTTCTCGGTCATTAACCAATTACCCCCATTAAAGTTTTAAAACCCTCTTTCTCCCTTTTCTTCAACTCCCTTTGTAATCAAGAACAGGTCTTCACCTGATTGATCCACTGGCAAAAACTGGTACCTGTATAACAGAAAGAATAAAGAAATACAAACGATTTCCCCGAATGTTTCAATCCGTAATTATCGGAAAACTGTTCTTCTTTAGGGCGACAATGCCATTGTCTATTTGCGGCCTAGCTCATGGTAAGCGGTGAGCAGTGGGCGGCAATCGTTTGATTCTCTACACCCCCATTGCCCACCGCAATACCTTTGTCAGTTGCCATTGGATGCTCTACATGCCTGCTGGTTATCCTCTACCTCACTCCGGCCAGAATTTACTCCTAACTTGCAGCAATGTGGTCAAGCATCAACCGCAATACTTCTTCAATTGAGAGATCACTGGAATCAACTACCACGGCATCGGCTGCTGGCTTCAGAGGAGCCAATTGCCTGCTTTGATCGTTGCGATCTCTTTCGAGCATTTGCTGATGTACTTCCTCATAGGTTACTTCTTCTTCACCGGCCTTCAATTCAAGATAGCGTCTCAGGCTGCGAACTTCAGCGGTTGCATCCAAAAAGAACTTGACATCAGCATCGGGAAAAACCACAGTCCCCATGTCGCGGCCCTCGAAAACCGCTCCCCCAGCTGCACCAATTCTGCGTTGGATGTTCGTAAGCCGTCGCCGCACCACTGCCTTGGCAGATACGGCCGAGGCAAGCGAGCTTATCTCCGGTTTGCGTATCTCCGTCGTTACGTCCTTACCATTGGCCAGCAGTCGCATTTCACCATTTAAGTTAATGAACTGCAAATCAAGCCTGGAGCAGACCTCTTCCAACACCTCTTCATCCAAGGGATCCGGTTGCTCGCCGTTCCGGGCAAGAACAGCCACCGCCCGATACATGGCTCCGGTATCCACGTAGATGTAACCGAGGTGCTGGGCGAGCGCCTTACTTACCGTGCTTTTCCCTGCTCCTGCGGGTCCGTCAATGGTAATGACTAGCTTACCGGTCTCTCGACTCATGGATGACTTTGCAACCACCTACAAGAATGTTCTGTTCTTTCGTTACTCCAAAACTCGAATATCGAAATCCGAAACAAATCCCAAATTCGAATTACCAAATGTTCAAAACGTTCTGAATTTTGTGCCTTGGTCATTTGAATTTGTTTCGAGTTTCGTGCTTCGGATTCCGGATTTTCATCTTCCACTCGCTGCGGTCATCGTCTGACTCCAGTTTCACCAATAACCTCTTTGAGAGCCTTAAGAAAGCGCCGGTTCTCGTCGGGCTTGCCCACTGAAATGCGAATGTAGTTGTTAAGGCCGTACGAAGACATCGCCCGAACAATTACGCCGCGCCTGAGCATGGCTTCGTAGATCTTCTTTCCATCGCCTCCAACGTCGATTAGGAGAAAATTGGTTTGGGTGGGTAAGGCGCGCAACTGCATATTGGCGAGTTCTTTGTAGAGAAACGCAAGCCCTTCCCGGACGACCTGCAAGGTTTCTTGAAGAAACTGTCCATCATCCAAGGCAGCCAGTGCGGCAACCTGAGCCAGACTGTTGACGTTAAATGGTTGGCGGACTCGGTTCACATAACCAGCTACCTCCGGCGGCATGATACCATAGCCGATTCGAAGTCCCGCCAGGCCGTAAGCTTTGGAGAAAGTTCTCAGTGTAATCACCGACGGTAAGTCGTCCACATATTCAGTCCCGGAAACTGTCAACTCTGGATCGGCAAATTCAATGTAAGCTTCATCCAGGACAATAAGCACATCTGCAGGAATTTGGCTGCGAAACGCTTCAAAATCTTCGCGACTGATGACCGTACCGCTCGGATTATTGGGGTTGTCGAGGAAAACCATTCGTGTGCGAGAACTTACCGCAGCAGCCATGGACTTGAGATCATGGGCAAATCCCTTCTGGGACACCTGTACTGGGCGACCACCCACTGCCTGCGTCATGAGACGGTAAACCAGAAAGGTGGGATCCGACATCAACACCTCATCACCGGGTTGCACAAAGGTGCGGATTGCCAGGTCGATGATTTCATTGGACCCGTTACCCAGCACGATGGCAGTTTGTGGCACTCCCAAAAGCCGACTCAGCCTCTGCTTCAGATAAAAACCGCTACCATCAGGGTAGCGGCGCAGATTCTCCAGGTGGATTCGAACCGCTTCCAGGGCACGTGGCGAAGAACCAAGTGGATTCTCATTGGAGGCCAGTTTAATGGAATCGGAGATCCCATATTCGCGCTCCAATTCTTCAAGAGGTTTTCCCGGTGGATAGGGTTGCAACTCGGCGATGTTGTCTGATACGCGAATTCCCATTGGTTGAAAGCGGAGCGGACCAACCAGGGTTGGACCCTGTGAACCTTAGGGAGGCTCTTGCCGACAGGATCTCGAGAAGTAGGTCTAAGGCAGGCCAAACAAGGTAGGATTTATCTGAGGTTAAGCAAGGTCAGCTTGGATAAAGTTCCCTGGTTTACGTTGTAAGGGGTTTCCCCTTCCCAGATGTACTTGAATCAGATGTTTCCTCAGTGAGAAGTATGTTCTTGCCTGCTACGGATCGAGATCTCAAAACCCGATCTTCACTGGTTGCCGTTCTCTCCTCTCCTTTCTCTTGGAAGTCGCCCCAAGTATTTCGCGGAACGACATCGCGGTTTATATCGCAGTTTCGTAAGAAAGGCAACTCATAAATTCCTCACGCAAAGACGCAAAGAACGCCAAGTCTTCGCTTTCGCTTTGCGCCTTTGCTTGATCTAGATATACTGGTCGGCCATTTCCTTGATCACTTCATCCACCTGCCCGGAAGTCTCGATATTCCATTGATGGATGAGCCGCTCGATCTTGGCTCTAACCACCTCGTCCTCCAGGTCGTCGAGACCGCGGAAGGCCCCTCCCCACCTGCCCACCTTGTAGATTACCCTTTCCGCCTCGGGCAAAGCCAAATAACGATCCGCCACCGCCAGCATCTTCTCCTTGTCGTCCGGCAGCGTGCCCGATAGATCTTCCAGTAGGTTCATAATGTGGTCAGAGATCACAGCAGAGGAAATTCCCTCCAGTGATTCGATGAAGAGACGGATCTCCCGTACCACACCGTCGTCATCCAGGAGCTCGAACTGCCCTGCTTCAATCTTTTCATACAGGGGAGCGGTTCTCGGAACCCGCAAGGAGCGCAGTCTAACGAAGTCCGGATCGATCTGATTCAGTACCTCTGCCGTAGCCAGGGCATGTTCGCGCCACCAAACCTTGCCTCCAAGCCCTGGCATAACGTACTCAGAGAGGGAAATGGAGGCCTCTCGAACCAAACGGCCGGCCTGGATGTGTTCTGCTGCCGTGGCGCCCTTTTGCATGAAACGCAACACCGGATCATAGCCGCTCTCCAGGCCGATGTGGATCCGATCCAGTCCGGCTTCCCTGAGCATTATCATCTCGTCGAGGTTGCGCCGAGCCAAGGTCCTGGATCGGGCATAGCTGGTTAACTGACGGACCCCAGGAATTCTCTCACGCAAATAGTGTAGAATTTCCGCAAGAGCCTCCGGCTTCATGATCAGGCTATTGGCATCCTGGAGAAAAACGCTACCGCGTCCGAAATACAGCCAGTGGGCCACCTGTCGGTGGAAGTGGGCGTATTCTCCTCTCGGGTAGATATGAGAAACGACGGTGCTGTTGACGTCGCCCCCGAAGCCCAATTCCTGGGAAATGGACTGTATATGGTCAATTACCTTCCGTATGGTATCGATGTCCTCCTTGATCTCACCCATTGTCCGACGCGAAAAGTCAGCCTCTTTGTATACCGGGCAGAACAGGCACCGGTTCCAGGGACAGTTGCGTGTCAGTCTCAGAAGCAGACTCTTGCTTTCAGATGGGGGTCTTATGGGACCTTGTTCTATCATTGCGATCCTCCAGCAGCACCATGGCGTTTCCAGCCATGCTGCGGTTCTTTGACCCGGATTGTATCATAAGGTCCGCATTTATCCACCGAGCTTTTCCTTGTTGTCATGGACACGAAGACAAGATCCCTCTTGGGCGAGCGCTTCGCAATCACGGACACCATTTCTTATTGTCATTTCCCCTACCCCTCCCTATGCTCAGAAAATCAGTTATACTCATTCCTATGGACGCTGTGGGCTTCGCTAGTAAGGGGGGAGGAAATGCTTATTGATCAGACAGATCTTGCTCGAGGCATGAGTTGGGAGTTCACGAACGAGGTATACGATATCACCACCACGGAATCCTTTGCCAAAGGAGATTTTCTATTTCGTGAGGGAGATCACGCCAAGTATTTCTATGTTTTGCTCGACGGGCGGGTAAGGTTGAGCATGGGGGAAACTGGGCAGGTGGTCTATATCGTAGATCGCCCGGGAGAGGCGTTCGGCTGGTCGAGTCTCGTTGGCCGCGAAGTCTATTCCGCATCGGCAGAGTGTGTTCTAGCGTCAAAGCTCCTCAGAATTGACAAGGACGAGTTGGAAAAGATTCTGGAAAGAAAACCAGCCGACGGCATGACCTTCTTTAGGCGTCTGGCAGGAATCCTCGGTGAGAGGCTGTTGAGTATCTATGATACTCTTGGTCTTGGGTAAGCCGGGTCAGCTCACTCCACCTACGCAAGCTTCCAGACACTTCAGCAGACAAGCGACGAGTCCGAGTAGTGGGAAGTGATCAGGAGTTGTCCTCACAGTCCCAGATCTTCATTGATCAAAACGACCTTCACTCTTCCCTCGGGAAACGATTTCTCCGTAATTGTCCAGGTATTGCAGATACGATCTGAACTACTGCAATCCTCGCACTCAGAGGTTTTTGCACACGGAGTTTTCTTGTCCAGTCGCATCGCATTTGTTGGCGCAGTATAGTCTTTGATACGGAACATGGCCTCATCCAGGTCGGAAACGACTTTGTTGCGCCCTACAAGAATGACCACATGCTTGGGGCCAAAGGTGATGGCTGCGACTCGGTTCCCGTACATATCCAGATTTACGAGCTTGCCCGTTTCAGTGACACCATTGGTTCCGGTAATGAAGACATCCACCAGCAGTGCGCGGCGGCGGCGCTCCAACATCTCCTCCCTGGAAGCCTTCTTGTCAAAGGTGTCTATTACCTTCACCCGTTGGTCGTGCCTGAGTGCATCATACAGTCCCGATTTGGTAAAGGTCATTGAACCACCCCAAGAAATACTCTTTGCCTCGGTGTTTGGAATGATTTCCTCGAGAACGACCCTCTTTGCTTCGCTGCTATTATCTGCCAAAAAGACATCGAAGTTGTTCCCCTCCAGAGCCTGTTTCACATGGTTCAGTCTAACCCGCCAGTACTGCTCGATCGGCTTGTCCATTGCTTTTCCCTCCCCCGCGTTCCCTCATCGTGGTTTGCAACATTAGGGCTTACCTGGTTCTACTCGGATGGTGAAATCTAGCCCGGTCAAACCCCAATTTTCACAGAACGGTTCCCGTGTCAAATAGTTGATGCCACCTGTGGTGTGCCTGGGCACTGGTTGGTAGCATTGCTTGTCTCGCTTGTCAAGATCGCATTACACACGAACCCGTGCCCCGAGACTGTCGAAATCGGCGTGCGGACCACGCTGCGTTGAGAGCCAAGCTTATGGCTCTCTTCTTGCAGTTGCTTTTGAGGGTGAGGGGAATTCTGTGAGCGAGGATAATCTTTGATCTTCGATCTCTACGGCAGATTTCTGTAGAGCCTATTGGAAGATGAACATGATGAGTTTTCTTCAAATGAGTCTTTTTGAAAATACCGTACAGGACTATATTATCTCTCTGGCAATCTTCGTCTCCAGTCTTTTCATAGCAAAATACGTATACCATATCCTTCGGCAAACAGTCTGCGAAATAATAATGAAAGTTCAAACTACCCTAACAAGGCCGAGTATCAATCATGTGTGTGCCCTGAGTACCTACCTCATCCCAATTGGAGCTCTGCTCCTTGCTAAAAACCGCTTGGTATTTGAATATGTTCCAAATGTTGTACTAAATAATCTTATTCTCATATCGGGACAGATCGTCTTTTTACTTATTCTTACTAATATCGTAACTCCGCTTATAAAAGCCGCAGCAAATAAGCACTTAAATTCTGACAAACTTAATAACTATCAACAGCAACAGGCACATACGCATTCTCTTGAAAAAATTGATAAACATACAAAGGAACTGGCGGGAATGGTCTTGGTCCTCGTACCGCTATTGACCGTACTTTCCATTATCGGTTTAGTTCCGAACATCGTTTGGGCCTTACCTGGAATTATCGTCCTGATAAAGTTGACGCAATGTTGGAAAGTCATTTCTTCGTTGAGAGGTAAAGTAAAGGAAACTGGAAACGTCGAGGCCGAGGGCGAAGCCCCGGCCTTTACGGAGACTCTTGCAGGAGAAAGCGAATCCGATGTTTCTCTCAAGCAGAGCATTCTTGAGTTCTTCTTGGACATATTCAAGCATCAAATAGGAGTATCGGAGAATAGTCCTGCGGAGTTTCGACGAGTTGATCCTCACCCCTTCTCTACTAATCAGACCTACGAACTGCGGGTGAAAACAGACAACGACTGGACGTCGAGGCGAATGACAATCGGCCGACTGGGAGAAGATGCCGGCAGTAGGAGTAAGTGTTTCTACGCAATTTACGACGATCACATAGTCGTTAAAATTCCTCCCGTACAGATAAAAACCTTTGACGAATACATTGCTATTCTCAAGAAAGAAAGTCGCATCGTAGACCAGCTATCGATGGAAGAATGCATCGTACCACGAGTATCGGTGATTTTGAAAAACATACGCAGTCCATCTGCCGGAGACTTTCTTGCAGGGGGAATTGAAGGCAACTACATAAAATTACTGAAAATGTCTTCAAAATTGCAATCTTATCTCAAAATTGGCGGATCATTCGCATTCTTTATGGATTTGTCAAGATATTACTTCCTACAATACATTATAGATCATCTCCATGACAATCAAAACAAACTTTACGATGAAACGCGTAGACATTTAGAACTTCTTGAAAACCCCTCTAACCTAAGTAATAGTTATGAATTTAACAATATGCCACTCTTTATGAAGCTTCAGAAGATATATATAACTTATGAAAAAACAATAAGAAAACTAATAACAAAATCTCGCTTGACTTCTCCAATATCTAAAAATTATATCAAAAAATGGTTCGTTGTACATTTAAATCGTAACAAAGTTTTCGAGACCGAAATTAAGTTACCTGTCGATTTTGTCAATGAATTAAACAAAGTGGGAAATAGAATTATAAGTGAAGGTTCTGATATTATCACTCAATTCAGAGAGTTGATAAAGAAATCGACATATGAAACAACCGTAACCAAGAATAAGGCGTACATGGAGGGACTTGTCGCCAACCTTCTAGACTTGTTGTCTCATCTGAGAGAACGTGGCGTTGCCATGAGAGATCTCAAACCGGAGAATTTGTTGGTGGCAGGAGATCGACAGAAATATCCGGCATTCTTGGCCTACCCGGAGGAATACAAGATAGGACTTATAGACGTTGAGACGGCAGTAATTTGGGGGAGCTTTCATAACCGAAGAATAGGTCAACCGCGGTTGGGTGGAACGCCATCCTATGCCACGCCGTCGCATTTGTTCAGAAACGAAGTGTTGAATTACGTTTTTGAAGACCTATCAACGATTTTGCATCTTCAGGACTGGCACGCGACAATAGCTATCATTTATAAGGTAGTTACGGGAGACTTCTTGTTTGGAAGAACAGCAAAACTTCTGCCCACAATCATTGAAATAATACAGAAGTCTACTGGTGATATGAAAGAAATATGTGAGATGGTCGAATATGTAAGTAAAATGTTCTGGAGCAATGCCGTAATTGAATTTAGAGCCAAACTGGATGAAAAAGAAAGAGTGTTGAAATCAATAAGTGTTAGTATTCCTGAGAACGCCAACCAACTCCTCAAAGAATTTACTATTCGCCTCAAGCACAATACGACTAGTCAAATAGAGAAATCTATTGCTACCCAACATATCTTTACCAGCACGAAGAATCGCCAGTTTCTGCTCTCTTGCTCAGTTGAGAAAGTAGCCCAACTCAAGAAACAATGGAAAAATAAGGTAAAAGATCAAAGCGATTTATCGATGGATGGAAGTCAGGTCATAAATTTCTTGCAGAAGCTGGAAACCCTCAAGTTACAGTTGACAAGGTATACGCGTATGTTGAATTCGCTGGGTCAACTCACCCCAGAAGTCTCCGCACATCAATTGTTGCAGATCATGTTTGATATAATATTAAAGCACATGTATAGGGATGAATGGAAACCTTTGCTATCCCAAAGTTCAGGGTACGCTGCTGGTGCAGATGGTGATATCTCCAACCAAGCTACAATGGTCGCGGAGAGCGCATGACTTTTGGTTCTTCCATCGTCTCAAACTCGCCTCTTTCCCCAGATGGCGGCCAATACTCCATCGCATATAATCTGGCTCGGGTGGAAGACCAGCAAAGGAAGCACGGCCAAAGGGTAAGCGCGAGCGAAGGCAATAGACCAGACCGCAATAGCAATAGGCAGTGTTTTCTGGGAACAAACGATAGCCAGCGAACGGCACGCAGACTTCCGGATTCGAAAAATGTATTTGCCGCCAAAGTAACCGGCAGCAAGAAGAATGAGGTGTACCGAAACCGAGGGGCCAAGTAGGGAAATGAGATGGCTTAGGGTCAACTCCTTCAACCGATCGGCCTGGGACGAGCAGGAGATATAGACGATTATTGCCAAGAAAATGATGGGCCCATTGCGGATGAAACTCTGGCCCTTGTGCGCCAATTCCGGCCTCCATTGTCGGATGAGTTGTCCGCCGATAGCCGGTGCTAGCACAAGAAAGACAAGCTTAAACAGTAGTCCCATGGGGTCAAGGTTCACAGCCGCTCCCAACGACCACTGTAGATTAACGGGTACGGTTAGGATGCCTATAAGATTGATTCCAACTGCGAGCACGAGAGCGGTTGCACCCTCCCCACCGGCCCTGATCGCCAGAACCGTCCCGGAGACCAGGGTGGGCGCCATACAGCAGATCAATACAAACCCGACCTGATTATCAGCCTGCCAGTCGAGACCACGGACGCAGACGTATCCGAGAACTGGGCCCAAGACTTGAGAAACTATAAAGCCCCACCCGACAGTCTTGAGAAGCTGAGATCCCTTCCGAAGATGCTTTCCTTCAAGGCCCATCCCCTGGCAAAAGAAGATTAGGAAAATGAGCCCATTGACTATTCCCCACTGCTTGAACAATTGCCCCGGATCGGGTACATGCCAGGCCAGAAAAATGCCGACAGAGAGGGCCAGCAAGAGAAGATTTTCCCTAATAAGTTTCAAGGCTCTCCATGTTAAAGCGGACTGCAGTCCAGCCGAGATGGGATTCAACGGTCAGGGATTCAATATTTCTCAGATTCGCTTTCTAAACCCCTTGTCGCTGAAGATGGACTGAGACGGTACGGGAACGTGCTCGCCCTGTTGAAAGAGCTTGACCCTAATGCTTCACACTTGCTCGTCATAAGAAATGGTTTATCTCCGAGTTGGGTTTATAATTGCAGACATGATGGCGGTTGATTGGTGGAGCCCCGCGCATATGGACAAACACCTAGCACATACAAGAAATCTTTGCAATTAAGGCAATGCGTTTTTCTCAGCCAGTAATCAGATGATAGAATTGCCAAGTAAACCAAAAGGTGAGACAATAATGATATATCAGTTCTTGAAGCAGAAACACGGGTAGTGCCCGGATAGTTCACGAATGACGCCCTGGCGTGACCGTGGATATGATCGTCCTTCCGTCCGTCCTCGGGTTTTCCTTCGGCTCGGCTCCCCGAGACAAGCCCGGGACAGACAGGACGAGCGAATCATGCGGGTACTGTTCAAGTCCGCCTCGGATTCAAGGCCTTGTGGTTGCCTGGTCTTGCGGCACCAATTCGTCAATCATCCGGGCGAGGACCTCTCTTCGACGAGTCGGGGAGATAGGAAGTTGTGAACAAGACCGCTGTTGCAGCATTAGTATATCTCTGTTTGAGCCCCATGACGGCGTGGGGCCAGACAGCCTTGGACCTCTATAATCGTGGCCTAACCAGCTCTCTGGCGTACAAAAAAGTCGAGTATTTTACCAAAGCAATCCACTTGAACCCGAACCTGACGGAGGCGTATGAGCACCGGGCGATTCATTACTACTACCAGCGACGGTTCGACGAGGCCATTCAAGACTACACCAGGGTCATATATTTGAAGCCTCACGGGATTGATGGCTATCTGATGCGGGGTCTGGTCTACCTGAAAAAGGGACATCCTGAGGGTCTCGTAGCAGAAATCAATCGCTTAGCTGCTTATCTCGGCTACCAACGGAGGCGGGATTCGAATCGATTACTGGAAAAGGCGATGTACGATTTCAGCCGCGCCATTCAGCTGGATCCAAGATCGGCGAGGGCCTACAGTTATCGGGCGGAAGTATATCGTCTCAAGGGAATGATAGATGAAGCCCTGCGTGACGCCGCCATCGCTATTCAGCTGGGGGGCAGTCAGCATAGCACAGCCACCGCCTACGCTACTCGAGCCGAAATCTACCGTCAGATGGGTCAACAGGAGTTATCTGATACTGAACTTCAAAAGTCTGTTGAGCTGGATCCTCATTCCCGAGAGTATCCCGACTTACATGTTCCGCTCATATCGCGGAGTGTTCCCGATGACGGCAGTCTGATGTCCGTTCGGCGACTCGGACTTCTCGGCCTCATCATCCTCGCGTTTGTGGCGGCTTTCCGACTAAGTCTGCGAGCGCCCACCAGAAAAAATTATTAGCCCGGATATTTCATGAATTGCTGTAGTGAGACCACGTAACTGGGGACCCGCGTAGCCAAGGATATCTGATATCAGGCAACGTTGCGACGCTCACGTGAGGAAGGTCAACTCGATGGATACCATAAGCCACAGGATTCCGTACCCACCACGGCTCGCGTTGGCCCACACTCCAACACCGCTTGAACCACTCAAACGTCTGGGTGAAACGTTAGGCGTCGAGCTGTACTTCAAGCGTGACGATCTCACCGGTGCCGAACTCACGGGAAATAAAGTGCGAAAGTTGGAATTCCTGCTTGCCGACGCTTTGGACAAAGGCGCAGATTCAGTGGTCACCTGTGGCGCAGCACAGTCTAATCATGCGCGGGCAACAGCGATCGCCGCGGTGAAAGTGGGACTCAGTTCCAGGCTTCTTCTCCGTACACCAGACCCTGCCCATCCTCCATCCCTTGAAGGAAATATATTGCTCGATCGCTTGGCGGGTGCTGAGATTGTCTGGATTTCTTATGAGCAGTACGGGCGACGCGCCGAGATGTTTCAGCGTGAAGCTGAGTCGCTGCGCAAAGTCGGCAAGACCCCTTACCTGATTCCCGAGGGAGGGTCCAATGCTCTGGGCGCCTGGGGCTATGTCCGTACGGTGGAGGAGCTGGCAAACGACCTGGAGACCCTCCCAGGCGGAACTGAACAGCCGACAACGATCGTTCACGCCACAGGGTCCGGGGGCACTACCGCCGGCCTCATCCTCGGTGTACAGCTGACGGGGTTGCAGGCTAGAGTTGTGGGGATCAATGTATGCAACGATCGCGATTATTTTGTGCGAGTGGTAGGTGACATTTGTGAAACCGCCCTATCCGATCACCAGCTCGACCTGCCATTCAAACGTGAACGTGACGTTGAGATTCTGGACGGTTATGTGGGAAGAGGCTATGGCAAGACTCGTCCCCAAGAACTCTCCCTCCTTCGCGACCTTGCACGGACCGAGGGTATCTTTCTCGACCCGGTTTACACGGGCAAGGCCTTTTTTGGCATGGCCCGGGAGCTGCAACAAGATCCTGACGTATTCGGTGAACGCGTTGTCTTTATCCACACCGGCGGCATTTATGGTTTATTCCCCATGGCGGAACAGATGGCAGCGCTCCTGTAAAGTCCTTCCATCAAGCATGATTACCGGAACCTATCGGGTGACGTCGCGCAAAGCCTCGCTCTGCCAAGGTAGCAGCGAGCACGCATCGGGCATAAAATTTGTCGCAAGGCGGTAGCCGGAGCCCGGCCGTTGACTATGGCTGTGTGTTGGTCTATACCTGATACTCCGGTAGTCTTTCCTCCAAAATCCACCTCAGTCGAACCACCGTTGTGTCGGACTGTGGGTGAAAAACTCTTCAGGAGGCTGACGTGGACATAAAGACGATAGTCACCAGTTTTGGTCTAATCTTCTTGGCGGAATTGGGTGACAAGACCCAATTTGCCGCCCTTTGTCTCTCTGCGGACAGCAAATCGCGTCTGGCCGTTTTCATGGGCGCTTCTTTGGCGCTGGTGACCAGTGCTCTGCTTGCGGTCGTGTTGGGAGCGTTCCTCGCCCGTTGCTTTCCGCCTTACGTGGTGAAAACCGTGGCCGGAATTCTCTTCATCGTTATGGGAATTGTGATGTTGATCACTCGATAGCAATCTTCCTGCCCTTCGCCTCCCAGCAGGCATTGAGGACAAAATGGACATTAAACCATTTCCGTAGAGTCGGCACTCAGATGACTCTGCTGTGCCTAACGCCGACTAGCTTATGCCTACGGTTCTCTCAATCGCCTCTCACCCGGCAACTCTGAACCGCCCGAACATTACCAGGCGACCTCATACTCAGTGAATGATTCACCCCGAGCTCACGGTGGCTTTGTGATCTGGGTCGAGCCTTGGTGAGGTCGATCCTCACGCTCTCGCCACTCAGATTCATGAATTGTCCGGGTTAGAACTTACGGTAATAGAAGCTGATCTTGGGCCCATTAGATGGAGGAAACAAGAAGATATTGATAAGTAATGTCAATGAGCTATAGACAAGGGCCCCACCCAGTGCACTCCAGAATCCGCCCACATGAAAGCCAGGCACTAGAGCTGAGGTAAACTTGAACAGGCTGGCATTGATCACCAAAGTGAAAAGCCCAAGACTCATCACCGTAATCGGCAGAGTGAGGATCAAAAGGATTGGCCTGAGGAACGCGTTGCTGAAGGCCAGGATGAGCACCGCCAAGACGGCTGAGAGAAACCCCTCCACCCAAATGCTTTCAAAGAGGGCCGCAGTGAGACCAAGGGCCAAGGCATTGAGCAGTACCCTAAGAATGGCACGCTGGCCGTCGGTCATGCCTGGTCCTCTGTTGGGTAACCTTTTCTGATTCATGAGAAACCTGCAACTGTGTGGCTAACGGTGCGCGGTAAGCGGCCCAAGGTATTTCCATTCGCTGTCACCCAATTCCCGACAGCCGCTCAGAGTTCCACCATTGTCCCCAGAATCAATCGTTCGGGCGCATCCTTTGCCGGTCAATTTCCAAAATAAGGGTAACCCAGCCCGTCTCCTCCACCTTCGGCTCCTTGAGCTCCGCGCAGGTTGGTAGCAGCTCGACAACTTCCTGGAGTTTCTGTATCAGGAATCCGCCGACGATAGCCCACCGATACCGGCAAAGCTTTGTGCCCTTGAAGAAGGTCTCGAGGAAATCGAAGTGAATGTTGACACAAACCAGCTCTGCCGCCGGCAAGTGCTGGTGCGCATCCGCTTTTCTGAGTCGCACTCTGCCTGCTACCCCATTACGCCGACAATTGGCCGCAGCCGTGGCTATGGCCATGGGGTTCAAATCCAAGGCCTCTACGCTTGCCGCTCCGAGCTTTGCAGCGGCAATGGCGAGGATACCCGTGCCGGTACCCAGATCCAGGACCTTGGAAGGCTTGTTTTCCCGATACAGAGTCAACAGGGCCCGCAGACAGCTACGAGTGGTAGGATGGAGCCCGGATCCAAAAATCACCCCGGGGTCGATCCAAAGAAGAATCTCGCCTGGTGCCAACTGCACCTGCTGCTGTTTGGTGATAATCTTGAACCGGTCAATGACGAGAGGCTCCTGAGGGGCAATTTGCTGCCACTGACCGTAGTCCAGTTGGTAGTGACGGGTGAGACGAAACTCCGGGTGCTCGCGGAAGAATGAGCGCAGAGTGGTATCAGCGGGAGCAGTGAAGAACAAATAGGTGTAATCTGCTTCTGGCCAAACTCCCAACAGTCCCTCCAGGTCCAGGTAAGATGGAGGTACCCCGCCTTTGACTTCGTAGACGTGCAATGGCTGCTCCGGATCCAACACGACTGCTCGTTCCTTTCTGGTTGGGTTTAAGATGGGTACCAACGAGAGAACTTCTGCTTTCGTCGATATACAGATCAAATACACCGAGCAACCAGTAAGTACTAGACACCACTCAATAACAAGCTAGCCGGAATGTTATTCGGTATGGCCCGTAAAGGACGATAGTGCCGACGGGAAACGGTGCTTGAAAATCTGTGAAGAGTGATAACTCGGACATCTGAATCTGTTAGTGCCCAGTTCCATTTGCGCTACGAGATAACGACTCCTTAGTCATTAGAAACGTACGAATTCCCTTCAGTTGGCGGAAACTTACCCCTTGCTCCACCATTGCCAGTACGATCTTCTCTTCTTCCACCAGGGTGCCTCCAATCGCATCCAGACCGAAATCGAGAAGAATGGGACTCAAGGGGGTAGAGGGCCCCAACATAATCTTGAAGCTATCTGGCTGACAACTGGCCATGATTCGTTCGAATGTATGGTTTATCAGACTAGATCCGGTGATGGCCACCACATCAGCCTTTCCAAGCATCCGGTACCCCTCCTCCTCAGAAAGGTCACCTGGACCAGGTCGCTCCTCCATCACCCAGAGGCTTCGCACTCTGGTTCGCAACTGCTCGACAAAGGGAAAGTGCCCAACCACGGCCAGGTTCTTTCCAGCGGCCTTATGGAAGACAATCTCCTTGGCATTACCTTCAACCAGGGTGTTCAAGTTCACCTCGAGCAGGGAGTTGAGTGCTGCCATGCCTATTCCCGCTTGCAGTCTGTCTTCCTGGAGTGACCAGCCAGCGAGGTCGCGAGCGCTTCGACCTACCAGATCCTCTAGCTCCACCATCGAGAAAGATGGCCCAACGTGTTCAGGACTATGCAGATTAGCAGCAAGTCCCAAACGCCAGCTTGCCATGGCGATTAGATGTGGGCCGATGCGTCCGGCGGTCACGGTTTGGTCCCGTGTCAGGTTATCAAGCAACTCTCGAAGTATTTGCATGTGATCCTTGCGTTATCTATTTAAACCACCTTCTTTGGGCGTAAAGTCGTTACTATACCCACATGGTTCTTGCCTGTCAAAGAAAGGTTTCCCGGGCAGACTTTATTTGACAACAGAACCACTCTAGATTAAAGTGGGATAAATCTTCAGGAGGATGACCATGCCAATCTATGAATTTCGCTGCCTAGGTTGCAGCCATTGCTTCGAGCTACTCTCCATGAGTCAGGATGATATGTCGGAAATGAAGTGTCCCGAGTGCGAAGGTGTTGAGGTAGAGCGAGTGCTGAGTTGCGTCAGCTACGTCATGGGTGCCACCTCGGGCGGCGATTCCGGCAAAACCAAGGTTACCAGTAAGTCCTGCAGTGGCGGTTCCTGTGCCACCATCGACATTCCCGGCCCGACTCGCTGAATGATTTCAGTGGGCTCTCTCTATCTTTCCGCACACTCCTTTTCTGTATTTGGCGCTGCCTTAGCGAATGCCTAGCCCGAGATCTGCAGAACGACCCCATTCCCACAACCATTCGTTCCGTCATGGTAGCGCAGATGCTCGCCCTCCAAAACCACTCCGGCATCTGATCACCGCGCAATGCCAGAAAGGGGATCGAGCCAAGAATCCCCCCGGAGGAGATGGCTTTGATCTGTCCCCCACGGACGCGGATTCGCTTTGCCTGCCCTTTTATAAGCAATTTGGGGAAGAAGTCAGTAGACAGTAGCCGGGGTCCATCCGGAAATTCCATTTCCCCTCCCCCATCGAAGATCCGCTATGCGGGGCTAGGCTTGGAGTGGAACAGCAACTGAAAGATCGGCAGAAAGAATAAGGACTGACAAGAGAAAACGTTCTACGTACCGGACAGGCTCTGAAGAAATTCTTGGATGACTTTGTTCAAGTAGGGGTTGGTCTCAGTGAATTTGACGCCCATACGAGCCTTGTTGCCGCCCAATGCTCGTACCCAAACCAGGTGTCCCTGCACCCGGATCATGGGCTTGTCAGGGAGGGTGAATTGAAATATGAATTTCGCCCCCAGGGAGTGTGTAGCTTCGGAATAATTGCTAGAAAACAACTCGAGTCCTAGCCCCGAGCTCGCAAGATCCAGCAGTACGCCGCGGTAGGTCTCGGTACCGCTATAAGTACCTGAAATAAAATTCGTATCTGACAGGTAATCGACCCGGACCCGGAGCGCCTGCACAACGCTGCTCCGTTTGATCTCTCGCCGCTCCAGGCTCGGTTTGTCCATGCGCCTTGAAGCGAGACGCGAGGCAAGCAGCGTGGTCTTGCTGAACCGTTCTGATAGGTCCTTCAACATTTTCTGAAAAATGGGCGAGAGGTTTTTGTACTCGGCTGCCAGTTTTTCATGATCTAGAATACCTAGTTTCACCTTGCCCTGAGCTACCGCCGAGGCTGATCGAGCACCTACCCTTTGGGCCAAGAAGGAACCCTCGCCAAGAACATCGCCCTCCTCCAGCAGTGCCAGGGTCGCTTGCCCCTTTTCCGTCCCTTTGGTAACTTTCACCTGCCCGTCGAGGAGAACGTAGATATTACAATCACTCTCACTACCTTCTGCGAGGATTTGGTCTCCATCCTCGTATTCCACCGTGCGACCGACTTTCATATCAACGTATCTCACAACTTCGGTGTTGCCGCGGGGCTACACCTTTCGCTTTGAAATGACTTGATTCCGGAGCCCTTATTAAACCTCGGGAGTCCTCAATCCAAAGCGCATATCTTCGTATTCGATTATTACTGCAACTCCCCTGGAGAAATCAACCGAGAATGTTAACCCTAATGTTGCAGACCTGCGCCGAGAAAAAACGCGCCAGAGCGTCCCGCCAAAGGGATGGCTGCGCCCAGGCTCGGACAGGATGAAGCGTACTTAACCGTACCTGAGATCCTATCCAAGGCGAGCACCGTTCGGCCGGAGCCTTTCAGCAGTGAGACGTGTCGACGAGACCTGTCGACGAGCTCACGTCGAGTCGCTCAAGGCCGAACTGCTCACGGCCAAGGGCACCCATCCCGCCTTTGGCGGGACGCTATCGCGCGAGCGCAGCGATTTTTTGCCGGTTTAGGTGTGCAACATGAGGGTTAGGTTCCATTTGGAGCTTGCGGTAAGCCGTCTGTGCAAAGTTCACTTGGGTGGTGGCGAAAGTCTGGCTGGCGTACAAAGCTGCGGCTTTTAAGCTCGGCCAAGCATCCGGTTGGGTCACGGGAAGCAACGAACTTGAAATTCTCAACGAATTTCCATCGGGTTGGTTTCCTGAGCCGAACTCCAGCTGAAGAGTCCAGTGCTACAATATTTTTTGATTACACCTTTTACAGTAACCGGTGCCAATGGGATTGACAAAACCGCAGCTCTGGCAGGACTTGCTTGCTTCTGTATTGTTGGAGGTGAGTTCGACCCCACAAGCAGAGCAGAACAGGGCATCCGGATCAGCTGGAGTGGAGCACTGGGGACACTTTTTCTCCCCCAGCATGGCACCACATCGCTTGCAATATATTGCATCACCATCGTTCAGCGTGCCGCAAGCCGCACACTTCATAAGCCGTCCCCTTCCGGTGTAGAGGGTGAATCTTGCATCTTTTGCGCCAGCGGCTTTGTCGAAGTTTCCGGACCCGCTCGAAGCCGACCGCTGCAACGGTCGGCACTGATTCGATTATACAAAAAACTTCGGGAAATCGTCACTGATTTTTGACTGCTCCTTCCTCATTTTCAATATCATGCCTCTGTTCTTCCAATGCCGGGCAGCGGTGTTTAACTGGCCTCTCTGTGGGTGTATTCACGGGCACGCCACAGTAGTCGAGAGGATCGGTGTCGTAACGCAAAATCTCATTGCCGTCCAGATAACCGTCGCCGTCGCTGTCTTCATTGCTCCAAGAGGTCCCGTACAACATGAACTCGGCATAATTGCTGAGGCCATCTTCATCTGCATCCCACTCTCTCATCCGCTCAAGTAACAGGGCCACACTCTCCTGCAACTGTACCATCGATGCCCTAACGCTGGATTTTTTATCTTTGGCCAGCGCCCGCTCAATCTCCTCGCTTAGACGCATGGCTTCGTTCATGCCATCGGGATCCAGGTCGCCCGCCCCCATGTCTTGGCATTCCATCAAGTGGAAGCGAGCCAAGTGGTACGAATCCGTCAGAGGTTCCTGACGCTTGGCCCTATCGCAGGTGGAATTGGCGACCAGAAACCAGACCAGGACCATAACTAATGACAGCAACAGACGTCGCAAGTCAATACTCCTTAGGCGACCTCGTAACCGTTATGAATCCAATCGAAGGTGACAGCGGAATACTTCATACCACCTGGAAACCAAGGTCAAAGGCCTCCAAATTGATCTCTACGAAGGGCTTCCTTGTCCTGGTCTTGATTACCGTCTCCACCGGTTCACGGCCAAAGGGCAATCTTTCCTGACGCATAAGTGTCCCCAGCAATACCATGTTCACCGCAAGTTCAGACCCAGCGCCACGGGCGAGTGATCTGGCGTTCAGGGCGATCAGTTTCCCCACATGTCCAGAAACAGTCCTCATCATCTCAGAAACATCCGGATATTGCACCTTGCCGCTAGAAACGGCAAAAGGAGATATGGGGCTGGTATTAGCAATTACCAGGCTGTGTGCCGAACACTTGCGTAATGCCCGTAGCGCTTCCAACGGTTCAAAGGCCATGAGAACGTCCGCCTCCCCGTCGGAAACAACCGGACTCAACACTTTTCCCATGACCACCGCCGACTCCACCACACCTCCACGCTGTGCCATACCATGAATTTCGCTTACTACGACCTGAACGTCCGTGAGAAGCGCAGCCTCTCCCAGAATGCGGGTAGCCAACAAAGTACCTTGTCCGCCCACGCCAGTAAAGAAAATCCGCCAACTGTCCATACAAGATCCCCTTGGCCACACGGCCCAGCCTTCCACCTCCAACCCTTGCCTCACGGCAGCGCAATTTCAAGACCGCCCGTTGTCCGTTACCAGTCGGTAGTGGTCAGATGGTTTTATCTCGTACAAGTCACCCTATGCACTCTTCTTCTTTGGCGTCACCGCATGACACATTTGCGCGCACACGCTGCAGCCACTACACAGTAGTTCATCAATACGGATGTAGGCACAATCTTCCTCATCCTCACAATAGGTGAAGGCCGGACACCCAAGTTCATCCAGACACCTACGGCACATATCACATTCCTCTGTCACCTTGAAAACAACCTTCTGCTTCCTTCCAGTAACTCGTCTCTCAAAGAGCGGACAAGGTGATTTGGAAATGATCACCCTTACACCTGGGTTCTCGTCACCCTCGAGAACTTCCTTTATGGACCCGATAGTCTTCCTCACTTGTAGGGGTTGCACGACGAGTACTTGATCCACTCCACACCCTCGGACCACTGCCTCTATGTCTACTTTTGGGGGCTGAGGTCCTTCCACAGTGAGCTCCACACCAGGATGGGGCTGCTGTCCTGTCATGGCGGTGGTGCCGTTATCCAGGATCACCAAGGTAAAATTGTGATCGTTTTGCACCGCATTGATCAGCCCTGTAATACCGGAGTGGAAGAAGGTCGAATCGCCGATGAAGGCCACCACCGGTTGATCCTGGGCTTTGGAAAAACCTCCGGCACTGGACACGCTGGAACCCATACACAGAAGGAAATCAGCCGTCTGCAGGGGGGGCAAGAGACCGAGGGTATAACAACCGATATCTGTCGGATAGATGGCGGTCCCCTCGCCCAGCGCCTGTTTCACCGCATAGTAGGTGGCTCGGTGTGGACACCCGGCACAGAGATTTGGCGGCCTTTGGGGCAGCTCGGGTCCTGGTTCCACCTTTGGCGGCTGGTAGTCAAGTTCGAAAAACCTTGCCATGGCTGTTTTGATTTGGACCGGATCGAACTCGAAATAGCGCGGCAGCAAATCATCCTCCTTGCCTCTGATCTCCAGTGTAAGGCCGCTCTCCTGGGCGGCAACTTTGAGCATCTCTTCCATGAAGGGCTCCAGTTCCTCCACCACCAGAATACGCTCCAACCCTTTGAGGAAGTCCAAACACAGTTCAGCTGCAAAAGGGTACGTCATACCGAGTTTCAGTACCTGGATCCGGTCCCCAAGTTTGAGCTCTCGAATAGCATCCACAACATAGTTGTAACTCACGCCGTTGGTCACGATCCCCCAACTACCCTCGCCGCTCGCTGTATTGAAAGGTGAATGATTTGCCTCTGCTCTCAAGTTGTGGCTCTTCTTCAGGAGTTCCACGTGCAGCCTGCGCCCCACCATGGGTACAACTACCAGGTTGAAGGGGTCTTTCTCAAACGATCCACTGCGCTGTGGAGGCTGCAGGGTTCCCAACGTCACCACCCCACGACTATGATTAACTCGGGTGGTGGTGCGCAATAACACCGGGATCTGATGCGACTCCGAGAGCGTGAAAGCAGCTCTGGTCATCTCCAGTGCCTCTTGGGAATTGGCTGGCTCCAACATGGGTAGCCCCGACAGTTTGGCATAGTAGCGGTTGTCCTGTTCGTTCTGGCTGGAATGCAGTGATGGATCATCTGCACTCACTATTACAAGACCACCCTTGACCCCAACATAGGCCAGTGTCATGAGCGCATCTGCTGCTACATTCAAACCCACATGCTTCATGCTACACATGCTACGCAACCCAGATACTGCCGCTGCAGCAGCCGTTTCCAGTGCAACTTTCTCGTTTACTGAGTACTCGAAATAGAGATCTATCTCCCGTGAAATCCGATAGAAATTGTCGCCGATCTCCGACGCAGGAGTTCCAGGATATGTGGTGGCGAAAGAAATGCCCGCCTCCAGGGCTCCCCGCACAATTGCTTGGTTCCCCAAAAGCAGCCGCTTGCTGCCTCCATTTGCTCCCAGTAATTCATGCATTGTCAACCTCTGAGTTTACCCTAACCTTGCAGACCTGTTACCGGCCAAAACCGGCAAACTCGCACCAGAAAACGCTATCTGTGGACTTGCTCGCCCCGTACAGGATCTCACATACGGTCAACTAGGCTTCGACCTCCCCTGAGACACCATCTGGCGCATCCTGGCGCGCTTTTCCTCGGTACAGGTTTACAACGTGAGGGTTTAGTAGTTTCAGAACCCACCTGCTGTGCTGGTGGTATAGTTTAGTAGTTTCGTCTCCCTGCTGAGTGGGAGGGTAAGTTCAGTACGCTTGGGTTTTAGTAACGCTGCGTTACTCGGACAGCGAACCAGCGCTCATGTAAATCCCCCTCCACAGGGTGGCTCCTTTCGGGTTAGCTCAAGAACACAGGTCACCCCGCCATGGAGGTAGATTCCGCACTGCAAACGGGCCGACCCCAGCTCAAAGCATACGGCGATCTACCACCCCAGGAGACGTCTCTTGTTCTCGACTTATGGAACCTGGTTCAACCAGAACAATTCGTGGCGTAACACCAATTCCGCCCGCGACCTTCTCCCGCATGGTATCTACCAAGAATCTTTGCTCTCGCATTTTATCAAAGAAGAGTTCTTCGGACACTTCCACCATCACCGTAATGCGATCGAGATACCCCTCGCGTTCAACTACCAACTGGCAAGGAGGGCGGGTGCCCTGGATTTCCCCGAGGATATCTCCCACCCGACTGGGTATGATATTGATCCCTTTGACAATAATAACCTGGTCGGTGCGACCCCGCACCCTGCTCATCCGCAAGAACGTCCTACCACACTGGCAGGGCTTGTAGTCCAGCGAGCACAGATCCCCGGTCCGGAAACGGATCAACGGAAATGCTTCTTTGGTAATGGTGGTTATGATCAGCTCCCCCACTTCCCCTGGAGCGAGCCTGCGGCCGGTTTGAGGGTCCACGACCTCGGCAATAAAGTGATCTTCATGCAGGTGCATGCCCGCTTGATGGATACACTCGCCGGCCACCCCAGGACCCATTATCTCACTAAGGCCGTAATTGTCTGTGGCTTTGACGTAGAGGCGTTCCTGAATTTCCTCTCGCATGGCCTCGGTCCAAGGCTCTCCTGCAAGCATGGCGAACTTAAGCGTGAGCGTTTTTGTGTCTACACCCAATTTCTCCAACCGTTCAGCAATGACCAAGGCATAGGAGGGAGTGGCCGCAAGCGCAGTGGTGCGGTAGTCTTTCATGATCGTGACCTGCCGTTCAGTCCGCCCGACTGAGGTGGGGAGCACAGAAGCGCCAATAAGCTCGGCACCATAGTGAAGCCCCAATCCCCCTGTAAGGAGCCCATAATTCAACGTAACCTGGACGACATCGTCGGCGGTTACTCCAGCGGCGGTGAGAATGCGGGCCACAAGCTGGCTCCAGTGGTTCAAATCCTGACGGGTGTAGCCCACCACAATGGGTTTGGAAGTGCCGGAAGAGGAGTGTACCCGCACCACCTCACGCAAAGGCACGGCAAAAAGGTCGTAGGGGTAGGCATCACTTAGATCCTTGCTGCACGTAAACGGCAGTTTCTCCAGATCATTCAGTTCAACCAGATCTTCCGGATCAAACGCCATGTTGTCGAAGCTCTTACGGTAGAAAGCCACGTTCTTGTAGACCCGGTTGAGCGTTGCCTGCAACCGTTCAAGCTGGAGCTGTGTCAGTTCATCCCTTGACATGCATTCGTATTCCCGGTCCCAGATTCTCATGGCTTCTTAATCCTCGTCTGGTTTTAAGAAAGGCTAGTACGAGTAATGAGTTAAGGCAAATCCAAATTCCCGAATGTTCACAACAACGCCGCTTGACATCGCCGAACCGAAGTTCGTGTCATTTGAACTGAACCAGCGAGCGCATTCCCCGCAGCGACTCGACTTGAGGACTTCGAGTGGGCCTCCGTTCGGCCCGAGCTCACGGCCGAGGGCAGTCGAACTCCTCGTCGACAAGTCTTGTCGGAGAGAAGCGGAGATCCTCCTTCAGCGGGGCTGCAGGGAGCTTCAATTTCGAGAATTTGAGAATTGTTAGGGTTTCGTTATTCGGACTTCTGATCTCAGTCCTCCCATACCTCCCGATAGCCTTTCCCCAGGTACGCACGTTTCACTTCGTTGTGTTCAAGCAACATCTGGCATTTTCCTTGTAACACGATCTTGCCGGTTTCCAACACGTAGCCACGATCCGCTATGTGGAGGGCGGCTCGAGCGTTCTGTTCGATTAGCAGAATCGTGGTCCCTTCGTTGCGCAATCCGGTAATGATTTTGAAAGTTTCTCTGACCAGCAACGGTGAGAGCCCCATGGAGGGCTCGTCGAGGATCAGAAGCTTGGGCTTTGCCATAAGGGCACGGGTTATGGCCAGGGCCTGTTGTTCCCCACCGCTCAGGGTGCCCGCCATCTGATGCCATCGATCCGCGAGAATGGGAAATTTCTTCCGGAAACGTTCCATATCTGATTGAATCCCGTCCCGATCCTTACGGATAAATGCTCCCATTTCAAGGTTGTCTCGCAGACTGAGTGTGGCGAAAACCTTACGCCCTTCTGGCACGTGCGATATACCGGCGCGGACGATACGTTCAGCTGGCATGCGGGTAATGTCTTGACCATCAAATGTAATGAAGC
>CP070692.1:1049847-1073269 GCA_020353215.1 Deltaproteobacteria bacterium
GGTAGGGATCATGAAGTCTTTTCTGTGGTTCCGAGGCTCCCGGCCTGGTCACTTCTAGCGCAGCTGTGCGTGGGGGAAGGCACCCCCTCCCTGTTCCCCGTTCCTGCGAAACGGGGCCAGGGTCTCCCCCACCCACACCTGCGGAAGTGAACACAGGCCTCCCGCCAGTCACCTTGGAAAAGACTTCATGATCCTCTATCAGCATTACTGAAGCTGTTCTCCGCAAACAACATTATGCTCTCATTAATAAGAAGCAAGACTGCAGGGAGCTTCATTTCGGGAATTCTCCCACCATAGTTCGGCTCCACGGATCATCTTAGTAGTCGAAATTTACAATCAGTACGATATCCTTTTCATGTTTGAAGTCTGGGGATTTGCCTCAACTCTTCAAGCTGGAACCCAGTTCCACCGATGGAACCCGACGTCTGATTAAGTGAACCAGCAGGTAGACGAAGGGAGTATCCAAGACAGCGATTCCAACCTTCACCACCCATTGCCCGAGGATGAGCGGTACCACCGGCATGCTCCCATAGAAGGCCAGCGTGATGAATATAACGCTATCCAGGAGCTGCGAAACGACAGTGGAGGCGTTGTTCCGCAGCCATAAGAAGCGGTCGGTGGTTATCCGTTTCCAGAAGTGGAAGGCCCAAACGTCATGATACTGGCTTATCAGGTATGCGCTGAGGCTGGCTATCATGATTCGGGCACTGCTCCCAAGGATGGTTTCATACTCCGGTTGGTGCGGCCAGAATGGTGCCGGCGGCCAGAATATGCTGATGCCGGTGATCACGAAGGCGAGAACCAAGGTGACGAAACCTCCCATAACCACAGTTTTCGCCCTCTGCTTGCCCCATACCTCACTGATGACATCAGTGAGGACGAAGGTCAGAGAGTAGCCCATCACACCGGCTGGAACTACTAGGCTTCCAACGGAAATTATCTTGCTTGCCAGGACGGCAGACAGTACCAGGGTGCCTGAATATACGCATGCTAGCAAAACCAGATAGCTATCTGCTCGCCACTGATTATTCAAGGTCGTCAACCTTATGCTCAACCCGGACGGTGAGACCAATACCGCCCCTGGGATTCATAACGCTCTCCACCTTCATCCAACGGGGACCGCATACTTTCACCAGATCGTCCAAAATGCGGTTCGCCATGGTCTCCGCAAACATGCCACTTTGACGAAAACTGACAAGGTAGAGTTTGAGTGACTTGGACTCCAGACAGCGACGATGGGGGATGTAGCTCAAGGTGATCGTGTAGAAGTCTGGTTGACCGGTGATGGGACAGAGACTCGTAACTTCCCCGGTGGTAAAGGTAACGGTGTACTCTCGACCAGGATGCGGGTTGTCAAAAGTCTCCAGACAGTCTGGGTTTACCGTGTAGTGGTACTCAGTTTTCCCGCTGCCCAGATGTCGGAATTCCTCGGTCATAGGCCTTACCTCCAATCAGCGCCCTGCCACTAGTCACCAAGCAGTAAGCACGATGCACCGAAACCAACCACTTAACATAATACTGTTCCCTGCGTCGTGCCTCGCGTCTAGTGGTTCGTTGCTAGTCCCTTAGGGCCTAGTTGCCCCTGGCGCCAGTCTCATCCTGTTGCCGGCTCGCCCTGTCCTCGTATTCGCTAAGTTTGCTCCATGGCCATGCGGAGCAGCCAAATTGTAGAACCTTTCACGGAGATGAGCAAGAATATTGCCGGAGTTGCCCGGGGAAAAGGTCGCAGCAGTGCGTCGACAACACTGCAGAGTGAATGAACATTCATCGTCCAGTCTTCCCATTTTTGCCCAGTTTGATTTCGCTTGAAATTGATTGCCAATTTAATTAGCGCAAATCCAGACAAACCTTTCCCCGTAAAGATCGAAGTTTTGTGTGGTTTTACGGCGGATACTACTTAACTATACTCACAAAAATATTCTAAGAGAAAATCCTTGACAACCGAAAGCTTCTTTGAATATTGTGATTGTTATGAATGAATAATCATTCATAATTTCTCTTACTGAACGTATTCGCTCTGGCTCGAGGATTGATTCCAAATGACTCGCTCTGGAAAACCTAGTGCCAAACGTGTCCTGATTATGGATGCCGCCGTAAAAGCCTTTGCCCAAAATGGGTATCACCAGACTAGGATCGCTGACGTCGCCCGAGAGGCTGGTGTGGCGGCCGGAACAATTTATCTCTATTTCAGCAGCAAAGATGATCTTCTCATCAGTATCTTTCAAGAAAAGGTCCAAGGCTTCATCACGGACTTTCGGAACCGATTGAGCAGGGAAGAAAACGCTGAGGTGAAGCTGAAGAAGTTGGTTCATCTCCACCTTTTTCAAATGCAGCAGCATCCGGACCTGGCGGCCGTTTTCCAACTCGAGCTTCGCCAGAGTCGTCATTTCATGAGCGCATACCCCAAAGTGGATCTCAAGTCTTATTTCGGCCTGATTGGTGAAATCATCGAACACGGCCAAGAGCAGGGGCTCTTGCGCAAGGACCTCTATCTGAGTGCGGTCAAAAAGGCGCTCTTCGGAGCCATTGATGAAACCGTCACTTCTTGGCTGCTTTCCGGCAGAACCTACGATCTCACCCATATGGCTGGCCCTCTGGCCGATCTGTTTATACGTGGGCTTCGGGAGGACAGCCTGAGGACAAAAATGGAAGACATGTCCGGTGTGTAACCCATGGCTCAAGTCTTGCTAGAGATTAGCAGATGCAAAGGAAGTAAGAACGAACTGACTCTGGTGGGACGTGGAACTTAATTTACTGACCGGCCGACACCATGGGGCAAACCACGTAAGGCATGAAGGAGTAAGCAATGGCAAATCCACTCGTGGACGAGAGAGATGTCAAGTTCGTGCTATTTGAGCAACTGGACATTGAACAACTGAGCAAGACCACCAAGTATGCCGAGCATTCCAGAGACATGTACGAGATGGTTTTGGAGCAGGCCTGGAAACTGGCAGAAAACGAATTCTCACCCGCCAACCGCACGGGTGATGAGGAAGGTTGCGCTTGGAAAGATGGCCGGGTCAAAGTGCCAGAGTCCTATCACCGGCCTTACAAGATGTATAAAGAGGGCGGTTGGCTGTCTATCGCCGACGATGTTGAGGCAGGCGGACAGGGGTTTCCGGTATCCATCGGTTTGGCGACCACAGAGGCATTTGGCGCTGCCAACTGGAGTCTCATAATGTTTCCAGGGCTTACTCATGGTGCCGCTAGACTCGTTGAGCTCTTCGGCACCGATGAGCAACGCCGCTCCTATATGGACATGTTGTACGCAGGTGAGTGGTGCGGAACCATGTGTCTCACTGAACCCCAGGCCGGTACCGACGTGGGTGCACTGCGAACCAAGGCAACCCGCAACAACGATGGCACCTACAGCATCTCTGGCACCAAGATCTTCATTTCATGTGGTGAACACGATCTCTCAGAGAATATTGTTCATATGGTTCTGGCCCGCGTGGAAGGGGCTCCACAGGGGACGAAAGGGATTTCCATCTTCATCGTCCCAAAGCTGCGCCAGGAAAACGGCTCGCTGGTAGACAACGACGTCGTTTGCGGCGGGATTGAAAAGAAGCTAGGGATTCACGGCTCGCCTACTTGCGTGCTTAACTTCGGGGAGAACGACAATTGCATCGGCTATTTGCTGGGCCAAGAAAACCAAGGCATGCGCATCATGTTTCAGATGATGAACGAGGCTCGCCTCTTCGTGGGTATGCAAGGCTTATGTCACGCAAGTGCCGCCTACATGCAAGCGCTCCACTTCGCCAAGGAACGAATCCAGGGCGCCGAAGTGAGCAGGATGAGAGATCCCAGCGCGCCAAAAGTGGCAATCATCAAGCATCCGAACGTACGCCGCATGCTCATGTTCATGAAATCCGTGTGCGAAGGACTCCGTGCGCTGCTTTACTACACCGGGTTCTGTGAGGATATGGTGCGCTGCAGTGAAAGTGATGAGGAAAGAGAGAAGTATCAGGATTTCATCGACATTCTTATCCCTGTCTGCAAGGCCTATGGTAGTGACCTGGGTTTCCGGATCTGTGAGGCCGCAGTACAGGTTCATGGTGGCTACGGGTACTGCCAGGAATATCCTGTTGAGCAACACCTGCGTGATTGCAAGATTGCCTCTATATACGAAGGGACCAACGGCATTCAAGCGCTGGATCTTGTGGGTCGGAAACTGGTCATAAAAAGGGGACGGCTTTTCAAGAGACTCATTGCAGAAACCGAAGACTTTCTCAAATGGGCCCGCAAGAATTTTGAACTTCGTGAACTGGTTGCCACCTTCGAGGCTTCTCGGGAACAACTGATCCAGGTCACCAAGTACTTTGGCCTCAAAGGAATGACCGAAGACTACGTGGAGACACTCCTCTATGCCTCTCCCTACCTTGAGCTCTTCGGAGATGTGGCTCTAGGATTCATGCTCCTGTGGCAGGCCCTCATCGCCCAGCGTCGACTCCAGGAGATTTACCTGGATGCTGGTGCCAAGGATGTCAAATCCCAAAACGAACTTCTTGCCTCCAACCGCAGTGCGGCCTTCTATCGCGGCAAGGTGGCTTCTGCCGAATTCTTCATTACCAATGTCCTCTCACTGGCTAAGGGTAAGGCCAAGGCTATCATGAGTGGGCAGCGGGCAGCGGTTGATATACCGGAAGAAGCATTTGCCCTGGCTTAGGAGCAGATGCAAACAGAGGATCATTTGAGAGGATATTGAGGGTCTGACGGTTCTTGGGTTGCCGGTATAACCAGTCAACCTGTTTGCGGATCGCCGAAACAAGAAGACAAACAAAAGAAGCGGTAACGCCCTTAGACTTGTCACTGACTCAACCGACCTAACCGGCTCAACTGGTTAAACCAACAAAAAGGAGTCGAGAAATGAAAGCACGAGATGTCGTCCTCGTTGACGGTGTACGCACAGCTTTTGGCAGGGCTGGAGAAAACGGATTCTTCTGGCACACGCGTGCTGACGATATGGTTGTCAAGATTATTCGCGAGCTCCTACGTCGTAATCCCCCGGTCAGCCCTGAGATGGTTGAAGAAAACTTCTGGGGAGCCACAACCCAGGAAAAAGATCAGGGGCTTACCCTGGGGAGAACCACTGCCATTTTGGCTGGACTCTCAGAAAAATGTGCTGGTGCCTCTGTGGATCGCATGTGTGCGAGTGGTATGACCGCAATCACCGCCGCCGCCTCAGAAATTGCCCTTGGAGCTTTTGATATCACTATTGCCGGTGGCGTTGAGCACATGGGCCACCATCCCATGGGCGCAACTGCGGATCCCAACCCCCGGTTTCTGGTGGATAGGCTGGTCTCGGAAGACGCTCTGGTCATGGGAAGAACCGCGGAGAATCTCCATGATCTGTTTCCTGAATACACCAAAGAGATGGCAGACGAGTACGCGGTACTCTCCCAGCAGAAAACTGCCAGAGCTTACCAGGAGGGCAAAATCAGCAAAATGATTGTGCCCATGACCGTCTACACTCGCGAGGGCTGGGTAGTCGCCGATCGTGACCAGCAACCCCGTCCGGATACCACCATGGAGGGTCTGAAAGATCTGCGTACTCCCTTTCGGCCGTTGGGCAAAGTAACGCCAGGCAATAGCTCCGGACTGAACGACGGAGCCTGCGGTGTTCTGCTCATGTCGGCAGACAAGGCGAGAGAAATGGGCGTCGAGCCCAAGATGCGAATGGTCGCCTATACCTATGCCGGGGTCAAACCCGAGGTTATGGGTCTTGGACCCATCCCAGCCACCCACAAGGTCCTTAAAATAGCAGGGCTCACCATGGAGGATATCGGCCTCATCGAACTTAACGAGGCCTTCGCTGTACAGTGCATTACCTTCATGAAAGAGTTCAAGCTCAAATGGCCTGACGATCCGCGGCTGAATCCTTGGGGAGGTGCCATCGCCTTCGGTCACCCTCTCGCCTCTTCTGGACCTCGTCTGATGGTTCACCTCATGCACGAGTTTGCCGAAAACCCTCAGGTAAAGTACGGCCTGGCAACCCTCTGTGTCGGCCTTGGACAGGGTGGCGCAGTTATCTGGGAGAATCTACAAGCCGATGGCGAGAAAACGGCCAGGGAAAAACCCGCCAGTACGAAGAAAAAGAAGTAGTAAGGTTGGTCGGTTTAGCCGGTTTAGCGAGTTAGCCGGTTGAGCCGCTGTGGAAATTAAACTGCTTTCATAGACGGAGACGGTTTCTAGAATAGTTACAACTCGAGTTCGCCGCCGCCGATTTCAAGCGATTAGCGCACTAAACCGGCTGACCGGCTCAACCGGCCAAACTGGCTCAACTGGCTAAACCGGCTAAACCGACCAAACCGACTAAACCGGCAAACCGACAAGGAGATATCATGGCCAAGACCATCACTCACTTCTACCCGCGCTTTTATGAGTCCAGGGAAGGCAAAATCGCTCTTTTGACTATGGATAATGGAGAAGACTACAAGAAACCGACCACCTTCGACCAAGAGGCGCTCGACTCCTTGAACCAAGCCCTGGACGCGATTCAGCGGGAACCACACGTGAAAGGGTTGGTTCTTACCGGCAAGCACTATATCTTTGCCGCCGGCGCCGACCTCACCGAGATTCCCTTTATCAACACCTTTGAGCAAGGACGCGCAATTGGGCGGTTCGGCCACGCCACGTTCAAGCGAATAATGAATCTAAATTTTCCAACGGTGGCGGCCATAAACGGGGCAGCCTTGGGCGGCGGTCTGGAGATCGCGCTGTATTGTGACTATCGTACGATTTCCAGGGGCGTCACCGCCATTGCTTTTCCTGAGTGTTTTCTGGGGCTCGTGCCCGGTTGGGGGGGGACTACTCTTACGCCTCGGCTTATCGGTCCTGAAAGGGCACTGGAGCTCATCATCTACAACCCCTTGAATCAGAATCGCATGATCAATGGTGTACAGGCTTTCGAGATGGGACTGGCAGACCGGCTATTCGACTCCGCCGAATTCCTAGACGATTCCATCCGGTTTCTGGAATCCATTATGGACGGCAGTGAACAGGTTGAACGGACCCCGCCGGACTCCAGCAATCTGAAGCCCTTGCTACGAAAAGCTCGAGATTTTGTGGACGGCAAAGTCCATGGAGCGGCTGTTGCCCCATATCGGGCCCTGGACTTGGTTGAGGGCGCCTTCAGCTGGGAAGTGGAGCAAGGATTTGCAGAGGAAGACAAAGCATTGGGGGATCTCATCAAGAGCCGTCAGTGCAAAGCAAGTATTTATTCATTTGACCTGGTGCAAAGACGAGCCAAACGTCCTGCCGGTGTTCCAAAGGTCAAGCCTCATAAAGTCACTAAGGTGGGGATTGTCGGCGCCGGCCTCATGGCCTCCCAACTGGCGATTCTCTTTGTTCAGCGCTACGGAGTGCCGCTGGTGATGAAGGACATTAAGCAGAAATTTGTGGACAAAGGTATCGCATACGTCCACCAGGAGTTGGGCAGACAGGTGGAGAAGGGCCGACTCTCCGAAGCCAAAGCCCGCTACCTGTCCACGCTGGTGAAAGGCACCTTGGATTGGGCTGACTTTGCCGACTGCGACTTCGTCATTGAGGCTGTGTTTGAGGAGATGGAGGTGAAGCAGCAGGTGTTCTCCGAGGCTGAGAAGGTGATCTCTGAAACCTGCGTCCTTGCCACTAACACGTCCAGCCTCTCCATCGCAGAAATGGCCTCAAACCTGAAACATCCGGAACGAGTGGTCGGCTTCCACTTTTTTAACCCGGTGGCTGTACTACCACTAGTGGAAATCATCCGGGGGCAAGCCACAAACGACGCCACCCTGGCTACTGCTTTCGCCCTTGCCAAAGATCTGAGAAAGACCGGTATTTTGGTGAAAGACTCTCCCGCCTTCCTGGTCAACCGTCTCTTGACCAAGATGCTGGTTGACTGTCTTGAACTGGTGGACGAGGGGGCTGAGTTCCAACTGGTGGATGAGGCCATGCTCAGCCTTGGTCTACCCATGGCTCCCTTTGAACTGCTAGGCATGGTGGGACTGGGTGTGGCAGCCCATGTCCAGGAAACCCTGAATCGGGCCTTCGGGCCTCAACGGTTTCCGGTCAACGCCAACCTGAAACAGCTGGCGGAAAAGGCAAAACCAGGTATCTATGTTGGCGAGCCCCCCAATCGTCGTTTAGATCCGGAGGTGAAGAATCTCTGGCAAAAGAAGGGTGAAAAGGATTTCCGCAAAGAGGAAATCGTTGAGAGAGTACTCACCAATCTTACCCGGGAAGTGGACCTCATGATGCAAGAAGGTGTGGTGGCCGATACCCGTGACGTGGATCTGGCCATGATCATGGGCGCGGGCTGGCCTTTCTTTATGGGCGGAATCACCATGTACCTGGATATGGCTGGTTACACTCCCAAGGTGCTGCAAAAAGTCTTCTTTACATTCTAATGACAGCATGCAGCAGAATGAATTGAGACCATCGGGCTAGGGACGATTGAAGTCTCCAATTACCGATCTTCACCCGTGCCTGCGGCCAGGTGAACGGGTCCTTTCGCTGTGCCCATCGTATTCTTCTCCCTTTTCAGTTCTTCGGGGGTGGTGGACGCGAATCAGAGAGGTGATGACTAAGGACCCCATCACCGTCGATCCTGAAGCCCTCCTGCCAGATGCTTACGAGATGATGCGGAACCAAAACATCCGCAGGCTGCCGGTTCACTGAAATCTTCTGCCCATCAAATAATCATTGAAAAAGCATTGGCTCTGTGCTAGAAATCACATATTTGGCCCTTCAGGTTGTCCTGCACTTTCATAATTAAAACAGTGTGTTAAGCGGAGAGGGGGAGGATGGTGATGAAAAAGAGTCTAGTTCTTATTGTTTCGTGTCTGATAATCGGTGTGCTGCTTCTGCCTTTTGGCTGTGGTGAGAAAGTAAAGCCCATCAAGATCGGTATCAACGCCCCCATGACGGGTGATATTCCCAAGGTGGGCGAGGGAACAAAGTTCGCTGCCCAGATGTGGCTGGAGGACATCCAGGCGTCCGGTGGTCTCGAGGTTGGTGGGAAGAAGTACCCGGTCGAGCTGGTGATTGAAGACAACGAGTCCAAGGCCGAATCGGCCGTGAAAGCCAATACCAAGTTGATTACCGAGGATGAGGTGCTGGCCATCGTCGGACCTCAGTCCTCCAAGCAGGCGGTGCCTGCAGGCGGTGTCGCCAATAACTACCAGACGCCTATGATCAGCCCTTGGTCTACAAACCCGAACACCACCAAGGACCGTCCCTATGTTTTCCGTGGCTGCTTCCTCGATCCATTCCAGGGGCCGGTGTTGGCCAATTTCATCAAAGAGGAATTCGGATATTCCAAAGCCGCAGTCCTTTACGACGTGGCCAGTGACTACCCCAAAGGGCTGGCGGAGTTTTTCAAACAGGCCTGGGAAAATCTTTATGGCCCGGGATCCGTGGTGGCTTTCGAAAGTTTTACCACCAAGGACGCCGATTTTAGTTCACAGTTGACCAAGATCAACCGGTCGGGAGCCGAGGTACTGTTCACCCCGCAGTACTACAACGAAGTGGCGTTGATCGTGCAACAGGCCCATGAGTTGGGATGGAACAAACCCATCGTGGGCAGCGACAGTTGGGGTTCGGCAGAAACGGTAAAACTCTGCGGCAAAGACTGCTACGGCCTCTTTTTTAGCACCCACTACGCTGCTGCCGGTGCCACGGGTGCCACCAAGGCATTCATCGATCGCTACAATAAGAAGCACGGGTACATACCGGACGATGTGGCCGCTCTTACCTGGGACTCCTTGCGCATTGTCCAGGAGGCCATCCAGTCTTCCGGTCAGCTTACCGGGAATGTTGCTAAGGACCGCCAGTCGGTACGTAATGCCCTGGCGAGGATTAAGGAATTCGACGGCATTACCGGCAAGATGACCTTCACCGAAGAAGGCGATCCGATCAAGTGTGCTGTTATTGTTCGGATCAGCGACAAAGGCGAGTTCGAGTTTTACAAATCTGTTTGCCCGTAGAGCGAGATTAAGAGTCACAGAGAAAAATGGGAAGCGCTCTTAATTCCCGTTAACTATTATGGTATAAGTAAGGCGGGCCAGGACGAAACGTCCTGGCCCCGTTTTCTTTACAGTTCAACGGCAACTATTCTCGCCCCCCTAGTCCCAACCCCTTTTTCCCCGCTGGAGACAGGGAGTTAAGACAGCCACCTAGTCCCCTTTACCCTGAGGGAAGAGGGGTTCGGCGTGAACTCAGCAGAACGGGTAGGCTAAAGGGGACGTGTGAGATGACAAATACGATGGAGCGACTGGCGTGGAATTTTTCTTTCAGAACCTGATCAACGCCCTACAATGGGGTAGCTTCTATGCTTTGATCGCCCTGGGTTACTCCATGGTATATGGCGTTCTCATGCTCTTCAACTTTGCCCACGGCGATATTTTCATGGTTGGTGCTTACATAGGTTTCGGCGTCGCCTCGGCACTGGTCGGCTTCAGTGCGATGGGCGCCCTTGCACTGCCCAACTGGCTGATCCTGGCTTTGACCATCATCGTCTCCATGTTTCTAACATCCTTCGTCGGCATGATCGTTGAACGGGTGGGCTATCGACCTCTTCGAAACGCGCCCCGGGCTTCGGCTGCCATCACCGGCCTGATGATAGGTATCATACTGGAGACTGGAAATCTGGCCCTGTTGGGTGCCAGACGGGTAAGCTTCCCCTCTCTGATCAAGTCAACCACTTACGACCTCGGCGGAGTATTCGTCACCAACAAGAAGATTATGATCGTTATCGTGTCCCTGGCGCTCATGTACGCCCTGCACCGTTTTGTACGCAAAACCAAGTGGGGAATGGCAATGCGCGCCATGGCCTTTGACTTTGTCGTGGTCCCACTGATGGGGGTGCCGATAAACAATGTTGCCCGCATGACTTTTGCCCTCGGCTCGGCACTGGCAGCGGTGGCAGGGATTTTCTTCGGTGTAGCCTACCCGGTGCTGGATCCGTACATGGGGGTTCTGTTCGGCTGGAAGGCTTTCGTTGCTGCGATCCTTGGAGGCAGGGGCTCCATTTTGGGCGCCTGTCTGGCAGGTTTTCTGCTGGGATTTATAGAAATCTTCGTGCCGATGATCTTTCCTTCGACCCTGCGCGATCTGATCGCCTACTCGATCATTCTGCTCATTCTGACTTTCAGACCACATGGTTTCTTTGGCGAACCCTATAGCGCCCGGTTGAGACTGTAAATCGATGTGGTTCCACCTTAATTGAGTTGACACTCAATTGAGGTCTCCCTGATTGCCAGGGATCGAAACCCACTAAGGAGACACAAGTACGGGCAAGGAACTGATCTTGAAAGCAACAAGCGAAAATTCGCCTAAATCCAACAGATCCAGAGCACGCGCCTTTCGGGAGTACTTCTCTGGAGTTCCTCTTCTGGGTTGGCTGGCTGGCGGACTGGTAGCAGTTTTGCTCGAACGTTTCCTGGGCACGCCTCTTGCGCATCTACTGGGGCTGCCGAAAGTGCCGGTACTATTCGGTTGTGTCATTATACTCAAGAAGCCCTTGCTCATTCCCGGCACTGTCATCTATCTGCTTCTGGTATACGTATTACCTGTGGGCATCGTCGCCCGCCTATGCGGTTCGGTTATAAACAGGCTCGTGTCATGGCTTTTCAATCTTTCTCCGACATTCTCTGTGATCGTCCACTTATGCCTGCTCTATGGTCTCTTGAGTATATGGTCTGGCATTAGCGCTTACCGACTTCTCACGCTAAAGCTCACTTTGATCGCCGTCATTGTCACTCTGAGTCTGAACATAATCAATGGCTACATGGGAGAGTTCTCGTGTTCGCACCCTGGATTCATGGCCCTGGGAGCCTATTCGGCCTCGGTGGTAACACTGCTCCTGTTCGTTGACGACAGAGTGTTTGGAGCCGCTCTTCTTCCCGAGGCGTTGGGACCATTCATGTTCCCTGTCGCCCTTATCGGAGGGGGAATAGTAGCAGCCGTGGGAGCCATAGCCATTGCCATCCCTTCCTTCAGGACGAGAGGAGACTATCTCGCAATCATCTCTTTAGCGTTTATGTTTATCGTCAAGAGTATGATCGAGAACCTGGAAATCGTGGGAGGGCCTCGAGGCTTGAGCAGCCAGCCGAACTACGTGAACTTGCCCACGTTATTCCTCTGGACCGTAGCCGCCGTTTGGATCATTAACAATTTTGTTCGTTCCGTCTTAGGAAAGGCATTGAACGCGGTGCGGGACGACGAAATGGCGGCTGACGCAATGACCGTCAATACAAGACGGACCAAGTTCGTGGCATTCCTGTTTGGAGCCTTCTGGGCCGGCGTTGCCGGTGGATTGTTGGCCCATGTGCTGCGGTACGTAAATCCGGGGACTTTCGGCATTCAGAAACTGGCAGAGGTCCTGGCGATGGTTTACTTTGGAGGGCTGAACTCAGTCTATGGATCCATCGTCGGCGCGGTGGGTTACAGTCTCCTCAGTGAAGCCTTGCGGCCGCTCGAGTTGTTTAAGTGGATCATCATTCCACTTCTGCTCATCCTGGTAATGATTTTCCGTCCCACAGGTCTCATCGCTTTCAAGGAATTCAACGTAATGAATCTGATCAGGCCGAAAGGGAAACCGATCCGTGAAGAATCCACCTCAAAGGGTGGAGTTTTGATACGGTCCTGACTATTGAGGGACAAGTATGGGAAGAGACCACTCGTACGTTGCAGATTCTAGCAGATGTGGTTCTCTGGGTCATCGTCCGGTGAAGGTGCTGCATGCCGTTGCTTGAGATAAAAAAAATGAGCCATGACTTTGGGGGTTTGCGGGCGGTGAACGGCTACGACCTGACGTTCGAGCCCGGTCAAATCAGGGGATTGATAGGACCCAACGGAGCCGGCAAGACCACCATTTTCAACCTCATTACAGGCATTTACATACCTACCGAAGGTGACATCTTGCTCAACGGCAAGTCCATCGTCGGCCTCAAGCCCTACCAGATCGCCTCCATGGGCCTCGGTAGAACCTTTCAAAACCTTCGTTTGTGGCGTCACATGACCGTCCTTGAGCATGTGAAGATGGCCCGTTACTCGAAGATTAACTACGGCTTGGTCGGATCTTTCTTCGGAACCCCCAAGCGCAATAGAGAAGAAGCTGAGATTGATGACCTGGCGCGCAGCCTTTTGGAGTTGGTGGGTGTGGCTCACCTGGCTGAACAGGTGATCGTCAACTTGCCGTACGGGGATCAGCGCAGGGTGGAAATGGCACGGGCACTCGCTACTGAGCCTAGAATTCTGTTTCTGGATGAGCCCACCGCAGGCATGAACCCTGAAGAGCTTATCCAGATGATGGGGATCATTCGCCGTATTCATAATGAATTGGGACTGGCGATTTTTCTCATAGAACACCGACTGAAGGTGGTCATGGAACTGTGCGAGACGATTCAGGCCTTGGTTTTTGGGGAGGTCATCGCCGAGGGCACATCCGAGGAGATTCAAAACGATCCGCGCGTGATCGAGGCGTATCTAGGCAAGGAGAAGATTCTCTGATGTTGATAGTGGAAAACCTCAGGGTGTCTTATGACAGGATTCGAGCCCTTCATGGCATAAGTTTCAAAATTGATGAGGGCGAGATCGTGTGCATTATCGGCGCCAATGGTGCCGGAAAGTCCACTACCCTGCGCGCGATATCCCGGCTGATTTCTGTGGAACCGGGAACCAAGGTGACTTACAGGGGGGACGACTTGCTAAAGTATCCCGCCGACAAGGTGGTTAGCAAGCTTGGTATCTCCCATGTTCCTGAGGGAAGACGTATATTTGATAACCTGACGGTCCTGGAAAACCTCAGACTTGCCACCTTCGGCAGAAAGGACTCCAGCCAGAAGATTGATCAGGATCTCGAGCGAGTCTTTGCCATCTTCCCTCGCTTGGAAGAACGGAGACTCCAGAGAGGCGGCACGTTGAGTGGCGGCGAGCAGCAGATGCTGGCCATCGGCAGAGCGTTCATGAGTGGCCGGGAACTCATGTTACTGGACGAGCCCTCCATGGGGTTGGCCCCGTTGTTGATGTTACATATGTTTGAGGCTCTCAAAGAAATCAACCAGGAAGGAGGGACTACCATTCTTCTTGTTGAGCAGAATGCCCGCTTGGCGCTTCAATTCGCGCAGAGAGGCTATGTGTTGGAGCATGGCAACATGGTGCTGGAGGGGCAGTCTGAGGAGCTTTTGGCTAATCCCGAAGTCAAAAAGGCCTATCTGGGCGGTTAAGTCAGTTTAGCCGGTTGGTCGGTTTAGCCAGTTGAGCCGGTTCGCAGGTTTGATAAGAATAGGGGGGGCACCTGATGACGATCAAGAAATTTGAAGAATTAGAGTGTTGGCAGGAATCAAGATCTCTCAGCCGAAATGTTTACCGTCACGCCAAGAATCAGCCGTTTTCCAAAGATTTCAGGCTATCTGGGCAGATAACCGGAGCAGTGGTTTCCGTGATGAGCAACATTTCCGAGGGATTTGACTCACTCTCCAATAAGGAATTCGTTAGATTTCTGACCTATTCCAGAAGATCGTGTTCGGAAGTCCAGAGCTGTTTATATGTTGCCTTGGATCAACGGTATATAGAGGAGCAAGATTTTCAGGTATCCTATGAACAATGCAGAACGGTACGCAAAATGATTGATGGTTTGATACGATATCTAAAGCGGTCGTAACCCAGCTTTCGCGACCGACGTTTCTGCGGAGCTAACAGGCCTAACCGACTCAACCGGTAATCCGGGCCAACTGGCTTAACCGGCTCAACTGAATCAACCGACTAGAACGGCAACTCAATTACGCCCTGCTTACGTATGGTTTCGGCTGAGATATACTTTGCCCCCATGGTCCGCGCGATTTGGGGGCCGTAGCCGAAGCTACAGGGATTCTCTTCGGTGTCAACGAAAACGCTTTGTATGGAGTTCTTGCTGATCAACCTTGCGTAGTGCATCGCCTCATCGTAGGGGTCTTCATATTCCAGTGCGACGTTGCCCTTGCCATCTGAAACCACAACCAGCATTTTTTTCATTTGGGCGTCTTTCAGAGCTTTACGCTTCAGGAGAACCATCGCCTCTTTGAGTCCGAGCCCGAGCGGAGTCTTCCCTCCCACGGCTAAACCCCGTAGTCGCCGTTTCGCCACTTGCGGACTCCTTGTGAACGGAAGTAAAAGTTCCGTTTGCGCCGCCCTGAACGCCAAAAGGCCCACCTGATCTCTGCTATGATAAGCATCTGTGAGTAACGACAGGATGATTCCCTTAGCAAGCACCATGCGGTGATTTGCGCCCATGGACCCACTGGCATCCAAAAGAAAAAGAACGGCCGCAGCCGTTCGCTGAACGCGCATCTTCTCGCGAATATCCGGCGTCCTAATCCGGATTCCGCCTGACTTTCGGCATCCTTGTGGTCTGCTTGCCGCCGCTGCCCGCAAAGTGGCATCCAGGGCAATGCTCTGCGGTGGACCATAGGGCAGGCGGCTCTTTATATAGCGACCGCCGGACCATAGAAGAGTTTGACGAGATCGTTTACCCCTGGCCAGACGCTGCCGCTCAACAGGCAATGGGCCACGGGTGCGAACGGAATATGTCTCACCAATTTCGAATAGCCTGCCCCAATCAAGGGTCAGTGAGCCTCGACGTCTAAGTTTTTTTTTATCTCTACTTTTTCGGCCGGCTCTTCCGGCGTGTCTTCATCTACCTCGCTAACCTTTTCCAAGACTTGTTCAACTATCTCGAGAGGTGTTGCTTCTTCAGTTGGCTCCAGCCTCAACCGGTGTGGCAGGACCAACCTGGCTGCACCAATCACCTCCTGTTTGGACACACCGTTACGGCCTGCAAAAGCAGCCATCGCCTTGGCGGTTTTGGCCATGGCAATGTCGGCCCGATGCCCATCGGCTCCGGCAACCATAGCCAGACGGGTTATTAATGAAAGTTTGTCGTCGGGCAGGTCGACGTCGGCCAAACGTCTTTGTGCCTCCAGAATATGGCGGGCAAGAGCCTGCTCATTGTTATTCCACTGGTTGGCAAATTGACGTGGTGACTTCTCAAAGGCGAGACATCGAGCCACCACCTGCCGACGCGCATCTTCGTCTTTGATTCCCCGTACCGCCGCACATAAGGCAAATCGATCCTGCAATTGAGGCCGCAGTTCTCCCTCATCCGGATTCATAGTACCCACCAGGATGAATTTGCTTGGGTGACTGTAAGATATACCCTCCCGCTCCACAACATTCACCCCCATAGCCGCCGCATCCAGCAAAATATCAACCAGGTGATCGGGCAGCAGATTCACCTCGTCTACATAGAGGAATCCGCGATGGGCCTTTGCCAGGAGTCCGGGCTCAAATGATTTCTCGCCTTGTCTTACTGCCCGCTCGATGTTCAGGGTCCCGAGTACCATTTCTTCGGTGGCGCCCAGGGGCAGATCCACCACCCTCATGGATTCCCGGACGGCGGGAAAACCTTGATCCTGACGGTGTCGTTGTAAGCACTGATGGCACATCAAACCAGTATCTGCAGGGTCACAGCGGAAAGGACAGTCCGCAACCACTGGTATCGGCGGCAGGAGATTCGCCAGAGCCCGAACCGCCGTAGATTTCCCTGTCCCACGTTCACCCCGAATGAGTACGCCACCAATATCTGGGTGTATAAGACTCAGGAGCAACGCCTGCTTCATCTGTTCCTGGCCGACAATTGCTGAAAAGGGGAATACGGGGCTTGAACGTTCCATGGCCACATCTATTAGCAGATTATGCTGCAAGGACAAAGACCTTTCTTCCCTCCCCTTGCCCGTCCAATTTCGTGCAGTCTTAGAAGGGTGGATTGCCATGGATCTCGGCAATCCACGGGTTGAATCGCCGGTGCCTTACTGCTTAGTGACCTACTGCTGACTTCGGGGCTCAGAGAGCCCCAATGAGTCGGGCGAGTACGATGCGCATGACCTCTGAGGTACCTTCACCTATCTCCAGTAGCTTGTGGTCACGGTAGAACCGCTCCACATCATATTCTTTCATGAGCCCATAGCCACCGTGCAACTGCACGGCGTGATTGGCACAGCGACCCATCATCTCCGAACAGTAGAGTTTGGCCATGGCAGCCTCTTTAGTGTATGGCTTGCCGCGATCCTTGAGCCAGCAGGCCTTATAGAGTAGCAGCCGGGCCAACTCAATCTCTGTGGCCATATCCGCCAGTTTAAAGGCGTTGACCTGAAACTGAGAAATTGGGCGGTTGAACTGAACCCGTTCCTTGGAATATTGCAGAGCGCGGTCAAAGCAACCTTGGGCTCCACCAAGACCCATAGCGGCTATGGAAAGCCGGCCGCCATCGAGGGTCTTCAGCATTTGACGAAATCCCTCTCCCCTTTTTCCTAGCAGGTTGTTTTTTGGCACCCGGCAATCCTCGAAATAGAGTTCGCTGGTGTTTGACGCCCGCCATACCATCTTGCCCTTCATTTCCCGGGCCTCGTAGCCAGGTGTGCCGCTCTCCACCAGGATACAACTGAGTTCTTTTTTCCCGTTTTCCCTCATCCCAGTTCTGGCAAGAACGGTTACTCCCAGGGAAATGTCCGCGGAAGCATTGGTGATGAATATCTTGCTCCCATTGATCACCCACTCCTGGTCGTCTAGTACGGCTGTGGTCTGGGTATTGCCAGCGTCGGAGCCGGCGTTGGGCTCTGTCAGGCCGAAGCCCCACAGCGCATCGCCGCTGCAAAGCTTGGGCAGATATTTGCGTCTCTGCGCCTCAGTGCCGAACTCATAGATGGGACCGATTCCCAGTGAATTCGCCGCCGCCACCGTAGCAGCCTGTGAGCCATCCACTCGGGCGATTTCCTCCACCGCAATGATATAGCCCAGGTGATCGAGACCCTGTCCTCCGTAATCCTCTGGGATCACTGCGCCGAAGAGACCTAGAGCACCCATGGCCTCGGTTAGCTCTCCGGAAAATTTCTCTTGTTCATCGAGGATCCGCGCAAGGGGTTGGATTTCCTTTAGGGCAAAATTCCGTACGGATTTCCGCAGAATCTCATGTTCAGTTGATAGGCTGAAATCCATTGGCATCTCCTAGGTCTGTTAAGATAAGAGGGACCAGACGGCCTCAAGAGTTTTCTCTTGCAAAGCGCCACGGACCGGCTATCATAGAATCATCAGGTCAATCGACCAACAAATCCCTCTCTCAAGTCATTGAACGGCCTTGTAAACCTTGAGCAGGGGAGTTGAGAACCGAAATCGGAACCAGGCTACAGATCCGAATTGGCGATGTGAGATACCGAATCTGGGGTCCGTCTTTCCGGTAAAACCCGTCCGCTGTGCTCACATTCCGCATCTCGCGTCCCACATCGAGTGGGCTAGGATTCCGACACTAGAATTCCGTATTTTCGGGGGAGCAACCATGAGCCAGCAACATGATAATGACCGGCATCAACAGAGGGAGACCGCGCCACAGCCTTTCTACACCCAGGATCCCCACGAGAGAGAGCTTCTGGAGGGGATCACCCTGAACTCTGAGATTGGCTTCGAATCGGAGGAGCCAACCGCTGTAGGTGAAAGAGTAAAGACACTGCGAGAAAAAAAGGGTCTCTCCCTTTGGGATGTATCCCAGAGAACGGGTTTTTCGGAAGAGATGCTCGAGCGTATCGAAGCAGACGCCGTTGCCCCTCCTCTGGGTACGTTAACCAAACTGGCCAAGGCCCTTGAAATGAAGATGGGCTACCTCCTTACTGGGGGTGAATCAAAGCCCTTCGTCGTCACTCGCAAGGACGAAAGGAAACCGGTAAGCCGCCACGCCGACCAGCAACAGAAGCAGTATGGCTATTCTTATCTGTCATTAGCTCCCGGGATGCGAGACCGCAACATGGAACCCTTTCTGGTTACCTTGGCACCCGTATCAGAGGAGATGCCTGGCTCGGTTCATGAAGGCGAAGAGTTTCTCTACGTGCTGGAAGGTGAAATGGAAGTCGTAATCGGGGAGCACCGGGAGGTGCTTTATCCGGGCGATGCCATCTACTACGACTCTACCATTCCCCACCAGGTTATGTGTCGCCGGGATCAACCAACCCGTATCCTCGCCGTCTTGTTCGCAGAAACGAAATAAGCGCCGAGCGCATGGCCCATAGGACAGAGTATCTCGTAGTCTTTGGGGCGGGACGATTCAACGTCCGGGTAGAGTTCACTTCAAGTGGGTACAGGGTACACAGTAGAGGGTCGAGGTGTCCTCCAATCTGATATCAAACTCTATGCCTTGTATCTCACACCCCAATGCCACTGAATTCCCACTCCTAACTCCCGATTTCCTACTGCTTACTGCCCACGGCTTACTGCTTACCGTTTACTCAAGAACGCCCGTTGGCTCCTTCGGGACCCGGCCGGTGTGCACGGATTCTGAACGAAGTTGACGACCGAGGATCTTTTCCATGGTTCGGCCGATTTCCAGAACGCGATCCATATCCAACCCGGTGTCAATCCCCATCTCGTCCATCATCACTGCCATGTCCTCAGTAGAAACTAGGCCGGTAATGCTGGGATCCTTATAGTAGTAGCTCCCAGTCCCTGACACGGGTACACCGTCTACGAAATTGGCCGGCTGGCCGCCCGTGCCGCCGAGTGTGCCTTCAAAATGAGTAATGCCTGCGTGTAGGGCCGCCAGAACATTGGCCAGTCCCCAGCCCCTAGTGGTATGAAAATGGGCCACGTGAAGGTTTGGGTCGGGAAAGGCATCCAACACCATGCTGTAGTAGTCGTAGACTTTGTTGGGAGGAGCAGAGCCGTCATGGTCTGCGTGCTCAATGTCATCAGCGCCGATGTTCAGCCATCTTCGGGTAAATTCCACCGCCTTTTTCATGTCCGTGGGCCCTTCAATGGGACATCCCCAAATGGTGCTCACCGTGCCGCATGCCTTCAGCCCATTGTCGTGTGCCACCTGGATGTATTTCTCCGCCATTTTCCAGTAATCCGCCAGAGAAAGACCAGAATTTACCCGGTGGTGCGATTCACTTGTGGAGACCATAAAAAGTATGCGGTCTGGGCCGAAACCCTTCTGCCGTGAACTTATCGCACGCTCCACAGCCCTTTCCCGGATGGTGATCGCGGTTGTGGTGGCATCTTTGATTCGGTGGCTCACCAGCTTGCTCGTATAGAGAAGCTCCATGATTTCATCGGCGTCGGCAAACTGCGGCATTCCTCTGGGGTTGCCGAAGTTGGTTACTTCTATTCGCTTGAATCCAGCCAAAATCAATTGCTCCGCAAGCCAGAGTTTGGCCCTCGTGGGAATGAACCTTTCTTCGTGTTGCAGTCCATCGCGCACACTGATATCGCCGAGAGTTACCTTGGTCGGATACGTAAGACTCATGTCACGTCCTTTCTAGCCCGCTGTTGTCTGGTTGAGCCGGTTTTGTCAGTTGTGCCAGTTAGGCCAGTTGACTCAATTGATAGGGATACCGTTATCTACTACGTTCACCCTGACTCATGTCGAATGACCAGCGTCCTCATTACTTTCGGCTGATCCAAATCAGTTTCAGTATTCTGTCCCGCACGAGCCCTCTCCCACATATAACCCCGAATGGTTGGGACGGTTTCTTCTCAGAGAGCGAAATATCATCAATGCTCGCGAAGAAACTGAGTTCGTCAACCAGATCGGTTAAATACGCGTAAACAGCTCAACGGGCATACCCGACTAAACCGGGTTGACAGAACCAACCGGCTTACCTGAGTCAACTGGCTTAACCGGCTAAACCCAACGAATTATCGATGTCTGTCAAAACCGAAAATTCCCAAACGTACTGTCAGAAATGGGGGCAAGCAGGCTCACTTCCAAAGCCAAGGCTAAGGCCTTCCGAATCTCTTTGAAGAAAAGCACCCGGTCATTGAACAATCTTGCCCCGCAATAGAATGGGTGGGCTTCGGATTCGTACTTGTCCAGCAGCTCTTTCTTGAAAGCGGCAGCCTCAGCATCGGTCATCTCCTCGTGCTTCAATTTGCGTTTTCTCCTTTCAATGCTCAGGAGCACTTCAGCCGCTGAACGCCCGGACATCACCGAAGTTCGAGCCCGCATTGTGGAAAATAGGAAGTGAGGCTTGTAGGCGCGCCCGCACATGCCGTAGTTCGCAGCGCCATTATCAGGGCCTACGACCAACTGGATTCGTGGTACTCGGGCGTTGGAAACCGCCCGCACCATATCGGCACCGTACTTGCCTATGCCCCTGTGCTCAGCATCCGAACCCACCATATAGCCGGGCGAATTCTGAATGAACAGAAGGGGTGTTCTTTCCATGGCGCACCGGATTATGAACTCAGTTGCCTTGCGAGCTGATTCCACGAAAATTATGCCTGAGTTGTTGGCAGCCACTACGCCGACCGGGATTCCTTTGATTCTGATCTTGCCGGTCACGAGGTTGTCGCCCCGGCCTGGTGCATAATTGCGCTTGTATTCTTGCAAGCCCACCCCGTCGCTGAAACATTCAATGATACGACGTATATCCACTGCCTGGTGGATCCCGGCCGGCATCAAATCGTAGATCATCTCCTCAGAGGCTGCCGGAGGAAGCTCCTCGAACCGCTGAAGGTGGATTCTTTGCTGAACCTCTTGGGAGAGAATTTCCCGTACCTTGTGAACCCCTTCCAACTGATCCTTGCAGAGGTGATCAGCACCGCCGGATATCCGAGTGTGGACTAGAGCTCCGCCCAGGGCCTCGGCATCTATGTCCTCGCCGATGGCAGCCTTGACCAAGGGTGGTCCGCCCAGAAACGAGTAGGCAAGACCCTCTATCATCAACGCTTCATCGGCCATAAAGACAATGTACGCACCGCCCGCTGTGTTGCCGCCGGTGCTGAGGGTGATCTGTTTCAGCCCCATGGCCGACATCCGCGCCATGTTGTAAAACATGGAGCCAAAATGGCCGTCGTCCGGGAAGACATCTGCCTGCATGGGCAGGAAGGCTCCCCCCGAATCTGCGATATAGACGCAATTGAGCCCACATTGTTCGGCAATCGCTTGGGCCCGCATGTGCTTCTTCAGGGTTATGGGGAAATAGGTGCCGGCCTTGACCCTGCTGTCGTTGGCAAAGATCATGCTCCAATTGCCGTGGATTTTCCCGAGTCCAGTGACCAGACCCGCACAGGGTACGTCCTTGATTCCACCCGGATAGTCCAGACCGAATCCAGCTACGACGCCGAGTTCAAAAAACTCCGTATCGGGATCAATGAGAGCCTGAATTAGTTCTCTGACTGGTCGTTTCCCTTGTTGGGCCAGTCTGGCTACCGCTTTCTCTCCTCCAGGATTAATTGCCTGGTGAATCCGCTCCTCCAGTTGGAGTTCTTCCTGAAGCCAGCGCTCCCGGTTGATCTCCTCCTGCTTAGTCTGATCCTCAGCCATGAAACTTGGTCCGTTACCTCTTGTCCGCCATCGGTTGTGGGGGGTTAGCCGGCTAAACTGACTTAACCGGCCAAACTGGCTAAACCTTCTTTGATCAACGCCCTTTATAAACGGGTTTCCGTTTCTCTTTGAAAGCGCTGAGCCCTTCCAAGCGATCCTCTGTGGGAATGCACACTTCGTAGGCAGTGGCCTCGATAGCCAAGCCTGTTCGCAGGTCCACATCCAAGCCCCTGTTGATGGCAAACTTGGCCTGGGCCAGTGCGATTGGTCCTGCCTGGCTGATTTCAGCAGCCAACTCCAAACAGACCTCCATGAGTCTGCCGTCTTCGGCAACTCGGTTTACCAATCCGATTGTCAAGGCTTCATGGGCGGTGAGCTGTCGCCCTGTGAATATGAGTTCCTTAGCCAACGCTGTCCCTACGAGTCGCGGTAACCTCTGGGTACCCCCGGCTCCAGGGATAATTGCAAGCCGCGTTTCCGTGAGCCCCATGGTGACCCCCGCCGCTGCCACCCTCAAATCACAGACCAGTGCCAGTTCCGTGCCACCCCCTAATGCAACCCCATTGACCGCAGCGATCACAGGCAGCGGCAGTTCTTCAAGGTCGTTGAACAGACACCGGATGTTGTAAAGGAAATTGCGCACTTCCGACTCCGACATGGTTTGGCGCTCTTTAAGGTCCGCTCCAGCACAAAAAGCCTTTGTGCCGAAGCCGGTTATGATGAGTGCCCGAAGATCTTTTGAAGAACGGACAGTAGCCACTGCCTGCTCCAGTGCTTGAAGGAGCCTGGAATTCAGAGCGTTCCTTGCTTTGGGCCGATTTAGAGTTAGCACGCAAACCGGAGGCCTCCGTTCGACCATGAGGACATCTTCTGCCATGGAATTGCTCCCCTTTCCGGTGGTCGTTTAGCCTGATCTTTAGCCTGCATACGAATTCGAAGAATTCGTGAATAAGCACCTGCAAACAAAGAAGAATCTTTGTTGCAGGTTTCGACAGGGTGCTTTCGCACCCGCTCAAGGCTAACCCTGAGCGAGGGCCTGAAAAGGCCCGAGTCGAAGCCCTTGCGGCGGATTGTTCTGAAAGGCAAAAGCCCTTC
>CP070692.1:1073369-1096619 GCA_020353215.1 Deltaproteobacteria bacterium
GAAGGAGAAGAATCAGAGGCGCGGTCGTAATCCCCAGACTGGCGAACCCATCATGCTCTCGCCTCGCAAGGTGGTCACATTCAAGTGTTCTGGTGTGCTGCGCTCCAAGATCAATCACGGCTGACACTCCGCTCCTGACCCGTTGGTAGAAAAAGAACATTAACCCTGTTCCTACTGTCTCTTTCACAGCTCCTCGGCGATCCATTCCATGTGGCCGTGCTTCTGCGTATACCGTTATTTGGATCGGGGGCAGTGTTACCTGCAAAGGCATAGCCATCCCGCCACGGGCAGGACGGATCTGGCGCAGGGGACCAGGTTTTCGATGTGAGAGTAAATTCAATCTTCCCTCTGAAAACGACTGATAACTGACTCAGTCTCCTCGCCGTCGTTTCAGTTCTGCCTTCTGCCACGCAGCCTTTTCCCGGGCTCTCAGACGAGCCTGATGGAGTTGCATGATCTTGGCTGCAGTCTCTTCAATTGCCTTTCCAGAGATATCAACCACTGGCCACTGGGAGTGCTTCCGGTAGAAGGCACGACACCAATCTATCTCCCGCTCTATCTTGTCTCGATCCGCGTAACTGGCGTGGTCTGGCAGTCCCAGATATTTGAGCCGCTCCTGCCTAACCCGGACTAAAGCTACCGCCTCGATTATCAGTCCATAGACCTTTACCTGGTCGATGGTGAGAATCTCCTTAGGTGGTGCGATATCAGGAAAGAGCGGGACATTGGCGACTTTCCAACCCAGCTGTGCCATGTACGAGGACAGGGGCGTTTTGCTGGTGCGGGATAGGCCCACAAGGACAATATCCGCCCTATTGAGGGTATGCACCGCCTGGCCGTCATCATGTTTCACCGCGAACTCGATGGCTTCAATCCGCTGATAGTAACTGGCATCAACCTGGTGTTGTTTCCCTGGGATGCCCAGGGGCTTCTGTTCTAGAAACAGGGCCAACTTGATAATGAAACTTCCCAACACATCAATGGCTTCCACTCCGCGCTTGGCTGCTTCGCGCTCAAGAAAATCACGGTTTTTCGCGTCAACAATCGTATACGCCACAATCGCCTTCTCTCTCCGCGCCCCACTGAGAATAGAGAGAATCCGGGCGGTGTCTTCCACCATGGTGAAGAGGCGTACTTCGGTGCTATTGGGAACGAATTGGGACAGCGCGGCATTGGCCAGTTTGGTTACCGTCTCACCTGTTCCCTCACCCACCAGGTATACAACTTTCTTTTTCTGAATCATTGGATCATGTGTCCCAGACAATGCGTTTGACGAAATAACCGGACCCTCGGCAGAATCCAGCCCGGATGCTTGATGAATTTCCGTGGCGGGACGGCGAAACTGGGGACCCGTCCCAAAGGGTTGGGGTCTGAGCGGCGCGAGCGCGAAGAAGATGGCTGTGCCACAAGGCAATCCGCGGCCGCAGTAGCCGATTCATGGAATATGCGGGCTAAAGCCCAGGGCGTACTCGAGAATGCTGCAGCATGCAGGGTGACCAGTGCCCACCAATGGGAATGAGGAACCTGCGGCGGGCGGTTCCCACCTTACGTGTGATCCTCCAGACAAATGGTATCAGGCCCGCGGAAAGTGAAGCACCAAACCCACCGGTAGAGACTGGGCTTTATCGCGATCAGAATCGTTTCGAAGAACCGGCTTCAGCTCGCTTGACTCCTTCTCCAAACGGGAACTCATAGAAAAAGCTCCCGGCTCTGGTCACCAGAACGCCATCAACGGGCTCGGCGGCCAAAGGTTTGACAACCAGGTTTATGGCTAACCGGTGCGCCAGTCGCTTCAATGCCGGCACCAGTTCAGGAGGGGGGCGCACTGCATAGATCACTTGGGCGTCGCGATAGAGGTCCAAACGTGGAGCCGTAACATCATCAAGCTGCACAGGAAGCCCTACGGCTTGCGGCTGAATATCAGTAGCCACAACACTGAGACCGCGAGCCTTCAGCGCTAGCGCCACCTTGGGATAACTCCCGATACCGATTTCCACTACCCTCTGATAGCGCTGGCTCAGATATTCGATCAAACCATCCACCTGCCGACCCGCCCTCCAGTTTAGGCGCCCTACACCGTTGAGATCCACCTCAGTCAAGAGTCACAGATCTAGGAGTTTCTCCAAAAACTTACGTTTGATGTTCATATATTCAGGCCATTCGTGAGCCAGAGGGTCATTTCTAAGTGAAAACGCATTGCTTATGTCTTTTCTGCGGTTCCGAGGTCACTCAGTAGACACACCAGAGAAGGCTTCAGGGGGGCTGCGAAACAACGAGCATCTGAGCAACCTGCCATTGCCTATCTCAGCTCGGCTAGGGCCCGCATGAAGATTTGGTGCTTTCTTAACCGGGACATGGCCATAAAATGGCGCGAATTGCTCGTTGTGGAGCAGCCTTGCCGTAGCCTGGGTCAATAAGGACTTTCTGGGGGAAAGTCCTGTCACTGCTCGCCTCCAGCCGGTTTCGGCATGGGCTGCCTTGGCCCTCTAGCCTCGTTACTAGGTGTCTCTTCTACTGCTCCACTTTCCTCCAGAAGAAGATGTCGTCCATAGCAAACTTTGCCACCCGAGGCCTGATGGTCCCCTCCACCATCTGCTCCATCTGGACTTTTCTCTCCAGGGAAGCGACCATCTTGCGGGCGGATACCACACTGTCCGGGAGAACGGATATGGATGTGGAACCGCAGCGCAACAGAAACTCCAAGTAGTCAGGGTAGACGCTCGGGGCCTGGCCGCAAATGGAGGTGGTAACCCCGTGTTGACGGCAGATCGTAATGCAGTAGGCTATGGCGCGTAGAACGGACAGATCGCGCTCGTCGTAAAGCTCCTGCACTTTAGCGTCGTTTCGGTCCACACCCAGAATGAGCATGGTCAGGTCGTTGGTGCCAAAGCTGATGCCGTCGATGCCTTCCAGACAAAACTCCTCAATGAGAAACACGCTGCTGGGCACCTCCACCATGATCCAGAGCTGAAAATCCGGATCAGCCCTATGGTCCAGCCCCTCCTCTCGCATGATCCGCACTGCCTCTCGAAATACCCACAGGGTGCGGACAAATGGCAGCATCACCCAGACATTGTTGAGTCCGTAAGTCTCCCGAACCGAGCGGATGGACCGCAATTCCAAGCGAAAGATGTCGTCTTCCCTCATGTACCTGTGCTGTCCCCGGTAGCCGATCATTGGATTCGGCCCGACGTTTTCCCGTTCGTACTCCTCGCCACCGGGCATTTCCAGAAACTCATCTGGCTTGAAATCGAGAAAACGGTAAACCACTGGACGGGGGTAGAACGCCTCGGCCACGGCCTTGATTCCCTCGGTGAATTTTTCTACCATAATCTCGGCGCCCCCCTCCTCCAGAAGTAGCCTGGGATGTTTACCAACACTGAGCATCATGTGCTCTGCCCGCAGCAGGCCCACCCCGTCCGCCTGGGTCTCCGCTGCAACTTTGTGGGCGATCTCTGGAATGGAGATATTCACATATACTTTCGTGGCGGTAGGCTCTGGCGCAGCCGCGCCCACGGCAACCTGCGGCGCCTCTTCTTCCCTGGTAATGATCCCCCGGTAGATGACGCCGGTCGATCCTTCAACGCTCACCTCGGGAACGTCGATCAGAACTTCGGTTGCATTGTTCGTCCCCACCACACAGGGAATTCCTAGTTCCCGGCTGACGATAGCCGCGTGGCAAGTCTTCCCTCCTGAATTGGTAACAATTGCCGATGAGATCTTCATTACCGGAACCCAGTCGGGAGTGGTCATCTCGGTGACCAGGATATCACCCTGCTTTACCCTTTGGATCTCTTTGACATCCTTGACTACGTTGACTGGCCCGCTGCCCAAACCGGGACTGACTCCCAGACCCTTCAGAATGACCTCGCCATCTCCGACCTGTTGTTCGGCTGCTGTGTCCATAGGCTTCTCCTGAGCGTGAACGGTTTCTGGCCTCGCCTGTAAAATATAGAGCTTACCGTCTTCGTCGATAGCCCACTCAATATCTTGAGGTCCACCGTAGTGCGACTCTATGTTCTTTGCTTCCTCGGTAATACGAATGATCTCATCATCATTTAGTGCTGGCACGGACTGAAGGTCTTCGGGCACCTCCACATACGTGGTGTCCCCTTCCGGACGCCGGACGCACATCTCCTTTTTCACCGCAACATGTCGCTCCAGAATCTCCAGGCTATCCTTGCCGATCGCATATTCGTCCGGGGTCACACGCCCACTCACCACGGCCTCGCCCAATCCCCAGGCGGAATTGATGATCACCTTGTTTGTCTCGCCGGTGACGGGTTCAATGGTAAAAGTCACCCCGGAAGACCTCGCCTGCACCATCTCCATCACTGCCACACTCAGAAGCACATCCTCGTGACGAAACCCTTTTTCCTCACGATAAGAAATAGCCCGGGAGGTAAAGAGAGAACTCCAGCAGGCTCGCACCCGATCCGCAAGTTCCTCCCGCCCCACATTGAGAAAGGTATCCTGCTGTCCGGCGAAACTTGCGTCCGGCAAATCTTCGGCTGTGGCCGAGGAGCGCACCGCCACCAGCACATCAGGCTTGCCACAACGACGACCCAACTCATCGTACGCCTCCAGGATCTGGGAAATCACCTGCTCAGGCATTGGGGTCTTTTCAATCATTGCCCTGAGTTCCTCAGACGCTTTCAGTAGATTTCCCAGGTTGCTCGAATCCAGGTCTTTTAGGATCTCGCTGGCCTTCTGATCCAGGCGAGCATCGGCCATGAATCGACGATACATCTCCCCGGTAATTGCGAAACCGGGCGGCACCGGCGCACCGATTGCCCCGTGGAGTTCTCCCAAGTTGGCGTTCTTACCCCCAACGATAGGAACGTCCTCCTTGCGCAACTCTTCTAACCAGATAATCTCCGCTTCCGATTTTGCTGTCATTTCTAGCCCTCCCCTGGCTGGCACCCCAGACGAAAAACCTTTCAACTTCCGGGTTTCTCTCCGACCGTTTCAACGGGATAATCTGGGGGATGCTCCTCTCGTGAGTAGAACTTCCCTGTACGGAAAGCTCTTTGGCTCACTATTAAAGGGAAATGGTGGAAAATAAGGTGTCGGTGTCAATCGCTTAATTGAAGGTCTGCATTCGTGCGATGGAATTTACCCTACCGCTGCAAACCTGTACCGAGGAAAAACGCGCCAGGGTGTCCCGCCAAGGGCGGGACGGCGCGAGTTTGCCGGTTTTGGCCGGTAACAGGTTTGCTACGCTAGGGTAAACTATGCCACACACGGTGGTACCTGTCAATGAATGTCGATGGGCCATTGCTTGCCCGAGGGGAGAAAAAAGAGTAAACTGAATACAACCATCTCGCCTCCGGCCCCTAACTCAGGTTTTGGGGTTTTACGATTCCGTTGCTCACTTTGACTGAACGTACATGGACACAATTCATTACCTAGCAAATCCCACGCTCCGTGAACCGGTTATGGTGGCAGCTTTTGGCGGCTGGCCCAATGCGGGTGAGGTGGCTACCAGTACGGTCAATTATCTGGTAGAGCGCTTGGAAGCACGGAAACTGGCCACTCTTGCACCAGACGATTTCTACCTCTTTTCCCTGAATCGGCCCCTCGTCACCATTGCCAACGGTCACTTGAAAAGCCTCGATTTACCTCAGAGCACTTTCTACTTCTGGACCAATTCCCAGGGTACAGACTTGATACTATTTAGTGGTCCTGAACCACAGATTCGCTGGGACAGCTACGTCGAGCTCTTTACGCAAATCTGCCACCGTTTTCAAGTCAAGTCTTTCATCACTCTAGGAGGGTTACATGACGATGTGCTCCACTACGAGGAGAGAGTCTCGGCCGCTGCTGCTTCCATGGAGGACGTCCAGAACCTTCGCCAGCTGGCAGAGCCAGTAGAGTTGACTGACTATGTAGGACCTAGTGCTATCCATTCCTTGTTTCTTTCCCAGGCACGGCAACTCAACATCCAGGGGTTGAGCCTATGGGCCCATGCAGCCTCCTACCTCCAGGGCACCAATTTCAGACTTTGCGCTGCCATGATCAAACGACTGAATCTGCTCCTTAATCTGGACATAGACACCTCAGAACTGGAGCTGTCGTGGCGGCTTGTGGAGGAACAGATTGAAAGCCTGATCGCCGAAAATGAGCAGCTGAGTCAACATGTGGAAGACCTCAAAACACGTGAGCATAGAGGGGGTTTTACAACCCAGACCTCTTCCTCCGCCAAGGTCATTCACCTGGATCGTTTCATGAAGCAAAATAAATCGGACGATTGATCCACCCAATCTGAAATCAGAAATGCTTCTCGCCTACTAACCGTGTTTTCTAATCAAAAAGTACATAAGTCCTTGTTTCCATGGCTCTTCTTGTGATATAAGCGGTCAATCATGTTTTTCTGCCTCACTTCAGCCGAATGGACTGACTTATGATCGCTCGCTACACCCGCCAACGAATGGGGCGGCTCTGGGACCAGCAAAACCGATATCGCCAGTGGTTGAAAGTGGAACTGGCCGTGGTGGCAGCCATGGCAGAGCTTGGGCTCATCCCTCAACAGGAAGCCCAGGAAATTGCTCGTAAGGCAGACTTCGATGTCGACCGGATCGAAGCCATCGAACGTGAGACGCGACACGACGTGATCGCCTTTCTCACTTGTGTGGCTGAGTACGTGGGAGATTCCGCTCGTTTTGTTCATCTGGGTTTGACATCCTCCGACATTTTGGACACCAGTCTCGCCCTGCTTCTCAGAGAAGCGGCGGACATCCTGTTGGACGACCTTGGAGACCTGCTTGGCGTCCTAAAGCGCCGCGCTCATGAGCATCGTGACACGGTAATGATCGGTCGCTCACATGGCGTCCATGCCGAACCGGTCACCTTCGGGCTAAAACTGGCACTCTGGCACGAAGAGATGGGCCGCAATCGTGATCGCCTCCGCCGGGCGAGGGAAGTCATTAGTGTCGGAAAGATTTCGGGTGCGGTGGGCACCTATGCCAATGTGGACCCCAGAGTGGAAGGGATTGCCTGCACTCGTTTGCAATTGAAACCAGCGCCAATCTCCACTCAGGTTATTCAGCGTGATCGTCACGCCGAGTACTTCTCCACCCTTGCCATTATCGCCTGCAGCATCGAAAAAATTGCCACCGAAATCCGCCACCTACAACGCACTGAGGTGCTGGAGGTGGAGGAGTACTTCGCTGAAGGGCAAAAGGGCTCCTCAGCCATGCCGCACAAGCGCAATCCCATCGGCACCGAAAATGTGTGTGGACTGGCTCGTGTGGTTCGTTCCAATGCGTTGGCCGCCATGGAAAACGTCGCACTTTGGCACGAACGGGACATCAGCCACTCCTCGGTTGAGCGGATAATCGGACCGGACAGCACGATTCTGCTGGATTTTATGCTCCATCGCCTTACCAAAATATTGGACCGGTTGGTGGTCTACGGAGACAGGATGCAAGCCAATCTCGCCACTACGGGGGGACTATTCTTCTCCCAGCGCGTACTACTGGCTTTGACAGAGCGCGGGCTCAGCCGCGACCAGGCCTATGGTTTAACGCAGAGACACGCTATGGCGGTGTGGGACAGTGGAGGGAGTTTCAAAGAAAGCCTGCTGTCCGATCCGGAGATTACTCCTCATCTGTCCGAGGACGACCTTGAGGAACTCTTTGACTTGGGATACTACCTGAAACACGTTGATACCATTTTTTCCAAGGTCTTTGGCGACAACGAGGGAAACTAACGCTCAAGGTTTTCTATGCTGAAAACAAAGCCTGGCCCATAGAAGATCCCGCTATGCGGCGGAGAACCAGGTTTTCGATGTTCAAACAAGGGGTATAGAACTTGCACTAATCTAATGGAATTCGGTTATGCTACCGTGACTTTGGTTCACAGGCCAAGTCAAACCCGGCATCCTCATGGGAGGCCTTTGCTCGAAGTAAGTTCAGACTACAGAAAGAATTCGCCCGGCCAACTCGAAAACGACGGATCCTGTAGCTCGCAGCACTGGGACGTACCATGAATCGAGAGCGAAGACCAGCAAGACTTGGAAAATGTATCTGCATGAGTTTGGCTCTGCTCCTCATGGCAGCACCCCTGATCGCGTTTGCGGCGAAATTGCCAGCCAACCTTCTCATCTCGCCCAAGGCTGGCCCACACCATGTGATTCTGGTTGAAAAGGTTTCGCAGCGACTCCTTATTTATGAATTCGATAGAGATTACCGGCTGGTGGCCAGTTACGGTTGTGCGACCGGTGAAAATCCTGGTGATAAGAAGGTCAGCGGAGACCGAAAAACCCCTGAAGGCATATACTACTTTACAAAGGCTGTTGAAGAGAAATACCTTAGCTCCACCTACGGTGCCAGGGCTTTCCCCATGAACTACCCCAATCTCCTGGATCGGAGATGGAACAAAGATGGAAACGGCATCTGGGTGCACGGCACCAATGAAGAACTTACCGAGCGAAGCACCAACGGCTGTGTTGCCATGGCCAACGAAGACATCGTCAGTCTTGATTCTTACATCGAGCTTTGGGACACTCCCATCATCATCGAAGAGGAACTGAAATATGAGGACAGCAGCAAGTTGCGGACTGAGGGCCGTCTCTTGCTGGAAAAGATTGAGACCTGGAGACAGGCCTGGTCAAACAAGGACTTGGACAGCTATCTTTCCTTCTACTCCTCTGATTTCCGCTGGAAGAATCTGGATCTTAAGAGGTGGCGGCAAAGGAAGAAGCGATTGAACCGACTCTATTCAGTCATCTCGGTCCAACTGAGTGATGTTCGCTTCTTTCGCCATGGTAAGACTGTGACCGCCAGTTTCCAAGAGATTTATCGCTCAGACAAATTTGCCTCCCACGGGTTCAAGCGACTTCATCTTGTGCAGAATTCCGAGGAGTGGCGAATTCTCGGCGAGGAATGGCGCAAGTCAACCCGCCCTGTTCCCCCGCCCTTGCGGTTGGCCGCCAAACCCCCATCTCCCCCCGAGTCAGGCCAGGTATCTCTCCAGGGCTTTGTCCAAAAATGGCAGTCTGCCTGGGAACGAGGGGACCTCTCTGGCTACGTGGACTGCTACCATCCTAATTTCAGGTCCCGCGGCATGGATCTCAAAGACTGGAAACGATACAAAGAGAGGCTATTTGAAGGTTCTTCAAGACGAAGCGTGCGGCTCACCGACATGAATACGAAGGTGGACGGTTCTGCCGCCACCGTCGTTTTCAAACAGCGATATCGTACAGAAGGATTCCAGGATTATGGCCTGAAAACCCTCAGATTGAAGAAACATAAGGGAGAGTGGACCATCCTTCGAGAAGACTGGGAAGCGCTCCCTGACCAGGGATGACAACTCCAATGGCACAACGATCCTCAAGGAGTAGGGACCAAGAAAATATGACTGTCGGGGCGGCAAACAGATTCTGCGCGCCCTTGGTAGGCCTGGTGCTAATTCTTAGCCTTTCTGCTGCTGTAGCGATTGCCAATCCCCGCAGCGAGCACATCGTCTACTTTCGCAACACTCCCAATGAACTCAATATTTACAGAATCCAAGGCCATCATCCCGGGCCGACGCTCATGCTCATCGGCGGGATTCAAGGCAATGAACCGGGAGGATTTCTTTCCGCGGACCTTTATGCCGATATGGCCTTGGAGCGGGGCAACTTGATTGTCGTTCCCAGGGCCAACTTCAACTCCATTCTCCAATTCAAACGGGGAGTTAACGGCGATATGAATCGCAAGTTTGCCTCCGAGCGCCCCGCCGATATCGAAGACCAAATAGTCGCTGTTCTCAAGTCGCTCCTCTCGAATAGTGACTGCCTGTTAAACCTGCATGAAGGCAGCGGATTCTACTCTCCCCGGTGGGAGAGTGATATGGTCAACCCCATGCGTTACGGTCAGTCCCTCATCGCCGACGCCGATCGCTATTACTCTGAGCGTTCACAGCGTTGGCTGGAACTCAAGGCCATGGCGGAACGGGTGTTGTACCGAGTAAATCAGCAGATCCGCGAACCCCGTCACCGATTTCGCTTCAATAACCACCGGACCGCAGATTCCGACACCTCCCACGCAGAACAGCGCAAATCTGCCACGTACTACGCCTTGACCACGCTGGGTATTCCGGCCTTCGGCGTTGAGACCTCCAAAAGCTTGCCCTCCACCGAAATGAAAGTGCGGTACCATAACTTGATCATTAATGCCTTCATGAAGGAACTTGGCATCGTACCAGAGACCCCGCCGGTCAATCTGGCACCACCGAAGCTTGACTACCTTGTGGTCGCAGTGAACGGCGCCCTCCCGGTTGTTGTGCGTCACGAGCAGACCCTTAATTTGCAGCATGGCGATCGAGTGGAGATTGTGCACATTGAGGCGAATTACAACCGCGGACTAAGCGCCGACATTCTTGGCGTCGGCTCCTTGAATGATCTGAGAAAGTCCTTTCTTGTCAAACGTGGCACTGACATTGTGGTGCGCAAGGACCATCTTGAGTGCGGGCGAGTGCGTCTCGGCTTCGACTCCAGAGGACCCGGGAGGAAGCCAGTTTTTCGTTCTCCATTTAATGAACTCGGTTTCATCGTCAAAATCAACGGACGTCTGTCTTTCTTCAACAATGAAGATCGGGTTCAACTTGTTCGTGGAGACCGGTTCGAGGTGGTGGATGTGCTGCTGGCCCGGAAACTTAACCGCAAGGTAAAGGTGAACGTAAAGGGCTTCATGAGTGACCCACGAAACAACACCGGTGAAGATCGGGGCTATTCGATTGATACCGCGAAGGACATGCTGCCCCGCCACAGTGTTAAAAAGCAAGGACGCCACTACATGGTTCTCGTTCAGACCAATCGAGTCCTGGGCCGGCTGCATCTACTTCTGGAACCCCCTCATTTCCGGTACCTGGCAGTATGCATTGATGGACGCGAGAAACTCTGGTATCTGCCGGGTGAAACCATCCAGTTGAGACGCCCTCAGACTCTCCAGGTAATGGATATCCGGGCCAATCTTGACCCGGCAGAGGTTCTGAGCGTTTATTGTTCCCAACCGGCGTTTCATCTTGGCGACAACTGGCGGGAAAAGGTGCTCCACCTCGCCGAACTCCTTCCAGCTCCCTCTTCCGTCCCCTCTTCCTTTTCCTGGACCATCAAGCGCGGGGATCAAACCCTGGGCCAGATATTCGTACAAGTATCTCCCTAGCGTTGGGAGCAGATAGCGTGCGCTGGTGCGAGTTTGCCGGTTTCGGCCGGTAACAGGTTTGCAGCGTTAGGGTTAAGAGGATGGCTTGTGATTCTGGAACAAATCACTATGGACGACTTTTCCGCAGGGCTCGAACGGACCAGAACGGTACTCATTCCCTGTGGCTCAGTGGAAGAACATGGCCCCCACCTGCCTCTCGGTACCGACACTATTCACGTGTACGAAGTGTGTAAAGAGGCCTCCAGACGCGTCCCGGTGTTTGTGTCCCCACCACTCTTCTATGGCGTATGCCGCAGCACACGTGATCATCCCGGCACCATTGGCATCCGCCCTGCCACCTTGCGTGGGCTGATGAGTGACGTTGCTTCCGATCTGTACCGCCAAGGGCTGCGGCATTTTCTGATCATTTCCGGCCACGCCAGTGGGCTTCAAAAGGCGAGTTTGACTGAGGTCGGCGAGGAACTTATCCTTACTTATCCAGATGTTAGGGTGGCGGTGCTCTCAGTGCTGGATTTGGCGCCGGCCGCCTGGAACGAGGTTGTGGTTACCGAGGACGACTCGCACGCGGGGGAGGTTGAAACCTCGGTCATGATGCACTTGCGGGCCCCATGGGTGGGTGAGGCGCGTCCACGGGAATGGCCGCGGTTTCCCAAGCACATACTGGTTAGAGACAAACGGTGCCACTGGCCAGGTGGTGTGTGGGGTGACGCCAGGGCGGCTTCTGAGGAGAAAGGTGAGAGGTTGTTCAATCTCTCAGTGGAGGCTCTGGTTCACCTGATCCGGGATCTGGATGGTGCTCCCAAATGACGATGGAGCAGGAACACAGGCCGGAGTTGCTGGCGCCGGCGGGAAGCATCGAGAGCTTCTTTGCCGCCGTAAGAAACGGAGCTGACGCTATCTATGCGGGCCTTCGGAGTCACAATGCCAGGGCGTTAGCAACCAATTTCACCTTGGATGAGATCGCTCGCTTAAGAGAGTACGCCCATGGGCAGAATGTCAAGCTTTACGTGGCGTTGAATGCTTTGGTGCGGGAAGACGAACTGCGAGAACTGGTCCGCCTTCTCGCCGGTCTTGCCCAGACGCAGCCGGATGGTCTGATCATCCAGGACGCAGCCATTGCTAGCCTCTGCCGTAGTCACTTTCCCGATCTAGCCCTCCACGCCAGCACCCTGATGACCGTGCATAACTCCGCTGGGGTTGAGCAGTTGGAAAACATGGGCTTCCAACGGGCGGTGCTGGCCCGAGAACTCAGTATCGACGAACTGGAACAGATTGCCGCTGAAACCAGTCTACCATTGGAGATCTTTGTCCACGGGTCTTTGTGTTTTTCTTATTCCGGACTGTGTCTGGCAAGCTCTTTCTATGGCGGCCGTAGTAGTTTGCGTGGCAGATGCACGCAGCCCTGCAGACGTCTGTATCGGTCAGGCCGAGACCAGGGCTACCTCTTTTCCACCAACGATCTGTCTGCCATCGAACTAATTCCTCGGCTTCGACGCCTCCGGATCGCCGCCTTTAAAATTGAAGGCCGCATGAAACCTGCATCTTATGTGGCGGCAGTAGTGCGTGCCTACCGGGTTGTCCTGGACGCTCCGCCCGGACAGGAGGCTGAGGCCGCCAACGAAGCTCTGCTGCTACTGCGAGAAGCCCTTGGCAGGAAACCCACCCGTGGGTTTCTTGTGCCCGATCAGCACAAAGAAATCATCACTCCCCATCGTAGCGGCGCCAGCGGCCGCATGGCCGCCAGAGTTGAATGGGTACGAGGTGATCGTATGGCGCTGCGAACACTGTTACCGCTGTCTGTCGGTGACCGGGTCCGTTTGGATTCGGACGAAGCTGTTCAAAAAAGCGCCTTCACACTGAGAGGGATAAAGGTCGATGGTCGGGGCCGCTCCGAAGTCCCTACAGGAACTCTCGTGACTGTGCCCCGAACTGTGGGCGCCCGCCGCGGCGATCGTCTCTTTAAGACAGGTTCCAAGAGCGCAGCGAGAACATCTGCAGCCAAACTCCGCCGAATTCTCAGGGAGAAGACTACAACACCGCCACCGGTCAAATCAAACCCTGCCCTGACCAGGGCGATTCAGCGAAAACGAGAAACGAGACGAAGCGACCGGAAACCCAACACTTTCTGTCTACTGCTGTCCCACCATCATCTGCTCAATGCTGCATTGGATTCGGGCGCCACCTGGGTAGCACTCCAAGCAACCCGGTCTAACCTCCACTCGGTTTCTCGGCCAAAACTTCCGCCAGCTAGGAGGGATCGATTCATCTGGGCCCTGCCTGCTATTATCCAGCAGCAGGATTTGACCTTCTATCGAAAGCAAGTCCGCATACTACAAGAGAGGGGATACAACCGTTGGCTGGTTGCCAACTGGGGACACTATCGGCTATTCAGCAGTCCACCTCAGATGCTGGTGGCGGACCATACCTTCAATGTCCTCAACTCCCAGGCCGGCTCATTGCTTCAACAGCTGGGCTGTGAGTATGTTATTCTTTCTTTGGAGAACGATCGGCGCAATCTTGCAAGAATACTACAATCTCTTCCACAGTCGACTCCGCTGGTACCCATCTATGGACGCCCATCTCTGTTCACCAGCCGCCTGGAGGTCCGGGTTCGCCAGCGCGGTTCTATCAAAGGGCCGGGGAAAGATAGCCTCCGGCAAAAGAGGCAAGACAGATTCACGGAGGTTCGGCCTGAACTTCCTTTTTGTCTATTTGAGCACTTACAGGATCTTCGCAAACTGGGTGCAGTTGGTTTCGTGGTGGATTTGCGAGGCCAAAATCTGCAGCCCGAGGGACTTCACGCTATCATGAAGAACCTGCGTCGGCGACGATGTCCCCAAGCTCACACTTCTTTCAACTATTTGGGGCAACTAGTTTGAAAACCAGCCGATGTCCAGGCAGGAGCGACAGGTTGCCAGCAATTCCGCCTCGGGAATCTAGGTTTCATGAATTGCTGCGGCACACCCATCTCCACGGTCTCGCTACTCCAATTCATGAAGTATGCGGGCTACAGTAATTGCGGTTTCTTCAATTTTGGTTCGACGAAAGGAACAGATGACCACCGAAGGATTCTCCCCGTGCTTGGCTCTGGTCGCCGCCCTCCCCAATGAGGGACGTCGTGTACTTTCCCGGCTACGCGGGAGAAAGACCATAGCGTGCGGCAGACTTGATGTTCTACAAGGTACCTTAGTCGACAGGGAGGTGATTGTCGCCTTCAGTGGTCTTGGTAAGGTTAACTCTGCTGCGACAGTAGCCGCCATTTTGACGAGATTTGCTGTATCTCGGCTCTGGATGTGGGGCTCCGCGGGAGCATACCCTCATCCAGGATTGGAGCTTACCAACATCGCCTTGGCCAGTGAGGAAATATTAGGGGACGAAGGTGTGGTCACTCTCAATAGTTGGCAGTCGCTCAGCGCCATAGGCATCCCGCTGGCAGAGACTGAAAAAGGCCCCGTCTTCAACCGAATCCCGGTTGACCAGGCTGAATTGGAGCGGGCCCTGCGCTCACTCAGACGCTGGCAGGTCCCCTCCGTTGCCTCACAGGTGCTCACTGGCCCCTTCGTCACCGTATGTGGTGTGAGTGGCACTTTGGCCCGGGCCCGTCTTTTGGGCCAGCGCTTCGGGGCTCTGTGTGAGAATATGGAGGGTGCAGCCGCTGCTCACGTTTGTCTCACCTACGGGGTGCCCTTTCTGGAGCTCCGTGGTCTTAGCAACTGGGCTGGTGACCGTGACAAACGGAGATGGCAGTTGGAACCCGCCCTTGATAACTGCCAACGAGCGTTGCTCCACTTGATTGAAACCTGGAACGACAAATAGGACGTTTTCGCCAGGACTGTGTTAATATTGATGTTGCCGCTGGTCTGAATGACGCGGCGACGCGAACATGGAGTGACATGGAGATCACAATAGTTCTGAGAGACAAACCGATCTCTTTTTCCCCGCCTCTTCCTGTCACCATGTCTCCACGTCGCTCTGTTTGGGGAACCAACTTCTCTGAACAAGGACCATGGTTGTAGTCAGATGAAGACCCTGAGGTTCGGATTCTCGCCTTGCCCGAATGACACCTTTATTTTTGGAGCTTTGGCCACCGGCCGGCTGGGTATCTCCCCGTGGTCTCTGGAGGTGACCCTGGCAGATGTGGAGACTCTCAACACGCTCGCTAGAGCAGGTACATTGGAACTCACGAAGATCTCCATTCACACCTTTGCTCTGGTGGCAAAACGCTATGCCCTGCTTCGCGCCGGAGCCGCTCTTGGCAGAGGGTGCGGCCCTTTGGTGGTGGCCCGGGATCCCGTCAGCATGAAGAGTCTACAAGGTCAGGCCATCGCCATACCCGGGGAGCTGACAACTGCCAACCTGCTTTTGCAGCTCTATGGTGAAGAATTCTCCAATGTCCATCCAATGCCTTACGAGACCATCATGCCCCGCCTCCAGCGGGGAGAGTTTGCTGCTGGGGTGATCATTCACGAGGCCCGTTTTACCTACCATCAGTACGGGCTGTATCATGTGCTGGACCTCGGCAGTTGGTGGGAAGAAAGCCAAGGACTCCCTATTCCGCTGGGAGGGATTCTCATCCGACGAGACCTCGGCCTGGCAGCAGCAGAGGAAGTAGAGAACGCCATCCGGTGCAGCCTGACTTTCGCGCGCCAACGGGTGGCAGACGTGTGGCCTTACATCAAAATGCACGCTCAGGAGATGGATGACGCGGTCATCCGTAAGCACATAGATCTCTATGTGAACGACTACTCCATGGATCTGGGCGAAGAAGGAAGCCATGCCGTCAGCCGTTTGTTAAACCTCGCCTACAAAAGGGGATTGACCCCTAAGCCAGCCGCTGATCTTTTTATTGGAGAATGAGAGGAAAATCATGCGAACACAGACTACTTCGTTGAGGGTCACCTACTTCCCTTACACTTTTCTCGAAGCCAGCGATTTAAAACGGCTGATCCTTTATTTCGAAAACGTTCGACTGCTTCAGGTAATCCCTGAGTTTGATCCGGGACTTCCTGCTGCCGTCAGTTCCTCCCAATTGGTGGACGTCTTCTGCCCTCTCGCCACCTCCTCTCTTCTTCGTTCCATTGGCCAGGCACACCGTGCCTATCGTCAACTAGGCAGGGTCCACCAGGGTAGCGGCCTGGTTCAGTTGCTTCAAAGCTTGGCGCTCCAGGAGGATCTGGAACGCTCTCGTACTGGGCTTGTCGCGCATCTGCGGCAGACTCAGCCGCCCCTCGCTCCCGACGAAATCCAGCGGATAAGTGATGCGGTCTTCTTGCTGTTGGCTCATGAGTTCGACCGTGAGCATGTCGAACTGGACCTGGAACTTGCCCGCGTCAGTGGCGTGGAAGCCGAGTTCCATGAGATGGTGGGAATCGGTACCGATGAAGAATGGGAAAGGTTCGGTTTGGAATCGGTGCCGCAGTTGGAATCTGATCCCCCTCGTACGCAGTATCCCTACCAGCGTCTCAAGGCTTGGACCCGTGTTTGCTCCAGCCAGGACAGTTCAGATCCTTTTCTACCCGTGACCACTAGTGTTGAAGTCTTAGGGGAAATATCTGAGCGTCTACCCCTTAAACTGTCCTCTGCCACAGACGATCCGACCTTATTGAAGCCTCCGCGATGCCTCCTGGCCATCTTGCCCGACCCACAGTCACTTTCGCTTGAAGATGTTTTGGAATTTAGACAGTCTTTGAGCCGAGATGGGGACTTGAATACCTGGTGGCAGTCTGTTGTCGCTGCGATGAAGGGTCTCGGGTCAGAACCCGTAAAGGAAGACCATTGCCAAGAGCTGCGACTCCAACTCCAGGAAACCGCAAAGCAGTTTGCCCATTATTGGCCGGGTCCAGAGAAGCCGACCCGTTTCCTCCGGCTGGAGTCAATCTTCTTGCCGACCAGCCATGCACACGTTGCCTTTTCTCTGGCTAGCGGTCTTCAAGAAGCGGGGCGCCAACCGGAGTTGTCCAGGAATGCAACAGGCATCATGTTGCTACTCTCCCCGTCACCACTTCAACCAGATGACAAACGGTGAGTCCCGCATTGTGACGCCAGTTGGACTCTTGGAGTTGCATGAGACAACCCATGCATGCGGTTGCCAACACGTCCGATCCAGACTTGTCGAAGCGCGATATGCTCCTCAGACCTATCTGGGAGGAAAGCCGATAATTCCTGATATTGAAGAGGCCGCCGTGGCCGCAGCACTGGTGAGTATCCGACGGATCCGCCACCGAGACGCCAGGTAACAGAGAGAGTAACCGGCGAGGTTCCTCGAAAATGGACTGGTGATGGAGTAGATGGCATGGATCGTGGTAGCCGACTGTTACTTTCCCGGGGGATTTCAGCGCTCGGCGTAGCACAACAGGCGAGAGCTGCCCGACAATGAATGCCACAAGATCCACCGATTGTTGTAAGAAAAAGCGCGCGGCCCCGGGAGCCGCACCACCGAGAAGCTCGGGGATGCGGGTGCGGAGTTGCGTGGAACAGGTACCGCAACCGCTCACCACCCACTGGCAGCCAGATTCTAGGAAAACACGACTGTTGTGCTCGGCCAGAGCCGTAGCTGTTTCCACATCGCCAGAAGCCCACGCCGGCATGCCGCAGCAGCGCTGGTCGCCGGGGACAATTACCTGGTAACCGCAGCGTCCCAGTAACTCAAGGATGGCCTCGCTGATCTGGGGGAATAGGTAGTTACCCACGCAGCCCACGAATAGCCCCACCTTGGGACCGTGGCCGAGGGCTCGGTCAGAGACCTTGGTCAGGAAGGGAGAGTGACTCAATCGAGGGACATAGCGGCGCTGACTCAACACTGCTAGAGGAAATCGCAAATGGAGGCCACTTTCAGCCGGGATCTTCTTGCAGATGAGCGCCTGGGCCAAAGAAGCAGCGGGTCCCATCAAACGAGGCCATTGACCGGCCGCTTCCAGGGTGTTGGTGGCCAGCCGCGCCGTCCAGGATGTCGGACCACGTTCCCTGAGCTGGCTCCGTTGCCACTGGATTAGATTGTCCGGCCGCACGCCGTTGGCGCAATGGCGGGCGCAAGCACCACAGAGAAGGCAGGTCTCTACGAGTTTTCGAAATTTTCTCGACAGCGGCAACTCTTCTCCCTGGAAAGCTTCGATCAGAGTCAGCTTGCCTCTGGCCACCATCCCTTCTTCACCCGTCTCCCGATAAGTCGGGCAAACGGACATACAGCTACCGCACCTGCTGCAGCGTTCCAGTTGATCTATGATCTCGGCTTGCCTCACCACGTTTGTTCCCGCGAACAATTAACCCGATCGCCCTATCCTCGCGTCGCCGCATTTTCCTAACGACGCGTTTTCCAGAGCTTGCCCATAACTGCTGCCCTTTCATTTGAGTCCAGAAAGATCTTTCCTGGGTTGAGGATGCCTTTGGGATCAAGGGCTGTCTTGATTCGGCGCATGGCATCCAGGCCAATCTCATCGATCTCCATACCCAGGTATGGAGTCTTGGTGATTCCAATGCCGTGCTCACCGGAAAGAGTGCCGCCCAACTCCAGAGTTGCCTCAAAGATCTCCTTGACTGCCTGTTTCGTGCGGGCCACCTCATCCGAATCGGACCGGTCGATCATGATGTTCACGTGAATGTTTCCGTCACCCGCATGGCCAAAGCAGAGGATGCCGAGTCTTTGCCGCTGGCCAATTTCCTCCAGGGTGGCAACAATGTCAGGGATGCGGTTGCGGGGCACTGTGATATCTTCGCTTACCTTGTCGGGATTGAGCCTGAAAAGTGCCGGCGATACGGCTCGACGCGCCTGCCACAGTTCATCCGCCTCCGCCTCACTCCCTGCCGTGTCCACCCGCTGAGCCCGCTCCCGAAGACAGAGCTCGCGGATTTCCTCTGCATGGCGTGTTACCCCTTCGGTTACTCCGTCAACTTCAATGAGCAACAGTCCGCCTGCCCCCCTGGGCAGGCCAATATTCAAGTAGTCCTCCACGCAGCGGATGGAACGTTGATCCATGAATTCCAAGGCGCAGGGGAGCAGTCCTGAGCCGATAATCCTGGTTACCGCAGTGATCGCTTCACCGAGTTGTTCAAATACTGCCATCAGGGTTCGACGACTCTCCGGTTGCGGCAGCAGCTTCAGGACCACCTTGGTGATGATGGCCAGAGTGCCCTCCGAACCCACCAACAGTTTGGTAAGATCGTAGCCAACCACGCCCTTTGCCGTCTGAACTCCCGTGCGCACCAATTCACCGGTTCCCAACACCGCTTCTAACCCTAAGACGTAATCCTTGGTGACCCCATACTTCAAGGCTCTAGCGCCACCAGCACATTCCGCCACATTGCCTCCGATGGTACAGAAACCCAGGCTGGCAGGGTCAGGCGGATAGAACAGGCCCAGATTCGCCACCTCCGCCTGCAAGTGACCGGTCACCACCCCCGGCTCCACCACCGCCACCAGATTCTCAGTATCAATGGATAGAATCCCATTCATTTGACTCAGAGCCACCACAACACCCCCTCGCACCGGCAGCGACCCACCGGACATACCACTTCCTGCACCCCGGGGAATCAGGTAGAAGGGGGTTTCATTTGCGAGCCTGACAATAGCAGCAATCTCCTTGACGTCCTCGGCGAAGACCACCGCCTCGGGACTGTAGTGGAGATCGGTGGCGTCATAACCATAGCAGATGAGATCTTCGCGATCGGTTCGGCAGCGTTCCCGACCGACAATTGCCGAAAGTTTACGAATGGTCTCTCTGACCAGCATAAGGACCCCTGCTTGGGAAACCAGATCACGAGTTACCGGTCACGCAGAACGTGTACGAGAACAATAAAGAATCCCGGCCCATGGAAGATCCCGCTATGCGGGGAAGGGCCAGGTCTTCGATGTTAATAATAAAAATTAGAGTGAAGTTATTTTACTCGGTGAGGACAGCAAAAACAACTGTGCGGCACAGGGATGGACCAGTTTATCGATTTGTGGTCAAGACAGTGGAGGCAATAGCGGCAGAGTCCTCCAGTTGCTGATTCAAGAATTCCACCTGGTTCCGAACTCCACTTTTGTGCTGAATTTGCTGGGAAATGTTCTCAACCGCATGAATAACAGTGGCATGAGACCGGTTGAATGCCTTGCCAATAGCCTCCAAGGTCTCTTCGGTGTATTTCCGGGAAAAATACATGGCGAGGTTTCGCGGATAGACGATCCCTTTCTTGCGTGAATTTGATTTCAGGGCTTCCAACGAGATTTTGAAGTACTGACAGATAAGCTGCTGGATTCGTTCTATGGTGATGGTCTTACGGCTGTCGCAGACCGACTCGAGCACCTCATGAGCGAGTCTGAGATCTACTTGCTTGGCCAGCAGAGAAGACTTAGCGGCTATACCGATGACACTGCTTTCTAGTAGGCGCACGTCCCTGGTGATATGGGTGGCCAACAGCTCCAGCACATCTTTCGGGAGTCGCACCGCTTCATTGGAGGCTTTCTTTTCAAGGATCTTGAGTCGCGTTTGAAAGTCGGGAGGTTCAATGTGAATGACAACTCCTGCGGTCAATCGTGACTGTAGCTTGCTTTTCAATTTCGGGATGTCCTTGGGGAAGTGGGTTCCGGTAAACACCACTCGTTTGCCATCCCGATTAAGAGCATCGAGGGTAAATGCCAGTTCCGCTTGCGTCTTCTCCTTGCCACTAAGGAATTGTACCTCCTCCAGGAGAAGAACATCGCATTTGCGGCGATACTTATCTTTGAATGCCTCCATTCTTTGTTGCTTGATGGAGACGATCATTTCATTGGTAAACTCCTCAGTCGTCAGGTAGTGCACCCGGGCATTGGGCTTGTGAGAAAGAATGTGGTTACCTATGGCGTGAGATAGGTGACTCTTCCCTAATCCTGTATCCCCCAGCAAGTAGAGAGAGTGACTGAGGCTACGCTCACCACTAGCCACCGCATAGGAGGCGGAAAAGGCGAAGCTGTTGCCCATGCCCACCACGAATTGATCGAAGGTAAATCGCCCGTTGAGGCGGTGCGAGTGCCCGTTAGCACGCCGAGGCAGCGGTAGCTGCAACTGGCGTACAGCCTCCTCGTTCTGCGGAGACCTGCGCGGTCTGGTTGCCAACTTGAGACTAACCTGCAGTGGAGATCCATTGCGTCGTTTCCAGCTCTTCTTTATCTCGGTGAGATAGTGCTCTCTCACCCAGTTGAGAAAGAATCGATTGGGGCAGGCTAAAGAAACTTCCTCGTGCTGTGAACCTACCAGCTCCAAAGGATCGATCCACATCTTATAGCAACTGCTGGAAATCCGACTTTGCAGATCCTCTTTTACGTCTTTCCAGGCTTCTTCCATGAAAAACACCCTTCCGATAATCGCGGCGGGTCCGTAAATCCCCAATCGTTATGCACCTGAAAATTCGACTTCGTGATCCCGGAGCTGGTAGAGGCCTAAATCCTGAAGACGCACGTGCGCGGAACATGGTAAGATCGGGGTAATATGTGTGACTTTGTTCGTTTCTGAGGTGCCGCCCGGTAGGTTTCCCTTGAAGCGGGAAACCAAGGCTAAGTTTCGGCTCTCGCAGAATCTCCTTCTGGGATATGAAACTCCTTCTTTCGGACTCCTTATCGGAGCGGCAGGGAACCCACAATCATCCCCTGATCTCGTTGAATCAGGGAGAACTGTTACCACATGGGGCTGGTATTAATTCATCCCACCGGCAATGTCAAACTCCGTATACGGTAATTTTGGTCTAAATGGGTCTCAGTTGTTAACAATCAAATTTCACCCAGATTTCCGAAGCTTGATTGCATACGCGAAGATAAAGGTGCGACAAAAGGAATTTTTCCGAGCTTTCTTATAATACCACTGAAATTCAAAGGCTTACATCTCCATTTTCGTCACGCCTTCCGTTATCCACACTAGAGATCTTCTCATTTCTCGTGTTTTCTCCTTTTTCTTTCTTCCGGTATTTTTATCAGCAATCCAAAAGATGAACGTTGAATTAAGAATCAGATTTTGCCAATATACTTAAGAGATTTCATTCCACCATCTTCGTCGACGAGATATTAACAGAAATGAAAACCGGGCGGTCGGGGGACCATTCCGCTGATGTCTTGCTGGAACAATGAGCAACCATCTCGTTTCACCAACCGCCCAGCTAGCACAGGAGAGCAACCATGTCGAAACTCACGGTGGCACTGCTCAGCGGCGGGCGCTCCGCCGAACGCGAAGTATCGTTGAAAAGTGGTGACCAGGTCTATCAGGCCTTGGACAAGGAAAAGTATCACGTTCGACGTTACGATCCCAGAGACGACCTCGGCAAACTAATGGACGAAGCGGCAGAGCTAGACGTGGCGGTCATCATTCTTCACGGCCGCTATGGGGAGGATGGTACCATCCAGGGGCTTCTGGAACTCCTCGACATCCCTTACCACGGCAGTGGCGTCCTGGGCAGCGCACTAGGTATCAACAAAATCCAATCGAAGAAGCTCTATGAGCAGGCTGGGTTGCCGGTATCCCCCTATCTGGTCTTGGATCATGCCGATCCTGATGCCCAGGCTAACATTGAGGAGACCTTAGGCTTCCCGGTCGTAGTCAAGCCTGAGCACGAGGGCTCCAGCATCGGTCTAAGTATAGTCGGTGAGGCCAGCCAACTCCTACCGGCACTTGAACTTGCAGGTGAATACGACCGACTTGTCTTGGTGGAAAAGTTCATCGCCGGCACCGAAATCACCGGTGCTGTACTGGGAAATCTCAACCCTGAACCTTTGCCTCTGGTGGAGATCCTGCCCGGCGATCAATATGATTTTTTCACCTATGAGGCCAAGTACAAACCTGGTGCCACCGAAGAGATCTGTCCAGCCCGTCTGAGTCAAGAGCTTACCGGGAAAGCTCAAGATTATGCGGTGCGAGCCCATCAAGCCTTGCGATGCAGGGGCTACAGCCGCACTGATATGATCGTCGGTGATGATGAAATCTATGTACTGGAAACCAATACCATACCCGGCATGACCGCCACCAGCCTGTATCCTCAGGCCGCCGCCGCTGCAGGCATGAGCTTTTCAGAACTCTTGGACCGGCTGATAGAGCTGGCCCTGGAGAAAGACTAGCCCTCATATGTCATGAATTGGCGTCGCGAGACCGTGAAACTGGGAACC
>CP070692.1:1096719-1119801 GCA_020353215.1 Deltaproteobacteria bacterium
ATGGGCGCCGACACCGTATGTATCAAAGATATGGCAGGTCTCATCTCGCCGTATGATGCTTACATGCTGGTCAAAGCTCTCAAAGAGACCGTGAAAGTTCCCATTCATCTTCACAGCCATTTCACCTCGGGCCAGGCTTGTATGGCCTTGCTGAAGGCCATTGAGGCCGGCGTGGATATCGTAGACACCTGTCTATCACCCTGGGCTTATCGCACCTCGCATCCGGCACTGGAGCCACTGGTGACGGCCCTGAAGGGGACCAGTAGAGATACCGGTTTTGATATCAAGCAGCTAGCGAGGCTCAGCGAGCACATGGAGAAAGTTTCTCCCAAGTACAGACATCTTCTGGACGACACCAAGCTATCGGTCATAGACATCAACGTGCTCTTGCACCAGACGCCCGGTGGAATGCTGTCCAATCTGGTCAACCAACTGCGGGAGATGGATGCCCTGGATCGCATCGACGAAGTCTTTGCAGAGCTGCCGCGGGTACGGGAGGAATTGGGTCAGGTCCCCTTGGTCACGCCAACCAGTCAGATTGTGGGGATCCAGACGGTGAACAACGTGCTCTTCGACACCCCCGATGAGCGTTACAAGATGATCACCGCTCAGGTGAAAGATCTCTGCTACGGGTTGTACGGCGAGACACCGACTCCTGTAGATCCCGAGGTCAGGAAGAAAGCGCTTGTAGGTTACAGTCGTGGAGAGAGTCCCATCACGACCAGGCCGGCGGATGTGTTGGAGCCAGAGCTGGATCAGGCCAGGGCCGTCGCAGGAGACTTGGCCAAAGACATAGACGATTTGCTGATTGTGGCCCTTTATCCCACCACGGGGGTTCGTTTCTTGAAGTGGAAATACGGCGTGGAAGAGGTCCCTAGTGAGGTGAAGCCCACTACCTTGGAACAGGTGGCTGAAGAGGAACGGTTGGTTGCCCTGGCAAAAGCCGGCAAGCTGGTGGAAAAAGTGGAGAAGCCAGCGCCGGACAAGGGGCCCGCACTTCGCACCTTCAATGTGTTTGTGGATGGGGAATATTTCGAGGTTGAAGTGGACGAGGTGGGGGGTGCGCCTGTGGTGACAGCGGCCGCACCTATGATACCCCGTGCCGCTCCAGCCCCCGTTCCGCCAGCTCCTGCGCCAGCACCACCAGCAGCGGCTGCGCCACCTGCCCCTGCGGCCAAGCCAGCTCCGGAGGCGGGCACGCCAATCGATGCGCCCATGCCGGGGATGATTATCCGGTACGAGGTCAAGGAGGGCGACACGGTGGACGAAGGAGACGTGGTTCTCATCCTGGAAGCCATGAAGATGGAGAACTCCATCACCGCATCCGCGGCTGGAACCGTGCTTTCTATTCCCTTTAAGAATGGCGATTCGGTTCAGAAAGGAGATGTGCTGGCGGTCATCGGTTAAGACCTCTCAAAGTAACACCCGGTGGGGGCTGCAACGGGCCGAGGAGAACAGGGTAACGATAGCATGACGCAATCTCCGCTATTTGAGACCGACTTTCCCGATCTTACTCTGCTGAACCGGGGAAAAGTCAGGGACATCTATAATCTGGGAAAACAGTTGCTCATTGTGGCCACGGACCGCATCTCTGCTTACGATGTGGTCATGCCCACACCCATTCCGGAGAAGGGCAGGATTCTAACCCAGATCTCCACCTTCTGGTTTGGTGTCCTGGGGGGGGTGGTGGACAACCACCTCGTGGCCACTGACGTTGCCAGCTTTCCCGAGCAGTGTCAACCCTACGTTGGGGAACTGTCGCATCGGAGCATGCTGGTGAAGAAGGCTGAACCGCTGCCGGTGGAGTGCATTGTACGTGGGTATCTGAGTGGCTCCGGCTGGAAGGACTACCTTGAGCGGGGTTCAGTGTGCGGCATAGATCTCCCGAAGGGTCTGGTGGAGTCGGCGCCACTGGAACGGCCTATCTTCACCCCATCCACCAAAGCCGAAAAAGGAACTCATGACGAAAACATCGACTTCGCCGCTCTCTGTGATCGGGTGGGAAGGGAGCTAGCGGAACAGTTGCGAGAACTCAGCCTGGCCCTTTACAAAAAAGGGGTGACCATCGCGTCTCGGTGCGGAATTCTCATCGCTGACACCAAGTTCGAATTCGGCTTGGTGGACGGCAAGCTTACCCTCATCGATGAGGTCCTGACTCCGGATTCGTCCAGATTCTGGCCGGCAGATCGGTATCAGCCAGGTGGCAGTCAGGAGAGCTTCGACAAGCAGTACCTCCGTGACTATCTGGACCGGAGCGGTTGGAACCGCACCCCGCCCGCACCAGCATTGCCGGAAAAGGTAGTAAGCAACACAAGGGCCCGCTACATGGAGGCTTTGGCACGCCTCAGCACCGTTTAGGAGCGGGGCCATGCCCGAAACCGACTTCCGTTCGGTCCAGTTTGAAGAGGTGGACTGGAGCGATACCACCTGTCTCATCACCTACGGTCCCCATCCTGAGAAACTCCTCCATGCAATTGATGCCGTTGGCTTGCTGCAGTGGCCCCTGCTGCAGCAAAGAGAGGACGGCCTCCTACGAATCGTCTGCGGCAGCCGTCGGCTAACAGTCTGCCGAAAGCTGGGTATTGAACCAGTTCCCTGTCAAGTGTTTTCCACTTCCGTGTCTCATCTTACCTGTCTGCGCATGGCCATCTATGACAACGTGGCTCAAAGGGTGCTAAACCCAGTGGAGAAATCCCTGGTACTCACCAAAATGGCAGAATATGTGGACCGGCCGCAACTAATTGAAGACGTCATGCCGCTTCTGGATCTCGAGCCCAGTGTCACGCTCTTGCAGCGCTATGAGGGATTGCAGGAATTGGACTCCCCCATTGTCGATGCTGTTGCCGGTGGAAGCCTGCATGAACGTATCGCCTTCGCCCTCAGGCCTCTCCGGGGGAAGGATCGTCTCGCGTTCCTAAAGCTTTTTGAACAGCTCCCTTTCAGTGTCAGCGTTCAGGAGGAACTGCTGGAGACGATCATGGACATCTCCAGGCGAGACGGAGTCGCGCCGAGAGATGTGATAAATGACAAAGAAATCAGAGAGTTGCGCCAGGAGAACAAGAGGCCTCTGCGGCAGCGGGCTCAAGACATCCGCATATGTTTGCAGGCCAGAAGAAGTCCCCGACTCACGGCTCGAAAACAAAGATTTTTAGAAGAAATTCGACAAGTCGGCCTACCTCCTGGCTTACGGCTCGAACCACCACCTCATTTTGAGGGGTCCCGGTGGCGCCTGGAATTTACCTTCCACCAGCCTGACGAGTTGACGGTGCGGCTGAGACAGGTTGCCCGACTGACCGGCCAGCCTGCGTTCCGGAGACTGCTCAAAAGCAAATGAGATTTCGTCCTGAAAAGCTTGTCATCGAAGAAGCGGTTGCCGAAACTTCCTTGGTTCAGCGTGTTCTGGCTGTCTTGCCTCATACACCGGTGATTTGGGTGGGTCGGGTCAAAGAAACGAAAGGGCCGCGGGACGAGCAGGTTCTGGAGATTGTGAAGTTTCGAGGTCGTTTTATCAAGCCCTGTCCCGGAACTCGCTCCTACATTTGCTGCGGCTATCAGATCCTTAATTTGGGCATCAAATGCTCCCTCGGCTGCACCTATTGCATCCTGCAATCCTATTTTCCCAGCCCTAACTTGAGACTCTTTGCCAATCTGGAGGACATGTGGCAACAGCTGAGAGATCATCTTGGGAGTTTTAGGAACCGAGTCCATCGATTTGGCACGGGAGAATTCACAGACAGCCTGCTCTTGGATCCGCTAACTCACCTGAGCGCGGACCTGGTTCCATTCTTTGCCGGGGAAGCCAATGCGATCCTCGAATTGAAGACCAAAACCACGCAAGTTGAATCACTCGAAACATTGAATCACCGGGGACACACTGTTGTAGCTTGGTCCCTCAATCCTGACGGGGTGATCGCAAGTGAGGAGGCCGCAGCGACTAGTTTGGACGATCGACTGGAGGCAGCCCGTCGATGCCAAGAATGGGGTTACCGTATTGCCTTTCACTTTGATCCACTCTTGGTTCATCCCAACTGGCAACAAAACTACACTGAGGTGGTAAGTCGGTTGTTTTCTACCGTGGATCCTCGCGGTATCGCTTGGATCAGCCTTGGCACCCTCAGATTTATGCCAGCGCTCAAGCCAATCATTCAGCAACGGCATCCGGAGAGCACCATACTCCACGAAGAGTTTGTCCCGGGTCTGGACGGCAAGATGCGCTACTTTCGCGACCTGCGAGTGGAAATGTACCGACACCTCAATGAGCTCTTGAAAAAAGGATGCGAGGACCTCTGCATCTACCTGTGTATGGAGAGCGAAGATGTCTGGACAGAAGCGCTGGGATTTACTCCGGAGGAACGCGGCGGCCTCTGCGCAATATTGGACAGACAGGCTTTGCCTTGACATTTGACTCCGGTGGGTGGCTCTGTTACCTTCTGGGCGATATGATGCTCTACCACGGAAGGTGTTTCATCGAAGTTGAGTTCACGCATTGAGTATGACCCAATGGAGAAAAACAGAGATAAGGTCCAACCAATTCGAAAACCGTTTCGAATCCGTGATTTCGCCCATGAGACCTTTATGGCCCGGCTTATTCGGCGGCTGGTTGTGCCAATAACTCGCGTGTGGTTCGGCAGCTGCAAAGTGGAAGTGCTCAACGAAGAGCTTTTCGAGAAGTACGTCCGCTTGGACGTGCCGGTTGTCGGAGGCACCTGGCATCGCGCCGCAATTTTCTTCCTCTACTATTTCGGCAGATTTCGCCCCATGATCATGATCAGTCAGAGCAAGGATGGCGAGATGCTCGCCCAGTACACTGCCGGGCACGGAGCTATTCCGGTTCGCGGCTCCTCCAGCCGGGGCGGCCGATATGCGCTTGAGCGAATGGTGCGCCATCTGAAAAGCGGAGGCAAGGCATGCGCGACGGTTCTGGACGGCCCTCGGGGACCCGCCTGCGTGGCCAAGAAGGGTATGATCATCCTGGCCAAACTCTCTGGCGCACCCCTCGTTCCCGTTATGTGGTCAGCGAGCCGCACCATTACCTTGAGACACAGTTGGGACAAGACTGTACTCCCACTTCCATTCAGCAAAGTGTGCGTAGACGTGGGTGAACCCATCCATGTTCCCGCTGACGCGAAAGGCGAGGAGTTGGAGCACTACCGGCGGCTGGTGGAAGAACGGCTGAACACCATGATGGCCGAAGTGGATCGCCGCTGCGGTTATCGGTGCCAATCTTAGAGCGTGGCGGGTCAACGCTGAAGGCCCGACGTGTTGTCTACGTGAATAAGGCATTTCTAGGAGACAGAGTAATTTGTTCCCGTCCGTGTCCAAGAAGACCTGGCATATTCGTATTCCCATTATCGTCTGTTTGGCCGCGGTTTCAGTCATCGGCCTGTTCATATTCCAATCGCGCCCTCCCCTCCTAAAGGCCTCTGCCAAGCGTGCTAGGGTGCGCTGGGTGAGCGACGGCGACACCATTGTCCTGGCAGACGGTGAGCGAGTTCGCTACGTTGGAATCAACGCGCCTGAAATCGGCCACGACGGCCTGCCCAGCGAACCTTACGGTGATGAAGCAAAGGTGTTTAACCGGAACCTGGTGCTGGGCCGCTGGGTAAACATCGAATCGGCGGACAATCAACGCGACCAGTATGGCCGTGTGTTGGCTTATGTCTTTCTTGAAGATGGAACGTTTGTCAACGGGGAATTGGTCAGGTCCGGATATGCACATTTGTTGCGGCGACAGTCCAAGCTGCGTTACTGGAAACGGCTATTGGAACTCCAGCGTCAGGCCCTGTGTGAGAAACGGGGCATTTGGTCCCTGGCGGCTGTAGATCCTGAAAACAACTACCTCGGCAACCAGAACAGTTGGGTATTCCACCGACCTGACTGCCCATTCGGTCTCAAGACGGCACCACGCAACCGAGTCCGGTTCGGTGATCGGCACCAACCTCTGTATCTGGGGTATAGCCCGTGCCGTGGCTGTCGACCCTAACCCTCCGGCAGGTTAGTTGCAGGAGGCCGCTAAGAACTGGACGGCATTGCTCGCGAAAGGGACACGGCGTCGGGGCGAGCACCGGACATGACTTGGTGGGTGTCGCCCGGAACCGGAAACTTGGGTCTCAGAAAGGTTTCTAGGCTCACCGCTTACTGCTTACTCCTCTTGGAGATCGCTAAATGCAAAGACACTACCCAAAACGGCCAATAGTAGGGGTGGGCGCGGTTATCTTCAAGGACAACCAAGTTGTACTCGCGCGGCGAGGTCGCGCACCGGCTTACGGCGCGTGGTCTTTGCCCGGAGGCGGGGTGGAGCTGGGCGAGACCTTAGAAGCAGCGATCATTCGCGAAGTTTTCGAGGAGATTGGTCTTGGTATCGAGGTTGAAAAACTCGTTGCCGTCCTCGACAGAATATTCTTGGATGAGGCCGGACAGGTCAAGTATCACTACGTGCTCATCGACTTTCTCTGTCAGATAACTTCAGGCAAGATGCGAGCCAGCAGCGACGCGCTCTCCTGTGCTCTGGTCCCGATGGAGGCCACTGCTCCCTACCGGCTCAGTCGCGAAACACTAGAGGTCATCAGACGTGCCTACCAGCATCTTTACGGAGGATCTCCCCCCATCTACATGGTTACAAGAGTTACCGAAGCACTTCCGTCTGGGTAAACTCAAAACCCTCGAGACGTATTGTTCGGCTTCCCTTTCCGCATCATACTTTCCGAGATCCCCTGTTCGCTAATGCTCCAAATCGACAGAACTGCGGATGATTTGTTGCTGTAACTAGCTGAATATTATAGCTGAAGGGACATGGAGCTGTCTCGAATTAGTAAAAAAGGACTTGACACTTAGCAAAAAATCAAGATAATGACGGACTGGTCCGTCACTACTTAACTTATGGTGAAATTCATGCCGGAGCTTACACGAGTTGAGACTCAACTGGATCAGCAACAGCGGTCGGCGCTGCGGCGTTTGCTCTTTCAGGGAACCATTGCCGACCCTAAAGCCTGGCGTGCCTTTTGGCGGAGCGTTCTTGCACATGAGACTGGCAACGACGGCAGAAGTAGCGACACGCTGGCCTCGATCTTTGACGAGGGTATCGCTCAGATTGCTTCAGCTGACCAGGAAGCAGAGTTTGTAGTCAACCTATGGATGAAAGAAGTCATTCGGGAAGCGCAGAGCCGAGGTTGTGACCGCAAGGATTTCAGTGAACAATTGCTTGTCCGGCAGGTCTTTAAACAAATTGGACAGCGGGAGCAGGGTAGACCGCAGACCACCCAGACCTACGAAAAAATTCTGGCCGGCGCTCTAGAGGTATTCTCCGTCAAGGGTTTCCATGGGGCCACCGTTGACGAGATTGCCGAGTGTGCCGGGTTAGGCAAGGGAACGGTATACCGGCATTTCCAAAGCAAGAAAGGTCTGTTTGCTGAGTTGATCCGCTCAAAGGTGGCGGAATTGGAGCGAGAAGTCAGCGGTGTTGTCGATCCCCAGGCAAACGTGCTTGAGATCATTGAGGCCTACCTGAGAGTCTATTTTTCGTTCTTCGATCGCAATCGAGACCTTTACAAGGTGCTAATTCAGGAACAAAGTGATTTTGGCGCAGAAGTCAAGGCGCTCTATATCGGCAACATCCTCAAAAAGGTACCGCTGCTCAAGAGAAAGATTTACCAGGCGGCCAAAGACGGTCGTCTGAAGCAAATGGACTTCCACACTGTTTTTTACGGAGTAATGGGTTTTGTTGATGGAGTAATGCAAAAATGGTTGGCCAGTGATGGCGAATATTCGCTCGTTAATGAGTTACCAACCGTACTTGAGACTGTTTTCTATGGCTTTGTCAACGCTGAGTCTTCAGAACTAGCGACCGGCAAACCGCTTGGGAACCTGCAGTACCTGGCCCGCAGAGCCAAGTGACTGCTGCAATACTCTTCATATGGATAGAACGGGGAAGAGTGAGGATTCGAGACAGAGATGCCCCGAGCAATATGAAAACGAAAGGAGGGATGATAAAGGCGGGTAGAACCTTGAGGTCTTACTTTGTTTGGACCGCACCTTCTCGAAAGCAGTCGGTAGCGGCTGGGGTCGAAAACAGGTGCTTACGAACGTCGCATCGGCGAATAGCACTTTGGTAGCAAAGAATCCAGCGGAGGAAAAACGTATGAATGCAGCTGAAATGAAAGAAAGAATCCTGGAGATTATCTCCAATCAGTTGGGAATCGACCGAGGAGACATCACTCCGGAGGCCAGTGTAGTGGACGACTTGGGCGCCGATTCTCTAGACGTTGTCGAGCTAGTTATGGCACTGGAAGAAGAGTTCAACCTTGAGATTCCCGACGAAGAAGCCGAGAAGATCAAGAACGTACAAGACATCTTCAGCCATATGGAGAGCGCCCTGCAAGCCGCTTAGCGGCAGTAGTCGAACTTTGCTTAACAATGAAGTCTTGGATCAAAAGAGCGGCCGCGGCTTTTCAAAGAGCTGTGGCCGCTCTTTTGTTTGCAGGGGCACCTAGTCCGACTCATCGACACTGATGTTAGATCTGACGGCTTGAAACACGTTCTGGAAAACGGACTCAAATTGAGTGGGGGACACCCGGCCGATTTCAATGAACTTCACCACGATCTCCTTGGTCACTTTAAGTATCTTTTCTTCGTCTTGCGTCATTTTCAATGCACCTCCTCACATAAGAAAGCCCCTGCTGGGTGGAAGAAGGCCAATTTTCTCTTTGCACAGCAGAGGCTCCTGAGGTGAAGGAAAACTGTTTACAGCACTCCAGCCCTCAAATCCTGTATAATAGCAAACAGCAAAAACAGGAGCAACCGTGACTCGATAAATGAAGCCAGGTCGTTTGGGGGACGGTCAGAGATTGGCGGATTTGACTATTTCGGAAGTCAATAAACGCCGCGTTCTCAGGGCGCGGATTGTTTATGTGGTTACGGCTGTCGGCAAGTTCCACTCGTGTAAAGAAGGGGAGATGTTATGAGTATTACTACCTGGCCATTTGTTCTGCTGGGACTGGGATTTCTTATTGCCTCCTCTGCCTTTTTTTCTGGGTCAGAAACCGCACTAATGGCGGTGGATCGCTGGCGGATTCGTCATCTGGCCAGGAAGAAAAAGGGAGCGCGGTTGGTAGAAACAATCCTCAGCGAACCGGAGAAGTTCATCGGCACGATCCTGCTGGGAAACAACCTGGTCAATGTGGCCGGATCCGCCCTCGCCACCAGCCTTGCCATCGACCTGGCAGGTGAGAAAGGAGTCATCTGGGCTACCCTAATCATGACACTGCTCATTTTGGTTTTTGCCGAGATAACTCCCAAGACCATTGCCGCTTACTATCCCGAGCAGGTTGCTACCCGTGTTGTCCGGCCGATCTATGCGCTTATCCAGGTTTTCTATCCTGTGGTGCGCTTACTTTCAGGAGTCAGTAACAAGCTCATAGCTCTCTTGCACCTGGAAAAGGGTGGCGGTGAATCAATCTCGAGCATTGAGGAGATCGCAGCCATGATTCGGGTCGTGGCTGAGGAAGGAGTTTTGAAGAAGCGGGACGAGGACATGATCCAGGCAGTATTGGCCCTCGATCGCATTCAGGTGGAATCAGTAATACTGCCCATGCGAGACGTGGTTGCTTTTGAAGTGGAAGCATCGTACGAGGAGGTTCTCTCGGGAGTTAAACAGACCGAGTTTTCCCGATATCCAATTTACCAAGAGGAGAAAAGCGAAGTCCTGGGCTTCATGCACATTAGGGATCTTCTCAAGTGGTCAGGCCCGCCGAGTGAGTTCTCCCTTAGAAGGATTATGCGCCAGGCAAGCTACGTGCCTGAAGGAAAGTCAGTGCGCCAGCAACTGATGGATTTCCAGAAGACCGAAGTTCATCTCGTTTTTGTTGTGGATGAATATGGTGAGGTTACCGGTATCGTAACCCTTGAAAATATCCTTGAAGAGATCGTCGGCGAGATCCAAGACGAACATGATAGGTTCCTGCGGCGTATCCAACCCCAGCGCGACGGATCATTTCTGGTCCATGGCAGCCTTTCCATAAGACATCTCAATAAACTGCTGGGGTGGGACCTGCCTGAAGACGGGTACCAGACCATCGCCGGACTGGTGTTGACTCTCTTGGGTCATCTGCCGGAGAAAGACGAAGAGGTGGAGTGGGAAGGTTTTCGCTTCCGAGTGGAGGATTTGTTTGCCAAGGCCATAACCCGGATCCGGATCATAAGAGAAAAACCGGTTCCTCCTTACAAAGACCAACCGGGAACGTAGGGAACTCAAGCTTGAACATGTATTGGTAGATCGGGACGCTCTTAAATAAGTAACTGAATCACGCGCAGCTTGTCAGTTATTTACTTAATTATGGACGTCCCAGTGTCGCTACACCATTTCTGCATCCCAATCCCATTTTGCACCTTTTCGGACCGTTTGCCTTCCGCTGCAAACCCATAGATTTAACTATACACGCTTTTCAATCTGACCCATCGTCGTCAACCAGTAACAAACAAAGATGAAGCACAGGCTTGACTTCAGAGAGAAAGAATAGTTATTAAGTTCAAACTAATCATTTACCCATTTCCTTCGTTTATCATCGCTCGTGATTTTTGGGTCGGTCTTCTGTGATCGTGTCAAGTGTGAGGATCACAGGTTCTCTACTCTGGGTTAGTATTGTTTAATCAACGCGAATCCCGTGGAGTTGTTTACCGGATAATAACCCGCTCAGGTGGAGGTTACCACCACCACAGACAGCCTGCGACAGTCGTTTTGCGTCGCGGCCGAAGGTCGGTTGAAGGGTATTCTAGCAGCTGTGGATGAGCCGTTGGTTTCAGTGGACTACAAGGGCGATCCGCACTCCTCCTCGGTGGACCTCCAGTTCACATCCGTACTGGGTGCCGAAGGAGACTTCATCAAAGTTGTGGCGTGGTACGACAACGAATGGGGATACAGCGTCCGAACCGCAGATCTGGCGAATTTGACGGCGGGGAAGCTCTAGTGGGAAAGGCGATGGCTCGATCAATTCTGCCCATCTTCGAAGGTTGACTGGAACCCATGCATGAGATGGTGGGAAACCCTCGTTTCAAGGGGAATTCGGAAGGGGGAATGGCGGTTAGCGTTAACGAATTCAGAGATTTTATCGTGTGGGGGCCCGCGACAAAACAGGTCTTGGGGGGGATAAACCCAACTATTACAGCGAATCAAGCGCGAAATAGAGTCGGGGTATGATTTGCCCCCAACTCTAGTGTCCTTCACACATCCAGAGGAACCGTCTGGTTTACTGGCGAACGAACAGATCAGATAAAGGCGGTTACAGCTATGAAGGTTGGAATCGTAGGAAGTGGATTCGTGGGCAGTACTGCCGCATATGCCATGGTACTGGAAGGTGCGGCAACCAACATTATTCTGGTAGATATTAACGAAGCGTTGGCCAGGGCACAGGCCGAGGACATTCTCCATGCGACCCCTTTTGCAAAGCCAGTCAGAATCCGTGGGGGGAGCTACCCGGACCTCGACGGGGCTGAACTGGTAGTACTCGCCTGCGGAGTGGGGCAGAAGCCAGGGGAGACCAGACTGCAGCTACTGGAGCGCAACGCCAAGGTCTTTCAGCAGGTTGTCCCTCAGGTTCTTCAAGCTGCTCCTGAAGCTGTGCTCCTCATTGCCTCCAACCCGGTGGACGTAATGACCCAGGTCGTGGCGGGATTCTCGGGCCTTGCTCCTGGGAGGGTGATCGGATCCGGAACGATCCTGGACACAGCTCGTTACCGCTCTCTTTTGGGCGAACATCTTGCGGTGTCTCCTCATTCGGTTCACGCGTACGTGTTGGGCGAGCACGGGGACTCTGAAGTACTGGCCTGGTCCAGTGCCAAGGTCGGAGGGGTACCTCTGTTGAACTTCGCCGAGGACAGTGGCCGTGGCATCACCCAAGAAGTGAAATCGCGTATAGATGGTGGAGTAAGGTATGCAGCGTATACGATAATTGAGGGGAAAGGGGCCACTTACTACGGGATCGGCGCCGGGTTGGCCAGGATTGCTCGAGCCATCCGTGACGACGAGCGGGCTGTGCTCACGGTGTCCATACCAACCTTCGAGATCAAGGGAGTCGAAGGAGTGAGCTTCTCCTTGCCACGGGTGGTAGGTGCTAAGGGTGTCCTGGCTACACTTCCGCCATCGCTCTCCGACGAAGAAATGGCCGCCCTCAAAAGAAGCGGTGAGATCCTGAAGGAAGCAGCGGGGGAACTCGGGTACTAAACTCGGCCGGAGAGGCATACGGCCATAGCGGTGGCTTGACAGTCAAATTTTGGCTGAGGTCTCACGGTTGGTCAGTGGGCGTTTTTATCGAGATAAACTGCTGTAATTTCAATGTATTAAGTATATTGTAAGATGATCTCAGAATCGGTTTCGGCGGAAAATAGTTTACTTGATTGGCTATTGAGATTGTGCTGGTGGGGATAAGCCCCATCCCTGAGACACCTTGGGGCTGCAGAACATAGCGTAGGGGCGGGATTTAGCTCCGCCCGAAAGGTGGGGACTTCAGAGGAGAAACTGAGAACCCGCTTGCCGGGAGTCCGCAGGACTATTTCGATATCCGGATTTGGGATTTGGCCACAAGGTATTTCTGTAGTAATACAGTGATGCGAGGCTGTTGATGGTTTCATTGATCTGATTTCTTAAGAAAGGACGGTGAGCAATGTCTGGACAGATGAAGACAGAGATCATAAACATCAAGGCTCGGGAAATTCTGGACAGTCGTGGGAATCCAACCGTGGAAGTGGAGGTCGATCTTGCCGGTGGGGTGACAACCAGGGCGGCGGTGCCCTCTGGAGCTTCCACCGGTGCCCGCGAGGCCGTGGAACTGCGTGATGGCGATGGCCAACGCTATCGTGGTAAGGGAGTGCTCAAGGCGGTTGAAAACGTCAACAGGGTAATCAACGATACTGTGAAAGGTTTTGACGCCCGTGACCAGGTGATCGTCGACAGAACCTTAATTGATCTGGACGGAACCCCTAATAAAGGTAAATTAGGGGCAAACGCCATCTTGGGCGTTTCCCTGGCTGTGGCGCGGGCGGCAGCAACAGCAGCTGATCTGCCGCTCTATCGGTATCTCGGCGGCCCGGACGCGGTACGGCTGCCCGTACCTATGCTGAATATCATGAACGGCGGAGCTCATGCCCGCTGGCAGGGGTCTGATTTCCAGGAATTCATGATCGCCCCCTACGGTGCGGGAAACTTCCGGGAAGCGATGCGATGGGCCAGCGAGATTTATCAGGCTCTGCGCTCGGTGCTCATGGATGGAGGTCATAGCGTGGGAATTGGTGACGAGGGGGGCTTTGCGCCCAGGGTATCCTCCAACGAAGAGCCCCTTGAACTTATCGTCAAAGGCATTGAGAAGGCTGGTCTCAAGTCGGGCCCTGACGTGGGTATTGCCCTGGATCCGGCGGCCAGTGAGTTTTTCGAAAACGGTCGCTACAACTTGCGCACGGAAAACCGCACCTGCTCCGCTGAGGAGATGGTGGATTACTACGCAAAGTTGGCCGAAGTCTATCCAATCATCTCACTGGAAGACGGTCTGGCAGAAGATGATTGGGACGGCTGGGCGGTGCTGACCAGTCGTTTGGGTGACACGGTTCAGTTGGTGGGTGACGACCTGTTTGTGACCAACGTTGAGTACATTGCCAGGGGCATTCGCGAAAATAGTGCCAATGCTGTACTGATTAAGCTGAATCAGATCGGCACCCTGACTGAGACCATTGAAGCGGTGAGGTTGTGTCAACGGTCAGGCTGGGGTGCGTGTGTGTCCCATCGCAGTGGCGAAACGGTGGACAGCTTTATCGCTGATATGACCGTAGCCCTGGATACCGGACACCTGAAGACCGGCGCTCCTGCCAGGGGCGAGCGGGTTGAGAAGTACAATCAACTCCTGCGCATAGAGGAGGATTTGGGCAGGGCGGCCCAGTATGCAGGCAAGGACGCTTTCGTCAGGCCGGTAAGGTTTTAGGTCGGGAGACCGGAGTAGGGAAGATTGAAGATCTTGGATGTCAGATTAGACAGGGTTGGAACGGTAACCTGGGCTTCTCAGGTAGGCGATCCATCTGCAATCTACCATTTGAAGTACTCATCCCTCCAGTATTCCAAACCGCCAGAACGGGGGAAACTGGGGGTGGTCTTCGCGATCACGACCTCCTGCTTCGAAAAGAAGGAGAAACTAACATGAAAAAACTCGTTTTACTCCGCCATGGTGAGAGCACATGGAACAGAGAGAACCGTTTTACAGGCTGGACCGATGTGCCCCTGAACGAGAAAGGCACCAACGAGGCCATAGAGTCCGGTCGCGTTCTCAAGCAGGAGGGGTACGTGTTCGACGTCGCCTACACCTCGGTACTGGCACGGGCGATAAAAACCCTCTGGATCGTGCTCGAAGAGATGGACCTGATGTGGATACCCGTGTACCGAAGCTGGCGCCTGAACGAGCGCCACTATGGGGCGCTCCAGGGGCTCAATAAGGCGGAGACGGTTGAGAAGCACGGCATGGATCAGGTCAAGCTCTGGCGGCGGAGCTATGACATACGACCGCCTGCGCTTACTGCGGATGATCCGCGGTATCCAGGCAAAGATCCGCGTTATGCTGACCTGAAAGATGAAGAACGTCCTTTAACAGAGTGCTTGAAAGATACAGTGGAACGTTTCTTACCTTACTGGCATGACACCATTGCACCGGCGGTGCGAGCCGGTGAAAGGGTGCTCATCGCTGCCCATGGAAACAGTCTGCGGGCGCTGGTCAAATACCTGGACCAAGTCTCGGACGAGGAGATCGTAGGCCTCAACATCCCCACTGGCATTCCGTTGGTTTACGAACTTGAGGACGATTTGAAGTCGATTCGCAGCTACTACCTGGGCGATCCTGAAGCGGTGAAACGGGCCGCTCAGGCGGTGGCGGATCAATTGAAGGGGAAGAAGTAATCGTTGTTTCCGAGGCGCCCATTGACACCACCGAGACAGTGGGCCGCTAAAGGGTCCTGCCGACCAGGTTGGATTCCGGTCCGTAGAAAGAAGTGTTTTCTAGGTTCAACGAAGTAACAAGGGAGTACTATTAGTTATGCCAGTTGCGAATTATGAAACCTACTGTAAGATGCTCGACAGAGCTCAGGAAAATCACTTCGCCTATCCGGCGATCAATGTTACCTCACTCGCCACGGCAAATGCGGTGCTGAAAGGCCTTGCTGAAAGCCGAAGCGACGGCATTATCCAGGTCTCGACGGGCGGCGCTGCCTTCGCCTCTGGTACCTCGGTTAAGGATATGGCACTGGGCGCCATCTCCATTGCCGAGCACGTGCACCGTGCTGCAGAGCGGTATGACATCTACGTGGCCTTACACACAGATCACTGCCAGGCGCATGTTCTCGATGACTTCATGATCCCCTTGATTGAGGAGACCGAAAAGCGGCGGGCAGCAGGTCAAACTAACCTGTTCAACAGCCATATGTTTGATGGCAGCGCTCTGCCGCTGGATGAAAATCTCGACATTGCCGTTTCACTGCTCGAGCGGTGCCACCGGAATCAGCTCATTCTCGAAGTTGAAGCCGGTGTGGTAGGGGGAGAAGAAGATGGGGTGAGCGGGGAAGGTGCCCCTGCTGAAAAGCTCTATACCACCAGTGAAGACATGCTCGAGGTGGCTCGTCGGCTGAATGCGGTCGAGGGCGCGCGCTACTTGTTCGCAGCCACATTTGGGAACGTTCACGGCGTCTACAAGCCCGGCCATGTGAAGCTTGAGCCAACCATTTTGAAAAACGGCCAAGAAGCAGTGGAAAAGGCCTACGGCAAAGATGCCCGTTTCTATCTCGTATTCCATGGAGGGTCTGGATCTTCCCTTGAGGAGATTCACGAGACTCTTGACTACGGCGTGGTGAAGATGAACATCGACACTGACACCCAGTACGCCTTTACCCGTCCCATCGCTGACCATATGTTGAAGAACTATGATGGTGTGATCAAAGTAGACGGGGAGGTTGGTAACAAAAAGACGTACGATCCCCGTGTTTATATGAAGATGGCGGAAGGAGCAATGGCGGCAAGAGTTAAACAGGCCGTGCAAGACCTGAGAGGAACTGGTACTACGCTGTTTGATGTTTAGGTAACTTTTGGGATGCGGAAAACTGAAAGCCAAAAGCCGGTTTGGAACAAGAAGGAGGGACAGGAAATCCATAAATACCCCGCAGTCCGCTGGACTGAGACGTACATTCTCTAATATAAGGAGCTTGCCACAATGACTCAGCGCTTCAAAGTAATCGACCAGCTCGATCTTCAGAATAAACGAGTTTTCATCCGGGTTGATTTCAACGTGCCTCTGGATGAGGGACGAGTGGCGGATTCCACTCGAATCGAAGCTGCACTGCCAACAATCCGATATGCGCTGGACCAGGGTGCGAGGGTGATGTTGGCTTCACATCTCGGCCGCCCAAAGGGAGAGAGAATTCCCGGCCTAAGTCTAGAGCCCGTGAGTGGGGTTCTGGCAAAACTCCTTGCAAGGCCGGTCAAAATGGCGCCCGATTGCATAGGTTCTGAAGTCGAGACCATAGTCGAGGCCCTGCAACCGGGTGAGGTGGTGCTTCTGGAAAATCTCCGGTTTCACGCCGAGGAAACCAAGAATGACGACGATTTTGCCCAAACCCTGGCCCGGCTTGCAGATGTCTATGTAAACGATGCCTTTGGCACCGCGCATCGAGCAAACGCATCAACGGAGAGAATGGCGCATTTTCTTGCCGAACGCGGAGCAGGCTTCCTGCTACAACGGGAGGTGGAGTACCTGGGGAGGGTGTTGGCCAGTCCGGAGAGGCCTCTGGTGGCGATACTCGGCGGCGCCAAGGTATCCGACAAAATCCCAATTATTCGCAACTTGCTACAATTGGTGGATGCACTGCTCGTGGGCGGCGCCATGGCGTACACCTTGCTGCGGGCCCAGGGTCTGCAGACTGGAGGTTCCCTGGTGGAAGAGGACCAGGTTTCCCTGGCGACTGATCTCCTGCACGATGCCAAAGAAAGGGGCGTGTCTTTTCACTTACCCACTGATCACGTGGTGGCGGATAAACCAGAGGAGGGGAGTCCGGCAACTATTGTCCGGGGTGACATTCCTTCCGGGAAGATCGGCCTGGACATTGGCCCTGAAACGGTCAGCGCTTTTGAAAACGAGATCGCCAAGGCCAGGACGATCTTCTGGAATGGGCCGATGGGGCTATTTGAGAAAAAGCCGTTTGACGCCGGGACCATGGCAATCGCCAATGCGCTCGCGGAAAGTCAGGCGCTCACGGTTGTGGGGGGCGGTGACTCGGTGGCAGCAGTGAAACGGTCCGGACGGGCCGGAGATTTCTCCCATATTTCCACCGGTGGTGGGGCAAGTCTGGAGTTTCTCGAGGGGAAAACGCTGCCCGGTCTGGCGGCACTTGAATGATTCAAGCAGTCGGCTCTCATCCGCAACTAGAAGCTAGGTTAGTTCCCTTCCAGTTGCCGGCTGCAAACAAGAGCCACTCAATCTAGACCTAACCAACGCGTGGGAGGCACAGGATGCAAGAAAGTGATCTGGACTTTACCGTAGACCGGCTGGGTGAGTGCCGCATACCGTCGCCAATGTCCGGCGTACAGTTTGTGGACGATGATGAGAGTGTTCTCTATCACTCGGACTTGAGACAGATTGAGAAGATCCTGGAGAGTGGCAAAAAGCCTCCACGCTTTGAAATGGCCGGGCCGAGGGAGAAGATCTACTTTGATCCGTCGAAGCTCAAGTGCGGGATCGTAACCTGCGGTGGGCTCTGCCCCGGCCTGAACGATGTGATCCGTGCCATCGTTCTGGGGCTCCATTACCAATACAGAGTTCGGACAGTGTTCGGCTTCCGTTTCGGCTACGAGGGACTCACGCACAGGCATGGTCACGTGCCCATGGAACTGAATCCTGCGGCTGTCGAAGATATCCACCAGAAGGGAGGGACGATTCTGGGCTCGTCCCGCGGACCTCAGGATGTCTCTGAGATGGTGGATACCCTGGAGCGCATGAACGTGGGCATTCTGTTCACCATCGGAGGAGACGGTACCCTGCGTGGCGCGCAGGCCATCAGCGAGGAGATCGGGCGGCGAAACTTGAAAATAGCGGTCATCGGTATCCCGAAAACCATCGACAACGACATCTCCTGCGTGGACTTGTCCTTCGGCTTTGCGACCGCGGTTTCAGAGACCAGAACCGCCATCTACTCGGCGCACTCCGAGGCTGTGGGAGCGCGGAATGGCATCGGCCTGGTGAAACTGATGGGCCGGGAGTCAGGCTTCATCGCAGCATATGCCACCCTCGCCACGAACGATGTCAATTTCTGCCTGGTGCCTGAGGTGCGCTTTACTACAGAGGCTTTTCTGGAGGCGCTGAGAAAAAGGTTGACGGACAGAGGCCATGCGGTGGTGGTGGTGGGGGAGGGAGCCGGCCAGGACCTGATAGAACGAACGCAAGAACGGGACGCTTCCGGAAACATCCGCTTTGGGGACATCGGCATCTTTCTCAAGGACCAGATCACGGACTACTTCAAGAAAAAGGGCGGGGAGATGACCCTGAAGTACATAGACCCCAGCTACACCATTCGCAGTATGCCTGCAAATCCACAGGACTCGGCGTTTTGTCTGCGCTTGGGTCACAACGCCGTGCACGCAGGCATGGCCGGACGCACGAACATGGTGCTGGGCAACTGGAACAAAGAATTTACCCACGTGCCGATAACGGCAGCCGTGTCTACTCGAAAGAAAATCGATCCCAACGGAAGATTGTGGGACTACGTGCTCACGTCAACGGGTCAGCCGAGGGAGATGGTCTGATTCGAGATTCCAACGGTACCCGTATGGAAGAACTAACCGGCGCTCATAAGGGTAGACTGGCAATCCGTTAGGCCTTATGCCCTCAGCCGCATACACCCACTGGATTCTGGTTCCTGAAACCTTACCATTTCAAGGGGATCTACTCCAAAATCCCGTGTCGGGAGGCACACTCATGCAGCAGTTCAATTCTATCACCAGGGACAAATTTGATGCTGTGCTTTTCGATCTGGACGGCGTCCTTACTGCCACCGCCAAAGTTCATGCGGCCAGCTGGAAAAAGATGTTCGACGAGTTCTTGCAAAGGCGAGCCGCAGCGAACAAAGAGCCGTTTCATCCCTTTGATATTTCCACGGACTACAAGGAGTACGTGGATGGCAAACTGCGCTACGATGGCGTCCGCAGCTTCCTCGAATCCCGGGACATTCAGCTGCCCTATGGAGATCCCAACGAGCCCCCCAACTATGAAACCATATGCGGTTTGGGTAATTTCAAGGACCAAATGGTCAAGGAGATCATTGAGTCTGAAGGGGTCGAGGTGTACGAAGGGAGCATCGCTCTGGTCAGACATCTTCGTGCTCACGGAATCAAAACAGCAGTAGTTTCGGCGAGCAAGAACTGCAAACAAGTGCTGCAGGCAGCCGGCATCGAGGACCTATTTGACGTCAGAGTCGACGGTGCGGTGGCGGAGCGTCTGAGCCTGCCAGGCAAGCCGGCCCCCGACACCTTTCTCAAGGCTGCGGAACTGCTCGGCATCGAGTACCAGCGGGCTGTGGTTGTGGAGGATGCCATTTCCGGGGTGCAGGCAGGGCGCGACGGCGGCTTCGGCTTGGTGGTGGGTGTCGACCGCAAGGGGGATGCGGAGGCCCTCAGGGACAACGGGGCCCACCTCGTGGTGGCCGATCCAGGAGAACTGCTTTAGGAATTTCTGTGCGAGGTGAATAACCATGCTCCATCGTGAACGTTTGAAACCTCCTGATTATGTCTACCCGGCCGATGAGTGGAAGCTGATCGAAAAGAGGTTCTACCCTCGATTCCTCGAGCAAATGGAAACGATCTTCTCCACGGCCAACGGGTATTTGGGAATGCGCGGTAACGCTGATGAGGGGACTCCTGTTTATGAGCGGGGCACCTTCATAAACGGATTCCACGAGACCTGGCCCATTGTGTATGGGGAGGAAGCCTACGGGTTTGCCAGGATCGGACAGACAATGGTGAGTGTGCCGGAAAGCAAGATCATCAGACTGTACGTGGACGACGAACCACTGTACCTGCCAACGGCGAACCTGATAGAATTCGAGCGAGTGCTCGATATGAAAGCAGGAACCATGGACCGCGAGGTGCTGTGGGAAACACCTGCGGGAAAGCGTGTTTCCATAAAATCACGCCGGCTGGTCTCTTTCCAGCACCGGCACCTGGCCGCGATTTTGTACCAGGTTACGGTGGAAAATGGGGAGGCGCCGGTGGTCATCTCTTCGGAACTGGTGAATATCCGGGACGAGAAGAGGAGCGGTGTTGACCCTCGGCGGGCGAAGGGGTTCGCCCATCGTGTTCTTCTCCCCAAATTAAGTTACAACAAAGACCTACGGGTTGTTGCTGGCTATCAAACGAGCAATAGCAGGATGACTCTCGGGTGTGGCATCGAGCACGCGATTGAGACGGACTGTTCCTTCTCTTACAAAAGCAAAAGCTCGGACGATGGGGGCAAAGTCGTTTTTTCGATTGATGCCCAACCAGGTAAACCGGTGCAGCTCACGAAGTATATGACCTACCACACCTCGAGGAGCGCCCCGCCGGAAGAGCTATGTGAGAGAGCGGAGCGGACTCTGGATCGGGCCGCGACCCATGGGTTCGAAAGAATCTTGGCAGGTCAGCAGCAGTATCTGGAGGATTTCTGGCGCCGGAGTGACATCCAGATTGAGGCCGACCCCGATAAAACGCCCCGACGTATAGAAGAGGTACAGCAGGTTGTCCGCTGGAATCTTTTCCAGCTCCTGCAAGCGTCCGGCAGAGCGGAAGGAGCGGGGGTTCCCGTAAAGGGGCTCACCGGAAATGGCTACGAAGGTCATTACTTCTGGGACACCGAGATCTACGTGTTACCGTTCTTGATTTACACGGCGCCGCGAATAGCCAGAAATCTGCTGAAATTCCGCTACAGCATGCTGGACAAGGCCAGACAGCGCGCCCGGGAGCTAAACCAGAGAGGGGCACTCTTTCCCTGGCGGACAATCAGTGGCGAGGAGGCCTCGGCATACTATGCCGCGGGAACGGCCCAGTATCATATCAATGCGGACATCATGTATGCCCTGAAGAAATACGTCAATGCCACAGGGGACAAGGAATTTCTCTACCGGGAAGGCGCGGAGATGCTGGTTGAAACGGCGCGCCTATGGAGTGATCTGGGTTTTTACTCGGAACGAAAAGGAGGCAAGTTCTGCATACACGGCGTGACCGGACCGGATGAATACAACACTGTAGTAGACAACAACACGTTCACCAACCTGATGGCGCGGGAAAACTTATGGTACGCCGCCGAAACGGTTAACTGGCTTGCAAAAGAGCAGCCAGCCCGTCTGCGAGAACTGGTGGACAGAACGGATCTGGACCTGTCCGAGGTGGGGGAATGGGAAAGAGCCGCGGACCTTATGTACATCCCATTCGACGAGACCAGGGGGATCAACCCGCAGGACGATAGCTTCCTGGAGAAGGAGGTATGGGACTTTGAAAACACCCCGGCTGATAAGTACCCGCTGCTCCTCCACCACCATCCCCTTGTTATCTACCGCCACCGGGTGATCAAGCAGGCCGATATGGTGCTGGCCATGTTCCTGCTGGGGGACGAGTTTTCGCTGGAGCAAAAAAAACGCAACTTCGACTACTACGATAAATTGACCACCGGAGATTCCTCTCTCTCAGTGGGAATTCAGAGTATCATAGCAGCCGAACTCGGATACATGGAGAAGGCGCGTGAGTACTCCCGCTACGCACTGCTCATGGATCTTGCGGATATCGGAGGAAATGTCAGTCACGGTTGCCACATCGCTTCGACGGGCGCTGTTTGGATGGTCTGCGTGTACGGATTCGGAGGGATGCGTGATTACGATGGGATCCTGTCCTTCAACCCGAGGCTCCCGGACATGGCTCTGAGGCTGCGGTTTCCCTTGACCGTGAGAGGTCAGGTTTTGCACGTGGACGTCGGTAAAGAGTCAGTGACCTATTCATTGCGACAAGGGGACGGCCTGGTGATACAACACGAACATGAAGAAATCCGACTTTCGCCTGTTGCTCCGGTCGTCGTGCGAACCTACTCCCGCCCGAATTACCAGTGCGGTGAGCGACCCGCGGTTCCAAATATGCGTTGACCAATGTCTCATCGCAGGAAATCGTTGCGTCTTTGCCCGACAAGGTAGAATTTGCCCGAATGACAGACCTGATTACCGGGGATATGATCAATACGGATTCCTTCAAACTGAGGCCGTATCAGTTTGCATGGCTGAGCAACGGCGGTTGAGGCAGAGCTCATGGCATTACCGGCAAACAAGACAAAGATAGTGGCTACCATCGGGCCCGCGTCAGATTCGCCGGAGGTTCTGGAACGAATGATCCGGGCGGGGATGAACGTGGCACGTCTTAACTTTTCTCACGGTGACTTTTTAAGTCACAAGAAGATAATCGAAAATATCCGAGCTGCGAGTCGCGCGGTTGGCAAACAGGTGGCCATCATGGCCGATCTTCCCGGTCCAAAAATGCGTATCGGAGAATTGGCCCACGAACCCATAGAACTGACGGCCGGCGACCAGTTTACCTTGACCACAGAGGACATTAGCGGCGACAGCCAAAGGGTTTCAGTGAGTTTTGCTCGCTTGCCGCAGGCAGTGAAGCCAGGAGACACCCTGTTTCTAAACGACGGCTACATAGAAATCGAAGTGGTTGCAGTGGAGAAAAACGATGTCCGGTGTCAAGTTTTGGTAGGGGGAGAATTGCGCTCGCGTAAGGGGCTGAACTTGCCCGGGATTGATCTAGGCATAACGGCTTTCACCGCTCACGACCATGATTGTTTGAGATTCGCATTGGAGCAGGGAGTCGATGCGGTAAGCCAATCCTTCGTCGAGTCGGCGTCTGATGTTGAGGCTGTCCGCAAAGCCGCAGCAGCTTTGGGGCATAGTCCATTCATCATCGCCAAGATAGAGCGCTCGAGAGCAAACGATAATCTGGAAGGTATTATTGACGTTGCCGACGGAATTATGATTGCCCGTGGAGATCTCGGGGTGGAG
>CP070692.1:1119901-1142329 GCA_020353215.1 Deltaproteobacteria bacterium
CGAGAAGCGTAAACCAGGACTTTTCTTGCCCGTCTCGGTCTAGCGCCTGTCTCGCAGGCGGTCTCAAGTGAACTAGGATTGAGAGAAACCCAATGGCCGTAGAACAAAACGACGGGATCGGCACGACGGCTAGTCCCATGGTTGCCATAGTGGGTCGACCCAATGTGGGCAAATCGACCCTATTCAATCGGATCTGTCGAACTCGTCAGGCGTTAGTGGATGATACACCCGGCATAACTCGGGACCGGATGATTAGCCATGTTACCTGGGCTGGAAGCTCCTTTTGCCTGGTTGACACTGGTGGAATCGAGGAAGGTGAGGGCGAAACTCCCATCAAGATGGGGGCACGTCAGCAGGCTCAAATCGCTGTAGACGAGGCAGATGTGGTTCTTTTTCTCGCCGACGGCAAAGAGGGTCTCCACTCTGGTGACGCAACGGTTGTCGATCTGTTACGTCGTTCAGATAAGCCCGTTCTCTTCGCGGTAAACAAAATTGACGGCCCGGAGCAAGAGGACGCCGCCTATGAGTTCTATGGACTTGGTGTCGAAAACCTGTTCCCCATTTCTGCTGCTCATGGATATGGCATCAGGGATATGATGGATGCCCTCCTGGAGATGCTGCCGCGGGAAACAGTAGACGAAGAAATGGGGAAAGGTATCCGCGTGGCAGTCATCGGCAGGCCGAACGTGGGCAAGTCGTCCTTGGTAAACCGCATTCTCGGATCCGAGCGTGTTTTGGTAAGCGATATGCCAGGGACGACAAGGGATGTCATTGACGTCAGCTTCACGCTGTCAGATAAATCATACGTGCTCATCGACACCCCAGGCATCCGCCGACGCAGCAAGACGCGGGAGAAAATTGAGAAGTTCAGCGTCCTGAAAGCGTTGAAAAGCATTGATCGTTGCCAGGTGGCTGTGCTGCTTGTGGACGCCGCAGAAGGCATCACATCTCAGGATGTGCGCATCGCCGGCTACATCCACGAACGGAGACGCGGGGCAGTAGTGGTGATTAACAAATGGGACCTGATGGAGGGAGAGCTCAAAAAGATAAAACAAATCAGTGATTCGCTGAGCCATTCGCTGAAATTCATGCCTTATGCGCCCCGACTCCGGCTATCTGCACTAACCGGGAAAAGAGTCTCCCGTTTACTGCCCACTATAAGTGACGTCTTCTCCCAATACTCCACACGCGTGACCACCGCAGGGCTCAATGAAACCCTCGCCGAGGCGGTCTCGCGTCATGAGCCACCGATGTATGGCCGTGGTAGGGTAAAAATTTTCTATGGTACCCAGGTGGCTATTCAGCCCCCCACCTTCATACTGTTTGCCAATCACCCTGGGGCAATTCACTTTTCATACGAACGCTATCTAACAAATAGAATTCGCGAGGCTTTTTCACTGAATTTGACGCCCCTACGGTTGGTTTTTCGAAGAAGGAGCGGACGGACAAGGCAAAGAAAACGGTGACAGTCACCACCCGTCCGCGGAGGTGCGCAGCAATGTTGACGTAGAGACGCGGGGACACGGCGTCGCTGCGACAGGAAATCGCCCAGTGAACATAGAGTAAAGCTTGCAGGAGAGACAGGACCTAGCAGCAGGCAGCAGAGGGTTACTGCGTGAAAGGTATTCCTTTATTTGGAGTTTGTCAGGATTCAATCTTCGTGTTCCCATGTCTTTGCCTCCCCGCGTCGACATTCCGCTGGCTTTTCATATCTCCAAGGCCATATCTCACAGCATTGGTAAGAGTGCTGCTCGTCCTGGCCATTCTCATCATTTTGCCTTGCTGCGGCAGCCAGCCACGAGAGACGCCATTGGCTGGCCCTGCGCGTGTTGCAGTCGTGGCGCCTGGTACAGGTCTCCTGCGCGAGGAAGGTACCATGCTCCGCCTGGGGGCACTTATGGCGTTACAGGAAGTCCGTCAACAGGAGCCTGGCCTCCAGGTGGAAGTGGTAGTGCAGGAGTCACAGTGCAGCGCGCAAGGGGCGGTTCCGATTGCCAGGCGCCTGGCAGCGGACGCCTCTGTTCGAGCCGTTGTCGGCTATCTCTGTGCTGAGGCGGTCGGTGCGGTTCTTCCTATATATCGTGAGGCGAACCTGGCGATCGTGAACCCCACTATCTCAGCCGAATATTTGCAGAAAGACGAAAGGTCAAATCTATTTCCCCTCCTCTATGGAGATGGCGAACAGGCTGCCTTTCTCGCCGCCTACATCAGGACAGGGCTCGGCTACAGCCGAACTGCAGTGCTAAGTGACGGTTCCGCCTATGGACGTGTACTCGAAGATGCCTTTCTTTTGGAGGCCGAAGAGCAAGGGTTGGAGATGGTGGCGAATGTGGCTCTTGGCCTTAGTGCGGTGGATGCCGCTAGGGCGGTGCAACTGCTCCTGGCGGCTAGACCAGAGGCGATTTTTCTGGCAACCAATACAGAAGCTGCCCGTCTGTTCTTGCTGGAGAAGTACCGACAGCAGCTGGGAGGGGAGGTTCTGGGGTCCGATAGACTCGCAACTATGGAGTTTTACGAGATGGTGGGCCAGGCAGCTGAAGGCCTACTCATGTGTCAGCCGGTTCTATTCGGAGAGGACAGCGAGGAGACGGGCAGGTTTGCCAGGAAATTCGAGCACATCCACAAGCGTCGGCCAGACTGGATAGCTGCAGGTGGCTATGATGCGATGCGTTTAGTTCTAGAGGTTCTAAAGCGCTCCGGTGCTGACCGGAGTGGAACTCTGCAAGCCCTGGAAGCGATTTCAGGGCCGGAGAAAGCGTTTGGTGCTCTCAGTGGGCCTGTTTACTTCACCGAAGACGGCACAAGTAGGAGGCCAATATATGTAGGTACTGTACGCCGGGGAAGTTTCCGCGCAGCCAGCCCACCCACGGTCGAGTTTCTCAGCCCTCCTAATCTCTTGCGTCGACACCTAGACCGCGCAAGCGGTAGCTCGCAAGCAGTAGGCAGATAAAACCGACCGGAGTTTCCCCTGCTGGCCCGAAGGCAGACGATTCTACAATACGATTTTTGGGCTCACTCCTGAAAGAACCATACATTGACTCCCCCGTTGGCCTTGTGTTAGCGTTATGCAACTTAGTGAGGGAAGTACAGTCTCATTCCTAAAACATTTAGCCTCCAGCCATTCAATCGCTCAACGTATCGGTAAACACATTGCGTGCCGGCACGGCTAAGCAAGGTGCCTCCGGTTGTCTTAGCGTTTAAGGATGTTTCGTGCCGACGAGCACGGGAGACTATGTTTCAGGGCATGGGGCGCGCCCAATCCCGGGAAAATCAAAAAATGATGAGAATTATTACGGTTTCCATGGTCATTGCCTTAATCTGCACCCTGACTTTCACGGCAACGGCCAAGCAGCCGATAAATATCGGCGTATTCTTACCCATGACGGGTGGTATGGCTGTCTACGGCCGGACAGAGTGGGATGGCATCAAGACAGCCCATCAGATGATGACCAAGGTATTGGGACGAGAGGTTAGGCTCTTCCTTGAGGATACCAGAAGCGATCCGGCCGAGGCAGTCAGTGCCGTGAATCGTCTTGTCAAAGAACAAAAAGTGGTGGGTATAATTGGTGGAGCCCTCAGTGCAAGCGCGCTTGCCGGAGGAGTCGTCGCTGAGGAACTTGCGGTTCCCATGATATCGCCCTCGGCCACAAATCCACATCTGACCAAGGACAAGAAATATGTATTTCGGGTCTGTTTCGACGACTCCTTTCAGGGTCAAGTAGCTGCCAGGCAGGCGATAATCGGCATGAACACCAGACGAGCCGCGCTGATCGTTGATATAGCCCAGGAAGCATATTGCGTGGCACTGGCAAATCTTTTTCTAAAGGCCTTTGTGGAAATGGGGGGTAAAGTACTCGTCACATCCTACATCCAAACTGGCGACCAGGACTTCACCAACCAGCTCTCCGAGGTTCTTTCTGCGAACCCCGATATCATTTACCTCCCCAATTACTACGCTGAGAATGCCTTACTGGCCAAACAGGTCCGCGACTTCGGAATCAAGGTCCCTATTTTGATGTCCGACGGGGCTCAAGTGGAGGATCTCGTGCAGATTGCCGGGAAAGCAGTGGAAGAAGTGCACCTTACCGGACACTTCAACGCAGACAGGATTACCACCCGGCTCGGACAGGAATATGCTTCCGAATACAGCAAGAGAATAGGTAGAAAACTGGACGCTTTTGGAGCACTGGGTGCGGATGCCTATTTTCTATTCCTGGATGCGATCCGCCGGGCCCGTTCCACAGATGGTCCAAAACTGAGCGCCACGCTGGCCAACACGAAGAATTTCGACGGGGTTTCAGGCCAGATCAGTATGGATGAGAGTGGCAGTACCGTCAAGAGTTTGGTCATCAACAAGGTAAGAAGCGGCAGCTTTACCTACGTGACCACGGTCAATCCATAGTGGTTTCACGCCCAATCAATTGGGAGACTCCACATGTGACGAGTAACCCGGATAGAGATTTCATTATCATTTAGGACACCTAGTCCTCCCCGCATAGCTGGACCTTCGATGGACGAGTCGAAAGATCCCGCGTTGTAGGGGTCAGGGTTCAATGGATTTGCCCGAAAGACTACCAGTGGGTTTGGAGCATTGGAATTCCGGAGGAGGGGAAGACCCTGAAAGCCCCTTCAGGGGGTAGCTCAAGGCCAAATTTTCCCTCGCACAACGGGATCTTTGATGGACCTGGACTCTTTGCTCCATTTTTTGAATTGACACTGGCTTTTCCTTTTTGTTATGCAAAATAGATTCGAGCGACCGAAAGGGGAGGATACATTTTCCGCCAAGACTGACGCTCCAATTGGATGGATATTTGGGAAAGAGACTAGGGGACTTTTCAGAAGGAGGGAGTTATGAAGAGATTGTTGTGCATTATCCTTGCGTTAGGTTTGATCACCGGGGTGGCGTGGGCGGATACTATAATAATCCCCGTGGCTTCACCGTTTACCGGGCAGCTTGCTTCATTCGGGGAGGGCGTTAAGAATGGGGCCGCCCTGAAAGCTTCTGAAATCAACGCTGCCGGCGGCATTAACGGCAACGTGGTCAAGGTCGTTCTGGAGGATGAGCTGTGCGATCCAAAAGAGGCGGCCACGGTAGCCACCAAGCTGGCCAATGATCCAGGTGTGGTTATTGTTGTGGGCCACCTTTGTAGCTCTGCTACACTTGCTGCCCTGCCCATTTACAGGGCAGCCAATCTACCCGCCATTTCACCTGCTTCTACAAATGTGGACATCGGTAAGATGAGTCCGTTCTACTTCCGCAATGTCTACAAAGATGACTTCCAGGGAGCATTTTTGGCTCGATATGTTGATGAGATTAGAGGTTTCAGGAAAGTGGCCATATTCTATGAAGTCAATGATTATTCCATGGGTCTGATGAGCGCCTTTATGAAAGAGGCAATAAAGCGAGGCATAAAGATCATGGGTACTGAGGCCTATACCTCCGATACCACTGATTTCAAGCCCCAACTCACCAAGTTCAAGATGATGAGACCGGACGCCATTTTCAATCCGGGATATGCTCCCCAGGGAACCTTGATTGCCTCCCAGGCCGCTAGCCTGGGTCTCAAGGTGGGCTTTTTCGGTGCTGACGGACTCGACGACGATCTTATGCTGAAGAACCCTGACGCGGAGGGCCTTTTTGTAACCACGCCGTTCCTGCCGGATAAGGCGGGTCCGCAAGCTGCCAAGTTCATCAAGTCATACAAAAGAGTTTACGGCAAGGATCCGAATTGGTTCGCTGCCAACACCTACGATGCGGTTGGCATGGCAGCGGCCGCGATCAAGGCGGTCGGAATGGACCGAATGAAGATTCGGGAATATCTTGCCTCCATCGACTCTGAAAAGAATGCCTATGTGGGAGTTACCGGAAAGACCTATTTCGATGAGAACGGTGATTGCCTGAAAGCTGCTTTTGTAAAGCAAATCAAGGACGGCAAGTGGGTTAGTTCTAAGAAACAGCTCCAATAGTTCTCTTCGGTGGTGGTCAAAGGGCAGGTCAGCAATTGGCCTGCCCTTTTTTCGGTTACAAAGAGACGGGCTTTCCACGATTAAAGGACCGTTGCCGAAAACCGATCACCATCAACTTGCCCACCTCGTGAGAAAGTATGTCACCGGGACCTAAACCACAAAAAGCACAACGGACAATAAGATAGCAACGGCAAAGGTGGAATTTTTCCGGAATTTACCTTATACGAAGATGAAGAAGCTGGGACCGCCAAAGGGAACCTGCTCGACAAAAGAGCATATTCGCATTAATTGTCGTCGGGTTCAGCGCCTTTTGGATCGGACATCCGCCGACCCAGACGACTTCATTCCACGCTGCCGACGTGAGACACCGATAGCTCGGATTTTTTTTGTCTCGCAGTTCCCCCAGGCCGACCTAATAAAGCAGTTCGCTACCCTTCGCGCAACAACTCGTTAAGTGATGACCCCCAACGGAGGAAGACGGCTATAGGTTTCCCGGCAAAGCGCTTCGGAGCGGCTTTGAGAATAATTCATGACGAAACGGCCTTCTAATCCAAGCCATTAAGCAGTAATATTGCCGATGTTCATTGATTTTTTGCCGGTGACTGAATTCTGACTCCTGAAGGCCCACCTGGCTAGAGGACCTTTAGTGGAAAATCTTCTGGATTTGTCAAGTCTATTTCTTCAACAACTCGTGAACGGCGTCACGTTAGGTGGGGTCTACGCTCTCATCGCTGTAGGTTACACCATGGTCTATGGCGTGATTCAGCTGATAAACTTCGCTCACGGCGAGATCTACATGCTGGGGGCCTTCCTGGCGTACACTCAGGTGACCATCCTTCGTCTTCCTTTCTTTGTCGCCTTCGTGTTGACGTTATTGATATGCGCCGTTTTGGGTATTGTTCTGGACTTCATTGCCTACCGCCCTTTGCGTGAAGCGCCCCGACTGGCGGCATTGATAACGGCCATCGGTATGTCCATCTTCTTGCAGAATCTGGCGATGCTCATCTGGGGAAGTCAGATCAAATCATATCCCCGGGAATTACTGCCTGTAGTTTTCTACCAACCTGCATTGAGTGTTGGAGATGTCTCCTTGACCTGGCTTCAAGTATTCATCCTGTCAGTCACCGTCATCTTTATGGTCGTGTTGCACCTCATCATACACAAGACCAAAGTGGGCATGGCTATGCGCGCTGTTTCTCAGGACAAAGTCACTTCGGCCCTCATGGGTATCGGCGTGAATCGAGTCATTTCGTTTACCTTTGCCATCGGCTCTGCAATGGGAGGAATGGCCGGCATTCTGGTTGGCCTTTACTACAACGCCATTTTCCCCACTATGGGGTACATTGCTGGAGTCAAGGCCTTTGCCGCAGCCGTGCTTGGTGGAATCGGGAGTGTTCCCGGAGCTATGCTCGGAGGGGGCGTGCTGGGTATCGCCGAGGTCCTGGGAGCTGGTTATCTCTCGTCCGAGTATCGAGACGGCATCTCTTACGCGGTCATGATCCTAGTAATTATTTTTAAGCCTTCAGGTCTCATCGGACAACCCCAGGGAGAGAAAGTGTAATGGCCAAGATGCCACTCCGTTGGAAACTATTGGGCCTTCTCCTTCTGGCACTTCTCTTACCCTGGCTTCCCTTGGGCAGTTCCACAAACTACGTTCTCAGAGTTGTCACAACTGCCTTTCTCTACATGATTCTGGCGTTGGGGTTGAACTTTGTGCCCGGTTTTACCGGTCTTCTGGATCTGGGCTATGTGGGATTCTATGGAATCGGGGCCTACACTGCGGGGCTCTTAACCATCCACTTCGACCTGAGTTTCTGGGTAATTCTACCACTGGCCGCCCTCAATGGCGCCCTGTGGGGCATCCTCCTGGGAGCCCCAACTTTGCGCCTCACGGGAGACTACTTTGCCATCGTTACGTTTGGCTTCTCGGAACTCGTTGTCCTGGTGCTCCGCAATGAACTGTGGCTTACCCGGGGACCGATGGGTCTTCCAGGCATTGCACCTCCGGTGATCTTCGGTCATCCCCTTAGACTCGAATGGGAGTTCTACTATCTGGTAATCCTTCTTCTCATGATCGTACTTCTAGTGGTTACTCGTTTGGAGGACTCGCGCCTTGGACGGGCGTGGTTTGCCATACGTGAGGACGAGATAGCTGCCCAATGCTGCGGTATCAACCTCATTCGCTACAAGATAATCGCCTTTGCAATCAGCGCATCTATCGGTGCCATGGGTGGAGCATTCTTCGCCAGGTGGTTCAAGTTCATTCATCCGGACATGTTCAAGTTCTGGGAGTCGATCCTAATCCTCTGCCTCATTGTCTTTGGGGGAATGGGAAGCATTGCAGGAACAATGCTGGGGGCTCTCGTTCTCATCCCCCTAGCTGAAATCCTCCGGGCAATTCTACCACAAGGCATGTTCAGCGCCCGCTATCTGATCTATGGCCTCATTCTGGTGCTGATGATGCGTTGGCGTCCGGCAGGGCTCATACCGTTTGAGCGGGCGCAAGAGAACAAGGCTACACGAATCCGACAACGTTTAACCCTGCCCGGGGGCCAGGAGTAGATTCTTCTATGGAGCCTATCCTCAAGGTCAGCAAGCTCTCTAAGAACTTCGGGGGGTTGACTGCCCTAAACAGTGTTAGCCTCCACGTGGAAGCCAGCAAGATTGTGGGGATCATCGGTCCCAACGGGGCAGGGAAGACCACGCTGTTTAATTGTCTCACTGGGCTATACTACCCCAGTGAGGGGCAAGTCTTTTTCCAACAGCAGCCGGTTGTCCCGGAGCTTTCCACAAAGAAGGCCGAGTTGATTGAGCCATGGACAGTCGTATTCCTGGTACTGAGCCTGCTCTGGGTTCCCCTATTTTGGTCCTTCTTTCTACCCAAAACCTTTTTCAAAGTTGAGCTGACTCTCCTTACTGTTTTTGTTTTAAGCATACGTATTCTTGTGGCAAAGGGTCTCAAGCAGTTTCAGATTTGGGCTTGGGGAGTTATGTTCGTGTTTCTCTTGGGCGATCTCTATCTGTCCGTCTGGTGGCTAACTCATCCCTTCTCACTGGGACTGTTGCCGGGGTTCGGTCTGCCACTTGCCTACTTTGCCCTGCCATGGAGCGTTCTCGCTGCCTGTTTCAGCATTTATCTCAGCTGGCAGTTATTGCTGCGTTCGGTGCGTCAGCTTTATGGTTTCAGGTTAGGTCCCGACGAAATAAATAGATTAGGTATGGCCCGAACATTTCAAAACATCCGCCTTTTTCTAGGTCTAAGTGTTTTGGATAACGTGAAAATCGGTTCCCACGGGCAGATGCACGCACAGGTTTGGTCCACCCTATTCCGGACCCCTTCTCAGCGACTTGAAGAGGACAATACAGAGAAAGAAGCGCTGGAGCATTTGCGTTTTGTGGGCCTTGAGGGTCGGGCATTTGATCTCTCTGGAGCTCTGGCGTACGGTGAGCAACGGAGGCTGGAGTTGGCTCGGGCCCTAGCTTCGCACCCTCGCCTACTGCTTCTAGATGAGCCCGCCGCGGGTATGAATCCGCTGGAATCATCTCAACTCATGGATCTTATCCGCAAGATCAGAGATAGAGGAGTTACAGTTGTCATCATCGAGCATGACATGAAAGTGATGATGAACCTGGCAGATACTATCTACGTGCTTGACCATGGGGAACTCATTGCCTACGGGACACCGAGTGAGATCAAAGCGAATCCCAAGGTCATCGAGGCCTATCTCGGCAGAGGCGTGGCTGATGCTCAGGCTTAGAAAAATCCACAGTTACTATGGCCAGATTCATGCCTTGAAAGGGGTTTCTTTGGAGGTCAGGGAGGGCAGCATATGCTGTCTAATAGGAGCCAACGGTGCAGGTAAATCCACCACTCTCATGTCCATTAGCGGAATTCAGCGCATCTCTTCAGGCGAAATTGAGTTCCGTGGAGCGCCCATCCATGGGGTTTCACCGGACGGGATCGTTCGGCAAGGGATAGTCCAGGTTCCCGAAGGGCGGAGGATCTTCCCTCTACTTACCGTGGAAGAGAATCTTATCCTGGGAGCCTACCTCAGGCGCGACAAGGCCGGTGTCACAGCATCTTTGGAGCAAGCCTACGCGCTTTTTCCCATTTTGGAAGAACGGCGAAAGCAGGTGGGCGGGACCCTCTCTGGGGGGGAACAGCAGATGCTTGCCATCGCAAGAGCCTTGATGAGTGCTCCGCGACTACTTCTCCTGGACGAGCCATCTTTGGGCCTGGCGCCCCTCATCGTGGAGCACATCATGGGAATCATTCGGGAGATTCGGAGACAGCAGGGAGTTACTATCCTCCTTGTGGAGCAAAATGCCCAGGCTGCTTTGGAGTTGGCGGATTATGGCTATGTAATCGAGACCGGACAAGTTGTTCTCGAGGCTAAGGCCGAGGCACTTCTGGAAAACCCAAAGGTCAGGGAGGCTTACTTGGGAGAATAAGAAGGTCGTGGGATCACAGACCTCTTAAGTTTTGGAAAAGCAAGTCGCGATTTCGTCTTTGTCCCGCCTTTAGTTCCTACACCCATCACCGTGTTTCATAGAAGGCCAGAATGTTCCAGAACCAGGGACGGGGTACCTGCGTTGACAAACGGGGTTGCTTGGGGTAAGGTTTCGCCAAATACCTTGAAATTACTAACGATACTAGCACACGTTCAGGTTCAAGCCATCGGCCTCGAGCGATTTCTTTTCGGTCGGAACAGCGAGCAGAAGCCACTATGGGGAGCGATAAGGTTTGAGATTGATCACAGCATCTGGCCCGACCCTAACCAGCTGGCGGCTGATAGTCGCCGCCAAGAGGCCGTTACTGGGTTAGACTAAAAGGCAAGTGACTGCAGCGAAATCATGAAATCAAATGATACGCGGCGATGTTGTTTTTGCGCGCAAGTCTTGGGAAGAGAGGAGTCCTTACACGTGGGAGAGGTTTTATGCTCGCCCGTGAAACCATTGTGATAGCGCTTGTCGGGCGGGAATGAACCCCGCCTCCCCAGAAGACAATCCGCTCCGTTGGATCATCCGCAGATATTTTCGCCATTATGTATCGTGGCTGACAGCAGTAGCTTGCTCATCCTTGCAGGTGACGCCGTGGAACAGAAGGATCTTTTCCGCTCAAACAGTTGGGGCGCCACGGCCCCTTTGGCTGAACGCATGAGACCTCGTTGTTTGGAAGAGTTTGTGGGGCAGACGCAAATCATGGACTCTGAAAAGCTGATGGGACGCTTGCTCCGGCACGGCCGGCTGCAATCCTTGATCCTCTGGGGGCCTCCCGGATGTGGGAAAACCACCCTTGCTCGCCTGATTGCGAGCGATACTGGATCCCACTTGATCAACCTCTCTGCAGTTACGGCCGGGGTCAGGGAAGTACGGGCTGCGGTGGATGATGCCAAACAACAGCGGAGCCTGAACCGTAGGCCTACCATCCTGTTCGTGGATGAGATTCATCGCTTCAACAAAGCGCAGCAGGATCTGCTCCTTCCCCACGTGGAAAGCGGGACGATCACGTTCATCGGCGCAACCACGGAAAATCCCTCCTTCGAGGTTATTCCACCTCTTTTGTCGCGGGCACCCGTGGTGGTGCTGGAACCACTGAGTGAGGACGACGTAGAAGAAATTGTCGCAAGCGCCCTCATGGACGGGCAGCGGGGACTGGGCAAGCTCAACGCTTCGGTTGATGAAGATGGAATGAAATACCTGGTTCGGGTGGCGCAGGGAGACGCTCGTTTGGCTCTAAACGGTCTGGAGTTGGCGGTACTGACTACAGCACCGGACCAGGACGGGCGACGCAGGGTAGATCTACAGAACATGGTGGATGCCATCCAGAGGAAGGCCCTCATCTACGACAAGAACGGAGAAGAGCACTACAATCTGATTTCAGCGCTTCACAAGAGCTTGCGAGGAAATGACCCGGACGCTGCACTCTACTGGCTTGCCCGGATGCTTGCCGCTGGAGAGGACCCCCTCTACCTCGCTCGACGAATGGTACGCTTTGCTTCAGAAGACGTAGGCCTTGCCGATCCAAACGCGCTGGTGGTGACAGTGGCGGCAAAAGAGGCCTTTCATCTGATGGGCCGACCGGAAGGAGATCTTGCCTTGGCCGAAGCAGCGGTATATCTTGCCACAGCTCCCAAAAGCAACGCGTTATACAAGGCCTACGACAAAGCAAAACGAGAGGTGGAGGAGAGGGGGAGTCTTTCGGTTCCCCTGTCACTTCGTAACGCACCCACCCAACTGATGCGCCAGTTGAATTACGGGAGTGGATATCGTTACCCGCACGATTACCAAGGGGCTCATGTTCCGATGAGCTACCTCCCGGAGAGTTTGGAAAATATGCGCTTCTATGAGCCAACGAATCGGGGCTATGAGGCAACCTTAGGGGAGCGTCTGAAACAGTGGCGAAAACGGGTGGGGACTACACATCGCCAAGCACAGAGTGCAAAACCCACGGCAAAGAGTTAATGAGTGTGCCCGAGCAGAAAGTGGCGGATAACAAAGCCGCCCTCTAAAGGGGGGACACGGGTGGGGTTGCAGGCCAACTATGCTGAAGACTTAAACTTGGTCAAGTCTCCTAACAGGTTGAGTAAGTCATGATTGGAGGATTCCACCACTTAATACCATATGCTTCGGCCCGCACGGTCAGGGGCGTGAGGCACGGTAAAATCATGGCTTATGGAAGTGCTATTGGTGCTAGCTTGGCGCTGGTTTTCCTTGTTACCGGACCCTGCTTGGCGACGGGAGCTGAGCTGTCGCCGGAGCAAGGTCTAGGACGGTACCAAAAGCTGGTGGAGCAACACCCCCAAAATGGGTCGTATCATAATGCGCTGGGCTACTATCACATGAGAGCGGGGAATCTGCAGGAGGCCGAGTCTCACTTTCAGAAGGCAATAGAGCTTGATGGGCGATATGCAACTGCTCACAATAACCTTGGTATCCTTTATCTTCGCGTGGGGCGTCCGGAACAAGCAGAAGAGCAATTTCGCCGAGCAGTGGAGCTGAACCCAGACTATAGCAAAGCTCAATACAATCTGGCGGTGGCGCTTTTCCGCCAGGAACAATATGCCGAGGCGGCTAAAGCCTATATCAGGGCCCGTCAGTTGGACCGCGATTATGTGAGTCGGCGGGACAACCTTGATAAAATGAAGCAAGCACTTGAAGAAACGGTCAAAGATGACGAATCCATCGGCAAAGTAAGGCGGATGAAGCAATGGTTCGCACCGTCTTACTAGCCCGGTTTTCCTGGTGCTGGTTGGTAATCGTGTTCTGTACGATTCCAGCCGAGTCCCTGATAGCCGGGGAAAGGGCAGATCGGTTGTGGGACTTTGCTGGCTACCTCTATCTGGAGAAGGATTTTTATCGGGCCCTGGGTGAATACCAACGGTTTCTCTTTTTGTTCCCGACCGATTCCAGGGCCGGCGAAGCCGAGCTCCAAATCGGTCGATGTTACCGGGAAGGAGGGGAACTTGCCAAGGCAGGAGACCATTTTCTTGGTTTGTACAATCGCAAGACGGCGGACCCAGTTGGGCAGCAGGCTTTGCTGGAGGCGATCACGATTCTGGAGGAAGAGAAACAATATGTAGAAGGGATTTACTGGGCCCAGCGCTTCATAGAGCACTATCCGCAAGACCCGAAGATTGACGATCTGTATTTCCGCCTCGCGTGGCTTCAGATCGACACCGGTGGATACGAGCAAGCACTCGTCACCTTGGGTTTGATCCGGCAAGAGAGCGATCGATACTCGCGAGCAAAGTCTTTGATTGGAGCTCTGCAACATCGGCCCGACACAGCCAAAAAGTCTCCCACACTGGCCGGTGTGCTGGCCGGAATCTTGCCTGGCTTGGGGCACCTTTACGCAGGCCGGCCGGGTGAAGCTGCTGCTTCATTTCTACTTAATGCAGCGTTCATCGCTGGGGCAGTGGTGGCCTTTGAAAATGACAGTCCCGCTCTCGGTGGAATTCTCATTTTTTTTGAACTGGGTTGGTACACCGGTGGAATTCGCAGTGCTGTACAAGCGGCACGCACTGCCAATGAACAGCAGGAGCAGAGGTATCGTCAGGATCTCAAAGGACGCTATGGAATCTCACTCGGTCTGCTGCCGGGCAGGGATCGTCTGGCAATGGCGGTCCGTCTGACTTTCTGAATCACGCGGTGAGAAGCGTCTGGGGCGGTTTGATCGGACAAGTGGTGTGCAATGAAACACGGGAAAAAAGAAAGCGATACGCCCACAGAAATGGGGTCCGAAACTCAAGAAAGCATAAAACCCTTTCGGTTGGTCAAATACTTCTCTTTGACCAGTCTGGTGGTAATTCTCATACCAACTCTGGCGCTCTCTGTCTTCATATCCCATCGGGCGAAAAATGAACTGCTTCGGAAGAGTGAAGAGTACGCACTCCTGGTAGCGAGCAACTTGAACCATCAGGTTTTTACCCAGTTCGTGCTACCCACCGCTCTCAAGTTTGGCCGAATTGAACTCAGTAATTCGGTTCAGTTCGAACGTTTGGACAAAGTGGTTCGTAACACCATCCACGGATTCAACATTGACAGGGTGGATGTGTATGACCTGAATGAGTTGGTTACCTACAGTACTGACCCTTCCTTGGTGGGTCTCTCTGGCCTCGGCGGAATCGACTTCAACTTGGCCCGCCAAGGGCAGTCCTCATCGAGTCTGGTATCTCGGGGGAGCTATCTAGGCTTCGAACTGGGGGCTGTGGCGAAACAACGCAAACTCAAGACCTATATACCCCTTCGTATAGAAAGACCGTTATCGAGGGAATACGGTCGCATCCTTGGAGTCTTCGAAATTACCCAAGATATTTCCGAAGATTATGCGGCCATTACCCGTTTTCAGAATATCATAATAATCAGCCTCTTGGTTGTGATGAGCCTGCTGTTTTTCGTTTTGCGCCTGATAGTGAAGAGGGGTGAGCGAATCATAGCGAAGCGGACCGAAGAGCGCAGGCGTCTTGAGGAGCAACTCCACCTGGCTGAGAGAATGGCAGCGTTGGGTGAGATGGTGGCGGGCATCAGTCACGAGATTCGCAATCCGCTGGGTATCATCGGCTCCACCGCTGAACTGCTGCACCAAAAGACGGACGAAGGCGATTCAAAAAAGCAGCTTGGCAAGATAATCATGGAGGAGACGAGTCGACTGAACTCAATCGTCACGGATTTTCTGGATTTCGCTCGTCCTACCACACCGGATTTCGCCGAGTGTCAAGTGGAGCAGATTCTGGAAAGTAATCTCAAGTTTCTGGAAATCGAACTGAAGAGACGTTCCATTCAAGTAGAACGTCACTTCGCCGAAAATGGCAGGACGGTTCTGGGGGACGCAGATCTGCTTTACCGTGCTTTCCTCAACATTTTTGTGAATGCTCTTGAAGCCGTGGATGAGGGCGGAACTATTCAGGTTGCCACGCGGCGCCGAAATTCCCAGGGGGACACCCTGGAAGTGGTCATCACTGACACCGGCTCGGGCATTTCGCAAGACACAATTGGAAAGGTCTTCGACCCGTTCTTCACCACGCGAAGGACGGGCACAGGCTTGGGACTTTCCATAGTCCGGAATATAATCGAAAGCCACGGCGGCACGGTAAACATCGAGAGTCCGCCACTGGATAAAATAGGAGATTCAGAGAACGAGGGAACGGCGATCATCATTTCCTTGCGGGTAACTCCTGCCGGCAGTTGAGTCGTCCGTGGCGGTCAGCGTAGAGCAGAGAAAGAAGAGCGATGGAAACCATTCTTATAGTCGATGATGAAAAGAACTATCTACTGGTACTGGAAGCGCTCCTCACCGATGTAGGCTATGAGGTGATCACCACTGACAGTGCCAAAGACGCCCTCGGCCTCACGGAGACCCACGACCTGGATCTGGTAATTACCGACATGAGGATGCCAGGGCTAGACGGCATGGAGTTCCTCGCGAGGCTGCGGAGCCGGCAGCCCGAGTTGCCGGTAATCATGATGACAGCGTACGCGACAGTAGAGAAAGCGGTAGAAGCAATGAAGCGGGGCGCCTTCGACTACATAACAAAGCCTTTCAAAAATGAGGAACTGAAACTGACGATCCGAAAAGCCATAGAGATGCACCGGTTGATGCAACAGAACCGTTTACTCAGCCAAGAATTGCAGGAGCGCTTCAGATTCGACAACATCGTCGGTAAGAGTAAGGTCATGCGCCAAGTGTACGAGGTTATCGAAAAAGTTGCGCAAACTCGAGCCTCGGTGCTGATAACCGGAGAGTCGGGGACTGGCAAGGAACTGATTGCAAGGTCCATCCACTTCAATAGTCAAAGACGGGACAAGCCGTTCATTTCGGTGAACTGCTCAGCTCTGTCGGAGACACTGTTAGAGAGCGAGCTTTTCGGCCATGAACGCGGTGCTTTCACCGGTGCCATCATGCAGCGAAAGGGACGATTTGAATTGGCCCACGGCGGAAGTCTCTTTCTGGACGAAGTAGGGGATATGTCGCCGAGCCTTCAGGTCAAGTTGCTCCGAGTACTCCAAGAAATGGCCTTCGAGAGGGTTGGAGGCTCCAAGACGCTGAAAGTGGACGCCAGGTTAATCACAGCATCCAACCGAGACCTCCGCAGAGAGGTAGAGACGGGACGCTTCAGGGAAGACCTCTACTATCGTCTAAAAGTCGTCCATATCAAGGTTCCTCCGCTCAGACAAAGGCGGGACGATATACCTCTTCTGGTTCACCATTTTCTCGAGAAGGTGGCCAAAGCCAACTCCATCTCGGTAAAGGACGTAAGCCAAGAAGCGCTAAGGTACATGTACCAATATGACTGGGTGGGAAACGTTCGGGAGCTGGAAAACGTTGTCGAGCGGGCGGTAATTCTCTGTGACGGCAACGAAATCGACCTCCGAGATTTACCTGAGGAATTGCTCCAGAAAAGGGATCCGAAAGTCGGAGAAAAGAACGGTTCGGGGTCAGACGACATCTCCGAGGTGGTGGGGAACGGTGAGTTGTTGCCCTATCTTGGCCTGAATCAACGTCAGATGAAAGCTATCAATTTTATTAAAAAAAACGGCTTTATTACAAACAGATACTACACGCAAATTAACTCAGTGATGCAAACACAGGCGAAGCTCGAACTGAGGCAACTGGTGGACCAAGGCTTGATCAAGCGAGTTGGCGGTGGCAGAAGCGTTCGTTACGTGCTGCCGGACTGACCGATTAGCGACCGATTAATGACCGATTAACGACTGATTAATGGACACCAGCGAATTAGTTTGTGATGCTTATGCAATAATTTCAAGAAGTTAGTCGCTTGCTGGAACAAACACGGAAACACATCCCACATAATGCTGAAGCCTCGGATCGTCTTGGCGTTTATGTTGTTGAAATAATTAAATAATAATTCCATCCCCACCCTATGACAAATCTGGGTAAAGATTGGCAAGTAATTTGCAGGTAATGATAGACGATGGAAGCATGGTGCGGTTTAAGCAACCCTTCCTTCTTGCATTTTCGGCTCTTTTTCTCCTTTCTCTTGACCGACCGGATGTGGCCCCGTCCGGTCGGTCTTTTTTGTCGCGGAGTCGAAAGCCTACTGGGGAACTCATTCCTCCTTGCCACGCATTGAGTAGGACGAGGACTGCTCTCGCCCAAGCCTTCTAGAGCACGCCTTCCAATACCGCTGCGATTGATGGCCCACTCATCTTCACGGTCTCGAAACGGAACTTCATGAAATATGCGGGCTAACGTTGTAAAGCCAAACCTGCCAAAACCGCTAAGCTCCAGCCATAGTCCCGCCTTCGGTGGGACGGCTGTGCTCGGGTCAGGCAGGATCTCACGTACAGTGAAGTGCGCTTCAACCTACCCGAGCCTGCGCACAGCCACATCTCGCGCACTCTGGCGCGTTTTTACTCGGCATGGGTTTGGACCGTTGGAGTGAACACTCCTGACCAGATACTGGTTCAACCCTCGTGCAAAGTTCCCGATGGTTTTTGCGACACTGGATCCTGGGTCAGAATGGTCTGAGGAGACTGGTATTTAGCCCTTGACAAATAGAGGAGCCGTTGCTAACTTTCTAGCACTCGATAGGGATGAGTGCTAATAAGAGGAAGTTCATGGAAGAGTTTGTCCGAGGAGAGAGAAGCCGGCAGGTGCTGGAGGCGGTCATCCTCGAGTATATCAGGAATGGGGTACCGGCTGGTTCTCGGGCCATAGCAAAACGCTACGGCTTGAATGTCAGTCCGGCGACAGTGCGCAACGTAATGGCAGATCTCGAGGAGCTTGGACTTCTCTATCAGCCGCACACTTCGGCAGGCAGGGTTCCAACTGAACTCGGCCTTAGAGTCTATATTGACTCAATCTTGAAGATCCAACAATTAAGTGTAGCTGACCGGGCACGAATCAGACAATCCTACCGGGGGCGTGTGGAGCGAATGGAAGGTTTGCTCAAAGAAACCTCTCGGGTCCTGTCCTCCTTCTCCAAGCAGGCCGGTGTGGTCCTCACACCTCGGCTCTCCCAGACGGTATTTAAACGAATCGAGTTCGTCCGGATGCGTTCCAATGTGATTATGACCATACTGGTTTCCCAGGCAGGAACTGTCCACAACACGATTCTAGGAATAGAGGAGCCCATTTCCCAGGAGGATCTGGACAAATACAGTCGCTATCTCAATGACATGCTTCAAGATCTTACTCTCCTCCAAATGAAAGAGCGACTTTTGGAGGAGATGAAGAAAGAGAAGGTGCTTTTCGATCGGTTGGTCTCCAAGGCACTGGAGTTGAGTCAAAAGGCTCTGCAGACGAACATAGAAGAAAGTGAGCTGTACATTGATGGACGGACTAATCTTCTCGATAATCCCGAGTTCACAGATGTGGAACAGATGAGGCGAATTTTTGCTGCTTTCGAAGAAAAGAGTAGGATTATCGGGTTGCTGGACAAGAGCTTGGCGGCGGGAGGGGTCAATATTCTTATCGGCTCAGAGAGTGAAGTGCGAGATATGGAAAGTGTGAGCCTCATCACCTCGGCGTATACCAGCGGTGATGAGATTCTGGGCACTCTAGGTGTGATTGGGCCTACTCGCATGGACTATTCTCGAATCATTCCCTTGGTGGACTACACGGCAAAGCTGGTGAGCGAGATGATCGAGGACGTATTTTAGGACGCCGTCCGGCGAACGGAGGGTAGCTTCTCAGACGATAATTTTCTACGGTTAGTACTTGCCTAGGGCTCATTTCTGGGGTTTCCGATAAGGATTTGAAAACTAGAAGGAATAGTTCCGCCAAGTAAAGTCTTTTCGAACGATGCATGCTCCCTTTTCTGAGGGAGTTTTGTCTGAATGGCGAGTAAAGGACTTGACTAAGCGCTAATCGTTATTAATAGAAGTAGGGATGGATTGAGGGAGGAACGCGGGTGGATCGGAAAGAGAAGGAACCTGCCAAACGAGAGGAGAGCGCTAGGGAGCTGGATCAGGAAGATTTGAAAAAGGGTGTCGGTCATCATCAAACGCAAGCTGAACCAGCCGATACTGCGGTTGAGAAGGAGGATTTTGATCCTGAGACAGCCCACAGAGAGACATTGCTGAAGAAATACCGCGAGTTGGAGGTACAGCTGAGAGAGGCACTGGACCAGACCTTGCGGGTGGCGGCGGATGCGGAGAACTTCAAGAAACGGATTGAACGCGAAAAAGAGGATCAGACACGCTACGCCAACGAGGCATTTGTTCGTGATCTGCTTCCTGTCATAGACAATCTGGAACGGGCTCTAGAACATTCAGAGGCTGGGCCGAATCAGGAAGGCCTTGTAGAAGGACTCCAGATGACTTTAAGGGGATTCATCGATACACTGGGCAAGTTCGGCTGCACACCTGTGGAGGCAATGAACCAAGCCTTTGATCCGAATTTCCATGAAGCCGTGTCCCAGGAGGAGTCGTCAGAGCACCCGGCAAATACCGTGGTACGGGAATTACAGAAGGGCTACATGCTTAAAGAGCGTTTGCTCCGGCCAGCAATGGTAGTGGTATCCAAGCCTCCTCACCAGAGCGCAGAAAGTGTGCCGGAACAGAGCACTGGGGATACTGAAAGAGCAGACAAGACGGGCACAAATATCAGGATCAAAAGAGCATAGTCGAGGTCATCAAGTCAAGAAACCAGTTTTGGGGAAGAAATACGTAAAGGAGGAAAAGAGATGGGAAAGATTATCGGCATCGATCTGGGGACCACAAACTCAGTCGTTGCGGTGATGGAAGGAAAGGAGGCAAAGGTCCTTACGAATGCCGAAGGGAGCCGCACGACCCCATCCATTGTCGCTTTCACGGACAGCGGAGAAAGGCTTTTAGGTCAGGTGGCGAAACGGCAGGCCATTACCAACCCAGAAAACACCGTGTTTGCAGTCAAACGGTTGATTGGCAGAAAGTTCGACACCGCCGAAGTGCAGCATGACGTGACCGTGTGTCCATTTCATATTGTCAAAGCCGACAATGGTGACGCCCATATTCAGATTCGCGGCAAGGAATATAGTCCGGCAGAGGTTTCGGCGATGGTGCTGCAGAAGATGAAGCAGACCGCAGAGGACTACCTTGGCGAAAAGGTGAATGATGCGGTGATTACGGTGCCTGCGTACTTTAATGATAGCCAACGTCAGGCCACTAAAGATGCCGGGCGCATAGCCGGTCTGAACGTCCAGAGAATCATTAACGAACCTACTGCAGCTTCGCTGGCCTACGGCCTTGATAAGAAGAAGGACGAGAAGATTGCGGTGTTTGATCTGGGTGGCGGCACCTATGATATTTCAGTCCTCGAGATTGGTGACGGCGTTTTTGAGGTGAAGGCTACCAATGGTGACACACACTTGGGCGGCGAGGATTTTGATCAGCGGATCATGGATTGGCTGGCGGATGAGTTTCGCAAGGATCAGGGGATCGATTTGCGGAGCGACAAAATGGCCCTGCAGCGGTTGAAGGAAGGAGCGGAAAAGGCAAAAATGGAGTTGTCAACCTCCATGGAGACGGACGTTAACTTGCCGTTCATTACTGCCGACGCCAGTGGCCCCAAGCATTTGAATGTAAAACTGACCCGGGCAAAACTGGAATCTCTCGTAGCCGATCTGATTGACAAGTTGTTGCCTCCTGTGAAGATTGCTCTCAAAGATGCGGGTCTGTCAGCGTCAGACGTGGATGAAGTTATCCTGGTCGGAGGTATGACGCGCATGCCACGAGTGCAGGAAAAGGTGAAGGAGCTCTTTGGCAAAGAACCTCACAAAGGGGTCAACCCTGACGAGGTGGTGGCAGTTGGCGCGGCGATTCAGGCCGGCGTGCTCAAAGGGGACGTCAAGGATGTACTGCTTTTGGACGTAACCCCACTGTCACTGGGTATTGAGACCTTGGGCGCAGTATTTACGAAGCTTATCGAGAAAAACACCACCATACCTACACGGAAGAGTCAGATTTTCTCAACAGCTGCCGATAATCAGCCAGCGGTGTCCATTCACGTCCTTCAAGGTGAGCGGGAGATGGCAGCCGATAACAAGACCTTGGGGCGGTTTGAATTAGTGGGTATTCCTCCAGCACCGAGGGGACTCCCACAGATTGAGGTCACTTTTGACATTGATGCGAACGGCATTGTAAACGTTTCGGCCAAGGACCTTGGAACCGGCAAAGAGCAGTCCATCAGGATTACCGCGTCAAGCGGGCTGAGCGAGGAGGAGATCCAGCAGGCTATTAAAGAGGCGGAGATGCATTCCGAGGAGGACAGAAAGAAAAGGGACTTGGTCGAAGCCAAGAACAATGCTGACTCCCTCATATATAACACTGAAAAAACGCTTACAGAGATGGGTGACAAGGTTGACGCTTCCACCAAGCAGAATATCGAGGAACACATTCAGCGTCTGAAAGAAGCAATGGAAGGCACTGACGCCGAAGCCATCAAGCAGGGCTCAGAAGAGTTGATGAAGGCCTCTCATAAGCTAGCGGAGTCCATGTACCAGGAAGCGACACAGGCGGGTGCCGCAGGTGGTCCTCAGCAGCAGGCGGGCGAGGCTGGATCAGGACCAGCCGGCGGCGACGAAGAAGTCGTGGAGGCCGAGTTCGAGGAGGTGGATGAGGACAAAAAGTAACCGCTACTCTGGACTTGCTTAACTCTGCGAAAGGGTGCTAATAATGAATACTTCCGTAAGGAAGTAATTGGCACCCTTTTTTATGTCCAATTATTGGGAGCGGTGGAACAAATGACAAACGTAACTTGGTGGCCGAGAGGTGGCGGTCCAGTGATGCGAATAACGAACGCCACAATTAAGAGTGCTGTTCTATTTCTAGTGTTATTCTCTGTGGTTAGCTGTGCCCGTGTACCGGTAAAAGAGGAAGCTGCGCCCGCGGTCACAATGGAGTTGAAGGCACAGCAGGCAGCGCAGCGACTGGCCAAGGCAGAAGAATCGTTTCAGCAAGGAAACCTTGATGAGGCAACAAACCGATATCGTGAGCTGATCGAGACTTTTCCGCAAC
>CP070692.1:1142429-1163820 GCA_020353215.1 Deltaproteobacteria bacterium
CGAGAGGATTTGAACCTCCGACCCCCTGAACCCCATTCAGGTGCGCTAGCCAGACTGCGCCACGTCCCGACAGTAAGTCATGTAACACCATTAGTGCACAGTGTCAAGCAGTTAACCCGTGCTCCACATGGGACGAGAAAGGCGAGACGGGGAGGAAAGTGTCCGGTATTGGTCACCACCGCTTACGTAAGCCCTATGTGCCTAGCTTGTCACGAAAATACTCGATGGTCCGGTCCAGTCCCATATCGAAATCGACTTTTGCCTCCCAGTTCAGCTTGGCTCTGGCAATACTAATATCAGGACAGCGCTGAACCGGATCGTCGGGCGGTAAGGGTCGATACTCCAGCCCCACATCCGAGCCGACGGCTTTGATGATGCTCTGAGCCAGTTCCAAGATGGTAATCTCTCGCGGATTTCCTAAATTCAACGGCCCGACGAATTCGTCCTGCTCCATCATTCTGATCATGCCCTCGATCAGATCGCTGACGTAGCAGAAGGAACGTGTATGGCTACCGTCCCCATAAATGGTGAGCGACTGCCCGCGGAGTGCCTGGATGATGAAATTACTGATAACCCTGCCGTCGTTTAGGGCCATGCGCGGCCCGTACGTATTGAAAATGCGGACAATACGAACGTCTACTTGGTTCTGGCGATGGTAATCCATCATCAAGGTCTCGGCCAGACGTTTGCCCTCGTCATAACAGCTACGGCGGCCAATGCAATTGACATTTCCCCAATAAGTTTCCGGCTGCGGATGAACGGTTGGATTTCCGTAAACCTCTGAGGTGGATGCTTGGAGAATTCTGGCCTTCACTCGCTTGGCGAGACCAAGCATGTTCAAGGTCCCCAGAATATTGGTCTTCACGGTTTTCACAGGATTGTACTGATAGTGCACCGGTGAAGCAGGGCAGGCAAGGTTGTAAATCTGGTCCACCTCCAGAAGGATGGGGTTTACTAGATCATGCCGGATCAGCTCGAAGCGGTAATCATTTAGAAGATGCTTGATATTATCTTTGTTGCCGGTGAAAAAGTTGTCCAGACACAAGACCTCATTGCCTCGCTCCAAAAGGCGTTCGCAGAGATGGCTGCCGATGAAACCGCCCCCACCTGTGACCAAAATCCGTGTTGCCATGACTACCTCCTGGCGCGCATAGCGGACGGCGTCGAAAACTAAGCCGTACGCCGTAAGCACCGAGAACAATGACTGCAGAATTCAATTTCCCGTTTCATTGGGTTATTCCACGTTAAGAAATGACTGTCAAGGACCGTCGTCGGAGCAAGACTTCGAAAAAAGAAAATGTTCTTGAAGACCTACACGGGTTTCGCTATAGTGGCTGAATTGCTAGCTGATTAGGAGGACATTCACATGGCTGTGGCCAGGAAAATACAGGACGCTATTGACCGGTCTTCCTGGATCCGGAAGATGTTCGAGGAGGGCGCCCGGCTAAAGGCACTCCACGGGGCTGACAACGTGTTTGATTTCAGTCTGGGCAATCCAGATCTCGAGCCGCCGGAAAGGTTTCGCACGGTGTTGAATTCTCTGGTTGTAGATGAACCTGCCGGGGCTCACGCCTACATGCCCAATGCAGGGTACGAGGAGACGCGGGCTGCGGTAGCCGCCCAGGTGAGCCAGGAGCAGGGAGTTGAGGTTAATAGCGGACATGTGATCATGACATGTGGTGCTGCAGGTGCGCTGAACTGCATCCTCAAGGCGCTTCTCGACCCCAACGATGAAGTTATTGTTTGCGCTCCCTATTTTGTGGAATACGGCTTCTATGCTGAAAACCATGGCGGCAAGATTCGAGTGGTCCCAACCCATGAAGACTTTACTCTCGACGTGACTGCCATGGAGGAGGCTATTACCGAGCGAACCAAGGTGATACTCATAAACTCACCGAACAATCCCACCGGGCAGGTGTACGATGGCCAGAGCTTGAAGACACTCGGCGACATGATGACCTCCAAGAGCCGCGAGTTGGGGAGATCGCTGTATCTGGTGTCGGATGAGCCCTACAGGAAGATCGTCTACGATGGTGTGACCGTCCCCAGTATTCTTGAGGCTTACGCAAACAGCATTGTGGCCACGTCCTATTCCAAAGATGTTTCCCTGCCAGGAGAGCGTCTCGGCTACCTGGTTGTCCACCCAGGGGCAGAGCAGGCTGAAGCACTTCTAGCCGGCATGGTCCTGGCGAACAGGATCCTCGGTTTTGTCAGCGCGCCCGCACTCATGCAGCGAGTGGTTCGCCACCTCCAAGGTGTTTGTGTGGATGTGGGTTTGTATCAGGCTCGGAGAGATCGACTCTGCCAGGGATTGGCAGATGCCGGGTACGAGTTTGTTCGGCCCCGGGGGGCTTTCTACCTGTTTCCGCGAAGCCCCATCGCAGATGACGCTTCCTTTGTCCGTTTGCTGCAGGAAGAAAACATTCTAGTTGTTCCCGGCAGCGGCTTTGGTGCCCCCGGTTACTTCCGCATATCCTTTTGCGTGAACGAGGATACCATCGAGGGCTCCTTCGCCGGATTTGCCAGAGCATACAAACGGGCCCTCGATTGAGACGCGCTGCGGTGGAAGCGATGACGGAGGATCACCGAGAGTGCTCTCCGGTCGCATAGAGATCAGTAATACAGGAGGACCTTGGTTGGATAGGAAGAAGAGAGTTGTCATCGGTCTCATCGTCCTCGTGGTCTTGACGGGCTGGCTTCTGTGGAGTCACCTCCGGGAGAAACCTGAACCGGAACCCTTGCCGGTGGTGAGGTACAAGGTGATCCGCCAGGTTCCACAACCACTTCGGCCCGCTGATGCTGACCGCTCAGCCTCAAAGGCCAGCCAGGTCAAGACTGGAGGACTGCAACTGGAGATGAAGGCTGAAGCGGATCCTGCACCTCCGGAAAAGGGGGGGGTAGCTGCTCAAAAAGCAGAGAGTGAAACACCGCAATCACCCACACCAGAGGAAGTTAAGACGGATACGGAAGACACTAAGAATCGTTCGGATACCAAAGTTCAGAGCGAGAGCAAAAAAACCGAGACAACCGAGCAGCCCGCCCATCCGACTCCCCGAAGGAGGATTATCATTCAGGTGGGAGCATTTCGTAAGCTGGCCGGGGCTGAGAGTGTGCAGAAAAGGCTCCAGAAACAGGGCTACGATGCTTATCTGGATTCGCGAACCATACCGAAGCTTGGACTTCTCCACCGCGTCCGAATCAGTGGTTACACCAGTGTTGCTGAGGCTCGGACTGACATGAAAGAACTGCGGGAGGCGGGGCTCGACTCCTTTATACTGAGGCTGAAACCTGACTCAAAAGCGTCCGATGGCGACGAGTCGTAGCCCGGATATTTCATGATTTCACGCCTTGGCGTGACTCCGACCGCGGATATGACCGTCCTTCCGGGCGTCCTCGGGCCTCGGACCCTGAGACGTACTGTGCAAGTACGCCTCGGATTCGAGTCCCGCGGGATGGTTGCCCGATGGCACGCTCAACTTCACGGTCTCGCAACACAGAATCATGAAACATCCAGGCTAGCAAGCCGGCCTCGGGATGTGATTGATTGACTCGACCTCTATGGCGGGGTAGACTTTACGTAAACAGCGTAAACTTGGTGGGCCCGTGCAGAAGGGGTTTGCGAGAATCCAGGTCAGGGATTTTTGTCAACGCCTTTGCACGAGACACCGCTAGAAATCCAAAGCACGAATCAACTTCAGCCATCGGATGTGGGATGGGAAGAAAAGGGATTCCGGTCCCACAGCCACAAGCAGAAGGGGCTCTGAATCCAAAAGCGCTAAAGGCCGAGCCATGGAAGCATGCTATCTTGAGGCCCATCGAAAGGGTATTCTTCAACAACGAGTGGATAAGGCCCTCGAGATTCTTGAAAGCTGTCGTCTCTGTCCGAGGCAGTGTGAAGTGAATCGGTTGCAAGGGGAAACGGGCGTGTGCCGAGCCGGAAGACAGGCGATTGTTTCCAGCTACAGTCCCCATTTTGGCGAGGAAGACCCTTTGGTGGGCAGGAGCGGCTCCGGGACCATCTTCATGACCCACTGCAACCTTTGCTGTGTGTTTTGCCAGAACTACGAGATCAGCCACTTGAGTGAGGGGGCTCAAGTAGGCAGCGGTGATTTGGCCGAGATGATGCTGGCCCTGCAACAACGAGGCTGCCACAATATCAACTTTGTCACTCCCACTCACATGGTTCCTCAGATTCTCGAGGCCCTGCCGGGAGCCATAGAAGGGGGTCTGCGTGTTCCCTTGGTCTACAACTGTGGCGGCTACGAAGAGGTAAGCATTCTGCAATTGCTTGACGGCATCGTCGATATTTACATGCCTGATTTCAAGTTTTGGGACTCCGAAATGTCCGCGCGGTTTTGTTCTGCCCCAGACTATCCTGAAAAGGCTCGTGCTGCGGTGACGGAGATGCATCGGCAGGTGGGAGATCTTCTCCTGAACCAGGAGGGCATTGCCCTACGAGGCCTGCTGATTCGCCACCTGGTCATGCCCAATGGACTGGCTGGCACTCGGGAAATCATGCGGTTTCTGGCTACTGAACTTTCCGGGGACACCTACGTAAACGTGATGAGTCAGTATCGTCCTTGCGGGGAAGCCCATCGCCACCCTGAGCTCAGGCGTTCCGTAACTCCCGAAGAGTATCGCGAGGCTGTAAAGATGGCCCAGGAAGAGGGGATTCATCGCCTCGACGAACGAAGGCTGGTCCGTTTGTTTCAGTGGCTGTGACAAGAAAGTGTTGAGTGTATTGCAGTGACGTTTAGAACCACAATCAGCCCCAGTGGCTCTGGACGCAAACGGGTGTCCATGCCGAGGTAAACCATATCTTTGGGGACTGAAGGGTTGTTGGCGCTCTCCGCCGTTTAACCAGGACGGGACGGAGTTCACCCCAGTTGGTACAGTTGAATTAGATGGACTTTCCAGAGCGCATCTTTGTTATCGGTGACATCCATGGATGTCTAAAAAAGCTCCGGTTGCTATTCGGTAGAATCGATCCGCAACCTGGTCGTGATCAGCTTATATTTCTGGGCGACTACATAGATCGCGGAGACGATTCTCGCGGGGTCTTGGACTATCTCCTGCAACTGAGAGAAGAATATTCCAATACCATTTTCCTGATGGGTAACCATGAAAAAATGTTCATGGATTTTCTTGCCGGAGAGCACAGAGATCTGTTTATTTACAATGGGGGTGATTCCACCATCCGAAGCTACCTCCCACGAGCGGCCAACCCGCGGAACAAGATGATCCAGATATCGGATCAGGAGCTAATAGATCGCCTTATTCCTGAATACCATCGAACCTTTCTGAACGAGCTGCATCCATTTTACCAAACTGAGAACTACATCATGGTCCATGCCGGACTGAAACAAGGTATTCCTATTGAGGAGCAGGACCTGGATGACCTGGTCTGGATCCGAGAGGAGTTCATCTTCTCAGAGGAGGATTTTGGAAAGCGCGTTATTTTCGGACACACCCCATTTGCCCGACCTTTGGTACTCCCCAACAAAATCGGAATTGACACCGGAGCCGTGTACGGCAACACTCTCACATGTGTCGTTCTGCCCGACCTCTCGTTTGTCAGCGTCTGATTTCAGTAAGCGGTAAGCAGTGAGCGGTAAGCGGTGAGCAGCGGGAAGTCTCGTTATGGGTAATCAATTCGGACAATCCGCCTGATAAATCTTCCTCGGGGTGTCCCAACAGCAGTTAGCTCTCCTCCTCCACCGCAAGTCTCTTGAACCTGAGCATTCCGAGATCCCTCCTCCAGGATTTGGACACAGTTTACCGACTGCTTACTGCTCACCGCTTACCATCCCTTACTTGGTGCGGACGGTAACGGGTTCGCTCTTGTCACTCTCCAGACCGTGTTGATCAACGGCTGTTATGACCACGGTATATTCTTTGTCTGGATCAAGACTCGTAGTGATGAAGGGGATCTCCTTGGTCTGCCCGATTTCTTTATCGCCCAAGAAAGAAACCAGGTAAATCCTGTAGTCGACGACGTCGGGTTCGGGATTGGGCCTCCAAACCAACCGAAACCCTTGGGGAAGGGCAGTGATTTCAAGGTCGGTGGGAGGTTGAGGCAGGGGTTTGGTAGTGGCCGCAGCGTTGGGGGACAGGTCACTCAGCAACCCATCGGCGTCTTCCGCTTGGACCCGGTAGATGTAGGTGGTACCATGGTCCAGGCCGTCATCTTCAAAGTCGGTCTCCGAACCCGGAACCTTCTTGATTTCCTTGAAATCTCCAGGTTGTTGCTGGCGCCAGATATGAAAGTATGTAATGTCCGGTTCAGGGTTGTGGTCCCAGGAGACTGCCACCTTTTCCGGTAGCCCTCCTTTGGCGGCGATACCCGTGGGTGTTTGAGGTCTGGGCTTGGTGGTGGCGGCCTGCGGCGGGGAGGGGTCGCTGTAAACGTTGACCTTGTTGTAGGATGCGATCATGTAATAGTAGGTGTTGTTATTTCCCAGAGGACGGTCGCGGTCGCCCGTATCCACAAAACTGGTTGTATCGCGTCTTTTGAGCTTGGCGATTTGTATGAATTTACCGGCTGGATCGGTATGCCAATAAACGGAGTAGCCTTGGACTTCTTCTTCCGGACTAGCCTGCCACGACAGGGTGACGCGTTTAACCAGACCGCTTTGGGCAGTCAATCCTTGTGGGGTGGGCGGCTTGCCTAGAGTAGTGGCCGAGGCGATTCCCGAAAGGCCGCTTTCTTGGCCTTCCTGGTTATAGACGGTTACCCGGTAGAAGTAAGTAGTTGCATCTGCCAATGCTTCCTGGTCCACATAAGTTGTTATTTCGCTGCCTGGCAATTCTGCGATAGGCTCGAAAGTCCCCTCCGCCGACGTGCTCCTGTAGATGCGGTAGCCCTGGACTGCCACGAAAGGACTGGGTTGCCAGTGCAGATGAATTTCTCGGATCATATTGCCAGTGGCTTGGATTCCGGTGACCCTGTCCACCGTACGCCCCTCAAGGATGCCTGAGAAATCACTCTCGACCTGGCTATCATCAAAAGCTGTGAGACGATAATAATACTTTTTCCCGTCTCCCAGTTCGGAGTCTTCATAAACATACTTCTTCAACTTACTCGTGCTCTGTCGGCCGCTCGGGAAGGAGACGCGGGCTACCGGTCGGAACTCACTCTCCGGGCTGTCGGCGCGGTAGATTTTGAATCCGCTCACCTCTTTACCGTTCTCTGCTTTGCGCGGATTCTCAGTCCAGCGGATCTTGATACCTCCGATGGATGGGTTTGTTTCCAGTATAATCGGGCTGAGCGGAGTAGGCACAGTCTTGGCAGCTATGATCGTTGATGCAGCGCTCTGCCTACCTTCCTGGTTGAAGGCCTGCACTTTGTAATAGTACGTCAGGTTATCTTCCAATCCGGAGTCGGTAAAAGTGTGTTCCCCGATGCTGGCGATTTTGCTGAATGGGCCTTCCCGGGTAGTACTCCTGAAGACCTTGTAACCACCGATGTTTGCCTCTTGGTTGGCGATCCAAGAGAGGGTAACCTTTCGGGAACCGCTCCGAGTTTCCAAGCCGGTGGGTTGTGCCGGAAAGAGGGAAACCACCTCTGTGGGCACTGTCGGTTGAGGATCATAATTAGATGCAATCTGGGCAATTTTCTGGGTAATCTCTTCGACTTTTTGGCGAAGAGCCAGGTCACTCAGTACCTTCTCCTTGCGATGGAGCAGGGTTTCTCCCCCCGCCATCTCCACGTACTTCACCTCAAACCCAATGGCACTGCCTTCTTTCTCGATGTTACCGAAAATGACCCCATCGAGCCCCAACTGCGTCCCCACCGAACGCACTCGTGAGGAGTCCTCGCTTTGCTGCAGCCCGGCCCGCCACAAACTTGCCTCCAACTCCTTGCGGCTCATGACCTCGAAAAGCTCGTGGTGGTCCAGCAGAGTCATAAACAGGTTCGACACGGTGGCAGAATACCCAGCCGCGGCCAAGTTCAGGATGTTGAAGTTAAAAACCGCTATTTTGATTCTTTTTTCCAGCTGGGCAAGCTGCAATGGTGAAGTTGCCGCCCGCGGGTACTTTGCAGCCGATCCTCCCGGCGTTTTCGGTCCCGTGGTTTCAGCCTGAACTTGCAGGGGTGGGCATAGGGACAGGTACAGAAGAGCAGCGATTATCAGTAGCCCTATGACTCCACGTCGGCAATGTATATTCATGGATTCAGACTTGGTAATCATGTAAAGCCGTTCCAGCCTGTCCTAACGAAACTCTCTGCAAAGGATAACGGTCCCAACTCAGCGAGTGCTGATCAACTGGTTGATATTCTCCATGGCCTGCTTGCTTATGGGACTATTGATGCCCTTTATGCGCTCGTCGTAAATGGCGTCCACGTACTTCTCAACGGCCCGTGCGTCATGGCGTCGTCGCACGAGAGTTTTCGCCTCCTCGAAATAGGTCGTTTGCAGGCTCTGAAACGGCTTCATTACTACGAGGGCAAGATCGCGAACCACCTCGGCGGTGACCTCTTCGAGGAGCTCGCTTTCGGTGGGAAGTTCAAGCGAGTCAAATGCAACGTCGGCTTCGGGTATGCCGTCATTCCAATCGTCAGATACCTCCTTATCTCGCTTAATCGTGTCGGTTGCGATTATTTCTCCCCTTTTAGCATCGATGATCTTATAGTAAACGTGGAACGCAGCCCGCATCTTGTTGCGACCAACCGCATAATTTTCATAGCGGTACTCCGGCACCTGCACAACTGCTGGAGGAGCGGCCGCCAGTTCCTTCTCGCTAGGCTTGGGATGCTTGGCCTTCCAGATGAGATAGTCAGGATTGTCCTGAACCTTAGTGCCGACTTGAATCTTGGCCACTTTACTTCCCCTGCTCTCATCGGTCTCAGTCTTGTAAAGAAGAACGCTACCCATAATGAAAATATCAATTCCGGTCATGCGTCCCACCCTGCGAGCAGCTTCCATGTCACCCACAATACCCGCCTGCTCGAGATTCATCTCCTTGAGGATAGACTGAAGATCCTGGCGTTCCAGGATGCGAATATCACCGCTCGAGTTGTTGAACAGATAGGTGATGAGATTGGAGGAAGCCGTGGTGCCGGCATCCGGATCGTAGGAAGGACTGGAGAAATCGAAAACGGCAATGGCCTTTTTCAGTCTTTTTCTCACCGCGTCTTCAGTTTCTTGAACTTTAAAGAAAAGCTCCGGGTATTGAGGGTTAACTTGGTTTAGCTGCCAGTACCAGGCCAAGGCATTGCCGTATTTGCTTTCGCCCGCATACTCAAAGGCCCTCTGGAAAAGCTTGTTGCAGTGATTCTTCAAAGATTCCTTGAAAAAGAAACTGTTGGCGAGTGACGGTGAATAGGAGATTGCTTTCTGAAACTCCTGATTGGCACGATACAAACGATCCTGAATGGAATGCTGGTTGGCCAGGTTGAAGTAATAACTCCCAGCTTCCAGTTTTGTCTTGGCAAGGAGGCTTTGGACGGCAGGATCGCCGGGAATATACGACAGTGCAACCTGGTAAAATCGTATTGCCTGATCCCATTCCTTGGCGCTTGCCAACTCTGCGGCACGACCGAGGAAGTATTGGGGATTATTGTTTTTCTTAACCTCTTCCACCAACTTGCGGGTATTCTTGTAGGTGGGATTGATGCTGACGACCTTGTTGAAGGCGGTGAGCGCCGTTTTCCAGTCCTCGCTTTGCACAGCGGCAATGCCCTGATTGTAGAACTCGTTGCTTCCAGCCATGACGGCTCTTGCCAGCTTGTCTTCGGTGTCCTCGTAGTTGGGATAGATCTCCGTTACCTTACGAAAATCGGTCACCGCCTGCAACCACTGCGCTTTGTTCAAAGCTTGAATGCCTTGCTCATAGTGGTGCTTGGCCAGGTTGGCAAGTTCTTGTTTCTTTGCCTCAAGCTGACGATAGAACTGAAGCACCTTTGCGTTCGCAGGGTCAAACTCTTTCGCCGTATCAAGGCTCGCCATGGCCCTGGTTACGGTTGGGTAGTCTTTGCTGGCAGACCCTGTCCATATGTCTACTGCTACTTGATAGTGCTCCTTGGCTGCTTCCTGCTGGGCCTTGTTCAGGGCCTCCTGGTACTTCTTGTTGTTTGGCTCCTTGGCAAGAGCGTCTTTGTAGAAGGCTATGGCTCCTTCCCAGTTGCCCATCCGGCTCAGGTCATCGCCTTGGCGATAGCTCTCCATGCCCGCGGCACAAGCGGTCAAAAAGATGATCGTCATCAGCAGTACAACGCGGCTCAACAATCTTCTGCTCTGCATCTGAGGCCTCCTTGAAAACGCACCAGTGAGCCTTGTTGAATTTCCCGAAGGTACCCGATTCAACAGGGCGAGTTCATTCTCCGTCTCGCCTTGCGGTGGGATAGCCGCGTCGGCGAGACTGCAGGACCCTTCGACACTCCAGGCGCATCCACTTTCCTGGGTGCGATCACACTAGTTGTCAATGGTGGTAACGGTCACTTGAAGCCGGTTGTGAGTTATCTGGTTGACGGCAAATTCATAACGTCCGAAGCTTCTAGCGGTGAGATCAGACGCTAGCGACTGGGTATTTCCTGTGAGTTCCACCTCCAACTCAGCGGTACCTATGGCGTAGTTTCTCTGAAAAGTGTCTCTAATGCCCCTAACGTTGGTGGAGATCAACCGAACGACCTCCTGCAGTTGATTGTAGTCCTGCAACCCGTGCATAATCAGTGTGACACTCGTTACGTTGTAGACTTGCTCCTGGAAGATTTGGACGATCCCTTTCACCAGGACGGTGGCAAGCGACTCGCTCGCCTCTCGCACAGCAAGTTGTCCACCTGTGAGTTCATTAATGTGGGGTTTCGCAGCCTGAGCGGTTTCAGATAGCTGGACCTCTCCAGTGTCGGCTCGAATCAGTCGCACACTAATCACCGCCTGGTTGCTGTTGATCTTGAACTCTCCGATGGTTATCGGCTGACTGACAGTTTGAACATTGCCAACCAGGAGTATCTCGGCACCGTATTTACTGCCGATGGCTGTGGCTACGGTTTCGTCTCCCGCCAGGAGCCCCATGACCTTGTCATGACCCAGATTGCGGCGGACAGTGTCTGCATCCACCAGTTTGAAGCCCCGTTCCAGCAGCACCTTTGAAAAGAATCCCTCTGCCATTCTTCCACAGTTACCCCCACGATCAGAGCTTTCCTCGAACAAAACCATAACCCGCGGCTTCCGGACTTGGCCCATCAGAATATTCAAGGCCTGGAGGTCGTTTTCCAGTTCTCCGCTTTTCACCTTCGCCCGGATGGTTACGCCGAACAATCCTTCATTTACTCTTTCGCTGATTACTTCGTAGGATTCGACGTAGCCCCGGGACCTAGAATAGATTTTGTCCGATAGAAGTTGATAATTTTCAACCAGGGTTTGGTTCTCGATGTAGCTGCCTGTGGCCTGTTCCACTGCGTTACGCAAGGCGTCGTCTATGGCCTTATCACGTGAAATGTCAGCATTCCCATGGACAACAGCCGCCACTCCTTGGCTTTCCACGGTTTGCTCCTGGCAGAAAACAGCTTCAGCAGGGAGCCACAACAGGGCAACAACGAATACAAGTACACTAGTGCGAAACATAGACTTCATCCATTCAGTGGAATGTTGTTTAAGATTGAGTGTGACCGATGCCAACGCGCTACCGGAGAACTAACTGGAGCCTCAATATCCGAACGACAATCAGGCTTATGTAAAGATTCAAAGTGCTTAATGAATGATAGCAGACAGCTTTTTTCGCTGTCAAATGGAAAAAGATCACGACTCCTCGGAGTCCCGCCAAGGGGGCCCCTTTCCGTTGGTTCCGGAGTTCGAGCAACAATTTATTCCTTTCACTCGAATCTTAACTTTCCGGTTTCCCAAAGTCCCACGCTTTTCTTACTACCCTGTTGAACAACAGACAATCAGGAGGGAGTGTGGTTTTATTCTTAATTGTTTAACCGAGAATGTCTGAGGAATGTGCACGAACCTAGGAAAAGGAGCGTAGCGAGTCTAATACTTCCTTTGTAGCATTGGTGGAAATTGTCGACAAGACATCCGGGGTGAGCTCAAATCTCCGAGGGGTATAAACCCTAACGATGCAAACCCGTTAGCGGCCAAAACCGGTAAACTCGCACCGGAGTCCCGCCCTTGGCGGGACGGACTTGCCCGCCTCGTCCAGGATCTCACGTACGGTTAAGTACGCTTCGATCTAGCCGCGACCGCGCGAGGCCACATCCGGCCCACCCTGGCCAGTTTTTCCACGGTACAGGTTTGCAACGCTAGGGTTTATCTATGCTATGCACTCATCCGACTGGTGGCTTGGCGCGCTCATCGTTTGACAAAGCAGAGGCTATGAAGGTATAAGAACCCCTAGATGCCAAGCTGGCTGCTCTCCCAGGTGGGACACACGGGGGGCGGAAGTACACTCCCGGTTGTGGTGGCACCGTTCAGGGTGACAACAGCTAGGCGGGAACATCAGCACGGGAACTTGTTGCTTGCCAATTGAGGGCAAAATGGGAGGAAGGGACTGGCTTTGGATGCCGCACCTTTTGTCTCTTCATATATGACGTTTAACCAACCGGACCCGCACTTGGCGGAGCTCCCTAGGCGAAACAGCAGAGGAGGATAGCATGAGGGGACGTACATGGTTTACCCTGGCGACATTGCTCTCCGCGTTTTTTTTGGTGCCTTTCTCGAGCTGGGCTCAAACCGATGTGATCCAACAGTTTGATAAGGGCAGCATCAACTGGAGCACCGGGAAGGTGACAGCAATAGGAATCGGAGCACCACCATCAAATGCGGCCAATGCGGCCCAGGCTAGGACGATGGCCAGAAGAGCTGCTCTCCTCGATGCCCGCCGCAACCTGCTGGAAATCACCCAGGGTGTACAAGTCGATTCCATGACCCTGGTAAGAAACGCTGTTGTGGAAAGTGATATCATCCGCTCTTCGGTTCAGGGATTTATCCAGAACTCGCAGCCCATCGACACTGCCTACATGAGCGATGGGTCTGTGGAAGTTACTGTGGTGATGAGCATGACCGGCGAGTTCGCCGAGGTTGTCCTACCGCAACGACTGGCAGGAGGACAAGGTTCGACTCCTGCTCCAGTTGTTCCACCAACACCGGGTGCTCCAACGCCAGGCTCGCAGATTTTCACAGGCCTGGTGGTGGATGCTCGCGGTCTGGGAACACGGCCGGCCATGAGCCCGAAAATCTTGGATGAGACCGGAAAGGAAGTTTACGGTTCGGCCATGGTAGATCGAGAGTTCGCTGTAAAACAGGGAATGGCCGGATATGCCAAAGACATAAAGGCCGCCCAGACCAATGCAAGGGTAACGAACAATCCACTGACTATCCAAGGGATTCGTGCGACTGGTGGCGGCAAATCAGATATTGTCATATCCAACAGCGATGCAAGCAGCCTGTTGAGTGCCGCCGAGAACCTGAGCTTTCTGCAGAAATGTAGGGTGATGGTTGTTCTGGATTAGAGACAGGATGTGATCGCGCGACACGGAGTCGAGCACTCAACAGACGCAAAGTGGCAAAGCATACAGCGGTCAAGTTGGAAGCCTGAAGTGGCAGCAATGACTCGGCCTTTTCTGAGTTGTGGGAGGAGATGGTAATGAAGAACCACATGGTCTGGAGAATATGGACACTGGTAGCACTCCTGAGTTTGTCGCTGGCACTGTTTGTTGGCTGTGCTGAGCGGCGGGCTCCCGAGAGCGTGATGGACACACCGGAACATCACGTGTTTAACGGAATGAGGTCCTTCGAGAAAGGGCAACTGGGCGAGGCCCAAGCGGAATTCGAATTAGCCTTGGAACTGGAACCGAAATACGGCCCGGCACATGTCGGAATGGGGTTGGTTCAGGGAGCCAAATCCGTCGGGGTTCAGAGTGAGGAAGAAAAGGAGAAGTACGTCGATGGGGCCTTTGACAGTCTCAAGAAGGGCAAAAGATACGCCGAAGGTAAAGATCAGGTTGTCCAAGCCTATGTTGGGTATATACGGGTTTATACCATGATCAAGGAGAAGGGCTGGCTGGACGATGCTGAAGACAACCTCGACTATGCGGTTGCCAGAGACAAAGAGGCATCAGCCCCTTACTACTATATGGGGGAAGCATATAAACAAGCATACGAATTCAACGAAGCCGCCCACATGTATCGAAAAGTTCTGGATCTGGATAAGGAGTTCACGGCCGAAGCTGACAAATCGTGGGAACTGGTGCAGAAGATTCAGCGGGCTGCGCCGGGAACTACCGTGGGCAAACAAATTGCTTTGGTGGAAGCCATCACTCGTGCGGACGTGGCAGCGTTGTTCGTGCAGGAACTGAAGCTGGAAGAGATATATGAGAAGCTAAGCATCAAATCCTTCGATACCTCTTTCAAGGCGCCGAAGTCGGCGCTGAAGATGGAGACCGAAACGGTGGTGAAGCTGCCGCCAGCAACAGACATCGAAGACCATGTGCTCCGTCATGACGTCGATACGGTCACCCGCATTGGTGTGCGAGGACTGGAGCCGTATCCAGACCACACGTTTCGTCCGGATGAGCAGATAACCCGTGCTGCTTATGCCATGATGCTGGAAGATATCTTAGTCAAGGCCACCAGAGATGAGGCCTTGGCAACGCGTTTCTTTGGCACCACCTCCCCATATCCCGACCTGCGGAACGACTTACCGTATTTCAATGCGGTGATGGTATGCACGAGTCGGGGGATCATGACGCCGATTGATGTGCGCACGGGCGAGTTCCAGCCACTGGGGACCGTCTCCGGCGCAGACGCCCTGCTGGCAATTCGCGTCCTCAAGGAACAACTGAAACTCCTATGATCCGACAGGGACGATTGGAATTCCCGGCACTTTCGCCGACGGGACGGGGTTAGCGTTCACTGGTTCAGTTCAATTACTCGTTTAGTTCACCAGGATTCAGAACAACACGTTCGCCTGATCCGCCAAGGTAAGTTTCTTGGTGGGTAGGAAGGGGTTTGTGGCTTTGTGTGGAAAACCTTCACTGGAGGAGCCAGGAGTCAGAATCCAGAACTCAGAATAGATTCTATATCAGACTGGTTTGTCTTCCTTCACGACAACCATGCTGGGAAGGTTTCTCCTTTGGATCCTCACATTCTGGCTCCTGGCTTCTGAATTCTTCTCCAAGAGGCCTGAAGGTTCGAGCACGCAAGATCTCCTTCCGGGGCGTATCAAAGCCACGCTTTCTCGGCATCAATTCTTTGCGTAAAGCCAAAGGTGGTTGGCCAAGGTTGCACGATATTTGCTAATCAACAATCATCCAAATTGTTAACCCGCATTTTTCACGAAACAGTGTCGCGATACCGTGTAACCGGGAACTCTCCCCAGCGGGCGGGGAAGAGAGTGGAGCGGGCGGAAAGAAAGTGGGAACCCGAGGCGTACTTGAATAGTGGGTCGCAGATTGTGACACCCGAAAACGTCCGGCAGGGCGGCCATATCCGAAGTCACGCTAGGGCGTGATTCATGAGTAGTGCGGGTTAAGCTTCCGCCCAGGTTCGGTTTCGTCCATACAAATACGGGCAGGCTTTGCATGCACCAGTCTTACGTGAATCCGGTACCCGTTAGCACCGTTTGGTTCCGGAAAACCCTGTTTGCTGTGATGACGTTGCTTGGACTGTGCTCTGTTGTCTGGGCGCAGGATCAGTTTGTGTTTCCCATTGAAGGTGAGCGCGCTCGAGTGAGTTTCATGAAGGGTGAGGTGACACGCCGGTCTGATCCAGCAGCAGAGTGGACCTTTCTCACCCTAGAGGACTTTGTGCAGGCCGGGGAGCGGGTCAAGACCATGAAGGGGGCTCGGCTGGAACTTCAGCTCCCCGACACGAGCGTGATTCGATTCGAGGAAGAGAGTGACGTGCGGTTGATCAAAGCTGGCTACCAGCCAGCACAGGGAAAGCGTGACGTTCAATTCTCCCTGTTGTTGGGGAAAACCTGGGCCAACGTCCAGCAGGCCTTCGGCCGGAATGATGGCGTCCAGGTTGAGACCAACAATGCTGTGGTGGGTGTACGTGGTACGGTCTTCCGCATGAACGTGGCTCCTGATAAGTCTGTGATGGTCCGGGTATACAGTGGCAGGGTGACGGTGAGCAAGCCATACCGCGTGGCTGGGCCAGTGGAGGTTGGGACCAAGGTCAGGGAGATTCCGGGTCCGGAAAGGGTAGCCGGGCCCCGGCGGGTGACCGAGGAAGAGTGGATTCGCATTGTGGAGGCGATGCAGCAGATTACCGTAGACTCCAAAGGGATTCCCTCCAAGCCGAGGGATTTCACCATGGAGGAGGATTTGAACGACTGGGTGCAGTGGAACCTGGAACGTGATCGCCAACTTCGATAAAGAACTACCGGTCATTGGCTGTCACGACCCTGCCAACCAGGCAGTATCCCATTTGCCAAGATGCGAGACCTAACCCTAACAGTGTCAACCTGTGCCGACCAAAATCCAGGGCAGGCGCGTTTTTACTTGGTACAAGCCTGCAACGTTAGGGGCGGAAATACACGTTGACAGCTCAGAGATCGCCGAGTGGCAGTGAATGGGAGGGTGGTTTAAAGGCGCACTCATAACAGCGGAGTTGAGCCATGGCTCGTATTGACGCATTCTTCAAACTCATGCATGAGCAGAAGGCTTCCGACTTACACCTCGTTGCTGGCCAGCAGCCGTGTCTAAGAGTTCGGGGTGAGATGGAACGAGTCAAGTTTAAGGTGTTGGACAACGATGAGCTCAAGTCCATGCTCTATGAAATAACCCCAGAGGAGAAGATCAAGACCTTCGAGGAAACCGGGGACGTGGATTTCGCCTATGAGATACCGGGACTTGCTCGCTATCGGTCTAACTTTTTTCAACAGAATTTTGGCGTAGGTGCCGTGTTTCGTGAAATTCCCAATGAGATCATGACAGTGGAACAATTGGGGCTGCCGCCCGTGGTTTCCAAACTCGCCGTGCTGCCACGTGGATTGGTGCTGGTGACAGGTCCCACCGGAAGCGGAAAGTCCACCACCCTGGCAGCAATCATCGATGAAGCTAACCGCCAGAGAAAGGACCACATCATTACCATTGAGGATCCCATAGAGTTCGTCCACAGGAGCAAGAACAGCATAGTCAACCAACGGGAGGTGGGTATGCACACGCGGTCGTTCGCGTCGGCACTCCGTGGGGCCCTACGTGAAGACCCTGACATCATTTTGGTGGGGGAGATGCGCGATCTGGAAACCATTTCCTTGGCCATTGAGGCGGCGGCAACAGGCCATCTGGTTTTTGCCACCTTGCACACCACGAGCGCAGCAAAAACCGTGGATCGGGTGATTGAGGTGTTTCCAGCGGAACAGCAGGCGCAGATTCGCTCCACCCTTGCGGATGGTATTCGGGCCGTTATTTCCCAGAACTTGCTCAAACGAGTAGATATTCCCGGGCGCATTTGTTGTCCAGAAATCCTGATCGCTACCCACGCGGTGCGAGCCTTGGTCCGCGAGGCCAAGACCTACCAGATCCCGACAGCAATCCAAACTGGTAAGAAGTATGGCATGCAAACATTGGACGATTCGATCATGACACACTTGAAGGCCAACCGGATCAGCCCGGACGAGGCTTATATGAAGTGTGAGGACAAAGAGAAGTTTCGACCGCACCTGAGAACGCCTCCTGCCGACTTCACTGAGGTCTAGCCCAAACCGAGATAACGGGCTTGGCGTCGCACTGGGAGGCTGTTTTTTCCTTTCGGAGCGGAGTAGAATTTTCTACAATACTTATATGTTGATCCAATTCTGGACCGGTCGTAAGAGTCCGCTCAACCCCAGACGTGGTCCAGCAAGCGCCAAGAGGGCGGCTGTGAGCCTTTAACAATTAAGGATACTGGCATGCGAAAACGAGAAATAGATCATTTTCTTCGCAAGATGCTGGATTTTCACGAAAACGTTTCGGATCTGATCGTTACGGTAGACCGGCCGTTTCAGGTTGAATCTGACGGCCAGTTGGCGGCCGTTCCCATGGACGTGTCGATCTCCAGTCTGACACCGTTTCAAACTGAGATTTTTGCCTTGAACCTATTGGGTGCAGACCGACGTAACGTCGAAGCCCTTCTCACAGAGGGTTCTAGTGATCTTTCCTACCATCTGGCCGGGAAAGCCCGCTTTCGCGTCAACATTTTCTCTCAGCGGGGCTTTTATTCGGTAGTCATGCGAAAACTGGAAACGCAGATTCCCAGCCTCGAAGATCTCAAGCTACCGGCGATCTTCAAGCAGATGGCTCAGGAGAGGAATGGGATAATCTTCGTTACCGGGGCCACCGGCAGTGGTAAGTCCACCTCACTGGCAGCCATCCTCAACGAGGTGAATGACCATCGGTCGGTGCACATCGTAACCTTGGAAGATCCGGTTGAGTTCGTCCACCATCACCGAAGGGCTACCTTCAATCAGAGGGAGATGGGAAGTGACTTTGACTCTTTTGCAGGTGGCCTCCGCGCCGCGCTACGCCAAGCTCCGAAGATCATTCTCGTCGGCGAGATGCGGGATCGGGAAACCGTCGAGATTGGACTCAGCGCTGCGGAGACCGGGCATCTGGTGCTCACCACTCTCCACACCATCGATGCCGGCCAGAGCGTCAACCGTATCCTGGGTATGTTCGACACCGAGGAGGAAAAGCAGGTGAGAATCAGGCTGGCCGACTCCATCCGCTATATTGCGTGCCAGCGTCTCCTGCCAAGGGAGGGCGGAGGGCGAGTGGCAGCTTTCGAAATAATGGGCAACGATATTCGGATAAAGGAAGTCATCCTCGAAGGCGAGAGCGAAGGCAAAACCTTCTATGATATTATTGAAAGTAATCGCGCTTTCGGCTGGTCTACTTTTGACGATTTCATTTTGGAACTTTTTCAAGAAGGACAGGTCTCCAACGAGACGGCAATGGCCTACGCTTCCAAGAAGGCGATCATGAGGCGGGGTATCGATCGGATCAAGGCGGCCCGAGGTGAAAAGGTTACGGATATCGAAGACCTCGAAATAGACAGAGGATACGGTAGCAGCGTCAAGAAAAGATAGGATTCCAAAGGAGAAGATTCGGTGAGAATCGAATGTAATCATTGCCAGGCTGTTTTCAACGTCTCGGACGAGAAGATTCCCAAAGATCGTCCCCTGAAGGCGACCTGTAGTAGGTGTCGCCGACCACTCTCCGTGGGGCCGACGCAAGAAAGCCAGACTGCCGTTCGCATGGGAGGCGAGTCTTCAGGTGGGCTTGACGTCAGCCTTTCAGAGGTGGCAGAGCCACCAACGGCCATTGCTGCCGACCTAGATATAACCAGTGCTTATGACTCTCCTTTGGAAGTTCTCGAAGAAGGCGCCATGAGCGCCCTGGTTTGTGTGGACGACCCGGAGCGCCTAAAACTGGTGAAGGAAGCCCTTGATGACTTGAACTACTACAGCAGTGTGGCTACCTCAGTAAAAGAAGCCCTCAGCAAACTCCGCTACAACCACTACGACCTGGTGATGCTTGACGAGGAATTTTGCGGGGAGACTGCTGACAATAATACCATTTTGCGCTATTTGCAGCCGATGCCGATGTCCACACGGCGGCGCATTTTCTTGATGTTAATCAGTAAGGAAATGAGGACGCTGGATAACCTGATGGCGTTTGCCAACAGCGTCAATGCCGTAGTAAACACGAGTGATGTTCAGAAGATGAAACTCGTCCTCGAGCGAGCCCTTGCCGACCACCGGCGCTTCTATAAGGTATACATCGATACTCTTCAGGCGCTGGGTGGCATCTGACCTTTGCAGTACTTGTCTTTTCTGCTAACCGTTCACTTCAATCCTCCAAGCCACGTCCTCACCCGCACAGCGGGATCTTCAGTGGGCGTGGGAAGAATGCCCGTGGTTTTGCCTCGTGTGAGTCTTTTCGAGCGATGATTATTTCAGAACGTAAACTCCAGATTGCGGAATGTTGTAGTTTAGACTTGCACTTTTGGTCGCAGGTTGAATGCCTGTCTGTGAGGGTTAGCCCGGATATTTCATGAATTGCTGTCGCGGGAGCGCAACGATTTTGGCGGTGCTGGTTCGGGAGATTGGGGTATAGAGAGGGGTGGCGTGAGACTCTTCAGAAGGTGGAAAAAGCGGAAAGAAGTTAGAGAATTGCAGCTTCGTATTGATCACTGCCGCAGTACCATCGCTGAGGTTCACGACGCCCTGCTGATGGAGGAGATCCAGCCTGAGATCGCTCAGCAGTTCCATCGGCTAGAATCAGCGTTGGGACAGGTGGACGTCATGCAGTTGAACGATCGCGACCTGGAGAAAATCGAAATGGCAACCAACAAGCTGCTGGCCGAGTTTCGTAGCCTCTATCTCCAGGGGAAGCTCAAGAACATACACAGTGGCCCGGTCCACTGACCCGCCATATTCACGAATCGCGTCCTGGCGTGACTGCAGATACAGTCGTGATTCAGGGCGTCCTAGCCCGAATGGTTCATGAATCGCCTACTGCGACCCCGGATATGGCCGTGCTTCCGGGTGTCTTCGGGCCTCACACTCTGCGCTGCGCAATTCAAGTACGTTTCAGTTTCTCCGGTTTCGGGGGATCGCCAGATGACAGGCTCATTGCCGCGGTCTCGCAGGCGCGGTTCACGAATGAAACGGGCTAACCGCGCAACTGGCGGAATCCCTTGACAGGGCAGGAGGGAAAAGTTTATAAGAATGCCAATTCGTCTCAATGGGGACGTAGCTCAGTTGGGAGAGCGCAGCGTTCGCAACGCTGAGGTCGTGGGTTCGAATCCCATCGTCTCCACCAGTCAATTACTGCCGCGGCTTTGACCGCGGTTTTCTCTATCAGGAGTATGGAAGCTTTGCCATTTGATTGGCAAGGAGGTTTCTTATGATACGCAGGGTAAGTATTGTCGTGGCCGCGGTGCTCCTGTTGGGCCTGACGGCTGTTCCGGCCAATACCTTTGGAGCGAATGATGATTTCGAGTCGTTGGAATTCTTCTTGGATCAGTCGCTTCAACGAACCAACGATCCGAGCCAAAGAATGGAAATTCTAAATCGGTACATGATAAAAGCCCTGGGATTACTTTATCGGCAGAACCAAGAGCTACTCCGCCTCCGGCGTGAATCCTTGAACGCCCTCCAAGACATCCAGGAACTCGAGTCCGAAAGGAAAAAGGAGCTAGAAAGACAACTGCAAAGAAGATAGAGGCTCTGTTGATCGAAAGAATCTGTCTGGGTTTTGCGAGCGTTCAGCCGTTTGCTGGAAGCATCGACGAACCTTTTCCATTGCTTTATCTCAGCCCAGCGAAGGCAAGCATGACGATTTGATGCTTCCTCAGACGGCACATTGCCATAAAATGGCGCGAAAATGCATCAGCGAGCACTAACCGCAGTCCCGCCATGGGGGACTGCGGGACTGCGAGCGAACTACAATAAGATCAGA
>CP070692.1:1163920-1185103 GCA_020353215.1 Deltaproteobacteria bacterium
ACAAGTGAATTCTTCGGACTACCTATCTTTACTTCGGAAACAAAAACTGGAACGTAAACACCATCTGCCAGTCAGGCCCCGCATCCGGCTTTTCGACGTTATAGTAGGCCTCGATGCGAGAGTTGATGGGTTGATTGCCAATCTTGAACAGTTTGCCGACGCCCCCTCCCAAGGGGATAGTCCAGCGTTGACCGGAGTCCGCATTCCAGTTGGCGGTAAGGATCATATCGGTGATCAGGTACCAGCCGCCCGCAAGGTTGTAGTTGACAAACGGTTCGATGAGCATCTGATTGACGCTGGCGCGATTACCATCACCTGCAAAGGACCAGAGCTGGCGAACCAGTCCGCCGTAAGTGCCCCAACCCGGCTGGACGAGAATGACTCCGGTGGGGCCGGCGCTCCATTTGCCGGAGCCGAGCTGATCCTCAGTGGCGGTGGGAAAGGTGAGCGATGGACCCAGGCCCCAGATAAACCCTTTTGCATCAGCAGGTGAAACAAAAAGTGAGTAATTGATGTCCCCAAGGCCTGTTTTACGCTCATCTGATGGTTCACCCGCCGGAATCTGCGGAGTTCCGGCGATGAATCCGTCAACGCTGACCAGGGCGGGGATAAGGGCTCGGCTAATCAGGTTCCAGTCGCCTACGGTCACAGGAATAACCGGGTTGACATTAAAAAAGTAAGCGCTGCCGTTGGGTGCGCCAAAGTCGGCCGTGAATTTGAGGGGCAGGCTGTACATGGAACTGACCGGATTCTGGACCTTGGCACGCAGGTCGTCGCCGCCTTGAGTTTGCGTGGAGGGCTTTTTCGCTTCATCCAGTGCAAAGGCCTGGTCACCACTAACTGCAATTAAGGCAGCGATCACTATGAAAGTGAAACGCATACGATGTTCTCCTTTGATTGTTGCAGACCGATTCGCCACTCGCCTCAAACCAGTGGTTTTGGTTTCATTAACCCACCTCATGAGGAATTGTCTGTCGATGAACAAAGGGTTCACCTGCAAGGACACGAATAGATTTAATCCGAGGAAGTATACCAGCCAGTTCATTTGGTTCAAGTGAAAGTTTGGTGAGTTATGAAGTGAGTTGGACAGCCTATGACTATATTTTGGCGTAGGTATGTCTAAGGGATAAGAGAAAATATCTTGCCAGTATTTGATGAGGAGGGTTTAGTCGCTTGGGGAAAGTTATGCTTTCAAGATGTTAAGATTTTTTGCCCTTCAAATAATCAAAGGTTATAGCAGATACTTAATCCCGCCAGTTTGGCAGCCCTGAGCGAGGCGCTAAGCGTTGAGTCGAGCGGATTCGACTGCACCCATTATTGGTTACGCTGCCGTCGTACTGTTACAGACTCCCCGCCAATACCCCAATTATCAGTGTCGACTTCATCTATGACTACAATTGTGGTTTCAGGGTTCTTGCCCAGAACATTGACGAGCAGATCAGTTGCTCCCTCGATGAGTTTTGCCTTCTGATCCGCTGTCACACCTTCATCGGTCACCTTGATGTTTACGTATGGCATCAGATCTCCCTTTTATCCTGTTGTTTTTCAAAGCTAAATCCGGGCATCCAGCAGCGCTGACAAGGTACAGGAGGGCATCAAAGCGGAAGGTCAGAGTGGTCATCATCCTCCGCATCTCTCAGTGGTCTGCAGACGATCGCCTTCTTTATCACTAATCAGGAGCTTCACCCTAAAGCGCATTACAACCGAGGATCAATGTGTCCAGGTCCACCGCAATCGGGCGTATAGCAGGTGACGTTCAGGAAATCACATTTCTCCTTGCATTCTGGGCAGACATCGGGGGGAGCAGTTGCTGTGATGAGGAATCCACACTCACCACATTTCCAGTAAGTTTGGCTACACTGGGGACAGATATCTCCGACAAATTTACCCGCTGCCGTATAGCCGCACAGGGCACACACATGCTCATCTGTTCTCTGCTCCATTTGACTAACCTCCTTCTTTGTTTAATGGAACGTCGAAATCCTTGCCCTCAGGGCAAGGTCACAAGTCTTTGGTTTTGCCATGTGAATGACTCAATGTTACTCCAAGGCTGAGTTGTCCCCACAACTTTGGCTAAGGAGTAACATATGAGTCGGTTCAGAAGACTATCACATGTAGCATTAGCATCTTGATCGGTTTGACCCTTGGTCTTCTGCGATATCATCTGTCCACCTGGTTGGTACGGGTTTTCATGATCTCTCTGACTTTCAGAAGAGATAGAAAATCTACTTAAATAAGTAGAACGACAGAGTAGTCTATGGTCAATAGGAAAACCACCATTTTTAGATGAACCGGGTGGCTCAAAAGGGAGATTGTTCGAGGGTGACAGTTCTCCTCTTTGACTAATTCGGCAACGGTCTTACCACGTCTGGAGGAAACCAGGGTCTGAATGATGCGCCATTGACGGGCTAATTGGTCGCCACGTGCCATATTTGGCCCCGTACAAAAAGAAAAAGATCCCTTACCCCTCATTCGCCAGGGTGCGGGATCATGTGGCCAACAGGAAAGAATCGTGGATGAATGCCCCCCAACTCACAGGGAGAATGTCTATTTGTTACCAGAAAACTAGCGATCCCGCAAGGAACATACCTCTGGCGAAAACCGCAAATCAGCGACCACCTCACCCTCGAGAAACTCTATCCTTCCCCTGAGTGCCTTTCATTGCTCCTCCACTGAGAATACTTCCTAGATCTGCACCATATCTGCAGCACAGCGTCTCGTTGAGCCCGCAATTGCGCTCATTCATTTATGACGATGAGCTAAAAACTAGTTCAATCAGGCAGAGCTGTGGCGTCTTGGTATTCATGGTATAAGCTTCGCAACCGGTATGGTATTTCGACTCCCTGATCAGATCCAGAGAAACTGCCCCCTGCATTCAACCTCTGACACTTCTAATTCAGCGATCCGCTAGGCGCAATTTCTCCACTCCACTGACCGACTGCTCTCTCGTCTTATTTGTTTGCATCCGACGACCCCACGCAAGACGACTCCAACTTCGTGTAGCATCTTCGTCGCGTCTTAATCAAATCAGCCAAACGGGGCTTAGTTCCGATTCTATCGTCAAGTCGCCCCGAACATATTTTGACGCCACCGCATTCGCGAACTGTATCGCTTCCTTTAAGTTTTCACCATTCATGAGCGCGCGATAGAAACCGGCCCGGAAAGAATCTCCCGCCCCAACTGTTTTGACAACGTTATCAACTCTCTTTGTGGGACAGAAAATCTCTTCATTTCCGTGAATTAGGCACGCGCCTTCTCCACCCAGAGTCATAATTATCGGTATCTTGGGTTTCCCGACAAGCTTCCGAATGTAAGCATACTCGTTTTTGTTACAAAAGAGCAGATCCGCATATCGCAGCAAACTCGCCAGAATTGCCTCATCGTACTTGTAGAAGACCTCCTGTCCGGGATCCAACGCGATTCTTCCTTTCAACTTGTCAGCAACGTCGAGATACGCCTCTGGAGAACCAGTGCAGAAATGAGTCCACTCCGCTTCGTCGAAAGAGCTCCAGCTCGCATTATCCATCGGGCCCTGGTAAATCGCAGCGACTTGCTCCTTGCCGTCATCAATTATGTAGCAGAATGGACCATCATCTTCTCCAAAAAGCACGCCACCCACACCCACACCGTTTATTCTGAGAATCTCGACGCACTCCTCAAGCGATTTGCCCACAGCGGAGTAAATGTCAACACTCACCTGTAGTTTGGCGGCAACCATTGCAGTGTTGAATGCTGTACCTCCACAACATATTTCCCTCCGGGTAACGGCAACCGAGCCAATTCTTGGGATATCTTGCACCCGGAGAATTATGTCCCGGTTAATATGCCCGAAAACGTTCAGAAACGGCATCTTCTTACTGCGTCCAAGATATGTTTATTGCAGACTATGGGTCTTCCCAGTCGGATCGCCCGAAACAATCAAGCCTATTCCGCTCTGTATTCACTTCCGCAGCTGTGAGTGGGGGAGCCCCTGGCCCCGTTCCGCATGAACGGGGAACAGGGAGAGGGCGCCTTCCCCCACGCACAGCTGCCCTAGAAGTGACCAGGCCGGCAGCCTTGGAACCACAGAAAAGACTTCATGATCCGTACCTGATCAAAATGCAATTTATCCAGTGCTCTCCGCGATGAGAGATGGTGTGGAGATAGAATATCACATAACGGAACTCGTCCGGTACACTTGGAACATGGGAACAATTCACCCACTGAGCGGAGTGAACGAAGAGGGCCGTACTCGAAAGGTACTCTAATGTCAAAGGTCTATTGTTCAAAAAGAACCTCGGCGATTGCATCGGCGCAATATTCTCCAAACTCATTTGGATCTTTAGTAAACTCATCGCGGCCATTCCTAATTTCAATCTCCGCCAAGAGATTCTCTTTTTGGTCATAAAGCTTGACGTCAACCTTCGTATATTGACCCCAATTGCATGTAGCATCCGTAAGAATATATGATGATTTGTCAGTTGGGTCTTTGGTCACATGAATATTGTGCTTATTGTCAAGGTAATAAGCTATTTGTTTATTTAATTGAAGGTTACATTTCCTAAATGAAGATAACCTTGATTGCAAAATCTCTTTTTGTGCAGCATACAAAGTATGTTCAATTGATTTCATCTCACTCTTGGAATGAACATACCACGTTGCAAACCTATCTATGTTCTTCTTATCATGAATTGACACGTTGTAGCTAGCGCAACCAAGAAATAGGATTATGCATATAAATCCAATAATAATGCTCTTGCAATGACTGCTCATCTTATTGCTCCTACAAAAAAGTTCACATATATTATAAAATGGCAGTAAAACATGCAAGAAAGAAATATGATGTCCCCTGATATTGCCTGAGAGGAAGCAAACTTCAAGGTGGCTGTGAATAAATCAGTGACAAAGCGAGGTCATCAGTTGAAGGGAAAAAGCAGTTGCGTTTGTCTGCTCAGCCTGACCCTGGTAATACTACCAAGGTTCTCCTGGGCGTGTTCCGGCAAAGTGGTGGGATTGTTAGTGCCCGCGAGTGCTCTTCGAGGTTTTCTTCTCGTCTCGCACCTACTACTCTCCTTTGACGGAGATTCCAATGCAGTTCAGGGTAGTTTGCCGCGTTGGATCCCTCCTAACGGCCCACCAATGGCCCTCCCACCCTGACGGTTTCCAGTAAATCCCGAAACAGCGCTTCCTTCCCTCGCATTTTGAAGTCGCGCAGTCGGCCGTTTTCCTTGGTCCGCAGCAGTCAGCACCGGCCTCCCCTTGTTAGAGAAGCGCGTCCACATATCTTCAACCTCTGAGGGTGTCCAACCAACCGCCCTCGCCACCTGCGATGAAGATAAACCCAATTCGACCCCCAACCATAGGCACAGGACATGCTGGAAACCCCATTTCGTCTCCGTTTTCTTGAGGAGCGCCTCAAGGGATTCACGGTTCCCCCCACTGATGTGCCGCAGTTGTGTTGGGCCGTTCTCCGGCTTCTTGACGCTGATGCGTGTCTGGGCGGATTGTTCAGACTTTGTTTTCAACCATTCGGAGTTCTCTTGGGGTCTTGGCTCAACCGAGGTGTTTTTTAGAACTCGCCGAATGTCATGTTTATCCGTCTCGGTCAGGTTTACGAAACGGACTACACTGCCCCAATGCTTCCTCGCAACATAATGCCTACGTGCAATAACATAGCTACCCACTTTGATTGACTTGCCGGTCCCTGAGTTCATAATCATCAGAGGGAAGGCGGTTCCCGCGGGAGGAGCCATCTTGCTGTACACATAGCAACCTCTAGTCGAAAAGCGGCTACCAATGGCCTTAACCTGTTTTTCGCCTTTGCTGAAAGATACCGGCATCCGGGCTTCGAGAATTCGCGGAACATGATTTAACCTTTTCTCTCCCACCCCCGCTGTCTTGCGCCTGCACGATCCCTTCTGGGCAGCAAGCTGACGCTTCTTCTCGAAGTGCTTGCCAATCGCTTTGCGGAGATAATCGCGGTCAGCTCGGGAGATTTCAACGAAGTGAAGCAGGGTCTCCAAACGGGGCGCACCATTGGCACCGCCACACTTGGTCGTTAGCAATGCCTTAGCGGTGATATTCAGTGGTTGCCGATTAGGAGCCTTGATTACCACACGAAAGACACCTCCCAGCGGGAGTGATTTCCTACTGGCAATAAGAGTTCCTGCGGAACAGATATTTACCGTCAGCCCTTCCACCTGGCCATCAGGAGTCAACACCGTAACAGGCCAACTGACTCTGGTTCTAGGAGACTGATGCCCAATTGACATCTTAGCTGTATCCAAAGTTATACCTCTACGCGGGAAAATAAACCTCAAGCTGTCTGCTCAAGAAAACATAGTTGGCGCTAGTCCTCTGATAGCTGTCTTTCGCAGACCATGGACAGAAAAGCGGAAACCCTTCCCAATCCCAATAATAGCAACGTCTGTACCAAGTTATTTCCCAGAGTGGGGGCTAGTTAGCATTATTCAGAATCCGCTTACTGCGACCTCGGTTACAGACATCTAACAGTCCGTTCTCGAGCCTCCCACCTCCCTACGTGCTGTTCAAGTACTACCGGCGTTCAGGCCCGTTCGGTTGCCCGGTGATGTGCCAACCTTCACGGTCACACAGCATTGTTTCAGGAATAATGCGGGGGAGGTTTCTATCGCGTCGTGTCAAGTTGTAGGGCGAAGGACCGTTTTTGTTTGGAAGCGATAATTCTCGTCAATATCTTTATAGAAAAAGGGGTGCCGCCTTACATCATCTACCCTGAACCGTTTGAGCTCTTTCAATGCTGACCTGCAATACCTTTGCCGGCAGGAAATCTTACTTTTCTGAGTTTTGTTCCGAACTCTCCCTCGGCAACAAAGAATTCGAACTCATGATTATCTTCATCATAAAGGAGGACGGAACCTGCTTCACAATAAGTTCGAAAGTGACAATACTAATAATAGTCGTTAAGAGCTCTTCTAAATCACCAATAAATCCTAATGCAGAGCTTACTGTTTGATATACTTGAGGAAATGTATTTTCTTGGCATTCTGTTCTTGGAAAATTGTATTATACAATAAGTCCGACATTAGTGGAGTAAACTATAGTTGCTTTGATCTCTTTCTTGTCAAATACTTAACCGTCGTTGATTCAGCGATCATGACCAGTGAGCCAAAGGAACAGTCCCAAACGGATAAAGGAACGACAAGTACCATTGGATCTGATGCTAACTCGGATATTACATGAATCACCTGCTGCGACCGCGGATGTGGCCGTTCTTCCTGGCGTCCTCGGGTGTCGGCCCCTGCGACGTACCGTTCAGGTACGCCTCGAAACCCATCCCGCGGTACGGTTGCCAGGTGGCACGCCCATCTTCGCGTTCTCACGACGGAAATTCGTGAAATATCCGGGCTAAGGGTTATCCACTTGGTTGACAACATTTAGCGAAAAGAAATTGACAATGAGGATTTTATTCAGCGGTGGGCAATCAACTGGTCACACCGGCAAGAACTCAGAGCCTTCGTCCATCATGAAATAAATTAACCTAGGTAGCCAGGATGTTTCATGAATTGCTGTGGCGAGACCATGAAACTGGGAACCCGCTTGTCGCAGATTCCGCTTGCGGGGCGGGGCGAGGCGGGACTGAGCGGAGCGGAGCGAGCGCGAAGAAGATGGGCTCGCCACCGTCCAACCCCACCGAAACTCGGACAGGACCAGAAGACATCCCAGGACGGACGGAAGGATGGCCTTATCCGTGGTAGCATAGGCCATTCGTAAAACATCTTGGCTAGATGTCTATCTCGGTACCTTCTCTGGCCAGAAAAGCATTCGGGAAGTTCTTCTGGATTTCCAGCTCCAGGTCAAGGAGAAATGTATCGGAGTGTCCCGGGTCGTGATGAAAAAGCGCCAGCTTGCTTGCCCCAGCTCGCTCGGCAACGTCAACAGCTTGGTCCCAACTGCTATGACCCCACCCTTTTCTCTGTTTCAACTCGTCCGGGGTGTACTGCGCATCATGGATGAGGAGATCGGCATTCTTGGAAAGCGCCACTACATTAGGATCTATTTCGTCGCCGTGCTCAACATCTGTACAGTAGACCAGGACTTTGCCACCTTCCGTAATCCGATAACCGTATGCACCCCCTGGATGATTGTGCCTGGTAGCCACAATGTTTGCACCCCTAGGGTGTGTATATTCGGTTAAATCCGGTTGCCAGAAGCTCAGCTTCGCCCCGATCTTATGCAGCGGGACAGGAAAGTAATCTTGTCGCATCTGCGTCGCAAAAATACTCTTGAGATCTGTGGCAGTTCTGTCTTTCCCACAGATCGCTAGGGTAATATGCCGCCGGAAATCATTAGCCAGTTTGAAAAACGGAAAACCATGTATATGGTCCCAATGGGTGTGGGATAGTCCGATGATTATGTCATCATGCTGCTCGTGTCCGGCAGCCAAGAGATCGTTCCCTAACTTCCGAATTCCTGTGCCGGCGTCCAGTATGGCGATTCTCCCGTTGCTGAAAGTGATCAGGACACAGGAGGTATTACCTCCGAAACCAAGGAAGTCCGGCTCGGGGACAGGAATGGATCCTCTCGTCCCATAAAAGGTAACTTTCATCCCGGCACCTTACATTGTTTCTGCGTCAAAGCGAAGGTTCTTTCAGTTTAAAGGCGACGACGTTTCGCCTCTAACTGAACTTCCGCGGACTTGAAGACATGAAGAACAAGATACCTGGATTTACTGCTTTGACCTTATCACAAAGTATGCGATTCGGTCAAAGTGAACTCGCTCTCAGCAAATCCATTTTGACCAAATCCATTATCTTGTGCTAAAGTCCAACGAGCCGACGGGCATTTCGCAAAAGTTGCCGCCGGGACCATATCAACTCGGTAGAAGTCGGACAGTTTCTCTTTTTAAGCAGCAAGTCCTTTTTTGGGTCAGCTGAATTAGGCAGATCGAGGCAGTTTCTGGGCTCGGCAAAGCGGTCATAAATGACTGCCCTAGCTGGGTTCCAGAGATGCTCGCCCCTTGCTTATAGATACAACTTCCCCCCCTGGTCGTCTGGCTCGAGCGCAAACCAGGTGAGATCAAACATTCGTAGATTTTAAAATGAATTGTTGAACAGTCTCTATTTACACCGTAATGAGGATCCCCTATGCCGTGGTCGGTCGCGAGTGAGAGAACCGCAGTGTGCTGCGTAGGAATTGTATTTCAGTCCTGCAATATAGGATACATAGCATGAGGAGATTCTATCTTGGCCTGGAAAAGGGTCTTTTCGAGAAAAGCATATATCCTCTGGAAGGCTCTATGACCATCGGCCGTAGCGCAGAAAACGACATTGGTCTTGCCGATCGGACGGTCTCGCGGTCGCACGCTAGAGTTAGCTTTCAAAGGGACGTCTGGATGATTGAGGACCTCGGAAGTGCTAACGGCATCCTTTTTGGCGGTGAACGTGTCGTGAAAAGAGCACTGGAAGCCGGAGATAGTTTTCAGATTGGTGAAGTCTCGCTTCGATTTATAGAGGATGAGGCGTCGGAAGAAGCTGAGCTCCTCTCCGAGACAATGAGAACATTCGGGAGGATCATCAAATACCAGTCCACTCTTCTGGAACGCTACCGCTCCAAGTTGGGATTTATGCGGCTAAAAGAGTCTTTTCTATCTACGCCCGTTTTCAAATCTCTTGGAGATAGAGAGCTCAGGGAGTTGTCGTCTATTGCCAACTTGCACTTGTTCAATTCTGGCGAAGTCATCATCAGAAAAGGAGATCCAGGTCGGTCAGTCTTTATCATTCTTGACGGGCAGGTTAGGGTATTTACTGAGGACTACTATGGAAAGGAGTTCGAGCTCGCTACGCTGGCCGACAACAGTTTCTTTGGCGAAATGTCGCTTTTGACCGGTGAACCGAGATCGAGTTCAGTGAAGGCTGTCAAGGATTCTTTGCTGAGCGAGATCAGCTATAGCATCATGCGTCGGCTCATGCTCCGCTATCCGGAGGTCAAAAACGTCATGCTCGAGTATTTTCACGAGCGGGTGCAGGATTCGAAGAAGAAACAAGCTGTAGCAGGTATAGAAGAGCGCCGACGCCATCCACGTCTCAGCGAACGGTTACTGGTGAGGTTCACCGTGTCGCCTGCTCCGACCCTTCCAGAAGCTATGATCAGCCACACTTACAAAGGCACGTCAGCGGATATTTCGATTTCCGGCATGCAATTGGTGGTAATGGGGCCGGCCATGGAGGCATTTTGTTCCGGCTGTGAGCTCCATCTGGCAATCGAACTCCCCATACCCTGGGGGAAGGTCCATACGTTGGGCGCTATTCGGCGCGTGATTCCCGGTGAGCATACTGTCCATCTTGGTATAAACTTTTTCAACATCCCGACGCAGGACGAGAATAAGCTCAGGGAGTTTATTTACGGAAAATCTCATCTGGAAGAATGATGACTCTTTCAATGCGTGGACAGCAAACAATATCAGGGATCGGGATAGATTGCAGTGACTACCACACGAGGGATGTGGACATTCTCCCAACCATTGTGTCGCCGAGATGTGCGTATCGTCCTTCTTTTAAGAGAACAGGCACCAAGTTGCTCTTATCTTCAAAACCGAATGACGAGATGACCTATGGACATTAGGGCCGCCAACAAAGAGGATTTCACTAGAGTGTTGGAAATCGAAAGGATGTCATTTTCGAAGCCTTGGGATTATAAGTTTCTGGAGGGGGCATCGAAGGACATCTTCCTTGTTTCTGGCGATTCGGAAATCTACGGTTTCCTGATTGCTGGGTGTTGCTTTAGAAACGTCAATGCCACCGTTTTGAAAATCGCTGTGCATCCCGAGCATAGGCGTGAAGGGATTGCCACGAAACTTCTTTACCGGCTGTTCGAGATTCTAAAAGGTAAGGAGGTTACTGAAATTGACGTGTTCGTCGAAGGAGCATGGAAGTCGGCGATATCGTTGTACAAAAAAGTTGGCTTCGAAATCACCTCTACGATTCCGCTAACCTCTGACCGGAACGAATTTTACGTAATGAGACGTAACTTGTCTGAAGATTAGGGGTCAGTGTGGTGTTTTCGGAGGTACCCGAATCGCCCACGCATCAAAGAGCGCATTGTAGCGGAGCAGAAAAATTCGGTCCTCAGCGGTCCGGACCTTGAAGTAGTTTAGAGTTGGCTGGCCGGGACGGAGGCCACCCTCGTACCAGCGGTCTAAGACCTGTTCAACTTCCCAGCGACGATTCTGAAAAGTGAAGGCAATCGGGCGCTCACAAGCCCGGTGGCCACTGTAGCACTCGACCTCTACTCGTTCGTAGCTCATGTGCCGGTTCTTTCACCAATCCTCTCTCCAGAGCGGGAGTATCCTGTAGAAGGATCTCTCAAAAACCAAACCGCGTCAACTGCATCTAAGAAACCTCTTCCTCGGTGGGCCAGTCGAAGATCCCGCTGTGCGGGAGTCAGAGTGCAATGGCTTTGCCGGTAAACATGTTCAGTGGGTGGGGAGTACTGGAGTACTGCAATATGAGAGAAAGCGAAACCACAAGAGTCAGCTTCAAGGAACGTTTCCATTACTCTAAGACTCCACCACTGCATTACTCCAGAAGACTCTCGCCAAGTGTCTGCCTGCTAAATTTGTGAGATATATAATTATCTTGCACCCTTGTTACCTTTTTGCTAAACAGGAATTGCATTAGGTTCCGTTGGAAACCAGCATGAATCCTATGCTTTTACAGCTTACGTTTAGGATGGTCCTGGAAATTTGCGTTGACGTGAAGAGGGAAAACGCAGACAAGTAGGAGATTCCCCATGGGTGCAGCGCGGCAGAGAAGCAGAGAAATCATGACTGATCTGTACGAACTGACCATGGCTGCCAGCTACTTTGAGCAGAACATGTTCGCGCCGGCAACCTTCAGTCTTTTTGTTCGTGAGTATCCGCCCAACCGCTCCTATCTGGTCTGCGCGGGCTTGGACCCCCTCCTCGATTACTTGGAATCTTTTCAGTTCCGTCCGGATGATCTCGAATACTTGGCGCAGACATCGCTTTTCCCAGACACATTTTTGGAGTTTTTGGAAACGCTTCACTTCACCGGGGAGGTACGGGCAATTCCAGAAGGGCGGATCGCTTTCTGTGACGAACCATTGCTCGAGGTTACAGCACCGGTTATGCAAGCCCAACTGGTGGAAACTTTTGTTATTAATGCCATAAACTTGCCAACGCTCATCGCCACCAAGGCCTCCCGCTGCTCGCACGCCGCAGGTGACAGGCAACTGGTGGATTTCTCTTTGCGGCGCACTCATGGAATGGATGCAGGGCTTATGGTGGCCAGGTCCAGCTATATAGGTGGCTTTATTGGCACGAGTAATGTTCAGGCGGGAAAGATCTACGGATTGCCCATCTATGGGACCATGGCGCACTCTTATGTTGAGAGCTTTGACCGAGAAATCGACGCCTTCCGCGCCTTTGCCAAGTCTTTTCCGGATAATACCGTCCTGCTCATTGATACCTATGACACCTTGGCCGGCGCCCGCAAGGCGGTGACCGTGGCTGAGGACATGCGGCGGAATGGCAAAGCCCTTCGAGCCGTCCGGCTGGATAGCGGCGATATGCCCCAGCTCAGCCAGCAAGTGCGAGAAATTTTGGACGAGTCAGGGTTTCCCGAGGTTAGAATCTTTGCCAGTGGCGGTTTCGATGAATTCAAGATCCAGAAGATCCTCGCCTCTGGTGCTGTGATTGATGCTTTCGGTGTTGGTACAAGGTTGGGAGTTTCTGCCGACGCTCCGTACCTGAACATGGCATACAAGATGGTTGAGTATAATGATAGACCGGTCTTGAAGCTCAGCAGCGGAAAAGTTTCCCTTGCGAATCCCAAACAGGTATTCCGCCAGCGCGAAGAAAACGGTCTTTTCAAACGAGATCTAATTGGTTTAGATGAAGAGACCGTTGCCGATGCCGAACCACTCCTCACATTGGTGATGAAGGAAGGAAAGCGGTTGAACGCACCGGAAAATCTACGTGTTATCCAGGAACGCTTTCGTAAGGAATTTGCTCAACTCCCCGAAAATTACAAGGATCTACATGGAATCCCAACCTATCCAGTGGAGATGACCTCCCGACTTCGGTCGCTCCAGGATCGCGTCAGCAGGGAAATCCGTGAGAAGGAACTGGGCACTGTTTGAATTGCTTTTCCAATGGTTACCTGGAGCAATGGGCCGGCTCGGTATTCCGGACACCAGAACAAGATGAGGACAGAGACTATGACCAAAGACGAGCGCTTGCGCGGTTATTACGATGAGAAACTGGAAACGCTTACCTGGCAAGAGAAGAAGCGCGTGTTGGCGGAGCAACTCAAGCAAGCCGTGGCGCTCGCTTTTGAACGAGCCCCGGCCATGAGGGAGAAGTTGGAGTCGGCCGGTGTCAGCCCTGGGGATATCGGCACCCTGGAAGATCTTCAAGCTCTCAGCATTACCCCCAAAGCCAAGATGCGCCAACTTCAACAAACTTCACCACCCTTTGGCGGCTTTGTGGCGGCTGATCCCGGCGAACTTCGGCGCGTCTACTGTTCGCCCGGCTTCATCTTCGATCCTGAAGGTCGACAGTCTGACTATTGGCGCTTACAATCCGTTTTCTTCAACACTGGTTTCCGCCCCGGAGATCGAGTGCTCAACACCTTTTCTTATCACCTCACCCCCGGGGGACTCATGTGCGATGAGGCCTTAGCCTCCATTGGCTGTACGGTTGTTCCCGGTGGAATTGGCAATACCGAGACGCAGGTCCAGCTCCTGGCGGAACTTAAACTTACCGGTTATGTGGGCGTCCCAAGCTTTCTTCAGGCCCTTATTGCTCGCGCAGAAGAAGACGGCATGGAGTTCGGTCGAGATTTTCAATTGGAAATTGCAGTGACCGCCGGTGAAATGCTTACAGATGCGAGTCGCCGAAGTCTGGAAGATCACTATGGCATCCTCGTACGGCAGTTTCTCGCCACTGCCGATGTGGGGGCCATCGCCTATGAGTGTGGGGAGAAGAATGGGATGCATTTCGCCGATTACCGTGTCATTGAGGTGGTGGACCCTGAAACAGGGAAGCAGTTAGGCCCGGGCGAAGTGGGGGAGGTGGTTGTCACGTTGCTTGACAATCCTGTGTATCCACTTATCCGCTTTGGAACCGGGGATCTCTCTTTGTATGAAGAAGACCTGTGTCCCTGCGGTCGTACCTCTCCCCGTCTCATGAAACTGGTGGGGCGCGTGGATCAGGTCACCAAGGTACGCGGCATGTTTATCCATCCCTCTCAAGTGGAAGAAGTGGCTGCTGCCTTCCCTGAGGTCCGATCCGCGCAGGCAGTGGTGGAGAGAGAACATAACCGCGATCGGCTTACGTTTCGTGCGGTTTTAACAGAATCTTCCTCCCAAGAGGGACTAGCGTCCACAATCCAAGAGAAGATCCGAAGCGTTTTGAAGCTCAGAGCCGATGTGGTCTTCGTGAACGCTGCTGAAATCCACGAACCTGAAAAGCGCATCCTGGATCTTCGTCAATGGGAATAACGGTGGCGAGAGCGCACCGAGCTGCCTCCTTGAATCATGGGGCGGTAAGGCTATACATAGTGATGCAATTTGTGGCCCATGATTCTTCGACGAATACCTGAAGGAATCCTCATAGGTGTAAAATAATATATAGAGCGCAGACCAGGAATATAAAATATACCAACGTTCAGCGCAAAGGATGGCCGATGGCACGGCATGAGCTGCCCATCCCAGAACACTTTAACCCAGACAAGCTGGGTGAAGTATGGAAGGTTCCCTATCAGGAACGCGCCGCTGGGGCCTATAACTGGGCAAAGAAACACGAGATTCCGCCAGCTTCTAGAGACAGTTCCAGAATCTCTCTAGTGCTGGTCGACGTACAAAATACATTCTGCATACCAGATTTTGAACTCTATGTTGGCGGACGCTCAGGAACGGGCGCAGTGGATGACAACCGGAGGGTGTGCGAGTTCATTTATCGAAACCTCAAAGTGCTTACCGAGATATCTCCAACGATGGATACTCACCAGGCTATGCAAATCTTCCACACCATCTTCTTTGTCGACGAAAACGGGGAGCATCCTCCACCATATACCCTGATAACGCTGGAAGATATCGAGCAAGGTGTGTGGAAGTTCAACCGTGAACTTTCCCCGGTTCTTGGAGTAACCGAAGCATACGGTCAGAGATACCTTCGCCACTATACCCGAAAGCTGATAGAAGGTGGCAAATATGACCTCACCATATGGCCGTATCACGCCATGCTCGGGGGAATTGGTCATGCGCTGGTTTCAGCAATCGAGGAAGCCATCTTTTTCCACAGCATTGTGCGGTACAGCCAGCCAGACTTCCAGATTAAGGGCGGCAACCCCTTCACTGAAAACTACTCGGTGCTCAGGCCGGAAGTGTTGGAAGATGCAAAAGGACAGCAGATTGCTCAGAAGAACGTCGAGTTTATTGACAAACTGATTCACTTTGACGCGGTCGTTATTGCGGGACAGGCAAAAAGCCATTGCGTTGCTTGGACGATCGATGATCTGTTGAGTGAGATCGCTACTTCCGACAAAGAACTAGCTGAGAAAGTGTATCTCTTGGAGGATTGCTCGTCTCCGGTAGTTATTCCCGGAGTTGTAGACTATACAGATCAGGCGAATGCGGCTTTCCGAAGATTTGCCGACGCTGGAATGCATGTTGTCAATTCAACCGATCCCATCGAGAGTTGGCCTGATATGAGACTATAGCCGATGAAATTCTATGGTGGAATATGTGCGGAGCTTTACCTGCATTCTAGACCCGCTGACGTCTTACCACCAAAGAAAAACGTTCGTCATGAATGGCAGTTGTATTCTATGAACCCCCGCTCTGAAGCACCTACCACTCATCGTGCCGAGTCAATCCATCGCCGGTCGTGTCTGCTATAATTCTCTAGATGACCTTTGGAGGAAACTTTCCATGCCGCTGTTGGGTGCGCATATGTCCATTTCAGGTGGCTTGCACGCGGCTTTTTCTCGAATTCGACAGGTCAAAGGCGAAGCCTTGCAGTTCTTTCTAAGCAATCAGCGCCAGTGGCAGGCGCCTCCACTTACCGAAGCAGCGGTGGAAACCTTTCGACAGCGGTGGGCAGAGAACGGCCACATGCCTGTGGCGGCCCACGATTCCTATCTCATCAACCTGGCTTCGCCTGACCCGGTAACGCTAGAAAGATCAGTAGTTGCCTTTGCCGATGAACTAATACGAGCTGCCGCACTGCAAATTCCCTTCCTCATCATTCATCCAGGTTCCCACCGGGGTCAGGGAGTAGAGACAGGTCTTGAGCGGTTGGTAAGCAATCTGGATCTAGCTGTAAGCAACTCCAAAACGTCAGAGGTAATGATACTCATAGAAACCACAGCCGGTCAAGGAACCAGTCTTGGAGCCACATTCGAGGAGATCGCGTTCATTCTCAATCAGTCTCAATACCGAGATCGGCTAGGAGTTTGCTTTGACACCTCGCACAGTTTTGCGGCCGGTTATGACATCCGCACGCCAAACGCTTACGAAAAGACCTTCTCCCGGTTCGAGCAGATCATTGGTCTGCAACGGCTAAAGTTCTTTCACCTTAACGACTCCAAGCGGTCGCTTGGCTCTCGGGTGGATCGTCATGAACACATTGGCAAGGGGGAAATAGGCCTGGAAGGATTTCGCCTGCTCCTGAACGACCAGCGCTTCCAGCAGCATCCCATGGTTTTGGAGACTCCGAAGGGAAAAGATTTAAGGGAAGACAAGAAGAATCTCCGAGTGCTTCGTTCCCTGCTCAAGAGGAGTAAGGTGTAAGCAGTGAGCCGTAAGCTGTTGATCGTGTGGCCAATTCCTGCACTCCGATTCTGTTCTACCGCTTACCGCTTACCATTAAGCTTTACAGTACCCACGGCAAATCCGAATCTCTCTGTTTCAGCTCGCTCCATTGGTTCGGCTCAAACAGGCTCATGAATGTCTGGAGCATGCGTTCTTTTGTTCCAGGCAGGAAGGTGACTTTCCTGTTGTGGAACAGAAGCAGCTCAGCAATTTGCAGATGCCCTTCTGAGTTGTCAGGAAAAACTAACGGATCTGTCCCGAATCGTCGCTTGAGCCGAGGGAGGTCGCACACTTGGTAGGCCTCCCCACTCTCACCTACCGCCCGGACGTGCTTTTCCCGAGCGAGTTCTGTGATTGCTCGGCGCAGCCCTGCCCTCAGTTCATCACGGCTGTGACAGTGACGCATCCGCTCACCATACAGCAAGAAACGGTACTTGCTCATCGCATGGGAAAGCTCGGAGAAGGTAAAGCTCTGTTCCGCACGGTTAACCACAGAGGAGATCAATACCACCGCTGTCTTCTTATAGCTCGATGAAACGACGATCTCATTCATAATCTTCACCCTAACGCTGCAAACCTGTAACGAGGAAAAACACACCAAAGTGTGCCAGATGTGGCCTCGCGCAGTCTCGGGTAGGTCGAAGCGTACTCGACCGTACGGGCGATCCTGGACCAACCGAGCAAGTCCGCAGATGGCGTTCTCTGCTGCAAGTTTACCGGTTTTGGCCGGTAACAGGTTTGCAATGTTTGGGTTAACCCTCAAAACAGAAGTGTGATATTTTCCCCTAAGAAATTCAAGCTAAATAGGTTATTTTAGGAACTCGTTTCATTCTCCGGCTTAAATGGTGTGGAAGAACTCATGCAGACGTCTGACGACAGTTATTCGCCCTCCTTGTCTATCTCAGAAAAGATCGACAGGGCCATCACTCTCCACTCGACCCAGGGCTCGTCGCTGAGGGAAGATCCCACGGTAGACGCCCTCATCCGCAGGTTGAACAGGAACGTAGAAACGACCAGAGAAACCATGCTGAGGCTCGGCGTTGTTGCTGAGTGCAAGCATTGCGAAGAGGAGGAAGGGGGAAGTTGTTGCGGCGCAGGAATTGAAAACAGATACGACGAGGTACTCTTGCTAATGAACCTTCTACTGGGAGTACGCCTGCCAACTCTACAGCAAGACCAGAGTAGCTGTTATCTGCTGGGCAAAGATGGATGTACTTTGATGGTGCGCCACGTGTTGTGTGTGAACTACTTGTGTTCAAAACTCCGAGACAAGTTGAGCCATGAGGAACTCACCCGGTTGCAGGCCTGTGCCGGTGAAGAATTGGATACAGGCTTTATCCTTTACGAAACAATCAAGAAGAGGCTTAGGGTGACGCCCTGAGTAGAATATTGGGACCATGGAATGGCGGAACATTGGGTTATTCGAGTACCGACCGACAATCAATACCCTCCTTACTGAAGACACCCCATATTTCAACATTCCAACCTGAAAAACCAAACCGACAATTACAGGAGGCTCATGCTTTCAGCCTGCTATTCGACCTGGCTCGCATATTTCATGATTTATCTACTGCGACAGCGGATGTAGCCGTCCTTCCGTCCGTCCTCAGGTCTCACACCCTGCGACGTACTGTCACGTACCTCTCGGGTCCCAGTTCCTGCGATTGGACGGTGGCACACCCATCTCCACGGTCTCGCTACGACAATTCATGAATTATGCGGGCTAGTAGATATCTGCACTCAACGTGGTGACCAATGGACCCTGCTCGCTTGACAGAAACGTTAGCTGTGATTGCCGATTACTACGATGGTTGTAAGGTCGGCTACTGCGGCTATGAGGGCTATCGAAAATCCACCGATCTGGAAAAGTTCAACAGGTGCATGGATGAACTGGTGGCCCTTGGCTTTATTGACCCGAACAAAACGGTTTTTCTTGATTTGGGTTGTGGTGACGGCAGGGTCAATTTGTTGATGAGCTACTTTGTCGAGCGATCTATTGGTATAGAGATCGACCCTGAAATCTTGGCTGAGTACGGCCGTAGAAGTGAAGATCTTTCCCGCCGAATCCAAAGGTCAAACCTTACCCTTCCGCCGAGTAATATTTTCCTTTTTCCTGGTAATTCCCTGGAGGATTCTACATACGAGAGGATCTCCGAAAGCATCGGTCTCAAGTTCGTGGAGATCGACCTCTTCTATACCTACATCACTCTTCACGATCTCTTTGCTGCAAAAATAGCCCAGGAAGCAAAACAAGGGGCACTCTACTTGGTCTACGGCTTTAGCAAAATACTACCGCAATACCAGGGCCTGGAAATCCTCATTCCCGATGTGGCGTCCCAGGGAATCGTGGCCCTCTATCGCAAGGGATGATTTTGATCAGTACCGGATAAACCCTAACGTTGCAAACCTGTACCGAGGAAAGACGCGCCAGGATATCCCGCCAACGGCGGGATTGCCTCGCGCAGTCTCGGGTAGGTCGAAGCGTACTTGACCGTACCTGAGATCCTGGACGAACCGAGCAAGTCCGTCCCGCACAATTATAGGCGGGACTCTGGTGCGAGTTTACCGGTTTTGGCCGGTAACAGGTTTGCAACATTAGGGTAAACTCAGTGGCGAGCGAACCATAGTGTGTCCAAGGTAGGTCCGAACGGGTTCGAAGTCGCCCCTTTGCATAGAACTTGCAGGCCATATTAGTTGGTTCTCTCCGACAGGCCTGTGGACACTCACTGAGAGGCACAAATAATTGCCATGGACACTGATCCCTCACTCAGAAATCTTGCCCAGAGTCACTAACCTACTTATCTTGTCGCTTAGGCAGATTTCTGGCGTAATGAAAGGATCGAGACACGCATGAGATTATTCCGTTGGGTAACGACCCTAGTAATCATATCATCGTTCATTCTAGCCACCTCTGCTTGTACGAGGAATGAGTCAGGTAGACAAAAAGCCAAGAGTGCACCCTCCGGGCGGCAAGAGGGTTCCCAGATAAAATGGGTCGACTTCAACGACGGGCTTATCAGAGCCACAAAAGACAATAAGCCGATGTTTCTCGAGTTCTATACAGATTGGTGCGTCGCCTGCAAGGAGTTTCATCGCAAGATCTTGCAGAATCAAAAAGTTGCCGAGATGCTGGCTGACAACTTCATCTCTGTTCGCCTCAATGCCGAAGACTCGAGGAATCATGTCAAGTATAACGGGGAATCTTTTTCCAATGTTGATTTGAGCCGTTCGTTTGGCGTTATGGCGTACCCCTCGCTTGTCTTTATGGAGCCCGGCGGCCAACCCATCACCTTGATTCCTGGTTTCGTTCCCGCCGCCCAGTTCTTGGCCATCCTCGACTACATTCATCAAAGGTGTTACGTGAAAGAAATATCCATCCATGAATTCGTAAAAAAAGGTAGCTGCAGTTAGTGTGGGTGTTGGCCCTGCTTTTACGTTCTCTCGCCAGCACCTAAACCACCGCCTTTTTGTGCTGCTGTCTCCTTCTTAATTTTCTTGTGAAACTGTTAACTATCTGGAACGCCAGAAAAAATTAAAATTAGGGGTTGACCGAAAAAAGAAATCCTACTATTTTCGGATGCTAATTCTGTCCCCCCTTAATAATGTCAGGTAAGAGAACAATGATTGTAGCAGTACCCAGAGAGACGTATCCTGGAGAGAGGCGAATAGCGCTGATTTCCTTATCGCTTCCAGCCCTGATCAAGGCAGGGTTGGAAGTGGTAATTGAGGCGGGGGCAGGCGAGGGCATTTACAGCAAAGACGCCGACTTCGAAGCCCAAGGCGCCCGGGTGGAACAAGATCGCCACCGCCTTCTTTCCCAGTCAGACATAGTCCTCATGGTTCGGGGGCCGGGATCTTACCCTGATTTTCCAGTTGCCGACCTAGATGCGCTCAAGGAAGGCGCCACTGTCATTTCTTTCACCGAACCTTTGGCCCAGCCGGAGATCATGAAGGATCTGGCGGAGCGCAAGCTCACCGTCTTTTCTATGGAGCTCATGCCTCGCACCACCCGGGCCCAAAGTATGGATGCCCTCAGCTCCATGGCTACTATTGCCGGATATAAGGCGGTGCTGGCTGCGGCAGATGCTTCCCCAAAACTCTTTCCCATGTTCATGACAGCCGCTGGCACCATTACTCCCTCTCGGGTATTCATCCTTGGAGCCGGAGTAGCAGGATTGCAGGCTATTGCCACCGCCCGTCGCTTAGGTGCGGTGGTGGAGGCTTTTGACATCCGCCCTGCGGTTAAGGAAGAGGTGGAGAGTCTAGGAGCCAAATTTGTTCAGCTGGAGCTGGAAGCCGAGGATGCACAAGATACAGGTGGCTATGCCAAAGCACAATCAGAGGACTTCTACCGGCGCCAGCAAGAACTCATGGCCGAGCGCATCAAGA
>CP070692.1:1185203-1206340 GCA_020353215.1 Deltaproteobacteria bacterium
CAATCAGTTCCTTGCCAGTACCACTCTCCCCCGTAATCAGGACAGAACTCGAAGCACTCGCCACCTTGACAAGCAGTTGCAGGATGTCGAGCATCACCGGATCCTGGCTGACAATCTCGCGCTCTCCGTATGCGTGTGCCATCTCTGAACGGAGGTAACTGACTTCCCTCTGCAGCGTCTGCTTTTCCAGAACTCGATCCACCGCGGATAGTATATCGTCAGGTTCGAATGGCTTGGTAATATAGTCGTAAGCACCGAGCTTTATCGACTGTACAGCTTTCTCCGCCTTATCGAAAGCCGAAATCATCACCACGTCCATGGGTTCGTCCACGGCTTGGAGACTCCTGAGAGTCTCCAAGCCGTCCATCTCAGGCATGGACACATCCAGAAAGACGAGATCATAGTTCGAGATCTTACAGAGCGCAATCGCCTCAAGGCCGTTTGCCGCACTGGTAACGTCGTAATCGTCTTCGAGAATGACCTTGAGCGCATCCCGTGCGCCCTGCTCGTCATCGACAACCAGAATCTTGACCTTTTTGTCGAACTGCTCCATGTTCATAGCGCTATAGGCACCCTGCAATTGTTCGCCTGCGGCCCACTTGCATTCTCTTGCCGTGCCTGACTTGAAAGTAGCAAGTCACGCCCCCATGTGTCAACGCGTAATCGCTTTAGGAGTTTCGCCGCTTTTTTCAGGCTCAGTTCAGCAAGAACCTAGAGTCGAGGGAGACTACGAAACCAGAAGTTCCTGAGCCACCTTCGATTCAACTATTGACCTCGCCCAGGTCACCATGAAGATTTGATGCTTTCTCAAAACGGTGTTCCCCAAAATGGCCCGAATCGCTCCTGGTGGGGGAGTCTCCCATTGGTCGTTAACAACTGCCTCACCCAATTTTGCTTTCCAATATGTATGACTGTGTGCCAATACAACACATTAGCCTAACGGCTATAACGCTCTTGGAAGAACTCCTGGCAATCGTTCTGCTGTTGAGAATACTGGATCCTTCACTCTCGGCGCCGATTATCTTCGTGTCACCTTTATCGTCACTCGTTCAAGCCTGCATCTGGTATAGTGTTTGTCTGAAAGGAACGAAGTTTCTAAGTTTTCAAAATAGTTGACAAGATCCTCACATGTGGGCTAGTTATAGGGCAAAACAACGGAGCGTTTGCAGGAGAATTTAAGCTCACTGTAGTCCCGCCAGGGCCGGACCGGACCGCTCAGATCGGATTCGAAGTGCAGGGCGGTTGTCCATTTTGAGATGTTTCCCTCGCTACCCCGCAGTCCCGCTTCTTGAGCGGGGGGGGAGTTCGCTGGCACTAGGACTTCCGGTTAGGGTATGAATCGGATTGAAAAGAGGCTCGTTTTTTCGGCCCAGGATATTGCAGGTCAGGTGCACCGACTGGCCCGGCAGATCTCCACGGACTACCGTGGACAGGATCTTGTCCTGGTTGGAGTTCTCAAAGGCGCTTTCATTTTTCTCGCCGATCTGATCCGCCAGCTCACCATTCCATCGCAGGTGGATTTTGTGCGCTTGGCTAGTTATGGAACCGGAACCACCTCCAGCGGCAAAGTCAAGATTACCGCAGACATCAAATTGGAAGTGCGCGATCGCCATGTGCTCATCGTAGAGGACATCGTCGACTCTGGGCTAACCACTGCGTTTTTGCGGGAACACCTACTGGCTCGCAAGCCGCATTCTTTGAAGATTTGTACTCTGCTGGATAAGAAAGAGAGACGCAGTATCGCCATACAGCTGGATTACGTTGGTTTACAGCTGGATGAGGGCTTTCTCGTCGGCTATGGCTTGGACCATAACGAGGCCCACCGAAACCTCCCTGAGATTTATGAGTTGATTCAGTAGCTTTCATCTGGTGCTGCCAGTGAAGCCGCGGTACGGGTAGAGAGATCCGGAAATGATCGTTCAGTGTAAAGAGTGTAACAGAAGGTACACGTTGGATCCGGCACTCATAAAGAGTCCGACGACTAGGGTTCGCTGCTCGCAGTGTCAACACGTGTTCACTGTCGAGCTGCCCCACGAACCTGACATCTCGGACCTGGAAGGTGTTGCCCACCCGGTGGAAGAGCCACGACCGCCGAGGCGACGCTTTGAGACGCGGAGCCTAATACTGCTTACTCTGCTCCTCGTAGTGGGAATCGGCATCGCCCTCTGGCTTTATCTGCCTTGGCCCCTGAAATCGGAATCGGTCCCCGGAGGTACCACCATTGAGCTGTTTCATCTAGTGGTAACCCGCGGCTACTTCATTGACAATCTTCAAGCTGGGCAGCTCTTTGTCATCGAAGGTCGGTTGCGTAACGAGTTTCCCAAACCCCGCCGGTTGGTACAGTTGAGGGCCAAACTGTACACCGCTGATGGCCGAGCCGTGCAGCAGCTGGACTTTTATGCAGGCAATCCGCTTTCTGCTCGGCAACTGAAAAGTCTGCCACTGGCTGACCTGCTGGGTTCGATTCAGCGGCGTCCCACCTCCCAGGAACCGGCGAAGATAATTGCTGCACGAGAAGAGGTTTCTTTTGTCGTTCCTTTTGGCAATCTTCCAGATTTGAGCAAGCTGAGCGATTACAGTGTAGAGGTTCTAGCGTCCCAACCCGCTTAGCCCGGATAATTCACCAATTGGTGTTGCGAGATCGTGCAACCGGGGACCCGCCCCAAAGGACTGGGGACCGAGCGGAGCCAGCGCGAAGAATATGAGCCTGCCACCTGGCAAACGCAGGGCCTCGAAGTTGAGGTGTAAGTCAACAGTACGTCGCAGAGTGAACCTGTCCCGCCTGTCCGGAGCTCGTCTCGGGGAGTATCGCCGCGGGGAGCCGAGCGAAGCAAGACCAGAGGACGCCCGGAAGGACGACCATATCCGCGGTCACGCCAGGGCGTGATTCGTGAATTATCCTGGCTCGTAAAGGGACCAACCGAATTCTGTGTCGCTGGCTGAACCCAATTGATCCACACAGCAAGTCTTCTTAACTCCACGCGACGGGCCCATGACCGGAAGCCGTAACATTGCAATTGCCGCTCTTCTGCTCGGCTTCGTGTTGAGCATGGGTACCGCTGGCTACGCGATTGTAGAGGGATGGAATCTTCTGGATTCTCTCTACATGACTGTCATCACACTAACCACAGTCGGTTACGGCGAAGTCCATCCCGTGAGTGACCGAGGCCGCGTGCTCACCATCATGATCCTGTTTTCGGGAATAGGTGTGGGGGCTTATCTCATCGGGACTGTTACCCAGATTTTGGTGGAAGGGCGGTTGCTTCAGGTTATGGGGAGGAAGAAATTGGAACGTCGAATCAAGGCACTCCAGGGCCATTATGTGGTTTGTGGTTATGGTCGCGTGGGTCGCATTGTCTGTGAAGAGATCAAACAGGCCAAGCCGACTCCACTGGTGGTAATTGAGAAGGATTCCAGCACAACAGCCAAAGTTGAAGAAGACGGCCATCTCTACATACTGGGAGACGCCACTGAGGAGGAGTGCCTATTGAAAGCTGGCATTCTTTCCGCAAAAAGCTTGGTGACCGCCATTGATTCAGAGGCGGAAAATGTCTACATCACTCTTACGGCAAAAGGCTTGAACCCAAAGCTCTTCGTACTGGCTCGAGCCGGAAAAATAGGTTCAGAAAAAAAGCTCTTGCGCGCTGGCGCTGATCGCGTGGTTTCGCCCCACCAGATCGGCGGCTTCCGGATGGCGCAAGCGCTTCTTCGTCCCACGGTTACGGAGTTCCTTGATTTCGCCATCCAGGATCCCGAGATAGAATTGAAGATGGAAGAAATCCCGGTAAGTGCGGATAGCAGGCTGACGGATGTCACTCTGGTGGAATCGGGTATTCGACAGCAGTTGGATCTGATCATCGTCGCCATTAAAAAGGCCACCGGTGACATGCTCTTCAACCCTGCATCGCATACTTACATTCAGACTGGTGACACACTCATCGCTTTGGGACCAAGGCAGGGTCTCAATAAGCTCAGGGAACTACTTGGAAATACGAAGCTCTAACCCCCCTTTTTCGGTTCACCCTCAGAGGGGAACTTGGGTCGGCTAGGACCTAGGAGAGCAGCTTACCGGATCGTTCTGCGGTTGCGGACTAACACGGGAATCCGTTGCCCAATGAGACATACAAACGGAATACCTACGTGTTCAAAGCGAAGAGACATTACATGAAGCCCCGAGTGGGCAGCAGAAGTGGAAGTAACAAACATTATTGACAAAAGTAGGTTGGCATGGTAGGCTTCTTTGTCTTTTTGGAGATAACTATCCGAAACTACAATTATTTCTTGTCAGTTTCACGTTTCTTGGTTCCCGGGGTGGTAGTGTAACCGTATGCATATCAGCTCCTATCCTTCTAAAAAGACTACAAAAGAGAAACTTCATGCTGGATATTAGGTTTGTTAGGGACAACCCGGAATTCGTACAGCGGATGTTGAAGCGGCGCGGCTCGGATCTGAACCTCCAACCTGTTTTGTCCCGGGATAGAGAGAGGCGGAAGATCATCCAGGAAGTTGAAGCCCTCAAACATGAACGCAAGGTGGTCTCGGACACCATCGCCGAGAAAAAGAAACTCGGAGAGGAACCAGCTGAAATAATAGCTAAAATGCGGCAGGTATCGCAGCGAATCAAGGATCTGGATCTGCAACTTGGGAAAGCGGAGGAGGAACTTCACCAAGACATCTTGTTGATTCCCAATGTTCCCCACGAATCCGTTCCGGTTGGCAAGGACGAAAACGACAACCCGGTGGTTAAACGCTGGGGGGAGGTCCGTGAGTTCTCATTTGCTCCCAAGCCGCACTGGGAGTTGGGAGAGTCCCTCGGCATCCTTGATTTCGAGCGCGCTGCCAAAATGACTGGAGCTCGTTTCACCCTTTATCGGGGGGTTGGAGCCCGGCTCGAGCGCGCTCTCATTAACTTCATGCTTGATCTTCATACCACTAGACACGGCTACCAGGAAATCTTGCCGCCTTTTATGGTTAATAGCACCGCTATGACTGGCACCGGTCAGTTGCCGAAGTTCAAGGAAGATCTGTTCAAACTAGAGGACTGGGACTATTATCTTGTGCCCACAGCCGAAGTGCCGGTTACCAATATCTACCAGAATGAGATCTTGGAAGAGGATTATCTCCCCCGTTACTATACCGCTTACACCCCTTGTTTTCGCTCAGAGGCGGGCTCGCATGGCAAGGACACCAGGGGCCTTATTCGCCAGCATCAATTCAACAAGGTGGAATTGGTGAAATTCACTACTCCGGAACGTTCCTACGACGAGTTGGAAAGCCTGCTAATGGACGCCGAGGAAGTTCTCCAAGAGCTGGAACTTCCCTACCGGGTGGTGACTCTTTGCACCGGGGATTTAGGATTCGCCGCAGCCAAAACCTATGACATCGAGGTCTGGATCCCTGGCCAGCAGGTCTTTAGGGAGATATCATCCTGCAGCAATTTCGAAGATTTTCAGGCGCGCCGTGCCAATATTCGTTACCGTCCCCGTGATACGAAGAAACTCGCCTTCGTGAACACGCTCAATGGGTCCGGACTCGCTGTGGGCCGTACTGTGGTGGCCATTTTGGAGAACTGGCAGCAGGAAGACGGTAACGTTCTGATTCCACCGGTGCTCAGACCCTACATGGGGGGGATTGAGGTCATCACTCCCCACGCTTGAACTTTCTGGACGTTTTCACGTAGGAGCATAAGGAGGACTCCGCATGACGAGACGTGAACTGATTGCTGCTGTTGCCGCTGCCGAAGGAATTACCATCAAAGAGGCAGAATTGGCTGTCAAAACCGTGTTCGCTAGTATCGAGCAAGCACTAGTTAGAGACGGCCGAGTCGAGATTCGCGGCTTCGGCAGTTTTAAGGTGAAATCCTATCGGCACTATCAGGGGCGTAACCCCAAGACCGGGGATGTCATCCAGGTGAAAGACAAGAAGCTTCCTTTCTTTAAGGTAGGGAAGGAATTGAAGGAGCGGGCTAACAGTGGGTAAACATGGCCGTCCGTGGTCTGGATCTGTTGAGCTTTACTTTTTCTCATTCGGCTCCCTGTCTGAGGCGCAATGCTTTGGGCGAACCATGGTGTCCATAGCCTGCAAGAGTTCTCCACCGTCCATTCTTTGGACTAACCCTTGAAACGGCTATGCGCTTATGGGAACAAGCCAAGAAGCGGCGTCGACTTTGGTTGATCCTGTCAACTACCGCTGCAGTGGGCTTTGCTGCGGCCCTTATCCTGACCAGACTCTTCGTCGCTGGTCCTGAATCCATCTCTGACCCCTCGACGATTCGCGACACTATTCCAGTTCGAGAGGCCAAGAAGAGGAAGGTACACCTCTACTTCGCCACCAGCAACGGTCGCCACCTCCAAGCCGAGGAAAGAAGGGTGGAAGCCAGCGACATTCATTCGGCGGTGGAGGCCATTATCGAAAGCCTCCTGGATGGGCCCTCCGCTTCCCCCCTTGTCTCCACTATACCTGCCGGCACTGAACTCCGGCATCTGTTTGTAACAGATGATCGGACCGCCTACGTGGACTTCAACACTGACCTTTCAAACCGGCACCCAGGTGGAGTTACCGCGGAGCGCCTCACCTTTTACGCCATCGTTAATTCGATAGCTTTGAATATCGAAGAAGTGGAACGGGTGCAGTTGCTGCTGGATGGCAAACCCGCTCCCACCTTGAGCGGTCACCTGGACATTCGCCATGCCAGGGTGGCCAATCTCCTAATTATACGGTGACAGGAACTACGACCATGCCAGCAAGCAAATGGTTGCAAAGGACGCGTAATATTGGCATCATTGCCCACATCGATGCGGGCAAAACCACGGTCACCGAGCGTATACTGTACTACACCGGCAAATCGCACAAGATGGGGGAAGTCCATGATGGCGAGGCGGTCATGGACTGGATGGAACAGGAGCAGGAAAGAGGTATCACCATCACCTCAGCCGTGACCACCTGCCTTTGGCGAGATCACGAACTTCACCTCATCGACACTCCCGGTCACGTAGATTTCACTATCGAAGTTGAGCGTTCCTTGCGGGTATTGGATGGGGCCATAGGTGTCTTCTGCGCCGTGGGGGGAGTTGAGCCCCAGTCCGAGACAGTATGGCACCAGGCCGATAAGTACCAAATTCCTAAAATAGCCTTCATCAACAAGATGGACCGTCTCGGTGCCGACTTTGACTCCACTGTCCGACAAATTAGGGAGAAACTTGGAGCCACACCCTTGGTGTTACAAATGCCAATGGGTGCCGAGGTAGACTTCACCGGAGTCATAGATCTGTTGCGCCAGCAAGCGGTGCGCTGGGATGACGCCAGCCTTGGCCTAGTGTACGAGTTCATGCCCATTCCCGAGCCATACGTTGAAGAGGCCACGACGAGACGCACACAACTCCTTGAGACCGTTGCAGAAATTGATGACACTCTCATGGAGAAATACCTGGCGGACGAGACTCTCGGCCCCCGGGACTTAGTGCCGTTGATCCGTCAGGCAGCCCTTCAACTGGACCTAGTCCCGGTTCTTTGCGGCAGCGCTCTGAAAAATAAGGGCATTCAGCCTCTTCTGGATGCCATCGTCGATCTCCTCCCCAGCCCGCTTGATGTTAAGGCGGTCGTGGGACACCATCCCGTAAGCGGTGAAGAAGAGACCCGTTTCTGCAGTGACAGCGAGCCATTTGCTGGTCTCGCTTTTAAGGTTCACATGGATCAGGGGCGCAAACTTACATACGTCCGGTTGTACTCTGGATCAGTGGCTGCAGGTTCTGAAATCTATAACGGCAACAAGCAGCAGCGAGAGAAAATTGCCAGAATTTTTCAGATGCATGCCAACAAGCGCGAGCGGCGGACACGAGTGGGGGCCGGCCAAATTGTAGCCATGGTGGGTCTAAAAAGAACAGGAACCGGTGATACGCTTTGTGATCCGGAACATCCTATCCTCTTGGAGCGGATTGAGTCCTTCGAACCAGTGATCTCTATTGCTGTGGAGCCCCGCTCGCGTGCCGATGAAGAGAAAACTCTGCTAGCACTGGAGAAACTGGCGGAGGAAGATCCGACTTTTCGTTTTCACCAGGATCCTGACACGGGACAGACGATCATCTCGGGTATGGGAGAACTGCACTTGGACATTGTTGCCAATCGGTTGCGCCGGGAATACTCTGTCCAAGTTAACGTGGGGAAACCGCAGGTGGTTTACCGCGAGACCATTTCTCAGGCGGTGGAGGCTGACGGCATCTTTGATCGGGAAATTGCCGGTGTGGCGCACTATGCTCAAGTTGAACTTCACTTGGAGGCAAGGGAAAGAGGCAAAGGGAATCTCTTTCGAGATCTCGTTCGAGATGGATCTATTCCTCCCTCCTTTATCTCTGCCATCGAAGAAGGCGCGATGGAGTCCCTGGACAGTGGTGTTATCGCCGGTTATCCCATGGTTGATGTGGAGGTGGCGGTCATTGGCGGTGTTTTCAAGGAACAGGCGGCCAGTGAGTTGGCCTTCAAGGTGGCGGCATCTACCGCCTTGCAAGAAGGGTGCAGGCAGGCCCAACCTCAGCTCCTTGAACCCATTATGGCGGTGGAGGTTATCGTTCCCGAAGAATTCACCGGAGAGGTGATCAACGACCTCAACACACGAAAAGGTAAGATCGAGGGCGTTCTCACCAAGAGCTCGGTGAAGATTATTCAGGCCACCGTGGCCTTGTCTCGGATGTTCGGCTACTCGACTGCGCTGCGCTCGGCCAGCCAAGGAAGGGCCACTTTCACCATGCAATTTTCACACTATGACAGCCTAGTGGAGAAGCCATAGGAACACGTCAGAAGGTCAGAATCCCTCTTATGGTGGGGACGGTCCGACCGGACCGCGAAGCCGAGCCAACCGAGGGTGGGATTCAAATGGACTGAGCTTTGGTGGTTAACGACACCAACTGCTCACCTGTCGCGGCTGGTAGAGGAATGGAAACTGCTGTGAGCGGAACCGGCATCAGTGGCGGCCGAGGTTAGCCTCTGGTTGTTTGGCGGCACGGTTCACCTGCTTGATTTCTTTGAGCGCCTTGAGGATGGCTTCCTTCCTTTCGGGACTGTTTGCGTGCCGTAAAGCCTCTTGGAGATGAAATTGTGCGCTCTTCCAGGACCGATGGCGCAGGTGGTGAAGAGCAAACTGGTAGTGAGCTTCTCCCAGTTGATTTAGCTGGCCGTAAGCTATACCCAAATGATACTGGATGGAGGGGAGTCGACCGTTGAGCTGCTCGGCTCTGGCCAAATACCTGCGGGCCTCTGCCGTTTTACCTTGCTCCATTAGACTGCGACCCAAAACGAATAATGCGGTTGGTTGGTCGGATTCCAAAGCGAGGGCTGATTCCAGAACGGAGATAGCCTTGTCCAACTTGCCCATTCGGAAGTAGGTCTCTCCCAGTTCCACCAGAATGGGCCAAAGATCCGGACGTGCAGAGATGGCTTTCTTGAAGGAGTTCACCGCCTCTTCCATCTTCCCCTGGCGACGTAGAACCAAACCCATGCCGTAATAGGCCATTGTCACCGTATCTGGCTGCTCTAACCACTGACGGAAATATCCCACTGCTTCAGAGTGGTCTTGATAACCACCCACTAGCTTCGCCTGCATCATTCTGAACTCTACCTCGTTCTCTGATCGCTTCTCAGTGTCAGGGGAAGAGGGGGGCCGCGTCTGTACAACGCTGGCCAAATAGTTGACTCTCTCGGGTACTCCGGGGTGTGTGGTAAGGTAGCTGGGTATGCGGCCTCCCGACTGCCAGCTCTCGTGAGCCATCTTGTTCATAATGCTCACCATCGCACTCCCATTATAGCCGGCTGCTTCCAAGTATCGAAGCCCCTTCCGGTCCGACTCTTCTTCGTCCTGGCGACTGTTGGCCAGTTGCAGCGATGCGGCGCCCGCCTGAGTCCCAGCAATCAGAGCCTGGCTGGCCTCCCCCGAGCCAAGGAAAATCGCTGCCAAAATCCCACCTAACGTGGCCCAGTTCAACTTCTGCGCTCTGGCTATCCGATGGGCTAGGTGCCGGGATTGTACGTGGGCGATTTCGTGGGCCAGAATTGCGGCCAGTTCAGCTTCGCTTTCCATTATCTCAATAAGGCCGCGATTCATAAAGATGTGCCCCGCTGGGGCGGCAAAGGCATTGAGGGCATCGCTGTTCACCACGTAGAAATGGTAAGGGAATGTGTAACTGTATAGGCGTGCAACGATTCCTTGGCCAACCCTACCTAAATAGCTCACTACTTCCGGGTCCTCGATGAGCGGGAGTTGACCCGCGGCAACCTTGAGAAACTCTTCTCCCATCTTTCGCTCATCTTCGATGGAAACCTCAGCCTGCGCCGTTCTGACGGTCGGCATTGCCACGGCCAAGAGCACCACTAAGAAAATCAACAAGTTCCGTGGTCTTCTTGAGATCATCTGGAAGCAATCCTCGTCATCTCAACGTCCTAGCCCCGCGCCAGCCGGTGGACTTTTAATCATCAAGAACTTGACCAGTGGAGGTTTCAGCTCGGTCAGATCGAGTCGCACGGCTCGACTGCACCTCAGCGAACTCCACTTGACGTGCCTCCCACCAAAGCCCCTCCAAATCATAGAGGGAGCGCATGGGCTCGTAGAAAACGTGCACCACCACGTCATCGAAATCCAGTAGGACCCACTGGCTTTCGGATATGCCTTCGACCCCTATGGGCTTGACCCGCCTTTTCCTGAGGGCCTTTTCTATATGCTGAGCAATTCCTTGCACGTGCCGCGTAGAGCGGCCAGAACAGATCACAAAATAGTCAGTTAAGCTGGAGATTTCGGCTACGTGAAATATCAGAGGGTTGGCTGCCTTATGGGCCGCCGCCACCTGGGCACACAAAACTGCTTTTCCCAATGACTCCAGTTCTTCGACCCGCTTTTCTCGACGCTGCCCTCTATCCGATCTTTTCATTGCCCTCCGTTCATCTTGCGGCTTTGGTAAAGACCTTGCTGGTAAATGTAAGCTTCCACTTTTTCCGGAAGGAGGTACCTGACAGAGCGACCGCTCGCCAAGAATCCCCTAATTCTGGATGAAGAAATGTCCAAGAGCGTTACCTCACGATAATAGACAGTAGTGAACCGCGGATGGACAAAACCTCTCACTTTGGTGTCAAAGGAATATCTCTCCGACACCTGGGTTCGGAGCATGCTGTTGAGAGCGGTTGAGGAGTAACCTGGCCTGGTCACCACGACGAAATGGCAAAGCGAAAACAGATCTCGGTAGCGTTTCCAGGTTGGCAATTCTAAGAATGCATCCAGTCCCAGCACAAAGTAGAGCTCTTCCCCCAACTCACCGTTAAGCTGGGCCAGGGTTTCCACTGAATAGGATTTTCCAGGGCGCTGGTTTTCCAAATCCGACAACTCGAATCGTAGATTTCCCCCCACTGCCAACTCTAACATGCGCCAGCGATGTATGAAAGGTATGATTTCCCCATCGCCTTTGTGCGGCGGTTTTGCGGCCGGCATGAAGATCACTCGCATCAGTTCAAATGACTCCGCCACCTCTTCGGCTGCCCGTAGGTGCCCCAAATGGACCGGATTGAATGTTCCTCCCATTATCCCAACAGCCAAAGAATCTCCCCCCGCCGTTTGAGTAGTGTATCGGTTTTGTTTCCTGTTAATGTTTCGAATTTCGAGTTTGATGACGCGTTATGCACCCGGCGATCCGGCATCGGATTCGATTGTCTCCCTCAGGACGAAGTTGTCCCGGTGAATCACTTCATCCGAATGTTTGTAGCCTAAAATCTCTTCTATCATATAGCTCCGTACACCTTTGATTTTTTCGATTTCCGCAGCCGAGTAATTAACCAAACCAATGCCAATTTCTTCACCTTCAATGCTGAGGCAGCGCACCGGCGCGCCAACCCCAAACTCACCGCGAACCCCCTTGATTCCGGTGGGAAGAAGACTCTTGCCACGGTGCCTCAAGGCTTCTGAGGCCCCATGGTCCAGAAGAAGATCTCCATGGGGCTTCAAGGTGTGGGCAATCCATTGCTTCTTACCAGACAACCTTCGCTTCGCTGGGAGGAAGAGAGTGCCCACTTCCTCACCATCGAAGATTCTTTTAAGAATATAACGTTTTCTGCCGTTGCCTATGATCATGGGCACACCGGTAACCGTTACTTTCTTGGCTGCCAGCAGCTTGCTAGTCATGCCGCCCGTTCCGAATGTGCCCGGCCGATCACTGGCACACGCCTCAACCTTCCGGTCGATGCTTCGAACCAAGGGTATCACAGTGGCATCTTCGTTTTGTCTTGGATCACAGTCGTAGAGACCGTCCATGTCGGTGAGTATGATCAACAGGTCCGCGTCGGTAAGCTGCGCGATGAGAACGGACAGGTTATCATTGTCTCCAAACTTAATTTCCTCCACCACTACTGTATCGTTTTCATTGACAACGGGAATGATCCCCCAGTCGAGCAAGGTCTGCAGGGTGTGGCGAGCGTTCAGGTATCGGCGACGGTTGGTGAGATCGTCACTGGTTAGAAGGATTTGTGCGACCTTGAGGTTGTAGTGTCCGAAAGCGTCTTCGTATGCCTGGATCAGGCTGCCCTGTCCCACTGCTGCGGCTGCTTGTTTCTGAGGAATTGTCTTAGGCCCCTCGGTCAGACCAACCTTGCGAATGCCAGAGGCAATCGCTCCCGACGAGACGATCACCACTTGGCGCCCCTCTTCCTTGAGCATCGAAACTTCATCGCAAAGACGGTTGACAATCCCCAGATCCAGGCCCTGTCTGCCGGTGAGCACACTGCTACCCACCTTGATCACGACCCTTTGCGATCCGGCAACGACCTTTTCGCGTTCCTGGGAAGTCACTGTCAGTTACCCCTATTAGAACTCGACTTTCTGTCCATGTGCTGTCGTCTCTGTCCGCAACTTGTTAAGCTCTCTGGCCATTTCCCGGATTAGTCCCTGAATGCCCTGCCCAGTCAAACCAGAAATCGCCAGCACTGGAACACCAAGTTTCCGAAAGCTAGATTGCACTTGGTCCAGCCATTCCGGATCGGCTACCAGGTCTATTTTGTTCAAAGCGACTATTTGCGGTTTGGCTAGGAGTTCATTGCTGAATTGCCCAAGTTCATGGTTTAGCTTATGGTAGCGCTCCAGAATCGTCTCGACAGCGTTTCCATATACTGAAACGTCTACCAGGTGCAGCAGGACCAAGGTGCGCTCGATATGCCGAAGAAACTTGACTCCCAGTCCAGCGCCTCGGTGAGCGCCTTCAATGAGACCAGGTATATCGGCCACCACCATGGAGTCACCGTGCTCGAGCCGAACCACACCTAGATTGGGCACCAGAGTCGTAAATGGGTAATCTGCGATCTTCGGCCGCGCTGAGGAGATTTGGGCGATGAGTGTGGACTTGCCTGCATTGGGCTCGCCGATGAGACCTACATCGGCCAGTAGTTTCAGCTCCAAGATGATATGCCGCTCTTCCCCCGGTTTTCCCTTGGTAGCGAAGCGAGGAGCACGTCTAGTTGAAGTGGCGAAACGCATGTTTCCCTTTCCGCCTGCCCCGCCCCGTGCAATTACCAAGCGGTCCTGAACCTCGGTGAGATCCGCAAGCAGCTCACCTGATTCAACGTCTCTCACCTGAGTACCAACAGGCACCTCGAGGACGAGATCGTCTCCACTTTTTCCTGTCTGCTGTTTGCCGCGGCCGCTGACCCCTTTGGCCGCATGGAAGTGGCGTTGGAAGTGAAAATCGAGAAGGGTTTGCTTGACGCCCGTGGCCTGAAGCACCACATCACCGCCCTTACCGCCATCCCCTCCGTCCGGACCGCCTCGAGGCACGTACTTTTCGCGTCGAAAGCTTACGCAACCATTGCCGCCGTCACCGGCCCGAACGTGGATTTTAACCTCATCAACAAAACGCATGGCCAGTGGTGACTGGCAACCTCCAGACCTTCGTTTGTTCCGCGGTACTAGACTCTACCAGCCAAGGGCATAAACGCTTACCTTACGACGGGTTCTGTCTTTTCTTTCAAACTGGACGAAACCATCAATCTTGGCGTAGAGGGTGTAGTCCTTGCCCATCCCTACGTTTTGCCCTGGGTGGAACTTCGTGCCTACCTGCCGCACCAAGATATTCCCGGCCCGAACAAATTGGCCGCCAAAGCGTTTGACGCCACGCCTTTGGGCCGCGCTGTCTCGACCGTTGCGTGAGCTTCCTCCAGCCTTCTTGTGTGCCATGGAGAGGTCCTCTAGAATGAAATGTCTCTAAGTTTCAATGTTTTCTATTGCCAACTCTGTGTACTGTTGCCGATGCCCCTGTTTAAGGCGATAGCCTTTGCGTCGCTTGTATTTGAACACCACTATCTTACGGTGCTTTCCGTGTCCGGTTACCCGAGCCGTCACTTTGGCGTCCGCCAGTGCGTCCGCCTTGACCTGGACGGTATCCCCATCCCCTACCATGAGAACATCGTCGAGGGTAATCTTTTCACCCACCTCAACGTCCAACTTCTCGATCTTCAACACATCGCCGACACTTACCTTATACTGCTTGCCGCCAGATTTAACTACTGCATACATGCGTTAGCCTCCATTGGAACAAAACTTTAAATTAAATCAATCATCAATTTCTGTCAAGCAATACTCCAGTAGAAGTTTCCCCAAAAATTGATCGTTAATCTTTGTCAACTGAGGTTACGCGGTAGTTTGCCCTGATTTTAGGCAGACTACGAAACGGTGTAGATATCGTACTGTTCAAGGTGAAGGTTTTGATCCGCCCGGACGCTGATTCTCGCCCGCAGTCTCTTCTCTAGGGCCTCAAGCCTGTGGCGCTCCTCATCGTAGAGTAGATCAGCGACCTCCGGGTGGGCAGCGACCATGACACTGCGCCCAAAAAGGTTCTCATGATCTCTCTCGATTTCACGAAAAATTTCATAACACATAGTCACGGTCGACTTGAGATAGCCCTCGCCGTCACAGTAGAAACATGGCTCACCGAGTACTCGATTAATGCTCTCCTTGGTACGTTTCCGGGTCATTTCGATCAGACCGAGTTCAGACATCTTCAAGATGTTGGTCTTGCTCTTGTCTTTTTTGACGGCTTCTTTGAGGGTGTTGAATACCTTTTCCCGATTGGCCTCCTTTTCCATATCGATAAAGTCTATGATGATAATTCCCCCAATATTACGAAAACGCAACTGGTATGCTATTTCCTTGATCGCTTCAAGGTTGGTCTTGAGAATTGTTTCTTCCAGGTTTCTCTTGCCGACAAATCGGCCGGTATTCACGTCTATGGCCGTAAGCGCTTCGGTTATCTCTATCACTATGTATCCGCCAGACTTGAGCCATACTTTCTTGCTCAAAGCCCTTTGGACTTCTATTTCAATCCCGTAGGCATCGCCAATGGGCTCGTTCCCTTCATAGAGTTGGACATGTGCTTTCAAGCTTGGTAGGAAGGTCTCGACGAACTGGAGGATCTTCTCGTACTCCTCCTGGGAATCAATGTTCAGCTTGTCCACTTCTTGGGTGAACAGATCACGCACCGCCCTCAGGGTTATGTCCAACTCCTGGTACAGGAGGCTAGGTACCGGACTGTGCTCGCTTTTTCGCTGGATACTCTGCCAGAGTCTCAACATGAAATCCATCTCAGTCTTAATCTTGTCGCTTTCCACTCCCTCGGCAGCAGTCCGCGCAATAAAACCGTAGTTGGACGGCTTGATGCCCTGCAATAGTTCGCGCAAACGCAACCGCTCCGTTTCACTCTCTATGCGACGCGAAATTCCCACGTGGTCCATGGTGGGCATGAGTACGAGATGGCGGCCCGGGATGGAGATATGGGAAGTAATTCGAGCTCCCTTGCTGCCAAGTGGCTCCTTGGCCACCTGCACCAGAACTTCTTGCCCCTCCTGCAACCGATCTTCAATGTGAACCTCTTGCTGCCAGGCCCGCTCCGAAGATGTCTCATCAAGGTCCCCAACCCCTGCCAGTTCCTCATTGTTGGCCATCATACTTTCGATGTCTTCAAGGTTATCGTAAACGTCGCTCACGTAGAGAAATGCCGCCTTTTCCAAGCCAATATCTACGAAAGCTGCTTGCATGCCTGGGAGCACTCGCACCACCCTTCCCTTGTAAATGTTCCCTGCAATACTACGATCACCGGAACGCTCTATGTAGAGTTCCGAAACTGTCCCATTCTCGACGAGCGCCACTCGCGTCTCATATTGAGTGACGTTAATGATCAATTCAGTTGACACGCTGTCATCCTTCCCTTGGCTCAGACGAGGTTTTCACAATGCGGGCATCCAGGATCTGCTCTTCGGGTAAACCGAATAGATGCATCAAGAGATCGCGCACTCGAATGTTACCATGTTCACCCTCAGTCAACCGTATGCGAATCGTTTCCGGATTAAGAGATTCGACTTCAAGCAGCCGGCTTTCAAGCTGGATGAGAGTCTCGCCACGTTTAGACCTCTGGCGTAGCGGTTGGAGTGACTGGTTCAAAAAGCGGTGAATTCCCTCGGGAGGCCATGTCTCTCCTGCCAGGGCTGCCTCGTAAGTCACCACTCGTAGTCCCTCCTTCGGAACCTTGTGATGCCTTTCCTCCGCTTTTCTTGTTTCCAGGCCAGGAGGAAGTTCCGCATTGATTCGTCTGCAAATTTCAGACCCTGTCACAGGCTGGTTCAATGTAACTTCCATTTCTTCTGCGAGACTTTCAATCCCGACGGGCAAAGCATCTCCCAAAGAAATGCGGGGAGAGGGATTGTAGCCCTGGCTGTAAGCCAACGGCAGCCGAGCCCTCCTCATGGCCCGCTGAAAAACGGTAACCATGTCCAGATGGCCAAGGAAACGGGCAGAATCGGTCTTGGTGTACACCAACCAATACCGATACGATCCATCCGCCTCTCTTCTACCTTGCTCGGTTGCCATCGAATCTGTGTCCGTACCTTGGTGAAGTTGAAGCTTTATCCTTGTGTGGTCACAGACGCCGCAATTGGTGCAGCCCTCTATCCGGCAGTCGGCAGTCACCACTTCAGCCAAAGCCTTCTGATACTCTTCCCAAAGGTAATCTTCGCTGACCCCGCAGTCCAAATGCGCCCAGGGGAGCGTTTCTTGGAAATCTCGGGCGCGCTGGCCGTAAAAGAAGGGATCCACACCGGCTCCTGCAAAAGCCTGCCCCCAGAGATCTGGTCGTAATTGGTCACTCCAGCCGTCGAAACGACAACCCAATCGCTGGGCCAGAAGCAGCACCTCCGCCAGACGTCTGTCGCCCCTGGCGAACACTCCTTCGAGTCGACTCTGCCAGGGCAGATGCCACTTGAACTGTAGCCCCTTCCGGCGCAAATGCTTTTTGAAGAACGTAAGATGTTGGTCCACTTCTTCCAGTGGAAGCTGCTTCTCCCACTGAAACGGTGTGTGAGGTTTCGGTACAAAGGTCGAGACGCTCACATGCAAACCGGCCCCGTTGTGTTTTGCCTCCCGCCACACCTTCAGGGCAAGTTCCACCAGTTCGTCGCGGTCCTCATCCCTTTCCGTGGGCAACCCCATCATGAAGTACAGCTTGACCAGCCGCCAACCTGCAGAATAGACGGACCGCACCGCGTCCAGTAAAGCTATTTCGTTGACCCGCTTGTTGATCACGCGGCGCAAACGCTCGCTACCAGCTTCCGGCGCCAGGGTGAATCCGGTTTTACGCACTCGCTTTACCGCTTCAATCATCCGCTCATTGAGCGTACCCACTCTCAGGCTCGGCAGAGAAATGGCCACCCGCCCATCGGCATGTTGTTGCACCAACCGTTGGAGCAACTCCTCAATGCCGGTGTAATCACCAATGCTGAGAGCCAGCAGAGACAGTTCGTCGTAGCCGCTGTTGGACAGACCCTGATCCACCAGTCTCAAAACCTCCTGTGGCGAGCGTTCGCGAATCGGCCGATAAATAATGCCTGCTTGACAGAAACGGCAGCCTCTCGTACACCCTCGGGCCAGCTCGAGGCTCAGCCTGTCGTGAATTACCCGGGCGCACGGCACCAAGGGACTCTCGGATGGTTGGCTCAGATCCAAGTTGGAGAGGATACGTTTGCTTACCCGAGGCTTCTCCGGAAAACGAGGGGTAATTTCCGCGATCCGACCTTTGCGGCCATATGTCAGCTTAAAGAACTCCGGAACATACACTCCCTCCAATGCAGCCAGCGCCTTGAGCAGCTCCAAGCGCTTTCCGCCCTGTTTCTTCCACTCGTCAACGGTCTCCGCCATCTCCAGGATCAACTCTTCTGCATCTCCTAAGGCGAAAGCATCGAAAAACGGGGCCACCGGTTCTGGATTAAATGCGCAGGGCCCGCCGCCAATCACCAGTGGAAGACCAGACTGTCGCGCCGCTGTGCGAGTTGGAATCCCACCTAGCTCCAACATGGTGAGCACATTCGTATAGCCCAACTCATACTGCAGACTGAAGCCGACAATATCAAACGCGGCCAGTGGTGTCCGCGATTCAAGGCTAACCAGCGGCCTGCCCTTGGAGCGCAACCCAGCCTCCATGTCAGGCCAAGGTGCAAAGACCCTCTCTGCTCCAATCCAATCCTGCTGATTTAAGATCTGGTAGAGCAGGAGAAGTCCAAGGTGAGACATGCCGATCTCATACACGTCAGGAAACGCCAACACCACCCGCAGACTGCAGTGAGGCCAGTCCTTTTGCGGCAGATTGACCTCGTTGCCAAGATAGCGGCCAGGCTTCTGAACGGTACAGAGAAGGTTGTCCATCACGGGGCCTCGCTTCGCATCAATTCAGTTACCAATGATTGCATTCAAAGGTATCTCAAAAAGGGACACCTTTCAATCTCCGTACCCTGGGGTTGTGCTGCCTGAGTAAAGAATCCTGGGCAAGCCGTTAAATTCTGACCTGCCCAAAGGGTCAGTATTTGTTCGACGAATTAAAAAAGCGCTGCCCGGAACTTTTCTTCCGGTCAGCGCTCGGCTATCTACAACAAGGCTAACGTTTCGACTCTAGACTCTAGTGAAACCTGCAAGAAGTTGAACAACCGGCAACTGCCAACTCCAATTGTCCAACACTTCTACAAGATGAGCAGACTGTCTTTACGCTGTCCTCGGTCCGGTGCAATACCTACTCAGGTTGAAGTGGCGCAGCACCCCCCTCTGACGCCTCCGGTGTCGCAGCGACTTCAGCCCCTTCAGCCGGCGCTTCTGACGGTGCAGCGGCTTCAGCCTCTTCAGCCGGCGCTTCTGACGGTGCAGCAGCTTCAACTTCTTCAGCCGGGGTTTCGGACGGTGTAGCAGCTTCAACTTCTTCAGCGGGTGCTTCTGGTGCTGCAGCCGTCACGGCTTCTTCAGTCGGTGTTTCTGATGTTGCCACCGTCTCAGTTTCTTCGGTGGTTATCCCCGGCCCTTCTTCAGGGGCGAGCCCTAACGCCTCCTCCATGGCCTCTACCTTGGCTTCAAGAATCGGGCCATCTCCCAGCCCGGCGTTCAGCGCCTCCTGATAGATCGGCAGTGCCTTTTCGTAGGCCCGATGCAGCGCCGTCTCGGCAATGGCAACCCTTTTCTGGGCCACTTGGAACCGGAGATTCGCCAAGTTCGAGCCTCCCCCCTCGTTGCTGCCCAGGGCACTGTCAGCTCTATCCAACAAGCTGTTTAGTTTCGCCACGTCGGTCTCAGCACCTTTGGCTTCCTCCATGTCGACTTGATCCATATAGAAAGCAAACAACGCCTTGTAAACAGCATCTTCGCCTGTGTAGGTTCTACTCGTAAGCGCACTGTAATCACCGTCCCCCACCACCAGAGGGTTGAAGGATTCAACTATCTCCGTACCCCGGGGTGAGAACTTCCCCTTCCACAAGGTGAGGGTGTTGTCGCTGTTGCGCAAGTGATAGGTGTTGTAATTGCTCAAACTGATACTCACTAATAGGCCGATCACCAGCAGTGCTGCGGCGACAAAGGCGTAGGCTGCCATGCCCTTTTTCTGCTGACCGCCACCGAAATCCATCTTTTCTTCTGCCGCAGCAAACTGTTCCTCAGTCTCCCGCTCGTCATCCGCCCTCTGGACCGCTGGCTTCGTGGCTTCTACCACCGCCTGTTCGGGCCTCGGTGGCTCAGGTTCTTCCTTACTTACTGGTTCCCCTAACGCTTCAGGAGGACTTGGCCTAGCAGCGGCCTCATCTTGCACCTCATCACTGGGCTCTGGTGCTGCTTCTTCCACTTTGGCTGCCGTCGTCTCCTCCTCAGCCTCCGGCTTTACAACTGAGCGACTGTCCATCAGGCCCTCGTCACCCTCATCCTCGTACCGCTTGAGCCAACTGTAATAGGTGGATCTCGAAATGCCCAGTTCTTTTAGAATCGTCTTGGTGGGCAGGTTGGACTGCGCCACCTTATCCAAAATGTCCTTCTTTTTCTTTGCTTCTGCAGCGATCTCGGCCTCAGATTTTGCAACCTTTTTTGATGGGTTATCCATAAGCACCACCCTTACTCTTTGGGTTCAAAAAATACTTTAGACAACCAAGTTTCCCTCTGTGTGCCTAGTCCACTTAGTGATAGAATCTAGCACAAAAACGACTTGATTGTATAAGTAAAATCTGTACGTGTAAAGTTGTTTTTTCTGAGACTAACTGGACTCTCTCAACATGTCAAGCTGGAGCCAGAGTCCATGAACCCAATTCTTGGACAGACCAAAGATGTTTCAAAGCATTAGCTGGTCTTGAAGAAATTGCGTTTGCGAGGCTAGCGCGTGCATACCAGAATCGCCCCAAGTTTAAGGATAAGACAAAATTCAGGAGTTTCCCCTAAAACTGACGTCTGATGTTCATAGATTCAGGCCATTCGGGAGCCAGAGGGTCATTTGCAAATGAAAATGCATGGCTTGTGTCTTTTCTGCGGTTTCGCGGTCACTTAGAAGACACATCAGAATAGGCCTAGGGGGAGACTGCGAAACAAAGAGCATCTGAGCAACCCGCCGTTGCCGATCTCGGTTCGGCTAGGGCTGCTTGAAGATTTGGTGCTTTGTTAGAAGGGACATTGCCATAAGATGGCGCGAAAATGGATCAGCGAGCACTAACCGCAGTCCCGCCATGGAGGACTGCGGGACTGCGAGCGAACTACAATAAGATCAGATATCTTCCTTACATTTCGAAGACTCCCTGCAGCTACCTGCAGGGATCTTCCATTGCTCGTTGTGGAGTAG
>CP070692.1:1206440-1227325 GCA_020353215.1 Deltaproteobacteria bacterium
AATGATCAGCTGGAGAAGAACATAAAATCTTTGCCCTCTGATAAACCTATTGTTTTTGTCTGCAACACCGGGGCCTTGAGCGGTGAAGCCTATTATATGGTCAAGGACTTGAGACCGGACATCAAAGAGGTTTATTACTTGGAAGCTGAAGTAACCTACAATAAAGACGGATCCCAAACAATCAAGAAGACCCCGTAACTTCACTGAATCTTTACCTTTTTCCCAATGAGCCCCATTCCCCCAAGAATCAAAGGGGGATGGGGTTTTTTGCTGAGTAGTGCTTATCCACTGATCTAGCTCTCACCAATGGTCAGAAGGATATCTTCCAATATCGAAACCATGAGAGGATAGAAAAGACATTGCGTTTCACTGGCTAGCCGTTCATGCAATTTGGCCACCCATTGAAGCATGATTTCTTTAGCAAAAGTTGAGCCTTCGGCAACAAGAGCATCATCCTGTTCATCCCACCCTTTATCCAACAAGAGGTAAAGATACTCCAATTCTATGGAAATGTGATCGGGTGGCTCTCTGATATTATCGGCAACAGACAGACCTTGCGCCTCGAACCGTTCTTTCATTTCTGTAGCAGCCCTTCCCATCAAGGGTGCGCCCTCGAATTCGTAGCAGGACTCATAGAGGGGAGCCACAATACCTCCCTTAGCAGTTATAAAGAGACGAACGTAGCATTTTTCCAGGTGCTGATATAGAGAGTCTCCATCGGGAAAACTCTTGATCATGGAAACGATCTGGTCCAAGGAGTCAAGGGATCTGTCTAGCAAAATGGATTTCAAGTATTGTAGACGGTCCAGATAAGTTTCCCTTACCATCTCGGTGCATGCCTCAAGGCTGGGTCCCCAGAATATCTGTCCCATCATTTCCAGCCCATCCAGTAATATTGTCTGTTCAGGAGTCATGCCCTTGCACCCACTGAAAAAATGTTGTAGTCATTCGTGCAATTCCTTTGCCCTAAATATAGAGACATGAAGATACACAGGCAAGTATCAATGATTATAAGGAGGTAGCGAAAATGCGAGTTGTGGCTTTCAACTGTAGTCCGCGGAAGAATGGGAATACGCTAAGAATGATCAATGTGGTGCTTGAGGAACTGGAAAAGGAAGGAATATCAACTGAGTTGGTGCAGGTTGGTAAGAAAAAGATCAGGGGCTGCATTGCCTGTTATCTCTGTCGAGAGCACAAAGACTCCAGGTGCCACGCCGGCAAAGAAGGTGACATTCTAAATGATTGTCTGGAGAAAATGATTGAGGCGGACGGGATCATTATTGGTTCCCCCACCTATTTCAGTAACATTTCCACTGAGGCGAAAGCCCTCATAGATAGGGCCGGCTTGGTTAGCAAAATCAACGGGGATTTGCTCAAACGTAAAGCGGGAGCGGCTGTAATCGCAGCCCGGCGTGGAGGCGCGGTGCCGGCCTTTTCAGCGGTGAACTACTTTTTTCTTATTGGCCAGATGATAGTCCCAGGCTCAACATATTGGAATTTGGGCTACGGCTTGGATCCGGGTGAGGTTGAGAAAGACGAGGAAGGCATCAAGACCATGAAGGATCTAGGTGTCAACATGGCCTGGCTGTTGAAAAAATTGAAGGGATAGAACGATGGAGCCGGGGTAAGGTTATCCTGTCCCGGTTCATGTGGAAGAGCAGCGACGTCTTTGTCTTTGAGTGGAGCTCTTAGGGCAGCCAACGTGGCGGATATCAATGACGAGTGGGTGTTGGGAGACTAGCGCCCAAAGCCGCTACGGTTGTCTGACTCCGGAAATGCTCTGCGAGATCCCTGAATCAGGATAACTAAGAGTGTGGATCGTACAGTCGAAACTAGGCGTGAATGATATTCTGTAGAGTTTTCAGAGTCAGTTTGATGGTGCCCATTCTCTTATACTTCTCGAAAAAAGCAAGAGAGAATATCTAGTCATTCCATGGGATATTTTCCGTGAATATGGCGGCCCTAGATTTCGGAGTTTATTAATTTCCTAGTTTCAAGCGGGTGATTTCGTAAAGCTTGTCAGATACGAATTTTTCCTACTTACCCTTGCCGGAACAACTGGCTTTCGGGTTGAGAATTTAAATACTATAATGGCTCTACTCCAAGAACAGCTCCAAGAATCGGGCCGACACCTGAGTAGGACGAATGGAAGGCGACGAATCCAAGAACGAACCCACTTCGGACAATCGAGAAACTGGAGGAACGGTTGGTCCTGAACGAGCCTCCCTAATGGTTGAACTAAGGCTTGCAACCGACGCAGACGTGGAAGCCACCTTGGCGGACCTGTGTGTCCACATGAGTGGACAACAGCGGGATCTCTTTGGGGAAAAGCTGCTCCGCTACGTGCGCAAGCCGGACCGGGACCTCATGGTCGCGATCCACGGTGGACAGATCGTAGGCCTAGTCTGTGTGATTGAACAGGCCGTGGTTCCTGGCACCTTTCCCGAGGAGGTGGGTGAGCGGCTGAGAAGGTTCGCCTCTTGCACTCAACTCTTGGTGCACCCCCACTTGCGCAGACAAGGAATAGGGACCAGCCTCTTCTCTCGCTTGGAAAACTGGGCCCGGGACCGCGGTAGAGGAGGGTGTTGGCTGGTAACCCGCAGAATGGCCGACTGGTACCGAAACCATTTCGATTATGAGGAGCTCGGGCGGATACGGGAAAAGGGAATTGAAAAAGTCATAATGGCGAAAAAGTTTGAGTAAGTTTGGGCAACAACCTGTAGAAGAAAGATCTCAACGAATGCCGAAGAAAGAACCGAAACTACTCATCATTGACGATGACGAGGCCATACGCAAGGTGCTGACCATTGCCTTGAAGGATGCCGGCTATCAGTTGTGGACAGCATCTGATGGGGAGAGTGGGCTCGAAATCTTCCACGACAAGCGGCCCGACATTGTTATCACCGATCTTCGGATGCCCGGAATGGATGGGATTTCGGTGCTGAATGAAATCAAGGCTCTCGACCCTGACAAGGAAGTCATCGTCATCACCGCCTATGGGGATTTGGATCTGGCAACCAGGGCCCTCCAGCTCAAGGCCTCGGATTTCATAACTAAACCAATTAGCACTGCAGCCCTGGAGGTCGCGCTGCAGCGAGCGAAAGAACGTCTGAACGTGACGCGGGAATTGAGGGAATATACGGAGGTCATCGAAAAGCGTTGGATGGACACAGCCGAAGAGCTGGCCAAGACTCATCAGTTCCAGAGAAACCTTATTGAAAGTTCCATTGACGGAATCATCGGCTGTGACCCGGATGACAAAGTAATAATTTTCAACCGGGCCTCCGAAAGCATGCTCGGTTATCCAAAGGGCGAAGTAGTGCGCAAGTTGACCATCGATCGGTTCTTTCCCCCGGGAAAGTATCAAGAGTTGAAAGAAAAACTCCTCAGCAGTGACTATGGGGGCAGGAACCGACTTACCCTTTATGAGACAAGCCTAGTGGCCATTTCAGGACAGTTGATTCCTGCTCAGTTCTCCGGCGCTGTCCTACACGAGGGTGAGGTGGAAATTGGTTCCGTGGCTTTCTTCCGTGATCTCCGTGAAATTCGCCGCCTGGAGCAACAATTCGCTGACCAGGCCAGGCTGCTCCATCAGGACAAGATGATCTCGCTAGGGAGGTTGGCTGCCAGCGTGGTTCACGAGATCAACAATCCCCTGGCCGGCGTTCTCAACTATGCTCGTCTCATGCTGAAAATCATGAAGAGAGGGCCAATCACGGCGGACTACCAGGAAAAGTTCGGCCAGTACTTGTCGCTAATGGAGAATGAGACCAACCGCTGCTCCAAGATCGTCTCCAATTTGTTGGCCTTTTCGAGAAAATCCGATCTGGAGTTCACGGATATTGTGATCAACGAGTTGATCGAAAGATGTTTGATGCTTAGTGGCCACAAACTCCAACTTTCCAACATAACCTTGGAACGTCAGCTGCCAGAGGGTTTGCCCACCATAAGAGGCGACTACAACCAGATTCAGCAATGTGTGATCAACCTAGTATTCAATTCCATCGATTCCATGCCCCAGGGGGGAAGGCTACTGGTAGCAACCGCTTACAGTGCAGGCGCCCGCGAGGTGTCCATCCGGGTGAGTGACACTGGCTGTGGCATCAGCAAGGAAGATCTTCCCAGCATCTTTGAGCCGTTTTTCTCCACCAAGGGTGAGGGAAAGGGATTGGGGCTGGGTCTGTCAATGGTCGACGGGATTATCGACCGTCACAAGGGAAACATTGAAGTGGTAAGCGAACTCGGAAAGGGCACCACCTTCACGATCAAACTACCTGCCGCGAACTAATCCCCAATGTCTGGTCTCACTGTTTATCCCCATACGTCACTCACGTCGCCCGACCCGCCCCAGGGAAAACCTATTCTCAATCCCCCTGATTTGATAGAGCCAGAAGAGATAGAGAGCGAGAATGAGAAAAACAGCGTCGCGGATCAGAGTCAGGATAGTCATTGGCTCGGCGGCATGGGTGGAAAAACAGCCGCAATAAATGTCCAGACCTCGGGCGAGATTAATACCCAGCGATCCCAGAAAGATAACCATCAAACCGCTAAGTACCAGGATGCTTCCACGCACCCAGAGCCCAAGGAGCAGCAACCCCCCGCTTACCAACTCCAACCAGGGCAACCAAATCGCCACCAAGTTCACGGCCACCTCCGGCAAGAGCTGATAGTTGTAAACCGCCTCTGCAAATAGTTCCGGGTGCCTGATCTTGTCCAGACTGGCATAGACGAACACGGTCCCGAGTAACACCCGACCAGAGAACACGAGGTAGGGATGAGTCAACCAGAAGCTCAGAGGCCGTTTTTCCACGGTAGAGTTCATGTCAGTTCTTTGCCGTAGAGATCGTCCGCGCGCCGCTAAGTCATTAGTCCATTAAGCTACGCCATCAACAGGTCACTAGGTCGACACATGGAGTGATCCCCGGTAACAGCAGAGCCAAGATCCGGCAATCCACTTACCTACCAACACAGTGACCAAATGACTATGAATGACGGCGGAGCGCAATGACTCCAAAGCCATATGACGCGAAGGGGGTTGACCCGAAGTGGTTATTGCTCGGTGCTGCCCGGTCCCTCTTCCACCGGTTGGCCCTCTGCGCGCCACTGCTGCATTCCACCGGTAAATACCGCCACCCTATCAAGTCCAGCCATGAGTAGTTTCTCCGTCAGCTCTACACTCATTTCACAGCTAGCACCATCACAGTATGTGATCACCATCCCCACGCTCAACAGTCTTTCCTCAAGCTCAGAGAAGACCAGATCAAAATCTTTCACCGGTAGGTTTACCGCTCCAGGGATGTGCCCCAACTGGAAGAAAACAGGGTCACGTGCATCAACAAAGAGAACATCGCCACTGGCGAAGGCTTCTCTGGCCTGCGCGAGGGAAACCGCTGGGAGCCCGGCGGCCAACTCCTCATTGAGCACTTTTTCCTGCCAGCGCTCCACCAGTGGAATCCCATCGGCCCGGAACACGTTCGCTCCAATGCCGATGATTCCTGATATGATGACAATTCCGAGTGCCTGGAGTAGTAATCGCTTCATGGTCTTCACGGATGTACCACGATACGTTTTTCTTGCTCTTCGGTTATGCAGCCAATGTGCGCGGCTGCGGGAGTGTTCATTTCCCTCAACCGTCCTATGAGGGCCTCTGTCTTTTCCGGAGCAACCGCCATGAGCAGACCTCCAGCGGTTTGAGGATCAGCCAGCAGCAGTGCTATTTCTTGGGACAACCCGTTCTCGTACCGAAGATGTGGTTTGACATAACTCAAATTGGCGTGGGTAGCCGCTGGTATTTTGCCCTTGCGAATATAGCCCCACGCTTCTTCAATGGCGGGCACCTTGCCACCAAATAACTCAGCGCCCACGCCGCTGGCCCGGGTCATTTCGAGAAGATGTCCCAAAAGGCCGAATCCGGTAACATCGGTCACCGCGTGGACACCAACCTCTCTCATGGCCCGAGCGGCGTCCCGATTTAGAATGGCCATGAGTGCCACTGCCTTCTGGATGAGAGTCTCACTGGCGATGCGCCGTTGAATGGCCGAAGAGATCGCCCCCAGACCCAGGGGCTTGGTGAGTACCAGGTTATCCCCAGGCCTGGCCCCACTGTTTGTACGAATCTGGGATATCTCAGCGTACGCGGTTACGACCAAGCCGTATTTCAGTTCACTGTCCTCAATGGTATGGCCCCCCAAAACGAAGATTCCGGCCTCGCGAGCCTTGTCTGCCCCACCACGGAATATTTCTGACATGATGTTCAGCGGAAGATCGTGGCGTGGGAATCCCATAATGCTTAGCGCGAAAAGCGGCTCAGCACCCATGGCATATATGTCACTCAAGGAATTGGTGGCTGCGATCTGACCAAAGCTGTACGGGTCGTCCACAATGGGTGTGAAGAAATCCACCGACTGCACGATGGCATGGGTCTCATTCACCCTGTAAACAGCACAATCGTCTGCGGTATCCGCCGCCACCAGTACGTTGGGATCGTCCACCTGCGGCAAGCTCTCGAGCGCTTTGGCCAGATCCTCCGGCCCGATCTTGCAAGCTCAACCGCCCTTTCCCGCAAATCGGGTCAGTTTTGGCTCCTCTACCGGAGTTCTCAGCAAGAGTCGATCTATTAGTTGTTTGCTAAAACCGCTCTTCATCTTGTCTCTCTTGTCAATCTATTCTCTGCCAGAAAAAATACCTTTTCCCCATCGCGGCATATAACGCTCCGATACTTAAAGGTAAGTTTGTACGACTCCACGGTCAAATAGAAAATCCCAATAAAATACCATATCTACCATTGGAAAAATCGATACTCGCCCAGCCCGACTCAGAACCTGCGGCTCCGAATGATATTGAAGATCAGCCAGAGGCCCAAGATTCCGGAAACTAGGTATCCGATAATACCCAAGGCAGGATAACCGAATATGAGGGGTTTAACTCCAGTGGTTATTATCATGGAGGAGCCGATGACTAAGGCAGCGATAATAATGCCAAGGGTCAACCGGTTACTAGCGTTCTCCATTGTGTTTCGAATGGGTGTCAGATTCTCGTGCCGGAAGCGTATACTCAGATCACCTCGATCGACCTTTTCGATAATTTGGCTCAGACGCAGAGGAAGCTCCTTCTGGAGTGAAATCAGACCGGAAATGTTGCGACGCAGGTCTTGCCAGAGCACTGCCGGCTTCCAGCGTTCCATGGCTAGCCTCTTTACGTAGGGCTTGGCCTCCTCCACCACATTGAGCTCAGGATACAACTGCCGTGCTGTACCTTCGGCAGTGATCAGGGCCTTGATCATGATGGCCAGATCCACCGGGACCTGGAGCTTGTTCTCACGTAACATGGTAGTAATATCCAGGAGCAGGCTACCAATATTGAGGTCCTGAATGGGCAGGCTGTGGTAAATATCGAGGATATCCAGAATCTCTCTTTCCATGCGGCGGGGTCTTACGCTGCCATCGACTTGGGTTAACCTGATGAGAATCCCCAATATTCTCTCACTGTCCTGGTCCACTACCGCGTTTATTAAATCAATGAGGTCATATCGGGTTCGGCGAGTAAGCCGTCCCACCATTCCCCAATCCAACAGGCAAAGCACATTGTTCTCCAGAATGATTACGTTGCCTGGATGAGGATCGGCGTGGAAAAAGCCGTCTTCGAGGATCTGCTTTACGGTTAAACGCAGACCTCGTTTGGCCAGAGTCTCGCGGTCGAACCGGTCCTCCGGGGCCAGGTCCTTCATCTTGGTGCCCTGAACCAGTTCCATCGTAAGGACCTGCTCGGTGCTATAAGTCTCATAGAGTCTAGGAATGCAAACTTCGGCGTTTCCAGCCAGATTGCTCTGGAAGATCTTCATGTGGCGGGCTTCACGGCCGAAATCAAGTTCGCGGAGCAGAGTCTTTCTTATCTCCCGCACCAGGTTCGGCAGGTCGTAGATCCTGGCCGCCTCCATCCTCTCATTTAATTTTCCGGCAATGAATTCCAGGATGTAGAGGTCCGTTTCGATGACCTGGCGGATTCTGGGCCGTTGAACCTTTACCGCCACCACCTGGCCGCCATCCCTGAGGACCGCCCAGTGCACCTGAGCCAGAGACGCCGCGGCCAGCGGCTGTTCGTCGAACCGTGAGAATACCTCGGTCAAGGGCCTCTGGAGATTCTTCTCAACCACTTGACGGATGGCGTCGTAGCCCACCGGAGCCACCTCGTCTTGTAGTTTACGCAGTTCTTCAATCAGTGGATTGGGGATCAGGTCCGGACGTAGACTCATGATCTGGCCGAACTTGATGTACGTGGGACCCAGATCATCCAGCATATGGCGGACCCGCTCCCAGGTATTCATTTCTCGATCTACCTTGCGGATCCTCTCAAAGAGCATCTTGCCCGGCAGATCCAGCCGGTCAACCACGTCGTCGAAACCGTACCGGAAAAGGGTGATCACCATATCTTTGAAGCGGCCCAGATGCATTACCGCCTTGATATCCACCCTCTACTCCTCTTCTGCTCCGCCCTTCTCCTCCAGCAGGGCAAGCCGTTTCTCGAGATTCTCCACCCGCTCGGTGAGTTCTTGAAACTCACCCTTACTGCCAATGTCGAAGGTATCCAAACCCTTTCTCACTGTTTCGGTGACTTTCCCCTGGATATCATCCCACTGCTGCTGGCCACTTTCCACCAGCTCCTGGGCCAACCGTTCCGCTTCTTCTCTGGAGATCTTGCCTTCGTCAACCCAGCGTTTGGTCGCATCTTCCACCTTCTCTTTGGTCACCACCGCGGCTCCCAAGCTTGCCAATAGACTCTTCCTGATCATTTCAAACATATAAGCCTCCTTGTGATGGTAACAATCAAGCCAACACCGAAAATCCATCGCGTTCCCGGGCAGAGCCCGGGATAAGATCTATATTTAAAATGATGACAGCGGACTACCGTTCTCGTTCCGAGTCTCTGACCGGGAACGTTTGGTCCGTGGCCCTCTACCCCAACAATCACCCACTTACAATTGCCACGGTAGATAATTCAATTCTAGGGGCGCAGGTGTTGAATGTCAAACCGGGCCTTAGTCACTTGAACTGGTCACGGTCTTTGCATACAATGAACCTGCTCTTTGTCGTGTCTGAACAAGAATGGAAAATTCCATGAGTAGAACCATAGCCATAGACGATGTCACGCTGCATCTGAGCCATCCGGATGAGTTACCTATGAAGTGGGTTGGGCAGAAGGAACTGATGGATCAGATTATGGCTGCCTGGCTGGTGGTAAACCCGCAGGACCTGCCGTTGAACCCTCGACTAATCGGGAAACCGGGCGTGGGCAAGACTACGCTAGCGTACGCAGCGGCAAAGAAGCTCAACCGAGAAGTCTACATGTTTCAAGCCACCATGGACACGCGCCCCGAAGATTTGCTGGTTACGCCGGTGATCTCTGAGGCTGGCAAGATTCAATACGTGGCCTCATCCATTGTTACAGCCATGATCCGTGGTGGAGTAGCGATTTTGGACGAAGGCAACCGCATGAGCGAGAAGAGTTGGGCCTCTCTTGCTCCACTCTTGGACGCCCGTAGATACGTCGAGTCCATCGTTGCCGGGGTGAAGATTCAAGCCCATTCCGACTTCCGCATCTGCGCCACCATGAATGATGATGCCAGCACTTTTGAACTGCCGGAGTACATTCACTCACGCTTGCAGCCGCAAGTGTTTATCGATTTTCCTGAAAGGGACGAAGAGAAACTGATACTCGCCCAGAACTTGCCCTTCGCGGATGAAAGCATTCTCGATTACGTGGTTGACTTCCTGCAAATGAGCCATCTCGCCCAGGAACGCTATACCGTGCGTGACGGGATCAACATTGGGCGTTACGCCATTAAGTTACTCTCAACCCAGCGCAAACTGAAGTGGCCACGTCGCCTGCCGCCTGCTGCCAAATTGGTCCACCAATGCCTTGATCAAGCCATCGCTCTCATTTTAGGCCAGGAAGCTCGTGGCTACTTGCCGCCACCACCCGATGCCGAGTCGTGAGCATAGACTGTTTGAGGAGAGGTAAAACTGGTGCAATCTTGAGGTGCCCAAAGCGGTTTTTAGGACGATTCGACCACCTACGTTATTGGCCATGGAACGAGAAGAAGGCATTTTCTTCGACAACATTTGCTTTGTCCCGATCATTCACGGTCGTCTGGAATTCGCTGCCGCCGTAATCCGCTGGTTTGCCAGGTGGCGGCCGGATGTAGTGGCGGTGGAATTCCCCAGGACTCTACAGGAACCGGTGCTCAAGGGGATCAAACGGCTCCCGCTCCTGTCGGTTGTTCTTTATCAGGAAAAAGACGCCACTAACGTTTACCTGCCTTTGGAGCCCACGGACGGTTTAGTGGAAGCTGTTCGCCTTGCTCTGTCCCACAAACTTCCCCTCCACTTCGTCGATCGTGACCTGGAAGGCATGCCGCAGGTTCATGAAGCCTTACCAGACTCCTACGCTGTACAAAGGATTGGCCACACGGCTTATTGTCAAGCCTATGCCGAGCAGTGCGTTGATCAGCAAGCCACCCGCGAGGATCTGCTGCGGGAAGCCACTATGGCTTACCACGTTCAACGACTGGCCAAGGAATACAAACGATTGCTCTTTGTCTGCGGTATCAGCCATTACCCTCGGGTTCTGACTCGGCTCTCAAGCCTCCAGGCACAGCCTATCGGTCGCCAGCATCGTGGCGGAGTGACCATCGCTCACCTCCACCAACGCTCCAGCCGGGAAGTCATGTCCGAGATGCCTTATCTTGCGGCCGCCTACGAAAAACAACGAACCGAACTGCTGTCCCTTTGGCGAGAAGAACCAGAAGCGGTCTCCCCGATGGATCGACTTCGTTTGCACGAAGATCTTCTTCAGGAGGCTCGCCGCCAACACCAACTCAATTCCCTGGAAGAGCTGAGCCCTCAGCAGCTAGCAGTGCTAAGGCGGTTTGCGCGAAACTACGCCCTCACGCAAGGTTTTCTGGCCCCGGATTTCTATCAACTGGTGGTGGCCGCCCGCGGTGCAGTCGATGACAATTACGCCTACGAGGTCTGGAACCTGGGTAGCCATTACCCCTGGCAAGAGGACGATCCTCCTCTTCCTACTGTTGAACTCCGTGGTGAGGACCTGTTCCTCAATCAGAGAAAGATCCGTTTCCACCGCCGCTTCCGAACAATGCGCCGACGTCTCGTGCCGGTCCCGGTTAAGAAGCAAAGGCTCCAGGAACCTCGGCCCGGCGAGTGGAAGCGCCAGTGGCAAGGAGATATGATCTGCTCCTACCCCCTGGAAGACCTAGTGGTCGAGGGCTGGGGTCACTACATCAAGAAAAAGGCCGGTCAAATCCTGGCGACAGAGAACAGCCGCGCGATCCCCTTTACCAGTTCTCTTATGGACGGTGTTGACCTGCGTGAGACTATTCGCAACTGGCACGAGGGCAAGCTTTACGTCAGGGAAAACCGGCCCCTAACGGGCAAGGTGGGATCGGTGGTTCTCATTTTTGATGAAGACGTGCCCGCAAGAGGTCAGGTGGAGAGTTTTCCGTGGCGGCTCACCTGGCTGGGAGAACACGAGCAGGAGTCTGACATGGCTTTCTATGCTACTCCTGCTGGTGAACAGTTGGTGGGCCCCGGTATTTCACGCTGTCAGTACGGCGGTTTCATGCTCACCTATCCGCCCATGCGAGTGTACGATATTTGGCAAGACCCGTATTTCGACTTGGCCGGCAGCAAGCCTGAACGCCTCCTGCTGGCGGCCATCGACTACTGCGAGGAATCCCAGGTTGCTTACATTGCCGCAAAGCCTCCCCGCAGCTGGTGTTACACGGTAGCCAGCCGGTACAGAAAGAAAGTCATCTACTTGCCTCTCGGCATGTTCTCGCCGGTTTTTCTCAAGCAGATTCGGAGTTTTCACGTGCTCGACGGACACCCCGTGCGTGAGTACGCCAGCGAATATATATAAGGTAAGCAGTAAGCGGTGAGCAGTATGCAGAATTGGCAAATAGAGTTTAACACCTTTCGTTCAGCGGCTTAGAGTTGAGGATCACTTGGATCCGCCGTGCGGATCCTTTGCTCGATGATTGACTTCTGCTGCTTACTGCTCACCGCTTACCTGCCTTTGAAACCTGCGGTGGAAAGGATGAGGTTACTGCTAATGTTGCGCGTCTTGCGAATTGAAATTACAGCAAGGAGAGGAATCAACTGCGCCACCTTTGTATTCGTCTTCTTGTGGAGCCTCGCTTGCCTGGCAGAGAACTATGTGGTGGTGGGGCAGATGCAGTCGCAGATTCGCTATGAATTGCAGCAGCGAGTCACCAGGGGAACTGGCACCGAAAGGCTAGAGCTGCATTTTGTGGTGCCCCAGAGTTTCGACTCTCCCACGTACCGTCAGGAGGTGCAAAACTTCAAGCTCGACCTGTCACCTTCGCCGCTGCAGAAGAAAAGAAGCCGCGATGCGCAAGGAAATCTCATAGTTTCAGCTATCTGGAACCGACCGCCCAGGGAGATCGCGACGACCGTATCCTTCGACGCGAGCATGCAAACGAAACTTCGGAGGATCCAAACCGAGGCTCCGTTCCCCCTGGAGCGGGTACCCCCTGAAATTGAACCCTATCTGGTAGCCACTCGGCAAGTTCAGGTAGATCACGCTGAAATCCGCCAACTGGCTAGCCAGCTCAGTGAAGGAGTGAACACCGAGTTTGACGCGGTGCAGCGGGTCCTGACCTGGCTAGTGGATAATGTGCGCTATGTTACTCCTCCGGAGAAGTACGACGCCCTTTACGCCCTCCAATCCCATAAGGGTAACTGCCAGAACTTCTCTCATCTCAGTGCCGCTCTAATGAGAGCTCTGGGTATACCGGTCCGCATAGTCAACGGCGTGACTCTGAACCGGCCTTACCATATAAATCGGCAAGACGGAGTACTCACCTTCAAGATGGGACAGGGACGCCACTCCTGGATAGAAGTATGGTTTCCACAATTAGGTTGGGTTCCCTTTGATCCCCAACAGACCGAGCTATTCGTTTCCAACCGCTTTGTCCGGGTAGAAGTGGGTATTGACAACGAGGAGACCATCAACGATGGCCTTCTTCGCTGGACCCAGGCCTCTTCGAACAAAGGAAGACCCAGGCTACAGGAGACCTTTAGTGCTGAGTTTGTAAGTGACCAGATAGCACTCCAGGGCAAACGGCAAACCTATGGCCCCAGAAACCTACTGTTGACTCCTAAGGTCGTGGCCGCTTTTAAGGAGGTCAAGGTGCCCCCGCCACCACCACCGCCGGTAATCTCAGAGCCGGAACAACGCAAGCTCCGCTTCACCGTGCCCTTTGTCTTCGGCAATCTGGAATTTCCTGAAAACGTTGATTTCTCCTTTTCCCAGAGCCAGGCCAGCACGTCCGGAGACAACCGCTTTCAGATGACCAGGAATTTCGTGGTGGAAACCGCCGAGTACGTGACCACCAAGCTCACCCAGTATGCTCAGGTCTTCGTATTGCAAAAGCCCCTTAAGCTAAATAACGTGGGCCTGGCGCTGCACAAATTTGGTGGCGATGGGTTGCTCTGGGTGGAACTGCTGGCGGACAACCACGGCAAGCCGGGTACTCCGATTCGCACCAGCGACTTTGTCAAGCTGGAACAGCTTAGCGACAAACCAGGCTATCGTTGGGTGGATTTCGACTTCGGCCGGGATCGCCCTGTTCTCATGCCTGGCAACTATTGGATTGCTCTGGGTTTTACCGGCAGCCCGATTGTCAACTGGTATTTCACCTATGGAAAACCCGTGGGCCCCGCGGAGGGCACGCGTTACAAGGGCGTGTATCAGGCCGATTGGAGTGGTGCGCTCAGCTATGAATTCAATTACCGGGTGATGGGCCTAACAGACGAATAGCTGGAAGCACCTCATTAATGAGAGCATCATATTGTTTCCAGGGAGCCACGGCAACCCAGTTCATGGAGGATCATGAAGTCTTTTCCGAGGTGACTGGCGGGAGGGCTGTTTTCTTTGCTACCTGGTGGTCTTTGTGGTGCTGTTCCCGTTAATATACTTACTCACAGGTGATCAAGTTGATCGGGGGCTGACTCTTACCTTGAAGGGGTCGATTACAATGGAAATCCTGGCTTTAGTGGGTTCACCGAGAAGGCTCGGCAACAGTGAATTAATGGCAAAGGAAATCAGCCGGGGGATCCCGGAACCTCACCGGTTGAAATTGGTGCGTCTGCCGGAAATGCACATCGGAGCCTGTCGAGCTTGTTATACTTGTTTGTTTGATGATCGCACCTGTCCACAAGAGGATGATTTTCCCCCAATCCTAGACGCCCTGATAAGGGCAGACGCTATCATTCTATCAGTGCCAACGTATTTGCTGGCTGCCAACGCGAGTTTGAAACAGTTTTTGGACCGTGGACTTTCTCTGCTTGATCGATTCGAAGAGCTCTGGGGGAAACCTGCCGTGGGAGTGACCATAGCAGGGATTCCCGGTATGGAGGGCTACACCAAGCTTTGCGTCGATAGCGCCCTTCGCCTCATTGGTGCGCAACTGAAAGGTAGTGAAGTAGTATATGGGGCGCTGCCGGGCGAAGTCTTCATGAGCGAGACCAACCGCAACATAGCAAGACGGCTCGCAAAAGCCCTTTTTCGTCCACCTCCAGACTGGCAAAGGGAACCTTGGCGTTGCCAGGCGTGCGGCGGTGACACCTTTCGCTTTCTGGGACCGGATCAGATTCGCTGCATGACCTGTAGTAGCCCGGGCAAGGTGCGGACGGACGAGGGCCACATCTCTTTCTCCGTTGATCCTCCCGAAGACCACTTCTTCCTGAGTTTGCAGGGCGCTCGGCACCATGTTCGGTGGCTGCAGGCAATGAAACAGCGATTCGCTGAAAAGAAAAAAGACCTGAAGCGAATCTGCTTGGAATACCTTCGGGATGGCGAGTGGCTGGAGCCAAGGCGGAAAACTGAGAGGGCTAAAACGGATTCCTGACTGGAACCTCAATTGAGCGATTCTTGGGATTGATCCTAGTCATGATGATAGCCCTTGGACTTGGCGCTTAGGGGGGGTTCAAGCGCTTGCGAAATCCTTGGTTTGATAGTACGTTACGGGTGTCAGCCTCGGCTTTTTGGGGAAACTCCTGACAAAATATAGTTGCAATTCTGTGAAAAGTTTTCTATCCTACCAGGCTAGCATTTTTTCCTACGCGTAGTGTAATCCTGACCCTCAGAAGCGTTGTCTTTCCCCCGGCGGAAAGGCCTTTTTTTGCTTGCCAAGGTCTCTCCACGTACCTGCGCGAATTGTGATGCGACCAAAACAAAAGGGTGAAGGTATGACCTGAGCCGGCAGAGACATCAGAAGGGTGACCGGGAAAGATGAAATCTCTGGGAAGACATCTAATTATCGAGTTATTTCAGTGTGACAGCGCCATCCTTGACGACCTGCAAACCCTGGAACACCGACTGTTGGAAGCGGTCAAGCTTTCCGGCGCCACTATCATCCAGCCATTTTTCCACCAATTCTCCCCTCACGGAATCACCGGAATCGTGGTAGTTGCCGAGTCCCACTTCGCCATGCACACCTGGCCGGAATACGGCTACTGCGCTGTAGATATATTCACTTGTGGTGAACATATTGAAGCTCACGAGGCTCTTGACTACTTGAAAAAGAACTTGAAAGCCGCGAGCGTTTCGGTCATGGAGACTAAACGCGGAATCCTAGACCTACCCCAATCCCAGATCAGACACAAACCCGACCAGGATCCAGCATGAGTGACACCATCTGGTTCGCGGAGGATGGTGCGAAAAACGTAATCATCCGTTATCGCTGTCTGCAGACTGTCTACTCAGGTCGTTCCCGGTTTGCCAGGATTGATATCGTGGACACGGCAGAATATGGCCGGATGCTGTTTCTGGACGGTATCGCCCAATCAGCGGCCCAGGACGAATTCATCTACCACGAATCTCTGGTTCACCCCCCGATGCTCATGCATCCAAATCCGAGAAGTGTCTGCGTTATCGGCGGAGCCGAAGGTGCCACCATCCGGGAGGTCTCCAAATATCCGCAAGTAAGCCGCATTGTGATGGTAGATATTGACGAGGAACTGGTCGGTATTTGCCGACAGCACCTCAGTTCCTGGAGCGAAGGCGCTTACGACGATCACCGCCTGGAACTCCACTTTGCGGACGGCCGAAGATTCCTTGAACAAGCAGAGGAAACCTTCGACGTTATTATAGTGGACCTGAGTGATCCTACTGAAGATAGCCCCGCTGTCTTCCTGTTTACCCGTGAGTTCTATCAGGTTATCTTCCGTCGTCTCAGCCCCGATGGAATCGCCTGCTTCCAAGGAGAGGATCTGCAGCCTACTCGGTTGGCGCTTCATGCGAGAATGGTAAACACTCTGTCGTCAGTGTTCAAGTGGGTCGTGTCCTACCCGTGCATGATACCATCCTTCCACGAGATGCACAGTTTAATTCTCGCTTCCAAGGAACTCGATACCCGAACCGTAGATCTGGGACACCGGTTACGGAGCCAAAACTTGGACCTCCATTACCTCACCCCGTTTTTTCTCCAAGGGCTCCTCTGCGTCCCTGGCTACGTGGAGCGAGCATACGCGCAACACCCAGATCTAATCACCGACGACCGACCTTCGCTGTATCAAGTATAGCCAGCCGCTTGCCCCCAATAGTTGCCATGGGAAAGTGGTTTAGATGCCGGCACCATACTTGCGGCAGGTGACAGGTCGTGATTAGTTTTGAGCAATCGGTTGTAAAGATCCGACCCCAGAGAGAGCGGCTGGTGTCGGCCTAACTCCAACCAGGAAAATCGATCTTCTTTTCTGCTGTCGTTCCGGCGCACCTTATGGTTCGATCATTTCCACGTCGCGTGAAATTGGCCGTTCCATGATCAAAGCTCCCTCGCCGTCCTGGTAGTAGCGCTCCAATCGGTCCTTTATCTTGAAGCCGAACCGTTCATAGAATTTCCGTGCTCCCAGGTTGCTCACTCGTACTTCAAGGCGTAGAACTTTGTCGGCGCAGTGCGCCAAAGCCGCACGGATCAGGCCGCTGCCGACGCCACGGCGGCGGCGTTGAGCCTTTACTGCCATGGAAACTATATGTCCATCCGGGCTGAATATGATGTAACCGTCTACCTGGTCGGTTTCTACGACGAGAAAAGTTCCGGGGTATTGCTGAAAGAGACTCCAGAACGCACCAAGGTCGTAGCGCGACTTGGGGAAGGCCTCAGATTCAATTACCAGGATCTCTTTGAAATCCGCAGGGGTAACTCGTCTGATCATCATCAGGAGCCCCCTTGGCCTCCTCACCTGGACCTTGCGTTCGGGGGAGACACAATTGTGGGTTGACGCGGAGACAAGGAGAGGCGGAGAAATCCGGTTTGTTTTATCCGGGTTAGGCTTTCCGGGGATCAAATAACAGGGTCTTCTCAAGCTGTCGCAAATTCTCGCTCAAGTGGTGAAGCCGATGCTGAACGATGGCCAAGTCTTCGGTCGCATCCTGTTGACTTGTTCCTATTCTATGTGCAGCCTCTTCCAGGTGGCCAATATCCACCATGGTCGCCTCGCCGAAATCTCGGAATAGCTGGACGAGATTCTGAGCATATCGGTCTATGAAAGAAAAGAGATACATGAACTTGAAATTCTGACGATAGTCTCTAAAAGAGGTAATCAACTCCTTCTGGGTTTCCTTTTTTACCAGGACAACGGCTTCCCGAAAAAGCCTCTCGTTGGCCCCTTCGGGGTTTGCGTTCCGTCGGAAGACCCGGTCTTTCAAAACGGTAAGAAAATGCCGCAGCCGTCCGAGGCCGAACCGAAATAGGAGTGAGCCTCTTCCTAACGCATCCGAACCTTGGAGGAAAGCTGAGAATGGTGGGGGAGTTACGGTTGGCCTCTTGGATTGGGGCAGATTCTCAGGTGTTTCAAGGCCAAGACTGAGGCCCGATTCTGACAGAGTTCTTTGGTATTGCTGCAAAGCTTGGGCCAGCAGATTCCAGTATCCTTCAGCCGCTTCCAGGAGTTTCTTTTCTAATCTTTCTTCTTCATTCTTGGCAAAGTCAATAATGCGCAGATTAACCTTGTCAATGAGATGGCGTGAGAGAGTCTGCCGGAAACCCTGGTAGAACAGATAAAGGTTGGCCCAAAGCTTTCGGCCCTCTCCAACCCTGCCGGAATCAAAGTTGTCCACCGGGTAGTTCTCAATCAGATTCAAGGTATCTCGGATAATTGGACCGTGCTTTGTATCAAAGTAAGAGTCTACTGATGAGCGCACCCCGTTTTTCAACGAGTTCTGCATACCGGCAAAGGTACTCTCCACCGTGGCAACGGCTGCTGCCACCGATTGTTGGCGTGTTTTAATCTCCTTCCCCAGCACTTTAAGCTCTTCAAGATCTTTCGACAGCAGCCCTTGGCGCGTGGTTACCGAATCTCTCATACTTCGAGTGATCCGTTGCAGATGGCTCAATACACCCCCATATAGAACACGACTTTGTTCCGAGCTAACCAAGTGCTGGAGATCTGCGCAAAACTCTCCATATCCTTTGCGTGAGGCGTGAACCAGTGACTCCTCTTCCTTCCAGCTTTCGAGTCGTCGCGTCTCCCGCGTCGAGAGTTCGTTCCGACTCTCGGCTGCCTCAAACAATTGCAGCAAGGCCGAAAACAAGTACAATCTGGCTTCCGGGATCAGGAGACGGAGCTCTTCGCCGACCCTTTCCTGAAGTCGCTCCAAACTCTCCACATCGCCGTGCTCATCCAGATCAACATTGAGAATGAAGAGGGTTTGTGGCAGAAGCCTCAGGACCTTTATAGCCTCGATGAGCTTTAGGTCAGCCTGTCGGATCCCCACCCGGCTACTGATGAGGTAGAGTATGCAATGGCTGCTGAGCAAATATTCCTGGAGCATGGCGAAGTGCAAGGGGTTGGGTGAGTCACTGCCCTGGCAGTCGCCTATCTCCACCTTTTCCCCAAGCCACGCGATGGGCAGTTGAAGTTCCATGTCTTTTAGATACACTGCCTGCGATTCACTGGTGACAAAGTCTTGGTGTCGATACAGTTCTTCCCCAGTAAACTCAATTCTGCTCGGTTCATCTCCCACATGCAGACCCAGAGTGCTAAACCCTTTCAAATAGGCGTTTATAAGAACAAGGTTCGGATCGAATGTGTCCCGAGCGACTGGAGCCTCCTGCCGTGCCTCTTGGAGTAGCCGTTGCAGAACACTCCGGTCCTCTTTCCGTCGTAGATCTATTGCACTCAGTCCTTCCGAACCTAGGGACAATCCCACAAAAACCATTGCTTCGTTGATTTCTGCGTTGATTTCCTCCCAGGACTTGATCTCGACCCAGCCCTTCTCTTCATCCCCAGAACTGATGCGAGTGATGAATGCTGTTATGATCCCGGCCCCTCGTCTGAGTAAATCTCGCCCCTGCATGGCATTCATAAATGTGCTCTTGCCGGACTTTACCGAGCCCACCACAGCTATTCGCAAGATCTGTTCTCTAAGGGACGATACCACAGTCTCGAGGCCACGTTGCCATGAATTCACCTGGGTGGAGTCCTTGCGAAACAGGGGAGACACCTCATCAACAAGTGTCTCCAAGATTCGGTGGATATCCTCCAACCTAGTCTGAGTGCTCGGATCTTGATGCATAACGAATATCTATGACCTCAAGGTTTCTAATGCCACCGGGTGTACGGACCTGAACTTCGTCCCCTGCCTCTTTGCCAATGAGTGCTCGGCCCATCGGTGATGTCACTGAAATAGTGCCCTCGGCCAGATCTGCTTCGTACGGTCCCACCAACCGGTACTCTGCTTCTTCACCAGTGTCCAGATCCTCGATCTCAACGGTAGTCCCGAAAATCACTCTTTCAGCAGGCCCGACCGGTACCTCAACCACCTCACACTGGCTCAGCTTATGGTGCAAGTCGTTGATTTTGCCTTCCACCAATGCCTGCTTCTCTTTGGCCGCCTCATACTCGGCATTCTCGGTAATATCTCCGTGGCCCCGAGCCTCGGCAATCGCCTCGATTACCCGTGGACGTTCATCTTGTTGCAGCCGCTGCAACTCAATCCGCAAACGATTGTATCCCGCCCGAGTTATGGGAAACCGGTCCATCACGAACTCCTCTCTCAGACCTCAAGTTTGACCTGAATCAGCGAGCGCATTCACCGCCCCGGTCAAACGAGGCTGCGGGGTTGGCAAGCGAATCGCATCAATCAGGATAATCCTTTACAGGCGAATTCCCCCCCAAGTCCTACGATACTGGGATAGAGAATTGGAAACGTTCACCTGCAAACCATTGTTAGCCACCAATAACACAAGACGAATTTGTCCTTTGATCAATGATGCCGGCGCTGGCCGCGAGATTTCCTTAATGTTGTTCAATATGCCCTGTCGAATCAGAACAGATTCCAGAGTCGCCTAACCCAGAGACTCCGCAATCTCGGAATGTGTCGTTTGAGCCGCTCCATGCTTCCATTTTCTGAAGGACGAAGCCAACAGTATTCTCTGGCCCCTGGGAAAATGGAAAGCCCCGGCTCTTCTTCAGCCAGGGCGTCTGCCGTAGCAATCCTTTGTACCTAACCAGGCTGACGCTGTCAACAGGTTGTTGCCCCAGGACTTTCGCCAAAAAATGTCATTTCCTCCCAGGCCAAGCCCGGATATTTCATGATTCTGTGTCGCGAGACCGTGAAGATGAGCGTGCCACCGGGCAACCACAGGGGCTCGAATCCGAGGCGTACTTGCACAGTACGTCGCAGGGTCCGAGGCACGAGGACGGACGGAAGGACGGTCATATCCGCGGTCGGAGCAGCCGAATCATGAAATATCCGGGCAAGGGGAAGGCTCGTCCACAACGAGCAAATTGCGCCATTTTATAGCAGTGTCGCCTTTGAAAATGCACCAAATCTTCATGCATGGA
>CP070692.1:1227425-1247633 GCA_020353215.1 Deltaproteobacteria bacterium
GGGGTAGTAGTTGAGGACACACGGGATCGTCTCCACCAAAAGATCAGGGCTCTTCTGGTAAACCATGCGTCCGGCAAATAGGACCATGGGATCCATGGGACCGATTCCGTAACGTCCTTTGGTGACTCCAGGGTCAATCCAGCCATCAAAATGATGTAGATCGACGGCGTTGTAAACGACAGACACCTTCCATTCGGGAAGTTCATACATCCACATGATCTCGTTCTTCAGAGCCTGCGACACCGCTATCACCCTGTCCGCACAGTAGGTCGCTGCCCTTTCCAGTTCAAGGATACGGGCCGAGCGGCCCTCATAAAAATTGTTTCCACAGCGGCCGTATTCGGTTGAATGTATGGTGAAAATTCCCTTGCGCTCACGTCCTTGCTTGATCCAGATCATCGCATTTGCCGATAACCAATCGTGTGCATTGACCACGTCGAACTGGCCGACGAAATCTTCGGTCTGAAAAAAGTGGTGCACGAAAGATCGGCACATATCGTTGATTTCTTCGACAAAATCAGGGTTCAGCTGAAATGGGCAGCGGTGATAATGGACTCCGTCAATCCATTCATAGGGTTGTTGGCCTTGCGCCATTCGGGTGAAAACATGGACCTCGTTTCCTTTCCGCTCCAGCGCGGCAGCCAGCTGGGTGACGTGAACACCAACACCTCCGACAGGTATCGAGTGCAATGATTCCCAGGACAAGAGAGCTATTCGCATACCCCTACCTCCAACGCCAAACGGTTATTGATTTTCACCGGACCTCGGTCAAGGAATAGCCTGACCCTGGCAATACTTCAAAAACTTCCGCTTCGAGATATATACCCTAAGCCAAAATATTTATCCAGTCTGAAGATAGCCTCTCCAGGATCCCCTTTGCCATCCACCTGCCCACCTCAGCAGTCAAAGATCAACTTGATTCAGTGGTGCGTTCCAGAGAGATGAGATCTGGGACGGATAACTCCTATCACCACTCGGTGCTTGTGGATCGGGTGATGATCCGTCACTACGCGGAAGTGATTCCGGTAGTGGCGCTTCAACAAATGATGGCGACGGTGACTCAGGTGGTGGTGCTGTACAACACGATGATGTCTGCGGTAGTGGTGCTTCATAACGTGGTGACGCCCGTGGAACCAATTATGCCTCACGAATCCACGGGAGACTCTGCCATGACTCGTCCAGGCGAAAGCCGTTCCTCCACACAGGGATATGATCAGTGCTACTCCTATGATGAACCCAATTCGCCTCATTGGTTTATCCTCCTATTCAGGGTATGCTTTGGGAACGCCACAGGATACCCTCGTGCAAGGGTAGGAGTAACATGACCAATTTGCAAAGGGAACACCTGCTGGAAAATAAAGAACGGGTATAATGGTAGCCTCTGAATCATTTAGCTGGACGTGCATAACGACGACTCTGAGTTGGCCCGACAGGAATATGGAGTAGTTTTCAGTTGCCAAGGCAGAGGCAGATTGGGTATCTTGCAGTGGACTTTGGCGAAGATTTCAGACTTCGACATCCAAACTGCGCGAGTAATCCTCCCTCTACTCTAGCCATGCCGTGCTTGAAAGAACAGGTTAACATTTTGGCAAGGTGGTCCAACGGACTGCTTCAAACAGCCTCCTATCTGAGGAGTGACTCGGATGAAAGAAGAAGATAGGACACTAGAACAGCTTGAAGAATTAGCAGAGCTGCGTCAGCGGATCGCTGAATTGGAAAAGTCAGAGGCTGAGCGCAAGCTTTCCGAAAATAAGCTGAGAGAAAGTCAGGAGAAGCTCCGTACGGTTGCTGACTTTACTTATGACTGGGAGTATTGGATTGGCGCTGAGGCAAACTTCGTCTACGTTTCACCATCTTGCGAGCGGATCACGGGATATCGTTCTGATGAATTTGAGCGAAATCCTGGACTTCTGCAGGCGATTACCCACCCCGACGACCGAGAAAGGTTTGCCAACCATTTAGACGGGGAATCTGAGCCTGAAGGTGCACTTTATCTGGACTTTCGCATCATCAATCGGAAAGGCGAAGCGCGCTGGATTGCTCACATTTGCCAGCCCGCGTACGGCTCAGACGGTCGCTATCTGGGCAGACGGGCCAGCAACAGTGACATCACTGAACGCAAGCTGGCTGAGGCGGCGCTGCGTGTAAGCGAGGAACGGTGTCGGAGGATCACCGAGGCAATTACCGACTACATTTTTTCGGTGCGAGTCGAAAATGGGCGCCCAGTTCAAACCACGCACGGCCCAGCCTGTGAGACGGTCACTGGCTATACAGCAGACGAATTCAACGCCGATCCCTTCCTATGGATTCGGATGGTTCCGGAGGAAGATCAGGATACGGTGAAGGAGCAAGCTGCAAACGTTCTATCGGGAAAGCATCCTCAACCCATCGAGCATCGGATTATAAGGAAAGAGGGCCGCATCTGTTGGGTGAGCAATAGTCTTGTTCCCTATTATGACGTTAATGGACAGCTGACGTCCTACGATGGCGTGATTCGGGATATCACTGAACGTAAGAGATCGGAGGAAGCCCTGAGGGAAAGTGAAGAACGCTACCGCCAGCTCGTGGAGACGATGAACGAGGGGCTGGCGCTGGCAGACGAGAACTACCTGTTCACTTACGTTAATGAGAGACTATGTGAGATGCTCGGCTACAGCAGAGATGAAATGATAGGCCGTACTATTGTCGAATTTGTCCACGAGGATCACAAGGACTTGATGCACGAGCAGATGGCACGGAGAAGAAGGGGCGAAGCGCAGAGGTACGAGGTCGTTTGGAGGGCCAAGAACGGTCGAACGATCCATACCCTCATATCTCCAAAAGGGTTTTACAACGCGCAGGGCCACCTCACCGGCAGCTTGGGCGTTGTAACAGACATAACCCACCGCAAACAAGCAGAGGATGCGCTACGAAGAGCTCACGACGAGTTGGAACTGAGGGTAGAGGAGCGCACGGCCGAACTGTTGGAGGCGAACCAGCATCTGGTCCGGGAAATAGAAGAGCGCACGCGGGCGGAAGGAGCACTAAGGGAGAGCGAGGCGAAATACAGATTGTTGATAGGCAATTTACCAAGCATTGTTTACAGAGGATACCGTGACTGGTCTGTTGATTTCATGGATGAAAAGATTGAAATATTAACAGGGTACAAGTTGGAAGATTTTGATTCCCGGAAAAAGAAATGGTCTGAAATAATATTGGATGAAGACTTTGCAACTGCGAGGGAAGCCATTGTCAGAGCCCTGAAAACAGATCGCTCGTTCATAAGGGAGTATAGGATCCGAACCGCAAACGGTGGAATCCTGTGGATACAGGACAGAGGACATATCGTATGTGACCAAGAAGGACAAATTGACTACGTGAGTGGAGTCTTCTTTGATGTCACTGAACGCAAACGGTTGCAGAGCGCTTTGGTACAGAAAGAAAAGCTCAACACCTTGGGAGCAATCGCTGCCGAAGTAGCCCACCAGATTCGCAATCCCCTGGTAGCGATTGGTGGATTTGCCCTCCGTCTGCAACAACGATTTCCAAATCTTCATGAATGCGACGTCATCCTGCAGGAATCCAAACGCCTTGAGGAAATACTGTCGAGAGTACGGAATTATCTCAAACCCGTGGAAATCCGGCCTCAAGAATGCTCGGTCAACACCGTTATCGCAGAATGTGTGGATCTGCTCTCCCCAGAAACAGAACGTAGAGAGGTCTTGTACCAACTGGATTTGGATCCCGGACTGCCAGTGGTTTACTTGGACCCAGACATACTCAGTCAGATCTTCATCAATCTAATTCTCAATGCATTTGAGGCAATGGACAGAGGTGGAATCCTGGCCATTAAGACCTCTGAAAGCGATCGAGAGTTGTTCGTCGAGTTCCGGAATCAAGCCGCGGTGGAAAAGTTCAGGGATCCTGAACTCCTTTTCATGCCTTTTGATGAAGGCGGTGAAAGTATCGGACTGCCGTTTTGCTACCGGCAACTCAAAGATATGGACGGTCTTCTTTCGTTTTCACAAGAGAAGGATTACATGATCCTTACCGCCTCTTTACCCAAAACAGGCCGACCTAGAACAGAGAAAGGGGAGTCAAGAGACGAACAACATTAATGTTGCAGACCTAGATTGAGGAAGAACGTGCTAGAGTGCGTTTCCGCCCAGGGCAGGACTGCGCACAAACCCGTAGGGGTCGAACCGTACTTACCCGTACGTGAGTTCCTGGCCGAGGCGAGCACACCCGTCCCCTCTTGGCGGGATGCTATGGCGCCAGTCCCGCTCCGGCGGGATTTTTGCCAATATGGGTTAAGCTTAAATTGAAGCTCACTACAGTCTCGCCAAAGCTTTACAGGGTTGGAGTTCTTTGCTGCTGTCTTTTCAAAAACTCGTTGGTGTGGGAGTATTCTTATGAGAAGTGTACTGATGTTCGCCTTCTTTTTCGCTATGGTGGCCCAGGCAAGCGGTGGGGAGGTAGATTCCAAGAAACCAAAGGTGACCGTAGAGACATCAAAGGGCAAGATCGTGCTCGAACTTTTCCCAGTTGAAGCGCCGCAGACAGTGGATAATTTTGTTGCTTACGTGGGGTCCAAGCATTACGACGGCACTATCTTTCACCGAGTGATTCCCAACTTCATGATCCAGGGAGGAGGTTTCACTCCTGACATGAAGAATAAACCCACAGGAAAGCCTATCTTGAACGAGGCGGATAACGGCCTCAAGAACGACCGTGGAACCATTGCCATGGCTCGAACCGGAGATCCCCATAGCGCAACGGCTCAGTTTTTCATTAACACAGTGAACAACGACTTCCTCAACTACAGAAGCAAGAAGGTACAGGCCTGGGGTTACGCTGTATTCGGCCGGGTTGTTGAAGGCATGGACGTGGTGGACACCATTTCAAGGGTACCAACCGGGACGAAGGGTCGGTATCGGGATGTCCCTATGGAGACCGTGGTGATCTACAGGATGAGAGTTCAGGAGTAGATAACTTCCCCTGTCAGTTGACCTGATCAAATTGGCGTCGGCGTACAACCCCTCGCCTGGGCCAACTGACGCAGAGCTATTTAGAGCTGGAAAGACGGAGAACGCATAAGCCACCTGGCACGGTTGCTGCTTTTTGTCGTCCGGGGAAAGTGCAAGACATTGCCAATGTGGTCGCGTTTCAGGCGAGCGAAGACGCGCGTTGGATTATAGGGCAGAACATCCATACCAACGGCGTATCCGGATAAAGCTGGAAACTTGGGACTATTGATCCCAGTGGGGACTTTGGCACTATACCACCTGGAGAAGACATCTAAGGTGTTGAAGCCGGTTTATATCAAAGTAGGGCGTCTGGTGGTCCTGGTTGTCGTCTGGAACGAATCCACAGCAGGGAAGGTGAATCTAATGAAGTGGAATCCCCTCGTCTTACTTGGCATAGTGCTTTCTTTTTGGTCGAACGTGTATGCCGACTCGTTTGAGCCAGCACGAATACCTTCGCTGGTTTCCTCGCTCAAAATAGCCACACCGCTGGAGTTCTGTAAAGAACGAGTCCCCGTCGAAAATCAGGAGATTAAAGAGCGACTGGAAAAGGAACTTCTTCTCTCCCTCTGGGATCGACCTCAGGTTATTCTCTGGCTCAAGCGCTCCAGTCGCTATCTACCCCACATCGAAAGGATGCTAGGACAAAGTGGGATGCCAAACGATCTCAAGTATGTTTGCATTGCAGAGAGTGCCTTTCTGCCCCGGGCTCGATCACCAAAAGGGGCGGTGGGGCTCTGGCAGTTCATGAAATACACCGGCCGAAAGTACGGTCTCGTTATCAACAGACGGATCGATGAAAGACGCAATATGTTCTCTTCTACCGAAGCCGCGATTAATTACTTCAAGGACCTTTACGGTACTTTTGAGTCATGGACGCTGGCTGCTGCTGCCTACAATATGGGCGAAGACGGCCTTATGGTTCAACTGCTCGAACAGGGATCCGACGACTATTACAACCTCTATCTGCCCCTTGAAACTCAACGTTATATCTTTAGGATCCTTTCCATAAAACTGATTTTCTTAAACCCTGAAAGATACGGCTTTCAGCTTCCCGAGGAGGCCTACTACCCTCTTCTAAAATTCGATCGGATTCATGTGAACTGCAGGCAGGAAACTCCAATTAGGATTATTGCCCAGGCAGCGAAAACAAACTTCAAGACGATCAAAGACTTGAATCCCGATATTCGGGGGCACTATCTACCCAAAGGGAATCACGCTGTCCTCATTCCCAAGGGAACCTCCCAAGAGTTTCAGGATCGTTATCAGCATCTCGTGGAGCAGTGGTCTTCGGCTCAAAAAGAACGAATGTACCTGGTACAGGAAGGTGACAACCTCTCCGCGATTGCCGATCGATTCGGGGTACCGTTGTCGGCCCTCATCATCTGGAACCATCTCAATCCAAAAGCGCATATTCATCCGGGTGATCGGCTAATCATTTATCGCGAAGATCTGCAGTCCGGCGAGATTGATCAAAATGATTCTGCGAATAATACCGTTCTGTCCGGAGATGACTAATCCTGGGGGGTAATACGGTATCAGCGGATGGAATAAGTCCTAGGCGAGAATCAAAGCTTGATTCACTAGTTGGCTACTAGCTAATTGAACCCTTGAAAGGATTGGTTGGGCTGTATAGGTGTTGATCCACTTTCAACTGGTTGGAATATTGCCTATGCCTCTCTCCTCTCTTCGTCGCATTTGATTACTTCTCGATTACAACATTCCCAGTAGTTGCACTCAGAGTTTGAGCAATTCTCTACCGCCCTATTGAAACAGTCGTCGGAGCCTTGGTTCTTCTGTCTCTCACGGACGTACAGGGTTATACACTGGTCACACAGCCCTCCTGACTTGTCGTCTGTGGGATCACCTACAATCCAAGTGGCGCCGCATTTGATACAAACATAAGTCATATCATCTCCTCGTTACGCCAGACCCGACCCGCAAAAGCAGCCCAACATCAGACCTGATAGGAAATATTTCCTCTCGAATCATAGTTTCATCTACTTTCGCTATTCCAACCTCAGTCCAAATTGACAGGAGGTGCTCGGAAGAGGTAGTTACACCGCTAAGAGTCACCAAAAGACATATTCGTACGTTGGCATCGGAGCGCCAAGTTGTGTCTAGTTTTTCTTCTTCTCCTTTTCGTTCTTACCTTTCAGAGTAGGATTACTTGAATTCACCTCTTGAAGATGTTCTGGCTGTCACCATGGAATAGGACAACAGTTTTGTTGAAGGGGATACAGTTGAAAATGTGCTGCGCAGTACATTATAAATATCTTTCGATACAGTCAAGAAAAAAATAACATTTATCCTGAAAGATTCTCCCCTGCTGTCATGTTTGTTGAAATTTCATCTTAATATGACCACAAGCAAGGATGTTGACCTTTGAGCACGTTCAAGAGGTTTGTTTCACTCGTCAAGATCAACCTGTGGGGCCGACAACCATCATAACTCGACCATAACCAGCATAAGCATTAGTGGCTTAGTCTCTAGTTTCCCAAGCAATTTCCCATTGGAGTTCCCCAGGCCGAGTGCAGCGACATTCTCTTTGAGAGTGAGACGCACTGCGATCGTGCCCGCGCCGGGTCAAGTAGCCATCCTATTACTATTGGCCGCGGGACCAGGAGCTTACCAACTTCGCCTGCGTCCGTGTCTCCGGAGAGGGTAGATGTGAGATTGGATCATCTCGGCGAAGTCTCGCCAAAAGGTCTAGCGCAGTTTCGCGCCCAGCTACTGCATGGCGGACCATGTAACAACCGACCACAGTCCCTGTTCGCCCCCTACCTCCCCAGCAATGAACATACACACCTCTGCCCCTGTTTATGGCCTGGTCGATTTCATCCAGGATGTTTGTCATACCCTGCACCGGAGGTACGTCTCGATCACGGATAGGCATACGGACGAGCTCTATCTGAAGGTTCATTTCCCTTGCGACCCTACTTAGCTGGGCTTCGTAAGGCACAAATGGCTCTCCCTTAAAGTTGCGCTCATGCTCCTCCATCAGATTGACAATGTGGCGAATACCATGCTCAAGGAGAGCCCTACATTTTGCTCGAGTTTTCGTGGGTTCCCTACTACCGAGATAGTAACCGGCCAGAAATCTCTCGGGTATCACCCAGTAGGAACGTGCGAAAGGGACCGAAAGTTTCGTCGCCATGGAAATCAACCCTTATTCGCAGTATTCGTGACACGGAATCAGGAGACCGTGAAGAGGAGCTTTCCCCCGCTCCACCACGGGGCCTTGAACCCGCCGCGTACTTGAACACTACGTCGCAGGGTGTGAGGAGAACGTCCGGAAGGACGGCTATATCTTCGCTCGCAGCAGGCAGGTCGTGGCTAATGCGGCTAGACTTCCGCCATTTCTTTAAGCAGGTGAGGCTTGCGGTCTTTAAGGAAAGGTAAGGCAGTGCGTATCTCGGAAACCTTGGTCAGGTCGATATCCGCAACTAGCAGGGCTTCCTCCTCTCCCCCCTGGGTCAATACCGTACCTAGGGGATCAATGATCGCCGATCCGCCGACAAAGGCATGCCCCCCGCCATCCCCCACCCGGTTCACCCCCACCACAAAGCATTGACTTTCCATGGCTCGAGCCCGTAAGAGAATGTCCCAGTGGGTTTGGCGAACTGCAGGCCAAGAAGCGATTACCAATATGAGTCCACATTGGTCGACAACGGCCCGGAAAAGCTCGGGAAAGCGAAGATCATAGCATACGAAGCAGGTCGCCCTTACCCCTTTCAGCTGGAACGAAACCGGCCGCTGCCCGGCTTCATAGCTATCATGTTCTCCGAGCAAGGCAATCTGGTGGATCTTGGCATAAAGAGCAAGATCCTTGCCGTCCGGATCCACTGCAAGGGAAACATTTTGCGGTCTCCTGGTATCACCTCTAAGCACAAATCCGCCAACCAAAGTCATGCTTAACTCACGGGCCAGCGAACGCATGAGCGTTGGGGTGGTTCCCTCCAGCGGCTCGGCCGTAACGGAGGTGTCCATGGAAAACCCCGTGGCAAACATCTCCGGCAATACCAGCAGATCGGCTCCAGCCTCTTTCGCCTGGGCCGCAGCTTGGCGCACTTTGGCATAGTTGGTCGATCTGTCGTGCCAGGCAATGTCCATTTGGACAGCCGCAACTTTCAATCTATGTCACCTCCCTTCAGAACGATCTCCTGCTCTAGCCCCCATTCTTCAGGAAAGGGTCCCATCCTTTCAGCAGAGGCGAAAACACCCCGGCATGCGACCTTGCCTTCTGCGCCCTCACCAGTACGCTGATCTCCCCGCCCTCAGCTTTGCGTGAAAACCATGACAACCAGCGTACGACGGCATCCAGGTGTGTGACACAGGTTAGACGAAAATTGCAGGAATAACGTAGCGTACTATAGGGGAAGGGCCTGATGGGGTCAAGATCAAAGCTTCCCAATGCTTCCCAGCCTGGGATGATCCCAATTGAAGTGAATTGCGGTTTCGATCCTTTAATCAACTCTAGCCCGGATAATTCACGCATTCGTGTTGCCACACCCTGTCACCGGGAACCGCCCCAAAGGGGTGGGTACTGAGCCGAACAGAGTGAGCGCGAAGAAGATGAGCTTACTAATTGGCAACCGCAGAACCTTGAATCCGAACCATACGTGAACAGTGGGTCGCAGAGTGATGTCGTCCTACCTGTCTCGCCTGTACCGAGTTTGCCGCGGGGAGCATAGTCGCGAGGAGCCAAGCAAAGGAAGAGCCGAGGACGGACGGAAAGATCTTCATACTCGCGGTCACGCCAGGGCGTGATTCGTGAATAATGCGGGCTAGGATTGAGGCGATGCAACTAGTTCTGCCGGGAGAAGGTGGCTAAGACATGTGGGTACTAGAAAGTAATCACTCGGTCTTTTTACCGGATCATTGAAGTGAGGGTAGCGCTACTTTTCTTTTTGACGAGACTCTGATAAATCCAACCGATGCTGCCATCGGGCAACTTTATCTGCAGCCAGTCTCCGTTGCTCCCAATGACATTTACTTCCCTCCCGCGTCGAATCTTCGCAATTACTTGAGATTCTATGACAGGTTGAGACCGAATATTTGCTACCGAGGCCATATTGACCCAAACTTCTGGTTTAATCATTTCCGACTTTATTGGTGTGGCTTCGATAGTTACTATTTTAACTGGGAATTTTGAGTTTCCAATTGAAGTGTTTTCTTGTTTATAAGTATTCGAATTTGTAGATACTTTTTCTATTTTACTTACATCAGCTTTGTCTCTGATATAGTTATTAGAATAAACGTTATGAAAAAAAGTCAGTGATGATGATAGTGAAAAGGATATGACTACAACTAGCGATAACGCTGCCCCAGCCAATACTGGTATAGAAAAGTATCCTGGTAGACGATTCTTGTGATATCTCGACTCATCCCTGCGTCCCTTCTCCTGAGGGACAGGAACGTTCTTGGTAACGTTGTTCCTGTTTGTAGTCATCGGGAAACGACTTGGCAGACCCGGTCTTGCCCTACTTGCCCGCACTCGGGCAGGGTGGTTAGTCCGCCCGGGACCAATGTTTTGGTAGGATCTTCTTTCATTCGGGCTTGTTTCTGCAGAAAATCTAGTGGTTTCAGACAAAATTGCATCGTATGAAGCTCGCTTTTTATCGTCAATCAACGTACGAAAAGCGCTCTCAATATTTTCCAAGATTTCTTCTCTTTCATCCTTTACAAAAAGGGAATGAGTCGCAAGAGAATCATCGTCGTATATCGATAGCGCAATGTCATACGCCTTCTTAATCTCAAGGAGAGAGGCATTGTAAGGTACTTCTAAGAGATCGTAATAATTTGATTGTTCGAGTTTCTTCATGACGCCAAAGATAGGGAGTTTATGGGTTCAGTGGAATTTTCCATGACTTTCCTGGCGATTCTTTTGAGTTCTAAAGCAGTTTTAGTGTAGCCATACTTACGTACGAATACTTGATTATTCAAAATCGAGTCACTGACCCTGCTGTCAAAAGTAACATTGTCAATGAATTCATAATTAAAATAAAGATGTCTATTACATACTTTTGCAATTTGCGAACCAAAATTGACGTCAATTTGATTTCTGAAATGATTTAGAATGATCATAAAATTGAAATCAGCAACTTTTTTCTCTATTTCTTCTCCCATATTTGAGTCATGGTCCTTAAATAGTCTCAATAGATCTGTTGTAGTTGTAATTTCTAAATCGCGATAAGTATTTATTGCCTCGTGAAATATAGTTCTGAAGCCGTGTTCCTTGATAGTATTTCTTAACTTTCTCAAATAAATCGATTTTATAAACCGAAACATATTCTCAATTGATGATGGTTCAGGTGTTGTTACCAGAAATCCTTGATTATCAATAAGAAAAAAATCTATCGTATTAAAGTGTGTTCCCGAACCCAAATCCAACAAGATGAAGTCATAAGGAAGGTTTCGAATTGCTTTAATTATCTTGATCTTCTGGGCATAGTATAGATTAGCAATCTCCAGAGAACATCCTATTGAACTGATAAGCGATAGATTAGGCTCGACAGTAGGGATGGCTGTATCATTGAGATCAACAACCTCCTTACTCAAATACTCCCTCAGACCGACCTGTGGCTTCTTAACAGTAAGAAACGTGTGCAGGTTGGATGCTCCCAAGTCCAAATCAACTAGGAGCACCTTTTTTCCCTGTTGCGCCAAAAGCACACCAAGGTTCGCGGTTACAAAGCTCTTGCCCGTTCCACCCTTTCCGCCACCAACCGCGTATATCTCTCTGGATCTATCGTTCATATGGCGCGAGCATCTCTTGTGCATGGGATCAAGTAGACTGACCGTTTTCGGCTCGTAGATGTTCCAGCCTGATTGCCTTTCCTGCGCTTTGTCAAATCCTACCGTAGTTGGTCGATTGGAACTTTTCCCAGGCACCCCGCGCAAGACAGCTACCGCAACTTCTGCCGTTGTCTCGAGGGTACCGAGTTGGGATTTTCTCTTCTCTGCAGCTGCATGCAATGAAGGTGCCACTGAAAGCTAATCCAGAGGTTGATCCATGGAACAAACCCTAACTATCTGCGATTTCAACAGATTACACGGTCGAGTTTTTTCCCGCCGTGGGAGGCATTCTTCTGATGGAAGATCAAAGGCTAAATATGCTGTTGGATCCGGAGCAACTCCTAAATAGCTATTGTAAATCCAACTAGATACGAACTCGATCCGACGCAGTTAGTGCGTGTTCATAGCTTTAATGGATGCAGCAACCAAGAGCAGCCAACCAGGAGAAGCAGTAAAAGCCGAATGGCATCCAACTTCTGCCATTGACATTGACATCTAGGCCACATATGCTTCTTGTACTGCCGGACCGTTGTGCCCGGTCCAGCGAGGAGAAACAGTTGCAGAACGTCGTTTGCCTGTGAGGTTCAGCGCATTTTTTTGGATTTGCTGGGCGCCATCTCTAATCCCACCTAGCTATGAACGTCCTGGAAACTTCTTTTGTCGTGACGATGGGTCGAGGGTTGGGGGATACAACGAATAATTCCCGGCGTATGGCTCGGGAGAGCACCGGTACCCGAGGCTGAGAGGGCATGGAAACCGCGGACGAGTTGGTAACCATAGTGGACCAGGAAAACATCGAACTAGGAGCCGTCCCGCGGGCCGAAATGAGGGCCGGACGGCTTCGCCATAGGGCCACGTATATCCTGGTGTTCAACTCCCAGGGTGATCTCTTTGTCCAGAAAAGGACATCTAGCAAAGACGTTTTCCCGGGTTATTATGATGTGGCCGCGGGTGGAGTTGTGTTGGAAGGAGAGAGTTACGAACAAGGCGCTGCGAGGGAGCTCGAAGAGGAACTCGGAATCCGGGGGACCCCACTCACAAGGCTCTTCGATTTCTACTACGAAGATGAACACATAAGGCTATGGGGCAGGGCTTTCTCTTGCGTATACGACGGTGAGCTGACCCTGCAAGAGGAGGAAATTGAGAGTGGCGAGTTCATGAAGGTGCAGGAGGTATTCCGCCTGGCGCAATCTGAACCTTTCACGCCTGACTGCGTTTATCTGTTGGAGCGTTATCTTGGAAGCCGCACCCGAGCCGATGGTGATGAGACAGGCAAAGTGTTTTAGTGACTGGCAGAGAGGTGCTCCACGTGACCGAGAAATTACAGTTTGAAGAACTTCCTATCACAGACAAGTTCATGCGACAAAAGCGACTCATTCAGGAAAGAGGCGAACTCGCCCTCATAGAAGACGGCGAGAGTTTTCAACACCTGGCCTACTTTAGCCTAAAGAAGGGAAGAGGGTACTATCGGGGCGGTCACTACCACCGGAACAAAGTGGAACATTTCTACATGGTTAGTGGGAGAGTTCGCGTTCAACTCGTGGACCTAGAAATAGGGGAAAAATCTGAAGTCATCCTCAAGGCGGGCCAGCGCGTTACCATTTATCCAAACTGCGCTCATCGTTTTGAAGCCGAGGAAGACGCTCAGGTGATAGAATACTACGATTCAACTTACGATCCTCAGGATGACATTCCATATGTGGAATTCTAGCGTGCAGTGTTCATCGAACAGTGTCGAGATGGCCCTCGAGACAGGGGTGCCAGCGTCCACCCACAAGGGCGCAGCAAACTTCGCCCGGATATTTCATGAATTGGCGTTTCGAGACCGTGAAGGTGGGTGTGTCAGCGAACACCCGTCCCGCGGTCCCGCGGGAACCCGAGGCGCACTTGAACAGTACGTCGCAGGGGGCGAGGCCAGAGGACGACAGGACGGACACCCATATCCGCGGTCGCAGTAGACCATTCATGAAATATCCGGGTGTGTTGCACACTGCACCACAGGGTGTCAGCCCTCCGGAAGGACAGCAACGGCTCCGGTCGCAGCTAGCGGTCCATGAATGGTTCCGGCTGGATAAGAAAAGGCAGATTCCATGCAGATGTTGAAGAAGTGGGAGAACAGATATTTCTTTGGTAATGTCGATAAGTCACTGTGAGGTCTCATTGTCATGCTCATTTCCGATCTTTCGAAATCTCAGTCACTTCTCTTGATGGTAGCCGGGGCCAAAGGGGCCGTGGGATCCACTCTAACGGTTGCTGCAGCAGCAATGCGAACACAGCCAGAGGCGGTTTTGCCTAGCTTAATGACCGGACAGATGTTCCCTTATCTGGGTCCCGCGCAGGAAACCCATGTGGTGGGGTGGGATACAACTAACAAGACACTTCTGACCGCCATAGAAGCCCATGGAGTGCTCCCGGAAACTCTTTGGAAGCCTCACCAGAATGAACTCGATCTGGTAGAGGTGAGGCTGGCACCCCCGGCCAACTCAGGCCTGAAAGAGCAGGTGGAACAGTTGAGGAGCGACATACAAACATTTAGAGAGCATTATCCTCAGACCAAAGCCGTGCTGATCAATTTGTTGCCAGCAGGTGCTTCAGGCGATCTGGGTCAGTGTCACAGTCTTGCCCAACTCTATTCAGAGGCCTATCCGGCAGGTTTTCCGGACCTTGGATACACTTTGGCGGCAATCTTTTCCGGGGTGCCGATTGTGAACTTTACCCCCAATGAGGTAGAAATTCCCGTCATTGTCCGTGAAGCTGAGCAGCTTGGTGTGCCCATATCGGGACGCGACGGCAAAACCGGCCAGACCTATCTGAAGGTTGTTCTGGCCTCGGCTTTGAGGGCAAGAAATCTTTTCGTTGATGGATGGTACAGCTTGAATATCCTTGGCAACGAGGACGGGAAGAATCTCATGGATCCCGAACGGGCCGCAGAGAAATTATCAAACAAAACCAGAATCCTAGATGGAATCTTGGGTTACCAAATCGGTGAGAGGTACGGCATTCCTTCCCATAAAGTTCGAATTGATTACTATCCTCCTCGTGGTGATGCCAAGGAAGCGTGGGACGTAATCGACTTTCTTGGACTGTTTGGACTGCGTATGAGCATTCGCCTAAACCTTCAGGGCCGGGACTCAGTACTTGCAGTTCCCCTCGTCTTGGACCTCGCTCGTTGGATGGCCGTACTGCAGGCGGCAGGACGTTCCGGACCGATACCAGAACTTGGATTCTTCTTCAAACAACCCATTGGTGATGATCCGCCCTTGACCTTCCAGGATCAGGTGACCAAGCTGGGTGAGTTGGAGCTGGAATGCGACGAAAAGATCGCGGCAAGGACCACCGCAGGCACCAAGCAGTAGGCAGTGAGAAGCTGGCACCCAAAAGGACTGTTGCAGAAGCTAGTCTTTTTTGTGCTTAGTGGTTTACTGCCTAGTGCATACTTGAGACAACGGCTTACTGTTCAGTGCTTACCTCTTACTCGACGTTTGGCGCAACAGAGGAGCGAAAGATGATACTCGGTTACAGCACCAACGCCTTCGTCAAGTTCTCCGTTTTCGAGGCGGTGGAAAAGATAGCCCGACTGGGCTTTGGGGGCATAGAGATTATGTGCGACAGACCACACCTCTATCCGCCAGACTTCGGAGAGGTGGATCTTGCTCGACTGCGGGGTCTAATAGACGAACATGGCCTTAAAGTAACCAATTTAAACAGTTTCACACTGTTTGCGGTCGGGAACACTTATCTCCCCTCCTGGATTGAACCTCAGGAGGAGAGAAGGGAAATTAGGATCCAGCACACCATCCAGTGCCTGAAGCTAGCCTTTTTCTTGGGGTGTGAGAACATATCAGTTCCACCGGGGGGCCCGGTGGATGACATCACTGAACACGAAGCCTTGTTGCTGTTTCACAGAGGGCTGGAGCGCGTAGCCCCCAGCGCTCAAGAGCTGGGCATAAGGATCCTGATTGAGCCCGAGCCCGACCTTTTACTGGAAAACACGACTCAGTTCAAGAGATTTATTCGAGACGTGAGATCTTCCGCCATCGGGCTCAATTTTGATATCGGACACTTCTTTTGCGCCGGTGAAGATCCTAGTGCGGCTTTTGCAGAACTGTTCGAGTGGATAGGGCACGTTCACCTAGAGGATATCGCCTTTACTCGCGTCCATAACCACCTCATTCTCGGTCATGGCGCAATCGACTTGCCAAAAATCTTTGCGACCATGGTCGACCTCGGATACTCGGGCGACGTCAGCCTGGAGCTCTACCCATACGTTGACACGCCAGAAGACGCGGGACGGGAAAGCTTGATGTATCTGCAGACCATACTGCGAGAGTCCGGCTTGGACGTAGGCATCTGACTGCCAAAACAACAATGGAAACTTGTTTCGTTGGCACTTCCGCTCCTGAGCCGAGCCGAAGGAACACCCGAGGACGGACGGAAGGCCGGCCATATCCGTGGTCGCAGTAGGCCATTCATGAAACATCCGGGCTAGTTTGAAGACTCCTTTCCCCCTCCCGTGTCGCAGATCCCGATTGTCGCAGATGCCTCGGGCGAGAGGGGAATATTAGGTGGTTTCTTTCCCATGGATCTTGTCATCCCCACCTCCATTGTACCCCGTCACGGCTTCGAGAGCGGGATCTTCGGCAAGGTGGAGGACACAGTGGTATTTTAGGACGTACAGTCTTGTTTTTGAACCTTGATAATTCCACCGCTGATTCTCTCAATTGAGTACCAGTCTCTTATCGTCTGGTAACCGTTGCGGTTCACCCATTGAGAAAACCCAAAATGATTCGAGCACATACTTCTGCGCCATTATGAGTCACGGTGGGATGCACTCTGGGTTGCCGTCCCAATTTCTCGATGGCCGATTTCCAACGACCCGCGTAAAGATCTGTAGACGCCAGGTAGACAGTAGTTAGCTGCCTTGCCATCTCCCGTACGAGAACATCGTACTCAGCGAAATCACCTCGATCCGTGTAAATCATCGGAGTGCCATGGGCCAAACAATCAGCTACAATGCCATAACCCGGCTTGGTGATGACAGCGTCTACCGCCCCAACGGTATCCTCATATGAAAGAGGAAATTGGTCCAGGCAGACTCCGTTGCGAAATGGAAAGTTCAGGGGACGTTTGAACAAAAAGACCCTATCGGCAATATCTTGTATTCGGTTTTGAGCCTTAGTGTTCAGGTCGAGCGCAGCGAAGGAAACCAGGTACACTTCTTGATCGGATCTTAATCCCAGAATCCGTCGGGTTTCCTCGCGCCCCTTTTTGGCCCGACGTGCCACCAAAGGTACCTGCTGAATATTTGGGCAGGCCGAACAATCCCCGTGCATGGGGAGTTGTAGGAAAAGATCGCACTTCTGATAGGACTCACGGATCCAGTCCACCAGCGGGGCCCACTCAGGGTCGGAAGAAACATAGGCCTGGTAAACCCAGTCCCAGGTGAAGTTGCCAATACCAATAGACGGTATGCCACATTGAGACGCCGCGGATAACGGCAAAAAAGGGATGTCACAGATCACGGCGGAAATTCGTTGGGTCTTGAGAAATCGAGTTTCTTCTGCCAGCAATGCTCGCCGATTCTGATAAAGGGAGGCCACGGCTTGACGACTGGCCTCCAAGTCGAACTGGAGGCTGTCTCGTTGCACCAGGCCGATGTCGAGGGGCTTCTTTCGCATTGGCATGGGCTTCCCTAGGGCATGCCGGACGAGAAAGTCGGGTATGGAGGATACGAGCCTAATCTCCAGCCCAGGTGCTTGTTCCAGCAAATTGCGGATTACTTCAAGGGACCGCACTGCGTGACCGAAACCGTGAGGCGTGATGTAATAGGCTAACTTTTTCTGCTTTAGTCCCATGATCACCTTCATGCGCAGGCTCGGACCACCGACCAAAAGCGTTGGCGGCGACCCTCTGGCGGAAAAATTTGTGCCGCCAGAGTAGATTGAATAAGCCTTCTAAGCCCCACTTTTCACGAAACCGTGTCGTGAGTGGGTGGGGATGGACCTGCCACCGGACAATCCCGCAGAACCGCGGGAACCCGAACCCTGCTCCGCCGGTACGTCGCCGGGTGTGAGGCGGACGCCCGGAAGGACGGCCATATCTGCGATCGCATTAGGTGGTTGCTGAAGGATGAGGCTTAACGCCGCCATGTCCTGGTGCCTGATTTTACCTCGTCGTTCGGATCGCTGGAAGAGGAAGGACAATCTAGGGCCAACTTTGGCACCCGGCGTAATTGGCTCCTCGGGATTGAGGGGGAAAAGATAATTCCACCCCGCATTGTTCACGAAACGCTGTGGGGAGCCCGTGCAGATGGGCATACCAATCGGGCAATCCCTCGGGAACCCGAGGCCTATCGGAAGAGTACGTCGCAGGTTGTGAGACCCGAGGAGGTCAGGAAAGAGGGCCATATTCGGGGTCGCAGCAGGTTGTTTGTGAAGGATCTGGTTTAGGGCTTACAGTGCCCCAAGGAGCAAAGCTGAGTGCTGCACGAGCAGGAGAAACCTGGGTGCTCACGGAGTTTGGTTTGCGCAAGCGAAATCGGGGTGGAAGTTTCAGCAAGCGAGTAACCGTAAACGGCTGGAAGAGGTTATAATGAGACGCTCAGAACACGGGACTGAACCCCAGAGGCGTCTGAGTGCTCTCTGGTAACGAGTTGGACAGGGTAGCTTCTAGAGGGTGAGGCCCGGCTTTGATAAAAGCCGTGTCCTCTTAGAGACTGGAATGCGTTCAGTAACATTTAAGCAACGTCGAGGTTGATTAGACCATGAGGAATTCTTCCTTCGCTGCTCCGTTGTGCCTGCTTTTAATCCTTCTTCCAATACTTGTGGCTTCCCAAGACACTTCGGACAGAGTTAAGAATCTGGAGTTAGGATACGTTGAGGTGGAAGATACAGTGTGGCAAATGGCTAGGGGGAACCCGCCACATCCCCAACGAGGCTTGTTCAGTGTCTACATCCCCAAGCATAGTAAAGCTCTGGAGCCCCATAGGAAAGACCGAAGAGTACGGTATGCACTCGCAGCCGGTCGTTATCAGGCAGTGGCTTACTCATCAAGGGGAAAGTTCAACGTAGTCATCACCTTTAGGGATCATTCACCCTACCATTCCGGTGTCATCAGCGACACCTATTACCTGGAACTGTTCTCATTTGAAGTCGAACCAGAAATGGGAACCTCCATCCGAGGCTGCGTGCGTCCCTATAGGACAGGGAATTTAAGCGAAAAGGACCGGAGAAACAGTGGTGGGTACAGCGCCTACTGGGAACCCAGAATTGAGGCGGTTACGAAAAGAGCCTTGACCAAAACAGGCTCCGCCTGAAACACAGGGAAGAAATGCGGGTGACTGGTATGTACCATTCGGTTCACAGACTTACCGACATGGGGAGAATCTAAACACCTTTGAGTGTCAGACCATGTCCGTTTTCAGGAGACATACAATGCCGGAACCAGAAATTACAGTCTACGGCGCCTATTGGTGTCCCGACTGCCGACAGAGCAAACAGTTCCTTGGCGAGCACCAGATTCCCTACAGATGGGTGAACATAGAAGAGGATAAGGATGCCGAGCAGTTTGTCCGCGAGACAAACAACGGCAAGCGGATTATTCCTACTATCACTTTCGCCGACGGATCCTTTCTGGTGGAGCCCAGCAACGCTGAGTTGGCGGCCAAGCTGGGCTTGAAAACAACCGCTCGCCGTAGCCATTACGACCTTATCGTACTTGGTGGAGGTCCTGCGGGTTTGACCACGGCCCTTTACGCGGCTCGAGAGTATATCGATACGCTCGTAATAGAACGAGCAGCCTTCGGTGGACAGGCTGCAGGAACGGAAAAATTAGACAATATGCCGGGCTTTCCAGATGGTGTAGCTGGTATTGAGTTCTCCCAGAGGTTGCGACGACAGGCTGAGCGCTTTGATGTGGAGCTGTTGCATGCTCAAGAGATCGCAAGCCTGCACAGCCACCAGAACTATCACTGTGTGCAAACCGGAGATGGCAACGAGTACAGCGCCCGGGCCGTGCTTATCGCGACCGGAAGCCATTATAGACGCTTGAACGTTCCGGGTGAAGATGAACTGATCGGTGCTGGGATCCATTTTTGCGCCACCTGTGACGGGCCGTTTTATAAGGGCAAACGAGTTGCGGTGGTGGGAGGGGGTAACAGCGCTACTGAGGAAAGCCTGCTCCTCACCAAGTTTGCCGAAACGGTGACCATACTGGTGCGAAGCGACCAGTTTAGAGCCACGCAGATCATCCAAGAGAGCGTGCTAAGCAGTCAAAAGATTGAGGTGCGCTGGCATTCGGAAGTGAAGGAATTCATGGGCGAGAGTTCCAAGCTCACAGGACTCCGTATAGTGAATAACCAGACCGGTGCCGAAGAAATAGTCCCCATGGATGGTGCGTTTATTTTCAT
>CP070692.1:1247733-1267849 GCA_020353215.1 Deltaproteobacteria bacterium
CGGCTGTGGCCGGGGGATGGCGCCCCCTCCCTGTTCCCCGTTCCTGCAGAACGGGGCCAGGGGCTCCCCCAGCCACAGCCGGGGAAGTGGCACAGACCTTGCGCGGTCACTCTGAAGAGACACCAGACAAGGCAGAGGGGACGGCTGCGAAACAACGAGCGAACTACAATAAGATCAGATACCTTCCTTACATTTCGAAGACTTCCTGCAGCTACCTGCAGGGATCTTCAATTGCTCGTTGTGGAGTAGTCTTCCCCTATGCCAGGCCCGCTAATGACATTTTTGGGGAAAGTCCTGGCCCAATTTCCCGGTTGATATCTTTCTGCACATCTGTTATTCATCAGAGTCAAATTCACCTACTGGGAGGTGTCGCCTAACGACTAAATGCAAAGGTTCGCCTCAATAGATGTTGGCTCCAACACCCTCAGGCTGCTTATCGCCGAGAATGCAGCCTCCGGACCTCCTCGGCCCATCCAGATAGAAAGGCGCATCACCCGCTTGGGAGAACACTTCCTGCCCACCAGAACATTACAGCCACGGCCCATAGCTCGCAGTATTGCCGCCATGAAGGAATTTTCTCAGTTCATGGCCCAGCAGGGTGTCTCATGGTACCGGGCCGGGGCTACTGCGGTGGTTCGAGAGGCTATTAACGGACCCCAGTTTCTTCGGATGGTTGAGGCCCAAGCAGGTCTGCAGGTTCGACTCTTAAGTAGCAGTGAAGAGGCACACCTTTCCTTCCTCGGTGTGACCTCAGTACTTGCTAATGCAGAGGCCCTGACGACCGTATTCGACATCGGAGGGGGTAGCACCGAGCTGGTTTGGCAAGTTGTTGGCAGGAGCGATACAGCGGAGAGTTGCAGCTTACCGCTGGGAGTCGTCCACTTGACCGAAGCGTTTCTTCAGGAGGATCCGCCGGGTGTGCCAGCATGCGGCAGGCTTCGCCGCCATGTGGAGATCGTGTTGGAAAAGCTGAATCTTGCCGAGCGTCTTTTAGGTGCGAACTGGGTGGGGACCGCCGGCAGTGTAACCACTTTGGCGAGCATGCATCTAGGATTGGAAGCGTATGATCCGGATAGAATCAACGGGGTGGTTTTGCGGAAAGACTGGCTTGCGGACTTGTGCAACAGTTTGGCTCACAAGTCCCTTGCCATGCGCAGCAAGATTCCGGGTCTAGAACCGGGTCGCGAGGACATCATACTAGCTGGCGCGCTGATTACCCTGCAACTGATGGATTCTTTCGGTGTTTCCCAATTTGCTGTGAGCGATGCCGGGTTGCTGGAGGGTTTGTTCCTGGATCTTTGTCAGAGCCTGTGATCCAAGGAAGTGTCGACGGGTTGTGGCCCAGAGGGTAACGAGCTTTCCTACCACCACTAGGACCCAAAGCCCGCGACGCATTCTTCATCGGTAGAGTTGTTTTGGGTACGTTGTGCTCTTCGTGGTTTGGTTATCCGAAACCTACTGGCTCACCGGGGGCCAGATTTAGTCTGTTCGGTTTGGGGCGACAACCGGTCGACCAATCGGTTTACGTAATGGGAACCTGGGAGGAAGTTGGTTTTTTTTAACCAGCCTATTGTAGTGGCAATTTTTTCCTGGTAACTTTAGACACTTCAGTTCATTTTAGTTCAATCTAGGTACTTGTAATAAGGATCTATTATGAGCCCAATAGAGAATGACATTCCCCTGGCTCTTACCTTCGATGACGTTCTGCTGCTGCCCGCAGCAAGTAGAGTGCTTCCAAAGGAGGTGGACGTCAGCACTGAACTCACCCGTAACATATCCATGAATATACCCTTGCTGAGTGCAGCCATGGATACGGTGACAGAAGCTGATACTGCGATAAGCATGGCTCGTGAGGGTGGGATTGGTATCATCCACAAGAACATGAACATAGAGCGACAAGCCAGGGAGGTCGACAAGGTCAAGAAATCGGAAAGCGGCATGATTGTCGATCCGGTCACCATGCACCCCGACCAAAAGATCTCTGAGGTGATGAAAGTCATGGAGCGCTACCGCATTTCCGGCGTGCCTATTGTCCAGGACGGCAGCAAACTTGTGGGAATCGTTACCAATCGTGATCTGCGATTTGAAACAAATCTGGAGCAGAAAGTGGCCAATGTGATGACCAAAGAAAACTTGGTCACCGCATCCGAAGGCATAACGCTGGAAGAGTCCAAAGTGCTTCTACACGAAAACCGCATAGAGAAACTCCTGGTGGTAAACGATCGCGGGGATTTGCTCGGTCTTATAACCATCAAGGACATTATGAAGATTAAAAAATATCCGAATGCTTGCAAGGACGGGCTGGGCCGTTTACGGGTAGGGGCAGCCGTAGGAGTGGGTCCTGACCGTGATGCCAGAGTTGAGGCCCTGATCAATGCAGGTGTCGACCTGATCGTACTTGATTCAGCCCACGGCCATGCGCAAGCCGTAGTAGATGGTACCAGAGAGATCAAGAGTAACTTTCCGGAACTGGAACTAATCGCGGGCAACGTGGCCACCGCTGAAGGGACTGCGAGCCTGGCCGAGGCCGGTGCTGAGGCCATAAAGGTTGGGGTGGGACCAGGCTCGATATGTACCACCCGAGTGGTGGCAGGAGTGGGGGTGCCGCAGATTACTGCCGTGATGGAATGTGCGGAAGTGGCCGCAAGGTATAACCTGCCGGTCGTTGCCGACGGCGGCATCAAGTATTCTGGCGATGTGGTGAAGGCTCTGGCGGCCGGTGCCCATTCGGTGATGATCGGCGGCCTTTTAGCAGGGACCGACGAAAGTCCCGGGGAGACTGTTCTCTATCAGGGAAGATCATACAAAGTATATCGTGGTATGGGATCCTTGGGAGCTATGAAAGAGGGTAGCCAGGACCGCTATTTCCAGGGGGATATCGAGGAAGACGTGAAGTTTGTTCCAGAAGGAATAGAGGGGAGAGTTCCATATAAGGGACCACTTGCCTCAAGCGTTTATCAACTTATGGGTGGCGTGCGGGCGGGTATGGGATACGTGGGGTGTACCGACCTGGAACAACTTCGGGGAAAGGCCAGATTCATTCGCATTACCCCAGCGGGTCTACGGGAGAGTCACGTACACGATGTAATAATCACCAAGGAAGCGCCGAACTATCAGGTGGACTGGAAGTGAAAAAGCCAGGCCTAAAGGACGGCCACCGGTCAATCACCAAGAATGGTTCGACTTGACTGCTGTTCTTGGGGCCACCGGGATTACTGGCGAACTTGTCCACTAATGGGTAAGCGGGAAACACAACTTGACAGGAAGCAGTAACATGGACATTCACGGAGACAGAATACTGATTCTGGACTTTGGCTCTCAGACCACCCAGCTCATAGCGAGGCGGGTGCGTGAATCCCTAGTGTACTGCGAGATTCACCCTTTCAATATGCCATTGGCCGAAGTCAGGGAGTTCAAGGCGAAGGGCATCATTCTGTCCGGGGGGCCTGCCTGTGTGCTGGACGAAGGAGCGCCTGTTTGCGACGCCGAACTTTTTTACCTCAGGATTCCCATTCTCGGCATTTGTTACGGAATGCAACTCATGACGCACCTGTTGGGCGGTGAGGTGGAACGTGCAGACAAAAGAGAGTACGGGAAGGCACAGCTCTTCATCGATTCGTTCGAAGATTTGTTCTACGGCCTAGACGGAGCAGGAGAACAACAAGGTGAGCAGGTATGGATGAGTCACGGCGACAAGATCAATCTGCCTCCGCCGGAGTTTGGTACGATCGCGCACAGTGGCAATTCACCCGTGGCCGCAATGCGCCACGGTGGTGCAAGCCTCTATGGCGTTCAGTTTCACCCGGAGGTGGTTCACACCCCAAGTGGCGCACAGATGTTAAAGAATTTCCTTTTTCGTGTCTGCGGTTGCAAACCAACCTGGACGATGAAGTCATTTGTGGAAAGCACCGTGGAAAGTTTGCGGCAGGCTATTGGTTCCAAGAGAGTGGTTTGTGCCCTCAGCGGTGGCGTTGACAGCTCTGTAGTGGCGATGTTGCTACACAGGGCTGTGGGTTCTCAGTCAACCTGCATCTTCGTCAACAACGGCTTGCTACGGCAAGGGGAAGCCGAAGAGGTGCAGCAGGTTTTTCGTCACACGCTACGGATCAATCTCAATTACGTCGACGCCACGGAAACCTTTCTCAGTCGACTCCGTGGTGTGGTGGATCCCGAGCAGAAGAGAAAGATAATTGGCAACCATTTCATCGAAATCTTCGAGGCTGAAGCCAATAAGATTCCTGGAGCAGAGTTCCTTGCCCAGGGAACCCTCTACCCTGACGTGATTGAAAGCGTTACTTTCAAAGGCCCCTCCGCAACCATTAAGACTCACCACAATGTGGGTGGGCTTCCTGCGGTGATGAAACTCCAGCTGATCGAACCGCTGCGGGAATTGTTCAAAGATGAGGTGCGCCGGGTGGGTGCCGAACTCGGCCTGCCCAACCGGCTGATTCAACGTCACCCGTTTCCCGGGCCGGGTCTGGCCATCCGCATTCTGGGTGAAGTAACGCGCGAGAGGCTGGATATTCTGCGGCAGGCTGACGCGATCGTCATGGAGGAGATGGAGCGAAACGGTCTCTATGAGCAGGTCTGGCAAGCATTCGGTGTTCTCTTGCCTGTCCGCACGGTGGGTGTTATGGGAGATGAGCGGACATACGATCAGGTGATTGCCATACGCATCGTGGAAAGCGTTGACGCCATGACTGCTGATTGGGCCCGAGTGCCCTATGAGGTGCTCGGTAAAATGTCAAATCGGATCATCAATGAGGTAAAGGGAGTGAACCGGGTGGTCTACGATGTTTCCTCCAAACCGCCCAGTACCATCGAATGGGAATAATCCTCCCCACGTCTTATGCGACAGGCGGACTTTGTTCACCTTCACGTCCACTCTGCGTACAGTCTACTGCAAAGCACCATACGACTGCCCCAGCTGGTAAAACGTGCTCGACACTATCGATTGCCGGCACTGGCCATCACGGACCACGGGAATCTATTTGGCTGCGTAGAGTTCTACGAGCTCGCCTACGGCCAGGGCATCAAACCCATCATCGGCTGTGAGCTGGGTGTACGTTTCACTGAGGACACCGAGACAGAGCCGCCGGGCGCCTCGCTTCAGCCTGCTGGGCATCTTGTCCTTTTGGCCACCAATCGGAAAGGCTACCAACACCTGCTTCAGCTCCTCACTCTTGCTCATGCCCACGGGTGGCAGCCAGAGCCATACATTACCCGCACCCAATTGTCCGAGCACCGTCAGGGGCTTATCGTCCTGAGTGGTTGTTTGCGGGGTGAGATCCCGGCCTGGTTATTCAAGGGCGAGGAGCGGCGTGCAACAGAGCGAGCTGCTGAATACCTGGAATTGTTTGGCCGTGAATACTTCTTCATCGAGATCCAACCACCTCTCACCAATGCCCACCGCCTGCTCAACAAAAACCTACTCGAATTGGCTCACCAGCTGGATCTCCAGGTAGTGGCCACTGCGAATTGTCATACCCTTGGTACTGAAGAGGCAGAGCTGCTGCGAATCTTGGCAGCCATCAGGCTGGGGATCACTGTGGATGAGGTGGCACCTCCCGCCGAGCACTCCTTCCTATCTCCAGAAGAGATGAAAACCGAGTTTGCTCACTTGCCGGAAGCAATTGGAGCTACCGTGTCCATTGCTGAGCGCTGCAATGTGGACTTTGACTTGGGCAAGATTCACCTACCAAGATTCCCATTGGAGAGAGGCCAAGAAGCACAAGCCTTTCTGGTGCAAAAGGCGAGAAGTGGTCTTAAGGAACGTGTTACGGGAGAAAAGGCTGCTGAAGAACGGCAATACCGTCAAAGGTTGGACAGAGAGTTGGAGACAATCCAACGCTTGCACCTGGCCGATTACTTCCTAGTGATATCCGATTTTGTTGAATTCGCCAGAAGGACGGGAGTGCCGGTCGGTCCGGGTAGCGGGTCTGCCAGCTCCAGTCTGACAGCTTACGCTCTGGGGATCACAGAGATCGACCCTCTGCGCCACGATCTCTTGTTCGAGCACCTGGTAAACCCCTTGAGTCCTGAGTTACCCCACATAGACCTCGGTTTTGGCATGGAGATGCGGGACCAGGTGCGCCAATATCTGCGGAGCAAATACGGAGCGGACCGGGTGGCGCACATTACCTCATTAGGTACCATGCAATGGCGAACTGCTGTCCGGGACCTTGGCAAAGCTCTCGGGGTAGCACAAGAAGATATGGGAGTGACCGTAGCTCATTCTGAGGAGGCTGAGACTGAACAAAAAGAAAACTTAGCCCCCGACCTGTCCGCAGGAGAAGAATTATCGGTTGCGGCACCAGCAAGAATATTGGAGTTGGCTGCTGCCCTAGAAGGATTGCCGCGTCAGGTGGGAACTCATGCCACTGGAGTAGTCATTGGTGATGGTCCTTTGGTGCTGCGTGTGCCTCTTTATAGGGGGTCAAGGGAAGAATGGATCAGTCAATACGGTATGCGCGCCCTGAGGCGAGTCGGCCTGGTCAAATTCGACCTAATCGCTCGGAAAACCCTCACGGTGATCCGAAAGGCTTTGACGCTTGTTGAGGCTGAGTCCCAAGCCTCAGTGACTCTGGATGAGGTGGCCAGGGATGATGAATCAACCTTCGATCTGCTCTGTCGCGGATCCACCGCAGGCATTCCCTATCTAGAAACTGCCACAGCCCGGGACCTGCTTCTGAAGTGGCAACCTCGGAAGTGGCACGATCTCCTCGTGCTGCTCGCGCTCCTTCCACCGGCCATCCGGGAGAGCGGGCTGACGGAGAGGCTGCTTCAGGAACGTCGAGCTGCGTACTCGGAAGAGTCACTCACGCCCAAACAACCCCGCGCTGACCGGATGGAATCCATCTTGTTCGATGTGGACCTTACTAAGTATATTGGCCGGACGACCGGTTGGTCTCTTGAGAAGGCAAGTCAGCTTTGTCACTTGCTCATGAAACCCGAAGAGGGTCAGGCGGAGAGCCTGAGATTGGAATTTTTCCAAGCGGCGGAGAGAAGAGGGCACAGTCCCACTGAGGTGGAGGCTATCTGGTCCAGGCTGGGCCAGTCGGCGGCCGTGGTGGCCGACAAGAGTAGAACTGTGGCTCAAGCACTCACCATCATCCAGGCTGCGTTTATCAAGGCCAGGTTTCCCTGGCATTTCATGGCCGCACTCTTGAGCAGTGAACTGCACCAGCCTGACCTTATGGCAGCCCATGTGGAGGTGTGTCGTGAGGAGGGTATCGAGGTGCTTTCCCCCAACATCAATACCAGCGAGGTGGAATTCACCGTGGAATCAGGGGCAATTCGCGTTGGGTTGGCAGCCGTTCGCCAGGTAAGTCAAACCACGGCGAAAGCAATTGTAAAAGCGCGGCGAGAACGTGGTCCCTTTCATTCACTTGCACAACTCTGTGGAAGTATTGATCCGGAACATCTGGGGAAGCGCGCCTTGACCGCGCTCATCAAGGCCGGTGCTTTGGACAGTCTCCAGTTTGAGCGACACCGGCTGATGGAAATGTTGCCAGAGGTTATTAGCCAGGCCCGCTTCGGTCAAATGGGATTGTTCGATCCCGGCTCGGGCTGGCCTCCGCCCAAGACTTCCAGCAGCATAAAGCAGAAGGAAGATGCTGCCAGACTTGCGCAAGAAAAGGAAGCGTTGGGATTCTATCTCAGCGGCCACCCACTTTCCCTTTACAGGCATCTATTGGAGACGCTGGCTCCGGGAGGATCCACAACCCATCTGCGCCACCTTCCCGAGGGCTCCAACGCTAGAGTGGGAGGAGTCATCGAGTGGATCAGGGTGATTAGCAGCCGAAAAAAGGAACCTCTCTGTTTCCTACGACTGGAGGATCTCCACGGGGCTGTGCAGGTGGTAATATTTGCAGATGTCTATGCTGTTTGCGAGAAATATGTTGTCAAGGGAACACCAATCTTCGTGAGTGGCAGGGTGGCCCGAGAGGGAGGGGATTGCAGACTCATTGCCGATGGGATTATGTCGCTGGACGAAGCTGCCGTTTCTTTGACCACGTCTGTTCACCTTCACCTGACCGTGGAGGGGGTATCCGTGCAGGAACTTGGACGGACACTGGAACTGATCAAGTCCCAACCGGGTAAGTGTCCAGTATATTTGCACCTACATATCGGCCGGCAAATAGAGGTTGTACAAAAACTTCCCCCGCGTCACTGGGTTTTGCCCACGACGGAATTGAAAGCAAGACTAGAACAGGAATTTGGCGTGAACTGTTTGGACATACGTTACGGAGAGAACGAGGAGACAGGGTCTTGATTTGGTAAGCGGTAAGCAGTAAGCGGTGAGCGCTCGTTACGAGCAAGCGCTAGGAGGCTGTGAACAAACTCGTCGCAGTGGATAGACTTGCCAGTTTCGTCATACCGGAAGGCGCAGAGCGACGATCCGGAATCCAGGCAGTACAATATCGTAACTGGAGACCCCGCCGTTGGCGAGGTGTCGGCTTGTCCGTATAACAAATGCCAAATATTCCCGCGCTTTTTCAACAGCCTGCTCACCGCTTACTGCTTACCGTTTACTGCGAGGAGCTCAAATATGAACGAATACCGTGAGCGCCGCTACCGCTATCAGGTTCGTCATGACCGTCTCGTCGCTTTTGAGGTGGTTGTGCAGGAGACAGACCTGCTGATACTGGCTGATTCCAACTTGGCCCGACTCGCTGAGGAGGTAGTTTACAGAGTTCGTGGTCCTTTGGAGGGCTACATCGTCCAGAATCCTGATTTTCTCTATGCCATGACCCCTCTTTCTCAGGATCAGCTTGCACCCCGAGTGGTGAGAGAAATGCTGACTGCCGCGAGTAAATGCGGAACCGGCCCCATGGCTTCGGTGGCTGGTGCCATCGCTGAGCAAGTGGGCCTGGCCCTCCTTCAGGAGAGCAATGAAATAGTAGTGGAAAACGGGGGTGACTGTTTTGTCAAGGTGGAAACGCCCTTACAAATCGGTATTTTTGCGGGCCGATCAGGACTCAGCCACCGATTGGCTTTGAGGATCCAGCCAGCACAAACGCCAGTGGGGGTTTGTACCTCCTCGGGTACAGTTGGCCACTCCTTGAGCTTCGGCCGCGCCGATGCGGTCACCATCATCGCTCCTTCGGCCGCACTCGCCGATGCTGCAGCAACAATGACCTGCAACCAGGTTCAGAACCAGGATGATATTCAAAGGGCCATATCATTCGCCCGGGAGATAGAAGGAGTAGTTGGGGTTGTCATTATTATGGGGGATCAAATAGGCGCCTGGGGCGAGGTAGAACTGGTACCTATGACAGCCAGTTAGTACTTGTTTTTTTGGCGAATGTTGGTATACTCGCATGAATTTTGTTGCGGTGGGTTGCGCTTCACCAACCCAAAACATACACAATGGTGGAGGATCAGATAGGGCAGGTGAGAATTGCGGTGCTTTCCGATACACATTTGCATCGGGTAACACCTGAGTTTCGAAAAACGATGGTACACCGGTTGCAGGGAGTGGGCTTGGTCTTGCACGCCGGGGATTGGGTGGGTAGCGAGGTTCTTGACTTTCTCGAAACTTACCCGCTGGCTGGGGTATTCGGCAACATGGACGATGCAATCATCAGGTCCAGGCTTCCTTACAAGCGGGTGGTGGAGGTCAATGGCTTCCGGCTAGGTCTAATCCATGGCTCGGGGAGCCGATTCGACCTGGAGAAGAGGATAAGGCAAGAGTTCAAGGAGGTCGAGGTAATTGTATATGGACATAGCCATCGGCCCATCTCCCATTGGGACGACGGCATCCTTTTTCTTAATCCCGGCTCTGCCATGCAGAATCGCGGCGTGGATCACAATACCATGGGCTTCATAACCGTGGGACAATCTATCCACGCTCAGATTGTTAGGCTCTAGGTGAATACCATGCAGAACCTTTGGGCACCTTGGCGAATGGACTACATCCTGGGAGACAGACCGTCGGGGTGCATATTCTGCTCGAAAGGTAACGGTGAAAGCGACGAAGAGCGTCTCATTGTCTACCGTGGACAGCGGTCCATGGTTATGATGAACCGTTTCCCCTATAACAACGGCCATTTGCTCGTGGCACCCTGGAAGCACACGCCCACCTTGGACGGCCTCAATGACGATGAACTGCTCAACCTCATCCAAACGGTTCGAGGGTCTCTGGCTGTGCTCCGTGAAACCATGAGTCCGGACGGCTTCAATGTTGGGCTTAACCTCGGGACGGTGGCAGGGGCCGGCGTTGAAGCGCACGTTCATTTTCACATTGTGCCCCGTTGGAATGGCGATACCAACTTTATGACGGTGTTTTCCGAGGTACGTGTGGTTCCGGAACATCTCACGCAAACATACAAGAAGCTGCTCCCCTATTTCGCAAAGGAGAGATTGAATGAAATCAGTTAAGGCTGTGATTTGGGCTTCACTGACATTGCTGCTCCTTCTCTTTCTGTTCCAAAACAGAGATACGCTCCTCGCGAATACAACCCTTCAGCTTACCCTAATTGGTCCGCTCCAATTCCGTTCCACACCCATCCCCCTCTATGCTTTGATTCTTGGTTCATTATTGTTGGGGGTGCTGTTCGCCGCTCTTTACTGTGGGCTGGCTAATTTGCGTTTGAGCAAGAATCTGCGCAGTCTGAGAAAGCAGAACCTCAGCCTTCAGGAAGAGCTTAAGTCTCTACGTAATCTTCCCATCACCGACGCGGAAGTACCTGCCACGCGACCCGCAGATGCTTCCGGGAATGAGTCGGCGGAGAAAGCGGAAGAGGAAAAATCTGGCCAGAACAACGTGATGGATGGATGAGATTACCCTACAGTTCTGGGGAATGAATGTCAATTTACCCGCCCTCTTGGTTACGTTAACCCTTCTAGGTGGTGTTGCTGGTTACTATCTCGGTAGACGCAAGCTCCGCCCGGATTCGTCGCCTAAGCCATCGAGCCCGCCAGATAGTTACACGGCTTTCCTCAAAGGCTTCCAATACATCCTGGCCAACGAGACGGATCAAGCCATCGAAGCCTTTAGTAGAGCGGTACAAATCAGCTCTGAGACTATCGAGACCTACGTGGCCCTGGGGAACCTATTTCGAGCGAAAGGCGAAATTGATAGAGCAATTCGCATACGACAATCTATTCTGCTCCGCCAGAAAGTGGACCAAGAGACCAAGCTGCGGGCCCTTTTTGATCTGGGAGTAGACTATAAGCAAGGCGGATTCTTACAGAGGGCAATTTCAACCTTTGAAGAGGTGATTCGACGCGCACCCCAAAGACTAGATGCTTACGCGGAACTCGAAGCACTTTGTGAGGCCACTCGTGACTGGCAACGGGCTTACGAACTCCAACAACAAATATGCAAATTGAGCCAAAAAGACGAACAGAACATCCTGGCTCATTTGAAAACCGAGCAGGCTAAGGATGAAATGAAGACAGACAACTTCGACACAGCTAAGGCGCACTTAAAGAAGGCCCTGGCGCTGTGTTCTGATTGTGTGGATGCACGCCTACAGTTGGGGGAACTCTACTGGTTGAAGAATAAGAAAAAGAAGGCGCTGGCCATATGGAAAAAACTGGTTCAGAGCAATTCACAGTGGGCCCATCTCGTGGTTCAACGTTTGGCAGAAAGAGTTGGGGGGCCTGGTGATGACAAGCGGGTGCTGAGCTTTCTTGAAGGTATTGCGAGGCAGGAGTTAAATGCGGCGGCTCAGCTGGAGCTAGCTCGCTGTTTTATGCAACGGGACAGGAGAGAACAAACCCAGCAAGCGCTTCGTCGGGCATTGGATATGGAACCTGATCTCGGGGAGGCGCGCAAGATGCTGGGAGCAATTTTGCTGGAAGACGGTGACCATGAAGGTGCCCTCCATGAATACCGGGCCCTGCTTAAACATCTGCGGCCACCTGCAAAACAGTATTATTGCCGACACTGTGGTTTGGCCACCGACGAGGTCCAGTGGAAGTGTCCAAAGTGTCACAGGTGGGACACCCTGTGTCCCAGGACGTCGAGCGACGATTGAGGCTCCTCCCAGTTACGCTTCTTAAGCGGGACGGGGAATGCGAGCGCTTTTTCAGTTCATCGAGGGAACACCATTACCCTTCTTCGACATGAGTTTTCCATGAGCAAAGTAACTCCAATGATCCAGCAATACTTGGAGATCAAAGAGAAATACCAAGATGCGATTCTTTTCTACCGCATGGGAGATTTCTACGAGATGTTCTTCGAGGATGCAGTGGTTGCGTCACGGGAACTGGAAATTACCCTAACGTCGCGCGACAAGCAGGCGCAGGATCCGATTCCGATGTGCGGGGTACCCCACCGTGCAGCAGATGCTTACATTGCCAAACTCCTGGACCAGGGACACAAGGTCGCCCTGTGCGAGCAGGTTGAGGATCCTTGCGAAGCAAAGGGGCTCGTAAAACGGGAAGTGGTGAAAGTAGTAACACCGGGTACTGCACTGGACAGCCTCGAGAGCAAGAGTCCAAATTACCTGGCGGCGGTCTACTGGGAGGGCCAAGAGTGCGCTCTTGCCTTCCTCGATCTCTCCACCGCTGACTTTCGTATGACTCAAACAGAAAACCCGGAGTGGCTCTTGGAGGAACTGGGTCGGGTAGACCCTCGCGAGCTGCTGGTGCCTGCGGACAAGGACCATGACCTTGACTGGTGGCAACGGCAGGTGGAGCAGTGCAGCGTCCAGGTGCTGGAAGAAACTTCGTTCGACCTATCACGCGCCCAAACACGGTTAGCCGATCAGTTCCAGGTACATTCCCTGGAGGGATTCGGGGTTCGTCACCTCCCACTGGCCGTTAGGGCTGCTGGCGCCATACTTACCTATGTGCAACAAACACAGAAACAAGCAGCCGAACACATCCGCCGAGTTGTTCCTTACCGACGAAGTGATTACATGATCATAGACGAAGTAACGGCTCGTCACCTGGAACTCTTCAAGTCTTGGCACGATGGAGGGCGCAAGGGCACACTTCTCGGACTTCTGGATCAAACGGTAACGGCCATGGGGGGGCGGCTTCTCAAACACTGGATGAACTACCCCCTGATCGAGGTAGAGGATGTCGTCTCGCGCCAAGATGCTATTGCTTGCTGCCGACAGCACGAGGCAATACGTGCTCAGGTCCGTCAGGAACTCGAGAGGGTATACGACCTGGAGAGGCTGAATAGCAGGGTAGCTATGGGTTCGGCTACCCCCCGCGATCTCTCCGCCTTGCGGAGGTCGCTGCATTCCTTACCCCGACTTATATATCTGCTTGATCAGCTGGAGGACCCGATCTTGTCCAGGTTGGCAAACGAACTGGACCCCCTCGATGATATGGCCACGTTGTTGGAAGAAGCACTGGTTGACAATCCGCCGCCAACCCTCTCTGACGGTGGGGTGATGCGTCCAGGATACAATGAGGAACTGGATCGGCTGCTGACTCTTAGCAGAGACGCCAAGACATGGATCGTCCAACTGGAAGTAGAAGAGCGGCACAAAACCGGGATCGCGTCTCTGAAGGTAGGTTACAACAAAATCTTTGGTTACTACTTGGAGGTTTCCAAGGCCAACCAAGCCCGGGTGCCTGATCGCTATATTCGTAAACAGACACTTGTGAACGCCGAGCGGTACATAACTGAGGAACTCAAAAGCTACGAAACCCAGGTACTAACCGCTGACGAGACCAGGAGCCGCCTTGAAGAGGCCCTGTTTCAGGAGCTACGCTCAAGGGTCGCAGGCCAAGGGGAGCGTATCCAGAAGAGCGCGGCCGTAGTGGCAGAACTGGACGTCCTGGTTGCACTGGCCGAGGTTGCCAATCGGCGAAACTACTTTCGGCCAAAGATGGAAAGCGGGAACGACATCCACATAGAGGAAGGGCGCCACCCCATGGTGGAGGCCTCTATCGCCCAGGGCGGCTTCGTTCCCAACGACCTGAACCTGGATGATCAAAGTCAACAAGTGCTCATCATTACCGGTCCCAATATGGCCGGGAAATCTACCATCTTGAGACAAACGGCGCTCATTGTTCTGATGGCACAGATGGGCGCACCGGTACCTGCTACCTCTGCCCGTCTTGGAGTCGTTGATCGTATCTTTACCCGGGTTGGTGCGACGGACGAGTTGACCCGAGGGCGGAGCACCTTCATGGTTGAGATGCAAGAAACCGCGCACATCTTGCACCACGCAACGGAGAGAAGCTTGGTGATCCTGGACGAAATTGGACGCGGAACCAGTACGTTTGATGGCTTGAGTATTGCTTGGGCCGTGGCCGAATTTCTCCACGACTGGCAAGGTGTGGGAATCAAGACCCTGTTTGCAACCCATTATCATGAACTGACCGACCTCGCGGCCACCCGGGGGCGAGTGAAGAACCTAAACGTGGCCGTGAAAGAGTGGGGCGACAAGATCGTTTTTCTCCGCAAGTTGGTACAGGGAGGAACGAATCGGTCGTACGGGATTCAGGTGTCTCGCCTGGCAGGTTTGCCAGTGGAGGTCGTCGAACGTGCCAGGGAGGTGCTTAAGCACTTGGAGCAAGCGTCCATGGATGTGGAGGGACTCCCTCGGTTGGGCCGTTCCTCTTCAAAAGGCGCAAGCGAGGCCTTTCAGTTGGCCCTGTTTCAGCAACCAGAAAACGAGCTTCGTCGTCGCCTGCTTAGCATAGACCCAGAGCGACTCACTCCTCTTGAAGCTCTCAACCTGCTTGCTCGTCTTCGCCAATTGGCAGAGGAGAAACAAGTAGGCGGGTAAAGCCATGGCTTTGCCGTCCGTTCAGCAACTGAGATCTATCGGCAATTATTCGATTTGTGAACACGGGGGTCCACCATCCAGAAAAGTGAAGGATTCACTCCGACGCCGGGAGGGGTTTTAAATCTACTCAACGACACCGTGACGAAGGCGATGGTTATCCCAGGTATAATCCAGAGAAGAAGATATGAGGCCATCTTGTTACTGGCACTGGTGATCGCACTCTTAACTCCAGTGCTTGCGCCGACTTCTGGGTCACCGGCGAGTCGGGATCGACTGAAGAAGGCAAAGGAGTGTTCCCGAAGACTTCAGGCATCCAAGAAGCGCATGAAATATCGGGATCAGTGGATGCGCTGCATTCGGTCTTTTGAATCTTATTTTAGCAAGTATCCCAAGGGCAGGCAGGCGGACGAGGCTCTCTATGCGAGTGGCAAGCTGTACAAAGGTCTCTATGGCTACTCCGGGAAGTCCGGAGATCTGAACCTGGCCATTGAACGGTTCAGGCAGGTTGTGAAACGGTTTCCCAGGAGTAGATTCGCCGATGATGCTCAATACAAATTGGGAGTGATCTACCTTCGAAACAAGAAGGATCCGGAACGGGCGTATGTGGAATTCTTCAAGGTGGTAATAGATTTTCCCAACGGCGATATGAAGCCCCGGGCTAAGAGACGGCTGGCGGAGCTGGAAGCCAAAGGAGGGAAACGAAGATCTCCACTGGAACTGCCACGCATCCCAAAGGTGACCGCTGCAACCGGATCTTCACTGGCAAAGGTGACTGATATTCGTCACTGGTCGGCACCGGACTATACTCGAGTCGTGATCGACGTGAATAAGCAGATAAGGTATGCTGGCCATCTGCTAAAGGCTGATCCGGCGTTAAAGACGCCGCCACGGCTCTACATTGATCTGCAGAACGCTGTACCCGGTTCCTCCTTTAATGATGCGATTCCCATTGGCGACGGCCTGCTTCGCAAAATCCGCGCCGGGCGTTATAAACCAGGGGTTGTTCGAGTAGTGCTGGACATTGAATCCATTGATCAACACAAAATATTCTCCCTGAGCGATCCCTTCCGTATTGTCATCGATGTTACCGGCGCAGGCGGGAAACAGATGAAAGCGGCATCGGGAAAAAGTGAAGCTTCCAGGCTGACGTTGGCCCAGCAACTGGGTTTGGGAGTAAAAAGGATCGTCATCGATCCGGGTCACGGAGGCAAAGATCCAGGTGCCATGAACTCCAACGGAATCCGCGAGAAGGATGTGGTACTGGCAATCGCAAAGAAACTCCAAAAGCGGGTGAGAAGGGAACTCGAGCTGGAGGCCATTCTCACTCGTGACGCAGACTCATTCTTGCCGCTTGAAGAGCGCACCGCTCTTGCCAACACCAAGAGGGCGGATCTTTTCGTTTCCATTCACACCAACGCCCACAAAGATCGCCGTGTTCATGGCGTGTCTACCTATATCCTCAATGTGGCCACAGATGCCGAGGCAGCTCGTTTGGCTGCTTTTGAAAATGCCGTCTCCACCAAACGGATCAGTGACCTGGAAAAGATCCTCAGCGACCTGATGTTGACGTCCAAGATCAACGAATCGAGCCGATTAGCTCTGGCCGTGCAGCATGGACTGACCGGAGAACTGCCGAAGAAGTATAGTAAAATAAAGAATCTGGGGGTCAAGGAGGCACCCTTTTATGTACTTATTGGCGCGCAGATGCCTTCAATAATGGTGGAAACTTCATTCATCAGCAATCCCCGGGAGGCAAGAAGGCTGGCCAGCAGTTCCTACCAGGACGCCGTCGCCCGAGGGATTTTAAAAGGAATTCGCTCCTACATTGAACAGATCGAGTCTGTTCCAGGGCCAGGGTGAAATCCCAATCGTCCATCGTCGTGGGCAGGATACTGAAGAGACCGCATGGAAAGAGAGATCATACCAGGTACGAAAGTGGAATTCTTTGAAAGCAAAAGGTTGCTCTGTGCAGTATGCATGGAGATCAAGAGCAACCGAGTGCTGGTCATAACGGAACAGGACCGCCAGGCCAATATTGCGGTCAAAAGAATCCTGAACCTTGATGATACGCTCTTGGATGTCGGTCAAAGTCGGTCGCAGCTGGTTGCTGCACTCAAGGAAACAGCGGACCGGCGGCGGGGTCTTATGACTCGGGTTTCTGTGGAGGATCTGTGGGACTTACTGAATGAGGAAGAGGAAGGATTTGACTGTCAGCAGTTGGCCGAGATTTGCTTTAGTGATGAGGTTGGCGGTGATCATGCCTCTGCCGTACTCCGGGCTCTGCTCAGCGACGGCCTCCATTTCAAGTACAAAGGCGGCCTTTTCTATCCCAATAGTCCGGAGAAGCTGGAACGGATACGGCTGCAGCATGAGAGGGAGGCCCAGCGGGAACAAGAGCTGGTTGAGGGGAGCTTGTGGCTGGCGGCGGTATGGCGGGATGAACCTGTACCAGATCCAAGCCGTCGAGATCACTATCTAAAAATGCTCAAGGATTTCTGTTTGTTGGGTACAGAAGCTCCCAACTATCAACAGATCAAAAAGATTCTTTCCTTGGCCCAGATCCCGGTGCCACAAGGCGTGTTTCAACTCCTGGTGAGACTGGGTATCTGGAAGGAGCATGAGAACCTTTACCTGCATCGCTACGGGATTCAGGCGGATTTTCCGTCCCAGGTCCTAGATGCTGCTTCTCAGATTCAGCTGGATGCCGAAGGTGTCGGTGCTGAAAAACAGAACCATGAACGCAACGATCTGACGTCTCTGCCGCTCTTAACCATAGACGGGCCCATGACCAGAGATTACGATGACGCGCTCAGTGTCAGACCCCTGGCGAATGGTTTCGAGGTAGGTGTTCACATTGCCGACGCCGCAGAGGCTGTATCTCTGAACAGCCCCCTGGACAAGGAGGCCTTGGAGCGGGCCACGTCGCTCTATCTCCCAGATGCGAAAATCCCCATGCTGCCGACCCAGCTATCTGAAGGAATCTGCAGTCTTAAGCAGGGGGAGGAGCGCTTGGCGTTGAGCTTACTAATTCGTTTCGCGCAGACAGATGAACTGGAGGACTATCGGTTTGTTCTCAGTCGGGTAAAAGTCCAACGCCAACTGACCTACACCGAGGCCAATGGGTTGTTGGCGAATGATGATACCCTGGGCTACCTGTACCGCCTCGGTACGCGACTCCGCAGACAGCGAATTGCGAACGGCGCCCTCTTCTTGCCCCTACCAGAGCTGCGGGTCTGGATCAATCACGACAATGAGATCCATATCAGTACGTTGGACCGAGAGACCCCTGCCCAGGTGTTGATCTCAGAACTTATGATTTTGGCCAACTCCTTGGCTGGTGATGCACTGGCCAGCAATGCTTTGCCGGCCATCTATCGCAGTCAGGAGAAGCCCCAGGAGGTGGTGACCGGCGCTGGCGGCGATGATCTCTACCTCAACTACTTGCAGCGGCGGTACCTGAGCAGGGCGGAATTGACCGTTGCTCCCAAGCCGCACAGCGGCTTGGGTACAGGCGCCTATACAAATTGGACCTCGCCCATTCGTCGTTATAGCGATTTGATCGTTCAGCGGCAACTCAAGTGCATGGTGCTGGCCAAACAACCTGACTACACCCCAGCAGATCTCGAAGGTGTGATCGGTAGGATAGCCCAGACTCAGAATCAAGCCATGCAGATAAAGAGGGAGTGGACCAGGTACTGGGTTCTCAAACATTTTGAAAAGAAACGAATCAAATCTCTGGATGCTCTGGTTCTGGGGCAGGGCCGGCGAACCTACCAACTCTTGCTTCCCGAGTATCTGCTGGAGGCCAGCATGCCTTTGGAAGAGGGCAGAGGTCTCAACCCGGGCGATCATTTTCGAGTGGAAATTGTGCGGGTGAATGCTAGGGAAGAGGTCCTGAAATTGACGATGGCATAGCTGTGGTCACAAGTTAGTTCTACCTAGAAATCCTTACAGACTTCTGCGGTTCCTTGTTCTGCGGTTCGACATTCTATACTCAGGTAGTTGTCCTTCATTGCTTCATGCCTACTGGCCCTGCTGGCTTCCTTGTTTCAGCAGATAGGCCTCAATGAGTTCGTCCAGATCACCATCCAGCACGGCTTCTATATTACCTCTCTCTACCTGAGTCCGGTGGTCTTTCACCAGCCGATAAGGGTGGAGCACATACGAACGTATCTGACTGCCCCAGGCAATATCTTCCAGGGAATTATGGATCTCCTGGAGTTTTTGGGATTTGCGCTGTTGTTCCTGTTCGTAGAGACGAGCGCGAAGTACCTTCATGGCCATGTCTTTGTTGCGATGTTGAGATTTTTCATTTTGACATTGAACCACCATGCCCGTGGGCAGATGGGTTATACGGACTGCAGAACTCGTTTTGTTGACATGCTGCCCGCCAGCGCCGCTTGCACGATAGGTGTCCATTTTGATATCTGATGGTTTCAGGTCGATGACAATTTCGTCCTGCACTTGGGGGTAGACGAATACCGCTGCGAACGACGTGTGGCGCCGACCGCTGGCGTCAAAGGGAGATATACGCACCAGCCGGTGGATGCCCTTCTCCGCTTTAAGCAGACCGTAGGCATAGCGGCCATTGACGGTGAAGGTAGCACTTTTGATACCTGCTTCCTCACCCGGCTGTACGTCAATGATCTGAGTCTTGAAGTCTCGCTTTTCACTCCAGCGCGCGTACATCCGCAGCAACATCTCCGCCCAATCTTGCGCTTCGGTGCCGCCGGCGCCGGCATTGATACTGACGATGGCGTCCAGTTGGTCGTCCGCAGCCCCAAACATTCGTTGAAATTCCTGGGCAGAGATTTCGGCGTCCATGGCCACTAGTTTCCGAGAGATCTCCGCGAGTTCCTGGTTGTCCTCCTCTTCGAGGGCTAGTTCCAGCAAGAGTGAGACATCTTCCAACTCACCTGTCAGACGCTCAAATCGTTCAACGATCTCGGACAGGGCTGCCCGTTCCTTCAAAACCTGGAGCTGTTGGTCCCGATTGTCCCAGAAGCCATCTTGGGACATGATCTTCTCGATCTCATCTAACCGCTGGGATTTCTTGACAATGTCAAAGATGACCTCGCAGGTCATCCAAACGGCTACTTAGTTCTTGTATCTTTGTTTTCGTGTCGAGATTCATGATTGTCTCCTGTGACTTCGACCATTGCTGTTACTCTTTCAGTCAACCATAAATCTCATCTTTTGTACAGGGTGACAGTGATTTTTTTGGTTCTTCCGATGAAACTTATCTCTATTACTTTCTGCTTCCAGTAACTACGGAGAGCACTAAATAGTCTCCATTTTGATCAAGTACGGATCATGAAGTATTTTCTGTGGTTCCAAGGCTGCCGGCCTGGTCACTTCTAGCGCAGCTGTGCGTGGGGGAAGGCGCCCCCTCCCTGTTCCCCGTTCCTGCG
>CP070692.1:1267949-1287915 GCA_020353215.1 Deltaproteobacteria bacterium
AGAGATCGTCTGAGCAAGTAGTGGCTGGGGGAGGAGGATTCGAACCCCCGTAGCATGATCCAGAGTCATGCGTCCTACCGCTAGACGATCCCCCAACGAAGCAAGAAAAATAGACCATAGGTTCACTAAAGTCAAGGGGAAAGTCGCAGAGCGCGTGGCTCTCCGACCACCAGACATTAAGAACTATGCACTAGGCACTTATACAGCAACGCCGGGACACGGAGACGCGGCGAGACGGAGATTAGAGATCACAAGTCATACGACAGAGAGCAGAAGAAAGGGGGCAGCGGGCGACAGACAGTAGAGGTGATTAGGATTAAGGCATTCCGTTTGCATGTTTATTAACAATCTTCAACCTAATATCTAATGGTGTGTGGCGCTTGGTGACTACTGCCTAGTGCCTACTGTCAGCGCGAAGCGCTGACAAAGTGCTTGACAAACCAAAGGCTTTTTTTATACTTACCACTTCAATCTTCATATAGTCGTTACAGGGGAAGGTGATCTTTGAAAGTCAGAGTGGATGAGCTACCAGATGGAGGGCGGATAATCCACTTTCATGAGCTTCCAAACTGGTTCTCCTCCAGGATGGAAACCACGGAAGACGCTCGTGAGATTACGTTGGCGCGACCTGTGAACGTCGATTTGGAGCTCATTCCTGAAACAGGGCAGGTCAGATTGAGTGGTCACCTTCGGACCGCAGTGCGTCTTGCTTGCAGCCGATGCGTGCAGGACTTTGTTGTGGAGTTGGACGAATCCATGGACATGGTGCTGCTGCGGCCGTTGCCTGCGGAGACACCAGAAGAAATTGATCTTCGGCCGCAAGACCTGGACACTGAATTTTACGACGGGGTCACAATAGACGTGGACCTAATCGTCGCTGAACAGATTTTTCTGACAATCCCGCAGAAGCCACTATGTCAACCGAATTGCCGCGGAATCTGCCTTGGTTGTGGGGTGGACCTCAATCAGGCATCATGCGTCTGCGAAAACAAAGCATCAGGATCTGCCTTTGACGTACTTCGATCCATGAAAATTGACCCATGACCCATCCGTAGTCACCTCAGAGGCGGCGATTACTGGAAAAGGAGAGGATCGGATGGCTCTTCCTAAGAGACGGCACTCAAAAAGCAGAACGAGAAAGAAGCGATCGCACCATAGTCTCGTTCCACCCAATCTATCCCTGTGTTCTCAGTGCAACGAACCCAAGTTGCCGCACCATGCCTGTCCAAGCTGCGGAACGTATAAAGGGAGGGAGGTTATCCAGGTAGAGGAGGAGTGAGCGTTCCTCGTTCCTTACCGGAACTAGTATCCCTTTGATATATTTTGCCTTTTGCGCGGACCGGACGGTCCGGTCCGATTGAGAGTGAAGCCAGGGCTAGTGGAACGCAGCATGCGGTAGCGTAAACACTGGCGGATAACTCCTCAATTGCGGATTTGCGGTCAGCAGGGCCCCGGCAGGGTAGAGCAGATAAAGCTGGATAAGAGTTGGCAGGGCCTGGCACCAGACTGGCGTACAATCTTACCAGACAACGAAGGAATAAACGTGGCTCGTAGCGTCATTTTAGGAACAGGAGCAGCGGCTCCCAGCAAGATACTTACTAATCAGGACCTGGAACGTATTGTGGACACTTCCGACGAGTGGATCTGTACCCGTACTGGGGTCAAGCAGCGCCACATAGCGGAAGACGGCGAAACTACGTCGTCCTTGGCCACGGAAGCGTCCTTACAGGCTCTTGAGATGGCCGGGGTCAGTCCGGAAGACGTGGACATGATCGTGGTGGGAACGACTTCACCCGATATGTACATGCCCAACACCGGAGCGCTGGTGCAGAAGAATATCGGGGCGCACAAGGCTTTTGCCTTCGACGTTTTTGCGGCTTGCAGCGGCTTTGTGTACGCTCTATCAGTTGCGGACAAGTTCGCCAAAGACAAGCTGAACAGTAAGATTCTGGTAATTGGTGCTGAGCTACTCTCAACTATTACCGACTGGCAGGATCGAAACACCTGTGTACTTTTCGGTGATGCAGCCGGAGCGGTGCTCCTCAGCGGGGAACCAAAGGGGGATCGCGGTATCCTTTCCACCCACTTACGTTCGGATGGGAGTCTGTGGGAATTGCTGCATATTCCAGGGGGAGGGTGTGTATACCCCCCGAGCGCCGAAATGGCTGAAAAACGCGATTACTGCATCCGTATGCAAGGTAACGAGGTGTTCAAACATGCGGTCCGATCACTTACTGACATAGCGAAAGAGGCTCTGAAAGCAAATCATTTTTCTCCAGATGATGTAGATTGGTTCATCCCGCACCAAGCCAATATCCGTATTATGAAACAAGTGGCGGAGCGACTGGAGATCCCAATTGAGCGCGTTTATGTGAATATTGATCGTTACGGCAACACCTCATCGGCAAGCATTCCAGTGGCTCTTAATGAAGCGAACCGGTTGGGTCGGATCAAAAGGGGAGATGTCGTGCTCCTGGACGCCTTTGGAGGAGGATTCACTTGGGGAGCAGTAATCATACGTTGGTAGACACGAGTGGGCAAGGAGCAGCGGACTTTCGTCCGGCGATTTGACACAGCGGTTACAAGAGGAGGAATTGAGTGGATTACTTCTTGACCGAAGAGCAACAGATGATCAAAGAAATTACGGCAAAGATCGCCAAAGAGAAGGTAAGACCGGTGCGGGCCGAACTCGACGAGACAGAAGAGTTCCCTTGGGACATTATGAAGGTTCTGGCCCAGTCTGACCTTTTTGGAGTTTATCTCCCAGAAGAGTATGGCGGTTTGGGCGGTGGGGTGCTGGAAAACTGCCTGGCAGTTGAAGAGTTGGGCAGAGAGTGCATCGGGGTTGCCACCACGTACGCGGCAAGCGGCCTCGGGGCTTATCCCATCTTGCTTCATGGCAGTGAAGAGCAGAAGCAGAAATACCTACCTGCGATTGCCAGCGGCGAAAAACTGGCGGCCTTTGCTGTCACCGAGGCCAATGCCGGCAGCGATGCTGGGGGCATCCAAACCACCGCCCAACGAGACGGAGACCACTACGTGCTCAATGGCACCAAGCAGTGGATCACCAACGGCGGCGAGGCCGAAGTCTATACGATCATAGCAATAACCGACCGCACAAAAGGTGCCAGGGGAGCGAGCGCATTCATCGTGGAGAAGGGCGATGCCGGTTTTTCCTTCGGCAAGAAGGAGCAAAAGATGGGGATTCGTGCTTCGGCAACCCGGGAGTTGCTCTTTAACGATTGCCGCATTCCCGCAGATCGACTCATAAGCCGCGAGGGGACGGGTTTCATCGTCACCATGAAGACCTTCGACGTGTCGCGTCCCGGTATCGGTGCACTGGCCGTTGGTTTGAGTCAGGGGGCCCTGGATATCGCCACCGAATATTCTCGCAAACGGGTCCAGTTCGGCAAGCCGATTATTTCTTTTCAGGCTATTCAGCACATCCTTGCTGACATGGCCACGGAAACAGAGGCTGCTCGCGCTCTCGTCTACGCCACGGCGCGATATATAGACAGTGACGCCAAGGACATTTCCAAGTATTCAGCCATGGCCAAACTCTTTCCCACCGACGTTGCCATGAGGGTCACTACCAATGCCGTACAGGTGTTGGGGGGGTACGGTTACATGCGCGAGTACCCGGTGGAGAAGATGATGCGCGATGCCAAAATACTGCAGATTTATGAGGGTACGAACCAAATCCAACGTAACATCATTGGCCAGGAACTGAACAAGGAGTATGGACGTATCAAGGAAACATTCTTTTAGGGTTGAGCCGGTTTCGCCAGCTGGCCGGTTAAGCCAGTTTGAGCAGTTCGGCCGCCAACTTACGACTGGGTAGTTTAGACAGTTTAGACATTTTATCCACTTTCTTGTTGGAGTTCCCCATGCACATTGTTGTTTGTATCAAGCAAGTTCCTGATACGAAAAACGTTCGTATCGATCCGGACACCTGCACCTTGGTACGTCAAGGGGTGGAGTCCATCGTCAATCCCCATGATTGGTACGCCGTGGAGGCTGCCCTGCTGGTCAGGGACCAATATGGCGGCAAGGTTACGGTGCTGACTATGGGACCGCCTCAGGCCGAGGAGGCTCTGCGAGAAACCCTCGCTCTAGGGGTGGACGAGGCTGTACTACTGAGCGATCGAGCCTTTGCCGGGGCGGATACCTGGGCTACTTCCCTGACCCTGGCTCGAGCGATCACCAAGCTGGGTCCGGTGGACCTGGTCATCTGTGGCAAACAGGCCATAGATGGGGACACGGCCCAGGTTGGACCGGGACTGGCGGCTCACCTGGATCAGCCGTACACCACTTATGCCAGACGCTTGGAATTGGTGGATGGCTGTCAGCTGAGGGCTGAGCGAGTAACCGATGCCGGCTATGAGTTAATCCAAATGCCTCTGCCTGCCGTCGTAACTGTAGTGAGAGAAATTGGCGATCCCAGAATGCCGGGGCTAAAGCACAAAATGCGTGCACGGAAACAGGAAATTCCGGTGCTGGGTGCGGCCGATCTGGGCCTGAAACCTGAGGAAGTGGGCTTGCAGGGTTCTTATACTCAGGTAGTCAGGGTGTTTAGTCCACCGCCGCGATGTGACCGGAAAATGCTTAACGGCTCGGTGGAGGAACAAGTAGAGCAACTACTCAATCTTTTGAAGGAGGCGAAAATCCCGGGGCTATGAAGGCAATAATTGACGGAGAAAAATGCGTTGCCTGTGGCGAATGCTTGGAGGTATGTCCGGTCGATGCCATTGAGTTAGAGGATGACTTGGCCCAGGTGGACGATACCTGCACGTTATGTGGCCTTTGCGTAGAGGTTTGTGATTACGAGGCAATCGGTTTACCCGAGTTGCGTCGCGAGGACACCGAAGATCTGGAATCATACAAAGGGATCTGGGTTGTGGCCGAACACCACAATGGGGAGGTCCATTCGGTTTCATTTGAGCTTTTGGGCGCGGGCAGGAACTTGGCTGACAAGCTGGAGGTGGAACTGGCAGCGGTGCTCATCGGAGATCAGCTGGAACAGGCCGCCAGTCAGCTCGTGGGCCATGGCGCAGATCGGGTATATTTGGTGGAGGATCCCGCCCTGATGCCGTTCAATGACGAGTCCCATGCCAACGTACTGACCGAACTCATTCAAAGCAAAAAACCGGAGATCCTTCTGGCAGGAGCCACGGCCACAGGCCGCTCCTTTATTCCCCGCGTGGCTGTAGCAGTGGAAACGGGCCTTACGGCGGACTGCACGGGACTTGATATTGGCGAAGACGGACTACTCTACCAAACCCGACCGGCCTTCGGTGGCAACGTTATGGCTACCATTATCTGTCCGAACCGACGGCCGCAAATGGCCACGGTCCGGCCGATGGTCATGCGCAGGCCGGGATTTGACGGGCAACGTCAAGGTGTGGTGGAACGTTTTACTCCCCGTCCGGAGGCAATCGACTCCCGGGTCCAAGTCCTGAAGACGGTAGCGGAACATCAAGAAACGGCGCGTTTGGCAGAAGCTGACGTCGTGGTCACCGGAGGGCGAGGCTTACAAGTGCCGGAGAACTTCAAGATGATCGAAGACCTGGCTCTACTCCTTGATGGTGCGGTGGGCGCCACCAGGAGCGTGGTGGATGAAGGCTGGATGCCGCACAGCCACCAGGTGGGTCAAACCGGCAAAACGGTGTCTCCCAAGCTCTATCTGGCCTGCGGTGTTTCAGGAGCCATCCAGCATGTAGTGGGGATGCAGGGTTCCGAGATCATCGTGGCGGTGAACAAGGATCCGCATGCCCCCATCTTCGATGTGATCAACTATGGGGTAGTGGCCGACCTCTTCGAGTTTGTCCCGGCCTTTATTAAGAAAATCAAGGAAGACCGAGGGGCTCCTAAGCTGCATTCAAGACGTATGTCAGGAAATCCGAAATTCGAAGTATGAAAATCGAATTTTCCAAGGTCCAAAACGATGCTACTTGGGGTGTTGAACAAGTCGTTTTGAACATCTGGTTTCTGGAAATTTGAACATTAGCTAAGTTCTGGGGGTGAGAATGGCTGAACACAACAAGCGAGTGGCGGTTGTCACAGGAGGCTCGCGAGGAATTGGCCGGGCAATCATCATGGAGTTGGCGGAACCTGGAGTGAGCGTGGCTTTCAATCACTACGATCCTCCAGACGACATCGCCGCCGATGAAACCATCCGGATGGCAAAGGAAAAGGGTTGCGAGATCGAGGCAGTTCGGCTGGATGTGTCAGATTACCAGGCGGTTCACGACTATATCAAAGGTGTGGGGGACCGCCACGGCGGAATTGATATTTTGGTCAACAATGCCGGTATCACCCGAGACAATCTGTTGTCACGACTCAAGGAGGCAGATTGGGATGCTGTGCTGGCTGTGAATCTGAAGAGTGCATTCAACTGCACTCAGGCGGTTGCACGCTCGATGATGAAGCAGCGGTATGGCAGGATAGTGAACATAGCGTCAGTCGTAGGAGCGATGGGAAACGCCGGCCAGGCCAATTATGCGGCATCCAAAGCGGGTATCATGGGATTCACCAAATCGATTGCCCGTGAGTTGGCAAGCAGGAATATAACCGTAAACGCTGTCGCGCCTGGGTTCATAGAAACTGAGATGACGGCAAAGCTTCCGGATAAGGCCAAAGAGGCTTTTTTGGGCCAGATTCCCATGGGGCGGGCCGGCCAGCCGGAGGAAGTCGCCCGGGTGGTAAAATTCTTGGTCTCCGACGACGCAGCCTACATCACCGGTCAGGTAATTCACCTGAATGGTGGGATGTACATGTAGAGAGGGTGCAAGGTGCAAGGACGATGCTGCAAGAGAGAATTACACCACGTCTCGAGCTTTAATCCTTCTGCCCGGGCGAAATGGAAGGTGGGCAGCTCCAACCGACAAGGTTGACGAGCGTTTATTCTCGCAAACGAGCGAGGTGCCATTAGCAAAGTTTCTATGGAAAAGGCTGGGGAACGTGCTATAGTTCGGGGCAGAGGGCCCCGGATTACACTTTTCCTGTTCCACAAGTTTTGGGGATAGGGCAATGGACAGAAGAGTAGTAGTTACGGGCCTGGGGTTGGTAACACCTCTTGGAATAGGGGTTGAAGAGACATGGTCTGCTCTGGTGGCAGGCAAGTCTGGCATTACTAGGATTACCAAGTTTGATGCCAGCAACATGGCCACACAGATTGCCGGAGAAGTCAAGAACTTCAACCCGGAAGATCACGTCTCCCGCAAAGATGTTAAGCGGATGGACGACTTCACCATCTACGCCGTCGCCGCAACCCGGATGGCTGTGGCAAATGCCGGACTCGAGATCAGAGGTAACAAAGCAGAAAGGGTTGGGGTCGTCATCGGTTGTGGTCTGGGTGGTCTGAAAACGATTGAGAGATTTCATAGTGTCTTGATGGAACACGGTCCCAGAAAGGTCAGCCCTTTCTTCATTCCCATGCTCATCGCCAACATGGCGCCGGGCCAAATCTCGATTCTTTTCGGAGCCAAAGGGCCCAATGTTGCCATTGAAACAGCCTGCGCAGCCGGTTCGCACGCCGTGGGCGACTCTTTCAAGCTAATCCAGCGGGGCGCTGCCGATGCAATGATCACCGGTGGTGTGGAGGCAACCATTACCGCTCTGGGAGTCAGTGGCTTCAATGCGATGCGGGCCATCTCCACTCGCAACGACGAGCCGGAAAAAGCATCACGCCCCTTTGACCGAGACCGGGACGGTTTTGTCATGGGAGAAGGAAGCGGGATCCTAATCCTGGAATCACTGGATCACGCCCTGGAGCGCAACGCCCCAATTATCGCAGAGATAATCGGCTACGGGCTGACGGCGGATGCCCATCATATGACTGCGCCAGCCCCAGAAGGTGAGGGCATGGCTCGTTGCCTGCAGATGGCCCTGGATGACGCGGCGATTGCGCCTGAAGAGGTGGACTATGTGAATGCCCATGGGACTTCCACCGACCTGAACGACCGCTTCGAAACCCAGGCGATAAAGAAGGTCTTTGGCGACTACAGTTACAAAGTTCCGGTGAGTTCCACCAAATCCATGAGCGGGCACCTCCTCGGGGGTGCCGGAGGCCTGGAAAGTGCGGTTTCCGTTCTCAGCATCCAAAGGGGAGTCATCCCTCCCACCATCAACTACGAAAATCCGGATCCGGACTGCGACCTGGACTATGTACCTAATGTCTGTCGGAAGGCAGAAATACGAACGGTAGTTTCCAATTCTTTCGGTTTCGGTGGTACCAACGCAAGCCTGGTCTTTCGCCGGTACGAGTCGTAAATAGGAGCCCCGTCCCGTTTGTTGAGCGTGAGTATGAAGGTGATTATCGGCAGTGATCATGCAGGCTTTTCCCTGAAACAACAGGTGAACTCCTTACTTGAAGAAATGGGACACACTGTGGAAGACGTCGGTTGCCATGGTGAAGACTCCGTTGACTATCCCGTTTACGGAAAGGCGGTGGCGAAAGGGGTTGCCAGTGGACAGTTCCCCAAAGGAATTCTCATCTGCGGATCAGGATTGGGAATGTCCATGGTGGCCAACCGGTTCACCGGTGTGCGGGCTGCCCTCTGTAACGACCTTTTCAGTGCCATATTAAGCCGCCGACACAACGATGCCAACCTACTGGTGCTGGGGGCTCGGCTGATCGGGATCGACCTGGCAGGGGAGATTGTGAAAGCCTGGTTTCAGACTGAATTTGATGGTGGCCGCCATCTGCGCCGAGTTGCACAATTGGACGAAGCCTAGTCATTTATCATTTCTCGCTTTTCAATCAGGTTGCCATATTGTCGGGCGGGACCGCGATCTGGTCTCTCCACCCATGGACGAACGATAGATGACAGGTGAGAACCCGGTAAGCCATCCGGGCAATATCCCTCATACTCCAACTCGAGAGCGGGCATGTCACAGCTAGATAAGATAGATCCACAAATTGCAGAAGTAATCCGCTTGGAGGAAGAAAGGCAGCGACAGCGGCTGGAACTAATCGCCTCGGAGAATTTTGCCAGTCCGGCGGTACGGGAGGCTCAGGCCAGTGTCTTAACCAATAAGTATGCGGAAGGTTATCCCGGCCGCCGATATTATGGTGGTTGCGAATTTGTGGACACAGCCGAGAACCTGGCAATTGAACGGGCTAAAGAGCTGTTCGCCGCCGAATATGCCAATGTGCAACCCCACTCCGGATCCCAAGCAAACATGGCAGTTTGTTTTGCTGTTCTGCAGCCTGGAGAGACCATAATGGGAATGGACCTCCGTCATGGAGGGCACCTTACCCACGGCAGTCCGGTGAACTTCTCCGGCAGGCTTTATCGAGTGGTTGCCTACGGCGTAGATCGGGAGAACGAAACCATCGATTTGGAGGATTTTACCCGCTTGGCCAGGGCTCATCGTCCCAAACTGGTCATTGCCGGGGCGAGCGCCTATCCCCGCACCATTGACTTCGCTTATTTTAATCAGATTTGTGTGGAAATTGAGGCTTACCTGATGGTGGATATGGCCCACATCGCAGGGCTGGTGGCTGCCGGCGTTCATCCTAGTCCAGTTCCGTATAGTGACTTTGTTACCTCAACCACACACAAAACCCTCAGAGGGCCGAGGGGGGGACTGATTCTGGCTAAGGAAAGCCACGCGGACAAACTCAACAAGCAAATATTTCCGGGGATTCAGGGCGGACCTCTTATGCATGTGATAGCGGCCAAAGCGGTGGCTTTCGAGGAGGCACTAAGCGCAGAGTTCCGTGCTTACCAGAAACAAACAGTGAGCAATGCCAAACGGTTAGCGGCTGAGTTGCAGGAAAGAGGATTTCGTCTCGTTTCGGGTGGTACCGACAACCACATGATGCTCGTAGACCTGCGTACAAAAGGGATTACCGGGATAGAAGCAGAGCATACCCTGGATCAGGCGTGGATCACGGTAAACAAGAATAGCATTCCCTTCGATTCTCAAAAACCATCTGTTAGCAGCGGTATTCGTCTCGGTACTCCCGCAGCGACCACTCGTGGCATGAAAGAGAAAGACATGGCTGTGATCGGTGGCTTCATTCACCAGGCCCTCGATGCATATGGTGATACGGGCACGCTGGACAGGCTTCGTCACGAGGTTGCTGATTTCTGCTCCCAGTTCCCTCTGCATAAACCGGTAGAAAAGAGGGAGGCGGCCTGACCCATGGAGCGGCCCACCTGGCATGAGTATTTCATGGAGATTACAAATCTGGTGGCCCAACGTTCCACTTGCCGTCGGAGGAGCGTGGGAGCCGTTCTGGTGAAAGACAAGCGTATCCTGGCGACGGGATACAATGGTGCTCCTTCAGGTTTGCCCCACTGTCTCGATGTCGGGTGCCTGCGGGAGCAGAACGACATACCCTCCGGTCAGCGGCACGAACTCTGCCGCGGTCTCCATGCTGAACAGAATGTTATTATTCAGGCAGCCCGCCACGGAATACCCATTCAGGGCGCCACGCTGTACTGCACCACGCGACCGTGTTCTATCTGTGCCAAAATGATCATCAACGCTAGTATCTCGGCTGTGTATTACGGAGAAGGCTACGCGGACGAACTATCGGACCAGATGCTTGACGATGCTGCAATCCAGCTTATTCGCTGGAGTTCACCTGAGGGAGGTAAGCGATGAAATGCCAATTCTGTGCCAACCCGAAAACTAGGGTGGTTGACTCCCGTCCAGGGCGAGAAAACAACCACATTCGGCGGCGTCGACACTGCCCTAGTTGTGACCGAAGATTCACGACTTTTGAGCGACTGGATGAGAACTTTCCTTTGGTGGTCAAGCGGGATGGTCGCCTGGAACCTTTCGATCGCGAGAAAATGCTGACCGCGGTACGGAATTCGTGCGCTAAACTTCCGGTGGCTGAAAGACACCTCAATCGACTGGTGGGGCTAATTGAAACGCGCGTCCAGCAAAGCCGTCAGCGCAAGCTAGAGAGTCAGGCTCTGGGGGATTTGGTGGCCGCCGCCTTGTTGGACCTGCATCCTGCGGCTTATATTCGCTACAGCATGGTACATCGACAGATCCAGGATCTCCAAGGGCTAAAGCAACTCCTGGAGGAGGGGTTCAGGTAGCAATCCCATCAGCCTCCCGTTGTGAGGTGTGTATCCATCTCTGTCGGTGAACCTTTTGAGCAGTCATTCAGCCCACGATGCTCACCCTGCAGGCCCATCCGTCAATCTCGGTCCGAAAGTGGCTGCCAGGAACAGCGCAGAACAAATAGCCCCTTAGAAAACAGGCCGGAAACGGTGAAAGACCCACGTTCTTTGGCAAGAGAAGACGAACATTTCATGCGGATCGCTCTCCGATTGGCGGCTCGGGGTGTGGGGCATACTTCCCCCAACCCCATGGTTGGTGCTGTGGTGGTCAAAGACGGCGAATTGTTGGGCAAAGGTTATCATCAAGAAGCAGGCGGACCTCACGCGGAGATTCATGCACTTCAAAGGGCCTCCACCCGGGCACGGGGCGCCTGTCTGTATGTAACTCTGGAGCCATGCAACCATCATGGGCGCACACCGCCCTGCACTGAAGCCATCATACGCAGCGGAGTGACCCGTGTGGTGATTGGCTGCAGCGATCCAAATCCTCGAGTTGCCGGAGGGGGGGCGGGTTTTCTTCGTTCCGGTGGAATTCGGGTGGAAGTTGGCGTACTTGAAGAGAAATGTCGTCGACTCAACGAGCCGTTCATCAAACACGTGACCACCGGGCTGCCCTTGGTGGTTGCCAAGGTTGCTGCGAGTTTGGACGGCAAGATTGCCAGTTACCGTGGCGATTCCCAATGGATTTCCAATGAACGCTCACGACGGTTTGTCCACAGACTCCGCCATGAGTTGGATGCTATCGCAGTTGGAGTCGGAACTGTCATTGCGGACAACCCGAGGCTCACCTCACGTCTACCTCGACAAAAGGTAAGAAACCCACTACGAATCATCTTGGACACCAACTTGCGAACGCCTCCGGAAAGCCAGGTTGTGGGGGACACCGGTGAAGCTCCAACGCTCATAGCCACAGGGCCAGCCCCTTCCAGGTCCAGAAAGGACGCACTGGAACAGCTGGGGGTGGAAATATTGGTGTTGCCGTTGGAGAGAGGTCGGGTTGCGTTGAGTGCGCTTCTCCGTGAGTTGGGCAACCGGGGTATCACCAGCCTCCTGGTAGAGGGCGGGGCTGAAGTTCACGGTGCCTTTTTTTATGAAAATCTGGTAGATAAGGTTTACATTTTCTTTGCACCGAAAATCATCGGCGGCAGCGACGCTGTCCCCATGGTCGGAGGGACCGGTGTTCCGACTGTGGCTGAAGCTTCAAACCTGAAACAAGTGCGACTTCGTCGCTTAGACGATGATATAATGGTGGAGGGATATTTACAGGAGTCTGCTCTCTTTTCGGGATGTTTGGATCAAACAAGCTGAACGTGCACGCAGAGGCTGAGACACAAGGCAAACGGCACAAGGAATACTTGTTATCAGAAGCCAGAATCCATTAAATGCTAAAGCTACTCTAAGACCTCTTGGCTCCTGAATGCTGACTCCGAATGGTTTCCTTGCACCTGGCATCGGAGATTGCCCATGTTCACCGGCATGATTGAAGGAACCGGTACACTGATTCGCCTGGAACCGCGCGGCAAAGACATGCGTCTCAGTATCCGGGCCTCTCTCGACCCGGGAGAGCTCAAGACGGGTGATAGCGTCGCCGTGGACGGCGCCTGTCTCACCGTGGTCTCCTTTCATGGCAGAACGTTTACCGTGGACGTTTCCCAGGAGACCTTGCGCCGGACTACTCTTGCCCAGCGCCGGCAGGGTGACGAGGTCAACCTGGAGTGGGCCCTTCGGCTGGGCGACCGTTTGGGCGGGCATTTGGTGAATGGACATGTGGATGGCCGGGCCAGAGTAGTGGCACGGCAGAGTAAGGGTGAGTCTCTTGTGTACAGGTTCGAGGTTGCCCCTGAGCATGGCCGCTACCTGATTGAAAAGGGGTCGGTGGCGGTCAACGGCGTTAGTCTTACGGTTAATAGTTGCGATGCGCGAAGTTTCGAAGTGAACGTGGTGCCACATACCGCCAGAGTGACCACCATCGGCACTCTGCGAGTGGGTAACGAGGTTAACGTTGAGGTTGACCTCATCGGCAAATATGTAGAGAAATTTGTGCGCAACCTGCAAGAAAAAAAGTCTTCGGTAACCAAGAGCATGGATCGTGACTTCTTGGGTCGACACGGGTTTCTCTAACGAAATGGCCGTTTAGCTGGCTGGTCAGTGCAGACCCGTCAAGTATGGTGATCAACTAAGCGTTTGCCCTTTTTCCCGGGATTTCGTAAGATGCTTGGTTCTCGTCCCCAACGTTACAGGGTTGGTGTCAATACGAACCGTTTAGGCTGGCCAGACCGGGCAACCAGCTAACCCAATAACCGATAACCAGATAACCAAAAACGAATGACCAATGAACAATAACAAATCGGAGTTTAAAGTATGCCGACCGCGAAGATTCCTGAGGCACTGGAAGAACTAAGAGCAGGGAAGATGGTAATCCTGGTGGATGATGAAGACCGGGAGAATGAGGGTGATCTCTGCATGGCTGCGGAGAACGTAACCCCCGAGGCGATCAACTTCATGGCCAAGAATGGACGGGGACTCATCTGTCTCTCTTTGACAGAGGAAAAGGTTGAAGAACTGCAACTGCCCATGATGGTTTCCAACAACGAGTCCAGGTTCGGGACTGCGTTTACCGTGTCCATCGAGGCACGACGTGGGGTGACCACCGGGATCTCGGCAGCTGATAGGGCTACAACCGTTCTGGCGGCAGTCGCTGCTGATGCGGGCCCTGAAGATCTAATAAGCCCGGGCCACGTCTTTCCACTTCGTTCTCGCAAGGGTGGTGTGCTGGTGCGCACCGGCCAGACTGAGGGTTCGGTCGACCTGGCCCGCTTGGCAGGGTTGCTGCCCGCCGGAGTCATCTGTGAGATTATGAAAGACGATGGCACCATGGCAAGGATGCCGGATCTAGAGGTTTTCGCCGATGAGTACGGCCTCAAGATCGTTACCATTGCTGATATAATCGAGTACCGTATGCGTACAGAGAGTTTCGTGCACCGTGCGGCCACCACCATGCTTCCCACAATCCATGGTGGGGAGTTCGAGGCCATCGCCTACGTCAATGATATTGATCCCAGTCAACACATCGCGTTAGTAAAGGGTGTGATTAGCTCGGATGAGGAAATTCTAGTCCGGGTCCACTCAGAGTGCATCACCGGAGATGTTCTGGGATCGCTCCGTTGTGACTGCGGCGACCAGCTGCACCGGGCGATGGAGATGGTCAGTGAGACGGGGAAGGGTGTTGTGCTCTACATAACCAACCAGGAGGGTCGAGGCATTGGCCTGGTCAACAAACTCAAGTCATACGCCCTCCAGGATGATGGGAAGGATACGGTAGAGGCCAACGAGGCCCTGGGGTTCAAGGCTGATCTTAGAGAATACGGCATCGGCGCTCAGATTCTTGTGGATCTTGGCGTTAGAAAGATGCGACTTATGACCAACAATCCAAAGAAGATAGTCGGGTTGGACGGCTACGGCATAAGCATCACCGAACGGGTGCCCATCGAGGTGCCGCCCAACCCCTGTAACATAGATTATCTGCAAACCAAGTGTTCAAAAATGGGTCACATTCTCGACCTGGGCATGCAAAAGGAAAAAGAGAATTACTGATCAGCGTTGAGCCGAAAAGGAGCTCCGTTCCTCTGTTGGCCTGCGACGGGCTCAGCTGAATCGGAGTGGTTCGTGGCGAGGGGGATAAGATGATTGACTGAAATCAAGTTTATCGTTTCAGCCCCACCCTCACCCGGCACGGAAAGGTAATTTTGAGGCTTCCGGATGGGCGCTCATTATTGTCCAAAGATATGGATTCAACTGTGATCACCTATGTTTGGCTGGCAAAAGCTGCTTAAGTGAGACAGAGGAGACTCTGGTCACCCAGAGTTCAAGTTGTGGCTCTACAATGGGGAGGGAGATTAGAATGCCGAACATCGTAGAGGGAAGACTGGACGCGAAAGGACTGAAATTTGCCATTGTGGTCAGTCGTTTCAATGACTTCATCTGTGACCGACTGCTGGGCGGTGCCCTCGACGCTTTGTTCAGAAACGGTGCTGTGGAGTCAGATCTACAGATAGTCAAAGTACCGGGGGCCTGGGAGATTCCTCTCATATCCAAAAAACTTGCTGAACAGCAAGCTCATGACGCCATCATCTGTCTAGGAACTGTTATTCGAGGCGCCACACCGCACTTCGAGTATGTCAGCGCTGAGGTTTCCAAAGGAATCGCAACGGTGGGACTGGAGCACGGGGTTCCCATCACTTTTGGAGTCCTCACCACGGATAGCTTGGAACAGGCGATTGAGCGCGCCGGTACCAAGGCCGGCAACAAGGGATGGGAGGCTGCGCTGGCCGCAATAGAGATGGCCAATCTCATAGCCCAGTTGACATAGAACATAGTCTGGCCGGTTAAGCCGGTTAAGCCAGTAAGCCGGTTAAAGCCGGCTTAGTCTGCCAGCCGGATCGCTAATATGATCAAGAGCAAGGGTCGTTCCTGTAGACAGGTCGTCATGCGGTCTCGTTCGTTGATGGCAGACGAGTGCTGGACGATCGAGAGCGGACTAACTGACAACCCCGGCAGAACCGGCTAAACTGGCCAAACCGAAAGGTTAGTAGAAGCGTTCGTCGAACCAGCATTCAAAGGATACTTGCTGTCGAAGAGCAGAGAAGCACAACCATGGGGAGTAGACGCCGTTCTCGTGAAGTAGCCGTCCAGGTCCTTTACCAGGCGGACATGGTCCAGAAGGACATCACCGAGGCTTTCAAGGTATTCTGTGATCATTTTGACGCGCCCGCCGCTGTCAGAGCATTTGCAGTAGAGCTGGTAAACGGTGTAGACCGGCATATGGTAGAGATCGACGGCTTGATTAGGAAGTTTTCAGAGCACTGGCGGCTGGAGCGGATGCCAGTAGTAGATCGCAGTATTCTCAGACTGGCCGTGTTCGAACTCCTCCATCGTTCGGATATTCCTGCAAGCGTGTCCATAAATGAGGCGGTCGACCTGGGGAAGAAGTTTGGCTCCGAAGACTCGGGCGCATTCATCAACGGTATTTTGGACAGAATAAGGCTGCATATGGAAGAGAAGGACGCGGGTGAGTCCCTGCCAGCCAGCGACCCCGAGTTGGACCAGGCAGGAGACCCCGCAGGATAAGCAGTAAGCGGTAAACAGTCATTGCGACTGGGGACTAAGCGCTGGGAAGTTGTTCGTTATTTGTTACTAATCATTCGGGAGAATTGATTTGGTAAGTCGAAGTGATCATATAGGAGGCAACGGATAACTCACTAGTTTCGCTCGCCTCGCCCGCCGGCGAGAGTCTTAAGTAAAGAGCTGTCTACTGCCTAGGCGCAATCACACTGGAGGACCAATGGAATCGAAATACATTCCCGGCGAGATCGAACCCAAATGGCAAGCCGCCTGGGAAGATCAAAGGTTGTTCTATGTGAGCGAAGACGGGAGCAAGCCGAAGTACTATCTGCTGGAGATGTTCCCCTATCCGTCGGGACGAATCCATATGGGACACGTCCGCAACTACACCATCGGCGATGTGGTTGCGCGCTACAAGATCATGCGAGGATTCAACGTCATTCACCCAATGGGCTGGGATGCCTTTGGCATGCCGGCGGAAAATGCAGCCATAAAGGCCAAGAGCCATCCAGCGACCTGGACCTATGACAACATCGCGCAAATGAAGGCACAGCTCAAGCGGATGGGCTTCAGCTACGATTGGAGCCGGGAACTGGCCACGTGTGATGTTTCCTACTACCGATGGGAACAGTTGATGTTCCTCAAGATGTATGAAAGAGGGTTGGCATACCGGGAAAAGGCATACGTCAACTGGTGTCCGACTTGCCAGACGGTGCTGGCCAACGAACAGGTGGAGGCCGGGCTCTGTTGGCGCTGCAGTCAGTCGGTGGAACAGAAAGACATGGCGCAGTGGTTTCTCAAAATCACTGATTATGCCGATGAGTTGCTGGAGTACTGTGATCGTCTACCCGGCTGGCCCGAGCGCGTGCTAACCATGCAGCGCAACTGGATAGGAAAAAGCCACGGAGCCATCATCCACTTCCCACTGGAGGATGGGGATGACGTCATTAAGGTTTTCACCACGAGGCAGGACACGGTATATGGCGCAACCTTCATGAGTCTTGCCGTAGAACACCCACTTTCCCTTGAACTGTGTAAAACCAAACCCGAGGAAACCGCGGTAAGGGAATTCATTGAAAAGACGAAAAGAACTCAGCGCAGCGAGAGGAGTTCGGAATTCCTTGATAAGGCAGGTGTGTTCACTGGCGCCTACTGTCATAATCCCATGACTGGTGAGCGGATGCCCATTTACGTAGCCAATTTCGTGCTGATGGAATACGGCACCGGTGCCGTGATGGCGGTTCCCGCCCACGATCAGCGAGATTTTGAATTCGCCAAAGCCTATGGCCTCCCTTTGAAGGTCGTGGTGAATCCTCTCGACGGTAAGCTGGATGAAAACACTATGGAGGCGGCCTACGAGGAGGATGGTATTCTGGTCAATTCGGGTGAATTCGACGGAATGGACAGCGCTTCCGCCAGGCAGGCCATTAACAGCTACCTGGAAGCCAACGGGCTGGGCGAGGCGTCGATCACTTATAGATTGCGAGACTGGCTCATTTCCAGACAGCGATACTGGGGAGCCCCAATCCCAATGGTTTACTGTGACAAGTGTGGCACAGTCCCGGTACCCGAGGATGACCTGCCTGTCGTGCTGCCCTTGGACGTCAGTCTTACACCCAGCGGTGGGACACCGTTGCCTACCTTCAAGGAATTCGTAGAGACCACCTGTCCCAATTGTGAAGGCGCTGCAAAGCGAGAAGTCGATACCATGGATACCTTTGTCGAATCTTCCTGGTACTTCAATCGCTACACCTGTCCAGATTATGAGGGGGGGCCACTGGATAGACCGAGAAACGATTACTGGATGCCCGTGGATCAATATATTGGTGGGATCGAACACGCTGTGCTTCATTTGCTTTACTCGCGGTTTTTCACCAAGGTGCTGCGAGACATGGGCGCCGTGGGGCAGGACGAACCTTTCACTAATCTGCTGACTCAGGGAATGGTCTGCAAGGAGACCCTGCGTTGTCCTGGGCACGGCTGGCTGGAACCTGACGATACCGTGGAGGAGAAGCCGGAAGTCAACCGCTGCCGCAAATGTGGCAAGTTGGCGGAGGTCGGCCGGAAAGAAAAGATGTCCAAGTCCAAGGGCAACGTGGTTGATCCCGGCCGACTCGTCGAGCGTTACGGTGCCGATACAGTACGATTGTTCTGCCTGTTTGCCTCGCCGCCGGAAAGGGATCTGGAGTGGAGCGACCGAGGAGTCGAGGGTAGCTCACGATTTCTCAACCGGCTCTGGCGCTTGGTCTATGAAGAGCACCAGCGGTTGCGTGAAGTTTCTACCTATGAAGGCAGAGAACTTCTGGATGGCGAGTCGCGGGGCTTACACCGTAAGACCCATCAGACCATAAAGAAAGTCACTGAGGATATCGAACAGCGGTTTCATTTCAATACAGCGATTAGTGCTGTAATGGAACTGGTCAACGCGATCTATCAGTTTCGCTCGAACGATGGTCACGGTCCCGAGGCTCTTCCGGTTCTCCGGTTGGCGATTGAGACGGCACTGGTGTTGATTTCTCCCATGGTGCCGCACATTGCTGACGAGATGTGGAAAGCCTTGGGGCACGAGCAAAGTGTGGTACAACAGGTGTGGCCGGAATGGGATGAGGAAGCAGCGACTGAGGAGCAGCAACTCATCGTGGTCCAGGTGAATGGTAAGCTCCGCAACCGCATCTATGTCTCACCCAGTGCAAGGAACGATGCCATCGAAGAAGCGGCACTAGCCGATGAACGGATACAGGATTTCATTGGCGACCGGCCTGTTCGCAAAGTGGTGGTGGTGCCGGGACGGCTGGTGAACGTAGTCGTTTAACCGATTCCTGCCCAATGAAGTGCATAGCTCAGTTGGAGTCGACGAGTACAATCGGAGATGCGGAGACGAAGTGAGCAGAATAGGTGCAGAGGTCGTCAAGTTTCCTACCCACTCTCGTTTCAAAGAAGTGTTTCATCAAGCCTTTTCCATTTCGCCGCCTCGCCGTATCGCCGCGTCTCCCTGTTACCGCGTCCCTGAGTCTTCCTGTCGCCGTGTCTATCCTCCTTCCCGCCTCTCCTCCTTGCGGCGTCTTCGAACGGGAGTGACCTTCTGCCTGGTAATAATTGTCGTTTTCTCAGCCTGCGGTTACCATTTTGCCGGGAGCGGCGGCCACACTCCGGATGACATCAACAGCGTTGCCGTGGATATCTTGCAGAACCAGACAGCGGAAGTCGGCCTCGAGGTGGTCTTCACCAATGCCCTCCTGAATGAGTTTATTCGCTGGAAAAGAGTAGCGGTAAAGCCTCGAAGTGAGGCTGACGCTGTGCTGGCTGGCCGCATTAGCAGCATAAGGCAAGTGGCCGTTGCCCACGTGGCGCCCAAGGAAACCCTTGACACCCGAGTGATTGTTACCCTGGATCTCACCCTGACCCGGGCCGAAAGCGACGACGTTCTCTGGCAAAATCAGGCCTTGAGTTACTTTGAGGATTACCGTCAAGCTCTAGATCCCCTGGTTACTCAGAGTAACAGGCGCGAGGCCCTTCGGGAAATCGCTGTATTTCTAGCCGAAAAAATCCACCTTGACATTTTCGAGGGTTTCTAGCCCGGATGTTTCATGAATTGCAGTCGCGAGACCGTGTAACTGGGGACCCGCCCCAGAGGGGTGGGGACTGAGCGGAGCGAAGCGAGCGCGAAGAGGATGAGCGTGCCACCGGGCAACCATCCCGCGGTACCGCGGGACTCGAATCCGAGGCGTACTTGCACAGTACGTCGCAGGGTCCGAGGC
>CP070692.1:1288015-1307908 GCA_020353215.1 Deltaproteobacteria bacterium
AGAGAAGGCTTCGGGGGAGGCTGCGAAACAACGAGCATCTGAGCAACCTGCCATTGCCTATCTCAGCCCGGCTAAGGCCTGCATGAAGATTTGGCGCTTTGTTAAAGGGGACATTGCCATAAAATGGCGCAAAATTGCTCGTTGTGGAGCAACCTTCCCCGAAGCCTGGGCCCATGTTTTTTTTGGGGGAAAGTCCTGGAAAGTCATTCAAGGCTTCTCGCCGCCCGGGAACCCCATAAATCCCTCCCCCTTGCCGCTGAGTTTTTGCTGAACTGAGGCTGAGGAATGGGGAAACCCCTCCCTATTTTCGTATTGCCAAGTCATCATTTTCTTTGCTAGAATTCGGTTCGCAACTACCTCCTATAGATCCGGGTTCATTGCTGATGACCAAAGAAATCATTTTCCCAGTTTCCAATGCCTATAAAACCCGATATCTGATTTTGCCGAGCCTGGAAGACCGTCTTCACCGCATTGTGGTTGGCTGGGCGAAGAATGGTCCCTGCGATCTCAGCGTCTTCTGGGCGGAATTGACCAATGGTTTCATAGACCTCCTTGTGGTTGGTGGCGACGAGGGTTTGCGTATCCTGGCGAACTCTGAAGAATCGGTTCCCTTCAACCCGGAAGAGATAAATCTGCCTCCGGGATGGAATGTCACCCATCTCTCCCTGGAACCCGGCGATTTACCTCCTGACGTCCTGAAGATTGTCAACACGTTCTTCTATGATGTTGGCGTGGACACCTCCAAGAAGGAAAAAAAGGAGAAGGTACGTCTTCTTTCCGACATTCACAAAACCGATGAAGTGTGGCTCGTCCTCAGCAGTGACCAAAAACAACGGCGGGTGATAGGCTGGTCTAAAGAAGGACCCGCGCAGGTCAATATTTTCTGGGCCAAATTTGCCGATGACCAAGTATCCGTGTGTGTCGCCGGCGGCAGTGAAGGAGTGCGGATTATCACGGCGGATCGGGCGCACCGGGACTCAGAGGAATACGACCAGAACCAGCCCCCTGGCATCGGTGCACCCTACCTTCGAATCAACTACGGCGCCTTGCCTCATGATGTGAAAGAGAATATCGGCCCCGAGCCTGAGGCGGAGTTGGAAGAAGAAGAGATGCTCGCCAAGACACCACCCGACCTCGATCTAGACTAGCCCCAGGACCTGAAGCCGGGACTTCAGAGTATCTGCTGGAAACACTTCCTAAGAGTACTCGATCCCCGCAGATCAAATCATAGAACCGTTAGTGACGGTAACCTACACTACGGCTCTTGATCTCTTCCGGTTTAAAACGCTACCGCAGAACGTATCCACGCCCCACCCGGAGGGAGGCGGGCTAGCCCGGATATTCTTCCCGTCGACAATCCCCGTTCCCCGTGATAAAGGAGATCTTACGAGCAAATTTGCTAGGACCCGCAGCGCGGCGGTTCTTGACAGCAAGGATCTTGTTCTTAAAGTTAATAGTAAAAACAGAGCATGATTCTGTCCCTCTAATGGGATCAGCATCAGCCAATCAGGGTTGAGTAAACGTATGGCGACTCCCGTAGCTTACTATGTCAGATGCTCCCATTGCGGTGCCAAAAATAAACTGCCCTTGTCAAGACTTGGGCAGAGTCCAAACTGTGGCAGGTGTAAACATAGACTCTTTTCTGAGAATTCTCCTGTCAGTGGCGGGACAACAATCGTATCCTGCAAGCAGTGCCAGGCATCTAACAGGATTCCTTTGCATAAGCTGGCAACCCAGCCCCGTTGTGGTAAGTGCAAGTCTGTCCTTACGGTCAATCTTGATACTCAGAGTCGGCCGTTGATACTGTCCGATCAGAATTTCTCGGAAACGGTGCTGCGTTCGCCGTTGCCGTTCCTGGTCAATTTCCACTCCCCTAACTGCGGTCCCTGTAAGCTCCTCAATCCAACAATAAACAAACTAGCCAAGGACTATGAGGGACGCCTAAAGGTTGGCGTTTTCAATGTGGATGCCAACCAGTATATTCCCAGTCTTTATGGCGTAGGAGGAACGCCTACCCTGCTGCTGTTCCAATCCGGCAAAGAACTCGGCCGACTTGAAGGATACCAGCCCTCAGGATCGATCGTTCAGTGGATTCAACCACAAGCCTGGTAAAAGGAATGCGCGCTGTTACTCAGTATGCCAACTTGCCCAGGGACTTGAGGATGAGCGTCACACCCATGGCGAACATACCCGTGAGGCCCATGCCACAGGAAAATCCAGCCAAGAGCACGGGGGCATACTGGCGCCACATGGCACCGTAGCGCTTCAGGAAAAAGAAACGACCCAGACACGCTCCTACGACCTCTAGGACCATGCCGTGGGGCGTACTCTGACCCAGACCCCGCACCACCCCGTATATCAGGAGCACCGGCAAGCCTAAGATGTTCAGCAAGATATAGGTAATCAGGCCAAATCCCAGACCGGCCACTACGTAGCTGGCTTTGAGCGCTTGAAAAAACAGAGAATTGCCCTCGAGAGTAGAGGTCTGCATCAATAAGGTGTTCAGGGCCTGCAGATGCCAGAGTTCCTGGGCATAGGGGTAGCTGCTGGAGGGAATGGGAGCCAGCCTCCAGATAAACTGGGAAAAGAGGAGGCTTGCCACCATGACCACAGGGAAAACCACAATCTCCGCCTTGATAATGCCGCGGATACTGGTTCCGGTAAGCTCTATCTTGCGAAACTGTACTGTGGCTTCGCCGTAGTTGTGAATAGGGATGGGAGCGTACCAGACCTCGATGCCCTGGTAGCCGAAGAATTTTGCCCCGGCGATAAAACTGGCTTCGCGCACCAGCGGAAGGCTGATGAATTGGCCGGCAATTCCCTCCATACGCGCGGTGATATAGGAGATGACCGGCGTGTAGACAAAGCCGTAGAAAAGGAAAAAAAACCAGGGAAAATTGGGCACCAGCCAGAGACAGAGACCGGTGTAGGCCAGAGTGGAGAAAACATAGATGCCTATGGAGATCCAGAAATTGAAATCGCCCCTGCCCGGCGGGGGACGAAAGAGTTCCCGAAAACTGGACCGCTGATCCCCTACACTCCGGCGGAAGGAACGTAGAACGTACCACACGCCAACTATCCCAATGGCCAGGCCCAAGCCGATCCCAAAACTCATATAGAAGTCAAAGTTGTTGGCAAATACCGTATCAACCGTACCCATCCCCTGATGCCAGCGGTGTAGTATACCGTGGCGGTAGAGGACCGGGTTGGCTATCACTGTTATCAGCAGTCCCACCAACCCCCCGATAACCGCCCAGAATGGTAGGACCATACCGACAAAAATAAGCCCCAAGTCAAGCTGCAATCCTGTGGCCACGGCGGGCAGCACATTCTCCGTGTGACGGGTGAGTTCGATCCAAGGAATAGGGATGAGACGGATGGGTTCGGTCAAGAGCAAGCTGGAGACAGCGGGCAGGAGCACATAGAGCGAGCCAAATGTCAACCCGATGACACCGCCGATGGAAAACACCCGCCATTTCCAACTTTTCTCTTTATCTTCAGTTGACTCGGCCAGGGCCATAGTCCCCAGGGCTCCCACAGGCGCCATGGGAAAAGGCAGTTTTTCCACGTCAGAGGTGATCCGGTATAGGGCATAGCCCAAGCCGAAATGGTCAATGCGCTGAATAAGCTGGGATCCCACCAGAAGCAGAATTGGGACCATCCAGTCACGATGAAGAAACGTGCGTTCCAGCAGCGAGGCAGAGCCAACCGGGGGCGCGATCCATGCGGGAATGAATTCGGTCACCCCCAACATCTTAGCCGCATCGGACTGGATAAGATACTGGTTCCAAAGAAGGCCTTGAAAGGGAGATGCCATGGCGGCGCCCGCCATGTAGTAGAGGAGGAAGATTTCCTGTTGTTTCAGCTCCGTGTAAGACCGTTTGGCGATCTCAGCAAACAGGATGATGGTTACCCACCGAGCGGCTGGGCCGATGCCAGTCCCAATGACCAACTGCAGGTACATACTTCCGGGCATCATGATAAACCCGATGAAGATTGCGCCCACGATGGTCTTCCAGTCGAAGCCTTCCTCGAAGTGATCCGGAGGCTTCAACAGGTCCCGGTACTCCTGCAGTTCTTTGTCGTCGTACATCTCAGTCAGTCGTTTGGTCGGTTCGACCGGTTTAGCCCGTTTGCGGTTCTGCCAGTCGATTGCGGGACAGACTATCGGGCTTGACGGGCCGACCGGCTAAAGTGGCGCAACCGCACTGGTTTCAGCCGGGCAGTACCTGGTAGCTGGCGTAGGTGAAAAGGCCCACCAGAGCCCAACCGCCCGCCATAAGAAAATCCCCTATGATCAGGCCAACAAAAAAGAATCTCACCTTCTTGAAAAGCGATACCCCACCGTATCTCAAACTTAAATGGTTACAGAGCCATCCAACCAGGAAGCTGAACCAGAGAATCCGCATGGCTGAACTATAGGTTGTCAAATAACCTATGGGGTGAATGGGCCACCAGTAGAAGCGTTGGTACACAATAACAAGCACCAGCATGACCACTGCTCCCACCGCCGAGAATATGAACACCCACTCCCGAGGTTCTCCAGGCACATCCAGGAGTCGCTGGACGTTCTCGTAGACACCGAGAGTGGTGCGGGTAGCCCAATCCACCCGGAGGTCTCCAATGCCGTACTTGTGACAGAGCGTCAGCATGGCAACAAAAGAGACAACAACCCCGGCCAGAAGGGCAGCTATAGTGCCCGCGAGGATCAACCGTTTGTTTCTTATCCCTTCGTTGACTTTGGCGCCGTGAACAAGGGATGGCATCACGGATTCACGCAGATCCACAAACATAACCTTCTGCATGACCGCGGCCATAATCAAGCCGATGTTGGTGAAGAAACGCGAACCGAAAAACGCCAATATCCCGTCAGTGGGTGCTGCCGTCAAGGTAAAGTAGGCGATTCCACCCTGGCATATGACTCTACTGGCAACAAGCAGGACCATAAAAAAAACACCGAGCAGAGCCAGGGCTTCTCCAAGCGGCATGCCATAATGGGAACACCAAAAAGTCAACCCGATTGCGCCCAGAATTAGCCCCCAGAAGGAGAGGCTGGCCGAAAAGTACTCGCCCTGAGTGCTTCTGTTGTGCCCCGGGACAAAACTATCCCACAGGACACCCTTGATATGGTATCGCGCCAGCCAAAGGATGAAGAAGAAGAAGACTCCGTAGGCCCCAATCATCTGGGTTTCTTCGGGACGGGCCAGTGTGGGCCCGAAGGTAATCCCCAGAGCCGCAGCGGGTATGTTGTAGCCCAGAACACCCAGCAAACCGAACAACAGTCCTCCAACCAGAAAAAAGAACCAGAAGCTGAAGGAAATCTGCCGTGGAGTAAGGAAAGCGAATCCGATAAAGGCAGGGTAAATGTAGATCTTAAGCTTGTGAAAACCGGAAAACAGACCGTGTTTGGGGAAGTAGGGACCGGCAAGAATCAAGGTGGGGATCTGAGGTATCTCCGGGAAGTAGAAGTGTAAGCCATTGACCAAGTGGACAAGGATTGTAACGAGCAAGCCGACAACTAGGAAGCGGTCGGCAAGAAAGCGTCCCAACCTGTTTTGTGTCAGGGCCTCCTCCATGAGTTGCGGGACCCTGAGCAGCGGGAAATTCATCTTCTCGTTGGCTATCCACTGGTGACTGAAAAGGTTCACCAAACATAGCATAACCCAGTAACAGAGAAGCACAAAGGCTCCCCAGGCAAGCAGCGGTGGCAACCAGGTTTCCCAGGGAATGCTGAGGAACACCTGCCACCAACCCATCTGCCGTCCTCCCTCCAGGCCCCGGTAAAGGAGTTCGATTGTTTCCTGGCTTTGAGGATACCAGCCTTGGGGCAGAAGCGGTTGCAGTGTTTCCTGCCAGCGGTTGCCGATGCTGGCGAAATGGTAGGGTGCGGTAAGGTTGATGAAGAACGTTCTGACTAGGCCGGTATAAGGAATACCCGAGACAATGGCCATTAGGATCCAGACCACGAAGAGTTCGCGGCCTGTCAGCAAGGGTGAGGAAGAACGCAACCTCCCGAGGGCTGCGATGCCAACCGAGAGCCAGAAAAAGAGGAAAAAGGGCGCAAAAGGAAAGTGACCGCCTGCTAGTGGTGTTCCGTTCTGGTAGGCGTTATTGAAGGGAGTCACACCACACAGGAGTACCGCGAGCAATAACCCCAGTACTATAGCTCTTAGCCTTACCCTGTCCTGCGTCGCGCCAGAATCCATTTCCTTGATGATCGCCAACTCAAAGGTAAGAAGATCGGAAGCACCGTGTAACTAGTAAACATCAGGTAGTAGGCACCATCCACTTACGCTTAGGGGGTTGAGGCCGCAATGGGTCAATCTTCCCTTCAGGTCAGAAGCAAATCAGATTTGCTCGCCTCGATTTGTTCTCTCCAACCTCCAGCTTTTAGCTTTTATCTGCGTACTGCCCAGTGTCCAGTACTTTCAAAACCCATCCCGGCGCAGGGACGGATCATTTAATCTCTGGCATTGACTGACTCACTCCGCAGCAACTACCCGCTGGACCACGTTTCGAGACCTAAAGCCGCCACCAGCTGTTTCTCATAATGAGTGTGGGCCTCTTCGTCCAATGACCGCCAAACCAACAGTTGCTTACGGAGAGCGTTGAAGAACGATTTGTTGATACGTTTCCAGGCATTGGCCTCGCCTGCTTCCCTCAGCACTCGCACCTGGATCTCCAGGTACTGCGAGTCCTCCACCGCGGGACGGAACTTCAGATGTACGAACTGTTTGACCCCAAAATCGAAGGGCGCCAGCCAAACCCTGGTGCTCAGCTGGATGCAGTCGAGTTCACAATGGTCCTGATCATTGAGTCCCGCCATACTGGTAACTGGGCAGTAGAATTCCAGAGAAGTATCATCAGTGGTAAATACTCCGTGAGAGACATCACGATGGGCCACGTAGTAATCGAGCAGGTAACCCCCAATACCTTTTTGCTCACGGTATTTCATCAGAAACGGCAGGGTGAACGCAATTTCGTTGTCCCGGGGCTCCGGCAATGTCCAAGCCCGGTTGACGTCTGGAATGGCAATAGCAGCTGCCACCCTCGACGGATAGATCGTCGACACCAGTACAACGAGGATCACGAGAATCATCGCGGCCACACCGGCAACTGAAGAATAGTTCACTGTGATTCCCTGCCACAGGGAGGTGTCAGCAAACCCTGCTGCACTGGTTTGGGCCAACAGATACCCCAACACCACACTGATCACTGCAAAGGCCAACGATTCCGCTATGAACAGGAAGGAAACGTGAAAAGGTGCCAGTCCCACGGATGTATAGACGGCGATTTCCCGCTTCCGTTCGTAGACACTGCCAATCATGGTATTGAAGACTATCAGCACGGAAATGAGCAAGGGAATGACGATATTGGGCACACCGCTGTAGCTGAGAGCATCGGCAGCGTGATACATGAACGTGCCTCCTCCCTCACCAGTAAACAAAGTGAGACCAAAACGATCCACCAGATCTCTGGCGAGCCCTCCAGTCACCTCCTCGGAATTCGGTCTTACTGCCAAAGATTTGAGATTACCACCAAATGCCATGAGGGTCTGGTAGGGCATAATTACGGTCAGATCTCCGGCGACGTGTTGATAGCGACTTTGAAAGGCTTTAACGTCCTCGCCGGCCTCAATGGCCTCCATTTCCACCTCCGTGACCTCCATCACCGCTTCGCTGGGGAAGGTCACCGGGGTAAGCGGCTCGCCATCCAAATCGAGACGGCTTTCCAGGCCAGCACCCCGAAAGCAGCCCACAACACGGAAAGGCATGCCCCACAAGTAAACCGTGGCTTCTTCAGGCCGCTGCAGCGAAACTCCCAGCTGCTCGGCCAGTCTTTCCGGTAAGAGCAGGACCTCACGCTCATCCGCTTTGAACCAGCGCCCGCGGGTCAGGATCTGCCGGAGGTCACTCACATGGGGCTCTCTATCACTCAGGCCCACCACTCCCTTCGCAACAACTTCCCTTCCGTCCCGGCGCAGAGGCACCACCGTAGACTGAGTTCGGTCTACGTTCTCCAACCAGACCCTTGGCACGGCCTCCGCTCGGTCCTTAAACCTGTTGCCCACAATTCGCACGGCTTCCGGCGGTAGGCTGTCCCAATTCAGAACCTTCAGTAACAGGCCGTTATAAGGGGCTTGTTGTTGCAGTTTCAGCCGTCCCCGATAACGCTAACTTTTGACGCTCGTAAAGCTCATGATGGTAAAGGTGAGAATGATCAACGTAATACAGGTAAGGATGGTGCGAATGGGACGACGCCGAAGATTACTCACCCCTAGTACGAAAGCAGCAGCGAACGCCTTCGTCTTGCTGATTTCGGAGGCTTTGATGTGGCGGGCCCGCTGCTGAAGCAGCACCATTTCCTGCTCGAAACGACCGATAATGATTAAGGCCACCATGATCGAAAGCCCCAGGATGAAGAAGGCAAGAATCACCACCAAAGGACTGTAGGTAAGCTGAAACGCTGGATGCACGTGGTAGACAACCATTATGACGAGCCCTAGAATCCCCAGAAACGCAATAATTCGTCTGTGGATGTCGACGAAACAGAACAGTAACCGTTCCAGGCAGTAGGCGAACGGAACGAAAAGGGCCACGTAGAAGAGCACTCCGAAAAGAACGTCTTTCTGCGTCTGCTCGACGTCGTTGTAGACTCGGCTTGCAAGGGCCCAGGAAGTTCTGGATTCTTCCATGAGAGTGTCGTAACGGCGCTCGTTCAATGCCTGTTCAGCCCGCTGCAATGCCTGTGTTCCCTGTCGTTGAAGTGAACGGATGCGCTCGTTGTTGATGCCGTGGTTTTCCAAGTTTGCTAGTCTGGGCTGGAGGAGACCCCACATATCACGCGCCACCAGATATTCGGTGGCTGGAAGTATGGGCCAGTCGTCCACGAGATACCCAGTTCCCTCCGGGTCTGAGGGTTGGGAATTGAGCAAGATCATCTTCCGCTTGAGCACTGTGTCGGACAGGGTCAGTTTGTAGGATGTCAGCGGTTCCAGATAGATACTGGCAAGAGTAGAAGACCGGGTGTCGATTCTGCTCCACCAGTAGCGCAAGGGCCTCGCCTCAGTGCTTCCATCGATCAGTTTGATCTTGGTCATGTGACTGAACGTACGCGGTTCCAGAAGGCCAAACAGAGTACTAATCCGACAGGCAAACATGACCAGTTCGGTCTCCATGGCGCGACGTCTCATTTTCACCCGGTAGGCCGGCTTACCCGTCATTGGCTTATCAACGGCCCAAATAACCTCACCGCTGTCCGGGTCGAAGCGAAATCCTTCCAGGATAGCCTTGTGAATGACATGCTTGCGGTCTGCTAGACCTCGAATATGAAAGGCACCGGCGGAGTCAACCATAGTGTAGAACAAGCTCGGTCCCTGATAGATGAGAATGAGGGTCCCGGGAGCCGGTTGATCGGGGAACAGCTCTCCCTGACGGATGAAGTTGGCTCGACCGCTGAGACTGGCATAGCCTTTGAGAGGTAGACGATCTGACTCCAGTTGCGGCTCGTGGGCCAAAGCCGCAATCAGCCCAGATATGAGGCGACTTTGTTGTTCCAGGTATTCCCAGTTGACCCTTTCCGTCACGTCGTAGGGCGTACCCCAAAACGGGCGGGCGTCATCGAGGGTCGCCAGGCTGAAGCCGAGAATCCCAGCCAATGCGCTCACCTCTCCTCCCAGTGCAGGACGATCTGGAAGGTAACTTTGCCAAGGACGCACCGGGCTTGGGCGCAGGGTGTCCTGAAAAATGTGAGGTAAGCCGAGCTCCTGTTCCACCCGTTGGGCGAGACGATCCAGTACCCGGCCGATGGAACCATAAACAGCGGTTCGGTTGATTTGAGGTTTGAGCTCATAGAGCCAGCCGTAATTGAAGGCCCCTACCCCGTCGCCATGGCTTGACAAGTGTAACGAGATGAAGGCAACGAGTTCATGGTCACTTAGAAGTCTACGAAGGCTGCGGCCGCTTTTGTAACACTGCATCTGCTCACGGGCATCCTGAAGCATCTCCTGGTTACTTTGAATTGCCATCGGAACGAGTTCTGCCAGTGCCCGTCGCTCCTCGGGATTGGTGTCCCGATAAGAAGCCCGCCAGCTAAGTTGGCGCAGCAGGAAGCGCCGACTTGCCAATTCTTGGATGAGTTGCCGGTTGGCAACATTGTCTTCGGCCAAACGTAACCGCATCAGCCTCTGACCGAGCAAATCCACTTCTGTTTTGATTTGTTCGCTTAGGGCCTCAAGCAAGTGCTCCGCAGCCTCTCCCTCCAGCGTGTCCAGGGGGTCTGATGGCTTCAGGACCTCCAAAGCCTGGTTAGCTTGTTTGATCCGTTCCTGCAATTCCTTCCGCAGCTTCTTCTGTTCTTTCCTCCTGGCACGGATGGGCCAGATAATTTCACGCATCCCAGCCAGCGCCTGAGCATGCCCACTGGTGGCGATCAGCAGAACAGACCTGTCCGGCGGTTGGTCTTGAAGGCTTCGAGCCAGCTCCAGCAGGGCAGCCATGCTGCTCGCCTCATCAGCACCCGGTGATATACCTGCCACCAGTGGCGTGCTATCGTAGAATGCCTCCACAACCAGGAGCTGGTCCTTGAGGTGTGGATCCTGTCCCGGAATCAGTCCGTAGATATTCTCACCTCGCACCCTTTGCCAACCGCCACTTGAACGAACCACAACACGTGAGGCAACCAGCCCGCCTGCAGTCTCGAACGAGCCAAACAGGGAGCGTGCCCGTGAGAGCGGCATCCAAAAACGAGGGAATCGTATGCCGGTAAGCTCCCGTTTATCTTCGAAGAAATCCTTGGGTGTCGAACCGCGGTCCACATAGATCAGGGCTGCCGCTCCGAGCATGGCTGCATTGATCCAGTTCTTAGCCGAGTCTAACTCCATGAGGACAATACTGCCTTCCACCTCCATCCCATTGAAATCGTGGAGTTCCCCGGTTCCCACGTAGATAAGAGGCCCCTCGACTCCAGAGGGCTCTGTGACTTCTGGACTCACAGCATTCAGTTGCAGGGGCCTGAGAGGAGAATGGAGGCCGTTTGTGGTGAGACTCGCTTCCTGGTAATGAGTGACAGGCACCAGAAACTTCTGGCGTCCAATCCGGTGGAGTCCAAGATCGGTAAACGCCTGGTGGATCATATCCGCAGCCTTGCGACAGCCAGGGGTACCGGTGCTTCGATCCTTCAAATCTGCCAGGTCCTGGATAAGCTGGCGGGAGTTGCCCGCCGCTCTCGTTTCCGCTGAAAACAGTGAGCAGCCCACGAGTGTCACCAAAAGAGTGACGACCAGATGATACCGGCGCCGACTCCGTGTCGCTCCTCTTAGCTGCTTTCTGCTGAGTCTGGAGATCATGTTTAATAATTCGGGTGGCAGTGAAGTTACCTGCGGTCCAGCCTTGCCGGAATTCGACTGCAGGGAGTGTTGCAAGTTTCGGTTCGCTCGCTAGCTCAGCTCAAAAACGCACGAGCTGCTCCTTCGAGTTTCCCTGCTACCTCGGCGAAATCTCACCAACCGAGATTGCCAGTTGCTCGCGCTCTTCAACCTTGTCAATGCGGCCGTCTCGAATCCAGACGACCCGGTCGGACACGCTCAGCATTTTGAAGTCATGGGTGGCCGAAATGATGGTAACACTTTTCTCTTCGCTCATTCGTTTGAGCAGGTCTATGATTTCCTCGCCCGTGGTCAGATCAAGATTCCCGGTCGGCTCATCTGCAAGGATGATGGCCGGGTCATTTGCCATGGCACGGGCAATGGCCACCCTCTGTTGCTGACCGCCGGAGAGTTCAGAAGGTTTGTGGCGAAAACGGTCTCCGAGACCCACCAACTCCAGGAGCTTGACTCCCTTTTCCACGGCTGCATCGTTGTGCATTCCCCCGAAGATCATAGGGAGGGTAACATTCTCCAGCGCCGTCATGACCTGAATTAAATTAAAAGTCTGGAAAATGTAGCCAATCTTCCGGCAGCGAAGCCAGGCTAGCTCATAGGCATCCAGCTGGGCGATATTCACCTCGTCAATGAACACTTTGCCTGAAGAGGGTTTGTCCAAGCCGCCGATCATGTTGAACAGTGTACTCTTTCCCGATCCCGAGGGCCCCATTATGGACAGATACTCACCGGCGCGAATTTCCAGATCAACTCCACGCAGGGCCTCCACAGTGAGCTTTTTCAAGTGAAAGACTTTGGTGACGGCCGACACCCGGACAATGTAATGAAAATCTGACATGATTATTCACTGCACATGGGTTAGATAGTTTAGCCAGTTTGGCCGGTTTAGCCAGTTTGGCCGGTTTAGCCGGTTTGGCCGGTTTGGCCGGTTTGGCCAGTTTGGCCGGTTTGGCCGGTTGCCCGACCTGACTATTGCTCCACCCGCATCGCCTCGACCGGCTGCATTCGGGCAGCGACCATGGCCGGATAGAGTACTCCCAACAGACTTAACAGGAAGCCTATTCCGACGGCCAGCCACAGTGACTTGGCCACTGCCAGCCAAGAGACATGGTTCCAGGCGAACAGGCCAAATCGGATCAGTCCGTTCAACAACGCAGCCGCACCCCCCAGCAACGCCCCCGCACCGGCCCCTGCCAAACCCTGCATTCCCGCTTCCAGGACAAACAGACGAAGAACGAAGCTGTCCAGTGCCCCCAAACACTTGATGGTGCCGATCTCGCGAAACCGTTCGGTCACCGCCATGAGCTGGGCATTCACGATACCTACGACGCAAACCAGGAGGGAGAGGAATACAATCCAACGCTCTTTAGCGCTACTGCCCGTTGTAGTGGCGTCCGTTTCCAGGTCATAACCGGCCTGAATCAAAGCCTGATAGAGTTTGACGTCTCCTGTCCGCAGCATGCCATTTGCTGTATCCGTGCTCACCCGGACAAAGCTCAGGAACGACACTGCAAGCACCAGGCTCATTGTTGTGATCAGGGACCGGAAGAACCTGACCCGGATACTCTTTAGGCTGATTTCCAAAGACTTACCGAAAGGAAGGACCACCTGCCTGGAAATATCTGTCCCTTCGGTTGCAATTGGGCCGGTTTGCATAATTGGTTTACTGGCTCGGTTACGAAGTGATCGCTCGTGGTCAAAACCTAATTAACGTATCACAAAAGCGGTGTGCGGAAAACACCGAATCGCAACTCTTGCAAACACTCTCTCAATTTGCGCAAGCCGCCACTTGTGACAGGAGGCAAAGGTCGCCGTCCTTGTCGGGAAGTTGTTACCGACTCAACTTTGGGGAGTCATAGAGAGTTACCTGGCTGAGTCGTGGTGGACTCTTTACCCCTACGTGGCAAACCTGTACCGAGAAAGAATGCGCCAGGCTGGGCCAGATGTGGCCTCGCGCAGTCCCGCCCAAGGGATCGAAGTGTGCTTTAGCCTAGATGAAATCCTGGACGAGTCGAGCAAGTCCGTCCCGCCAAGGCGGGACTCTGGTGCGGGTTTACCGGTTTTGGCCGGTAACAGGTTTGCGTCGTTAGGGTGTACTCTCGAATCCTTCTTCCATCAAGGTACCCAAGTGGACCAAGCGGGCATGGTCCCAACGCTTCAACTCCGGTAGCAGAATATTGAGAAATGCGAAGGCTTCCTCATTCATGCGCTGGTGGTGAATCATAATGCCGCAGAAGCCCCTGCCTAAACTTCCCCTGAGTTCCTCAAAGAGGTTCTGCCAGCCACTGGTAGCGTCCTTGTCTTTCCTGCAGTGAAGGTCCACGTTCACTGCATAATCAGGAATTGCCAGTGTTACCGCCGGCCTGGCCCCCTGACTGCTGGAAAGGGCTTTGTAACCCATGTTTTGCAGAACACCGAGTGTTTCCTGGTCACAGCGATTCCATGGTGGGGTAAAAGCCGGAAGTAAATGTCCACCCATGAGTCTGCTCAGTCGCTGAAAACCCAAGCGAAGATCCTTTTGTTTGTCGGAAAGTGGTCGGCTGGGTCCAAATTCCTGTTTCTTTCCCCGGGACTCGTGATTGAGATGGCGCCAGCCGTGTTGCAGCCAGCCCCATAGCACCCGGTCGTTACCACAAATCTCCCGCAATCTCTGCCATCGCGGTTCTGTAAGCCAAGCAGGGACCACCGCCAGAGTCAGCGGCACCCTGTAAGTACGGAACAGGTGAACGAGTCTACTGAATCTCGGCCCTGGTACGCCCACGTCGTCTGCCCTGAAGAAAACGATCCGCTCAACATCGTCCACCGTTTCAGAGGCAGCTGCATCTAGACAATGGACCAACCGCTCACGGATGTCGGCCGGCATTACTCGCCATAGGAGGGCAGGTTCTTTTTTAGTCATTTGTTGTCCCCTCCTGCTTGCCCAGTCCTTCCTCCAGCCAACGAGCAGTCTCTTGAGCCCCGTCCAGGCTGATTGACGGTGTGGTACTTCCCCTAGGCCTGCTCAGGACCTCTTCCATGAGCTTTGCCAGTTGCCATGGCTCAAGGTCTTGGTCGTTCAACAGCGTCACCACTCCAAGCGCGGCTAACTTCTTCGCCCGTACTCTTTGTTCCCGATTTTGACCGAAAGGCCAAACAAGAGCGGGAACCCCTACCGCCAGTATGTTCATGCAGGTGTTGTAGCCGGCCAGACTAACGGACAGATCGGCGGCAGCCAGATAGGAGAGAAACTCCGAAGTGAACCGGCCCACCCGGACTCCCGGTGCGGAGGCCGCTTTCTTGGTCAGGGAGTTAAAGCTATCCTCATTCATGAACGGTCCGGTGAAGATATACAAGAACCTGTGTCTCTCTCCCTCAAGCTGGGAATGAGCTTCCAGTACGGCCCTGAGTAGGACTTCCCCCACCCTTCCTCCTCCGGCGCTGGCCACCACCAGAGTTTCCCCATCTCGTATTCCCAGACGTGTTCTCAGTCCTGCACCCATATCCGAACCGGGTTTCGGCGCCACAAATCCAGTGTACACGATCGGCACTCTGATTCCTCCGGTACTGTAGAACGTCTCCTCCAAAGAAACCAGGCGTGGATCTGCGTGGACCAAAAGGGCATGGAAATACCGGTTCAGCAAAGCAAGAACTCTCTGTTCGTAACCGGGTTGATCCCGTTTCTCCACGAGAATATCCCGAAGGCTGCACACCACCTTAACTGAACCGAAATGGTTCCCATGTATCGCCTCGAGAAGCGGAACCAGTTCGAAACCGAATCGTTTCCTCCCAAATGGATAGAGCTCTACCAGGAAAAGATCCGGCGCCCACTTTTCGAACAAAGAATACAGGAGGCCCCTGCGCTCCTGTTGGACGTCCTCCAACGAGCGCGATCCATCGGTTGGGGCCACGGTGGCGAACTCTGGATCCATTTCCAGACCTGGCAGCCTGCACTCGGTCACGTGTGCCGGCAACTGCACCTCCACCGCCGGTCCGCCGCTGACCAGAACCAGTCGGTGCCGCCACAGGGCACGAGCGATCTCAAGGCTGCGAAAATAGTGGCCTATGCCCAGCACGTGCTGGCAGTAGTGGATGATCTTCATCTGCTTTCTTCTAACTGGGTCTCTGAGAAAACCTCAGACCTCCAACTGTTCGTTCAGCCGTTGTATACGAAGGTGGCTGCCATCGCAGGACAGCCAATGGAGCCGATAAGACTTGATCAATCGTGGCTCTCCCGGCAAGAACTTCCGCTGGCAGAGTCGATACAGCAAACACCGTATCACGCCACCATGGGTGACCACGAGGACGCGAGCGCCGGTCCAGCGTCGAGCAACAGCCACCAGTGCCTGGTGGCTGCGTTCCAGCACTTCCATGCGACTCTCTCCACCCTCAGGTCGGAAATTCCACCCCTGGCTCTCCTGGGCTGTGAAATCAGCAATGTTGAGATCTTTCAGCTTCAGCCCTGACCAGTTGCCCCAGTCCTGCTCCCGCAGCCGAGGATCCACTGCGCGAGGGAGCGCGAGGGTCCGGTTTATCATCTCGGCGGTCGCGGTTGCCCTGCCAAGATCGCTGCTCACGAGGTAATCCAGTTGATATCTGCGCAGAGCCTGGCCCCACTCTTCGGCCTGTTGCCGCCCCCTCGAAGTGAGAGTAGAGTCTTGCTGCCCTTGAATTCGTTTTTCTCTATTCCACACAGTCTCAGCGTGGCGTACCAAGGCAAATTGCGTTATCTGAGGCTCACCAGGCATCGATCTCCATTCCACCTGTTTGGCCAAAACTGTACAGCAAAGCTAACGATACAGGAGAGAATCCAGGCCCTTCGAACATTCCGCTGTACTGTGTAGGACCAGCCTTCAGCTGCCCCCCCTAGGGGACCCTTCAGGAACTTGCCGTGCAGAACCTGAAAAAGCAATTTCTACCCAGTTATTCTAACCAATTACGGGGTGTTTAGTACCTACTCTCTCCGCCGACTCGGCTTCTCTTTTCGACCAACTCCCGCAAAATAATTTCCACTTCACGATAATTGCGCTCGAGCTCGTGCCGGGTTTGCACATAATCACTTGCCGCTTCTCCCATCCGGCGTCTCAAAGCCGGATCGGTTAGCAGACGTGCTACGTTATTGGTGAATTCTCGAGCATCAAAAGGACGCACGAGATATCCGCTTACATTGTGGGCCACCACTTCCGGTATCCCGCCGTCTGCAAAGGCAACCACCGGAAGGCCACATGACTGGGCTTCCAGGTAGACCATGCCAAGCGACTCCCGAATGCCGGGAAACACAAACACATCTCCGGCACTGTAGAATCGGTACATTTTCTCCCTCGGCAACTGCCCGATAAAACTCACCCGTTCCGGCAGCAACTGGTCGGCCAGTCGGCGGAGCTTGGGCCCCTCTTGCCCTGCTCCGGCTATGACTAAGTTGAGGGGGTAGTTCTTACTGTGGAGCTCGGCGCAGGTCCGAATCACCCAAGCAAGGCCATCGGTTTTCACGCCTGGGCGAAACATTGCCGCGGTGAGCAGCACGGGGCCTTTCCGAACGCCCCATTTCTGGCGTTCCTCCCGTCGGGACTCCGGGTCGAAACGGAACTTACCCGTCTGGATACCTGGTACCACGTAACTGAACCGCCGGTCGGGAAGTAGTCGCTTCAGGTTGACGAGATCCACCTTTCTATTGGTTAGCACGTGGTCTGCAGCCAGCAGGGTCATACGGTTCAAAATAAAGCCTGGCCAGGTCTTCCAGTGCCGTCGCCTCTTAGTGGAATAGATACCCTGAAAGATAACGAAGGGTGCATTGAGACGACGACAGCAGTAAGGACCCAGTAGATCAGGTGCCTTGTAGTAGGCATGGTAGGTCAACCAGACCTGTGACTTTGCCTGACGACTGACGCGGACCGATCTTTTTCTCGCTTGAATGACCCCGGGCCAGTACCACGGCCTCCAGTAAATCCAGCGGGACCGAAATCGGCTGGGAATTACCAACCGGTTGCCACGGGTCTCCAAATAACGAAAGAGGTCCGTGCCGATGGTGAGATCCCCTGAGGGATGGGGATGTCCCAGTGGTTTGAAGGGAGCGTAGAAGGCGATTCTCAAGGAGGATGACATGCCGAAAGTAACGTTTGTTGCAAAAAAAACAGCGAACTGGTCTATCGTTGTGCTCTTTCTGGTGTCGTCCGAGGCAACATACTTACCCTATTGATACCCACACTTTCGAAAAGATCCGCAAGCCTCAAGATCAACTCACGGTTATCGAAGTTGCGCCGCACGCGACGACGGGCAGCGGGAATGATTCGACGACGCAGATGATTATCGACCAGCAGACGTGCCATAGCCTTCGCCATGGCCACGGGTTGACCGGGTGGAACCAGCACTCCGCACCGACCATCCTCCACAAGTTCAGGAATGGCTGACACCCGTGTGGCTAACACCGGCACTCCCATGGCCATGCTCTCCAGCAGCACATTGGGAATCCCATCGCGATCACCATTTTTCGCTATCTCACAGCCCAGGACAAAAAGATCTGCCGTCTTGTAGTGTTGCAGGACTTCTTCATGAGGTTGGGTACCCAACCAGTCGCACATCTCACTCAGACTCAAGCGGTCAATCAGATCGAGCAGCGGTCGTCGATCCTCACCGTCGCCTATGAGAGTGTAGCGAAGAGAAAACCCCTGATCAAGCAGGTGGCGGATTGCGTGAAAGACCGTTGGCAACCCCTTCTTTTCGACCAGGCGAGCAATACTCAGTATCCTATACGGAGGGGAGGGCTCATGATACTGACTGGGCCCGGAAAAAAGCTCGGTATCGATGCCATGGTAAATGCAGTGAATGGGTGGGCCGTCGGGTGTTAAGCCTTTGAGGAAGCTACGGTTGTAGCCGTTGCAGGTTACCACAAACTTGGCCTTACCGATTTTCTCACGGAGCTGGCGGGCGTCAGAAATATAGATGTCTTTGGCATGAGCGGTGAAGCTGAAAGGTAGTCCAGTCAAATAACTGGCGAACAGGGCCACGGAAGAGGGTGAATGGGCAAAATGAGCATGCAGATGCCTTACCGCCGTGCCAGGGAGCAAGGCTTGGACAAGATACCCTGCCTGGAGCAAGTGCTTTATCGTAGCCACTTTTCGGGTCCGACGAAAGCGACTGAACATGAGACGGAGCGCCTGACCATAGGCCTCAGGGCGTGCTTTGACCAGCATAGCGTTGTAGTATAGGAGCCGCGGCAAATGACGGAGAAGGGTTTCGGGAAGGTAGCTCACCTGGGCCGCAATTCTCTTCACGCTTTGATGGGTAAACGACTCGCGCGGGTTCCGCATGGAGAAGAGGTGAAGGGAAAAGCCCAGTTCTTCCAGCAGGTGGATTTCATTGGATATGAACGTCTCACTGATTCTTGGGTAACCTTTAAGTATGTAACCTAATTTGGTTTTTTCGCTTTCACTCAACTCGATTTTGCCTCTTGGGTAACCAAATGGGTAACATTTTCGAGCCGTTCTCATCTTTTTCACAGGTACACCATGATAAGCGAAAACGTAGTCATGGTGCAAGGCACGCGGTAAGCTATCCAGAATTTTGCTGACGTGGTGGTCAATAGGGAGGCTTTTGGTTTTCCTTCTCAAGAGACATAGACAGGTTTGCAACGTTAGGGTTAATATACCGATCGGCCGTTAGATTTTTTAGTGCAAGTGGCTGCCAATCTATTGATAAGGTGAGTGTCAGTATTCTCTTAAAAAACAGAAAAAGAGAAAGGAGAGATGTCATGACCTACACTAACGTCCTTGTGGACAAACAGGATCACATCGGCTTGATTACACTGAATCGCCCGCAGGAGATGAACACGTTCAACGTACCCTTTGCCCGGGAGCTGAGTGACGCCTTGCGGGAGATGGATGAGGACCCCGCACTACGGGTTGTGGTGATCAGGGCGGCTGGCAAACACTTCTCAGTTGGTATTTCCCTTTCAGAATTTAAGGATAAAACCAACAAGGAATACCGTGAGTTCATCCGATTGATGGATGAGCACAATCACACCATTGCCAAGATGAAAAAACCGGTGATCGCCTCGGTGAAAGGCTATGCCCTCGCAAATGGCGCCGGCTTAACATTTGCCTGTGATCTGACAGTGGCAGCAGAGGATGCCAAATTTGGGACCACTGCTATCAATGTTGGTCTCATTTGTCTTGGACCGTCTGGGCCGCTGGTCCGCTCCCTCGGCCGCAAAAAGGCTCTTGAATTGGTGCTTACGGGGGATATGATCACGGCGGCCGAGGCTGAAAGGCTGGGATTGGTCAACAAGGTAGTGCCAAAGGATCAACTGGAGCAAGCTACCATGGAACTGGCAACCAAGCTGGCTGCCAAAAGCCCACTAGCCCTGCAGGTGGGCAAAACCGGAATCTATGGTACGCAAGATGTTCCCTACCACCAAGGCCTTGACTTCCTGAGCGAGCTTTTTGCTGCGCATTGCAGCACGGAAGATGCGGAGGAAGGGGTAAAGGCATTTCTGGAGAAGAGAGAGCCGGTGTGGCGTGAATGCTAGCTGTCTCACGGAT
>CP070692.1:1308008-1327669 GCA_020353215.1 Deltaproteobacteria bacterium
GCAATAAGAAATTATCCGAAATTTATGGCATATGCCATTGATCCCCACAAATATTTCAACGATCACTTCACCTACGTCCGGATGGGAGGAGCGGAAACCACCGACACTTCCCTCAACCGTAACCAGATGGACCAACAAATGTATATCCTGCCGCGAATCCTCGAACAGGCCGAATTGCAGGATGAAGCCGGCCTTTTGCGCCACATCATGGCAACCTACGACGTACCTCTTTGGCCCGACTACGAGCACCCCTATATCTGGCGTTTTCTGGGCGCCCACAATTCGATCGCATCCGTCTCACCCGAGGCCTTAGCTTTGCCCAAGTCGCTTTGGGCGAAGAATTTGGGTGTATTCTTTGCCCGCACAGGATTTAGCAGCAATGCCGACGGTGTGTTTTCAGTCACAGACGGCCATTTCCGTTTTGGAGGTCACCAGGGAGCGGATGACTGGCCGGGCTTCACCCTGGCAAAATTTGGCACACTGGTCAATACACGGTGCGTTGCGCATCGCGGCTACGGTAATCTCAATGAATATCCAGGAGGTCGTCCCCATAACATCGTATATTTTGCGGGCGATCACCAGCTGGCTCATTCCTCCATGCATACACCGTCCGCCCTGCAGGATGCAGTTACTGGTAAGGGCGATTATGATCACGGCGGCATCGAGCAAATCTCCCGCAAGGATGGGCACTTCTATCATGTTCGGGTAAACCGCAGTCGACAGTTCCAAAGTGAAGTGAAGCACACCCGTGAGTTTGTCTGGTTACCGGGGAGCGAACCAGAGAACGACTCTGATTTTCTTGTCATTTACGACCGAACCTCGGCCCCATCAGATCCCGAATGGGTATATCATGTGCCCTGGAAGCCAACCGCACTTAATTACAGCTCAAAACAGGACATCTCTACCGGAAGCGGTGAAAGTGACCGTATCGGCAATGGTTACACTGGCAGCAACATCATCATTAAAGAATTAAACAGCCTCGGCGGTGAGCGTGATAACGACGGGGCCACCCAATCTTATACAGGTGGTGCGGGAGCACATGGGGTTGCCTTCTCGAAAACACTCCTGCCGGCTGAGGCTCGAGTCGAAGTGACTCGAGTAGCGACCTTCGATAAGCAGGTGATTAAGCGACAGCATCATTTGGCAATCAAGTCACATCGTTGGCAGGTGTCCGTGAAACCCACCCAGGCAACAACCGATCAGCGGTTCCTCCATGTTTTTCAAACTGCTGACGCTGACAAAAAGCAGCACATGGTCAACGCGAATCTGGCCCAGGCTGGCAGTGCGATGCAGGGGGTATTCATCGAGCGCGAAACATCTCATCGTCCCAATTACATGGTTCTTTTCAAGCGAGAGGAAGGAGTCAACAATGATGTTGTGACCTACTCCGTCAGTGGTCAGGGGAATACGAAGCATGTGATCACTGGTTTGCGGCCAAACACTTTGTATCAGGTCGAAGATATCGGTAGTTCAGGTACTTCAACTTCCTCTCATTCAACAACCCGGGATATGCGAATTTGGGACTATAAAGGTGTAGCCGGTAATACGGTTACTGGCACCCTGTATTTTGAAACCTCTCTCCAGGGCAATCATACATTCACGATTACGCCGTCCGGAGAACTTGACCTTGTTCCTCCCGCGATCCCGAGTAACTTTGAAATAATATCTTACTGATTATCTGCCACACTCATTCTGACTATTCAGTTGTTTTTTCGTTGATCCCCGGGTTACAACAATCTCACTCGTCTATCTCTTTCCACTAGATAAAAAGAGTTATATTTGTTGTACTCTTGTTTAGAACCTCACAATGAATAGGTTATAAAACATGCCTTTGACAGCGTGCATCTTTCTCGTACTTTACTTTACTGGCCTGATAATGACATTTAGGTATCCATATATTGGAATTGCCACTTACATATTCCTATGGCACAACCACCCTCCCTACATGTGGTGGGGAGATCCCCTGCCTGATCTGCGCTGGTCATTAGTGATTTCAGTGGTCACCCTGATCAGTCTGATTATCAACTATAATGGACTGCCATCCCTAAGAAAATCAAACTACACTTTAATCTGGTGGCTCGTTGCGCTCACTATCTGGATGTATTTTGTCAGTGCCTTTTGTGCAGTGGATCCAGTCGAAAGTTATAGAAAAGCAGAGACTTTCTGCAAATTCACCGTCCAAGCGTTTCTCATGATGTTTCTCCTCAGAACCATCAAACAATATAAATTTGTAATCTGGACCTTCATTCTGAATGTGGCAAATTTTGGGAAGATTGCTTACGAACGCGGCTCAAATCGTTATCTTGGTGTTATGGCGCCAAATTCAGGAGAAGAAAATGCCATTGCCGCACATGTTACTGCAATGATTCCTTTTTTTGGCCTGTACTTCTTGACGGGTAAGAAATGGGTAAAAATTATCACCATGGTCTCCTTGCCCTTCTTACTCAACTTAATAATATTATCAAATTCCCGTGCTTCGTTTCTGACGTTGGCAATCCTTGGGATCCTAACATTCTTCTGGATTAGAGGACGATTACGCTGGCGCGTTTTATTGGCATTGTTCGCCGGCGCTCTTCTGGTCCTTTTTCTTGCCAACGACACTTTCTGGGAACGACAAAAAACTATGACGGAACATCAGGATGAAGGAGCATCTGGAAGCCGTTTCCTTTTATGGCGTGGTGCGTTGGAGATGTCTGCTGATCACCCGTTGGGCGTTGGCGGTGAGGGCTTTGAAGCTCTGGTCTTTTCATACGTGCCTGAATTAACAGAAACAATGGAAGAGGCAGGTGCCAAGGCAGTCCATAATACATTCTTAACGGTCCTAGTAGAGTGGGGCTATGTCGGACTTATTCTGTTTACCGGGTTTCTGATTCATACATTTTTGATACTTAAAAAGATTCGACGTGATGGGAAAAGGGCAGCAAAGTACCTCTGTTGTCATATTGATGCCGTGTCCATCCAGTTGGGTTTGATCGGTATCTTAGTCGCAGGCCTTTTTCATAGTCGTCTCTATTCAGAAGTGTTTTACTGGTTCGCCGCATTCGCTGTTGCCTTGAGAAACATCCAGGTAAATGAAATAGCAGAAGAAATAGAAGATACGGCCACTGTTGGAACAACTGCAAGTATTCATGGACCATATGAAGATTATCGCCCGGAAGTAGTTTATGAATAAGGCGGGGATTTTGCAGTTCTTTGGTCATAACCAGGAAATTTTGTAATACACACAGAAGAGTACAGCCCCAAATGTATAATTACTTGGACTATACACTAAATAATAATAGTTTTGTTACAGAATAGACGTAACATGAATAATGTGTTTAAATCTGACAAATTATTATTCAATACAGCATTATACTTTTGGATGCTGATATGACGAAATTAATTTTAGTGAAACCTGGAAGAACCATACTACAACAACCAAAGCGCCGGGCATCTGGTTCAAGTTTGACAGAAATCCGGGCTAATTTAAAAAAGCAGTTGAGGTTGTTTATCTTATGGTGGACGTTAGTGCATCTGATAAGTGTGCCGGCGGTCGCGGCAACCTACTACGTGGATCCCCAAAACGGTAACGATTCCAATATAGGCACTTCCACTGAAATGGCGTGGGCGACCCTGGGCAAGGTAAACGGAACAACATTGAGTCCCGGAGACTTGGTTTTGCTGAGGCGGAGTCGGACATGGGAAGAAGGCCTGAGCACGGATTCATCAGGGTCAGATAGTAGCCCGGTGACCATAGGAGCGTACGGCGTAGGAGATGCTCCTGTGATACGCAGTCTAACCGTATACGGGGATTATACTGTAGTTGAAGACTTAGTTATTGACGCTGCCAAAGCTAGCCAAGATGCAGCTCGAGTCAGTGGGGCGCGAAACTGTGTGCTTCGTCGACTGACGATACGAAACGGCACACGGGAAGGTGTTGATGTGTCTCGAGCGGAAAATCTGCTTATTGACGCGTGTCACATTCATCATTTCTTAGCGGGTTCTTTTGCCAATCAACAAGACGCTCACGGCATTGTTGTCACCCGTTCACAAGGTATCACCGTACGTAACACAGAAATTCATCACGTTTCCGGCGATAGCTTTCAGGCGGATCCAGCCCGTGATGCCAATAACCTTACCAATGATATATTGATTGAAGACTGCCATTTCTGGACAGGTCCGCTAACAACGGACTTCAATTCCGGCTGGGTTCGAACTGATAATCTGCCAGAAAGCCAGAGGCAGTACCCTGGAGAAAACGCTATTGATACAAAGGTGCTGAAGTCTGGATGGGAAACCGTTCCTCGCATGCGGATCACGATCCGCAACGTTCTTGCTCACGGATGGAAAAAAGACGCCTTCATTGCAAACAAAGCCGCGTTCAATTTAAAGGAGAAAATAGAAGCTATAATTGATGGCGTCACAGTTTTTGATTCTGAGATTGCCTTTAGACTTAGAGGAGCGAACGGAAATGCGAATGTGACACTTAAGAACGGTGTCGTTTATAGTTGTGAAAAGGCACTCCGTGCGGAGGATAATTTAGAAAATCTTACGGTTTACAACTCGACATTTGGTCATTCTATAGCTACTCAACTCCAATTCGCCGGTGGCAGCGCTGGAACGAGCACTTGGGAATTTGCCAATAATGTTTTTGTCGAAACTAAACCAACTGTTGCTACGGATCCAACCAATCTGACCATAGCGGGTGACGAATTGAGTATCAATTTTGCCAACTATGCTTCCGGTGACTATGATCTCAGGAATGGATCTTTGCTGATCGGAACCGGCAAGACACTAATCGACGTCACACTGGACAGAAATGGAAGAATACGTACTCCACCTTATGACATCGGAGCCTATGAGTTTTCTACGGATGGCGGCCATGGTAGTCCACCGCTGCCACCCGAAAATTTGAGGATAATGTAGTAGAAGATAAGATTAAAACTGCCTCTCCGGTGGCTCCAGTCCTCTATTCAAAGAAATTAACCTACAATTATAACTCTGCACCGGGGAACAAGTTCTCAATCAGCGACGTCGAACACTAAATAGTTCTTTCCACGCAACGCCAGATATTTTTGCATCTACACTTGAACGCACTCATTTTTATTCAAGAGTTAATCATCTTTTGCCTCAAAAGTAGAACTATCATTTGTACTAACTGGTCTATGGAATAGTTGAATTCATAACAGAATTGGATTTGATTTCTCAAGACAGATCGTTACACAATATATACACAACATATAATTGATGGAGGTCCATATGAGAGTATTAATTCCTTGTTTTTGGCGTGTTCTTCTTTTACTTTTTTCAGTCTTTCTCGTTTGTTCTTGCAGTAGCAATCCTGCCGAAGAAAGAGAGAAGTACATGAAAAGCGGAAACGCCTACTTCGCGAAGCAGGAATTTAAGAACGCCATCATAGAATATAAGAATGCGATTCAGGCAGATCCCAAGTTTGCCCGCGCCCACTATCAACTGGCTCTTGCTTATGTTGAGACAACTCAACCAAGAGAGGCCTTTGGAGAACTGGCGAGGACAGTTGACCTCGAACCCAACAATCTAACCGCACAACTGAAACTAGGTCAGATCTACTTGCTCGCCAAGAAGACAGAAGAAGCAGGTGAAAAGGCATCTTTCATCTTGGAACAAGAGCCAGAAAATATCGAGGCGTTGTTTTTACAGATGGGCGTCTATCTGCAAAAAGGAGAACCCGTTAAGGCGACACAGGTGCTCAAAAAGATAAAAGCGTTGGATGAAACGAACGTCAGAGCATATCTATCACTGGCTGGTATCGCCAACGGCGAGGGGAAGTTTGCGGAAGCCCATGGTTACCTTGAGCAAGCTGTGGCTTCCAACCCAAGAGATTCGACTGTTCGACTTAGCCTTGCGAAGTTCTATGAGCAGCGCCGCGAATACAAACAAGCAGAAAGCGAACTCAAGCAAGCCGTTGCCTTGGCCCCAAAGAAGGTGGAGCTTTTAGCCGAGCTTGGAAACTTTTACAGAAGGCGGGGCGACCTGGAAACTGCAGAAATTGCCTATCTGAAAATGGATGAGATTAGCCCCGACAACGTTGCCCCAAAGATGTTTCTGAGCGCATTCTACGTTTCACAGAAAAACTTGGAGAAGGCCTTGAAGTGGTTGACCAAGGCGCAGAAATTGGAACCAGAAAATGTTGAGATCCGAAATGCCATCGCATCATTGCTCCTAGACCGGGGGGATGTGGAAGGGGCGAAGCTTCAGATTGAAAGTGTCCTGGAAACGGACGAAGGCAATCTACAAGCTCGGTACCACAAGGCTCGCCTCCTATTGAAAGATGGCAAACTAAGGGAAGCTGCCCCACTTCTCACCAGCGTTATCAAAGACCAACCTCGCCATGCAGGCGCTCATTACTATATGGGGTTAATCGATCTGGAGGAAAAAGACCACACCAAAGCGAAGGGATCGTTTCTCAAGGCAGTACAATACAATCCCAGGAATCTTAAAGCGCGAATACTGTTGGCGGAGATCTTTTTGGCACAACGAGCTGCCGATCTCGCCCTGGAGCAGCTGGATACGGTGCTTTCTGTAGAGCCTGACAACCAATTAGCTCTATTCCTTAAGGGCAACGGGCACATCGTGAAGGGGGAAATTAAGGAGGCCAGGCTGGCGTATCTCAAGGCAGCGGAAAATAGACCGGATGATCCGGCTGTCTACTATCGGCTGGCAACGATAGACCGGTTCGAGCGGAATTACGGGGAGGCCAAAAGCCGCTTGCACAAAGTTCTCCAATTGCGGCCAGATCACCTCCAGGCAACGGCGGCAATGGTCGCAATCTATATGGCGGAGAAGCAACCTGCTCAAGCGCTTGCTTTTCTGGAAGAGAACATCCAACATCATAAGAACAACAATCAACTATCTGGGGTTTTGCATGAATTGCAGGGCAGAGTTTTACTGTCTCAGAAGGAATACGAGAAAAGTGAGACTGCCTTTAAGACAGCAATAGATCTCAATTCTGATCTGGTGACACCATATGTCTTTTTGGCAAATCTTCACCTAGTGAAGAAAGAAACCGCAGAGGCTATTTCACAGTACGAGAAAATCCTAGAGAAGAATCCCAAGTTTATCCAGGCTTACACCACACTTGGTGCCATGTACGACATACAGGGTGACCAGAGCAAAGCACGCGAGATGTTTGAGAATGCTCTAAAGATAAACCCTGATTTTCCACCCGCCGCCAACAACCTGGCGTGGATACTGCTAAGAAGTGGTGAAGATTTCAACCGTGCTCTGGACCTGGCCCGAAAGGCTAAAGCTCAATTGCCCGATGATCCAAGGATTGCTGACACTCTCGGCTTGGCTTATATAAACAAGGGCTTTTATCCTAGTGCCATAGCCGAATTAAGTGATGCCGCTGAAAAACTGCCCGGGAACCCAACCATCCTGTATCACCTAGGGCTGGCCTACTGGAAAAATGGCGAAAAAACACGGGCTCTCGGAGCAGTCAAAAAAGCCCTCGGGACGGAGTTGGATTTTCCCGAGCAAGACGAGGCGGAAGAACTACTGGAGACGATCGTGAAAAAGGGCTAACGATAGAGTACTGAACTAATTGTTCATCAAGCGAATACAAGTGACGCGAATATCGAAATTGATTCGGCAGTTAGGTTTAACTTCAGGCAGCAGTTTAAATGGAGGTAAAAGCAGTGACTATATTATATTGTAAAGACTGTAAGCATCATGAAAGTATCAAAATAGATAAACGCGAATACTCACGATGTGAGAAAGAAAATTGTTTATCAATATATACAAATTGCCTAACGGAAGAAGCAGTTAAACAGTTCATATCGAAGAATAAACATAGAGCTACTAGAAATACGAAAACTGCACTTGAGATATGCTATGAACCAATTTGAAGGCTGATTAATATTATCATTGATTCTTAGAAGAAATTTATCTTTATTTCTAGTTTTGTTTTTTTGATATTAGTTGATCATAAAGATAAGATTGGACCGATCTATCTTATTGGATATCCAGACTGGGTGAAAGCAATATCATCTAAACGAAGCCTTTCGACAATTTGTTACCGATACTTCGAAAACTCAGAAACAGAAATCTGACACAATCGGATAATATATACTTCTAATTTTCAATGGTCATTCTCAGACATCGAATTACATGGATTGGGGACAAAAGATGAACAAGAAAGGAAAGTTATTAGTTGTAGAGGATGATCCGCAGATTGCTCGCCAGCTTAAATGGGCTCTGGCAGATGAATACGACATTCATTTGGCTGAAAACCCGTCGGCAGCGATGAAAGTCATAAATTCTAAGAAACTAGACGTTGTAGCCCTCGATCTTGGCCTCCCGCCCAAGCCAGAAGGAAGCGAAGTGGGCATGGAACTGCTGGGGCACCTTATGCAAAAGGACCCCAGCGTTAAGGTCGTCGTGGTAACGGGGAATAATGACCGAGAAAGTGCCATACAGGCCATAAGTCAAGGGGCATGGGATTTCTATCAGAAACCCATCGACATTGACGAATTCAAGGTAATCCTAAGTCGAGCCTCATCTGTCAGCATTCTGGAGCGAGAATATCTGGCGTTGCAGAAAGGACAAGAAGCGGAGAGTAGATTTGAGGAACTGATTGGCAAGAGTCCACAAATCAAGGATGTATTTGCCAAGATTCGCAAAGTAGCCAAGTCCAATGTTTCAGTGATGGTGGTGGGAGAAAGTGGCACCGGAAAAGAGCTCATCGCAAGAGCGATTCATAACCAGAGCCCCCGTCGCGCGAAACCCTTCGTAGTGATAAACTGTGGTGCGATTCCGGAAAACCTGCTGGAGGCGGAATTGTTTGGCCATGAAAAGGGCGCGTATACTGGTGCGCATTTGCAGAGAAAAGGCAAGGTCGAGTATGCCAACGGCGGGACTCTTTTCTTGGACGAGATTGGTGAATTGCCGCCATTACTGCAAGTCAAGCTCTTACGTTTTCTGGAGGAACGGGTCATCGAGAGAATCGGTGGGCGGAGTAGTATTGATGTTGACGTGCGAATCATTGCGGCCACCCATAAGAACCTTGAAAACGCGCTTACTGCTGGTGGATTTCGCGAAGATCTCTATTACCGCTTGAGTGTGGTGACCCTCGAGGTTCCTCCTCTCAGAGAAAGAGGTAACGATATTCTGCTGCTGGCTCATTATTTCATGCAGAGAAGCTGTCAGGAACTGAAACGACGGATGAGCAAGTTTGATCCACAGGCAATCAGAGCAATGCTGGAGTACGAATGGCGAGGAAACGTTCGTGAACTGGTAAATAGAATAAAACGAGCAGTGGTCATGGGCGACGGGCCTACCATTGGTGTAGGCGATTTGGATCTTACTTGCGCGCATGAGGGCGTAACCCAGCCGAGGACTTTGAAAGATTTTCGAGAAACTTTAGAAAGAGATTTCATTTACCATTCTTTGGCAAAAACCAGTTGGAATATAGCTCGGACTGCAGAGCAGATCGGTGTGAGTAGACCGACACTTTACGATCTGATCAAGAAGTACGAGTTGAAGAAGCAAGACATTACTTATCCTACTGACCAAATTTCTTAAGACTTGGCGATGACTGACTTGCAAAACAGATACACCTAAAGGTATTGGTGACCTGATTCTTTCCCTCTTCCTCAAGTACTATCGTCAGTGGGACATTGTTCCTTGTGCCTCACGTATAATCACTTCCAAATATTTCTTCCAGCCGGCAGGTCACGTTGGAAACTTACCCGCTTTCTGTGCTCGTCTGTGTAAGTTGCCGAATTTCTGGGCTGCGCCTGCTTTGCCTGATTCGAACTCCCTAAGATCTTTTGAAAAATTTCACCTCATGCTTTGGGACTAGCGCGACCGGACTGCCGACGCAAGGCTTCGGAAAGCCAAAGCCCTTCCGACTCCACAGAGATGTTTTCCGTACTTCCCGTCTCGGGATTCTTCGCGAGCCGATGGACACAACTACCCCCCACCGCTCATTACCGGCAAAGCCACCGGTTGAAAGCGGCCATCCCACGGTTATCTAGGACAGAGTACTAGCCATGACATACTTAGATCTGTTGCCCGCAGCGAGTTCCTTATTTTGCGCTGCGTTATCCATTCTGATTCTGATTAGACGGCAGTCTGATCCCGGATTTCTCGCTCTTGGCGTTGGTATGGCTTCGTTGGCTCTCATGGATCTCGCAAATATTATAAGCCTCACGGCCTTACTCGAAGAAAACGTACTTATCTGGAAAAAAATCAGTCTACTGGGAGAGCTATTATTCCAAAGCAACTGGCTTCTGTTCACCATCCTGTTTGGTAAAACGCGCTCAAGGACCATCCTGAAAAAGTGGAACTGGATTGTCCCGTCGGGCTATTTCATGCTTGCCATCTTCTTTATATTTCTCTTGCTGACGGATCAATTAGTCACGCTAGAGGGACCACAGATAATAAGATTGGGAACGGTTGGACGGTATCTTAATATTTCACTGTTACTGATTGCCATCATTTCTTTAGTAAATTTGGAAAATACATTTAGATCATCATCGGGATTAGAAAGATGGCGAATAAAGTACATGTTATTCGGTATTGGCAGCATACTCGTATTTTACGTTTATACTTTAAGTCAACGAATTTTATACAACGCCATCGATGCAAACAGCTCATATTTAATGTCTACAGTCATATTAACCGCTGACTTCTTGATTATCTATTCTATTATTTATAATAAGGTAATTGAACGTAATATATATGTATCTCGCAAGATAATTTATAGCTCTATAAGCTTGATTGCTATTGGGCTATATAGTCTCGTCATTGCTCTACTGGCTCAACTTGTGAAGTCTTTCCATATTGATACCGATTTGAAGTTAAATGCATTGATCATATTTTTCTCTACGCTAATACTTATTATCTTCTTTTATAAAGAATCTTTTCGTAGAAGAACAAAGGCGGTTATTAATAGACATTTTAGGAAGAATAAGTATGTTTATCGTGATGAATGGATTGTCTTTAGCACAGAACTATCAAAAAAAATTAATACCGAAGAAGTATGCGAAATACTATTAAGAACATTATCAGAAAGAATATTTGTGAAAAATCTTTCTTTGTGGTTGTTGGACGAAGGGCAATCGCGATTCTATATGAAAAGTGCACATAATTTAAGAATGACGAAAATGACAATTAAAACAGACGATAACGTATTGCGACATCTACATAATATTTCCATGCCATTGAGTAAATCGGATATTCTGGATAACAAGGAATTACACCCGGTAAGCAGCGAACTGTCGCTTCTGCTAGATAGAACAAGAGCAGAACTACTCGTACCTTTAATACTTGCTGAAAGATGGGTCGGATTACTTATCCTAGGAAAAGTTCAGACGGATGAACCTTATGATGTGGAGGAAGACTATGGTCTGCTGAGGTCAGTTGCCGCGCATGCTTCTAGTGCAATTAACAATGCCCAGCTCTTCGAGAAGAATTTGAGGGCGAAGGAAGTCGAGGCTTTTAATCGGCTGTCGTGTTTTGTCATTCATGACTTGAAGAACGCAACTTCTATGCTTTCAATGGTGACTCAAAACGCCGAGAGACACCTTTGTAATCCGGAATTTCAAAAAGATGCCTTTAACGCAATATCAGGGGCAGTGGACAGGATGAAGAAGATCATCTCTAGTCTGTCAACCCTTCCTGAAGGGTTGAAATTGCAGTCTAGGGATTTAGATCTCAATCGATTAATAGATCATTCGATAGATAGAGTTTTTAAGAATGGATTTTCTCAAGTGCAGATAGAGAAAGATTTTGGACCACTGCCCAAGGTGCGCATAGACGCTGATGAAATGCAGAAAGTCTTAGAAAACCTTTTGCTCAATGCCAGTGAAGCGGTTGATGGTAGGGGTAGCATAAGAATTAGCAGTAGAGCAAAAGGGGATCAGGTAGTTTTCAGCATTAGTGACAACGGGCCCGGCATGTCCGAGGAATTCATAGAGAAGTCCCTGTTTCAACCCTTTAAGTCGACCAAGGACAATGGCCTTGGTGTTGGCCTCTATCAGAGCAAGACTATTGTCGAGGCACATCGTGGCAGGATTATGGTTGAAAGTAAGCCAGAAACTGGCAGCAAGTTTTCAGTTTACCTTCCAGTTCATCCGGAATGAACCCGATCGGAAACTAAATTGGTGAAAACCATCCCATTCTCCAAGGGGGGGTAACAGAACAGTATATTTGTAGACTTGCACATCACGTCGGAAAATTCTACTAACAATTCTAATTAGCTACCAGCTATTTTGGGGATAATAATGACGATGCATAAGAATATCGAGAAAGAATCAGGGATGCAGGTTTCGTCCCGAGTCTTGGAGCAAGTGTGCAGGAAAAAGATTGAAGTCATCCTCTTCTGTCTTCCGAATGCTTTTAGAGGAACAGTTTACACTGTGGGCCCCCTCCCGGATCTTCGCGTCGTGCGAATGGTATCTGGTTACAGAAACGGAAGAACCGATGACATCCGGTGGGAGGAGAAACAACATTCCGCTTACGACTGTCCAGGCAAAGTATGGGACGACTATGGAGACCGTCCTGGTCGTACTTTGGAGGCCATGGCCTGGTGCGTGGAAAGACAAGAGAGCTGGACTGTTGACAATCCAGAAAGTAACCACAGAAGCGTCAGGAAGCAATTCGAAGGCACTACGAGAGAAGACTACCATCACATGGAACCTGTATTGGTGAGAAAGACGGACGTTTCGGACGAGATGTGGCCTTCAAGTACCTTTCCAATAGGCAATCTGGGCAAGCCGATCTGGCACGGAAGTTCGTTGGCCACCGTGGCAGTGGTCAAGATAGACTTTACGCCAGGTGCCATAGGACGGGGTGACAGATCCACTCGCGTTATAAAGGAATTGTCTCAGTCTCTCGGCACCGAAATACTCTCGTTACATGTGACAGAAATTACTTCAAAAAGAAAAAAGAGACTAGCAGAGGAACGGTTAGCAGCCTATAACACTTTAGCTCACGAATTCAGGAATATACTTGCGAGACTGGGATTTGCCTATAGCGCCATAAACAACGAAATAGCTTACGTTCGTGAGTCTTGGGAAAATCTAATTTATGAGAAACTACCCGAGCAATTGAATAAGCGTTTGATTCTGCAAAGGCTAAATCAACTATTGCAAGATTTACTCAGAAAAAACGGGTATCCAGATGAATCTAATGAGATTAATAGGTTGTTGCGGTATCAGGAGCAACTGATGGAGTCCTGTTTATTGCCACAACAAAATGAAGCGTGGCTGAGTCAAAAAATAAGGCCATTGTGGCTGTCCATCTTATCCAAGTCCGACTCAGCGCAAACGATCAAAACCGAAATCGAGGAGACTCTGGAACAATTAAGACGATCTTTTTACGTAGGCCAGGACAAGAAACTTAGAGATAACATCGAAGTCATTCCACAAGAATTGAGAACTAAATGGGTTGATCTTGCCTATCGAGAAATAAGCAAGAGTACGATTGGCATGACCGAACAATATATTGATTTACTTGACAACATAAGTCTGAAACTTCCACGCAAAACTTGTTCCCTAAAGAACTTTGTCTTCTTAAAAGGCTTAATAGAATTGATACCGGAGATGGAAAAGAGAGTAAATCAACATTTCGAAACACTAAAGAGCGTATGAGTCGTCATGTAGGTAGATTATAAGCCCAAGCTTAGAACAAATAAGGGAGTTTTTTGATGCAAACGTGCGCTCGTTGCAAGAACGAAATTAGTAATCATTTTCCTTACATGTTAATCGTCAATGGCAAAGGAATTTATTATTTTTGTAAAACAAAATGTAGAGACAAATTTGATCTTCGCAGCAACGAAGATAGACGTATACTGATAGACCGTAGGCTAACGATTGAGTATGGATATCTCATCTCTTGGCACGACAGGCGGACCGGTGACGACAGGAGGGCCAGACGAGAAAGAAGAGCACTGTGGTCGTGACTGAAGGTTATTCTAGCCTCGTCCCAGTTTGCATCCCTCCCCGGAAGGATATGAAGTTGTCCAAGAGAATTCAGACAAAAGATATTCGGCCTTAAACAGCCTAACGGGTATAGGCCAGGCAATCGACTGAGGTCGGCGGCTGGTTGCTGACCTGCAGTGTAGGTAAGTGCCTAAGGTGACCAATTGAGAAGATCGGGAGAGGACATAAGAATAGATGTGATTGGGTTCGTACGATGATCTTGTTGTGCCCCTCTTGAGATACCATCAGTTCGTTTCCTTGGTCGACGATCCCGCTTGTGTAGCGGCCATAGTCGAGAACCAACGCTAGGGCAGAGCCTCCAAATGAAGGCTCTGCCTTTTTTTGTGGTTACTGGCCATCTACTCTTACCGGGGTGATCACCCTCGTCCGGATCGGCAAATGGTTCTGTAGAGATCCTCAGGTTCGGCTCACACTGCATCTCCCGGTTGTAGGGGGAAACGACAACTGGCTTCAGCGGAGGCAAATTGGATTGTGGAATATTTAAACACACCACGATTTGTTGAGGTGAATTGCTCGCACCCGAAGCGTTCAGAGTGGCGGTGGCCGTATACACGCCCAAGGGTTAGTTCGGAGGTGGTTATAATTCACCGTGATGGAGTCTTGCTCACCCATGGAACTGCCACTCTTTGGCGTGCAAGCAAGCCATGTGGCATCATCTGAGATGGAGTAGCTCAGTGTTCCTTCGCCTGCGTTTCCAATGGTGAACGATTGACTGGGAGCATTGATACTTTCCGCACACGAATTGTTTAGTGAGTCTGTGCTTGAGGAAATGGTTGGCGCGAGTTCCGGCGTTGGGTCAGGATTCGGTTCTGGCGGCGGCTCAGACGGGGAGCCATTCACCGTCAACCCAACACTGAGTTCTTGAGGCGAGTTAGTTGCGCCTGCGGCGTTTACCGAAATGGTGGCCGAATAGTCGCCGGGGGCCAAGTTGAAAGAGGCATAGTTTGCCGTGATTGCATCACTCCCCCCCTCGCAAATGCCATTGCTTGGCGAGCAAGAAAGCCAGTTCGCACTATCTGAGATGGAAATAGTGTAACTAAACGTGCTTGCATCAGCGTTACCTAAACTGAAAGTCTGGCTTCGGGCATTGGAGCCTGCTGTAGAAGTATTGGGCAGGGAAGCTGTGCTCAGAGAAATGGGTGGCCCCGGGAAGGATACCTCATTGGAATTACCGCTTTCACCCTGTTCATTCTAAGCTCTTACGACGAAATAGTACTTGGTATTTTCACTCAAGTCAGAAACCTCGCGCGTCGTGCCAGCCACGTCACAGTCGGGCGTTTCATATTCGTAGTTCTGGCCCTCTGCCCTTGAGAAAATCCGGTATCCTGAGGCACCGGTGCTCGGGTCCCAAGCCAATTTGACCGGTGCTGCAGAAGCACCAATTGTATATGACATTTTTGTGGCAAATGCCAAGATTCTAACGCACAAATGGAAGAAACGAGGGGGGCGAACTTTCAGACATCTTTGAAGATATACCCGATACGCACGATGACCACCTATTTGGTTAGAATTAAATGATTTTTCTTTGCTAGCGTTAGCCATACCGTTGTTACGCTGCTGACATAAAAGCAATTGACATACCTGGCCCAGATAAGCAGAGAAGGCGAGTACACTCTCGTGCAGTATGAAGATAAAATTTCAACAATTTCAAAGCAATAAACAGCAATACTTGTGATTAATCTTCTTTGTTAGAACCTCGGAAAAGACCGAAATGGGTGGTAGTTCATGCAAATAAGTATACTGGAAGATAATTTTGCCCAGGCTACCCCACTGGTACTTGGTCCCTCGACATGGGGGAAGTCTAACCGGAAACCTCAGACTCCTGGTGGGGATGGCAGGATAGCGTCAGTTTGAGCCAGTGATTTCTGGGCTAGCCCGGATATTTCATGAATTGGCGTTTCGAGACCGTGAAGGTGGGTGTGCCACCTGACACCCGTCCCGCGGGAACCCGAGGTGTACTTGAACAGGACGTCGCAGGGGGCGAGGCCCGAGGACGACAGGAAGGACACCCATATCCTCGGTCGCAGTAGACCATTCATGAAATATCCGGGCTAGGCAAGCAGTCTCTCAGTTTGTTTCATATGGTCCTTGGCGCTTAGGGCTTTTGCGTTTGAGAACGCTCAGGAAAGAGAGAGTCAAGCGATGGCAAACAAATTGAAGCACGAAACACTCCTACGTGTATCCTCGCCGAGGACGACTCGGGTTGCTTCAGGTTCAATCAGATGCTTCCCTGAGTAACACCTACCACGCTCTTTTCGCTCCTTCGAAAACATGCGAGTCTACTTTCCCATCTAATAAGAACGTATTGCCAACCCTCGTATCTCGGGACTCCTGTCCTCTCCTCTTAGCCTCTTCTTAGACCTTCCCCCTGAGAGAATTAAGAACAAAACAATGCTTTCTCCGGATTGTTCGCTCTTTCCAGATCCCATAATTTTCGCACTGACACGCAGACAATTTCTCATAAGTACAAACTTCAGGAACAATTCTTGCTTCTCTGAACGTGAACTGTAAGGTTGAGACTGTCGAAAAGGTCCTGAAGGCATATTTTGACTATTTGTGCGTTCAGTAAAATCAAGTACTTACAAGTCATAATGGGGCGCAAAATTGAGGCTTTTAGGGTTTTTCGACAGACTCGTTTTTTGAAGTAAGTAAGCCAACAGAAGGGTGACTCCTATGAAACTTCAAAACTCAATCGGGCCCTCAATTGTCTTCGTCTGTCTTGTCCTACTAACGACGATAGTGGTCAGCAGTACCTTATCCACTAAGGTATACGCTGCGAGCGAGGCACAAATTCTGGCTCAGGCAAAAGCGGAATATACGGCTAGCCAAGATTTGGTCGTGGTGATCACCAACACCGTGGACGCAGCAATGGAAAGTGGGATCGCCCTTGATGAGATCTCAGCGCCACTTGCTGAAATGCTTATGTCGGCTGGCCTTGAGCTTGGCAAAGATGGAACCAGTTTGGCTGGCTCCATTTCTGAACACATATTGTCGGCGGCCATCAAAACCAGTGCGAATCACGCCGCCGTGCTTTGGACCGTTCACCACGCTACCCAAGGAATTAGGGCTGCAGCCGCCGGAGGCGGGCTTGACGAAAAGGAGGTTCGAGCTCAAATCGAAAGGTCTCTGCATGCCGCAGCGCCCTCTGCTGATTTTGCCAAACAACTAGGCCGGCTCGTCGACGCTACCTACAAGCAATCCCATGCAACGACGTACTCCGACGCTGCAATGCCAGGGGCTGAGATCTACACGGCACCGGAAAGTGGACCCCCCGCGGCGCCGTCATCCCCCCCCCCGGGCGTCGGCGACATGTTCGATAACACAGCAAGTTCTTCCTGAGCAATCTGTGGCCTCTTAGTAAGGAGAAAACTCATGCATTTCTTTCGCCGTTTGTCGTCGCCATTGCACTTGGCCACGAGCATCATCTGCTTGGCCTGCATCATTCTGCCGGGGTTCGCTGTGGCTAAAATGCACTTCAGCCCAGTACTGCTGTTAGATCAAGAGTATACCGACAATTACTTCCGTTCTGAAATCGATCAAGCAGAATTCTGGGTCACCCAGATATCCCCTGGATTCGGCTGGGAATTCTTCACTGACCGCAGCCGCGTGAACCTTGATTATGCCTTCAGCTATTTCTGGAACAATAGCCCGGACGGAAATATCGACGCATCCAAACAGGACTACCCCGGCCATGACCTGAATTTCTATGCCGGCTACCGTGGTTCATCCCGGTTGACGCTGGCACTGTCCGATGTGTTTTATCTCACCAGAGAACCTGCACTTACTGATGAATTCAGCAACATCGTCGACCGCAACAAGTACTGGCGGAACCGCGTGGAACCCTTCATCACATACGACATCGGCGAAAAGGGCGAAGCCAAGCTTGGGTATCGGAATGATCAACTTCAGTGGCTGGAGCAGAGGCCGGAACAGGAGAACTCTTCAGAAAATCGGGGTATTCTGACCCTCACCTATCACCTAAACGACACCAATCACCTGGACCTTGACGGGCAGTTCTGGAATCGGGATTACGACGGCATACAGAGCGATTATAACTCCTATCAGGCTGTACTCATCTACAGGCGCGAATTCACTAGCTCCTGGAAAGGAGAGGTAGGAGCAGGATACCAGGGCCGTGATTTCGAGGACCCGAATTTCAAAGATCTGGATGAGCCCGTTTTTTATCTGGGCTTGAAAGGCGACACCGGTGTCAGCAAGCTCGAGTTCTTGCTGCAACACAATCTGGTCGACTACACCCTCGGTGACGAGTATTTCACTGCGTTGCGGGGCGATCTCTATGCCGAACACATGTTCCTGGAAAAAATTCGTGCGTATCTGGGAGGCTATTACCAGTTCAGCGATTTCACAACCGGTCCCCGAGAAGACAACACCTTCAACGGCCGAGTTGGTCTTGGGTACCTGTTCCTGCACAAGATGTTCGAGTTAGGTCTGGAATACAGCTATAACCAGAGAGATTCCAACGACGCGGCGTCCGACTACACCGAGAATAGAGTATTTCTGAGTCTGAAACTGGTGTACGACTTTGCTTCAAAATGAGTGCTCACAATGTCCTCCAGTAAAAAGCGAGGGTAATCGAATCCAGTGAGACTGAATAATTGGAAGATAGAAATGCTAAAGCAAACAATAAGAATACTCTCTGCGTTTTCATTGATCATTTCTCTGGTGGCTTTGCCCATTCTGGCACAGGACAAAGCCTACATCATCGGTCCCGGTGATGTACTGTCCGTTGTCATCTTTGCTGGTGGCAAGACCCAGGACTCCTTGAACATTGCCGTCTCCTCCGAGGGAACTATTAACTTCCCCTTTTTGGGAAAGATCAAGACCGAGGGATTTTCCATCGAGCAAGTCACTGAAATGGTTACCCGTCCACTGGCAGAGGACTATTTTGTCAATCCCCAGGTGATCATTAACGTAAAAGATTACAAGAGCAAAAAGGTCTACATAACAGGCGCCGTTGAAAACCCTGGCCTCTATCCACTGGACAGCAGCAACACAACCCTGCTCGAGCTGATCTCAAAGGCCGGAGGAGTTACGAAAGACCGCAGCAATTTTGCTTACATTCTCAAGGGATCCATAGAGGATCTAGATCCTGCCAAGGGAATGAGCGAATTGGTTCAACAGAAGAAATCAGTGCACGTGAACTTGCGGGAACTGCTGGAGCAGGGGATTTCCGATAGGAATATCGAAATCCAGGCAGGAGATGTTGTTTACATCCCCCCCACGACCTTTTCTAATCTCACCCATTACAAGGTCTATGTGCTTGGCAAGGTTGAGAAGCCGGGCGTGTATGACTTCCAGGATGGCCTCACAGCCTTGGACGCGTGTGTTCTGGCCGGAGGATTCGCCAAGTACTCAGCACCTAATCGCACCGTAATAACCCGAAGGCAGGAAGACAGCAAACAGGAAACCATTATGGTCAATCTGGACAAAGTGAGAAATGGCAAGGCCAAAGATATCGAACTCAAACCAGGCGACCGCATTTACGTTCCTGAGTCATGGCTTTAAAAAAATCAGAAGGCATGCAGCGCATAGTTTAATGGATGAGAACTCAAACCAGCTATCCTATTGAGGAAGAGATCTATGCCCTCCCAAGTGTTTAAGAATCCGCACCTGATGGATTACTATTATCTGTTGCGCAAGCGAATGTGGTTGATCCTCTCCATCCTTTTTCTGACC
>CP070692.1:1327769-1347263 GCA_020353215.1 Deltaproteobacteria bacterium
TGAGTCTCAGTTCGCTTTTATTGTCGCTGAACCCGGAGTTGGAAGGCGTACAATTTTTTGGCGCCGGCCAACGGGTGTACCTCCGAATCCTGGAGAGATCAATTACGAACTTATCCGCAGGGCGCGGGCATTTCATACTGACGGGCTTTTTGCCAGCAGCTCCCTTACTGCTGCCAGGGCCGCCAGGGAAGCAGGGGTCCAGGTTGTGGTTGACGCGGGTTCCCTTAGAGGGGGCATGCTCGATCTTGCCCGGGTGAGCGATCATTTTCTGGCCTCCGAGACATTCGCCAGAGATCTTATGGGTGGAGACAGACCATTGGATGCCTGCCACAAGATCGCAGAGCTCGGCCCCCGCGTGGTTGGTGTAACCCTGGGACGGAAAGGCTATGTGGCTTTGGACGGGTGTCGGGTGATCCAGCGACCTGCTTATTCAGTGGATACAGTGGACACAACGGGCTGTGGCGACGTATTCCACGCGGGTTATATTTATGGCTTACTGAAGGGGTGGGAGGCGGACAAAAGCCTCGATTTTGCAGCGTGGGCTGCGGCCAAGGTAAGCCTTGAGTTAGGGGGACGGACCTCCATTCCTCCATTGGAAGAGGAATCCAGTCCACTGCACACACACGATCCGATGAAGCCGAAATCGTAACCTGGTCCGGATGTTTCATGAATTGGTCGCTGCGACGACGGATAGGATTATGAAATATTTCCCAAAACTACTTCTGTCGCTATTGCTTGTGGGACTGTTTGCCTGGTCAGGAAAGCATGTTCTTATCTCGTCGGCAACACGGTCGGAATCTGGTACTGCCAAACGATTTTCGGCTGTCAACAGGTCGCCGATGAAGATCGAAGCTTCCGAAGTCCCTCCTGTCTACACCTACAAAATCGTCAATACTTTTCCGCATGATCCAAACGCCTTCACCCAAGGATTGGTTTTCAAGGGTGGAGTTATATATGAAGGGACTGGTCTTCTGGGGCGGTCCGAATTGCGTAAAGTGGACTTGGTAACCGGAGATGTCTTACAGCACCGGAACCTGCCGGCTTATCTTTTCGGCGAAGGCGTGACAGCCTATGAAAACCGGCTGATTCAGTTGACCTGGAAAGCCGGGGTGGGTCTCGTGTACGATCGTGCCAGTTTCGGCTTGATAAAGGAGTTTCGATATTCCACCGAGGGCTGGGGTATTACGCATGATGGTAAGCGTTTGATCATGAGTGACGGTACCTCGACTCTACGTTTTTTAGATCCTCAAACCTTCGCGGAAATCGGTCTGATTGAAGTATATGACCGCACTGACCCCGTGATCAAACTCAATGAACTGGAATACGTGCAAGGGGAAGTCTTCGCCAACGTCTGGAGAACGGACCTCATTGCCAGAATTGCTCCCGAGACAGGTCGAGTCGTGGGATGGATAGATTTGGCAGGTCTGTTGAAGCCCGAAGACCGTATACCAGCAACTGGAGTCCTCAACGGTATCGCCTATGACCCAGCGAATGACCGTTTGTTTGTTACCGGAAAACTGTGGCCCAAGCTCTTCGAGATCAAACCGGTCCTACGAGAAGGGTAAGCCATTCTGTTTTTGCCGGACGTGCTCGGGTGGGAAGGGAAAATATCGGTGATGTCCATGATTGTGGCGGCCGGCGGGGGATTCCTTTCAGCGGGCGACCAGCAGACCGATTGCAAGCAACACTGGAGTCGAAATAATGACGATAACATTCCTGCCCATATAGGGTATCAGCCGGGGTATATCGTCGGCAAATCTTGACACACCCCTCACCGTGGGAACCGCAATGAACACTGAAATCAACGCCCAAAACCCTTCCAAAGGGAGGGTACCATAGAAATAGCCAAGGATGATCGTAAGGTAGGCGCTTGCGAGGAAAACCCCATAAAGCTTGACGCTGGCCGCTCTCCCGATTGCAATGGGGAAATGCTTTCTCCCGACCTCAGAGTCAGGCGCAATGTCTGGGAACTGGTTCAGGAGCAGTAGATCACTCACAAGGAAAAACGGAACAAGAGACGCCACGAACGCCGTCCAGGAGTAAGAGCCGGAAAGGACAAAGTCCGTGCCCATTACCATTAGCGGGCCAAAACCAAGGCCGGGAGCGACCAGACAGAGAAGGGGGTTTCTGGTAATCCACTTGGTATAGGCTACGATAATGACAATGCCGAGCAATCCCACCGGCAGGAGCCACAGTCCCCAGAGATATAAGAAGTATACTCCCACCAAAGCCGTGATAGCCAGACTGGTTAATCCTGTGATCAAAGCCATATGGGCCTTGTCGGGACTTCTGGGCAGGGTTCCGCTGCCGCCGCTGAATGGGGTCGGCTGGGTGGCAAGATCCAGGCCACTCCTAAAGTCATCGTATTCATTGAGGGCGTTCACACTGACATGTGCTGAAACGGCGCCAATCAGTGCTAACAAAAGATAATAGGGGTTGATATTCGCTCCAGACCATACTGCAGTCGCTGCACCCAGCATAACACATGCTGGCGTCAAAATGAGAAACGGTAATCGCATGGGGCCAAATATTGCCGCCCTGAGTGCTTTATCCATTCTCCAAGACTCCACGAACTCCGCGTTGTCTTGCCAGCCGGTGGCTAGCTATCATCTTATCCGCTGTTGCGAACCCGCTTGTATGCTGGCAAAAGTCTGGAGCCCCCTGATAGCTTTTCGCCCCGTTCCATTTGCCAAAGCAGCGCCAAGAGACAATAATTCTCGCCCCAATGGCGGTTGCCCGTTGAATGCTGTGGTTGCCTTGCATAGGCAACTCTCGGTAACGCTCTGCCTGCCATCATGCCAGGTTCGGCTGAACGTTGCAAGAATCTGATTGGCTGTCGAAACAAGATTGGCCAAGCTGGGGGAACCACCACTTATTCCTTGACTGTATGTTGAAGCGGGAATAAGCTCGGACCGTTACACTTGGGTTGCAGGACAACCGCCTCGTAATGGAACTAGAGAGGAATACCGTATGGGCTTGAAGACTTTCAAAGCATTGGTTGTGGAAGAAACACCGGATGGCAGATTTGTCAGAAAGATTACGGATAAGGCTCTGGATGACCTTCCGGAAGGCGAGGTAATGGTCAGAGTCCGCTATTCTTCTCTGAATTACAAAGATGGGCTTTCCGCCATCGGCAACCGAGGTGTTACCAAAAACTATCCTCACACACCGGGGGTCGATGCCGCTGGAGTCGTGGCGGAAAGCAGCAGTGAGGATTTTCAGCCCGGTGATGAAGTAATTGTAACGAGTTATGATCTCGGCATGAACACCTCAGGCGGTTTCGGCCAGTACATTCGGGTGCCCGCCTCTTGGGTAGTCCCGCTTCCAACGAATCTCACGCTCAGAGAAAGCATGGCTTATGGTACCGCCGGCCTTACTGCCGCTTTTTGCATCTACAGACTCATGGACTATGGCATCACCGCTGATCAGGGAGACATACTGGTTACCGGTGCCACCGGTGGGGTAGGAAGTTTTGCCGTAGCAATCCTCGCCAAAGCAGGCTATGAGGTTGTAGCGGTTAGCGGCAAAGTCGCTGAAAAGAAGTTTCTCACCGAACTTGGGGCCAAAGAAGTAATCGCAAGGGATGAGGCTGTTGATACCACCGGAAAACCTCTTCTAAAAGGCCGCTGGGCGGGTGTGGTCGATACGGTGGGGGGTGATATCCTGTCAACAGCAATCAGGTCAACTAAACTTCACGGAGCCGTCACCTGCTGCGGCAATGTCGCATCGCCCGAGTTGCCCCTTAATGTGTACCCCTTCATCTTAAGGGGCGTTACTCTTATCGGGATCGATTCTCAAAGTTGTCCAATGAGCCTTCGCCGCCGCACATGGGAGAAGATTGCCAATGAGTGGAAACTAGACAACCTGGATCGTCAGACTACCGATTGTTCGTTGGAACAGCTGAATCACGAAATAGACCGCATTTTAGAGGGTCAGCAAAAGGGACGAGTGATCGTAAATTTGCCGGAGTAGTACCAGATGCGCAGGAAAGATCGACAGACGCGTGACGTCGCCGCAATTGCAGAGATAATCCGCGATTCTCTGGTTTGCCGTCTCGCCTTGTCGGAGGATAACAGCCCGTATGTTGTTCCTCTTTGTTTCGGATATGAAGAGAACACCCTTTATTTTCATTCTTCTCTTGAGGGTAAGAAAATAGACATACTGAAGAAGAACGGCAACGTCTGCTTCGAATTCGATATTGATCATCATGTGGTCAAGGACGAGAGAGCCTGCAAATGGAGCATGAAATATCGGAGTGTGATAGGTTTCGGCAAGGCCTCATTTGTTCAGGATCCAGAGGAGAAAATGAAAGGGCTGAATGCAATCATGAAACAATATTCTGGCAGGTCGTTCGACTATCCTGAATCCGCATTGGAGGCTACAGCAATAATAAAGGTTGAAATAGAAAGTATGACTGGTAAGCAAAATGGCTATCAGGCCTGAACTCCTGAAAGTTGAGATCGGCCTTAATTCGCTCGAGCACTACCTTTAAAGAAAAAGTTGGTTCGCTTCACTCTCAATTGGAATGCTGGCATTAAAATGAAGGTAACACTTGCACAACTGAATCCGACTGTTGGAGATATTCAGGGCAATTTGACCAAGGTAGTGCACACACTGTCGGAATATAGCAAGGATTCACCTGACCTCGTTGTTTTCCCGGAGCTGTTCCTCGTCGGTTATCCACCCAGAGATCTTCTAGAGAGAAGGTCATTCATAGTTCGGGTTCACGAGGCGATCCAACAGCTTTTGAAAGTCTCTCAAGAATACCCCCAAACAGGCATCATAATAGGCACCCCCCAACCGAGTCTCCAGGCAGCCGGGAAGGGTCTTCACAACTCCGCGCTGTTACTGTATCGGGGCAGGCTGCTCTTTGAGCAGCACAAGTCTCTGCTGCCGACCTATGATGTCTTTGACGAAGCAAGATACTTTGATCCAGCAACCGAGGATCCCGTAGTAACGTTCAAGGGTCAGACCCTAGGCATTTCCATTTGTGAAGATGCCTGGAACGATCCCACCCTATGGCATCCACGCATGTATTCTTACGACCCCATCCAGGTCATGGCCACAGAGGGTGCGAGTCTGATGATTAATATCGCTGCATCTCCCTTCCATCGGGGTAAAGAACGAATCAGATACGAAATTGTGCAAAGTCATGCCGGCAAACATGGAATCCCATTTCTTTTCCTTAACCAGGTGGGTGCCAATGACGAGCTGATTTTCGATGGCCGAAGCATCTGCGTCGATGGGGCGGGAGAGCCCCTGGTGGTCTTTCCTTCCTTCCAAGAGCACGTGCAAACAATTTCTCTTGAGCGCATTCGCCTTCCGGAACTTTATCTGCCTCAGGAGGAAATCGAGAGTGTGTACCAGGCGCTCGTTTTGGGCGTTAGAGATTACATGCGGAAGTGCGGCTTCGCAACGGCTATCCTTGGACTTTCAGGGGGCATCGACTCTGCAGTGACTTGCTGCATTGCCGCGAAAGCCGTTGGTGCGGAAAACGTTGTAGCAGTCACCATGCCCGGACCTTATTCCTCGCCGGGAAGTGTTGAGCATTCAAGGAAACTCGCAGAGAACCTTGGGATTCGATTCCGGATCATACCGATTTCCCCTGTTTACGAGGCCTACCTGAAGTCCCTTCAGGATAGTTTCCAGGGAAGAGATCCTGATATCACCGAAGAGAACATTCAGGCCAGGGTCCGGGGCAATATTCTGATGGCACTCTCCAACAAGTTTGGCCACTTGGTGCTCTCCACAGGCAACAAGAGCGAATTGGCCGTTGGCTACTGTACCCTGTACGGCGACATGAGCGGTGGACTTAGCGTAATAGCGGATGTACCCAAGACTATGGTCTACGAGTTGGCGCAATATATCAACAGGGAATCCGAGGTAGTTCCCCGGGAGATCATCACTAAGGAGCCATCTGCCGAATTGCGGGAAAACCAAAGAGATCAGGATACTTTGCCACCCTATGAAATCCTTGACCAGATTTTGCACTATTACGTGGACGAAGCCCATTCCCTCGAAGATATTCTCGGCCTCGATTACGATCCGGAGAGTGTGAGATGGGTAATTCGTACCGTGGATCGAAATGAATACAAGCGAAGACAGGCAGTTCCTGGCCTGAAGGTCACCTCCAAAGCATTTGGATTAGGTAGGAGGATGCCGATTGCTGCCAGATTTGATCCTTAACCAACGCAATTGACGAATTGGTGTGGCAAAGCCGTAAAGATGTGGGCCCCACCAACCGTGGGATGTTGGACCTGATCCATACCTGCGCACTATGTCGCAGGAGTAGATATGCGAGGACATCGGGAGGGAGGGCCGTTTCCCTCAAGCGGTTCGGAAGCAGTTCGGGCTCTGGTGCTCCCTCTTTAGGCGATTGACCAAAACAGTCAGAGGTGTACTTTGCTGCAAGAGGCTTATTCGCGGATCGCCTCTTGAGGGGGAGCGTTACCCTAATGAATATGGGCGAGCAAGACCAGGAAATAATAACGCGGTTGGCCTCACTCTGCGGTATCCAGCGATCCTATTGGGATATCTGGGGCAATGTCCATGAAATTCAGGTGGAGACCCTCCAGAAACTACTCGCTGCTATAGGGGTGGACGCCAGTGAACCCGCGAAGACTCTGGAGCGGCTCGAACGGCTTTCCTGGACTCGGCTGGCAGAGCCGGTATTGGTCGAGACCATTGGTCGGTTACCCGAGTACCTCCGTTTCCAACTGCCAAATCCAACTGGCGACAATGACGAACAGTTTGCTGAAGAACTACAAGTAGAACTGACGATAGAAGCGGAAAACACCGCTTCGACAGTTCACTCCTATGCGCCAGAGCAGATTACCTTCAACAAAGCCAGAAGGATCGATGGCATTCTTTACGGTCGTTGGAGTGTTCCCTTCCCCGGGGGACTACCCGTCGGCTACCATCGCTTCAAGCTCTCTGTGATCTCTCCAAGACAGGAACATAAACAGTCTATAGCCGTTATCGTCTGTCCGGCTCAGGCCTACCTGCCGCCAAGCTTGCGGGAGAATGGAAAACGGGCAGGAATAGCCATCTCTCTATACAGTCTTCGCTCCCAACGTAATTGGGGTATTGGCGATTTAGGCGATCTCAAGGAATTCGTTCGCTGGGCAATTGAATTCTTGCACGTGGACGTCATCGGCCTGAATCCGTTGCACGCGATCTCCAATAGACAGCCGTACAACATCAGCCCCTACTTTCCCTCCAGCCGGTTCTATCGAAACTTCATCTACCTCGACATCGAAGCCATGGAAGATTATCACTCGTGTCCCGAGGCACAGGACCTAGTGCAGAATGAGAAGACGAAAAAACTACTTGAGCGGCTTCGAGGATCCACCTTGGTTCAGTACGAGCAGGTGGCCGCTCTCAAAATTCAGGTGCTTGAGAGAGTATTCCAAGCGTTTCTTCAACGCCATTGGGATAGGAAGCCCAAAAGGACGGAACGTGGCAAGCAGTTTGAAGCCTACATGGAGCAGGAAGGCTACATGCTGGATGAGTTTGCCACCTTCTGTGCTTTGGAGGTTTTTTTTCATAACCGAAATCCAAATGTGTGGGTATGGCACCAGTGGCCGGAGCCGTTTCAAGATCCCCACTCGATGGAGACAGAAAGGTTTCGCCAGACCCATTGGGAGCCAATTCTATTCTACAAGTACTTGCAGTGGCAGGTGGAGATTCAGCTCCAGGAAGCGCAGGATTTGGCAACTTCCCTTGGGTCCTCCATAGGTCTTTATCACGATCTGGCCTTGGGTGTTGATCCCAGCGGAGCGGATTCGTGGGCCTTTGGCGATTTCTTCGTAAAGGGAGTGAGAGTCGGAGCACCCCCAGATGACTTTGCCTTAGAAGGACAGGATTGGGGATTTTATCCACCTAACCGAGAGAACTACCGCGACCATGGCTATGAGCTTTTCATCCAAGAAATCAGAAGAAACTGCCGAGCCGGCGGGGCTCTTAGAATCGACCATATTATGAAATTCTTTCGCCTCTATTGGATAGCTGAGGGCCAATCTGCTGCTGAGGGAGCCTACGTTGAAAATTACTACCAGGACCTGCTGCAGATCTTGACACTTGAGAGTGACCGCACTAAGACTCTCATCATCGGTGAGGATCTAGGAACAGTACCCCCTGAGGTCAGAGAGACCCTGCAGAGCTTTGGTGTATTTTCTTACCGCATCTTCTACTTCGAAAGAGACGAGCAGGGAGTTTTCAATGATGCAGAGGTTTACCCGCAGTATGCGTTGGCGGCGGTCAACACCCATGACCTACCCACCATGGCGGCATTTTGGACGGCAGATGACATTTTGTTGCGTAATCAGTTGGGCCAGTTCCCGAGCCAGCAAGAAGTCGAGGCTGCTCTGACGAGAAGGCGAGAAGAGAAGGATCGGATCGTGCAGCGGCTCGTTGCGTCTGGGTTTCTATCGGAAGAGAGCGCACGCGACGAGCAGACTTACGCTGAACTGACCGACGAACTTCATGAGGCCATCCTCGGTTTTCTTCTCTCCACACCTGCCAAGCTGGTCATTTTGACCCAGGAGGACCTTTTCAGGGAGATCAAACAACACAACGTTCCTGGTACAGTGTCAGAATACCCTAACTGGTCAATCAAGATGAAGTACTCTCTGGAACAACTGTCTCGAGATGCGGAGATCGAAGGCTACATTCGTCTTTTCCGTGGCTTGGTGGATAGTTCCGGTAGAGGCTTGTTCGCACCTGCCTGACGACGAACCGTGCCCTGTTTTCTTCCGCATCATTCTTGGCATGAGCCTTGCAATTTCCTGAACTCGCATGGGCGGTAACCTCCCTGGCAGGAGCAGAATTGATACGTGATGACCCATCCAGTTCAAGAAGTTTCTAGCTGGGATCTTTCACAAATAGATACTCTTTCTGCAGGGTGAGACTATCCTTTTGCCCACGCGGTGATCACCGCGCATCTTCTTGCTGTCATCACGGATAGAGTGCTCTTAGGAACTGTCATGAGAATTGGAAACATTGCAGCTCTCAGGAAAAAGCTGAATGATGCCCCGCGGAGGCTGACCCGCTTCATTGTCCACGACGTTAGGAGAAACCCGATTCTTGGACTCTATGTGGTTATCGCCGTGATGGTCATTGGCTATGTCTCCTATTCCGCCGTTATCATCTACGAAGATATTGTCTCCGGAGGCGACAAGCGAATTGCTTCAAAGTCGGAACTAGAGAAGACACAAAGGGGAAAACCACCTCCGAAAGTGACCCCGTCCGAAAGGAAAGCTGAGGTGAAGACACCGGCGAAAGAGAGTTCAAACTCTAACGATAGTAATTCTCAGACAAAGGTTGGCAGGCCGAACGCTAGTAAAGTCCGAAAAGAGCCGCCTCAAGAGGCCCAAAAGAATCCTGATCAAGGTACGACGGCAACGGTTAGTCAAACTAAACAGGTTGCGGCAAAGTCCCGACATGCGGTAGCCAAGGAGTTGGATCGACCGAATTGGCGACAGTTCGAATTTCCCGATTCGTCCCGGATTGCCTTTCCAGCCGACTGGAGTATGAGTGAGATTCCCGCGGAAAAGAATATCGTTTATGGCATTCGCTTGCACGCACCCGGCACTGACGCGAGTTTGCAGTGTTACAGCCGAAGCCGGCAACTTGGAGACGATCTGGCGAAATCCTTGAGAAAAACTATGAGCCGAGAAGGAAAAGTCAAGATCAAAGAAAGAACGAGAACGATTGACGGGTTCAACGTTGCGGAATTGAGTGGAGTACTAGCAGACAAGCGCATGATTGTAAGTATTTTTGATCATCAGCGGGATAAATATTTTATTGTCAGTATGATCTCTGCTGTAAGAGAGTATGAAGAACTGCAACCACACTATGGCGCAATTGTAGAAAGTTATGTGGGAGCGGGTACCTCATCTGCATCAGCAATGTCCATCGAAAATATCGAACAGCAGTTACAGAAAACCATCGAAGAAGATAAAGAGTATTTAGTCGGTAGCTTGGTTAAGATCAAATTGAACAACGGCGCAAGACATAAAGGTGTCGTCATCGCCGAAGACGATAATTCGTTTACGATCGAGGGATTCCGTTTCGGTGGTAAGTACAGCTTTACAGTCAAGAAGACAGATGTGGCTGAGATAACCTACTAGTCCTCCTCCCAAACGCCAACCGGAGTTACTCCTCTTTACTAGGTTTTCCCAGTTTCGCGTGGGTGCAACACACAAGTTTCGTCCGGCCAAGATGACTTGTTCCACAAAGCGGCATGGTCGCGCCGTATTATGGTGCAGTCATTGATGGGTCGGAATGGTTGCGCGCCGGTCCTTCGACAAGCTCAGCTTTGGCAATGACCTCCGCTTTCCAGGCAACCGGGCAGAACATGCTTGCTCCGAATGGACTTTGTCTCGCAGCACACCCTGTCGGAGACCGGAACAATCATCGACGCAAGACCGGGAAGAACCCTTTTGAGGTGAGTTCAAGCTCAACGTTCCGCTTAAGTGGGACTATCCGAGCGGGACGGGGATTGCGCTGGTTGGTTCAGTTCGATAAGGGTCACGTGTGGTGAAGACAGGAAGCGCATGGGTGGACCCCAGGTACCAGCACCGCGACTCACATGGAGCAGGCTGCCCCCCTCCAGAGAGTAAAGCCCATCCTGCCTGGGATATGAGAATTTCGCCAGCAGGGTGAAAGGATAGATCTGTCCCCGATGGGTGTGACCACTTAATTGCAGGTCAAAGCGCCCCAGCGAGTTGACCTCCACAGCAGGGCGGTGTTTCAACAGTATAGTGTACGTTGGTGAATTCGACGCGGGAAGTAGCGCGACCTCCCGTTCATAGGCCTCGCCACTGGATTGATCTCTAGCTCTCCCTACAGGATCGTCAATTCCGACAATGGTGAGCAAATCGTCCAGCCGAAAACTTTGATTGCGGAGCAGGGTAAAGCCCGCCTTTTGCAGGAAAATGGTGCTCTGACGAATTCCTGCGTAGTATTCATGATTTCCGGTAACCGCGAACTTCCCCAGTGGAGGCTGCAATTCCGCCAGCATGTCTGCCAAGTGGCTGAGATGATCCATCTGGGCGTCCACCAGATCACCTGTGCAAACCAGCACATCGGGATTGGCTCTTCTCACCACACCCATAATGCGCCTCAACCTCCTCTCACCCACCAGCATCCCCAAATGTAGATCGGAAATGTGAACAATGGCTACACGGGTCACGTTCGCAGGTAGCTTGGTGGTTTGTAGGGAAAGTCGATCCAGTCGGATCTGCCAGGCGTTGATTAGAGACAATAGACCCAACAGGAGAGCGCTCACGGCTAGAAACCATAAAGCTTGCTTACCGGTCCATACCAGTCCCCCCATTGGAGAACCAGGAAACATGGCGAGCAATTTCATTGAAGCGTTGAAAATGTCCAGACACAGGCCGAGGCAGAAGAAGAAAAAAAGCAAACCCATCCAAGTGTAACCGATATGAGCGAGAACTCGGCTGAACATGTGCAGACCGTGCCGATCCAGCAACCGAACCCCAATGGGTGCCAGCACCATTAAAAACAAGAAGAATGCCAGAGCGGCAGTAATTGCGGGTCCGAGTGCCAAGGCGGCCTTGACTTTGAGGAACAGATATAGATGGATGGAGCCATAGACGAAGATGAAAGTGAGAAGAAAGAGAATCATGGCCGCTAGTCTATCACGCTTGGTGGAGTGCTCTTACACGAAGAATGCTTCTCAGTACAACAAGTAGAAGCGACTGAGTAACTCATTTGGATGCCGACTGGACGAAATGGCAATCAATCTTCCCGCAGGAGTTTCCCCAAAAAGCCGAGGCCGATATCCGTAGTGTACTATCCAAAGAAGGATTTTGCGGATCGATAAGTGAAATCGCACCCCTTGCAGGGGAAGTTGCGAAACAACGTGCATCTGAGCCACCTCTATTTCACAATCTCAGCCCAGCATGGGCCAGCAGAGAAATTTGATTCTTTCTCAGACAAAACCCTGCCATCAATGATGCGAATTGCACGTTGTGGAGTAGTTTTCCCTGCTACCACAAAGACAGTCCCTTGCAAAAAGGAATTTTTGGGGAGACTCCTAATCTTCCCGGTCTTGACACATATGACCGCTCTCGTTTATATTAATAGGTCTGGCATTTCGACAGGACAGACGGTTCTTGAAGCCAACAATGAAAGGGGAATTGACCATGCTAGAAGTGACTGAAAAGGCTACAGCGAAACTCAAAGAATACCTTCAGGAACGGCAACTCGACTCACCGATCCGCATCTTCGTCTCACAAATTGGCTGAGGGGGACCCGCCCTAGGAATGGCTCTGGATGAGCCAAACGAAAAAGATAAAGTCTTCGAACTCAACGGCCTCACTTACCTTATCGATACCAGCTTACTCGGCCAAACGAATCCCATTAAGGTTGACTACATGGAAGACCCCCACTGCTCTGGTTTTGCCATCACCTCCAACATGTCCAACCAGAGTGGCTGTGGTTCCTGCAGTTGCTGAGAGCTCAGATTGTGATTGAGCCGACTCCTGTTCCTGGGAGTCGGCTCTTCTATGTATAAAGTCTTTACTCGCAAAGGACATGGGTTTGTTTCATCTCCGAGGGGGACACCGTGCCGCAAGAAGGGGCGCTTGGCACGTGGCGTACTAAAGGGTACAAACAGGTGGTTTATCTTACGCTCCTCCTGAATCAAACCAGTGCCAGCCATGGTCAGCAAACCTTTGTTGCAGCCAAATGAGTACCTTTTCAAATTCATCCCGCAGCTCACGCAACGCCTTGCCGCGATGACTGACCCGATTTTTCTCCTCAGTGCTGAGTTGGGCGAAGGTCTTCTGCAATGGCGCGTAGTAAAAGACAGGGTCGTAGCCAAAGCCTTGGTTACCCTGTGTTTCTCTCGTTATGATCCCCTTGCAGCGGCCCTCGTACACAAGTGCCGGGCCCCAGGGTACGGCGATGGCGATGACGCAGGAGAAGGTAGCGTTGCGATTGTCGATATGTTTCAACTCCAGAAGCAACTTGGCGTTGTTTTCGGAGTCGGTGGTGTCTTCCCCGGCGTAACGAGCCGATCTAACCCCTGGTCTCCCTCCAAGAGCCTCCACCACCAGACCTGAGTCGTCCGCGAGGGCTGGCAGACCCAGGACTTTGGCGGTAAAGCATGCTTTCCTTACCGCATTCTCTTCGAAAGTCTCACCATCCTCCTCTACGCCTGGAATCGGGCCAAAGTCGGCAAGATTCTTTATTTCCACCGGAAAGTCAGCAAGCAGTGCCCGCAACTCTTCAGTTTTACCGGCATTCCTGGTAGCAAGTACGAGTGGGACTCGTCTCATGATTTTCACTCACTTCCACTCATTTACAATCTCTGAAGCCCGCTAAACGAGCAAGATCCGTACCCCTGCCTGCACTATTCACCAACCGAAGTCGTGAGTCCGTAAAGACCGCTTACCCACGGGCAATCCCAGACCCTCGAACTGGAGCCGCACTGAAACAGGACGTCCCGGGGTGCGAGGTCGGAAGACGTCCGGGGAACACGCCATTTCTCCGAAGGCAACAGTCGGTTCGTGATTAATGCGGGCGAGACACCACCATCATATGCCTGAGTGTTTGGATAGTCAATGTCCTGATTTCCAGTGATAGGTAGTGAGGAGCCAGAATCAAGGAGCGAACCAGAATTAAGTCCCATGAATGACAGCGTGGCGAGATGACTTGATGACCGACACCTCTTTCTACCTTGAACCTTGCGGTTTTTGCCCCAGCACCACTTACGAGATGAACTACGCGTTCTGCATGGAGTCCTGATCGCTAACACCTAATAGCCGAACGCTTGCTCTTGTGGTTAGCATTGACTTTTTCACGGAAATTCTTTACGAAATGCACAGGACCAAGTTAGATGCCGGACTTAGTTGGGGCCTGAACGACAGGAGAGGAAGCAATGCCGATTTATGAGTTCTACTGCCCGCAATGCCACATGGTTTTCAACTTTTTCTCCCGCAGTGTTAATACGGAAAAGCGACCCTCGTGTCCAAAGTGCGGCCGCAAGAGATTGACTAGGCAGATGTCGTCTTTTGCTGTTCTTCGGGGGTTGAAGGAGGATCAGGACGCCGGGCTCCCTGACATCGATGAGAGCAAATTGGAAAGGGCTATGAGCGCTCTGGCCAGCGATGCGGAGACGATGAATGAGGATGATCCACGCCAGGCAGCTCAGTTAATGCGCAAGTTGACTCAGATGACCGGTCTCGAACTTGGCTCCGGCATGGAGGAGGCTTTGCGCCGGATGGAGGCGGGCGAGGATCCCGATCAGATCGAAGCTGAAATGGGTGATTTGCTGGAAGAGGAAGACCCCGTCATCTTTCAAGGCCAAAAGCGGTTTGGCCGTCACAAAGGTCCACCTCGCAAGGACGATACACTTTATGAACTATAGTAAAGCGTGAGGTGTCAGGCTCGAGGAGTGGAGCTGAGCCGGAGGTTACCTCGCGCATCGAACTTGGCACCTTGTGCCTATGAAAAACGAAATCTCGCCAATGAGTGTTTACAATCAACAGCAGATCGAGACCTTTCGTATGGTGCGGCACCATCTGGAAAGACTTCCAATTTTTCAGTTGAACTGGCTGAAGCGACGAATTGAGTCATATGTGCAATTCAGAGCCGACGTTGCGCGTTTTCAGAGGGAGCATTTCACTGATATCTGTTCGCGGAAATGTTTCGCCAGCCAGAGCAGCGCCTGTTGTGGCCGCGAGGGAATTATGACCTTCTTCGCTGATGTCGTGGTCAACGTACTGATTTCTGCTCCTCGCGAAATTGATCCGCTGTTGGCGGCCCTTGCCCTGGATACTGGGGGGTTCAACTGTGTTTACCTCGGTAACACTGGCTGTCTCTGGCTGCTCAAGCCCATCGTATGTGAAATGTTCCTCTGTGAGCATGCCAAGAAGTCAGCTCTGGAAGAGGATGAACCTTTGCTGTCTCAGTGGGAAGGACTGAGGCTACGCGAACGTCAGTACACCTGGCCGAGTCAGCGCGTGCTTTTCGACGAGTTGGAAGGTTTTTTCCTGGAAGCCGGGCTCGACAGCCCGTTAATGTATTTTCACCAGAGCCCTGGCCTCCTGCGCGTAAAAGCCAAACACGGATTGGGACCCCAGAAAGTTGCTGGAGTCTGGAATCAAACGAGGTAAACTGTCACAATTAGCTCGTCATCGGAGATCTTAGGCTCGAAACACGATATAGGCCGATTTCGACACTGGAGAATTTAGACATATCGCATCTAGACAGTTGGCGGGCTGTTGCCCAAGAACAACCACGTTTCAGCCTGGTCACCTGTGAGCAAGTATGTTATCTGGAACTAAATCACAAAGAGCACAAAGTGCGCGAAGAAGACCAGGCCATAAATGCAAAACTCTTTGTCATCTTTGTATCCGTTGTCGTGATAGAACAGCTTGCCACGCTTTGGGCAGCAACCTCTTGAGGCCTTGCCATTGATCGTCAAGCTGGGCCCCGTTTGCTGAAGCTCTTACTCCATGAGCCCCTTACTGCCGGGGTGCTGGGATCTTGGATTCAATCACCGTGCCGAACCGTACACCGGTTTTGGATACTTGAAAGCAAAAGAGAACGGCTAATTTATGAACCCTGATTCCGAAGCCAGAACTACCCGGATACCTCGTGTCCTGCCGCTCCCTGATCGTATTCGCACCCTCGACATTTCCTATCAGGTAATCCACCCAGAGGAATTCACCTTCTTGGGTATTGACGCCCGGGACGTTCCGGTGGGGACCTTCGTTGCCGAAGACCATCCCCCTTTTCTGGCCAGTCGCTTTGGTGGCAATGCCTACGGTTTTGGGATCGTGGAACATAGGGACAAACTGAGTTCTGTTGAACTCGAGTTTCTGGAAGGTTTAGATTTCGCTAATCCCGAAACCCTTAGAGAACACCACCGAAGAATCAATGGCATCTATAGGAAGTTGGGCTTGCTGATGCGGTTCAGCCGACGCGGCAGGCGATACTTTCTGATCCCCATAAATTGGGTAAGTCATTCGCTGGAAGATATCAAAGATAAGGTTGACGATATCGAACGGGTTCTCTTCCAGAAGATCTACCAGAGGAAAAAAGACAAGCTCACCGTTGGCTTGCTCACTGCACCCAATGATCTACTCGTCCATGAGATCACCGGCAGAATGCCGACCCAGAGGTTTGTGATCATTGACTCCATCGATAAGCTGCGCCAAGCTGGAGGCCCTTTTGACCTCATGGTCATTCCCAAAGACGTGGATGACTTTCTTCTGTCCCTGGGATTCCAAAGCCCGGCTGGTCCATCTCTGACTCAAGAGACCTTCACTAGTTACGGTACTTATGTCGCGGCCAAGATTTACGATCTTTTGGGGCCCGAGGGCCAACTATTTGTCATAGCCAGCAGGCCGTTTCCGAGAACGAACAAAGAGGTCTGGGTGGAGTTTCGCGACCAAGATGACTTGCGAAATTTTCTGCTCTTCACCCACGTGTTTCGTTCCAGGAAAAGGTATCGCGGCAAGAGTGGTAGTTTGCTTCGGGTGCACCTGGCCGACTTCTATAGTTACTTGAGTGGGATTTTTGTCTATCGTGAAGATCTTGAAAAGGTCGTCGGTGAGCGTGATCCTTTGCACCTCGCTCCTGATGACCTCGACCGGTTGCCTTACCTGGATCTAAAGACCTCCAGCCCGGGACGCTCTGATTTAGAGGGTCGGTGGGATCGAGTTCTGACACCTTTTTTTGAAAAGATCACTTGTCACAGCAAGCTCGCTCCATCACTGCAGAAGAACTGGGAGCGAAATTACATCGTTGAAGGAGAGCTACCCGACAATCTGCAAATTTATATGGGCCGTAAGCGACAGCCACCGGTGCTCTTGGAGAGGCTGGAGCAAGAAGAGCGGGCCAGCGGCATGGCCGGGTGCTCCCTCGCCCTCGTGGCAGGTTACAAAAACAGCTTTGACTACCTCTTTGCAGTCTTGAATGTGCTGGCGGAAATTCGCGACAAGCGTTTTCAGCGACTATCGGAGCTGGATCTCAACCGGTTGCACAATCCATTTGCAGCTCCAAGGAACCGGTATCGAGCCTTTGGACACGTGAAACAACTTATGAAGCGAACTGCCCACTTGCGGAGACTGGAAGGTCTCCTCAATCCGGACGGCCTAGAGGGGCAAAGCACGAAGGTCCTTGAGAACATAGAAAAACTGGCACTACTCGGTTTATCGCCTGCACTGCTTAGAGAAATCTACTTGATTGTGGTGGGGCATACCGCTATGGGCCGGGTAACCTTTGGGAAGCTCCCTGAAAAAAACCTGAAATCCGTTACGGATCGAGCTAGGACCCATAGCCTCGAAGAGATGACTGACATGCTCAGAATTATTCGGCTGATGAGCATGTCTGAGATAGCAGCCTCTCTTGGCGACAGATTCACCAAGGAACAGGGAAAGGAGCTCTTGAGTCTTTACAACGAAGCCGTCTGGATCGCAGCTGATCCTCAGCTTGACTGGGAAACTCTCCATGACCAACAGATCGCCGCTCTAGGCGGGGCACAAAACTTGGCCGTACGCCAAATGCTTAAGATTTTCAATCTATTCGAATATCTGGATTCATGGACAGCGATTGCAGACAAAGGCCCTTGTCAAAAAGAAGCTTTGGCGGACTACAAGCCCGAAAAGCTGGCCCAAATCGATCAAGTCTTGCAGCTTATTAAGCTTACCAACGAGTTCAAGGAGCGATTCTATGAGCGCGAGGCCTTCAGCCGGCCGTATTTTTTCCGCAAACTGCTCAACTGCCAATTTCATGGCACAGGCCATCTCTTCCCAATGCTCGGTACTCGTGCAGGACTAATCTTGCTCTGGATAACCATCAATGCATCACTGGGAAACGTGATCAACTTCAATCCTCTCGTCCCCTACAAGCGTCAGGCGGATGACGATAGAATTGCCAGAGTGAGGGAGGCCCTGGAATCCTTGGAAGCAGAGCAACTCCATTTCACCTACTTGGCAAACATCAAAAAGACCCTGTCTCAAGGCCGGCCAGCTTTCATTTTTGACACCGGGATTCAGCTGCGCCATAACCCGGTAACCCAAGCCAGCGAGGTGATTTTCATCGATGTCAAGGATAATCTCAAGAGAACAGAAGTGATCCTTCAGTCTGCCAGAGATCTTCTGATCCCTGAAATTCCCGTGGGCGAACTGGAAGAGACAGATCGGCTCTTCCGAGAGCTCCACAGCTACTATGAGCATCTGGAACGCCATGCTACTAGTCCGGGCATGGACAGAGAAGTGCTGGATCAGCAAAAAACAGAAATCGGTCACTGTTGCTCCTGCCTGGAGACACTGTTCGCCCAAAAAATCTTCGTGCCCCAGAGGTTGTTCGACACCCTGGAAATCCTTCACGAGCACTGTCCGAATATCGGTCGACGTATCTTGACCGAATTCTGGGAACTGGATCGAATTAAACCAAGACAAAGAATTCACTCCGGGGAAACAATCCCCATTTACGTTCTCCGTTGTCTGAAGAAATTTCAGGCTCTTGTTAACGGCAATCGGGAGGCCTTGCAGAGCACGGAAATCTTCTATCAGTTGGCTCAGCAACAATTCGGCGCCATGACCGGCGAATCCATAGGCGCTAGTAATGCACAAATTGATCTTCTTGAAGAAATCGTCCAACGGGTCTCCACCAGGCCCGGGTTGCTGGAGGCTTTAGGTATCGCTCTGATCTTCCAGGACATCGGCAAGTTGCCCCTCTATTTAGAAGAGTATAGATCTCTCTCTCAGGAACATACCCACGCTGTTGCTGGAGCCGAAGTTCTGCGGAGGCAGGCTCTATTGAGGCGACTTGGCATGGACGAGGAGACGAGCCACCTTGCCGATTTCCTGGTCGAAGTCCACGGCTTGGTGGGCCACGTACTTCGGGGAGAGGTCGTCTTGCCAGCACTGGAGGTGGTTACAGCCTCCGGCGACGAGCTGATTTTCGAGGCCTTTTTTCTCCATTCGGTTCTTGCCGCTGCGGCCTATAAAGAGGGTCTCATGATTGAAGACCTGCTAGACCGCTTTCTTCACCTAAGGCAGGTTGGCTTGCGCGTAATCCGGGGGGAAATTTCCTGGGAGACCCAGTTGGAGAAAGATCTGATGCGCAAGGGGCAGAGTCTACTGGCAGAGACGGAAGAGGCAAGAGGCCCCCATGAGTCACTCGTTTTGTTCTCGGAATGGGATAGTCTGGAACAAGAGGAAGGCCTGCGTCGTAAGGGCCAAGATGCAGCCGCAATGGAAAGGCTCTTTCGGTTATCCGGGCTCCCTGATGTTACTTTTGTGGATGTGCAGATGAAGATCCTTGGTATGCCAATGACCTTCATCTACCACAAGAAAGGCTTGAAGAGCAGCGGATTGCAGAAGTTCGAAGAGGACCTTCAAAAAGCTGCTGCCATTCATCGGTCGGTCATGAGTCTGGATGATGAGATCCGTAGGGGCTTGTTTCTGAAGCTGAGCCCTCGCCAAGATTCCGTACGTATCTTCGGTTTGG
>CP070692.1:1347363-1366444 GCA_020353215.1 Deltaproteobacteria bacterium
CCAGCTACCACTAAGCCGCACCCGAAGCACATCTTCAGCCGGCTGACTCACATTCAGTTCGGGTGGCGCGTCAATAACTTGATCGGTAATCCGGATGGAGGCGTCCACTTCAGATTCCTCCTATGAAACAAGTCTTTTCACTGCGGAAAGAGTCAGTGTTTCACTTATAATAAGTAACTCAAGGGCGTACACGATTCAATGATATTCTCTAAGCCCTAATTGTTGCCGCCTAGGTACCCGTCGAGCCCTGGTAACCGTCCACCACCATGGTGCCAACGGCCGGGAATGAAACCCCTTTCCTTCAACCTCTTGACAGTTTTCAGAAGAGACTTATCGTAGATTCGACTGCAACAGAAGGCTTTAATACGCGGATACCGAACAATTAAAAACCCGACATCCCAAACGGCTTATCGTCAGTACGGAGACGGTACCTGACGACCCTTGTGCACCGTTCGCAGATCCGGAATAAGCGCTATTCTTCCTCGAATTATCAATTCTGTCAAGAACAGAACTGCTCTAAACGATGCTTTTAAAAGTCGTGCCCAAGAGGTAAGATATGATCAGACGACGATCCATGGAATAGGTATGAGCAAGACAGTGTGAGGAGGGTGAAGCCATGAAAAGGACTTTGATTCTGGCCATCGTGGCCGTTTTGGTTTTCGGCATAGTCATTGGCAGTGGAGTGTACGCGGAGATGTTTGTCTATCCAGCCAAAGGGCAGAGCAAAGACCAGCAAGACCGAGATGAATACGAGTGCTACAAATGGGCCGTGCAGCAGTCAGGCGTTGATCCCATGAAGATGGCTGAGCAACAGGCCAGCGCTCAGACTCAGACTACCCAGAGAGGTGGGGCTGTGCGTGGAGCAGCGCGGGGCGCAGCACTTGGAGCGGTTGGAGGAGCCATCGCAGGAGATGCTGGCAAGGGCGCGGCGGTCGGTGCAGGTGTCGGCGCGGCCGGTGGTGCCATGAGCAGGCGGAGTTCCCAACGGCAACAGCAACAGGCTCAGCAGCAAGCCAAACAACAGCAGCAGGCTCAATTGGATAAGTACAACCGAGCATATGGTGCGTGTCTTGAAGGGCGTGGTTACACGGTGAGCCAATAGGAACTTCGATGTTATATCTGAACAGACTTTTGGCCGATCCGCTCACGATCATGTTGGTCAACAATGAGTGAGTGTGGAACCGGGAAATAAACCAGAAAGAGAACAAGGTACACAAAGAAAGCAACCCTATGATTCATTTGTCGCGGTCTTTGTGTCCTTTGTGGTGATAGAATACGGCGCTACTCATTGGGCAACAGCCTGTCTACCAATGGGCGAGCCTCTATCCCCCCGGAGAGGGACACAACCGTGTTTGGGGTTGTAACCTAAGCGAAGGGAGGTGTTCGAATGAGGAGAAGACCTTACTTGCCAGGTGGGTCGACTATCGTTTTTTTGTCGTTTTTGCTTTCCTGTACCGGTGCTAGCACGAAGTTGACTTCAGTTTGGAAAGACAGTACGTACGAAGGCGGATTTCTGAATAGTGTTATGGTTGTCGGCGTTTCCGACAACTTCCAAGACAGGAAAATGTTCGAGGATGTCTTCACGAAGAGATTGAAAAGCAACGGCATGAGGGCCGTCGCCAGTAATGTGGCAATCTCGTCGGATGATCAGTTGAATAGGGACAACATCAAGCGTAGTGCCGAGAAACTTGGAATCGATGCGGTTCTTGTTACTCACCTTATAAGTGTGGAGGAGAAAACGGTGTATCGTCCGCCGCCAACCAATCCCTTACCACCAGAGCCGTATTACAACAATCTTTCCAGTTATTATCCCGTGGTCTCTGAATACACTCACTACCCGGGATATTACAGCAAACACAAGTATGTCAGATTGGAGAGCAACCTGTATGAAACGGCGACAGAAAAATTGATCTGGTCGGTCAAGTCCGAAACTGTTGAAACCGCAACGGTCAAACAGACCATTGATTCGCTCTGTACTGCAGTCATGAAGAATTTGCGCCAGAACAAATTGATCAGATAACGAAGGAGGGGAGACTCAGACAAGTTTCCCTGTTTTCTGTTAAGAGTCCTTCTTGGTATCGTCTGGTGTTTCCTCGGTCTCGATCACGGCGATGGCCGCGGACGCAGCAGCCTTTGCAAGTCTTTCTGTCAGGAATCCCCTCTGCTGCAGTGTCCTTATTTGGGCTGCCGGATGCCGACGAGGTTGATTCCGGCGGCAGGTACACGGTGACGTTACGGTGGGCGAACTCGATGCCATTCTTTTGGAAAGCCTCTTGAAGACGCCTGTATACCTCACGTCGAAGAACGAATTGCTCCCCTGGGACCGCCTCGGACTTCACCCGCATGATCATGGCTGAGTCGTCCATTTCTCGCACACCCTGAGACTTGATCATGTCAAGGAGGCTCGGGCCCAGTTCCTCATCCTTATGTATCTCTTTGTTTATTTTCTTGACGATTTTTCTCACCCTATCGACGTCGGTGTCATAGCGAACCCGAAACTCGAGCTTCATGATTATGAAATCGCGGCTATTGAACGGTCTCAATTTAAGTAATAACTTACGTCAAGAAACTGCAAAACGTAATACATGATCCGGTACAAGACCTATTTCAGTTGGCAACGTCCGCCCCGGTTCACTTAACGACAATAAGGAGTAGCGGGGCGACGAAGATTTTCGGTAGGGTGTGATCGGGGATCAACATTTAAGGGGTTGACAAGCCGCCAAGAAGAGCTTAATCCAGAGAAAATATTTTCCACAGACTCCGCCAATAATGAGATTTTCTGCTTGTTTGAGGCCGAGTCGCTGGATGAATCGGTGCTAATGGGGTCTCCAGAGCAGCCGAAACTGAAGCCTCACCCGTTATTTGGGGACGGTTATTTGAGGAGAACTCCGGGTCAATCATTCGCGCTCTAATGAATACTCTGAAGACTACACCTTCTTGCCGGTTTTGCCACGGCCGAAGTGAAGTCCTGGGTGAAAAGCAAGTCAAGAGGAGGAGGAGAATGAAGACAATTAGAACACTTATTGTCCTGATGCTGGCCCTGATCGTTCTGTCAGCTTGCGCCCACACAACAGAGACTGTCCAGACGCAGACATCCTCACTTCAGAAAATCCTGCAAAAGGGAGAACTGGTGGTTGGCACCGCGGGCAGTATGCCTCCACTCAACATGACGACCAAACATGGTGAAGTAATTGGTCTTGAAGCGGACCTTGCCAGCAACATGGCAAAGGCGATGGGAGTGAAACTCAAGCTCAAGCCTATGGAATTCTCTAAGCTGCTCACGGCCTTGGAGCAGGGCAAGGTGGACATGGTCTTGTCCGGAATGACGATTACTCCGAAACGAAACTTGAAAGTTGCCTTTATCGGGCCGTATTTTATTTCCGGCAAAGCGTTTCTGACCAAGATCTCCACTATAGCGGCGGCGAAAAGTACCAGTGAAATAAACAACCCTAACACTAAGATTGCCGCACTTAGAGGCTCCACCAGCCAGGCTTTCATCGAGCAGGTGCTACCCAATGTCAAGCTCGTGACCACCAAAGACTACGATGAAGCGGTAGCAATGGTGATTGACGGCAAGGTTCACGCCATGATGGCTGACTATCCGATCTGTGTGATATCCGTATTTCGTTATCCAGACGAAGGGTTGCTCTCGGTGATCACTCCTTTGACCTACGAGCCACTGGGCATCGGTATACCTGCCAAAGATCCGCATCTCATCAACTGGGTGAAAAACTACTTGAACTCGGCTGAGGGAAGTGGTGAACTGGGGCAGCTGATAGAGCGGTGGTTCGAGAGTGGCTCCTGGCTGGAGAAACTGCCATAGACAACTGATAGTGTTTCCGACGCGACGCTGATGGCTGCATCAAGAAAAGGCAGAGTCTGTTCGGACCCTGCCTTTTTTCGATTTCCTTGTAGGTCGTCAAAACTCGGGAACAACGGAGGAGTAGAAAATGACATTGCACGATCTTGCTGGAAAACCTGCTCCTGAATCTTTGCTTATCAATGTTCCCAGACTGGTTTCCGCCTACTACACGAATAAGCCTGACGTTTCAGACCCGGGTCAGCGGGTCTCCTTCGGCACCTCTGGACACAGAGGCTCCTCCCTGGCAAACAGCTTCAACGAGGACCACATCCTCGCTATCAGTCGGGCCATCTGCGAATACAGAAGAGCAAAGAGCATCAACGGTCCCCTGTTCATCGGCAAAGACACCCATGCTTTGTCCGAAGCGGCGTTGGCCAGCGCTTTGGTGGTCTTCGCTGCCGATGGGGTCACAGTAATGGTCCAGAGAGGCGGCGGCTACACACCCACTCCGGTCATTTCTCATGCCATCCTGACTTACAACCGCGGTGAACGCAATCGGCTCGCAGATGGAGTCGTTATCACTCCTTCTCACAATCCACCCCAAGACGGTGGTTTCAAGTACAATCCACCCGAAGGTGGGCCGGCGGACACCACTACAACGACGATAATCGAGGAAAGAGCTAATGAGCTTCTCAGTAAGGGGCTTGAAGGCGTTAATCGGCTGTCCTTCGACAAAGCCTTGAAAGCGGATTCCACGCACGAGTACGACTATATCACTCCCTACGTGGAAGATCTCAAGAACATCGTAGATATGGAGGTCATAGCCGAGGCGAAGCTCAGGATAGGTGTGGATCCATTGGGAGGTTCAGCAATCGACTTTTGGGATCCCATCGCTGAGAAGTACGGACTATCCATCGAAGTAGTGAACCGAACTGTTGATCCAACCTTTGCGTTTATGACCGTTGACAAAGACGGCAAGATCCGAATGGATTGCTCATCGCCCTTTGCAATGGCAAGTTTGATTGGGTTGAAGGATAAGTTTGAGATCGCTTTCGGCAACGATCCGGACTGCGACCGACATGGTATCGTCACCAGAAGTGTGGGGCTACTGAATCCGAACCACTACCTCTCTGTGGCTGTATGGTATCTTTTTCAGAACCGTCGGGAATGGGCAGCGGAAGCCTCGGTTGGAAAGACAATCGTCTCCAGTTCTATGATTGACCGTGTTGCAGCCGAGCTGAACAGGACACTCTCGGAGGTGCCCGTAGGTTTCAAATGGTTTGTGGACGGGCTGATCAACGGCTCCTATGGATTCGGCGGGGAGGAAAGCGCCGGGGCTTCGTTTTTGAGAAAAGACGGTTCCGTCTGGACCACAGACAAAGACGGAATCATTATGGACCTTCTCGCCTGCGAGATTACGGCAAAGACGGACAGGGATCCAGGAGAACTCTATGGCGAACTCGAAGAGAAGTTCGGCAGCCCCACTTACGAGCGCATCGATGCTCCTGCCACGGTTCAGCAGAAGGAGACCCTCAAAAATCTCACGCCGGACATAGTTACCGCGAAGGAACTTGCTGGGGATCCCATTATAGCCAAGCTTACCCGGGCGCCGGGCAACGAAGCTCCCATAGGAGGACTCAAGGTTGTGACCGAGAGCGGCTGGTTTGCTGCTCGTCCCTCTGGCACTGAGGAGATCTACAAACTCTACGCAGAGAGTTTTAAAGGAGAGGAACACTTGAGGCAAATCCAGGAAGAAGCGCAGGCCATAGTCAACAGTGCCTTTGCCGCAGACGGGTCAAAGTGAGCGTGATTAGAGATTGGCGGATTTGCTTGGAGGCAAGCCCGAGAGGAGTCAGAATTCAGAATTAGTTGTGAAATGTTCGTGACTTCTGATCCGTGAGCACTACAAAAGTTGCCAAGCTCTTGTTCACACAATTTCATTTTGGCTACCGGCCACCAGCTACTGACTACTGACTTCTGGATTCTCCTCGAAGTTGCCTTACCGGCGCAAAAGGGACAAAACCTTATGTGGCTGCTCAAGTCCATATAGTAAATCGTTAACTTACCTTTGGAGGTAAATCGTGGCCGAGAGAATCGTCATCGTTGGTGGAGTCGCAGGCGGGGCGTCGGCGGCGGCAAAGGCCCGCCGCATGAGCGAAGATGTCGAAATCGTTATGTTCGAGCGTGGTCCCTATATGAGCTTCGCCAACTGCGGGCTGCCGTATTACGTTGGGGGCGAGATCACCAGACGCGACGCATTGTTCGTAACTGCTCCCGAAACCTTCGAACGTTGGTTCGGGGTGGACGTTAGGCTCAGCACCAAGGTTACTGATATCTCGCCTTCAGCTCGCAAGGTGACCTTCGTAGGGCCCGGCGGCAAGCCGGATACACTTTCCTACGACAGGTTGATCCTCGCCACCGGAACGGTCCCGATTGTGCCTCCAATTCAGGGTATCGACGGACCCAATATGTTTTTCTGTCGGACAGTTCCCGACGTGGATGCAATCATGAAACGTTTGGATGAGACCTTGCCGCGGGAGATGGAAGGAAAGCGCGAAATCGAAGGAGGGCGGCTGCTGAGTGGAGAAGATACGGGGGTGTGCGCTTTGGTCATTGGTGGGGGCTACATCGGATTGGAATGTGCGGAGCAACTCCTGAGGCGTGGTGTCAAGGTGACGGTGGTGGAACTCATGGATCAGCTAATGGGGCCGTACGACCGTGAAGTGACGCGTCCGGTTCAGGGAGCACTGGAACGGGCAGGAGCCACCGTCATCCTGAATGACGCGGTGGTGGGTGTCGAAACAGTTGGGGATCGATCCAGTGCCACACTTAAGGGCGGGCGCAAAATCCCGTTTGACCTCTCCATCCTCGGGACCGGCGTCCGGCCAAACGTGGAACTGGCGAAGAATGCCGGGCTGGTACTTGGTAAAACCGGTGCAATCGCGGTGGACGAGCGTCAACGTACTTCCGACCCGGCCATCTTTGCAGCGGGAGACAACTGTGAGTCGATATTGTTGCCAACCGGAGATTCTGTCAACATTCCCCTTGCAGGCCCCGCCAACAAGCATGGTCGAGTCGCAGGGAATAACGCAGCTCTAGACTTGATGGGCGCTGGATATGCAGATCCGCGCCGACTCAAGATGGGCGGCGTACTCGGAACTTCCATCGTTCGCGTCTGTGGGGTAGTAGTGGGCGGAACCGGTCTGACAGAAAAGGCTGCCAAGCAGGCGGGTATCGATATCGAGATTACTTATGTCATAGGACTCAATCATGCGGGCTACTATCCAGATGCCAAACTCATGGGAATCAAGCTGATGTACTCGCCGGAAAGCGGACGCCTCTTGGGTGCGCAAGCGGTGGGCAGGGATGGTGTTGACAAACGTCTCGATGTGCTTGCCACAGCGATTCAAGGGGGAATGACGGTTGAGGACCTCGAACAGCTTGACCTGTGTTACGCGCCACCGTTCGGTGCCGCTAAAGACATTGCAATTATGGCAGGGTTTGTATCTTCGAATGCCCGACGTGGAACAAGTCCGGGTATTTCACCCACGCTAATTTTTGACGCACTTGCCAGCGACACACCTCCATTGCTGATTGATGTGCGCAGTAGACGCGAGTATGAGAAAGACCATTTAAAGGATGCGGTCAATATACCGCTTTCAGACCTCCGCGCGCGGATGGGGGAGATACCCAAAGACCGGTTAGTGGTGGTTTACTGTACCGGTGGTTACCGTAGCTACCTGGCCCAACAAATCCTGCTGAACCTAGGCTGGAAAGATGTTCGCAACCTCTACGGTGGCTACAGTCTGGCCAGTCTTGTCCAGGAAATGGACGGCAACTAGTGTCCATTAACAAACCCACTCACAGGCGACCATGTTGATCGTCATTAGTTTTGGGCATAGCCCCGTTGGATATAAGGCGAACTGTAGGTGTAAGTGACAAATGAAGATCTGACCCCATCTCAGGGTCTTGGAATCTATGAACCAGTATGGTAGCAAAGGAGGGTGATGATGAAGAGAGCACGAGTGACATTGGTACTGGTTTTGGTGCTGGCCTTTCTATCGGCATGCGCCCACACCACAGAGACATCGGTCCAGACTGAAACAGCGGCCGCTCCCTCGCTTCAGCGAATCCTGCAAAAGGGAGAGCTTGTAGTTGGTACGGCGGCAAGCATGCCCCCCCTCAACATGACCACGAAAGAAGGTGAAATCATCGGTCTTGAAGCGGATCTTGCCAACCACATGGCTAGGGCCATGGGCGTCAAGCTCAGGCTTGAGGCCATGGAATTCTCGAAGTTGCTCTCAGCGTTGGAGCAGGGCAGGGTTGACATGGTGATCTCGGGGATGACCATCACCCCCACGCGGAATTTGAAGGTCGCCTTTATTGGGCCGTATTTTATTTCCGGAAAAGCCTTTTTGACCAAACTTGCAACGATCGCGGCTGTGGAAGAAACTACGGAAATCAATAGTCCCAGCGTCAGACTTACCGCACTCAGAGGTTCCACCAGTCAGTACTTCGTGGAAGAAGTCCTTGCCAAGGTCCAATTTGTGCCGGCCAAGGACTACGACGAAGCGGTGCAGATGGTGATCCAGGATAAGGTTCACGCGTTTGTTGCAGACTATCCCATCTGTGTGGTGTCGGTGTTTCGTTATCCTAACCAGGGGTTGCTCTCTGTGATCACTCCGCTGACGTATGAGCCGCTGGGTATCGCTGTTCCCGCCGACGATCCTCATCTGATCAACTGGGTGGAGAACTTCCTCAACACGGTTGAGGGCAGTGGAGAAATGGAAGAGTTGAAGGATCGCTGGTTCGGAGATGGTTCCTGGCTATTCAGGTTACCGTAACCCTAATTGCGCATCCTTTTCCAATCGCGGTGTAGGGGCGGGGATTGACCCCGCCTTTTCAGATAATGGTCGGCTCTGTTGGATGAACAGCAGGAGTTCTCGTGGCCGGGGATGGGTGCTCAACTTTGCACGTATGCTCTCGACAGGAGAGGTGAGGTATTCCTGAATGACACTGAGAAAACGGCACGCCCGAGCGGTGAAGTTCGGCTGGCTGCCGTTTCCAGGGACACATTGGAGGTGAATCGATGGTGGCTTTGTTTTCTAGGAGAAGACGGTTTGTATGGCTGGTGTTGCATCTTCTCTGGATCATGGTGGCCGTGTTTGGTTGTGCAAGGGAGGAAGAGCCGCCGGAGGTGATTCGCTCCATCCGATGGACGCAAGTGGTCGCCACGACCACGCACCAGGTAAGGATGATATCGGGGACGACCAAGCCTGTGGACCAAACCGCCCTCAGTTTTGCGGTGAGTGGAACGGTTGAGAAGGTTGAGGTTAAATTGGGAGACCGGGTAAAGAGAAATCAGGTGCTCGCTGTGCTTGACCAGCAGCCGTTCGTACTAGCAGTAAGGGACGCGGAAGCCGCTCTCTCAAAGGCCCAGGCCAATGTGGTGGAACGGCGAGCCAATTACGACCGAATTCTTGGCCTATATGAGTCAAACAATGCGAGCAAGGCAGAATTGGATGAGGCAAGGGCCAGCTTCGATAGTGCCAAGAGTCAGGTGAACGCAGCAAATGCCCAGCTGGGGTTGGCAAAACGTGACCTGCGCAAAACCGTCCTTCGTGCGCCTTTTAATGGCTCCATTTCCATGAAAGAAGTCGAGCCCTACGTTGAGATTCGTAGGGGCAGGGCCATTTTCGGCTTGGACGGGGAAGAGTCGGGGTTCGAGGTGCGTGCGGTAGTGCCCGAATCCCTGGTGATACGTCTTAACACAGGTGACGAGGCTGAAATTATCTTTCCTACTTTGAACAACCGCAAGGTGCCGGGGGTGATCACGGAGATCGGTTCAAGGTCGCAGACTGCCAGTACCTTTCCAGTGACGGTGCAGTTGAGGGAGGAGTTTCGTGACCTGCGGGCGGGAATGTCGGTTGAGGTCGCCTTCCAGTTTGCCCCGGAGAAGGTCACTGGAGAACCGGTTGCCGAGGGGTTCATCGTTCCCCTTGCTGCAATTCTCGTCGGAGCGAAAGAGCAAAGGTTTGTTTTTATTTATGATAAAGAGACTTCGACCGTCAAAAAAATTCCTGTGGAGGCGCTGAATCTCCGTGAGAATGACGTGATCGTTGGCTCGGAATTACTCAAATCGGGTGACATCGTAGCAACCGCCGGCGTCCAGTTCCTGGCTGAAGGACAGAAGGTCAATCTGATGAAGGAAGAAAAGTAGTCACATTTCGGATTTCGGAATGCGGATTGAGGGTTACAAAATGATGAAAAGGGGACGCCATGAAATCATAGCAATAATGGTTTCATCAATCAAAACAGCAAGACAAGAAAAGAAATCTAGATAGTGTTCAGTTCCAAATCAAGAATCCACAACCCGCAATCGAATGGGGGTTTCCATGAACCTTACGGGTTTCTCGCTCAATAACTCTCGCTTAGTCATGCTGCTGGTCGCGCTGCTTACTGTTACCGGCATAGCCATGCTTACCAACTTTCCCAGTAAAGAGGACGCTTTTGTAACCATACGGGATGCAGTGGTGACGACCTATTACCCCGGCATGTCGCCCCGCCGCGTGGAGGACCTCATCACCCGCAAGGTCGAGGAGTATATTCGCCAGATTCCCGAAGTGGAGAACATCTACAATGTCAAATCCGCCACCGGGGTGTCCATCGTCTACGTCAAGGTATGGGACAAGTTTTTCGATATGGACCAGATCTGGCAGGACCTGCGAAACAAAATGAACGACGTCAAGCAAGAACTGCCGGAGGGGACTATCGGCCCCTTTGTGGACGATGAATTCGGCGATGTGTCCGTGGTCCTTGTGGCCCTGACAGCTAAAGGCTTTTCCATGGCGGAGATGCGTGATGTTGCGCGGGACATGCAGGATGACTTTTACACCATCCCGGGTATCCGTAAGGTGGAGCTTTATGGGGTGCAGGATGAGCGGGTATTCCTGGAGATATCCAACGCCAGGTTGGCTCAGTACGGTCTCACCCCCACCCAGCTTGCCCAGACCCTGATGAATCAGAACATTATTCTGCCGGGGGGATCCATTGATACCGGAACCCTGGACATGGTGGTGGAGCCCTCCGGAAACTTCGAAAGCGTTGAGGACATTGAGAACGTCGTCATCAAACTGCCTGCGTCTAACCAAGTGGCATACCTTAAGGACATTGCCGCGGTAAAGCGCGCCTACATAGACCCGCCGACGAGTAAGGTCTACTTTAAAGGGGAGCCCGCCATCATCCTCGGCGTGGAGCAGATGGAAGAGGGTGTCAACGTTTTGGATTTCACCCCGCGGGTTCAGAAAAGGGTTGAGGAGTGGCAGAATCGATTGCCGATCGGTTACCAGGTGGACGTTGCCTTCTATCAGGCCAAGTACGTGAAGGAATCGGTCAGCGGGGTGTTCAAGAACCTCATACAGACGTTGATCACCGTGCTCGCTGTGGTAATGCTTTTCTTGGGGTTGCGTACGGGTCTTATCGTGGGCACCATTGTTCCCCTTACCATGATCATCACCCTGGTCTGGATGCGGGTGCTGGGGATCGAACTTCACCGAATCACCCTGGCAACGCTGATCATATCCCTGGGGCTTCTGGTGGACAACGGCATTGTTATGGCCGAGGAGATCGGCAGGCGGATGCTGGAAGGGGAGGAACGTAAAGACGCTGCCGTCAATGCCGGCAAGACCCTGGCGCTGCCACTGCTTACCTCGTCGCTGACGACGATACTGGCATTCGTGCCGCTGGCCATGGCCCCCAATGTAACCGGGGAGTATCTCAGCTCCATGGCAACTGTGATCGCCATTACGCTGCTGACCTCGTGGGCGCTTGCCACCATGGTGACTCCGCTAAACTGCTACTGGTTTTTGAAGCCGAAAAAACTCACTGAAGAAGAAATAAGAGCGCAATACGAGCGGCCCATGTATCAGAAATATAAGGGTCTTTTGACCTTCGCCCTGCGAAACCGTGTTCTCTTCCTGGGGGTCGTCGCCGGGTTGATGGTGGGGGCCGTATTCCTCATGGGCACGGTGAGAAAACAGTTCATGCCGGACTCGGCACGAGACCAGTACATGATTTATCTCGATGTTCCAGCCGGATACGGCTCCAACGCCACGGATGATACGGTGCTCCGTTTTCTTGAGTGGCTCAACGACAGAGACGTCAACCCTGAGGTTGCGAGTACCATCGCCTACGTGGGTTTCGGGGGGCCTCGCTTCTTTCAAACCTTTGGTCCTCGAGCTCCCGCTGCCAACATTTCCTTTATCCTGGTGACCACAAAAGACTATGATTCCATTTACCCGTCCATGGCAAAAGTTAACTCTTATCTTACCGAGAATTTTCCCGAAGCCTATGCTCGCCTAAAGAAGTTCTGGCTTGGGGCTAACGAGACCGGCCTGGTGCAAGTTCGAATTTCCGGACCAGGTCATAACACCATCTATGAGCTGGGTGAGCGGGTGATGGCAGCTCTCAGAGAAATTCCCGGAACGGTAGGTATCTACAACGATTGGGAGAATCGGGTTACCAAAATTATGGTTGATATCGACCAGCCCCGGGCGCGGAGGGCAGGTGTCACTTCCGAGGAAATCGCCAATAGTCTGAACAGTTTCTTCAGCGGTAGCCCGATTACGGACTACCGGGAGGAGGACAAGGCGATACCGGTCATGTTCCGGGCTATAGGGGCAGAGCGCAAGACCATCGATCGTCTACGAACCGTTGAGGTGTACTCTTCCCTGAGAAAAGCCAGCGTGCCGCTTACTCAAGTAGCTGATCTCAGGGGGGAAACGATGTACAACCAGATATATCGGCGGAATTTGCTGCCCACCGTGACGGTGGAGGCCAAGCATTTGTGGCTCCAGGCGGTTGAGCTTGAACAGGCGCTCCTGCCTGCCCTGAACGAGGTAATGAAGGATCTCCCGCCCGGCTACTTCTGGGAGTGGGGCGGAGAGTCAGAGAACTCTCAGAAGGCATCGAGTGCGCTGGCGATATTCATCCCGCACGCCTTGGGGGCCATGATCTTGCTGATGGTCTGGCAGTTCAACTCCTATGCCAAACCGGCCATCATCTTCATCACCATACCGCTGGTGCTCATCGGGGCCGCGCCAGGGATGCTGATTACCGGGGCGTTTTTTGGTTTCATGGCGATCCTGGGGTTTCTCAGCCTGGCGGGTATTATCATCAACAACGCCATTGTATTGCTGGACTCGATCCAGAACGAAATCGACGCCGGCGCTGACCACTATGACGCCGTGTTAACGGCTTCTGTCACCCGATTCAAGCCGGTACTGATGACCACGGCCACCACTATTCTCGGGCTGCTTTCCTTGATGATCCCGCCGGATCCGATGTTCTTCGCCATGGCAGTGGTGATCTGCTTCGGCCTGGGCGCCGGGACCCTGCTGACCCTGGTTTTGGTTCCCGTACTCTACTCGTTGTTCTTCCGGGTGAAGGCGCCAAATGCTGCGGTGGGCTGAGAGGCCGGGTCAATGGGCTCTTGTCCAAGACATGTGCGGGCATGACGCCACGCTTATTCAGCGGGACTTCCCTCCGAACCTAGGGTCTTCTTGGGTTAGCAAACCCTTGTAGGGGCGGGGTTTATCCTCGCCCGAGAAATCTATCGTGATCAGTTAACAAAGTACTGATGCCATGCCTGAAGAAATCTACATTCCTTTCACGCGGATCCGTGTAGGCAGGTTTTTGCTACTCTTTGTCTCCATCCTTCTCCTGCTTATCCTTCGTCCATTTCTGGAGGGCCGTATTGGCATCCACATTCTGATGGACATCTTCGTCACGTTCGTCCTTATCTCGGGTGTCTACGCTGTCAGCGAATCGAGGGCTGTCTTTATCGGCGGAATCATCCTGGTTGTCCCCGCCCTTGCCACCCAGTGGATGACCCATTTTGTGAGTATCCCGGGTCTCGACATTATGAACGATCTCACCAATATCCTTTTCTTTGGGTATACTGCGATCATCATCCTATCTTACCTGCTGGGCGCGAGAGAGATTACCGCCGAGGTGATAATGGCAGCGGTCTGTACGTATTTCTTGATCGGTTTCGTGTGGGCTTTGGGTTATTCTCTTCTGGAAGCATATCAGCCAGGGTCTTTTTCCATCGGCGAGAGTCCCGAGCAAGAACCCTTTCACTTTTTCTATTACAGTTTCGTTACTCTCACCACGCTTGGGTTTGGTGATATCACGCCGTTAACAAATCCCGCGCGTTCTCTTTCCCTGGTAGAGGCCACCATCGGCCAGATCTATATAGCGGTTCTAATCGCCAGACTGGTGGGCATACACATTTCACAATCGTTAGATAGGGGGTCGGGCTAGGTTGTGGGTACGCAGCTCAATCGGCAGTGACAAGATGAACGGTCCGTAAGTAGGCGTCCTTCGACTGGGGGCGCTACGGAGAGAATCAGTCAATGCTGAAAGCCATCCCGGTGGCTGGATAACTTCTTTGGTGGTACTCTTTCGGTACCAAATCACCTTTGATGAGGAGGCGTATTGAAGCCATAGTCGCCATTCTCAACGGCCGTCAGTTTGTCACCAGTGAATCTCAATATTCGCATCCGTCGGGTCGGCCCAAGATTGTACGTCCACACTTCACCTCCACCGCGACTCCCGTAGTCTTTCAGAGTCGGTGCTCCGCAACTGGAAAGAATCTTCGATTTCGTTTCCCCCACCTGAATCAGCCTGGTTCCACACCTGAATTGAGCCGAAATGGGAACCGCGGTCAGCACCAAGATGGATATCAGCACCATTGCGAGCACAAGAGCATAGGATACTTTCTTCATGCCTGGGCCTCCATTTCTTCCAGAGAAGCGGAACCAAATCTCAGGGAGGTAAAATCTTTACTAATTTTACCTATAGCGGTTATTGTGGCCACAATCAAGCAAATAGTGTACCATCGCTCTGTTTGCGAATTCTGAAGCAAAGACATTCCAAGCTGTTGTCACCGGACCACGATTTCAACGGCCGGAAAACGACCCGATTATTGACGAGGTATCTTCTGTGAGCAAGAAGAAGAAGATATTCTTCTGGGTGACGGGGACCCTTTTTGTTCTCCTTTTGGCCGCACTTCTCGTCCTGCCGAAGGTTATCGAACTCGAACCCATAAAGGAACGACTCCTGGCCGCCGCCTCCGAGGAAGTGGGAGGTAAAATTGAGTGTGGAAGACTTGACCTTGCATTTCTACCGCGTCCGCGGGTGGTGATTCAACGGGGAACACTCTTTATCCCTGACACGGTCTCTGGAGAGTTGGGCTCACTTGCAGTCTATCCCGAGATTCTGCCCCTCTTTCTGGCCAGGTTGAGGCTTGCCCAAGTAGAGATTGAATCCCCTGTCTTCTCCATTTATACGAAGAAGGCGGAGAAGGAAACAGAAACGGCCGAGGAGATACCCAAGCCGTTGACCCCGGCGGTGGTGATGGAAGAACTGGCTCCCGTACTGAGTACTCTAGAGTCGCACGCTCCGAGTCTCGTTGTGCGCATGGAAGACGGTCATCTGGATTTCTCCGGTGCGAATCAAGCGACCGTACGATTTGAGGATATTGAGGTGCGGTTGGATCTGCCGTCCAGACAAATCGGGATTGCTGCAAGCGGCTTCAGGTTCCAGACCAGCTCGGGCAAAAATGTGCAGGCGAAGGTTCAGGACACTCCGTCACAGATCACTCCACATGAGGGAAGTAAAACCTTGGACATACGAACCAGTACTTTCAAGACCTCTCTCCATATGGAAGAAGATCGGATAGCAGTCACTATCGCCGAGCTTGGTCTCGATCACCCGCAAATCAACCTGTCTGGGACTTTCGTCATGGATCACAATTCTCCGCCCATGAGGCTGGAACTAGACGGCAAAGGCGTGGATATTCGCTCCACCGGTGAGGTCGCCCTTGCTGTGCTCGGCGATGATCCAACGGTGAGGGATATTTTTGCCATTTTGAGAGCAGGCACCGTATCCCAGATTACATTTTCCAGTCACGGTACGTCGCTGGACGATTTGGATGAAACGGAAAACATGGTCATCAAGGGAAATCTGACCGAGGCGAAGGTCTCACCCCCTGTGGAGGGAGTCAATCTGGATCTGGAGGACGTCAGCGGAGATGCACTCATTTCCAAGGGAATCCTGCATGGTAAGAATCTCAAGGCGCGACTGGGGAAAACGCAGGCCATGGAAGGCACTCTGAAACTGGGCCTCGAGGACGAAGACGCACCATTTCAGCTTGACATTCTGGTGGATGCTGATATGGCGCAGGTTCCCCCTATTCTCAGACAGTTAATCGAAGACAAGGACTTCAAGCGAGAAATGGAGCTCATCGACAATCCGGAGGGCAGGGCGACTGGAAGACTGGTTCTGGGTGAAAGCCTGGCATCCATCGGCGCACGTGTGGATGTATCCCAATTCACCTTGTCCGCCGAGTACAAGCGCGCTCCCTTTCCGGTTTATGTCAAGGGAGGAGAGTTTTCCTATGATGATACTGGAATCCAGGTAAAAGATCTGAGCGTGAACTTGGGACAGTCTTCATTTTCCAATCTGTCTGCCGAATTGGACATGAAAGAAGAGCCCCACCTGGAAGCAGAACTCGGCCACTCAGAAATCTCTCTAGACGAGATGGTTCCCTGGGTGCTATCGTTCCGGACCGAGGGCAGTCTGGAACAGGAGTTTAAGAGCACAAGCGGTACGCTCGTGTTCTCGTCTGCACACCTGGAAGGCCCCTTGTTGGACCCCGAAAAGTGGCATTCCCAGGCAAAGGGTGAGGTGAGGCAATTTGGACTCGGTTCGCCCCTGTTACCATGGCCGGTGAAAATACACAGTGGGAAATTTGATTCAGTGGAAGGGCCGACCAAACAGGAGTTTTCGTTCAAGGATTTCCGAACAAAAATGCTGGATGGTTCGGTCAACGTATCCGGTAATCTGTCGGACTACAGAAAAGGGGTGAACAAAGCAGACCTTACGCTTCAGGGGTCTCTAGGGCCGAAAGCTACCCGATGGGTTTCAGACCTTGCGCACCTGCCCCCCGAACTCACCATCCGTTCTCCTTTTTCTATTTCTCAAGGACGGTTTGAGTGGGAGAAGGACGCCAAGGTATCCTTTGCGGGCAATATTGAAGTACAGAATGGCCCGAAGGTGTCCATAGATATGCTCCAAGATTCCGAAAAACTGGTGATAAACGAGCTGCTCGTGCAGGATGAGGAGTCCCGTGCTTCTCAAGATCTCACCCTGCAAAATAAAGAGTTCAGTCTGGGATTTTCCGGTCATCTAACCGAGAGGACCATGGATCGACTCTTCGAACAGAATCAAATCAAGGTGGGTTGGTTAAAGGGTAACCTGCAAGTCCACGTTGTGATGGGTCGGCCCTTGAGTTTCGTTGCTAAAGGAGAACTTCTCGGGAAAGACGTTGTACTTCCATTGGGGCTAAAGGGACCTACAAGATTAGAAAGTATTTCTCTGGCTGCAAATGATCATGAGATCAAGGTGGATTCGGCCGTTGGCATCGTGGGAGAAAACCGCTGTTCCCTAACGGGAAGTGTTAGTTCTTCATCAGCCGGGCTTCTCATCGATATGGATATTTCTACGGACGCTTTGGACTGGAAAAACATCGAGAAGCTATTGGCGAAGGATGGCAAAGAAGAACAGGGACAACAGAGCGAAGATTCCTGGGATCTTCCGGTGCGGGGAACTCTGCGGCTGAAATCGCAGGAATTCACCTACGAGGACTTTACTTGGACTCCAGTGCATGCTGACATCGAGTTCCATCAAGACAGGGTGGATGTTGGGGTTAAGGAGGCCAAACTGTGCGGCATCTCGACGCCCGGGGTACTGGGAGTAACACCTTTGGGTTTAACGTTCGACTTCAAGCCGGTTGCCAAGGATCAACAACTCCAGCCCACCCTCCAGTGTATGTTTGGAGAGGAGAGAGAAGTTACGGGCATGTTCGATCTTGCGGGGGAAATCAGGGGCCAGGGAGAGGGTGAGTCGTTGGTCAAATCGCTCCAAGGGAGCCTGGAATACTCCGGTAGAGATGGACGAATTTACCGCCATATCGTCTTTGCCAAGCTTCTGGCTTTCCTCAATCTCACAGAGGGATTCAAGGGCAAGGTGGACGAGTTCCACAAGGAAGGGCTCGCTTACAAGTCCTTTACGAGTAGAGGAATTTTTGAAGATGGCAAGCTGGTTGTGGAAGAAGCGAGTCTGGATAGTCCATCCATGAAAATCGCCTGTCATGGCGACATTGATCTTGCCAATGAGAAGTTGGATCTCAAGGTTCTGGCGGCCCCTTTTGCAGCCATCGATACGGTGGTCAAACATACACCGGTGTTAGGCAAACTCCTCGGGGGGACGCTTATCTCCATACCCGTCACTGTGACAGGCGATTTTGCCGATCCAAAGGTCACAACCATGGACGCTTCGGCTGTGGATTCGGGACTTCTTGGACTGCTAAAGAAGACTGTAACCTTGCCCGTCAAGATTGTAGAGCCCGTGGCTGCAGGCGAGGAGAAAGAACAAGGGAAAAAGAAGAAATGAGGAGAACCATTGAAACCAAGCCCACGGCAGCAGGCTTGCCCCGTCGCCGCCGGTTAAAGCCACAACCCTGATATCACCCTCAAGGGACACGACCTCAAAGATCAACTCATCGCCATCTGGGTGCAACTCCAGCCTTCCGGAAGAAAACCTCCAGCCTCTGAAACCAGGCCTCCCGTTCTTTTACGCTCAAGTAGAAATCGAATCTGCCCATGGCACGCTGTACATCCATTAGATTGATGAGAAAGGTGTACACTGCGTTTTCCGCCTTTTCCGCAGCCACCAGAGCATTGTTCTGCGCATCCAGCAGGTCGATGATCGAGACGACACCGCGCACGTACTGCTCGGTTACGAGATCGAGGTTCCTGGCCGCTGCCTGGGATCCTTCCCGCGACAAGCGGATACTGGGATAGGAAAAGCCCGTTTCGTCAACAGCCACGCGGACCCGCTCTTCCACCTTCTCAGCGGTGGATGCTCTGTCCAGACTCAGGCTCGACAGATCCTCACGGGCGCGCTTGATGGTTGCAAACTTACCCCCACCTTCGATAAGCGGGAAGGTTGCAAAAACTCCCACACTCCAATCGGTGTCATCCTTCTGCGGGATTGAAATCGGACCGATGGACGGTGCAGTGGTTCCTTCTCCTTCTTTGGCGAAGATATTTCTAACGAAAGCGTCTATGGAAAACGTCGGCAACCAGAAGGCACGCTTGGAAGTTGTGAGGATTCGCTCCTGGGCGGCAATGGCAGCGTCCAACTGCTTGAGTT
>CP070692.1:1366544-1385432 GCA_020353215.1 Deltaproteobacteria bacterium
TACAAGAATGCACAGGCCGACTTCTCCATGATCAGCTCCATCATACAGGACTTCATAAGGAGAAAGGTGGACGTCATTGTCCCCCTCTCCACGCCTTGTGTGCAGTCTGCGGTACAGCTAGCAAGGAACAAAAAAAATGTGACGGTGGTTTTCACATACATCTTTTATCCTTACAGGATAGGCGCCGGCAAGAGCCCAACCGACCATCTTCCCAATATAACCGGGGTCTCCTGTGCCCCTCCCCTTGAGAAATTGCTCGACTTGATCAAGGAGATTTTCCCGGTCCGAAAAAAGGTGGGTATCGTCTGGAACAGCTCAGAGGCGAACTCCGAAGAGAATCTTCGCAGGGTTCGCCCGTATGCTACCATGATCGGCCTAGAGATTGTTGAAGCCACGGTGACAAGCCCGTCAGAGGTCCTGGATGCCTCCAGGTCGCTGGCGGCCAGGGGGGCTGAGGTCTTTCTGAACCCGGGCGACAACACCCTTACTGTGAGTTTCGACAGTTTCACGAAAGTCGCCAGCGAGAGCAAGATCCCGGTTTTCTCTGTGGACTCGGAACTCCCCGAGAACGTTCTGATCACCCTGGGCCCCGATTATTACCAAACCGGGTATGATGGGGGTAACACCCTCGGGCGGGTTCTGAACGGTGAAGACCCGGCGCACATTCCCATCTACCAGACCGAAAAGACACTGTTCATCATCAACATGGATGTGGCCAGACAGCACGGCTTAACGGTCGATGAAAAGCTCTTGAAACGGGCAGACAGGATCTTTGACAGTGAAAAACGCGTATCTTCAAAAGCGAAAGGCCGATAAGTGGGCTTTTGCCTTATTCCATTCCTGAAAGGACTGTGAAATGGCAATAATAGAGATCGCAGGGCTCCATAAGACGTTCAACCCGGGTACACCCAATGAGGTCTGCGCCTTGAGAGGAACGAACCTGCAAATTGAAAAAGGTGATTTTGTGACGATCATCGGAACGAATGGCTCTGGAAAGTCAACGCTTTTGAACGCCGTGGCTGGGGCTTTCCTCCCGGACAGGGGCACAATCAAGATTGATGGTAAGGATGTGACGCGTGAGAAGGATTTTAGGAGGGCCAAATATATCTCCAGGGTTTTCCAGAACCCTTATATGGGGACTGCGCCCGATATGACCATCGCCGAGAATCTTCTCATGGCTATGCAAAGGGGGGAGAGACGCTATGCAAAAATGAGCCTCACTAGAGACCGTCTAAAATATTTTGAAGGGGAAGTGGCCCTCTTGGAGATGCAGCTTGAGAAGCGGCTGAGCAACATCATCGGGACCCTTTCGGGCGGACAGCGCCAGGCATTGACTCTGCTTATGGCCGTGATCAAATCGCCCAAGGTGCTTCTTTTGGATGAACATACCGCCGCCCTCGATCCCAAGTCGGCGGCCCAGGTGGTTGCGCTGACGAAGAGATTCATTGAGAAGGGAAGGCTCACAACGCTCATGGTGACACACAGCATGCACCAGGCCCTTGAATTGGGAAGCCGCACCATCATGATGCATCAGGGGCGGATTATTGATGATATTGGCCAGAAGGAGAAGCGGCGTCTCACCGTTGAGGATCTTCTGGAAAAATTTTCGGAAGTTCGCAAACATGAAAAGCTGACCGACGACATCGTGGAGCAACTCCGGAGGGAATACCTCTAGCCCGGAGTGAGGTATTACGGCTATTACAGTAACGTTTTTCGTGGTAAACGCAGAAAGGAAAACCAGGATGAATGGATACCCTGCATCCTGGAGCCAGACGAATCGTCGAAAGAGTCGAGGAAGAATTGGGCAGACTTGTCAGGAGGAACCCTTCTATACGTTGATAAACAAGCAGGCCGGAAAGTAGAGCGGGACCGGGAGCGAGCTCCTTCGTTCATTTCAAAATCTGCGGTCCAACTCCACAAGTTTCTTCTCCAGTAAATTTGGTTCTAAATAGAAGGGTTCTCTAATCTCAAGGGATTTATCCTTGATTCCAACAATTGCATCATAATCATAGCCATACAGATGAGATAGCCAATAATAATGTGGAGGGATATTATCGGGAGGAAAGATCTCTAACACCTTCATCTTACTGTTTCTTCTGAATATTATGTTAGCCATCCCCCCACCGTGAATTCCTACCACATAAAGTGATTGCGAGTATGTTTCAATTTGTCTTTCCAGAGACATACCACCCGGATCGACCATTTCAAAATCGTATTTTTCACACAGCCTTTTGATTTCATCCAAATTTATGAGCGTCCGTCCATGTTCAGTCTGTCTATTTCTTACTACAAAGGTTCTTCTAGTTCCTTCAGGATCTTTTTGTACACCTAGTTTATCCAAGATGTAATCCAAATAGTGTTTACAATGAGGTAAAGGTTTTCCGAAGATCACTTCTGTAGCTGAAACAAAGGTGTTCTTATCTTGTACAATGACTTCCCTATCATTGAAAACATTTCTATCATAAACCTCACCAAAAAATCTCTTTTTACTTAAACTCTCTGAGATGACTATAGGGTAATTGTTAGCTCCACAATATGTGTTGATAAGAGGTAGCTTTGTTAATATATCATTATAAAAATGAAAGTAGCTATTTTCGTAAACATCCCTTAATGATATTACGGTATTTCTTTTGATCCAGTTTTTCTTTTTAAGCCCTGTAAGCCAAAGGAGATTTTTTGCGAAGGCGATTTTTGAATCATAGTCGTAAGGCAATGATTTTCTTAACGATCTTAGTTTTTGAAATACAAAGCCTGAAGTTGGCTCAATAAAATACGTTCCCACTGACGTTCGGTAGAGATATTCGGTTTGGAGAGACTGGTTATACTTAGCAAAGGAATCAGAAATAAGAGCGTTTTGGATGTTTATTGGGATATTTTCGAAGGGTTTTTGAGTGCTGTGCACCAAACAAGAATCTCTATAGGATTCCTCGGGCAAGGTGATACAAGAGAGCAATAACGCTTTTATCTTTTTCTGGAGACTGTTCATCCCTGGGTTTACGCAGTTATTGGCGTAACAGCTCTCTGGCAATGATCAACCTCTGGATCTCACTGGTCCCCTCGTGGATCGTGCATACTCGGACGTCCCGGGCCAGTCGCTCCAGAGGATACTCGCGAGAGTAACCATACCCCCCCAAAATCTGCATGGCATCGTAGCAGGCCCGATTGGCCGCTTCACTGGCAAAGACCTTTGCCATCGCCGCCTCTTTCATGCAGGCCTTACCCTGATCCCTTAGGTAGGCCGCCTGCAGCAGCAACAGCCGAGCCGCTTCCAGTTCCGTGTAGCGGTCGGCCATCATCCACTGGATGGCCTGGTATTTGGCAATGGGCCGGCCAAACTGCACTCTCTCCTGGGCATATTCTTTAGCATAATCCATGGCCGCCAGCCCGATGCCCAAGGCCAAGGAACCAATGCCTATCCTGCCTCCGGCCAACTCCGCCAGGGCGATGCGGTAGCCGTCGTTGAGATCGCCAAGCAAATTTCGCCGCGGGACCTGGCAATCCTCTAGAATCAGCTCATTGGTGGCTGAGCCGATCTGGCCCATCTTTTCCTCGTCTTTACCAACGATTAGACCGGGAAACTCTGGCTCAACCAGAAAAGCGCTTAACCCCTTGCCCCTGGGCGCGTCTTTGTCAGTTACAGCCCAAATAATAAAGACTCCAGCATAGTCGCCACTGGTAATGAATAGCTTCCGTCCATTGAGAATCCAACAGTCGCCATCCAAAACTGCTGTGGTTTGCAGGGCCGTGGGATCGGAGCCGGCCGCTGCCTCGGTGAGGCCAAACCCGGCCGCCGCGTATTCACCGCTACAAATCTTGGGTATGTACCAGCTTTTTTGGGCTTCGGTCCCCACCGACTGAATCAAACCCGCCACCATGTTGGTTACGGATATGGTCACCGTTGTGGCGGCACATGCTCGGCCCAATTCTGTCAATACCAGACTGAGAGCCACTGAGTTGCTGTCCGTACCGCCATACTCTCCGCTAACCGCAACGCCCATGAAACCAAGCTCGGCCAGCTTTTTCAAATTGGCGAGAAGAATATTTCGATCCTTGTTGCGATCCAGTTCCGCCGCAACGGGTTCGAGCTCGAGCTTGGCGAATCTCGCCGCCGCCGCCTGAATCAGTTTTTCTTCTTCGGAGAGCTCAAATAGCATTCCCTGCCTCACATTCTGGAACCGGAAGCCAGCCAACAAGGTCTGGCACCTTAGACCACCCCATTCGCCCGAAGAGTTTCTATCTGCCCCCTGGAATAACCCAATTCCTCCAGGATGATTCCGGTGTGTTCTCCCAAATCCGGGGCGTGGGTGGATATCTTACCAGGTGTTCTCGAGAACTTTGGTGCTATGCCCAACTGGCGGTAAGCTCCCCAGCTCTCGTGAACTAACTCCACCACCATGTTTCGGGCCTGCACCTGGGAATCTTCCATCGCCTCATTCAGATGCAACAATGGTTCGCAACAGCAATCGTAATTCTCAAAATGTTCAATCCAATCGGCCTGGGTCTTCTGCTGAAAGATCGCCGCGATTTCTTCCTGCAGAATTCGCTGGTGGGAACCCGGCTCAAAATAGTCTTTCCGGTTCCAGTCCGGTCGTTCCATGGCTTCACAGAAGACCTCCCAGAACTGCGGCTCAAGTGCGCCGAGGGCCATGTAGCGTCGGTCTCTGGTTTCGTAAAGGTTGTAGCATGCAAACCCGTGGTTGAAAATGTCATCCCCCGGGCGGGGTACCGCTCCATTGGCAAGGTACTTGCCCCACCGCAAACAGTTCCAAGAAAGTGTCCCATCCAGCATTGAAATATCTATGCATTGTCCCCCGCCCGCCCGTTCCCTGGCCAGGAGCGCGGTTACAACACTGAATGCTGCCAACAGAGCCCCACCCCCGAGGTCAGCGATCTGTACGCCGGGAAGCGTTGGACGATCGTCCCGACCGCTGTGGGACAAGACCCCACCCAAAGCCAGGTAGTTGATATCATGGCCAGACCTGAGGGCCCGGGGCCCGGTTCTTCCGTACCCTGTAATCGCACAATAAATGAGATCCGGATTGACTCTAGCCAACCTCTCGTAACCCTGGCCTAATCTTTCCATAACCCCGGGGCGAAAACCCTCCAAAACCACGTCCGCACCGCCCACGAGCTGTTGGAAAATCTCTTTGCCCTCCGCTGTCTTGAGATTGAGCGTAAGAGATCTTTTGTTGCGGTTCAATACTACGTGAAAACCGCTGTTTCCTCCGAAACGCGGCGGCCACCATCGTATGTAGTCCCCCGTGATCGGTGCTTCTATCTTGACCACGTCGGCACCGAAATCCGCCAACAACATGGAACAGAAAGGCCCTGGGAGCAAACGCGACAAATCCAGGATTCTTATACCCTCGAGAGCAGCCTCCAAGTCGATCCTCTCCTCGGTCCTCAAGAACTCTATATGCGGTGAGCGGTAAGCAGTCTGGCTTTCAAGTAAAGCTAGACACTAAGTTGGACTGACTGCTCGTTCTCCCTTATTCACTTTCACCCGAAAGAATCCGTGCTGATTTACTGACCGTTTACCGCTTACTGCTTACTGCCTACCCCGAGCGCACAACTGTGCGCTCGGAATCGCGCGATGCGCGATTACATATTGCGCCGATACCTGCCGCCAGCCTCGAACAGTGCCTGGGTAATCTGCCCCAGACTGCAGTGTCTGACTGTGTTCATCAGCTCGGAGAATATGTTCCCTCCCTGTAAGGCCACTTGCTGGAGTCTGTTCAGTGCTGCTGGAGCTTGGTCCTCGTGGCGACGGTGAAACTCTTTCAAACGTCTGAGCTGCGACTGTTTCTCCTCTTCGGTGGCTCGAGAAAGCTCTAAATGACCAGGCGTTGATTCGGATGCTTCCCCTGGCGCCCGGAAGGTGTTAACCCCGATTATGGGCAACTCCCCAGAATGCTTCTGGGTTTCGTAATGGATAGACTCTTGCTGGATCTTGCTTCGTTGGTACCCGGTCTCCATGGCACCCAGGACCCCACCGCGTTCGGTGATTCGGTCAAATTCCATCAATACTGCTTCTTCCACCAGGTTGGTGAGCTCTTCAATAATGAAGTTTCCCTGGTTCACATTCTCATTCTTCGTAAGTCCCCATTCACGGTTGATAATGAGCTGAATGGCCAGAGCCCGTCTAACCGACTCGGCCGTCGGCGTGGTGATGGCCTCATCATAGGCGTTGGTGTGAAGGCTGTTGCAATTGTCGTAGATGGCGGTGAGAGCTTGCAGGGCAGTACGAATATCGTTCAGTTGAACCTCCTGGCTGTGCAACGACCTCCCGGAAGTTTGGATGTGATACTTCAGCATCTGCGAACGAACCGCCCCGCCGTACATGTTCCGCATGGCGATGGCCCAGATACGGCGGGCCACCCGACCGATTACCGCATATTCCGGATCCATGCCGTTGGAAAAAAAGAAAGACAGATTGGAAGCAAAACTATCAAGAGCGATTCCACGGGACAGGTAATATTCCAAGTAGGTGAATCCATTGGCTAGGGTGAACGCCAGCTGACTGATGGGGTTGGCGCCTGCCTCGGCGATGTGATAGCCAGAGATCGACACCGAATAGAAATTACGCACGTCGTTTTCTGTAAAAAACTCCTGAATATCTCCCATCATCTTCAGGGCAAAGTCGATGGAGAAGATGCAGGTATTCTGTCCCTGGTCTTCCTTCAGAATATCCGCCTGAACAGTCCCCCGTACGGTGCGCAAAACATCGGCGCGGATCTTCCCGTATTCTTCCTTTGCGGGCTCCCGTCCTCTTTCTACCTCGAACTTGTCCACCTGCTGGCCAATCGCCGCGTTGAAAAACATCGCCAGAATGATCGGTGCCGGTCCGTTAATGGTCATGGACACCGAGGTATTCTGAGCACAAAGGTCAAAGCCGTCATAGAGTACCTTGATGTCGTCCACGCTGCACACACTAACACCGGAAGTGCCCACCTTGCCATAGATGTCCGGCCTTTCGTCGGGATCATAGCCGTAAAGCGTGACCGAGTCGAAGGCGGTGGACAGCCGTTTTGCCTCGTGGTGTGCAGAGAGCAGTTTAAAGCGGCGGTTGGTCCTGGCAGGATCGCCTTCACCCGCAAACATCCGCGTCGGCTCCTCGTCGGTACGCTTGAAGGGGAACACCCCTGCAGTGTATGGAAATCGACCAGGTACGTTTTCATCCCGCAGCCAACGGTATATTTCGCCCGGATCTTGGAAACGAGGTAAAACAACCCTAGGGATTTTCTGGCCGGATAACGATTCAGAATGGAGTTGAACCCTGTATTCTCGGTCTCGCACCTTGTATACGAATTCGTCGCCTTTGTAAGCCTCCTGTATTTCCCGCCACTGTGCCAGGAGGTGCACCGTCTCCTTGTCCAGTGCTTGCTCAGACTTGGCCACCTCCTGTCGCAACCTGGCCAGGAGATCCACGGTGGCCTCAGCTTCGGTTTCTTCCTCCAGGACTCCTGCCGCCTGCTCAAGGTGCCAGAGACGACGTGCCGCCTCAGCCTGCTCGGAAGTGCGCCGATGGTAAGCGCGAACCGTGTCAGAGATTTCGGCGAGATATCTTGTCCTCTCAGGCGGGACAATGACGGTCTTGGAGGTGGAAGTACGGATCTCTTTTCGTGGCAGACGTGAGTTGTAACGAACCCCGGTCTTTTCAGCAATCACATCCAGGAGAGCCTGGTAGAGAGCGGTGACCCCATCATCATTGAACTTAGAGGCGATGGTGCCAAATACCGGCATTTCTTCTAGGCGCCGATCCCACTCACCTCGGTTGCGCCTGACCTGTTTTCTCACTTCTCGAATTGCGTCCTCTCCGCCGAGTTTCTCATATTTGTTCACCGCGATCAGATCAGCGAAATCGAGCATATCGATCTTTTCCAGCTGGGAAGGCGCGCCGAACTCGGGCGTCATCACGTATATGGACAAGTCCACAAGATCGACGACTTCAACATCTCCTTGACCGATTCCAGCCGTCTCCAGGACTACCAGATCGAAACCAGCCGCTCTTAACACCGCTATGGCATCATCCACTGCCTCCGATATCTCCTTGCCGGATGAACGGGTAGCAAGAGAACGCATGTAGACACGAGTGGGACCAATGGCGTTCATCCTTATCCGATCACCCAGAAGTGCCCCACCCGTCTTGCGTCGAGATGGGTCAGTGCTAATAACGGCCAAGCTGATATCATTAAAGTCGTGCAAGAATCTCAGTATCAACTCGTCGGTTAGAGACGATTTCCCCGCCCCGCCGGTGCCGGTGACGCCCACCACCGGCGCGCTACGATCTTCTACTCTCTTTCTGATGCGAGATCTTAGCGGTGCTAGATGTCCATTTCCCTTGGCCTTGGCCAGTTCCATGGCGCTGATGAGCTTTGCCACCAGCGGCTTATTCTCGGGGGTCAACTGATCCAGTTCAAATCCATTTTCGTCCTCCACGGTGGAGAAATCAGCTTTGCTAACTAGATCGTTGATGATGCCCTGCAACCCAAGGCGTACTCCATCTTCCGGAGAATATATTTTCTCCACCCCGTAGGCTTCCAACTCTTTGATTTCTTCATCCACTATCACACCGCCACCGCCGCCAAAGACTTTTATATGCGGGACGCCCTGCTTGTTCAGAAGATCCACCATGTATTTAAAGAACTCGATGTGCCCGCCCTGGTACGAAGAGACGGCGATCGCCTGCGCATCTTCCTCAATGGCAGAATCAACTATCTCCTTCACCGACCGATTGTGGCCCAAATGAATCACCTCCACCCCGGTCACCAGAAGGATGCGACGCATAACATTGATTGCTGCGTCATGGCCATCGAATAGGGACGTCGCGGTCACTACCCTGACCGGATGTGTAGGTTGGTAAACTTCTTTGTCAGCCACCATTGGCATCTCCCGTTCTATTTTGACCCAAACAGCTCCCCGCAAATTAGAGCCGTCTGGATGTTTATGTACTCGTCAATGGTATAGTGGAGCCTCAGAAACCAGCGTCTGAAAGTCCACATATGGCCCAACACCGTGATATTGTGGGCCACCAACTCCAAGGTCGAGGCCTCAAGAGAAGGAAGCTCGCCAGTTGCCGCCAACCTCTCCAACATCTTCTTGAAAATTCCCGTGAACCGAACCTCGTTCTCGAGTACCCTCCTGCGCCACCGGCTCGGCAAGGACTGGGTTTCCTGGTAGACCAGCAGTATGTGGTCACTCATTCGATCGCAGACCAAGAAGTATTCCCTGATCACCTCCGCCAGCGTCTCCCGGCCTCCACCGGTCCTGGCCAGGGCTTCACTGATTTGTCGTTCCGCCTCAGCGTGAATGACGTCGCAGACCAAGTAGAGCACGTCCTCCTTGGTGGAGACGTACTCGTAGACCGCACCAATAGACAAACCAGCAGCGCGGGCGATCTCCCGGGTGGTGGTTTTGTGAAATCCCTTCCTAACAAACAGATCCACGGCAGCGTCCACTATTTGCCGCCTCCTCCGCTTCACCAGCTCCGGATCCTTTACCTGGGTAGGAACGTCCTTTATCAACGAGAGATCTTTTTCCATAACGATGGTTCCGATCGTCTGAGTGCAATAATCTAATTCACCGAGTCATTTGCTTTCGGCGTCATTCGGCCCGCGTCCGTCATTCATGATCATTGATAGTCATTTGCCTTTGGGGTTATTTATGGTCACTCGTTGTGACGACCTAGTGACAACAGATGACAGCGAAGCGAAATGACGGCGGAGCCGATTGACGGCTTTAATCAAATGGCCGCTTAGCCTTGTGACAGCAGAGCGTGATAATCGAATGACCCTAACGCTACGCGCCCAGCCTCGACTGAGCGAGCGCTCAGTCAGATGCTATTGCTAACATAAGAACCACGGACTGTCAAGGGTTTTTGGTGGGCAGGAGTTTCCCCAAGAGTTCTGTTGTGGAGAACTGATTGGTTGAGTGAAAGAGGTGAGAAATGTCGAGGCAGCGGCGCGACAGGTCTCAGCAATAACTCGTCATCCTTGCCTTTTTTCGGTAATCCAGGAGTCTCCGCTTCTAACTAGAACGGCAGGCCGAAGTCGATAAGGCTTGGGCAAGATCCCATGAGCGAAACTCATCACCTCAATCCGAGATGGTATGAACTTAACAAGCACGTAGTCCTCCCCTTCCGGGCCTTCAGGGAAAAACGCGAGCCATTCCTCCCGCCAGTACTTTCGCCTCGTGTCCACATCCCTCTCAACCAGGGCTGTACCGATGAGCGTAGTATAAGCGGTCTCCTTTGAATCATAAAAAGCTAGCGTGACTCGGTTATCTCTTTGGATCTCACGCATTTTGCGGGACTCCTGGCTGGTGCCAAACCAGATGGCCAAATCCTGCTCCGGCGCAAACGGATGCATGATCCTAGCATTCGCCTCACCCGATTCGCTGCGCGTTATGAGGAAGCCGAACTCCACCCCGTTTATGATAGCATTTGCAACTTCGAGCACACGCTCTGGGGTTATGCGTCGCATTTCTATCTCCTTTACCCTTGCGTCCAGACCATTCCATCCGTGAGGGCGAATATCTGAACTGGACCGACTTCAGCGAAATCTGTCCGGATCAACTTTGACATGGGGTGTTAGGACTGTCAAGTTTGCTTCCTTTGGAGTCACTCCGTTCTTCTTTCGCCAAACCCAGCCGCTTGGCCTGTTCATAAGTGATACGAGCCAGACGAATAGAGGCTGCATCCACCATTTTACCATCCAGGGCCGTAGCTCCCGCTCCACTGGCCTCAGCTTCCTCATAAGCTTCAATTATTCGCCGGGCTCGGTCGATATTTTGGCGACTTGGAGTAAAGCTTCTGTTTATGATATCTAACTGGGTGGGATGAATTGCCCACTTGCCATCAAAGCCCAGGGATGCGCTGATTTGACATGATCTTGCCAGGCCTTCCTGATCTTCAAAATCCCCGAATGGTGCGTCTATGGCCGCCAACCCCGCAGCCTTGGCCGCCATTGCCATGCGGCTCAGGGGAAAGTGGTAGCGATCTCCAGGATATTGTTCTTCCGCGTCGCCGTGGCCGCTGATGCCGCTGCTGGGCATGGTAAGTGAGGCCCCATAGTCAGCTACTCCAAATACCAATGCCTCTAATCGCGGGCTGGCAAAAGCGATCTCCCGAACGTTAAGCATTCCCGTAGCACTTTCAATGGAAGCCTCGAGACCAATGGAAGGAGTTAGGCCCAATCTCGTTTCGATCTGACGAAGCAGGAGATCTACGAACTGCACCTCCGCTGCTCTTTCGACTTTTGGGATGACAATGACGTCAATCCTATCTCCCGCTTGTTCCACAACATCGATGATATCTCTATAGGCAAACATCGTGTCCAAACCGTTAATCCGGTAGGCTCTAACCCGGTTTCTCCAATCGTGATCTTGAAAAGCACGAATGGCTTTCACCCGTGCACCTTCCTTCTCTTCCAACGCCACACTATCTTCCAAATCCAGCATTACCTCATCAGTTGGTAATCCGGCGGCTTTGCTGATCATCTTCTCATTGCTTGCCGGCACAGAGAGCACCGATCTCCTAAGGCGCAACATTTCTCTGACTCCTCTTATGGCATGTAGCTTGCATCAAACAATTCTCGTCTGTTCGGAAGGGATGGGGTAATCCTGACACCTTACGATCTGTACAATTTCCCGGTTGATACATTCTATGAAATTGGACGGAAACTGGCGACAAAAAAGTCGTCACTTGTCCAGAAATGCGCGGGCAACCATGTTGACTCTTTCAGTCGATTTGCGTTACTTATAAGCGCTGGTAATGGTCAGAGGAACGATTAGCATTTCTGCTCAGGCTCACAGATCGAGATAGGAGATTCAACAGTTTAATTTAGCCTCGCCAGAGTGCACCGGCAAACGCTGGTGGTGGCGAGGTAGATAACCATGGGAGGAGCGCTGACATGGCATCAAAAACCTTTGTGTTTCCTTTTGAGAAGGGTGATGGAAAAAACAAGAAACTCTTGGGGGGCAAGGGCGCAAATCTTTGTGAGATGACTCAGATCGGTCTTCCGGTGCCACCGGGCTTTGTCATCAGTACCGAGGCGTGCATCGAATACTTGGACTCTGGCAACAAGTTCCCCAAAGGACTCATGGCCCAGATAACCAATGAGATGAAAGACTTGGAGAAAAAGACCGGCAAGGGTTTCGGCGACGCAAAGAACCCTCTTCTTGTATCCGTGCGATCAGGCGCTTCCCTCTCCATGCCCGGCATGATGGATACGATCCTTAATCTCGGACTCAATGACGAGACTGTCATCGGAATGAAGAAACTCACCAAGGACGAACGCTTTGTGTATGATGCCTACAGACGGCTTCTCTCTCTTTTCGGCAAGATCGCTCTAGGAGTTGATGAGGAGATCTTTGATCGAATTCTGGAAGATGAGAAAAAGAAAGAGAAAGCGCAGTTCGATACAGACCTCACTGGCGAATCATGGAAGCGCATTTGCGATGAATACCAGAAGATTATCAAGCAAGAGACGGGAGCGCCCTTTCCCCAAGACCCCATGACCCAACTGGAACTGGCAGTAGACGCGGTTTTTCGTTCCTGGATGGGTAAGCGCGCGGTGGATTACCGTCGCCAGTTCAAGATAACCAAGGCCATGGCCTACGGAACGGCAGTGAGCACCCAAACCATGGTTTTCGGCAACATGGGTGATGACTCAGCCACGGGTGTGGGATTCACCCGTGATCCGGGGACGGGCGACAACCGGTTATACGGCGAATATCTTATCAATGCTCAGGGAGAGGACGTGGTTGCCGGAATTCGCACCCCCAAGCCCATGAAGGATCTGCGGAAAGACATGCCAGAAGTTTATCACGAACTGCTCAAGCTGAGACAGACTTTGGAGAACCACTACCGTGAGGTGCAAGATTTTGAGTTCACCATTGAGAAAGGAAAACTCTTCTCCCTCCAGACGCGCAACGGCAAAATGAACGCCCAAGCACTGGTGAAAACCTCCAACGATATGGTGAATGAGGGGTTGATTAGTGAAAAAGAAGCGGTCATGCGTATCGCCCCAGAGGCTTTGGAACAACTCCTCCATCCGCGCTTGGACCCAACAACGGTGCCGAAATCGCTGGCTCAGGGCATTTCCGCCTCACCTGGTGCTGCCTCAGGCCAGATCGCATTCAGCGCCGACGATGCGGTGATGATGGAGCAGCAGGGCAAAATAGTAATCCTGGTGCGCGAGGAGACAAAGCCAGATGACATTCATGGCTTCTTTGCCGCTCAGGGGATTCTCACTTCGCGTGGCGGAAAGACCTCCCACGCCGCAGTGGTGGCCAGAGGCATGGGTAAACCGTGTGTCTCCGGGGCAGAGAACATTCACATTGATTATGCCAGCAAGACGGTGTCCATGGGTGGGCACGCCTTCGGCGAGGGAGAGGTACTTACCATCGACGGTAGCACCGGTAACGTCTACTCCGGGGAGCTTCCGAAGATAGAACCCGAGATGACCGAAGATCTCCTCGCCATCCTGGAGATGGCCGACGAGATTCGCACCCTCGGTGTGTGGGCCAACGCCGACACTCCAGAAACGGTTCTCAAGGCAAGACAGTTCGGTGCCGAAGGAGTTGGTCTCTGCCGCACGGAGCGCATGTTCAATGACCAGGATCGGATTCCACTCTTTCAAGAGATGATCTTGGCAGACAACCACAAGGAACGCCAGGAAGCGATCGACCGGTTGGTTCCCATGCAAAAGGAGGATTTCAAGGAAATCTTCAAGGTAATGCGTGGGCTGCCGGTGATCATCCGACTGTTGGACCCGCCCCTCCATGAGTTTCTCCCCACTGTGGAAGAATTAATGGTGGACATTAAGAGGTTGCGGGAATTCAGCATGTTCATGAGCAGCATCCAGGAACTTCCGGAAACCATGAAAATGTTGGATCCGAGACTCCTTGAATACGTCCCGGCAATGGACACGGTAATCCAGGATCTTGCTCAAATCCGTCGGCAGGGACTGGACGAAAATCTGCTCGAGCGCAAGGAGGAGACCTTGCGGAAGGTTCGAAGTCTCACCGAGGTTAACCCCATGCTGGGGCACCGCGGTGTCCGACTGGGAATTTCAAACCCGGAAATCTATGACATGCAGATCCAGGCAATTCTCGAGGCCGCGGCTGAATGCATGACGGAGGGCGCGGACGTTGAGCCAGAGATCATGGTACCCCAGGTCTGTACCGCCCAGGAACTACGATGGGTTCACGAACGGGTGGTGAAGATCCATAAAGACGTAGAAAAAAGGTACAAGACCAAGGTGAAGTACAAGTTCGGCACCATGATTGAAGTGGTGCGGGCTTGCATGCGCGCTGGGCGCTTGGCCGAGGTTGCGGAGTTTTTCTCCTTCGGTACCAACGACCTCAGCCAGGGTACTTTCTCCTTTTCCAGGGAAGATGCCGAGAACAAGTTTCTTCCCCTGTACAACGAGCATCAAATTCTGGAGGACAATCCCTTTGAGATCCTGGACGTCAAGGGGGTCGGCCGTCTCATAGACACGACCATCGAGTGGGCTCGAAAAACCCGCCCCAAGATAGAAATCGGCATATGTGGTGAGCATGGTGGAGACCCTCGCTCTATCGAATTCTGCCACCAGGTTGGAATGACCTACGTCTCTTGCTCACCACTCCGGGTGCCTGTTGCCCGGCTCGCCGCAGCTCATGCCCGGCTGAAGGAAATGGCAGGCGAAGAGCTGAAGGAAGCATTGGCCAAACAACTATAGAGTGTAGATGTTGTTCTAGGAAAGACTCGAAGCGGGCGGGAATCAACTTGCGAGCATACGACTCGGTGACGCGGAGAGAGAGCCACTACTAAGAAGTGCTTTTTCGCCGCGTCGCCGGGTCCCCGCGTCACCGCATGGTTATTTCATTCTCCCGAAAATCCCTCACAAAAGGCAAGCACGTTCCTGCCAAGATCCGGCAAATAATAGCCTCCTTCGAGAAGAGCAAAACGGCGTCCCCCGCAGAGACGCTCCGCGGTCTGGCGCAGCCAAGATCCTAGGAGTCTGTAGTCCTCGGTTTTCAGAAGACCCCCAAGATCGCGCTCATACGTATCGAAACCCATTGAGACCGCCAACAAGTCGGCCTTCCTTATGACCCGCAGGACATTCTCCGCTTTCTCCAAATATTGCTCTCGTTCGACTGCTGTTATATTTACAACTGAGACTTTGGCATCATATACAAAAATGCGTTGGGTGCCATCGCCCACATGATGATCCAAATCTATGATAACCACCCAGCGCACATCCGTCTCCTGCCGTATCTTTCTCACAGCGATGGCCATATTGTTCACATAGCAAAACCCCCATGAGTCGCTGTGGTCTGCATGGTGGCCAGGAGGACGCAGCAGTCCAAATGCAGGCCTGTTTACTAATGCTGATCTCGCGCAGTGGAGAGCACCGCCCACGGCGACCAGAACTGTTTCCATGAGCAACCGCCTACTTCGGAGCCTCGCCACCATGCTCGGTTCATGAACAAGATAGAGATCTGCTTCGGAAGCTGGTTCCGGTTTGCTAAATGGCCGGTATTTAGTTAGACTCCCAAGAATAGCCTTGATTCTTTGGGGTCCCTCCAGAGATCCCGGGGAGAAATCATTTTCGTAATCGGTATGGTATATGACCTCTAACATCAGCCTCACCTCACCCTTACCGATAAAGGACACCTACGTCATCCTTCACCGCCAGAACAAGTTGCTCCATCCTGCCACCATCGTTCCGCTTGATACCCAGAATAGCAGGCTCTTTGCCGACTGGGATCTGGAGCATTGGGAGATGTTACGCAAACTGGAATGGTATCGTCGCCCTTTTGTTCAAGACCTTCTCCGCAGACAAAGTAGCGGTCGGGAAAAGACCTTTTTACTGCTGACCCGACTTGCCGATTTTCCCCGATTGCTGACAGAGTGCACTGGTCAAAGTCCTTCTTTGAGTCCTAAACCCCTCTTCACCCAGATCCAGGCTGCCCTTACTGTTCAGATCGCCGAACACGGACCTACCGTCATATATAACATTGAGACCGCTCCTTGGAACAAGCTCGGCCCCCAGCACCGTTTTTTCTCAATTCCCGCGGCCGCTCTCTTCTTCTTCGCTGCCCAGCACCACCTCTCTACCGCTGGGGGAGGGAACAAATTCATTCTTTCCCACCCTACCGATGATGGGGTGATATTCTACCAGGAAAAACTCCAACTTCGACTTCTCTGGAGCCGCGGGCAGGATCGCTACGCAGTGGTGGAAAGAGCGTCTCTCCTCCAAGCTCTCCTGTCCTACAAGAAGAACCTCGAGGAGTTAAAAGAGTCTCTGCCATTGTACGAGCCGGAGTAGGACGACCAGTTCCTGGCGCGGAAATACCGGGACACGGAGACACGGCGAAGAAATCATGGTTGGGGAAGCACTCATTTCTCCGCCTCGCCGCGTCGTTTGATCCTATTGTCAAAAAAAAACTCCCCTTCTGGACGAAGGAGAGTTCTTCTTGCGAACATCGGGACTGCTAAAGTTCCAGCCAGGAATCCGAGTAAAGACTTTGTCCCAACAAAACGCGGGCGGTCTTCACATAGTCAGCCTCTTCCTTGCTGAGGCTACTGGTATCGATGTCCTCGCCATCACAAACCTTGTACACCAGTTGCTCAACGTCCGGCTGCTCGCCGCGGGCAAACTTGTGCAGTTCGACGTCGAATGTGTCCACGATGGCGGAAGCCATACCGTTCCTCTTGATCATTATCAAGTAGGTCTGATTGAGGATGGGTCGCAAGTGTTCCGGAGGTCCGTTGGAAACGTTGGAAAGACCGCAGGTGGTTGTGCACCCCTCGAATACGCCGGCGCTGTAGTAATCGGTCATGAAGGTATACAGAGCCATCACCTGGTTCTGCTGGACATTCACCGGGGTCACTATCGGATCCAACCAGATGCGTTCCATGGGAATATCTAGAGCCGCTGCCTCGCTCCTGATGACCTCCGCCAAAGAGCCGCGCTCATGTTCGTCTCGGGGCATGCCCTCAGGCCCCCACAACAGGCCCACAAAGTCCGCCTCGAACTCCTTGGCCAGGGGCAGCAGGGCTTCCATCCTGTCTGGCCGTGCCGAAATGGAGTTGATCAGTGCCCGACCTTTATGCACTTTTAGACCGGCCTTGATCGCCGCCACGTTCGACGTATCCAGAGCGCAGGGCAGATCCACCACCTCCTGGACAGTCTTGACGATCCACTCCATCAACTCCTCACCAATCCGGCCTGCAGGACCAATGTTAAGGTCAACGTAATCCATCCCAGCCTCTTGCTCCTGCACCGCCAGTTCCTGAATAGTCTTGGCATCCTTTTCCTTCATGGCTTTGCCATATTTGATGCTCATGATGTTCATATTTTCGCCAATGAGAATCATAAACCCTCCTTCCCCCTCCACCAGAAAGCACAGAACATGGTGGGCGATAATACACTCACCTGCCCCTTACCGGTGGATGGACTTGTTTCGTTCTTGGCAGAGACGTGGGACGCAATGTGGTCGCAGCCGCGGGGCGATTACTCCGGACCGCGACCACTCAATACGACCAAACACTTCAGGTATCAAGACGTGCTTAACGAGTCAGGTAAAAAAGTCTCAGGTGAGGTTCTATTCCGGCTTCCACTCCTTTAGGTACTTGGGGATGTGGGCTGCCTCCCTCGGACCGACAAGGATCTTCCAATCAGCTAATTCCTCTTCCAACTCACCACTAATGGCAGCCGCGTAACCAGGGATAATTAAGTTTTTGTGCGTTACCTTATCACCGAGACCCATCTTGTTGATGGCTGTACCCACCGTCTCTCCGGTGAATTTTCCTGCAGCCCACGCGGTGAGAACGCTCAACCCTTCCGTGTCCACCACGGCCAGCCAGCTTGCCACCCGGCTCCCTTCGATTTCACCAGAGACAATGAAATAAGTCAGCGAGAAGTTGCAGGTCACTAGTGTGGGTGAGTTCTCATCGGGGTCGCCAATGGGATATATGCCCTGTTCTGCTGTCATGGGTCGTTGTGGATCGGTATAGATGTTCAGCCGCTCCAGTAACAGTGGGAACAGGCTGTGAGCCTCCAAGTCACTCATCACAATGAACCCGGCATATTTGGCGACGAACATGCCGGCAAGCAGAGTCTCATCCATCAAGTTGTCGGTCATGTCGCAGGGAAAGGTTATGGTGGGAAATCCCAAAGGGCGGAAGACCTGCTTGGTTGCAGCCCGGCGAATTAAGGTCTGATCCTGAAAGGCCTGCTTAGCAGTCCGAGCGCCGGTGTCAAGGACGAGGTCCTTTAAGCCCATACCGGTGAGCTTTTCACTGAGCCCGATTAGACCGTCGTAGCCGTCACCACTCCGGATCGCCAAAGCACAACCGGTCTCTTTGGCCAGAGCGCCCAGAGTGTCGGCTGTATCCTCTGTAGCCGCATAAATCAGGGGTTTGCGGTCGGCGCACGCTTTGACCCCTGCAGTCAGTGCGTCCGGATTGTCACTCATCAGAATTAGCGCGGCAGGAGAATTATCCTTAACTTTGTTAACCAAAGCTACGAAACCGTCCGCATCACCGGAAGTGTCCTTCACCGCCACCATCTCGGCCCGCAGATTGAGCCCTACACGTTCGTACTGGAACTTCTGGAGTTTTTCGAGTTTGTCTGTTACTGCGGCTTCGTCCATTTCGGTGGTGACCAACACCGCCAGACCTGGCTGGTTCACGAAGGTTTTTTCGTGGCGGAACATGACCGTCTCACCACCGACCTTCACCTCGTAGTCACCTGTTCCAACCGTCAACGGACGAACCGGGGGCGCAGAGCTCTCTGCCAGTTGTTCCTTAGCCTCTTCGGAAACATAAGGGCAGGCGTCCAGTTCCGCACTGCCTGAGGCCAGGGCCATGGCAAAGGCAAGACAGGTGGGCACCCC
>CP070692.1:1385532-1404398 GCA_020353215.1 Deltaproteobacteria bacterium
GATTGACTTGGCCATATTGCCCATCGGAGACAATTTTACCATGGGACCTGACGAAGGCCTCCGAGCCATCAAACTGATCGAACCCAAACAGGTGATCCCGATCCATTATGATACCTTTGACATGATCAAACAAGATCCGGATGCCTGGAAAGATCGGGTGGAAGGCGAAACCTCAGCCCGGGTACTCGTACTTCGGCCGGGCGAACACGTAGAGCTTTAGCTTGCACGTGGTGGTAAAAAAAGGACGAGTGGCAAGTCCAGGGCTCATCCCGCCACACCGGTTCGCCAGGAGGAAAAGACGATACAGCTATATGGAGTGTACCCCAGTCATACCCCGGAACCGTGTCCGGTCAACAACCGCAAGAAAGCGGAGGCCCTTGTGGCCTGCGCCGACAGTGACATCTCCTCGGTTGCCGAAAAGTACAAGGTCAATCGGGTTCTGGTCCACTACCATTCTGACCTTGAACACACATTTCTTTGGGTTGTAGATGCTGGAGATCAACCCCTCATCGAACCATTTTGGATCGAAACAGGAATCGCCTCGCTCAACTATGTGAAGATCGTGCCACTGATCACCTTTGACGAGGGCGTGATTCCGCTAATCAGGAAGATTCATGACCTTTGATCGAGCCATATGCAGTGGGTGATCCAAAATCGCTGGCAGATGGATGACCCCGATACAGAGGAGCTGGAAATGAGCCTCGGCGAGGAAGGGCACCAGACGGAAGACACCCGGAATAAAATACAGAATTGGCTCACGAGCGAGGGGTGGAAACTCTCTGAACAGATACATCCTGAGGCGGCTTGGCTAATCAGGGCCGAGGATGCTGGTGGGCGAAAAGTCCTCATTGGCCAAAACAGGACTGCTCTGGACCAGATCCGTTTTGAAGCGCGTGTCAAGGTGGCATCAGAACATCGGGAGCAGTTCGACAACCTTCCGGACCAGAGAAAACGAGAGATCCTTTGGAATCTGCGCTTTCGCCTCCTGTCTATGAACGTGGATTTTTCTGGTGTTGGTGAACTGATGGAATCGGTGGTCTTGACTCAGAGAATCTATCTCGACGGTCTGACAAAGGATACCTTTATCCAGCGGTTCTCAGTCGTTCGCAATGCGATCATTGCCGTGATCTGGTCGATCACCCAAGACCTAGAGGGTGTCCAACCGCCGGCTGCATCCGACGGTCCGATGATGCAGTAATTTTCAGCCGCAAGAGCCCATGCAGTACCGCTGTGAGTAGGTTCTTTGCCTCGCCTAGTTAGTTTGGCACAAGGAGACACATCATGCTGTTCCAGCTTTTGTTTCCCAAGGGGAGATTTTCTACCGCTAGGTTTATCGCCCGTTTCTTTGTTGTTGTGCTCAGTGTTTCACTTGTTATTGGAGGAGTTACCTGCAATGTCTCGTATGGAGCGGCCCTTGAAGGGGTAACGTTACCTGATTCCGTTTCAGCAAACGAGACAACCCTCGTGCTGAATGGCTTGGGAATTCGTAGGGCGACCATTTTCAAGGTAAGAGTCTATGTGATGGGACTCTATCTCGAAAAGAAAAGTCACGAAGAAGCGGCCATTCTGAAGTCAACACAATCGAAGAGGATCGTGATGCACTTTGTCCGTGACGTCAGCGTTTCCAAGCTACGTGGCGCTTGGCAAGAGGGATTTGAGAAGAACTATACTGCCTTTGATACAATAGCGCGTGAGATAGAACAATTTCAGGCGAGTATGACCGATATGAAAAAGGGGGAGCAGATGGTGCTGGATTTCGTTGCAGACCACGTTGACGTCGAGGTGAGGGGTGTCAAGAAGACATCGATTCAAGGACGTCCATTTCAAGAAGCTCTCCTATCTATTTGGCTTGGCCCCCATCCTCCCGATGACAAACTAAAACAGGGGATTTTGGGCAGGTAGAGGCCGCCTCTTTGCCAATACGCGCGGTAAACCTCGGTAGCTAGACCTCGTTTTCATAGAATCACGGCAAGTTCTCAGTGAATGAAACCTATGGGTGACCAACCTTTGGATATTCCCTCGAATTGGGAATTAATCGATCCGGAGTTGCTCACCGGCACCCTGCTTGTCATTGGTGCGCCCAATGTTGGCAAGACAACGTTCGCGCGACATCTCTACCAGCGGCTCTGCCAAACCTGGGATCGCGTGGCCTTCCTAGACGGCGATCCGGGTCAGAGCATCCTCTCGCCCCCGACCATGATGACGCTGGCATTGGGCGAGAGAGGTGAGGACGCTTTCCCTCCTCAGGGCCAGTTCTGGAGGAGCTTTGTGGGAGCGGTATCTCCCCGCGGACATATGCTGCCGATGGTTGTCGGTGCGGCACGGTTGCTCCGAGCGGCCAGTGACGCAGGTACACAAGTCATCGTCTACGATACCAGCGGTTTGATCGATGCAGCGCAGGGGGGCATGTACCTAAAACTGGCCAAAATAGATATGATCCGCCCTACGGTGGTGTTTGCGATCCAGTATGATTTGGAATTAAAGTCATTGCTGGAGCCTCTTAGGCGAAGGCGGACTGTGGAAGTGATCCAGCTAAGGCCGTCCACGGGAGCAAAGCAGCGTTCATTCTTAACTCGCCAGGGCCATCGGGCTGCTCAGTTTGCTCGCTACTTCTCCGGTGCCCATCTCCTAACGGTAAATTGGGTACGGCTTGCTGTTTTCCCGGCGCCATCTTTCGTGGTCAATCGCTTGGTAGCACTGGAAGATGAGAGTGGTTTTGCCCTGGGTTTGGGAATTGTCCAGCGGATAGATCGCCAGTTTCGCCAAGTGGTGTTATATACTCCGGTGACCTCTCTGGATCGTGTTGATGCCATCCGCATGGGAGATGTGGTGCTGGATCCCCAGACCTTCCGGGACGAACCAATTAACGCCAGAGGATTTCACCACCGGAGCTGAGGCAAAGGTGGGACATTCAATGACCCAGATTTCGGAAGAACGAGAAAAGAGTGAGGGATGCCTGGTATGGATGCTTACATTGACCTGACCCACCCCATCGAAAAAGACATGCCGGTTTTTCCGGGGGATCCGGAACTTGAGATCGTGGAAACCATGACCCTCGGGAAAGACTCATGTACAGTGCAGTCCATCAGGTTCAGCAATCACCTGGGCACACACTTGGATGCGCCCTCACACTTTATCGAAGACGGTATCACCGTAGACGAGATTCCGCTGGAAACCTTGATTGGAAAGGCGATCATCCTGGACTTTACAGACAAACGGAAGAACGATTTGATCACTGGGCAAGACGTCCAACGGCTCCTGCCCAGTGTCACCCCAGGTATGCGTGTGCTCGTGAGAACGGGCTGGGACAGGAACTTCAAATCAGGCCACTTCTATGAGGGATTTCCCTGCCTGACTCTGGAGGCTGCCGAGTATTTTGTCTCGCTGAAAATAAGACTGCTAGGAATGGACACACCTTCTCCCAGTCCCCTTGACGATCCGGGCCAGGAGATCCACAAAACTCTGCTTGGGGCGGGAATCGTACTCCTGGAATCGGTGAAGAATCTCATCCTGATAAAGGACCATGAGTGTGAACTGGTCGTGCTGCCAATGCCGTTCAAAGATTTCAGCGGTGCACCATGCCGAGTGGTCGCGAAATAGGGGAAAATGACATGTCGAAAGCCATCATAATGCATGAAACAGGTGGACCAGAGGTATTGCGTTGGGAGGAGTATGATCCCGGTCAGCCGGGACCGGGTGAGGTTTTGCTCCGCCAAGAGGCCATCGGCCTAAACTTCATTGATGTTTACCATCGTACCGGCCTTTATCCACTGCCTTCGCTGCCAGCCACACCTGGGATGGAGGGCGCGGGCATTGTCGAGGCGGTGGGCGAGGGAGTAAGTGAAGTCCGAGTAGACGACCGCGTGGCTTATGCCGGGCTACCACCCGGCGCCTACGCAGAAGTCCGACTCATTCCTGCCCATCGATTGGTGCTGCTTCCCGAGTACATTTCGACCCACCAGGGTGCAGCCATGATGCTGAAAGGGATGACCGCACGCTACCTTTTGCGTGGCTGCCATAAGGTGAAAGAGGGTGACAGCATTTTGATTCATGCAGCGGCCGGGGGCGTAGGCTTGATTGTCTGCCAGTGGGCCAAGCATATTGGTGCCACGGTAATCGGTACGGTGGGCTCTCGGGAAAAGGTAGACCTCATCCGGGCCTACGGGTGCGACCACCCCATCCTCTATACAGAGGAGGATTTCGTCGCCAATGTGGCGGAAATCACTCAAGGACGTGGAGTTGATGTGGTCTATGACTCTGTCGGCCAAGCTACGTTTACCAAGTCACTCGACTGTCTTCGACCCATGGGCACGATGGTCTCTTTCGGTCAGGCCTCCGGTTCCGTTCCCCCGCTCGATCTCTCCGTTCTCTCCGTCAAGGGTTCTCTGTTCCTGACTCGACCCAGCCTGATGACCTACACCTCCGAGAGGCAAGATCTTCTAGCCCACGCTCGGGATTTGTTCGAGGTGGTGGAGATCGGCGCGGTCAGAATTGACATTAAACAGAGGTACCCCCTGGAAGAGGCAGCTCAGGCCCATCGCGATCTTGAAAATCGAAGGACCACTGGGTCCACTGTCTTGCTCCCCGGGTAATGCGCCCAGAGCCTGCCTGCTAGGCAATTGGATCACGGACGGTAGTCTCCCCAAAAATTCTGAACGGAAGGGACTGCCTTTGTCTCAACAGGAAAAGCTACTCCACAACGTGCAATTGAAACTCCCTGCAGGAGACCGCAAATGTTCTGAACCAGGTTTTTGGGGGTTGATCGTGATCAAAAACAGTAACGGATGTCGATGATGTTCGGGGATATCAGAGAAAAGCCGCACCTGAGTCAAGAGGATGTTTTGGAGCTGAATTTCATCAGAGACCCGGGAATTTATGTTTTCAGGCGGCATTATCGTGCTGGATTGCGATCTCACATCATGGAGGTGCTGAGCCCGGAGGCGGTGGAGAATGAAGCTAGGGGTATCGTCATTGATGGGTCGAAGTGGTACCCTAGGGCTGAACCACTGAAGATGTTGCGGATATTTAGAACGAGGTTCGGGAGCTTAGCAGAGGCGCGGGACGAGGTTAGTAGAGTGAAGATCATTGAAACGTACTTGGGTCCTGACAATTTTGCCAGGTCTGATGAATTCCTGGTGGATTACTTCATGAATGGGCGACGTGAACTTCTCCTTTGCGGGCTGCAGGAATACGTGAAAGGCGTGGTTCTGGATCCTTGGGTGCATCTGGATGACGACTTGCTGATGTCTATATTCCATCGGCTTGTCTTGGAAAAAGCCGAAAAATCAGCGTTGACCGCAGAACAGTGGCTCAATATGGTCAAGACAAAGGCTGAGGTGTTCGTAGAAAAAGTCAAGAGAATGATTCTGGATGCGGGCCATGTCCCGGATCTTGCAGGCGTAGGGAACCTCCTACTCACTCGTTCTGGAGATATCAAGCTCGTGGATATCAATAATATCTCCGAGGTGTCCTTCAACTCGGTCATCACTCGCGACGACAAGGGGTATCCCGTCTGTGACAAGTCCATTGAAGCCTTGTCCCTGCTCGAGCAGAAGCTGCTTGACAGACCAGCGAATCCAGATGACCTCATTTATAAGATATACCTTGATCCCAGAAGGATGATGGACGTGAAGTCAGTGGAGAAAGAGTTCTACCTCTCGTTGGAATCGGCAATGGATCATCCTGAATCATCTCCCTCGTAGTCTTATACTGGAGGGATAAAGGAGTCGGAGGTTTGTGTAGTCCGCCCGAGGCATGATCGGATGATATGAGACCGTATCTCGAAATCAGGCCCTGCTATGATGCGGAGGAGAAGATGGACGCGGCCAAACGGATAACAAGGCTCCGTTCGAAATCGGGTCTCATTTTGGTGTTCTCGGCACTACTACTCTGTGTCTTCGGCTGTGGCGGCACAGCTCTCGTCTCTCCAAGTCCACCACCAGCGGAGCTGGAAAGCGACCTCGCTTCTACGGGCTATTCCATTCAATTAGGCGCCTTCTCGATTCTGGACAATGCTGTCCGACTTACCCAATCCTTAGAGAGTCAGGGGGTGCATGCTTACTATTTCGTTCACCCGACAGGCCTCTACAAAGTTCGTTTCGGTGACTTCCCCTCAAGAGAAATTGCCCAAAGAAAAGCAGAAACTCTTCGCGCAGCCGGGATCATAGAAGAATACTACATAATTCGTCCCGAGGATTACGCGGCCCAAAAAGGACGGAAGTACGGCAGTACATATCTTCGAAAAGAGATTGTGAAGACAGCGAGGAGTTTCATCGGTGTTCCCTACCGTTGGGGAGGCTCTGCAGCAAATGCGGGCTTTGATTGCAGTGGTCTGACCATGGCCGTGTACCAGCTTAATGGACTCAATCTGCCCCGGTCCTCGAGAGAGCAATTCTCGACCGGCACACCGGTCAACAAAAGCCAGCTCTTAAGAGGAGATCTGGTGTTTTTTGCCACCTCGGGTCCTGGTCGGGTCTCTCATGTGGGTGTATATGCCGGACGTAATCGGTTCGTTCATGCCCCGGGAAGAGGTAAGAGAATACGTACCGACTCACTTTCAAACAGGTATTTCAGCACCAGATATGTCGGAGCTAGGACGTATTTGAGATAGGGACTGACGGGCTTCAGACTCTTAGTTGTTGGATTGTTCAGCAAATGCTTACTTTAGTGATTGACCAAGGCACTCTGAACACCAAGGCCTTGGCCTTGGATGAGCAAGGCAACGTTCGAGCCTCGGCCGCTTGTAGCATCGCTTTGAACCGTCGCGGGTCAGCCCTGGTCGAGCAAGAACCAGATGAAATATTGGCGTCTGTTCAGGAAGTAGTGAGTAGAGTATTGGCTGACGCTACCGTTCGGCGCCTTGGTTTGTCCAGTGCCGGTTTCGCCTCACAACGTTCCAGCGTGTTGGCATGGGATAAACGTACAGGTCAACCACTGTGTCCCCTGCTAAGCTGGCAGGATCGTCGTGCCGAACGGTGGTTGGGCAGATTTAGTACTCAAGCCGGTAGAATCAAAGAAAAGACGGGCCTGCCGCTTTCCCCACATTACGGAGCCAGCAAGTTGCGTTGGTTACTAGAGCAGGTGCCAGAAGTGAGCCGCGCGCATAGGAAAGGCTATTTGGCCCTCGGGCCCTTGGCCAGTTTCCTCCTGTTTCATTTACTGAGAGGGCGGCCACATGTAGTGGATCACGCCAATGCTTCACGAACCCAGTTATGGAACCTTGCCACACGTGATTGGGACCCTTGGCTGTTGGATCTATTCGGTGTACCCCAGGAAACGCTTCCCCACTGTCGGCCAGTCAGCCACAATTATGGTCTCATGAAAACAGCAGCCATCCCCCTCACAGCGGTCAATGGGGACCAAACTTCGGCCATCTATGGTTTGGGCCGACCTCGCCGCGACACGGCCATGGTCAATTTAGGTACAGGGGCTTTTATTCTGCTTTCGACAGGTACCACACCGGTGCACCAGCCTGCCCTGTTAACCGGCCTTGCCCGAAGTAGTGAGGATCGGGCTGAGTACGTAATCGAAGGCACAGTTAACGGCGCCGGCTCCGCGTTGGATTGGGCGGCCACCCAGTGGGATCTGCCACATATTACCGAGAAACTCTCGGCTTGGCTGTGTCGAGAAGGAGAACCTCCTCTGTTTATTAATTCCATCGGTGGTCTGGGATCGCCTTGGTGGAAACCAGGCCCGGCTCCCAAACTCGTTGGTGACGGTGAGCCGTGGCAAAGAGCGGTGGCCGTGGTAGAAAGCATCCTGTTCATGTTAGGAGCCAATCTCGAGACCATGGTTCGTGCCGGCTTGGTCGTCGGCCGACTCGAAATAAGCGGTGGCCTGGCGCGGCTGAACGGTTTGTGCCAACGACTGGCTGACCTAACACAACGACCTGTTTATCGCTCCGCTGAGACCGAGGCGACTGCCCGAGGTATTGCCTGGCTGGCCCGCGGTAGTCCCTCCCGATGGCCGAAGCCAGGTCGGGGGCGGATCTTTAGACCCCAGGCGAATCCTTCGCTGGCGGCCCGTAATAAACGATTTCAGCAAATATTGGCATAAGATGGTTTCATCGCCACCTTTGGGGGGGGATATTGTTTTTCCGGTCGGTAGTTGAGCATTCATATTTTGCCCCGGATCAGGGCAATCCCCTGGTGATTGCTCATCGGGGCGGGGCTGGACTCTGGCCTGAAAACACCATATATGCGTTCGAGCGCAGCGCAGAGATGGGAGTGGATGTACTGGAAACGGAAATTTACAGCACGGCTGACTCCGCTCTGGTATTGATGCATGACAGCACTGTCGACCGCACCACGGACGGTACAGGTTCCATAAATGATTTCACCGTGCAGACCTTAAAGGAGTTAGATGCCGGATATACTTGGACGCCTGATGGAGGTGAAACCTTCCCTTTTCGGGGACGAGGGATCTCGGTTCCAACGCTTCAGGAAGTGTTTACCGCCTTCCCGAACATGCGGATCAATATCGATATCAAGCAGGTGGAACCCCCATTGGCAGTGGTTCTGTGTGACACCATCCGCACTTTCGGCATGGCGGACAAGGTATTGGTCGCTTCGTTCAATTGGAAAGCCATTGGGGAGTTCAGAAGAGAGTGCCCGGAAGTCGCCACCTCTGCCTGTGTGATGGAAGTGTCGTACTTCTTCCTCATGAACCTTCTCTTTCTCGGTTCGGCACACACGCCAGTCTACCATGCTTTGCAAGTGCCGGAATATCGCGGTGGGATTCATCTGCTCACCAAGAGGTTTGTGGACGCTGCTCATAGGCTGAATCTAAGAGTTCACGCTTGGACCATCAATGCGGTCCAGGATATGCAACGATTACTTTCACTCGGTGTGGACGGCATCATCACCGACTATCCTGACCGGTTGATATCCCTACTGGGTGGTAGTCGTCAGTAAGTTGACTCGCGTAGGTGGTCGGTTGGACCGTCTGGGTGATGAAAAGAAGTTGCAGAATCGTCTCGCAAGCAATGCGGGCCGGGCTCGTATCACTGCTGGTTGGTGACTTCTGAAAGGGACATGGGTATGGTTTTCAAAGAAAGACACCAATTTCAGAGAACAGAAATTGGCTAGCCTCCTACTGTGACTATTCTCGAGCACGATGTCGAGGGCTAGGCAGTGAACATCTGTCCCGGTGGCGAGCCCATCTCCAAGGTCTCGCCACAGCAATTCACAACACATCCGGGCTAGGGTACATCCTCTTGGAGGAGTCGATGAGTAAAAGGACGCTGCCTGAGGACCACTGCAAGGACTTGCAGAGAAGTGGTGGGAATCCAGATCAGTCCAGAGAGGTGAGGTCGGCGAATAGCGCAACAGAGCCTGAGACCATAGCGAAGCTGCTACTCGCTGACTGGGGTGGCAAATGGTGTACCCCTCTTACCCCAGGCGAGTTGCTGGAAATCGGCAGACTCGCATTTGAGCCGCTCTTCCAGACACCACCCCTTGGCCCTATACCTGACTATTTCAGGCCTCATTTGTCCGTTTCTGGGTGTGTGGTCGAATATGAAGAGAAGATTGAAGAGCTGGAACGTTGGAAAGCCAACCAGCTGGGTGGTTGGCTCCAGGAGAAAATCGGAAATGAGTACCGTGTTGGCGAGAAGACCTATCAGCTTCATGGGCAAGGGGGAAAGGGCGCCGAGCCAGCAAGGTATTGGTTTGAATTGATCGTGGACTAGGTTGCCCGGCTATCTTTAAAATCCATCACGAGTCCGATCACGAGAGTCCAACAATGAGGAAAATAACGGTTTTTGTGACCCTGCTAATTTCGGGCCTGTTGTTAGCGATACCAGCGTCCGGAGAGGAGCAGACCCCGAAAAAGAAAAAAAAAGCGGGGTTGGTTCATGAGATACGCACCGGCGTCTTGGCCCATGATGTGGACGGTCTGTGGAGCGGAACGCAGAAAGAAGATGGCATTGATCTCAACGGTGAACTCATTTTCAGTCGTCCAAGCTTTTCTCTGCTCACCGGCACCGTACGCCCCAACCTAGGTCTGACCCTAAATCTTAATGGAGATACGAGCAAGCTCTATGGAGGTCTACTCTGGGAACTCTGGGCGACATCTGCATTGTTCTTCGATCTTGGTGCCGGCCTCGCCTTACATAACGGCAAGCTAGACACAAGTGACCCGGACAAGAAATCGCTCGGTTCACGCCTTCTTTTCCGTATAGTCATCGAGCTTGGATACGCGCTCAGTAAACATCACAGCGTGTCCATTATGTTTGACCACATCTCCAACGCTTACTTGGCTGATCCCAACGAAGGGTTGGATACGCTAGGCATACGTTATGGGTATCGGTTCTAGCGGTAAAGATTCCCCTTCAATTAAGGATTGGGAAGAAATGGAGTGATGGATTAAGGAGGTATGCTTGGCTTCAGACCGGCAGCCATTCTGGCAAACCAAGTCCCTCCATGAGATGACCCCGGAGGAGTGGGAAGCACTGTGTGACTGCTGCGGACGTTGCTGCGTGTACAAGCTTCAGTACGAGGATACTGGGGAAATACACTATACGAATGTGGCCTGTCGTCTCCTTGATGACTACTGTCGCTGTACCAGGTACGAACAGCGGTTGCGTCTGGTTCCGCACTGCCTCGAATTGACTCCCGCCAAAGCCGAACGACTCCAGTGGTTGCCAACCACTTGTGCCTACCGCAGATTGGCTCTGGGAGAGTTGCTGGAGTGGTGGCATCCCTTGGTTTCGGGTGATCCCAATACTGTCCACCTGGCGGGAATATCTGTGCGGGGAAAGGTAGTACCTGAGGAGTGCGTCGACCCAGATCAATTGCAGTACTATCTCATGAGTTGGTAGTCCATCGCGGATAATTGGTACTCAACTTGCATTTTGAGTCAGTACCCTCGACAGATTGTCCCTAGAGTCCAAAGATCAATCACCACGAGACGCTGAAAGTAGAGCCGCAGTGAGACAGTACAAGCCAACACTGAATCGAGTGGTGGCCTGCTCCCAGGTAACCAAGGTCTGGAAATCCTCTGTCTTGGTGTTTGCTTTGCTCATTTGTCTGTCCGTTCCTGCCCGCGCCCACAATAGTCGGCAGTCGGCTGTTTTTGACATCCAATGCGGGTGTTATGCCAATCCGGCCAACGCCGCCGAGTTGGTGACTCGCCTTCAGGAACTCGACCTCCCCTGGTACAGCCGCCGACTGAAACGCTGTATCCGGTTTATCCTGGATGTCAATGTAGACCACCAAGGGAGAACTGCGTTTATGACTGCGCACCCGGAGTTTGCCGACGCCTTTTTGGTGCAGAATTTCTGGAACATCCCCCGTCCTCTTCCGGAAGAAATCTCGCCGCTTCCCACAAAGCAGGTATTTACCGCCATAATGGCTCCCTACATGCGGAACCAGTATCAGCACGGTTACTACAACCGTAGTCGGTTGCCCATGGCGACTAGGCGGGCTCGAATTTACACCCGTTGGATTTACGAAGCGGCCACTTACTATGGTCTCGATCCTTTTCTCCTCTTCGCCGTGGGGAATTTTGAGACCTACTTCCGCAACATGTTAGGGGACCTAGATCGCATGAAGCGAGCTCATCCCGACCCTGCCCAGGGAATGTTTCAGATTCTGAGATCCACGGCTCGCAATATCTACCAGGACATGAGGAGCAGCGGCGTTCCCCACGCCCCGGAAGAGCTACCCGCAGATCTCAGAACCCATCCAAAGACCCAGATTTTTTTTGCAGCCCACTATCTGCATATGCTGCATATGAAGCAACACGGTAACAGGTACATGGCCTTGCTGGCCTACAATGGGACCGGCAGTGGCAGCTATGATTACCCGCGAAGGGTCATGCGCTTCTACCAGAAAGCCCTCACCTACTTCATCCAAAATTTCGGAAGAATTTCCAAGGTACCATGATTGTTTGCTGGAGGATTCAGGGTTGGCGAGACGATCGTTGGCTACCGCGATCTGAGCTCCCGTGAATCTCCGAAGAACTGCTCAAGTTCGTCGACTGAAAGACGGACTCCGCCTGGGAGCTGGGGAAAGATTGCCGTCTTTGGAGAAGCGGACCCTTTGCGCATCTCCTGGAGAACCTCTGGCAAATCGAACAGGGACCTTCCCTCCCTGACCAGAGTGAACGCAGGAATCTCAGAGTTGGCCACGAATTCTAAAGCTTTCCTCACCGTCTGTGGGGTGTGATGGAAAGAGGCGTATATGCTGATCTCGTCATAATGAAGCCTGGTTGTATCGACACGCAGCTCAGTGCCCCGGGGACAACCGCCGAAGAGATTCACTCTGCCCCCCGGCCTCACCAACTCCACAGCCTGATTCCAGGTTCCCGGCTTACCCACGGCCTCGATCACACAATCGAATCCGAGCTTATGAGGTGTGAGTTCGGCCCGGAGGTGATTCACCAGCTCAGGAGTGAGCCGCTCGGCAACCATATTGGTCACCCCGAGTTCACGGGCTACGGCGATCCGGTCGGGTTGGTCATCCACAGAAGTAACTTCCGCCCCAGTCAGTACAGAAAGCCTCGCCAGCATGAGGCCCAGAGGCCCGGCACCGATTACTAGAACCTTTTCTCCTCTCCCAACCGCAACGTCTTCCACGCCTTTGATTGCGCAGGCCAGAGGCTCTACAAGCGCCGCTTTGGATCCTGGTAGATCGACAGGGATGGTTAGACAGTTGTTGTCGACTATTCGTGCGGGAATGAGAATATATTCCGCGTATGCCCCGTTAACAAATAGCAGATCCCTGCAGAGATTTGGCTTTTCCAGTTTGCAGAAATAGCACTTTCTGCAGGGAGCTGAATTGGCCGCTACTATCCGGGTCCCCTTCGGAAACCTTTCGTTTTCGCTGACCACGACCTTCCCGGCGAATTCATGGCCGAAGACTGCCGGTGGCTTGATCATCCGCTCATGATAGCCCCTGAGGAAGACCTTCAAATCTGTGCCGCAGGTCAGAGCCGCTTCGACCCGGACAAGGAGTTCGCCGTCCTTCGGTTTGGGAACCGGCACCTTTTCCAAACGGGCGTCTTCCTTACCGTGTAGTACGCAAGCCGACATTGTTTCAGGCACACCTTCAGTCATGCTTATTTGTCTCCCCTGACTTTCCGAAAACCTCGGTCACGTTATCAGGGTTGGGAGCCACTGCAACTTTCAAGGAACCCCCACCCGGGTTTTTTGCCAGAGCCAAGGCGCCACTGATTTCACTCAGTGGAAAGACGTGAGTGACAAATTCCTCCCAGGGCAGACTCTCGTCTAGGAGGATTTCCATGACCCTGGAGTTGAGTTCGATGGAGGAGGAATAGCTTCCGACCACCTGTTTTTCAAGGACTCCGATTTGACCGGCATCGATTGTCAATTCCTGTCCTGGCCTCGTGTGTGCAAAAAGTACCAACGTGCCGCCTGGCCTTAGAGCCCTCAGAGTAGCATTGATGGTTTCCTCCGACTCAGTGGCAGCGATGGCAGCGTCAGGGCCCAGTGGTTCTGCCGCCTGTCTGAGTCTCTCGGTCAACCCTTTACCCGGGCGAAGAACAGTTTTTGCCCCTAACCTGCTGGATATCTCCCGCCTGTCAGGCAACGGTTCAACCGTAACCACCTCCCAGCCGTCTCTGCGGGCTAAAGCAGTCAGCATTAGTCCCACCGGTCCTTGGCCTAGAATGACGATCCTCCCCTTTGCGCTGGGAAGTACTTCTAAACACTTGAGACAGGTGTTGAGCGGTTCCATGAGAATCGCCACCTTGACCGGCAAACACTGAGGAATCTCCACCACCCCGCCACCGGTTACAATCCACGACGAAACCTTCACGTACTCGGCCCAGCCTCCTCCCGCAGGAGAAAATCCGGCTGTCGTGCCGGTCTTCTTGTAACCCGCACACTGGCTGTAGCGCCCGAGTTCGCAGAGCCGACACTGGAGACACGGCATGTGGTGATAAACTGCGACCCGTTTGTCGAGAAACTCCTCTGCGCCCTTGCCTGCGCCGACCACCACGCCCGCCATCTCATGGCCGAGGATTATCGGTGGCTCTGCCAGACTCATATCGATCTTCTTGATGTCAGTCGGGCACAGGCCACAAGCCTCGACCTGAACAAGCAGTTCACCGGAGCCGGTTTTCGGAACCGGTACGGTCTCCACCTTGACCTGAGAGCCACCAGCCCATACCGCGGCCCGCATTGTAACTGGGACACGTCGTTCACTCATGAAACCTTGTTCCGCAGTTCCGAATTTCTACGGAGAGCACTAAATAGTCTGCTTTTTGATCAGGTACGGATCATGAAGTCTTTTCTGTGGTTCCATGGCTGCCGTTGTTCTTTGCAAACAATAGTATGCTCTCATTAATAATTATCGGCCAAGAATTGCAAAGGTTCCTCTGGGTGCTCTTGTGGCTGGGGTTGGAACCCGCCCTGCAATATTCTGCTCTCTGCCTAGGCCAATCGCACCCCCCCCGTTGTTCACCGTGAACGCAATTGTAGCGAAAATACTGAAAAAGGGAAACCGCGCTAGCTGATTCTGTTCATTCACACGTTACGAGGACTCCATCCGCTGCTTCGTGATCAAGAGAAATCTCCTGGCCGTCCTCTCGCACTGTAACCCAGGTCTTTCCCTGATCTCTGCGTTCTGCCATTGTGATCCTCTCGCCGGGTTTCAGCCCGGCAGCGGCGGCAGCCCCGGTAACTTGCTGGACCAAGGCTCTCCTGCCCTTCCGCAATAGACTCAGCGCCACCAAGTCACGGGCCGTTCTACAGTCCACGTCTTCCGGAATCTCCTGCCCATGCGGATCCTTGACAGGATGTCCCAGGAGGTCATCCAAGTAGGCAACCGCACTGGAATCGTGCATGTGTTCGAGGGCGTGCGCTCGCGGATGGATCTCGGCCTCCGGTGTACCCACATGGAGTAGGTAGGTCTCCCATAAGCGGTGGGCCCGAAGAATTCGAAGGGCCTCAGCTCGACCTACTTCAGTGAGTAACACCCCGGCTTTGCTTACTCGGAGAAGGCCCTGGGAGACGAGAGAACGCACAGCGCGTTGAATTCCCTTAGAATCCTGGACATGACCTTCAATCTCCGCTGCACTCACGGGCCTTTCTCCATGGCGGAGCACTGTGCCCAAGATATCTTCAACCAGCTGTTGCGGTAACATTCGACGGATACGTAGCCAGCGAGCCAAAAGTCCGTAGCGAGGGGCAACCACCAGGACCACCAGGAACTGAAGCGTGCAGAAGAGCATGATGGCGCCACCCCCGGATGAGTCCAGCCAAATGCAGAGATAGAGCCCCCCGATCACACTGGTTACTCCAAACAGTGCTGCCAGGAGCATCATATTCTCCAGTCGATCGCTCAGCAGGTAAGCGGTCGCAGCGGGCGTGATGAGCAGCCCCACAACAAGAATCACGCCCACCATGCTGACCGCGGCGACAACGACCAGGGAGACGCAAGTGGTCAAGGCGTAGTCGATCAAAACCACGGGCATACCGATTGAAACAGCCATGACCGGATCGAAGCTGGTGAGCTGAAAGTGGCGGAAAAACATGACTATTGCCGAGAGCACCAGCGCAGCCACTATCGCGGATGCCCACAGATCCGCGTCGGCTACGCCAAGCACGTCACCCATGATGAAGTGCATGAGATCAATGTGAATATAATTGCGAAAGATGGATACCAGAACAACCCCACCAGCGAAGATCCCTGTGTACATGATACCGATGGCCGTGTCCTCCTTGATCCGGGATACTCGTGATACAAAGCTGATCAGGGTGACTGTGAGTACAGCGGCAATTAAGGAGCCGAGGAGCATAGAGGGTGCGTGGGCCTCCACGCCGAACAACAACTTCATGAACAAGTACCCTCCCGCCACCCCTGCAATCATGGCATGAGAAAGGGCATCACCCAGAAACGCCATCCGCCGTAGCACCACGAGACAGCCAACCACGCCGCAAACCAGTGCAACTGTACAGCCGCCGACTAATGCCTTCTGGAAAAATGTTTCCGTTAGTGGAGCCCAGAACAGCATGGCAAGCGAGTCCATCTCTTTCAACCCTCCCCATTCGCCAGGTCTGAGAATACACGAAGTTTCCCCTCGTATACCTCGCTCAGCAGATCCTCCCTCAGTACCGTTTTCGGCGGACCATACGCGTACAATCTCTGTTTGATCAATACGAGGCGATCGAAATATTCCGCGGCAGTTGCCAAATCGTGATGAACCACCACCAGCGTTCGTCCGGCGGCTTTAACTCGTTCGAGTACGTCCAAGATCGCTCGCTCTGTGGCCGCGTCCACACCGGCAAAAGGCTCATCCAGAAGGAGAATCTCGGCCCCTTGCGCGAGCGCTCGCGCCATGAATACCCTCTGCTGCTGACCACCGGACAACTGACCAATCTGTCGGTCACGGAAATCACTCATACGAACCATCTCCAGGGCTTGAGCAACGATCCGCTGGTCTTCTTCGCCAGGCTCGCGATACCATGGAATATTCCCGTAGCGGCCCATCATGGCAACTTCCTTTACTCTCACCGGAAAGTCCCAGTCTACTGCACCTCGCTGGGGCACGTAGGCGACAAGCCCCTTGGCTTTCTCTGCCGGAACCCCCAGAATTCGTACCGACCCCACGTCCCGTTTTACAAAGCCTAATATGGCCTTGACAAGAGTGGACTTGCCTGCACCATTGGGCCCGATGACTCCCACCAGAAGTCCCTGCTCAATGGAGAGGGTGAGATCCAGCAGGGCTGGCTTTGGACCGTAACTGACAGTGAGATTCTCCACCTCAATGGTCACAGTTGCATTGGAATCACTTGTGGCCATCCTGGCTCTCCTTCTGGTTAACGGCAGCGAGAGAAAACCGCAACGTGTCCGCCACCTTCCCTCCCGGCAGTGACCAGAAGGTCTGTTCCACAATCGCCTGGCCATCGCGCTGTATCTGTACACGCACGCCGTTGATCTTTCCTATATGGTCCAGCGGTGGACTTGCCTCCAGATATATTTCGTTGGTGCCCTCCACGAGGCCGAATAGCGGTGCCACTCGAATAGGAATCCCGGCTTCCAAGCGATCAGTTTTTCTCAGGACTTCCCGGTCACCCAACCGTACTAGCAGTCCGGCTGGTTTCTCCCCTTCATCCGACTGCAGTGCAAACGGATCTGGTTCCACAGTGAAAGTCGTCGTAATCTCCAATTCATACTGCCCCTCAGCCATTCGCAGTTCCCCTGGAGTCTCGGTTGCAACCGGAGTCACCCCCTGACGGTGGGTATAGAGGGCGAGACCACCCACGAATACGATCCAGATCAGTCCTGCCAGCATAATACGCACGCTTGCTACTCCTGTTTTCCTTCCTTAACCCCTATTTTCAGGGCAGTGACGATGGTGAGCACATTCTCACGCATCATACCTATGTAGGTTTCGCCGGCTGTTCCACTCTCACCCATGGAGTCGGAATAGAGTTTGCCCCCGACGTCGATTCCGGCCTCCTTTGCGATCTCCCGGATCAGCTTGGGGTTGACACTTGTCTCCACGAACACCGCGGGCGCTCCGTAATTACGAATGGAATCAATGACTTTTTTTCGCCGTCTGGGTGTCATGCCCGCGCCCACCTCACTGCCCGTGGACCAGCCAACTGGTGCGAGACTGAGGTAATTGTACTGACTGTTGAACTTGTATTCCTGGCAGAAGTAATTAAAGGCATCGTGGCTGGTAACCAGAATGCGTCGCTGGGGCGAAATTCGGTTGACTTGTTCCCGGACCCAGACGTCAAGCACCCGGAGCTGTTGCAGATACAACTTGGCCCTCGCCGCATACCGCCCCTGTTCAGAAGGATCAAGCCTGGATACAGCCCGCAAAATATTATTCACATATACTGCAACGTTGCGAGCGGAGAACCAGGCATGGGGGTCGGCGATTTTTTCCCCTTCGGCTTCGAGTTCGATGGGTTTGATGCCCTTGGTACAGGTAACCAGAGGTTTGTTGGCGTCGCGTGCGAGCGTTCCCATCCAGTTCTTACCTTCAAGATGCAACCCATTTTGCAGGCATAGATCTGCACCCAGAACAATTTTCGCGTCCTGAGGAGTTGGCATATAGGTGTGAGGGTCGGCCCCCGGCGCAAGAATGGATTTGACCACACACTGGTCACCCACGATCTCGCGGGTAAAATCGGCTATCTGTGTTGTCGAGCAGACCAGAACCGGCTTGCGTGTCGCCACACTATCTTCGGCGGCCACCAACGTCAAGCTCATGCCCATCAGCACACTAATTCCAACCAACAGGAATGCCTTCATATCTTCAGCACCTCCAGCGTTGACTCTTTCCACACCTACTTGAGCCGAGAAGTCAATGATCCATCCTGGGGTCGGGACGGCTTTGGTCTATGAACCAACCTGACCTTGGCGCTCTCCCCTTCATGCTCTCCGACTAGACTGAGTTCATCCAGGCCACCAGGCCGGGGAAACGGTGAGTTCCCGGCTGGACACTAGCTATAGCGTCGGCATAGTCAAGCGGCTTTGAGTCAGGACTTTCCCCCAGAAATGTCATCTGGCTACCCCGGCATAGGGGAAGGCTGCTCCACAACGAGCAATTCGCGCCATTTTATGGCAATGTTCCTTTTAACAAAAACCCAAATCTTCATGCATGGACTAGCGGGGCTGAGATAGTAAAGGCAGGTCGCTCAGATGCTCGTTGTTTCGCAGCCTCCCCCTATGGTTTTTCTGGTTTCTCTTCAGGGTGACTGCGGAAGGTCTGTGCCACTTCCCCGGCTGTGGTTGGGGGAGCCCCTGGCCCAGTTCGGCAGGAACGGGAACAGGGAGGGGGTGCCTTCCCCCGGCCACAGCTGGGCTTGAAGTGACCAGACCGTGAGCTTTGGAACGACAGAAGAGACACCAGGAACCCATTTTCATTTCAACATCAGGGCAAACTAC
>CP070692.1:1404498-1423273 GCA_020353215.1 Deltaproteobacteria bacterium
ATTTCTGGTGGTGGATCTCGGTACGCACAGCGAGGAACCGGTGGACTATCCGGATTCCGCAAGAGCCGTTGGTGACGCCCTGCGAGAAGGAAAGGCAGAAAGGGGGGTCCTTATTTGCGGCAGCGGGGTGGGGGCCTGTGTTGCAGCCAATAAAATGGCCGGTATCCGGGCAGGTCTCTGCCATGATACCTATTCCGCCCGCCAGGGCGTGGAGCACGATGATATCAATGTCTTATGTCTGGGGGCTAGGGTTATAGGGGAGGAACTCGCCAGAGAACTCGTGTTCGCCTTTCTCTTCGCTCGCTTTACCGGTGAAAAGAGACATTTGCGGCGGCTGGCCAAGGTGGAAAAAATGGAGAGAGAGGTATAGATATTCCTCGCAGTAAGTTATGCCGGGCGGAATTTGTTAAAAGCGCTTGGCGAACAAGAATTGGCAACATGATAAAGCGTTGCAGAGCTGAACTGGTTGAATGAGGAGGATGTGAGGATGGAAACGTACTACCACCCCCAGGATCTAGCCAAGTTCGAGGATATTGGCGAGGAAGTGCCGGAACTCGCCAAGAAGTTCTTTGACTACTACACAGCAGTATTTGCTGGGGGTGAACTCACGGGAAGAGAAAAGGCTCTCATCGCCCTCGCCGTAGCCCACACCATTCAATGTCCATACTGTATCGATGCCTATACCCAGGCTTGTCTGGAAAAGGGTTCCAATTTGAGCGAGATGACCGAAGCGGTCCACGTGGCAACGGCGATCAGGGGAGGAGCCTCGCTGGTTCACGGCGTCCAGATGCGTAACATAGCGCAGAAACTATCGATGTGAGGGTGAAGTGTCGCCATCTGATACTACGGAGAGCACTAAATAGATTGCATTTTGATTAGGTACGGATCATGAAGTCTTTTCTGTGGTTCCAAGGCTGCCGTTCTTCTCTGCAAACAATATGATGCTCTCATGAATAACGAAGAAGATCGAGCCGCCGAAGGCTCCGAATATCGATAAGGCAAATACAGCAGCGGGCAAAAGGACAAACAATGCAGAGTGTGCAAATCTTGGACACTTCCGAGAAAATCTCCGACAGGAAGCTCCCAGCTGAGCCCTTTCGACAGACCCTGGCGAAGCATGGCATAGATTTGCGACGGGATAAGACGACCACGTTACAAGTCAATGTGGGATTGCTCTGTAACCAAACATGCCGTCACTGCCACTTCGAAGCAGGACCGAATCGCAAGGAAGTAATGAACGGCGAAACTGCGGACCATGTTGTGAGCTTCGCTCAGCGGTTTCGGTTTGCAGTCATAGACATCACCGGCGGTGCGCCGGAGATGAATCCCAATTTGGTCAGTCTGATTGAGAGACTGGCTCGTCTTACCCCGAGGCTCATGCTCCGCTCAAATCTAACCTCCCTGGCCAATACTGAGCGAGATCACTTGATACACGTTTGTAGGAAAAACAGGGTAGTCATGGTCGCCTCTTTTCCGGCCCTCAATGAAGCTCAAGCAGATTCGCAGCGCGGACGGGGTGTGTTCCGGCAGTCCATCGAAGTTCTGCAAAAGCTTAATTCCCTGGGATATGGACAGACCGACTCCGGTTTGGAGCTCAATCTGGTGTCCAATCCCACCGGGGCCTTTCTCCCGTCGTCTCAGGAGGAACTTGAAAAGAGATTTTGCCAGGTGTTGAAACAGAACTGGGGGATAGTTTTCAATAATCTGTTTTCCTTCGCCAATGTTCCCTTGGGTAAGTTTCGCCAATGGCTCGAGAGATCGGGAAACCTGGAAAGGTACCTCCAGAAACTTGCCTCGAGCTTTAATCCGTGTGCAGTTGAAGGGCTTATGTGCCGGTCTCTGGTATCAGTGTCCTGGGACGGATATGTTTATGATTGTGACTTCAATCAAGCCAGAGGGCTCTTCCTGGGTAGGGAAAAAACTCATATTACCGAGTTGCGGGAACTCCCGCAACCTGGGGAGCCGATTGCCGTTTCTTACCACTGCTATACCTGTACGGCGGGCACGGGGTTCACCTGAGGTGGAACCATCGGCACCTGAGGGTCAGGCGCAAACCTTCCCGACGAGGCGACAGGAAGACCCGGTGACGCGGCGATTGAACCACGTCTGTGTTCTCCTTCATTTTCCTAATCAAACATGATTACAGCTAGGTTGGTTACGAGAAGCTTTATTTGAGCGCCTATGGGATTTATCCGCGCTCGAGAACTAATGGGACACAAAAAGACAATCGTCGTACATCTTCGAGCCACCTGAGTTTAGCCCTCAAGGAAGTCGCTGTGGTTTATTGACGAGGACTCGATGTAGTGATCTTTGGGCCGATGGAATGCGACTATCTCCAAAATCATGGTGCGAAACGGGACAAGCACCCCACTTCTCCAAGGGAATCCAGTAGCCCGGACATCTCCGTCATCATTCCTACCCTTAACGAGGAGGAAAGACTCGCTGCTACTTTGCAGAGCGTTATGGCCAGTAGTGGAGTGGAGATCATCGTTGTCGACGGCAGCAGTCAAGACGCTACTGCAGCACTGGCCAGGAGCTTTGGGATTCGGGTGATCACCACGGCAGCGGGCCGAGCCGGGCAGCTCAATGCGGGAGCCCTAGCAGCAAGCGGTGAGATCCTCCTTTTTCTCCATGGTGACACTCGCTTGCCCGAGAGATTCGATCACCATGTTTTAGAGTTGCTGTCCAGATCAGGTACTGTTGCTGGAGCTTTTGAACTGTGTATCGAGGGCGAAGGCATCGGGCTCAGGATCGTTGAAAAACTGGCGAACTTTCGATCCCAACGCTTACAACTTCCGTACGGGGACCAGGGAATCTTCTTGAGAGCAGGTCTATTTTGGTCTTTGGGTGGTTTTCCTGATATGCCCATCATGGAAGACTTCGCTTTGATGAAAAGACTCAAAAAGCTGGGCTTGGTCGCCATAGCACCCGTTGCGGTCATCACTTCAGCGCGACGTTGGCTGACAATGGGCGTATGGAAAACGACCTTGATTAATCAAGTCGTGCTGCTGGCCTACTTGTTTGGCCGTGATTCAGGATGGCTAGCCAACTGGTACGGGCGTCGGAAGTGATTTGGGAGATGAAGAATTCAGAAAGTGAGGAATCAGGTAACGTAAGGGGTATTCATCTTGAAATATTTTCCAGCATCCCTGGATTTCCCCATTCATTTGTTCGATAAGCCTCCCACGTAACAGCTTGCATCAGCGGTTGGGATGGGATATGTTAAATCATTTTGAGCTAAAATTCACTAATGAATCTGTTTCAGGGAAGATGGCCACTGTTATTGGGGATTGAGCTATGGAGCGAGACCTAAAAGAATTCAGCCGCGACGAACTGACCAAATTCAACGGTAAAGACGGTCAGCCGATATACATTGCTTACGATGGCAAGGTGTATGATGTCTCCGGCAGCAAAATGTGGAAATCAGGCGTCCACATGCTGCGGCACACATCGGGATTGGATCTTACCGAAGATATCGAGGCGGCTCCGCATGACACGGAGGTCTTTGCAAGATACCCCCAGGTTGGAATTCTGAAGCCGGAAAAGGACCCGATGGACGAACATGTCCCTGATTTCCTTCTGGCCGTGCTTGAAAAGATTCCCATGCTGCGACGCCATCCCCATCCCATGACGGTCCACTTCCCCATCGCCTTCACCATTCTATTTCCTATTTTGAATCTTCTCTTCCTGGCGACAGGAAATGAACGCTTTGAGAGCAGCGCCTTTCACGTTCTAATAGCTGACCTGGTGGCCACACCCGTGGGCATGCTCACCGGGCCTTACAATTGGTGGCTGAATTACGCCAGCAAGTGGACGAAGACAATAGCAATTAAAGTGTTTGGTTCTTTGATCTTAATCAGCCTCCTCCTGGTGGTTTTCGTCTGGAAAATCAGCTCGCCTGAAATCATGTTGCAACCCAGCGAAGCTAGGATTGTCTACCTCATGCTGAGCCTGACACTTCCAGTCGTGGTTACCGTTCTCGGTTGGTTTGGAGCCAAAATGACCTTCCCCCATTAGCATAAACCTCTGCCGGCGCCGCAAGAAAGGATTACGACAAGAACAAGATGAGTCCGCAAACTCTCGCCAAGTCAGAGCAACTGAAACTCTTTCTGGCACTGTCCAGAACGCCACATTTGCTGATCGATCTGGCCACTCCAATGGCGGTGGCCCTCTTGTGTCTCGGGAAATTCCCGCCCCTTGCCACGATTTTAATTGGAATGATTACCGTTTTTGCTGGATACGCTTGCATCTATGCACTGAACGATGTAACCGACCATCGGCTGGATCGGAAGAGGCTGGGACAGCTCCCCGAGGAGCCTGTTTGTTTTGATCTCGACTGCACGTCTGTCCGTCATCCTCTCGCCCAGGGACTCATTTCTCTCGTAGGTGGAGTCGCGTGGACAGTTTTCTGGGGAATTGTTGCCCTGGTAGGTGCCGCGCTGTTACATCCGGTCTGTGCCGTGATCTTCGTTATAGGTGCAATCTTGGAGGTAGTCTATTGCAAACTTTATCAGCTAACCGAGTGGAAGATACTCATTGCCGCTGTGGTCAAAAACCTGGGAGGCCTGGCTGCCATCTTTGCGGTGAACTCCCAACCATCACCAACGTTCGTCGTTCTCATATTCATCTGGATCGCTCTCTGGGAAGCGGGTGGACAAAACATCCCGAACGATCTCGTGGACGTGCGAGAAGATAGAAGTCTTGGAGCCAGGACCATTCCGGTGGTTTACGGTCCCGGCATTGCAGTCGTCACCATGATCGTGGCACTTATCGCCGGCTCCGTGCTGGGCCTGGGTGTGGTATTTGTCTCTCCACTTGAGCAGAAGGGAGTCTACGTTCTTGGGGGTGTTCTCTCAGGGGTACTGTTTCTCCTGCTTCCATTGAAGAGATTCCTGTCCCAAAACGATACCAGCAAGGCTATCAACCTTTTCAATCAGGCTAGCCTTTATCCCGTGGGGATACTTTCCACAACTATTCTCTGTATTCTGCTTCAGTACGTCTGACCCTGTAGGCGCAAGCACAAGGCGCATGGGAGGCAGTGAGCCGTGGGCGGGTCACAGCGGAGGATCAGTTATTTCCGACAGCTTCCCCCTATCATGAGCACTGGCGATTTTGGAGTAATGTTTACCAAATCAACAGAGAGCATGCAGTATGGAGACGATGCGCTGTTTTCCGAAGATTACTGCTTTTAGCCCTGCCATGGTGAACAAATAGGAATCAAGAATGAACTCCGACACCTTTTTGAAAGACATCTACCTCGGCTCCTTTGACATGAAGAAATTCCACTCGTTCAAAGATTTGGGCGACGACGAAAGAACAAGGGAGATTATCAACCAGTATAGAGAGCTGACTGAAGAATACCCGGCCCTTTATCTGGAAGAAGAAAGAAATGTCCCACCGGAGCTTCTCGAAAAGTTGAAGGAAATCGGCTTCTTTGGGCTGAACCTCCCGCAAGCATACGGCGGGGTTGGATTGGATCTATGGCAGTATCTCAAGGTGGTGGAAGAGCTAACCAGTCGGGATCTGGCCCTAGCCCTGATTTCTCTAGCGCATCTTTCAATCGGGTGTAAGGGTATTGTGATCTTTGGCAATGAGGAGCAAAGGAAGAAGTACCTCGTCCCGGCTGCAGCAGGAGAGATGATTTTCTCATATGCTCTCACTGAACCCAACATAGGCTCGGACGCCAAGAACATCCAGACAACCGCCATACTATCTGAAGATGGCAGCCACTATGTTCTAAATGGTCAGAAGACTTACATTACAAACGCAAACTATGCCGGTGGACTCACGGTCTTCGCGCAACTGGACCCGGAAAAGCCCGGCTTCATGGGGGCCTTTATCGTTGAGACTTCCTGGGATGGGGTAAAGATCGGCCGCGATATGCCCAAGATGGGGCTCAAAGCATGTTCTACGGCAGCTATACAATTCAAGGATGTGCCGGTGCCGGTGGAAAATCTCTTGGGCAAGCCTGGGGACGGCTTCAAAATTGCCATGAGTATCCTTAACTATGGCAGACTTGCACTCTGCGCAGGCTCTGCCGGAGCCATGAGCCAATCTCTCCTGGACATGGAGAAACGGTCTGCGACCAGAACTCAGTTTGGAGTTCCCATCAACAGTTTTGAACTAATCCAAGAAAAGCTGGTGCAGGCCAGAGTCAACAGCTACGTAGCGTCGACCATGACTGCTTTCACAGCAGGATTGCTCGCAGAGAATCCCAAAGCCCTCGTGGCGATTGAGAGTTCCCACTGTAAGCTTTTCGGCACCACCAGGGCTTGGAGTACCATCTACGATGCTTTACAGGTAGCCGGAGGCTCAGGGTACTTGACCACGCAGCCCTATGAAAAGCGAATGAGGGACTTTAGGGTAACTACCATTTTTGAGGGGACCACTGAGATCCACTCGATCTATCCCTCGCTTTTCATGTTGCGCGATCTCAGCAGACAAATAGCAGCAGGCGAGAACTCCAAGATCTCGCGGCTGGTCTTTCTGGTTAAGGGCATCTTTGGTAAAACTGCTTGGAAACCCCGCTTTAGTGACAGAGCCATGAACCGGGCGGTTCGCCTTGTCAAAGCCAATGGACGGAGAATACGTTGGATGCTGCACGCTGGTATGCTACTTTACGGCAGGAAAATCCAAGAGAAACAATTCTTGCTTCGTCGCATAACCCAACTCAGCCTTTACTTATATGCAATCGTCTGCGTCCTGGCTCGTGTGGAGGCCGCCAAAAAAAAAGGACTCGATGTGTCCGACGATTTAACGGTGCTGGCATATTTCACTGAGGAGGCACATCAGGCGAGAAAGGCTGACCGAACATTGTTCACCACCAGAAAGGAATCCCTGCACAAAAAGGTTTTCAAAGCGATAATTTCCTGATCTCCGATCACAGGGAGAGGTTGACCGCAGTCTGGCGGTGTCTTAGTATTAGGTTAAACTTATCAGTTGTGATGAGAAATACACATCCCGAAGACTCTTCAGGATGTCTCTCCGTCCCCGGGTCAATTCCCCTGTGACATTTTGCGAGGGATGCTCAGTAAAACCTGATTCCGAACATCCGAGAAGGAGGCGCTTATGCAAGAACGTCCGGGAATAGTCACCATGAAAGGCAATCCGATTACCCTTATCGGCACTGAACTGAACGTTGGCGATCAAGCCCCAGACTTTGTCGCCATCGACAATAATCTCAATCCCGTGGGTCTTGACGCATTCCGGGGTAAAGTCTGTATTATCTCTGCGGTGCCTTCTTTGGACACCCCAGTATGCGATATGGAAACTCGCAGATTCAACGATGAAGCAAGCCGTCTGGGCGACAATGTGGTGGTCCTCACCATCAGCATGGACCTTCCATTTGCTCAAAAACGTTGGTGCGGAGCGGCTGGGGTAGACAGGGTCCAAACCCTCTCGGACCATCGTGACGGATCTTTTGGTCTGGCATATGGCGTACTCATTAAGGACCTGCGGTTACTGGCGAGGGCGGTGTTTGTGGTGGACCAGCAGGGGACGATCCGCTACCAGGAGTTGGTAGACGAGATAGCCAAAGAACCGGAATACGATTCGGTCCTAGGCGCAGCGCGAGACCTGCTTTGATACACGACGTGGCGCCCCGCGGTAATTTGTTACTGCGTTACGATCATTTTGCGCATCATTCAGTTCGAACCGCATTTTACTTCGAACTGTTGACCTGGCGGCTTATACCTGAAGTATCCTAGGGAATGGCGGCACAGCTGAGGTTGGTCTGCACAAATTTCCGTCAGCCTGCTCGTCTCAGCAACGAAGGAGATCGGAATCATGCGAATTGTTCTCTTAACGGCGGCGTTGGTTTTGCTTTTTCCCTCACATTTTCGGGCAGCACAACTAAGCGACGCCACTGGCGAATGTTTGGATTGCCACGGCAATATCGCGTCAGGAATGGTTGCTGCCTGGAGACATAGCAGGCACGCCAAGACAAGCCCTCAAGAAGCCATGAAAAAAACGAAACTGGAAAGGAGGATTTCGGCTTCAACCGTGCCCAAAGCATTGGCTCAAAACAATGTGGGATGCGCCGAATGTCACACCCTGAACCCGGAAAAACACAGCGACACCTTTGAACACAACGGCTATCAGGTCCATATTGTGGTTACACCAGAAGACTGCGTCACCTGTCATCCGGTGGAGAGGAAGAATTATGGGAAGAATCTCATGTCGCATGCCTATGGAAACCTGGTGAATAACACTCTCTACCAGGACCTGGTGCGGACGATCAACGGGGTCCAGGTTTTCGATGCCGGGCAAATGGAATTGCAGAATCCCAGCCCGGAAACAAACGCAGACTCATGTCTCTCATGTCATGGTACTAGAATTGGGGTCAAAGGATTCGAGACCCGGGAGACCGTGATCGGGGAAGAGATGGAATTTCCAGTCTTGAGTGGATGGCCCAACGTGGGTGTTGGCCGGATAAATCCGGATGGTAGCAAGGGCTCTTGCACGTCGTGTCACACCTCGCATCGATTCTCCATTGAAATGGCGCGAAAGCCTCATACGTGTTCGCAGTGCCACAAGGGTCCGGATGTGCCTATTTATAAAATCTACCAGGTAAGTAAACACGGAAACATCTATGCCTCCATCGGCCACAAGTGGAACTTCGAGGAAGTTCCCTGGACAGTGGGCAAGGATTTCACCGCACCCACCTGCGCCGCCTGCCATGTCAGCCTCGTGGTCACGGAGGAGGGTGACGTGGTGGCAGAAAGAACGCACCAGATGAACAATCGACTTCCGTGGAGGATTTTCGGACTGATCTATTCCCATGCCCACCCAAGGTCTCCGGACACGAGTGTTATAAGGAACAGGGCTGGTCTACCTCTACCCACTGATTTGGGGGGGGACCCTGCCTCCAATTACTTAATCGACAACCAAGAACAACAGACCCGACGAAAGACTCTGCAGCAAGTTTGTCTGAGTTGCCACACCTCGCAGTGGGTAGACGGGCACTGGGCCCGATTCGAAAACACGATTAAGACTACCAACGAAATGACAGCTTCAACCACCAAATTGATACTGAAGGCTTGGGAAGAGGAAGCGGCCAAAGGTTTGGCCGCGAATGACAGTATCTTCAATGAAGCCATCGAGAAGAAGTGGGCCGAACAATGGTTGTTTTTCGCCAACTCAACCCGGATGTCATCTGCCATGCTTGGAACCGACTACGCTGTGTTTGACAATGGCCGCTGGTATATGGCGAAGAACATACAGGAAATATATGACTGGTTGAAGATGATGCTCGCCGTCGGCGGCGAGATATCTCCAGTAGCAAAACCGAATAAACAATAGACAAGAAGGAGGATTAGTGATGGCTGAGCAGTTGCAGGTTTACAAATGTGATCTTTGTGGCAACATTGTTGAAGTATTGCATGGTGGTGCGGGTGAGCTGGTTTGCTGCGGGCAACCAATGAACCTGTTTATTGAGAACACTGTTGATGCTGCCAAGGAAAAACACGTTCCCGTGGTGGAAAAGACTGACGAAGGCTTTAAGGTGAAAGTAGGAAGCGTGGCCCACCCAATGGAGGAAAAGCACTTTATTGAGTGGATCGAGGTGATTGTCGGCGGAAAAGCTTACAGGCAGTTTCTAAAGCCAGGGGAGGCGCCTGAGGCTACTTTTTGCGTGGAGGCGGATCAGGTCACAGCGCGGGAATACTGCAACCTGCATGGCTTGTGGAAATGGTAGAGGTCGGACAACGAAGATCAGCTGAGATATAATTGAGAACACCGATCATCCTGCTTTCCCAAATGACTCGAACGGCTGGAGGATGAAACCGAATGGGTTTTCAGTTCAATCCCGATGAAGTCTTGGAAATGGCGGAGCAGATTGAAAGAAACGGGGCACGTTTCTATATAGAGGCCACGAAAGCGGTTAAAGATCGCGCAGTCGGCAAGTTACTCCTCGAGCTTGCGGACTGGGAGCGGAAACACGAGCGGGTTTTCGCCGCAATGCGGGCCAATCTGACCGAGGCAGAGCGGCAAGCCATGGTCTTCGATCCTGACCACGAGACATACCTCTACCTCCGAGCTATGGCGGACGGACATATCTTTGACGTTAGGATGAATTCTGCAAATCTCTTGACCGGTGAGGAGACTGCGGAAGAGATTTTACTGATTGCCATTGGGAAAGAGAAGGACTCTATCATCTTCTACCTGGGCCTGAAAGAGCTGATGTCTGACAGAACCGGCAGACACAAAGTAGACGAGGTCATCAAAGAGGAGATGAACCATATTGCCTACTTGAACAAAGAGCTAGCGGCATGGCGCCAGAGGACAATATGAGTAGAAAGTAAGATAATAGACGTAAGGAATCGAGATGGTAAAAGTAAAGACGTTCGCTACAGAATTGAAAGTGTTCAATACGATGAGGGAACTTGAAGACCTGGATCAAAAGGTAAATCAGTTCGTGGCGGAAAACGACGTTCAGAAAATTATCTCCGTAAGTGATACGTGTACCACTGATGATACGGGTGCCACCATCGGCCTTATCAGGGTGGTGACCTACGAATAGTCCGATCAGTAAGGACACAATCCTGCGGAATGGTTGTTTTCTTCACGATCTGACCAGGTAGCTGTGCAACCGCAAAAGGGCTCCCAAAGTGACCATGCTTGGTTTGGTGCGGCAGTGGAAGCAAATAGTACTGTGGACCAAGCGGCAGGTGTTTACCGAAGTGTTGAAAACCGACACAGGCAAGAATCAAGACCCTGGGTTACCTCACTCCAGGAGGTGTTGCCTCGATCCAGGTCTGCAACATTAAGGTTTACAGCCGCTCTCAAACGGAGCATTTGACATAGTTCTATGGTGAACAAGCAATGGTCACCTCCCACAGCGGCTTGGCTTATCCGAAAAAGGTTGTGTTAGAATCGCATCTGAGGAGACTGATATGAGCGGACCTTACAAGGCAGTCAAAGTGACTGATAATGTCTACTGGGTTGGAGCGATTGACTGGGGAATCCGCGATTTCCACGGCTATCTCACGGAACGTGGGACCACTTATAATGCGTTTCTGGTAATGGCTGACAAGATTACCTTGATCGATACGGTCAAGCCTCCCTTTCGGCAGGAACTCCTGGGCCGGATTGCCTCGGTAGTGGATCCTAAAGCGATTTCCTACGTGGTCTCCAATCACGCAGAAATGGATCATTCCGGCTCACTGCTTGAGGTCATAGATCTGGTGCAGCCCGAAAAGGTGTTCGCCTCGTCCATGGGGAGCAGAGCGCTCAAGGACCACTTTCACCTGGATCGGGACATTGTCGCAGTAAAAGACGGTGAAAGTCTGAGCCTTGGTAACCTGAGTCTTACTTTTCTTGAGACCCGTATGCTCCACTGGCCGGACAACATGTTCAGCTACCTGGCCGAGGAGCGATTGCTCTTTTCCCAAGATGCCTTTGGGATGCACCTTGCCACCAGCGAGCGGTTTGCGGATGAAGTTGATGTGAGTGTTCTGGAATACGAAGGAGCCAAATACTTTGCCAACATCCTACTCCCCATGTCGCCACTGGTGACAAAACTACTGGAAAAGGTTGGCAACCTTGGTATCCAGATCGATATCATTGCCTGTGATCATGGTCCCATCTGGCGGAAAGACCTGGATAGGATCATTGGCTGGTATGGCAGCTGGGCACGGCAGCAACCTACCATGAAAGCTGTGGTCGCCTTTGACACCATGTGGTTCAGCACTGCTAAAATGGCCGAAGCAATCGCCGAGGGCCTGTTGGCTGGCGGGGCGCAGCCGAAACTGATGCCGCTGAAGTCCAACCATCGCAGTAATATCGCCACCGAAATTCTGGATGCCGGGGCATTGCTTGTTGGATCTCCGACCTTGAACAACAACATGTATCCCACCGTTGCCGATTTGCTGACCTACTTGAGAGGTTTAAAACCCCAGAATCTGGTTGCTACTGCCTTCGGATCTTACGGCTGGAGCGGTGAGGCTGTGGGGCAAATCCGGAAAGCCCTGGAAGCGATGAAGGTGGAGGTGGTGGATGATGGCTTGCGGGTCAAGTTCGTCCCGGGAGATGATGCCCTTACCCAATGCTTTGAGCTCGGGCGTCAGGTCGCGGAAAAGACCAAAGAGCTGTGCGGTCGGGGCTAGACTTGGTTGAGGACTGCGGGCCTAAACCTCGAGAAGAAATAACCACGCAAAAGGAGGCTTAACCATGCAGAATTCCTGGAAATGCACGGATTGCGGATACACCTTGGAGGCGGATCGGCCACCCGAGGAATGTCCAGCGTGCAAGCATAACTGCGAGTTTGTGAATGTCACTTGCTATATTCCAGACTGTGGTGAAACGGGGAGTGATCCTCGACTGGGCTCGTAATTTTGGGAAAACTGGAAGGGAAGAATTCGAATACCGGAGTTCGAGCCATCTCTTGCACCACGGATTTGCGATGTGAGATCTGAAAGGTGAGATCGGTGGAAAAGCTCCTTGCTTGCATCTCAGGTCACGTTTCGCATCATTCACATCAAGAACTAGTCTCGGGTGAACTATACAAGTGCGCCTGGACACTGGGCGGAAAACGAGGTCAACTGTGGACGTGAAGGCTTTAGGAATCTACGGTAGCCCACGGAAGGGCGGCAACACAGATCTACTCCTTGACCAGGTCCTGGAAGGTGCACGCGGGGCCGGTGCTGAGGTGAATTCCATTTACGCGCGGGATCTCAAGATAACTGGTTGCCTGGAGTGCGGCGGTTGTGATGAGACCGGGAAGTGCGTGGTTCAGGACGACATGGACAAAGTCTACCCGCTGCTCGAAGAGGCAAATGTTGTTTTCCTTGCCTCACCCAACTTCTTTTACAACGTCACCGCCCAGGTCAAGCTTCTGATCGACCGGTCCCAGGCCATGTGGTCGAAAAGACTGTTGGGAAAGACACCGGAGCAGAGGCGAAGCTACGATGGAGGTAAGGGTTACTTGATCTGCGTGGGAGCCACCAAGGGGAAGAATCTTTTTCAGGGAGTCGAACTAACCGTTAAGTATTTCTACGATGCCCTGGACATGAGCTACGAAGGTGGAATCTTGTTTCAGAATGTGGAGGCAAAGGGTGAGATCATCACCCTGCCCGATGCCATGGAGCAGTCGTTCAACCTGGGTAGGTCGGCAGTGGAGAGTATGAACCTTGACTCATCTCCCTAGCCTGGATATTTCCTGAATGGCCTACTGCGACCGCTTTTCTTGTCATCACGCTTCGCTGTCACTCATAGTCAATAGGTCACGGTGTGGTCTTATGCCAAAATCACGAAATCATAACTTTGCCATTCCTGGTGATGGGTTTGTCGAAGGGACCGAATGACTTGATGACGGGCGTTAGCCCAGATGACCGGATGACAGCCTTTTCAGGTACGGTTCGGGGCCAGTCCCGCGGGACGATTACCCGGTGGCACACCCATCTCCACGGCCTCGCTACTCCAATTCATGAAATATGCGGGCTGGGACTTCTGCCACCGAAAGTACAGTCCCGAGTTGCTGTCGGCAGGAGGTAAAAGAGAGAGGAGGATCAGAATATGTCCAGAGTTCTAATCGTTTATGCCACCAGGACCAGCGAGACCAAAGAGATCGCCGAAATCATTGCGGAGGGAATTCGGTTTAGTGGAAATGAGGCAGTGATCGTTGAGGTGAAAGACATTAAGAAAGAGACTGACTTTGAGGGCTTTGACGGTTATGTTTTCGGGTCTCCGACCTACCACGGTGAGATGCTGCAGTCCATGAAAACCATGCTTTTCCTGGCGGAGAAAGCGGACCTTGAAGGCAAGGCGGGGGGCGCCTTTGGGGCTCACGGATGGAGCACAGAAGCCCAGGATCGCATCTACGAGACCATGAAGCGAATCTTCAAGATGGACATGGTAAAAGGACCACTTCTATTGAAATCCGTCTCGCTGGGCGGGGGGGTTCAGATGGCGCAAGATTACGGACGAGAAATTGGCCAGAAACTGACGTCCTGAACTTGCCCAACCGCTTCCACGGACAACTGCCTTTTTGGGGTTCCTCCGAGATCGGGGTCGCATCTTAAAGATCCACCATTCTTCTGTTGATCTTTTTTGCCTCTGCTACAAGCCCTTTATCCCGAGCAATCCTGCTGGCCGCCCATAGTTTTTCACCCAGATCTGAACACATGATTTAAAGATGTGACCCCATTTCCATTCCTTCTTTTTCAGTTCAGGATATAGACTACAGACTCCCTAGTGTTTATCTTCTGCTAGTGGAGCATATCCAACAACACTCTGGAGGAATATGATGGGGAATGGGCATGCGCGAAAAGACTCAGGTGTCAATCGGTTAATCCATGAGAAGAGTCCCTACCTCTTGCAGCACGCTGAAAATCCAGTGGACTGGTTTCCCTGGGGTAAGGAACCTTTCGACAAAGCCAAAAAAGAAGACAAACCGATTTTCCTGTCCATCGGGTACTCTACCTGCCACTGGTGTCATGTGATGGCGCATGAGTCCTTCGAAGATGAAGAAGTAGGTCGGATGCTCAATGAAGGCTTCATATCCATCAAGGTGGACCGGGAAGAGCTGCCTGACGTTGACATGGTATATATGGCTGTGTGTCAGGCGATCACCTTGAAGGGTGGTTGGCCCCTTTCCATCTTTATGACTCCCCAAGGCAAGCCTTTCTACGCTGGGACTTATTTCCCGAGATCGGGCCGGATGGGAATGGTCGGCTTCACGGATATCCTCAGCAAGATAGCTGCCGTCTGGCAAAGCGAGCGAGGAGAGTTGCTGGAGGCCAGTGAAAAAATTACCCTGGGAATTCAACCCAAGCCGTCGAGCGGTTTTGCGGTGGAGTTGGGTCTGGAGACACTCCAGAAAGGTTACGACCAGTTGCTTCAGGCTTTTGACCCGCAATGGGGCGGTTTTGGCCAGGCGCCTAAGTTTCCCACTCCCCACAATCTGACCTTTCTTTTGCGTTGGCACAAGCGGGGTAACAACGCCAAGGCGCTGGAAATGGTAGAAAGGACACTGGACGCAATGCGGAGTGGGGGCATCTTTGATCACATTGGCTTTGGTTTCAGCCGTTATTCGGTGGACGAAAGATGGCTGGTTCCCCATTTCGAGAAGATGCTCTATGATCAAGCTCTTCTCAGCATTGCCTATAGCGAAGCATATCTGGCCACGGGCATGGTCCGCCATGGTCGGGTAGCTGCGGAGATTCTAACCTACGTGCTGCGGGATATGACGTCCCCTGAAGGTGCTTTCTATACCGCCGAGGATGCAGACAGTGAAGGCAAAGAGGGGCTTTTCTATGTCTGGACGCCCCCTGAGGTCAAGGAGCATTTGGGAAAAGACTTGGGGGAACTCTTTTGCCGGTTCTATGATGTGGGCCCACATGGGAACTTCGAGGAAGGCCGCAGTATACCCCACTTACGGATGTCCCTTGAAGATTTTGCGGCACATGAAAACATGGAACTTGAGGAACTGGAGCAAGTTCTGGAGGAGGCCAGGGCGAAACTTTTTTCAGCACGGCAACGGAGGGTCCATCCTCTCAAAGACGACAAGGTGCTTACCTCCTGGAATGGTCTGATGATAGCCGCTATGGCCAAGGCATACCAGGCCCTGGGAGATAAGGCCTACGTGGATGCGGCTCGGAAAGCCGTTGACTTCATCCGCGACAAACTATGGAGACCCGGCCCCAGGCTCTATCGGCGCTACCGGGACGGTGAAGTGGCCTATCCGGGCTATCTGGATGATTATGCCTTTTTCGTTTGGGGACTGATCGAATTATACGAGGCCACTTTTGTAATCAGCTACCTGGAGGAAGCAATTGGACTCAACCGCGTCATGATAGAGTTATTCTGGGATGAGGCAGGGGGCGGATTCTTCTACGGTGGCAAAGACAACGAGATCCTTATCAAGAGAAGTAAGGAGATCTACGACGGAGCCATCCCATCCAGCAATTCCGTGGCGGTGCTCAATCTCTTGCGACTGGCATCCATTACAGGAGATGAGGACTTGAGAAAAAGAGCTGAGCAGGCGGCCGGCGTCTTTTCCAAACGGATCAAGGCCTATCCCTCGGCCTATACTCACTTTTTGTCCGCTTTGGATTTCATTATTGGTCCGAGACGGGAAATCGTCATCCTGGGAGACCGAGACCAGGAGATGACCACCAAAATGGTCGAGACGATCCACAAGGAATTCTTCCCCAATAAGACGCTTTTGCTGCGGCCTGAGGGAGAGGAAGGCCAGAGGCTGACGGCGATAGCTCCATTTGTGAAAAAGCTCGATACCGTCGAAGAACGACCGACTCTTTATTTGTGCCAAGAGCACGCAGGCCAGAGACCAATAACCGGACTGGCGGAGCTGAATGCGGCACTTGCTCAGATTTAGCGGGGAGGAATGGCTCTTAAATTTGGCAACTAAAGGAGGAGCCCATGGTTGATAGGAACCAGCTGTGTGAAAAGATCAGGTCCATTTATCCCGACATCGGAGAGTGCGGCATTGATATTGACGTAAATTACGATGAGGCCAAGAAGGCTTGGATCGTCGATCTGAAGCACAAAGATCATCATCTCTCTACCCATCTGGAACCAGACGATGCGGTCGCGTGTATTGATGGGAAGCAATGTGTTTACCTGGGCACGCAAATCGCCCAGCTCGCAAACAATATTAGGAAAAAGGTCTAGCCTCAGAGACGATATTAGCTCTTCTCATTGGTGGTCAGCAAACCTGACTCAATGGATGGGAAGTGGTATTTAAGCTGGAACACGCGCAGAGTCCGGCTGGTATTTGTCTGTGACCTCAGCTTGCCAAGGTATGAGGGCAGGTATAATCGTTTGCGGGGCGGAGCAGACAGGTATCACATTACTCGGCAGGGCCTACGGCGTCGGCGTGGTGAAAGTGAGTTCGTGGGAAGGGGTCGCTTACAGATTCCACCTTTTTGCAGTTAACCGGGGGAGGTATCAAAAATGTATTCGAACACAGTAATGGATCACTTCAAGAATCCGAGAAACGTTGGTGAAATGAAGGATGCGGATGGCGTGGGAGAAGTCGGCAATCCCATTTGTGGTGATATGATGACCATCTATATAAAGGTCAAAGATGAGGTGTTGGAAGACGTCAAGTTCCTGACTTTCGGCTGCGGAGCGGCCATTGCTGTCTCCAGCATTCTGACTGAAATGGCCAAAGGCAAAACCATTCAAGAGGCCCAGCACATAACAAACAAATCGGTTGCCGAGGCCCTGGAGGGTCTTCCCAAGAACAAACTTCATTGCTCTAATCTTGGAGCCGATGCGCTGCAATCGGCGATCAGGGATTACTTCGACCGGAAATCGGGCAAAGTAAGGAAAGAGCCCAAAAGAAAAGACGAGCACGAACACCACCATGGAGACCGATGTTACTGTCCCTATTGTGATGTGGAGGCGGACGAGAAGTCTCCGGTCTGTGTAAACTGCGGGCAAGAATTGGAGGCGGCTCACTAGCCGGAATTATTCGTGAAATGTAGCAGTTGGTTTTTCATGAATGAGTCTGGTTAATATGTTCGAGGAGGTTTCGTGGTGAATATCATAAATCTGGACCATATTGCGGCCAATCCACTCCTGCCGGGGGTGCAGGAGGCCATGATAGATGCAATCGAAAAGAATTACGGTAATCCTTCCAGTCAGCACAAACTGGGCGATGCGGCGGCGGAAAAATTACAACTGGCCAGAGAGCAGGTAGCCAGGCTGATCAATAGCCCTGTAGAAAAGGAAGTAATCTTCAACTCCAGCGGCACGGAATCGGTGAATCATGCCATTAAGGGGGTGGCATTCGCCAATGCCAACAAGGGCAAACACATTGTTACCTCGAATATTGAACACAATGCCGTTCTGCGGACACTCAGGGCGCTGAAAATGATGGATTACCGGGTAACCTCTGTTCCAGTTGACGAATACGGTAGAGTCAATCCGACAGATGTTGCTGAGGCTATTAAGGATGATACGATCCTGGTGAGTATCATGCACAGTAATAATGAGATCGGCACCATTCAGCCCATAGAGGCAATAGGTGAAATTACTAGAGACAAGAAGGTTATCTTTCACTCCGACGCAGTAGATTCAGTGGGCGTCGTCCCGATCGATGTCCAGCAATTGGGCGTAGATCTGCTCAGCTTTGCTGCCAACCAGTTTTATGGGCCTTCAGGGGTCGGTGGCCTTTACATTCGGCGGGGTACCCGCATCTGGCCCTTGATCGATGGTGGAGTTCAGGAGAATAACAAGCGTGCGGGCACAGAGAATCTGATTGGCATTATTGCTACGGGTGTAGCCGCTGAGCTTGCCGTGGATGAAATGCAATTTCGAATCGACCACGCCCGGAAACTGAAAGAACGTCTGATCCAAGGCTTGCGACAGCGCATCGAAGATATCATCATCAACGGACATCCGGAACTATCTTTGCCCAACCTGGTTTCTGTATCGGTCCGGTTTATCGAGGGAGAGGGCATCGTTCTGATGCTCGATGAGGAAAACATAGCCGTGTCAACAAGGTCGGCTTGTGCTGCAGGGGCTCTGCAGGCCTCTCACGTATTACTGTCCATTGGTCGTGATTTTGCTGACGCCCAAGGTACCTTGGTTATCACCTATGGCCGAAACAACTCAGAGGCTGACATTGACCGATTCCTGGATGTTCTGGAAGATGTGGTGCAGACACTGAGGAATATCTCCCCGCTCTACGTGCAGGCGAAGCAAGCACAGGCCTAGCCCGGATATTTCATGAATTGCTGTCGCGAGACCGCGAAGATGGGCGTGCCACCTGGCAACCGCAGGGTGTCGGTCTCGAGGCGTACCTGAACGG
>CP070692.1:1423373-1441888 GCA_020353215.1 Deltaproteobacteria bacterium
CTGACGGTCTCCGGGAAAACTAAACCCGACGGAGGGTGCGCGACCGAGGGTTTTTCTTCTTGCAGGAGAAAAAAACTGTTGTACTCGGTGCCAAGAGAGGTGTGTCTGGCTTTGATTGAAATCAACACTCCAAACCTTTGATCACAAGTTTTCCCAGAGCGAGCGCTCTTCAGCTTCTGAGAGATCCCCCCAATCCTTGCCCTTTTCCCTAAGACTGTCTTCCAAGCCCTCCACCTGTTGGCAGAAGCGCTCCAGAGTTTGAGTGAGCGCCTCTTCGGCACCGGTCTCCGTCGGGAGAGCGAATGCCGCCAAGAGCAAGAGAAGCTTGCCTAGTTTGGCACCTGATTGAGATCTCTCCAGCCCTATGTCCGAGTCAAGAAGAGCCGAGAAGGATTCCTGTAACTGAGATCGAAGGAAATCCCGTGGGAGGGGGCGCCGGAAAGTCCGATCCAGCCTGGAGAGTATGCGGTGTGAGCGCATAAGCGCTGGAAGTGCACGTGGTATATCTTTGAGGGCGGCGCTGAGGGGTTTGTTGGGTCGTTCCTGGCGTTTGATTTCTTCCCAATTGAGCTTGACCTGCCTGGCCGAGTCCACCTCGCGGTCGCCGAAAACGTGCGGGTGACGTCCTATCATCTTGTTCGCCACCCTGCGCAGCACCTGATCTATCTCGAACTGGCCCTGTTCTACATAGAGCTGGGCCAAGAAGATTGCCATGAAAATCAAATCTCCCAGCTCTTCTGCAACATGATCCGCAGAGTGCTGTTCCACCGCATCGACGACCTCGTAGACCTCCTCCAGGAGGTATCTCTTGATGGTCGCGGGTGTTTGTTCCTGATCCCACGGGCAGCCGTCCTCGGCACGAAGGCGGGCCACGAGCCTCAGCAACCCCTCGAACTCTCTCCCTGACTCAGCCATATTTAACGCACTCCAGTTTTACACCACGTCCTGTGGTCGTTATTAGAGGTTCGCGGGTTCGCCTGTAGGCAGCACCAAAGGAATAGGTATTCTTCACCAGGTGTCATTCATCACCGTTATGCTCTTAGCCTAACGAGTTGTTTGTTGTTGCCTCAAATAACGAAGTAGGTCTTCTTGCCTCTCTTTGTATTGATGCCGTAACTCCTTGGGGGTGAGGCGAACAAGGACGTAGCCGGCTCTCTGCGCGTGGAATGACAGGAGAGAACCCTTAATGATCTGGGATTTTCCGGGAAGAAAAAGGGTTAAGATGGCAACCAGCACCACAGCCGCGGTAGCCCCTTTAAGCAACCCGAATGCGCCTCCGAGGAGACGGTCTGCCCCGCCCATTAGCGAAGCTCGGCTGACCTTGGCAGCTAGCAGGCCCATCAGCAGGATGGCCAGCCAAGTCGTTGCGAAAACAGCTAGATAACTGAGGACTTCTAGATACGGCACGGAAGGCAATTGGCGCCGGAGCAATGGCAGGAATCGAATATAGAGATGACCTGCCACTACGAAACCAGTGAGAATTCCCAGCAGAGAGGCTATTTGTCTGATCATGCCGCGCATCAGACCTCGAACCATGGCCACTGCCATTATGGTCAAAAGGACGAAATCCAGAATGTTCATGCCAGGGCCTTCCTCCAACGGGTCAAGTTGGTCGGTGCTTGGCGGTTGTCCGCCGTAAGTCCTTGTCTGATTCCGTCGGCTCAGGCAAGGAACCCGTCAAGGCAGCCTTGAGCCCACAGGTTCTCAAATAGACGAATGAAGTCTTGAGACCAAAGTCCTTCAACACGTGCGTTGGCGAAGGAGGTATCAAATTGGCTGCAGGTCGTCAAGGATAAACAATGTCAGGAGTTACTCCCAATATTGGATTTTAGGACGGCCAGCATTTCCGCCAGCAGTGAAATCTACTCCACAACGTGCAATGCGAGTAAGGGGATGCAAATCGCACACGGCGAGACCTGGGGTAAATGATGCCAGGCGAGAATGAAAGTGAATTTATGTCCAGATTGTCACCTCTCTTGCTTTTCTCGTCATTCTCGCTCTCAGCGCAGCGATAGTGTCGTACTTGCAGGCACGCGTCGTTTATGTTAGAAATCCAAGCTGATCGTCCAAATATGGAGCGAGCGGTTGGGAGTATTTATTAAGCAATAATGGTGTCATGAACGATCCTGACTTCGGGCCTTTCGACTCGTCTCGAGATCCCAAGCCTGTCGGAGGACGGGCGTCCCCAGTCTCGTTGGGACGAAGGACTCAGTTTGTGCGCAAACTCACTCCTGCATGATCACCTCAGAGGAGTTACTCAGGAAGTGTGAACCATGGTAATTACGAGAACTGCCGAGATTAGCACCCAAATCGGCACGGATATTGTAGACATTACCGAGATCGTACGGGAGCACCTGCTTGAGAGTAGAGTGCGGCACGGGGCAATGATCCTATTTGTGCCCGGATCAACTGGAGCACTAACCTGCATCGAATATGAAAGCGGTGTGATTCAAGATCTCGCCGACGCCATTGAGCGGGTGGCTCCTCGAGACATTCCCTATGCTCATGATCGACGTTGGGGGGATGGCAACGGCCACTCCCATGTACGTGCCGCTTTGCTGGGACCTTCACTGCACATTCCTGTGGTGGAAGGACGTCTCTGTCTGGGCACCTGGCAGCAGGTGGTGCTGATCAACTTCGACAACAAGGCGCGCCACCGCCGCCTGATTGTTCAAGTCATGGGAGAGAGGGAATAGGGAGTTGTCAATTTCTGTGGATGCGAACGCGCGCGGTCGGGGCGACATGGTGCTCCGCTTCGATGACAATGAGCTACTTCTCAACCTCTGTGGGGAGAGAAACGGTAACCTTCGCGCCATAGAAGATACTCTCCAGGTAAAGCTCAACCTTAGAGGAGATCAAATCACCCTGTTGGGAGAAGAAGCCGACGTGCAGCTAGCACGGCGGGTCCTGGAAGAACTGTACGGTCTTCTCCGCGAAGGCTTCATCCTGTACCCCAGCGATGTTACTCAGGCAATTCAAATTCTCAGCGGGAGCTTTCGAGCGCGCCTCCGCGATATCTTTTTGGACACCGTTTGTGTCACCGCCAAGAAAAGACTTATAACTCCTAAGACTCTGGTCCAAAAGAAGTACATTGATGCCATCCGCGAGAATGATATTGTCTTCGGAATCGGACCGGCGGGAACGGGGAAGACGTATTTGGCCATGGCCACTGCGGTGGCAGCCCTGAGGGTGGGAGAGGTGAATCGCATTATCTTGGTCCGTCCGGCAGTCGAAGCTGGTGAGAAGTTGGGCTTTCTTCCCGGAGACCTGGCGGAGAAAGTCAACCCCTACCTCCGCCCACTCTACGACGCGCTCCACGACATGATTGATTTCGAACAGACGTCCACCTGGTTACAGCGAGGTGTTATTGAAGTGGCGCCTCTAGCCTTCATGAGGGGCCGCACCCTCAACGATTCCTTCGTTATTTTGGATGAGGCGCAGAACACCACTTCAGAGCAGATGAAGATGTTTCTCACTCGCTTGGGCATAAGCTCCAAGGCGGTTATCACTGGGGACATTACCCAGATCGATCTACCCAATGGGACCCGTTCGGGCCTTGTCCAGACCATGGAGATCTTGCGGGGTATTGAGGGATTGATCTTCATCCACTTTACTGATAAAGATGTCATTCGCCACCGTCTGGTTCAAGATATAATCAAGGCCTACGAACGGGTGGAGACGAAATCGCCTGGGTAACCGGGTGCAAGGCAGTCTATGGAACTACTGAAAAGCAAGTTGCATCAACGTACCGGTGCCAAGAAGGCGCCGGCTTCGGTTGAACGCCGCAATGGGGTCCTCCCAAACGAAGGCGTCGTGTCATCCTTTTGGCCGCGTTTCCTTCTTCTTGTGGGTTTCAGTCTGCTGTTGGGTGCGCTCGCAACACCCCACTACATGGTGCTCTCGGTACACTACCAGGTTGGCAACGTGGCAGACCACGACATCAAAGCAGCCCGAGACTTTCTGGTGATTGACGAAGCAGCTACCCAACGCAAACGTATGGCAGCGGCCGACAAGTCTCTGGCTGTCTACGACCTGGACGAGGAAGCGGTTCAGCATCTGCGCCAGCGATTCGGGACGATCCTCGCCGACATGCGCGCTCTTTATCAGCAACCAGCGGAAACCGGTACCGGGACTGAGGCCACACGAGGGGAGAGTGTGCTCGGTATTCACAAGTCTCCCAAACAGTTGGCACTCGAGCAAAAGAAGGAGTTCGAAACAAAGCTTGGTATAACCGTGTCGGAGGCGGACTACGCCGTCCTCATGCAGGAGAAATTCGACCTCCGCTTTGAGGACGCTGTGGTGGAACTGGCAGACAGTGTACTGGCAAGTGGTGTTGTGGGGAACAAGTCCCTGCTTCTCAGCGAGGTGCAGAAGGGGGTCGTTCTGAGAAGTGTTCAGAGTGGTGCCGAAGAACAGGTAAGAGATCTTCTGAGCTTTCTCAGCATTGAGGATGCCAGACGGCGTATACTCCTGCGCGCCAGTGCCTTGCTGGAGGATGAAGATCGCAGGGTGCGAATTGGTGTGGTGCATCTTGCCCAGGGACTATTGCAGCCAAATATCACTTTCAACCGCAACGAAACTGAGTTGCGGAGGCAAAATGCCGTGGAGGCGGTGAAGCCGGTTTTCTTTCAGGTCAAAAAGGGAGAGATGATCGTTCGCGAAGGCCAACGGCTGGGCGAGGAGCAGGTGCTCAAGCTGCAAACGCAGGCCGAAGGGAAGTTCGAGCGCGGGGTCATTTTTACGATTTTGGGTACAAGCTTGCTGGGCGGACTGCTGATCTGGCTCGCTATACACGTCGCCGGCAAATACATCCGTCAGTTCCCCATCAATACCAAGGACTTGCTATTCTTGGCGGTTGTTCTGGGCATTTTGCTGATATTGGCTAAAATTTCCGGGGGCGTGGCCGAGGCAATGAACAATGCCTTTCCTTTCATCAGCAACGCGGCGATTTTCTACGTACTTCCGATGGCTGCTGGCGCTATGCTCGTGACAATATTCTTCGGACCGACAACTGGCATCGTATGTGCCTTTTTCCTAGCCCTATTGGCAGCACTGGTGCTGGACCGTCAGATTAACCTTTTATTCTATTACCTGGTTGGCTCCCTGGTGGCCGTCCAGGGTGTTGCGGTGTGTCGGGATCGCAGCACCCCTCTGCGTGCCGGCCTCGCTGTAGGACTTGCGAATGTGTCGGTAATCCTCTTTATGACTTTAGCTTACGGACGGGTGTTGACCCCCCAGACGGGTGTGGCCATCCTGTTTGGTCTTGTCGGAGGCGTGCTCAGTGGAGTGGTGACCACGGGGCTCTGTCCCCTGGCCGAAATGGCCTTCCATTACACCACGGACGTCAAGTTGCTTGAGTTGGCCAGTATGGACCGACCCTTGCTTCGGGAACTCATGGTTCAGGTCCCTGGCACGTACCACCACAGTCTTATTGTGGGCAACATGGTCGAGGCGGCGGCGAAATCCATCGGTGCCAATTCATTGCTTGCCAGAGTGGCTGCCTACTACCATGACATCGGCAAGATCAAGAAGCCCCTCTACTTTGTTGAAAATCAGGTGGGTAGCGAAAACAAGCACGAACGGTTGGCCCCGTCAATGAGCAGTCTGATCCTCACCTCGCACGTGAAGGACGGAGTCGATCTGGCCAAACAGCATGGTCTAGGCCAGGACATCCAGGACATTATTCAGCAGCACCACGGCACCAGTGTCATTTCCTTTTTCTACCAGAAAGCCCTCGACCTGCAGGATAGGCTGAGAAGCAGCAAAGGAGGCGAAGTGTCGCCGGTGCTGGTAGAGGACTATCGTTATCCGGGTCCAAAGCCGCAAACCAAAGAGGCCGGTTTGGTGTTACTGGCAGACGCTGTAGAGGCGGCCTGCCGCACCCTTGCTGAACCTACCGTGGCCAGGATACAGGGGCTGGTCCAGAAGATTATCAACAAAATCTTTTCAGACGGCCAGTTGGACGAGTGTGAGCTTACCCTCAAAGACCTGCATCAGATCGCCAAGAGCTTTATTCAGATCCTCATGGGCATATCTCATCAGCGTGTGGAGTATCCTGAACCTGCGGCCAAGGGTTTTGAAGGAAAAGCGCGAGCCAATGGAGATACAGGTTACCGATCTGCAAAACGAGATCGCGATGGAGCTCGGGAAGATCGAGACGAAGGCGAGGAAGATCTTAAACGCCTTGGCATGTCCTGAGAGCGAACTCAGTGTTGTGCTGGTGGATGATGAACAGATGAGTTCGCTCAACTGGCAGTACCGACGACGCCAGGGACCTACCAACGTATTGGCCTTTGCGATGCGTGAGGGTGATTTCGGCGAGATTTCCACCGAACTGCTCGGCGACGTGGTCATCTCTGTACCCACCGCAAAGCGGCAAAGCGAGGAGGCGGGTATTTCTCTCGACAACATGATTTCCCGCCTTTTGGTCCATGGCATCTTGCACCTGGTTGGATTCGATCACGAGCAGGGTGAGGAAGCCGCACAGGAGATGGAACAGCGCGGCGTTCAACTATCGGCAATGCTCGATTAGGATCGTCTGTTGTTTGTTGCACTGTCTCTCGTTTCACGCCAAACTTGTCGACAAGAAAGATCGTAGTCATTCTCTTTTGACAGCAGGGATAAAACCCCCGTCCCTGAGAAATCCTTCCTGACTCGTCGAACCTGCTGCGAACCTAAAAGGCATAATCTGCAGTGGTTGCAACGGACAACAATTACTGAAAACGGACACACGGAGCGGAGGTGATCAGAGTGGCGAAGCTGGCAGTAAATGTGGATCATGTGGCCACGGTGCGGCAAGCGCGTCGAGTGGCGGACCCAGATCCGGTGACCGCTGCAGCTCTGGCGGAACTTGCAGGTGCCCAGGGAATCGTGGTGCATCTGAGGGAGGATCGACGGCACATCCAGGACCGGGATGTAAGCTTGCTCCGACAAACAGTCAAGACCAAACTGAACCTGGAAATGGCTGCGACTCAGGAGATGCTCAAGATCGCCCTGAGCGTCAAGCCTGATATGGTTACCCTGGTACCGGAGAGGCGAGAGGAACTCACCACCGAAGGCGGTCTGGAAGTGCAGCTTAACAAGGAGAAGTTGCAGAAATACATCCGTCTGCTCAAGGATTCAGATATTGTTGTGAGTCTTTTCATCAATCCGGATCTGGACCAGGTTAAGGCGGCCCAGTGGGTTGAGACCGACTATATCGAGGTTCATACCGGGCCGTTCTGCGAGGCCCGGACAATCGCTGACAGGAAGGAAGACTTTGACCGGATTCACAACGCTGTGAAACTGGCCCATAAGATCGGTCTTGGTGTGAACGCTGGACACGGTCTGGACTATAATAACATCGGTTGGCTGGCAGACGTTGCAGAGATCGAAGAGTTTAGCATCGGTCATGCAATCGTGGCCCGGGCTGTTTTGGTTGGCTTCGAGCGAGCTGTACGTGAGATGGTGGAGTTAATCCACTGGGGCGCAGGCTGGCGGCGGACAGGGTTATGATTCGCGGTGTAGGTATCGATCTCGTAAATGTCGCTCGCATGGAACGCGCGGTTGAGAGGTGGGGGCGCCGATTTCTGGAGCGCGTTTTCACGCTGGCTGAGATAGACCTCTGTCTGAGTCGAGCGCGACCAGCAAACTGCTTAGCACTCCGGTTTGCGGCCAAAGAAGCATTTGCCAAGGCCTTGGGGTTGGGGTTGCGAAGCGGGTTGCGCTGGCGTGATGTCGAGGTTGTCCACGATCATCTAGGTAAGCCGGGTTTGCGATTGCATAACCGGGCCGATCAACTCCTGGCCGAGGCGGCCGCCGACGGAGTCTGGTTGAGCCTATCGGATGAGCGAGATTCAGCTATTGCCGTTGTCGTGCTCGAAGGATAACTACAATGCGTGCTGTGACAGCTGAAGAAATGGCTGAGATGGATCGCACTGCCATTGAGGATGTGGGTATCCCCGGGGTAGTTCTGATGGAGAATGCCGGCCGAGGGGCCACAGAGATCATGTGGCGCTACTATCCTGGCCTTGACGGAAAGCGGGTGGTGGTGCTTGCTGGCGGTGGCAACAACGGCGGGGACGGTTTCGTCATCGCACGCCATCTATGGCAACAAGATGTGGAGGTTGCTGTATGCTGTCTGAAGACATTCGAGAGCTACCGGGGAGATGCCAAGATCAATCTTGAAATTATCCAAAAGCTCGGCCTGTTCGTCGAGGAATTCACAGATAGCTCCCGCCTAGCCGCATTGAGGCGGAGAGCTGAGGACGCCGATCTGCTGGTGGACGCCATATTCGGCACCGGACTGAACGCTCAGGTGCGGGGCTTTTTTCGTGAAGTTATCGATCTGGTAAACAGCTTCCGTAAGCCGGTGCTCGCGGTGGACCTGCCCTCAGGACTGAACGCCAGCAGTGGCCTCCCGCTTGGAACATGTATTCAAGCCAGCGTCACTGCGACTTTCGGACTGCCGAAGGTGGGTCAATTAGTGACACCGGGCTGTTCCTACGTGGGACATCTAGAAGTCGTTGACATCGGCTTGCCGAGAGATCTTTTCGAGACAGAGGACCCGCCCAGGATCTGGCTGGAGGCAAGTGATCTCGCTCCTTTAGTACATCCAAGACCATGCGCCAGTCACAAAGGAACATTTGGCCACGTTCTTGTGGTTGGCGGCTCCGTTGGTAAGACCGGAGCTGGCGCCATGGCCGGCTTAGGAGCGGCGCGAGCGGGCGCCGGCCTGGTAACTCTGGCGGTGCCGGCCTCTCTCCATGGGTTCATGGAGATGAAGCTCACAGAGGTCATGACCGAACCGCTTCCGGAAACGGCAGAGCAGACAGTGGCAACGACTGCTTTGCCTCGTTTAACGGCTCTCCTTGCAGACAAACAGGCACTGGCGCTAGGACCGGGGCTTTCCGTGCAGGAAGAGACTACTCAGGTGGTACTACGACTGCTAGAAGATTGTCCCTGCCCGATCTTGCTCGATGCCGACGCGCTAAATGGACTCGCGGGTCACCTTGAGGTGCTTGGCAGGGCAAAAGCCCCGATAATTCTGACGCCGCACCCGGGCGAGATGGGCCGGCTACTGGGTTGTAGTGGTGCCGAGGTTCAGAACCAGAGGCTGGCCGCGGTCCAGTCTTTCAGCAGGGAATATGCGGTCACCGTAGTGCTCAAGGGGGCTCGAAGCCTCATAAGTAGTCCGAAAGGCAGACTGGGCATTAACAGTAGTGGTAATCCAGGCTTGGCTAGCGGCGGTACCGGGGATGTGCTCTCCGGGCTGATCGCCGGCTTTCTAGCTCAAGGGTTGTCGCCCTTTGATGCAGCCTGTCTCGGGGTCTATTGTCACGGAAAGGCCGCTGACCGACTGGCAGTGCGGTGGGGCGACCGTGGTATGCTGGCAACGGATTTACTCGAGGAAATTCCGGTTGTTTTGAACGCTTTGGCTGAGCAGGGAAGCTAGGTGTAAGAAAAACTAGATAATATGAAACGGGCTGGTCCTCCCTGGGGTAATGTGTTGTAAGTAACTCTTTCCCCAAGGAGTATAGCACACCTGAGGCCTGCCCGTTTCATATTGTCTAGTTTCGGCGATGGAGAACGGATGACAGATGATCAACCACTGCTTAGCTGGGAGAGGCTAACAAGAAACCCCGCGGAAACAAAACTGCTAGCAGAGGGATTGGGGCGTTTGCTGCAGCCCGGCGATGTAATTGCCCTCATGGGTGAGCTGGGTAGTGGTAAGACCCTTTTTTCGCAGGGACTGGCCCGAGGACTCCAGGTTCCTGAGGCATACTACATTACCAGCCCTACCTTCGCCATCATCAATGAATACCCAGGAAGAATTCCCTTTTACCATCTGGACTTGTACCGAATAAGCGCAGGTGTAGACCTCCTAGAGCTCGGACTCGATGAGGTGCTCTACGGCCAAGGGGCGGTGGCCATCGAGTGGGCCGAAAGGCTGAAGGAGCAACTACCCGGGGAGCGGTTGGAAGTTCATCTGGCGTTTAGCGGCGAAGCCGCTAGACATCTCGATTTCCTGGCCTTCGGCGTAAAGCCTGAACTTCGGCTGCAAGCACTGATCGAGAACATGGGAAACACTAGAGTGCGACCCAGTTTTGAGTGAGTTCTCAGTACTTCTCACGTCCTGCCTTGATTCTTTCAGGAGTTTCCCCAAGAAATCGTGGTTCGGAAGGGGACTGTGTTTGCGTGCACAGTGAAAGCTACTCCACACCGTGCAATTCGACACAGCGTATGCGCATCGCGCACGGCGAGACATGCGGGAAATGATGTCAGGCGAGAAAAAAGTGAATCTATGTCCAGATTGTTACCTCTCTTGCGTTTCTCGCCTTTCACGCCCTTGTCGCGCTGAGCGAAGCGAGAGTGTGTTGCTGGTTTCGCAGTCTCCCCCTCGACTCAGAGTTCTTGTATAACTGAGGCTGAAAAATGCGGAAACTCCTATAATTTTTTCTATTGACACTTTCAGATGGATCGTACAAGCTAAATATTTTATATCATGTTCATCTGGCTGGCCGCAGTAATGGGCTAGAGGTCGATCCTGCGCAGTCTTTTTCAGCGCAGTGCTCAGACGACATGTAACTAACGGTTAGTCTCAGACGCTAAAGCGCGTGCTTCCCGCATGGATATGAGTTGGCAGCCATGGCGATAATCGTCCAGAAATACGGCGGGACCTCCGTCGCGGACACCGAGCGGATAAAAGCGGTGGCTAAGCGGGTCATTGAGACCCGCAACGGTGGGCATGATGTGGTGGTGGTGCTGTCCGCCATGGCTGGAGAAACGGACAAGCTCATTCAATTGGCTCATCAGGTGGCCAAGAAACCGGACCCTCGGGAGCAAGACGTTCTGCTGGCCACAGGAGAACAAGTCACAATATCTCTTTTCAGCATTGCGGTAAAAGACATGGGGCATGAGGCTCAGTCTCTGCTGGGACATCAGGCGCGCATTTACACAGATCGCTCCTATGGCCGAGCGCGCATTAGTGAGATTAGGACCGAACCCATCTGGCACAACCTCTATAAGGGCTGCATCCCGGTGATCGCCGGCTTCCAGGGTCTGGATGAAAGGGGCAACATTACCACGCTGGGTCGAGGAGGCTCGGACACCACAGCGGTTGCAGTGGCAGCGGCCCTGGGCGCAGACGTTTGTGAGATCTACACTGACGTGGCTGGAGTCTATACCACAGATCCCAGTATGTACCATAAGGCCAGGAAGCTGCAGCGGATCTCCTATGATGAAATGTTGGAAATGGCCAGCATGGGGGCCAAGGTGCTCCATATCCGTTCGGTGGAATTCGCCAAAAAGTACAATGTCCCCGTTCATGTGCGTTCTTCATTTGTGGATGAGCCCGGCACCCTGGTGGTCAAGGAGGAGAAGTCCATGGAGGAAGTGATGGTTTCTGGTGTCGCCTATAGTAAGAGCGATGCCCGTATAACCTTGGCAGGGCTTCCCGACGTGCCCGGGGTGGCGGCTCGGATTTTTACCGAAGTGGCCAAAGAGGGTATCGTGGTGGATATGATCATCCAAGGGAGTAGCGGCGACACAGACCTAGCAAACTTGAGCTTCACGGTTCCGCGCCCGGATTGCCAGGCGGCCATCCAAATCTTGGAGCGAATGAAGGCGGAGTGGAAAGACCTGGAAATCACCAGTGACGAGAACATTGCCAAGATCTCCATCATCGGAGTGGGAATGCGTCATCATGCCGGCGTCGCCTCACTGATGTTCCAGACGCTGGCAAACGAAAATATCAATATTCACATGATCAGCACTTCGGAAATCAAAATCTCTTGTGTGATTGACGACCGCCAGACTGCAAAGGCGGTTCAGGTTCTGCATGAAGCCTTCGAACTGGAGAAGCCGTTACATCATGAAATCCCGGAGTGAACCGGGGGACGGCAAATGAATACAATAATTGAACGATAGGAATACATCGATGCGCAAAATTGAACTCTACGACACAACACTGAGAGACGGAACCCAGGCAGAGGACTTTAACCTTTCCCTGGAAGATAAGATTCGCTGCTCCATGAAGCTCGATGAGTTGGGAATCCACTATATCGAAGGTGGATGGCCTGGATCGAACCCCAAGGATGTCGGCTACTTCAAGGAAATAAAGAACTACGCCCTGAAGCACTCGAAGGTGGCAGCTTTCGGCAGTACTCACAACCCGCGTTCCTCGGCCGAAAAGGACCCCAATCTCGCCGCTTTGCTAAAGGCAAAAACCGAGGTGATGACCATCTTCGGCAAGAGTTGGACTGTCCATGTGCGCGATGCCCTGCGCACGAGTCTAGAGCGCAATCTGGAAATCATTCACAATTCTCTGGCGTACCTGCGACCCCATGTCAGTAAGCTATTCTATGATGCCGAACACTTCTTTGATGGTTTCAAGGCGGACCCCGACTACGCTTTGGCCACTCTGAAGGCGGGCTTGGACGGAGGCGGCCACTGCCTTGTCCTCTGCGATACCAACGGGGGGACCCTGACGTCTGAACTGATTGAGATCATAAAGCGGGTAAAGACAGAGTTTCCCAAAGCAGAGCTGGGGATCCACACCCATAACGACTCCGAACTGGCGGTGGCCAATTCACTGGCGGCGGTGGAGCTGGGTGCCAACCATGTCCAAGGCACTATGAACGGAGTAGGGGAGCGATGCGGCAACGCCAATCTCTGCAGTATCATCCCGGCCATCAAGGTCAAAATGAAACTGGACTGCATCACGGATGAGCAGCTTACCAGGCTGCGGGAGACCTCCCGCTATATACTTGAGTTGGCCAATATTCGTCCTCACAAGTACCAGCCTTACGTGGGACGGAGCGCCTTTGCCCACAAGGGTGGAATACACGTCGCTGCAGTGGAGCGCAACCCGGAAACATACGAACACATGCGTCCGGAGCTGGTTGGCAACCGCCAGCGGATTCTGGTCTCAGACCTTTCCGGACGGGCCACCATCAAGCAAAAGGCCAAGCAGTATGGCATGGAAATTTCCAGCAAGGACCCTATTGCCATGCAGGTGCTGGAGGAACTAAAAGAGCTCGAGCACGAGGGTTTTCAGTACGAAGCAGCGGAAGGATCTTTCGAGCTTTTGATGAATCGGGCAATCGGCAAGGTGAAAAGGTACTTCGAGCTCATTGGATTTCGGGTCTTGGTGTCCAAGACTGATGAGAACCAGCCTTCTCAGGCAGAGGCCACCGTCATGGTGAAGGTGGGCGGCAAGGTCGAGCATACGGCGGCCACGGGAGTCGGTCCGGTGAATGCCCTGGACAACGCCTTACGCAAGGCCCTGGAGAATTTCTACCCGGAGCTTGCCAATATGAGGCTCAACGATTACAAGGTAAGGGTCTTGCCTGGCAAGGAGGGAACTGCTGCCAAAGTCCGGGTGCTCATCGAGTCCGTTGATCAAGAAAATATCTGGGGCACAGTGGGAGTCTCGCAGGACATTTTGGAGGCCAGCTGGTTGGCTCTTGTGGACAGCATCAACTACAAGATGTTCAAGGACGAAGACAGGCGAGAGAAGCAGTAAGCACTGACATTGCTAACCTTTCAGGTCAATCTCTCTTGTTCTTACCACGCCCAGAGAAAGTGGCTTTCCAGGGGACATGAACCACTTTTCCCGGTCACAGACGGTCGCCATTATTCTGGTGTCCATTCTTCTCCTGTGCTTCTTGGTGTGGCGTCAGCTCTATACTTTTCGAGATTCTGAAGAATCCCCGCAGCTCTCTCCCATGGGTGTGGTTATCCAGGTGAGCGGACAGGTGCGTCAACCTGGCATCTATTCTCTTTCCAGGCCGGTCAGCGTTATTGAAGTGTTGACTCGCGCGGGAGGGCTAACCTCTGGTTTGAAGCCAGAGCCTCAGTGGGCAACCCAGCAGGTCACTCATGGGAGACTCGTCCACATTACGTCTGGACAGCCCAACGTTGCTCATCTACGGTTGGGGTGGATGGAGGTGCCCAGTCTTCTGGTGTTAGGCTTGGGGCTGGATGTAAACGAGGCTACCACCAGTGAGTTGGCACAGGTGCCGGGAGTCAGTCTGGGGTTGGCGGAGCGCATTGTAGCCTATCGGAGTCGGGTCGGTGGGTTTTCCCGGCTTGAAGAACTTGTTGGTGTGAAGGGTATCGGCCCCGTCGGCTTGGAACGCTTGCGGCGCGATCTCAGAGTTGACCATTCCATAGAGCTGCGCGCAGAGGGAAGCGTAACCAGGAACTAAGCGCGAAAGACCTAGCCCGCATATTTCATGAATTATCTACTGCGACCACGGATATGGCCGTCCTTCCGTCCGTCCTCAGGTCTCTTCTTGTCCTGGCCAAGTATCGGTGGCACACCCATCTTCTTCGCGCTCGCTTCGCTCCGGTCAGTCCCGCACCGTCCCGTCCCGCCCCGCAAGCGGAATCTGCAACAACCGGGTTCCCAGTTTCACGGTCTCGCTACTCCAATTCATGAAATATGCGGGCTAGTTTGTAGTTTCCAGTGCTAGCCGCCGATGGCCACCATCGGTCGATTCTGACATTTGCGGAACAGATCAGATTGCAAGGCGTGCTTTTCGGGTTTGTTGATAATCGACTCTGTCAGAAGCTGAGCCAGTTCAGCATCTGTTGCTCCTTGACGCAGCGGTAATTTTATATCCAGCTCTCGATCGGAAAACAAACAATTGCGCAGCTTGCCGTCTGCGGTCAGCCGGATGCGATTGCAGCTAGGACAAAAGTGGTGACTGATTGGGCTGATGATACCGATCATGCCCTGAGCATCCGGCCAGCGAAAGTGTCGGGCCGGGCCGTTGGAATGTCGAGAGGTAACCTGTTCCAATGGAGCGACACTGTGGAGCCTGCCAAGGATATCCTCGGCACTAACGAAGTGGTGAGGAATCAGACGATCATTGTTTATAAACTGCATGAATTCGATGAAGCGAATGTGGTAGGGGCGGTCCTTGGTTAATTGCGCCAGCTGCACAACCTCATCGTCGTTTATTCCCCCCATAACCACCACGTTGATTTTTATTGGATGGAAGCCTACTTTCTCGGCGGTCTGAATGCCTCGCCAGACTCGGTCGAACTCATCCCGACAGGTCATGCGACTGAACCTCTCAGGCTGGAGCGTATCCAGACTTATGTTGATCCGCCTGATGCCAGCTTGGTAAATTTCCTGGGCAAGCTCTTCCAGGAGTACGCCGTTAGTGGTTAAGCTCAGACTTTTCATACCGGGTAAGGCGGCCAAGTGTCGGCAGAAATCGGTGACTCCCCGTCGTACCAGGGGCTCTCCCCCAGTCAAGCGCACTTTGGAAATGCCCATTTTGATGGCTACCTTGACGAGGCGGAGAAATTCCTCGTACGAGAGGATATCATCATGTGTTAGCTTAGAGACTCCACCGAAGGGCATGCAGTATATGCAGCGGAGATTGCAGCGGTCAGTTATGGAGACCCGGAGGTAATCAATGGGACGTCGGTAGCGGTCCGTGAGCAGGGTCATAGAGAAATCCTCGAGCTCGTTCGCGTGCTATTTGCAGAGATGTTTGCAGCGATCCCGGGGGGGCTTTATGTCACTTTTCCCATAATAAAATTCTGAGGTAACGAAGTCAAGGTATTTGGAGAACACGTTGAGCGCAAAGCGCATGGGCGATTGGTAAGCGGTTACCGGGCATCGGAGGACCATTGCTCACCGAAAGCCTGGCTAATTCCGCTCAAACAGGATAACCTAGTTTGATATCGCCGGCTGCCTACCGTGCTGGGGGAACCTAAAGGTGTGACAGATGAAAGTGCTAGGAATTGAGAGTTCCTGCGACGAGACTGCCGCAGCCGTGGTCGAAGACGGGTGCAGGATTCTATCCAGTGTTGTTTCATCGCAAATTGCAATTCATCGGCCGTACGGCGGAGTAGTGCCGGAGTTGGCTTCAAGACAGCACATCAAGGTGATTATTCCGGTGATTACAGAGGCGTTGCAGCGAGCGGCTTTGAACCTGTCCGATATCGGTGCCGTTGCGGTTACCCAGGGACCAGGTTTGGTCGGCTCCCTTCTCGTGGGCATAGGCGTCGCCAAGGCAATTGCTTACTCTACCGGCAAACCACTGGTTCCGGTAAATCATTTGGAGGGTCACATTCAGGCCGCCTTTCTCGAGGAGGCTCCTGCCTCTTTTCCCTGTATCGGTTTGGTTGTCTCCGGCGGACACACAAATCTTTACTACGTTGAAGATCACGGGAGAAGCACTCTTGTCGGCAGGACCCGTGACGATGCAGCGGGTGAGGCGTTTGACAAGGTAGCTAAACTCCTGAATCTGGGTTATCCCGGCGGCATGGTCATAGATACTCTGGCACGTAAGGGCAACCCGAAGGCCATTTCGTTTCCCAGGGCATATCTGGAAAAGGACTCCCTTGACTTCAGTTTCAGTGGGATCAAAACCGCGGTGGTCAATTTCGTTCGGCGATATGTGGACGTCGGTGAAGCTGACGGGCAACAGCCAGGTGAACAAAGTCTCAAATCTGCCAAGCTACTGCCGGTTCAGGTTGCTGATATTGTTGCCAGTTTCCAAGAGGCCGTGGTGGACGTCCTGGTACAAAAGACATGTGCTGCAGCACAACAGTTCAGAGTCAGACAGGTAGTAGTTGCCGGCGGGGTGGCGGCCAACAGCCGTCTTCGTCGGCGACTGGAGGAAGAGGTGGGTCGCCTTGGGCTGCACTTACAATTGCCCAAGCCGGAGCTCTGTACCGACAACGCAGCCATGATCGCCGCTGCCGGTTTTCATAAACTCAAGATGACCGGTGGGCGTTGGGATCTGGATTTCGACGCTATTTCTCGCTGGCCGGATCTGCCGGGCTATTTACCCGATGACCGTCCGAAGTAGGGTGGATTACGGCCGCAGGTCGAATTCACCCGACGGAGGATTCCGTTTGAGATCACCGGCGGCATGCACCCCCTTCCGGTGTCGATCAAAGCCATATCCTCTCAGCATGGGTTCTTTACTTTTCGAGCGGACGATGGGTAAATGTGCGAGTGCCGTCGGCGTAATCCGCTACCGTGTGCCCCGAACCCTTCAGCTTCCACTTGTAAATTACCAGGCCATCCAAGCCCACTGGACCCCGGGCGTGGATCTTGCTGGTACTGATGCCCACCTCGGCGCCCAACCCGTAGCGGAAGCCGTCACTGAAACGGGTGCTGCAGTTCCAGAACACGTTGCCGGAGTCCAACAGGTCCATGAACCGATCAGCCGTGGACGGATTCGCCGTGATGATCGCGTCGGTGTGCCCGGAACCATAAGTGTTGATATGCTCGATGGCCTCATCCGTGCTGCTTACGATCTTTATGGATAGGATGTTGTCCAGGTACTCGGTGAGCCAGTCTTCTTCTGCAGCAGAGTTCACCTCTATGAGCGCCGCTGTCCTCGGGCAGCCCCGGAGCTCCACGCTGTGAGCGGCAAGGCTTTCCTTAACCAGGGGAAGGAATCGAGGGGCGACGGCCTCGTGCACAAGAAGCGTCTCTGCAGCGTTACACACGGCAACGTACTGACACTTGGAATCCACGACGATGTTCCGTGCCATGGTCAAATCGGCGTCTGTGTCCACGTACACGTGGCAGATGCCGTCGGCGTGTCCAAGGACAGGAATATTGGAATTGTCCATAATATGCTTGACAAAAACGTTGGAGCCCCGAGGAATGAGAAGATCAATGCTCTGATCCATCTTGAGCATTTCGTTCACGTCCTCCCGGGTTTCGAGGAGCTGCAACCAGCCAGCAGGGACACCAGCGGATTCGCTGGCCGCAACAATGACAGCGGCCAGAGCCCGGTTTGTGTGGGCGGCTTCACTACCGCCCTTAAGGAGCACGCCGTTGCCGCTCTTTAGACAAAGTGTGGAAATCTGGACAAGGGCGTCCGGTCTGGATTCGAAAATCACGCCGATCACTCCGATGGGACAACTTACCTGGTAAAGGTCCAGACCTTCATCCAGTTCGCGGGCGCTCAAGTTGATGCCCACAGGGTCCAGTAAATCGACCAAACTCTCAATCCCGCTGATCACCTGGCCAAGTTTTGTCTCATCGAACTTCAAACGTTTGAGAAGGGGTGGAGCCAGGTTGTTTTCACGGCTGAGGGTAAGATCTTCTTCGTTGGCTTCAAGGATTGCTTGCTTTTTCTCCCACAGGGCATCAGCTATGGCTTGCAGCCCTTTGTTTTTTACTGTTGTTTCGGTGGCGGCCAATTGAATCGAAGCGGCTTTGGCCGTCTGTGCAGCTGTTTTAATATCCATGGCTCCAGTTTCCTCCCTAACAGTTTACACGCGCATCTGATGAATACCCGAAACTACGGGATCAAGTCAACCAACTTGGCTTACAGGGGTCTGCCCGAAAAATCTATTTCGGAAGGGACTGTCTTTGTACTGGCAAAAAAACCACTCCACAGCGTGCAATTCGCGACAGCGCGTGCGCATCGCGCACGGCGAGACGTGCGGGAAGTGCTGCCGGCGAGAAGAAAGTGAATCTATGTCCAGATTGTTATCTCTCTAGCGTCTCTCGCCTTTCAAGCCTTTCTCGCGCTGAGCGAAGCGAGAGT
>CP070692.1:1441988-1460316 GCA_020353215.1 Deltaproteobacteria bacterium
GGGGCACACTCCTGGTCTGGAGGGCGACCACCCGCTTCCAGCCCCTGCGGTGGAGTTCCTCCCGCAACACTTCGGGTGGAAAAAAGAACTGGTCAAACGGCTCTTGGAATAACGGCAGATTGATCAAATAGACCTTGCCACCCAGAAACTTCCCCTTGTAGTCACGGGTCCGGGAGACGCCAGGATGCATTCCCGAGTCAGTGCCGTAAATCTGCTTGGCCATGAGATTCCTGTCGTAGGTATAGATCTCGTCCACTTCCAGGACTGCAAAGGGCTCATTGTGGTATTCCAGTAGCACGCTGTGACCCTCCTTGATGCCACGTTTACCGATCTCCTCGTCGCTCATGTCGAAGACGAGGGGCATGCTCCAAACATACCCGTTGGCCAGGATCATGTTTTCACAGACGCTAATCAAATCCGCCTTAGTCATGAAACCCTCAAGCGGGGAGAAGAAGCCATAGGCGATGCTGATAATTTCTCGGGCTATCTGGCCACGAATGGCAACTGAGGTCCTGCAGGCGTCAGCCAGTCTTATTGCCTTTGCCTTCTTCGTGATCACTCTGTCCACAAGCTTGCCGCCATGTGGAGACAATGTATTATCAACCATGTCCACTACCTCCTTTCAATAGTTGTAGAGATTCCGAGACGTCTAATTAATGCGTTCATATTTTCAGTGCTGCCTTGTAACCAGCGGTCACGGCTTTGTGCAGGCTGCGTGTTAGCCTTGACAACACCTCGGCTCGGGACTTCGATTCTGCAGAGAGTTTTCCTGCCAGAGATTCAAATTCGTCTCCCGTGGCCAGTAGAACTGCCTCGAATTTGCCGTGCAAGTTCAACAGTGCCACGTCGCTCACCACCACTCGAACTTTCCTCCTGGTCTCAGCCTTGAGAAATTCCAGGAGATCTCTGACCAACTCAGGTTCATCTTTGCCGTCATAGGTCATAAGGTAAGCGTCTTCCGCGTTAAACAGGGTCACCTCATGTCCGCGCTGGTGAAGTGTGATGGCTGCCTCCATAGCCATGGGGCCGCCCCCCACCACGGCTACGTCCTTGGGCGATTTGGTTTTGGGGAGAGTGCCTTCCCGGTGGTTGAGCCCCACTTGGGGATTGGACATACATTCGAGGCTCCCTCCCTGGCGGACCAGATTCAGGCAACCCTCTAGGCACCCCAAACAGGGACGATAGCGGCCCCGGACCGTCCCGAGGATACGGCCTGCGAAGTCCGGGTCAGCGATGAGAGCCTTGCCCACTGCTAGCAAATCGGCCCGGCCTGATAACAGCAGATTTCTGGCCACTGCAGGTGAGCGCACTCCCCCCGCGGCCACAACCGGCAGCTTCACCGCCTTTTTCATGCGCTCCGCCGCTTCCCAAGAGCGCTCCATGTCAACGCTTTCATGCCCATAGCACCAATCAGGAGTCTCACATCCGCTGCCCACGCTCACGTTCAGAGCAGCCGCCCCGGCCTCCTCTACCATCACAGACAACTGCACCGCGTCTTCCAGACCAAGACCACCTGGGACCATTTCGTCGCCACAAAGTCTCACCATTACCGGCAGGGTGACCTCCTGGCGCAAGGCTTCGAGGATCTCCAGGCCGAAGCGGGCCCTCTTCTCCAGAGTCCCACCGTAGCCGTCATCCCTGTCGTTTACGAGAGGAGATAGGAACTGGGCCACCAGGTGTCCATGCCCAAACTCGAGCTCTGTTAGGTCGAAGCCTGCTCTCGCAGCGGCCTTCGCGGCCTCGGCGAACCGACGCTTTGTCCGTTGGATGTCCTCTTTGGTCATGGCCCTGGGTTTGTCGTATGGCCCTAGGCATGGTCGGGAGGAGGATGAGAGCACTGGCCCCTCGGATAAGTCCGGGTTTGCCAGCCGACCCGGGTGGCTCAGGTGAGCCACGGTCCTCGCCCCTACCTGGTGCACCGCGGTATTGAACATCATCAAGGGCGCGATCATGTCGTCATTGTAAAGACCTGCCTGGCAAGCGATTTCGCGGGTGTTTTCCTCGATGCAAAAGGGTTCGGGCATAAGCGCGCCAACGTGTCTGGCCCTGAGTTCATAAAAATCCGTAAATTTCGTGGTCACTAGTCCCTCGGGAGTGGCATACCCGGTAAAGATAGGCGCCATGAGCAGAGGATTTCGCAGGCTAACATCGCCTATGTAGACCTGTCGGAAACTCTCCTTCACGGGTTGCTCCTTATAGGATCCTTGAAGGCAAACCGTATCTGAAAGAGGTCTTTCAGCTTTCGGCACATTAATAAATAGCAACTCCAATGCCAGCAGGGAGTGTAACCCCTATACCCTAGAATTAGCCCTTATTTGCTAGGCTGATAAGATCTCTTGACAGATTTGACAGGTCGGTGCTAATGTTAATTTAAGTAAATTAACGTTAACTAGGTGAGAGCGGGAGCGATCATGGCCACTAATTATTATCCAACAGAATGGGGCACAGGCTTTAATCTCAGAGACCACATGGGAGGAATCTTAGACGTTATGATGGACGGTCTGGTCGTCGTCAACTGCCAGCGCAGGATCATTTATGCCAACCAAGCCATGAATACCATTAGCGGGTACAGCCCCGGCGAACTCCTGGGTTCCTCCTGTTCCATCTTACAGTTTAGTAACTGCCCGGCAGTGGCTTGCAAAAGCATTGACTCTCCATGCGAGATTTTTCTCGGTCAGGACATGAAGCGCATGCGCTGCACCATCCTCCACAAGCAAGGGCACAAGGTGCATGTGCTGAAGAATGCCGCAGCCCTAAGAGACGAGGCACGGGAGCTGATCGCTGTGGTTGAGTCCGTCACGGACATCTCTTCCATAGTCAAGCAGGAGCGAGAGTTAAACCAGCTGAGAAACAAAATCTACCGCCCTGAAGGCTTCATGGGAATGCTGGGGGCAAGCCCCGTCATGAAACGCGTTTTCGAAATGATCAAGAGCGCTGCCGTCACCGATGCTCCAGTGATCATCCACGGCGACTCTGGTACGGGCAAGGAACTGGTGGCCAACATGGTGCATCGGCTTTCCAAGCGGCGCAAGGGTCCCCTGATCAAGGTGAACTGCGCCGCCCTAGCCGAGTCCCTGCTGGAAAGCGAGCTTTTCGGCCACGTCAAGGGGGCCTTCACGGGTGCTAGTCAAACCCGCAAGGGTCGATTTGAGGTGGCCCACGGTGGGAGCATTTTCCTGGACGAGATTGGGGACGTACCACCCTCCATCCAGCTGAAGCTTTTGCGAGTTCTGGAGGCCAAGGAATTTGAGCGGGTTGGGGATAGCCGGCCCATGAAAACTGACGTGCGCTTCATCTCTGCCACCCACCGCAACCTTAAAGAACTCATGGATGTCGGTAAAATACGGGAGGATTTCTATTACCGACTGAATGTCATCCCCATTCGCGTGCCCTCCCTGAAAGAGCGGGAAGATGATTTGAACATTCTGGTCAGCCACTTTATCCGGAAGATCGCCGAAGCAGACGGCTTCGCGGTCCCACGAATCAATTCCGCTGCCATGGTCATGCTTAGATCCTACTCATGGCCGGGCAACGTCAGGGAACTCATCAGCGCCCTAGAGTACGCCTGCGTCGCCAGTCGCGGCCGAACCATAGACCCCGAGCACCTGCCCATGTCGATCCTCACCAACTCCAAGATCAGCCCTAGACGCAGGCTCAAGCCCATCGAAGTCCTTGGCCAAAAGGAGCGCATCTTGAGCACTCTGGAAAGCACCGGAGGCAACAAAGCTGCCGCTGCCAGAGTGTTGGGAGTGAGCCGGGTCACCCTGTGGAAGTGGCTGAAAAACATAGAGCAGTCCACTCATTGAGACTATTTAATCTCGCCTATGATAACTATTTATAAGTTAACGTTTAACTACCTTAGCAAACAAGTCTAGCGGTCACCTTCCGATTTTACTAAATAAAATACTCTTATTATTTCAACTAGATATACCCTAATAGAAAGTTATCTCCCCCTGGCACATAAGTTGCGAGACAATCGTATTGAGACAGCATTCGCGGTTGCAACCAAAAAGTGAGTCAACTGCGACTACCATAAGATGATAACGAGACAGCAATAGGGCCTGCAACCGCCTAAGGTCTGAGGCGCTTTCCCGGTTACACCCGGAGAAGGAGCAGGTGGGTACCTAGGAGGGGTAACGTGTAAGATTTTGTCGAGAAGGAGGTTAGCCCATGCCAAAGAAAATACTTCTTATCGCAAACAATGGGCCGGAAGATCCAAACAGGGCGACTGTGCCTTTGTTGACAGCCAAGGCCTTAGTAGAAAGAGGAAATGAGGTTTTTATCTGGCTGTATAACAATGCCGTCTACCTGATGCAGGACGGAACTCCGGAGTTTGTTCAGGCTCCGGGGTTGCCCCCATTTGAAGACCTGTTGCTCTTCTTGGAAAACAAGGTGTCCATATACATAGGTATATCATGCGCAGTCGGACGGGGGCTGTGCAACGAGAAAGAGGAAGCACTCGTCCAATTCGCGGCCGGCGAACTCGCAGCTCCGCCAAAACTGGCTAGTTTAATAGAAAACTGCGACAATACCATTTCCTTCTGATCTTTTCCCAAAGGGGCTATACTAGTTGAGAGGCTTCTCTCTAAACTAGTTTAGTCCCTTCCCAAATTCACCGCTGTTTCAGGAAAGAAAACAAGAAGATCTGATAGAGACTATGATAGATTTTAATGTTTCAGGAAAGTCCCTCATGGGCTATTAAAGCCAAACAAATCAATCAGAAAAGGAGGGACTTTCCATGGTCAGTAAATTAGAAAGAACCAGGATGAATTTCACTGGGAAAATGGTTTCAATCGGTATTGACATGCACAAGCATTCCTGGCGAATCACCGCCCTTGTCGAAGGTGATGTTGTTCTGGCTGTAACCCTTGGTAGACCAAGTTATGAATCCTTCAAGAAGATCCTTGCTCAGTTTAAAGGCAACTACGTCCGGATCGCCTACGAAGCCGGACCTGGCGGTTTTCATCTCTATGACAGGCTTACAGCCGATGGTATTGAATGTATTGTAACCCCTCCTTCCCTGATACCTACCTAGAGCGGAAACAGGGTCAAGACAGACAAAAAAGACAGTCTCAAACTGGCCAAGCTGCTTGAGAGCAATATGCTCAAACAGGTGTGGGTCCTCTCTGCTGAACAGAGGGCACATCGGCAATTAGTAAGAACTAGGAGACAGATTGTAAACCACTGCTCAGACGTTATGCGTCAGATCAAGAGCTTTCAATTGTTTCACAGCATTGACATCCCTTTTTCAAGTAAACAGCATTAGAGCAGATGTTTCTCCAATACACCCAGCCGTTGACGCAAATCAGTCAGTTCATCCAGCAGTTGTGCATTGGTTTTTTGTCTATCTGTCATGGCTCTGACCTTTAAGGGGTGCTAGGTGAATGCCGAGGATTGAACTCAGGAAATCTGCATAGTGCGATTTAGCGTGAACTAAACTGGATCTAGCTTACTCTAGAGAAGTCAGGATTTCAAGGGGAGTACAAGCCAGGACTTTCCCCAAAAAAACATGGGCCCAGGCTTCGGGGAAGGTTGCTCCACAACGAGCAATTTTGCGCTATTTTATGGCAATGTCCCTTTTAACAAAGCGCCAAATCTTCATGCAGGCCTTAGCCGAGCTGAGATAGGCAATGGCAGGTTGCTCAGATGCTCGTTGTTTCGCAGCCTCCCCCGAAGCCTTCTCTCGTGTGGCTACTGCGTGACCTCGGAACCGCAGAAAAGACACAAGCAATGCATTTTCACTTACAAATGACCCCTTGGCTCGCGAATGGCCTGAATCTATGAACATAGAACGTCAATTTTTGGGGAAACTCCTGGAGTACAAGCAGGAGTTCCCCTAGAAACTCAGGATGTGTTTGAGATAATGTGGTGATTTAGGTTTGGCAGTAGTAATGGCAAGTGAGAATGGGTGAATTTTGAGTTTTCAAGGCAAACGATTTCGCGAGGTACGATAGAAGGTGTTTTGAATTGGGGTCATGAAATCGGTGACCCCTTTATGCCCCGTTACTTTACACATTCCATCATTGTTCAGCGTTTGGCGGGATGAGCAAAGCCAACTGGACTCCCGCATTCTTCTGTTGACAATCTGCCACAAAATAGCTACTTTGGAGGCAAGAAGTAGCCACCAACGGAGAGAGAACTATGCTGTCAGTAGGCATAAAAGAGCTGAAAAATAATCTGAGCCGTTATCTCTCGCATGTGAAGAAGGGAGAGGACGTTCTGATTACCGAAAGGGGAAAACCCATAGCCCGCATCATACAAGAAGAACCCGGAAGTGAATCATGGCGGGACGCCCTAAGCGCTTTGATGGTTAAAGGGATGGTAACTCTTCCGAGTCAGAAAATCGATAAAGATATAGACGCTCCGATTGAAGTTCCAGGCAAACCTGTGTCAGAAATGGCTATCGAGGACCGGCGATGATCTTATACCTGGACACTAGCGCTCTGCTGAAAAAGTATTTCAAAGAACCTGGATCTGCTGAAGTTATTGGTCGATGGAAAGAAGCCAAGGCAATAGTAACCTCTTCGGTGGCATATGCTGAAACATTGGCTTCTTTTCATCGAAAGAAAAGAGAAGTGACAATCAATGCGAAAACGTTTGGAAACATCCTTAAATCCTTTAGGCGGGACTGGAGCAGCTTCATCCGGGTTGAAGTGTCAGATGACTTGAACGAAACGATCGACAAAATTGTAGACGACTATCGTCTTCGTGGGTTTGATGCAATTCACCTGGCGTCAGCACTCATAATCGATGAAACCGTGTCCGAAAACTTCCTCTTTGCCTGTTATGATAAAAGACTTATTCTAGCCGCACAAAAGACTGGCTTGCAAACCTTGCCCGAGCGGCTCGCATAGTCAGCGGGTGCCACCCTGTCTCATTTTGCGCTTTCTTTTATTCCCCCGTTCCTCAAAACTCCCTCCACTAAGGGGACGTCCATAAAATTATAAGTTTTCTCCCATCAATTGAGACAAGGAGTCAATTCCAAGCACCAGAGTTTTACTGACTGGTGTCATCGGGAGAAAGTTATGATTTTATGGACGTCCCGTATTCTTCTACGGGATGCGCGTCTTGGCGCCGCCTCCTGGCACCTTACAGTAATTGAACTGATTTAACCCGTCTTGTCACGATATGTATTAAGGGGTGATTTCCCTTTTACTCATCGTGAAGCCGGTAACGAATCCTTAGTACTCCATTCTCGTATGTGGTGGTGGTGATGCGAAATCGGCCAATTTCAGAGGTTCTCGCCGTATGCGGGCCAATGCACGGGCACGCATCATAGTCACCAATTCTAATTACACGGATGGTATCCACTCCATCTTCCGGCAGGCGGTCCAGGTTGAATTCTGTTTTGGCTTGCTCTTTTGGGATCCATTCTTCCACAACCGGTACGTCGTCTTGGATGATTTGATTGACCTGGGATTCGATGTTGTTGACTTCCGCCTCTTTCAGTGGCCGACGAAAGTGATAATCGCATTTGGATTTTTTCTTTTCGATATGGGCGCTGAAACATCGGCCGCAGTTGAACAGCCGATCCATCGTCTGATTGAGAATGTGTTCGGCAGTATGCATCCGCGGATCATATTTCTTGGTCATGAGGCCAACTCCTCTTCTTTCAGCAGGGGAATAAACTTGTGGTTAGCTTTCGGAAACGGATAGCGGTCAATATCTTTTAGTTTTATCCAGCGATGGTCCACGGGCCCGTTGAGTCTGACCCTGCCGGACACATACCGGCAGTGGTAGACATCCATGACGATTCTGAAGTGCGTGTAGACATGTTTGATCCGGGTCAGAAATCCTGCCACCTCAATGTTCAGATCGACTTCTTCCTTGATTTCTCGAACACACGCGGATTGGGGCTGTTCATTGGGACCGACCTTGCCGCCTGGGAACTCCCACAATCCACCCAGCAGGCCTTCTAATCTGCGGCGGGTGATCAGTACCCGGCCGTTTTTGCATACCACACCGGCGGCGATGTGATATTCTGGTACCGGGCGTCTTTTCAAACGGTGCGGATAGATATCGACCTTGCTTTTTGCACAGGCCCTGCAAAAGGTTCGAAGCGGGCAGCCGGCACAATCCGGATGTCGAGGCGTGCACACCAGCGCGCCCAACTCCATCAGCGCTTGATTGTAGATTCCTGGCTGGTCGCGATCCAGCAGTTTCTCAGCCTCATATCTGAAGGTCTTATTCGACGAAGATTTGTTCACCGGCGCATCCAGCATCAGCAGGCGAGCCAGCACCCGCTTGACATTTCCGTCCACTGCTCCATGGGGTCGATTAAAGGCGATGCTGAATACCGCCGCCGAGATGTAGTCGCCGACCCCGGGTAACGCTCTAAAAGCTTTCACGTCTTCCGGAAAAACACCATTATGCTTATTAACGATCTCCCGGGTTCCCCGATGGAGATTCCTGGCACGGGCATAGTAGCCCATACCTTCCCACGTTTTTAGAACCTCCTGCAGATCGGCCCGGGCCAGCGCCGGTAGGTCCGGAAAACGCTGGACAAACCTGAGGTAGTAAGGGATTACGGTATCCACCCGGGTTTGTTGCAGCATCACCTCGGATACCCAGATCCGATAGGGATCGTCGGTTTGACGCCAAGGAAGTTTGCGTTGGTTTTGGGTATACCAGTGGATGAGCCGTTTGCGGTATTTGCGGATATCCTTCTTGTTCATGATGCTCTTGCCAACCTGGCCTATCCCTTGGTATTCTGCTAGAATAAAGGCAATTCCGAATAGGAAAGAGCAAAACCAGTGGGCACTGCCATTTGGAATCTTGGCTCAATGGATTGCTGGAATAATGGGCAGAAAAGAAGAGAAGCGAACAGTGTGATTCCTGCCAATTCTGGCATCCACTATCCCAATATACCATCATTCCATAGGCGAAACGAGCAATGAGACCTTAACGATTTCATGCGGTGTCAATTGACTCACGACTTTTGAAATAGAGTATCGACCATGGCTGGTAAAGACTACTACGAGATTCTGGGCGTGGGCAAAGACGCCAGTGACGAGGTGCTGAAGAAAGCCTATCGCAAGGCGGCGATGAAGTACCACCCTGACCAAAACAAAGGAAACAAGCAGGCGGAGGAGCGGTTCAAAGAGGTGAACGAGGCCTACGCGGTGCTGAGCGACAAAGAGAAGCGTCGTCAGTACGATATGTTCGGCGCTGAGGGTTTCCAGCAACGCTTCAGCCAGGAGGACATTTTCCGAAATTTCGATTTTGGTTCGGTCTTCAGAGAATTTGGCTTTGGATCTGAGGACGTATTCGGTCGAATTTTCGGAGGAATGGGCGGGGGCCGGCGACGACCTTTTGGTGGACGCGGGGGTGGCTACTACTCTGGTGATCCGTTCAGACGCACGGCGCAACAACCCCAGAAAGGCGCCGATCTGGTCATGGATCTGCAGGTTAGCCTGAACGAAGCTGTTTTCGGCGCCACCAAGACGGCAAGTTTCAACCGAAATGGCAAAGTGGAGCGAGTCTCGGTGAAGATTCCGCCCGGAATCTCTAGTGGAAAAAAGCTTCGAATCTCTGGGAAAGGTCAGGAAGGCGCGTGGGGAGGGCCGTCCGGTGACCTGCTTATCAAGGTATTGGTGGCACCCCATCCACAATTCGACCGCAAGGGTGATGATCTCTTAATCAGTCGGGAAATCAACCTGACCGAGGCGGTGTTGGGCACCAACATAGAGGTTCCCACCTTGGACGGCAAGACACTGAGCCTCAAGGTGCCACCCGGCACTCAAAGCCACACGCAAATGAGACTCAAAGGCCACGGTGCGCCCCGATTCAAGAAAACGGGCAGGGGCGATCTCTATGCCAAGATCGTGGTGCGGTTGCCTAAATCCCTGACACCGGAGCAGGAGGAGTTGTTCAAACAGCTTGCAGAACAAGGCCTTTAGCCGGTCCCTCTTGCGGTTTTACAGGGTTAGTCAACGCGGTCGTTGACCAAGGTCTCCCAACGACGCGGTGATACGGAGACACTGCGACGCGGCGAAGAAACTTATCTTTTAGAGTTGGGCGTGTCGGTTTCGGGTTGCGCGACTTACGCCTTGCATCTATTCACTTCACAATCGAGCTTCTTGCCTCGATTCCAGAAAGAGTCTCCAGATAATATTCGGCTAGCCAGAAAGGTAACCTCAGTTATACGTCTACGGTCTCCGCGGCTCCGTGTCGATCCGCCGCCAAAACATGCCTTTGGAGCTGATATGTCCGAACTGAGTCGGGAGACGTTGAAACTGGCTGCAACTGACTTTCTCTACCTTTTGGACCGAGGCTATCCGCGTGCTGCCAGCCTTCAACTGGTGGGCAATCGCTACAATCTTGATCGGCTGCACCGCGATTGTTTACATCGAGGCGTTTTTGCTCAAAGGGAGGCAGAGGAAAGGCGAACTCGGCTTGTGAGGCCGGAGCAGTTGGTTCATTCATCGCTTCTGGTCGATGGTCACAATGTTCTGATCACGATCGAAAGTTGTTTGGCCGGTAGGCTTGTCATCGCTGCCAATGATGGCGTGATACGGGATGTTGCCGGGATTTCTCACCGGTACAGGATCTCTACACTGACACATGAGGCCATAGATCTGCTTTTCCAGGTACTCCGCAACTACCCACCCAATGAAACCCTGTTGTTTCTTGATTCTCCCATTCGACAGAGCGGTGAGCTTGCGGCCCTGCTTCGGACCGAACTGAACAAATGGAATTTGTCGGGGGACGCGCTGGCCTTGAAAGTGCCGGAGGTAAGATTATTCGGTGCTGAGGGAATTGTTGCAAGCAGTGATTCGGCAGTCCTCGCGAGGGTAAAGAAAGGGATTGACCTCCCGGCGGTAGTCATTGACTCTCTTCCTCAGCGGCCCTATCTGATTGACTTTATCTCCTCAGGTGATTAGGTCTAGTAGTCGTTCCCGGAATGGATTTGATGCGGATAATCCTATGATCGAACTGGAATCACTTACCAAGACCTATACCCTCGGCCGGCAGAGGATCGTGGCGGTGAGCGATGTCTCTCTTCGTATCCGGCCAGGAGAATTCACTGCAATAATGGGCAAAAGCGGTTGTGGCAAGACTACTCTCCTTAGTTTAATGGGTGGGCTTGACAGACCGGATAGCGGCCACATCCGAGTCAATGGACAGGATATCACTCAACTGGCCGACCAGGAACTCACTCGTTACCGTCGCGACCAAGTGGGGATTATCTTCCAATTCTTCAATTTGATTCCCATTCTTACCGTGGCTGAAAACGTCGCTCTTCCTTACAGCCTTCAGGGCAAATCGTCCGCAGATATTTGGGAGCGAGTTCAGGCTTTGCTCAGAGATGTAGATCTCTTGGAGCGCCGGGAACATTATCCACACGAGATATCAGGCGGGGAGATGCAGCGGGTTGCCATTGCCAGAGCACTGATCAACCGACCGCGTTTGGTACTTGCGGATGAACCCACGGGCAATCTGGACTCACGCACCGGTCATCAGGTAATGGAGATCATGGCCGAACTCAGCGACCGGCACAAAACTACCTTTATCCTAGCTACCCATAGCGAGGAAGCGGCGTCTTATGCCGGTCGGAGGCTGCTGATGCGAGATGGGTCAATCCGTTCAGTGGAAGAGAGTCAGGAGGGGACATAATCTTTCTCTGCCGATGGAGCGAGGTGCGATGTGGAATTGCGGATTTGGGATTCGGGATGTGGGATCAACTGGTCACCCGGCTCATCTCCATCCCACATCTCATATCTCACATCCGAGCAGGATAACTACTGCTTGCTCAGGGTTTACGTCACGCGTTTACCCTGAATGACTGCCCGGAGATGACATGCTGAGACTTTGGCGTTGGTTCTCGTTCAGACATTTGCGGAGCTACAAGGGTCGCGCTCTCCTTTGTCTTCTGGGCGTGGCGCTGGGGGTGGCAGTTTTCATCGGGATCAAGACTGCAGCTTCCAGTGCCATGAGTTCCTTCCAAGCCACGGTGACTTCACTTGCCGGCACTGCGGAACTTCAAGTCATTGGCCAGGGAACCGGTTTTCCGGAAGGACTCTACGCAACGGTGGTTTCCGCAGATGGTGTTCGCGCCGCCACCCCAGTGCTGGAGTTCAATGTCCTGGCAGCACCACCTCTGGATGAGCCCTTACTGATGCTCGGGATCGATGTGTTCAGCGATCAGGAATTCCGCCAGTATCAATTTATCGAGTCGGAGCAAACCAGTGGAGCCATACTTTCTTTTCTTACAGAACCCGGTGCTGTCGCGCTGACCGAGAAATTCGCAGAACGGCACGGTTTAAATCTGAATGACCAACTGGAGATCTTTGCCGGCTCCAAGCGGTTGACTTTTACTTTACGGACACTATTGAAACTCAAAGGCCCCGCCCGTGCTCTCGAGGGCAACGTGGCCCTGGTGGACATAGCAACTGCTCAGGAAGCCTTTGATCGCATCGGGCGACTTGATCGGATCGATCTGCTCTTGGAAGAGAAGACTTCCACCAAGATGGTTGTCGAGGATCTGCGGAAACTCCTGCCGGCTGATGTACGGGTGGAGGAACCAAACCAGCGTTTGGGACGAATCCAGGAAATGGTGGACGCCTATCGCCTGAACCTTCTCGCCCTCAGTCTTATTGCTCTTTTCGTGGGTATCTTTCTTATCTTCAACGCTGTGGCATTCGCTGTGAGCAAGCGTCGCTTTGAGATTGCCATGCTGCGAGTGCTCGGTACTCAGCGGTGGCAAATACTGGGCCTCTTTTTGGGCGAAGCCCTTATAGTGGGTCTTCTGGGGGCTATCCTAGGTGTGGGCCTGGGATTGGTGATGGCGAAACTTGCTCTCAAAGCTATGGCACAAACCATCAGTGAACTTTATCTGCTCGTACGGGCGGAAACGCTGACTCTTTCGCCACTCGTCATTCTGCTGGGCACGGGGCCGGCACTGGGAGTGGCTCTGCTGGGAGGGCTGGTCCCGTCACTCGAAGCGAGCCGGACCTTGCCCAAGGAGGCGCTTTACAGGGGCACCTTGGAGAGACGGCTCCATATGAATATCGGCAAGGTCTCCCTAGTGGGAGGTGTAGTTTTGGCTCTAGGCTACCTATGCAGCCAACAACCCCCTGTTGACGGATTGCCGATCTTTGGATTTGTGGCGGCGTTTCTCATTTTGGCCGGTTTCTCGTTTCTAGCCCCGGCCAGCGTTCTCTTGGTGAATCGAGTTCTGGCACCAGTATTGGCTAGAACTTTCAAGCTGGAAGGTCAGATGGCCAGTCGTTACCTGGGCCGGTCTCTGAATCGCTCCGCAGTTGCCATTGCCTCTCTGATGACGGCACTGGCCATGCTCATCAGCATCTCCATTTTAATCCTAAGCTTCCGGCAGACGGTGGTTGTTTGGACCGAACAGATCATCGCCGCCGATATCTACATCTCCCCGGCGGGCCGCATCACGGGCCAGCGAGGAGGTTTGCCCTCCAAATTAGTGGACTCTCTGCCGCAACTTCCGGGTGTCACGGCTGTGGAACGTCTCACCGAGACTCCAATTCGGATCGGCGAAGTGGTTGCACTCCTGGATGCGACCGATCTGGTGGTGAAGGAGAAGTTCGGCCGGATCATGTATCGACGTGGGTCGTCGCGGGATATCATGCGGAGGTGTCGAGAACAAGGGCAGGTGTCCATTTCAGAGGTTCTATCGAACCGATTGGGGCTCGGGGAAGGAGATACGATCGAAATCCCCACCCCTAAAGGTGTGGAAAGTCTTGTGATCGCCGGAGTTTTCTATGATTATCGTACAGAGGGCGGCATGGTCATCATGGACCAGTCCACGTATCGTCGATACTGGCCTGAGGATCGCAGATACACCTCGGTGGCGCTCTATCTCGATTCTAATGCAGACCCAGAAGAGGTGAGGGCACAAATTCGCCGAAATCTCGACCAAAGCCAGGAGGTTTTCATCACCAGTAATCGAGAACTGCGGCGGGAGATTTTGCGAATCTTTGATCAAACATTTTCAATTACTTACGCCTTACAGATCATCGCAATTGTCGTGGCGATTTTTGGCATCGTGAACACCTTGATACTTTTGGTAAGAGAGCGAGAACGCGACATCGGTGTTCTCAAGGCTGTGGGGGCTACCAATCGCCAAGTGCAAAGGATGACCGTACTCGAGGCAGGATTGATGGGTTTCATCAGTTTTGTTCTGGGGACCGTAAACGGTATACTTTTATCTTTGCTGCTCATCTTTGTGATCAACAAGCAATCCTTTGGCTGGACGATTCAATTCAGTATTCCGCCAGGGATGCTTGGCAAGACCTTGATACTTGTTCTGGTTTGTTCTGTATTGGCCGGCATTGCTCCTGCTCGAGCTGCGGTAAGCAAGAAGGTGAGCGAAGTAATGCGATTGGAGTAAGCATGGTAGGCTGTGAACGGTAAGCAGTTCGAGAGGTCATTTGCTACGCGTTATTTGGTTTCGCCGTCACCTGCGGCCATTACTAGTCATTAGGTCACTAGGTCGTTCTGTAACCCGTTCACCTGATTACAGCTTCGCTTTCAGCGCTGATCTTGATTCAAACGTCCTGCTAGCGGGCTCAAGGCCTAGTGACAGGAGTATCCCGAATAACCTAATGACAGAGAGAAAATGGCGTTAAGAGAGAAAAAAAAGCGAGTTGGTGAGCTCTACGAGCGGTACGAACTACTGGCGAAGCCCTACACGTCACAGGCGGTTTGTAGCAAGGGCTGTGCATCATGCTGCATAGACGTGGGCAGTGTGGGTGCAACAACATTGGAAGGGTTGATTATCTTGGAATACCTGCAGGGATGGGACCCGCGGGCCAAACAAAAGATGAATCTCAGCCTGCAACAGAACCGGAACGAGAAACTCAACAGTGCTTTGGCCCGTTGCGCTTTTCTCGATCAAGAGCAGAGATGCCTTATTTACCCTGTGCGCCCTTTCAGCTGCCGGCGGCTATACTCGGTTCGCAGGTGTGATGGGCAAGGCCCGGTAATTCATCGCCGGGCACTTCAGATAGGGAAGCAGATGGAGCAGGCGCTGCAAAAGCTGGACCCAGAAGGGTGTTCAGGGCACCTGAGCTTCGTCCTTGATCTGATGGGTAACAAGGAATTCCTGCAAGCATATCTGAGAGGCGACTGGAACTCTGAAGAGTTCAGAGAAATCATCCAACCCTATGGACTGGTAGTGCACAAGGACGCCCCCACAGGGGCGAGGTCATGAAAACCGACGTTCGGCCCCGAGGATTTACACGAGAAGCGGCGGCCAATCTGACCGAGTATCCGAGGCGAAAACAATCAGGCCGAAACAAGTAGGCAGTAGAAAGTGAGCAGTAGTCACTGTTCGAGAGTATTCATGAATGAGGTGTCAAGCTGCTCACTTATAGCACGTAGTAACTCGGACTGCATATTGATTGGCGATGGTACCCTGGATTCATTTTGAAAAGCAGTGCTTAGTAGATTCAAAACGCCTCCCGACGTTGGGAGGGTATATTCACGCGTTGCTTGTAAATGAGTAATATCTGTTTTGGTTCAAAGAGCGAGTAACCGAAACGTGAAATCCCCCTCGGTCCCCCTTTCCAAAGGGGGAAGATTTTGACGTGATCTCAGTGGCTTCCCCCCTTTGCCAAAGGGGGGTTAGGAGGCTGTCCGATAACCGTCTTTTCAATGAATGGTTGTTGGAAATTATGTTTGAGTGAAAAACAGAATCTCCCCTCCCCCCCGAAAAGATCTCGGGATCTTCGATCGGCGGGAGGGGATGAAGGGGAGGGGGATATAACGAATTGGGATCAATCCTCTTTCACCCTCACCCCAACCCTCTCCCGTCAAGGGAGAGGGGGTTTTGGGAGCTTCTCTAAAATGCCAAATTTCAATGATCTGAACTCTCAAGAACAGCGAATTGGGGAGTTGTCGGACAGCCTCTTAGGGGGGATTTTAGGACGAGCATTGCTCTGACCTTTGCTTCAGTAAGCCCCTCTGGGGGCGCCACGGAGAGAATCAGTCAATACTGAAAGCCACTGGCTACGCCGCTTCATTCTTTACTGCATACTGCCTAGTGCCCAGAGACATGTGAGTTGCTGTCTGCTGTCAGCAGAGTCAGAGAGGGGAAGTTGAGCCTAATGTCTGTTGCACAGAACGTCCAGCCGCACCAACGGCTGGGTTGGCTGAGATGGACGGTGTTAGCGAGTCTCGTTCTGAGTCTACTCTTTGGCCTGGCTCTCGCTAACGCAAGGCAAGGTGCGGAGACATTCCGGCGTGCTCTTCCTGGATATGTTTTTCAATTTCCGCAAGACCACGCGGCCCATCCTGAGTTTCGCACTGAATGGTGGTACTACACAGGCCATCTGATTGCTGCAAAGGGTCGGAGGTTTGGCTTTCAACTTACCTTTTTTCGACACGCGCTACGGCCTCCAGCACCGGAACGAAAGTCTCGCTGGGCCCTCAATAATCTCTACTTCGTCCATTTCGCCATAACAGATGAGGAAGAGGGCACATTCCGTTTTCAAGAAAAGGTGAGCAGGGGCGCCCTCGACACGGCGGGAGCTCGCTCTGAACAGTACCATGTGTGGGTGGAGGGCTGGGAGGCTCGCTCGCAAGATAATAGCCACAAACTGAGGGCCGGCAAGGAGGATATGGGCATCGATCTCACCCTCGTGCCTACCAAAACAGCTGTGGTCCATGGGAAGGACGGGGTGAGCCAAAAAGCTGTTGGCGAGGGATATGGATCTCACTACTACTCGCTGACTCGGATGCATGCAAGGGGCAAGCTGCAGTGGCGAGGCAGCTCCTTAGAGGTTTCAGGCCAAGCCTGGATGGACCATGAGTTCGGTTCCAATCAACTGCGAGAATACCAGGTGGGCTGGGACTGGTTCAGCGTCCAGCTGAACGACCGGACCGAACTGATGCTCTACATCATACGCCAGAGGGAAGGCAGGGCCGACCCAAGCTCAAGCGGGACCCTGGTCCATCCGGACGGTGCCAGCGAACATCTACCTTTAGAGAAGTTCAAGGTGGAAACACTGAGCTCCTGGCACAGTAAGAAGAGCGGAACCACGTATCCGTCGGGATGGAGGCTTAGGCTGCCTTCTAAACAGTTGGATGTGAGGTTGATTCCGGCCGTCGAAGATCAAGAGCTGACCACAAAGAAGAGCACCTTGGTCAATTACTGGGAAGGAAGCGTCCGGGTTACAGGCAACTACCGAGGTAAGGCAATTAGTGGGCTGGGTTACGTGGAACTCACGGGATATGATACGGCCTTCAGGCCAGATATCTAGACGCGGAGACGCGGAGATGGGGAGAATAAAAGAACAAGCCAGGCAGAGGAATCAACTCCGTGTCCCCGTGTCGGGTGGCCCTTAAATTCGGTGCCGGCAATAAGGCGACGGAGGAGACAAGATGACGGAATACATAGTAATATTTGTGACTGCTCCAGCGGATGAGGCACCAGAACTGGCAAGGACCCTGGTGGACGAACGCTTGGTGGCTTGTGTCAACATTGTGCCGGGGCTCAGGTCCATTTACTGGTGGCAAGGGAAGGTCGAGGATGAACCCGAGGTATTATGCATTATGAAGACTCGAAACCATCTTTTTGAGAGATTGCGCGATCGGGTGAGGGAGTTGCACTCTTACGAGGTGGAGGAAATTATTGCTCTGCCTATTCTAGCTGGAAATCCTCCGTATTTGGATTGGATTACAGAGAACACGCAAAGATGACCGTTTTGAAGAACGAGGCAGCGGTATCTTCACGGAAACTAGCTATCAGATTCCGGGGCAATCATTGACAAGAGCAGGTACTTACTGCTTGAATACGGGCCGCTCATCCACCGCAGTGAATTCAGTGTACGCCTTCGCTGCCCACTTGTACACAACTTCCTTCAAAGCCTTTTCCAAACCTAGCGGGCATCCTTGAGTGCTGCGTGCGACATATTGTATGGTTTCGAATCCGTCCAAGGTGGGTTCTCTGAATGCAATGACGTAGGATATGGGAAGTGCGCCCTTGTCAACGACTTCCATAACATCTCCCCTGAATATTTTTAGGAATTCCTCTAAGGCCCTTCCAAATGCGGCTATTTCTTCATTCATTTTAACAACCTCCTCATGTTGCGGATTTTTGGAATGGTTCATCAGCTTAGGCATTAACATCCGGCAACCTAGCAGACAGTCCTACGCTTGGTGATTTTGAGACTTACCAGACCGAGGCAGAGTGAAAAGATTGTCTCTTGTAAACGGGTAATGCCAGGAGCTTGCGTTAAATTGAGTGTAGGATCGAAGGCCGTTTCGTGTAAATAGGGGGAATTTACATTTTTGCGGGAGAAAACCTTAGAATTGAGGATTGGAGATTTTAGATTACGGATTTGAGACTTCACCC
>CP070692.1:1460416-1478684 GCA_020353215.1 Deltaproteobacteria bacterium
GCAACCCTCTTCATCTACACAGATTTCATTGGCAACAGCCCCAATGCGTTGACCTGGGGACAGCTGCGGGAAATGAGCCGTGCTGGTTTTGAGGTGGAGGCTCACACCATATCCCACGCTGACTTGACCCGCAAACGGAAAGACGAGAGTCAAGCCGCCTATCGCAAGCGCATAAAGAGAGAACTAGAGGCTCCCCGGAAGATTATCCAAAAACAATTGGGGCAGGAAGTACTCTGGCTGGCTTACCCATATGGACGTGTGAGCAACCAGGTGATCTCTCTCGCCGAAGAAGCGGGTTACCGTGGTGCTGCTACCGTGATCAAAGGGGAAAACCCATTCTTTATAGATCCCTTCAAGATAAAGCGGACTCAGGTAATGAATCCACTGAGAGCACGGCCATTCGAGGAACTGCTCAAGACGTTTCGCCAGGAAAAGCTACAATGAGATGGCGCACGATCCTGCTTCTGCTCTGTTTAGGCATCCAGGGCCTCGGCCTGGGTGGTTGCGCTGGCTTTAGAAAGGCTCGCAAGGTTGATGAGCCACTGGCGGTCAGCCTTGAGACGAGGTTCTTCGCGCAAGCCATCGAATATGAGCGCCAAGGACAGATGCAGAAAGCACTGGAGAGCTATGAGGCGGCGCTGGCCGTGCTAATGGCCAAAAAGAAGAACTTGGAAGTCTCCCTACGTACCACTGCCGAGAAACATTACGTGAAGGGGCTGGAGTTTCAGGGGCAAGGCAAGTATACCAAGGCTCGGCATGAATTCCTCGTGGCATTGAGGCTGTGGCCGGATTATCCGGAAGTAGTTGAACTGCTGCAGCCTGCCCAGCGGCTCCGCTATACGAAATACTTGGTGCACGAGGTGCAGCAGGGGGAATTCTTAACAGGAATAGCCCAAGAATACTACCAGGATCAGAGCAAATTTGACCTTATTGCTCGCTTCAACAACCTTGGAGACGCCACTATGCTGCACGCAGGAATGAAATTGAAGATTCCTGAAATTGAGGGGATGAGCTTTAAGCACCCGAAAACAAAGCGTCCAAGTAAGTCTCCATCCCGTAAAGAGCGGATCATCGAGGTCGTTAGAAAAAGCGAAGATAAGGCCGTTGAAGAGAGGGCCGGAAAACCCACCCGTGCTTCAGAACAGATTGGAACTGCAAGCCAAAGCCAAGCAGGCAGCGACCAGTTGGATGGAATGGGACTTCCGGAAGCGACATCCCTTGAGATGGATTATGACCCGGTAGGTGTTTATCAGGAACAGGGGATTAGTTTGTTCGAAGCAGGTCAATACATGGCGGCTCTACACGAGTTTCAAAAGGTGTTAAACTCGGATCCCGCCAGAAAGCGAGTCCGGGATTACATGGCCAGGGCGCATTATCGACAAGGAGATTTGCTGTTTCGGAAGCGGGAATATTTGAAGGCCCGCCACCATTTCAAAGAAGCCCTGACCATAGACCAGCAGTGCGGTGACTGCAATGAGTACCTGAAAAGGTGCGAAGACACCTACAAGGAAATACATTACCTGAAAGGAATTCGGCGTTTTGAAGAGGAAAAACTGGAGCAGGCAATAGCGGAATGGCAATTGGTAGAAGAGCTTGACCCCAATTACAAGCAAGTGCAAGACTATGTGCGTCGAGCTCAGAACCTGAAGGAAAAGATCCTGCTTCTAAAGGATAAAGGAGAAACTGCAGCACCTGCTACGGTGCAGATCGCTCCTTAACGGGTGACTCGCCAGTGTCCCCTTCGTCTGCGCGGGGTTGCGGTGGGTCTTCCTTGTACCTTTCTATGAAGGCATAGGCACTGTGATTGTGGATGGATTCGAAATTCTCGGAGTCCACAGCATACCAGGTGATATTGGAATCTGCTTCCAGGCCGGCGGCAATATCTCGCACCACATCCTCCACGAACTTTGGATTCTGATGGGCCTTCTCGGTCACATACTTCTCATCGGGGCGCTTGAGTACAGAGTAGACATCGCATGAAGCTTGCGACTCCACGACGTGAATCAGTTCTTCCAGCCAGACGAAGCGTTTGAACCGCACCGCCAACCTCACGATACCTCGCTGATTGTGCGCACCAAAATCACTGATTTCTTTAGAACAGGGACAGACCGTTGTGATAGGGACGCTGACCTGGGCCACCAGATCGTGTCCATATTCAGCGCTCAAGGATCCCATCAGGCGACAGCCGTATTCCATGAGTCCCGATGCGGAGGAAACGGGTGATGTTTTTGCAATGAAGTAAGGAAAGGTAATTTCCAGATGGGCCGACTCCGCCTGCAGTCGGTTCTTCATGGTCTCCAGAATGGTGGCGAAATTGCGAATGTGGATCTCACCACGGTGTTCGTTGAGGATTTCAATGAATCGGCTCATGTGGGTGCCCTTGAACTCTTTGGGCAGGTTGACGTACATGTTGATACTGGCCACGGTATGCTGACGGCCGTGGGTCCGATCCAAAATGGTGATAGGGTAGCGGATGTTCTTGACCCCGACTTTGTCGATGTTTATGTTGCGATGATCTCTGCTATTCTGAATATCAGTGAGCTTTTGATCCCATGACTCTGATGCAAGCCAGAGATGCTGAGATCTACCACGCCCTTCAATCATGGCTCTTCCGTCCTACTTGTAGAGGTTTACGAGAGAGCAATCCAGATCCCAAGAGACAACGGGCTGGCGCCCAAAAACAATCGCCATCAATTTATTCACTTGTGGTGAATATGCTATCGGGGACTAAACCACAAAGAGCACAACGTGCACAAAGAAGACGGCTCTTTCGATGAAAAACGTTTGTGGTCTTTGCGGTGACAGAACAGCTCGCTACCCTCTGGCCAACAACCTGACAACAATCAGCTAACGGAACCAGCGTCAAAACTGCGGGCAATCTCCTCCAGGGCCATACGAGTAGGGGTGCCGACGTCAGCGGCAAACTCCCCTTTGAGATCCGCTTCGATAATCTTCTCGTCGTAAGGAATGAAGCCGAGGAATTCAAACCCGTCCAAAGCTCGCCGAAGGAAATCACGATCTTTCGGACCGCGGACCTTGTTACCCACTGGGTAGAGGTTGCTTAGCCCTATATCGCCGGCCAGAATTCTTATGCGGTGGGCCACATCGATGCTGCGTCGTCCGGGTTCCACCACAATAATGAGCCGGTCAACAGCTTGGGCAGTACCCCGGCCCAAGTGCTCCAAGCCAGCCGCCATGTCCATGATGACCATTTCACCCCGGCCGAGCATTAGATGGGCCACCAGCGTCTTGAGGAGTGCATTCTCAGGGCATAAACAGCCTGTTCCCCCTTGTTGAACCCCGCCCATAACCATCAGGCGCACGTTCCCGTCAGAGATAGCGATTTTCTCTGGAAGGTCATCAACCTTAGGATTCAACTTGAAAAAGCCGCCCATACTCCCCGGTTTAGTTCCCGTGCGTTCGGCGATGAGATCCTTCATTTCGGTTATGGGCGGAAGCGAATCAGCCCCGGGTATCGCCAGAGCCGCACCCAGATTGGTGGCTGGATCGGCATCAATGGCAAGTACGGTATGCCCCAGATCCCCAAACCACCTACAAAGGAAAGCGGAGAGGGTAGTCTTGCCAACACCACCTTTGCCACTAATGGCAATTTTCATAGAACTTCCTCTCTAGCCCGCATTCTTAATGTGGGCCAGGTTTCAAGACAGACTCCGATTGAAGTAGATGAGCCGATAAACAATTATCCAACTCAGCACTGCAATATCCTCCGTGGGCAGATAGTTCACGATGGACTCGTCAAAAAGCAAGCTGCCCTCTGGCGGAAGTTCGTCATCGCCAGCCCAGAGAACAACGGTCACCGGAACCCGTGGCAGAGCGTTGAACGTAATGGAGGCATCACCCAGTTGGTCCGGCTTGGCACCAAGCTGAGAGCCACATACTAAGAGCCGTTTTGGCTCAGCGCCAAAAGTCTTGACCAAGGGATCCCGAGCCCGCTTGCGAAAAGCCGAATAATAAAAGGGGCCTTCCGGTACTTGTCGAAAAGTGATTCGATTCTTCGTCAGTGGATCTCCCCGGGCTGTGAGCAGGTAGTGGAGCAGGATGATTTGCTCTGGTATGGGTACCGGCTCTCTGTTCTTCTGGAGCAGTACCTCCACTTTAGGCTTGAACTCTACCAGATGCTCCTGATTCATAAACTGGAGACTAATGGCAGGCTGGCCATTCGCGTCGTCAACGCAGACCGCGCCGCTGACCGAGCATATACGGTGTAAGTTGGTTTTCGCGAGCTCTTGGGAGGCGAGCCGGAACGCTTCGCTATAGTCTTCATTTCGAGTCAAGAAGGCGATCCTCATGCGCGGAGAGCATTAGGTATCGAGTCGAATAAGTTAAACATATAACAAATTAATTGACTGGAAGGCAATTGAAAAACTCGGGCTTGGGTATCTCTGCTCGGGCCACATCTTAGCGGTCGCAAAACTCTGACCAGGCCATATTCTTTTCCTGCCAAAACTGGGAAATCCCAAAAGAACAAAAAATGTGGAAAGTCCTGGGGATATTTGTTTTGCACCTGCTGTTGTCAGCATGTTAGTCTAAGAGAAATCTCTTTCCATGGATGCAAGTGCTGGCATGTACAAGATTCTTCGGGTGGTGTTTTGCTACCACTTTACATTTCCCTCCGAAGTAGTAACTCCCGATCTAGAGTAAGGATCAGGATGTTCGCAACCCGAACCGACTGTAAATCCTATCGTTGCAGGATTCTGATAATTCCGACTTTAGAACGAACAAGAAACAGGTTTACCTTGACATAGATGTGGGTGGATATATAATTAAGCCCTTGTGCATTTTTGTGCAAATAAGAGGTTTTCTCAGCAAGTTGCTTCCTAGTCGACCTATCCCTGAACTACAAAGTTCTCCTTTTGGACTCCGTCTGGCAACTTGTCCTCTTACTATAAACCACATCATGAAGAGATCAGGGGGTAACGATGGCGGTTGATACAACCACTTACGTTCCGGCACCGAGTAGGACTTCAGCCTACCTTGACTGGCTGCAGATGCTGACGGGGGCAGGGTTGATTCTGTTCATGTGGAGTCACATGATACTGGTAGCCAGTGTAATTCCAACCCCCCGTTTGATGAACGCCATTGCTCATTTCCTGGAGGCAACGTACATGGCTCAGGTGGGTGGTCCCATCATCGCTTGCACATTTTTGCTCCACTTCGTGCTGGCTGCCCGCAAGGTTCCCTTTAGAGTTGAGCAACAAAGCACGATTTGGAAGCTCAGCCGGCAGCTTCGTCATACGGACACCTATTTGTGGCTGATCCAGGCGGTTACAGCCATGGTCATTCTCATCATGGGCTGCATTCATATGTGGACTGTGCTCACCGATCTGCCCATAACCGCGGCCAAGAGCGCGGCTCGTATACAGGGTGGGTTTTGGCTTGTTTTCTATCTGATCCTCCTTCCCATGGTTGAGTTGCATGTGGGGATTGGCTTTTATCGGATCGCAGTGAAGTGGGGATTCGCCCGACGAAAGGACCGAAAAAGTTTCAAGAAACTTGAAACCTACCTCACAGCGATTTTCGTTGCTATCGGGCTTATGGCCCTTGTTCGATTCCTTACCTTATCGGTTTAAGGAGGGATATCCTTGGAGACCATATTTACTGACGTGTTGTGTATCGGCGCCGGATTGGCAGGGGAGCGGGTAGCCATCGAGGCGGCCTCTGCCGGATTCGAGACGATCTGTTTGAGCATCGTTCCCCCCAGACGGTCCCATTCCTCAGCAGCCCAGGGAGGTATGCAGGCGGCCCTGGGCCACAGTGCTATGGGAGAGGGCGATTGTCCCGATGTTCATTTCGAAGATACGGTAAAAGGCTCAGATTGGGGCTGTGATCAAGAGGTTGCGCGGCTTTTTGCTGACCGGGCACCGGAGGCCGTAAGGGAGATGGCCTTCTGGGGTCTGCCCTGGAACAGGGTTGTGCCCGGGAGGTCCACCTATTTCAAGGGCGGCAAACAGTATGAGAAAGTGGAAGCCACCGAGAAAGAGGGTCTCATTACGGCGAGAGACTTTGGGGGCACGGCCAAATGGAGGACCTGCTACACTTCTGACGGTACCGGCCATACGCTTTTGTACACCATGGACAACAAGGTGGTGGAATTGGGTGTTCGTGTCCATGATCGGGTGGAGGCCATTTCCTTGATACATGACGGGCAGACCTGCTCGGGTGCTGTGGCCAGGTGTTTGAAGACGGGTAAACTCAGGGTTTATCTGGCCAAGGCCACCCTTATTGCCACTGGGGGGTATGGTAGGATCTATCGCGAGACAACCAATGCGGTGATCAACGATGGCGGCGGTGCCATTATCGCCCTTGACACAGAGGTTGTTCCGCTAGGAAATCCCGAGGCCATCCAGTTTCACCCGACAGGCATCGTTCCCACCAACATTCTGGTTACTGAAGGCTGCAGAGGCGACGGTGGTACCCTGTTGGATGTGAATGGACAACGCTTCATGCACGAATATGAGCCTGAGAAAGCGGAGCTTGCATCCCGAGACGTGGTCTCCCGGTGGATGACCCACCACATTCGCACTGGACTTGGGGTGAAAAGTCCTTACGGAGACCACCTCTGGTTGGATATTCGCCATTTGGGTGAAAAGCACATCAAGACAAAGCTTAGGGAGGTGGAGGAGATCTGCAATAATTTCCTAGGCATCGACCCCATCACCCAATTGATTCCGGTGCGGCCGGCTCAGCATTACACCATGGCAGGGGTTCGGACCAACAAAGACGGAGCGGCTTACGGCCTTAAAGGACTCTTCTCGGCAGGAGAGGCGGCGTGCTGGGATATGCATGGCTTAAACCGATTGGGAGGGAACTCCCTGGCGGAGACGGTGGTCGCGGGCAAGATAGTGGGCGAGAAAATAGTAGAGTTTTTGAAGGGATACGAAGTTCAGTACAATACCGCCATTATTAGAAGTGGTGTAATCAAACAACAGGAGCGGATCGAACGCCTGGTGTCGGGCAAAAATGGAAACGATAACGTCTATGAAATCCGAAGCGCCATGCAGGACGAACTCATGGAACGGGTGGGGATTTTTAGAAACGGTCCTGACCTGCAAAAGGCGGTCGAAAACCTGCAGGAGATTCATGAGCGAGCCAAGAAAGTGGGCCTGCGATCGAATGGCAAAGGCGTCAACCCTGAGCTCACCTTGGCCCTAAAGATCCAGAGCATGGTGCGATTGGCTCTGTGCACGGCCTATGCAGCGTTGCAGCGAACCGAGAGCCGGGGATGTCATGCCCGGGAGGACTTTGAGGCCAGAAACGATCGGGATTGGTGGAATCGCACTCTCGCCACTTGGAGGGAAGGCGATGACCTTCCGACCCTTGATTATGAACCCGCCACACAAGTTGTGGAACTTCCTCCCGGAGAAAGGGGATACGGGGTTTGCAAGATCATTAGTTGTGACGGCGATGTCATAGGAGATGGGACATCATAGGAGAAAGAGATGGGAAGAAGGCTGAAGTTCAATATTTTCCGCTACAATCCACAGGACCCGGATTCTGTCCCCCATACGGACACTTTCTATCTAGCAGAGACGGAGAGTATGACTCTGTTTATTGCTCTTACCGACATCAGGGAGGAGCAGGATTCGTCGCTTCAGTTTGACTTCTGCTGCCGGGCCGGGATATGCGGGGCATGCGCCATGATGATCAACGGCAGGCCCAATCTGGCTTGTAAAACCTTGACCAAAGACCTGCCGGACGAGATTACCCTGATGCCACTTCCCATCTTCAAGCTAATTGGAGACCTTTCCGTGGATACAGGCACCTGGTTCCGAGAGATGAATGAAAAGGTGGAATCTTGGGTGCACACCAGCAAGAGCTTCGATCCCAGTGCGGATGAAGAGCGGATGGACGATGCCGTAGCCGAGGAGATTTATGAACTTGAGCGGTGTATAGAGTGCGGCTGTTGTGTGGCGGCCTGTGGCACCGCAAATATGCGACGAGATTTTGTGGGCGCTGTGGCAATGAACCGGATAGCCCGATTCATGCTGGATCCCAGAGACCAGCGCACCGAGGCAGAGTACTTTGAGATAATTGGGACCGACGAGGGCATTTTCGGCTGCATGGGGCTCCTAGGCTGTGAGGACGTGTGCCCCAAGCACCTTCCTCTCCAAGACCAGCTTGGGATTCTCCGCCGCAAGATGGGCTGGAGCGCTGTCAAGGAGTTATTCAGGTTCGGTAAGTAAGTGGTCAGCAGTAAGCGGTAAGCGGATCAGAACCGGTGATACCAATGACCGCTCACTGCTTACTATGGGGTCTGCACCGTGCGGAGCCACCTACCTGGCGTACTTCTTAACCCCTTCCTCGTAAAGATCATTTCCCCGCACATCATTGACGACTATGACCGGGAACTCTACCACCTCTAGCCTTCGAATGGCTTCAGGGCCCAAGTCTTCATAGGCGACAACCTCTGCCTTTTTGATGGCTTGGGCCATGAGGGCTCCCGCCCCACCAATTGCAACGAAGTAGACCGCGTTAAACTCCACCATAGCCTCTTTTACTTCCTGGTTTCTTGCGCCCTTGCCTATCATGCCCTTGAGTCCGAGGCGGATGAGTTGCGGTGCGTAGGAGTCCATACGGTAACTGGTGGTAGGACCGGCAGCTCCAATTGGTCTACCGAATCTTGCTGGGGAGGGGCCTACATAGTAAATGATCTGCCCTGGTATATCGAAGGGGAAAGACTTGCCGGCTCCAATCAACTCAACCAGCCGTTTGTGCGCGGCATCTCGTCCCGTGTAAATGGCTCCCGTGAAGGCGACCCGATCGCCGATCTTCAGGCTTGCCACATCAGCATCGTTCAGTGGTGGAGTAAGTCTAATGACGTCGTTCATCTTCGAATTCTCCTCATACAATGAAGGGACAGGCAGCCCATAAGGCTCAAGATCATAGGATCATCCGGCTCCGCCGTCACTTGCTAAGCGTCACTAGCTCGTCACAGTAAATGATTACCTGTCACCGCGAAGCAATGATCAGGTGATTCAGTTAACTAACGACATAATGACGCAACGACTATCAATGGCAGCGAAGCATAATGACTTAATGAGTGTGAATGGAGCGAAGTCCAAGGACCTATGAACCTTGCGCAGTACTCCGTATGGCTCCTGGCTCCTTGTTCCCTGGTGCTTAGTCCCTAGTGGTTGCTCCCAAGTGCCAACTCCAAACTGCCTGTTGCCCGCCGGCTAGAGCACAACCTCCTTATGCCTCGCTGCATGACATTGGATGTTGACCCCCACCGGCAAACTAGCGATATGACACTCCATCATATTCACGTGCACCGCTAGGGAGGTGATTCGTCCGCCAAGGCCCTGGGGTCCGATTCCCAGTCCATTGATTTCCTCGTGCAATTCTCGCTCCAGGGTGGCTAGTTCAGGATCACCGTTTCTGCTGCCCAAGGGACGGAGCAAGGCTTTTTTAGCCAACAAGGCCGACGTTTCAAAGGTGCCGCCAATCCCCACGCCAACGATGGTCGGGGGACAGGGATTGGCGCCGGAATCCCTGACCCGTTGGATCACAAAGTCCTTAACTCCCTGGATTCCAACAGCCGGAGTCAGCATCGTTACCCGACTCATGTTTTCGCTGCCACCCCCTTTGGGAGCGACAATCAGGCGTAGACTGTCACCAGTTACCACATCCAGGTGGATGATTGCAGGGGTATTATCCCCAGTGTTGGTGCGGGTAAAAGGGTGACAGGTGCTCTTGCGCAGATAGCCCTCCTGGTAGCCCTGACGCACGCCCTCGTTGATCGCGTCCTTGAGAGAGCCGCCCGTTAGACTCACCTCCTGACCCAACTCCATAAACACTACAGCAAACCCGGTATCCTGACAGATGGGGATGGAATCTTCCCGAGCAATACGAGCGTTCTCAAGAAGCTTTGCCAGGACGTCCTTGCCGGTAGGCGAGTCCTCTTGGTCAATGGCTTTGCGCAGGGCTTCCAGCACATCTTCTCCCAGGTGGGTGTTGGCTCTGATGCACAGGTCTCGAACAACTGCGGTGACTTCTTTGACGTGGATTTCTCGCATTTCGACTCCCTTTGCGAGTAAGCGGGCAACGGTAAGCAGTAAGCGGTGAATCCCATCCACTATGAACAGCTGACGGCTTACCGCCCATCTTTTACCGACCGCTGTGAGTGTGGTCGACTTTGAGCTAAAGATCACAATCCATGCTATAATAAGACAAGACGTCGGTCAATGTTTTTCCTGGCCCGCATAATGCATGAATTGCCGTCACGAAACCGTCTAACCGGGGCTCCGCTCCAACGGGGTGGGGAGTGAGCGGAGCGGAGCGAACGCGAAGAAGATGGGTGTAGCACCGTCCAATCCCGCGGAACCGCGGGAACCCGAGGCGTATTTGAACAGTACCTTACGGGTTTCCGGGTCGGCCTTTTGGGGAAACTCCCGGACGTGAAACCGTTTGAAAAAGCATCGAGAATTGTGTATGCTCAAAGCCCATTGTTCAGCGGGTTAGCTCGGGTCTGCTCATCCCAATATAGTGGGAGAATGTTGGAATACTGGAATCATGGAATAATGGGCACTAAGGAAATGGGTAGTCACGTATTGGCTAGATCGTCTTGGCATGAAAGTTAGAAATGTTGACAAATGAGAAACTTCCGCTGGAAATCAACATTCCAATATTCCACCATCCTATTATTCCTGGTGCGAGGCAAACACTTAGGGCTAAAAGAATCCCTTTCCTTTCCGTAGATTGGACAATTTGCGACACGTAACATTGTCGGAGTTGGAATGACTACTAAACGCCAAGTGAAAGCTTCAAAAACTCAGAAGGCAAGACCAGAGAAACCGAAAAAATCCAAGGCAACTAAAGCCGAAGTAGCCGAGGGGAAAACTGAAGCCAAGGAGCGTCCCCAGCCCAAAAAGAAATTCGATGTCGAGTTCTATCGGGACTGGTGCAAAGGATGCGGCATTTGTGCGGCGTTCTGTCCTTCGGCTGCACTCTCAATGAATGAGAAGGGAGAGCCGGAAACTGCCCAGCCGGATCTTTGCATCGGCTGTGCTTGGTGTGAAATACGCTGTCCCGACTTTGCTGTTTCCGTTAGAGAGAGGAAAGAGGAAGTTTGCGAACTCTGATTCGGTAAGCGGTGAATCAACCCAGAGCCACAAGAACATGGGGCTTCGGGCTAACCGCCAACTGATTACTCAGGAATCGATTGATGGCAAGAAGACGCAAGAAAAGACCGCAACTCCTGCAAGGCAACGAGGCCATCGTGGAGGGGGCCTTGGTTGCTGGTTGCCGTTTCTTTGCTGGCTATCCCATAACCCCGGCTTCGGAGATCAGTGAGATTCTCGCCTACCGTTTACCCCAGGTGGAGGGTACATTTATTCAGATGGAAGATGAGATTGCCAGCCTCGGCGCGGTGATCGGCGCCAGCTTGGCAGGGGTCAAATCAATGACAGCCACCAGTGGACCGGGTTTCTCCCTAATGCAGGAGAATCTCGGCTTTGCCTGTGTCGCTGAAGTGCCCTGCGTGGTTGTCAACGTGATGCGAGGCGGACCTTCCACGGGTCTCCCCACCAATCCTTCCCAGGGCGATGTTATGCAAGCCCGCTGGGGAACTCATGGCGATCATCCTATTATTGTCCTGGCCCCGTCCAGTGTCCAGGACTCTTTCGACCTCACAGTCAAGGCATTCAACTTTTCAGAGCGCTACCGGACACCCGTAATCGTTCTCTCTGATGAGGTCGTTGCCCACACTCGGGAAACGGTGCTCCTTCCTGACCCAGAAGAGATCGAGGTGCTTGAGCGGATCACGCCAAGCATGCCCCCTGAATGGTATATTCCGTACGAAGATACCAGCCGGGGCGTACCCCCCATGGGGATTTTTGGCGACGGTTATCGCTATCATGTTACTGGCCTCATTCACGATATCCGAGGCTTTCCAACTGCCCGCGCCGACGAGATCGAGCCCTTTATGGGCCGGCTGTTCCGGAAGATCAGCCAACACTTCCACGACATCCAGATTGTTAACCAATTTATGACGGAAGATGCGGAGATCTTAGTCATCGCCTACGGATCGGTGGCCCGCTCTGCTCGGAGAGCAGTACTGGATGCTCGGGGAAAAGGGGTCAAGGCAGGTCTTTTCCAGTTGGTAACCCTGTTTCCGTTTCCAAGGAGAGATCTGGAGCCGTTCTTGCGGCAGGTTCGAGCAGTGCTGGTCCCAGAAATGAACATGGGGCAGATTTCCCGCGAGGTGAAGCGAGTCAACGAGGGAACCACTCGGGTGTTAACTCTCAATCGTATCGATGGTCGCATGATTACTCCACAGGAGATCTACGAGCGACTCATTAAGGAATAGACTGACATGGCAGAAGTAACCAAACTTGTTCACAAGTATCTGCGCCACGACAAGAAATTTCCGCATGTGTGGTGTCCCGGTTGCGGAAACGGCATAGTCCTGGGAGCGATGATCCGTGCCATTGACCGTCTTGGCTACCGCAAAGATGAGATAGTGATGGTTTCTGGTATCGGCTGCTCTGGTCGACTGCCGGTCTATGTTGATTTCAACACTCTTCATACAACCCATGGACGAGCCCTAACCTTCGCTACCGGCATCAAGCTGGCCAAGCCCGAACTCAAGGTGATCGTGGTGATGGGTGACGGCGATGCGACCGCAATTGGCGGTAACCATTTTATCCATGCGGCGCGCCGGAACATCAATCTCACCGCCATTATCATCAACAACAATATTTACGGAATGACCGGAGGTCAGTACTCACCTACTACCCCATACGGCATGAAAGCGACCACAGCTCCTTACCGCAATATTGAACACGCCTTTAACATTGCTGAACTGGCGGTGACGGCCGGAGCGGTGTTTGTGGGAAGGGGTACGGTTTACCACGCAAGGTTGCTGGACAAGCTCGTTGAAAAGGCTTTTATTAAGCGCGGCTTCGGAGTAGTGGAGGTGATCACCCATTGTCATACCCAGTACGGCCGCAGAAACAGGCTGGGCAATGCCGTCGCAATGATGAACTGGCAAAAGGAACATGCAGTGCGCGTCGAGAAGGCGACAGAGATGAGCGCAGAGGAGCTCAGGGACAAGTTCACCATCGGGGTTTTGGTGGACAGGGAACTTCCCGTCTATACGGAACAGTATAACTTGGTGCGCCAACAGGCCAGGGAGAGCATAGGCCGCTGACCTGAATAAGGAGTCAGTATAGATATGGAGACAAGGCGCAGGGCTGAAAGGTTAGATTCTCGTGCGTTATTTGGCTGCGCCGTCATTGAGCTACTCTGTCACCAGGGCATTATGTCGATACAATGAGTGCCCACCGATAACAGCGAGGCTGAGAACCGGTGATCCAGGCACCAATCGAGATAGTGACTTAATGACTATGAATGACAGCGAAGCGTAATGACCTAACGGTGCCCGGTGCCTACTGTTTAGTGTCTAGTTTTCAGTCGAGGCAAGGCCCGCTCACCGTTTACGACTTCGATTTGGACTATTCATGGGAAAAAGATACGAGATCTGTTTGAGTGGTTCCGGGGGTCAGGGTCTTATACTGGCAGGGATTATCCTGGCGGAAGCTGCTGGAGTTTATGGAGGCAAGCACGTGGCACAAAGCCAATCGTACGGGCCTGAGGCCCGTGGTGGAGCCAGCAAGTCGGAGGTGGTTATAAGTGACGAAGAGATCGACTATCCCATGGCCACCAGGCTGGACCTCTTGCTTGCCATGAACCAGAAGTCCTCAGATTCCTTCTATTTTGACCTCAAGCCGGAAGGGATACTGGTGGTGGATTCCAGCTTAGTGGCCCAAACTCCCACAACCAAGGCTATTCGCATCCCGTTTACCGAGATCGCCCGCAACGAATTGGGTAGGGAAATGGTAGCCAACATTGTCGCTTTGGGAGCATTGGCTACCCTGACGAAGGTGGTCTCACTCAAGTCCTTGGAAGCAGCAGTTTTAGCACGTGTTCCCAAGGGAACCGAGGCGCTGAACAGGAAAGCACTGCAGCTAGGGAGCAAGGAGGCCAAGGCGATTCTGAAAAAAAGAAAACCAGAGTCCATGCAAGGTCACGGCCCCAACCATGAAGATACTGCTTACGAATGATGATGGCATTTACACGAAAGGGATCGAGGCCCTTGGTGAGCATCTGTCCAAAGACCATGACGTGCTGGTGGCGGCTCCTGAAACCGAGCAGAGTGCTGTGGGGCATGCCATAACTCTCACTGATCCCCTGAGGGTGAAGCCCGTAAACCGCAACGGCGCGTTCTTTGGATATGCCGTCAAGGGCACGCCAGCGGATTGCGTCAAGTTGGCCATCAACGAACTCATGGAATCGGAGCCGGAGCTCGTAGTTTCAGGAATCAACCTCGGTGCTAACGTAGGCATCAACGTGATCTACTCGGGGACCGTATCTGCTGCCACGGAGGGAGCGATTCTAGGAGTACCGGCCATTGCGGTTTCCGTGAACACCTTCAAGAATCCGGACTTCCAACCAGCAGCCCGTTTTGCCCGCTTGCTGGTGCGCCTGGTTGAACAGCATGGTCTGCCTCCCCATACATCACTAAATGTCAATGTCCCGGCGATTCCCGGAAACAAAGTGAGGGGTGTCCGTATTACCCGCCAGGGAGTTACTCGCTTTGTGGAGAGATTTGATCGTCGCGTGGATCCACGAGACAACGTCTACTACTGGCAGTGCGGCAGCACTCCACCGTTCGAAGAAGATGGCGACACAGATGCCTGTGCCCTGGCGAGTGACTACATTTCCATCACCCCCATTCACCACGACCTGACCAACTACGGCTTCATGGAATCCCTTCGTAGTTGGTCCTTTCCTAGTATTTCAGATGAGTAAGCCACGTCATGTTCAGATGAACAGCGGCGGGTCGTCGGTGACGACTAGGCACCGTCTGGTCATCACACTTCGCGGTGCTCATAGTCATTGAGTCACTATGTTGCCAGATAATTGGACCACCGGATCATAAGCTTTCGCTGTCATCGGTGATCACTCATTGTCTCGACCTAGTGACCGAATGACAGTGTAGCATAATGACGGCGAAGCCACATGACTCAGGATGCCTTACTCTTTGAGTCTTGCGCCCTGTAACCGAGTTGTTGCGTGCTGGCTCGCGCCCACGAACAAATTGACAGAAATACCCTGGCATGATAGAAAAACCATCTGCAACTCGTTGTAAGCGCCCGTAGCTCAGCCTGGATAGAGCGCCGGACTACGAATCCGTAGGTCGCAAGTTCGAATCTTGCCGGGCGCACCAGTAATATCAAGCACTTAGGTCATAAATCCTGAGTGCTTTTTTCTTTTTTGACGCTAATTGCACCCATAGGGCTAATATGACGAGGTGTAAATTGTGTTGTAAGGACGGAGCATACAATATGAAAAAAACATGTTCCAGAGAGAAAAGATTCTGGGCGAGTTGGGAACGCTCGATCGAATCTCAGATCTGCCTACGCCACGCTTTCGCTCGCTACTGAACTATGCAAAGCCTTGACCTCTAGAAAGTTATCCCTGTCCCTGTTATTTCGGAAAATAGCTTTTCGCTCTAATCCCCTGACCACGATATGGTGAAGTGCATCAGGTGCGTCTATCCTTGCTTTGCGAGCCACACGACAACACGTCCTCTTTTACTAATCATACAAAATGGTGGTTTTTCGTATTTACATTGTCGGCTCACTGACCGAACATATCTTCGGTTGGGTTTTTCAGTTGCAATGCAATACTGTGCATGCTAAAAGTTGGGTACGTGATACCGGTTGTTAGGCAGAGAGACTAAATGATACGGCTGCAAGTCTGAACTCTGAACTGCATTCGGAAACTAGGGGAGGGTAGCAAATGTCCAAAGCAAGGCAGTCTAAGAAGACACAGAAAAGGAGGATTACCTTCAAGTTGGAGGCATCAGAGGCCCAAAAGGCTATCTTGGTAGGGGACTTTAACAGTTGGGATGTCAAGAAGCACAGCATGAAGAGAGACGACAAAGGGATGTGGATCAAGAGTATTACCCTTGCCCCGGGGAGGTACGAGTATAAGTTTGTAGTCGATGGGGAATGGCAGAATGATCCCGGCAACGATCAAATGGTGGAGAACTCCTTCGGGACCCACAACAATATCTTGACAGTATAGATGACTATGAATAGTTACATGGGGGGAGGGAAGTAACCTCAGGCGGTCTTTGTTGCAACGACCTGCGATCCCAAAGCAAGACCGTTGTTAGACTAGCATAGAAAAGAGATTACTGAAGGAGAGGGGAAGAAAAGCTTTCTTCTTCGCCTTTTCTGCGGGAAATAGTGGTTTGGGACTGGGGCTTTTCCAGACCAGACACTTGACATTTCTTTCTAGTGTGTGGTGTGGAATTCACTTTCTTGATACATTTCAACAACTTCCCTATCTAATAATGGGCCGAATAGGTCTTTTTTTATTTGGTCTCTAATTTTCGAACTCAGTACAGGTCTAAACCAAGTTGTTCCAAGCGTAAATGTTCTATCTAGGTTAGTGGGATTGTGTTGTGAGCACTTTGCACACTCTGGCACCGCTCCATCTCCTACCAATGCCCGATCAACCCGAACTGGGGGAGTAACTAGACCAGCTTCAAGGGAAAATCCCATTCCAACCATACAACCGCAGTCAAGAAACCACCAAGCTACACCTACCAAGCCCGCTTCCGAACAATTGCTCTGTATCCAGTCGCTTGCGGTCTCCAGCAACAGCTTTTGTCTTTCAGTTAGTTTGATCATCCCAGTCTTCCTTGACCTACAGTCCCTCATTCTCTCAGATCATCCCTCATAGGCTTGTGGCTCAATATCACTCAATCCCCTAGTCAGCAATAAACATGCCAAGGTCCAAAATAACCAGCGCCCGAGGACTCTCTCTATTCGCTGGGCTGGACTGCTCATTCAAACCAGCTTGTCGTCCGAGTGCTTGACACGTCCAATTTTATTGTGGTTTAAGTCCCACCAGATGGTTAAGCGATATAGGAGGCTGATGATAATGCATCACAAGATGCGGAAAGTATGACAAGGCTGTTCGGCCCATCAACGTTTGGGCCGGCATTTTATAGAAGCCGCCGAATCGCCTTGGCATAACCATGTCTCCTTCCCGCTTAAGGGAAAGCATCCGGTTACACCCGCAGCAGACGTGGGCAGAAGCACTGAGGTCAGCAGAGAGCGTGGTCGTCCGTGCGAGCGATGCAATAGAAAAGGTTCTCACTAATACTGCAACTCCCTCAAAACTACCTTCCGGCCAAGACAATTCCCTGGACAGACTTGGAAAACTTAAAACAATTAGGTTCTTCTGGAATTTTCTGACAGGGGAAACAATATGACCGGTGTAACCAGAGAAACCTGCTCTAAAAGGAGCAGACTCGCGCCAGTCGGAGTTCGGTTTACAGCCCTGGAGGGTTGGCCTGTCGGCGACGCAGGCCACACCGTTCCAGCCGGCAAAGGCAAGATACCGGTGGCTCAGGTGCTCCTTGTCTCACAGCTCCCTCTGGCCTGGTAGGGGCAAAGTGGAAACGGTATGGCAAATAGATGGTCATCCAAGCAAATTCTGGAAGAACCATTTTTTTCTTGCCACTTCTGGCCCAATTTAAGTAATCTGTTGTCAGTTCAAATCCAAGCGTATGGACTGACGAGAGGAAGAGTCGCATAGGTACTTGCTTGACACTGATGGAGCCTAGTCGTGAATGAAGAGTATTATTCACAGCTAGTGGCACTTGAGATTCCAGGGCAGGGGCAGGTCCCAATTTCTAAAACACTCGTAGAAGCTCTCCATCTGAGGCCTGGCTTGAAAGCTCCTTTCACTGGATATGAAGTTGTCGCGAGGCAGTCTGATCGAGAGTTGGTTTACTGCCCCTATTGCGATGCTGATTTGCTTCTCTCCCCAAGCGATAGTGCCTGTCCCCTTTGCCGAGGCAGTCTTCGGCCGAGCTTTTCATGTGCAAGGTGCCATACCTCGGATGATATTAGCCATAGGATTTGCGGCGATTGCGGTCTAACGATCTGCATTATTTGCCTCGCTGGTACAAATGGACCTCCTGCGGAACTTCCGTCTAAATGCCCCCAGTGCGGCAGCGAAAGATTCAAGACAATTCAATAGGCCTATCCCAGGGTATTCCACCTCTAGTGTTTCGTAACAGAAATAACTTTACTTTTTAAACCATCTTTGATACCTTCCCGTGAATTCAGATGAACTGAGACGCCATAGGAGGTATCAGATGGGAAAACGTGGGCGAATTGCACCAGTTATTTGTTTGACAGAGGAAGAACGCGCGCAACTTGAA
>CP070692.1:1478784-1496589 GCA_020353215.1 Deltaproteobacteria bacterium
GTACCGCGGGACGGTTGCCAGGTGGCACGCCCATCTTCGCGGTCTCGCGACAGCAATTCATGAAATAACCAGGCTAGCTGACCTCCGAATTGTCGCTGTATACTCCGTGCTTGACGCCAGACCCCGGGGAGTTATTTGTTCTTCTCTAACTGAAACCCTGCCTGCTGCGTCCTACCTGTTGGATTTGGCGCTACGCCAAGTCCAGTCCCCACTTCTTGAGACACGCCACCCCTCCCTGAAGGTTGCACGTATCCTGTATGCCCAGATGGTCCAAAATAACCTGGGCTTCGTAAGAGCGCACTCCCGTATTGCAGATCAGTACGAGCTTCTTGTCCCGGGGCACCTCCTCCATCCTGACTCTTAGTTCATCCTGAGGTATGCTTTTCCAATGAAGAGGATAACTTTTCACGAACGGTTCGGCATTGGGCCGCCCTCGACAGTCCAGGAAAACAACGTCTTCCTTGTCTCTGTTTCGCCAGAGCTCGTCGAAGTCATCCACATCAAGAGTCCTGTTATTTCCGGCCAAGATGTTGTCTGCAGTATTGCCGAGTGCATTCAGAATATCCATGGCCGCAGAGAAGGGTGGGGAATAGGCGAGTTCCAGATTACTGATATCTTCAATCGTGGGTTTGTATTTGAGAATCGAAGCCACAGCATTGATTCTGCCAACGGTGCCGTCACCCATGCTCCCCACACCCTGAATACCAAGCACTCTGCCGGTACGTCTTTCCACCACCATTTCCAAATGCATCAGATCCTTGTCGGGGTAAAAGTGGGCGCGGTCAAACTGCACCACAAGAGCACTCACCGCGTCAAATCCCTCCCGGCGCGCAACGTCTATGCTCAACCCAGCGGCCGCGACGGAGATGCCGAAGACTTTGACCACGAAACTACCAACCGCCCCGGGAAATTCGGCACTTCCTCCTGCTAGATTGGTTCCAATAACTCGTCCCTGGCGGTTGGCCATGGAACCAAGCGGATAATAACCTGGCGTGCCAGTTATCAGATTGACAACTTCAACGCAATCTCCACCTGCGTAGATGTCCGGATCAGACGTTTGCATTCTGTTGTTCACTGAAATCGCTCCTCTGGAGGAGATCTCCAGGCCGGCCTGCCTAGCTAGATCCGAGTTGGGCTCAACTCCCACAGCCACAACAACTAGATCCGTTTCGATGGTTTCCTTTCTGGTGACAGCCCCCTCCACTTTCTCATGGCCTTCCAGACGCTGGACCCTCTCCTCCAGCCGAAAGTTGACGCCTGCTTCTTCCGTATGACGCTGAACAATTTTGGCCATATTGCGGCTTACGAAGCCGGGAAGAATCTGATCGGTGATTTCCACCACCGTGGTCTCTATTCCCCACATATCAGTAAGTGCCTCGGCCATTTCCAGGCCAATGAAGCCTCCCCCGATGATCAGAGCCTTATCCACCTTACCGCTGGCAATCCTTTCCTTCAGAGCAATTGCCGCATTCATATTGCTCACCGCAAAGACTCCCTCCAGATCGATCCCCGGTATTTCAAGAGTTCTGGGACGGCTACCGGTGGCGAGCACGAGTTTGTCGTAGGGGAGAGCATCTCGTTTTCCACTGCTTACGTTCTCAATCAGGACTTGCTTCTTGTCTCTATCAATGCTCAATGCCTGGGTATTGGTCAAGACATCTATATCTTTTGCCTCTCGGAAGAATTTCTCGTCCCGGAGCATGTGAAAGCTCGTTTCCTGGAGTTGTGCTGGATCACTCACGTCGCCAGATATGAAATAAGGTATTCCGCATCCGCCGTATGAGATGAGGGTGTCCTTGTCAACCATGGTGACGTTGGACTCGGGGTCCAGCCTCTTTAACCGACAAGCGGCCTTTGGCCCCAGGGCAACAGCTCCCACAACAACAACATTCTGTGGCATCGCTCTTTCCTCCCATTGGTATCCGAAGATTCGTATCCTTACTGTAACTTCTTCCGGAAGAACCCTTTATAAGGCATGTGCAACGCGGATTTCAATGTTTGATTCTTCTTTCCTTGTTTTTGATGCGAACACGGGCTGCATTTCGGTAGGTTTGGTATGGATCTTGCTCGAAGGCAGAGACAAAAACCGATGCGCGGTTGGTGGTTGAGTTGGCAGTAAATCCGGGTTGTTACCGCCGACGTTATCGGGCAACGGGACCCGAAGATCTGCCGTGGAAGCGGCGATCGTTCTCGCGTCACGTGTACAGGGGTTGATTAGGATTACATGAGGCCTAAAGCAGTGCGAGCCAAATTGTGCATGCCTGAGTAAAAAAAAGATCACGATGCAAGGCGAAGTTCACCCTTACACCTTGGTAACAGCTCTGCGTCTGGAGATGTCACCATGGGCTTACTGTCAGGGGAAGAAGCCCACTGAAGTAATCACAGGAGGTTCCCATGTCGTTGTCGAAGTTGCTCATCATTTGGCCGGGATCCCCGGTAGTGTCGGTACTCATTTGGATCGTGGTGACAGTGCTGTTGCTCTATCTTGCGCGTACTCCTGCCCACAGAGCCATCCTTTCTCTGAGTCGCGTAATCCACAATGGCCTGCGCCTAGTAGCGCGTTCCGTCCTCCTAGCCGAAAAAAGACTGGTGCAGCGCAACAAAGAGGTTCTGCTAAACTGCGGTATCGAGTCGGTCGAGAGGTTGATCGAGCGGGAGTTTCATCGGGTAAACGCGGTGGTGAAGCGAGACTTTAGCAAATATCCAACCCTCCACCGTGCCCTGGTGGATCAGACAACTCGCATAGATGAAGATTACCATGAGAGCGCTGAGTTACCACCTTCACCACCCAGTTGGGTAAAGGCTGTCGAGGCAGTGGCCAAGATTCCTTCCGGCGGAGATGGAACAGTGGCAAATATTTTGAGCGAAATCCACAAAACTACTGTCTCGCAGCACAAGAATTCCATGGAGGAGTACCGCAAAGCAGTAGCTGAACGTCACGGTCTGCTGAAAAGAATGATGCCCTATTGGCGTCGTCTCACGCAAACCCTTGACGTAGTGGGAAAAACAATCACTGGATTGCAGGAGCGTTCGAAGGTGATCGACAACCGGATGACTGAGTATGAAGAGATCAGGGCCAAGACAGATAAATCAGCGCGAATGTTGACCGCATCTTCTTTGACTCAATTTTTCATCTCCGGCTTCGTCTTGCTGATCGCCATAGGGGGTGCGGTGATCAACTTCAATCTTATTGCGCTCCCAATGTCTGAAATGGTTGGGGGCGGAAGTTACATCGGTAGCTTCAAGACCTCAAACGTAGCTGCATTGGTGATTATTCTGGTGGAGGTTGCCATGGGTCTCTACCTGATGGAATCACTCCGCATCACCAGATTGTTTCCGATCATCGGGCAAATGGATGACAAAATGCGTACTCGGATGATCTGGGTCACCTTTAGTATTCTGTTGATCTTGGCAAGTGTTGAATCTGCGTTGGCGTTCATGCGAGATCAAATCGCAGCGGATATGCAAGCTTTGCGTCAGTCCCTCGCTGCGGTGGAGTCAACCGCCGAATCGGTAAATAGCTGGATTCCCACGGTGGGGCAAATGGTAATGGGCTTTGTTCTCCCCTTTGCATTGACATTCGTGGCCATACCCCTTGAGTCGTTTGTCCAATCCTCTCGTACCGTAATTGGAGTCGCGGGTGCTGCAATGCTACGCTGGGTCGCCTTTGTCCTCCGTCTATTAGGAAATATTGGCCGTTATCTGGGCGAGTTGCTGGTGAATCTCTACGACTTGCTCATCTTTCCGCCACTGTGGCTGGAAAACCTGATTCGAAAAAATAGGCATCAACAACCCGAGGTCTATATAGAGGAGGAAGTATCGTGATTAAAAAAGCGCTGATCCTAATCCTATTCAGTTCACTAATTTTGTGTGGTTGCGCTGATACCACCAGCCACACCCGTGGGGTCTACATGCTTCTGGACACCTCGGGAACTTACACAAAGGAGCTGAAACGCGCTGAGGCAATTATCAGCTATCTTCTGGGCACACTGCAGCCCGGAGACACGTTAGCTGTCGCCCGCATTGACAGCGGCAGCTTCAGCGAAAAGGACATTGTGGCCAAAATGACCTTTGACAAGCGTCCCTCGGTAGCAAACCAACAGAAGCGCCTTTTCAAACAGAAGGTTGACAAGTTTGTCACCACCGCGAGAGGCAGTGCCTATACGGACATAACCGGAGGGGTGTTGCAGTCAGTGGAATATCTGACCGAGAGCGGGGCGGGGAAAAAATACATCCTCATATTCTCAGATTTGAAGGAAGATTTGGCCAAAGGGCATGTCCGGAATTTTCCCATCCAGGTGGACGAGTGCAACGTGGTTGCACTTAACGTCACGAAACTGCGCACCGACAATATGGATCCCCGAGAATACTATAAACGGGTTGAGGCCTGGAGAGCGCGCGTGGAAGCGGGTGGTGGTAACTGGCGAGTCGTTAACGATCTGGAGCGTCTCGAGAACATACTGGGCGGCTGAAGAAAACCGAATGAATAACTCGGCCCTCCGGGGGTGGATCTCATCGACCCCCGGGGGGAATCCCGGTGCCCAGTGTCTCAGAAACCAGAAGTCGTTATCTGAGCAGCGTCAGACATAAGACGTAAGGGAATGGGCAGCAAGGTTGGTTGAGCGATATTCCCTGAGTCTTCCGCCTTATGCCTCTTGGCTCACGCCTTCCGCATGCTGATCACGCACCTTCAAACGGAAACCAAAAGTCCCGCGAGTTACTCCCCAGAGCGATGAAATAGGGATTGCGCAGATCCCTCTTGTTGTAATCCAGAGGAGCTCTGTCACTCATGCGCAGCACTGCTCCACCACTCTGCTCCACCACACATTGACCAGCCGCGGTATCCCATTCCATTGTCGGGCCGAATCGCGGGTACATATCTGCGCTGCCTTGTGCCACCAGACAAAACTTCAAGGCACTGCCAGCAGGTTTGAGTTCCACCTTGCCGTGCTGTTGCTCCAACGCTCCAACGAAATTGGCCACGGCCTCGGTCCCGTGAGACCGGCTACCAACCACCGAAATTCCATCCCCCCGGCTATCAGGCGGTTGTTCCATAGGCAGTTTCTCTCCTGACTCCAGAATTCCGGGCAATGGAGCGCTCGTTTCTTTAGAGGTTCTGAGAACGGCCAGTAAATGTTCAGTTCTTTCCCCGTAGAACAACTTGTAGGCACCAAGTCCTTCTGCAGCGAGGTAAACCAACCCACCCACCGGAGCTAACACAACCCCAAGCACGGGTCTCTTTCGTTCAATCAGTGCTATGTTTACCGAGAATTCTCCTCGTTTTTTTACGAATTCTTTGGTCCCGTCCAGAGGATCAACGAGCCAGAAATACTCCCACTTTCTTCTTTCGTCGTATGACGCATGTTTGCCTTCTTCACTGAGGACGGGAATACTGTGAGGTGACTCCGTCTGCAAATGGTTCAGGATAACAGAGTGGGCGCGCTCGTCGGCCAGTGTCAGCGGAGTATCGTCCTCTTTATATACCACATCAATTTCACCTTGATAGATTTCGAGGATGGCTTCCCCAGCAATGATGGCTGCCGCCAGTGCCCGCATCAAACATTCTTGCAGTAGAGTTGGTAACATTCTCCCACCTTTCCTAATGGAGCCGTAAAGCCAGCTTAGCTGGTTATTGATTATAGAAACCCGGCATGGACTTATGGTGGGAAAAACACACCCAGAGCCCTGGGCCTACAGATCCAAGAAGATATCGAAAATAGAGGCGTTTAGCAAGGGAAAGGGGGTCAGTAGTTTCCCGTCACAGGTTAGGTAGAATGCCTCGCCGCGCACGCACCGAAAGTTAAACACCCGGGTTGTGATCTTAATACTTGTGCTGAGGGGTAGGCTGACAGCATAATTACTGCATCACGGGAAACACTCGGAATCCCTTACCAGGAGCGTTTACGTGCGAGAAAGAATAAGAAGCGCTGCAGAAATCATTGGTCTATCCAAACATACCCTGGCTTTGACTGGAGCCGGTATTTCCGTGGAGTCCGGTATCCCGGATTTTCGCAGTTTCGGTGGCCTGTGGGAACGCTTTGATCCCATGGAGTACGGTACCATTGAGGCCTTTCTGGAAAACCCGGAAAAGGTATGGGAAATGTTCCTGGAGGTGTCCGAACTAATTGGAAGAGCACGACCGAATCCTGCCCACAAGGGACTCGGTCTGCTCCAACAACTGGGACTCCTTCACACCATTATCACGCAGAACGTCGACAACTTGCACCAAGAGGGAGGTGCCACGCGCGTCATCGAATACCATGGCAATTCCAGAAGTCTTTCGTGCCTCGGGTGCGATCAGCATTATTCTGTCGAGGAACTGGGGGGACGGCAGCCCCCACGGTGTGCCTGCGGCCGGATCCTCAAGCCTGACGTCGTCCTTTTCGGGGAGCCAATTCCCAGCGGGGCTCTCCAGCAGTCATATGATTTGGCCTCCTCATGCGAAGCGCTCTTGGTTCTGGGAACCTCCGCCGAAGTGGCTCCGGCAAATACCATCCCCCGGACGGCAAAGAGGGCCGGCGCCAAGATCATCGAGATCAACCTGGAACCGACAGTACTTACAAACCATTTGACGGACATCTTTCTAGAGGGCAACGCCGGTGAGGTGGTTTCCAAACTAGTTGATGAGGTAAGATGCATGGTGGCGGGAAGATGATCAATCCTGCTATTTGGCACTATGCTCTGAGGAAATTGCCCCGTAACGTCTCGAAGTTTTGCCCCGTTTGCTGATCGACTCTCGCGGGACATTCGTAACAGTCCCGCCCTCGCCTTTGGGGCAGCTCTGGCAAAGATGGATCCGGAACCTTTCAGGGATCTGTCTGTAGCATGGTTATCTCGCGGCTTGGCTCCGCATTACGAGAACTGCATCAGAGATCGACTTGAACGCTTTAAGCGCGCCTTCACAACAATCACGAAAGGCGGTATCGACGATGGGCTTACGCAGGCACTGGTGATTTGGAACGAGGGTCTCTTCTGTGAAGTCCACGAACGACTGGAGCCCATTTGGCAAAACGAGTGGGGAGAGAAACGTCAAGCTCTTAAGGGTCTCATCAAGGCTGCGGGTGGGAAGTTTCATAAATAATGCAGGCTCAGCCGAGAGTGGGACTCTCAAAAATTGACTCGTTCCAACTGGTTGGTGAGGAGATCAACGAACAACATACTGTCTTCTTTCCTGTTCTTTTGCAGGAGCACCTTGATTCCCTCGCTCACCATGAGACTGGCAACAAAAGCTGGAGTAAAAGGCGGGTTTCCCAACTCTCTTTCGATGCCTTCGGTTCTTGCGCCATAGATGGTGGTTAAGAGTTGACTGGCGGGCCAAACGACAGCCACTTGGCCGTACCACCCTCCTATGGCGCCGTGGATCAACGGTATTTGCAGACGCTCGCCCATGTCTTGAAGATGGAGTTTTGAGGGGATCAAATCGAGACAGTCGAAAATCAGGGCCACGTCCTCATAATCCCTGCCCGTCAGGTCTTCTACTTTACACGCGAACGGGTAAAATTCCACGGCATCATTGATCTCGGTCACTCTTCTTCGCGCTACCTCTGTTTTGCTGATTCCAATTGAGTTGAGATCAGCCAGAAGTTGACGGTTTAGATTTGTCTCATCGAAATGGTCTGCATCAACCCCAACTACCACACCAATCCCGCAACGACAAAGCTGCTCTAGAACATAGCCCCCCAGTCCCCCCAACCCGGCGACCAAGACCTTCGTCCTCAAGAGTTGTCTTTGGCCCTCGCAGCCCAAAGTGCCCTGATTCCTCGCATAGCGCTGGGGCAAAAAGTTCAAATCACAGGCAAGTGACTCAGCAATGCGCTTGGGGATAGCTTGGTCAGCCACAAGCGCGTCTATGCCTTGGCTGACCTCTCCGGTTCTATCTATGAATTGTTTCAGGAGCCGAGAAAGCTGTTCATCGTTGCGCTCCGCCATGACTAAGTCACCCCCCCGCGATTGGTGGAAAAAATGCTACCTGTTCACCATCATTAAGTCTTTGTTCGTTTTGGGCGTGTCGCCCGTTGACCAGAACAATGGCCGCTTCAGTGGGAGGAATTCCCATTTTCTCAAGGAGACCGGCCACAGTAGTGCCTTCCTCCAAATGGATTCTGTCCCGTTCCAGGCGGTATCTCTGCAGACTTGCGAAGAGTCTGATTTCCACTTCCATAGAAGCCCCCTGTGCCTGCGTAGTCTAGTTGTACCCTGTTGCGGTAGGCGCGACCGGTCATGCTCCTGCAGCAGTATAGCAACATCGTCGTATAATAAGAACCGCTGAACTTGTCATTTTGATCTCGCTTGCTTGCTTGGCTGCATATTGGTAGATTACAGATGCTTTTGTAAATACCTCATGAGCGGAGGTGATTTCTCATGAAGTTCAACGCTGTTCTTTTTGATCTCGACGGCACGCTCCTAGACACCATTCAGGACCTGACCGACTCCATGAACACGGTGCTCGAGCGGTTGGGTTTTCCAGGACACGATACCGAAACTTGCAAGCACTTCGTAGGAGATGGCATGGAGACATTCGCATCTCGAGCGCTTCCCGTGAGCAGCCGAGACCAGGCAACAGTACTGGAGTGCGCCCAGATGATGCGAGCCGAGTACCGTACCCGCTGGGCGCGAAACACCTTACCATACGATGGCGTGCCGGAACTTCTGGAGGCACTGACGGCTCGCAACCTCAAGATGGCGGTGTTATCCAATAAACCAGATGACTTTACCAAAGCAATGGTAGCTGAATTACTTTCACGCTGGAGCTTCGATCCCGTGCTTGGTGCTCGCTCTTCTGCGCCCAAAAAAACCAGATCCGGCGCTGGCCATAGAGATATCCGAGCAACTCGAGACTACACCGGATGGATTTCTTTACCTTGGAGACACAGGTACTGATATGAAGACGGCCAGGGCTGCCGGTATGTATGCGGTTGGGGCACTGTGGGGCTTTCGCACCGCTGAGGAACTTAAAAGCAATGGTGCCGAAGTACTCATTGAAGCTCCCACGGAGGTTTTGAAGTTATTGTAATCGCACAAAGGAAGGCAATGAGTAGTACACAGCGGAGAAAAATGAGCAGGCAGAGAAGAAAAGCCAGAAGATGATTGAGGAATATGATTGAAAATATGTGCCTCGACGGTTACTCGAAATCAGGGGTAGAAGAGTTGCGAGCCGACACCGCGATTCAACGACATGGTTTTTCTTGGGTGAACCTTTGGAGGACTCAACAACCGCTCACGGCTTACTGCTTTCCGCTTACCAGAAAAGTAGACGAATGAAGGTCCTGTCATTCGAGGAAAACCAGATCCTGTTCGGCGCTGATTCCACTGAGGGCATAGTGGCAGTAGAACCCGCCGGAGAAGGTAGCATGCGTGTTTTCCTGCGTGGAAGAGGACGCCTGGAATTCTATGATGAGCCCTTCACTCCGTTCCTCCTGCTGGAAGACGAGACACTGCTCCAAGGTTTCAAACGAGGATTCCAGGTCCAACCGCTTTGCTCCACCAACGACTACCGAGTCCTGGCTCTCTTTGAGACTTGGGGAGACTGCACCAAGGCCAGGGCATACCTCAAGAAGAAAACAGGACAAACAGCGTCTTCCCCGCAGGCACCTTATCTGTTTTTTTCAGATCCAGTCTACCAGTATCTCCTGATAAGCGGCAAAACTCTGTTCAAAGGAATGTCCTTTGCGGATCTTCATCGTCTCGCCCTGGATATCGAGACGGCCACGGCACCGGGCTATGGTTTCTCAAATCCCTTACGAGAAGAAGATCGCATACTCTCCATTGCTCTTGCGGATAACCATGGTAACTCAGAAGTCCTTTTCGCCAGTGAATATGAAGAAAGAGAAATGCTCGAGGCTCTGGGATCATGGATTTCCTCTCTCGATCCCGACGTGGTGGAAGGACACAACCTGTTCAACTTCGACCTCGACTACATAGTCACCCGGGCCCGAAGACACGGTGTCAGGCTTGCGTGGGGGAGAGACGGCAGCGAGCCTCGTGTCCGTAGATCTCGATTCAATGTGGCGGAGCGGGTGCTGGACTTCACTCGCATGGATATCTTTGGCCGGCATGTAGTGGACACCATGTTTCTCCTTCAATACTATGATCTAGCAGCTCGGGAGTTGGATAGCTACGCGCTGAAGCCAGCCGCTAAGCATTTCGGGGTGGCAGCGCCTGCAAGGAAGTATATCGAGCCTGAGGAAATCCAGTGGTACTATGAGCACGATCCCGAAAGTCTGAAACAATACAATCTGGATGACGTCCGAGAGACTCTCGCCCTGTCGGAGCTGCTGGCATACCCTTTCTTCCTGCAAGCCAGAATCTTTCCGTTTTCATACCAGAATATTTTCGTCCGGGGGAACGCCACCAAAATCAACGCCCTCTTCCTGAGGGAATACTTGAGACAGCGGGCAAGCGTACCCAAACCGGGAGAAGCGCAAGCGTTCGCAGGCGGTTACACTGAAGTGTTCCATTATGGCGTAGTGGAACCGGTGATCTCCTGCGACGTGGCCTCTCTCTATCCCTCAATCCTTTTGACCTACAACTTGACGCCTTCCAAAGACAGCCTGGATGTCTTCCTCCCTCTGCTTCGGAATCTGCGAGACTTCCGGTTTGAGGCGAAAAAGCTGGCCCAGCAAGCGGCTGATCAGCACGAGGGTGACTACTATCAGGCCTTACAGCAGACCTTCAAAATTTTGATCAATTCATTCTATGGGTATCTGGGCACGAGGTTGCACCACTTCTCAGATCCTCACCTGGCAGGAAAGGTGACCGCCCATGGTCGGGAAATCATCGGCCGGATGACAGACTGGCTCCGACACCATTGTGCGGAACCCATCGAGATAGACACGGATGGGATCTACTTTATGCCGCCATCGGAGGTGAAGACCGAGGAAGATGCCAAAGAGCTGGTAGAAAGGCTTTCTCAGAGCCTGCCTGCAGGGATAGAGGTTGAAATGGCCGGAATGTACCGGGCCATGTTCTCGTACAAAAAAAAGAATTACGCCCTGCTGGATGAGCAGGGAAATGTGGTCATTAGGGGAAGTGCATTACGTTCCCGGGGGATGGAGAAGTATCTGCGGGAATTCCTCTCGCGCATGATCCGCCTGTTGCTCGAAGGCAAGGGCGAAGAAGTTTACCCACTATTCGACCTGTATCTGGGGAGGATTGAACGTCATGAGATGGGGATTTCCTGGCTGGCGAAAACCGAAACTCTCACCGAGTCTCTGGAGAGCTACCAAACAAAAGTGGGAGCCAAGAAGCGTACTCCCGCAGCGACCTATGAACTGGCCCTGGCCTCGGGACGACCGTACCGCGCCGGAGACCAGATTTCCTACTATGTCACTGGAAAAAAGAAGCAACTGCGGGTCTATGAAAACTGTAAGTTCATTTCGGATTACGATCCGGACCAACCCGATGACAACGTTGCTTATTATCAGAACAAGCTCAACAATCTTCTCAAGAAATTCCAGGAATTCTTGCCTTGATCGAGCCGAAGGGGATGTGAGATAAAAAGCAGGGGTCCACCTTAGAGGGTTGAGGTTGCCTGCACCTGCGCTGCGGCGCGATTCGAAAGGTGAGGAAGGCTCCCATTTGCGTACGATTCGCTCGCTATCTCCGCGCTCCGGCTTTTTAAGCAGAACGGGAACTGGTCTCGCTGGGTGCATTTTCATGACCAGAGCAAGTGTTGCCGCGGTCGCCGCTGCTTGGATTTGGAGCATCTTGGTTCTTCTTCTGATGGGCTGCGCCACCACTCAGAAGCGCCCTCAACGGATAGATAATATCTGCGAAATCTTCAGAGAAAACGAAAGTTGGTATGAGAACGCGCGTGAATCATCCGAACGGTGGTCCATTCCCATACCGGTACTCATGGCCATCATTTACCAGGAGTCAAAATTCGAGGCCAAAGCCAAGCCGCCTCGAAGCACCTGTCTTTTCATCTTTCCCGGACCACGACCTTCTTCGGCCTACGGTTACGCCCAGGCCTTGGACGAGACCTGGGACAAATACAAGAGCGCCACCGGTAATTCGGGGGCGGACCGCGATGACTTCGGGGACTCTGTAGACTTCATCGGCTGGTATTGTCGTCTTAGTTATATCAAGTGCGGGATCGCAAGAAATGACGCTTATAACCTGTACCTTGCGTACCACGAAGGGCACGGGGGTTTTAACCGAAAGACCTATCGAAAAAAAGCCTGGTTAAAGCAGGTTGCCAGGTCAGTTCAAAAGAGGGCCAGGACTTATTCCAGCCAGCTCGCTTCGTGCGAAGGGGAATTCCAGAAGAAGGGGTGTTGTCTCTGGCCTTTTTAGGCCACTGAATCGTAACCCCTCTTCGTATGGCCAAATATTCTAATCTAGCTAGACTGCAGGCTCTAACTGCCGACAATACAGGTGGGATTTTGCTTGACAGAGTCCCAACCGTATGTACATAAGGTATTAGCAAATTCTCAAACCTGCAGTCCCGCCGCATGAGGGGACGAGAAATGCGCTCACTGTGCATTATCAGGCAAACCGTACTTGTAATCACAGGTAACCGCCAATTCATACCAACCAAAGAGGGGGAACTGCGATGAGAAAACTAATACGCGTTGACTCGGCCAAAGGTACGGTCCAATGGGAGGACCTCGTCCCGGAATACGCTCCATTGGGAGGACGGGCGCTGACTTCCGCGATCGTGGCCCGCGAGGTGCCACCACTTTGTCATCCCCTCGAGCCTGGTAACAAACTGGTAGTGGCTCCGGGCCTCTTGGCCGGTACTACCTGTGCGAACTCCGGGCGCCTGTCTGTCGGAGGCAAGAGCCCGCTCACCGGGGGAATCAAAGAGAGCAACGTTGGTGGCAATGCAGCGATCAAACTCGGAAAGTTGGGAATCGCCGGTATCGTACTGGAAGGACAACCGGAAGCGGGCAAGTTATTCTATTTGTTGGTGAACAAGGACGGCGCTCAGCTGTTACCCGCAGAAGAATACAAAGGACTAGGCAATTATGACCTCGCCAGCAAACTACAGGACAAATATGGCAAGAAGGTAGGGATCGTCTCAGTTGGTCCGGCTGGCGAGATGAAACTCTCCGCAGCCTCCGTGGCGGTGACCAGCACCAATGGAACGCCATCCCGCCATGCTGGGCGCGGCGGCATGGGAGCGGTGATGGGATCCAAGGGTCTCAAGGCCATCGTGGTGGATGACAAGGGGGCACCTGGCGTCAGCTACCACGATAAAGCTGCCTTCAGGGAGGCGGCAGTCGTGTTCAGGGATGCTCTCTGGGAGCATGCGGTGACGAAGCCCGGAGGGGGTCTGGCGGTATACGGCACCAACGTTCTCACCAACATCATCAACGAGGCAGGGGCGCTTCCCACTCGCAACTTCACTGAAGGACGCTTCGAGGGGGCACAGAAGATCAGCGGGGAAACCATGCATGATGTCATCAAGGAGCGTGGGGGCAACACCACCCACGCCGGCTGCTCTGCCTGCGTCATCCAGTGCTCCAATGAGTACGTTGACGAGAACAAGAACTACGTGACCTCAGCTCTGGAATACGAGACCATCTGGGCCAACGGCGCAAACTGCGGCATTGATGATCTGGACGCAATTGCACAAATCGATCGTCTCTGTGACGACTTCGGCCTTGACACCATAGAGACAGGGTGCGCTGTCGGTGTAGCCATGCATGCTGGGATCAAGTCCTTTGGCGATGCTCAGGGGGCTATCGAGCTGGTCCACGAGATAGGTAAAGGAACGCCAGTGGGCAGAATCTTGGGCAGTGGAGCTGCAGTCACGGGACAGGCTTACGGGGTGTCCCACGTCCCGGTGGTCAAACGCCAAGGACTTCCGGCTTACGATCCCCGCGCTGTGAAAGGAGTGGGCGTCACGTACGCCACCAGCCCCATGGGAGCTGACCATACGGCCGGATACGCTGTCGCCACCAACATCCTTAAAGTGGGTGGTTTTGTGGATCCTCTCGAAGCCGCGGGCCAGGCTGAGCTCTCGAGAAATTTGCAGGTTGCCACTGCGGCCGTCGATGCTGCAGGCCTGTGTGTATTTATTGCCTTTGCCGTTTTGGACATTCCCAGTGGCTTGGAGGCGATTCCCAAGATGCTCAACGCGCAATACGGTTTGAACCTCACCCTGGAGGACGTGACCGAATTCGGGAAGCAAATCCTCAGGACCGAAAGAGAATTCAACAAGGCGGCAGGTTTTACGGTTGCTGACGACCGGTTGCCGGAATTCTTCGCCAACGAGCCGCTGGCGCCGCACAAAGTAGTCTTTGATGTGGAGCCGGAAGAGTTGGATGAGGTTTTGGATTTTTAGTCGAAGTCGCAGATGCTAATCAATTGGGGGATCTCCGGTCCCCCTTTTTTGGTCCTTCACAGGTGCTGTCGTAGCACGAGCAAGGAATCCATAATACGACGTACGAAACAAATCCAAAACTCAAAAGCTCGAAGGTTCGAAACGGTGTTCATGGATTCTCACTGGTGAGTTCGAGTCTTTTGAGTTTGGATTATTTGAGAATTGTCTCGGATTTCGAACCTGACCACCATACAAGACTTTGGCTGGCGAGTAGTCGGATTTCGGATTTACAAACCTCGGACTTTCGAATCAGATAGGTGGGTACCGGTATGCACGTTACCGTTCTTCTAGGCGGTTTTCTCCGACACGAAGGGGGAGGGGGCCGACAAGAGTTGGCTGTGGAACTTCCCGAAGGCTCCTCTGTTCGAGACGTGATTGTCCAACTAAGTCTGCCCCCGCATAGGATCAAGATGATCATGGTAAACGGGCGGGGCGCAACTCCAGACACCCAAATTGTTGCGGGAGACCGCGTGGCACTCTTTCCACCAGAACTCTCTTTCAACACCTTCGTGTCTCTCGGCTTCCGAAAAGAGTCCGTGGAGGGGCGGAAGAGCTAGAAGCCATGCAAACCTACCAACAACACCCCGATCACCTGGTTGTTTCGGCGAAGATCAAAGAGCTTTGTGAAAGTGTGCTAGTAGTGGATTTCTTTTGGAAACAGATTCCCGGGTTAAAGCAACCGTGATTGATACCCACGCGCATTTGAACGAGATCGAAGCGATAAGCAAGGCACTCCAAAGGGCCAAGGATAGTGGTATTAGTGGCATAATAGCGGTGGGTATGGAGGTTGCCTCAAATTGTCGCACGCTGGATCTGGCGGCGGGCTTTCCGGAATTCGTTTACCCTGCCATCGGTTATCACCCTTGGTCTATTACCCCAGCGACCATTGATGAAAACCTGGAATTCGTCGAAGCGAATCTGGCTGGTTGCATCGCACTTGGTGAAGTAGGACTGGATTACAAGGCCAAGGCAAAAAAGAAGATTCAATGGGAGGTCTTCTCAAAGCTTCTTTCAATGGCAAAGCGGCACCATCGACCAGTTATTGTCCATTCGCGGTTTTCTCACAGCCGTTCGCACCAGATGGTGCTGAATGAAGGAATTGAGAAAGCAGTATTTCATTGGTATAGCGGACCTCTGGAAACCCTAGAAAAGATCACCACTGACGGCTACTTTGTCTCCGCCACCCCCGCCCTAGTCTACAGCTCACCTCACCAGCAAGCCATGAAAACAGCTCCGATCGAGAGAATATTGGTGGAAACTGATTCCCCAGTTGAGTACCAGGGGAAGATCTCAGAGCCTGCACAACTCACGACCACTCTAAAAGAACTCTCTCGTATCAAAGAGATGGATACCGAGGAAGTTCGCCTTATCACCACCGAGAATGCCAAGCGGTTCTTCGGAATATGACTTCTTTCACTGACTTCTGCCTCTTGTGGGAGCGGCTTCCAGCCGCGACCAGGAACAAGCCACGCAGCAAAGTAGGTTTGAAATGAAACCCACAAGACGGGACAAGGTATTTCCTAAGAGAGCGACCGTTCGTTCAGGGAGAAGACTGCCTACTGATAGCTTCCACAAGCCGATTTGAGTGAATGTCGCCCCGATAATTGCTTGACTCCTGCCTGGTAATCTCGCCGTAATCCTGTTAATCTTCACTTGTAGCCAAGTAGCGGAAAAAAATCGAACGAGCTACTACGGAGAGCACTAAATAGACTGCATTTTGATCAGGTACGGATCATGAAGTCTTTTCTGTGGTTCCAAGGCTGCCGGCCTGGTCACTTCTAGCTCAGCTGTGCGTGGGGGAAGGCGCCCCCTCCCTGTTCCCCGTTCCTGCGGAACGGGGCCAGGGGCTCCCCCAACCACAGCTGCGGAAGTGAACACAGGCCTCCCGCCAGTCACCTTGGAAAAGACTCCATGATCCTCCATCAACATGGCTGCCGTTGTTCCCTGGAAACAATACTATGCTCGCATTAATAGCTCTTAGCAGAGATTGAATATGCAGATCAGGGTAGATTGCCCTCAATGTGGTGGGCTGATTACTTTTGACGAGAAACTCGAGATGGTCCGCTGTACTTACTGCGGATCCACCAATCAGATTACGGGTAAGTCAGGCCTGCTTCGCTTCATGTTCACACCCCGGTGGACAAAAGGGGAATGTCGGCAGCGGCTCATGAGCCTGCTGCGTGGCAAGAAAGCATCCAGCCTGAAGGAGAAAAGGACTCGGTTGGTCTATGCCCCATACTGGCGCATCAAGGGCATGGTCTTCCATTGGGTTTTGGGTAAACGGCAAAGTCCCTCCAATAACGTTTGGACCCGTTCATGGTATGATGCCAAGGAACTCAAAACCAAGGCCTTTGATTTTTCCTTTCCAGCGTACACAAGACCTGATTTCGGTTTGAACACACTGGGAGTCCGGGCCGCCGCACTACCCCTGCAAATTTTCCATCAGAACAGACTTGGCGGAGAGGAGTTGGTGCTGCCAACCCAGGTCTCTCCAGAGGAGGCAGCCCGTCACAGTTCTGGGTTTCTCACCTTTGGCTTGTCCGACCGAAACCTGAAACCAGACTTTGTGGACACCCAGTTGGTGGGGGAAACATATGCCGTAATCTATTTTCCCTTCTGGCTGGTCGAAGTAGGCACCGGAAAAAGGACCGGCCTGCTGATCATCGATGGCGTGGCCAACCGCATCAAGCGAACCCTTTGGGATCAGAGTATCTCTTCTTTTATCGACAAGGACAATCATACTGCTCGGGCAACGGATTTCGGAACCCTCCATTTGATACCGTGCCGCTGTCCGGTCTGCGGCTGGGATCTACCTTTCGCTCCTGAGAGCAAGTTCCATGTTTGCCCTACCTGTTGCAGGGCATGGGGTGAGAATAATGGGAATTACAAAGAGATAGAATACCAGCTTGCTGCGGTGCAGCGAGAATGCGAACATAGCATCTGCTATATGCCGTTCTGGGATCTGGAAACCCAGATTCACACTCCTGAAGGTGTGTTACGATCCAAGACCGATCTTTGCAGACTCGTGCCAAGCCTTCAGGTCCAAGGAAACCAAGGAGGAACCAATCCGGAAACCATTCATTTCCTCATTCCTGCTTTCAGAATAAAGAGTATGCCCGCGTTCTGCAAACTTGCCACGCAATTTACGGTACGCCCTCCGCATTGCAGGCTCAGGTCCAAACAGGAGTTGGAAAAGCAGAAGTTCGCAGGAGTTTTTCTTCCCGGCAAAGAAGCCGGAGAAATGGCCAGAGTGATCCTGATCTCCATGGTGCCGAAGTATCACCGCCGGGCCCGGCAGTTGCTAAAAAATACGAAGCTTGAGTTTACCCCTCCCCGGTTGATCTACTATCCATTTTTTCAAAAAGGTCTCTTTCTTCGGGAAGCCAACTCCACTCACTCCATCCAGCACGGCACCGTGGGCCTGGGTTTTATGGAGTAAAGCATCCCCCTCGACGCCGGGGGGGATTTGGTCCATG
>CP070692.1:1496689-1514482 GCA_020353215.1 Deltaproteobacteria bacterium
GTGACAATGGCTTAACCCCGCCGAATGAATTCATCCCATTGGCCGAGGAAACCGGGCTTATCATTCCCATCGGAGAGTGGGTTCTAAACAAAGCATGTACCCAGTTATCAGAGTGGCACCAATCAGGCAGGAGCCCTATCGGCATGGCGGTGAATTTGTCTTTGATACAGTTTCACGACCAGGAATTATCCGCGGTTGTGGAGCGAATTTTGGGACATAGCGGAATAGACCCCCAGTTCCTGACACTCGAGCTCACCGAAAGCACCTTGATGCATGATGTCGAGAAGAAAATCGACATGATGAAACGTTTGAAGGACATAGGCCTCAAACTGGCGATCGATGACTTCGGCACAGGCTTTTCTTCGTTGAATTATCTGAGAAGACTGCCGTTGGACGAGCTGAAGATCGATCGCTCCTTTCTGGTGGATGTGTCCGAGGACGTCAACAGCCGTGCCTTGGTCTCTTCCGTGATTTATCTCTCACATAATCTTGGTTTATTGACGGTTGCCGAGGGTGTTGAGCGCAAAGAACAGCTGGATTTCTTGCAGCAGGAGCGCTGCGATCAGTACCAGGGGATCTTGTTTAGCCCGCCGGTTCCCAACAGCGAGCTACGCGAACTTCTTCCTCCTGAGTGTTAAGCGTAGAAGTATCATTCTGGATTCTGGCGACTGGTTGAGAGGCCGGCGAATCTCTTGCAAAGAGCGTGACTCCGACCACTCTAGGACAAACTATTCAGTCGTCGAAGGAAATGTGCTTCCGTTATTTTGCTCCCTTCTTCAACTGTTTCACTCCAGTCTCCCGCTAGAAGGATCAACCTGCTCACTTGCACCACGACCGTGCCACTTAAGTCTGCCGTTCTAGCTGTCAAATCACGAAAGCTGTTTCCACACTTTAACCAATTCAAAACATCTATCTGATACGACTTTTTGGTAGTTGCAAACCCCCTACCGACGTCGAAGGGGTATCCGTTATCTCTCTAACACTCCCGTGGCACATCTCTTGCTTAAATGAGAAATGGTAAAACTAAAAGGAGTGCAAGCCATCCATTAGTGTATGAACACACGGATACGTTTCCTTGGAGTGGAAAGTCTATTCATGATTGCCAAACTTAGATCAGCTTCGTTCCTGGCAGTCCTGCTTTGGGCGTTGGCCTATAGTCCATGGCCTGCTCAAGCAGCAGGAGTCGAGGCAATCAGTGCACCTAGCGCGGACATTACACTATCTTTTGTGATTGCAGGGAGGTTAGAGGAAGTTCTGGTAAAGGAGGGAGATGCCGTCAAAAAAGGCCAGCCTCTGGCCTACTTGGACGATGAGACGGAGAGGATCCAGGCCCAGCAACTAAAAGTTCAAGCAGAAGATACAACGCGTATTATGGCGGCAGAAGCGGAGTTGGCTCAGACTAGAGTGGATCTGAAGAAGCTCGAGTTGGCACAAACTAAAGGTGCGGTTAGTGAGTGGGAAATTGAGCATGTCAGACTAAGCGTTCGACTTGCAGAACTTTCACTGAGGGCGGCGATTCTAGAGCACGAGCAGTATCGGCGCCGGTATGCTCAAGCGTTGAGTCAACTGGAGCGGATGCACCTGGTGGCCCCGATTGCGGGACACGTTGAGAAGATAGTCGTGAAACCTGGCGAGGCGGCCAAAATGCACGGGCCCGTGATCCAGCTGGTGGAGATCGACCCGCTTTGGATAGATGTGCCGGTTCCGCTGACCCTAGCAAAACAATTGGCTCTGGAGCAAGAAGTACTGGTTACGTTCCCCGGGGACGAAAAAGTTGAGTTGCCCAACGGGCGGGTAATTCGTATCTCGTCAGTGGCAGACGCCGCGAGCGATACCTTGCTGGTCCGCATCGAAGTCGCTAACCCTCTTCGTCGTCCTGCTGGGGAGCGGGTTGACGTCAAGTTTCCGCAAGGCAAGAACGACTCTGATTTCGCCGAATACAGCAAGAATTAAACAGCTGTCCACCTCTGATTGTTCATAGCAGCGGTCAGGCCACAAGCCTGGCACAAAAGCGTTATTGTCCATGTTCGGAAACCAAAGGCAAGTTTTTGCACGCGACCGAGGCCATGAGGATCATTCGGTATTGAAGGAGTTGACAGACCTATTAAGGTTTGACGGACCACCCCATCGATTTCTTGCCGAACTGATTGCCTTGCAATGCCGGCTGGTCGGGGCGGATGGTGGCGTGGTGTTTCGGCCCGGCGAAAAGAATCGACTCGAGATCGTGGCGATGTATCCACTGTTGGGGACCGAGACCGGTTGCCTAGATTGGATCGCCAAGGCCAAGGAGCATTCGCTCGGTGTTATTTCGAGCGGCGAGGCGGCCGTTGAGCCGGAAGACCCAACGCGCGAGGTGGACGATTGGCCACAGCGGTACTTAATCATCCTTCCGGTTCAAAACGAAGAATCCGTCCGTGCCGCCGCCGCTTTCGTTGTTGAAGTAGGGAACAGGGAAGAGCTATTGCTTTGCCGGGAAAGGATCGAACTTTCGCTTCTTTCTTTGAATTATTACGAGATCAGGTGGACGCTTCGGCAACGCAATACAGCCCTAGATCGCATTCGCGTGGCCTTGGAAATTCTGACAGCCTTCAATCGGTCAGGACGCTTTATGAGCGCCGCCATGGCTTTTTGCAACGAAAGTGCCACCCGATGGCATTGTAACCGAGCAAGCCTGGGATTCCTAAATGGCCGCTACGTGCGAGTTCAGGCGATGAGTCACACGGATAAGTTCAGTCGTGAGATGAAGTTGTTGCAGGCGATCGAAACGACCATGGAAGAATGCTTGGACCAAGATGTTGAAGTGATCCACCCTGCACCGGAGGACGCAACTTACGTCAGCCGTGCCGCTGCGCAGCTTTCTGCGGACCATGGGCCAGCCGCTGTGCTCAGCCTGCCCATTCGGCAAAATGGCGAAGTGCCCGCAGTGATGACGTTGGAGCGTACCCCCGAGCACCCTTTCAGCGCTTTGGGAGAGATCGAAGCTGTCAGGCTGGCCTGTGATCTCTGCGCCCCAAGATTGGTCGAGTTGCACGGAAACGATCGCTGGGTCGGTACTCGCATGGCTGCGTCGGCGCGTAGAAGCCTAGGCGTGCTCCTCGGACCCAAGCACACATGGATCAAGGTTTGGGCCGTACTTGTCTTTCTTGTAGCGGTGTCGTTGACATTTCTGCAGGGGGATTATCGAATTGAGGCACCCTTCGTGTTTGAAGCGGCAACTCAGCAAGTGGTTGTCGCCCCCTTCGATACTTTTATCAAAACGGTTTCGGCGGTTACAGGAGACGAGGTGGAAGCCGGTAAAACGACCCTGGGGGTGCTGGAAACGTCGGAACTTCGTCTGAAGCTGGCTGCCTTAAAGGCCGAACAGATGGGTTACCAGAAGCAGATGGCTGCATCGATGCGCGACCAGAAGACTGCTGAGGCGCAGATTGCTCAGGCTCAGAGCGACAAATTGGCCGCTACCATCCGTTTGCTCGAGCAGAATATCGGACAAGCAACACTGGTTGCTCCGATCACAGGCCGGGTTGTTTCAGAAGATCTGAAGGGGCAGATCGGCGCACCGGTTGAAACAGGCAAGATTCTCTTCGAGATCGCCCGCATCGACTCGTTGCGGGCCGAACTGTATGTTCGTGAGGAGTTGATTACAACCGTTAAAGTCGGACAAAAAGGTGAACTGGCTTCAGTGGCCCATCCAGATCAGCGAATCCCGTTTGTGGTTGAGCGGATCAATCCGATGGCCGACGTCGTTAATGATCAAAACGTCTTTAAGGTTCGTGTCCAGTTACTCGAACGGCGTGAATGGATGCGGCCCGGCATGGAAGGGATCGCCAAAATTTCTGCAGGAAAGAAGCGCTATGTTTGGATCGCGTCCTATCGTCTGGCCAACTGGCTGCGCATGAAACTATGGATTTGAGTGAGGTAGTGAAGTGGGGATCGACCGACCGACATTTAGCCAGTCTTGGTATCGGGTTGCAGACCTGGCCCCGCGACTTCTAGGTGCCGTGAAGGTCCACCGCCAGCATTTCCGTGGCCTCAAGTGGTACGTTTTGCAGGATCCAGCAAACAATCAGTTCTTTCGTCTGAGCGACGCCGCATATCACTTCGTGGCGATGCTTGATGGCCGCCGAACTGTCAGTCAGGTATGGCGGACCTGCATGGAGGAATTCGGAGATAACGCCCCGACGCAAGGTGAGGTCGTCAACCTCCTCAGCCAGCTCTACTCCTCAAACTTGCTGCAAGGCAGTTTGGCCCCAGACGCGGAGGAACTCTTTCAGCGGCACCAAAGGCGCGTTCGGCGGGAGGTGACAAGCGTTCTGACGAATCTGCTTTTCATCCGCGTTCCCTTGTGGGACCCAGACCGGTTTCTTGACACCTGGGTCGGCCTTGTCGGCAGGTTGTTCACCTGGTGCGGCTTTCTGATCTGGGCCTCCATCGTAGGAACCGGGCTGTGGGCCGTCGGTGGACATATCGGAGAACTGGCAAGCCAGGCTTCGAGTGTCCTGAACCCGCACAATCTGCCCCTGCTGTATATGGCCCTTGTGGTTGTGAAAATCTTCCATGAGATGGGCCACGCGTTTGCGTGCAAACATTTTGGGACACAGGAGGGGACCGGGGGTGAGGTGCACCAGATGGGTGTGACCTTTCTCGTCTTCACCCCGTTGCCTTTTGTGGATGCCTCCAGCTCTTGGGCTCTGCGCAGTAAACTCCACCGGATCGTGGTCGGGGCAAGCGGCATGCTTGTGGAACTCGCGATCGCTTCCATTGCAGCGATCCTTTGGGTTCGTACCGGTGAGGGCACCACTGTGCATGCCATTGCTTACAACATTATGGTGATCGCCAGTGTGTCGACGCTGCTCTTCAACGGAAATCCGTTGCTGCGATACGATGCCTACTACATCCTTCTGGATGTGCTTGAGATTCCCAACCTCGAGTCCCGGTCGAGACTGTATGTCTACTACTTGGTGAAGCGGTACGTTTGGGGAGTGCGTAAGGCTCATGATCCAAGCCATACGAAGGGGGAGAAGGGGTGGTTGGTATTCTATGCGGTCGCTGCCATGCTCTGTCGCGTGATGGTGTTTTCGGCCATTATTCTATTTCTTCGGGACAAGTTCTTTGCAATCGGAGTGATATTCGGGGCAATCATGCTCACGGGCTGGGTATTGATACCCGTGGGGAAGGTGATCCGCTATCTGGCCACCAGTCACGCACTCGACCGGGTCAGAGTGCGCGCCGTTCTTACCTCCTTGGTGGGCGTTCTTTCTCTTTTCATCGCGGTCGGACACGTGACGGTACCGGATCGATGCCGGATTGAGGGTGTGGTCGAGCCGGTCGAACTTGCTGTCATTCACATGAAAACGGCGGGCTTTGTCTGTAATTTCCTCGATTCCGGCGCCAAGACCGGGCCAGATGGGCCCACGCTTATCGAGGCATGGAGCCCTAAATTGGAAGCACAACGCGATCAGCTCCTTGCTGAGTTGCGCCAACTGCAGGTCAATCGGCAGTCCGCCCAGACGAGAGAAGCTGCAGCAGCCCAGATCTTAGAAGAAAAGATCGCCGCATTGGAGGACCAGATCGAGCGCAATAATCAGGACCTTCAGACGTTGGCGCTCAGGTCGCCGATATCCGGCACTTGGGTGGCGCCAGATATCGACGCGATCAGTGGGGCATATTTGCGCCGCGGAGAGCACGTCGGAGTTGTGGCGAACCTGGACAATCTGCGCATCCGTGCCATTGCCGGTCAGACGGTCGCTGCGAGGCTCATCAAGGAAGCACAATCGGTTGTCGAAATCAAAGTCAGAGGCCAACCGGATATGGAGCTGGCCGGTGAGATCGAAACCATCATGCCAGCGGGACATGAACGGCTACCTTCGGCCGCCCTTGGTTATGCAGCGGGCGGGTCGACACAAATCGACCTGGAGGATCCCAGCGGCAGGCGGGCAGCCGAGCCCTTTTTCGAGATCCTGGTGGTTCCCTTTCTTCAGGAAGAAACTGAGATGCGACCGGGTCAAACCATGCTTTTGCGCTTGGAGACGGCGCCAAAGCCTTTGCTTGTGCAGGGCTGGCGTTCTCTGTTGCGCCTTTTTCAGCGGAGGTTTCAGGTCTGACGTGGAGAGTATGCCGAGCACAAACTGGCGAATGCTTGCTCAAGGACCGAGTCGCGTTGAGTTACCTCGCGGTTTGGATGCTCTATGGCACGAGGTCGCTGGTCTTGTCGGTAGTCGTATAAGGCGGCAGAGCCGTCTTCTCCGTCAAGCAGAGCTAATCGTGTCCATGGAAAAGCGTTTTCTCCGTCTGTCGGACCGCAAGCTGCGCCACATGGCCTCTCAACTCCAGGAGCGATTCCGCCTCGGCCGCGACACGACTGAAGATCGTAATCTGGCTTTCGCTATTGTGCGAGAGGTAGCTAGCAGGGAGATTGGCCTTCGGCCGTTTCCGGTGCAGGTAGCCGGCGCACTCGCGATTGAAGCTGGCTGTGTGGCGGAAATGGCTACTGGAGAGGGCAAGACCCTGGTCGCCACGATGCCGGCAGTCCTCGCCGGCTGGCGTGGCCGCGGCTGTCATGTGGTGACAGCAAACGAATATCTCGCCAAGCGGGACGCCACATGGATGGAAGCAGTCTACAAGTTCTGCGGCCTGAAAGTTGGGTGTATTGAAGAGGGCATGGCAGCGGCGGAACGCAAGCAATCATACAACGCCCACGTTACCTACTGCACGAACAAGGAGGTCGCGGCCGATTTCCTGCGCGATCGGCTCACAATAGGGCGTCTTAAAGGGCTGCCTTCGGCTCTGTTGGCAAAGCTAAGCGGCGGCCCCGGCGGCGAAATTGACCGGCTGGTCCAGCGCGGGCTCGAGTGTGCCATTGTGGACGAGGCCGACTCGGTGTTTATCGATGAAGCCGCAACCCCGTTGATCATCTCGGGAGCGAGCCCAAATCAGGACCACTCGGAAGCATACGAGCTGGCTGCTCGGTTTGCCAAGGAACTCGATCCCTCTGCCGAGTATCGCGTCGACAAACGTTATCGCGAAGTGAATCTAACACAAGCTGGCAAGCAACGATTAGCCGAATTGGCCCGGCCGGTCGGCGGGCTATGGGCATGTGCTCGGCGTCGAGAAGAGCTTACTATGCAGGCGCTTGTTGCCCGCGAGTTTTTCGTTCGCGACAAGCACTATGTGGCCGATAACGGAAAAGTCATGATTGTAGATGAATTCACCGGAAGACTTATGCCCGATCGAACCTGGCGTGACGGTCTCCATCAAGCGATCGAAGCAAAGGAAGGGCTAGAAATAAATCTGCCCAAGGAGACTTACGCGCGTATCAGCTTTCAACGATTCTTCAGGCTCTACCGGAAGCTGTCCGGGATGACGGGTACGGCGGCCGAGGCTCGGGCTGAATTCTGGCAGACCTATGATCTGCCCGTGATCGTTATCCCCACCAATCGTCCCTGTAGACGGACAGCAATGAAGGACCGGGTGTACACAGTTGGAGTAGCGAAATGGCGGGCGGTGATCGATGAGGTACGTCGCGTTCATCAGACCGGGCGCCCGGTTCTGATCGGAACGCGCAGCGTGCGTGCTAGCGAGTATCTCGGCGGCCTGCTGGCGGCGAAAGGCCTTCAGCACCAGGTCCTGAATGCCGTCCGCCAGGAGCAAGAAGCGCAGATCATCGCAGGCGCAGGCCAGAAGGGGCGTATCACCGTGGCGACGAATATGGCCGGACGAGGCACAGATATCCGACTTGGCGCCGGCGTTGCACACCTGGGCGGCCTCCACGTCGTTGCCACCGAACGTCATGAAGCAGGGAGGATAGACCGACAGTTATATGGGCGGTGCGGTCGCCAGGGAGATCCCGGAAGTGCCCAGGCATTCATAAGCTTGGAAGACGAGCTCCTGCAGCAACATGCTCGTCTGACTTCAGCTGCGCTGGTCCGACACTGCTCCAACAACGACAGGGAGATATCCTCACCGTTTTCGCGGAGCTTGGTGAATAGGGCTCAACGGAGAGCGGAGCGAGTAGCGCTCAGGCAACGTAGAGATGTGCTCCGCACCGACGACTGGCTTGATGAACACCTTGGATTTGCAGGCAGGGATCTGTAAAGGCGCTGAATTTTGAAAGCATCAGTGATCATAAATAGACTCTTCTCAAGATGCGTTCTCCCCTTTCTCTTTTTCGGAATCGTCGTTTCAACGGCGGGCGGTGAGGTTGAGAGGTCACCGTCTGATGTTTTGAGACAACTGGAGTGGGAGCATAGAGACTCGAAGGGTGGTGTCCATCTTGGTGGTGTCATGACCCTCATTTATCCGGCCTATACACTGGAGGTCGATGAGCGATATCACCCGCCTCTCAAGGAGTTGCTCGAGGCTTTGAAGACGCCCCCGAGAAAGAACTACCATGTTGTCTTAAAGGGTTACACAGACAGCAGCGGTTCTCGAGCAGAAAACCTTGATATTTCCCGACGAAGGGCTGAGCACCTTAAAGAATTACTGGTTAAGGATCCATACATGGCGATTGACGAGGGGAAGATTTCGGTTGAAGGTCATGGTTCATCCGATCCGGTAGCCTCCAATGAAACAGCCGAAGGCCGGCAGAGAAATCGTCGCGTGGAGATTCACATCTACGGTGAGGTCAGCGGGGCGGTCCGCATTGTCGAAGATCAAAAGAAGGTGACGCCACCAGCGGGTATTCAGGTGCCGGAGGAAAGACCGGTCCCATTTGCTCATGCGGCGTCTTCACTGCCGGCTTCCGTATCAGCAACCAAACCAGAAAGTCCGCCGGCAGCTGAGTCTGTGAGTCTCTCGCTTCTTGAGGCGATACGTTATAGTCTCGAGGGAAACCAGGACATAAGGGTTGTCTCCTACTTACCGAAGCAGGCGGAGGAGGACCTGTCAGACGTAGAAGCGGTTTACGATCCGTCAGTCTTTACAGACATTAGCTATCGCCGTGAACCAAACCTACAATCGAGTGTGGAAAACATTGTCATGGAGGATTATGGAATCTTCCAGACCGGCATACGAAAGCCGTTCAAGACCGGGGGCAGCTTATCCACCTTCCTGGAAATGGGATATAACAATTTGGAGAACGCTCTGCTCGAGCGGAGGTATAAATATACATTTTCCCCCACAGTCGAGCTAAGACAGCCGTTACTGAAGAATGTGGGCGCCAAAGAGGAACAGGCCGCAATCAAGATCGCCAGTCACCGGGTTAACATATCGGAAGAAGAGTTTCGCCAGATAGTGATTGATATTGCGACGCAGGTCTCAAGAGCCTACTGGCGGCTCATGCTGTTTCGGGAGTTGGTGACGATCAACGAACAGAACTACGATATGGCCGAGGAAGTCCGCCGTCGCGAAGCCGTTCGTCTTACCCAAGGCATCTCCAAACCTTTTGACGTCGAACGTGCTCGCAGCAATGCCCAAGCCCGACTCAGCACTCTGTTGAAGTCCAAAGAGCGCTTCCGGGTGATCATGGATCAGTTAAAGCTCCTACTGAACTGGTCAAACTTAACCATCGATTCGAAGGTTGAAATTGTTCCTACTGAACAGCCTCAAACCCTACCCATCGAGGTCAATGAAGAGGAGGCCATCAACGTAGCGCTCAACAACCGACCGGAGATTCAAAAAGCGAGACAGACGTTGGAAATCCGCCGAGTCGAGGAGGAGCTTTCTTCGCATGAGCGCCTTCCGAAACTTGATCTCTTCGCCCGCTACAGCTTCAGTGGTTACGGGCAAGAATTCTCCACTGCAGTAGACGATACGGGTTTGAACGACGATAACGCCTGGGCGGTAGGTTTGAATTTTGAATGGCCCATGGGCAGCCGCTCGGCTACGGCTCGTTATCGGAAAAAGACACTCGAACGTCAACAGGCGACTGCCGGCGTGGAGCGAGTGAGGGATCAGGTCGAGCTGGACGTCAAGCAAGTGCTCCTCGCGATCGACCTTGGAAAAAGCGAGATAGAATCAACCTGGCTGGCAAAGGAGGCCGCAGAAAATGTGGTCCAAGGCGAATTCGCCCGATTCGATCTTGAGCAGACGAGCAACGAAGAACTGCTGCGTGCTCAAGACCTGCTCGCCGTCACCAGCCGCAATTATATCCGCGCAATCGTGGACTACAATATCGCGCTCGCCGAACTTGAACGGGCCCAAGGTACGCTCTTAGAGCAACTGAGCATCGAAAGCCAACAGGCGCGGACCATGCATATGGAATCGAGTATCTCCACACTCGGCCAGTGGTAGCACAATCCTACCCTGCCAACAATTCGGGAAAAGACGTTATGAGACTGCTGCGGAAAACCGCGAATCAGCAATTCAGTGGGGACGGCGTGCCTAAGAGGTTTTTGTTGGAAAAGAAGGGATATAGAGATAAGCCGCCGAACTTGATAAGCGCTTTGCATCCCTGATAGGAGGTGACCAATGACAGTGAACCGCGATCAAGAGACCGGTGAGAGGACCGAGAGTTTGACAACACCGAGGGTGCGCTGGGATACGGTGCAGTTGAAGAGTTATTACGCGAATGTGTGTAATGTGACGACCACACGTGAAGAGGTGGTGTTGAACTTCGGGATCAACCACACCTGGGAGCGGAGTCAACAAGAAGTAGAAATACAGCTTACAAACAGGATCATCTTGAGTCCTTTCACGGCAAAACGACTTATGGTCTTGCTCTCAAGCCTAATAAATGAATACGAGAGTCGCTACGGTGAAATCAAGCTTGATATTACCAGTGAAGGATCAACTGTCACACAGTAAAGTCAATTCCACTTCATAGCCCTTCAAGTCTATCCGGGTTTTATCTAATGCGAGGCTCCTAGCCCGCATATTTCATCAATCACCTGCTCCGAGCGCGTATGCGGGCGTCCTTCCGGGCCTCCCCGAACTCGCCCCTGCGGAAGTATTGTGCAAATGCGGTTCAGGGGAGCACCCCTGAGATTGCCCCTTCGAACATCCATCTTCTTCAAGCTCGCTTCGCTCCGCTCACTCTCCACCCCTTTGGGGCGGGTCCCTAGTTACACGTGTTCCTTACGGCAAGTGATGAAATATCCGACCTAGAGGTTCACGCAGGGACGCGGGAAAGGAGAGCTACTCAGACACAGAGGAAAGACCCTCCAGATTAAGGAGGGTTCTGCTCTGTGCGATTGGAGTCAGGGGCCAGGATAGAAAAACCGTTAGTGAGTCTATCCTCAGGGGACCGAAGGGAATTCCAGCCACCCGAGTCAAGGACGGAACATGCCTCTCGACTGCATAGGATAGCTGTTCAGTAGTCAATCATTCGCAGCATGTAAATGATTAAAGTTTCCAAATCCTTGCGAGGGAAAAGGCCTAGTGTCTTTCTAAAAACTCAATAGTATGAAGTTAGACCGAGTGTATTTTGACTTGTACTTGTAGCGGGATATCTAGTATGGTAATCGAAGAAAACCATCGACCTGACTAATTCCTCAAAAGCTGGCCATTGAACAATCGGACTGTATGAGTGGAAACGCTTATGGTGAGTTCTTTGCTCGGCAGTGGAGCGGGGGACCACTCATCTATCAGTGGTGCCGAAGGGTGAATTGGCAAGCTAGGCAGCGTGCTCGCAGCGGAGCATGACTGCGGTGGAGCAATCCGTAGCAGTGGAAATGGGACGCGTTAGAGCCGAAGGCGCGGAAGGTCTGGCGCAGGCCCTGCCAGGCAAAGATGGCCCTTTGCTGGGAGGGTTCTCTTAGGACACTTGAAGAAAGCCAATAGAGCGAAATCATGGTCGTGCGTCGAGCTATTTTCAACCAGAAGGGTGGTGTAGGTAAGTCAACCATTACCTGCAACCTCGCAGCCATTAGTGCTCACAATCATAGACGGACGCTCGTCATAGACCTGGATCCACAGGGGAATTCTACCCAGTACTTGCTTGGCTCACTAGAGCAAGAGTGCGAAACTACTCTAGTGGATTACTTTGAGGAACAACTCTATCGCACCCTGGAGCCCAAAGGCCTAATAGGCTGTATTCATAAAACACCCTTTCCACGACTGGAGCTCGTCCCCTCACACTCGGATCTCGAGTATTTGGCAGAAAAGCTTGATTCGCGCCATAAGATGTACAAGCTGAAAGAAGCATTGGACTCTTTGTCCCACTACGATAGCATATATATAGACACCCCCCCTGCCTTGAACTTCTATACTCGATCAGCCCTGATAGCTTCCGATGCCTGCTTGATTCCATTCGATTGCGACTATCTTTCTCTGCGGGCGCTCCGTGTGCTCCTAGATACCGTTAGTGAAGTTCAACGCGACCACCGTCATAGTCTTAGATTGGAAGGCATCGTTGTCAACCAGTTTCAGGTGACAGCCAAATTGCCCAAGAGAATCGTCTCTGAATTGCTCGACGAGGGATTGCCTGTTCTTGACACCTACTTGTCCTCATCCATCAAGATTCGCGAATCGCGAGAGAAGTCTTTGCCGATGGTGTATCTCGACCCACGGCATAAGCTCACGATGCAGTTTGAAGAGCTATATCGGAAGCTGAATCTTTCTTAGGACAAGCACGCTTCCGCGAGGCCTATGGTGCTAGGAACAGGCAGAGTTACCTGTCTCCGCTCTCTTGCTCTACGGAATCGTTTGGAGCTTATTTATGCCTGGGAAAATCCACCTCCTGGATCTGATCAACGCAAGAAAGCTTGACCAAATCCTCAAGGATTTTACTGCAGTCACCGGGGTCGCATCCATTATCGCCGACCCATACGGTCGGCCCATCACTGAACCCCATAATTTCACGGATTTATGTCAAAAGTATTGCCGCTCTACTCGTGAAGGAAGACGTAAGTGTTACCAGAGCGACCGATTTGGAGGCGTCGAATCGGCGCGTTCAGAAACGCCGCCGATTTATACATGCCTAAACGCTGGTTTGTTGGACTGTGCGGCTCCGGTTGTTGTGGAAGACTCTCATCTGGCCACCGTGTTGTGCGGCCAGGTTCTGGACGAACCCGTTGATTCTGATGTGGCGGTAGAACGGGCTCGAGCCATCGGGATAAGGAACATAGACGCTTACTTGCAAGAACTGGCGAAGGTGCCTCTGATGACCCGGCAGCGTCTTCTTGACATCGCCAACCTCATGTCAGTGATCACCAAAACGATTAGCGAATTGGCGTTGGGAAAATTCCTGTTGCACAAACACTCTCAGGATTATCTGAATCGGCTCATAAACAGCATTTCCGATTGCATTATTTCCACGAGTGCTGATGGTATTATATCGATGATCAACCAATCGGGTGCTGCCATGTTCGGCGCCGAAAAGACAGAACTCATTGGCCAGTCGATTTGTAGACTTTTCTCTGGCCCGACCTCGAAAGAAACCTCTTTCGAACAGGTAGGTCGGAAGCTGAAGCACAGCTGGCGTGGCGAACTGATCGCAGTCCGGGCAGATGAGAAACCGTTTCCGGTGCAGGTGTCCGTCTCAGGAATAAATGCCGAAAACAGCACGGGTTCAGATAGCGTAGCAGTTATTCGAGACATTTCTGAAGAAAAAAGAATAGAGCGGATGAAGGAAGACCTGATTGGAATGGTTACTCACGACATGAGGAATCCCGTCCTCTCCATCCAAAAGGCCATGCAACTGCTGGTGGATGAAACGTTGGGGCCACTCAATGAAAGCCAGTTGGACGTCATGCAGTTGACCTTGGGCACCAGCCACCAACTCTACGGCATGGCCAATGATCTGCTGGACATTTACCGGAGCGAAAACGGACAGTTTTTTCTGATCAAGTCACCCATTGACCTAAATCAAATCATTAACAAGGGCATCAGCCAGTTGGAGTTTTTTGCCAAAGACAAGGAGGCCTCCGTTTTCTTTGAACCGGCTTCGGAGCCGATGAGGCTGTACGGTGATCAGAAGCGTCTTTTGCGAGTGTGCGTGAATTTGTTGGATAATGCCATCAAGTATAGCCCGGAAAGAGGCGAAATCAGGATAAGCGCCAGTTTGATTGGTGGCAGTGAGCTGAATACGCTCCTTCGTACTGCGCCGGAAGCGGATGTCTTGCAGCTCCGCGACGGGTACCCGTACATCTTGATCAGCGTGTCAGACCAAGGAATTGGTATACCGCAGGAATATCATCAACTTGTTTTTGACAAATTCTTCAAGATAAGATCGGGAGATCGAGAGGGAAGAAAAGGAGTAGGTTTGGGGCTTGCCTTTTGCAAACAAGTAATAGAGGTTCATGGAGGCTTGATATGGGTGGAATCCCCTAGTGAACAAGATGACTCAACTAATGGCCGAGGATGTAAGTTTTGCTTCATTTTGCCGCGTGGCCCAATCCAGTGATTTCCGCCTGAGAGCTATGCTAGTTTCTATCTTGCCGGAGTCCAAGAACCAGCTGAGATAACAACATGCGGGCTGGCACCATGTATGCTCCAGGAAGACGGAAGAGATCAAGCATGCAGCAGACAAGACCGATAAGAGTTTTTCTTGCCGATGATCACCCTTTGCTGCGCATAGGGCTGCGACTCAGTTTGGACCAGCGCGAAGATGTTGCAGTGATCGGAGAAGCCGGCGACGGGTTCAGCGCAGTGGAAAAAATCCAAACTGACCCTCCGGATGTGTCACTGATTGACGTGGATATGCCTGGACTGTCAGGCATTAAAGCGATCAGGATGTTGCGCAAGGCCATTCCCCAGATGAAAATCTTTGTATTGTCCACACACAACGACGAAACCTATATTCGAGACGCCATGAGGGCGGGTGCTGACGGCTATATCCTGAAATCTATCGACGTTCAAGAGTTGGTGAGAATTATGGAGTCTTTCTGCCAGGAAGGGCCAGTGGTCTCTCCATACCTGGTGAATCTGACCTTGGCTCCCGAGTCAGAGCAAGAGAGTCCAGAACCCATTGAGAGCCCACTGCTTACCCCCAGGGAGACGGAAATTCTCCAGGCCATCACTGAAGGGATGGGCAATAAGGAGATTTCCGAGTCGTTGAACATAAGCACCGAAACCGTGAAAAGTCACATTAAAAGGATCTATAAGAAATTAAAGGTGAAAAACCGTGTTGAGGCCGGTCGGCTGGCTAGAGATAACAACCTCCTGAGTTGAAATTGCCCGCACCATGTCCTTGCCGAGTATTTGGGATCAAGAGGGCCGGCCCCTCGAAACTGCTCCCCGAAACGAGCATCATCGCAGGTCCTTTCTACCCCCAGCATCCCCCAAAATTACCTCCAAGGAGGGAGTCAATTTCCCCCGGTTGAGGGATTAACATTGGCAGTGGATTTTGCTTGAATATATGCAGGATGGTGTAGTGTCCTCACGGTCAGCAGCAAGCGTTATCCTTTGGCACTCTTTTTTGAATCATGAAAGGAATTCCGCTTGGAAACCCCTTTCTGAATTTCATCGTGCCGGTCCTGTAGAATTCGTCTTGTGAAGCTCATCGTTGTCTCTAGGGTTCTCAAAGAGAAATCTCGACTCTTTTGGTCATCACTTTCGAACACCGTGCGCATCTCTCTTGAGTCAAAAGGTTTTGCGTTTAGCTGGAGGACGTTTTCCGGTTTGAGAAATATGGAGAACCGAGGTGATTTCCGTGGACAAGCCAACGAAAGTCTTCCTTGCCGATGACCACCCCTTGTTTCGTCTTGGTTTGCGACATAGTCTGGATCAGGAAAAGAGCATTGTAGTCATTGGGGAAGCGAGTGATGGGTTTCGAGCGGTTGAGCAAATGCAGGCTGAACCTCCCGACGTCTCACTGATCGATGTCGATATGCCTGGGCTTTCGGGCATTGGGGCCATCCGGGTTTTGCGGAAGTCCAGTCCTCAGATGAAAATGATCGTTCTCTCCACCTATAACGACAAAAACTATGTTCGCGAGGCCATGCAAGCAGGTGCTGACGGCTATGTGTTGAAGTGCGTTGGAATCAAGGAACTTGTCAGGATCATCAAGACCTTGGACGCGGGTAAACCAGCCGTTTCTCCCTACTTGGCGAATTTGAGCCTGAATTGCGAGACTCCCAAGGAGATAGGGCCAAAAAGACAAGGTCCTTCACTGACCTACAGAGAAAAAGAAATCTTGCAGGCGATAACTGAAGGAAAGGGGAACAAGGAAATCGCCCGCGCGTTCCATATCAGCATTGAAACGGTCAAGAGTCACCTGAAGACGATCTACCGGAAACTAAAGGTGGGAAGCCGTATTCAGGCTCTCAGGACGGCCCAAGAGAAAAACCTTCTGGATTGAAGCCCCCTTCGCTCCGGCATGAGTCAGGTTTGCCCGGGGAGAAAACCGAGCAGAGGGAAGGTATCGTCCAGGTTCTTGTCGAATTCGCCAAGCCGCCAGTCCTAGACTGCTTTAACCTGCTCCAGCGGTCACACCACCACGTCCCCCAAAATTCCCCCTGATGAGGGAGATAAATCCCTCCTTTCGGGGGATTTTGTTTTCGGCGCGGTTCTGGTGTCATAACCAGGGCACTCATAGGGAGGCCGATCTACCACCCGTATTGATATCCACTTCCTCTGAACCAGGAACAGAATGGCTATTTCGCAGGTCTCAACGGAATGCACGTTTAGGTTCTTTTATTTGGCATCGAAAACCTGGGCCGTGCCTTGATAGTGGGATCTTCGATGGGCCGGTTTCTTTATTGAGACTAACCGTCGAGGCTGTCGAGCCTTGGTCGTGTTGTGGACCCTAAATCCGGGTCAGGGTAATCCCCCTGGGAATTGGCTTTGCTCAGGGGTTAGCAACAATCTTGAAACAGCAAACCTAACAGGGAGGGAGATTATGAGCAGGATGTTAATTGCACCCGGTCGTTATGTGCAGGGAGCTGGCGCCATCAACGAGATTGGTTCCCACGCGACTGAGATGGGAAGCAAGGCTTTGCTGACGGGGGGGAAAACGGCCTTGTCTGTCTGTGGCCAGCAGATTCAGGACAGTCTCGCCAAGGAGAACATCGGCTGCCACCAGGAACTTTTCATGGGGGAGAGCTCCGACAAGGAAATCAATCGGCTGGTGGAAATCGCCAAAGCCAACAACGCTGACATTATCATCGCTGCTGGCGGAGGTAAGGTGATCGACACGGGCAAGGCGGTGGCCTATGAGATGAAGGTGCCTGTGATTGTCGTCCCCACCATTGCAGCCACCGACGCTCCATGCTCCGCTCTATCGGTAATTTACACTGAAGATGGAGTCTTTGAACGCTATCTTGTACTGCCCAAGAACCCCGACTGCGTTCTGGTGGACACAACGATTGTGGCTCAGGCTCCAGTGGAATTCCTGGTTTCAGGTATGGGAGACGCGCTCGCCACCTTCTGGGAAGCGGATACCTGCGCCAAGAGTTGCAAACCAAACGTGCTCACCGGAGGATGCCCGCCCACCTTATCGGCAATCGCGCTGGCGCGTCTTTGCTATGACACCTTGCTGGAACATGGTTTGCCGGCCAAGCTGGCGGTGGAAAAGCAGGTGGTGACTCCTTCGGTGGAGGCAGTTGTGGAAGCCAATACCTTGCTCAGCGGTCTGGGCTTCGAGAGCGGGGGCCTTGCCGGTAGCCATTCGGTGCACAACGGTTTTACGGTTCTGGAAGCATCACACGGTAAGCTCCATGGCCAGAAGGTTGCTTTCGGCACCCTCACCCAGCTTGTCATGGAAGGACGTCCTGCTGAAGAAGTCAACGAGGTGCTGGAATTTTGTGCCAGTGTGGGGTTGCCGATCTGTCTCGAAGACGTGGGCCTCTCCAACCCCAGTCGGGAGGACATCCGGAAGGTGGCTGAAGCCACAACGGCGGAGGGCGAAACCATCCATGCCACCTGCTTCCCAGTGACAGCTGACCTGGTCGAAGCAGCTATCTGGGCGGCAGATGCTCT
>CP070692.1:1514582-1532249 GCA_020353215.1 Deltaproteobacteria bacterium
GTGAACCACCAGGTACGTCCGGACCAGCGCATACCTGACTCTCTGGAAAGACTCGTCGCCGGGCTACTGGCCAAGAGTCGGAGCGAACGTCCGAACGGAATGGACCAGGTTCGCCGCGAATTACAGACGACATTGGACGCCAGCCGCAACCAGACCTTGCCGCCTCGGCGTTTGGCGCAAGGCCACTTGATAGATCGTACAGACGCAGGTAACGACGAAATCATTCAACCTGTCAAGGTATCGGGAGAAGAATCAGTTGTAGAGCGATTCTCCCTCTGGAAGCAGGACCTTCTCAAATCCGTGGCCTTGATCATTGTGTTCCTCGCGTTGGTGGTTGGCGGTGGCTTGTTTCTGCGTTACCTGTCGAAAAACCCGGTTCTCGAAGCTACTGCTCCGGAGGAAAAGGCTGCAACTGGCGTGGAAAACACAAGGATTGAAGCCCCTGCGGCTGAAACTGCACCGAAGCCTATAGAAACCGTGAATACCGCGCAACTTGCTCTGGAAAAGGCTGAGGCCGAGCGAAAGCTGTCAGAGTTCGTGCGGCTCAAGACGGATTTGGATAGTAAGGGGGCGCCAGAATGGGGAGGTGAGTTCTACGCCCAAATGATGCAGGTCGGCCAGAAGGCTGATAACTTACTCATGGAGGGGGACTATACTTCAGCTTCCAGCAAGTATATGGAGGCCACGGCTAAAGCAAATGAACTGGCGGGCCAGACCACGGAGACACTGCGCCGGCTTATGGATGACGGCCGCCTTGCACTGGCGGAGGGAGAAGGACAGACCGCCCGGGACAAATTCGGCCTCGCGCTTATGATCGACCCAACGAGCAAAGTTGCGCAGCACAACCTGGAAAGGGCAAACAAGGTTGAGACTGTGATGCGATTGCTCGAGTCGGGAAAGCACCACGAGAGAAAGAACAATTTCTCTTTCGCCTACGCCGATTACCAGGAGGCCCTGCGGGTGGATCCAGAGTCAAATGAGGCCCGAACAGCCTCCGCCAGGGTAAAAGGGTTGATCACCGAGCAGCGGTTTCGGGAGTCAATGTCCTCAGGGTTGGCAGCCTACCACAGGGGTGAATACGAGTTCGCTCAGGCGGAGTTACAGAAAGCGCAATCCTTCAAACCGAGTTCCCAAGAGGTTCACGCCGCCCTGGGGCAGGTTGATGAAGCGATTCGACTGGCCCGAATTGAAAGGCTGCAGGCGGAGGCCCTGACAGCCGAGGACTCGGAAGACTGGGAACGAGCCCTGAAGCTATATACGGCTGTTCTTCAAATGAACCAGACAATCCAGTTCGCCGTCCGCGGTAAGGACCGTTCTCAGGAGAGGCTGCGGATCGACAGAAATATTGACTTTTACCTGAAGAAGCCGGAATTTCTTGAATCCGACCGCCACCTTCAAAAAGCGATCCTGCTGCTCCATGAAGCCGCGGAGATTGAGCCCAAGGGGCCGCGATTAAGCCGCCGGCTGGATGAGATGAATCGCCTGGTTACTGTCGCCAAGACTCCAGTGACAGTCACGCTGGAATCAGACAACCTTACGGAGGTGGCGATATACAAAATCGGCAAGTTGGGACGGTTTGAGATACGCCAGTTGGAATTGCGACCGGGTACATACATTGTGGTGGGGGCAAGAGACGGGTATCAGGATGTCAGGCAGGAGATCGTGGTTAAGGCTGGACAGAAGCAGCTGCGCGTCACCGTGAAATGCGGGGCCAAGATTTGAAGAAATATTACCGAATTAGGGACGGTGGGGTTGAGAGGGTCCTGTCCGAAGATGATTTTCCCCTTGTAATTGGAGGAAGTCCTGCCGCCGCCATACGGGTTGTTGAGCTGGCGGCAGAGCAAGAAGCTGCTTACATAGGCCTGTCTGAGGGAAACCTCTACGTGCAGAGCGCAGAAATGGGGATTCCGGTCTGGCACAACAGGCAAAAGCTGCAGGACTTCGGCTGGCTCTTAAACGGCGACAAGCTCCGAATAGGCTCGTATGAAATAGTCATCCGGCTGGACCAAGAAACCATTACTCTCCAGGTCTCCGAGCCTGACGATTCTTCCCAAACCCTGCCACCACTGCCTAGCACCAGCTCGCCATCATCCCTTGAAGTTGAACCTGTGCAATTCCGCTCGGAGCCACTTGATGAGCAGACGAAAGCAACATCCCGGTCCAGGTTGCTGCTCAAGATTGGACTTGGATTGCTTTTCGCTTTCCTCGTCTCCTCTGCTTGGTTCGTATTCACCGCGAGACAGGTGCTGGTTCAGATCGATCCGAAACCGGATCGTGTTTCCATCAAGGGCGGCGTGGCTACCCCCAAACTGGGGGCCCACTTCCTGCTGCGACCCGGCTCATACACCCTGAGGGCCGTCAAGAAAGGCTATCACCCGCTGGAGCACCCATTTATGGTCGCAGACGACAAGAACCAAACTCTGAACCTTTCCATGGTCAAGCTGCCGGGAAAGTTGACCCTCAGAGTTTATCAGGCGGAGCAACCGTCTATCTCGATCGAGGGAGCCAGGGTATACATTGACGGCGAAGAAATTGGTGCGACACCGCTCCGGGAAGTGGACGTAAAGCCAGGTCGCCGACGATTGGAAATCAAGGCAGAGAATTACCAGAATATGCAGACCCATGTGGTGATCGAGGGGGAAGGTGTCAGCCAGTCCTTTGATTTGGCTCTCACTCCAGACTGGGCGGAAGTGACCGTCAGTTCCCTTCCGGCTGGAGCCAACGTATGGGTTGCCGGGAAGAGGATGGGCAAGACCCCTCTCAGGCTGAAACTGGCTGCGGGCACTTACGAGTTGGAGCTTCGAGCCAGGCTTTACAAGACCTGGCGTGCTCCCCTGGTGATCCAGGCAAATCAGCCCCAGGCCTTGAACAATATCAGATTGATTCCGGCCGACGGCACCCTGGCACTACGGACGACTCCTTCCGGGGCCAGCGTGACGGTTGACAAGTCATACTTTGGGCTGACACCTCTGGACATACCGCTTCGCCCGAATAAGAAGCATGTAGTTTATGTATCTAAGGCGGGGTATGAACGAGTCGCCCTCCACCTGAAAGTATCCGCTGCTGAGGTGAAACCACTGTCCATTGATCTGGTGCCAAAGAAAGGAGTTGTGCACCTGGTTGTGGAACCCCCTGATGCAGAGATCTTTATCGACGGCAAGCCTTTGGAGGCAGCTGAGAAAAACTTGAGTTTCATCGCACTAGAGCACGAGGTGGAAATAAAGAAAGAGGGATATGAGTCCTTTCGTACCAAGATCACCCCTCGCCCGGGATTTCCCTTGGAACTGCGAGTCTCTCTTGTAAAACAGAGACCGAAACACATGACCGCGCCGCAGATCATTCGTGCGGCTAACGGTTATGCGCTCAAACTGATCCACCCCGGATCTTTCATCATGGGGTCGTCGCGCCGGGAACAGGGGCGCAGGTCGAATGAAACCCTGCGCAAGGTAACACTCACCCGATGGTTTTACCTGGGTGTCAGGGAAGTCACCAATAAAGAGTTCAGGCAGTTTCTCGCCGAGCACAATTCTGGTGAGTTCAAGGGTCACAGTCTGAACCGGGATAAACTACCGGTGGTCCAGGTAAGTTGGGAACAAGCCGCTCTCTTTTGCAACTGGCTGAGCGCCAAGGATTCGCTGCCACCAGCCTATGTGAAGAAAGGCGACAAGTTGGTGGCCGTCGAACCCATGGGGACGGGGTATCGCTTGCCCACCGAAGCGGAATGGGAATACTGTGCCCGCTTGAAGAACGGCAAGACTTCTCGGAAATATCCTTGGGGAGACAGATTTCCTCCGGGGCCGAAATCAGTGAATATCGCCGACGAGTCCGCCAAGGGTGTGATTGCCACTTATCTGAGTGATTATAATGACGGATACCCGGTCACGGCGCCTTCGGGGACCTTCGACCCGAATGAATTGGGAATATACGATCTGGGTGGTAACGTAGCGGAATGGTCTCACGACTATTATTCCATCTATACCTACGCCGCCGACAAAATCTACCGTGACCCCGTGGGCCCCGCGCAAGGAAAGCATCGAGTGGTCAGAGGATCCAGTTGGAAACAATCAAGTATCAGTGCGCTGAGAGTATCCTACAGGGGCTATGGTAACGAAAAACGTCAGGACCTGGGATTCCGGATCTGCCGATACCTGGAACATGTGGACGAGGGGAAATAATGAAGGGGGCAGCGAGCATGGTTGTCGCTTTCTTGGTCGGATTGAGTGTTATCCTGGCCTTGGACCCGGGGGTGGTGCAGGCCACCATCCAGGGAGGCTTAGACAAGAAACCCGTGCAGAATACGGGCGCGAAGCTGCAGATTGCAATTTCAATCGGCGAGGATGACGATAGCGGAAACCCTGCAAAAAGTGAATCGGTCTCAACGTCTGAACCCGAGACAAGCGAATCCGACAAGGGCAAGAGTGCTGCCAGACCCAAAAACAGTAAGGCTCCGTTCAAGGACTTCAAGCCGTCGGAAAAGATAGCAGCGGATAGCGCAGTGGATTTCCCTGCCGACATCTGAATACTGGTATGTTTGGCGTCTTCAGGAAGGGAATAAGGTTTAAGGCAGAATTGAAACTGGCGTGGTGTAGAGGTTTAGAGTGAAAAAAACGTTTCCGGTATCATTTGAGTTCATTTACCAGTTGTTTTCATTGATTCTGGTGGTGATTGTGGTGCACGCATTTTACGTGGCGATCATTCGTCCCAGGGCCGATGCCGTTCTGGCGGAGCAGGCCGCCTTGCTCGAAACAGACGACTCGATTGTCACAGAGAGATCCGTCTACGTGTTGATACGGGACTATGAGCAGGAAGCATGTTTTATTCTCATGTTCTGGGCCATTGCCATCATGACGTATAAGGCCGTGAAGACTCTCAGGGACCGGGCGCTGTTACAAATGGATCTCATACCCCTGACCGAGGGAATGCGTATCTTGCCCGAAGATACGCGTGACCTGTCCCGTCAGATTCAGGCCCTGCCGCAGCAGCAGCGTGAAGCCCTGCTCCCGAGGGCTTTGTTGGCAGCCTTGCACCGATTCAGTTCAACTCGAAATATACAGGACGTGGCCAGTGCTACCCATGCCTACTGCGCTTCCGAGGGAGAACGACTGGAATCCGAGCTGTCCATGATCAGATATATTGCCTGGGCCATCCCTTCGGTAGGGTTCATCGGCACGGTTCGGGGTATTGGTGAGGCCCTCGGAAAGGCGCACAGGGCGATTGAGGGGGATATCTTTGGAGTAACCAAGAGCTTGGGAGTTGCTTTTAACTCGACTCTGATCGCTCTGGTGATCAGCATTGTTCTCATGTTCTTGCTGCACCAGTTGCAGCTGCTTCAGGAGCGCTATGTGCTTGACGCAGAGGCCTACTGCGAAGAGAAGCTCACCCGTCATTTGCATGTTCAGTGAAGAATCCAGGCATGGAAAGGCAGTGTGTTTGCTCTATTAAAGCAATTTCGGGAAAGAAATGATTACCGCAATTTAGATGGCGCACGAGATGCTCAAGCCATTTGGCTCCGGTGTCACTGCCCTACGCCGTCACCAGTCGTCAGGTGGGTACAGAAAATGATCACCGCTCAGAGCGTAGCCATGATCTGGTGTTCCAGTCTGCTAACGACATAATGACCTAGTGACTATGAATGACAGCGGAGCGAAATGACCGAATAGCGCCTTGCGTCTCCCGGCCACTGTGGACTGACTTGGGTAATGGATAGTGGCAAAGCTGTCGAGCTGCGACCAGGGGGACATGGCCTTACCCATTGGATTGAAAGGTTTGCAGAGTGAGTCTGCTTGGCTTGGAGTTGAGTGATGCTGGCATTCTGGTGGCAGCGGCAGGCGCCACCGGATTGATCCAAGTTGATGGAGTGCACAGGGAAAGTCCGGGTTTCGCCCTTGCCGACGGCAACCGGTTACTTGTGGGCAGAGATGCTGAAGGAAAGGCGCACTTGCATCCGCGCCAGGTGAACACCGCGTTTTGGGATCAGTTGAATACAGAGCCGCTTCCCCAACCCTGCTCTTACGCCCAAAACCACGCGGAGATCGCCTGCGCTCATCTGTCCCGAATTTGGGCCAATGTCGAGCAGTACGGCGAGGAACTGGCCATTGCAGTTCCCGGATTCTATGACCGAGAGCAACTTGGTCTCATCCTGGGTATGGCCCGAGAATTGTCCATCTCCATTAAGGGTTTTGTGCCTCAACCTCTTGCCAGTTCAGCAACGGTTCGCCCGGAACGTACGCTCCTGCATCTGGATATTCAACTGCACCGGTCCGAAATCACCTTACTGGAACAGGGTGACCGTCTCACCCAGAAAGAATCGCTCACCTCCGTGGGCAAAGGCCTTAGCTACCTTTATGGCGAATGGGGGCAAACCATTGCGGATGAATTTGTCCGATCCACCCGGTTCGACCCCTTCCATCAGGCGGTTTCCGAACAGGAAGTATACGACCGCTTGCCCGTTGTGCTGGAAGATTTCCAACAGAATCCTTCGGTAATCTTCGAAATGGCGGCCGGCCCCAAGATCCATCGAGTGACCCTGAGCCGCGATTCTTTTGTCCAGAAAAGTGACGTCGTCTTCCAAGAAATTCGTCGACTGGTGGCGGATGTGCTGGCGCACCACGGCAGGTCTAATTCTCCTATAACCCTTCAATTGGCACATCGGATAACCCGCCTCCCCGGTTGGCGAGAAATGTTGACCGTGATGCCGGATACCGAGATCATCGAGTTGCAACCAGGAGCCTCAGCCTTCGGCGTTCTGAATTTGCAGGACGAACTTGGAGCCCAACCTGCAGGCAGGGGCGCACTGTTCGTCACCACCCGTCCCTGGCATAGAAGCCGACCACGGAGCGCGACCCCAGATGATGCCATTCCTTTCATCCACCACGATCGGCAGCGCCCGACCCATGTATTGTATCGAAATCTAGCCTATCCGATTTCTTCCCGCCCGCTTACCATAGGCCGAGAAACCGGACCGAACCAGCCGGAAGTGTTAATCCGGGGCGAGGTAACAGGCGTGTCAAGGAAGCATTGTTCAATTCAAACTCGCGGGGAAGAGGTCGTTCTGGTTGATCACAGTACCTACGGAACATTTGTTGATGGAATCAGGGTGGCCGATACCGTCATTTTGCAGTTAGGTCAGATCATCCGGGTGGGAACGCCAGGTGAAGAACTTCAACTCATAGCCTGTGTAAAGACTGATGAAACGTAGAAAAGTAAATGTCTTCAGTTTGTCATTTCTGGACTGCATTTGCTGCGGGCTGGGGGCGGTCATCTTGTTGTTCGTGATTGTGAACGCCAAAAGCGCGGCTCACCGCGACCAAGTGACCTCTGATGTCCGTGGTGAAGTTACCCGGCTAAAAGAGCAAGTACTCGAAGGAAAAAAGGGATTGATCGAGGCCAGGAACACTTACGAGGAAACGTTGGCGGAACTGGTAAAAACCCAGGGACTTTCTGAGCAAATAATTAAGATTATTCAGGAAAAAAAGATTGAGCTCACTCACTACCAAAATGACACCCTTGCATCTAAGGCACATATCAACAAACTGAAGGCGGACCTCAAGTCCTTGGAGGAAGACGTTAAGCGGCTCGAAGCTGGAAGCAAGGCGTTGGAGGACTATGGGTCCAAACTCCGCAGCTTTGCTGGGCAAGGCAAGCGTCAGTATTTGACGGATCTGAACCTGGGGGGAGACCGGATTTTTATCTTGGTCGACGCCTCGGCCAGTATGCTCGACCACACCATTGTGGGAATCGTTCGCAGACGCAACCTCGACGATCGTCAGAAAGCTAAGTCAGAAAAGTGGCAGCATGCCATTGCCACCATAGACTGGTTAACCACTCAACTCCCCATGGCAAGCAAATTCCAGGTTTACACTTTCAATGATAGTGCCGCGCCGGTAATTGAGGGAACAAAAGGAATCTGGCTGGACGCCGGAGATGTTGACAAACTCAATGAGACTGTTGACCGACTGCGCAAAATGGTCCCTGAAAAAGGGACCAGTCTTCTGAATGCATTCAACGCCTTGCGTTCAATGAGCCCTGCACCAGACAACATTTTCCTGCTCACCGACAGCCTTCCGACCATGGGAAAGACCAAATCCTGGCGGAAAAGGATCTCCGGGAAAAGGCGGTTAAGCTTGTTCAACGACGCAGTGCGCAGGCTTCCTAGGTCCACTCCGGTGAATATTATTCTCTACCCCATGGAGGGCGATCCTGTGGCGGCCAGCGCCTTTTGGCGACTGGCGGCTGTCACCGACGGTTCATTTTTATGCCCTTCCCGTGACTGGCCGTGACATGAGATCACGTAGAAGAGATATAGAAATATTCAGTCTTTCTTTCCTGGATTGCATTTGCTGTGGATTCGGAGCAATCATTCTGCTGTTTGTTCTATCCAAATTCGCCGAGCCCGTAATCATTGAAAAAGTGCGTGAGGATCTTCAAGGGACGATTGTCCGACTGGAGGAGGAACTGGTCGAGATTCGGGGCGAAACCGTTGTTCTCAACCGCAAACTAAAGTCCAAACAGGAGCAATTGTCCGAAGAAAAGACCAAGATCGCCCGCCTTCAGGGTGATCTGTCCAAAATTGAGGGAGAATTCGCCGCTTCCAAACAGAACGCCTCTGTCCAAAATACCGTCGAGGGAAAGTTGGCCAGGGCGCTGCAAGAATTAACCGAAGAGATGCAGCGTTTGTTGAAGAACCAGCCGCGCACACTCTCGTCTTCGGTCGGGGGCATTCCGGTGGATAGTGAGTACATTATCTTTATCATCGACACCTCGGGTAGTATGCAGCGGAATGCGTGGGGACTGGTGCAGAAGAAATTGCGGGAAACATTAAAAGTGTACCCGAAGGTGAAGGGTATCCAAATTATGAACGACATGGGTGACTACATGTTTAGACAATACCGGGGTAAATGGATTCCCGACACCCCTGCCCGCCGCAGGGCGATTATTTCCACTTTGAGTACCTGGCGTCCATTCAGCAATAGTAGTCCGGTGGAGGGAATTACCGCGGCTATTAATACTTTCTATGATCCGCACAAGAAGATCAGTCTGTATGTGTTTGGTGACGAGTTCAGCGGCAATAATATGCAAGCGGTTGTGGATAAGGTTGACAACATTAATCAGTCGAGTGCAGACGGGTCCCGCCGGGTCCGGATCCATGCCGTCGGGTTCCCCGTCTTGGTGGCACATCCCCGCGGTATCGGCGTCACCGGAGAGAGGTTTGCAACCCTTATGCGGATCTTGTGCGAGAGAAACGGCGGCACCTTCGTGGGGCTTAACAGTACGCGGCGGTAATGGTAGGAGGGCGTCGAGAGCTACCTTTCAGATCATGCCTCCTGGGTGCTATGTCCCGACTTGGCAAGTTTGCGCAAACGTCGCTGCCGATTAATGATTACGCCAAGCGGAGTATTACTTCCGAGCTTAGAGTGAGGGCACTTATGGAACGCGGAAAGGTCCTTGCTAGTCAATCCCCTTCCCCCCCGCGGATTCTGGTTGTAGGGACCGGAGCCATTGGCGGATTCTACGGCGGCAAGTTGGCACAGGCCGGTGCTCGTGTCAGCGCGGTGTGCCGGTCGGACTATAAGGTTGTCTGTGCAAACGGCATTCACATTAACAGCGTCTGGGGAGATTTCCTGTTCAAACCGGAGAGGGTTGTCTCTGATGTAAGCGAGTACGGCCCTCCACCCGACTACATTCTGGTCGGACTCAAAGTGCTCCCGGAAATTGAAACCGCCGGAATGATCAAAGCCGTGGTGGGCCCGGACACGGTTATCGTTCTGGTGCAGAACGGAGTTGAAATCGATCAACCAGTGGCTCGCGTCTTCCCAGACAACGAGATCATCAGTGGCCTTGCTTTCATCTGTGTGACCCGGACAGGTCCCGGCCGTGTTGAGCATATTGACTTTGGTCGTTTGGTCATCGGCCGGTTTCCGGCTGGCAACTCTGACCGGGCCGAGGGACTTGCCGAGCTCTTTAACAACGTTAATGTACCCTGCGAGGTGACTCAAGATGCGGTGACTGCTCGATGGCGCAAGCTGGTTTGGAACGCGCCCTTCAATCCAATCTCTGTCCTGGGTGGTGGCTTGGACACCAAAGCGATGTTGGATACGCCTGAATCGGTAACACTGGTTCGCCGGATTATGGAGGAAGTGTGCCGGATTGCCGAAGCCGCCGGCCATCCGCTCCCGAGTGAGGTGGTGCAGCAGAATATCGATGGAACCCGCAAAATGGAACCTTACAAAACCAGCATGCTCATCGACTTTGAGGAAGGGCGGCCCATGGAAGTTGAAGCCATCCTTGGCGATGCACTCCGGGTGGCTAGGCGTCATGGGGTTGCCGCCCCACACATGGAAACCCTTTACACCCTGCTGAAACTGGTGGATAGGAGGACTCTGCAGACCAGGTAGCACCCAACTCCGGGGCCTTTCGCCTCCGCTGTCGGCTGTCCCCTGTCTTCCTGGAAGCGACACAACTTGTGGGTTGCTCTTCTAACCTCCTTCTCCTATACTGGCACCAATTCACTCACCCTAACTCAGGCCCTGAGCATCTGTCCACAGTGCCTGATCCATGAGAACGTTTCGTACAAAGTAGCCCGTACTAACCCGGGTGTTTCATGAATTCACGCCTTGGCGTGACTGCGACCGCGGATATGGGTGTCCTTCCGTCCGTCCTCGGGTGTCGCACCTTGCGACGTACCGTTCAAGTACGGTTCGGGTCCGAGGCCCTGCGGTTGCCCGGTGGCACAGCCATCTTCTTCGCGCTCGCTCCGCTCCGCCCCGCACCGCAAGCGGAATCTGCGACAAGCGGGTTCCCAGTTTCGCGGTCTAGCGACGCCAATTCATGAAATATGCGGGCTAGACTGTTGCCACTCAGCCGAACTGGGCAGAGGACCTGAACACAAAATTTTATTATATACTGGTATGATGGACAATGCAAAAAGGAGAACTGGAGTCGGGTTTTGCTTTTATTCCTAACGCTGCAAACCTGTTGCCGGCCAAAACCGCTAAATTCGCACCAGAGTCCCGCCTTGGCGGGACGAACTTGCTCGCCGCGGGCAGGATCTCACCTACGGTCCGTACGCTTCGACCTGCCCGAGACTGCGCGAGGCCATCCCGCCTATAGGCGGGACACCCTAACGCGTCTTTCCTCGGTACTGGTTTACAACGTTAGGGTTCACCGTGCCTCAATGCAAGCTTTTCAAACATTATCACAAGCCCTGTACTAAGAAGATAGATGGATTCGATGTTGAGATTCTCTTCCGCTGTTGAATCGAAAAAAATGCTGAGATCGGATTCGAGTCCCTCTTCTGGTTCCGGCTTCCAGTAAGAAATGAGAATCGGCACTCTCGGCAGCGGATGCAAAACAAGCGATATATCAGAAGAGTAAAGGTTTTCCACTTGCCTTCCATCGAAGAGGCGAATCATGTCCTCAAAAAGATCCGTATAGGTATCAGCAACTTTCTTCAAGGGTTTTTCACATCTTTGCCCAAAGAGCCGGTGCCACGTCTTCCCGCCGTCCAGTTCCCTGAACGGAACCCATTTTCCTGAAGCCGGGATTCCCGCACCATTTAATATATAGTTGAGCACTGGTATCACTATCCATGAATGGACATGGATCTCAGTTGTAATATTCCCCTTTGTATCGATACTAAAGCCCTTGCCGAGACACTTGATCGTCAATTTCCCGTCAGAGAATTTCGCTCCCAATTTTTGCGCTGATAAGGAAAGATCTATCTTGGTGATTTTTGTTTTCAACTGCTTCATGGCTTCCTCCGCCTCCCGTTCAAGGGGCATCTGATTGGAGGCCGCCCCATCATACCGCTCGATTATTTCATTCTCGAGATTAGGGCACTCGTTGAGCTGTTTTTGACCCTTGAACACTGCAGCGGCAAAGGCCAGGCAAGTCGGTTCGTCACATTTCCGGCAATTGGATTTGTCGAGTAACTTGAAGATTTCCATAATATTATCAGGTTGAGTCATGCGACAATTCTCCTTTTCCCCGGCTGTAGTGAAACAATTCAAGTTTCATAGTATAGTCAGTTATTCATGAATGTAATACTGTCTTTCTGAACAAAAAACATCCCCCATTCGGGGGACAAAATTACAAAAAACACGTTTTCCGTAGTCTGAGTTATTACCAATACGTTGTCGCGAGAAGGTGAAGATGGGTCTGCCGCCGGGCAATCCCGCGGAAACCGCCGGAGTCAGGGGCGTGCTCGAACTAGATTTGCATGGGCAAGCGGAGCTACAATAAATGTGAATTGATAAAAAGAGTTTCTTCGAGGTTCAAACAATTGGAACTACCCAAGGACCCGAGGCAGCAGAATCTCGCGGGGCTGGTTTGAATATAAGAAGCTGGTCCTCTGGACTGGGTTAGGGTTCAAAGACTTTGCATGGAGACGATGCCAAGCCAGCCCGCATTACTTGCAAGACCATCCTGAACCACTCGGGCCAAAAACATAATTCAGCAGAAATCAGCTGCACGTCGGTCTGGTCTTCAGGGAAGGTGGTTCTTTCTTGATGAGGATATTGTATGCTCTCAATCTCTCTGGAGTCGGCAAGTCTCGTATGCCGGCCATCAGTTGGTGAATTCCTTGAGACCGCACCAGGTTCTCTTCCCAGAGCAACTTCAAGGTATATGCCTGTATCTGGCTCCGACAAAGTGGTGGCAGGTTGGTGAACTTGATACGAGCCACATGGACGGGATTATCCTTGTGGCTGCCTTCATAGTAAAAACGACAAAAGACCACATCTCCTACTGCCCGGATTGAATTGCGGGTGCCAGGTAGCTTAAACTCCACCACGAGACTTTCTCTTATCAAGATCCGGTCTTTGCTTTTGAGACACAGTCCTCCAGTGCTCAGGTTTAGGATTTTCCCCTCTAGAGTGTGACCTCCAGCCAGATTGCAGCGGGCGTCCAAATCGACCAAGATTCGCAAGCTGCTCCTTCTGCCACTACAGACTTCCATGTTACTATCCTTTCCCCAATTTTGTGCAGGGGGAGTCCCCTGCTGGGTGGCAGGCGGCTAGTGCGTTGAGGTGGCACAATGGTCCTGCCCCTGTTATCTGATGATCTGCTGTCGATAAAAGAGGGTCGGGTACGTCCTTCCTTTCCAGCAGCAGTCGGGAAACTCGCTTCTACTTGTTTGCCAAGGTGAAAGCAGACTGTGGCCATCTTCCTTTGTCGAGTCATGCTGTTTAGCCTTTCGTGCTTGATTGGGGTCGAGCCAACAGCTACTCTCCTCTGGCCTCTCTCTAAGCCGTCGTCATGGCTTAATATTGATTTCGGGTTGGTAATTCTGTATCGTTTTCTCATCCAAGAAAGAAATGTGCCAAACTCGGTGCATTGCAACTATATTATTTATTTCAAATAGTTATCAGCTAATAAATTTCAGTGGTGTTCGGGAAAATGCAATCCAATGTAAAGAATATCGACTACTGTGGCTGGGCTTGAGAGGGGATATTATAGGAAAATTTCCATGATAATATATGATTAGAAGAGAAACGCGGTTCCAAAGAAGTGTAAGCAATGTCAGACGATATATTACAAGCGTAAATCTTGACTGTTCAATAACTCTGTCTTAGCCCTCATATTTCATGAATTCACGCCTTGGCGTGACTGCGACCACGGATATGGCCAGAGAAACCTGCGAGACCAAGAGCATCTTCGCGCCAATTGGAGTTCGGTTTACAGTTTTGGGAGGTGGCCTATCGCCGACGCAGGCCACACCCTTCTAGCCAGTAAAGGCAAGACACCGGTGGCTCAGGTGGTCTTCGTCTCGCAGCTCCCTTTGGCCTGGCAGGGGGGAATTTCCGATGGGATGAAACGTTGCTGCTTCCGTTGTGACTCCAATCTTTCCTTTCGATTCAGCCACAGATAATCGGAAGAAATTAGGTTTTTCTTCTGAGTCTTGCCAGCGCAGCTCCAGCTAAACCAGTACTGACAAGGAGCATGGTGGCTGGTTCGGGGGTGGGTGGTTTACCTCCGCCAACAGAACTGGTTGTCTTCGGCGAAAATGGGTCGGCGTTCTTTTCCAGTAGGCCATTGGCGTTTATGTCCGCTACTGCAAAGAAGTATTTGGATTGATCAATGATACCACTGTATCCGAGCGATACATTTAAGGCATAGAAAGTGTGAGAGGATGGGAAGTCGACCAGTTCATACCAGTCCCCCTGTGGTGATGCGTCTATCGCACCTAGCTCTACCCCCCAATAGGTAAGCGGCTTGTAGCCACCAAACTTATTACCGACAAAAATGTCTGAGAAGTCGTCGAAAGGCTCGCCATTTAGCTCTGGATTATTTTCGGATTCCACATCGTCGGTCGTTAGAAGAAAAATATCGGCGTCGATGATGTCCGAGAAAATAATTAGATCGCTACCTGGACTTCCGATAAGGAACCCATGGGTCTCACTCGTGCCGGGAATAAACGTATCGACAAAATAGTCCTGATAGTCTTCGAGGCCCGTCTGCCCGTCTTCTCCAATATAAGCTGAGTTTGAAGCTACTCCAAGGGAAGGAACCGCATGTGCGCTGCCAGGGTAGAGGCCAGCTGAGAAGCCAAATATCAAGCCAATTAGTGCGATCGGTTTGACAAGCTTTTTCATTTCTAACTCCGAAAACTTCTCTTTTACAATGTGGAAAAACAAACCCACCGATCTGTCTGGGCGTAACAGACGCAGTGGGCTTGAGGAGGGGGATAGTAATGGATAGTATGAGGCTATCGCATCCTTCTGTTGCTTGAAAACTTAGCTCTCATTTGAGCCGAAAGCAATCGGAAGAACCTATGATTTTGTTCTAATCTTTTAGCTGAGAGTACTTAAGAAATCCGTGGGATAACCGGAAACAACTTCATGCGTAGAACCAAAGCACTGATACTGTGTCTGGGCTTGATTTCTCTTCCGTGCCTTTCCTGGGCCTGGACTGGCATGGTTGTGAATGTGTCTGATGGCGATAAGATCAAAGTCATGAGAGCCCATGAGCGGTTGAGCATTTGGCTGTCAGGTAGCCACGGCGGATCCCGGACAAGAGTACCAAAGTCCCATCTTCGCGGATGAGCTCAGCGAGAGATCAACTCAAAATAGAATAACTGGACGCTATGAAAAAAACAGGCCTCGTGTTATAAACCTCCACGGGTTGCGGCATGCGCAATCTACCTTGCGGATCGGCAAACCAATTACCTTGGAGCGTTGTATGGATGAACAGCAGGATGAAAGGGTAGAACTGGAGGAAACAGAGGTCGAAAAAGATACGGTGGACCTCAACAGGGTTTTTGGGGAAGTTGATTTCGATCTAAATTCCATGTTTCCCGACGGAGAGATGAAGAAGTTCCTGCGGCAAGTGAACAAGAATCGCCGCAGCAACGAGCGCTTTCTGGAAGGATTCAAGAGAGATACCATGTGGGAGGAAGATGAAGGCTGACACCTTTGAGAAAACAGAGATAAGCTCGGACGGAGCCATCAAGGCAGTGATATTCGACTGTGACGGCGTTATTCTTGACTCTCGAGCCGCCAATGCCGCCCTCTATAACCGAATTCTTTCTCACTTTAAGAGAGGACCGCTCACTGAAGAGCAACTTGCTTTCGTCCATTCCCACACGCTGCAAGAGTCGCTAAAGCGTATTTTTAGGGAAGACAGCTTGGTGAAGGCGGCAGACCAATTCTGGCAGGAAATGGACTATGGTCCCATAAGCGAGTTGCTATCTTTGGAACCCGGGTTGATTGAATGTCTAGAATTGCTGTCAACAAGGTACAAGATTGCCATCGCTACCAGTCGAACCCGCACCATGCCCCAGGTGTTGCAGCGATTCGGGCTGAACCATTATTTCGATATGGTGGTTACAGCAGCCGATGTTCGCCATCCCAAACCTCACCCAGAATCTCTCGACAAGATTCTGGCCTTCTTTAATATTGCCCCGCAACAAGCCTGCTACATTGGCGACTCGGAGGTGGATCGGGAGGCGAGCCAACGTGCAGGAGTGGTCTTCATCGCCTATCGCAATGAGAACCTTGAGGCCGACCATCACCTGTCCCGCTTTTCTGACCTCATTCCCACTCTGGAGCGGTTGATTCCCCCTCAGGTCGGGTAAAGGAGCCCCAGGCCAGAGGATAAGAGCCATGAAGCGTACAACCTTTCAGCCTGCTGAGATTGACCGAGCACGTCAACTCCTGGGTCTCGGTGAGCAAGCCAGCATAGGCGAGATCAAGACCGCGTATCGCATCATGTGTAAGCGTTGGCATCCTGACACCGTCGGTGACTCTCAGAGCGGACAAGAGAGAATCAAAAAGATCAACGATGCCTACCGACTGCTCCTTGAGTACTGCGAGAGTTACCCTTGTTCATTCGCCCCGGAAACAGTGGAGTCCTTTGACGCAGAAAAGTGGTGGTATAACCGGTTCGGGGAGAACGTTCGTGCTCGCCCGGAGGAGGAACACGAGTAGGCACCAGGCACTACGGACTAAGCACTACGAAGTGAGCAAGGAAGCTTTTCTTATGATCAGCACCAACTGTTAAGGCGATGTTCGCTAGGAGATCCGATAGGAAATCGCTCACCCATCTCGAGTGCCTACTGCTTAGTGAATAGTGCTTACTCAGCATTTTCCAGAGCGATTGCACGTGAAAAGGTCACTCTTGAAGTCGAGTGAATTTCGAGACAGAGAACTGGTGCTGATAGGTACGGTCCACCGAGATCCAGACGGCGCTGCTAGACTGCTAAAACTCCTGGACAGAGAACATCCCGTGGCAGTCGCCGTGGAGGTGAGCCCCTATGCTCTTGCTTACCGGCAAAGAAAAGGTCGTCTTCTGCAGCGTCGCTTCATCCGCAGAGTGAAACGGCAGTCTCAGAAGTTAGGAGTGCTCTGGCCGGGGTGGGGTCAAATACATGCTATTCAGCTGCAACTGCTCATGCCTTTTGAGTACCGCAGCGCCAGGAAATACTGTCGAGATACGGGTGCTTTGCTCTCTTGCCTGGATTCCTCATCCTGGAGCAAGCTCTGGATCCAGACTCAATGGGAGCAACTGCTGAGCAGCCAAAATGTGACCACACTATTCCAACAACCGCCCGAGAATGTGTACGAGGAGGTGAGGAAGGGTTATCAGTTCGCGGCTCATCTCCTGAGCGATCCGGGGCGAGAACTCGTTCCCGCTTACCTGCGGAGCTGGACTGGGGACTACCAGTGGATGCAGCGGGAGGAAGAACTGGCACGGAGCCTCCGGCGTCTGTACGACCGACTTCCTGAGGGGCGACTGGTGTATGTCGGAGGCTGGCAGCACTTGCTCAGTTCGCCGGAGAATGGCACCCTCTATGAGTGGATTGAGCACCTCAGGCCCAGGAGATTGCTGCTTTCGCAGCCTCCCCCTCGACCCTGAGTCTTAGCTGCGCTGAGACTGAAAAATGGGAAAGTCCTGTTAAATAAGCCTTTGTGCTCTACTTAAGATTTGTAGTAAAATACCAAATTGTATCGATCGAGATCAATTAGCCCTTGGTCGCGCTAGATGGGGAGTTAGCGGTGCCCTGTAGCCCGAAATCCGCTCATGCGGGGTCGAATTCCCTTTGAAGGGTTCCAGTCCAACTGGGGCCTGTTAGTAGTCGGTGCTGGTCGGACTCTGCGCAACAGACGGATACGAACCCCGTCAGGTCCGGGAGGAAGCAGCGGTAAGTATTGCAGTTTGTGTCGCGGTTAT
>CP070692.1:1532349-1549637 GCA_020353215.1 Deltaproteobacteria bacterium
ATTCAGGGGTTCATGTACGATATCCGCACGGCTATTTTGCCCTTCATGTTCATCTTCAACAGTGATCTGATCCTGCACAATATAACGAGCTGGCCCGCAGGCTTGCTGATTTTTGCCATGGCCTGTATGGGCAACTTCGCCTTTGCTTCGGCCACGCAAGGGTGGCTGATGGCGAGGAATAAGTTCTACGATGTACCTTTACTGCTCGCCGCGACCTTCATTTTAATGCGGCCGGATGCCATCGCGAAACTGCTCGGGGTTGCCTACGGGCAACGGTTCTGGATGTACCTAATTGGTCTTGCGGTTTTCGGAGTCGTCTATCTCATCCAAAGGCTGAGGACTCCCAGAGTTCCCGCTCCTGCCCCAGCATAAGGCCCAGCTGAAACAGGACGGGATCAAGGAGTGGAAAGATGTCTAGGCTTCGAGCTTTGTGTACTTGTTTGATCACCCTTTCTCTCCTAGCGGGCTTTTCTCCGGCACTGGGGGGGGAGCGCTTCACTGACAACGGCGACGGTACGGTGACCGACCACCAGCTGGGAGTCATGTGGGCTAAAGACGACAATCAGGGAGACATCAATTGGCGGCAAGCGGAACAATACTGCAAGTGGACCTTTCCGTACCTCATTCCCACCAGATACGACAACTGGCGGATGCCCACCATGGAAGAGCTGCAAAGCCTTTATGTGCGGGACAAAAACTACAAAGGATATGAGAGTGATTGCGGCCAAAAGATCAAGATTGTCTCCGAGATAAAGCTGAGCTGCGGCTGGGTGTGGACGGGTGAGGTCAGAAGTATTACCGCCCGTGTTTATAACTTTCAACGGGGCTATCATTACATGGAACTCAAGCGCCATTGGAAGGCTTACCGCGCCTTACCCGTCAGAGATTTGCAGGAGGGAAAATAAGTTCGGTCAGCCGGTTAAGCCAGTTTGGCCAGTTAAGCCGGTATAGCTCGTTGAGACAATCGAGCCGGTATGAGCTTTTTGGGCGACCGACAGAGCGGCGAAATAGGCTAAACCGACTCAACTGGCCAAACCCCTAAGGAGCAAACATGCACGAAGTAAACAAGATCCTGGTGGCAATATGCTTCTCGGAATACTGTGCTGATACGTTCGTTTATGCAACCCGGTTGGCGGATCAACTGCAAGCCGAACTGATTGTGGTAAATGTGGTTGATGCTAAGGATGTGGGGGCAATCAGCAAAATTGAAGCCATGGGCTATAGCATAAGCACTAGAGACTACGTCGAAGGCGTTAAAGAAGAGCGTAAGGCGCAACTCAGGAAAATGATAGCCGAGTCTGGATTTCCCCAAGAGAAAACCAGAATCACTTTCAAGGTCGGCGATCCTTTTGCGAAACTCATTAGGGTTGTCAAAGACGAGGGTGTAGACCTGGTGGTCATGGGATCCAAGGGCCAAAGCGATCACCACCGGTTGCTGACGGGATCGGTGGCCGAAAAGATGTTCCGACACTCGCCGGTGAGTGTCGTCTTCTACAAGAAGAAATAGGATCCCCAGCGGCTCCCACTCATGGTGTAGACTGGACTTTTTGTCTAGCTCGCCTTATGCACGAAACGGTGTCCCGACGTTAACTCATGAAACACGCGGGCCAAGAAAGCCTCCCATTGTTTGTTCTGAGCCGGCAAGCTTCCCCATTTGCACAAATAGAGCTCCAGTGGTGAGATGAGAGACCAGTGACTCAATGATCATTTTGGGAGCTCATCCCCCTCGCATTGTATCGTGTCTGTTCCAATCTAAGTTTGACGATCACTTCTTGACCAACAGTGGCCGGTGTGCAGCAGATACAACACCTTGCTGGCGGAGTTTGTCTTTCTTATAATTTCAGAGAAACCCACTACGGCAGAAAGAGAGAGAACGAGTGTTGGAAGAATCCAGTGACGAGGACAAATGGGTCAGCCTGCGGGTGCGCTCACCGGTCTTGGTACGCGAGGCCTTGGCGAACTTCTTGTTGGAACAGAGCGGCCGTGGACTGGAGCAAGATGGTGAATGGATCACTGCCTATTGCCGTCCGGGAACCGACGTGCAAGAATGTCTTCAGGCGTTAAGCCGCTACTACGATGGTCTTCGGCAACTCCACCCGAACTTGCCTGAGCTGGAAGTGATCCAGAGGGATCTCAGGGCTGAAAATTGGAGTGAGGCCTGGAAAACGTTTTTCAAACCTATTCTGGTTGGCAATGCTATTGTGGTAAAGCCCACCTGGGAGTTCCATGAGGCAACAGCTGAGCAGGTGGTCATCGAAATGGATCCGGGCCGAGCCTTCGGTACCGGCCGTCATCCCAGCACAGCCCTTTCCATCGAACTGCTTGAGTATATCTTCAATGATCTCGTTCCGGGAGTCGTAAGTTCGGAGCCGTCCGTGCTTGACGTTGGTACCGGCAGTGGTATTTTGGGGATTGTAGCAGCTCGTTTGGGGGCAGAAAGGGTTATGGGTCTCGACCTTGATCCGGAGGCGCTGGAAGTGGCGGCGGGCAACCTAAACCGAAACGGGGTTGGCGCGATAATGTCCGTAAGTGCGACCCCACTCGAGCAGGTGCAAGAGACGTTCAACGTGGTGGTGGCGAATCTGACTGCAGCCCTGATCATTCACATTTCAAAGGATCTTGCCCGGCGAGTTTCATCGGCGGGCTTACTGTTACTCGCAGGCTTCCTGACGGAACAGGTGGAGGAGGTTAACCACTGCTTCCGGTCATACGGTTTTGAGCTATTGCAGAGCAGGTCCAGGGAAGATTGGTGGGTTCTCCTGTTTGTCAACAGTCGCCAGTACTAAGTTGAAAAGAACAGTGGTATATTAACAGATGGCTAGAACCCTGAGCCAAGCCGAAGGGTCCAAAGGACGGATTGTTCATGAAATCAACACGAATTCATGGATAATCCGAGCTAGAACTCATGAGGCGTGGGGCGAAGGGTAACGCGTTGAGCTCGGAGAAGAAAACGCTACGCATCATCCAGCGAGCAAACAGGTGAGGTTGACATGATGAGCGAAGAAGTTTCATCGGATAGGGGCGGCGCCATAACTCTCAACAGTGACGGAACCGTCACGGTCCCGGAGAATCCGGTAATCGTCTCCATTCAGGGTGATGGCATTGGTCCGGACATCTGGCGGGCGGCTGTTAAGGTGTTCGATGCGGCCGTTGCACGCGCGTACGATGGGCAGCGACAAATTCAATGGCGGGAAGCGCTGGCAGGGGAGAAAGCGTTTGCGGAGATCGGCCAGTGGCTGCCAGAGGAAACTTTGGAAATGCTGCGGCAGTGCGTGGTAGGGATCAAGGGCCCGCTGACGACCCCAGTGGGTGGCGGTATTCGTAGCCTGAACGTCACTCTTAGGCAGGTGCTTGACCTATATGCGTGCGTAAGGCCGGTACGTTACTACAAGGGTGTTCCCGCGCCGGTTCGTTTTCCGGAACAAGTCGACATGGTTGTTTTCCGGGAGAATACCGAGGACGTCTATGCTGGAATCGAGTGGCCAGCAGGCTCACCTGAAGCCAACCGACTGACCAGCTACATTAAGGAACATCTGAACCGGGAAATCCGGCCTGACTCAGCCATAGGGATCAAGCCGATGAGCCGGGTGGCGAGCCAGCGATTGGTGAGAAGGGCAATTCGGTATGCCTTGAAACAAGGCTACCAGAGCGTCACGCTGGTGCACAAGGGCAACATCATGAAATATACTGAAGGCGCATTTCGCCAGTGGGGTTACGAGTTGGCAGGAGAGGAATTTTCCGCCCAGACGGTAACCGAAGCAGAGGTTTATGAGAAATTTGGAGGAGAGCCCCCTCATGGACGAGTTGTCATAAAAGATCGCATTGCAGACATGATGTTCCAACAAGCGCTGCTCCGGCCCGCTGAGTACGATGTTCTGGCGATGCCAAATCTTAACGGTGATTACCTATCGGATGCTCTGGCAGCCCAGGTTGGGGGCTTAGGGATGGCGCCAGGAGCGAACATTGGTGACCGGGTTGCCGTATTCGAAGCCACCCACGGTACTGCGCCCAAGTATGCCGGTCAGGACAGGGTTAATCCGAGTTCGCTCATTCTATCCGGAGCGATGATGTTCGATTACCTGGGGTGGAGGGAGGTCGGGGATCTGATTCGCACGGCTCTCGAGGCGACAATTTTGGCAGGAGTGGTCACCTATGACTTGGCGCGGCAGATGAGCGGAACCAACGAAGTCAAGTGTTCTGAGTTTGCTGCAGCCATTAACGAGCATATGGGCTAGGGTACAGAGCGCATAGGGTTGAGACGGGCAGAGCCGAGGCTAGAGATGCAAGACAAGGGGTTATTGATTATTCGTTATTCGGCAGTTGGGTTAAGAAATTGAGTCCTTATCTTCACACCAGGGTGCGAAGGGTGATGATCCCGAATAACCGATAGCGAATAATCAATAACGAGATTTGCTGCTGACTCGTTATCGCGTACTGCTTTCTTATACCATGGACACAGACCATGCACCTACGGGTCCGGTCAGGGCCCAAATCCACCAATGGTCACAGCGGCTGCCAGCTCTGGCAACCAGAATATTAAAAGAGCTCGTAGCCTTCATCTATCCTCCCACCTGTGCAGGTTGTGGGTGTCCTGTGGCTTCCGAGTTGGAGGCAACTCTCTGCCTTGGATGCCAGGGGCAATTGGATTTGATCCGGAAACCATATTGTCCAGTGTGCGGACTCCCCTTCTCGGTGGAGATTTCAAGTACGCATCTCTGCGGTGACTGTCTGACGGACCAGCACCAATTCCATCGCGCCCGGGCTACAGGTCGGTATCGTGGACTCCTTCGGGATATCATACATCGCTTCAAGTATGGCGGGCAGACCTTTCTTGCTCGGCCTCTAGCACAGATTCTCGTGGCACCAGCCATGGAACTCGCTCACCATTACGATGTTGACCTGATTATTCCAGTTCCTCTACACCCCAAGCGTCTGAGACAACGCGGTTTCAACCAGGCTGCCTTGTTGGCCACGGATTTGGGATCTGCCTTGGGTATATCCGTGGACTATTCCAGCTTGAAACGGACTCGGTGGACTGACCCACAAACCGGCCTAAGCCGCAGACAGAGACAGATGAACGTCAAGGGCGCTTTCAGCGTGGCAAGACCAGAAAAGGTGAACGCGAGAAGTGTCCTGCTGCTGGACGATGTGATCACTACCGGTGAAACAGTGAATCAATGCACCCGCGTACTGAGGGACGGTGGCGCCAGGTTAGTCTTGGTAGTTGCTGCGGCAAGGACGGTTGCAATGTAAGGGCTCGGATCTCGGAACGGGGGAATGCAGTCATGTTGGATTCTTCGACTCGAATTTGGGAAGCCTGGTCCTTTGGGCCAGGATTCTTTTCCCCGCCATAAACGCGGGATCAGTTCAGCCAAAGGAGGGAATATGCCGGACGCAGCGGCCAAGGTGTTGGATCGCGACACGCTCAAAGAGAAAGTGGATCTGCTGCGGCATGAAGGGAAACGAGTAGTTCTAACCAACGGTTGTTTCGACCTGCTCCACGCCGGCCACGTGCGCTACCTTCAAAAGGCTCGCAAAGAGGGAGACTGCTTGGTGGTGGCTGTGAACAGTGACAGCTCGGTGCGACAAATCAAGGGGCCGCACCGTCCGATCGTTCCAGCGGAGCAGCGAGCCGAAGTGGTGGCGGCACTGGGCTGTGTCGACTGGGTGACTGTTTTCGATGAATTGGATCCCCTGGTCTTGATTCGGTTGCTTATCCCAGACGTACTGGCTAAAGGAGCCGATTGGGTCGAAGAGGAAATTGTGGGAGCGAAAGAAGTCAAAAAAGGGGGCGGTAGAGTGGTGAGGATCTCTGTGGAGCCAGGTATCTCCACCAGTAACTTGATAGAGAGAATTCACACGGCCCGTACAAGGGAAGGCTAACCTCTGCATGGACTCCAAAAGTCCCCCTGGGGAATGGATTCCGCACTAAAAACTTAGTGTGAGGGCGACATAAGGACCCGAGGTGTCGTAGTTGAACTGTACATCGTTGGTCTCGAGATCAACTAAGAAGAGCCGATAGCCTCCACGGATGTCGAGCAGGGGTAGTGGGGAGAGATAAATGTCGGCCTGAGCATCGATCATGCTTCCTTTGCTGTAGCCAATCCCCGTGGCCAGCAAGCGGGCTCCCAGAAGGTCAGCGAGAATTCCGAGGTCCAGATTGATCCCCAACAAGGGTACGGGCAGGGTAAACTCCTCTCTGGCGCCGAGAGTCAAAGAATTGATCTCAACACTACCATCAAAGACTTCCACTCGGCCAACCAGCCCTAGGGAGAAGCCCGCCAGGATATTCTTGAGATTCAACAAGTCATACCAGTACATGGCATCGAAGACATCGTATTTCAGGCTGCTGCCAACCTGCGTATTAGCTGGGAAGGTTATGCCGTTGAAAACGATATCTCTGCTGAGGATGTTGTTTCCAGAGTAATCAGCGCGGTAGTAGGAGACGCTCAGATGATGTTTGCCAAGACCGACGAAACCCTCGATAACCGGATAGGACTCATCGCTAAGGCCCAGGTCGCTTTTGAGATCGATCTTGGTGCCGGTGATACCGTTGGCATCCACTCTGATATTACCGTCCAAGCCGGGAAACCAGTAGTACCCTCTGACTCCTATCTCAAAGGCCTGGACAGGCGGCACGATACCGAATCCCACCATAGCAATTAGCAGCAGAAAGATCTTTTTCACGTGCACTCCGCGGAAAATCATCTGGATTCTCCCCTTTGAACTCTAAGTTAGAGTGAACAGCCTTTTTACGTCTACAAAACTCCACTGGGAAAGGTTAAAGATCGAAGTCAGGTTGTGAACATTCAGTGGGGAAACACGCAGAGCTTTCGCCAGAGTGACCGGTCCGAGCCTCGGTTGAGAAAAGAAGCAAGAGGTATGCCATTGGTTAGTATCCATCCGGACCTACCACGATCTCCTCTCTCTTGACGGCGGATTAAAGTGGGGGTGAAATACGATCGGTAGGTTTAGGCCGTGAGGGCTTTTTGCGCAAGCAAATGAGCCGCGGTCAGGGGACCATAAGAACACTTGCTGCTTAACTCCCACCGGAAAAATCCGCTGGACTTAAGGAGATCTCCGTATTCATCGGGGGAGAGTGCTCCAGCTACACACCAAGTCCAGGCCTCCTCGAGACCGTCGGTTATGGGTTCCATTTCCCCCACGCGGATGAGGTCAGCAAGGGCCAAGTAACCGCCGGGTCTGAGGACTCGGCAGACTTCTGTGAGAGCTTGTTCTTTGTTGGGCATGAGATTGAAGGAGCCGTTGGCAACAACCAAGTGGACGCTTTCTCGCTGCAATGGGAGAAACTCACCATCACCAGCTAACCAGTGACATTGGAGTCTCGGGTTCTTAGAGCCGTATTTCTTCGCGATTCGGAGCAGTTCCACGGTGATATCGATACCTATTGCCATACCTTCTGGAAGCAAAGAGAGAGCGGCCATCTGACAATCCAGGCCCGCGCCGCAGCCTAGATCCACAACCGTCCATTCGGGATCTACACTGACCATTTCAAGCGGATTGCCACAGCCGGCAAAGAGTTCCCAGGCCTGGTTCAGATTAGGTAGTTGAGCAGTGTCGTAGCCAAGTGCGAGAGCGAGCTTTTCACCACGTAATATGGGAGCGCGGCTTAAATTAGCCGTACCAGCGATCGCCAACCTCTCGTAGAGTTGACGAATGCAGGTCTTTATCTTCGGCGGTGATGGAGCAGCACACATGACGGCGTTCCCACAGGATTCTTTAAGAGCGCATACTGACTTCCAACACTCCGGTTGGAGTCGGAACGGCATTATGGCAAACAAGGATCGAGAAAGCAATAGTGCGGCGGTTTACAGTTTTTCACCACCCGCCTGCTGGAATCGAAGGAATGGCTGTCCTGCTCTCTTCGGGTTCCACACAAGCGGAGACTCACTGTCCAAGTTCACTTCCCGATTCCTGCGTCTTGCGGCAACCTATCGCCGCGTTCTTGCGACACGACTTCGTCAACGATGCAGACGAGGCGGAAACATTGTTACTTGGCTAAAATTACTTTTATATCAATTAGTTAAGGTAGTGCCAAAAGGCGCATTTGTTTTGACATAAGAAAGGAGGCCTGCTATAATCCGAGGGACCTGATATAGTTTGGGGGAGCTAATGAAACTATCGACTCGAGGTAGGTACGGAACACGTATGATGTTGGATCTGGCGGCAAACCACGATCAGGGCCCTACACCCCTGAGAGAGATCGCCAAGCGGCAGGACTTGTCCGTGAAATATTTGGAACAGTTGATTATTCCGCTCAAGGCCGCTGGCTTTATCCGAAGTGTAAGAGGAGCCAAGGGTGGTTACACCCTGGCGCAAAGACCTGAAGCCATAAGCGTGGGACAAATCATCGAGATTTTAGAGGGAGGGTTGTTTTTGGTGGACTGCGTCGAGGACCCAGACCTCTGCGGTCGTGAGAAGGAGTGTCCTACCCGTGATATCTGGCTCCGTATGAGCGGGCGGTTGATGGAAGAACTCGCCGCGCTAAGTCTACAAGATGTCCTAAATGGCAAGACGGTGCCAGCCGACCCCGCCTGAGAGAGAGTGGCCGCACGATAGACCGATCCTATTCTTGCAGCTGCAGCCCGGTAAAGGCCGCTAACTCTATTCCGCAAAGCCGCGTCCGCTGGGGGTGGTTTGTGGACTGATCGGCTCTTCCGTCACCCTATATAGGTAAGGCGCGAAATGAGATGACTCCTTAGGAGCGATGGCTTTGCCGTGACCTTGGCGGGAAGGGAAACCAATCCTTCAGGAAGGAGGAGGCTGATGGCTATTCGAGTGCTTATCGAAAGGAAAATCGTCCCTGAAAACGCACCTGCGCTGAGTGGTCTGCTAATGAAGCTAAGAAGCAAGGCGATTCTGGCCAAGGGTTACATCTCCGGTGAGACGCTCCGTTCTCTGGTTGACCCCAATGAATATCTGGTAATCAGCACATGGAATAGTATGGACGACTGGAAGAGATGGGAAGATGACCAAGAACGCCAGGAAATCCAGAAACAGATCGATAGTCTGATACGTGCACCCGCCGTTCAGCGGATCTTCGTTTACGAATAGTAATTCTGCTGCATTCGCTGTTGTTTGTTTGTGGACGCGTACCCCTGGCTACTCAGAGTCGAAACCCAGGAAACGCTCCTGTTCACTGAAAATGCAGCCGCAGTATTGTTGTCGATAGAGATTCAGCTCCTTTGATTGTTGCACCCCTACTTGCCACCCTTGTCGGAGGTCCCGATAGACAAAAGGAATTCCGTGGCGGTGGCTCATCTCATCCCCCAGTTCGCGAATCAGTTCGTGCTTCTGCCTTTTACTGTACAAAAGAGTGGTAGTAAATGCATCCATGTGGCTCTTTTTGGCCAGGCGGGCAGCAGCGTCCAAGCGAAGATGGTAGCAATAATAGCACCGTTGTGTTTCTCGAAATACGACCTCCCTGAGAAAGCTGACCACATCGTATTCGTCCCGGTAGATTACCTCCAGGGCAACATGTTCGGCAAACCGTTGTAACGTCTCCAGCCGAAGCCGATATTCCTGATAGGGGTGGATATTGGGGTTGAAGAAAAATCCGAAAACCCGACATCCTTCGCCTTCCAGTACTTCAAGAGGATAAATGGAACACGGTGCACAGCAGATGTGGAGCAAAACCTTCACGACCACTCCTCGTCGTTGCCAGTATGGGTCAATCCGAAACTTCAAGTTGTCGACAAACTCTCATGATCCCGATGGCCTGAAGAAAATCCATGACTATCAGAACATGATAACCGAGCACCGACCGGCAGGCAAACCGGGTAAGCTCCCTCAACAGGCAAGGTTAGGGTTTACTTCAGTAACTGCTGTGCCGCGATGTGTATCGGATCCCAGGCGCCGGAAAACGGCGGGGCATAGGCTAGGTCAACATACGCCAACTGGTCCAATCCCAGGCCTCCGGTCAAGGCCACCGCAAGGGCATTGATCCTCGCGACCACGCCATCACTCCCCACTGCCTGCGCACCAAGAAGACGAGCTTGTTGAGCGTCTGCGACCAAGCGAAGCCAGAGTTCTCCACTGGAGGGATAGCTACGGGCCCTTGAACTACCCTGAACTGTGACCGAGGTCGCTTCCAGGCCCACTTCAGCGGCTTCCTCAGGGCTCAAACCGGTACTTGCAACCTCAAGGCCGAAGACTTTCAAACAAATGGAGCCCACTACTCCCGGAAACGAAAGTTCCTGACCCCCGATGTTGGCACCGGCTATTCGACCCTGCTTGTTGGCGGTATCGCCAAGGGGGAGATACGTTGGCTTTCGGCTGATACGGTGAAAACATTCGCAGCAATCACCGGCCGAGTAGATAGAGGGGACACTTGTTCGCATTTGATCATCCACCGCGATGGCACCGGTTGGTCCGAGAGCTATTCCTGACTGCTTCGCCAGGTCAACCTCTGGCACAACGCCGAGGGCGACAAGTACCAGATCGGTTTCCAAAGGGCCATTGGTCGTCTGGATAACAAGGCCTCCGCTGGAAGTCCTGTCGAAACCTCGGACCTCTGTGTTTCCCATGAAATGCACCCCGTTGGCTTCAAGTTCCGCAAGGATCTTCCTGCCAAACTCAAATCCCATTTTGGACATGGGAAGTTCTTTTCTGTACACCACCGTGGTCTCCAGGTTCAACCCTCGAAACGCTTCGCACATCTCCAGAGAGACGAATCCGGCGCCGACAATCACGGCTTTCTTCACCTTCCTCGCTTGGATATAGGTTTTTATGCGAATGGCATCGGCAAGGTTTCGTAAGGAGAAAATCCCCTCTAGATCCTCCCCCTGGACACCAGCAGGACGCGGATTCGCACCGGTGGCCACCACCAGGTAGTCAAACGCCAATGCTTCCCCACTTGCCAGCGTCACCTTCTGTGCCAGGGGGTGTACCTCTGTAACCCGAGAGTGGAGTCGAACGGAAATGCCGGTTTTGGCGAAGGCTTCAGGCGTCCGAGCAATGAGCTTCTCTTGTTCTGTGATTACATCACCGATGTAATAGGGGGTGGGTCAGGCCGAGAAAGAGACGTGCTCTCCAGACTCCAGTATGGTGACTTCCAGGTCAGGGTAGACGCGCTTGGCTTTGGCTGCCGCACTCGGCCCCCCGGCTCCCCCGCCAACAACAATCAGTCTTTTCGCCATAGATAAGCTCCTGACATGCCCGACTCCGCCAACACTATGCTGGACAGACTCGAGCAAAGCTGCCATGTCCATTTAGCTCAATTTTGAGACAAGGCTCGATTCACAGTTTCTGACAATCGCGGCGGGCGGGTGTAAAGCCCCGCCAGAAATTTGTGACGCCGAAACCGTCGTCATCTTACCGTCCATCCGAGTGTTCGAGAAGCCACTCGAGTATCGCCTCTTCTAGGGCTACTTGATGGTCTCGAAACCGGTGATTCGCGCCTGGGATCTTGAGCACCGTTACTTGACTATTAGGAGGGGCGCTGTCCCGCAGTTTGTCGGCCACGGCCGGATCGGCCAGCCGATCTGCCACACCGTGTACGATAAGGGTGGGCTTGGAAACGCGGGCGATATTTTTTAACGGATCAGAGCGGGTTGCCGGTCCCCTCAGGCTTACCACGTGCTGGGCCGTATACAGGGCCTTGCCTAGGGGGCCGAGGTCGATCAGAATCCATTCTTGCCCTTTGCCCTTGCCCACCAGTTCCTGGGCGTGGCGGAGTACCCGAGTCGCTGCTTCCCTGCCGAAAACTCTCGCATTCCATTCAAATAGGTTTCCAGGAGGCCCCGTAAGTATGACTCCCCTGATCCGTGGGTCTTTCGTGGCAGCCACGTAATACAGAACCCTGTTAGAACCCATACTGTGACCATAGAGAAAAATGACCTTGTGGCCGCGTCGGGCCATTTCGTCCACGCCTGCAGCAACGTCGTACCGGTTCTCCTCGAAAAGGTTTTTTTTGGGACCAAGGCCGTGGTCGCGCATGTTCAGTGTCAGTGTGGCAAAGCCGCCGGAAGCTAACGCTTCGGGAAGAAAGGACATGATTCCTGAATAGAAATTGCCCCCGTAGCCGTGCACCATGACCACGGCTCCGTTGGCCCGAGTGGAGCGAGGTTCGCGCAAAGCAGCGTTTAACGGCACGCCATCTGAAGTCTGCAGTTGCAGCAACTCAATCTGCACATTCCTGTCTGAATCTAGGCAGGATGAACAAACACTGACCGCGAGGAGGGCAACCAAAACTAGGAGAGACATTCTTGGCTGATGCATTGTTGCCTGGTCCTTAATAGAGGTCGGGGGAGTTACTTCCGTCGAGTCGTGGCGGTGAAACGGTTCTCCCGGAATTTGTCTAGGTGCCATAGGGGAGGTTAATTGCGGACAGGTGGCCTCCTCGGCAATAAACCATAATCGCAGCGTTATTGATGCATCCGCCTGTGCCTACGGAAGCCCTTTCTGTGAATCGACCTCGGCCTTCCGGAAAGCGACAACGCAGAGTCGGCTCAGATGCTTTTTGTCCTGCAACCCACCCCGCCTTTGCCAGGTTGACTTATCCGGATAAACGGCAGAAAACGTGGACTGGTTATGCCAATAAACCAATACCTCGGAAAAGCTCCTGTCTATTTAACCGGGGAACAGGTGACTGAAGCGCCAGAGTACCAGGGCAATTTTTTCCACAAGCGATTGAGCGGTCCGATCACAACCGGCCGGTCGATCGGCAGGGCAGGGTGAGAGTGCTTCTTGCTCGAAAGAGCTGCTTTGGGATGAAACCGGCCGATATCGGGTGATTATGGAGTCTCCCCGCCCAGAAGCCAGGCGGGATCCACACCGAAGGTCTGTCTCAAAATTTCAACACTTTGCTCAGAGAGCTGCCCCTTACCAGCTTCCAGATTTTCCAGGTCCGTTTCCGTAATGCCCAATTTCAGCGCAAGTGCAGCTCTGGTAAGCCCCCGGACTTCCCTGAACCGCTGCAGTCGCTTACCAACTTCCATCTGGTCAACAGTGCTCTTCATGGTCGCCTTTTCCTTTGGGTTTCGTCCAACTTGTGGACAACTTTAGCACACCTCTTCATATTCTGCAAAATTGTCTAGTGCAAAGACGTTCTACCTGTTGTACTGAGTCAGATCTAGTATTATTGTCCCTTTTCCCCTATACTGCCCTGATCGTTCTGAGGGTAAAAACCTATGGGCTTCACAGGGAGGTGCACGGATAATGTACGCGGTCATCATGGCCGGGGGTAAGGGTACCAGGTTCTGGCCCCGAAGCAGACAGAAGCGACCCAAGCAGCTCTTAAACATTGTGGGTAGACGTTCCATGCTGCAGCAGACCGTGGGACGAATCAGCAGTTTGCTGCCCCTGCAGAACATTCTGGTTGTGGCTGGCGAAGATCACGGACAGGAGGTGCGTGACCAACTAACGGATCTACTCAAAGAGAATATCATTTTGGAACCAGTTGGTCGAAACACAGCCGCCTGCATTGGGTTGGCAGCACTACTCGTGCACCACAGAGATCCGGAGGCCGTGATGGTGGTTTTGCCTGCCGACCATCTGATAACCGAGGAGAACCTCTTTTTGGGTGCGTTGCGAGCAGCAGTGGCTATGGCCAGGCGCCAGGAAGCGCTCATTACCCTAGGAATCCGCCCCACTGCTCCGAAGACCGGTTACGGCTATGTTGAAGCAGGTGAGGGAGTTGGCACGGCTCAAGACCATGTTTTCTACCAGGTAACTTCGTTTCACGAAAAACCTGATCAAGAAAGGGCGGAACAATACCTGAAAATGGGAAATTTCTACTGGAATAGTGGGATGTTCGTTTGGCAGGCAAAGGTCATTCTGGAAGGGATTCAGCGTTACCTACCTACTCTCTACGCTGACCTCCAGAAACTCAATGGTTTTGACGACTATTACCAGCTAAACACAGAAATTGCCCGCATCTATCCTGACCTGGAGAGTGTTTCCATCGACTATGGAGTAATGGAAAAAGCAAACAATGTCCTTATGCTGCCTGCTGATTTCGGCTGGAATGATTTGGGGACATGGGCCTCTATGGTCGAGATCTGGCCTAAAGACGATCAGCACAATATCCATCAGGGCGAGTTGATAGCCCTTGACTCTAGGCGAAATGTCGTCTACAGCGAGCGGCGGCTCTGCGTCCTCCTCGGCGTTGAAGACCTGATTGTAGTGGATACAGAGGATGCTTTGCTAGTCTGTCCGGTGGGGCGGGCCCAGGATGTTGGCCAGATCCTCGACAAGATGAAGCAACGCGGAATGGAACAATACTTATAATGCGTCAAATGCCCATGTTTTCTTGTTCCTTGCATTTCCAGAAAGATCCTCGGCGGACCATCACCGTGCAATCGCCCAGTTGCTACCCTGAGCCGTGGAGCCGTTCCTCATCCAGCCGGAGCACCCCGTCCAATGGCAGGTGCATGGTAGCTTTAAGAATTATCCTCTCCTTTGAAAGGATTAACGTTTATTGCCAATAGCGTGAATAGCTGAGGTGATTTGGTCGAGGTAAGGAGAAGAGTATGAGAGTCTTGGGCATTCTCGGCAGTCCCAGAAGAGGCGGAAACACCGAAATCCTATTGGATGAAGCTCTTCGGGGTGCAAGTGACCACGGCGGGTTCTGCCAAAAAATAGTCTTGCGAGATCTCAAAATCAGTCCCTGTCTCGAGATCTACAAGTGCACTGAAGAGGGAATCTGTGCCATCAAAGACGATATGCAGATGTTGTTCCCCAGAATCGCGGAGGTGGAGAGGTTGATCATCGCCTCTCCCATATTCTTTTATAGTGTATCGGCACTTGCCAAGGCAATGATTGACCGATGCCAGTCCTTATGGGTAAAGAAGTATGTACTTAAGTTAGCGGTGTCACCAGTAGATGACCGCAGGGGGGCATTTATCTCGGTTGCAGCAACGCGTGGCAAGAAGCTCTTTGAAGGGGCACGACTCACCATACAGTATTTCTTCGATGCTATCGACGTAACTTATAGTGATGAGCTTCTGATTCGGGGAGCGGAGGCAAAAGGTGAAGTCAAGGAACAGCCGGAGGCGCTGGCGGACGCGTACGAATTGGGGCAAAGATTGGTTGTGGAGTAGGATAGTGGCAGACCGCGGTTCGTTTCAAGGCTTGTTTTTGATATTCTGATTGCAGCACAAGTTCGGTTGGACGAGGTCGATTTACGCACCCACCCCATCTTCAGGTAAATAAAAGCGTTGAATCAGGAAGGAGGTAGTCTCATGTTGTTCATGGCCGTTTTTGCCTATGAGCCGGAGAACCGAGATCGAGTGATTACCAGGCGTATGGAGAATCCCACAAATCCCAAAGGAGTGGAGGTCAAAGGGGAATGGTTTGATGTATCCGGCCACCGGATCTTTCGGCTTTTCGAGGCGGAAGATGCTGCCCACGTGGCCGCCCTGTTCTATAACTGGACAGATCTCGGAGTGGCGGAGTTGATCCCGGTGGTGGACACCGAGCTCGCCATCAGAATGTTGAAGAAGACAGGGCGCAGCTAGCGGGCCCACTCAGTGCAGAGATGGCTTGATCATCCCCACGCGCAACAACGGTGCGTGGACGCTGGACAGTGGCCAACTTGACACTGGCGTTACTGGTGGGCTACCCTGATGCCTGCGCGCATAGGGATCAACGATTCCGGATCAGAGTTCTGTGTACTTCGGCAAGACTAAGCATAACGGTGGGATGTCCATCAGTTTGTGTTTGGGTCCAAAGAGATGAATAGGACACTTTGTTTCGGTCATCCGTGTGGAGTGAGTGATTTGGCCCACACGTTGGTTGAGAATCGTGTTTTTAAGGTGCACTTTGCTGCTTGCATCAGCCTCTGGCAACACCAGTAGGCTAACCGTGCCAGGGAGACCTGAGTAGTCGAGGATTGGTGGATGAGTCGGCTTGTTGGAGTGTTCGCTCAATGGCTTCTGGTCGCGTCCGTTCTCATCAGCGGATGTGTACATCCGGTCTCGAGCCGACTGGTAACCGTTGAACTGGTAAAAGGGCCAGACGTAGATGTGAAGAAGGTCGAGACGATTGGGATCTTACCATTCGCGAGTCCAGAGTATGTTCGGGGTGATCGACTCGCGGAAGAAATGAAGAACGCGCTTAACCGTGAGCCCTTCGTGGCACGAATAGTTCCGGTGGAGGATGACCGTCACCCGGATCTTGAGTCCCGGCGAGAGATGGGAAAGAGGGCACAGGTGGAAGCGTTGCTTTCAGGAGAGATAACCGAATACTACGTACAGACCTCAAAAGAGACTGTGCGCATGGTGAAATTGCAGGAGATTGACACCGACAATCCTACTGGCGTCTCCTGGGTAGCTGTGGAGGAGAACCCAGCCGTGGCGGACGTGTTCTACTACCGGTTGTTGCCACTGGAGGAATCTAAATTGGTACCGGTCCATGTCTCCAGAACAGACTATGCTCTCACAGTATATCTGCATCTGGTTTCGGTGGAGAGCGGAGCATCCCTTTGGGAAGGGGAGATTGGCAGACAACTGGAGAGGGTTCGCCTCGCAGGTAGTCCAATGGAGACAGATGCCGAAGTAAGGGAGATGCAGGCCTCCATTGTGCGCGAGGTGGTCAGCCGCTTGAGACCGCAGGAGTCGACGGTGCAGAGAATGGTCAGAGCCCCCCGGGCGCGTATTGATGAAGGGGCGGCTACGTTGTGGCGCCAAGCAATGCACGCCATCGCTCGCGACGATTGGAGCCAGGCTGAAAGATTGTTTCTCGAGGCTGCGGAACTCGCCCCCAAGGAGTGCGCCATTGACGGCAACCTTGGAGTTGTTTACGAAAAGAGCGGGAGGTTGCTGGAGGCTGTGGCAGCTTATGAGAGGGCATATCGTTGCCAACCGAGGGACCCCACTTACCGCTACTACAGGGATGATTTGCAGTTCGCTTTCGCGCCAAATCTTGACAAGAAGGACTTACCAACTCTAGTACTCGGTGTGCGCGAGGATGGCATCATTTACTTGGACGGAGGGAAGGAGCGTCGACAACATCGGGGCGATTCTTTCATTATTTATCGAATTCAAGAGCATCGCGACGAGACGACGGCCAGAAGCACGAATATTCAAGAGATTGAGTTCGCTCGTGGTGAAATAATCAAGGTTCAACAACAGATGTCATTGGGTCGCCTCCTCCTGTTCGACCCCGAAAGGGCGGTTAAAAGGGGTGACTTGGTGCGATTTGTCAAAAGGTAGAGGAGGAGGGCCACTGAAAGTGTCGCCATCATTGGATGCAAGGGGCTGGCGCACGATACTGGGTGGGAGTTTCAACGGGCAGGAGCGTCAAGTTCTGGATTATACTGCTGAGTG
>CP070692.1:1549737-1566832 GCA_020353215.1 Deltaproteobacteria bacterium
ACGGCCACTTTCATGCCTCCGGATTTTAGAGTTTTTGAAGTTGATTTGCAACGTTTATTGTTGTATTATAAACAAAATCATATCATAAATAAATAATAAGTATGTTTATGGTAGTAAAAATAATCTCCAAACAAAAGCCATGAAAACGAACCGAGCAAAAATCTTCCGGATTCCTGGCAGCCGCAAGGCCCAGGACGCGGAGGCTTCGCGTGGAGAGATCCGGGATTTATCAGGCCTTTGTCCTGGCCATGGAATAGGCTGGAGCTTTGTTCCCGAGAAAGGGGGTGAAAGACAATGAGAATGTGGACAGGTGGAACTATGAATCACCCATGGGCTAGGTTTCCTGGACCGACAAGGCGCGACCCTGGCGCCCTGCCCGTGGGTTAACTACTAAAGGAGAAAGTGAGGAATTATCGTGGGAATGATCTATAAACGAGGCAAGAAGTACTGGATTAAGTACTACCGTAACGGCAAGCCTTACCGGGAGTCCACTAAGAGCACCAAAGAGGCCGATGCCAAGAGGTTGCTGAAGAAGCGAGAAGGTGAGATCTCGCAAGGTAAACTGCCGGGCATCTACTTTGACAGGGTAAGGTTTGATGAGTTGGCAGAGGATTTGCTCACTGATTACAGGATCAACGGCAAGTCGATGAAACGGGCAAACGCTAGTGTGGGACACCTTAGGGGTGAATTTGAGGGTATGAGAGTGACTGACATTATCACACCAAGGATAGAAGCCTACATTGAAAAGCGACTTGCTGCAGGTGCCGCAAATGCCACCATCAACCGGGAATTGGCAGCATTAAAACGTATGCTCAACATGGGTGCAGAACAAACCCCACCAAAAGTCGATAAGGTGCCTCATATCCCGTTGTTAAAGGAGAACAACGTCAGGAAGGGATTCTTTGAGCATGGGGAGTTTTTGGTCCTTAGAGATGTCCTTCCTGACCACCTGAAGGGAATTGCCACCTTTGGGTATAAGGTGGGCTGGAGACATGAAGAAATCTGCTCCCTGACACGGAAACAGGTTGACTTGAGACAGGGCATTGTGCGGCTGGAACCTGGAGAGGCAAAGAACGACGAGGCAAGGACTGTCTATCTGGATGAGGAACTGAAAGAGGTTTTCAGGACAGAGTGGAACAGGCGTAAAAAACTAGGAACCGCCCTGCCCTACGTCTTCCTGAACAAAAAGGGAACGGACAGGGTGAAGCGATTCGATAAGGCATGGAGAACCGCTTGCAAAGGGGCTGGTATAGGGAGAAGGCTTTTCCACGACTTCCGGCGAACCGCGGTAAGGAACATGGTAAGGTCTGGAGTCCCTGAGCGAGTGGCAATGATGATCTCCGGTCACAGGTCGAGGTCAGTTTTTGAGAGGTACAACATCGTAAGCGATGCCGACCTGAAACTTGCCGCACAAAGGCAGGAAGCCTACCTAGAAAGCGTCACGGGCACAGTGACGGGCACAGTGCATGATTTGGAAGAAAAAAGAGGATCTAGCACTGTGAGCTAAACCCTCAATATAAAAAGACAATTGGTGGTGCCGAGGCCCAGAATCGAACTGGGGACACGAGGATTTTCAGTCCACTGCTCTACCGACTGAGCTACCTCGGCAAGCTGGAGTGTAATCCTGATTGTAAGAGGATCACAAGAAACGCAGGTGGCTATGGTGCGTGTGCCGTACTCGGTAAGTACTTGATATTATTACGTCTGGCCATAGCACGTTTCATGGCTCAGTCTTATACGCTTCAGGCCATATTTTGTCAAGTTAAAAAGCCGATTCTTTGAAAATGATTAGAGGACTGAAAATAGTCAATACCGGAACTGACCTGCGGCCTGAGCTAAAGCGTCGGGTGCGACTTCGTCAGGATCTGTAATGGTAAAGATCCTGTTTCTCTTCACCAATGCTTTTGTGAGAGCAACGAGGGTAAACAGGTAGGGCTGAACTCCAGCAGGAAAAGCTCGATCGTGGGCCTGACAAGCTCACGCCTTGATTCCCACCGTTATGTGAAGAATCTCATGACGAGGCCTCGTCATTCTCACCGCGAGAATATGGGGAGCGTTCAAATGGGGACGTCATTGAATGTAAGAGTTAACAGAGGGGATTCCGTGCCATTTCGGGCAGCATAAGGATGATCAGATCGCTCATCTGAGCCTAATCTTCTTCGAGTTCCAACACTATCTCATCCAGCTCAGCTATGGGCTGGTCCGCTGCCGCTTTTTTCTTCTGTCCGGCATCCGCTTCAAGTTGCCCTTCAAGCTCCTTCGCCAGTGCAGAGAGATCGTCTTCGCTCAGGTCCAGCTCTAGAGCGGGCTCCGAGGAAACCATGGTTTGTTCCGCGTCCTCGGCTCTTGTTTCACCCATTTCCGATAGGTCAAACGACTCGTCGTCCACCGACCCCAGGTCCAGCTCTGACATGTCATCCATCGATAAGGTTTCCTCCACAGTGCCGCTATCTTGTGATAGTCCTTGGTTCATGTCAATTTCCAGCCCCATGAACCCCTCATCTTCTTCAGCATGACCTGCAGCCTCACCCCCATCTCCTGTGAAGTCCTCCAGGTCGACGACGCCTCCATCTACTCCTTTGTCGGTGGTTTCCAAACCCTCAAAGGCAATCTCACTCAGCTCCATTTCTTCGACGGGCTCCCCATCCATTGTTTGCGTTATACCCGACATGTCCACAGTCCCTTCAATGCCTGATGGCTCGCCCGTGTCCAACCCGGCCAATTCCAACTCAGTTTCTTGGGCCAGTGACATCGGATGTGGGCTGCCGGCGTCAATGCCGTGCATCTGACCGACCAGAGTCCCCAGAAGAAAAGGCACCTTCGGGTTGAAATCCAACAAATTAAGCTCTTCGTGAACATCCGTCAGTTCCCTGCTGCACTTTTTGCACTGCTGCAGGTAATCAAAACTAAAGTAACCACACTTGGGGCATCTCATAGCACCCTCCTCAATGTTGTCCCCTTGGTTTTCGGGCTACACCGGGCTAGGGAAGCCGCATAATCCTTTTCGTACCCCTTCAGAGGCAGCATAGCAGAACACACCTTTCGGTCAAGGCAAACCACCTAAATCGCCCAAGTGGTGCTGGAGCAAGCCGATGACAACAATAGAAGCAGTTTCCGTTCTCAGGACTCGCCGTCCTAGGGAAATGCTTTGGAAGCCCGCAGCAGTAGCCTGCTCGATTTCATCGGCGGAAAACCCTCCCTCAGGTCCCACGAGCACCTGAACTTGGTTGGTTCTTTCTTGTCCTGCAAGGGTTTGCTTTAAACTTCCGCGCTCCTCTCCTTCCCAAAAGATCAACTTGAGCCCATTTGTCTCCCGCTGACGGAGCACCTGACGAAAATCAATCCAGGGTGAAATCTGCGGCACCAAACTGCGGCCGCTTTGTCTGGCGGCCTCACGCGCTATTCGTTCCCAACGTCTGAGTCGTGACGCGCCTCTTTCTCCCGCGAACCATCTCTGCGCCCGGTCCGTCTTAAGCGGTACGATTTCTGTTACCCCCAACTCGGTGGTCTTCTGAATAACCATATCCATTGTTGCTGGTTGGCACAGGCCCAGTCCCAGCCATATCTTGAGTGGCGACTCCCGATCTACGAAAGTTCCCTCTCCCACCCGTACCCGTACAGAGTGTCGCGCAATCTCCGAAACCTCTGCGGGAAATTCGCAGCCGCTACCGTCAAATAGCAACACACGCTCCCCCACACTTAGACGGAGAACACGACTCAGGTGTCTTGCCGTGTTGCCCTTAATGAGCCGTTCCCCGGGGCCGAGAGGCTCATCCTCGACAAAGAAACGCCGCGGCTTCATGGCAGAAAAAGGTTCCCTGTAAGCCGTTGGCGCCGAACACCACCCATTTCTGTTATTCTCTATTCGTCAGGAGTTAGTCGATCCGGTTTGTCCAGTTAGTGACGCAAGCTTTTTGTGCTCCGCTGAGGGCTGAATAATGAATAACCTCTTTTGTGCTGCCTAGCGCCGGCGGCTGACTGCTTCTTATTAGATGGGGCGGCCCAATTTTAACAAATACCAGTAAACGAGTTCGTTGCCCCAAAATACATAGCTCATCGCTGCTAGGGCCAGAAATGGTCCGAACGGAATCCGGGTGCCACCCCCGCTCTTGTCCCTCAACATGAGTAGGATTCCGGCCACAGATCCCACAAGAGAACTGGCAAACAGAGTGTAGATCACACCCGGAAGCCCCAGAAAAGCACCTATCATCGCCAAGAGCTTGATGTCACCGCCACCCATTCCTTCACGCTTCCTCAGCCTCTGGTAGCCTTCCGCTACTAGAAACAGTACTCCACCCCCCACCAGCAATCCCAGAAGTGATTGCCACGGGGTAAGTCGTGGAAGCAAGAAAGATGCCGCCACGCCAGCGACTATTCCCGGAAGGGTGATAATATCGGGGATCGTCCAGGTGTCCAGGTCAATAAAGATGATTACCAGGAGGGCGGAAAAGAAGAGGAAATAGATGGCCAATTCCAGACTGAAACCAAAAATACGAAAGAGCGCGAGACTCATGAGTGCACTCAACCCTTCCACTAGGAAGTAGCGAAACGAAATAGGAGTCCTGCAATGGCGGCACTTCCCCCTTAGAAGGAGGTAGCTGAGCAGGGGAAGGTTGTCGTAGAAGCGAATAGGGCTCTTGCATTGAGGACAATGCGAGCCCGGGCGGATTAGCGATCCTTTTTGGGGCAGCCGCACTATGCAGACATTGAGAAAGCTGCCCATCGCTGCTCCCATCGCGAAGATCCACACCCAGAAAAAGGAACTCACAGTGTCCTCTCCTTTTCTGCTCCAGCGTTAAGTAGGACAAAAAACCTCTGGTTGACGCTACCCTTTAAGCGTCAGAGTCCTGACTCTTACGGTAGCCACAAGATTTTACCGGACAAAGCAAGTGTTCTTGACCTCCTTTGCTGGTGCGCTCAACCAGAAAAGGATGGTCGCATTGGGGACAAGGTTGGTCAACGGGCTTTGACCACTGGATAAAACGGCAGTTTGGGAAACTACTGCAACCGTAAAATCGCCGCCCTCGCTTGGATGCCCTCTCTACCAACTCCCCTCTGCAATCCGCCTGGGGACAGGCAATTCCGGTACCAATGGGTCGAGTATTCCGGCACCGGGGATAGTTCTCGCAGGCGAGAAACTCGATGCCCTGACGGCTCCTCCGGACGACCAACCGGCCATTGCATTTCTCACAAGTCTCGTCCGTATACTGGACGGTCTTCTTTGCGTCCCCTCCGGTCTGATCTTGCACGGAGCGGGTATTCTTGCACTCAGGATAACCTTTGCAGGCAAGGAAAGTGCCAAAACGCCCCTCTTTGACCACCATCTCTTTGCCGCAGAGTTCACAGGTTCCCCTGACCTCACCCTCTGCAGCCGCCCGGATCTTCCCCTTGCCGTCACGCACGAAGTTTTTGCTGGTTTTGCAATCGGGGTATCCCGAACAAGAAAGGAAGAGACCGTTCTTGCCCCATCGAATATGCATCTTCTTACCACACGACTCGCATTCGATGTCCGTAGGCATTCCCCGCCTTTTCACATCCAGCATTTCATCCTGGGCTCGCTCAACTGCCTTATGGAACTGCGAATAGAAGTTCTCAACCACTTGGTGCCAACGATGGTTTCCGGTCTCCACCTGGTCCAGCTTCTCCTCCATCTGTGCAGTAAAAGCAACATCCAGGACCTGTGGAAAATTCGTGACCAGCAATCCGTTCACCAGCATTCCCAGCTCTGTGGGTTTGAATCGCCCCTTGTCTTTGACGGTGTATTCCTTCTTCTGAATCACCGTCACGATGCTGGCATAGGTGCTTGGGCGGCCGATACCTTTTTCCTCCAGCTCTCTAATCAGGGTCGCCTCTGTAAACCTCGGCGGAGGTTGGGTAAAATGCTGTTTGGGCTCCAGGTTCACCAGTTTCAGGGCTGCACCTTGCTCCAGATCCGGAAGTTTTGCTCCTTCCTCGTTTGTCTGGTCGCCGTTGTCAACACCCTCAATGTATATTTGCATGAATCCGGGAAAGCGAAGCACCGAACCGCTGGCTCGCAGGAGAAATTCATCTGCGGCTATCTCTATGACGGTATGATCCAGTTGCGCTGGACTCATCTGACTTGCCACGAACCGTTTCCAGATAAGCTCGTATAGTGCCAGCTCTTCCCGGCTAAGATATGGTGCCACCTGCTCCGGGGTCCGAGCCACTGAAGTTGGCCTTATGGCCTCGTGGGCATCCTGTACCCCCTTTCTGCTTTTGTACACCGGGGCTTTCTTGGGCACGTAATCCGCCCCCAGCTGTTTCCGGATCCAGCTCCTGGCCTGGGTTACGGCCTCCTTGGCAAGACGGGTGGAGTCCGTCCTCATGTAAGTAATAAGTCCAAGAGCTCCTTCCGCGCCAAGTTCTACCCCTTCGTAGAGTCGCTGCGCCATGGCCATGGTCCGCTTCGCCGTGTACCGCAGCTTCCGTGCGGCCTCCTGTTGGAGGGTACTGGTAATGAACGGCGGGGCAGGCGAGCGAGACCGCCTCTTTTTCTCCACCCCAGCAACTTTGTAGTGAGCTCGCTCGAGTGCCGCCACCAAGTCGGTTGCTTGTTCTTGATCGGTTATCTTGAGCCGCTTGCCACCTTTTCGCCATAGACGGGCCTCAAACTGGGGTGGTATTTCACCCTCCAGCAGCGCGGTGATGGTCCAGTACTCCTCGGTCTCAAATGCGAGGATTTCGTTTTCCCGTTCGCAAACGAGCCGTAGGGCGACGGATTGCACTCGGCCGGCGCTGAGCCCACGTGTGATCTTGTCCCAGAGGATGGGGGAAATCTGATACCCCACCAATCGGTCGAGTAGCCGCCTTGCCAACTGCGCCTCAAATTTTTTCTGATCCAGTTCACCTGGATGTTTCAACGCGTTTTCGATGGCGTTGCGAGTGAGTTCATTGAAGAGAACCCGGTATATTTCCTTGCTAGGGGATCTGAGTTCCTCAGCGATGTGCCAGGCGATGGCTTCGCCTTCACGGTCTGGGTCAGGGGCTAGATAGATGCTATCCGCCTGCTTGGCCGCTTTCCTTAGCTCGCGAATAATCTTTTCCTTGCCCTTGATAATTTGATAGTGCGGCTCGAATTCATGTTCAATATCGATTCCAAGTTCATTCTCGGGAAGATCTTTTATGTGCCCCACGGAGGCCTTAATATCGAAGCGATCACCCAGATATCGATTCAGCGTTCGCGCTTTAGTGGGAGATTCCACAATCAACAGTGACTTGCCCATGAAGAGTCCTCAGCTATTCGTTTCCTGTTCGTATCCAGATGAGTTCCAAGCCTTATTCTCGTCCGCAAACTAACCGATGCAAACTGCTTAATCAAGACCGGCGGCTCCTGCGACTTGGGAGCCATGTCCTGTTTCGATCCTTGAGAGATCCGTCCTTGGTCAACAAACAACTTTGACCATTTTACGCCCGCAGGCCTTAGTTTTGGATGCGGAACACAATTGAGTGACCCACTAACTAACCCCCGTCTACGGGCCGTCAGAGGAAAAAAAGGGTCACTGGATATTTGCTCCAGCAAGGATGTGTCCGACATTCGCTCAGCCAACCCACCAATTGATTGAAACCTTCCTAGTCGCTAAAATCCCGTACGAAAAAGGTTCCGGGCAATTGTTTGACCAATCCCTTAATCTCCAGACGCAAGAGATGCTCAGCGGTTTGGGGTAGGCTGAAATCCAACTGGCGCGCTATGTCATCCATGTGAAGCGGTTCCATGCCAAGGATGTCCCAAACCTTCTGCTCGTTCTCATCCAGAATAGGATCGGGACCGGGCAGCGTCGCTTCTGTCTCGACCATCCCAACCTCTGGTCTGTGGCTGACCATGGGCAGGAGTTCCTCAACAATGTCTTCAGCCCGTTCCACCAGTTTGGCACCTTCCTTGATCAAACGGTGTGGTCCTGCAACCCCTTGTCGATCAACGGGGCCGGGGACCGCGAACACCTGGCGCCCCTGCTCCAACGCCAGTCTGGCAGTGATCAAGGAACCGCTCTTCGCCGTGGCCTCCACCACCACCACACCCAAAGCGAGTCCGCTGATGAGTCGATTGCGTACCGGAAAGTTCCCCGGCTCTGGTGGAGTACCCAATGCAAACTCGCTTATCACCGCTCCCGAGGCCGCAATTCGATGATAGAGTTCGTTGTTTTCGGCGGGATAGATCACGTCCAAACCGGTTCCCAGGACAGCCAGCGTTCTACCGCCTCCTGCCAGGGCACCCTGATGGGCCGCACTGTCGATGCCCCGAGCCATGCCACTGACAACAGTCCAACCTTGCCATGCCAGATCTCGGGTGAGTTTCTTGCAGACGGCCAGCCCGTAGGCCGATGCGCGCCGGGCTCCTACCACGGCCACAGCCCGCTCATCCTCCTGGATTAGGTTGCCCTTCACATAGATCAGCGCTGGCGGATCGGCAATATTGGCTAGATAGTCGGGATATTCCTTTGCACCCCAGCGAACTACGTGAATGTCGAGCCCACTCAGCCGGGCCATCTCCTTCGCGGCAGCCTCTTCCCGCGGAAAAGACCTGATGGCATCTATCGTGCGTTTTGTCAACCCGGGCACCTGCTCCAGGTGTCGCCGGGGTGCTTTGAAAACGTTTTCGGGGCTACCGAACCGCCGAATCAGCCGGTGAAATGTCTTTGCACCCACACCAGACACCAGCGATAGTGCCAACCAACCAGGATCCGTGTCCATGCTATCGACCTGCAGATTTACGGCTTTCGCACTTGAACTCTAACGTTGCAACCTGTTACTGGCCAAAACCGGTAAACTCGCACCAGAGTCCCGCCCTTGGCGGGACGAACTTGCTCGCCCCGTCCAGAATCTCACCTACGGTCAAGTACGCTTCGACCTACCCGAGACTACGCGAGAGCACATCTGGCGCACCCTGGTGCGTTTTGCCTCGGTACAGGTTTGCAACGTCAGGGTCGACCTTAGACTGCCTAAAAAAGGGGCCATGCAAGCTGGGCTTCCAGCTCCATGGCCCGCCGCGTCCTTCGCTACATTCGTGTGGTCAGTTCTCGGTTTTGAGCCGAACACGCTCCCCCGGAATGAACTCTATATCGGATTGGGTTACCAGAGCCGTGGCCGTTTCCTTTTCCACCAACAACACCAGGACCTCGCCGATGGGTTGATCTCTGACAATGAGGTCAGAATCTCCCCGGACGAGGTATTTCTTCGCCCTGGCGCGTCGAAAAACTTGGAAGCGGTTTCCCACCTTGATCTCCTGGTCCTCACCGAGATCGATGAAGACAATTTGATGATCGCCCATGAGGTACTGATGCCTTTCAGACAGAACGATCGTTCCTTCTTTGGGCTCGGTGGCCGCTTGGATTACAATCTCCTCAGACCGCTTCTCGTACGGCATTAACCTGTCGCTTGCGATTATGGGGTCGAAGGAAGTGACAATCACGGCCTTTGCATGATCGGGAGCCACCTCCTGAATTCTTAGTATGCCTCGAATGGTATTGAGGTAACCCACCCGTTTGTCGGTGATTGGGTGGTAAATGAGGTCCGAGGTCCTGAAAATGAAGTAGTGATCTCCCGCTCTTGCCTGTCCAGGTTCTCGGAACTGCACGAATACCTCATCAGACATCCCAACGAGAACCTTTTGGTTTATTTCTCCCACAACCAAACCCACATCGGGTGGCTTGTCCGGGGTGATAAAGCCCACCTGATCAATCTCCTTGTAGGTAATCGTGGGGGCTTTGGGGGGTGGCGGTGGTGGTGGAGGCGGCGGAGGCGGCGGTAGCACTGGGGCTGCCTCCTCAACAACCGGCAAGGTCGCTGTGGGTTTCGGCACCTCGTAGTACACTCGCAATTGGGTGCCGGGGTAAATCCAGTGAGGATTTGTGATGTGGGCATTCAACTTCCAAACCTTGGGCCAAACCCACGGATCACCGTAGAGTCCGTCACAAATGTCCCACAGGGTGTCACCTTTAACCACCACATGGATGTATGTTTCCTTCTTCACCGTGTCGGAAAGGTTCTCCCCTTGAGCCTTCACGCGTGAGACTCGTGCAACAGCCAGCACCGAGATGGTGGCCAATATCCAGACAAGAATCTTACTCTTCACGGCTGCCCTCTCTTTTGTTCGGGGAAGCAGATTCTCTGACACCTTCTCTGTTCTGATTCTCGTTCTAACCTGTGATGACTACACGTATTCTCTCCACGTGTCAACTTTAGGTGAAATAGCAAGAACCATACCTGTTTTTAAATGGAAGACCCATACTCGGAGAAATCGAGATTGAAAGAGCTCAGTCCATTGGCTGTCGATCCTATGGTGCAATGCCATCCCACGCCACAGGTCCGTCTTTTCGCAAAAGAAAGGTCTTGTGCTCTCCTCGCTCCACGCTGTGTGGTTTTGTCGGCTTACCTCCGCGCTCCAGCCCGGACTCGCGCGCCTGCAAACCTGGCTTCCCAGGCGATAAGCACTGGACTCGCCACAAAAATAGAAGAATAGGTACCCACCACCACGCCGATGATCAAGGCAAATGCAAAGTCATGTATTACCGCGCCACCCAGAATGAACAGAGCGGTGACCACAACCAGGGTAGTGCCAGAGGTTAGAATAGTCCGGCTGAGGGTTTGATTGATGCTGGAGTTGACCACCTCGGAAAAATCGCGACGCCTAGCCGAACGTAGGTTTTCCCGAATACGGTCGAACACAATAATAGTGTCATTCAAGGAGTACCCGATAATGGTCAGCAAGGCGGCTACCACGGTGAGATCGAATTCTTTGTTGGTAATGGCGAAAGCGCCCACGGTAATCATCACATCGTGAATAAGGGCGGTCACCGCTCCCAGGGCGTATTTGAGCCTGAGGACCCAGCAGCAGGCCATTGTGATAACCAGCGCTGCTAGTATGAGCATTGGAATGCTCATCCCCACTGTCCGGAGGATATACACCCCCAGTATCAATGCTCCGGCCATGATCAGAGCCGGCATCCACTTGACTTCAAATCTTCCGGATATGTAGATAGCGATAAAGAGCAGGGCGTAGTAAATGGCCAAAAGCGCTTTCTGGCGTAAATCTTGACCTACTTTAGGCCCCACCATTTCTACCCGCTCTATGACAACCTCGTCTTTCCCGTAGACCTGTTCGAGGCTCTGCCGCACCTCCTGGCTGAGATTGGCCAACTCCGATCGAGAAATATCGGTACGGATAAGGAACGAGCTCTCCCCTTCACCTCCGAAGCGCTGGACAGCGCTTCGTTCCAGACCGACGTTCCTGAGTCCCTCTTTGATTTCCGCGGCGGAGGTAGGATTGCTGAATCTCACCTGAATCACGGTTCCCCCGGCAAAGTCGATACCGTAAAGACTTGTTCCACGCCAGAGGAGGGCAGCAAGGCCAATGAGGATCATCCCTAGCGATAGAAGAAAGGCGATCTTGCGCCGACCGACGAAGTCAATATCGATGTCCGGTTTGATGAATTCCATTTTTGCTCTCTTAGCCTCTCAATAGATTTTCCGTTCACCAAGTTCTGTCTTCACGCTGGTCAATTTTCCGAACCTAGAACTTCCTGTGACTAAGGTCTCAGAACCGATTGCCCCGATCTGAAACAACTCTTGGGATGTGGATCTGCAATACGAGATTTAAGATCAAATCACTTGATCGTCTTGTTGACCGACAACGCACATTACATGTCTCACATCGGTCTGCAACGTTCGGGTTCATTGCCCGTGTCTGCTTTCGGATTCGTCGCCGTGAAAATACCTATATGCTCAACTTCTTCAGTCGCCTTTTCTGGAGCAAGTAATTGAACACCAACCTGGTTCCGAAAATCGCAGTAAACATGCTGGCGATGATACCTAGGCTGAGAGTCACGGCAAATCCCCGCACCGGACCAGTGCCAAACTGGAACAGTACCACGGCGGCAATCAGAGTGGTAACGTTAGCATCCAAAATAGTAAGGGTGGCCTTGCTATAACCACCGTCCAGAGCTGCTCTCGGAGTTTTACCCAGTCTGAGCTCCTCACGTACCCGCTCAAAAATCAAGACGTTGGCATCCACCGCCATGCCGATGGTGAGAATAATGCCGGCAATTCCCGGCAGGGTCAGAGTAGCGCCAAATGCAGCCAATCCAGCCATTATTAAAACGATATTGAGGACTAAGGCCAGGTCGGCGATAATACCTGAACCACCGTAGTACACCAGCATGAATACCACCACCACCAAACCGCCCACAGCCATGGAAAACAGCCCCTTGCGGATGGAATCTTTTCCTAGGGATGGTCCCACTGTCCGCTCTTCAAGAATCTTTACCGGAGCCGGTAAAGAGCCGGCACGCAGCACTACGGCCAGGTCTTTGGCTTCTTCCATGGTGAACTGACCCTCGATGACCGCGTTTCCCCCACTGATGCGGTCTTGGATCACCGGCGCGGAATAGACGTTGCCGTCCAGCACAATGGCTAGCCGTTCTTTGACGTGTTCGCCGGTAAGGCGCTCGAAGATTTTTCCACCTCGATCGTCAAAACTGATCGCCACGTAGGGACGGTTGAATTGGCTGTCAATGCGCACCTCAGCGTTGGTCAGATACTCGCCAGTAAGCAAGGTGCGATCCTTGAGCAGGTAGGCGTTGCGACGGACCTGACCCGTGACCGGGTCCACCTGACGGCTATAATAGATCTTGCTCCCAAGAGGAACTTTTCCTCTGAGAGCCTCTTCCGCGCTTTTGTTCTCATTTACCAGCTTGAATTCCAAAATGGCAGTCTTGCCGATGAGGTCTATTGCCCGCTGTGGATCCTTAATGCCGGGCAGCTGGATCAGAATACGGTTTTCACCTTGGGTTCGGATATCCGGTTCGCTTACGCCGAATTGATCAATGCGGTTTCGGATCGTCTCTAGACCCTGATCCACGGCGAGCCGCTTGATGTGACGGACCTGATCCGCCTCTAGCTCAAGAAAGACCTGGATCTGATCCTCGGTGACATTTTGGGAAACAACTTCCAGCAAAGGGAACTTGTCCTCGAGAAGTGTCTTCACCCGCTGCCAGTCCTGGCCTTTAGGTAGCAGTAGGCGCACCCGGTTTCCATTCTGCCGCTCCACACGACGGAAGCGCAGATGGGCAGTGCCGAGTTCTTCCTTGATTTCCTGAGCCAACCGCTCCACCGTGTTTTCCACGGCCTTGTCATTCTCAACCTCGAGAACCAGGTGCATCCCACCCTGGAGGTCAAGTCCGAGGTGGATTCTGTCGCTGGGAAAGAATTTCGTCCACCACGCAGGCAGCTCTTTGCTCAGCGTTGGGAGCAGATAGATGAGCGCCACCACCATTACCCCCATCACCAGCGCCGCTCGCCATTTCAGTTCCTTCACGCTATCCCTCTCCTTTTCTTACCCTCTGGTTAATTCGATCTCCAGTCCCTCCTGGCCCGGTGTGCTCAGCCGAGGAGTACTTGAACAGTACGTGGCGGAGTGAACTTGTCCGGCCTGTCCAGCCTATCCCGCCTGTCCCGCGTGTCCCGAGCTTGTCTCCGGGAGCTTCTCTCAGGGAGCGTAGTCGCAGGGAGCCGAGCAAAGGAAGACCCGAGGACGCCCGGAAGTACGGTCATATCCGCGGTCGGAATAGCCGATGCGTGAATTATCCGGGCTGGACAACATCCCTCCTGAACCGTCCTATTTCTTGGTGTCCTGCTCTTTGGAGACCATACCGGCGATATAGCTACGTCCCACTTTTACCCGGACCTTCTCTGTGATTTCCAGGGTGACCACCGTATCCGTGAGCCCAGTAATCTTGCCATGGAGACCGCCAACGGTAACCACCATATCGCCTTTCTTCAGATCGGAAAGCAGCGCGCGGTGCACTTTCTGTTTCTTTTGCTGTGGTCGAATGAGCAGAAAGTAGAAAATGGCAAACATTAAAAGCAGCGGCACCATGGCCGCGAACCCTCCCCCTTGGCCACCGCCCGCGCCTCCTCCAGTACCCAGGGCATATGCAATGCCTGTCCAGTCCATGAAACGCCTCCTTGTGCTGATGGGAATCACCTTCGATTGGGACAGTCCCGGTTCACGGTCCGGACCATCCACCATCGTCAGCGTTTACTCTAATGTTACAGACCAACAGCGAGGTAAAACGAGCTGCGGTGCGTTCCCGCCCATGGCGGACTATCGGGCGAGTCCCGCCTGCGCGAGATTCTTACCGGTGTGGGTTTGCAGCCTCATGGTTCAGCTTCCGGTCTGCACTCGTCGCTGTTGATAGAAGTGTTGTCTGAACTCCTTGTATGCACCTCCCGCTATTGCCCTTCGCATTTGACGCATCAACTCCAAGAAATACCAAAGGTTATGAATAGTGTTGAGTCGATAGGCCAGGATTTCCTTGGACATAAACAAATGACGCAGGTAAGCGCGGGAGTAGTGCCGGCAGGTGTAGCATGAACAGTGCTCATCAATGGCCATATCTTCATCCCTGTGCTGCCGGTTCTTTATTACGATACGACCCCCACTGGTGAAGAGCATGCCGTTGCGAGCATTACGAGTGGGAAGAACGCAATCGAACATATCCGCGCCCGAGCCCACCAACTCCACTAGGTCCTCAGGCGTGCCGACGCCCATCACGTATCGAGGTTTGTCGTTCGGTAGCTGCGGTAGGGCGCCCCGCGCCACCTCCATCATTGCCTCTTTGGGTTCCCCAACGCTAAGGCCACCCAGAGCATATCCTGCAAAATCCATTTCCACCAAACCCTCGACACACGCTCGTCTGAGCTCTTCGTACATGCCTCCCTGGACGATGCCAAACAACGCCTGTTCGTTGCCTGTATGCGCCTGCTTACAGCGCCGGGCCCACCGCAAAGTCCGTTCCATGGAAGCCTGCACGTAGTCACGGCCAGCCGGGTAGGGGGTGCATTCATCAAGGCACATGATAATGTCGGCTCCGAGTGCTTCCTGAATTCGTATCACCCCTTCCGGAGTAAGAAAATGACGCGAACCGTCCAGATGCGATTGGAACACTACTCCATCTTCGCCAATCTCACGAGTTGGCGCCAGGCTGAATACCTGATAGCCTCCACTGTCTGTGAGCAATGGCCCATCCCAGTGCATGAACCTGCGGAGGCCTCCCATTGCCCGTACCAGATCCGCACCCGGCCGCAACCAGAGGTGGTAGGTATTGGCCAACAAGATCTCGGCACCAAGAGAGTGCAAATCCTCTGGGGTCAGCCCCTTTACCGTGCCCCTCGTACCCACCGGCATGAAAACCGGTGTTTGCACGACACCATGGGATGTCCATATTTCTCCCAAACGGGCGCCAATGTCTTTGTCTTGCTTCCAGAGGTGGAACTCCACAGCAGGGATTACTCGATGAACATGGCATTGCCATAACTGTAGAATCGGTATCGCCAGCGAACCGCCTCAGCATATGCTTTGAGCAACAGGCTACGGCCAGCCCAAGCAGACGCAAGTAGGATCAGGCTTGAACGCGGAAGGTGGAAGTTAGTGAGCAGGGCGTCGATAACCTGAAAGCGATAGCCGGGGTAGATTGCAAGATCACACCAACCACTCCCTGGCTTGACCCCGCCGCAGCAAGAAGCAAACTCCAAGGCCCTCACTGTCGTAGTACCCACTGCTACAACGCGCTTGCCATTCTGCTTGGTCCGATTGACGGCTTCGGCAGTTTCAGCTGGAATATCAAAGAACTCCTCGTGCAACCGGTGCTTGCGAACGTCTGCTTGGCGAACCGGTTCGAAAGTGCCAAGACCCACGTGCAACGTTAGCCCACTGAGGGCTACTCCCTTCTGCTGCAGCCTTGACAGAAGGGCCTCGCTGAAATGCAAACCTGCCGTAGGCGCGGCCACTGCTCCAGGCTTAGTGGCGTAAACAGTCTGATAGGCCCTGGCATCGTCCACGTCGACGGGGTCACCGTTTCGCTTGATGTATGGGGGCAACGGAACGCGCCCCACCTTCTCTAGAATCTCCAATAGAGGTTGGCTGCTCAGAAACTCGACCACGGTGTGCCCTTCAACAACCCGCTCACAGACCCGCGCCACAATTCCATCACGGAAGTGAAGAAGTGTTCCCGTTTGCGGAGCTTTGCTTGCCTTGATAAGGCAGCGGCAAGGTCCCGGCTCAGTGGCAGGATGCAACACCAGTAACTCAACCCGCCCGCCAGAGTCCTTTTGCCCCATCAACCGAGCTGGCACCACGCGAGTATCGTTTACCACCAGCAGATCCCCTGCCACAAGGTACCGTTCCAGGTCCGCGATACTCCTGTGTTCAATGCTGCCGTCGGCTCGCCTTACGACCATCATTCGGGACTCATCCCGCCTCTCGGCCGGTACTTGTGCGATGAGTTCCGTTGGCAGCTCATATTGATAATCATCCAGACAATACATGGACCCATTCCGTCAAGGCCTGATAATAAGCCACGAAAGATAAGCACAGTTGCGGTTTGAAGTCAACAGATTTAGCCAGGTCGCAGTGCGTTGTTCTCCATCCCAAAGCTCGCCCGCGGTATTTCCGGTCGTGGAAGTTGGGTCAAAAGAGGTTGCTTCGCTGGCCGAGATAGACGAGAACCATCCCAACACACATGGCTGTGAAACCAAAGGCCCGTAAACGGACCGCCGGCATTTCGCTGACCCGAATCAGCCATACCTTGATCCGGTCAGGAAAGGCAAAGTACGGAAGGCCTTCTAGAATCATCACCATTCCCAGAACACTGAGGAGAAACTTCATGACATGTTCCGTGCTGGATCACCAGGTTGCCCACAATCATAGTCAGGTGGGGTTGAATACTAAAAGTCTAGATTTTAAGTCTCACTTGGTCTCTGTGTCAAGAAGGACCGAAACAGGACTTTCCCCAAAAAGGTCATGGGCCCGGACTTCGGAGCAGGCTGCTCCACAACGAGCAATTTTGCGCCATTTTATGGCAATGTCCCGGATTAAGAAAGCGCCAAATCTTCATGCCGGCCTTAGCCGGGCTGAGATAGGCAAAGGCAGGTTGCTCAGATGCTCGTTGTTTCGCAGCCGTCCCCTCTGCCTTTCTTGGTGTCTCTTTAGAGTGACTGCGGAAGGTCTGTGCCACTTCCCCGGCTGTGGCTCGGGGAGCCCCTGGCCCCGTTCTGCAGGAACGGGGAACAGGGAGGGGGG
>CP070692.1:1566932-1583933 GCA_020353215.1 Deltaproteobacteria bacterium
GCCGTCTGGATGTCACCTTTGATCACAGCTTCCATCAACGGTTGAAAATCACTCATCATATCCTCCCTTGAGTTGGCTTTTCACTGCAAAGCATGCAAGGAAATAACAGATGTGCAAGAGAGATCTGCGGCCCACGCATCCCTCTCTCTTCTCACATCCCAGATCCCGTATCTCACCTCAGACATCTTCTAAGCCTTGGTGGATCGTCTTCTCCGTTCGACCATAAGCCTTCAGCTGGACGCCCCGATACGCCCATCGTGATAAGCCTCAATGAAATTCCCGCAATATTCGTCTCGATCAAGAAGCAGTTCAACCGAAAGTAGTGTCGCCATCAATTGTTTGTCAGTCGGGTCCAAAATGGCGGCAGACAAACCCTGCGCCATACAAAGAGCAAGAAAATGACGATTGATGAGGCTGCGCAATGGAAGACCGAAAGAAATATTGGACAGACCACAAATGGTGTTCACGCCTGGAAAACCGTTCATGATTTGGTTCATGCCTCCGAGAACGGCTGTTCCCATGCGAGTATCAACTGAAACGGGCTGCACTAAAGGATCCACATAGATCTTCTCAAGAGGAATTCCCTCCCTGGTCAGTCTTCTGATGATCTCTGCCCCAACTTCAACTCTTTCTTCGACGGTGCTGGGCATTGATGTTTCAGCCATACAAAGAGCGATCACGGAACAAGGTTGACTGGTGACCACAGGGAGAAGGGCCCGCAATCGCTCTTTTTCCAGCGAAATAGAATTGATCATCGGCTCGCCACGGTGATGTTTGATCGCCTCGGCGAGCGCCTTGGGGTTGGGACTGTCCAAACACAACGGCAGGTCCACTGCGTTCTGGACGACCTCAACCAGCCAGCACAGGTAATCCACTTCTTTATCCAAAAATGTCCCAGCATTGACGTCAATGTAGTGGGCGCCGGCCTCTGCCTGAGTCCGGGCTGCCTCGCTAATGAAGTCAACGTCTTGCGCTTCCACTGCTTCTGCGATGCTCTTTCGGCTCGTATTGATCTTCTCGCCAACAATAACCATAGAAACTCCCTTTTCAAAGCATACGAGACCTGCCATCTCTCTTGCTTATACTGTCAGAATGTCCTGCAATAAGCTGAATGAGATAGTGTCCATCCAAAAACTCCTCATCCCCTCCCCTGTCGCAGATCCCGCATGTCGTAGATACCGCTTGTCGCAGATCCCGCTTGCCGCAGTTCCCGCTTGCGGGGCGGGGCGGGGGCGGGAGGGAATTCACCCTGTTAAATTCCGTCTGTGGCGGCCCCTACGAAGCAGGGATTTAACAGGGTAAAGGGGAGGGGGAAAGATAACTGATTGAAAATCCATTTATTTGATCACTCCCACCTTAATCCTCCCCCGTCAAGGGGGAAGAAATTGGGGTATTTGCGGATGGACACTAGATTAAGACTGTAATCTTGAAAGCTTGGGGGTATTCGAGATTGCAAAGGCTATGCCAGAAGCTCTGGCCTAAGCCCGCGAACAGGCTAGAACTGTCACAGCGGTTGAGAATCTTCTGGGAGAGTACGAAACGGCTCAAATTCACCATTATCAGTAGTGGGTTGAATTACATGGCAATTATCTTAAAACCCGTGCCGTGTCAACGAGATATCGATGGCCCGCCCGAAAAAAACTCCTACCCTCCTGCCCCACGAGTTTCCCCAAAAATGTCAAGCATCTTAGGCAGAGGGGGAGGCTGCGAAACAACGAGCATCTGAGCAACCTATCATTACCTATCTCAGCCCAGCCAGGGCCTGCATGAAGATTTGGTGCTTTCCCAAAAGGTACACTGCCACAAATGACGCGAATTGCTCGTTGTGGAGTAGTCTTTCCCTATGCCTTTTCTGTTGTCTCTTCTGAGTGGCCTCGCAACGGCAGAAGAGATACCATCAACGCGTTTTCACTTACGAATGCCCCCCCAGGCTCGCTAATGGCCTGAATCTAACAACATGAAACGGCAGTTTTTGGGGAAACTTCTCTCTTGCCCGGCTTGACAACGCAAAGAAAAAGAATAAATGTGATTTAGAAGGTAGTAGTTACTGCCCATCCGGAAACACCTCAATTTCCTCCCCCTGGTGGAAAATCTCGCTCTCTTTGCGGGGATGGAGGAGGAAAAATGTGAGGGATAAAAAAATGGATTCAGCTACTTACCATATCCTTGTCCCTTTAATCCCCAATGCTGTCGTATTGGGGGCCCTTCGGGAAAAATCCCCTTTGACAGGCTGTCCGACAACTCGCTTCCCCTTCTCTGTCGCAGATGCCGCTTACGGTGCGGGGGGCGGACGGGAATAAAGGGAGAGGGAAATACAAAATGTTGGGTATCCAAAAAAGCTCATCGACCCTCTCAGAATGTGGCACGCGATTTGAAGCATCCGCAACTGATAAATGCAAAATAAGCAATCCCCAGACGGGGCTAAGGCTCTCTGTGAAGTGCCTGTAGGTTTTCATTTTGGGGGGAGGTTGCTACGTGGCACTGTTCGGGCGGATTCTCGATTTGGACCTAAGCAAGGGGAAATGGACCTTCTCCCTACACCCTAAGGAAATGGTTTGGCAATTCCTCGGAGGCCGGGGTTTCAATGTATGGTTTCTCCATCAACATATTCCCCCTCGTATCAACCCGATGGGTTCGGAGAATATTCTCACTCTTTCCTGCGGGTTGCTCACAGGCACCGAAGCTCCTGTTTCTTCAAGATTGCACATCAACGCCCTTTCGCCTCTGACAGGCATACTGGGCAGCTCCAACGTAGGCGGGGGTTTTGGTGCCAAACTGCGCTCATGTGAAATTCAAAGCCTGGTTATTCGAGGCCGGGCCCCGACACCTGTCTACCTCTGGATCGATAGAGATACGGTGGAAACGCGAAACGCGCAGAACCTGTGGGGTCTAGATACTTGGGATACGGATCGGCGTCTCAAGGAGGAGTTGGGAGACGAGGACCTGAAGATTCTGGCCATAGGGCCAGGGGGAGAAAATGGCTGCCTTTTTGCCTGTATCATGTCTGATCTCGATCATGCCGCCGGACGCACCGGCATGGGCGCGGTCATGGGATCCAAAAACCTCAAAGCAATTGTGGCAAGGGGACAGAAACGGCCTAAAAATGAGACATCGTCCAACGAACGCCAGGCAGTCAGAAACTACGTCCAGCAGATGAGGAGCTCTCCCCAATTTGAAACCTTATCTACTTATGGAGGCACCGGTTATGTGAAATGGGCCGACGACATGGGCATACTGGCGACGCGCAATTACCGGCAAAACCGTTTTGAAGCGGTGGATTCGTTGGATGGAAAACAGCTGCGAAAATATGTCATTCGATCTCGAGGCTGCAACAAGTGCCCAATTCAATGCAAAGCAGAGCTTCAATTTGGGGATGGTAGTGCAAGCGCAGCACGTTTCGAATTCGAGCCCATGATCTCCCTGGGCTCCAAGTGCGCCTTGAGCGATCTGGAGACAGTCGTTCGGCTGGACAACCTCTGTTCCCGGTTGGGAATCGACAATATTTCCGCAGGCAGTGCCATTGCTTTTGCCATGGACCTTTACGAGAGGGGAATCCTTACCCCTGAAAGTACCGGTGGCATAGACTTGTCGTGGGGAAACGCGGAAGCAATGGAAACCCTCATCCGTCAAATGGTTTATGGTGACGCATTGGGCGCGGTTCTCGCCAAAGGAGTCCGGAGGGCCGCAGACATCATCGGACGAGGGGCTGAACGATATGCCCCGCATGTTAAAGGGCTGGAACTGGCTGGTTATCATCCTTACCACATCATCGGGACAGCTTTGGGATACACCGTCTCCAGCCGCGGCGCAGACTTCAATGATGTTTTCGCTACCCTGGAATACGGATGGTCACCGGACACAGCAGCCAGAGAGTTCGGAACGGCGGAAGCGGTAAAACTCAATTCTATCCATGGAAAAGCCCAACTGGTTAGACGGTCCATGCTCGTCAATCTCGTTTTAGATTGCCTGGGGCTTTGCAAGGTGCCCGCACTGTCCTTAATCCGAGCTTTTGACCTAGAATACGAGGCTGATTTGGCCGCAGCACTGACCGGTGAGCCTGTGGACGCTAAGATGCTGTTTGAGACTGGAGAAAGACTCGTCAATATGGAAAGGCTATTCAATGTGCTGCATGGAGTTAGTAGCGCTGATGATCGTCTGCCAGACATGTTCTTTGATAAAGAATACAACTTCGGCAGAGAGCCGTCTCAGCCTTTTGAATGGATGGAACCGATGAAACAAGAATTCTATGAGGTCATGGGCTGGGATCAGTTTGGAAGACCTACTGAACAGAAGTTGAGAGAATTGGATCTCTGCCAGTATGCACCATCCATATGTTCATCATCTTAATAGCCCGCCGCATAAAATCCAGTTCGTCGTGCTCGCAAAATGAAAGGACATTACCGTGATTGCAAATCAGTTGTCTCAGAGACCCGCTCTGCGTTTTCTTTCTCAAGCTGATAAAGCCCGGATCCAACATGCTGTAATGGAGATTCTGGAGGATATTGGAATGCAGATTCTCCATGATGAGGCCGTAGCTCTCTTGAAGAAAGGTGGCTGTAAAGTCGAAAAAGATGACGTGATTAAGATTCCCGGCTCTTTGCTAGATAAGGCCTTACAGAGTGCTCCCCGCAATATTCCCATTTATGACCGTGAAGGCAACCATGTCATGGATCTCGGAGGTCGTCGCTCTTACTTCGGTACCGGCTCCGATCTTCTCTTTTCACTGGATGGACAGACCATGGCCCGACGAGATTCTGTCCTCGACGATGTGAGGCGAGCGGCCCGCCTTTGCGACGCACTCCCCAATATAGACTTCATCATGTCTTGTGCCCATCCCACAGACGTAATCCCACAACGGGCCTATCTCGAAAGTTTTCAAGCTATGGTTGAAAACTCCACAAAACCCATTGTTACGACGGCCGAGAGCCGGGACGACTTGAGGGAGATGTGGGAAATCGCTGTGAGCCTTAGAGGCGGAGAAGAGGAGCTTCGTTCTAAACCCTACATGATCCAGTACGTCGAACCAATCAGCCCCCTGAAACATCCATTTTTTAGCCTGGACAAACTGCTCTTTTGCGCTGAGAAGAGTTTTCCAGTTGTATACTCGCCAGCTCCTCTCGCCGGGGCCACAGCTCCCATAACCATCGCCGGACATGTAGCCCAGGGGTTGGCGGAGTGCTTCTGCGGATTGGTCTTACATCAGTTGAAGGCAGAAGGGGCACCCTTTCTCATGGGTATGGGGCCCGCAGTGATGGACATGGCCTCGAGCCAGAGCTCATATAACGCTCCAGAATACTATCTCGGTTACGTAGCGGCAATTGAAATGAGCCATTACTACAATCTCCCCAGTTGGGGCTATGCCGGCACCAGCGATTCGCAAATTCCCGACGGCCAGGCTGCCTTGGAGGCCGCCCTGATCACGTTCCTCTCGACCATGGCGGGGGCAAACCTGAATCACGACGTGGGCTACCTTGACTTCGGCCGCACAGGAAGCCTGGAGATGATTGTGATAATGGATGAGATAATCGACCAGATGCGACGGCTCCAAAAAGGTATATCAGTGAACGATGAGATGCTGGGTTTGGATGTCATCCGGGAAGTTGGTCCGGGAGGCCATTTCCTAACCCATGATCACACCTACAAGCACTTCCGATCGACCCAGTGGCGACCCAAGCTCATCAGCCGCACGGGTTATGAACAATGGCAGGAATCGGGAAGCCTCAGCCTCCTGGGCCGTGCTAGGCAACGGCTCCTTGAAATCCTCGAAACTCACCAGCCAACGCCGATTCCCGAGGATCAATGGCTGGCTATTCAAAGCAGAGTAAACAAGTTCAAAAATAAGAACTGACCACCGTTGCCTACGAGGCTGCCTCGTGGACAACAGGATCCACCCTTTCAAGCTCTTCCAAGGGGATGTGGCAGAGAATCCGATGCCTCTTTGTTTCTCGCCAAGGGGGGACCTCAGTTTCACAGATTTTTCCACCATCTGGTAGCATCTCATGCCGCCGGGGACAGCGGGTGTGGAAACGACAGCCGCTGGGTGGGTTTAGGGCACTGGGTACATTGCCGCTCAAACGAATTTCCTTTTGCTCGGCGTCAGGATCTGGAATTGGAACCGCAGACAGCAATGCTTCAGTGTAAGGGTGATAAGGAGGGGCATAGATTGCCTCGGCCGGCCCGATCTCTATGATTTGCCCCAGATACATAACCGCAATATCGTCAGAAAAGAAACGGACTACGCTCAGATCGTGAGCGATAAAGATCATGGCGGAGCCAAACACCTGCTGAATCTCCAGCAGCAGGTTGATTACGGCCGCTTGGACCGACACATCAAGAGCGGAGACGGGCTCATCGCAAATGATCAGATCAGGGCGACTGGCCAGGGCACGGGCTATACCGATACGCTGCTTTTCTCCGCCACTCAGCTGTCGGGGTAACCGGTCGTAGTACTCGGCAGGAAGCCGCACGGCCTTGAGGAGCCGGACCACTTCACTCTTGACCTGATCCTTGGAAACCGTCTTGAATCTCTTGGCGGGCCGGGCGATCTGATGACCAACGGAGTAAGAAGGATTCAGGGTGGAGTCGGGATTTTGGAAGACCATTTGCATTTCCTGAATGAGCTTTGAATCTCGTGCCGAGACCGTCTGGTTGACGTCTATACCCAAGAACTCCAACTGGCCGTCCGTCACCGGTTCCAAACCGATAATTCCCTTGACCAAGGTGGATTTGCCGCAACCCGACTCGCCTACGATGCCAAGGGTGCGGCCCCGCGACACCCTGACACTCACATCATCTACCGCCTTGACAAACTTCTTCTCGCCAAGGCCGAATAAACTGACCACCGAGTTGGATTCTTGTGGATAGTAGACCTTGAGCGCCTCGAAATTGAGAAGGGCATCGTCAGGAGATTCTGAGGAGGGTTCACCCTCTTCAACTGCTCGCTGACGCCTTCTGGAAGTCTTCGGCCGGCTCTCGATTGCCTGGGCGTAAACACAGCGAGCGAAATGCTCCGCTGACACTTCGGTGAGGTCCGGGCATGCCTCCCGACATTTGTCGGTGGCATAGTCGCAACGGGGCGCAAACACACACTCATCCTTCGGTCTCTCCGCCGGTGGCGGCACACGACCTCTGATAGGATTGAGGAGAGATTCCCATTTGCTTTCGCCGAGCCGAGGTACGCAGGCCATCAACCCCATGGTGTAGGGGTGACGAGGGTTCTTGAACAGCTCTCGCAACGGGCCGCGCTCCACCATTTGACCGGCGTACATCACACAGAGGTAGTCACTGACCCGAGCGACTACCCCCAGATTGTGGGTGATAAAAATATTGGCCGCTCTGAATTCGTTTTTCAGCTCTTCAATCAAATCCAGCACGGCGGCCTCAACCGTAACGTCCAAAGCGGTGGTGGGCTCATCCATGATCAGTAGGGCGGGGTTGTTGAGCATCGCCATGGCAATCACAACTCGCTGCTGCTGGCCACCCGATATCTGGTGGGTGTGTCGAAGCATCACGTTTTCGGGATCGGGCATGTAAACCCGCTTCAACATCTCTATGGAGCGCTCCCAAGCCTCTTCTTTGGAGATCGGATGGTGGCAGGTCAGGACCTCGGCAAGCTGCTCACCGAGACGAACCGCAGGATTCAAAGCCTGCATGGGATCCTGAAACACCATGGCAATTCTGTCCCCTCGAAGCCTCTTGAGTTCTTCCTGGGAGCGGCCGACTAGCTCGCTACCCTGAAAACGTACGCTCCCGTCTACAATCTTGCCGTTGGGTCCAAGAAAGTTTACGATCCCGTAGGCAATGGTGCTCTTGCCGCAGCCTGACTCGCCCACTAGACCGATGGTCTGACCTTCTTTCGCCGAGAAGGATACGTTCCGCACAGCCTCAACATCACCTTTGCGGGTTTCGTAGGATATACTGAGGTTGTCAACCTCGACCACCATTCCTTGTTGTGTATCAACGACCCCGTTCATTGGTTATCAGTCTCCACTCAGTCGGTTGTCCGTGGCGATTCTGGTTTTGCTGGTTTGTCTGTCCGGCCGTCCCAGACCCGGCAAAAGCGGGATGGAGTCGGCTTAGCCTGTTTAGCCCGTCAGACATCCCTGGTTCTGATCTGTCCCAGTAAATCGTGACTGCCCGGTTTAAACACCTTTCACAATTATTCTAAAGGATCATCACCGGCAAACCGTCCAACGGGCGCACCGGATGAACGGCTCTATTGATATCTCATGGATTCTTCCCGTAAACCGTCCGCTAACAGATTTAATCCCACCACCAGTGAGGCGATGGCCACAGAAGGCCACAAAGCGGCCCAAGGGCTACCCGCCAAAATGAACTCTCTTCCTTTGGCCACCATACTTCCCCAATCTGGGGAGGGGGGAGGCAAGCCTAACCCCAGGAACCCCAAAGTTCCCATGGCGAAGATGGCGTAGCCCACACGCAGCATGGCATCTACAATGATAGGTCCACGTGCATTGGGGAGGATTTCGACGAACATGATGTACCAGGGGCTCTCTCCTCTGGTCTCTGCAGCCCTGATGTACTCCCGCGTGCGAATATCGAGGGTAAGGCTCCGAACCAGCCTGGCAATACCGGGGGTTCCCACAATGGTGATGGCGATCACCACGTTCACCGCTGATGCTCCTAGAGCTGCCATGATCAGTAAATAGAGAAGGATCACCGGAATGGCCATCATGGCGTCCAGAAGACGCATGGTGATCTCATCAATCCACCCACCATGGTAGCCACCGATTAACCCAAGGGTGGTCCCGACGAGCAGGGCCACCAACACTCCCCAGAGGGCAGTCCCCCCGGGAAGCCAGACGTCTTCCGATATTGGCAGAACTACTAGAACCAGTCGCGCTCCGTAAATCAGACGAGACCAAAGATCTCGTCCTAGTTCATCCGTGCCCAAGATGTGCTTGCTTGTTGGCCCATGATTCGGAGCTTTCCAGTCTTGCTCCAGAGGCGTGTAAGGTGTCAGAAACGGCGCAAAAACCGCCACGAACACCCAGAACAGGACAATCACCAGTCCCACCATCGCGGTTTTGGAGGCAAAGAGGATGGAAAGTCCTTCCCATAGTCGCCTGAGGCGACCCGGGCTGACCACCACCTCATTACTGGCACTCACCTCTTTACTCACGGCCATCTCTTTTCCTTATGATGATGGTGTCTAAGCCAGATGTGTGGCGTAAGATGTGGGATTATCACCTTGCCCACACACATCTCACATCCTAGATCCCACATGTCATATCGCTTTACGTATACCGAATGCGCGGATTCAGAAATGTGTAGATAATATCAGCCACCAGCTGTGTCCCCACAGCAATGGTGACGAGAACCATGGCCCCTGCTTCCAGGGCGTTTATGTCCTTGAATAGGGCCGAGTCCAGCAGGTATTTGCCCAGGCCCGGGTAGCCGAAGACCACCTCCACGATAACGATTCCTCCCATCAACCAGTTGACGTGGAGCATGATCACCGTGATCGGCGCCATCAAGGCATTGCGCACGGCGTGCTTGAAGATGATGCGACGGTACGGCAAGCCTTTGAGAAAGGCGGTGCGGATGTAAGGCGACTTCATCACCTCCACCATACTTGCCCGGGTAATCCGAAGAATGTATCCCAGCTCAATGAGTGTCAACGTCAGCACAGGCAAGATCAGCATATCCGGTCGTTCCCAGGGGGCCTTCTCACCGAAGACCGTCGCACCAGGGACCAGTTTGAGCCAAACCGCCACAATGAGAATCAGAAAGATCCCGGTGGCAAATTCCGGCGTCACTGTAAACATCATACCGCCAACTGAGAGCACACGGTCTCTTATGCTCCCCTCTTTTAGCCCGGCAAGCATTCCCAGCAGAAGAGCCAGAGGCATGACCAACACGAAAGCGATTCCAGCCAGAACCAGGGAATTGCGCACTCGAATGAAAAGACTCTTTGCCACGGGACGACCGGTACGGAGAGAGACTCCTGGATCCCCCCGAATGAATCCCTTTTTCAGAGGTATGTATTGCACCGGTCCCCCGCTTGATTCCATCCAACCAGTACCGATCACGAAAGTCCAGACCTTCTGGTCCCTGCCCTTTTCCCATTTGACCACATGATTTTGACTGTCCACCCCCCAGAAACTGCTTACCCCCTTCTCATCGACATGCCATCTTTCATTGTTCACATATTCATTGACAAACCCGTCACCAAGATTGACAATGGCGATCAGATCCTCCCCCTGGAGTTTCCATCTCAATAAGGCACCATCCTCTCTGACGGCCCACCATTCCACAAAACCTTCTCTGGTGATCCGTTTGAGGGGGAGCCCCACCTTCCGTGACGCCAGCCAGTCACTACCCGTAAGCCAGTACAAGTAACGGATGTAGATGGGTTTATCCAGTCCCATCTGAGCCAGAAAGGAGGCCTCCTGATCGGGTGTAACAAATGCACCCAATACATTTCGGGCCACATTCCCCGGGGAAGACTCGGTGATGAGAAAAACGGCCACCGACACTAGAAACATGGTGAGTAACAGCAGAAGGAAACGTCTTACAATGAACTTTGCCATAAACTTACTCGACTGATATGGATTATCTGTATTTAGCTAAGAGCACGTCATTATTTTGGCGCTTGAGACGCAGGATGTGCGATGTTGCTATGCCGGGTCACATAACTCTCATCGCACACCCACTAGGCAACATAGAAATTCGACCCGGAACGAGACAAAAGAGGGTCGCACTTAATCGGAAAGCTATGTCCTCAGCCAAACCTTGTTAAACAGCATATACAGGGTCGGATGGCCTTCGGCGTCCTGCACCCGGTTTCTCGTAACCATCCACACGTTCCGCCACCAAGCAATTCCGATAGAGCCCCGGTCCATCTGAATCTGCTCCAGCTTGCAGAAGATTTTCCTGCGCTCGTCCACATTAAGGGTTCCGTTGGCCTGTTCCAGCAATTGGGAGAACTCTTTGTCCACCCAGCGTGTCTCATTCCAGGCCACCGGCTTGCCCTGTGCATCGGCAATGTAGGCCAGGTTCAGCACCATAGTACCAAGAGGTCGGTGAGTCCAGGGGGTGATACCCAGATCCACCTCGGTCCACTTTTCCCAATACTGGCTGGTGGGCATAGTCTTTATATTAATCCTCAAGCCCGCAGGAGCAGCATCCTGTTTGAGCACTTCAGCATAGCGCACAACGTCCGTCCAGCCGCTGCTAACCGCGATATTGACGTCCAACCCCCTAGGATACCCAGCCTCTTTCAGGAGTTGCTTGGCTCGTTTCGGATCATACTTGGGAATGGGTTTTTGGCAGTATTCAGGATGTATGGGTGAGACGTGGCAGTCTTGACCCTGCATGCCCTGACCGAAGTAGGCCAGCGCTAAAATCTTCTCCCGGTGTTGACAGAGCTTCAATGCCATTCGCACCCGGTTATCGGACCAAGGTTTCATATCCACCCGCATGCGAAGTAACCGGGTCTGGCCGGTAGTGGATGGTAGAATATTAATGTTAGCGTCGTCTTTCAGAGCCTGATAGACGTCCGTTCCACCGGCGTCGCTGAGATCGATCATATCGATCTCTCCAGCCTTGATGGCAGCGATCTGGGGAGCCATTTCTCTACCCATGTCGATGAACTCCATCCCATCCATGTAGGGCAAAGGCTTGCCGTCATCCGCCTTCTGCCAGTAATCATTGCGCCGTTTCAGCACGCAGCGCTCACCTTCACGGTACACCTCCAGAGTGTAAGGTCCGGTACCGTGCGGTCTCTTGATAAAATCCCCCTCAAAGGTCTTGTGATTCAAAACCATGGCTGGATAGTGAAACATGTGTTCCGGTACTGCAATTTCTGCTTTATTGAGATGCAGTTTAACCTGATATTTGCCGCTCTTTTCAATACCCGTGGGACTCAGGTAGGCACCAACCATGCCCAGCAGTGAGGAACCCACGTCCTTGTTCAGCCACTGGTTCATGGTAAAGACCACGTCATCCGCGGTGAACTCATCCCCATTGTTGAACTTGATGCCTTGGCGCAGAGTGAGGGTCCAGGTCTTGAGGTCATCGCTCACTTTCCAGTCCTTTAAGAGGTAGGGGTGGGTGACATTGTTGCCGTCAGTGTAGGTGAGATATTCTGCCACCTGCCGCAGCTCGTTCGAGGGAACAACCCAGGAAAACTGCGCTGGATGGGTGACTTTCTGGACTGCACCCGAGGCCCGAAGCGTACCGCCACGTTTTATACGAGCGGCAAATACTCTTCTCGGAAAAGCCAGCCCGGCCATTTGGCTCGCCGCCGCTGCCGACATTCCCAGTAAAACAGCATATCTCAAGAATTCTCGACGTGTGAGCTTTCCTTTTTCCAGATCGTCTTTGAGTTCATAGATAGCCAGATGAATTTCCTCTTTATTCTTCATCTCGTCCTCCTCTTCTCCTTCGGTTTGACCCGTATATAAATACCCATCTCCCAATTCTGGGATAGAGTTCTAACAGCTGACGTTCATTCTCAAAAGACATCAAGAGCGAAGATTTCAGCAGAGTGTTGATCTACAATTTGGTAGTTTTCTCAGAGTCACAAAAATAAGCTGCAAGGGACCAGATCCAGTAGAAGATTGAACATTAGTCTGAATTCTATCCTTCACTACTAGCTTATCTGCAGAGCGTATGTCAAGGACAAGTCCTAGGGGAACAATTTGAATAGGAATGAAATCGATCACTTCGGCATGTTACTAGGAAGGGTATCCCGATATTTTTCCTTCGTGACCATTGGGAGGTACTTGGAATGTTATGCTTCGAAATCTTGTCCCTTGATGCATGCGGTGATAAGAGGTTTTATCCCATCTAGGTCTTCTAAATCCCATATCATGGCGACAATCTCTCGCGCCTTGTGAACCCCGAGAACAGGTCCCGCTAGTCCAGTGAATTTCTCCACCAGGTCAGCATCTTCGGGTAGATTGTGCGGGGGCTCCCACGGCGGTTGCATGGGACCGGATACCAGCTCTCGGTCGTCTTCAGTATGAACCACGACCTCGGCATAGGTTCTCTGAGGAAAAGCCTGTTCAAATTCCGTGGCCACCTCCACCTCCACTTTGTCTGCTAGCTCAAGCAGCGTAGGGTCGAAGATACGGGGAGGTAAAACCTGGCGGGGCCCTACCTCGCCGTCGACCAAGGCCGCGGCTACCGGATAGGCCAGGTTGTATTGGGCTTCTTCGGTGTTCCGCGGATGAGCGCAGCTCAAAGCGCCGGCGGCCTCGAAGGTCCGGACACGGATGTGTGATATATGCTGAGGTTCCAGCTCATTCTCTTCCACTACCCTGAGAGCTCCGGCCACGGCAGGCTGGGCCCAGCGGCACGCAGCATAGGGTTTGAAGTACAAGTTCAGAATCAAAAACTCCCTTCCCAACCCCTCGATCCAGTCTTCATCGGGCGCCTCGTCGAATAATGGTTCGATGCCCGTAAAACCCTCTTGAGCCAGAAGTACCGACGCCATCGCCACCATGTTCCCCCAACCGATGCTGTCCTTGACCATGGACGGCTTCTCGATGCACTTCATCATGGGACCGATGGGGGCATGATACTCCGCAGTCCCCAGTGCGTCGCGGAGGGTATTTTCGTTCAAACCCAGAATTCTGCCGGCCACGGCGGCACCACCGATAGCGCCCCAACTTCCCGAAGAGTGATACGTCTGGTATAAAGCGTGGCGGATCAAGCCAGCGCGAATCGCCACCTCGTATCCAACGATCAGTGCGGTCAGAAAGTCTGAACCTGTTGTACGCCTCGCGGTCTCGCTTGCCGCCAGCAGCACGGGCAGCAAGCATGCGCCCGGGTGACCTTTTACCAGCCTGTACCCATCATCAATGTCGAGCGCGTTGCAGGCGAAGCCATTGGCCAGGGCTGCTCCCATAGATGAAACCCGTTCACCGCTTACAAGGGTGGTGGCCTCATCTCCCTTGAAGTACTTGGCAGCAAATGAGCTTACAGAACGTGCCACGCGTGTCTCACCACCCGCCAGCAAGGCACCCAAGGTGTCCAGCAGACAACGCTTGGCCTGATGGGTCACCCTGGCGGGGACCTGCTCCAATTCAGTATTCAACACAAACTGAAGCACTTTGTTCGTCAGACTCGCCATGAAGCCTTCCCAACCTATCTAGCCCGGATGTTTCATGAATTGCTGTGGCGAGACCATGAAACTGGGAACCCGCTTGTCGCAGATCCCGCTTGTCGCAGATCCCGCTTGCGGGTAGGGGCGGGGCGAAACGGTGCGTAACTGAGCGGAGCGAAGCGAGCGCGAACAAGATGGGCGTGCCACCGTCCAATCGTCCCGTGGTACCGTAGGATTGGACCCGACCCGTACCTGACAAGGCTGTCATCCGGTCATTTGGGCTAACGGTCGTCATCAAGTCATTCGGTCGCTTCGATAAACCCATCACCAGGAATGGCAAAGCCATGATTTCGTGATCTTGGCATAAGACGACATAGTGACCTAGTGACCATGAGTGACAGCGAACCGTGATGACCTGTAAAACGGTCGCAGTAGTTCATTCAGGAAACATCCGGGCTAGGTTCCAGGAGCCTTTGACTTCCGGGCCGACCTCCATGTTTTCCCTCAGTCGCAGGTCGTTCCGCAGCAGCAGTTTTCGGGGGCGCAACCGGTGCTTTCTTTCAGTGGTTCCGATTCCGCAGCCCGCGCCTCACGAACCTCGGTTACTTGAACATGGAAATGAAGTCGTTCTCCGCCTAGCGGGTGACTGATAAGAACTCGCTTTCAACAGGAACGAATATAGACAGAAGGGGCCTTGTGGGTCAAGTGCATCCAAGGAAACATATTGGCATCGGACACCATGAATGAAAATCCGGCAGGAGGTGTCGCTGATGAATCAGAGGCGATCAGCTCAAGTAGCGAATGGCCGGCAAGGGAGGATGACCCGTTTTCACTGGTCGGTCCAAAAATCGGTCCGGCCGATCTCATCTCTGAATATCTTGGTACGCTCATTCCCCCGGCCCGTAACATGGTGCAAGGCTCCAGGTGCATCCAACCCGGGTTGTCTTGGCATTCATTCAGCTTATATCGTTAGCCCTCCTCCTCAAGTTGTTTCCGCAGCAACGTTATATATTTCTTTTCAGCGTCCCCCATCATAGTCTGGTTTGGCAACCGGATCGGCGCCGACGAATAATATCATGGAGAGTTCCGGCTAAATGCAGTCATTAACTATTTTCTCAAAACCTGTAGGCAAAACCCAGCATGATTGCGCAAGATTGCCAATTTACCTCGTTCAGCTGTGTTTCAGACTGAGTACCATCAGCGAAAAAGATACGGTCAGTGCCTTGATCAGTAGACCAATCTTGATAACTCAGGATTAAATCTACAGACCATTGATCATCGACGGCGTAGTAAAAGCCAGCTGATATAAAGATGCCATCACCGTTGGCATCATGCTCAAAACTTTTCGGATGTGCTAAATCAGTTCTGAGGTTCCAGTTAGCTTTTGCCTCATAATAAGCCCAGTGATACTCAAATGTTGTGATGATTGATAATTTTTCATTCGGCCTAAACAACAGATCTATTCCAACCCAGGGACCTATCCATTCTGCATCATAAGTGCCATCCAAACCTGCAAAAGGGCCAAGCGGTGGAGGGCTGACTCCCGGTGGGGCTAATGCAGGCTCTGAAACAGTTTGAACACCATCCGTAATAGTTAGATTTTGCTCATGGTACGAAAAGCCAACGAGAGGCGTAATCCTAAATTTGTCCTTCGCCAGTCTGAACTGATACCCGAAGCCCAGAGAGGCGTCCAACACGTTGCCATCATCTGCACTGTTATTTGACCGGGACCATTCCAAGGTCCGGTTGTCCCCGCTAAAGTCCGAATCTTGGTTTACTCCATCCAAGATCCAGCCATAGTCAAATGAGCCTCTCACATAGAGAACTTTGCTTATTATGGTCTCAAGCGCGATTTTAACCTGAAAAATTTCCAAATCATCCCAGGTCAACTCAGACAATACATTTGGATTATTTCCATTGTTATTGCCAGCGATATTCCAGTCAAATTCATCTAGTCTGTAACCTACACTAAGACCAAGTTCGGCTTCTATACCAGCAAAAGCTGATTTTCTTGCTTCCGAAGTACCGCCTTGAGCCGAGGTTTTGGTCTTGTCATCTTTAGCAGTCCTCACAACATGACGAGCACTGGCTAGATTTTCTTGCCTGCCAATAAGAATTCCCCGGCCAAGATTCTCGGGCGGTTTCATCAGGGTGAAGCCGAGTACCCGATGCTCTGGGTGGTATTGGGTGGAATCAATGCCCGCTTGATGGTTCAATGTTTCAACTTGACTAGGGGTTGGTTTCAGCGCTTGACTTGAAGAAAGGAGCACCGGGGCAGAGATTGCCTCTGGCGATTTGAAGAATATAAGCATAATGGTTACAGCTATTGAGAGAGGCTTAGACATCCAAGGGGTCCTCGAGGAAAGATATATCAGTTCGATTTGCTACACCATTATGGTGTGATTCATGAAGCTATGAAGAAGTATGCAATTCAAATACCTTGAGATAAGACAAGGTGTCGTCTTCATCGTTTTCCACCTATAGATACGCCAAAGCGGGACGTAAGGTCCCGCTTTGACATTCTTCTCCTCCTTAAGTAAATCGTCCAGGTTGGATGCCCTTATTCAGTTGCTAGCAGGAGAGCGGAAGACCCATTTTGCATGAAATATGCCAGACCATACGCTTATAAGAAACAAAGGGGTCAACTCTATGTTTGACTCGTATTCTGGTGTGATCCCGGGTTGGGACAAAGCTAATATTGAGATCTGGAAAAAGGGGGACACCCGTGAAATGTTGACTTTTCCGCTAACCCGGATATTTCATGAATTGCTGTCGCGAGACTGCGTAACCGGGGACCCGTTCCAAAGGGGTGGGGACTAAGCGGAGCGAGGGCGAAGAGGATGGGCGTGCCACCTGGCAACCGTACCGCGGGATTGGTCCTGAGGCGTACCTGAACGGTACGTCGCAGGGGCCGACACCCGAGGACG
>CP070692.1:1584033-1600656 GCA_020353215.1 Deltaproteobacteria bacterium
GGCTCCCCCAACCACAGCCGGGGAAGTGGCACAGACCTTCCGCAGTCACTCAGAAGAGACATCAGCAAAGGCCAAAAGGGGAAGCTGCGAAACAACGAGCATCTGAGCAACCTGTCTTCACGAAACTCAGCTTTGAGAGGGCCTGCATGAAGATGTGGTGCTCACGAAACAGGAACCCTGCCAATAAATGCCGCGAATCATGCGGGTTGTGGAGTAGCTTCCCCGTGGCCCATGTCAGCAAAGTATTCTTGGGGAAACTCCTGACAAAATAAGGATTGACCCGCCCTCAATCAATCTAACATTCTTAGATTCACGGTTTTATTGCCTGAAGGCCTCAATAGGTGAATCATTCAGGCTAGGGGTGTAAAGAGGGCATAGTTAATCCTTGCTCGCAACTGAGAATGTCTGACTCTCAGGTGGCTTTAATGGTCGCCGGTTGGTCAGGGGGGTCATTCTATCATCGTCTCCAAGGCAGACAGCACCATCTCCGAAGCCATCCTGTAAGCGGTCTCGATCTGTCCCCAGTCGAAAAAGAAAACACCGTCGTCACCTTCATGATAACTCCGGCAATTCCACACCACCTCTCGGCTTTTTCTCTCGATCAGCAGGGCGGAGAATTCCACTTTGGGCGTACCTGTAGTCCCTTGCTTGTCCTGATAATTAAACACCTTGCCTCCGAGGATGAGATCGACATGGAGTTTACTGAAGAGGCTATCGGCGTCGATAAGAGATATTCCGCCATCCATTATGATCCTCATCTGCAGGAGAGCGTGTCTTACTATCCCCGGTTCAACCAAAACAAAGTTTTCATGTGTCTGCATCTGCCTGATAAACTGGAGAGCCATGATTTCCCCGGCGAATTTCCTCTCACTGAGATTAAAAAACGGTACCACCGCCACGGTGTATTTTGTCCCTGGTTCGAAGATAGGCGAACGGTAAAACACCTTTGGCCAAAATTTTATTATCTTCCTCTGACTACCCACCCAGTACCTTTGGCCTGAGAGGTATTGTGCCAGAGAGGTCGCAAGGTGGTCCGCCGCATTTCTTAGAAGTGTCTGGGGGTCTTTGATCAGGGAAAGTTCGAGAACCCCTATGGAGTCATCACCTGCTAACCCTACACCATCCATCCATAGAATTGCCGGGTTATTGCCGGTGGAAATCAATCTGGCCGTCAAAGCAACCTTGGGTGGGAATATCTCGTTATAGAACTCCAAAGATGATACGAGCACGGCATCCGCGCCGGTCTCCCATTTCAGAGCCTGCGCGGTCGCCCTGTTTATCCCGCCTAAATAGCGCATTCGGTGACTTACTATGAACTTCTCGAGAATTTTCTCTTCAAGAGCGTTTAGTCCCTGTTTTTCAAAATTATCTATCAGCAGATTTCTTATATCTTCGAGGGGTGCCGGAGTCCCGCTGAGGTTAGTGAGCGGCAAGACAGCGGTAAGCAATTTCTTTTTAACGGCAGGAGAGTTGTCAGTCACACTTATCGCATGGTGCTTTGTAACTTTACAGCCTGAAAGGCTGATAAGAATCAGAAAAAATACTCTGAGTTTCTTAGTCGAAAAGTTTGTCGATAAGATCATCTACAGCCGCCCTGGTCACCTCATTCATGGGCCTACCGCCCGAGCCGAAAAGCCGATCCCATATGGTTATTCCGCCTTTTGAGGTAGATGCGGCCCATACAACCTTTCGCGTTTGCAGCTCTACCATCTGTGCGCTTACGGATACCACGTTGGCAGAAGCGGTGCCCGACCTTACCTCGCCATATTCCTGGACAACCCCTGTGATTAAAGCATCAACTTTAATAAAGCCAGCTAATTTTACGATTTCCTCGATAGATGGACTAGCCGGGTTAGCAATCCCCGCTCTCGCAACCCCACGTGCGACCTCACCTGAGGGAATAACATAAACAGCGCCGGTAGCTAACAGGCTGTTAAAAAAGGTGTTCCTCACCCGTTCTCCCGCAAGCTGGTCGCGAGTGAGGTTTTCAAAGGGCATGACGGCAACAGTCCGCAAGGCGGCAAAATCCATTTCGGGGTCATGAAAATTGGTGGGGATAGCGGGAGGACCGCAAGCAGCTGAAGAGGCAAGGAGCAAGAACAAGACAAATCTGTCGATTTTTAGAATACCTTCCAGTCTAATCATAAGAATTTCCCGACTTTAGGGGCTGCAATAAGAGCATTTAAAGCAAGCTCAAGGCTCAATCTATGGTTTCGTCTCGCATTTTGCTTAGAAACGGTCAACTCAATTGATAATCACCCAACACCACAAGAAAATTCTTGTATAGATTATAGTGGATCTGTCTCAAATACAAATTGTCATATCTCACCCGGTAACACTCAGAAGTTTATTCTTAGCTCCGACAAGAAGTTATTAACATCCGCTTTTTGTGTGTTGGTTTCGCTTTGCACATAACTATAGGACATTCGTAATGAAAAATGGTTGCTTATTTTCCAGTTGAATCCAGGGCCTATTGTCCTCTCATTTTGGTCCACCTCAGGCTCAAGGCTCTCACTATAATTTAAAAAGAATTGAAAGTCGCCGTCAGGAAAAGGTGACCAGTTAACAAAATACTGCTGTAATGTTGAACTAAAATCTCCCCTCTCCACGTAGTTTATGCCGGCAGACAAAGACAATGCTCTGAAAGGGGTAAAGAAAACCTCCAACGCCATGTTTTTGTTAGTGGTCTTTTGGGTGTTGCCTTCGAAGTCTTCTGAGTCTGTAAGCGTATAAACGTAATTAAAATTTAAGGTGATCATAGAGTTGGGTATGAAATTTGTTCCCATTCTTATTGTGTTGTTAACGTTCCGGGTGTTGTCAACGAGCTGATTCCAGCTTCGACCCACATCAAGAAACGCACTCCATCCGCTATACAAGGTAGCATTGTGGCGAAGGAAAACTGAATAATCATAGGTTGAGCCCGTCTGATCAGATTCGTTGGTGCCGCTGAAGGTGAGTGTTTGGCTAAGAGTCGGAAGATAAGTGCCCCTCATAGAAACGCCATATGTGTGAGTGGTGGTGTCTGAATCGCCTTCGGTGGTGTCTGTCCGCGACAGTGTGCCGCTGGCGGTAAATATGTTGCTGAAGGTATGATTGAGGAAGATGTTGTTGAACAGTTGCGAGCTATCCTCAGCGGGTGCGTCCTGGTCCTGAGAAAGGTACTGCAGATTATAGCCGACGGTAGTCTTGTCGCTGAGTCGACCGGTGAGGTTGAGGTCATAATTTTGGTCGAGAGTCGTGAATTTATTCTGAACCTCAACTCCTGACAGCGTAATGAACGCCTGCATTTCGGTGACAAAGATGTCGCGAAACTGGCCGCCAGGGTCAATCGCTGGAGTTAGCGCTCTGGTTACGACCTTAATATACTGGGTATTTACCTTAGGAAAGGAGATCTCAAAACGATTGTCGAGATTTCCAAAAAAGGCTGGGGATACGGTGGCCACCAGGCTCCAGGTGCTGGTATCGATGTTATCAGGACTGGCGTAGACCGCCCAGGAAAAAGAGCCGGCAACCGCTGCGGTAAGGCGCCTATCTACCCAGACATGTATCTCGTCAACATCGGTGGCTGAGCCAAAATTGAGGCCAATGTTGGTGAAAGCGGTTTGACTGCCGGCCAAGCCGATATTTATACCGGCTGAAGCAATCAGATTCCCATCTATGAGGGCATTATTGATGACGAGAGCTGGACCGTCATCAGGCGGGTCGTTATTGACAGAAGAGAGTCCCTGAAAGCGTTGCAGGGGAGATTGTACCGTCTCGGCTCCAGGGAACTCTAAAGTATTGTAACGTATTCTGTAGCTGGTGTTCATGAACAACCGGTCCTCAAAAAAATTGTGGGTGTAATTTGCGCTGCCAAAATGAGTCTGATTCAGCGTTTTAAAATCTCTTGCCCGGTTGTCTGTGTCGAGGCGTGTGTAAGTGTAGTCCAGGCGAAGTTCTTCCCATGCCGTGTACGCGCTTTTTAAGGTAAACACCTTGTCGACTACATCCACAGTCTCAGGGTCGTCATAGGTGTGAGTCAGGTTATAGCGCAGGTCAAGCAGGGGCAGGTCTGCAGGGCTCCACACTAGATTGGCGGTAAGATCATCCCTGAAGAGCTCAATCTTTGGAAGGTCTGTTGCCTCCACTCTGCGTCGAGTTCCGCGATAGTCCAACCCGGCCTGGCATAGAGGGTTGTTCAACGTCACCCCCACACGCGGCTGTAGTGTCATTTCTTCTGTTTTGACGTCATCGGTGAGGGACTTGGTCGTGTCTAACTCGAAAAAGGCTCCGGCGTTGAAGGTCAGGTAGGGATAGACGGTCTTCGCTAGGTTAAGATTGTAGCGCTGATCAAATCTATAAGACTCAGAATCGGATGTTTCGCCGGTTGTCTTGTTTGTAATCTTGCTGTCAGACATCGAATAAGTAAGTTGGCTATTGAAGTCTATTCCCTCGGCAAGAGCACTCAAGGGTAGAAGGGTGCCCATGAGGAGAATAACCGGTAGTATCCGCAAGAACAAGAAAACGGCCCGGTGCATAAACTAAATCTCGCTCATGACAACAGCCGCGTGTGCCCCCTCTCCCACCTCTATTTCAGCCATCATCTTCTTGCTGATGAGGTTGAACTTCCGAACCAGGCCCTTATCCGGTAACACTACAAACAGACTATTCTCTTCGCGATCAATGGTCATAAAGGCGACTTTGCCTCCAACCTTAATCGAATCTATAAACATCAAGGAGAAAGGGTCGACGACTGTAATCTCCCCGCCAAATTTCTTACCCACCAGTATTAGATTTGTACGTAAGTCGACTCTTAAGGAAATAGACCCGGGCCCCACAAAAATTTGCGCAATGACCGTTGATCGTGAGGTGTCTATGACGGAGAGATTGGGGGAGTCCCTGCTGATCACATACAGCCTGTCGCCAGTTCGATTGAAAGCCCCTTGTAACGGGCCTCCTTTAACAGCTATGGTTAGAGAAATCACCCTTTGGGTCAGGTCCACCACAGATATGGTGTTTGAGAGAGAGCTCATGACGAAGGCTTTCAGGCCCGAGGGGTCCACCACCGCCCAAGTCGGTCCTTCACCGACGCTGACTTTCGTCACCTCAAACATGGAAATAGCGTCAATGATGCTCACGGTGTTTGAGCCGTGGTTGACTGCCACCAGAGTTCGACCATCCGGAGTTAGGGCAAGCTCGATGGGGTTATCGCCAAACCGAAGTCTTATTCTGCTGATAATGCTCCCTGAGAACACGTCGAATACGTCAACACTATCCTCCTCCGAAACAGCGACGTAGGCTCTTGCACGTCTCTGATCAAGAACCATACCCTTGGGTCCCCGACCGGTTGCTATAGTATTCACGACCTCCGTGGTCTTCTTGTTGAAGACAGTGATGATATTTGAATCGGCATTGCTCACATAACCGGTGAAATTTACGAGGATGCGATCAGAACCCGCCAGGGAAAAAACCGGGGTAAATCTGATTCTGCCCGTAATGATGCCGGAAGGACTCAGAGAAAGAAATAGAGTCGAACTCTGGCGCCGTTTCACTTCAAAGAGTTGATCAACCGCAACCGGTTCCTTGGGGACGAGGAGGGCGATATCGCCTTCCTCAGTCTGCACGAAAGCATTGGTGATCTTTATGGCTAGGCCTGAGTACGAGCCCGGCAGCAGGACGCCGGTTGCCAGCAGTTTCTGTTCTCCTGCAAGTCTTGCCCCTTTCAGTTCATTGAAATACAGGGAAAGGGGAATCTGGCTACCGTCTGCCCGGATAGCCGCAATCTCGCCGATGGTGAAACGGATCTTGCCTGCTTCCTGGGGAACAGGTTGAAAGTATAGAACGACCTCGCCCTCGTCGCCTAACGGCATCTTATATGGGGCTTGGTGGGCAGGAAGGCAGCTGCCAATAATTAAGAGGACCAGGAAAATGAGATAAGGTCCTATTTGTACAGTTTCCTTGACCTGTCGCAGCCCAGTCCGGAATCTATTTTTAAAGTCCAATTGTCGCAGTCTCCTCATGCCTTTCCCTGTGCTGCCTTTCTCCGAGGTGTGCCGCGAGTTTGCTTGCTGGCGAAAGATATTAACACATACGTTGCACAACAGCAAAGTACTGCTCACGCCCAGAGAATCCGGGGTAATGATACTTTAAATATCAGCCCCAAAGATTGCCATCGCCATCATGAGCGTATGACGCGGTCCCGCGAGTCCATCCGGGGCGCGCCGTCTGGGACTTGGGCCTCACTCTGGATTTGCCCGCAAGTGGGTGAGTGGTAAGGGCAATGGTGGTGCGGCGCAAGCCATGTTATCAGACGCATCTTTATCCAAAAAAAAAGCTGAGGGCTACCAAGCCCCCAGCCTCTGAAGCAGCACCCAAGCCAGTTCGGTTTAATCCTTGGCGTGGCACTTGTTGCAAAGACTGCGTTGAAACTCGCCGTAGTCATTTACCATATCCCTGCCGTAGTAGGCGGTCTGCTGCGGGTCGCCAGCAATGTCGCCGACATCAATATCGCCCGCCTGTGGGTGCGAATCAGCGAGGAACTCAGTGGTGAAATCCCATCTTCCTGCAGAATCGAAGGCTGAAGCGTGCGCCCTGTGGCAAGACAAACACATAACGTTTCCACTCGATGGACCGGCAGTGGAGGTTGTGTCAAGTGCGGCACCAACGCCTCTCTCAAACGGGACCAGCTCCAGGTAAGGACCAGTGGAGGCAGGCCAACCTGCTCCGGACATATCGCCGGTTCTGACATATTTGTTGTAGGTCTGAGCATAACTCATTCCAGTCTGATTATTAGTTTTGCTCAAGGCACCATCCGTAGGACCTACCGGGTGCTTCATCGCCATGGTAAAATCACCATGGCAGTTGACACACCACGCGCTCATGTTCGAGCCGTAGTCGGTGTGAAGTGTATCGTTCTGGTTGCGGTTATTTGTTGATACTGCGACAGGCACCCCACCAGGAGTGTTGTAGGTAAGGCCCGCAGTCCTGTAGCCATTGTCGGCAAGGAGCCTGTAATTACCAGCCACGGTGCCAGCTTCTGGTTCTGCTCCGTAAGAGCCGGAAACGCTAATGGGCCCGGTCTTGTTCGTGACAGACCCGTGAGGGTCATGGCAGCTGGAGCATCCAAGAGAGTCAGATGGGTATGTCCCTCCGGGTGCGGTTGCGGGAACTGCCTGGGGAGCCAGACCAAAGTCCTCTGCCACGATACTATGGCCCTTGTCTTCGCCCTTGCTTGTCACAGTATTCCCACGGACGATGTAGCTGAAGTCCTTGTTCACCCAGAAGAAGTCGCCGCCCGAATGGAAGATACTGCCATCAAGACTCATAACGTGGTAAGAGCTCGTCGAAGTCGCGGTATCCAGATGGCAGTTGAGACAAGTGGAGCTGGGGTCCGAGCCCTTGGTGAGGCTCGTTCCAGGCTCCGTAGCCGTACCCGCAAGGTCTGGTTCGCCGTTGACGGAGTTGTGCATTGTATGGCAGCCGTCACAGTGGGCTACACCACCATCATGGAAGGCCAGAGCATTGCCGCTCAACCCAAGGGTGATGAGCACTGCGGCAATGAAGACTAGTAGTGATCCAATGGGTTTCATTTTTTTTAATTCCCCCCTTTCTCTAGTATCGATCATTTTTCCCTTTTCTTACCTATTCCCTCTTGTCCTGATTCATCACCTCCTCTTTTGGGATCCATTCCTCTCAAATCTTCCAGGGTCATTTGTAGGTTATCTTGAAAACACTTACCCCTCTGCTTCTTAGCTGAGACACATAGAGTCGACCCTCGGCATCCAGGGCGAGATTTTTTGGGCCTATGAGACTGCCCGGCCTCGAACCGCGATAGCCAAATTCCCCTTGAAACTGAAAGTCTTTATCAAAAATGAGAACCGCGCTTTTCAATCTATCAGACACATAGTAGTAACCCCGGTCATCTGCCACGATTCCTCCCACCACATTAAACCTGCCGGGTCCGCCTCCGCGCCGCCCAAAGCTGGTTATCTTCCCATCTGGAGAAAGCCTGTAGGCCGAAAACTTGACAGGGATGGTGAAGAGCATGTTCCCTTTCCGGTCAACGCTGAACCCTTCCATTTCCGTTGCAATTAGCCTATTTTGTTCCACCCCGACCAGAGGGCTGACATCGTAACCTTTCTGAAAAAGACCATTGTTGTCTGTCACGGCAATCTTCATGGAACGCTTATCCAATAGATAGAGTGATTCTTGCGAGTAGACTAAGCGATTAGGTGAAAAATCGGAGAAGTCAGGAGGAAACTTCTTGAGCTCCAGTTCCGCCAAGGGCTCTCCCCTAAAATTGCAGAGGATGATTGAATTTCCTGAGTTCCTTCTGGAAAGGACAAGAATATGTCCATCTTTTTCCACCGTAGCATCGATGACAGAGCCGAGACTACCATCATCACCAAAACGATAGATCTCCATACCAAGTTCATTAAATACGGCAATGTCTCTCTCTTTCCCGTCAGTTACATAGACCTCGTTTCTTTCTTCATCAACAGAGATGTTCACCCAGTTATAAGGTATGGTGCCGTTAAAGTCGGAAAGAGAATAGAGAAAACTGACCTCAACGTTCGCTGAGACCTGACCGGGTAATACCGCCAAAAAGGCAGTACACATCATCAAGCGGACGATTACTAAGGCGAGTCTGGATGATGCGAGTGATCTGGATTTGCTGCGTCTGGTCTTCAACATGTCGGCGGCCGAGTAAGACAATGTATTACATTGTATGACTATTCGTCAAATCAGAGACCTTTATAATACATTGCCTGAAAATGTCTTATTGCAATTTATCATAACATCATACGCGTTACAAGCGTTTTATTGGTATTCCCAAATTCAGGTCATTCATAGATCAGGCAATAATCTTCCTGTACGGCAGATGTCGCAACAAATATGCCAGAGAGGTAGTTTTTACAATATATTCGTATTAACAATAAGTTAGAGAGTTGGGAGCTTGTTCATCAGCCCACGATTTCAGGTGAAATCCCCGATTCGTCCGGGGATTTCACCGGGTTCACTTTTTACGATCCAGATGGGGAACGAGCGACGGGGACAACCTGAGTTTTTCTTGATGGGACCTTTTTCTTGGCTTCCTGATTATGTTACAATACGGCCTCATGCAACGGTCAAACCTCACCCCTCTGGTCGAAGGAAGTATTCTGCGATCTCAGATATTATGGCCAAAATCTCGCAGATGTCTAATCATACTAGGAAGAGAAGGAGTCTGATGAGAAGGGCTGCCTCAGTTGCCATTGCTTGCTTATTACTCGCGGCCCCGCGCTTATTTGCAGCCGATGGAAAACTGCCGGTAATTGATGGGAAAGTGACGGTGGCTACCGTTAATGATGACCCCATTACCCTGGAGGAGTTCAATAGGGCGATTGCGGAGGCACATGCAACAAATCCCAAGGGAAAGAAAGCCGGTCGGATAGATTACTCAGCCATCATGAACAGATTAATAAACACCAGACTTATCAGCATCGAAGGGAAGAATATAGGGCTCGATGAGTTACCGGAAGTCAAAAATGAGCTTGAGGCCTACTCAAGAGAAACCCTGATGAAGCTTCTGCTTGAGCGGCAAGTAAAGGATATTAAGGCCCATCCCGAGGAGGTTGAGAAGGTTTACCAAGAATTGGTTAAGGAATGGAAGATAACGACAGTCAGATTCGAAAATGAAGATGCAGCCAAGAAATTCTCTCAAGAACTGAAGGCCGGAAACAATTTTGAAGAAGCGGTGAAACGAGCTAGAGCTGAAGGGCTCGCCAGAGAAGTTGATCAGGGTAGCTATCTAAAGGACCAGGACCTCACCCTACCGGTAGCTCGACTGGTTGCAACAATGGAGGTTGGATCTGTAAGCCCTGTTGTCTCTGTTGGGAAAAAAGGTTTTGTCATATTCAAACTCGAGGGCATGCGCTTTCCGGAACATGAGGATCCGGAGGCATGGAAGAAAGCAAAGCGGCAAGTCCTTAATCGAAAAAGGGTTCAGGCTGCAAAAGATTATTATCAGGATTTGGAGAAAAAATACGTAACCGTCAATGAAGACCTCTTGGCAGCCCTGGATTATGAATCCAAAGAGCCCGGATTCGAAAAACTGCTCGAAGACAAGAGAGTCATTGTCGAAATCGAGGGGGAGGAGCCCATTACAGTCGGAGAATTCAGCGAAGCCCTGGAGCAAAAATTTTACCATGGGATAGAACAAGCCATTGCAAGCAAGAGAGTTAATGATGACAAGCACCAAGTGCTGGCGGATATGTTGCAGCGCCGGGTACTATTGATGGAAGCATCAAAGCAAGGCATTGAAAAAACAGAAGAATACAACAACCGCGTCAAAGATCATGAAATCTCCGTCATTTTTGGAACATTTATTAACAAAGTTATTGCCCCTGATATCACCCTGGACGGAAAAGAACTGAGAGCATACTACAGAGAAAACAGCGAAGAGTACACAACCCCAGAGATGATGAGAATGAAGAGTCTCGTTTTTGCAAAAAAGAGCGACGCTGTGGCAGCGCTGAGCAAATTAACGGCAGGCACGGACTTTAACTGGTTGAGTTCCAAGGCGGAGGGTCAGGTGGACAAGAACACCAAAGGGCTCTTGAAACTTGAGGGGACACTCCTGACTACCAGAAGTCTGCCGGAAGACTTGAGCCGAGCCGTATCAGGCGCCAACCCTGGGGACTTCAGGATGTATGACAGCCCTGAGGGCTATTTTTATGTTCTATCCATATACCATGTGATTCCTGCTAAACCACAACCCTTCGAAGAAGTCAAAGGGCAAATTGCAAAGAAAGTTTTTCAGGACAAAGTCCGCAAGGAAGTTGAGATCTATGCGGATAAGCTCAGGGAGCACTATCCTGTGAAAATCTATGCCAAGGATCTGAGGTAGGGAGCAGACCTAATCCACAGGACCGGTGTCAGATCACAAGGAATGTTTGGCATACTGGAATTTTGGAATACTCGGCATCGGGGATCGGACAAGTGCTCGACCCCGCAATAATCAGCCTCTACTAAATTGATAGGCATTAATCTTCAGTGAGAACCAAAGTGATTCCCTCGAATAGACACCGTATATACCTGGCAGCAGGAATATTACTTCTTCTATGCACGGTTGTTTACCTTGCGGCCTGCGCACCCAGACCCAAAAAGAGAAGATTTGCTCGTCAGGAATGCCTCCATTGTCACAAGGAGTTTGCTGATAAGTACCTAAAAATGAAAGATGTACACACCCCCGTCAAGGAAAAAAAATGCGAGGAATGCCATCTGCGACACGGTATAGTCCCCAAGCTGCTGCTTAAGAATCCCAGGAATCAGATGTGCTATACCTGTCATGAAAAAGAGACAATCGGACTGGATAAGTCTGTAGTGCACACAGCGCTGAAAAAAGGAACGTGCATCGATTGTCACAACCCGCATGCAGCACAGGAAAACCACCTCCTCAAGGCGGAAGGCAAAAGGGTCTGCTACCAGTGCCACAAGAAGGAGAACTACGAAAAGAAAGTAGTACACAAGATACTAGAGGATAAGGACTGTGACACCTGTCACCTCTCTCATAGCTCGGATGAAGCAAATCTTCTTAAGAAGAAAGAGATTCCCCTTTGTGTCTCGTGCCACGACAATAATAAGTCAGCTTTCAAAAAGGCACACGGAGAGTATCCTGTGGAGACTTCGTCTTGTAATAGCTGTCACAATCCACACTCGTCAACACAGCCCCAACTTCTGAAAATGAGCGCGCATCCCGTCGTTCTCCAAGTAAACTGCGACAGATGTCACAATTCCCCCACTTCTCAAAAGCCCTTCAAGACCAGGCAAGAAGGCAGCAAGCTCTGCAACGAGTGCCACAAGGCTTCCGATTTGAAAGCTGGCGGCGATGTGGAGCACGAACCTTTTCAAAAAGGAAAGTGCAATGCGTGTCATAATCCCCATACTTCGGAGAATCCAAACCTAATTGCAGGAAAGGGCAGAGAGCTATGTTTTGCCTGTCATGCTGACAAGAATGTGCCGGTGGAAGTCCTACATAAAGCGGTCATAGGCGGCAGGGAATGTCTGTCCTGCCATGGGAAACACGCAGCCAAGAATCAGAAGCTTCTTATCGCCCAGGAAGACCAGGTTTGCTTCTCGTGCCATACGAAAACTCCCGAGGCTCTCAAGCCGCATAAACCTTTCGCAGAAGGAAAGTGTAGTGCCTGCCACGATTCCCATGGGTCCAATTTTGCCGGTATGCTCAAAGATAGGATGGACGTGACTTGCTACACCTGCCACGTTAACGCTGAAATAGAATTCACCAAGACAACTACCCATAAACCCGTAAGGGACGGCCAGTGTAGTGCGTGTCATAAGCCCCACGGGGGGAATGAAGAAAAGCTCCTGCTAACCGCTGCCGATGATCCTGGACTATGTGTAAATTGTCATGGCGAGATGATGAAGGAATCTGTAAACGGGTCAAATCACGAGTTCTTCAAGAATGGCAAGTGTCTGAAATGTCACGAGGTGCACGGCAGCAATCACCCCGGGATGATTGCGACAAAACAGGGGTTTCTCTGTTATTCATGTCACTCCACGGATCCTGGTAAAGAAATAAAAGATATAAAAAGCAAGCATGCCCCTGTGGTATCAGGCGATTGCACAGAATGCCATAGCCCTCACAAAGCTAGCCTCGAGTCTCTGCTTTTGGCAGAGTATCCCGATTTGTGCCTTGCTTGTCATACAAATTTAAAAGACAAGATGTATAAGAAAGATGAAGGTGTTCCGGCTACTCCGAGTGATGCCTCGGGAGATGATAGCGAGAAGACCCCCGAAGGCAAAGCCGATGAGATTTATGTACATTCGATATCTGATCTCGAGAAGTGCCAGACATGTCACAGACCGCATTTCTCAGCGGAATTGGCTTTGATTGTGGAGCCTGTTCAACCGCTTTGCGGCAGGTGCCATGATTATAGAGAGCGTTCTTTTAGCGAGGCCCACATTAATATCGCTGTCAAAGACATGGATTGTAGGAACTGCCATGCTCCGCACACCTCGAACGCCCCGAAGCTCTTCAAGGTGGAAGTACACAAACCGTTTGCAGACAGGGCATGTAAGGACTGCCACGTAGTAGAAAAACCATGAAAATCCAAAGAATGAGCGGGTACACAGCCCTTTTTTCACTCTGCCTCATGGGCTTTTTCATCTTGGCCGCACCACCGGCCTACTCGACAGACACGTTCAAGCTTAAGCCCGGCGCCAAGGGGACCAGATGTATCAAATGTCATGAGAACTTTAAGGATGTTCTTAAGAGGGATTATGTCCACCCACTCCTAAAGAAAGGGGAATGTACCGGCTGCCATGTTCCCCATACATCTTCTCACAAAAGCCTTTTGATCGCTGATAAGACAAAGCTTTGCTACAATTGCCACCAAGATGTGCTTCCAGAGAAGAGGCGCAGTGCACATGATGCTGTGGTCGAGGGCAACTGCACAATCTGTCATCCTCCCCATGGGTCGGACAACAGATACATCTTGACAAAATCAGGCAAGGAGCTTTGTTTTGATTGCCACAAGGATATGAGCGCTGAGCTCAGCAAGGTTCGATTCAGGCACAGATCCCTAGACAAGGGTAAAGGTTGCCTCAACTGCCATGATCCACATGCGTCGGGCAAATCGAATTTCTTGTTGGAGAGGGATACGCCTTCCCTTTGTACCAAGTGCCATCAGATTGAAAAACTCACTTTCAGAAGAACGCACAAGAATTACCCTGTGACGGATAAGAACTGCATTTCCTGCCACAACCCGCATGGCTCCAATAACAGAGGTATCGTCTTTGACGTGGCCCATGCCGCCGTTACCGAGGGGAAGTGCACGGAGTGCCACGAGGGATCTCCGTCGCTCAGGACCAAGCAAAAAAACACTGAGCTGTGCCGTAAGTGCCACAGCCGCACAGTTGATGCAGCCTTAGATAAGAATCGGGTGCACTGGCCTTTGCTCGACGATGTCGGCTGTTTGAATTGCCATGGTCCTCATGCCACAAAAGAGCAGAAGCTTCTGAAGGGATCGGTAGTCAACGTCTGCGGCGAGTGCCATGCGGATACGGTGCAGCTGCAAGAGTGGTCAATAGATAACAAGAACAACGAGAGATTATGTGAACCTGTAAAAAAAGGCGAATGCACAAACTGCCACTCCCCTCATGCCTCTGACAATATCTTGCTTTTCCCTCAGGAGTCTAACGGCATGGGGCTTTGCGGCCGTTGTCACGAGTGGCAGACCCATTCAACCCACCCCATCGGTGAAAAAATAATAGATCCAAGAGACAAAAATTTAACCGTGGAGTGTCTGAGTTGTCACAAAGCGTGCGGAACTGGAAACAATCCAGCTATGTTACCTTTCAGCAGTACCTATGAACTGTGCATCCAATGCCACCCGGAACGGAGAAGATAACAGAAATGACCAAAGCCTTAGTTAAAATCTTCGGGATGATAGCCGTAACTCTGGTTTCAGTCCTGTTGCTCCTGATTCCTTTTAGCGGAGCGGCCATCAAATTCAAGTATATCACTTCCATATATGCTGATGCTCAAGGAGTCCCACTTAAACAACCTGAAGGCGTTGCCTGCAACGACCAATCGCACCTAGTTGTGGCTGACACCGGAAACGGGCGGCTTCTAAAGTACGTCTTGAAGGACGGAACCGTGGAGACCGGGACGGTAGAGATTAAAATAGCCCAACTATCGTATCCTATAAAGGCGGAACTGAACTCAAAAGGTGATGTTTATGCGCTAGATCGCAGGAAGCGACGCATTTTAAGGTTCACTCCCGAAGGAACCTTTAAGGACTATGTCGAACCGGTAGGATTGACTTCCCCGGCAGAGTACGTCCCGCGCAGTTTTACTATAGACAGGGAGGACAAGATATATATTTTAGATATATTGTCCGAGAGGGTGCTGACGCTAAGCCCTGAGGGGAGGTACCTGAGACATCTGAAGTTCCCCCAAGAATACGGTTTTTTTTCCGACATAGCAGTCGATTACAAAGGAACTGTTTTCATAGTCGACAGCGTTAAAGGCATAGTTCATAGCGCCGCCAAATTGTCCACAGGATTTTCGCCTATAACCAAAAGCTTAAAGGAATACGTGAGATTTCCAGCAAGCTTGACCTCAGACAACAGGGGACGCATGTACCTGATGGACAAGAATGGGGGAAGCATGATTATCCTAGGGCAGGATGGCTCATTTTTGGGACGGCAGTCAAGCATGGGTTGGAAAGAGGGCTGGTTGAATTATCCAGCCCAAATATGCATTAATGATAAAGGCGAAATTTTTGTGGCGGACACGAATAACAGTCGTGTTCAAATTTTTTCAGTGGTTGAATAACTCGGCCTTTTCAGCTATTCAGCAAGCCCCCTTTGATAAAGAAGAGGGGGAACATAATGATGGCACAACGCGAAGAGCCTAGGGTATAGGGTCGAGAGGAAGTCTTCAAACCACCATATGTGTAACCATAAGTTTATTTTTAGAGAGAGAATCGTGAAAAAGCATTTTATCGTGTCACTGGCGGTCTTAGCCCTGGCTATTGGCTGTCAGGACAAAGCCCCCAAGACTGAGGAACCACCCGTCCAGGAAAAATCTGTGGTTGATGAATCCGGTGGCGGCGGTTTCAGCGGCACGGTGGCAGAAACCATCAAAGTTGAGCGCTACACCTACGTTCAGGTAGATACGGGTACAGAAAAAATTTGGGCCGCTACTTCCGAATTCCACGGCAAGGTTGGAGATACGGTGGTCGTCCCCGATGGATTGGTGATGAAGAACTTTCACAGCAACACCCTCAAACGTGATTTCGAACTGGTTTATTTTGTGGGCCCGATCAGCGGTGTGAAGAATGACCGGGACATCAAGCAAAGAGCGGAGATGCCTAGCGGCCATCCTCCCATGGGCGGTAAGAGTAGCAAGCCACAGATTGACCTCAGTAAGGTGAAGAAGGCCAAAGAGGGGAAGACCGTGGCGGAGATATTTGCCGGTAAAGAGGATCTGGCCGGCAAGCAGGTTCTGGTGCGCGGCAAGGTGGTCAAGTTTCTCCCCCAGATTATGGGTAAGAATTGGCTTCACCTCCAGGACGGTAGCGGCAGTGAGGGGACAAATGATCTGACCATCACCACCAACGCAATGGCCAAGGTAGGTGATCTGGTGCTGGTGAGCGGCAAGGTCACGGTGAACCGTGATTTTGGGTATGGTTACAGCTATGAGGTCCTCTTGGAGGATGCCAAGATAACGGTTGAATAGCTGCTCATTTAACGCCAGCGGCGAACAACGCCGATGGAACCACCCACAAGGATCAGGAAGGTCCCAAGCCAAAGAACCGTCATACCGGGTTTTATGCTCACCTCGGCAATGAAGGCAGGAGGGGTCTTTTCCCCACCTTTACCTGGGCTGGCTGCAGAACCCTCATACGCAAGGACTATGTTTCCGGCACTTGCTTGTATCTTAACCAGAGAAACGTAGGCGTCCACCGGTCCGGGCAATCTGGCTGCTTTTGCGGAGTTGCCTTCTTTGCCCATGGTGAGGACCGGCTTCAGTTTTACGGCCGCCTCGTTTTTGTAGGAAACCAGGAGGTCCGCCCCCACGCTCACCCCTTGCCCATTTTGTTGGCCCATCATGCCTGATACGTCAAAACCAACAAA
>CP070692.1:1600756-1616971 GCA_020353215.1 Deltaproteobacteria bacterium
CCCTGACTTCGGGCCTCCACCAGGCGCCTTCCCGGGAGCGCCCACGACCAGGTCCTCGATTTTATCGCCGTCGAAGTCCCCACTGCCCACGACTGCGCCAAACTGGTCCCCCGCAACACCCACCTCACCAGCGTCGGCCTGGGCGAGCAAGAAGCCCGTCTCGAATCCATCCTCTGTGCCGAGGAAAACGAAGACGGCCCCTGACTTCGAGCCTCCACCAGGCGCCTTCCCGGGAGCGCCCACGACCAGGTCCTCGACCAGATCGTCGTTGAATTTCCCACTGCCCAGGGCTGCGCCAAACTGGTCCCCCGCTTCATTCACCTCATCAGCGTCGGCCTGGGTGATGGAAGACCCGCCGATGGTGGCCCCTGCTTCCGAGCCAAATAATCCGAAGACGGCCCCTGAACCAAGCCCTTTCCCAGGTGCGCCCACCATCACGTCCTCGAACCCATCGACGTTCAAATCCCCAGCGGCTACGAGTGCCGTGGCAAAAAGATCACCCGCTTCATTCACCTCACCAGCGTCGCTCTGGGTGATGAAGAAGGATTCGTTCAGATTCAAGACATCCTGACCGACAACCGGAGCAACAGTAGCCTGGTTTAGGAGCATGCCACAGCCCACGATGCCTAGGAAGAGCAGGCACATAAGTGGTATCAGCCGAAAATGCTCTCTAGTAATCATCTGCATATCCTCCGAAGATGGAATATCAATAGTTATGTCGCAAATCAGGCGATTTTCTGCACTACATTTTCGATGATCTTGTTGTATCTTGAGGCTGTAGGACCTGTAATCCGAGATTATGCTGCAACCGCCTCCAAAAGTTGGTTCCGCAGGCCTGAAAAACGTTTTCAATCTGGAATACCCGAAACTCTCTTGGGGAGCGTTACCTGAAAGCTCTTCCGTAGTTTCGTACGTCTACGTTGGTCACACACTCTCATTACTTTGCGCAGGTCCTTCTCCATCCTCTCCTTTCATTTCACCAATGATTTTGTAAACAACATAACTCACAAAACTATTAAATGCTTGACTCTGAACGACAAGTTTTTGACTTGACGCGTCAAACTTGATAAATTAGGAAGAACAAGACTGATTTTGAATCTGAGGGATTAATTAGAAAAGAATGCCTATATGATCTACTCTATAAATAAGGCCAGTCTATTACTTGTTTTGTGGAATATACTGGTCCCCTTTGTAATTATACCTAGTTCTTCAGTATGTATTTAATATGGCAAAAAAACCATATTGCCAAAATTACACATAAATGCGCTTGTCAATAAGGAGAATCACCATAATCATAACGAAATTATTGTAGTACATTGTAGTACATTGTAGTACATTGTAGTACATGGAAGGATTATGTGTGTGGGATGATAGATTAGCCTTGCACGGGAAGGAAAGAATAAAAGTGTCATTCGGATCGAGTAATGTGCAATTGTCCATGAGTTCAGTCGGACTTCATATTTCATCCCTTGATGCACAGTTTAGGCTCCGATGAGCCAGCTACAAGGTCTTGATGCAAGTAAAAAAGCGGCCGAATTTCGATTAAAGCATGGTTCTTCCCAGTTTCGCGTAGGTGCGACACAGAAGTCTCGTACGGCCAGGATAAGCTGTTCGACAAAGCAGCATAGTCGCGCCTATCTATGCTGCAGTCTTTGATGTGTCGGAACGGTTGTGCGCCAGTCCTTCGACAAGCTCAGGACTGGCAACGACCTCGGCCTTCCAGGCCATCAGGAGGAAAATGGTTGCTCCGAATGCTCTTTGTCTCGCAGCTCACCCTGTCCTAGAGTGAAAAAAATTACATGAGCGGAACAGTCATCTACGAAAAACTGGTAAGAACCGAAAAGAATCACCTCGACAAAAAGGTAGCTTTTGTTATGATATTAAGAGGTATAAGTCACTGGCACTTACGTAATCACCTTTCCTCTGCGGACAACGCTTGGTCATCAGAAGGCGAACTCAGCAACAGGCGTCTGGTTGTCAATCTGCCAAGGGGTTCCGTGCCATAGCAAGCTGAATGCTTCGACTTCGCCGGACGTGGTTTGAGTTCGGAGGAGGTGTGCTGTAATGCTCAAAGGCAGCGCACTGGAGGCCGCATACTATCGTTTCTTGGGCAAATACCTGGTTCCCTGCTGCATATTTCTCCGGCTAAAGCCAGACCATCTGAGCTTGTTTGGTGTGGTTTTCGGCCTGGGGGCAGGCGTTTGTTTCGTGTTCAGCCCTTTCTGGGGGGGCATGCTCACCATTATAGCAGGTTTATTCGATACCCTAGATGGCGCCCTGGCTCGGGAACTGGACCAGACCAAAAGCCGGGGTGCTTTCCTGGATTCAGTGTTGGATCGATACAGCGAGCTTTTCATTCTTGTGGGTATCTGGGGTTACTTCCAGAGGCTGGGGAGCGCCACACTACTTATCAATCTGACGATTTTCCTCATTCTCTTTGGTGGGCTCATGGTCAGTTACACCAGGGCCAGAGCTGAAAGCCTCAATGCACTCTGCCAGGTTGGCCTTTTTCAGCGGGCCGAAAGAATAATCTCTATAGGTTTGGCCGGCATGGTGAACTCGCTGGTCAATTTCACGGCCAGAGCCAACGAAGAAGCGCTGCTCGGTCAGGACGCGGTGCTGGTGGTCGTTCTCATTTTGCTCGCAGTGGGAACCAACCTGACGGCTCTCTGGCGCCTCTTTCATGTCTTCAATCAATTTCGGTCCTGAGGGGCTGACACTGATAAATGTATCCGGGGAGGTAGTTATAAAAGGGAGCAACTGATCTGCCGGGAGGTGGCCGTAATGGGTCGGCAATGGCACCAGACTCTGGTGCTCGGGGTTCAATCGTTTCCAGCACGAGATGACGACTTTGAGTTGCGCACAAAGCCTTGAGCAACTTGCCGAACTCGTGGGTCGCGGTCCTCCACGTAAGGAGCAAACACCTCGACTACCTGCGGATGACGTATTTGTGCCAGGGCAAAAGCCGCGGTGGCGCGAACCAAAGAACTCCTCTTTTTCCGGAAGGAGAGAAAGCTTCCGGGGGACATGATCTTGGCCAGCGGTTCAATGGCGGCTGGATCCCCAATTTGCCCCAGAGCCCTGGAGCATGCGATTACGCGCTCTGTATCCTTGGCAGACTCAAGCAGCGATACGAGCACACCCGTGGCTCCCTCGGGCTTGAGTTTGCCCAGTGACTTGATGGCGACCACAGCCATACTTGAGTTCTCATGTTTGGCGTAATCCAACAGCAGTGACGAAATCTGCTCATCGTCCATGCGTTCTGCAAGACGAAACGCGGCTCGCCTCACCTGAGGGGCTTGATCCGCAAGAGCATAAGCCAACTCCGTCTTGAGATCCGAGGTGACGCTGTCGATCACCTCCAGGATTCGCACCCGCTCCTCTGCCAAGCCTTCAAGTACCAATTCACGTTTAAGAAGCTTGGCCGCTTCCGGACCCAATCCAGCCAACAGACGGGAAGCAACCTGCCTTAGCCTGAGGTCATCTTCCTGTTTAATGACCTCAATGAGTAGCGGCACAGCCACGGTGCCCAGACTGCCGAGAAGTTGCGCGGCTTGCTGCTGCCGATCAGGTTCGCGGGATTTCAGATCTTCTAACAGCATTCGTTGGGTTTCAGAGTCCAACGCTTCAAGGAAAACTAACCCTCGCGGCAGGGCCCTTCCGTCCTGGCTGTCCTCCATTTGTCGCTGACGCTTGCGAAGATAGGTGAGAATCCGGGTGGCTCGCTGATAATCGCCTAACTGAATGAGATTTGCTGTAGCTTTGGAGAGCAATGCCCCCATTTCTCCAAGTAGCTGAGGATCTTCTTCTTTTTTAAAAACTATCAGCACCGGATCGGTGAGCAGATCCAAAGACTGGAGTCTGGGGACGGGACCTAGATCTTCCAGCAGTGTGCGACAAACAAGGATAACCTTGGCTCGAATCTGCGGGGTCTGGTCTGCGAACTCATGGAAAAGTTGGTTTATCTTTTCTCTAAACTGTTTCTCTTCGCCCTTGAGCAGATGATCGGTCAGTTGTTCCGCCATTGCGTCTAGTGAGGCTTCACTGACATCCGCCACGCGTTCTTCAAACTGCGGCTCCTCCGGAGAAGTCTCCATCTCCAGTTCCACAGCGACTTGCGATGCAAGATCAGCTTCTACGGATGGAAGGGGTTCCCTCGTTTCACGATCGGTCTCCGCTACCAGATCCTCGATGGACTTCGGCTGGCCGGAGCCAATACCAGGCTGTTCCTGTAAAATTCCGTAAAGACGCTGGTTGAAGAGAATTCCCGACAGTTTCCGCTCCCTGGCCACACTCTGCCAGGTCCTACTGTCCAATCTGTCCACCGGCAGTTGACCCAAGACTGCAACAAAAGTTTTCAATTCTTCAGGGGAGACCTGCTGCAGAAAAGAAAGACTAGAGAGAGCAAAGGTGCCGAGAAGATTGAGAAAACCATCGGCCAAGGTCTTGAAGTCTGTAGTGTCTATCTTTTCTCCATTGACCAGCAGAGCTTCGCCGACTCGCGCTAGAGTAAGGGCGGGCCGCTTGTCAAGAATATCTTGCAGGGCCAACCGTAGCTCGTCTATGGAGAGAGTGATCGCCTTACTCTCTGGCGGGTAGAGCTTAATGTTGCTGGCGGCGGTTAGGAGACATCTGATTACTTTCGGTATCTGGTCCAAGTCGTGCTCATCCAGAGCTTGTTCACCAGCAACTACTCTGGTAGATGGATCACCGGCTGGTGCAGGCCAGCCATCTCCCTGCAGATTCTCCTGGTCTCCAGGCGCATCATCCTGCTCCGCCATCTTGGTGTAGCGTATTTGTTTCATCTCTACATGAACAAGTCGTTGTTCTGCAACAAACCGCTTCCAGAAACCTCGATCGATCATTTTCCTGCTGATCCGACCAAGGGCTTCAAGCATCACCTTGAGCTCTCTTTCATTGAGACCCTTCGAGAACGCCACACCCCGCAAATCCATTCGACTCAAGAATTTCGTGAAGGCGTCGGCAATGGACTTAAACTCAGAGACATCCAGCGGTTCACCGTTCACCATCAGAGCGTCTTCCGAGTGAATGATATTTAGACGTTCATTGTTTGCGAGGACCTTATCGACTGCTTCCCTGAGTTGACCGGTGGTTGTAACGATGGCGTTACTTCCAGGTGGATACAGCTTTATGTTGCGCACGGTGGTGAGTAACATACGGATGACATCAGGGATCATGGACAAGCTGTCGGCGTCGAGGGGGGAATCTTCCGGGGCTCCATCCTCCACCTTCTCTCCAGTGTACTGTTTTGCCTCTTGAGCATTGAAAATTTTCTTGTTATGGGCTTGGAAAGACTCCTGGTAAAGTTGGGCTTTTACTTGGTTGGCTGAACGCTGAAAATGGTAGGCCAGAGTTGCCGCCGACGGCAACAGGCGCTGGGAGTAAAGGGTTTCCTGGTAGGCTCCGATGCGCTCATGCAGTTCCTGCTTCTGTTCTTCCTGAATCGCGCCGTAGGTGATGTCCAAAACGCGCTTGCCTAGAAACCGAATGGTGTCATCGTTCATCTGGAAATCTGAGGTGACAAGACCCTGCGCCACAGCCTGATCCACGAACTCCAAAACTTTGGTTTCCCTGTTTTCGAAGCTACCGGTCAACGTGCTCAAGGACACATTTTCACCAAAGGCGGAAGCCTGATCGAGTAGCTGCCTGCTCTCTTGGTCCAAGGCAGCGATTTTCTGGCTGATGATCTCCTCCAGAGATCTGGGTAGGTACCCTTCTTCGAGGGGTTCGATGATCCACTGCTGGCCAACCAGAGCAATCTTGCCATCCTGAACCAACTTGCCCAGTATCTCGCTGACAAAAAGAGGGTTGCCGTGAGTAACCTGAGCCAGAACCTCTTCAAAGCCCTCGGGCAAACCGACTTGTGGAAAAAGTGTATGAAGCTGGCGGGCGATGTCTTCGGGACCTAGTGGAGTAAGGGTTAACTTATCGATCTCCAGTTCCTGGTGATAATCGGCAAAGAAACGTTCCAGGGGGCTCTGCTGGCCTTGGGCTCTATCAGGTTGGATGTCACTGGTTGTTCCACAAATCAATAGTGGCATGTCTTTACGTATTAGCAATTGCCTCATCACAATGAGTGTGGCCTCATCACTGAAGTACAAGTCGTCGACCAAGAGAATCAGGGGACGGGAGTCGACAAGCCTGGGAATAATATGGACCAGCGTGGTAAAGATTCCTTCACGCAGATCTTTCTCATCTTCGTCGTCATCCAAGTGTTCAGGTTCTCCCAACTGAGGCAAGATGTGAGATAAGTAATTGACCTCTCGGGCGGTAAGACTGTCCAAAATGGCTGCGCCCTTGTCCCGGCGTTGGTTTAGGAGTTCGACTAGAATGTTGGTGGTCAGATAGTAGGGACGAAAACCCTCCTGGGGCATACCGCTCACCACGATCTGCTTGATCTTTGTCCGGGCAATATTTCGTCGAATCGCTTCCAGAAACTCGCTCTTGCCCATGCCAGCGGCCCCTTCGACGATGAGAAACTGGCACTGACGTTGGCTCAGCTTTCTCAAAGCTTTGGCCACTCGTGCGAGTTGAGTTCCCCTCCCGACGATTGTGGCGCTGTCCAGTTGGTGCAGCGCTGTCTTAGAGAAAACCTCCTGGGGGGCAACTGCCCCGGCATTGGCGAGTTGATTTCTTCCTGACTTCTTGGCGTAGTAGAGTGCTGTATCGGCCTTTTGGATGAGAGCCTTGCCGTTTTCGGCCTCATCCGGAGCTGAGGCGACTCCTATGCTGAGGGTTATATGTAAATCACCATCAATTCCGCTTGGTTGCAAAGATTCCTCGCGGAGTCTCTGCAAAAGCTGCTCGCCGGTTTGCAGGGCCTTTTCCTTGCCTACTCTCGGCAAGAGGATCATGAACTCGTCACCCGCGTAGCGGATGGGTAGACCATCATTGTCCGAGACTTCTCTGATCAGATTGGCGATCCAGATGAGCGTCTGATCCCCTACCTCGTGGCCGTGAGTGTCGTTTATCTTCTTAAAATGGTCCACGTCCATCATGAGAAGAGATACCGGCTGACTCTCTAGAGAATCCCACGCCACCTTATACTGGAAAAAGTTGAGGAGAAAACGGCGGTTATAAATGCCAGTGAGTTCGTCTTCAAAAATCAGTTGTGATGGATCCTTGCCAACGTTCTGCAGAAAATAGTGGAGGTCTTTGTATTCCATACCGAACCACTGGCCCATTGCGGGAGTGTGAGACTTACTGGGCTGCGTAATCCCGTCCCGGGGAGCACGGAAATATAGGACGGAGGGTTGAACGGTTGAGTGTTGCTAGCAACAAGTTCTGAAGCTCCCCCTAATCAGCAATTCCTCTTCGTCTTGTTGGTAGGTCCATCATTTCGCAAGCAGGTTTGATCTCGTGCAAACCGTATGCCAAAACGAGAATGCTTCCGCCGAGCAGAATAAGCGAGTCCATCAAAGTCCAAGGGATTTACTATTAAACCATTCTGCTGCGGGGCTACACCGGCAAAAAGACTGTATAACCCGCATATTTCATGACTTGGAGTAGCGACGCGGTGGAGATGGGTGTGCCACCGTCCAATCGTTCCGTGGTACCGCGGGACTCGGACCCGAGACGTACTTGAACAGTACGTCGCAGGGTGTGTTTGTCCTGCCTGTCCCGAGCTTGTCGCGGGGGGCTTGTCTCGGGGAGCGGAGCCGAAGGAATACCTGAGGACGGACTGAGGGACGGCCATGTTCGCGGTCGCAATAGAAATTCATGAAATATGCGGGCCAGGGGGAACTGGCCGGGTGGGGTCCCATCTGCGACTGGTCTCGGCCGTACGTCCGGGCCGAACGGTGCTCGCCTCGGACAGGATCGCACCAGCGGTCAATTAGGCTTCGGTTCCGCCGTTGGTGGAACGCACTCTAGCGTGTCTTTTCTCGGAGTAGATCTGCAACGTTGGGGTTAACTTTTTTGGACCAACCGGAAAGTTCCATCAGCGGCCTTCTCGATCCACACCCCGTAAGCTCGAACAATTTCCACCAGTGGTCGACCGAAGAGGAAATCCAGTTCCTCATTATCGTACCTCAACTCGGCCCTGACCAGGGCACGAAAATCTAGGTCCTGTTTGAGAACCTCAACCAGTGGATTCAGGATTGCTGCATCCTTGCTTTCGTGGAAGCGTTTGAACGCCAGGTGCAGTTTTTCCGGGGTGCATTGTTCATCATGGTCTCCCAAGATCTCCAGCAGGGCCGAGTCATCTTTGACAAGGTGACGCCGGGTAAGCTTTTCTTGGTTCCAGAGATTCTCCAGGGCACCCGGGTTCCAGCATGCCTGCACACGACACTGAAGCGGGCGGTGATGGTAGATCAGGCACCTTCGTTGTTCCACCTCGTAGAACCTACAATGGCCGCCAGTCTGGTCCTCCTTGATTTTGATCAGTTCGTCCTCCAAAACGCCGAGACGGGCTTCAAGGTTGAATCTCACGGGCTCACCACGCCTGAGGGTGTAGATCTGTCTCGTTGTTATCAGGCCGCGGAGCAGAAGATCAGCGTCTTCCAGATGCAACGACGGGCTGCCCAGATGGCAGCATTCCCCGCACCGTAGACAGTATGGCCGGGTGGCATAGGCGACTTGTACTAATCGTTCCATCAACTCCTGCCATTTTTCGCTGCGGACCGGAGGCGCCAGCTGCTCCCAGGTGTTATTCAGATCCCTGTATAACGGCTCGCGCTTGATTATGGTAATCGCCTCACTGTAATGGGCTCCCACGTGTAAGCGTTCCAGTACTTGGCGTAGTGCGAGACGTACTCCAGCCACAAAATCTTTCCGATGGCCGAAGAGAAAAAGCTGCTTCGTTTGAGCCCGATCGGAATCGGGAGAATTTTCAGAGTGCTGATTCATGACTCTCCATCGATGTTACTCCCATTGTGTTCTGCAAGCCGTACGAATCTCTTTCGTAACTTTCTTCTGAGTCTCTGCGGTCTCCTCGAAATGGCATGGCGATGTTGATATGGTCGCCAGGGTGGACTGTTTCCCTAGAATCTAACCCATACCAGATTTCGATGCAACGGTGTTGGCTCAGCCTCCTGCCTTGTTTGACGTCCCTTTCTCCAGTCCAGAAGGTTGTTTTCAAAGGGCGCTTTCATTGTGCTGGGCCAGGTGCTTACCCGCCCCTATGTTTACACCAGAATACCGGCAATAGTGGCGGTAAGGAAGGCAGCCAAGGATCCAGAAACAATGGAGCGGATGCCCAGCCTGGCGAGATCACGACGGCGCCCTGGAGCCATGCCGCCGACGCCAGCGATCATGATGCCGAGGGAGCCGAAATTGGCGAAGCCGCAAAGCGCATAGGTCGTGATGGTAAGCGATCTATCACTCAGGGTGAGTTCCCCACTGGCCAGGCCTTTCGCCAGGTTCAGGTATGCGACAAATTCGTTGAGTACGGTCTTCTGCCCAAGTAAAGATCCGACTTGTACGGCTTCGCTCCAGGGGATCCCCATCAGAAAGGCGATGGGAGCAAAAAGCCAGCCAAGGATTGTTTCAAAACTGGTGCCGAATAAGCCGAACACGCCATTTATCATCGCAACCAAGGCAATAAAGGCGATGAGCATGGCGGCAACGCTTAGGGCCAGGTGCATGCCGTCGACGGCGCCGCGAGCGGCCGCGTCAATGAAGTTGACATCCTGTTTCTCTTGCTGCAACCTGACCGTTCTCGCTGTCACGGGAGTGGTCGTTTCCGGGATCATGATTTTGGCTATTACCACAGCGGCAGGAGCGCTCATTAGGCTTGCGGCCAGCACATGTCCGGCTACCTGGGGAAAATATGGTTTGAGGATACCAATGTAGGCGGCCATGACGCTGCCGGCTATGGTAGCCATCCCTGCAGTCATTAAACAAAACAGTTCAGATTCAGTCATTTCTTCCACGTAAGGCCTTACCAGAAGTGGTGCTTCAACCATTCCCACGAAGACGTTGGCTGCTACGCTGAGCGCTTCGGCGCCCGAGATCCCCAGCGTCCGGGTAAAGATGCGTGCCATCAGTCGGACCACCCACTGTAAGATGCCGAAATGATAGAGGATGGCAGACAGGGACGAGAAGAAGACGATTATGGGCAGTACCTGTACTGCGAGAATAAACCCGATCTTCTGCACCAGCATGAGGTCCCCGAACACAAAACGGGAGCCGGCTTCAGTAAAGCCAATGAGATGTTCCGCACCCCGACCTACCCAACGAAAGAGTTCATGTCCGATGCGGGTGCGCAACACAAGAAGGGCGAAGAGGAATTGGAGGATAATCCCACCGAGGATGGTCTTGTAGGAGAGCTGCTTCCAATCCCTGCAAAAGAGAAATGCAAGGAACAATAACGCTGGAATCCCGAGAAGAGATATGAGTCTTTCCATGCTTTGAAGTCCTTAAAAGAGCACCAAGTACACAACAAAGAAGACAACACTCTAGATGAGAGTTCCTTTGTGTTTCTTGTGTCCGTTCTGGTGATTGAACAGCTCGCACCCCTAGCCCGCATATTTGATGAATTTCCGCAGCGAGACCGTGGAGATGGGTGTGCCACCGTCCAATCCCGCGGAACCGGGGGAACCCGAGACGTACCTGAACCGTACGTCGCAGGGTATGAGACCTGAGGAAGGACGGAGGGACGGCCATATCCGTGGTCGCAGTAGATAATTCATGAACTATGCGGGCTAAGGGCGACAACTGTTAGTGGGCAAGACACTCCCCTTGTCTTGTCCTTTGGGAATCGGTCACGATGTCCTGAGCAATTCAGCTGCTTGACTCCGCTGGCGTTGGAGCTTTGCTCGAATGGCCGCGTGAGCAGGCTTGGCAAGATCCGGATCCTTTTGCATCAATGCCAAGGCGGCCCGGCGCGCTGCTTCTAGAGTGTTCACGTCACGAACTAGGTTTGCCAGTCTTAGATCGCCAAAACCGGCTTGTTGAAGGCCAGCAAGATCACCTGGCCCGCGCAGCCGCAAATCCTCTTCCGCAATACGAAACCCATCATTGCTCTGCTCCATGACTGCCAATCGTTGTCTGGTCTCAGGGCCACCGCCTTGGTGCATCAGGATGCAGTAAGAGCGATGAGGGCCCCGTCCGACGCGGCCACGCAGTTGGTGAAGTTGAGATAGACCGAATCGCTCGGGATGCTCGATGACCATCACCGTTGCATCTGCAACGTGAATTCCCACCTCGATGACGGTAGTTGCCACTAGGAGCTGTATCTCTTTGCGTGCAAAGGCAGTCATGACCTCCTGTTTTTCTTCAGAAACCATACGTCCGTGCAACATGGCCAGTCTGATTTTAGGAAAGACGTCCTTTTGCAGATGGTCAGCCATACTGGTCACATCCTTGAGATCTGACTTGTCGGATTCTTCAACTAGTGGGTAGATAATATAGCCTTGATGTCCCCTGCTGAATTCTTGCCGCAAGAGTTCATAGGCTTGTCGGCGATTTCTTGCGTCGAGGATACGAGTTTCCACAGGTGTCCTGCCGGGTGGAAGTTCATCTATCACAGAAACATCCAGGTCTCCATAAATGGTCATGGCAAGGGTTCGAGGTATGGGAGTGGCGGTCATTACGAGGACGTGAGGACTACCACCCTTCTGTCTGAAAGACATGCGCTGGATCACCCCAAACCGGTGTTGCTCATCGATGATGACAAGTCCGAGCCGGGCGAAAGTGACTTGCGCCTGGATCAGGGCGTGGGTGCCCACAACCAGACGGGCGTTGCCGCTGGCGATTGCTTGCCTCCGCCTTTGTTTTTCGCCGGAGTTCAACTTGGAAGTGAGCAGGGTAAGAGGTATTCCCAAAGCCTCGGCATATGGGCTCATGTTCATACAGTGCTGATGGGCGAGAATCTCGGTGGGCGCCATGACAGCAGCCTGGAAGCCGTTGGCAATGACAATGAAGGCAGTTAACAAGGCCACCGCGGTTTTGCCGCAGCCGACGTCTCCCTGAACCAATCTGTTCATGGGGCGTCTTCTCCCGAGATCAGAGGCTATTTCACGCATAACTCGCTTCTGGGCTTGGGTTAGAGCGAAAGGAAGGAGCTTTCCTATCCTCCGAAGGTAGTCTCGTTCGAGAGTCATGGGATGTCCGGTTTCTTGAGCCAGCACTTCCCGACTGCGAATGATTTGGAGTTCCAGGAAGAAGAGTTCCTCGAAGATGAGTCGACGGAGACCAGGTGCGAGCCGATCTCGGTTCTCAATGCTCGGAAGCTCAGTGGGAAAATGGACTTGGACGAGAGCGGTTCTTAGAGCAGGGAGACGGAAGTAATCACGAACAGCATCCGGCAGAGTCTCCTCAACCTGGGGTCCGAAGGTGGTCAATACCTCCTCAATGATACGCCGGTAAGCTCTGGGTGCAACCCCAGGAATGGGACTGTAGCGGGGAACGATGGTGCCACGCTCCTCTTCCACTGGTTCGCACACTTCCTCCAGTTCCGGGTGATGAATCTCCAGCCGTCTGCCAAAACTCCGCAGCCTGCCGCTCACCCTTATCTTTCCCTTAAGGCGGGGAAAACGCTGGCTTAGCCAGCGGCCGTAATGGAACCATTTTCCGGTAACCGTTCCCGTACCATCGGTGAAGATCGCCTCATAGATCCGTCGGCGCCGATAGTGAACCTCTCGGGCACTGAGCACCGTGGCCACGAAACTTACGTAGTCTCCAGGCCGAAGCCCACTTATTTCTATACCGCCACGCTGGTCCAGATACCCGAGGGGCAGATTGAAAAGAAGCTCTTCGATGGTCGTCAGCCCTTTGGCGCACAATTGTTTCGCCAGACGCGGCCCCACCCCTTTTATGGCTTCCACCGGCTTAGACAGCGCGTCGTCAGAGGGCGGATTGCTGGATTTCTGCGCTGACATGTTCATATTTCTCCAATCAACTCATCGAGTTATCACAAAGATTCTGAAAGAGCAACACGTTCACTCGGGGCAAAGATAGTCGATTGTTTTGGTTGGACGGGGTAGCGCATGCAGCACAAACTGAGTGGGAATCAGCTAGTAGTAAATTGAGGAAAAGGCTGTGGGGCGGCCTTCGGTTGCGACAAAAGTAAAGAACCCTCAAAAGAGGCTTAGTTGCTTTTCTTTCCCTGTCTTCTTCTTCTGAGATGCTAGAGGAGAGATAGGTTCCAGACACTCTGCTGGGATTTCACTGATAAATTGTGATGGTTTACAATTACGAATTTCTCCGTGGAGAAACCTGCGCCGCACAGTCGAAAGCACCAGCAGGTGCTGGGCCCGAGTCATTGCCACGTAAAAGAGACGACGCTCCTCTTGTATGGCTTCCTCTCCTGACTCTCTGAGAGTCAGAGGCAGGAGATCTTGGTCCAAGCCGCAGAGAAAGACCACTGGAAACTCCAAGCCTTTGGCTGCGTGCATGGTCATTAGTGCCACCGCGTCGGCTCGCGGATCGTAAAAGTCTCCAGCACGCCATTGAGCCAGGTCGGCCATGAAGCCCGGCAAAGTTTCCTTCGCAGGTTTGTCAAGGTGAAACCCTGCTAACAAACGGAGCCACCGGAAGCTCTCTGCTGCTGCTCCATCTTCCCCACAGTGGTGGCTCAACCCGGTCTCTTCCCAGGCTGAATCAAGCGTATTCGGCAGTGAATGGTGGGCCATCATTTTTTGGAGCGAGATAAGCATTCGGAGCAACCGGTCCATGGCTGCTTGGTGACGAACGGGTAGGTCAAGGTTCTTGCTGGCCAGACGCAAAATCTCCCAAGGATCAAGCCCTTTGCGGATCTCTTGTTTGAGCCACTGCTGGGCTTTATCCCCCAGACCCCTTGGGGGCAGGTTGAAAACTGTTTGGAGATCCCTTGCGCTGCAAGTGTCCATGGCGAGTCGAAGATAAGAGAGCAGTGCATCTGTGGCGGTATTTGCAAAAGGGGCTTTCTCCCCGACTACCTGGAAAGGAATGCCCGCATTCGACAAGGCATCTACGAGGGCACGACTCTGGGCATGAGTGCGGTAGAGCACGGCAAAATCACCAAAGCCAAATTGCTCTTCTTCGGGGGTGTCACCATCGCTACCTCGATAGATTTGATAGTGACTGGACCCGCCCAACAGTCGTTCGATCTCTGCTACCACAAAACAGGCTTCCCGAACCTCATCGGCAAGAGTACCTAAGCGAAGCAAGGGACCTTGGTCTTTGTCGCTACGAAGTTTACAGGTCAATGCGCTATCGTTGTGGGCGATGACTTCTCCGGCCGCCTTCAGGATGTGTTGACTGGAGCGGAAGTTCTGTTCCAGTTTCACGATCCGCACCTCCGGAAAATCTTGCTGGAACCTCTGAAAGATATGCACATTCGAGCCGCGAAAACCATAGATAGATTGGTTCGCGTCTCCCACTGCACAAAGATTCCGGTGGGCTCCAGCCAGAAGTCGCAACCAGCGGTACTGGGCTTCGTTCAGGTCTTGAAATTCGTCCACCAAGATCATCCTGAACATAAGCTGATGGCGAGAAAGAACCTCTGGCGCTTCCTCCCAGCGGCGGACCAAGGCACCGATCAGGTCATCAAAGTCCAAGAGCTGTTTTTCCTGCAGGATTTCTTGGTAGGAACGGTAGACTGATGAGAGCAGACTGTCTTCGCTAGCCAGCTCGTCGGGGGAGAGGAGTCTCCCTTTGGCCAAAGAAATCCGACGCAAAGCTTCCAATGGTTGCCAGTCTGGACCTGTGAGCCCGCCTACTTTAATGATATTTGTGATCAAGTTCAGCTGGTCGGACTCGGGAAGCAATTCCAATTCGGCCCTCGCCTCGCCACTTTCCCGAAGCAGATTGCCCGAAAGGGCGTGGAAGGTGCCGAGTCGGATTTCATGGGCCTGAGAAGGCTGGTGCAATAGGGATCGAAGCCGGCTGGCCATTTCCGCGGCAGCCTTGCGGGTGAAGGTTACTGCCATAATCTGCTTCGGCAGAACCCCTCTCTGTTGGATGAGATGGGCTATTCGATATGCTAGAGTTCTGGTCTTTCCAGTCCCGGCACCGGCCAATATGAGTAGAGGTCCCTCTACGTGTTCCACGGCCGAGCGCTGTGACTCGGTGAGGTTTTCAAGCATGGCAATTATGTTCGTGGGGGTATCTGTTTTGCTTCACCAATCAGAGAGCAAGTTAGGATGGGTTTTGTCCCCTCCGAAATTTGCTTGGTCTTGGTGGTTCTTCGCCGTAATTCTTGCTCTTAGATCAGAACAAATCTAACTGACCGGTAATCTGCTGGCGCTCTTCTTTGGAGAAAACCCGAATGGTTCCAAACTCTCCGTCGTATCCGGGTTGAATTTCCACCCTTCCTGAGCGCACGCGACTAATGGCCTCGGCCAACAGATCCGAGCTGGTCTGGCGGATGCTGTCCAACTCCGCCTCCAAGAGCACATGGTACTCGTTTCCCAATCTGCTGAGAAGGTCCAGATAGGCACCCATTACCTTTTTGGTATTGACCCCTGCCTGCATCACCTCGGCAATAATCTCCATGAGAGGAATGGTGGACTGGTAAGGGCGGCCCGCAGGCGAACAACTGCCTGCGGGCAGATCAGCCAGTTCCTCAACCCTATGCATAACTCCGACCGTGACTTTGCGGTTGCATTTTGGACAGCGCCCACCGTTGTTCCTGGTTTCTTCCGGAGCCAAGCGCATACTGCAGGCCCGGTGGCCGTCATAATGATATTTGCCTTCCTCCGGATAGAATTCCAACGTGCCCAAGAATCCATGACTGGCCGGTTCCGTTATTGAGGTCATAATGGCGTGATAAGTCAGATCTGTATCGAACAGATTGGCCTCGCGCATTAGTTTGATGGGGGAATGGGCGTCGGAATTGGAGATTAGCCTAACCTCGTTCAAGACCGAAAGCCTCCAGTTCATGGGCGGATCTGAGGATAGACCGGTTTCAATCGCCGGAATGTGAGCGGTCAATTCCTCAAAACACTCCGCCAGGCTGTCAAAGCCGGATTTAGCTCCAAGAACTGAAAAGTGAGGAGTCCAGGCGTGGGCAGGGACGAGCACGGCCTCATCCGAGTTTTCTTTGACGATTTTCAGTAGTTCCTTGGCATCGAGCCCAAGTATGGGGCGACCGTCAGATTGAATATTGCCGATGCGAGAAAGTGGAGCCTGGATTCTGCGGGCCGCATCCATGGTGGGAATGAACACCAGATTGTGCACCTTTCTGGTGCGTTCGTTCTTCTTATAGATACTACTGATTTCGGCGCTGAGCAGAAATCGAACCGGTGCCCTACAGCGGCTTGGAACCATTTC
>CP070692.1:1617071-1633242 GCA_020353215.1 Deltaproteobacteria bacterium
CGGCCACAGGCGGGCTTGAAGTGACCAGACCGTGAGCTTTGGAGCCACAGAAGAGACACCAGGAAAGCATTTTCATTTCAAAATCAGGGTAAACGGCCTCGTGATCTCGGTTGACAAAGATCAGCGACCAATTTTTGGGGAAAGTCCTGTAAAATCAACCCTGATGTTGCAAACCTACACGAAGAATAAACCGGGTACAGTGCGGGAGCTGAGGCTGGAGCTGCCGCTACCGGTTGTGGCCGCGACACCAAAAATAGAGGACTATGCCAAATGGTATCGAATCGTTGACACCCCCTTTGTTTCAACTTATAGTGCAGCCGGACCTGGCCGGGAGGGGCAGGAAAGAAAAAGGGTAGTAAGTAGTGAGTAGTGAGCGGTGAACGGTTAAGACGTCACGTCTCTCGAAAATCCCGCTATGCCACGAAAGACTTGGTTTCTCGAAAAGAAACGACCATGTTCGTTGATACCCATTGCCACTTGGACTTCGACAGCCTTGCCCAAGATCTGACGGATACCCTGGCGCGGGCCCAGAGCGCCGGGGTCCGGCAACTAATTACCATCGGGATTGATCTTCCCAGCTCGCACAGTGCGGTTGCCATGGCCGAATCTAGGAATGAAGTCTTCGCTACCGTGGGCGTCCATCCCCACAATGCCTGCCAACTATCCACGGTGGATATTGACAAGCTCGTGGGATTAAGCCGCAAATCAAAGGTTGTGGCGTTCGGCGAAATCGGCCTGGATTTCTATCGCAATTATCAGCCGCACTCCGTGCAACTCTCCTCCCTTGGCCAACAACTCGATCTGGCAAGAGATTTGAATCTTCCAGTGGTGATTCACGACCGGGATGCGCATGGCAAGATTCTTGAGATCTTAAAAGAACATCGCACCTGGGAGTTGGGTGGGGTGATGCACTGTTTCTCGGGGGATTGGTCCTTTGCGCGTCGTTGCCTGGATCTCGATCTCTATCTCTCCATAGCAGGCCCCGTTACTTTCAACAAGTCAAAGGCTCTTCAGGAAGTAGCTCGGAACTGTCCCCTGGATCGGTTGCTGCTGGAGACTGATGCTCCGTTTCTCGCTCCGGTTCCAAAGAGAGGTAAGCGAAACGAACCGGCTTTCCTGATCCATACAGCGGAAAAGATTGCTTCTCTGAGAAACATGCCCTTGGCGGAACTGGCTTTGCAAACGACGAAAAATGCCCGTCGATTGTTCAACCTGCCAAATCCGGCTGAGGTGGCTGCGCTTAATCGAAATGAGTAATCGTACTGATAATGGCGACTTTATCCTCGCCTCTGCCTCGCCAAGGCGGCGAGACCTCCTGCGTCAGGTGGGGCTTTCCTTCCTTGTCGTCCCCAGTAGACTGCGGGAAACCAATCAGAGGGATATGGACTCTAAGAGCCATGCGCTCTACTGGGCCGCAGCCAAAGCAAATGACGTCGCCAGACGCTACCCGCAGAAATGGGTGCTGGCCGGAGACACCATCGTCGTGCTCGATGGGGAAATCTTGGGTAAACCAGCCAGCAGCGACGAAGCCAAACACATGCTCTCACGACTGCGTGGCCGCAGCCATTCAGTCATCACTGGACTCTGTCTCATGGCCGTTCGAGTTGGGGTGGAGGAGCGCGAATGCGTCGAGACCACAGTATACATGAATCATATCAAGGATGAGGATATTGATGGCTACGTCAAAACAGGCGAACCCATGGACAAGGCCGGCGCCTACGCCATCCAGGGTATCGGCGGCTACCTGGTCCGACGAATCGAGGGTTCCTACTCGAACGTTGTGGGTCTGCCGTTATGTGAGGCAATAGAACTCCTGCGTCGCAATCGGGTTACCGATCTTTTTAAGTGAGTGTGCTAAGATACAGTTGGCAGCATTCCAAATATGGTCTTCCGGAATTTGCTGGTACGGGAAACAAAACTACCAGTGTGGCCAGAAAAACCTGCGAGACCAAGAGCATATTCGCGCTAATTGGAGTTCGGTTTTCCGCCTTGGAAGGTGGCCTGTCGCCGACGCAGGCCACACCGTTCCAGCCAGCAAAGGCAAGACACCGGTGGCTCAGGTGCTCTTTGTCTCGCAGCTCCCTTTGGCCTGGTAGGAGCAAGGTGGGAAGTATATGGCACACCCACGGTCATCCAAGCAAATTCCGGAAGAACCCCAACGGTTAGACCCGGCCGACCACAAAGGTAGGAATTCGGTAATAAGGTCCAAATACGAAATTCGAAGCACGAATTCTCCAAGGTTCAAAACAGGCGGTTCTCCGGAAGAATGGAGTTTCGGTCATTAGAATTTTGAAAACTCGGAAATTGTTTCGGATTCTGATATTCGCATATCGGTTTTATCAACTACACGGGCCTCGCGGCTAGAAGCCGCCTCTCCGAATCAAAAGGTGCGGAAATGTCGATTGCTGACAATCTTTCCCGGGTACAAGAACGAATCGCCAACGCCGCCATCCGTTCTGGTCGTTCTCCAGAGTCAGTAGAATTAGTCGGGGTCACCAAAACGGTTGACATCCAGCGTATCGAGCTCGCGGTCGCTGCAGGCTTGAAAATACTCGGGGAGAATTACGTCCAAGAAGCCAGAGACAAAATCGCTCAACTCGGTGATCGGGTGAGCTGGCATTTTGTCGGTCGCCTACAAACCAACAAGGCGAAACATGCGGTCAAGCTTTTCGACCTGATTGAAACCGTGGATTCCATGAAGCTGGCAGTGGAACTAAACCGCCGCGCTCATTCGTTGGGACGAGTGATCCCCATTTTCATCCAACTCAATCTCGCCGACGAGGTAACCAAGGGTGGGGTCAAAACTGCCGATGCACTCGCGCTCGTTAGGCAGATCTCGGAGCTTGCTCATCTGCAAATCCGGGGTCTCATGACAATGCCGCCTTTTTTCAACCAGCCGGAACGGGCGAGGCCCTACTTCAGGCAGCTGAGAGGATTGAGCCAGGAAATAGTTGCCGCTGGAGTAGCCGGGGTCGCAATGACGGAAATTTCGATGGGGATGTCTGGAGATTTTGAAGTGGCTGTTGAGGAAGGAGCGACATTGGTCCGGGTGGGAACTGCTATTTTTGGGGAACGGCCGTGAGCCGTTGACGCATGGCTTCGTACAAGGCCATTGTTCCAGCCACCGCCGCATTAAGTGAGTCCAGATGCCCGTGTTGGGGAATGGCAGCCAGAAGATCGCAACTTTTCTTTATCAGTGGTCTAATGCCGCTGGCCTCTCCGCCAATGACCAGTGCGGTAGGTTGACAGAGGTCTAGTTCGTAAATAAGACGGTCTCCTTCCGGAGTCAGACCCACCACCCAGATTCCTTCTTTTTTCAACCGTTCCAGTGTCCGTTTGAGATTGGTGACCCTGCTGACCGGGGTGTGCTCCAGGGCCCCGGCCGAGGCCTTGTCCACTGCCGCGGTCAGTGGCGCGGCTCGATCTTTCGGTAAGATTACACCGTGAACACCGCAGAGGTGCGCTGTTCGAATCAAGGCCCCGAGATTTTGGGGATCCTGGACTCCATCCAACGCCAGAATCAGAGCAGGCTTTTCACCGAGCGCCGCCTCCAGAATGTTTTCGACACTGGCAAACGAGTATGGCGAGAGAACCGCCAAGATGCCCTGGTGAGCCGCAGTCCCCGCTCTGGCGTCCAGACGCTGGCGTTCGCAAAACCTCACTTTAATGCCCTGCGCCCGCGCCATGGAAATGGTATCTTTAAGAGTTCGGCTCCGACGACTTCGGCTTATCCAGAGTTCTTGGAAACGATGGCCGCGAGTCGCAAGTGCTTCTCGGACCGGGTGAATACCGTAGAGAATCTCAGTCATGGCGGGAGGAAGCTTTGGCAAGCTCTGCTGTATCAAATGACTACAGACACGCTTGGCCGTAAGGGCTGAAGTTTCTCGGCGCTTGTTTATTCGGGTTGCAGCAGATTTATGAACCGGGGAAGAACGGCCTCGCGCCGAAAGCGCGTCGCTCGAATGATTGCTGCCAGTGCCTCAACAGCTTGCTCCAGGACGTCATTGATGATCAAGTAGTCGTACCACGGTGCCTCCAGGAGTTCTTTAGAGGCGTTCTCCAACCGCGACTTCACGTCCTCTTGCAGTTCGGTGCCTCGAAATTGCAGTCTTCTCTCCAGCGTGTCGCGATTCGGCGGCAAGACAAAGATAAAACAAGCGTGAGGAAAACAGGCCTTTACTTGACGGGCTCCTTGAACATCAATTTCGAGGAGCAGGTCCCTCCGTTCTCTCAAGTGGTTGGCCAGCTGTTCGCGTGAGGTGCCGTAGTAATTGCCATGAACCTCTGCACATTCGACAAAGACGCCCGCCTTTCTCATGGCGCGAAACGTTTTCGCTGAGACAAAGTGGTAGTCTTTCCCCTCAATCTCCCCGTCGCGGGGCGGGCGGGTCGTATGGGATACCGAATAACCCACTTCCGGGAATATGCGCAGCACGCGTTCCCGCAGGCTCGACTTCCCCGCCCCCGATGGTCCAGATAGCACGAATAAATGCCCGATGGATTCCATTACCTTGTCTTGCTGTCGCCATCTCTGCTAACTGCATCGGCCATGAACCGCTGGGCAATTGTCTCGGCTTGCACCCCAGAAAGAATGACGTGATTGCTGTCAGTGATAATAATTGCCCTGGTGCGCCGTCCCATTGTGGCGTCGATAAGCTTCTTGGCCAGCTTGGCGTCTTCTTTCAAGCGTTTCATCGGCGCTGAACCAGGGGAGACGATGGCAACCACCCGATCCGCCACCACCGTGTTTCCAAAACCAATGTTTAACAGCTTTCCCTCCATAATAACCCCACCTTCTTGGACACGGGTTCTTCCGGAACTTGCGTAGACGCCAAACAAACAGTCGATTATGGACAGGGTGACCTACACGCCAGAAGAGCACACTTCCAGTTCTACTGGTGTGGATTGCTCAGTGCATTGCCAAGAGATGCTCTTCGTCTCGCAGTTCACCAAGTCTGATTCCTGTTAGGAGTCCAAAAGCCGAGAACAACCATCTACGCAAATTGCTGAAGAGCCTTAAGACGACGCTTGGCGATGACTCCGGCCGGTCTCAGTCTATCACAACCGTTGCCCTAAGCGATTACCGCACTCCGCGCTTGGGACAACTCCGGGCCCAACTCTCTCAACCTCCTCCCACCTCGGCTGTTACTTGATATCTTCGTCCCCTCTTCTCATTCCACATTCTGCAGTTGCTCACGCAACCTTTCCAACTCTGTTTTTATCTGGATCACTGCTTGAGCGATGGCGAGATCGTTGGTTTTGGAGCCGATGGTGTTCGTTTCGCGGTGCAGTTCCTGCAAGAGAAACTCCAGCTGTCTTCCACGGGGTCCGCTGGCCCCAAGCAGATCTCGGAACTGCTCAATATGGCTCCCGAGACGTATCAACTCTTCAGTGATATCGTTCTTTTCGGCAATAAACGCTACCTCTTGGGCGAGTCGCGCCTCGTCCAGCTCTACGTCACCGACGAGATCCTCAATCCGTTTCTGGAGCCGGTCCCGAGCTTCCAGTACCACGTGCGGCGCCCGGCTTTCGATCTCTTTCGTCAGCACCTTGAGTTCACCCAGACGCGCCATAAAATCGCTTTCGATGGCCACTCCCTCCTCTGCGCGCATCCTGAGGCAGTCAGCCACTGCCTGATCAAGGGCCGCCTGCAGGACTTGCCACGCTTGCTCCCGGCTTTGCTGGTCTTCTTGGAAGGCGAAGATATCCCGAAAAACAAGGAGCGACTCCAAACGTAGACTCCCTTCAAGATCCAGTTCCTCTTGGAGTTCGCAGAGTAATTTCTTGTAGGTTCTCGCCAGTTCCATATCCATGCTTAAATGCCGAACCTTTTCCAGCGATTCATCGGCCAGAACATTAACCTCAATGCGTCCTCTGGAGAACTGCGGGCTAAGCCTTTTCTTGATATCTTCTTCAAACTCGCTGTATTTGCGAGGCAACTTCACGCGAATGTCGCAAAACCGATTGTTAAGGGAACGGAGTTCAACGGTAAATCGGTAGCCCTCATCCAACGCCTCGCCCCGTCCGAAAGCGGTCATACTCTGAAGCAATGTCCTTCTCCAACTCCGTAACGCTCGGTCAGTGAAAAAAACGAGATCTAAAAGAATCCCTTGTCCACTTGATGGGCAATGTTAGCTGCGCGAAGTGGGATTTTTAACCTCGTACCTGCCAATGCGAATCGCACCTCACGTATCCCATATCTGATGGGGGTATTACCCACCCCCCTCGGGCACGGTGTTCCGGTTCTTTTCACCCTGTTCTACGCCGCGAAGTTGTAGCAGGTACTTCTGTCTCAAGGCTCGAAGCCAGGCTCGAACTTTGGGCTCTGCATAGTCCACATAGGTCCACGATAGTGGGCGATAGTCCTTGTTTTGGTAAACCAGGGTCAAATCTGCATAAATGCCATGTCCCAAATAGATTCGATGGGCATAATTCTTACCGCTCGCCAGTACCAATCGTTCCGCTAGCAGGTACCCAGGATCGATATTTACAGTCCTGTTCTTCTCAACACTCAGTTTCTCCTCCAAAAGATTTGTCTGCAACTTGATCAGTGCCAAGTCCTCTTGCTGGATGAGACCATCGAAACTCGCATAACGGCGGACCAAGGGTTGTCCCATCTCAGCGTGGTAATAATTGGTGTAGTTGAATGGCAACAGTGCACTGACGAAATCCAACGTTCCGTACAGGGCAGTGAGTTCAGACAGCGTAGCGGATATTCGTCGGGCAGCGGCGGAAATCACACTTACAAAAAGCTTTGCTGGCTTGGGTTGTCGAGGTGTGCTCATTCACCCTCTAGAAATACCGCAGTTTTATCAAGTTACCCTCCGCCGGCCGACGCAGGTGTAACGGAATCCGAGCCGGTGCATTCTTTCCGGCTCGTAGATGTTCCTAAGATCAACCACCACCGGTTCCCGCAAGAGCTTGGCCATCCGCTTCCAGTCCAGATTGCGGAACTGATTCCACTCAGTTACGATTACCAAACCATGAGCGCCCTTAGCAGCAGCGTACGGATCTCCGGCATATTCCACCCCCCTGAAGATACTCTTTGCCTGCGTCATGCCTACCGGGTCAAAAGCGCGAACCCTGGCGCCCTTTCTCTGTAACGCCCTGATGATGGCAATGGAGGGGGCTTCCCGCATATCATCCGTATTGGGTTTGAAAGTAAGGCCAAGAACCGCCACCAGTCTCCCATTTACGCCGCCAAACGCCTGGTCGATTTTCTCAACCATCCACTTCTTCTGGCGTTTGTTGACCCGTATTACCGCTTTGACGATCTCAAAACTATACTCGTGGTCATAGCCAATCCTGTCGATGGCTTTAAGGTCTTTGGGAAAACAGGAACCACCAAAACCCGGTCCGGGGTGGAGAAACTTAGGACCAATACGCCTGTCCAGGCCCATCCCTTTTGCCACCTGATGCACGTCGGCACCCACTCGCTCGCAAATGTTGGCCATCTCATTGATGAACGATATCTTGGTGGCTAGAAACGCGTTCGAGGCATACTTGATCATCTCTGCTGTCTCCACATCGGTAATCACAAAGGGTGTTTCGATGAGGTAGAGCGGGTTGAAGAGATCTTTCATAATGGCGACAGCCTGGTCGCTCTCCGCCCCGATCACCACACGATTGGGGCGCATGAAGTCCTCGATGGCAGATCCCTCCCTGAGAAACTCCGGATTCGAGACAATGTCAAAGGCAATTTTGGACTTTCGTTCTTTCCGGACTATCTCCGTGATCATCTGACCCGTGCCCACAGGAACTGTGCTCTTGGTAACGATCACTTTGTAACCGTTCAGGTTTTTGCCAATGGTGGAGGCCACTTTGCGGATGTATGTGAGATCCGCGCTACCGTCGGCTGCGGAGGGGGTGCCCACGGCAATAAAAATAACCAGCGCTTGCCGGATGCCACTTCCGGCGTTGGTGGTAAAATTCAACCGTCCCTCTACAACATTCTTTTTGACGAGTTCTCTCAGTCCCGGTTCATAAATCGGCACCTCACCCTGTTTGAGCAATTCGATTCTGCCAAGATCCTCATCCACACAGGTGACGCTAACACCGAACTCGGCGAAACAGGCACCGGTTACCAGTCCCACGTATCCAACGCCCACTACACAAATATGCATTGATAACGCTCCTAGGAATGAACGACCGGGTGAGATATCAGCGGCTCGCCTCGACGCGGTGACGCGAAGACGCGGCGATTCTTCTCCCCGCGTCGCCGTATCTTCCCCTCGCCGCGTCGGGTTGTTTTTCAGTCCCGCTATACTTTCACATCCTCCTGCCGGCGTAACCTCGCAACCTTATTGCGGCGTCCTCATGGTCCGTCGCGGTACACCGTCGAGCAAGGCCTCTTTTAACCGGGATACAGGAACCGTAGCCGTGCCAACCTCGCCCACCACAATCCCAGCTGCAAAGTTTGCTAAGATCGCTGCCTGTTTTGGGGCCAACCCGGCAGCGAGGGCCAAGGTGAAGGTACTGATTACCGTATCGCCTGCTCCGGATACATCGAAGACCTGTCTGGCCACTGTCGGAATCTGGGTGGTCTGGTCATTGCGTTCAAAAAGGGTCATACCTTTTTCGCCCTGAGTGATGAGCACCATTTGACAATCCAGTTCCCGGAGCAGATCCTTGCCGGCTTGATCAAGGCTTTTCTCACCGACGATGTTGACCCCGGACATCACCTGCGCTTCATGAACATTGGGGGTAATCAACGTAACGCCCCGGTAAAGAGTCAGATTTTGTACCTTGGGATCCACTGCCAGTAGGATTGGCGTCCCATCCGTGAGCGAACGAATTCCGTCCATGAGGCTCTGAGTGACCACGCCTTTGCCGTAGTCCGCTACAACAATGGCTTCGATGGAAGTAAGCTGATCATTCACATTGGCAAGAATCTGTTCGACGCTATCTTCATCTAAGGGCCGGCATTCCTCTCGATCAACCCTAACAACTTGCTGCGAATGGGCAACCACCCTTGTTTTCATGGTAGTCGGTCGGCGGTCCTCGACCACTAGGCCCCGCGTGGGACTGTTCATCTTGCGCAGCATTCGCACCGATTCACGGCCCATAGCATCATTTCCAATAACTCCACAGAGTGAGACCTGGCCGCCCAGCGCAATAATGTTGTGAACCACGTTGCCCGCACCACCGAGCATCAGCGATTCTCTGTCAACCTCCACCACGGGAACCGGAGCTTCTGGGGATATTCGATCAACGCGACCCCAGATGAACTCGTCAACAATCACGTCGCCGACCACCAAAATCCTGCAGCGTTCAAACCGATCCACGCCCTCGCAAAGGATTTCCGCATCATAGGAAGTTAACATCAGTAGGGTGTTTCCTGTTAACAGTGTGGCCCTGAGTACACTGTGGATGAATATAGCACAGCAGGGATAGGAAGCCAGTACTTTTTTGGTTCTTCCGGGGAATTTGCCTGGATGACCATCGGTATGCCATACACTTCCCACCTTGCCCCTACCAGGCCACAGGTCTGCAACGTTACGGTTAAGTCATTTACAAATTCTTGGGCTTTCATTACACTCAAGTCCATGCGAAAGACGCTGCTTCGATATCTCGTCGTTGAGCAGGTGGTTCCCTTTTTTGTCAGCCTGTTCGTCTTGACCGTTGTGCTTTTCCTGGGGAAAAGCATGCGCTACACCCAACTCCTACTTGGAAGCGGGTCCGGACTGACAGATCTGGGCAAACTGCTGGTCTATTCCCTTCCTTACTTTCTCGCCTTCACGATTCCCATGGCTACACTTCTTGCCGTGCTTGTCTCGTTCGCCAGACTTGCTCACGACAGTGAAATCACTGCCATGAAAGCTGCCGGCATAAGTTTCTATGGAATGATTCCTCCGGTCGCGCTTCTGGCTGGCTCGGCCTGGCTGATCACACTTTGTCTCTCGTTGTTCGTCTTTCCCAATGCCAACATCGCTCTTGACCGAGTCCTGTTGGAAATGGCTCAGTCCAGAGCCCATTTGGCCTTCAAAGAGAGAGTGTTCAACAACCAATTCGGGGGACTCGTTTTTTTCATTAACCGCATTTCATCTGACGGCAAACGGTTCCAAGAGGTCTTCATTTCGGACGAGCGTTCCCCGGAGACCAGAAACACAATCGTAGCTGAAGAAGGGCTGCTGGTCACCGAGCCTGACGGAAGACGAATCATACTCAGGCTGTTTCGCGGCAGCATCATGAGATTGGGAGACGACATGCAGAGTGTGCAAACCATCCGCTTCCAGAACTATGACTTCAGCGTGGACCTGCAGTCCGTTGCTTTTGGAGGCAGCCGGTTTCATAAAGACAAACAGCATTTCAGCATGCGTGAATTGAGAGAGGCCTTGGCTTCGACTGAACCGGGATCTGAGCGGCACAACATATTGTCGCTGGAGTGGCATCGCCGCTTCTCTCTCCCCTTCGCCTGCATCGTTCTGGGTTTTATCGCTGCGCCTTTGAGCGTTCAATCTGGGAGCCAGTCACGGCTCTCCGGAGTGGTTATCGGCCTGGTGTTGTTCTTGGTCTACTACATATTATTGTCTGCGGCTCAAGCTTTGGGAGAGGATGGAACCTATCCACCCGCCATCGGGTTGTGGTTGCCCAATGTTGTCTTTGGCATTCTTGCAGTTGTTTTGTGGATCAAGACCGCCCGGGAATCCACATTTAAACCGTTTGCTCTCGCACGCCATTTGGTAGGGCTGGTGACCTCTAAGTTTAAATCTCGCCATCGGTGCGAACTCCCATGAACACCAATTGCCAGACTGCTTGATCGACTGTCGCCTTGACACACAAGGCTAATTGCTCTATATATCGCTAACCTGTAATCTCTGAGTTGCAGTGTTGGGCGTACAGTCTGCCTTGGACTACGTGCTCAGGATTTGGTCCTAAGATTACAGGTAAACCCCGTCACTCCAAGCCTGACTGGTACTTAGCTTGAGGAGAGTCCTTATGCCGGGCTTTGAAATATTTGGCGTCGAGGAACGGAGAGAAGTCGAGGATGTTCTCGACACCGGGGTCTTGTTCCGATATGGTTTCGATCAGGCGCGAAGGGGTCGCTGGAAGGCAAAAACGTTCGAATCAGAACTGGCGGAACGACTCGGGGTAGGTTATTGCTATTTGTGTTCCAGTGGCACTGCATCTCTTAGTCTAGCTTTGGCCTCGTGCGGGATTGGCTCAGATGACGAAGTCATTGTTCCGCCCTTCACCTTCATAGCAACAATAGAGGCAGTGCTGCTTGCCGGTGCTATCCCTGTGTTCGCTGAAATAGATGAGACTCTGTGCCTTGCGCCAGACGCCATAGAGGAGGCCATTGGCCCAAGAACGAAGGCGGTAGTGCCTGTTCATATGTGCGGTTCTATGGCCCGCATAGATGAAATCGAAAATCTGTGCCGACAAGAAGGACTCATATTGATAGAGGATGCCTGCCAGTCAGTGGGCGCCACTTTTCGAGGCAAGGCTCTAGGTACCTTCGGTCAAATGGGTTGTTTCTCATTTGACCCCGTCAAAACCATTACCTGCGGCGAGGGAGGTGCTGTCGTCACCAACGACAAGAACCTTCACGAAATAGCCGAGGCCTATGCCGACCACGGTCATGACCATATTGGGAACGACCGAGGCCTTGAAGGACACGAGATTCTCGGCACCAATCTTCGGATCAGCGAACTGAACGCAGCGGTGGGACTGGCCCAGCTAAGAAAACTCGATTCTATTCTGGAAACGCAGCGCGCTCACAAAAAAGTCCTCAAGGATGCCGTCGCGCAGTATGATGATGTTAGTTTCAGAAACACACCAGACCCAGAAGGTGACTCGGCCACGTTTCTATCCTTTTTTCTTCCTGATGAATCGAGAGCAAGAAAATTGGCCAAGGATCTTGGACGGGCAGGCGTTGATGGTTGTTTCTACTGGTACGACAACAACTGGCACTACTTGCGTATGTGGGATCATTTCAAAAAGCTGAGATCTGCGTTCAGGCTGCCGCTATCCCTACTTGAGGATCGTCCCGACTATGAGAAGATAGAGCTGCCGAGATCTGACAGTATCATGAGTCGAGTGGTCTCTCTTCAAATCAAACTTTCATGGACACAGCAAGACATCTCGGAACGAATAGAAAAGATCGCCGATGTTCTGACAAGGACCTTGTAAAGTGTTTCGAAATTTCAAAGTGGTTTCACATGTTGTTTTTGGCCGGGGCTGCTTTAGTCAGCTCAATGATATCCTTGTGCCGCATCGGCAAGAAACCGGCTCCTTCATGGTTTTTCTCGTGGATGATGTGTTCACCGAGCGCAGTCTCAGGGATAGGTTGCCAGTGAAGGATCAGGACCTGCTGCTGTGGGTGAATGTGGATGATGAGCCGAAAACGGTATATGTTGATGAGCTGACCCAGCGGGTCAAGACCTATATGAAAGAATTCTCAGATCAACTACCCGACGGGATCGTTGGATTGGGTGGTGGGAGCACCTTGGATATTGCCAAGGCGGTGGCGGTTATGCTCACGAACCAAGGTTCATCTGCGGATTATCAGGGTTGGGATCTGATCCGAAACCCGGCAGTATATCACGTGGCTGTCCCCACCCTTTCAGGGACGGGAGCCGAGGTATCTCGTACCACTGTTTTAATTGGCCCTGAAAGGAAACTCGGGATAAATTCCGACCATACGGTCTTCGACCAATTAGTACTCGATCCGGAACTCATTGCAGATCCTCCAACGGATCAACGCTTTTACACCGGAATGGACTGCTACATACATTGTGTGGAATCGTTAACCGGCACCTACCTCAACAGCTTCAGTAAATCCTTTGGCGAAAAGGCGATCGATCTCTGCCGCGAGGTCTTTCTGGACGGAGGCCCGGATAGCGACGATAAGTTAATGATGGCATCATATTTCGGAGGCATGAGTATCGCATACTCACAAGTCGGTATCTGTCATGCCCTTTCCTACGGTTTATCCTTTGTACTTGGAGTTCATCACGGAATCGGTAACTGTATTGTCTTCGATCAGCTGGAGGGATACTACCCGGAAGGGGTCGCTGAGTTCCGTAGAATGATGGAGAAACACTCCATTTACCTTCCCCGGAATGTTGTGGCTGGGATCGAAGGCGACAAGTTGGACAAAATGATCGATGTCGCCTTTTCCCTGGAGCCGCTCTGGGAAAACGCGTTGGGGGCTGACTGGAAGGAGGTAATGACACGAGAAAGGATAGGGGAACTCTATAGAAGGATGTAGCCCCCTAGAAACTGCCACACCCTGTGGATGGCAAAATTCTATTCAGGTCCCTCGTGTTGCTGCTGCGCGCCTGGGTTGATGGAATGTTGGAACAATGAAATATTGGAGGGTGAAAGAGGTAAGCGCTATTCTCATGTGTTAGACCTCCTCTTCCTCCATAACCCGCGAATCCGTCAGTCCACTATTCCATTACTCCATTATTCCCTGTCCCCAGTTCTTGAGCCGCGGCCCTTTGTTCCGTGAATCCTCAAAGACTGTACGATTGCCAGTTTGTTGATCCCGCCAAAGACCTGCTCAACGCTGAGCTGTTCCATACACACCACCGACTCGCACTGCCTCTTGAAGCAGGGGCTGCATTCCATCCCAACTCGCACCACCTGGTGATTTGGACCAAAAGGACCTGTTCTCCAAGGGGCTGTTGGTCCGAATAGTGCCACAACCGGCGTCTCCAGCGCTGCGGCCATATGCATCGGCCCGGTGTCGGTTGAAACAAGAAAGTCCACTTTCTCGAAGAGCGCAGCCAGCACCGTCAAACTCGTCTTACCGGCAAGATTCACCGATTCCCTTGCCATAATCGATATGATGTCTTGAATTCCTCTGCGATCTGCCTGACTCCCGGTAAACACGACCTCAGCCCCGTATCGCTCAACCAGTCCGTCGGCCAATTCAGCGAATTTCGAGTTGCCCCACAACTTGGTCGCCCATTTTGCCACCGGATTAATCGCCACAAGCAATCCAGGATTCTGGATCCCATGTCTTTCGAGGAGTCGGTTCACCCGTTCTCGATCCTCATCGTGCATCGGAAGATTATATTCGATGTCATTGGACGGAATTCCCAATGCATCAAGGAGCATCTTACTTCTCAATAAGGCATGATTATCCATATCTACAGCCGGAATTCGCTCATTCAGAAACAGGTAACTGCCTTCCTGGTGTTCCATTCCCCTGCCGAACCCCACCTTTCGCGCCCCTCTCGATAGCCCAATCAAAACGCCACTCTTGATCAATCCCTGAAAATCAATGATCAAGTCATACCGGGTATCCCGAAGCTCCTTGACAAATCGGTAGAGCTCTCTCGCGTTGTCCGGGGCGGATCGGCCCAGAAGACCTTTAACCCAGCGTTTCCGTTTTGAAACCAGAACACGATCCAAGGCCGGGTGACCTTTGACAAGTGCTGAAGCATCCTCTTCCACCAGCCAGGTGATATGGGCATGAGGATAGTGGTTCCGAATGGCGTTCAACGCGGGAAGCGTGTGAATAACGTCTCCGATGGCACTCATTTTGACAATGAGTATGTTCATTCTCTGACCGCTCGTCACTGGAGTGACCGTCTGACCGAAAGACTGCGTCTATATTATACCTGTTATCACTTCAACCGTTTTTTGCACTGCCCCAGTATTCGCGGAGAATACTGCGAAAGTTCTCTTCCCCATGTTCTTACGTCGTTCGTGATCGCGAAGCAACACTGCCACATTCTTGTACAAGCTCTCAGCATCTTGGACACGAACAGCGCCCCCCGATTCCACGAGCATGTGCGAAATCTGTTCGAAATCGCTCATATCCGGCCCAAATAATACTGGCTTTGACATCGCTGCGGGTTCGAGCGGATTCTGTCCCCCCGCATCCACCAGACTCCCCCCCACGTAGGCGATATCCCCAAGAGCGTAAAGCTTCCCCAAGATCCCAATAGTGTCAACGACGATCACATCCACCCGTGTTTCTCTCTTCAACCCGCTCAGGTCGTCTAACAGAACTGACAACAAGCCGGTGGTCCCGAACATTCGGCAGACGGACTCAGCGCGGTCCGGATTCCGGGGTGCAATGATAAGGAGAAGATCACCATGCTCGCTTTTCAGCTTCGAAAACACGTCCAAAAGGATCGTCTCTTCTCCCTTATGGGTGCTGCCTGCCAGCAGTATACTCCGGTTGGACGGTATGTGCATGGACCGTCTCAGCTTTACCAACTCAGCTTTCGAGATGGGATCGCGTTGTTGATCGAATTTGAGGCTTCCGGTGCGGACAATCTTGCCCGCAGGTACTCCAAGATATTGGAAACGTCGACTGTCGTCATTCGTCTGCGTGCAAATCTTCGCCAGAGAAGATAGCAGGGGTCCCATAAAGAACGAAACGCGTCTGTATCCCGAAAAAGATTTCTCTGACAGCCTCGCATTGACAAGTGCAACGGGAACTTGTCGTCTTTTCATTTCAAACAGGAAATTGGGCCAAATATCGGACTCCACAATGACAACAACAGCCGGGTCAACTTTCGTCGCAACGTGTCTAACCGAAAAGACCAGATCATAGGGAAAGAAGATTATAGCGTTAACCTTTTCTGTTAACCGCCTACTTGCGATTTCAAATCCTGTTTTTGTTGAGACCGAGAAAAAGATATCCCTTTCGCTAAAGTAAGCTTTCAGTTTCTCAACCAGAGGAACTGCTGATAAGACCTCTCCAACGGAAAGTGCATGCACCCATATCGGCTTTTTCTCCGGTTTTCGCAATCTGTATTGTCCTAGGCTTGGCGGAAACACGGTAAGTCCCAGCCTTGGGAGAACTGTTTTCCGTCTCTTTTCGGACGTCAGGACAGAAGGGATGATGAGCGGAATTCCCAGCACAACCCCCACGAACATCAAAATATTATAGAAAACGATCATTCCCTTTCTTGGCCCTCAATCAACGGACATTTTCTTTCGCTCTATTCTCTTAATCATACTGCGGCGGGAAATCCTAAAAGTGTCTAGTTTCGCTTGCCAGACCGCAAAGAGTGTATATCAGGGCGGTGCAGAAAAGTCAAAATGTCGTCGACCGGTTTGAGTTCTGATAGCTCACGAGGCACCCTCACTTTTCACAGGAGTTTTCCCAAAAACAGAGGTTTGATGTTCATAGATTCAGGCCATTCGCGAGCCAGGAGTTCATTTGGAAGTGAAAATGCATTGCTTGTGTCTTTTCTGCGGTTCC
>CP070692.1:1633342-1649471 GCA_020353215.1 Deltaproteobacteria bacterium
ACGCTCAATTTTGAGACCAATCATCACTTGTAAGCAATTGATTTCACTAGATGCAGAAATAGCAAGAATGTGGAGTTAGGACGTTTTCGACAGTCTCGTCAGCTCTATAAACTACGACGATATCCCACAAAGCTGTAGACGTCCTCCATTACTGCCTCATAGTCGTGTTTGATCCTCTCATGCATTCTAGCATTTTCAATGGCAATGGCGCCCATTTCTGCCATGGCCTCAGCAGAGTTGATTTGCTCTTCTGAAAATTCCCGAGGTTCCGAGGTAAACAGCCTCATCACTCCAATCACGCGCCCCTTGAGGCTCAATGGCACAGACAGAATACTGGCGATGCCTTCCTCTGCAATCTCTCTCGGGTATTGGACTCTGGGGTCTTCTGGGGCGTTGTGGATGCTGACAGTCTTTCCCTCCAAGACATCGGAAATACTCTTGTCAGCATCCACTGGGCCCTTGTTGAGAAATTTCTTGCTCAATCGGTGTGAAGCCACCACCTCAAGAGTCCGTTTTTTCGGATGCAACAAGCGAATGATGCAAGACTTCAAATCCATGGCCTGAGTTACGTTGCTGACGAGAAGATTCAATACTTCCTTAAGGTCGAGGGTTGAATTGACTGCTTTTGCAACTTCTCTGAAAGACTCAAAATATGATTTTTCTTGTGCCTTCACAGTACACCTCCTTTGGCCATAACATGGCACATAAATCAAAGTGGGGGGCGAAGAGTATTTCCATAAATGCTAACTGCGCTATGCGCTAACCGCTTGGCTCATTGTCAGCCTCACATTTAGATCTGTCAGATCCGAAGGCCTCTCGATGCAAAATAGATTCATAAATTCTGGGTTACTTCCTCTTCTAGCCGGGCAACATATGGAGGCAATTGTCTTAGGTTAAGGTAGCCAGAATAGTCAGCCTCAGTTAGTGATGGATTAAAATTCATTTTAAAAGAATCTCCTCTAAGAAGGGTTAACTGATAAAACCGCGCTAACCTCAGTAGGGTAGAGGGATTTCAAAACTACTAGAAATTACTGCTGCCGCAACTACTGGTGAGACTAGGGGTTATTGGCGGAATTGGTGCTCAGAAGTGGTGCAGGTGAGAATGTTCTTGCGCCCTACTCAGACCAGAAATTCGTAGAATACATGAGAATGGAGTTGATCAGGTAGAATCTTAACAGGTCAAACAGAGCTGTATCCGGAGCCTGGCGGTATCTTGAAAGCCTTATTTCTTCCCCTGAGTTCTGCCCTTGTTTAGCTACGGCCAAGATAGAGTCTATAATGTTGCATGATAGACTAATCCCACTGATCCTGTCTATACGAAAAACCACCATTTTTATTGATTAGCTGGCTGGCCCAAATATGGAGGGAGCGAACAGTAGATACCATCCCGGCATCTCCAGTATCAGCTCCGGGGAGCGTCGTACTACATCTTGGGTCCAGGTCAAAGAGGGGGTGACTTTCTAGGTAAGACGTACAAAAACAAAAAGGGCATCTAATCTCATAAGATGAGATGCCCTTGATAAAAGCGTTACTGCCAACTAAAGCTTCGTGACGTTCTGGGCTGCAGGGCCCTTGGCTCCTTGTCCCACATCAAAGCTCACCCGGTCACCTTCATAAAGAGTTTTGAAACCAGGCATGTTGATCGCGGAGTGATGTACAAATACATCCCCACCGTCATCCTGCTCAATGAAACCATACCCTTTTTGTTCACTAAACCACTTAACAATTCCTTCTGCCACAGTGCTGGCCTCCTACAAAAGTTTTGTTCCAAGCCCCAGGCCGCCACTCTGGCAAAGGAAACAGTCCTTTAGAAGCCCAACCGACTTGCGAACGAAATGTCCTTTATATTCCATGGACATACAAGAGTCAAGCAAAAAAACTCTTACGCGCGTCATCTTCTTGAAGGTCAGTCCCAAAAAGTGCAAAACCAAGGGTGCCTCCAACTCCGAAGGAAAATGCTACGAGAAAATTGGTTGTCGGGCTTATCTGCCACAAAAAAGCACCCCCGAAAGCTGCAACTGAAACGACCACATCCCGCAGAAGGTAGTAAAGGCCGAACATTCCTGCCCTGCAGTTCTCCGGGGCCAGATCCATTATCAACGCTTTCCGCGTGGGTTCTCCGAACTCTTTGAGCCCCCTTAAGATAAACGCAAACACGAGCCATTTGAAACTTTGGCAGAAAAGGAGGACCAGTGGAAACAAGGTGAAGAAGACAAAAGTCATCACCACGAAAGGTTTCTTAGTAGATTTGTCTGCCAGATAGGCCACAGGGACATAAACGAGCACTGCCGTTGCCATTTCAACGCTCGTCAGAATGCCAAACTGCAGAGCGGTAACCGACGCGGAGATCGTCTTCATGCACCACACAACCACGAACGCGTAAGGGATTTGTTCACAGTAGCGAACGAGAATATCCGATATCAGGAGCTTTTTCAGATTCGGACTCATCAGACGGTAAAGCTTCTGCGGACTCTTCTCTGGAAGGTAGGGGCAGGCATCCCCCGACTGTTGCTGAGGCTCATCTTCAATGAGCTTTTGCTGCAACGCCACCGCTACCAAAGAAAGCAACAGTGCAGCCACAAAGGCGGCACGAACTCCATTTTGCTCCCCCCAAAGTCCAATACAGACACCGCCCAGAACAGGACCCAGAGCCATCGGAAATCTGCGCACCAGAGAATGCATAGTAACGCCCATTGTCCGTTTATTCCAGGGCAGCACTTTGGCGATGAGGCTCATTGTTGCCGGAAGAGAAATTGCTGACCAAGAAATGAAAAAAACGGCTCCAATAAGGACAGCCTGCCATGTCGGTATGACAATCACCACTAGGAATCCGACCATGGCGACGACATTAAAAATAAGCAGGGCCCGTTTGGTGCCGAAACGCTCCGAAAGATATCCTCCAGGAAATGAGTAGAGTGCTGAAAGCAGGTTATCCATGCCATTTAGAAGACCGATAGACAGGGCGCCGCCACCCAGGGCCAGGAGATAGATCGGAAGAAACCTCTCGGCCATCCGCTCTCCCATGCCCACAAGAATCACCATCAACAGGACGCCCACTGTACTTCTGGTGAGGCCCAAGAAATCGGTAACCTGTACTGCTCGGGCCATGCGGATACCTTTCAAAACAGGTCTTGCCGGGATTTGCCTGGATAGCTATCTCTCGGTGGCCGATCATCTGAGTTGGACAGGGGGAACTGCGAGACCAAAAGCAAAGGCGAGGAGTTCGGCTGAGGCTCACTCGAAGCCCTCCCTTCGGTCGAACTCAGGGCCGAAGACAGCCCGAATCGATAGCCTCCCTACGGCTTAGATGACAAACCAGTGCTGGAGCATTAGGCCCTGCAGCAAAAAAATATCGCCTGGCCTCTACCCGCAGAGCTTGATCCGCCTCCAGAGACGAGTCACAGCTTGCCTCTGGCCCGCCCCAGCTTGATGGCGGCCTCCACCATGCTTTGTGGCACGTCCGGCTGTTCCGATTCAGGCTTACGCACTAGAACTATTGACTCTGTAGAGCAGGTAGGGACGCAGAGTCCGCATCCTATACAGCGATCCACGTCCAGGGCCACCGTGTCGTCTTCCAGTTCCAGTGCCTCCATTTGGCATCGGTCAATACACGTTCCACAGCCCGCGCAGGTGTCCAGATCGACGGCAGCCACAAATGGCGAAGAAACCAGGCTGGCCGGCTGGGGGTGGCGTTTGATATTCTTGAGTACCTGACAACAACAGCCGCAGCAAAGGCAGATATTTACCGCCTTCTTGGCGTTGCTTGGCTGTAGCACAAATCCTGCTTCCTCAGCCGTGTTGAGAATCTGCAGAGTTTCTTCGAGGTCAATCACACGGCCCAACCCATTCCTCACGTAGTAGTCTGCCGCAGTCCCGAATACCAGACAGGTCTCCTCGGGCCGATCACAACCTTTGTCCACCATGGTGTGTTCCCGTCGACATATGCAGGGTGCCACCACGAACCTGTCTTGAGCCCTCACCAGCGCCTCTGCTTGCTCATAGGGTAGCGTTGTGTGCTGGGGAGTTAGGCTACGGCCGACAGGGATAGTTCGCAATTGAGGAACCTTCCAGGCCTCATTGAACAGGGTGGGCGCGTACTCGTTCATGTCCCGAATAAGATCCGGATCGAGATTGTTGACGCTAAATTCCCAGATGCCAATGATATACTGGTTAGCCATGTACCTTGGCTCTCCACCCCCACGCTGGATGCTGTAGATGAGCCCCTTTCTGGCCATCTGCTCCAACAGCCGGGCAGTCTCGTCTGGGGCAATCTCGGCCCGACCGGCAATAACCTCAGACTCTTCAGGAAACAAGGTGAGGTGTAGAGCCAGGGTAGCCTCCTCTGGGGTAAAAAGCCGTCTCAGTATGCGTAGCTCAACTCCGCTATCTGTGGACGGAAAGCCACCCGGAAGATTATCCAAATGGTGAGCCAATTTCCGATAGATCTCTGTTGACATGGGTTGCTCCTGTGCATTAGACATTGGGGTTTGTCAGGCTGTAGTTCAAAAGAAGAATACTCTTGGACCAAGCTCGACTAATCAAGAAGGCGGTTTCAGGATGAAATTCACAGAATGACCTGCTGTTGAAGCAGCTTGGAGAAGTCATAAGTGCCAAGGCCCCACTTCTGTGCCAGTCTGATGAAGCCGATGTCTTGAGGCCTTTTGCCGAATAGCAAAGAGGCCTTGGCATCCGCCGCGACCGGATCTTCACTCAAGATCAACATGTTCTTCTGGGCAACATCCGAGGTGCTTCCACCGGAAGGACCATTTCTTGTCATAATTCTGGTGGCATCGATCAGGGTCACGGTGGGTCTGAAGAACTGGGCCAGGTCGACAATGCTCGAATGTATGTCCCGGTGAAGGCGCCCTCGCCTTCCGCCAACAGCTCCTATCCAGTTTTTCATACCAAGGGTCAGGGAACTCAGGATGTGATGCTTCGCCACCGGTAGGTTAATCACCTTGTCAGCCTCCACCAACGGCACAAAAACCGGCCAGACATCCAGTTGGTGACCCCGCAATTTCATCTCCCGCATGAGAGATGACTTGGGATAGACCAGGTCGGCCCCGGTTTTCCTGGCGACAGCTTCTGCACCTGTAACCCTGAAGCAGAATCCGGCATCATCAATGGTATTATCAGCGATTCTGACCTTTCGTGCACCGGCCTCTTGACAAAGTTCAATGACCCCCTGCAACACTTCCGGATTTGTGGTGGCTGCCAGATGAACCGGTCTGGCCCAAGAGATATTCGGTTTGACAACTACCACATCGCCATTGGAAACGAATCGCCCCATCCCGCCCGCGGAATCGAAGACCTTTCTCACCAACTCCTTCGTGGAGTAACCCTCTCTTTCTCCAACGCCTTCAACAATAAAGCCAGTCTTTTTCGCCGCGGCCCAGGCCAAAAGTGGTTTGGTGAGCGGCCCGGTCACAAAACCGGCAAGAGCGAGCGAGCCAGATAAATGAAGCAGTCTCTTGATTGATTGCCGTCTTGTAATGGAATGATGTAGGGTCATTATCCACACCTCTTCGTTGTGTCGCGTGACCGTCTCTAAATTCCAATTACCTAATTTACCAGAACGGCCAGAAAAAACAGGACCTTTTTCGCGTTTTCTTTTCCTCACCTGGTTTCCGGCTGCCTTTCGCTGCGGCCTCTTTCAAGGCTTCGAGGGCGACGGGACACGGGTCTACTTTGCCCAGGGAAACATCGGAAAAGAAGGCCGTGATGCCTACAGGTCCCAAGGCCAATGCTCCGGCGAATTTTCCGACTGTGAAAGCAGTCCCGGTTGGGTCCAGAGCGAGGGAAGGATTCGCCAGGGTGCCGCCCAGTCGAAACGGTTGTGACAACCTCCTGAGACTGAAGCTGATCGAAGCCACACCGCTGCGGCCATATCCCTGTTTGGGTGCAGGCCTGATTCCGAAATCTAGTCGCTCTGTTCCTAAGTTAACATCCCCAGCGGAGAAAATGCTCGTTTGGTTGGTGTCGAGCAATAGTTTGCAGTCCGCAAGACCATCTTCTATTTCGATCTGACTGACAAAGCAATTCACCCTCGTGTATGCAGTTCTTGCTTGAAATGGGTTGAGTAGTTGCAGGACATCTGTTCCCAAGAAATTCTCGAGCAGATCCAGATACCGGCTGGCGGCTCGTCCGTCGGTCGTGGAAAGGTAAATACCGCCATTTAATCCTGCCATGACCTCAGCCGTGGAATTGCCCTGTCCAGTTAGTCTGAAATCAAGATCCAGAGTACCTTCCAGGGTTCGCTGGGATCCCAATTCATCGAGCATGGCCCCGAGGTCGAGCTGACTGATCTTCATCTCCATGGTCATGGTTGGGATTTGCTCCTGTGAACGAATATTAAATCGACCGTCTGCTGCACCACCTCCAACCACAAACTTCAAGGGCTTGACCTTCAGGTTTCCGTTATTGAGCATGATGTCGATTATCACGTCGGTGAGCGCCAATTTCGGCAGCAGAATCTTCCTGTCTCGGATTTTGATATTGGCGTCAACGCGCTTTAGCCCATTTAGGTTCCAGGGTTCGGAAGAAAAAACTCTGTCTCTCTCTGAACGTGACTTTTTCGTTACACTCTCAGTTGGGGCTTCTTTATCGGACTTTACCAATAACGGCCGTAGATCCATTTTTTCCGACCACCATTCTGCCCTCACCCGTGGCCGTTTCCCGGTCAGATTCAACTCCACCGACCCCCGACTATCATTATCTCCCAAACTGACTTCCAGGGAGGGAATCTGGTAAATTTTTGGAGCAGGGTCAAGAACTCGGCCGGAGACACGGAAAGCCCCCTTGACGGGCACTCGGGGAAGGCCCACTTCTTTGATACTGGACAAATCTTTGCCGCGAGCTGCAAAATCAAGTTCAAAACCCCGTAGAGCAAACAGATCTGCAATGGCGCCTTTGACACTGACTTCGGCCAATTCCTCGCTACCAAGATGCAAATCCAGGTTTTCAAAGGCTAATCTATTGCCAGAGCTGGTAAGCTTGGCTGCCAGCTTCAACGGTCCCAGATCCGGTATACGGCTAAGTGATTCAAGCTCAGGAAGAGTAATCGGTTCAAGACTAAAGTGCTGTGCCGATAGTTCGGTCGTAAGCTGGGGCTGTTTCCGGGCCAAGTTCACATCCAGCCATCCGGAGATCTGGTTATCCCCCAAGATGAGCTTGAGATTGTTCACTTTGTAGTTTTTTGCTGCATGGTCAGTCAGTTGACCGGAGACACCGAAGGCTCCTTGTAAGGGTAGGGATTGACCCGCAAGTTTCTCCAAGCTGGCGACGTCGTTGCCGCGGACTTTAATATTGAGATTGAGTCCTCTTTGGGCTGACAGGTCCTTGACTACGCCCGTGAGGTCCACCTTGACCAGATTCTCCGTTCCAGCATGTAAATCTATTTGCGCGATGGAAAGCTTACCTGCGGGGGCGATTATCTTGATATTCAACTTGAGCGGTCCCAGGTCAGACACTGTTTTCAAATTGGCTAGAGCTCCAGCATTGGAAGTGGAAACCGGTTGCAGATTGAATTTTCCGCTGGAGAGCTCGGCTGCTATTCGTGGCCATTGGTCTGCTAAATTGAAGTCCAGCCACCCAGCCAGACTATTCTCGCCCAAAACGATTTTCAGATTACTCGCTTTGTATGTCTTGGCTTCCGAGTCGGTGATGCGACCGGAGAGAACATATTTCCCTGCTACAGGCAGCGGCTGACCGATGAACTTTTTCAAGTCGGCGACGTTTTCTCCGCGGAACGTGAAATTCAGATCTATTCCGCTGTGGGACGACACGTCCTTAACGATACCCGTGAGCCCCAGCTCCCCTAGTTTGTAAGTTCCGACCCGAAGATCCACTTTCTCAACAGAGAGTGCCTCTGCGAATCCCTGCAGGTCGATGGCCAGCTTGGCTGGCCCCAAGTCGTCAAGGCCTTTTACCCAGCCTAGCTCTGCAAACTCTGGGATCAACACGCTCTGAAGGTTCAATTTCTGGGAGGATAATACGGCTCTGTAGTGCGGTTTTTGCCCACTCAGGTCCAAATTCAGCGAACCGCCAATATCGTTCTTCCCGACAACCAACTTCAGCTCGGGTATCTTCAGGTTTTTGTGAACCGAAATAATGACTTTGCCGGAACCGCTGAAGGCTCCCCGAACCGGCAGTTCCTTACCGGTGAGTTCCTTCAGATTCGCTAGATCCTTACCCCGAATTCCAAAGTCGAGATCCACTCCTTGCAGGCCCAGCAGATCCTTGACCGCTCCGTTCAGGCGTATTTGAGCCAGCTCCTTGGTTCCGATCTGCAAATCCAGTTTCTCCATAGCAGGCCTATCTGCAGGACCAATAAGTTTGACCGCCAAGGTGAAAGGACCCAATAGAAATTGTTGTGACGTTAGGTTTGCGGTGAGGATAGGGGGGTCAACAGCTAGGTTCAAATCTAGTTGACCGCGAATTCTCTCGTTGCCCAAAACAACTATCAGCTCGCTCATCGTATACGTTTTGGCCTCCGGATCGAAGATGCGGCCGGAGGCGCTGAAGGGTTTACGAGTAAACGGAGGTGGCAATCCTACTTTGGCCAGATTCGCCACGTCTCTTCCCCTCACCGAAAAATTGAGATTGATTCCCCTCGGACCCGGCAGATCCCTGACAGTTCCGTTTAGTTTGAGTTCAGCTAGCTCTTCTGATCCGACCTGGATATCCAATTCTTCCAAAGCCGGTTTGCCTTCGGGGTCGGTAAGTTTGGCCGCAAGCCTAAAGGCCCCGAATTCTGGTATATCCTCCATCCCGATGAGTCTGGCAATTTCTGAAGTAGATGGACCTTCGACCGCAATTTTGAAGGACAGATCTTTAAAGTGTATTGGATCGCGGCTTTCTCCCTTGACGGTGAAGGAGAAGTCACCGGCTCTGGCCGTCAAATCCACAGGAAACGAATGGCCGGGCTCGATCCATGCTGCAATTGGGCCGACGGTTCCTTGAAGAGCGAAGGAAATGTCATCAACGGTCCCCTCTAAATCCAGGTTCGAAGATTTGTCCAGGCCCGGAATCACTGCCTGCAACCGCTCCAATCCCACGGTGTATGTCTTATCTGCTCGTTGATCTTTGTAAGCAAACACACCTCTTTTGATGCGCACATCACTAAAGATCAGCACGGGAAGAGTGGTCTCCTGCTTTTGGTTTGGCGTTGTTTCAAACTCAAAGTTGGATGTGCCTGCTTGATTGACCTCCAAAATCACATCCGGCTCCAAAAGTACAAATTCAGTGAAATGGAACTGACCCCGGAGCAGCGGGAGAACTGCCATTTTCACTTCAATTTGTTTGACTTCTGCCAGTACCGGTCGCGAGCCCCATGGAGCGTTCTGAAAGCTTAATCCTTCAACCAAAATCGTTGGGATGAAACCCAGCTTGATGTCAATATCTCCGCCAATGATCAACTCGCGGCCAGTGGCATCCTTTACCGCCTGAGAAATCATCGGCTTCAGTTTGTTAAAGTCGTAAAACGCCAGAAACGCGTAACCCGCGCCGATGAGCACGGCGACTAACAATGCAACCGCTATGAGTGCTTTTTTCCAACGCATAAGAAATGGACCGTAATAACGCCTAAACTGAGCGATTCTTAGGGTTGATGCTGGTCATAATGATATCCCTTGGGCCTGGCGCTTTAGGGGGATTCTCAAGCCGACCTTCGTACCGGCCAAGAACCTTGCTGGTTCACGTCATCGCTATTAGGGCGGTTACTTAGACCCGCCCTACGAAACTTTCTGGTAAAGAAGCCCTGGAAGAAGTCCAATATTGGTGGGGCGGGCCTCCGTGCCCGCCTTGAGACCATCAACTTTTTGAAAACCTACTGCAACAACGGTAATTCCCCATCTCTGTTCAAGAGTCGGAAGAGAGAACCGTGCGTTCGGGGATGGGCTCCGGGGACGCTCCGCGGCCACGTGGCGCCAACATCCGCTGCAGGAGTGTCAGTTCACGCGCCGGCTTCTTATCGATTTTTTGGTACTCGACCACCACTTTGCCGTCGGCCCCGTGGATCCGGAAATAATTGAGACTGTATGACGGAACGTAGATCCCGGGCACGATACCGAAACGCGGTGCGGCAGACTCGAGCTTCTTGATCCAGGTTCCCGTGTTTACGACGGCGCGAGCGCCGATCCGCCTCAAGGACGGCGCGTGAGTGTGCCCGTAAATGAATACGGCAACGTCGGGGGCCGTCTTGAAAACGTGCTCTGCGGCATCGATGTATTCATCCTCCTTCTGACCCGTCAGCTCGCCGGGATTTAAGACGAGCCCGAACCGCTTTGCTGTTCGTTTCAGGTCGCGTCCGATCAAGGCTAACGGTATCGCTAGGATCAGAAGCTCGGTGAGGATGACCGCGTTGATCGTCAGTATCAGCTGGAACAGGCTTCCGACGATTCCCAAAGACTTGAACAGCCAATTGTTCAGGAAGATGTTTGTCTCCGTGATGTGGAGCGCCTCTAGTGCCGAGCCGATCATGACAACCAGCGTCACGCCGAACAGAAGCAGGAACGGGAGGAAAACCCAGCGCAGGAACGGACTCATCTCGCGGTAAAAGTAGTTCGACAAGACCCAGTGCGGCAAATCCTCCGTTGGGTAAACCGATTGTATATCCTTGAGCCAGTTGTAGCGCCCGCGCTGGGACAGTTGCCCTGCAGACCCCACAATGTTGGTCGTCACGTAGAAGCCGATTGGCTGGGCGTGCGGGTTTCCATAATCGGGCATCCGATTGGCCTGGTCGTGCTGGTTGCCGTGCTCGATCCAGAGGCGATGATCGTCAAGCTCTCTCGTGATCGATTCGGTCTGCTCAAGATGAACGTTGTAACCCTCCAAAAGGTCGACGAATTCCGGATAGCACGCGAGCTCGTAGTCGTGATTCCCGGGAAGGAGCGTGATGCGGATCTTTTCCCCGGTCCGCCGGAACGTTTCGAAGATTTGTGGGAACTGGGCGATGAGCGCATCGAGCTTGTCCTTGCCTTCGACCTGGGTGAACTCCCAGAGCCCGAACGCGTCCCCGATGATCACTAGTTCGACCTCCTCGTCCGTCTTGGCCGCGAGCGTCTCGAGAAGGTCGATCAACTCCTTCTCGAAATCGCAGACCCCTAATGCCTCATCCCCACCAATGTGGAGGTCGCTGATGAAGTAGAACGTGCGCACTGTCAATCCTCTCCTAGACCGAGACCAAATCGACTAATGCGGGTTAATGGCCGGCTGATGCGGTGGGGTTGAATTAAGATTCTGGAATTTCAAAATTATTGTCCCAGAAACATAGGTGTTTTCAGCCGAAATAAGCCCATATTGAGAGACCTTTTCAATAAATATCAATGAATTAACTTGGCCCGACCCTGCTGCGCCGGAGAGCCGCCGGCCTCACAACAGGGGCGAGTCCAGACGAGCAATCCGGGCGGCGACGCGAAACCGGAGCGGCTTGTCGTCGAAGTGAGTGCGATGGATCAGGCAATCGCGGCCGCATCACTGCATTGACAGCGAGCAGCAGCCCGACCGATCGCGGCCACGGGCAAAGCAGCCACAGCGGAGGAAACAGGGGTCAGTTTGAAGTGGCCTCTGTAGCCTTACGAACTTGCCATGCAAGATAGCCGAGGGCGCCACCTTCGCTAATCAGGAGAAAACCAAGAAGAAGACCCAGAAGCCAAACCGCGGTGACCGGGAGACTGCTCCAAAGGTAAACCGCCGCCAAAATCCCAATCAAGCCACTTGCAAGGATCCATCCCCAGTTCGGAAAGGGCCGGATCGTCAGCGAGAATACTACCTTGGAGATGCCCTCCACCATGAAAAATACAATGAGAAGCATTGTCAGCGTAACAAGCGCTTGTTTGGGGTCGCGCAAAAACATCAGCCCGATGACCACAGAAAGAACCACCGACAGAAGCTGCAACCAGAAATGGGGCACATTCCGAGCCCCGATGAGACTTATGCCTTGAACAACGCCGCTGATGATGAGCAGCCACCCGAGAAGGAAGACGACCGCCACGGACGACAACAACGGATAAACAAGGGCAAGAATACCAGCCAGAACCATCAAACCACCCTGGATGAGATACCAGAGTGACTGGCGTTTGACCGTCTCTCGCATCGCCTCGCGCATCACTTGAGCGGCGGCTTCCAAAGAAATCTTTTCAGTCATTTGACCTCCCTCCGTAAAATAGTAACATCAGTGTATTGCCAGCAACGGGGCGATACGAACCTCACCGACTTCGACCAGTGCGTCGCGCAGCTCGTCGCCGGCACAGCCACCTCCGACCAAGACATGCCGCAACCCCGGGTAGAGATTCCCGATTGCGGCCAGAATTCCAACAGCGGACTCCCCATCCTGAATATCGGCCGCATGCACCTTCATACCAATCAAAACCTCATGCAGCCTCAAGGCTGGGGCCACGCTACCTTATAATTACTGCTACTTAGCGTGGTCCGACCCCATTTCCCAGTTCTACGTATTCGATGCTAAGAACTACTTTTACCTTGCCGAAGGCTCCACCGATATCAGCTAAAACTATTTTGATGCCGTTATCCTCAGGCCATTCAGCCACTGTTGCCGACTTCCCATTGGGGTCAGATTGATGCTTCCCGAAATAAGTATCCAATTTATTTAACAGGTTTTTAAAACCATCCGTATCGCTGGGAAATCCTATATTCACACCTTTCATTCGACCTTCAGTATTGAAAACGAATTGGATGTTATTATCCAGATTTCTTCTTGTTTCAAACAGCGGTCGCCCATCTGGAATCGTGTAGGTTTGAATACCAAACTGCTTCCTACTTTTTCCATTGGGAAATGCCTTGGCAACCTGCTCTTTGGTACTTCTCCACCTAATACCAAGTACCTCAGTGGAAAATAGATCGGCGATCTTCCCAGCGTATAAAAGGGAAGGATGTAGCATTAGTAGAACCATTATCAGTACCAAACACTTTCGACGCATACAGAACCCTCTGAACTGCTATCTAAGACCATGGCAGATCCCGCTTGGCCTGAGCCAGGGTCGCACCCAGCAGAGCGGCACCGGCTTTCAGACAACCACGCCGAGTCGTCTCCGTCGTGGAACACTGTTCAACCTTGGAATCCGTTTCCTTCATGATGTTGCTCCTTGGTCTGGTGGCTGCATGACAGGCGTGCATGGAAATCTGATCTGCTCGCTGTATCGTATTGGTCTGCCGGCAACATGTCAATACAAGGAGTGCAAATCTCAAAATCCTGGAGCGTTAGCGATCGTAGATTTTAGATTTCAGATTGAACTGATTTGAAACTGGTAGTTCAAAGAACGTGGCAATGAGGGACGTCTATCGATATATTCCTCAGGATCTGTGGATATCACTCAAGCGAAGCCGTTTGATATGGAAAGAGGTGAGTTCTTTACTTGGCTTTCAGATGTAGCAGAATGATTCCAGAATTGAGTTTTGAAAGGTAGTCAATACAACACCCCGATACCGGGCTAGTCGCTGCGCAGCGGTGACTTCTGGATGAACAGAATAGTCAACATCGGAAGCAGCAGGCCCAGGCAGGTTACGGTGATAAGCAAGATGCCGAGTTGGGAGTAATCAGCAGGAAGAGTGACCCCGCCGGTAACCGGATCCAGAATTTCACGGCTAACCGTGAACATCTGGTTCAGGTATTTGGTGCCAAGGTTGCTCAGTGACAGCGCCAGGTTAGTGAAGGAGGCCATTACCGCGAAGAATGTTGCCTTCAGAAGCGGTGGCGCACTATTGGCGATCCACGCCAGCATGGGAATCATCGCGACCTGGCCCAGCGGCGACTCCAGCGCAGTATCAACAATGGCGATAAAACGTGCATCCACTACCCCTGCGGTGAGACCAGAGGTCCACTGGTGCAGTCCGTAGTACATGCCGATAATGGGCGAGCTCAGTACAGACCCGACTAAAGTCAAGAAACCCACTACATAGGCTATTGATTTTTCCGCCATGAAGCGGCGGAAGATAAACATCCCAAGCAGGGCCAAGCTCCCGCCGATCAATGACAGCGTCGATATGAACTGTTGGTCGAAGCCCAACTCATCAATTTGCCACCAAGTGGCGCCTGCACCAGGGCCGGGAAGTGCGCGAAAAACGAAAATAATGAGGGCCGTTCCTATCAGGGTTCGCCGAGCAGAGGGGCTCAATTCCTTCAACAGCTTGGCCATCAGAAAGATGACGATTGCCATGGAGCCCGCGAAAATGATCTCCTGGTTATACGGAACCTGGCTCAGTCCCATCGCCAGAGTGAAGAGGACAAAGACGACCCCCCCGCCCAGAATCCACCAGTTAGGATGAGCCTTTTCGCCGTACCGGTCAAGGACCTGTTTGAGTTGCTCGTTGTTTAAACCGTTGCCCCGAAGTTTTTTGGCGCGGATTCGCTTCAGCAGTCCAGCCAGGATAACTCCGAGCACCGATATCACCGGAATGATCATGGCCATCTTATAAATGCTGGTATAAACCCCTAGTTTCATTGCCTCTGGCATCTCACCTACACCGCTAAACATGGAGATATTGATGAGGGAGACGGCAATCCCCCCGCCAACAATCGCCACCCGGCCCAGAGTCTGCATAGTGGTGTGCATCAGCTTGACGGTCCTGCTGTCGTATGGAGTGCCGCTATCGTTTACCGTTGGCACTGCCTCGACAGTCATTGCATCGGCAACCACATCTTGAATGACGTAGCCTATAGGTGCAAGCAAAGCAGCCAGAACAAACCACGCCTGCATACTCATGTACTGAGTCACCAAAGAGGTTGAGCCAACTAAGCCGAACATTATAGCGAGGCTCACACCAATGAGTGCGGCACCGACAAAGACCAATAAAGACTTCCAACGCCAGACGAGGTCCACCAGGTGCCCTAGGGGCATCTTCAGCGCCCAGGGCAGGCCAGCCCAAAACCCGAGCATAGCGAGAAATTCCGCCGAGAGTCCAAGGTAATCTTTGACGAAGAAAGTCCCGACGATGGAGGTCAAACCGGAAATACCTGCCGCCATGTAGACCATCAGGGGCGGCAGGTAAGATAATCGCACCTGGCGAGCAAGGTCGATGATGTGCTCATCAACCCAAGTCCAGAGCTTTACAACTGGCTGACCCTTGTGAGCAATGCTGGGTAAGTGGTTAGTCACAGTTCATCTCTATCCGCTGAAAGGAGGAGCGGCTGAACAAGCAGCCGCTCCCTTACTCAATGGTCTTATCCTTGCTGCTCTAAAGGTACATAGAACTTTCCATTTGCCCTTTGCACCAACAGCAACAGATGGTCTTTCTCCTTGGACTTGTCGATGTTCTCCTTGACTTCGTCGACCGAATTTACCGAATGACGGTCCACTTCAACGATAACGTCACCCTGCTGGATACCAGCTTCTTCTGCCGGGCTCCCTGGCTCCACCCCGACAACTACGACGCCCTGGTCAGCCTTGAGTCGGAGCTGATGCGCGATCTGGGGAGTCAGATCATGGAGCTGCAGGCCCCACTTTCCCTGGGCCGGCTGGACGGACTTTTCAAGCTTGGCCTCCTCAGACGGTAGCTTCCCCACCTGCATGTGAAGCTGACGTTCCTTTCCATCGCGAAGAACGGTCACCCTTACTTCCTTGTCCACTGGAGTTGCGGCAACCATGGCAGGCAAGTCGTGACTGTCCTTTACCGGCTTGCCGTTGTAAGCAACGATGATGTCGCCGCGCTCGATTCCACCCTTGTCCGCTGGACTGCCCGAGATGACGTCAGCCACCAGGGCGCCTTCACGGCTTTCGACCTTCAGTACCTTGGCAAGATCAGGGGTAATGGTTTGGATGCTGACCCCGAGGTAGCCTCGGGTCACCTCGCCTTTGCTCACCAACTGGGGGATCAAGGGTTTGGCCGTGTTGACCGGGATGGCAAAGCCGATTCCCTGGCCATAGGGAATGATGGCGGTGTTGATCCCCACCACCTCACCACTCATGTTGAAAAGGGGACCGCCGGAGTTCCCCGGATTGATGGAGGCGTCGGTCTGAATGAAGTCATCGTAGGGTCCGGCGCCGATGACCCGCCCTTTGGCACTGACGATCCCGGAGGTAACGGTGTGGTTCAGGCCAAAAGGGTTGCCGATGGCCACGACCCAATCACCCACCTTCAGCTGTTCGGAGTCGCCCATGGCGGCCGCTGGAAG
>CP070692.1:1649571-1665241 GCA_020353215.1 Deltaproteobacteria bacterium
CTACTGCGACCGCGGATATGGGCGTCCTTCCTGGCGTCCTCGGGCCAGGTCCCCCGCGACGTACTGTGAAGTACGGTTCGGGTTTCCCGCGGTACCGCGGGACGGTTGCCCAGGTGGCACACCCATCCTCTTCGCGCTCGCTCCGCTTCGCTCAGTCCCCATCCCTTTGCGACGGGTCCCTAGTTACACGGTCTAGTGATGACAATTCATAAGATATCCGGGCTAAGCAGCGACTCAGTTTAACGAGTTCTCTCTTGATATGGATCCGTAACATTGTCGTCACATTTTGCGGTGGATTAGGAACCTCTTTTTGTGTAAGAATCATTAGGCACGATTGAGCTGCGGAGGCTGTTGTGGTAACGGTCCCGCGACAAGGTATTGGAGAGGTAGATCGCCATGAGTCTTTTCAGGGCTTCAGCTGGGTTTAGGGGAGTGAAGCGGCTTGGCGGAATAGCCGGGGTGTTGATAAAACACGGTCTGGGTCATGTGTTGGAGCGACTCGCGGGCCGAAAGAAAGGAGATGCCAAACCGACCAAACACAAAGTAGTGTCTCTCAAACCAGGAGCGCTCTCGCCGCGTCGCATTCGATTGGTTCTGGAAGAGCTGGGACCCAGCTTCGTCAAGTTGGGGCAGCTAATGAGTACGCGTGCAGACATCTTCCCCCCGGAGTATGTTGAAGAGTTGCGGAAGCTACAAGATCGAGTCCCGCCTATTCCTTTTGCCGAGATTGAAGCCGTCATTGAGAAAGAGCTCAGACGTCCCCTAACGGAACTCTTTGCCGAATGCGACCAGGAGTCCTTTGCCGCTGCTTCCGTGGCTCAGGTCCACAACGCCACCCTGCCTGGAGGCAAAGAAGTGGTGGTCAAGGTTATCCGCCCGGGAATCGAGAAAAAGATTAGAGAAGACATTCGTTTGATGTACTATCTCGCTGAAAAGATTGAACATAACTTTGAAATGGGCCGTATCCTTGCTCCCACCAATGTGGTGCGAGAATTCGAACGCACGGTTTTCAGAGAACTGGACATGCTCATCGAGGCAGGGAGCATTGAAAAGTTTGCTTTTAATTTCAGGGAGACGGATGAGCTGTACATCCCCACAGTCTATTGGGAGTACACCACCAAATCAGTCCTGGTAATGGAACGGATAGACGGTATCAAAGTTGATCAGGTGGAGGAGATGAAGGCCCACGGCATTGATCCCAAAGAGATAGCCCTCATCGGCTTGCGCTGCTTTTCCCGCCAGTTGATGGAGTTCGGATTCTTTCATGCTGACCCGCATCCTGGCAACGTTCTGGTGATGTTTGACGGGCGGGTGAGCCTGGTTGATTTTGGGATCACAGGCTATTTGGATGAAGAAATGATGCGTCAGATAGCAAACATCTTCTTGGGATATGCCGAACACGACTACGATTTGGTAATGGAGGCTTTTCTGGATGCGGGCTTGCTTGATGAAGAGACGATGGATCTGGATAGCTTCCGACTCGATCTTAAGGATGCAAGCGAAGCCTTCTACGGGCGCTCCCTGCAGTCGATCTCGGTGAAGGACGTCTACGACCAGATTATCCACCTGGCCCTGAAGTATCATATTCAGTTGCCCAGGAACCTTTTGCTGCTTTTGAAAACCTTTATCCAGACGGAGGCCCTCGGCAAGATCCAGGGGAGTGACGCCAACATCCTCGAGTTCACCAAGCCCTATGCGAAAAAACTGCTTCAGCGGGGCTACGAGGCGAAGAAGTTGTTCAGGAATCTCGGGAAAGACACCCGACTCGTGGGCAAGTACGCCAGAGTAATGCCCAAATTTGTCCACGATATACTCAGACAGGTGGCCAAGGGGAAACAGCGTATTGAGGTGTGGCATGACGGGTTTCAGCAATTGGACATGAAACTGGAAAAAGGGCTCAATCGACTGACCGTCGGTTTGGTCATCTCCGCTTCTATTGTTGCCGCCGCCCTCGTGCTCAATTCGGCCCAGAAGGTTCTGGTCCTCAGCCTGAAATTTCTCGGCCTGGAGACGGTTTCCCTTACGGCCCTTTTGGGGGTATTAGGCTATATCATCGCCACCATTCTTGGAGTTTGGCTCATCATTTCCATTTATCGCTCCGGAAAGCTGTGAGGCAGGATCGGTTCAAGGGGACACCCTTGGCACCTTGGTTCGCGTCGGCAGTGAGGCTTTCCCACCCTCACCAGGAGGGCGTGATACTCATTGAACATGGACTGGTCATGCTCCAGGTGCTGCATGAACAACGTCTGCAATTCGTTATATCCCAGCGTCTCTTCACAGAGGCCGTGGCGGCTGATTACCCGCCGGGTGTAAGTGTCCACAACAAAGACCGGTCTTTGGAACGCATAGAGCAGGATACTGTCAGCCGTTTCAGCCCCCACACCCCTAACGGCCAAGAGTTCTTCGCGGAGTCGGTTGGTTTCCGTCCAACTCATAGCTTGGAGGTTTTCAGCGTAGGTTTCCGCTACCAGTTTAATCAGGTTCTTCAGACGACGAGCTTTGAGGTTGAAATAGCCCACAGGTCGAATGATTTGGGCGAGATCTTCCGTGGGCGTGTGGTAGAGTTTCCCAACGGACAGCAAGCCTTGTTGCTTTAAGTTGGCGAGGGCCCTCTCTACGCGGAGCCAACTAGTGTTTTGGGTGAGTACGGCCCCGACCATGACTTCCAGGGGTCCGTCTGCGGGCCACCAGTGTTGGGGCCCATAGGCCTGCCAAAGTCGATCATAGATCTGGTTGAGTCTGGTAGCGAGGGCAGGCACCGTTCGGTCCAAAATCTTTCCGTCCCGACTCTCGAAGGCTTTCGGGACGTATAGCACAGCCAAGACTGCCGGCCTCCGGCAATCATTCCCGATTTCCATTAGGGCCGAGTGAAGAACCCGATTCTGAAAACCTAATGATCCCGGCGACCGCGATTTCTCTGAGAGTATAACGAACGAGGAAGATCAGACAACGCTTATCGTGAAGAGCTCAGAGAGTTACCAGCTGAGTTGCGACTCTCCCGTTGCAGAAACGGTTGCTGTGGCAGAAGACCGCTAGCCCGGATATTTCATGAATCACCTGCTGCGACCACGGATATGGCCGTCCTTCCTGGCGTCCTCGAGTGTCGGTCCCTGCGACGTACCGTTCAGGTACGCCTCAGGACCAACACCCTGCGGTTGCCAGGTGGCACGCCCATCTTCGCGGTCTCGTGACAGCAATTCATGAAATATCCGGGCTAGAGTTTAGGCTGAGAACTCTGAGCCTTCGACCGCCCGACGAGGCTAATCCTTACTCCCTTTACTTATGACGGGTTGGAGTGTACGATCGTCCAATCCCAACTTGCTAGGGTTAAAAAGGTTGCAGCCTCTGCTGGGCAGGTCTGGTAGATTCTCGTTCTCAGGAGGACGGTAGTGGCAATTAGCCTGGCGTTGATAGTGGTTTTCGGTCTGGCGGCGGATATCCTGTTCCGCAGACTCAAGCTTCCTGGACTGGTAGGGATGCTCATCGTTGGGGTACTGGTAGGGCCCTATGTCCTGGGTTTGATGCGACCGGAGATGATGGGCGTTTCTGCTGACTTTAGGCGAATTGCTCTGATTGTCATACTGCTGCGGGCGGGGTTTGAACTGCGGCGGGACACCCTACACCGGGTCGGTAGAACCGCGCTCATCATGTCCGCGGTGCCGGCGATATTTGAGATCGCAGCGGTAATGGCAGTTGCACCTTACTTTCTGAATCTCACCCTGCTCGAGGCGACCATTCTCGGCAGCATACTAGGAGCGGTTTCTCCGGCGGTGGTCGTGCCCCTGATGATCGATTTCATGGAGCGCGGCAAGGGAGCCAAAAAGGGGATTCCTACTCTTATTCTGGCCGCCTCTTCCGTGGATGATGTCTTCGTAATCGTCCTTTTCACAATCTTTTTAGGTATGTATGGCGGTCAAAAGGTGAACATTGCCTGGCAGCTGGCCGGCATACCGGTCTCTGTTGTCTTGGGCGTCATCGTGGGCCTGATTCCCGGATACCTACTCTACAGGCTGTTTCTGAAGTACGACTGGCAGCCGCCCCGGCGAACTCTTTTGGTTATCGGTACCTCTATTTGCTTGTTGTGGATTGAGGACGTGGCGCACGGGATCGTGCCTATTGCCAGCTTGCTGGGAGTGATGGCCATTGGCTTTATCATCCTGGAGAAAGAAGAGGCCATCGCCCATCTGATCTCTCAGAAGCTCAAAAAGCTGTGGGTTTTCGCAGAACTCCTGCTCTTCGTTCTCGTGGGTGCTCAGGTCAACGTGTCCGTTGCTTGGAAGGCCGGAGCTGCCGGCCTGCTGGTGATTTTCATTGGCCTGGTGGCCAGATCAATCGGGACCTATTTATCCGTAATGGGTACGGATCTTAACTGGAAGGAACGGCTCTTTTGTGTGGTTTCCTATGTCCCCAAGGCCACGGTTCAAGCGGCTATCGGGGCGGTGCCGCTGGAGGCCGGTGTGGCAGGTGGAGAGGTAATCCTGGCGGTGGCAGTGCTGAGTATCCTGGTAACTGCGCCTTTGGGTGCCATAGGGATCATGCTCATGGGCGAACCCATCCTGGCGGAAGAGAAACTAGCAGGGTACCGGTTCAAGGCTTTGCGAGAAAAGCTGCAACTGCCTCGAGTTGGAGAAAGAATCAGAAGCAAGAAGTATGGGACCGTCTGGAAAATCATCGAGGAAAAGGAGATTTGGCTGGATCTGGAGGAGACCAAAGCACAAGAAGCCCAACCTACTCCGGCAATCTACATGCGGTTCTGGAGACCTGACACGGCTGCTGGACCTGGGACGGGGAAGACAATGGAATATCGATACAGCTTCCTCGACGTCTCATTCCATGCCAATTGGGAAATCTTGTATGATTAGGAATACTTCTCTTTCAAACATCTATCAGAGCCAAACGTGGCCGATACGCTTGCCACAGACTCGGTGAGCGATGGGAGAGAGTTCCGTTAGGGTTAACCCTCACTGTCTTCATACGCCCTTTTCCTCAGCACCAGTCTCACGAAACCGTAAACTGTGATCAATGCCGCAAAGAAGAATAGAAACTGATAGAGGTGGGCACTCAAATAGGTAAACCAGGTAGTCCTTGCCTTGAGGTGCTCGTACCATCGTCTCTCGAGTTCCTCTATGGAGATCGACAGACTTTTCAGAATTGCCAGATTCACTTCCTCCCCATCTTTTAGAAGCTCGAGAGTTTCCAGAATCTTGTTTCGGCCAAATTCGGCGTTCATGTAGTCCACGAGACTTTTGCTCTCCTCATAAGCCAGCAGGAGAGAGTCCTTGTCCTGAGGAAAACGCTCAGTTATCTTTTTGAGACTCAGGTGTTTTTTTGATAATATAGCAGCTTCCAAGAGAGATCTCTCACTCTCCATCATAATCTCCGCCACGCCATCGCTCACCCACTGGGAAATCCCTTCGTCCAGCCATCTCGGAAGGTTCGCCGTTTGAATGTGGTGATGGAGAAGAAGATGACATAGTTCGTGCTTGATAACGACACCGAGAGTGAAAGGGTGGGTGTTCACCCTCGAGTAGTCGATCACAATCAACCTTCGGTGAGGAACGGCATAGGCAACAACGAGATTCTTGGCTCCATTTCCCCGAAATCTTTCACGGCCCGTGGTTACTAGAATTCTTGGCTGAAAATCTATTTTCCAGTTGAGTGTTTGCTCCAGTTCGGACGTAAGTTTCGGATAGAGACGTACCACTTCTTCCGCTGCCGCTCTCAGGGATTTATCGTAAAGGACAACAACCTCATCTTTTTGAATAACACCTCCCGACCCTGCCTCGACGGTTTGAAAGAAAACAATGAACAGTACAATCTGGTAAAGCAACAGATCTCTGATCCTTGCAGGACTCAGCCTCATACGCGTGCCTGCCATTTCATCGAAAACGACTCCAGAAAAGAAAGACTCTCGCAATGGTTAGGGGAACGCTGTCTGGTCCCGTTTGCCGCATTGCCAAGCCCGAAGCGCTAGCCCGCATATTTCATGAATTGGCGTCGCGAGACCGTGAAGATGGCAGTGCCAACGGGCAATCCCGCGGAACCGCGGGAAAGGACGGCCATATCCGCGGTCGCAATAGTCATTCATGAAAGACGCGGGCTTGAAGTGCCAACCGAAACCACACCCTTATATAGCACGTTTAAAGGACCATGCCACGCACCAACTCGGGGGATGTGGACGGGTTTGAGAAGATGGTTTCGAGACCTGCGCCCATGTTCCCCACTAGTGGCACCCCACTCGTTCTAAACTCCCTTTTATTAGGCGTTCCCAAGCGAACAAATACGAAGAAACCCATGCATTCTCCCGATTGCCGACACCTAAGTTGAAGACTAAGTTCAGATTCGAGAATGAACCGTATTTTGTCAATTTTCAACCTGACCATTGGTCAAAGGGTGAACCATGGCAGAAGAAAGGAGCCCCTGTCTGGAGTGCGAGCGTCTGGAAAACGACAAGTTCGAGTGTGCGGACTCGGGTGAGAAACTCGAGAAGTATAAGGAAAGACTGTGCCGGTTTTCCCTCTGGCGGGGCGGCTGCACTACCTATGAACTACCTGGCGGGGGCCGAAGGCCAGTCTACCGAAATTCGGACTGAGTAAGGCGGTCAGATTAACAAGCCCATCGTCCCGGATCTTCTCGGCCGACGGATAATCTACGGCACCCCCATCATTTCTTCCATTGCATCAATAATTTCCCTGCACCTAACCCTGTCTTCTATTACGTCGTCAGGGCTAAACGTCTCTGGTTCGAAGCTGTCACACTCCACACAGGTGAAACTCGCCCATTGACGTGCAATAGCAAAATCTAGGCACAGGTCATACTTGATGCAAAAGAAACAACGGTCAGGGATTTGTTCGCTCTTTTCGAAGCCAGGGGCTGGCTTCGGATTGATAACAGTCTTGTGAATATCAAGAGCCTGATCCCCCGGGACTTCTTGGTCGACAACCTGAATCTCTTGATCACTTTGTCTGTGGTACATGACAGTTTCCCCTCACCCGTTTTCCGAAGCAACACTCATGCCACCGTTGTCTACCAATCTCTCCCGTCCTTCGTTTCGATGAGGTAGAGCGAAGATCCATCTCGGGCGAGGAATCTCACCTCATCGCAAGATGCATCATTCTTGAGCTCAGGATCGGGCCTTTCCGGTATCGGACGTCCCATGGTTTCTGTACTGAGGCGAGAGAGGTATGTACCAATAAGGTATTACCCTTACCGGTCCTGTCTTCTTACCTTTTACGTAGGCTCTCCAGATCTGACGAATAATAATAAAACCATTCGTTCCACCGATTGTTTCGGGCGCTATACCACGCTAGAGTGAGAACCAGCACAGCGGAAAAAATGAATGCCGTTTTGACCTCCTTTCAGCCCCCACTGACTCCGTCCTCCGGTCAGTGGGGGCTCTTTAGACACCGACGGATCAAAGGTCAGTGTTTGTGGATTGGGGCTAACACCAAATGACCCTTATTTGTGCTCAGTGCAGAAAGACCTTTGTAAAGACACGGCCACGGATGCGCATCCGCAAAAATAAAGGAATCCACGTCTTCTGTACCGACATATGCAGAGACAAGTTCCATCATCGAGTTTGCGAGAATAGACCGTTTTGGAATGGTCCAGACTTGTTCCATCCCCACGGATATGGACACCTCCAAAGCCTGAACGGTCTGTACTGACCACCCATTACAACACACTTTGCCCGTATCGTAATTTCTATTTCGATCAGTTATCAGAGGTTGTCCTGATGAGAGAACGGCGAGAACACGGAAGATTTGAACTCCAACTTTCCGGAACGATAGAAGTGCTTGCCTCTAACGGAAACGGAACATTCAGTTGCTCTACGAACGATATATCCGCTGGCGGCTCTTACATCCATACCGATCACCCTGTTGAAGAAGGCACGCGGGTTCGATTACACCTGACCGTTCAGAGCGAAAGATTGAGGGAACTGACTGGCGCTCACGGCCTAATCAAAGTTGAGGGAATCGTGGTGAGATGTGCGCCAGCAGGCATGGCAATCTGTTTTGGCGAAAATTGCCAGATTGTGAATCTGACCTAATCTCAGCCTGCCTTGTTCACCACCGCCCGCTACGACCAGGAATATATCCTGCTTTTCCGGGCGCACTCCTCACACACTGCGGTATGCTTGCGACGCTCCCTGTCCCGCCAGGGCGAGCCCTGGCTGGTCTTTTGCCGGTGCAGGTCTGCAACATTCGGTTCAGCTCTGTCAATCCCTTCCTGGCGGTTGCTGGACGAGCCAGCGGAACATTCTTCTTGCAAACTTCCTGCGATCTGCGGCTCATCCTAATACGCCCGCTCTAGGAGCCATCCGGGCTTAGGAATTGCGGAGGAGGATAACCATGACAGCCAACGAGAACGACGAGAACACAGGTTCAGGGAGCTTGGGACCGGAAGAAGAAGTACGTACTTCTGAAGAGTACGAGGAGTGGGTCAATTCACTCACACCCTGCAGCAAGCCACACAGCTCTTGATGGAAAAGATCTGCGCATTGAATATGGGCGTTACTGGGGCATTGGTTGGGTTTGATTCAACAGAAACCTTGCGTATAATTGCAGAAGACTTGAAGCTACACACAGAAAACTTCTTGTTCGCACTTGAAAAAGAGGAAAAGCTTGCAGGACGTGGGCTTCTCGAAGCATAGGCCTCTAATCATTCGAGGACTCATCAGCCGGTAATGTTGACGGGATGGTCGAGTGACAAATTTTGACCAATGTGGACTGGGCTGGTTCTGCATCGCTGAGCACTACAATGCACGAATTTGACACGGTATTCGATGTCGGCTAAAGATCTAACCTGACAGGGCTCTCTTTTGCCTGTTTCGCAATCCCCACCTTTGTGCTAAATTGAATCTCTCATTGAACCAGGAACAGACTAGTCCTTCGATTCTTGAATTCAAGGCAGAATTTGTCAGACTTTATCTGAGTTCCCTTCGGTCTGAACTCAGGGTCGAAGACGGCCGAAGCCCGCAGAACTAGGGCTGTGTAAGCGAAATCGTTGCATACTTGCTCTTCAGCAAGGCACACTTTATTTGCGGATCGGGGCACTCGTAATCGATCAAAGAGCTTTCGAGATGATGGTCAGAGAGGAAAGACGCCGGTACCTCAGAGCCAAACTCAAATGGCCTGTAACTGTGATATTGTCTAACGTCCAGGTTAATGGTGAAATTCAGAACATCAGTCAACAGGGTGCCTACATCTCATTTCAAGAAACTCCACCCCACAAGGGTAGCTTGCGCCTGGTAATTAGGCCGCCCAATCGGGAGCCACTGAAGGTTACTGCGGAGGTCATTTGGACCATTGCTACCAGCTCCGGGGAAGGAGCTGCTACCTATGGGGCTGGCGTTTACTTCGAATACATCTCTGAAGAAGACAGCAAATTCCTTCACAACCTGGTCCGGGAAATGGAGGAGTCTGACGAGTAAAACCCGCGGAAGGGGCTTTCGCCCCGGATAACTAACGAATCACGTTCTGGCGTGACCGCGGATTTGCCCGTTGGCGCTCTCACCGTCTTCGTGCTCGCTCCGCTTGATCATCCCCACCGCTTTGGGGCGAGCTCCGCTTACACGGTCTAGCGACTTCGGTTCGAGAATAATTCCGACCAAGCATTCCAGACCCAGACTTGGCACGACTGTTGCTTTAAAAAGCAAGACAAGAAGAGGAAAATTCCTGTCACCAGGGAACTCTGATGACCTACATATGCATAAAATGCCGCAGGACCTGGATAGCTGGGGAAAGCTCGGACGAGCTGTCCGGAGGACTGTGCATCGACTGCACTACAGAATACATTCGCCAGAGGCAACGAAATCAGGGATTCCAAGATTGTTTCAGACGAGCGGTGCAGCTCTGCGGTATGAGACAATGCACCTATTGGGACTATTGCAACAGAGAACTTGTTGAATGTGAAAAGATCAGGGAAATAGCGACAGAGGGCGCGTTAGATCAACAAGTTGTCTGACCACTCACGACTCGTCTGAGCCGGGCAAATCCAACGGTCGCCTCTGCCGGGCAATCTTCCTGAGGGCTCTGCTCGACTACAACCGCGTCCAACCGGTACCAAAGCACTCCTATGTACCCCCCCTTATCTTGTTAGCTTGACCCTCTCTTGGTAGATTCAGAACCACTTCCGAGGTCAGGGAAAACACAGTTCAGCTTTGCTGGTGCAGTAATTACGCTGCAGTGACCTTTTGTGCTGCCAACAGGGATCGATGACCGAATCGTCCCTCCCTTGCCCGCCACAGTCGCTCCTGGCCGTGACGACTGCGGTTGGGGTGCCACACCTTCAGGTTGGCTCATGAGCCAGAGCCAGTGCGACTGCGGGATGGGTGCGCACAGATTCGGACAGGTCGATGCGTACTTCATCATATGTGAGATTCTAGCCGCGGCGAGCACGGTTCGGCCCGCCTTCGACATTGAGACTTGTCGACGAGCTCACGTCGAGTCGCTCAGGCCGAATGGAGCCCACAGCCTAGGGCAACGCAGATAGAGCACTTCCGCGCGGGTGCAGCGATTCTTGCCGGTCTGGGTTCGCAACATCAAGATTCACTAACTTGGTCCGATTTCTTACTGCAACCTTTTTCTGAGTTTTCTTAGGCTTTACCCATCGAGGGGTAAGAATAAAACCATACTTCCACCGGATTGCCTTTGGGCTGCCCAGAGTCTAACTTGGCATTCAAATAGGAAGGTTCCCTGAAACCTCTCATCAATCCCACGATTGCGCCGCGTTAGACGTGAGGTGTCAAAGTGGTCAAGCTAGCCACTGGCAAACAATGTCCGGCATGCTACAGTCCATTTCGCCGTAGAATTGTACGTAGATGGTGGATGCGAGTCGTTCCAAGCTCCAGATACTATTTATGCATTGTGTGTGATTCTCTATTTGTTTCTTTGTTTTAAGTAAACCCTAACGATACACTCGAAACCCGGACCAGTCAGCATTGTTTACGACCCACCCACTTGGACCGCGGATACTATTTTGCGGGCCTCTTCTTCTTTTATCCAAACGTGTGGAGTATAATACTATTGCTTAGGGTTTAACCCATTAGACCCTATGCCATGAGTAAAAACCTCCTTCCACACCCCACCCTTGTTTCGACGATTGCAAGGGTGGGGATTTATTTTCCATTCCAAGACTCCTACCGGCCAACCCATTCACTCTTCAGGGCCCCAGTTACATGGTCTCGCCACAGCAGTTCATGAAACATCCGGGCTAAGAGATTTGGCTTAAGCTGGTGCAATCAGTTTCTTAGCAATTGCTTAGGTCATCTGACTTAAAGGATAGTAATAAAACCATACTTTTTACCAATTGTCCTCAGCGCCTCAGTACGATAAATTGATAACTAGAAAAGTAGTCCAACTGAGTTACATTACTAAAGAAGAATTGAAGGACAGAAAATTATAAATATTTCGATTTTCAATAGATTTTATTACTGATTCGATAAATATCGATGTTGGTTGTTTGTTAACTAGCTGTATATGTATGAATTAAGATATAGTACATATCTTATTCGAAGGTAATGTCTTCATGAAAAAGAAAAAGACTAATAATTTATTGTTGTTGACATTGATTGTATTTATCGTTTTATTATTGCTTTTTAGTACTGAAACAAGTTCAACACAGTATCTGGAAGCGAGCTATGATATGGCCCGTCTGGTTGACGACGATGTATCTGAGTCAAAAAAAGAGAAGAACAATGTAGTAACCAGCGTCGGCATTTTGGGTGAGCGTGCACCATATTCCGGCCAAAAAGCAAAGGATCTTTCGTCACTGAGTTCTAACAACGAAAGGCATCTAGCAGGAAATGACTTTGAAGCTGCTGAATACGCACCTAACAGGAAATTCGTAACTAACCTTACAGGGGTCAAACAGGCTCGGCAAAAAAACAACAGACAGAGTCCTTGGGACGAGGAATGTGGAAGTAACTGTTATGTCCATGTAACGCCAGGTGGCTCAATATATCACAGTGCTGACTGCAAGTATCTTATTCGTGGTGACATCAAAATATGTAAAGATGACGCCATGACAAGAGGTTACACGTGCTGTACTCTATGCGGCGGTGTTTGCGACGTCTCTAGAACGGGTGACGGGGACAGGGGTGTCGGGTGACTCATGGCCACCGCCTCGTACGGGTCCCGTAAGGCACACTAATCGCAGAGTACCTGGCACTCTAGACCAAACCTTAAAGCGCTCTGATAAGATCACAAATCCTGCACCAAAGTATCCAATACCTTAACCCTACCCCGACTATCGCTGTCCTCTACTGCCTCCAGGCAATTTAACCCGAATTTCTCCGGGCGACTTGCCACAGGTCCAAGAAACATTCTACCTACCAGAGACGAAACATTGCGTGAGCTGGAATTTTATCTCTACGGGTCTAATTCTCCGAAGCTTGCTTCGACAGTAAGGAGATGAAAATCCTTGAGATACTCCGTAGCTTGCTGCGGGGTAGTTCATCCCGGCGACAAGAGACCGGTCCGTGAATAATACGACCAGCATTGAAATGTGACCGGAGAGATAGTAAGCTCAAGCATATTGGAGCGGATAGAGAAGGTGCAATGGCTAACTATGGGGACAGAAAAGGATATTTGGCTGGAAACAAGAAATGCATCCACTGTGGCCTGCCAGACCGGCTCAGCCTGTTAAATCCCACGGGAGAGTGCAGGGGAGGAGTCGAGGGGTTTTACTATCGATGCGGTGCATGCAATCGGTATTTCGTCGAGTATTGGATAAACGGAAAATTGAAAACAGTGCTCGCCTCGTGAAGTGGACCGCGGTGTGGTTCAGTTGAACCAGCGAGGAAGAGGTAAGACTTCCACAGCCCATTGGCTGAAGTGAGTCCCATCTGTCGGTGCAAGACTACCAGCTGATTGAAGACCTTTTCTGTTTCCTGACTTGAAGAGTCATACAGGGTCCAATCCAAATGGCCGACCGGGGCCAAAGCTGCGAATGTGACCGTACCGATACAATGTGACCGCGCCCTTTCCGTAGACCTGCCATTCACCGGCCGCCGCGTCGTCAACCATGCCTGTCTGCTCATCAATACCGATAAGAACTGCCTCCGGAAGGAGTTGCGTTAGGCGGGGTGTCCAGTTTTGGCCAAAGGTGTCATGGTGCGGCAAGACGCAGCATCCAGGGACAAGCCCCAACCCGGTAAACACGTTGTCTCCGGAGGGATCATAGTAGTGGTCACAAAGCAACATAGCCCCTGCGCTGCTCCCTCCAATGACCGCCCCGGCTTTATGAGCCTCCAAGATCGCCTGCCGACTACCGCTTTCTGCCAGGGTGAGCCCCAGATGTTGAGGAGAGCCACCGAGAAGATATATGAGTTTTGACCGGCGCAGATGTTCAATGATGTCCGGATCTTCGGCAGACGCCTGTCGAAAAGAGGGAGGGAGGTTACATTAGTTGCGCCCAGATGTTGAAACCACTTGACACCATTTTGTCCGGCCCGTTGGTGGTCGTTAGGCGGTACTGCTGCCGCCGGGATGATGCTGATGGGAGTATCGGGACCTCCTGCCAGATCAAGTGCCCGGCGATCCGGAATTTCCATCTGTCCCCCGAATTCGGCCCCGCCTGCGAGTAAGGTAAAACCCATGCTATGTACTCCTGAACCGGTGTAGATATCTTGATTGTTTTAGTCTGATGGATTTATAACTTCACCGTTTGGTGAATTCAAGAAACATTCGATTGGAAATGGTTTCTGAGTCCGATAGGTTGTTGCCCAAATGATAGCGGAAGGAGGAGTTCCCATGGAGATAACACAAAAAGGTGCACATTTGGACCACATGATTCGACAGACTCGCATGCATCACGCCCAGCTCAGTTCCATGGCTGACATGAAGGCCAACATACTGCTCACTATGTCGTCGGTGGTGATTACTCTCTCGGTCCGTTACATCGCGGAGCCGCATCTCAAGTGGGCCACAATCGTTTTGATCGTCTCTTGCTTGCTTACGATCGGTCTAGCCACTTATGCCGTCATGCCCAAGGTGCCAATTTTACTTAAACGATCAACACCGCCAGATTTGAGGAGCCCAAGTTTCAATTTGCTGTTTTTCGGAGACTTCGTGAGATTGGACTACAATGAGTTCGAAGCGGCCATGGAACAGATGATGAATGACCCCAGTCGTAATTATGAGGCGCAAGTAAAGGAAATCTACACTCTTGGTACGTTTCTGGCGAAAGTCAAGTATCGATCCTTGCGGCTGGCGTATACTACCTTTATCGTCGGCGCGTTTACTGCTGCAATAGTCGGCGTGTTTTCAGGGGCACTGGGCTAGCCCGCATATTTCATGAATTATCTACTGCGACCGCGGATATGGCCGTCCTTCCTGGCGTCCTCGGGTGTCGGCCCCTGCGACGTACCGTTCAGGTACGCCTCGGAACCGACACCCTGTGGTTGCCAGGTGACACGCCCATCTTGGCGGTCTCGCGACGGCAATTCATGAAATATGCGGGCTAGTCCGGATAATTAACGCATAGGTGCTGCGAGACCGTGTAACGGGAGACCCGGTTCAAACGGGTGGGGACTGAGCGGAGCGCGAAGAAGATGAGCATCCCACCGTGCAATCCCGCGGAACCGCAGGAAAGGACTGGCACATCCGCGGTCACGCCAGGGCGTGACTCGTGAATTATTCGAGTTGGGGAAGTAACAGTTGGATTTACCGTTTCTCGTTGAAATTCCTGATTCCCCGCCTCGAACCTTATGGACTGCAGCTGGCGCCCTTATCCCACAACTCTACAGGGAGGCCCGAAGCGTTTCGATCCCCGGCCCTTGCCAAGCTTTTTGTCTAAGGTAAGAAGGGTGGGGCTCGAAAGGTCGAATACAGCCCTCCAACGGTTCGCCGACGATTTGTATCCCATCGAGATTTCCTACTCCCAGACCGGCGGAACGGGCATGATGGAGATATCCGACTTCTTCCGGTTGGAAACCCATGATGCACGTGCCGACAGTATCCGCGGCAATGAAATCGGTGGAAGCGACCGCAAGGCGCAGATGCACAGGTTTTCCTTCCGTCGGCCCCCGGCCTTCCATGGCGGTGAAACCGTCCAAAATGGCGAGATGCACTGGATATAACCGGGCGATGAGAAAGAGATTGTAATTCATGCTGGCGTAGCTCTGGTGCATGGCCACTTTGTCGCTGCGGATGATGTGTCGCACAATCCAGCCGAAGCCGCGGGGATATAGGGCGTCGCGTGGCCGGACCCAGTGGCTCAATACATGCGTTAGCCGCTCCAGATCGTGGCGGCCTTCTCGGATCAAACTCCCCATGACCAGGTTCTTCAACGACAAGGTGACAATGACTGTATCGTGGGTCTTCATAGGGGTTAGCGAAATCCGGCAATCGCTTTCAGCTATGGTACGTGCTAAGCGGAGCGTAATCGGCCGCAAGTCCCGATCCAACACCTCAACCTCTACCCACTGATCCAAATTGAGGTCCACCAAACGGGCGCCGTAATGATGGGCCACCGCCGCCAGTCCGTAGGTCTCGAACCCCTTCATTGAGTCAGCGTTCGCACAGCCCTCAGCCACCGTGACTTCACTGTCCGTTCGCTCCCGGATGAACTGCAATACCGCGTCCAGCGCATCGGCGTGTGTGGCAGATAAGGGCTTGGTGATCGAAACCATGTTGGGTTTCACCACAATGCGTTGACCCAGACAAAT
>CP070692.1:1665341-1680798 GCA_020353215.1 Deltaproteobacteria bacterium
CGGTTACCCGTTCCGCATACACACTAAGGGTCCCAGGCACGTCCCGAATCACCGCCTCCACCTCTTCCCCGATGTTGCTCAAGACCTGCAAGTCCTCGCCCATGAGTTTGATTCCCACAGGCGTCTTGATCCCGGTGGAGAGCATATCCACCCTGGTCTTGATGGGCATGGTCCAGGCGTTGGTGAGCCCTGGGAATTGGATGGCTTGATCCAACTCCTGCACCAGTCTTTCTGCTGTCATGCTATCTCGCCATTCCGACTCGGGCTTGAGCATGATGGTTGTCTCGATCATGGAAAGGGGCGCCGGGTCGGTGGCTGTCTCAGCCCGGCCGATCTTGCCGAACACATGGTGCACTTCGGGAAAGCTGGCAATGATCCGATCAGTCTGCTGCAACAGTTCCTTGGCCTTGGTGACCGAAATTCCCGGAAGGGTAGTGGGCATGTAAAGTAAGTCACCCTCATTCAAGGGAGGCATGAATTCTGAGCCCATCCGCTTCCAGGGTATGTAGCTCAAGGCCAGAACGACCACTGCCAGCAGCACCACCAGGGTCTTCGCTTTGAGTATCAGCTTGATAATGGGATGGTAGATCCAGATCAAAAAGCGGTTCACCGGATTCTTCGCTTCCGGCCGGATGTTGCCGCGGATCCAGTAGCCCATGAGCACAGGCACTAAGGTCACCGCCAGCAAGGAGGATCCGAGCATCGCGTAGGTCTTGGTAAAGGCGAGAGGCCGAAAGAGGCGCCCTTCCTGGGCTTCCAGGGTGAACACCGGTAAAAAGCTGACCGCGATGATGAGAAGCGAAAAGAACAGGGCCGGTCCCACTTCTTTGGCAGCGTCGGTTATGAGGTCCCAGTGGGGCTTCTTGCCGCCCTCGTGCTCGATGTGCTTGTGGGCGTTCTCTATCATGACAATGGCTGCATCCACCATGGCCCCAACCGCGATGGCAATTCCCCCCAGGCTCATAATGTTCGCGTTAATCCCCTGCCGTTCCATGATGATGAAACTGATGAGTACGCCTATGGGAAGGGTGATGATCCCCACAAGAGCGCTACGAAAGTGGAGCAAGAAAACCATGCAGACCAGGGCCACAATCAGACTCTCCTCAATGAGGGTCCGCTTCAGGTTATCCACGGCCCGCAGTATGAGAGCGGAGCGATCATAAACAGTTTTGATTCTCACCCCTGCCGGAAGGCCCGCCTCGAGTTGCTCCAATCTCTTCTTGACATTCCGGATAACCTCGAGGGCGTTCTCACCGTAACGCATGATAATTATGCCGCCCACCGTTTCCCCAACCCCGTTGTAGTCGGCGATTCCGCGCCTAAGCTCCGGGCCGATTTTTATGCTAGCGACGTTGCGCAACAAAACAGGGGTGCCGCGCTGATCTCCACCCAGAGGGATGTTCCGGAGATCGTTGAGGCTCTTGATGTATCCCAGACCCCGGACCATGAATTCAGTCTCCCCCATCTCTACCAGTCTGCCGCCCACATCATTGTTACTCCGCTGAATCGCCATCTTCACTTTTTGGAGTGGGATGTCGAAGGCAAGCAGTTTGTTGGGATCGACGATGACCTGGTACTGTTTGACGAAACCGCCGATGGAAGCCACTTCGGCCACCCCGGGCACGCTGGTCAGTTCATAGCGCAAAAACCAGTCCTGGATGGAGCGCAGCTGCGCCAAGTCGTACCGATCGCTCTCCACTACATACTCGTAAACCCAGCCCACACCAGTGGCATCGGGTCCCAGGGAGGGATTGACCCCCGCCGGCAATCTGCCGGAGACGTAGTTGAGGTACTCCAGCACCCGGCTGCGGGCCCAATACATGTCCGTACCGTCCTCGAAAATGATGTAAACGAAAGAATATCCAAAAAAGGAATAGCCCCGCACCACCTTGGCAAAAGGCACAGCCAGCATGGCCGTGGTCAGGGGATAGGTAACCTGGTCCTCAACCACCTGAGGAGCCTGGCCAGGGTACTCTGTAAAGACGATAACCTGCACATCGGAGAGATCCGGGATGGCGTCCAGTGGAGTCCGCAGCACAGCGTGAATGCCGCCGGCGATGACAAACAGGGTCATCAATATGATGAGGAACTTGTTCCTGATAGAATAGTCGATAATTTTTTCGATCATATCAGGCTCTTTGAACCATGCTTGGAGCTCGTAGACAATTATGCTTCGTTGAGAAGGTCAGAAAGTAGGCGCCGCTCTGCCCAATGCTAACGGGTACTTGACTTCACGGGTACGTCTTCCATCGTCATTCCGCTCATGTCTAGATCGTCGTCAGCCATTTGTTGTGTCTTGGATCCTGAGGATGGCTGGCTTGATGGTGAGCTCTTTTTCCGCGCCTCCAGCATCTTTTGAATGGCCTCCCTCAACCGACTTTCGGAATCCAGCATGAATTGCGCCGAGACCACAATCTTTTCGCCCTGACGCACCCCGCTCAAGACCTGAAATTCATTTTCGTTACCCTCCAGGCCGAGCTTCACCTCCCGCGGCTCAAATTTTCCTTTTCCCAGGGCTACGAAGACGATCTTCCTAATGCCACTATCAATGACCGCCTCCTGAGGGATAACCACACTGTCTTTAGCCACAGTGGATTCGAGGTAAATGTTGGCGTACATGTCAGGCTTCAGTTGGTAGCCTGGATTGGTAAACTGCAGTCTGAGCTTCGCGGTTCTGGTCTTGGCCTCCAGGTAGGGATAGATGTAGAGAACTCGGCCTTGAAAACGCTTGCCGGGGATATATGGCAGCTCCATATCGGCAGCCATCCCCTGGCGAACCCAGGGGAGTTCATACTCATAAATATCCACATCCACCCAGACCGTCGAGAGATCGGCAATCTCGTACTGATGTTCACCCGCTTTCACATAGTGTCCCCGGAAAGCCGACTTTTTGATCACTACTCCTGTGGCAGGCGAATAGATGGTGAGTGTCTTTCGTATTTTTTTGGTTTTTTCGATCTCTTTGATCTGCGCATCGGTTAGATCCCAATATCGCAAGCGGGTGCGAGTGGCTTCCAGCAAACGCTCGGCGCCTTGCCGAATGCTGGGGTATTGGCTGGTGGAAAGGCTCGCATGTTGTTGGACCGCCAACAGGTACTCTTCCTGGGCCGAAACCAGTTCCGGGCTGTAGATGTCGAAGAGGGGCTGCCCTTTTTTAACCTGGATGCCCTCGAAATCCACGTAAAGCTTTTCAATCCAGCCGTTGAACTTCGTATTGACCGTATAAATCCTCCTTTCGTCATAGGTGACTTTTCCATATGTTCTTATATATTTCACCAAGGGTTTCCTTTGCACCCGAGCCACCCGAACGCCCATGTTTTGCATGGTAACTGGATCGATGCGGATGGTGGATGTAGGTTCCTTTTCCTCACCTTCCTCCTCGTAGACCGGCACCAGGTCCATGCCCATGGGTGATCTTCCCGGTTCGTCTCGAATATACTTGGGATCCATGGGAGCTACCCAGTACTTTATCTTTTTCCCGGTTTTTGGATCGATGGATCCTGCTTTGAGGTCCTTTTCTGCGGCGATAGCCGCGTTCACCGAGAAGTCCGCGTTTGCAGAACCATCCGTTCCATGGTCAGGCAAGCGTTCAAAATAGGTCCATGCGCCAATCAAACTAACCACCATGAAGACGGAGGCAATTGCTAATGACACGACTCTTCTCATCCTATATTCTCCAGCCCGGTGGACAGTTTCATCACTCGAGCAGGCTTGTGTTTTCTAAAGTTTGCCAATAGTTAATAGAATCACTGATTAGCCGTTAGTCAACTCCTTCCGGTCCGAGCATCCCTTTCCTCGATCCTATTGCGGGATCGGCCCTCCCAGAATCTCTTCCAGCTCCGCCCTTTTCTCATAGATGCTGAAGAGATAGCGTTCAGCCTGAAGCTCGAAGCGAAGCAGTCGAATATGCGCGTTTATCATGGTGTTGAACTCAACTTTTCCCACCTGGTATGCTGCGAGCGCCGATCGCGCCCATTGATCGGCCTGGAGCACCAAAGCATCGGCAAATAAGCGGTAATTCTTCTGAAAGTCTCGGATCTCAGTGATCAAAGCGTCCACCTGGTGGGGCAAACTCGACGTCAGGCTACTGTAGGACTTTGTCGCAGCCTGGCGGCGCTTTATCGCCGACCCCAGCTGGCTGTTCTGACGGCTTCGAAACCAAAGGGGAACACTAATTGTCACGCCGGCAGAGAATAGATCGGGCAAATCCCTGCCAGTAAAATCTTCATTCCTCTGACCGTAAGCAACTTTGAAGTCCATATCCGGCCAGTACTCTTTTTTGGCCAGCTTGATCTCCACGCCAGTCTGATCTACTTTGGCCTGCCTGGCTCCCAACTGCGGGTTTTGCCTTAGGGTAAGCTCCCGTAAATTCTTCACGTCAAGTTTGAGGTCTGGATAGGGCAAGTTCCGGGGAGGCTGTATGGGAGTGAATTTCTCGCGGTTCAGGAGTTCGTTTATTTGATCTTCAAGGGTCCGGCGCTGCCGCTTCAGCACGATTCTTTCATCCAAAAGATTGCTCAACTCCACCTGGGCCTCGAGCACATCCTGTTGGAGGCCCTCGCCTGCAGCATATCTGGTTTCCGCTACTTTGAGCAGCTGACTTACCAAGGCGGTGAGCCGTTCGTTGTTCTCCAGGCTACTGCCGTTGAATCCAAGAGAATAATAGGTGGTCGCTATCTGCCGGGCTAATTCCAGCCTTCTGGCCTCCAGCATCCACTGTTGTCGGCTCGCGGCAAGCGTCTGGCGCTGAGACTTTAGGCTCAGTTTGCCGAACCAGGGTACCTTCTGCGCGATGAAAATCTCCTTCTTGGTCATGGCCTCCTGATCAAACGACCAGGTATCCGTGGGTAGATTCAGCACTGCGAAGCCAAGACGAAGATCTTCCAGCGATCCCGCAAGGGGAATCTCTTGTTCGAGGCTGGCTACCTGGGCTTCCAGACTCTGAATTTCCTTATTCTCATTCAGACCCTCTTCTATGATTTCAGCCAAAGGCGGTGGGGCCCAAATGGGGGTGGCAGCATGAATGGGTTTTGGACTCATGACCGGAAGCCACGATAACCCTATCAGCACGATCAGTGGAATTCGCCAAAGACGCTTCATTACTTTCCTCCTCTAACTTGCAGATCCTTGTTAAGATAGTGTCAGTGCCATGGCAATAGCTAGGTAGCGAAAACTAACGTTATTTTTGTGTTAGACTCCTAGTGGGTCCTGTATCGTGCGAAACAGTTGCTGAACTGAACCAGCGAGCTTCAATTCTCTGCGCGATCTACTTGGTCCGTGCGGTGAAGATACGCGTCGGGTTAGTACAGACGTGATCAGGGCTGAATCAGTCAAGTAAGCTGCTACGGGGGAGCAGAACCCTTGCCCGTAGGTCCAAGACCTTGAGAGTCGCATCAAGTATGATTATCGAATAATAGGTGTGCTGGTTGCAATTAGAAACAAGCATTTACATTGGCAAACACAACAGCATCGTTCACTGATGCCGAAGAATAAAGCATCAACTGACTCGGGTCAGTGGACAACACGTTTCAACGGTCCGCCTTTGACAGGAGGGGAGAGATGAAAAGTTTATCGATCCTTATCTTTCTGACCATGTTGCTGCTTCCGTTGGCGGCTCTGGCCGACGATTGCGTGTCGGGCGATTGCCGGAACGGCTGGGGCGAATTACATTATACTACCGGCCACAAGTACACCGGTGAATTCAAGGACGGCAAGATGCACGGCTATGCCATTATGCGGGGACTTGGAGATCGCAAACTGGTGGGAATCTGGCAGAATGGCGAAGTGGTGGAAGGAGCACTGACCTACCCGGATGGTCATAGATATCTTGGCGGATGGGGTCAGGGTACCCGGGATGGCCACGGGATTCTCACCTACGTGGACGGCCGAACATACATGGGGGATTTCAAAGTTGGCAAAAGGGATGGTCACGGGGTTATGAAATATCCGGACGGTCGCGTCTATACCGGAGCATTCAAAAGAGGGGTCCGCACTGGTCACGGGATGATGACTTACCCTGATGGCCGCACATACGTTGGCGAGTTTGCGGATGGAAAAAGAACCGGACAGGGCGTGATGATTCTGCCAAACGGCCGACGCCTGATCGGCAATTTCGTGGACGGAAAGCTTATAGGTAAGTAGGCGACGTGGCGTTTCTGATGCCCCAATTGCGTGGGGCAGCGTATCGCCGAATTGACGAAGGTAGACTGATGATAAGAATGAAGAGCCTACAGCAGCGCTATGTCCTGCTCTTGTTGTTGCCGGTGGCAGCCTTGTTGTTGGGAATGGGACTGGTGGGATTTGTCTATGCGCGAAAAAACTTGCTCACCCAGTGGAAGCAGGCCGCCATTCTCGGACTGCAACAGGCGGCCCATGAGGTGGATATGCGTCTTAGCCGACCCAAGGAGTGGCTGGAGATGTATTACAGAACAGGCGGAGAGCACCAAGCTGCGCACGTCCAGGAATGGATTCTGACTCAACTGGTGCAGTTGGAAGGAGTGGAGCGGGTACATCTGATCGAATCAGAAGAGCGGTCGGACGGCGACATGTTCCATCTGCGCCGGGGCCAGCATATGGATCAAGGGCCTCACTCGCGTATGACGGGAGGCAGGGGTCACATGATGCGTTTTCATCGGGCGAGGCTAGCAGAGATAACGCCGCCAAGGTACGATTCCGTGGTAGAGCACGAGACAGTATCGATCATCTCCGAGCTAAACGACGTAAACGGCAAAACCATCGCCCGACTCGAGGTGGTGGTGCGTTTCGACTACCTGGTTGAGAAATGTTTGGCCTCTCCTTGGTGGCAGACACACAGAGGGTTTCTGGTGGACGAATCCGGTAGAGTGCTCGCCGGAACCGACCGTGACCGGAGCTACCTCGGTGACAACAACAACCCCCTGGAGTTGGCCACGCTTCAAGATCTAAAAGAAAAGCCATCTGGAACTGTTCTCGGTAAAGGACATCCACCGGATGAGGTCAGTGGTTTCTACAGACTTCAAGAAGCTCCATGGATTATTGTCATGGTTGCCCCCGGCAAAGCAATCCTCGCGCCCATCGTGCGCTTCCGCACCTATTACGCTGTCACCGGGTCCTTGTTCATTCTCATTATTATCCTGCTGATCCGGCTGGTAACCGGACGGACAGTTTCCTCGATTAAGGGTGTCTCCAGCGCTGCCGACAATATTGCCCGGGGTCGCTACGACTTCCTTCCCGCTATCAAGAGCCAGGATGAGGTGGGGCAGTTGATCCGTAACTTCAACACCATGGTCTCCCAACTTCAAGAGCGAATGCGACTCAAAGAAGCCATGGGGCTAGCCATGGAAGTTCAGCAAAGCCTGTTTCCTAAAGAAGCTCCAGACATCGAAGGTTTAGATATCTCCGGAAAGAGTATCTATTGTGATGAGACGGGGGGAGACTACTACGATTTCCTCCAGTTCTCCCAATCCGGTAATGGGCGGATCGGTGTCGCGGTTGGCGATGTGGCAGGACACGGCATCTCCGCCGCTTTGCTCATGACCACGGTCCGGTCCCTTGTGCGCAGCAGGGTTGTGCAACCCGGCACTCCTGCGCAAATGGTTACTGATGTCAACCGACTTCTGTGCAATGACACTTCAGAGACGGGCAATTTCATGACCCTATTTCTCATGTTGATTGATCCCGACAAAGCGGAGGTCAGGTGGGTGAGAGCCGGACACGAGCCGGCCATGGTTTACGACCCTGAGTCGGACGGTTTCGATGAGTTGCATGGAGAGGGAATCGCCTTGGGGGTTGATGAAACATGGTCTTACCAAGAACACACGCGCAAGATATGGACCGACTCCCAAGTCATGCTCATTGGCACAGACGGGATCTGGGAAACTGAAAACCCGTTGGGGGAGAGATTCGGCAAAGAGCGTTTACGTCAACTTGTCCGCCAGCACCGGAATCGAACCAGTGGAGAAATCGTCGAAGCCATCGTCGACGCTCTTAGTACGTTTCGACAAACAGCGACACAACAAGATGACATAACCATGGTTGTCATTAAGAGACTGTGAACTGGTCAGCCCATGTAGAGCTTCAAAAAAACGTTGACAACCACTAGAGCCAGCACAGACGGGATTACCATTGCCCTGGTGGTTTCTCGTCGGCTGGTCAGTAGCGCACTCAGGCTCGCAAAACCACGGTTCAGGCCGAAGAAAAGCCCTGCCAGTACCAAAACCCCCTGGAGAATCGGTATGGTCTCCGGATGAAAGGGCTTGAAGGGATAAGCGGCAGTTCCAAAAAGATCCCAGCCCAGACCCAGTGGATCTGATAAGACCGAAAGAATATAAGAGTAGTTGATCATAACCTGGGGCAGGCTAAAGGCGACCCAGACGAACATTCCCAATGGGATAAAGATGTAAGCGACTCGAAGGGCGATGTCCCTGCACATTACCCGGCCACCGGCCAGAATCTGAGCCGCCTTGCTGGCGAGCAGAAACATGGACGGGAAAACCACCACTGTCAATCCCAGCACGACGCCCAGATAGGTAAGAAAAAGAAAGACTTGGCGGCTCTCGGTCACGTTGGCTGCTTGCTTGATGGAGTCCCAGGGACCCAACATGGTGACGCTGAAGACGAGAGCAACCATGAGCATAATCAGCACGTTGAAGACTTCGTCGAAACTCCTCAGGTTCAAATCAGAGCCGAAGGGTCGCAGGAATACACCCACGTTATCCTCAGGGCAGCTTTTTATACACTCGGTGCACAGCCCACAGTTGTTGTTACGGTCCATGTTACCGACATATTCACCCCAAGGACAGGCCCAACCTCCCTCACCGCCCACCAGACAGCACTTGTCTTTGTGGTTTCGGCAAACCTTCGGATCAATCGCTCGAAGCTCTGTGCAGGCCGCCATGGAGTAGGTGCCGAGAAAGCCGCCGATGGGACAAAGGTACAGACAAAAGGTGCGGTTCCGAAAGATCAACGGGAGAGCGAGTGTTGCCGCGAGGATCACCAGGAAGACGATGGCCGTGGCAACCGGACGGGTGAGAAGGATGATGCCGAAAGAGATGAGCACCAGAAAGAGTGCATTTTGGAGCCAGATGTTCCTGAGTTTCTTCGGCCAGTCCATATTCAAGCCCAAGAAACGGTGATGCAAGCCCCGCAAGGGCTTGTTGAGGTAGCGGACGGCTGTGAGAGCTTTCCTGGAAAGCCACTCACCAGGAGCGGGTAAGGGACACATCAGGCACCAGACTCTTCCTCCAAAAGGCAGCATCAAGGCTTTGAGCAACGTCCACCATAGGATCCAAACAAAAATTATCGCTATATTGCGGTTACCAACCGGGCTTCCCCAAAGTCCGCTGAGCATGAACAGGTAGAAGAAAACCAGATTTGGCACGATCACGAGAAACTGGAAACTGCGAGCCTTCACCGCCCGTTTCAGCAGAGGAACAGCCTCCAGGAGGTTCACCCGCCAGGCGCGGTGGATTTCCGAGTCGGAACCGGTATGGGCCCATAGAAGTAAGCTCAAAGTGAGCCAAACAGACAGGGAGACGGCGACGTGGTAGGGGGTATTGTCCTGCACGATGAGTTCTCCGGTCATGAACGGGTGCAGGTTGCCGCAGGTCTGGGTGCAGCGGAAAGTAAACTTGCCGGATTTATCGGCAGTGAACTCGACTTCTCGCACCTTGTCCCAGTCGGTGTGCGCTTTGCCCTCATCGTCCGTCCAGGTATACTTGAGGTATGCCAAGCCCTGCTGCTTTATCACCGCCTCCACGTCGTAACCGTCAAGCAAAAAGCCGTGGGTCACGTCCAGGGAGGTCGGCCGAAGCACCACGGTGTCACCTCGGTTCACGATTATCCTTGCCGGTGAGTAGCCGTATTTTTTCGCGGTGAACTCTATTTCGTGGGTCCGAACCTCGTGGGCTTCATGGACCAGGAATAAGGGCGCTGCCACTGCCACAGCAAGTCCCAGGAGTATCGCTGATAAAGCCTTTTTCTTTGACATAGTTGGATTTCGGCTGAGAAAAGGTAGGATCCTATTCGGTCAGAAGCAACTGCAAGAGCTTGCGTGCGTCGGGGCTTTCCCAATGCCGGGAGCCCACCGCCTTTCCCAGAACGAAGCCTTTCCGATCCAGGATGAAGGTGCTGGGGACGCTCCAAACCCCCAAACTGAGGGCCATCCGGGCTTTGGGATCCAGAAGCGGAGTGTACGATAGGCTCATTGACCTGAAATAATCGACTACCTTCCCGGGCGGTTCCTGGATGCTTACCGCCAAGACCATGAACCCACGGGGCCGGTAACGCGCATACAGTTTCTGCAAAGCCGGCATCTCGATCCTACAACTCGGACACCAGGTGGTCCAGAAGGTAAGGAAGGCAACGTTACCCCTGAAACTGGAGAGATTGACCTTCTTGCCCTGCAAGTCGCTCACTTGTCCCTCCAGTGGATCGCGTTCGTTGATCATTGTGATATCAAGCCGGCGGAAGAGCTTTTCTATTTCGGCCGTTTTGCTTGTATCCGCTGCTTGCAGATCGGAAGTGGCCCCCACCTGGATTGCTGGGCTTACCAATACCAGTAAGATCGCCAGCATCAGCGGAATAAGCTTCAGGTAACCACTTCTCTTCATGTCAAAAACTCCCGTTTCCCGGAACCCGTTCTTTGGCCGGTAACAGGTTTGCAGCCTTAGGGTTAATACTCTACTTGTATAGCACTCCAGGTGCGCCCCGCTTGGGTTTGAAAACGATGGTAGTGTCTCCTGCAGCGGAGATTTCAATTTTTTTCTTGGCGGTTTTGAGCTTCTCGTGCCAAGTTTTAACCAGGTACTTCCCCGGAGACAAGGGCGGCACGTCCTTGACGTCGTGAGCCCCCAGGTAGCTCTGGTCGGGGATCGTAAAGCGGCCTTCTTTGTCGGTCAGGGCGAAATAGGGATTGTTCAGGACCAGGATGTACGCGTTCATCTCCTGGTGCACATCGCAGCGGAGATCCACGACGCCCGGCTGGTCGAACTGTACCGTCTTGGCCTCCCCAGGCTGGTAGCTTCCCAGGTTGAATTTCTTGGCCCGGGACAGGGAAAAGACGTTGTGGGCCACTTTGTCGTTGTTCGGAAACTCCACCTTGGAGTCGACCAACACCGGCAGAATGTGGGGGATAAAGGCAAGCTGCGTTTGGTCCATAATGAATTTGGCCTGGGAGCCGTCCGTGGGTCCCGCAGGCGCCTTGGCCACATAGACTAGGATACCTTCTGGGGAACGCAGTCCCTGCGGTTTCACCACTCCGACAATACTCCCAGCCCAGGCCCAGCCCGCAGTGTTCAAAAGCAGGCAACAAGCTACAGCAAGAATCAATTGCACACCTTTTCGCATCGATTTTTGTTCCTCGCCTTACCAAGCCTTGCTCACGATGGGGATGTCTTCTACTTGCCATTTTTTCGCTCTGGCCAGAGCTCGCATCACCGGCCTGTAGATAAGGCCGGCCTCTGCGCTGGGCTCGTTTTCAGGATCATCCAACGCGAATACAAACTCCAAGGTGACCGTCTTCTTGGGTCGGATACGGTTATCCACGGCAATCTTTGTTGCCCGCCAGAAAGGCACATTCAGGTTGCCTTTATCATCCGCCAAAACCCGGGCGAATACAGCCCCCGGTAGCCCGACGTAGTGCCCCTCTGCCGGGTCACCCGAGCCCACCCACTCGGGGAGCCGGCCACCTCGAATGAGACGCAAGGGTTTGTCATCTGAGTCCCGGGCTTCCACCAGAAGCAGGACGCTGCGCATTGGCTCGCCGGTGGGCACCCAGTGGCCCCCGTTGGTGTTCGATATGTGGACCTTAACCACAAGTTCGTTCCGCTGGATCTCGCCCTCCATCTCCATGGCCAGGGCGTTCTGCAACTGGGCTTTGGTACCCCCTTCGAAATGGTGCGGCCGGATCTGTTCCGGGGAACGGTATGCCCCCCACATTCTCCGGGCACCGCCGTCCACAACGAAGTTATCATATGGCAGGAGCTTTTTTTGCCAGCTCATATGACACTGCTGACATTTCTTTTCTTTGTTGGGATCACCGGCGGGCAGGCTCTCCTGCCACTGCTTCCACTCTTGGTAGGTGGTCTGGATGGGCAGGGTAGTGTCGCCCTGGAAGCCGAAGCCCGTCCACTCTTTGTCTGAGTAAATCAGTTTCCGGTCCCAGGTTTGGCCACCTCCGAGCCGCTTCAAGTGACTGTGGCAAGTGGAGCAGAATCGACCGGATTCATATAAGGAACTGTAAGAGGCGGCCATGGGCGGGACCACCACGTCGTCGTAGGGGCCGAAGACCAGGATGGATCGCCCTCGCACCGGAGCTTGTCTCTCAAGTATGGCAGTCGTTCCGCTGGGGGTCGAGGGATCGTCCACCACCCTTCTCACCTTGTGGCAGTATTCGCAGCTAACGCCCTCCCATTCTGTGCGAGGCGAAGACAGAACTCCCCGCAAATCCAGAGACCAGCGGCTGCCTGCAGCAGCAGACGGGGCGTGACAGGTCGCGCAATTGCCGTTACTCCGGGGATTGTCCAGTCGGTAGCCTTCGCCCTGGCCGGGCGTACCTTCAGCGTCCGTGCCGTAGTACATGTCCAATAGCTTCGGGTTGGCAGTGGTGTGCGCCATCTTGGACTCGTTCCAGATGCGGGTAACCTTGCCGTGACAATCGAAGCAAACCTCGGGCGAGTTGAATTGATATCCAGGATCATCCGCCAGGAATACGGGTCGAAGTGAGATGTCGCCCACCAACCCGAATCTGCCCAGTATAACTCCGTTATTGAACCAGCCTTCCTTGCCGGCCGTCACCATGGGCATGTTCCACGGAGGCAATGGTCCATGGACAGTAAAATGGCCCTGTTCGTCTGTGACGATGAGCTGGTCCCCTCCTCGCAGCCTTACGCGGGCGCCCTCCATAGGCCCATACTGGGAAACCACCCGCCCAATTGCCCTAGGGCGTGTGGTTCCAGTAGCGCCGGTGTCGGACGGACCTCCTTGCGCTTGCTGTAAAAAGACGACGGAGAGAATGATGAAGAGAGTGGGGGCTAGGCCCGCAAGTTCTTTCTTTCGTGCCAAATGATTCCACCTACCCCGGACATTTCATGAATTGCTGGAATTCGTGAATTATGCAGGCTAGACCTCCCACAAAGGAGGCATAAACGCGAATTCAACAGGTTAAATCTCTGATGCGCCTGCGCTCTTCTACGCGGTAACTATCAGGGTGCCTTGCATGTTTTTGTGCTCGTCACCACAGATAATGTTGCAGGAGAAGGTAAAGGTTCCAACCCGGTCCGCCCTGAAGGTCACCAAGGTCACCTTGCCGGGCCGGATTCCGTCCTCGATGAAAATCCCGAAATCCTTCATACTGAAGCCATGAATTACGTCGCTGCTCGTAAGTTTGAGGGCGACCAGGTCCCCCTGTTTCACTCTGAGCTCCAACTTTTGGCCCGGCTGTTCTTCATTATACAGGGTGATTGCCTCATACCCAGAGACGCTTCCGGGTATCCAACCCAATCGTGAGTGAGCCGTCAAGGCAAAAACCCTGGCACCACCGTTGGTCTCGGTCTGCCAAAGGTGGTTGTTGTAGGCATGGATAGCCAGGGGTATCCCCGCGAGTACCGTGACCAGCAATAGGAGATATAGTAAGTCTTTGTTTCTAGCGCGCTTGGTCATAAGTTCTATCTTCTCGATGAGGTCAGAGGTTAACCCTGCCCCACTCAACTCGTCTAAATCGTACGCATCCGAAAACGGCAGTCTTCGGACTTGCCCGACCGGCGATCAGTTCTCAACTGTCAGCCAAAGACGTGTAAATGCACCAGGTCGCTGTGACTACTGACAGGTCCGACCGAGAATCTCTGATGGCCGGAGGGCAGCTAGTTGGCGGGTCTGATCAGCCCGGTAGCCTTATCAACAGCCAGCCGGTCCACGCCCTTGCCTTCAATCAGAATCTCAAACTCGTAGTGGGTGCCGGCGTCAACACTCTCGCCGACCTCCAGGTTCGGATTCAACCTGGCCACCAGGCCTGACACGATGTCGTAGGCCTGATTTCGGGTTATACTGTTGTCCGAGTCGCGGGGAGTGTCCCGGTAGTAACGCGCCAGGGGACTGAAGTCGCCGCCTCCCGGACTACCCCAATTGCATGCCCAAGCTTCACTCATGCTGCCCATGTGGGTGAGGGGCAAAGCCATAGCGGTGATGACTGCAAATACGAAGAGAGGTGAAAAAAGCTTCCTCATAACCAACCTGCCTTTCTCGTTTTCAGTTTGAATCCCCAATCGAGCAACTTCCGTACCGAAGGGACCTGCCGGAACTTGACAGAGATCCCACGGTTTCGAGTTTCAGAGGTATTCTGTGTAAAACAAACCTCTGAGGTCCTCCCCGGGCCCCCTGTTTCGCCATGAAAACGGCCCGCAGAGTGGGTACTTTATATCCATATCTGTCATCAAGAGGCATACACGTGAGTAAAAAGTATCCATCACGGAACCTCTTTTACTTTACTCCAATGGGCAGTTTACCGTCGTGCCCGGGACCGGAATCGGCAGCCGCTGCTACAGTGGGCGACTCTTGGCACCATAAAACGTTTCATGGTCATCACCTCCTTTGATAGAGTGAAGCATCCGGGCCCATCGAAGATCCCGCTGTGCGGGGGAGGACGAGGTTTTCGACACTAAATAAATCATGCATATTCGCCCCATAACTATCTCAATTCGAAAAAGTCTTTCTTCAGTCGTACTGAGACACAGATCAGCATTTTCCATTAACGAGAAACCAGGAAGATGATTATGCTCCCAACCGCCGTTGCATCAACTTGTCCCGAACAATGATAAATGTCGGGTTTTCGGAGTTGGATTGTTTGATAAAGAGGGGAGCGCTTGATTTCTACTAAATCAGCAAAGAAAGGTTTTGGAGGTATATGGGTACAGTCGTGGCGGTAGTGTCAGATCTCGATGGATCCACTACTTGCGAAAACAAACGAGCAAGGAAGCTACTGCCGGTTTTTGCGAAAAAAGGATCGAGCACCCTGAAGCCGTCTTGCCTGGGCATGACGGAAAAGGCAGATTGCCTCACTTTGAGAGCGAGGGCCGGCTTGAGATGACACGTAGAAGAATCGTGGCCAGTGCAGCAGCCGACGAGCAAATCATGGTTGTGGACTTTGGGGCCGGTATTCGAACTCCGCATATACTGCTGATCACACGCCACCGCACAGTCGGCCGCGGCTGGCGTGAACCAACCGGCCAAAGCGCAAAAGCCCACGATCAAGGCGAGTATCTTCCCAGGGTTGCGTCTGATCAAAGATTTCGATCTCCGAGTTAGTTAATTCCCATTATAATAATCGGAATAAAGCCGAAAGTCAATGGTCATAGGTCAGGACTTTCCCCAAAAATGTCCTTAGCGACCCAGGCCGAGCGGAAGGCTACTCCACAACGAGCAATTGAAGATCCCTGCAGGTAGCTGCAGGGAGTCTTCGAAATGTAAGGAAGATATCTGATCT
>CP070692.1:1680898-1696352 GCA_020353215.1 Deltaproteobacteria bacterium
ACGTGCAGTCTTGGCCAGCCGAAGCCCTTCGTCTCCGCCAAAAGCGGATACCATGGCTAATCCCTCTTTACTGAGGAAGCGACGCATGAGGTCGTGGACTATCGGATCGTCGTCGATAACAAGCACGGTGGGCGCCCCTTCTGGCAGCGGCGGCCCAGCCGCTGTCAGATCCGGTTCGGCAACCTCCGGTGTGGCCTCGAGAGCACCTGGTCCTGCGGGAAGACGGATAGTAAAAGTGGACCCTTGGCCCGAGACGCTCTCCACCGTGATGTCGCCCCCCATCATCTGACAGAATTCCCGGCTAATAGCCAACCCGAGCCCGGTCCCACCGTACTTGCGGGTAGTTGAGGCATCAGCTTGCGAGAAGGCCTGGAACAGCTTGTCCATTTCTTCGGGAGTCATGCCAATACCGGTATCGCTCACCCGGAACTTCATCCAGACGTCGCCGTCCACTGCCTCCCGGGTGACCGTCAGGGCAACGGTACCATGTTCGGTGAATTTGCTGGCATTGCTGAGCAGATTGAATAGGCTCTGCCGGACCTTTGTCAGGTCGGCCTTGATCGTGCCAAGGTCCTCGGCGCAGTCGACCTGCAACGTATTGTCGTTCTGCTCCACCAGCGGATTGATTGTGGCGACCACGTCACGAACAACTGACGGTACATCAAAGGTCTCCAGGTAGAGATCCATCTTGCCGGCTTCGATCTTCGAGAGGTCGAGGACGCCATTGATGAGCTCCAACAGGTGCTTGCCCGCCCTGCGAATTTTTTCAAGGTCGGGAATGAAGTCCTCCTGGTCCAGGTCCTCGGCCTCCTCCTGCAACATCTCGCTGTAGCCGATGATGGCATTGAGTGGCGTACGAAGCTCGTGGCTCATGTTGGCCAGAAATCCGCTCTTCGCCTCGCTGGCTCTTTCCGCTGCCGTGCGAGCCTCCTGAGCCTCGTTCATAGCATCTGCCAGTTCGGAGGTGCGCTGCTCGACTTTCTCCTCCAATGTCCGGCTGTACTCTTCTAGTTTCTCATGGCTATCCCGCAGGGCTTCCTCCACCCGCTTGCGCTCTCGCAAGTCCTTGTTAAATCCCACGGTTCCCGCGTTCTGACCATCGCCGTCAACGAGAATGGAGGCCGAGATCAGTACTGGAATGGGAGTTGTGTCTTTCGCCTGGAGGATGGTTTCAAATCCAACCACAGTGCCGCCGCCCCGACGCATCTCGCGCATAACCTCTTTTGCCAGCTCCTCACTTTCGTAAATAGCCGTAACTCGACGGCCGACAATCTCTTCCCGCTGGTAGCCCAGCATGGACTCAGCCCCCTTGTTAAAGAGGACCACATTGCCTTCTGTGTCCGTGGAGATAATGGCGTCAGTTGCACTCTCGATAAGTCGGGTAAGGTAGTGCCGCGTCTCCCCGAGTTCCGTCGCCGTGTCTCGAAAAACCACGAGAGCCCTCGCCATCGCCCCTATTTCATCTCTGCGCTGCTGGGCAGGGATGTCGACTGAGGTGTCGCCTTCGGCAAGGTTGCTCATGGCGGTGGTCATGGTCTTGAGGGGCTTCACCAGCCTAGGCACCACGTACAGTAGGATGATCGCCATCGCGCCGGTGATGCTGATTCCGGTGATGGTGATCAGCAGCAGCTTGCCTCTGCTGATTGTTTCCGCGGAATGGAGCGCGGCCTCAGTGCTGGTAGTTTGCGAGGCCGCGACTAGCTCCGCCACCTCGTCACCCAGACGCGTGTTTAGAAATCGGTTGGTTTGCAGCAAGGTTTGAGAGACCGCAACTTGCTGCAACTCCCGTTTGCGCAGACTGAAGATGCTATCGGCTCCAGTGCCGAAACCGATGAGGGCCGTAGCCACCTCGCGCAGCCCTGCCCTGTCTGCAGAATCGGGCAACTGGGCCAGTTTCTTTTCGATGTGACTTGCAGCAGCGGTGAAGCGCTCTTGGAGAGGCTGCAGTAAGTTCCCTTCGAGCGCGCCGGACGCCTCGGTCAACCGGCCCGCGACCAGATTTCCCTCTGCTTGCATAGTGAACAGGGCCTGCAGCGTGTCCACTCCGTCTTCAACGAGCCGGGGAATGGCTTGCCGGCTTGCCGATGCAGTTTCCTCGGTTGATACCACTAGGTCGAACACCGAGTTGTCCACCAAGGGCTCCAACGTCTCCAGGAAGCGATTATGCGTCGCCGCGATATCGGCCACCATTCTCTCCCTCCTGACCTTGAGTCGGAGGCGCTCCTCCACGGCAACGTTCAGCTCTCTCAACCTTGTAGTGACCTGCTCTTGGATGTCCTTCAGCGCGGCAACTTTTCCCTGGTCGACGTCTGTCGCCTCCAGGTCTTCAATCAAGGCCACGAGTTGTTTTGCCCTCTCCTCCAGCCTCGCTTGTTCGCCGCTACGTTCTCTTTGGTTACCGCTCGCCATGAGGCCCGGGGCGGTCGCGGCGATTTCCGCACTCTTCTCCGCCAGCCGCAAGGAAACTGCCATGGCGGGTACGCTGCCTGCCGTGATGCGTGTCACCGACTGGCCGACTTCAACGAAAGCATACCTAGCCACCACGCTGGCGAGGATCGTCATTCCCGCCATACTGCAGAAAGCGAGGAACAGCTTGGTCTTGATTCCGAAGACGATGCGGCCAACCGGCTTGTTGGCTACGCTCCTCGAATCCGCACCCTGCAAGCTGGCGTTCTCGTGCCGCTCTAATGCTGCGGGCTGCTTATCATTCATGGTGCATCCAAATAACCTTGTTTTTTCTGAATGGATGAGAAGGCTTTCATGGCCCCTGTCATGGAAATCAGCCTCCCAAGTTCTGCACAGGCCTGAAGCTACCGTCCTTTTGAATCAGGGTTAGAAACACTTGGTCCATGCCCTGGTTGTCGCCTGGACCATACGTCAGTTTGATCCCACCAAGCTCGAACGTGCCGACTTGTGCAATGGTAGTGAGCAGCTTCTCCCGGGTTACGTCGTCGCCCAATCTCTCGAGAACCTGCACGACCAGTCGACCGACCATGTAACCTTCCAATGAGACGAATCCAGGGTCAGCCTTGGAATTGAAGGCCTTCATGGCTTTCTGGTACTGGGCCACCAGTGGGACACTTGCGTCCTCGGGGAATGGGACCACCTGCGTAACCACAACTCCGTGGCCGCGCTTCCCAAGCTCCTTGGCGAGGGCCTTGCTACCGACAAAGGAAATATTGACGAACACTGCGTTCAACTTGACCCTTGGGGCAAGCTTGATGAACTCGGCGCAGGGCTTGTAGGCGCCCACCATGACGACTGCCTCGGGTTTTCCCTTGCGGATAGTCAAAAGGGCCCTTTTCACGGCCGTGGTGTTACGCTTGTACGTACCCTCGGCGACTAGCTTCATGCCGCGCTTTTCAAGGGCCCGGGTTACCCCCGAGAGACCGGCACGCCCGAAAGAGTCGTCCTGGTAAAGGATGGCGATACGCGAGAGTCCAAGGTCTGTCGTCAGGTGTTCGATCCACGCCTCGGTCTCCTGGTCATAGGAAGCGCGAATGTTGATCACGTTGCCGAGGGAGGGATTTCGTAAAAAGGCGGCGCCAGTGAACGGGCCGATAAAGGGCACTCCGGCATCGGTTGCGATAGGCTGAGCCGCCTTGGAGGTCGGGGTACCAACCGCGCCAATCAAGGCGAAAACCTTGTCGTCCTTGATCAAATTGGCGGTGTTCTTGATCGCCTTCTCAGGCTCGTAGCCGTCGTCATAGCTAACAAGTTCCAGTTTGCGCCCATTGACGCCTCCAGCTCCGTTCGTCTCTTGGAAGGCGGCGAGGATGCCCTCGCGCATACCAAGACCCAGAGCCGCGGCTGGCCCCTCAAAGGCGGCGGACTGGCCGAACACAATCTTGTCGTGAAAAACACCCGGTTCCGCCTGAGCAGTGCTGGACGCTAACAAACCAGCGATGATGAGAAATCCTGGTCCAATAGTCTTTTTGAAGAACAGATTGAACATCGCAACTCGCAATCTCGACCATCAGGCTCTGCAGCCTCCAATGGATCCGACCAACCGCTCGATCTCGTTTGTCAATAGCAAAATCGATTTGTTGTCGCAGTCTCGCTGTACCTCCGCGAGCGGTCTCCTGGCAGTTCTTATAGGAGACTAAACGTAGCCCACCATACTGTTTTGAAGCTTTAACCTACCTGTTAAGTAGGCTTTAGGAGAAAGTCAAGTAAGGTAGCTGCAGAGGGGATGATTTGGTGAACTGGCAGTCTTGAAATCGAAATCCGAATATTTGGCTGGAGGCAGGAACCAAGTCCGGATATTGAGGAGAGCTTCACGCATACGTTTGAATCATCCGGATGATCTCTTCCAGCATGGCTTCGGAATTCTCCATGCAATCGTGTCTGGCTTTAGGGATTTCTACGCTCCGAACATGGTTGTTGCCTGCCCTCTGGGCAATTCCGGCCAGAGCTCCGGGTTCCCATGGCTCAACGAGAAAATCGTGCTCCCCTCTCATGAGCAATATGGGCAGTTGGATTTTATCCATATGTTTGTGCGCCATGGCCGCATGAGCTTCCGGACCTTGCATGAACCACCACGTCTTGTAGGTGAAGATTTCATCGGATAGAGGTTCTTTTGTCGATCCGCGCGATTGATAGACTATTATGGTTTCATCGTTCGCACTATTGTACGGATCGCTTCCGAGGACCTCTTTTGCCTTTTGGTAAAGCGCTTCGTAACTCGGGGAACTCCCATACTCCCCGTAACGCTTCTTGTGTGAGTCAGGACCGGAATAGGCGGATCCCTCCAGAATAACGCCTTTTACCTCTGGATAGTTTCTGTTTGCCAGCCAATAAATGACCATAGTGGCACCAAGACTGTAACCCAGGACAAAGATCTTGCGGAAACCCTCGTGAATCAAAAATGAGACGGCGGCGTCCAGATCTTTCATGGTGTTGTCGAAGATTCCTTGACCGGTGATCTGACCCGCCGAAGCCAGCCGCGTATTGATGGAAAAAGAGCTGAACCCTCTATCCAGTAGAGCATGAGGGAGGAGACGCGGTGTTCCGCGAGCGAGAAAATGTCCCAGCGAGCCATGGATCTGCAGCAAAATCGGGATCTCCGCAATCTCTTGGACTCGACGATGTTCCTTTGTTACCAGAAGCCCGACCACGAGAAAGCCATCTTCCGCCCTAAATCGGATCAGACTTTGGTGTTCGTAGATTGTTGCAGCATTCATGATATCCAATTCTCTGTACCTCTTTCTGCAAATACGTACTGTTTCTAGTATCTTTCGCCAAGCCAAGCTAAAACGATTTCGGCCAGCTCTTCGTGTTTTCCTTCAAAGGTGTGATCTGCCTGCAAATACAGTTCTGTTACGTCGGTATTTCCGGACTCTTTCGCAATACGGCCAAGATCTTCAGTTTCGCCGTTATCAACTACGGAGTCCTCGAGCCCGTGCACCAGCAATATGGGAGCTTTAATTCTTCCGATGTGTTTATGAACCTGGGTCCCTTCCGCTTCTGGACTTGCGAGAGCCCACCAGGTTTTGTAGGTGTATACGTCGGTATGTTCAGGTCTGACGGTTGGTCCATGCGCTCTCTTTACCATGAATGGTTCATCGGGAACCGGCTCCTCTCCAAGCTTTGGTTTCATAACTTTTTGTGCCCTTTGATATACCTCTTCATAGGAAGGTAGGCTTCCAAATCGGTCCCATCTCCGCCGCACGGTCTCAGGCAGGGAGTAAGGCGTGGCGATGGCAACTACTCCCTGAAGTTCCGGGCAACTCGATGGATCACTGCGCATGGCGGCATAGCGGATAGCCATGCAGCCTCCAAGTCCATGGCCTGCGATCACTGTTCTTTTGAAGCCCCAGTCCCGCAAGTACTCAAAGGCTTGGTCGATCTGCTGCATGGTTTCATCAAATATGCCGAACCCGAAGAAGATCCCAAGGTTAGCAAGTAGCGTGTTCATGGAAAGGGAAGAATATCCGCGCGCGGCCAGCAGACTCGGAAGAAAATGCTCTGTTTCATCCAGGAGATTTCCCAAAACACCGTGGAACCGCAGCAGAATGGGCTTATTCTCCAAATGCTCCCTGTTGGTACGAATGTGGTAAAAAAGAGCATCAATTTTGTGCCCATTAAAAGGAATTGAGACGATTGTTCCCGAGGAGCGTTCGACTTCCATTTTTTTTATCCTGTAATGCTTTTTGTGTTGCCAAACAGCAAATCCACTTCGATTGAACAATCTATATGATCCGCAATTTTTTCGCCTCATTAAGCAGATCGTCCCTGAATTTAGGATGCGCTATGCTAATTAAATCCAAAGCCCTATCGTGAGTCGATTTGCCCATTAGATTCACAATTCCATACTCGGTGGCCAGGTAATGAACGTCCATGCGAGGTGTCGTGACTACCGCGCCAGGCTCGAACTGCGGAACAATGCGGGAAATTTCCCCTTTTTTCGCGGTGGAGTAGAATGCGATGAAGGATTTACCCCCCTTGGATTCAAAGGCTCCTCGAACGAAGTCCAGCTGACCCCCAGTCCCGCTAAATTCCATGCCAGCCAGGAATTCAGAATTGCACTGTCCTGTCAAGTCCACTTCGATAGTAGAGTTCACCGAGATCATATTTTCGTTTTGGGCGATCACGCGGGGATCATTAGTATAGCAAACGGGGTAGCTTTCCATGCTTGGGTTGTCGTTGACGAACTCGTAAGACTCCTTGTGGCCGATTACGCCAGTGAAAATATGTTTTCTGGGATGGATGCTCTTCCGTTTCCCGTTTATGACTCCTTTCTTGACCAGATCAATCATACCCGGAGTGAGGATTTCCGTGTGTATGCCTAGATCTTTGTGGTTTTCCAGATATTTTGTCACCGCATCCGGGATGCCGCCCACCCCTATTTGGATGGTAGCTCCGTCGGGGATCATTTCGGCTATCCGCCGGCCGATGATTTCCGATTCCGGTTCCAGAGGAGCGGACAAAATCTCTGGAAGCTCCACTTCATTCACAACGATGGCATCGATTTCCGAAATGTGGACGAAAGAATCTCCAAAGACTCTTGGCATATTCGGATTGACTTCCACGATCAGCCGTTTGCAGTGCCGCGCAGCTATCGGAATGTGTAGGTTTGCTACTCCGAAACTGAAAAAGCCTGCCTTGTCCATTGGGGAGACAGTCGTCATGGTCACATCAATATTCATAAATTCGCGACAGAGCCTGGGGACATGATGTAGTTCATTGGGAATGAAAAAATCAATCCCCGCCTTCACCAATTCCCTGTCTGATGCTGTAAGAAACCAGGAATAAGAGGCGATTCGGTCGTTGAGATCTGGAGTGAGAACCGTGTTGGCGGCGTGTTGGATGGGGTGGAGGGAGTAAACCTTCAGGTCGCTCAACTTTCCCCCTCGAACACGTCGTGCGACCGCCTCCAAAAGAGCGGGCGGTTCGCAGTTGGCGACGCCATGTACCATCGTATTCCCACTCTCGACAAGTTCAACGGCTTGGTCGGGATTTGTGAGTTTCTTGTTGTATTCTACTGAGTACATTAGAATAAACCTCCCACACAATACAAAATAGGTGTATTTGAGAAAATCTCAGGCCGGATGGATCTTTAGCCCGGATATTTCATGAATTCACGCCTTGGCGTGACTGCGACCACGGATATGGCCGTCCTTCCTGGCGTCCTCGGGTGTCGGCCCCTGCGACGTACCGTTCAGGTATGCCTCGAGACCAATCCCGCGGTACCGCGGGACGGTTGCCAGGTGGCACGCCCATCTTCGCGGTCTCGCGACAGCAATTCATAAAATATCCGGGCTAGGAACCCAAAATGGCATTGAGTGATTTGCGGGAGCAAACTGATCGATTCAAGGTTGAGGTGGTTGAGATGAGACACTGGCACGACCAAATGACTCTTGAATTTGATACGCCCATCCACATTTCGTTTGACTTAGATTTTCTGGATCCAGCCTTTGCTCCTGGAGTCTTCCACCATGAACCCGGTGGACTCTCAACCAGACAGGTGATTCACTTGATTCAAAGTCTGAGGGTTCGAATCATCGGGGCCGACATGGTTGAGTTCAATCCGAACAGGGCTCTGCCGGGAATAACCGCAGCGGTCTGCGCCAGACTGCTGAAAGAGATGGCTGCGAAAATCGTTGCACAAACAGAGTGATATTTTGGATGCCATTGTGGCAAGTTGAAACTAATTGATCGTTTGCAGCATTAGGGGTTACATGGTCGCAGGAGAGGAGTATGGAAGTTGCCTTTATTGGTGCAGGCCTGATGGGTCGTCCCATATGCGAAAGAATACTTCATGCAGGTCATAATCTAGTGGTCTTCAATCGTACACGTGAGAAAGCCGAGCCACTACGGTCCTGTGGTGCGGAAGTTGCCGGGTCGCCTGAAGAAGCAATTGGATCAGGTGAGTGCGTCATCCTGATGCTGACTGACGCGGCAGCCATACACGAGGTGCTCCTCCAAAGGATAACAACCGGAGCTTTGGAAAGGCGTACAGTGATCCAAATGGGCACCATAGCTCCGGCGGAGAGCAAGAGGCTGGGAGAAGAGGTATTGGGCAGAGGAGGCGACTATCTTGAAGCGCCTGTGTTGGGGAGCATTCCGGAGGCGGAAAAAGGGAATCTGTTGGTCATGGTTGGAGGTTCTCAAAAGCAGTTTGAACGCTGGGTTGACCTGCTCAGATGCCTGGGCCCAAATCCTGTCTTGATTGCTGGAGTGGGGAAGGCGGCAGCTCTCAAACTGGCTTTGAACCAGCTTGTCGGAGCTCTTACAGCCAGTTTCGCTTTAAGTCTAGGTTTTGTCCAGCGGCAGGGGGTCGATGTGGATCTTTTCATGAAGATTTTGCGCCAGAGTGCTCTGTACGCTCCCACCTTTGATAAAAAGATCGAGCGCATGCTCAGTCAGGACTATGCAAATCCAAATTTCCCAAGTAAGCATCTCCTGAAGGATGTTGATTTGTTCAGTGATGAAGCACGACCACTCGATCTTCAGCTGAGTGTCACCGAGGGGGTACGTCAGCTTTTCGCCCGCACGCTTGAGCAGGGATTCGCGGAAAGTGACTATTCGTCCATACACGAAGTGATTAACCCGGGCAAGACGCTGGAGTGAGCAGGAAGCATCACTCCGTATCACTCTCGCGGCGCAGTAAATTTTCCGCCGCGAACTAGGAGCCAAACCGAGATTTCCCGGAGTGGGTCAGGAGGAACTGAACTATGACCAGGAGTCTATTCTTACCCTTACGAGAAGAGAACCTTACGACCCTGGGAATTTACTACCATTGGAAATCCGGTTTGGTCACGATTCGAAGCGGTAGAGAGTGGGACCGGGGCATCGACTGGTCCAAATATGGAAGAGATTTCACCTACGAGCATCCACTCACAACGGAGGCAATATACTTGGGACACGAGGAGTCGCTACAGCTTTTTGCGAAATATGGTCTGCGCGGTTATCTGGAGGATGTCATAGACTTGATCAGGGATGGCCAACACCAGGGTATCGAGTGCTTCTACAACAGAAAAGGCGAGGTTCGGTTTATCAGCCATATGCACAGTAATGGTCTGGGTATCAATAACGGCTACCATGCGATCCGAGCTGGAGGAATTCGTCGCCACGAGCCGGAAAAGGAAGAGCTTGACGTTATCATTGACGGTTTGAATCTTGCGCGCGCCATGTCGTTCAAGAACGCTGCCGCATTGGTTCCTTTTGGCGGTAGTAAGATCACTGTCCAGTGCGAGTCGGTCAAGCTGGATGATCTCTACACAATCGCCTTCCTGGCATTCTGCCTGGACAAAACGAGGTCTGTTACCGGGCCCGATATGGGGTTCTCCCCAGGGCTGGCAGATGTGATGAAGGAGTATGGATACTCAGTGAACATAGCCGGGGGATTCAAGAGCAAGCTCGGTCCAACGGGAAAACCCACGGCCTACGGAGTTTACTTGGGCTTGAAGGAAGCTGTCCGTTTTCGCCATGGGACTTCGGATCTGACGGGAAAAACTATCGTAGTGCAGGGAGTCGGTGCTGTGGGATACCCTCTGGTCGAGACTTATCTGATGCAAGAAGAGGTGAGAGTCTTCTGTGCAGACATTCATCCTGAGCCAGTCGAAGAATTGGTTTCTCAGTTTTCCGGAAAAGTGGAGCGCATTCATCCAGGGGATGTACTCACCAAGGAGGCGGACTTTTTCCTGCCCTGTGCAGTTGGCGGCATACTAGATGAACAGGCGATCCGCAAACTCAAGTACTCCATTGTTATGGGCGCCGCCAACAACCAACTTAAAGCCACCAACCCAGATGAGGAGATGAGACTCGCCAGATTACTCCATCAGCGTGGTATCCTGTTCCAGGTGGATTGGATTCACAATGCGGGCGGCGTCATTGCGGGCATGGAGGGGTATATGTACGGAGAGAAGGCGAGCATGGAGAATATCTTTGCTCAGGTGGAAAAGGCCTGCAAGCTAGGGACCCGCGAGAACCTGGCCGGGGCAAGAGAGGCTGGGACCACGCCCACAGAGCGGGCTTACCGATATTATAGTAAGAGGGTTTTTCGCAGGGAGGGGTATTCCACTGAAAGAGGGCACGATTAAGTGGCACACAACAGAGTCTCATCCTTGAGGGTTTCGCCAAACTGTGACAACACCTCGTTTACTGTGAGCCGAGCTTTTGCCTGACCCCGCACATCCAGTTGAATGTTGCCTTGATGCAGCATGATCATGTGATTGCCATAATTCAGCGCCTGGTGCATGTTGTGGGTGACCATGAGGGTGGTGAGGTTGTTGTCTCGAATGATGACATCGGTCAACTCCATGACCTTTTCCGCCATGCGGGGGTCTAGAGCAGCGGTGTGTTCGTCCAACAGCAGAAGTCTCGGCATGCTCAGGGTGGACATGAGCAGCGCCAAGGACTGGCGCTGTCCCCCGGACAGAAGCCCTACTTTGTCTTTCAAACGATTCTCCAAACCCAGTCCCAAGACGGCGAGCATATCTTTGTACCTCTCTCGCCTTGCCTTGGTAACGCCCCATCGCAGCCTTCTCCTCTGACCTCTCAATTGGGCCAGGCAAAGGTTTTCCTCGATGGTCATACTCGCGGCCGTGCCTATGAGTGGGTTCTGGAAAACCCTTGCGAGGTGTTTTGCCATGACATAATCCGGTGCCCTGGTTACGTCCTCACCGTCTACCAATATCCGACCTTCATCGACCATCAAGGTGCCAGCCACCACGTCCAAGAGCGTGCTCTTACCAGCACCATTGGAGCCAATAATGGTAACAAAGTCTCCCGCTTCGATTTCCAGGCTGAGACGGTGGAGAGCTCTCTTCTCATCCTGAGTGTTTTTGTTGAAAATTTTGGTGATTTCTTGAAGCGTCAGCATGCCATACCCTAAACACCTCTCAACTTGAGTTTGCCTTCCCTCTCACCTTTAAACGCGGGGATGCCCAGGGCCAGGATTACCATAACGCCGGTGGCAAGTTTGAGATCCGTTGGCGCCAGTCCTAACCTTAGTCCCACAGCGATGATCAACCGGTAGACAACGGAACCCACTATTGCCGCAAAGGTCAGGCGAAACACGTTCTTAGGCTTTACCAGGGCCTCACCAATTATAATAGATGCCAACCCTGCAACGATCATCCCGATACCCATGCCAACGTCGCTGAAGCCCTGGTCCTGGGCAATAAGCGCACCAGAAAGAGCTACGAAGGCATTAGAGATGCCCAAGCCGATGACTGTGGCGTTGTCTGTGTTGACACCAAATGCCCGAATCATATCCTCGTTGTCCCCTGTGGCCTGCAAGGCAAGCCCATACTCAGTGTTGAGGAACAGATCAGTGAGAAGTTTGCAGAGGAAGATTACCGCAAGGAAGAGAAGTATCACCGGAACATACCTGTTCATATCCATAGCTTCAAAAGGAGAGAAGATAGTTGGACGGTCGAGAAGCTGGATGTTCGCTCGCCCCATGATTCTGAGATTCACCGAATAGAGAATAGTCATCATCAGAATGCCGGCGAGGAGGCTGTTGATCTTAAGTCGAGTATTGAGAATGCCTGTTAAACAACCGGCAACAAAACCAGCTAGCGTACCCGCCAGCGCAGCAAGGGTCGGGTCGACACCCTCAACGATCAGCCGGGCAGCCACCGCACCTCCCAGAGGAAAACTGCCATCGACGGTCAGATCTGGAAAAGCGAGGACACGGAAGGTAAGAGCAATTCCCAGGGCAACGAGGGCATAGGCCAGCCCTTGCTCCAAACTGATTGGCACTACTTTCAACAGCAGCATACGTGCGGCCCACAAACCGCACCCCGAGTCGGTATGGATACCATTAGGTGCGGTCTATAGTTAAGCGGATTACTTATAAACCTTCTCAGCCATGTTCACGTACTTCTGATCAATTGGCAGCCCTTGCTTTTTTGCATTGGCGAGGCTCAGATGAAGGCTCAGGTTCTCGGCGAATCCTGAAGGAATGCTACCAGGCTTCTCACCCCTGAGAATCTTGGCCGCCTTTTTGCCGGCGGCATATCCCACCTGGAAATAGTTGAACCCAAGGGCAACAGATGCGCCCTGGCCCACAGAAGCCGTGTCACCGGCGAAGAACGGAATTCTGTTTCTGCTGGCGACCTTGGCAACCGACCCGAGGGCTGAGACGACAGTATTGTCAGAGGTGATATAGATAGCGTCAACCCTTCCCACCAGGGACTGAGCTGCAGTATATACCTCGCTCGAATTGGACACCGTCACCTCCAGCAACTCCATTTCCAAGCGTTTCATAGCCTTCCTCGTCTTTCCAATGTTGACCAGAGAGTTGGCATCGCCGGCATTATAGATGGTACCCCATTTCTTGGCCGACGGGAGTATCTCGTGATATAGTTCAAGTTGACGCCGTATTGGCCAGGCGTCAGAAACGCCGGTCACGTTGCCACCGTCGGGTCCCATGGTTTTCACTAGACCCGCATCCACAGGATCGGTGACAGAGGAGTAAACGATAGGGATATTGGCTATGACCTTAACCGCAGCTTGAGCTGTGGGGGTTGCTATGGCGTGGACGAGATCGACTCTGTCATCGGCGAACTTCTGAGCAATTGTCTGCGCGTTGGACATTTCGCCTTGGGCATTCTGATAGTCGTACCTGATTTTCAGCCCTGCATCTGCCAGCGCCTGCTCGAAGCCTTCTTGATCCGATTCTAGAGCAGGATGGGACACAATCGTAGTCACACCAACAGTATAGACTTTGCTGGCAGCAAGAACCCCGGTCGCCCAGGTGGCAATCAATAGTGACACGACGAGACAGGTGAATACGTACCTCTTCATAGGAGTCTCCTTTCAGGGGTGAACTTGTCTGTAAAGAAAACGGTCTGTCGGATTGTCTATCAAAGTCGTGACGTGACTGTCAATATTGGTGACACCCCAGGGGTTTCCCCAGTCGGCCGTAGGCGGAGAAGTGGCCCAGACCTTCCGCAGTCACTGAGAAGAGACACCATCCCTGGGAAGAGGCTGCTCCACAACGAGCAAATCGCGCCATTTTATGGCAATGTTCCTTTTGACAAAGCAGCAAATCTTCATGTATGGACTAGCGGGGCTGAGATAGTAAAAGCAGGTTGCTCAAATGCTCGTTGTTTCGCAGCCTCTTCCTATGCCTGGGTAGCAGACAATTTTGGGGGAAAGCCCTGTGGTGAGGTCCGACGCGTCTGGCCGTCTGCGAACAATTGAACCTGGCGGAGATGGGCGCACAGGCAATCAATAACCGTTTCCACTATTCTCTGATCTTCGGTACGGTTGCGAGGTGGACCGAGAAATGTGGAGCAACTTCTGTTGCTCACCGATCAAACCTTTTTTAGTTAGCGCTGGGAGTAACGAGAGCAACAGGATGCATCCAGAATGGAGGAAGTGAGTCAAAATGGACGAACCTACAGCGAAAGTGTGCCATTACAGCGACGTTCCGGCGGAGGTTTTCGGCGATGAGGCACCCGGGGTCACGATTCGTTGGGTTATTGACGAACACAAAGATGGCGCCCCCACTTATGCGTTACGCGTCATCGAGGTAGCCCCCGGTGGCCACACACCGGACCACACGCATCCGTTCGAACACGAGAATTTCATTATGGAGGGAAGGGGAAAGGTACAGATCGACGGCGACTGGTTTGAAGTGTCTCCTGGGGATGTGGTATTTGTTCCACCTCACAGCCAGCACACCTACGTGAACAATGGTGACGAGCCGTTTAAGTTCCTGTGTGGCATCCCCGTGTCAAGACTGAGGCCAAGCGGCTGAAACCTGGCCGGTTTTCTTCACCGACCGTGTGCTGCGAGCCGAAATATTGACGTCCTTCCGTCCGTCCTCGGGTGTTCCTTCGGCTCGGCTCCCCGAGACAAGCCCCCCGCGACAAGCTCGGGACAGGCGCACAGGCAGGACAGGCGAACCCTGCGGCGTACAGTTCAGGTACGGTTCGGGTCCAATCCCGCGGAACGATTGGACGGTGGCAAGCCCATCTTCTTCGCGCTTGCTTCGCTCCGCTCAGGCCCCCACCCCCTTGGGGCGGGTCCCCGGTTACATGGTCTCGCCACAGCAATTCATGAAACATCCGGCCTAGAGATCCTTCAAACATTACAGCCGACATCCACACACGACTACTGGAGTAATCAATCTGGCTTTTTATTGCCTCGATGGTTGGCCAAGACAGAAGTGAGCAACTGAGGGAAGTCGGTAAAAATACCACTCACACCTGCCTGTACGAGTCTCAGCATCGTCTTTGGCTCGTTTGCAGTTCGGACATTGACATGGAAACCCTGGCGCTGGAGTGAAACAATATCTCTCTTGGGAAGGAAGGGAGTGATGCGAGGATGATAAGCCTGAGCTTTGAATCGCTGCAGGAGAGCGTCCGGATGGGGATGGGGTGACGAGACCAGGACCCCTGTGGCTATGTGGGGGTGTGCTGCTCTAAGCTGAAGAAGATACTCATGATTGAAAGATGATATAAGAACGGTATCCACCATATTCAACTCCTCGACCAGAGCCAAGACTTGCTTGCTGATCCGGGTGTGGCCAGGGGTTCCACTTAGGTCCTTGATCTCCACATTGATTATCCAGTCTTGTTCCTTGGTGAAGCTGAGCGCTTGCCTGAGGGTTGGCGCAGGTTCTCCGACGTAGCTCGCCAACTCGGACTCTCCAACTACCCCTGCAGCAATTTGGCCAAAAGGATCTTGCTTGTTGAACCAGGAGCCAAAATCCAGGCGACTGATTTCTTCAAGACTGAACTCGTGAACGTTCCAAGATTTCCGGCCCGGAAAGAGGTCTCGGACGTTGGATGTGCGTTTCAACGAGGTATCGTGGATGACGATGAGTTCGCCATCGCAGGTCATTCTCACATCCAGCTCCCACATGTCAGCCCCATGCTCTTGAGCCTTGCGGGCTGCAACCAAGGTATTCTCCGGTGCCAGGGAGCGGGCACCGCGATGGGCAATGTTCAAAGTCGGGCTCAGGTTTTCGAAGAGAGACATGTAATAATCGACC
>CP070692.1:1696452-1711707 GCA_020353215.1 Deltaproteobacteria bacterium
CCCGTAGCTCAGCTGCGGGGAGAACAGGGAGGGGGCGCCTTCCCCCACAACGCAGCGGCGCTAGAAGTGACCAGGCCGGGAGCCTCGGAACCACAGAAAAGACTTCATGATCCCTACCTGATTTAAATGCAAACTGCTTAATGCTCTGCGTAGTAATTCATGAAATATGCGGGCTGAAGGAGATATTGGTCCATAAGCAGGAAAACCGGAAAGGTATGAACCGTGGGGCGGGTCTCCACTGGGCTGAGAAGTTCGAGGGAGTTTCAGCCGCACTCCTCGTTATGGGCCGTACTGGTCATAAAAGTTTGCACCCGGGCTCTCAGTTGGTACGACGACCGATTGTAACAAGAAACGGCCCGATTTTACCTTGATTGAATAGCATTGGTAGACTAAAGGATTGCTTTCTTCAAAGCCGATAAAAGCCGCGTCACATCCGCCTCTGTATTATAGACGTGTGGTGCGACCCGAATCGAATTTCCACGGACACTGACGAAAACTTTCTCTTGGGCGAGTATGTTCGGGAAGTTCTCAGACAGACCTTCAGGGATTGAAAGCCCTAACATGTGAGGCGCTCGGGTGTTGTCCGGAGATACCTGGAATCCCAGTTCTCTGGCTTTGCTGGCAATGTGGTCGGTTTTGCTTTTCAGGGTTGCGGCGATCGTATCAACTCCCCACGCCAGCAACTGTCTCAAGGCCGCCTGCGCTATTGGTGCGAGAATGAAATTGCTTGCTTCTCCCACATCATATCGACGGGCCCCGGGCTGATACTCATCGCGATAATCAACGAGCCGGGCAAAATCCTCCGAACCTGCCCGATTCAACCAGTTTTCCTCTAGAGGCACTCCTGTTTGCCATCTTGGGGCAATGTGGCAGAATCCGAAACTGTATGGGCCCAGAAGCCACTTATGAGCCGTGGTGATCAAATAATCGGGCTGAACCGATGCTACCGAGAAGGGCATGGCTCCCAACGACTGGGTACCGTCAACCACCAATGCCGCGCCCACCTCCCTGCATTTCTCCCCAACTTGTATGAGATCGACTAACGTCCCGTCAGTCCAGTGGCAGTTGGGCATCGCGGCGATCGCCGTGTTTGAATCGATCGCTTCGAGCACGGCCGAGGTCCAATCGTGATCGGAAGGACGCGAAATGGTGGCTACTTTGATCCCCTTGCTGTCGGCCAACCGTTTCCACGCGTAAACATTGGACGGAAACTGGTCCTCAAGAACGAGGACGGATTGTCCCTTTTGGGTTGGAAGGTTTTTGGCCGCCAGAGCGATACCATAGGATACCGCCGGTATGATCGCCACATGGTTAGGATTGCATGCCACCAGCTTTCCAAACAGCATGCGATTTTCTTCAATTGCTGTAAAGAAGTGCTTGGAGGTAATTGTCCAGGATTCTGATTTTGCTTGCAGTGCAGCCCTACCCGCCGCCGCTCCACTCCGGAGCAGTGGAGCGGTATAGGCGCAGTTAAAGTATGCGATATCGTCTGGAATTTCAAACAGTTCACGCTGACACGGGATCATGAACCGCTCCTCTTCGGCGGCCTTCTTCTTACTGAAGTACTTCCCAGGCCCCAGACTTTTTGGGGATCGACCAAAACCCCCGGCCTTATTCTAGCTTACCACCTCTAGCTTTTGATCCAGTCCTCGGCCTCAGAAAGTTGATTATTTTCGAAGACCTTAACGCGGCCGTGCATAACAAAGCCGAATAGCTTGGTCAAGCTGCGGACCCAGTCAACGTCGGTAACCACCGCCACCTTTTCCCAAGCCGTCAAGTGTTTGAGGCCGACTTTGGCATCGTCCCACATCGCACCGGCTTCAAAACCAGTGAATTCGTCCCCAAGGTGGTACAGCAACCGAATCTTGCCGTGCTCCTTGATTTTAGCTTCAACCGCAGGAATTAGAACCGACTCATAGTCTTCCGCAGTGACCCTTCCTTTTGCTGAGACGGCAAGAACGTTCTTTGGCAGGTTAGGGATAATTTCGATCATGATAAGGCTCTCCTTTCAACTCGATGGTCCGCTTCGCGCCTTGGAACGCTGAAGCATCAGGGCCTGTCCTCAAATGAGGAGAAAACCTACTCGTCAATCGGCCACGAGGCCCGGACAACGGTTCCTGATCCCACTGTGGACTCGATTGTCAGAGAACCACCAGAGAGTTCGGTTCGCTCTTTCATGCTGCCAAGTCCGAACCCCCTCTCTGAGGCCTCAACAGACAAGGCGTCCTCCAGATCGAAGCCCCTTCCGTCCTCTTCGATGGCCAGCTGTACGGAGCCCCCGTGTTCTTTATGACAGAGGAGCACGTGGTCTGCCTTGCTGCGTTTAACTATGTTGCCCAGGGCTGCCGGTGGGACCCTGTAAATAACCGTCTTCAGCTCCTCAGGCACATCTTTTTCTTCTATCTGGATCTCCCTCTTGACCTGGATACGCCGGCCTGAAGCCTATTGATTTACTCGCAATTAGTCTACCTTACAGGAGAAGAGTTGGCAGTTCAACAACAATGCGGTGCAAATATGAGAGAGATTCTGAGGAGGGTCGCTTTCTTCCTGGAAGTGTTTCCGACACGTTGTCCCGAAACGGTGGAGATAGGAGGGCCAAGGCGCAACCGCAGAGGCTCGGGAGGCGTAGGCTCATCCTTTAGACGTCAGGCTTTGCACGTGTCAGATACAGGATTGCAACGTCTGGAGGACACGCCACCCTGACCGGAGCGAGCCTGGTTCCTATTCCTTTTGTAATGAAGGTCCAGCGGTGTTTGGTTTCTCGTATTAGACCGGACGGCCCTTTATATCTCCCTGAACCCGGTACCCATGGTGCCCAGTTAAGTAATGGGATACGTATCTGGCCTCCATGAGTATGCCCAGATATTACCAGACCAACGCGTGCTTCTCCTTCAAGGTGAAGATTCACATTCGGGTTGTGGGAAAGCAGCATTACAGTGGAATTTTGGCAGAGGTTTTTCAAAGCTTTCTGAGGGTTTGGGCGGCCGATTAACAAGTCGTCAACCCCAGCCACCACCAGGCCATTGTCGAGACTCACACTCTGATTATCCAAAACTACGGCTGGAATTCTTGATAGTTCTTTTTTTACGAATCCCTGATCAATATAGTGGTCATGGTTGCCCAATACAGCGTAGATTCCCAAAGGGGCATTCAGCCCCTGGAGGGCGTCGAAAACATAGGCCCTTTCCCCAATGTTTTTTCGGGTGCGAAGGAAATCAGCGTCCATGAAGTCGCCTAGAAGCATGATAACTTCAGGCTTTTCCGCCTTCATGATGGAGATTGCATGGAATATGTTTTCCCTGGTTGCGGAAGCCCCAGCATGGAAATCTGACATAACGCCAACTTTAAGACCGTCCATTCTTTTTGCCAATCCGGCGAGAGGCACTTGTTTATGCAACACCTCGAGTCTTCTCGTAGACACGCATGCGACACCACCGACAAGAGTGAAGCTTGACAAGATCATCGCACGAATCCAGGCACGTCTTGTGAGTTTGACTTCCATCGTTCCCAAGGGATTGCTCGTGAAATCTTCTCGGTCTCAAATGTCCGGAAAAGTAGAGAATAAGTAGGATTTGCTTAAACTGCGTCCACGCGGGCATCATCCTATTGCTGACAATGTTTTACAATAACATATTGTTATTATTACATGAATATCGCAGTAACGTCAAGGAATATTTCGCACTAAAACCACGCCCAGCGAAAATCCCCCTATGCGGAAAAGAAGTGGCTTCGAGGACTCAGTGAAAATGTTATATCCACGATTCAACACCGGAACTGCTTGGCAAGTGAGCAAGTGAATCCAGTCGCCTGAAGCGTGTTGGCAGGATAGGAGTGGCTGGAATTAGTGTACTGTTGTTTGTGGTAATCTTCAAACTGGCTTTGAGGGCTCGCTAGAAGAATAATGACAGCTGAAACGCTTGGACCAACCTATTGGCTAGTTCAGGAGAATGGTTTTTCAGTGCTCAACTGCGACGTATGCCAGAAAGGACGGCCATCTCTCCGGTGGCAGCAGCCGACTGCTGAATAATCCGGGCTATACATCTCCCAGAGCTCTTCCCCCAATGGCAAACTTGTTGTGTATGCCTGCCAGGCAACTAGAAGCCCACCTGTGGACCGGCTCCTTGTCTTCAGTTATCTCTATGACTCGCCTGAAATAGGTCTCAGCAGCCCAGGGGTTCTTGAATCCCTCCCACATTACCTGTGCTTTGAGGTAGAGCGCTTCCGCAAAATCGGGGTCTTGATCGAGCACATTATTTACCAGGGTAAGAGCCTTATCAAAATTCCGTTGCGCCTTGAAACATCGGATCCTGTCGACTTCGCCCGTGAGCCGATCCTGGCGTGACATGTCCTCACGCGCGCAAGCACAAAGCCAATTGACGGCTTCATCTTTCGCTCCCTGGGTGAATCGGCAGATGGCTAAGGGACCGAGCAAACAAGCAAGCAAGGTCCAGTAGTAAGGCCAAAGGAAATCGAAGACGAGCCATAATATGTGCGAGCCTACAGCAACCCACAAGAAATACCGCCAGTAACGACTTGTTCCAAAGCGAGCGATCCTTGATTGTTGTCGAGCCGCTCTCATACTTAACCTCCGCTGATTCGCCTTACGCCCCGACTTGCGGTGCCAAAAAGAAGGCGATGCTAACTGGGAGTGATTTTAGAGCCCAGGTGAATGTGAAAGTGATTTTTAGCACAAATTGCCACACACATCAACACCAATCTACCCTCGCCGCCCTGGAATTTACTTTTCAGCCACCTTGTCAGCGATTTTCCAATGCTGACGGAACATTTTGCAGCTCAGCACGTATGTGCTGCAACTCTTTGGCCACAGACAAGGGTTTAACCCCCAATGCAAATGCCTTACTGCTATCAAGAGATACGTCCGGCGGTCTGGGTGCTGCCATACGGATGTCATTCTGCTTACATGGTGTAATCTTGGCGTTTTCAAAGGTGAAGATGCGCTGCATTAACTTCCCAAAATCGTAGCGCGAAATGCGGTCCACACCGCCCAAGTGAATAACTCCCGTGACCTCGTTGAGAGCCAGAAGCAGGCCTTTAGCAGCGCTTCTTACACCAATGGGTGTTCTGAATTCATCCACAAATAGACTCAGTTCTTTCCCCTTTTCCATTGCCGTTATCATGGGCTGGATAAAGCTTTTTCTCCCAGACCCGGAAAGCCCAAACATCAACGCAAGTCGACAAACGGCGGCTTTGGGATAGGATGTGAGTATGCGTTCTTCAGCTTGGGCTTTGTGCTCGCCATAGACACTTACCGGACCTACCGGATCAGTTTCTCGATAAGGAGGTTTCAGCCCATCAAACACCAAGTCCGTCGAGGTAAACACATATGGGATCGTAGAGTCGGCGCAAAGGTAGGAAATGTTCACTGAAGCTTCTACATTGATCCGAAAAGATGCAGCTTGATTGAGTTGGCAAAAATTAGGATCAGAAGCTGCCGCTGCGTGGACCACCGCGTCAGGACGAACGTCGCCAAACAGTTGTTTCAACTCATGGTAGTTGGTTAGGTCCATTCTTATCGCATTTACGTCTGGAATCCTCACTGGATGAGAATAAACGGTTCCAAATACGTGCCATTCTCCCCTGGTCAGCTTAGCGATGTTCCAACCCAGAAATCCACTGACTCCCGTTATGAGTAGTTTCTTCATGCCAAATCAGCTCTCCGCAAGGTTTTGCGAGGATTTCCATTCGTTTCTACGTCGTTTTGAAACCTGACCATCTGCAACTCTCATCGGGCCGTGGGGGCTGGCCTGATTTACTGCTGACCAACTTTTTCAGTGATAATGCACGAGCCGTTGTTACTCTTTACTACTACGAATCCACTGACGCGTTGTCAACTTCATTACCAGTAAACTGGCAACCTAGTTGACGTCTGTTGACTTGATGCAAAAATTGTTCTTTCTGCACCCGCACCAATGACAGTCAACCTGGTTGCCGTTAGGTCTCAACGATGAGCCATTCTTCCTTTTTCGTTATCGAAACGCTGATTCAAAAAAAAACTTGATCTTATCGCCTATTTAAAGAGAAGGCACAGCCCGGATGTTTCATGAATTGCTGTGGCGAGACCATGGAGATGGGTTTGCCACCGGGCAATCATCCCGCGGTCCCGCGGGATGGGACCCGAGGCGTACCTAACGGTACGTCGCAGGGTTCGACACCCGAGGACGCCCGGAAGGAAGTCCATAACCGTGGTCGCAGTAGGCCATTCATGAAACATCCGGGATGGGTCTTACTTCATGAACTTCGATTTTGGCACGCAGGTTGCCGTAATGGTCATGCAATCTCGGTGGGAGCAGGATACACGGAACGAGATGGGCAAAGTGGTCGTATCCTGCCCCTACCCTCGAATTTACGGCCGATTAACCGGAGGGGACTGGGAGACAAAGAGCATTCGGAGCAACCATACGCCTCCTGGTTGTCTAAAAGGCCGAGGTGGTTGCCCGTCCCGAGCCAGTCGAGAGACTTCGACGGCACCCTTTGCAGATCTGACCTCACCAAAGCTGAAAACCAAGCTTTCTTAAAACATGACTTGAGCTGAAAGCTCGCAGTGGGTGTCCCCGTAGATGAACTCTCTTAGCTTCTGGATATCCGTGGTAGTCATACTCCCGAACTTAATACCCAGCAGAACAATCTTCTTATTTGTATCACTGGTCCTTATTTGATTAACATATCCGATGGCAGCAATCGTCTCCCATGGTGACGGTAGCTCAATTTCTAAACGAACTTGGTCGCGACGACGGAACTCATCCGCTTCAGTTCCAAGGAGTGCGATTTTGATCCCTGACATTGAGATATCTACTGAGTAGGCTTGCTGCCAAGAGGTTCGACCCTGCTTGCTTTGTCCTTCGGCCCCGGAAATCACCACGATATTTACAGGAACTGATTCTTTCAGGCGGGGTTGCCCTCTTCGCTGTTTCACTCCCATCTCGGTGAATATCTTTTCGTTCTCCCCCAGCCGGTTTTTGTAATACTCCAGCAACACTTTCTTGGCAGGCGGATGCTCTCGAATCAGCCGGCGCAGGCTGGCATAGCTAATTTCCATGAACAAAGTCGTTGCAGAGGCTTCCACGTTGGCCGAGCGTGGCCGACCAGTGAAGAACGACATTTCCCCAAAAAAGTCACTGGCTTCTAAAGTCGCAAGTTCCACTGCCCTCCCGTAATGATCCCTGGTAAATATCTTTGCCCGACCGGCTAGAATCACATAGATTGAACGACCTCGTTTCCCTTCCGAAAAGACTGTTTCCCCTACCTTGAAAACATGCAGCGAGGCTCCATTTGCCAATTTCATCAGGTCTGGTCCCCACAGGGACGACAAGAAGGGAACTGCCTTCACAGCATTTATAAGTCGTTCTGACCAAAACTTTGCTCTTTCTCTCTCCGCCTGAAAGCCCAAGTCATCGAAGGTAGTCGACAAAATCTCAACAGCTTCAAGATTCTGTTCCTTGTGCTGAGAGTCATCTTGTTCTATGAAGCGGACGACGGTTCTTCCCAACTGATAAATCTTCCCAGGTTCGAGAATGGCCCTCTTGACCCGCTCGCCTCCGACAACAATCCCGTTGGCACTGCCCAAATCTTCTATCTCCCAGATTCCCCCTTCAAATACTACTCTAGCGTGATGCCTCGATACGGTCGCGCCGGGGATTACAATGATATTATCGCCCGCTCTGCCTATCGTCGTTACTCCTGACAACGGACAGATACTTTTCTGCGTTGATCCACTGTCGACAGCCAAATAGCAATGTTTCACAGGTGCGCCAGTCCTTTGTCACTGTTTTCGGTTTGTTTCGGCCGCTAATCCTTTGCAGTCAAAACGCTTACTAGCCCGGATGTTTCATGAATTGCTGTGGCGAGACCATGAAACTAAGATCCCGCCTGTCGCAGATCCCGCCTGTCGCAGATCCCGCCTGTCGCAGATCCCGCCTGTCGCAGATCCCGCCTGCGGGGCGGGGCGGGGCGGGACTGAGCGGAGCGAAGCGAGCGCGAAGAGGATGGTCTTGCCACCGTCCAATCGTCCCGCGGTACCGCGGGAGTGGATCCGAACCGTACCTGACAAGACTGTCATCAGGTCATTTGGGCTAACGGACGTCATCAAGTCATTCGGTCGCTTTGATAAACCCATCACCAGGAATGGCAACGCCATGATTTCGTGATTTTGGCATAAGACGACACAGTGACCTAGTGACTTTGAGTGACAGCGAAGCTTGATGACAAGTAAAACGGTCGCAGTAGGCCATCCATGAAACATCCGGGCTAGTGAACTGCAACAAGAATGCCAATGTGATTTGCTACCGAACTTCTGGAAAGGGATAAACGCGTTCCGGTTAATCTACCTTGTAGTGAGTCCGGTAGAGAACTTTGTACCTAGATGATAGTTGATCAAATAGAACTTCTTCGTTTTCCACTTCTTTACAACGAATATAGATGTGTAGAGAACCCTCGGGTGCGCCGTTGTAGTGGGTTGTAATGCTAACGATCCGGCCGCCGTGTATCCGAATCAAGTCAGTTGCCTCCTTAATAGAACCCGGTTGGTCCTTTACTTCCAGACCGACCTGAAGTTGCGCCTGAGCGATACCGGAGATGGCAATCATGGCACGAAAAAGATCCCCTTTAGTAATGATGCCTTCAAGATCCCCTTTTTGGTCAACTACAGGTAGAGCAGAGATATCATGCTCCAGCATCACAGAGGCCGCCCTTTCTACTATCTCTTCCCCGCTGGTTGTGTATGGATCGGCGCTCATTATGTCTTTCATTTTCACTTGGTCCAGCAGGTAGTGGAGTTCATGGACATCCAGCGTGCTCGCGTTGGACGGTTGTGCTTCTTTTAGATCACGATCGGAGACAATCCCCACAAGCCTTCCCCGCTTCAGCACCGGGAGATGCTTGATACGATTCTCTTTCATTAGCCTGGATGCTTTGATAAGGGAAATATCTTCATCCACACTGATTAGATCAGCGGCCATCCAATACTTCACCAGCATGATGCACCTCCTGGTAGCATTAACCCCGACTCCTCGAAGTTTCTCTCCTCCTGCAACCTCCCTTTATGAAACAGTAGGCAAAGCTCGTGCCAAAAATGAAGGTAAGAGTCGAACAAGTCCGGAGAGCACTTCCACCTCTAGCTTATCATTCACTCTTCCACAATTTTTTTTCATACGCATTCAGTTCGGCTAGTTGTGGCAGCGCTTGTTCAGGCTGAAAGCCGCGATTAATGTTCATATATTCATGCCGTTCGCGAGCCAGGGAGTCATCTGTAAGTGAAAATGCTTTGCTTGTGTCTTTTCTGCGCTTCCGACGTCACTCAGTAGACACACCAGACAAGGCTTCGGGGGATGCTGCGAAACAACGAGCATCTAAGCAACCTGCCATTGCCTATCTCAGTTCGGGTAGGGACTGCATGAAGTTTTGGTGCTTTGTTAACAGGGACATTGCCACGAAATGGCGCGAATTGCTCGTTGTGGAGTAGCCTTCCCGTAGCCTGAGTAGCTAAGGACCTTTTCCGGGAAAGTCCTGAAAAACGATCCACTTGTTGAGGACTGGGAGGCAGATCCACTGGCACGAGTCGCTCGACAATCGGGAAATCAGAACGTCAGGGTAAAAGAGATCGTTCCTGCAGGGCACGAGTGTATGGAAGACCCGGATGATTGGAATGGTGGCACGTCGAAGACCTCGCGATGCAGGAGAGGACCAGGTTTCCGATGTCAAATTAAAAGGGCCCCTCATCCGAATAAGATGAGAGGCCCATGATAAACGTGTTACTGCCAACTAAAGCTTCGTTACGTTCTGGGCTGCAGGGCCTTTGGTACCTTGTCCCACGTCAAAGCTAACTCGGTCGCCTTCAGCAAGAGTTTTGAACCCAGGCATATTGATGGCGGAGTGGTGAACAAAAATGTCCCCACCGTCATCCTGCTCAATGAAGCCATAACCTTTCTGGTCACTAAACCATTTAACCGTTCCTTCTGCCACAGCCTTGTCCTCCTCAAAAAACGTTTTGTTCCAAGCCCCAGGCCGCCACTCCGGCAAAGGACGCAATCCTTAACAGCCCAACCGACTTGCGAACGACAATTTTTTTTTAATACAAAAATCCATAGGAGTCAAGAGGGAAAAGAGTTCGCAAGAGTCTCGGCAAAAAGCCGATGCTGGCACCCGTTGTGTTCGTAGGTAAAGACGAAATTCCCAAAATCCGATGAAAGTCCTACGCCATCACTTTCAAAGTAAGTATACCCCAACGCTGCAAACCTGTACCGAGGGAAAACGCGCCAGGCTAGCCAAGTCTGGCCTCGCACAGTCTCAGGTAGATAGAAGCGTGCTTTAGCTTGCGTGAGATCCTATTCGAGACGAGCAAGCCCGTACATGGTCTGTTCTGGCGCGAGGTTAACGGTTTTGGCCGGTAACAGGTTAGCAACGTTAGGGTATATAATCCCGACCGCGGGAAAACGAATCCCTGCGACCGACATTATCTTGAGAGATGTCCATTGAAAATGAGATAATGCTCCATCAGCGATACGCACTTGTTCCTTTTTACCTCAACCTATCTAAACCTGGCTAAAGAGGAGGTGAACCATGGAAAGTCTTACTCCTGTAGAACTTCTTGAGAAAATGCGCTCAGCAAATCGACCTCTCAGCGAAATCGCCATAGACCGTGCCGGAGGTGCGGATGCAATCGAAGAAGGTTACGGAGCAATTCCGGAAAGCAACGACTGTGATCTGGTGAAGATCAAAGGTCGGGGGTGGAGATGGATCGCCGCCAATGGCATGATTTATGACGCCGAAGGAATGTGATATCAGGAATGGGGCGATCAAATGTTTGAACAGGGCAGGTTCTTGATGGGCGTGAACTGATTCGTGCTTTCGGAAGACGGTTCAGATGTTGCCGAAGAGATCCGTCTCCTCTTTTTAGTAGCTCATCCGACACTAAGGAATCTGCCCAAGTAGATCTCTAATGCTCTTTCTTGCCTCAGGAGGATCCACCGCCAGCCAGATGACCCGTTTCCCTTTACGAAAGAAATAGTGCGCCTGCCCCTGTCCCACGACAAAGTAGACCGGCACACTGTTGATGGAGATCTCCTGGAAGTGCCAGAATGCTCTTCCCTCCATTGCCTGGATTTTTTCCGCCATCTTCTTATTTGCCTCTACCGCCTCTACTTCGGCACCATATTCCGAGACCCACACTTTCGCCTTCCGAGTACCTCCACCATAGGTACCCACGTAACCGTTACGATAACCAAGTTCCTTGCCGTGGAGAGCATTGATTTCCTGCCTGGCCTCCTCACCGACCAGGATCTGCTCCAATCGCAGAGATCCTATGGACTGCGGCAAGGAATTACCAATGGCGAGAGAAGCGTTCAGGAGTATCAAGCATAGACTAAACAAGAGAGACCGAACCAGGATCATCCCTAGTTTCTCCTCCACTATAGGGGAGCCTCCATGGGACCTGCAAAAGCTACCAGTGGACCTGCAGCCCGGAGAAGCAGTTTTCGGTCCGACGATTCTGGCCAGCACTCGCTTTAGGGTTAGAACCATGTACGTTGACGGTTACAGAATTCTAGCCCATATTACTATTCGCACAAAGTGGTTTATCAACATTTCACGCCCGCTCGCTTATCCAGATTGCGTCTGAAACTGAAGCCGGGAAGATGTGTCCATGAGCGCGCGTTAAAGAAAAGTTCTGGAACGAAGATTGCACGGTTGGGCCCGGCGAACCACGACCTGATCCAAGAGTGGAGTCTCGCCCAAGAAACGGCTGCTCAATTGCCTTGACTTGGACTCGGCTCTCTGAGAAGATGCTTTCCTTCGCAACCTGACTGATACAGTATATGTTAACCCTAACGCTGCAAACCTGTTACCGGCCAAAATCGGTAAACCCGCACCAGAGTCCCGCCTTGGCGGGACGGACTTGCTCGGGTCGTCCAGGATCTCACGTACGATCAAGTCCGCTTCGATCTACCCGAGACTGCGCCAGGCCATCCCGCCGTTGGCGGGACATCCTAGCGCGTTTTCCTCGGTACAGGTTTGCAGCGTTAGGGCAACAGCGACGTCAATGACAACCAGAACGTTTCCATCAGGGTCTCGTCGTCAACACCACGCACCGGTCCGCCAGGGGGATTGCGTTGGTATTCGGCGACGAAGTTAGTGGAGGAATCTCAGGTCGCAGGAAACTTGAGCCTCATTTGCAATATGTTAAACTGGATCAGGTAGAGTAATGAAGTTTGGGGATTCAAAAAGACACCCCAACAACACAAAATCCTTTAATAGCGCTGCTGCAAGCTGAGTCGAAATGTACACCAACTTTATTTACTTCATCATCGTCTTGCTCGTCTTCTCCACTCAACAGCCATCTCTTGCGCCACGGCTTTCTCTTACTGTTACCTTGGGCGCCAGTCTTGGTCTGGTCTTGCTGTTCGCTCTCATAAACCGTTGGTTGTTCCGGCAACTGGCAAGGAGAATCGCTGCCGGTCACGCAAACGTCAATTTCGCCGTTCTTTACCATCGCACAGTTAGCCGTCAGTCCCTACTTGCTCTTCTCTTCTTCTGTGCCCAGGTTTACCTTCTCGACGTGAAATTCCACCTGATCGCATTCGCTGCCATTCGGGCCAGCTTTACCCTGCAAGGTCTGGCCGCGCTGGGGTTGTTTTTGCTCCACCTCGCCATTGTCTGGTATTACAGCTATGAATGCCAGTGTTTGCTATCCGGCTGCAGCGATTCTAGATCCTCCATGGTCATCGCCAACATCAACTTTAATCTGGCCATCTTGTTGCCCTGGCTCCTCATCTCGGGAAGCTTCGATCTCCTGCAACTCTTGCCGGTTGGCACAATTCACGACTATCTGAACACTCCCCTGGGACAAGTTCTTTTCTTTGCTGTCCTCCTCGTGATCTTTATGGTTTTCGCACCACCACTCGTGATGCGCCTCTGGGGTTGCCGGCCGTTGCCGCCTGGCGACAAGAGAACGTTCATTGAGAAGTTCTGTCGGGAACAGAGTTTTTCGACTCGAGAGATCCTTCTCTGGCCCGGATTCGGAGCTGGATCTTTGACGGCCGGGGTCATGGGACTCCATCGTCGTTGCCGCTATCTTCTTGTCACGGAGGGACTCCTGAATATTCTGGACGAGGATGAATTGCGAGCTGTACTCGCCCACGAGTTGGGTCACGTGAAAGAGAAGCATCTCTTCTTCTATCTACTATTCCTACTCGGCTATCTAGTACTCGCCTATCCCCTCTCGGTTCTGTCTTTCCTTCTCGTGCTCGCCAGTGATCTCCCGGTAACATTAACGAACCGCACGGACGCTCAATTTCTGACCGTAATTTCCACCCTCTCTACGCTGCCTCTGCTGCTACTTCTCATTTTCTACTTTCGCTTCCTCTTTGGTTTTTTCATCCGCAACTTTGAGCGCCAGGCTGATCTCCACGTTTTTAGAGTGATGCCCAAACCATCGCCGCTTATTTCAGCCTTGGAAAAGGTTGCCCTCTATAGCGGCAACATCCGGGATGTTCCCAGTTGGCATCACTTCAGCATCAAACAGCGCGTCGACTATCTGACAGCTGCAGCGAGCGAGCCTTCCTTGCTTCGGTTCCACCGGCGCAAGCTGAACACAGCATTGGCTGTCTATATGGTTGGACTGGTATTGGTAGGCACCGTTGGTTACCTTTTTCATGTTGATGCTATAGGCGCGAGTTTCAACCGACATCTGAACATAAGGGTTCTTAGCAGCATGGCACGGCTCGAACCACAGAATCCCCAGTTGCTCTTGCGACTAGGAACCCTTCAGTACTCTCTCAACAATTTAAAAGAAGCAGTTTTTCACCTGGAACGTGCTCTCAGCCTTGATCCAGACAATCCGGACATCATGAACAACCTAGCCTGGATTCTTGCCACCAGTCGGGATGATCCTTTTTCTCAGCCCCAGCGCGCTCTCGCTTTAGCCGAAAAGGCAGCGCACGCCTCCCCTGAAGCCTACATTTTGGACACGCTGGCAGAGGCCTATAGTGCCAACGGCCTTAACCACAAGGCTGTTGCTGCCGCTGAGCAGGCTCTGGCGGTTGCTTCCGGAAACCGTTCCTATTACTTAGAGCAGGTGAACAAGTTTCGCCGGATGGCGGAAAACCTCGACTCCAGCCTGTAGCCCCGGTGGCCGCAGGCATTTCAGGGACGATGGTGAAATATTGACATTCCCCGGAAAGGACCACGGCAGAACGGAATTCACCATCACTCGATGTGATCGAGCTCCGTGGGGTTGGCGTGTCGGGGCTATCTACTCTCCCAGATAGGTGGCGCAGGCATCCTGGGACTCCCAGGCTGACACCCGGGTGACTTGCACTCGGTCATCGTTGATCTTCTCAACTAACCGTTCGAAGATGTACCGGGCAATGTTTTCCGAAGATGGGTTATTGCGGGTGAAAAAAGGTAGTTCGTTGAGATACTTGTGATCAATCTCCGCCATGATCTCTTTTGTGGCGGCTTTTACTTCGGCAAAGTCCAGCACCACACCACTGTCGTCCAGCCCGTTGCCGCTAACCACCACCTCGACCTTCCAGTTATGCCCATGCAGGGCCTCACACTTGCCACGAAATTCTCGCAGATGATGGGCTGCAGAGAATTCGGTAATGATCTTCAATTCGTACATCTAGCCCTCCTCCGAATCATCGGTGTAGGGTTGGCCGCATTCCTTGCAGAGACCATCAGGCCCGATCACTCCAATGCAGGTTCCATCGCTGCAGAGAATCCTGTTTTCAAAATCTATGGGGCCATCCTCGTCTTCGGTGCCCGTCCACTCTCCGGCCCTATGAATCTCTTCACTGCCAGACAAATTCTCGCCGCACCAGCAACAGTAACGGCTCCCCTGGGGCACCGAACCTTGACAGGCTGAACACGTCTCTTCTCCGAATACTTCTCCACAATGAGCACATTTCAGGGTCATAGTATCCTCGTACAGTTCTCCCCAAGCGAGAGATTAGCGCAACAACAGACCGAAAAGTCGAATTGTTTTAACGTAATCTGAGGTGCATGTCAACGCAACAAGGCCCAGGAGTTTCACCAACAATTCCGCTCCGAGAGGGATTGTCCTTGAACCGTCACGGAGCTTTGCACAGGCGAAAGGGACCCCTCCCGCCAGCTTTCGAGGACGCCGCTCAAACCGCGGCCGCTGGATGGGAATCTTGCTGGATTTTTCGGTTGACAACAAAGCCGCTGTTGAGTATGAAAGCCGTAAATTCTGGCGGTGTAGCTCAGTCGGTCAGAGCATGC
>CP070692.1:1711807-1726872 GCA_020353215.1 Deltaproteobacteria bacterium
CCGGCAAATTTCTCTCGATCACTCTTTTTCCCGGCAATTACCGGCATAGCAACGTATTCCTCGGCAAAAGTTCGATACACGTTAAGCATCTGTAGCGCCTCTTCCTCTGCCTCTTCTGCTGTGGCATGAGCTGTGTGCCCTTCCTGCCAGAGGAACTCCGTAGTTCGCAAAAACAGCCGAGTTCGCATCTCCCAGCGCAGGACATTGCACCACTGGTTGATCAGCAGCGGGAGATCCCGATACGACATGATCCATTTCTTATACATACTCCAGATAATGGTCTCTGAGGTTGGCCGAATGACAAGTCGCTCCTCCAATTCCCTCCCGCCGCCATAGGTTACCACAGCACATTCTGGGGCGAAGCCTTCAACATGTTCAGCTTCTTTTTCCAAAAAGCTTTCAGGAATAAGCAAAGGAAAGTAAGCGTTTTGATGGCCTGTTTCCTTGAACATTCGGTCGAGAGTGGACTGCATGTTTTCCCAGAGTGCGTACCCATAAGGCCGAATCACCATACAGCCTTTCACCGGGGAATAATCCGCCATCCGTGCGGCCGCAATTACGTCTGTATACCAACGGGAGAAGTCCTCATCTCGTTTAGTGATGCCCTGTTTCATTTCCGCAACTCTCCTCCGTACTGTCGCAAAGCGCGCTGGGTATGGCACTTAGCGTTCCAGGTGGCCTCTTCGACCTGGGGCGTATCCAGGTTCAGTAACTCCAAGATCATCGATTGATGAAGGGAATTTTTCGGGTAAGTGTTCTCGGTCCCGGACGTCTTGGGCAATGGGTTACTAGGCAACCTCTTCACCGGTTATCGAGTGAATTTCGTCCAAAAGCCTCGACATCAGCTGCGACTCTGGTATCTTTGCCACAACCTCTCCTTTCTTGAACAGAATCCCTTGCCCACGCCCACCCGCGACTCCCACATCCGCCTCTCTCGCCTCGCCCGGCCCGTTCACCACACACCCCATGATAGCGACCTTCAGGGCGCTCTTTACGTGCAACAACCGCTTCTCCACCTCCTGAGTCAAACCAATGATATCTATTTCGCAGCGGCCGCAGGTGGGGCAGGAAATCAACTCAACACCGCGCTGGCGGATTTTGAGCGCTCGCAAAATTTCGTAAGCCACTCGCACCTCATCAGCGGGATCGCTGGTAAGTGATACCCGAATGGTATCGCCAATGCCCTGAGCCAGTAAGCGCCCAATGCCGAGAGTGGACTTCACCGTTCCACCGATGAGAGTTCCCGCTTCAGTTACACCCAGGTGAAAAGGATACGACACCTTGTCTGCGAGAAGTCGGTACGCTTCCACCATGGTGGTCACGTCGGATGATTTCAAAGAGATTTTGATCTCATAGAAATTAAGAGACTCGAGAAGTCTGATTTGACGAAGCGCGCTTTCCACCATGGCTTGGGGGGTAGCCTCGCCATACCGACGCAAAAGATCTTTGTCCAAGGAGCCCGCGTTGACCCCGATCCGGATGGGCACTTCACGTTCAGCCGAAGCATGGACCACCCTGGCCACGGCTCGCTCGTTGCCGATGTTGCCAGGGTTGATCCGGAGACCGTCCACACCTGCCCTAAGAGCTCCCAGTGCCAACCTATGATCAAAGTGAATGTCGGCAATCAACGGTATGGCTGTCTCCTCCTTGATGACGCCCAGCGCCTGTACCGCGTCTTCATCCAGTACGGCAAGCCTGATAATTTCACAGCCCACCCTGGCCAGTCGTTCAATCTGTGCCAGAGTGGCAGGAACATCTCGAGTATCCGTGTTGCACATGGACTGCACCACCACTGGGGCATTTCCACCGACCGGTACGTTTCCCACCAAGACTTGTTTGGTTTCTCTTCTGGAAAGGTCCATAGTTGAGCTTGTTCCTTTTGCTCGGAGCTAACCCTAATGCTGCAAATTACATCAAGAAAAAACGGGCTAGAGTTCGTTCCCGCCCAGAGCGGGATTCGTCCCGGTTTGGATTCGCGACCTCAAGGGGTTGGCAGCGTCCATGAGTGATTACCTCTTCCAGGTCCATTACTCCTTAGCTTCAAGGTTCCTCCTACCATCATAGTCTGGTTGTCGTGGAGGCACAAAGCAAAAACGCGGGGGAGCGCCTCACTCCAGACCCGCGCCTTTGATGAATCATATGAGCCCAGCTGCCTAAGAACTGCAACTCTACAGGGCACTCACGTCGATGCTCCGGATAAAATCTTTAACCGATTCCATCCACTGCTGCAGCCTACAGTCTTCCACACCAGGCTCACACGGTCTAACTGCAGAATCGTCGGCGCATTCCACCCCAACCACTTTTCCGGCTTCGTCCCAAACATCCCGTTTGAAGGGACAATCATCCAGCTTGACGGAGCCCTCCCCCTGAAACTGCCCCTCACTCTCTGTCAAATCCTCTTTCTCAGCAGTGATCGGCACTTTTTTCGCCGTCCAATTTCCCATAGATAGCCTCCACTATCTACTTTGGAATTGTAAACGAGTTATTCCCCTACGCGCAAGAGATTTTTCCAGGAACTCTAGGACCAAGGCATCATCCGGTTCAGCCACACGTGCCTCCATCTCCGGCCACTATCAGCTGCGCCATCACGACAGGACCCAGTTTGATTCGCTTACTAGTGGAATAAGGGGTTCAGAGGAAATGAACCCAGTATGAAATGATAATCTTTCCTCTCCCTCCTCATCATTCCAGGCTTCCACAATTCCATCATTCCGGCAGCGCCGGAAAAGCAGCAAAAACTCCTTTCAGCTCAATGAGTTGTACAAATTCAGAGACGTCTAGCTACAGCGCACTCCCATCCACGTGCGCTTCCAAGTAACGATACTCCGCTTCACTCTTGACAAATACTCCCAGATTTCCTAGCCGGACACGTCTAAGCCCCGCAGTGCGAGCCTCTTCGTAGGCTCGCACCATTTCTTCCACTGTAGGGCAACGCACATCTTTGAGCTTATATTCAGGGAAAAAAGCCAGGATGGTAAATGGAATTCCTGTATCCCACGCAGCCAAACGGCGGGCTATTCGTCCCAACTCCTCTACCTCAACCACGCCTGGAATATAGAGTGATAGCACCTCCAAGACAAAGCCGCGCTTGAGCAATTCCTCCGGCAGCTGAAGGATCCACTGGTTGTCAGTTCCTGTAAGCCACCTGTGCCGCTCAGGGTCTTCTGCCTTTATATCCAGCCAAAAACCATCCACGCCGAATGCCTTGAAACAGTCCAGGTGCTCGGGAGTCAACCCGTAACCGTTGGTTTCGATGAGAACCCAAAGCCTGGTGTTCCTCTTGATTAGCTGTGCACACTGGGCATAGAACTCCGGACGACAGGTGAGATCACCTCCGGTAAAAGCCACGATATTTCTCGCCGGGCCAAACCCTTGGGAACTGTAGGCAATCTGTCCAGGCTCCAAAACCCCGGGGCAGCGTACAGATCTCTTCTCGGTGAGGATGCACGCTCCACAGCAATAACAGGACTCATGTGCATGCCAGGCGGTGATCCGTTCTCGCGGCTCCACCAAGGTTACTTTCGCATCGTAAGCTCTGGCCTCCTCCAAGATATCCTCAGGGCTCATCCAGTGCCCTTTGACCGCCTTGCTAAAATACCAGGAGTGACACTTCCGGCAGGAAAGATTGCAGCCCGACTGGTAGATGGAGAGATAATTTTCAGGTCGGGACAGGTGTATACTGGTTATGAGCCGTTGCCACTTCCCTTGGCAAAAACGAAGAGTGACCTCACAGGCCAACGACCGCTGCCCCGAATCATCTGTCAAGCAGCTCCCAGGGTGACGATCCTGTCTGACTAGTGTACAGCTCTTTGGGTTGGGCGTTTGAGCTTCGGTTTCTTCCGCCATGCGGCCCTCCCGACAATAGGCAGTGAACACTATTCACTGGGCACTATTCGTCTTTGTTCTTCAGTCATTCAGCTCCCACCCATATTGATTCCTTCAGAGCGTCTATTCTGTTTTGGGGGTTTTTGAATCTGCGACGCACCCAGTGCTCAGTTGCCTTGTCTCAGCCATGGAGGTTTCTGACTCCTGACCTCTACCTGAATCCGTTCAGCGCTGATTCCCATATCAAGCAATTCCACAAGCTTGCGTAGGTCCCCTTCCATCTGAGCAATCGCGGCATAAGAATGCACTATCTGCCCGGGGGCCTTGGAGAAGTCTGGGTAATGCGAGCGAATAATCTGAGAGCTATTCTCCAAAAGGACCAGCGCCTCCCCGTATACTCCCAGCTTGACGAGTACGCTCGCCTTGTTAAACAGTATCCCAACACGAATCGGCAAAGTCATGTCGGTCACGGCAAGCCCCTGATCCAAGACCATGAGAGCCCTGGACGTCGAACCTTCACGTGCGTAGACATAGCCCAGATCGCGGCATATAACAGCGACCTCACGGTTCAGTTGTTTCGACTCAGCGTAATCGAGAGCGCGGTGGAAGTATTGCAGAGAACGCAGTACGAGCCTCTCGCCGTAGGCCTCGTGGGCCAGCCGTAACCAGATTCTTACTTGCTGTTCTGTTTCCTCTATAAACATGGACACCGGGAGAATGGTTCAGGGTTGCATCAGAGAACCGACGCCCGAAGGACGAGTGACCGTGATCAACCACCGAAGGGGATTGGCAACCCATGGAGTATTGGCGTGAATACGTTTGCTGATAGTAATTTGACTTCAGCAACGCACATAGCCAGAGATCCGCATCTACTGCGAACTAGCTGGCAAACGAAGCTGTTCTTTCGGAACGAAGCGATGATGTGGCCACACTGAGACGCGGAAGGGTCGGAGGAGAAAAGGTGTACATGCAACCCGGAGCCTGCTACCCGCGACCCGAAAACTGAATCCCACTGCATTTGCTCATTCTCAATGGACTGTGACGGGTCCGTCCTGGTCCTCTGTGGACTTTTCTTCCTCTTGCTCCCGTTGCTGCAGTTCGAGGAGATAGTTGTCGATCTCTTTTTCTGTCTGGCGCGAGAGTTCCTCCAATTCGTTCAGATCTACCTCCAGGTTTAGCACCTGGTTCAGAACACGCAGAACAGCCATAGAGGCCTTGGGATTTTCGATTTCGGTCGTGTAAAAAGGTATCTCGCCTAGAAAGCAGAAACCTTCCATGTCCTTCTGCTTGGCAACACCCAGTAAGAGTCCATTCATGCCTGAGACCTGGCCCTCCCTCAGTATTCTCTGGCAGTACGGCGTGAGCTCAGTGAGCAGTTCCTCGCGGGTGGCGGTCATCCACACTCGAGACGGCTGGTAGTGGTTGATCGAGGTGGGCATGGCAGCCGCGGTTATCACGCGCTTGACTCCGTACCTTCCCGCAAAATCAAGCAATGAGGAAGCCAATCGGTACTCTTTTCCCGCCACCGGTTGTTGGTCTCCAATGAAAAATAGAAGATCACCAAGAGTACCAGCACGCTTCCAGTAGTAAAAACCACTTTGGGGCAACACGGTGGATTGAACCAAGCCATCCTGTATGGAAACCCCGGGAACTCGAAAAAACTCAGGCTCCTCCACGAAAGACAGGTTCTGAGCCCTCAGTACCTCATGCAGAAAGACGAAGGCCTTAAGGGCGACGTGTCCCATTCCTGGCCATGCCGCCAAGAGCAGTGGTTTGTGAAGCTGAGTATCGCTAACGATGTTTATACGTACAGCCAATGATTTCAACCTCCTAAGTAGAGTTTCAGATTCAGCATAATGCAAACCCCTGAAGTATTCAAGCATGGTGTATAAACAATGCCAGATTCCGCCTCCACCCCTTGTCCAGCAGGAGTCACTGCCTCCAACAAAGATCCGACCCCGGAGGGGCCGTTTTTGATTCTACCTCCCCATCTAGTTTAGCCCGGTTGTTTCATGAACTGCTGTGGCGAGACCATGAAACTGGGAACCCGCTTGTCGTAGATTCCGCTTGTCGCAGATCCCGCTTGCGGGGCGGGGTGGGGCGAGGCGGTGCGGGGCTGAGCGGAGCGAGCGCGAAGAAGATGGGCTTGCCACCGTCCAATCGTCCCACGTTACCGCGGGCTGGATCTGAACCGTACCTGACAAGGCTGTCATTAGGTCATTTGGGCTAACGTTCGTCATCATGTCATTCGGTTCCTTCGATAAACCCATCACCAGGAATGGCAAAGCCATGATTTGGTGATTTTAGCATAAGACGACACAGTGACCTGGTGACTATAAGTGACAGCGAAGCGAGATGACAAGTGAACCGGTCGCAGTAGGCCATTCATGAAACATCCGGATTAAACCTTTGTACACAGGTAGTTCACCTCACAGAACAAGTGCAGCAAAGCAAACGCGACTGCCTGCTTTTTCTGCGCCGCCGTGCCCCGTAGAGGCCAACGATTCATGGCCCTCAGAATCCTTTCCAGATTCTCGTTGAACAAGTAAGCCCGTTCGAATTCACCATAGGACCGGCCGCTCTCCGGGTCCGCGATCGGAAACCAGACAAATACCCAACCCTCTATACCCTCATCGTATGCAGCCCAGACATCCATCGGGTTGACCGTTAGGGGCACGGTCTCCCAATCAATTGACGGCAAAGGAATGCTCTGGTCAAGAAAATCATGAAGCAACGGGTTGGGCTTCCTGGCCACTCCCTGCTCCTTTCCATCTCCATTAAACCAAAGATACTCTACCTTTGAGATCATCATAAGGCATTTCACAGGACAAGTCCACGAAGACGGTAAACAGTAAGGGGTAAGCAGCAAGCAGAGGAACTAATTTCAAGTTTCAGTTCTTTTTGGCTTTCGGGTGGGAACTTCGTCACCCCTTCGGGACAACGAGCTGTTAGCTCCTGCTAGCTGCGCGTTGTCTCCATGTCATTTGCTGTGCGCATTAAGCTTCGTCTGGGAGTTCGACATGATACACTTTGAAATCTTGACCCATCTCGGCTTCATTGAAACGCGATTTGGCGGCTGCGGCCAAGAGATGTAGGTCGTCATCGTCATAGCGCGGGCTGATATGGACAAGAACGGCACGACGCGCACCGGCCCGGCTGGCAATGCGCGCCGCGTCTACAACGGTCAGGTGTCCTTTGGTATCTGCATGGTTGGCGTCATCGGGCAGAAACATGCCTTCTATGAAGACTATGTCCGAATTCTTGCAGAGGTAGTAAATTCCTTTTGCCGGTCGCGTATCCACCACGTATGCCACATGGCGCCCTCGCCTGGGTTCGCCCAGGACTCGTTCCGGGGTGATTTCCTCCCCGTTTTCCAGGTTGACCGGCTGTCCTTGCTGCAACTTGCCCCAGAGTGGGCCCTGTGGGATGCCCAACTTTCTTGCCTTGCCTGTATTGAACTTGCCCGGCCGATCGAGCTCTTCCAGACGATAGCCGAGGCAGAAGCGACTGTGTTCTACAGGGTGCCAGAGTATACGAACCTGAGCATCCTCGTAGGCCGCCTCACCGTGTTGTGAAGACCACTCAATGAAGGTAATCGGGAAGTTGAGGTAAAAGCCGAGATTCTCATGGGTCTGCCGGATGAATTTCTCGATTCCCTTGGGCCCAATGATGGTAAGCGGTTCTGGGTCCCGCATCTGAGCCTTGAGCATCAGGATGCCAGGAATGCCGAGGCAATGGTCGGCATGGAGGTGACTGACTGCGAGCACTCCCAGGGCGCGAACACCGATCCGTGCTTTTTTGAAGCCGAGTTGGGTGCCTTCGCCAGCGTCGAAAAGATAGACTCGTCCATGGCAGCGCACTGCAAGAGAAGTGAGAAGCCGATATGGCATAGGCATCATACCGCCGCTGCCGAGAAGAATACATTCCATGCGCTAAAAGGTTCCAAGGCGAAGGTTAAACGCTCGAATTAATGGACCACGAGTACGACATCCCGTCTCTGAGTTCCATTTTATGACTGTCGTTGCTCTTTGACTGATGCATCGTGCTTGGTGTCTGGTGGTTGCTCTCCCTCGTGGGAGTGCACGTGCACATCCCGCTGCGGGAAGGGAATAATGATGCCGTCGCGCTCGAATGCTTTGTAAACGTTCCTATTCAGTTCGTGGATCAGCCTGCCTTTGTCCCTGGGGTCATGGGCCCAGCACAGGAGTTCAAAATCCAAAGAAGAATCACCAAAGGTGCGAAATCGCACCCTGGGCTCAGGGTTGGACACAACGAGTGGGTTGGCCCCCGCCACCGAGAGCAAAACTCGCTCAACCTGATCCACGTCAGTACCATACGCTACACCCACCTTTACCCGGATCCTGAAGCGTGGCTCAGGTGCGCTCTCGTTTATGATCTTGGTGTTGGTGATGATGGCGTTGGGTATGGAGATTTGCACATCGTCACGAGTCCTTACTCTAGTGCTGCGCAAGCCGATTTCCATCACCTCACCCCGCTCTCCCGAATCGAGGATAATGTAATCTCCTACTGCATAGGGTTGATCGAGCAGCACACTGACCCCCCCGAAAAAATTAGAAAGTGTCTCTTTTGCAGCCAGAGCCACGGCAACACCTGCGATCCCTGCCGACGCCAGCAGGGGGGTAACGTTGATCTTCCAAAACGAGAGGATAAAGAACATCGCCCCAACAAGGATTAGTATTCGCACAATGTTTCCACTCAACCGTATTATCTCACTACCCTGACGGCCAGCCTCTCTCCAGTGACGAATCCAGTCATCAGCAACCCGAAGCAATATGCGGTTAATGGTAAAAACCCAGATCAGAGCGAGAAAGCTTTTAAGCAGTGCCGTAAAAACAAAGGTGAAAGGGGGAGCGGGAGAAATCCAACGGACAGCTGTCAGCGCACCCAGGAGCACAACACTGACCCATATGGGTTTGTCCAGGATACGAAGAATCGCATCATCCAGATGGAATTTGGACCTCCTCGCCAAAACAAGGAGGACGCGGTCCATAACGAGATTTACCAACCATGCGATCAAGAGAGAAGACGCCACGATGATAAAAGCCCCGAGGATCCTCGATTCACCCATGTAGGCCCAGATCGAAGGCAGCCATTCTTTGACGAATTCCATTTTCCCTCCGCAAATATGAAGGTTATCTATCTCCGTTCCATGTAAGTCAACACAGGACCCAGAAGAAATAATCCTGCACCAACAACGGTTGAAACGTTGAGTTCACAGCGCGCGAATTGTATACAGGATCAGTATAACTCCTTGTCTCCCTGGATCCGAAGCCCTAAATCACCCGAGTTTCTGTTCCCTGTATGGACTCTCTTTATGCTCTTCCTAGCCCATAGGCCGTGCGCTTGACGGGAATCTACGCGCCGTGCTCCAACCGCCGTTGGGACGACAAATCGTCACCCACCACCAGCAAACGTCCCACAGCAGATCCTGCGAGAATGAAGAACAGCAGGAGAAAGGTGCCGCTGGCAACAAAGCTGGACGAATAGCCCAACGCACCGTTGAGGTATCCGGCACCGACGTTGCCGGCGAAGATTCCACAGGTTCGGGTGGCGTATACCACGGCGGAATTGCCCCCTAACCGGGACTCGGGGAAAAAGGTAGCGGTCATCAATCCCATGGATAGAATCATCAGCACATCGCCGAGGGTGTGCGCCAACCGGAGTAGGATCATGCTTGGCACCGAAGAAGCGATGGACGTGAGGATCTGGAACGTCCCAGATAATACCAACCCGGCCCAGAGAAAGGCGCGGATGCTCCTTCTCACGTCAAAACGGTGTCCGGCGAACGGAGCGATGAACGCCATCCAGCAACCAACCGATAGATATACCAGACCGATGAGGGGGGCGGAGAAGCCCAGGTTCTCTTTCATCAACAGGGTAAAGGTTGTCTGTTCCACCCCGAAATGAGTTCCGTAGACCATTACGAGCACGAGAAAAAGTAAGGTGCGGCCTTGGCGGAGATCGCTGTGATAGCCCCTTAAATCAAGCCGAATAGTATCACTTTCCGGCAACCTGAGCACTAAGACTATGAGAAGCACACCGCCGATTACAGCTCCCAGAAGTAGCATGCCAAAGTCATCCTCTCGGATTAGAACCCCGGCAATTGTCGGCCCCACACCAAAGCCCAGATAAATCCCCGACTGGTAGAAAGCAATCTTCTTCCCCAGTCTCCCGTTGCCAACCGTCTTCAAGAACAGCGCATAGAGAACAATAAAGAAGACAGAGGCTGCGACGCCTCCCAGGGGCACAATCAGGAGAAATTGCCAGTAGGTTTTAGACCTGAGAACCCCCCCTGCAAACAGCAGAAATATCATCCCGCCAAGGAGGATCAACCGTTTCGGTGAAAAGAGGTCGGAGAGAACTCCCAAGGGAAGCATCACCACCAGCGCAGAGATTGACAGAACTCCCAATATGCTGCCAATCTCAGCATCGGTAAGACCCTGGCCTTTCATGTACACGGGAAGAAACGGAATGAGCATCCAGTTGGCTGTGGTGAAGGTAAAAATGCATAAACTGAAATTAATGAGGGCAGACCGATTCTGTGGGCCAGAGTATGTCGCAGAAGCACTTGGTTGATCTTTGGCCAGCATGCTTTTTCAACCTGGTTTATTGAGAAAATGTCTAAATAACATGCCGATCGGATCGATGCAACTTATCTAATAGAGGAACTCGAGGAGGGCAATTCTGAACACACAAGTAGAAAGCCGTCCCAGAAGGGGTGACTTTGACTTACCCCCCAAGCCCGGATAGAGTGGCGATTCTAGCGGCTTATGCTCTGGTCAAATCGAATCCTTCGGATGGCAAAGCCACTGACCTCGGACCTTGTCCTCATGGCAAGGATTTCTTCGCTGAATTAGACAAACACCAAAGGGGTTTACAAAAGCTTTTTGTTTTACTAAATTACACTGAATTTCATGGTGTGTTCCCTGATCGACGCAGTGGAGAACTACGCTTGCGTGGAATGTCAATGAAGACTGTCGACTGAGGAATGGTATGACTGATGAAAGTAAGCGGCGCTACCCACGCTTGGAATTTGGCATTCGGGTTTTTGAGGAGAAGGACTGGATGATCCGGGACCTCAACCCTCTTGGCTGTTTCATTGAGACATCAACTCCCCGCCCGGTCAATTCCGAGCTTGATCTCCACTTCCAGATTCCTCTGGAGTCGGAATATGTTCCCATCGTTGCCAAAGGCATTGTCCGACGCATCGGAGCGGAGGGAATGGCCATCGAGTTCACGGAACTGGAGCCTGATTACTACCGTTACATCGAAGAGTTTGTCGCGACTTACTATTAGCCCTCCGAAAACAATAGCCCCTCCCACAGCCCTGATTCTTAGCGAATTGCCTGCTGTGACCAGAGTTACGACCATCCTTTCGGCTATCCTCCTCCCACCCGGCAACGTACTGTCAAACCCAATTGAACCGCAACACTGAATTGAGAGTTGTTTGGGAATCGTTACTGGAAGGGTGGATGGTCGGACGTGACGACAGCTCTTCAGCGCTTTTTTGGGCGGGGATGAACCACGACTGAGGGCTTCGAGAGAGCCTCCGTTAGGGTGAAGCCAGGGGGTGCAGTCCTACGTTTTACTTTTGAACCGGAATGTTAGCTGGCTGGTGGGTATTTGCGACCGAACAGCGTCGGGATCAGGCGCAGGCTTTAGGCCGGCGTGCTTTAAGATGCGGCTTACCATTCGGCGGTCAATTTGCATTGGTCTTCGCGCCGAAACTCGTCGTCCGATTTCGCTGTCACTTAGTCCCGGCTCGTTGACGAACTCCTTAATCACTTCCAGACGGGTAGCTTCATCAGCCTTCCAGGGCCCTTTGGGGCCGGGCTTCTCGTCCATGACCGCTCGTAGGCCATGCTCTTGGGAGCGAATCAAGTACCTTTCCAACGTCTCGCGATCCACCTGAAAACCAGCGCAAAGCTCACGGATACTGGCGGTTCCAAGACGTGCGAGTTGAATAATGGTGGCCTTGCGAAATTCTCTGTCACTCTCGGGGAAAACGGCATAAAGCGCCCCATCCTTGAACACTTCCAACTGACCACCACGTTGGCGCAGATGTACCCGGGAGTTGATGCGAAGTTGACTCTCGCTCCTGGCGAAATCGAAAGAACTGTGCATCTCGCCACCTCGTCTCACTGCACTATAGCGCCAATTACTCAAAATTACAATATGTTACTTCTAGGAGTTTCCCCAAAAATTCCTTTTTGCAAGGGACTGTCTTTGTGCCAGCAGGGAAAACTACTCCACAACGTGCAATTCGCATCATTGATGGCAAGGTCTTGTCTGAGAGAGCATCAAATTTCTCTGCTGGCCCTTGCTGGGCTGAGATAGTGAAATAGAGGTGGCTCAGATGTACGTTGTTTCGCAGCTTCCCCTGCAAGGGGTGCAATTTCACTTATCGATCCGCAAAATTCTTCTTTTGATAGTACATTACGGATATCGGCCTCGGCTTTTTGGGGAAACTCCTGGTTACTTCCTGTCAAAAAGAGGTATTACTTTGCCCTTGTCTCCGCCATCAGGGCAATGCTTGGTCGCCTCCTTGCGGGACTCGCTCTCTTCATCCGAGGGTGGCTCTGGCGGGGGAGCTACCACCGGCTCTATTAAGATCTTCTTGCCCCCCATCGTGAAGGAGTTCCCACTGATGTAATCCTGCCGCAAAATCCAGGTGACTTGAACAAGGGGCATCTGTAGAACAAGCAAGTTTACTTGGTACCAATCAGGTTTCAGATCTGGACCAATACACTCTATGCGTGCAAAAAAGGCTGGTCTATCCTCAACATGTACAAGGACTACGTCTCCTTCTCTTGCCATACAACGCCTCTTGCTTTCAACTGGCGGTGACACGTAAAAGCGCCACCCACCCGATTCCGTTACTCCAGAGTATGGTCAGTTCCAGTCGGGATTTCGGACTGCCAGTGGCGGCAGGATAAAATAGGCACGACGAATAAATATGCAACTGGGCAAAGCAATCTGCCTTCCGACGGTGAAGAATCCTGGCTCAAGATCTCACCCTTCACCAAAGCTGAATGCTTTGCCCATTCAAGGAAACATGTTCAAACTTGTGTGACTATAACATGCGCGCCAGAGCCGTTCAAGACACGGCTAAGAAATTGACCCGGAAACCCGGCAGTCAACAATGCTACACTTGAGCCCGGCAGAGAACTTTGGAGACTTCAACCTTAACCGTAATGCTGCAAACCCCATACCGGCCAAAATCGCCGCGCTCGCGTCATAGAACAGCCCACTCACGTGGGAAGTGGGCTGACGCGCCTTTCTCCGGTACAGGTTGGCTCCCTTGGGATCAACTTTTCCTTGACAACAGCATAGAAGTCTATCAAAAAACAAGAAATACTCTAGTGAGTTTATCCGGAAACCTACCGCGGCCCCCGCTATCAGGAGATACCAGTGTCCAGTGATGTTCAACTATTTGAGAAACGATTTGCCATCGGAGCCAATACCGAAGCTACCATAAGCCTACTGGAGTCCAAACAAGGGCTTTTTATCCAGCTGCAAACCCAAAAGAACTCAGGAACCGATGCAGTGACAGAGGCAAGAACCGCCATCCCTGCAGCCTTGTTGCCGGAGATGAAACGGGCAATCAGTGAAGTGGAGAGGATACTCTCTGACCGGGGTGAACTAGACGACTACGATGATGCGCAGGCCTACCAGCAAAACCGCACCATCGCCTTTGCCAATGAGAGTGAGCAAGAATTTGCCCGCATCCTGGACTTCTACAAGATCCGCTGGGAATATGAACCAACAACGTTTCCAATAACCTGGGATGATGAGGGCTTCGTGCGCGAGTCTTTTACGCCGGACTTTTACCTTCCAGACTATGGCATGTTCATCGAACTCACTACAATGAAACAAGCCCTGGTGACCAAGAAGAATCGCAAGGTTCGCCTTTTTGGAGAACACTATCCCGATATCCCCGTCAAACTCTTTTACGGCAAGGACTACAAGGCGTTACTGGCCAAGTTCGGCATCAAGTCTCAATCCGGTTCATTGGAACCCAAGTCCAGTGACACTCAGCCTCCATCACGGCACAGAGACTCATGACAGCTTCGCGTCAAGCCGCGATTTTCAGTGAGGAAAGCTTATGAACAGAGATCCACTCGGGGAGATCTATCTCAGTGCGAAACAGATCCAGACGCGCGTAAGAGAGCTCGGAAAGGAGATTTCTGCTGCTTATCGCGGTCAAGATCTGGTATTGATCGGTATTTTACGCGCCTCATTCATATTTATGGCCGACTTGGTCCGGAACATCAGCGTACCCGTATCACTCGACTTTATGGCAATTTCGAGCTACGAGGGGATAGAAGGCTCTCCTGGAGCCGTCAAGATCCTGAAAGACCTTGATGAGCCTATTGCCGGTAAACATGTCATGATTGTTGAAGATATTATCGATACTGGACTCACCCTCGGCTACCTCATAAGACATCTCGAGGCGCGAAGCCCCGAGAGTATCAATATATGCACGTTACTGGATCGCTCCATTCGGCGCATCGTTCCCCTTCCCATCGCTTACACCGGCTTTGACATTCCGGATGTCTTCGTTGTCGGCTACGGGATGGACTACCGGCAGTTCTATCGCAACCTGCCATCTCTCCACCTTTGCGACATAAACATGTGAATGCCCTGCCGCAAATCTCCCCGCGGAAAGCTCGGGACAGGTCTGCAGCGTTAGCCCGGATATTTCATGAATTGGCGTTTCGAAACCGTGTAACCGAGGACCCACCCTTTTGGGAGCGCAAAGATGGCCCTTTCCAAAAAGGGTTTGGGGAGAAACCCCTGGCTCGTATGCGAGGACTTTCACCAAAAATGTCCTTGGCGACCCAGACATATGGGACGGCTACTCCACAACGAGCAATTCGTGCCATTTTATGGCAATGTCCCTGTTGAGAAAGCACCAAATCTTCATGCATGGGCTGGCGGGGCTGAGATGGTGAAGGCAGGTTGCTCAGATGCTCGTTGTTTCGCAGCCGTCCCATATGCCTTTTCTGGTGTCTCTTCTGGGTGACTGCGGAAGGTCTGTGCCACTTCCCCGGCTGTGGCTGGGGGAGCCCCTGGCCTCGTTCAGCAGGAACGGGGAACAGGGAGGGGGTGCCCTCACCCGGCCACAGGCGGGCTTGAAGTGACCAGACCGTGAGCTTTGGAGCCACAGAAGAGACACCAGGAAAGCATTTTCATTTCAAAATCAGGGTAAACGGCCT
>CP070692.1:1726972-1741540 GCA_020353215.1 Deltaproteobacteria bacterium
GGCAAGTTACACCGGGCAAGAAACGGTGCTGGAAGACATCAACCTGAAGATCAGACGCAGCAGGACTGTCGCTCTGGTTGGCGAATCCGGTAGCGGCAAGAGCACCCTGGCCAGGGTGGTCACCGGCTTGTTGCCGCCTTTTCAGGGAAGAATCATTTTTGAGGGCCAGGAACTGCCGCCTGCTCTAAAATCGCGTGACCGAGAGAATCTTAGGCAAATGCAGATGATTTATCAAATGCCGGATACGGCCCTTAATCCCAGGCAGAGGGTGAGGAGGATCCTGGGGCGTCCACTCTCTTTCTATTTTGGCATGAAGGGCAAAGAAAGAGAAAACAGGATTCTAGAGCTCTTAGATATGATCGAACTATCGGGCCGATATATTGAGCGGTATCCCGGGGAACTGTCAGGAGGGGAGAAACAACGGATATGTATCGCCCGCGCCTTAGCAGCCAAGCCCGACCTGATTATCTGCGATGAGGTGACTTCGGCTCTGGATCAGCTGGTGGCTGAGGAAATATTGAAGCTACTGCAAAATCTGCAAAATGAGCTGCACGTATCGTATCTGTTTATTACTCATGATCTCGCCACTGTCAAAGCCATAGCCGATGAGATTGTCGTTATGTTGCAGGGAAGAATTGTGGAACAGGGTGAGAAGGAGGAGATCTTAACCCCTCCGCACCATGAATATACTGACTTGCTGCTGTCTTCAGTTCCAGAGATGGATCCGGATTGGCTCGATAATCTTTTGGCAGAACGCGGATCTAGCCCCGCGCCACCTGAGCTCTACCTCGCGGACTGACAACTGAAAGCTTCTATCCACTCGTCGCAGCTTTACCGCGCCTTGGTCAGTATGATAAAGTAATTAATTGGGCACCAATCGCGTGAAGTCTATTTTCTTCAGATCCACCTTTCCCTCAATTTCATCCCCACGAGGGTCAGTTCCCTTGGCGTGTTTGCTCTCATAGCATGAACGCTCTTGGTTCAGGAGCGTCCTGTTGGTCAACTTCACGGAATTGCCCCACTTGTACTCGTCATCTCTGCTGTGCTGAAGGATCAGGCTTATCCTCCTGTGGTCCTTGTCTCGGAATGACCATTTCCAGGCAATGATCACATGGAACGGATCTCCCCGCCACTCGTCTGGTTTGCCCAACCTCTTCTTAAAACGAGCCAAAAGCTCATCGTAAAATTTCCTGTCAGAGTAGGCATACTTCAGCTTGATCCTGAGTATCCGACCGGGTTCTGCGCAATTTCCGAATTCAATGGTGCCGCTTTTGTAGCCCTCGAGTTCCCTCACCAGCACTTGAGTGAGATATTTACTGTCCCGCAATGGCAGTGCAGTCTCCATACGAACCAGCTCAGTGTACTTCTCAATCTTGTCGCCCAGTTTGAATCCGGCAATCTCACTAGGGGTTCTTCTTTCGGCGGAGCCTTGTCTAGCTGGGATGATCAGAAGGGCAATCAATGTAACATACAACAAGGGCTTCTTCATACTCAGTTACCTCTCGACCCCGAGCGCTCATTATTCACGAACCGCGTGCTGTGCCCTGAGCTATGCGCTCCTTCCAAGCGGCCTCTGCACGTACCGTGGCGTACGGTTCAAGTTTGCCTCCCAAACGTGAGCGGTTGTTGGCAGGCCCATCAGCAAGGTTTCGTGGCACTGTTTCGTGAAGAATAAGCGCTAGTCATGAAGGGGTGGTTCTCCCAGTTTCACCAGTTTCAGTGAGAGTTCGACTGTTGACAGACAGCCATCATTATCTGGATCAAAGCATGCAAAATCAAGGATAATATAAGTACTTTTACGGTAAAAGCAATGAGTCCCTGGATGAAATATAAACCCACTCTAGGCCTAGAAGCCCGTCCTTTTGGCCTGGCAGTGGCTGATGGCTTCCGCTACAAGCATTTCCAGGATGAGTCGGTAGCCAGAATCCAGAAAAGAGTTGGTTGATATTGCCGTGCGTTCTCTTCTTTCGAATCAATCATCATTGAAGGGATCTTACGCGCTAAGGGCGGGCTGTTTCAAAGAAAGGAAGGGCCCGACCACAATCGAGCCCTTCTTGATCCAGTTCACTAACCTTTCCGCTTAAAAAGGCAAGAGGCCACGCTCTGGCCGCCTGCACCCTCGTGGCGGTACGAACATTCCTTGACCTTCCAGCCGTCTCTCCGTCTGTCGTTCAGATACGTGGTGAACTCCTGATCGAAACTCATATGATCGGAGCCAAAAGTCTCAAACATATATCGATCTTGGGTCATGATGCACGTCATGGTACTGGTCTCTATTCATAAGGCAACCGCAGGGTGCCTGTGGATAACCCTAAGCATAACCAAATGACACGGGGAGTCAAGGCGAGGGGACCGTAGGAGGTTCCCCAAAAATTCCTTTTTGCAAGGGACTGTCTTTGTGGTAGCAGGGAAAACTACTCCACAATTGCAATTCGCATCATTGGTGGCAAGGTTTTGTCTGAGAAAGCATCAAATTTCTCTGCTGGCCCTTGCTGGGCTGAGATAGTGAAACAGAGGTGGCTCAGATGCACGTTGTTTCGCGGCTTCCCCTGCAAGGGATACAATTTCACTTGTCGATCCGCAAAATCCTTTTTCTGATAGTAAATTACGGATATCGGCCTCGGCTTTTTGGGGAAAGTCCTGGAGGGGACCACCGTTTGGCTAATGACATTTATTGGGCACATACAAATATGACTTGAGTTGTCCGGCGACATGATGTTAGTCTGCAAACTCGACAAGGCAGTCAGGTGGAACAATGAGCCTGATTCCAACTTCTCGGACAGATAATTGCAGCCATCTTGGGTTGTCCGAGAAGGATCTCACCTTTATATTCCACAAATATCTAGCCGACGTATAATCCGCAAGATTTGCCGTGGATAGGTTAGCCGGGTAAAGAGAGGAGAAACCTATTGTCACTGTCAGGTCTGTTGCAGAGGTTGTTGCTCTACAGTATGTTCTTTTCTGCGGTTTCAGCTTGGGCATCAGGTAGTGTGGTGATAGCTGATTTTTCCACGGGTGTTGATGAGAGCGGGGTTCCTTTGGGATGGGAGCTGAAGGAAAGATCTGGCAAGGCGGATCTCTCAGTCATCAAGGACAGTGATATCCACGCTGTACACCTTCGTAGCGCGGTCACCTCATTTTCCATCGAGAAGCAGGTGAATGTCGACATATGTGAGTATCCCTTGCTCACCTGGAAGTGGAAAGTGACGAAATTGCCCAAAGGGGCTGATTTCAGAACATCTTGGAAGGATGATCAGGCGGCTCAGCTTTTTCTCGCATTTCCCGAAAGAAAGATTATCGTGTATATCTGGGACACCTTGGCGCCTCAGGGGTTGATGCAAGATGCGCCGTCACTGCCCTTCATGAGTATCAAGGCAATTGTGGTGCGTTCAGGCCCCTCCGACACCGGCAAGTGGATCACCGAGACCCGGAATGCCTGCGAGGACTACAAGGAACTTTTCGACGAAGAGCCCCCGCCCGTTGGCGGTACGAGGATTCAGATAAACTCCCAACACACTGGGACCTCCGCGGAGAGCTATTTTGCCGATGTGGTGTTCAGGAAGGAGTGACCCAGATTCTCTCAGTTCGACGGGCTTTTGCCCACGGGTTGCAGGCTGTTCCAACACCACAAAGGACCACAAAGACCACGAAGAATCTTTCATCCATACCGTTGTTTTCTTTATGTACTCATTGGCGTAATAGATGCAAAACCCCTAAGTGGGACTGCTGGACACAGGGGGTGGTGGAGGCATTGGAGGGGCACTGGGGCCTGTTCTTTCGTTCCGAGGCTCCCAGCCCGGCCACTTCTAACGCGTCTGCGGCCAGGGGAAGGCGTCCCCTCCTTGTTTCCCGTTCCTATGGAACGGGACCAAGGGCTCCCCTAGCCGCAAACGCGGAAGTGGCACAGGCTTCCCGCGAGTCACTGCAGAAAAGGCCCCAGTGCTCCTCTTGAGGGAGCAGATGAGGCCCCCCTGTGTCCAGCCAAAAATGTGGGACATGGTTAGTTTGATAAAGGGTGAGTAGGGGGAATTTTGAGAGCAGCATTGCTCTGACCCTTGTTGCCGTAAGCAACCTCTGGGGGCGCCAGGGAGAGAATCAATCAATACTGAAAGCCATCCCGGCGTCGGGATGGCTTCTTTGCTTAGTTAACAGCGGATTTCGGTGAAAAGTATTCCTATCACAAGAATGGCTTTTTCATTGACACAATCGCCGCCTTGCCCGTAATCTGTTTTTAGATATGTTTTGCCTAACGACAACCAAGAAAAGAGGACGTGCGAATGAACCTTAAAGTGGGCGATCAAGCTCCCGACGGAATGCATCTATTCTGTTGGGAGTCAAGAACATAAATCAAACCTGATCTGGCCGTAGGGCTAATATCCCTGTGTCGCACTCCGTCAGTAACGATACTGGCCTCAAGTGCTTACGCCGGTGAGACAGATTACGAGTCCACAGCGCCTGGTTCCCAAAGATGCGGACAACATTTGCCGATCTCACTACTTAAGATAGCTTGTCATTCTACCCCTTTCGTTTCTTTGTAACTAATCTCTTTTCGAACGAGTTCTACACGTAGACAGGTCCACATACCGGATACCGGTTTCATCACGTCTAGTTCCGGGCTCGCCACTGAAACTGCACCCATGCTCAATCTCAGACGTCTTCTCTGTTTAGAGAAGTGGTATGGCCCAATGCCTCTTGCTTCTCAGGAGCCTCACAGACAGGTTTGAAGTTCTCTTGTTATCGTTTGTCTTCCAGTGAAAATAACAAAAAAGGTTTCCCGGTTGTTGAATAGCGCGGGTTACGCCTGGAAGAGGAGGAGGGTTATGCTGGAGAAACTGATTCAAATGATTGAAGGAAACGCGGAAAGAATGGCTGAGGAGCTTAAAGGGATGCTTCTGGGCAACCCAGAGACATCTTCCTATCAGGTATTGGCCGATATAACCCTCTATAAGGATATTTTCGGCATATACAGCCATCTTGGATATTGGCTGCTCAGAGATGTTGAGAAAGCTGAGGTGCGAACTTACTACTCGGAAACTGGAAGAAAACTGTCTGCAATGGGCTTCCCCTTGCATGAGGTAGTTCAGGCCCAGGCTGCGACAAAAAGACACATCTGGGATAGCATTTCCGACGCAGGCATCATGCGAACAGCAAAAGACCTGGATTCAGCCGTTGACTTGATCACCTTCCTGAATCGTTTTTTCGACATGGCTACCTACTACGTGACATTGGGGTACTGTGAGGCTCTCGGTCTGCAAGGTGAATCTGGGAGCGAGACCTGGAATGCACCGGAAGTATCAACGCGGTGACAGAGGAGGTGCCCATGCTTACAAAAAAGATTGTCAAGCTAATTGAGGACAACGCCTCAGAACTGGCCAAAGAGATCCAAGGGAAGCTTTTGCAGCATCCCTCCACTCACTCCTACCAGAACATTGATGAGCGTATGCTATACGACTGGATCTACGACGTCTGTAGCCGTTTCAGCTACTGGTTGGACGAAGACAAGGAAAAAGGGGAGGTTCAGAAGCATTATAGAAATCTTGGGAAAGAGCGATTCAGTCAAAACTTCATGCTCCCGGAAGTGATCAGCGCATTGTACATCACGAAAAGGCAACTGTGGGAGTTTATCGCTGCCGGCAGGGAAGTTGAATCGGCCCTCAACCTGAACCAGATAGTGGAAACCTCTGTGTTGCTCGTTCGTTTCTTTGATCATGCAGTGCTCCATGTGACCGAAGGGTACGAGGACATGTTTCGGGAAAACTACGGATACGTAGCGTCCCTCGAAAATCGCGAACAGCTCGCTCAGGCGATAGCAGCCAAGAGAAAACGACAAGAGGGGACTTATGAAGAATCGAAACTCCCGACCCTTTGTTTCACCAAAGGAATGATTAGGCTCGGATAGCTCCTTTTTGGGATTGTCCAAGGACAGGTATCGCTAGACTTACTGTCCAGTAGTCTTGACTCGGGTGGGCTCAAATGAGTCAATAGTTCAGCAACTTCCAGCACTGAAGTAGAGGAGGTGGGCTATGAAAGCAGGCATAGTATTTACCGGAACCGGACCAATTTTAATACTGACGACCTTTGAATCTTTTAGAGACGGCAAGCTTGTTGAAAAACTAAGCCTCAAGGGGATCAGAAAATTTATGGCCTACGAAGTTCCCCTGGATCTGGTCAAGGCGAAATATGGCCAGCAGTTCGATGTAATCATGAAGGACGTTAAGCAGACAGATGACTTGAGAGTTTTGGATTTTGACGGCCACAAGATATTCTATACTTTTTCGTTTTCAGACCTTGGAGAGGCATATCATCACGAGGCAGCCTGAAGATAAAGCGTTCAAGATCATCTCAAAAGGTGGAGCCTACCCCGTAGGCTCTTCTCGTTTCGGAGGCCGTCTCCACAGCCTCACGACAAGATTTTGTGAGGAAAGGGGGCTAACAGCCGACTCCGCTGGACCCGACAAGCCCTTTGAGATGGGCGGTCCAGAATAATTAGGTAGTATTTGAGTTCCATATGTCCACCTATCTGGTAGTTTTTCGTTGACTACTTATCTATTGTGGTTATGATTTTTCCCTCGTGGCTCAACGTGTACAGGAGACCCTGCAGCCACTTCGGCCGCCTCCATGATGGCCTCTGATAGTGTGGGATGAGGATGAATCGTTACCAGAAGATCCTCAAGGGTGGCTCCCATTTCCACGGCAAGAGTTCCCTCGGCGATTAATTCGCCTGCAAGCGGACCTACCATGCCCACGCCCAGTATGAGACCAGATTTCGGATCGGAGATTATCTTGACAAGGCCGTCCGACCGACCCAGTGTTCGTGCCCTACCCAGAGCCTTCAAAGGAAAGCGGCCGATATTCACCTCAATTCCCTGCGTTTCAGCCTCCCGTTGCGTCAGACCTGACCAAGAAATCTCAGGATCGGTATAGACCACAGCGGGAATTGCCCGGTTATCAAAAGCGGAGTGATGCTGGGCGATTACCTCAGCCACAACCTTGCCCTCCCGACTGGCCTTGTGTGCCAGCATAGGACCTGGAGTCACGTCACCAATGGCGTAGATGTGGCCCACAGCCGTCCTACCTTCGGGGCTGACCCGGATAAATCCGTGCCTGTCAGGAGTAATCTTTGTATTCGGAAGACCAAGATCGTCGGTGTTCGGCCTTCGGCCCACCGCAACCAGCACCTGACTGAATTCCGATTTCACCGAGTCCCCGTTTTGTTCAATGGTAACCGCAAATCCTGCCGAAGTCTGTTCAATGTCCACGACCTTCGATTCCAGCAGGATGGACTCAAATCGTTGTGTACAATGTTTTAGCAATACTTCAACCAGATCAGGGTCGGCTCCCATGAGGAGTTTTGGGAGCAGTTCCACCATGGTCACCCTGGAACCTAGACCGGTATAAACCTGACCCAACTCGAGCCCAATGTAGCCACCGCCGATAATGAGAAGTGTTTCAGGAATCTCCGGCAGTCTAAGGGCTTCTCTGGACGTCCATACCGGAAGGTCTTTTGTTAAGGGAAGTTCTTGAATGCGAGAGCCGGTGGCAATGATGCAGTGACGAAATTCCACCGCGCCCAAATCAGCACCCTCAACGATCACGGCCCGGTCACTCTCAAAGCGGGCTCTCCCCCGGATCAATTCCACCCCTCTACGTTGGAGCAGCCGATGGACTCCCTTCGCCAGACCGCTCACAACGGAGTCAGTCCACTCCCGCAAAGCTTGAAGGTCCGTCTTCAGGTCGGAAAAAGTCAGACCAAATTTCTCGGCGTTTCTCGCCGTTTCGATGACTTCCACCGCATTGATGAGGGTCTTTGATGGAATGCAGCCTTCCAGAAGACAAACCCCTCCCAATTGCTCGCGGTCATCAATGAGGGTTACCTCTTTCCCGAGGTCAGCGACTCTCAAGGCTGCAATGTAGCCCCCGGGCCCGCCACCTATGATGACTACCTCAGTTTCTTGTCTCAAACTTCCGACCACCATCGTCTTGACTCGTCCGCCTCTTGGCTGCGATCATCGCAAGCTACGCACCAGAAACTCAGTGTCTAATTCTTGGTATCTCACCCATAATCTGGGATTCTCGGCGCGAAACGGTGTCCTACGTTTCCAATAGCAAAAGATTCGGGTCGGAAAGTTCACGGACCATTTCACTGACAAACCGGGCTGCGTCGGCTCCGTCCGCCACGCGATGGTCAAAGGAGAGGGTAAGAGGGAGGACCTGTCTGATCACAATATGCCCATTACGGACAACCGGTTTTTCCTGGACCCTGCCCATGCCGAGGATTGCGACCTCAGGGTAGTTAATCGCCGGGATGAGTGCCGTACCTCCAAGTGGTCCCACATTGGTTATCGTAAACGTCCCGCCCTGAAGTTCGTCAACCTGTAGTTTACCTTCTCTGGCGCGTCCGGCCAAATCCTCAATGGCCGCCGAGATCTCCATAATGCTTTTACGGTCAGTTTCCCGAACCACCGGTACCACCAGTCCCTTTTCCGTATCAACAGCTATGCCGATGTTGTAGTATTTCTTGTAGACGATTTCCTCTGTGAAGGGATCGAGACTGGCATTGAACGGTGGCGTGGCCCGAAGACCTGCTGTGACAGCCTTGATCACAAAGGCGAGAAGGGTGAGATGTCCCCCGGGCTGTCCCATGCGGCGCTCCTTCTCTCGCCGGCGGAACTCTTCCAGGAGAGTCACGTCGGCTTCGTCCATGTGAGCCACGTGCGGCACCAGGGTCATGGAAGTGACCATCTTATGGGCCACCTTGCGCCGAATGGACCGAAGTGGCTGCTTGTCCACAGGGCCCCAACGCTCGAAATCGGGGAGAGGAGCGAGGTCTAGAAAAGGGACAGCAGTACACGCGTGAGCAGCAAACTCCGCCTCAGCGCGACGCTCTTGAGTAATCTGCTCCTCCACACCGGGTCGAGTCGGCTCAGAAACCACGTCCGGTTTCGGCGGCTCAGGAACGTCCCCTTGCTCGGCAAATCGCTTGACATCTTCCGGCATTATGCGCCCACTCGGGCCACTAGGAGTAACGAGTCTCAGCTCCACCCCCAGTTCACGTGCAAGTCTCCTGGTGGCGGGTGCCGCCGGCACAGGTCCCCTCCTAGGAGTGGGGGCGTCCCGGCTGGGGGCAACCGCTTCAGGGGCGACGGGTGCGGGGGGAGCTTCTTCAGCCTCGACAGGAGCCACAGGAACCTCCTTGATCTCCTCTTCTATTACCGCAATGACGTCGCCAACGATAACCGTATCGCCCACCTCGCCACCGAAGCGCAATACTCTCCCGCTCACGGGAGAGGGGATGGTCACCGCGGCCTTGTCGGTTTCCACATCAACGAGAGGATCGTCTTCCTGGACGATGTCTCCCTCCTGAACGTACCACTTCACGAGTTCCCCTTCGTGGATTCCCTCGCCGAGATCCGGCAATTTGAACTCGTACACGGTCACCTCCCAGTGGAGTGCGGTCAAGCACCGACCGTCAACTCAAGAAGAATCGTTCACCTCAGGCAGGCGAAAATTGGAAATCCGAAATTCGAAGTACGAAACAAAGCCGAAACTCGAATGTCCACAGGGTCAAAACAATATGATCAAAACTGAAGTTCCAAAGTCCTGACCGTTTGCCCGGAGTCCATTCGATCCAGCCTTTGACGGGACGGATTTCGATATTCGAAATTCGGATTTTATGATCCAAGCCTCAGGACAACTTGCGACCGAAGATTCCCCACCGAAAAACCAATTTGTTATCACAACTCATGCCGAATACGAGCGATGGCATCCGGAGTCGGTTTGGGAAGTCCTGCAATCTTCCACGCCTGAATCGGGTCTATGAACTCCTCGTACAGACATTCGTTTGCCTGATGCACGTTCTTGCAAACCTGGCGGACTATGGGAAATGATTCGAACCGGTTGTAGTATTGCCGCATGAACTTGAGGATTTCCATCCTCTCCTCGGTGAGATCGCACGCATCCACATTCTCTACGGTCAGAGTAAGGGCGCAGGCAACCTTCTCGTTCCAGGCGTCAGCGTTCAAGAGGTACCCTTCGTCGTCCACCTCAATCTTCATGTCTTCATATTCCAACGTACGCATTTTCCACCTCCTACAGGATTTATTTGCGTATAACGGTTATCGCACACCCAACCCAAATCTCCAAATCAAACTCTGAAAACACAACAGTCCAAATACGAGAAACTTCCGCCAAAGGCGGGATCATGTTTTCAAAATCCAAAAGACCGAAGCGTTTCATGTGCGATGACCACCCCTATTTTGAACCTCAGAAAATTCGAATATCGAATTTGCTTTGCGCTTCGGGTTTCGAATTCACACTTGCCGCCGTTCTTCTATCTACTGACTCAGTCAAAAATCCAGGGTTTCCTCGATGGCCCCTGAGATGCGCTCCACATCCGGAATATACATCAATTCCCGACCGAAATAGGGCGTGACCACATCATAGTTGGTCACCCGCTTCACCGGAGCTTCCAGCGACAGCAGCGCCTTGTCGTTTAGTCTGGCGATGATTTCCGAGGCAACGCCGAAGGATCTGGGGGCTTCTTGCACAATTACACACCTACCGGTCTTCTCCACGGATCTCACGATGCGATTGCCGTCCATGGGAGCAATGGTCAGGAGATCGATGAGCTCAATACTAACACCACGCTTCTCCTGAACCTGGACTACAGCTTGGAGCGTCGGTCGGATCATGGCACCCCAGGCCACCACAGTCAGATCGCCACCTTCCTGGACAACTTGGGCAGTGCCGATCTCCAGAGTTTCCTCTGCTTCGGGAACTTCTTCACGAAAAGCGCGATAAGAACGCTTCGGTTCCATAAAAACCACGGGGTCCGGATCTCGGATTGAGGCGGTGAGAAGCGCTCGTGCATTGCGAGGAGATGATGGGATAACCACCTTCACCCCGGGAAAATGGGCGAAAGTTGCCTCCCGGCTTTCCGAGTGATGTTCAAGGGCTCTGACCGCCCCGCCGTAAGGCATACGGACCACCAAAGGCACAGTCCACAATCCCTGGGTGCGAGAGCGAAATCTTGACGCATGGCTCTCAAGTTGTGCCAACATGAAGTAGGCAAACCCGGAAAACTGCATTTCGGCGACAGGCCGCAATCCAGCCAAGGCCATGCCGATGGCACTGCCGTATATGGTGGACTCCGCAAGGGGCGTGTCGATTACCCGCTCTTCGCCGTACTTGTCGTACAGGCCGTCGGTAACCCGGAAGACGCCACCGTCCACGCCCACATCCTCACCAATGACCACGACGCTGTCATCTGCCGACATTTCCTGGTCCAGGGCAAGGTTGAGGGCCTGAACCATATTCATCTTAGGCATCAGCTGCCTCCTTGTTCAGCAAACGTGCCTCAGAGGCGGCAAGAAACTCTGCTCGCTGTTCTTCGATCTCCGCGTGCTCCGATCCAAAGATATAGTCAAAGGGGGCGTCGGGTTTGAAATCAGTAATTTGTTCAAATTCCTTGACTGCGGCATCTACCTCACTCTTGATCTCCGTCTCCATGTCCTCCTGCAAGGCTGCGTTCCAGATGTTCTTCCTTTCGAGATACAGCCGAAAGCGAGGAACGGGGTCACGCTTCCACCACTCCTGCACCTCCTCCTCAGGCCGATACTTCTTGGGATCGTCGGCAGTTGTGTGCATCGACAACCGATATGTGACCGCCTCAATGAGTGTGGGACCATCGCCCGCGTGAGCACGATCCAGTGCTTCCCTGGTGGCCTTGTACATGGCCAGCACATCATTGCCGTCCACCTGAATACCTGGCATGTCGTAAGCAATAGCTTTCTGGGCCAGCGTTTTGGAACGGCTCTGCTTGTTGCGAGGAATGGAGATAGCCCAATGGTTGTTCTGGCATATGAAGACCACCGGTGCCTGCCACAAAGAGGCGAAATTGAGGGCCTCATGGAAGTCTCCCTGGGATGTTCCCCCGTCCCCGAAGAATACAACCGCTGCTGAGTCCTTCTCGCCACGGTACTTCATGGCATAAGCTATGCCCACGGCATGTGGAATCTGTGAACTCACTGGAATGGCGATGGGTAAGGTCCTGGACGAAGGGGGCATGGTGTTGCCCTCCTCGTAACCATTATAAAAAAGAAAGACTTGCAGTAGAGTCTCCCCCCGCATGAGCCGTCCGGGCATCTCACGGAAAGAGCAGACAAACCAGTCTTTTTTGGTCATAGCCAGGGTTGGACCACATACGGCCGCTTCCTGCCCTGTGCAGGGTGCGAAGGTTCCTATTCGACCTTGGCGCTGCAGCATCAGCATTCGCTTATCGGCCTCCCTGGCCAGAACCATGGACCGATAGACTCGGACGAGTTCGTCGTCGCTGAGTTGCGGTTCCAGTTCGTCATCCAGGTTTCCATGCTCATCGAGTATCTGTAGATAAGAAATGCTAAAATTGTCAATTTCTTGCAGTGGCATGGTAACATCCTTTCGGACGGTGTTCGCGCCGAAGCAATTCTTCTCAGTGAGCCCCCCACGAAAATTGAGTCGGCAACGGTTCATGCGTTTGATTTTAACCCTGTTGCCAATCCCGCGCTCTTGAGGACAGAATAATAGTAGATCACCGTACCCGGGTCGGTTAATGCAACGACTTATTACTAAAATAAGAACTTAGTCATCGAGATCAACCCTAGGGAGAAAGGGGGTCACACCTGAGTTTTGAGGGAGCCTCGCCGATTGTACATCTGGCAATGCGTCTTCGGGCTCCTACCGAAAGGATCTGCCCCAGAATTTACATACAAAAAAACGCCTACCCAAATTACTTGGCTCTAATAGAACTGTGAGCCGACAGCATCATCTCGTGTACCGTTGAACTTCCACCATCCTTCGCGAACGAGGTCAGCGCGAAGTAGCTAAAGTTCACGGCCTTAGCCCCATGAACTGATGAAGGGTTGCGGATTTTCCTCCTGAATTGTAAATGTAGACAATGAGACTCGTGAAAGCTACTCGAAGAGTGCAGGTCTCATCCGTTAAACGGTTTTCTGGTCCAAAAGGAGATAAAGAATGAAGAAACGGAAATTGGGCAGCGATGGACCTTTGGTATCAACATTGGGCTTAGGTTGTATGGGAATGTCTGAATTCTATGGCAAGGGCGATGATAAGGAATCTATTGCGACGATTCATAGGGCTCTCGATCTTGGGGTGAATTTCTTCGATACGGCCGACATGTATGGTCCCTTCACCAATGAGGAGCTGGTTGGACGAGCACTCAGGGGTCAACGTGATGAAGTAATACTGGCCACAAAGTTTGGCATACTCCGCAGTGACGATCCACAGTTCCGAGGGATAAGTGGGAAACCCGAGTATGTCTTTTCCGCTTGTGAAGGCAGTCTTCGCCGATTGGGGATCGATACAATCGACCTCTACTATCAACACCGGGTGGATCCGAACACACCTATCGAGGAGACTGTTGGTGCCATGGCTAAACTGGTTGAGGAGGGCAAGGTTCGTTACTTGGGCCTGTCGGAAGTCGGGCCTCAGACCCTCCGACGGGCCAACGCTGTCCATCCCATTGCAGCACTGCAAACGGAGTACTCGCTATGGAGCCGCGATCCAGAGGAGGAGATTCTGTCCGTATGCCGAGAACTCGGTGTTGGCTTTGTTGCCTATAGCCCACTCGGACGTGGTTTTCTTGCCGGCAAAATCAAGAGCTTCGACGATTTTACGGAAGACGACTATCGTCAGCATACGCCCCGCTTTCAGGGTGATAACTTGCAGAAAAACTTGGGCCTGGTGCAACGTTTGGAGGAGATAGCCGCGGGAAAAGGATGCTCTTCGGGCCAACTAGCCCTGGCTTGGCTGTTGGCACAGGGGGATGATATTGTCCCCATCTTTGGGACAAAGAGAAGGGTTTACCTGGAGGAAAATGTGGCAGCGCTTGACGTAGAATTGACGGTGGAAGAGGTTCAAGCGATCGAAAAGGTTGCGCCACGCGGAGTGGCTGCTGGCACACGTTATCCTGAAGCGATGATGGGCCTGGTGGATCTTTGACGCTGCAAGGGTGTTTCAAATATCCACTTCATTGGATTATCAAGCAGGGGCGGGCTGTCAGGCCCGCCCTTTTTCGGGCAGCCAATCGTATTGATGCTACTCACCCTCTCCGCTTGCCGCGAATCCACTGGGGCCCAAACCGGTGGAAGATGAAGTTCCGGCAATTTTGGCGAGATAAGTGTCCCCGAGTTTCTCCATGTGTCCGTGAACGTTATCGAAGTAGTTATAGTGGATCTGTTCTTCGTTAATGACATCCTCGAACATTTTCATGCTGACGCTGTCGCCATTGTCCCGGCATACCAGAAGGAATTGGTTGTATAGGTCGATGGTATCGTCTTCGAGTGCCGCATCAAAAGGGAAGATCGCTTCGACCTTCTGACCTTTTACAACCGTTTCGTCATGCCCGGTAACCGGCTCGCCACCAAGCTCCTTGACCCGCTCGGCAAACATCTCCGCATGGCGCATCTCATCGATGGCGATCAGTTTGACCTTGGCGGCCAGTTCGCCATAGTCCATGTCGTCCAGGTTATAGTGCTGGTTCATGTACTGGTGAATGGCGTGCAACTCCAT
>CP070692.1:1741640-1756080 GCA_020353215.1 Deltaproteobacteria bacterium
GTTCCCCGTTCCTGCAGAACGGGGCCAGGGGCTCCCCCAGCCACAGCCGGGGAAGTGGCACAGACCCTCCGCACTCACTCTGAAAAGACACCAGAAAAGGCAGAGGGGACGGCTGCGAAACAACGAGCATCTGAACAACCTTCCATTGCCTATCTCAGCCCGACTAAGGCCTGCATGAAGATTTGGCGCTTTCTTAACCGGGACATTGCCATAAAATGGCGCAAAATTGCTCGTTGTGGAGCAGCCTTCCCCGAAGCCCGGGCCCATGTCCTTTTTGGGGAAAGTCCTGGTACGAAGCAAGTTGCTTTGTCGCCCAAATTGTTTTATGGTAAACCATTTATTCATATTGACAATGGAAACGCATCAAGATAAGTGATTGAAAAGAAATGTCCGCACCACCTCCGAAGCACAAAAAGAGGACAAGTGCGGGTAAAGAGCCACAGATTGCCTGTTGCATCCGAGTCAGTCCTCCGGAATGAAGATTGTATAATGTACCAAGGGGTTATACACATAAGATGCCAAAAGGAGTGATAGCTCGGTGTGAAAGACTTCAGAAAAGAACAAGGATAACATAACGATGCTTATATACTATACATGATCCAGTGGTGCAATATCGCAGCGGATCCCTGTATGCAGAACTGCCACCTTGAATTGAAATGTAGCCGGCTCACGAGGATGCATAAACGCGATACCGGAAAGCCGCCGACGAGCCGGGCGAATCAACACATCGTTTACAGTGATTATCTCAGCTTGAGAAGGAAGGGAAGCTATGGATTCAAAAGAGACTGAACGGGAGCTTGCACCCAAGACCAGGGGAGATCTCATCAATCTTGCAGCGGGACTCGAAATCGCTGGCCGTCACCGGATGAACAAGAATGAGCTGATTGAGGCGATTGGTTTGATGCGGATGTTCCGTTCGCTACCCGACTCACTCGATAAGATGGCCAAACTAAAGCGAAAGGACTTGTTGAGGCTATGCGAGCTGGTGGGCGTAAAGGTAAGGGAGCCAGCAGCTAAATCTGATCTCGTCGAGGCCATAAGAGCCACCGCTAATGCGAGGGCAATAAGCGAACGAGAAGAATGGGGTTCTGCATGGCAGCGCTTGGCTGAACCTGCTCCGTCGCCGCCACTGCTGGGTGACGCTCTCCCCGATTTATCTGAGACGACAAGGGTCGCATTGCTTGCGGTCGGTCCTCACCTTGTGCACACTTACTGGGAAGTTGCGTCCCGAGATCTTGAAAAAGCAAAATTCGAACTTGAAGCAGGTTACCGACACGCTCGGGCCGCCCTGCGATTTTATGACGTTACTGACATCATCTTTGACGGTACCAATGCGAACAGCTATTTCGACGTGGACATAGATCTTCACGCGAAAAATTGGTACGTGGATCTATGGAGCTCTGAGAAAGCCTACTGCACTGACCTGGGCGTGAAGACTCAAGACGGGCGATTTTTCCCGCTTGCACGATCAAATGTTGTGGATACGCCTCGCACCTGGCCGTCAGACAAGGTGGGAGAAAGCTACATCCTGATACAAGGAGATTATGCCAAAGTGGAGTCCGTCGCTGTACCGATTGATTATCCGACTCAATTTGGGCGCCAACGAGCGGGTAAAAAGACAGCCGTAGGTTCTGCTCCGATTGACTCTGCAGAACTCTTGCGGAGAAGACTCGCTGAGATCTATGCTCACCGACTCTGGAGCAGACCTCCCCACAAACCTGGGATGTCAGTGTCATCACGCCTTCAGGCGCAGTTCGAAAAGGAGGCCCACTCAGACCTCACCGATATGAGCGAGAAGAAATTCGTTTCCGGTATCTCGTCGCAACTACTCGAAACAACAAAATGGAAGAAGACTGAAGCCGTTGAGGTTTGAACTATTCGGCCCCAGACCGCCGAATTTTTTTTCTGAGGGGCTTCAGGGTATGGACGGATGGCTGTCACAGTCTACCGGAGATCGCAAACGGACCACCAAACCGGGGTATTGTTTCTCCAACAACCCGAGATTAACCTAACATCTCGGCTGTCCCCTTAATCATCAAGGATCGAAAATGGAAAAGGGTTATTTGGCGCTCGTCTTTCACGCCCATCTTCCCTACGTCAGACATCCCGAGCATGAGGAGTCGCTTGAAGAAAAATGGTTCTACGAAGCAGTGACAGAGACCTACATCCCTCTGCTTCTGGTTCTGGAGAGTCTCTTGGAACATGGGGTGGATTTCCGCCTCACCTTCTCCTTGACTCCAACTCTGGGATCGATGCTGCTTGATCCGTTTTTGCAATCACGTTATCTGAATAGACTTGAGCGCTCAATAGAACTGGCGGAAAGGGAGATTGATCGAACCAGGTCGAAGCCCGAGTTCAACGCCCTCGCTCGTATGTACCACCAGGGGTTTCTCAAGATCCGCCAAGCATTCGTCAACCGATACAATCAGAATCTAGTGCAAGCGTTCAAGGAGCTTCAGGACGCCGGAAGTATTGAGATAATAGCCAGCGCCGCCACTCATGGGTACCTTCCGCTGCTCTCGGTCAACCAGAAAGCAGTGCAAGCGCAGATCAGTGTAGGAATTGAATTTTATCGACACGTGTTCGGTCGAACGCCCAAAGGCTTCTGGCTACCAGAGTGTGCCTACTATTCCGGGGTTGACGAGTTCCTCAGAAAATACGGGGTTCGCTACACGATCCTGGAAACGCATGGGATAACCCGAGCTTCCCCGAGACCACAATACGGTGTGTACGCGCCGCTGTATTGCCCGTCAGGAGTCGCCGCCTTCGGGCGTGACCCGGAGTCATCAAAACAGGTTTGGAGTTCTAATGAAGGCTATCCTGGAGACTTTGATTACCGCGAGTTTTATCGAGACATTGGCTATGATCTGGATTTTGAATATATCAAGCCTTACATTCATAGAGACGGCATCCGAATCGATACGGGGATCAAGTACTACCGGATTACCGGCACCACCAATCACAAAGAAGTCTATGTTCCCGAGTGGGCGGAAAGAAAAGCAGAGATCCACGCAGGCAACTTTATGTTCAACCGGCAAAAACAGATTGAACATCTGGCTTCCTTGATGAACCGGAAGCCCATCGTCGTTGCGCCTTACGATGCGGAACTGCTTGGCCACTGGTGGTTCGAAGGCCCGAACTGGCTCAACTATCTCGTCCGCAAGATCGCCATCGAGCAAGAGACAATCAGGCTCATTACACTTTCCGAATATCTGGAAGGATATCCGGTCAACCAGGCTTCAACACCATCCACATCCAGCTGGGGTTACAAAGGCTTCAACGAAGTATGGCTCAATGGAAGAAACGATTGGATTTATCGCCACCTGCACAGTGGGGCGGATTTGATGGAGAGGCTAGCCAAGAGTAATCCCAAGGCCAAAGGCTTGAAACTGCGGGCTCTCAATCAGGCAGCGAGAGAGTTGCTTTTGGCCCAGGCCAGCGATTGGGCCTTCATGATTCATTCCGGCGCCATGGCGGAGTATGCAACCAGAAGGACGAGAGCCCACTTGACCCACCTTTATAAGCTCGGCAGTTCCATCGAATCTGGAAGAATCGATGAGGCCGGGCTCTCAGAAATAGAGGCCAAAGACAACATCTTCCCACACATTGACTACCGCTCCTTTTCCTGAGTCGAGGGAGGTTCGACCACCCGGCGCACGGAAACCGAAGTCACTTGTAATAAAGAACCCACGCCCATAGAAGATCCCGCTGTGCGGGGAGGACATTGCTGCCGAAATTCAGTGAAGACTCGTCTCAGCTCTCAGAAACATATGCCTATTACCCCCTGGCGGAAGAATCCTGTTATCTATGAGATCAACACTCTGGTCTGGCTGCACGAATTGAGTAAGGGCGGTCACGATCGGATCACTCTGGCGACGGTTCCACCGAATGAGTGGGACGCAATAGCGTCGTTGCGAGTTGATGGGGTGTGGTTCATGGGAGTATGGCAACGAAGTCCGGAATCCGCCCGAATAGCACAGGAGCACCAAGGGCTGCAAGGCGAGTACCGCCGGGCCCTGCCTGATTTCAATCAGGAAGACGTGGTTGGATCGCCCTACAGCATATACCGCTACGAGGTGAGTGATGACCTCGGAGGGGCGGCAGGGCTGGCCACTGCCCGCGCGGCATTGGCCCAGCGGGACATTCGTTTGATACTGGACTTCGTGCCCAACCACATGGCGCTGGATCATGCTTGGGTTTTTGAGCACCCGGAATATTTGATTCAAGGCGATTCCGAGGATCTGGAAGAGAAAGCGGAGGAATTCTTCCAGACAGGTGAAAGAGTTTTCGCCCACGGACGTGATCCCTACTTTCCTCCCTGGACAGACACCGTGCAACTCAACGGTTTTCATGCGGGGCTTCGTCAGGCCTTGATAGAGACACTCCGCTATATTCTTGATCAATGCGACGGCCTGCGCTGCGATATGGCGATGTTGTTACTCAACCGCATTTTCGAGCAAACCTGGGGACAGCGTGCAGGAGACCGTCCAGCCTTGGAGTTCTGGTCCCAGGTACTAAACGGCGTGCGTGAGAAACACCCCTCAGCTCTATTCATGGCCGAGGCGTACTGGGATTTGGAATGGGAGCTGCAACAGCTGGGATTCGATTACTGCTACGACAAGCGGCTCTATGATCGTCTCGCCAGTGACACCGCTAGGAGTCTCCGGCTCCACCTGCTGGCGGATTTAGGCTACCAGCAAAAGCTGGTCCGTTTCATAGAGAATCACGACGAGCCGCGTGCGGCTTCCACCTTCGGATCGACACGGTCTCGACTAGCGGCCCTGACCATTGCCACCCTGCCTGGAGCAACGCTGCTCCACGAGGGGCAGCTGGAAGGGCGACAGGTCAAGCTCCCGGTGCAACTGAGGCGCCGTCCCCCGGAGCACACGGATTTGAATCTTCATGCGTTCTACCGGAAGCTACTGGAGGTGATCAACGCGCAGGTCTTTCGAGATGGTGAATGGCGGCTGTGTGAGCCCACCGAGGGGCAGGGAGGAGATGGCCATAGCAGTCTGGTGGCCTGGTGCTGGGCAAAAGGCCGTGAGCGTTGGGTTATCGTGGTGAATATGTCGAACTCAAACGCACAGGGTCGCGTTCACCTGCCATGGGGTGAACTTGCTGGACAGCAATGGCAACTAACTGATCACTTGCGTGGCGAAGCCTACGAAAGAAACGGTGATGAGATGCGTTATCAGGGTCTGTATGTTGCTCTGGGGGCTTGGGGTTTTCATTGCTTGCGTTTTACCCAGATGTAACCATCTTAATTGCCCGAGGCCCACCGGTCTGAATTCCCTTCGATAGTTATCCTTACCGCAGCTGTAGAGAGGCAGCGAAGGATTTTGAGCTTCTGTAGGAATCTGAACCGGTGCTATACGACGCGATACGAAGAGCTGTGTAGGGACGGGATGGCCTACACGACAAAAGAGCATCGTTTCAGCGTTGCTGCTGCAGTCACCTGTCCCGACGGAAGTTTTTCCCCAGTTTATTACGGGATTCGGGAAAGCCACTCACAAGAGGTTGCTTAGATGCGCTATGTAGTGCACCCCACCTGGTTTTTGATTGGTTGGCGTACCGGGAATCAGAGCAGCCAAATGACCTGAGCAAATCCAGGAAGAACCTACTCTAGAAAACCGTACATGTATGGAGGAACTCCATATGGCTGAGATTTATCATGCACTCGGACTCAATATGCATCAGCCTCTCGGAAATCTTATTGCCTTGCATAATTCAAACGAAAGGTGGGAGGCAAAGCAAATCCTCTGGTGTTACGATCGAAACACCCGTATGTTGGAAGGATACGAGGATGTCGCCAGGCTTCACATGAGCTTTTCTGGCACCCTGCTGAAACAGCTGGAAGATGCCGCGGTACGTAATACCTTTCATGATGTGGTGAACATAGAAGATATGCTGAATCGCTTTAAGAACTCGCCAATCGAATTCGTCGGCACCGGTCTCTATCATCCCGTCTATCCATTGATTCCGCCTGCTGATTGGGATGCTCAGACATCTTGGTGGATCGGCTTAGGCCGGCATCTTCTGGGGCGAGATTGGTTTCAGGGATTTTGGCCTCCCGAGTTGGGCTTCTGCATGGAGATGATCCCTGTGCTGAAAAGGAACGGTTACAGGTACGTGATCGTTGACAGCTGGTATATCAAGCCGAAGCGTGAGATGCGCTGGGAGGAGCTTCGCTATCGACCGTACCTTGCTCGCTACGACGGAGATGAAATCATTGTTGTTCCACGTGACCGGGAACTCTCTGACGCTCAGGAATCGGGACTGGATCCCGGTTGGTTTCAGCACGAACTCTATGAGAGAACGAAGTTCTGTGATTTCCCGGCGTTGGTCACGACTTGGACTGATGGTGAAAACGGAGGATGGTTTCGCACCACTCATGTTGAGAGTGGCTTCTGGGGCTACTTCTACCATACGATCCTGAATCGATACAGGAAGGGGACTCTCGGCTTTACCCCAATTCACATTAGCCAGTACCTGGAGATGCACCCTCCCACGGAGGAGGTGGAGGTGCATCGGGGGGCCTGGAACACCGGACACCATTGGGGTGGCGACTTCCTTCAATGGACCGGGTCACTCCTTCAGAGAAAAGGCTGGGAAGCGGTACGAGATGCCAGTGGGTATTACCAGAGAGTGAAACAGGTTTTTGACGAACGGGGACAGGAGTCGCACAACCCGGAAGAAGTTCGGCAATTGATCATAGACGCGTATGATCGCATCTTGGTAGCCGAGACCAGCTGTAACTTCTATTGGGGAAGTCGTTGGGTACATCGATCCTTTGACGATTTGGAGCGAACATATTCCCTTTTGGATGAGGCAATGGCCCGGATGGCATAGTGGATTTGAGCAGGCTCAGAGCTCAATGGCAGCGTGGTACGGAGAAGAAGGTGCTGTGAATTGCGTTGACGGCGCTATGCAGGTCTCGGGTTCTTACCAGAAAGTAAAGTGCCACTCGGGAAGGGCCAAATGAAATCATCTCGACATTGACTTTGCAGCCCGCTACCGCGGCAAAACAGCGAGCTGCAATTCCTTCTCGTTTGGCAAGACCCTCGCCCACGATGCCCACCAGCGCCACATCATCGACTTTCTCCAGACGTCTGAAGGGCCTGGGCCTCAAGGACTTGATGGCCTCGCGTCCAGTTTCCAGGTCCCTGCGCGCCAGTAAGAGGCTGATACAGGTTTGAGAGGTAACTACGGATTTGATGTTGATGCCTCTTTCTGTGAGCTGACCAGCCACTTGGGCCAAAATCCCGGGCCGAGCCCCCACTGCTGAAGCATGTATTTTAAGGATACCAATATCCGTGTCATGAGTGACACTTTTGATCACTTTTTTTGGCCGGGGACTTCTTGCAGTGATCAGGCTCCCGGGTCCGTCAGGATTCACGGTATTCTTGATGTTAATCGTTAGCTTGCTTTTCCTGAGTGGTTCTACGGTACGGGGGTGAAGAATCTTAGCACCAAAGTACGATAGTTCTGCGGCTTCCTCATAAGAGAGAACCGGTATGAGTTGCGCTTCGGGGACGAATTTAGGGTCAGCGCTCATGAAACCGTCTACGTCCTTCCATATCTCCAGGGTCTCGGCCTGCATGGCCACAGCCACGACAGCGGCCGAATAGTCGCTGCCCCCACGGCCAAAAGTAGTGATGTCACCCGCCTCACTTATCCCGAAGAAGCCAGGAAGAAAGAGAATCGTACCCTCTTTCAGTAAGGGGGTCAGGTGTAACTGCAGATTGTTGGTTGTTTTGCGCAGATTTGCAGTAGCGTCTCCGAATTTGCCGTCCGTGTACAAGCCGATTTCTTCTGGCATGCGGTATGTGGCGCTGGTACCTCTACAGCGAAGGGCGCTAGCAAACAACTCCACTGCGAAACGTTCGCCATAACTGCTGATCATATCTCTCATTCTCGGTGTGATCTCCCGAGTGAAATTGAGACCGTAATACAGACGGTCGAGCTCGCTGAGAGATCTGTCTAGATCGCGACGGAATTCCTCAAAACCGTCAGAGCAGGAGATCAGATGGCGAGCGACCCGTGTGTGTTTACTCTTCAAGTCATTGACAATGCGAGCGATGGAGTTCTCATTGTCCAAGGCCGCATACATGCCGTCAATCAGGGCGTCGGTGACTCCGTTCAAGGCTGAGATCACGAAGATATTGCCCTGCCCTCGAGAAGCGATAAGATTAAGAATATGCTCGATGCTCTCACCATCCTTCAGAGAGCCACCGCCGATCTTTATAACCTTCATTCTTTGCATCCATTTTACGATTTCCCGTGTGATTTAACGCAAACAACCAAAAAGATCAACAAGGGATCTCAAAGAAATCAAAGTCTCAAGTGGCTCTTCCACATGTATGTTAGACGAGTGTCCATCTGAAAATCCCACCTTCATCTTCCCTTGTCCCCGCAGAGCGGGATCTTCGACGAGGGGGAGGAATTTCGGGCACCCTGGATGGGTACGACTCAACTCCGTACACCCTGTCTTCAGCAGCAGATGTGAAACATGATCAACGCTAGCCCAGATGTTTCATGAATTGCTGTGACGAGACCATGGAGATGGGCTTGCCACCGGGCAATCGCAGGGTATTGGACCCGAGGCGTACCTGAACGGTACGTCGCAGGGTTCGATACCCGAGGACGCCCGGAAGGATGGCCATATCCGTGGTCGCAGTAGACCATTCATGAAACATCCGGGCTAGGGGAGAGGGATAAACTTTGAGGGTATGTGTAAACGGATTTTGGCATCAACGCACTAATTAAACAGAATTGGGGCTAAATGGTTTAGTTTTTGCGAAAGCCACATTATAATCATCTTGGAGGGAGTCTTCCGGCGGAGCGTGCTCACACGGGGCGCGTGAGGACTCCCAGCCCGGATGGCAAGTGACGTCGGGCTGAAATGGATCCGATCAAAGTTGCTACCCAATGACAGAGCCGATGACCGACAAGCAGTCCGAGCAAATCGAAGGCAGAACAATGGCACCAACGTCGCTTAAGAAGAGGCGTCTCCTTAACCTCCTCTTGTCTCTCCTCCTGTTAGCCGCCGGTCTCGTCGGCGCGACTTACATTAGCCGCAAAGCCCCCAAGGCCAGGAAGCGTCCGCCGGCGCAGGTCATTCCTGTGGTGGAAGTGCAGGTGGTTCAACCGGAGGACCATCGCGTCACGGTTCCCGCCATGGGCACGGTGGTTCCGGCCCGGGAGGTGGTACTCAGATCACAGGTGTCAGGGAAAGTTGTGTCGGTGCACCCCGAGTTCATCGGAGGCGGCTATATAACAGGAGACGCAGAGGTTTTGCGAATCGATCCGGTGGATTATCAACTGGCGGTCACATTGGCCGAAGCCAAGGTGAAAGACGCAGAAAGCCGTCTTGAGCTTGCCGAAGAAGAGGCCGCTGCAGCGACGGAGGAATGGCGTTTGCTCTATGCCGATGAGCCCAGCACCAACGAAGAACCGCCGGCACTGGTGGCCAAGGAGCCGCAGTTGGCTGCGGCACAAGCGAGATTGAAGGCTGATCACGCGGAACTGAAGCAGGCGGAACTGAACCTCAAACGGACGTCCGTCCGGGTACCTTTCAATGCCATCGTTCGCACCAAAAATGTCGAGATCGGGTCCCTGGTTACACCACAGGACCGTCTCGCTGAACTGGTGGGCGTGGACGAATACTGGATCCGGATTTCCGTGCCAGTAGACTACCTGAGATGGGTCTCCGTTCCCGACCGAACTGGGAAAAAGGGGGCAAAGGTGCGGGTGATTCATCGAAGTGGCTACGAGCGCAGCGGCGAAGTCATCAAGCTCCTCGGGGACCTGGAGACCGAGGGACGCATGGCACGTATTGTGGCCGCTGTCAAGGACCCGCTGGACTTGAAAGTTAGAGGCCAAACGACTCGCCCCTTGCTAATCGGAGATTACGTTCGTGTTGAAATTGAAGGCTCGCCGCTGAAGCGCGTGTTTCGCATCCCTCGGGTCGCCTTGAGGGACAATGATACCATCTGGGTGGTCGGAAACGATTCAACTCTGGAAATTCGCCCGGTAAGAACCATCTGGAAGGATAGACAAACGGTGTTTCTCAAGCAGGGCTTGAAACCGGGAGATCGATTGATCGTGTCGGATCTGGCCGCTCCGGTGGCGGGCATGAAGGTCCAAGTGGCAGGCGCAGACACACGGAAACCGGAGCGATCACCGGAGATGGCGAGTGGATAAGTCTGGCCGCGCACAGCTTCTAACCTCTGGCCACTCTCAAAGAATGTGGCTTTAATGATTGAAGTATAAGAAGAGATCATGAAAAGAGCGGAAACAGAAGAACGCTTCCGCGGCGCCATCTCCTGGATGGCTGGCCACTCGGTCACTGCCAATTTGCTGATGGTGGTGCTCCTGCTGGGCGGAATTATCTTCAGCCTGAAGATCAAGAAAGAAGTTTTTCCCGATTTCGAGCTCGATAGGGTGAACATTACCGTTCCTTATCCCGGAGCAAGTCCTGAAGAGATAGAAAAGGGGATTCTCCTTGCCATCGAAGAGGCCATCGCGGACCTGGAAGGAGTCAAGAAAATCACTGCGTCGGCCGAAGAAAGCGTTGCTCGAGTCACGGTGGAAATCCGCGAGGGCGAAGATATCCAGGCGATCGCTCAGGAGCTTCAAAACGAGGTGGATCGGATCACCTCGTTTCCTGAGGAGGCGGAAGAACCGCAGGTGGTGATTGCCAAACGCAAACGATACGTGGTTTCTCTGGCTCTGTTCGGGAATCAAAGTGAGTGGGTGCTCCGGGAACTGGCTGAAGTGGTTCGTGATCGCCTCCTTCAAGATCCGGACATCACCCAGGTGGAACTGGTCGGCGTACGTTCCCTCGAAATCAGCATCGAGATTCCACAGGACAACCTTCGCACCTATAACTTGACACTCGGCGAGGTTGCACAACGGATCCGGCGGGCATCCGTGGAGCTTCCAGGTGGAGCGATAAAGAGCGAAAGCGGTGACATTTTGGTCCGCATGAAGGATCGACGGGACTATGGACGGGAGTTCGCTCACGTACCAATTGTTACCACTCGGGATGGCAGCCGGGTCCTGCTGGAAGATACAGCGACGATTCGGGACGGATTCGAAGAAACCGACAATTTTGCCACTTACAATGGCAAGCCGGCGGTAATGATTGAAGTCTATCGGGTGGGGGATCAGACTCCCACGTCCGTTTCCGAGGCGGTGAGACGACAACTGGCGGCCATTAACCGCCAGGTTCTACCAACGGGTCTATCTCTCGAAACTCGCAACGACCGGTCCAAGATCTATCAACAGCGCATGGATTTGCTGTTACGCAATGGGTACCTGGGGTTGGGTCTGGTGTTCCTTCTATTGGCCATTTTCCTGGAAGCCCGCCTGGCTTTCTGGGTGAGCCTGGGCATTCCCATATCGTTTCTCGGCTCCTTGCTTATTTTGCCGGTCTTCGGGCTCAGCATCAACTTGGTGTCCATGTTTGCCTTTATCGTCACTCTGGGAATCGTGGTGGATGATGCCATCGTGGTGGGAGAGAACATCTATCACCACCATCAGAGGGGACTCCCCTGGTTTGCAGCGGCCGTGAGAGGTGCTCGGGAAATCGCGATGCCCATTACCTTCAGCGTGCTGACGAACATGGTGGCGTTCATGCCGATGCTGTTCATCCCCGGTTTTGTGGGCAAGGTCTTCAAGCAGATACCCATTGTGGTGATCAGCGTATTTACAATTTCTTTGATCGAAAGCCTGTTCATTCTCCCGGCTCACATCGGCCACCAGAAAGTAACCGCTCGTGGTGGGGTTTTGGGATGGCTTCATACCTGCCAACAGCACTTCAGCCGCTTCTTCAGCCGAATGGTGCACACCCGTTACGGCCCTTTCCTTGACTTGGCGCTCCGATACCGCTACGTGACTATCTCAATCGGTTTTGCTGTACTAGCCATTACGGTAGGGTACGTCAAGAGCGGTAGAATGGGATTTGAACTCTTTCCCAAGCTGGAGTCAGACTACGCCAAAGTAACGGCGGTCCTTCCTTTCGGCACAGCATTCCAAAATACCGAAAAGGTCCAAGAGAGACTGGTGACTTCGGCCCAGAGAGTCATATCGCAACACGGGGGCGAAAGACTCGCTGAGGGCATCTTTGCCGTAATTGAAGGCAATCGAGCGGAGGTGCGTTTGTATCTGACCCCGCCGAAAGAGCGCCCCATTTCCACAGCACGGTTGACGGAACTGTGGCGCACGGAGGTGGGAATAATTCCTGGGCTCGAATCAGTCAAGTTTGAATCCGACGCTGGGGGTCCTGGCAGAGGGGCAGCTATTTCTGTCGAGCTCAGTCACCGCGATGTTCGCGTTCTGGAGAGAGCCAGTGCGGATCTGGCTGCGGCCCTGGCATTCTATCCAGAGGCCGAGGACATAGACGATGGGTTTTCGCCGGGAAAACAGCAACTCGATTTCCGCATCACCCCGGAAGGTAGAAGCCTGGGGCTCACATCAGAGGAAGTCGCTCGTCAGGTCCGCCACGCCTACTACGGCGCCGAGGCCCTCCGCCAGCAACGGGGGCGGAACGAGGTCAAAGTGATGGTTCGCCTGCCGCGAGCGGAACGGATTTCGCAGTACAATCTGGAAGAGATGATCCTTCGCACACCATCAGGGTCGGAAATACCGTTACGAGAAGCCGTGACCATCAATCGCGGCCGCGCCTACACCAGCATCGATCGACGGGACGGTCGCCGGATAGTAACCGTGACAGCGGATGTTCGTCCCAGGAGCAGAGCCGGCCTGATCCTGCATTCATTGAAAGCGGAGATCCTTCCCGTTCTCCAGCGGAGATATGCCAATTTGACCTTCAGTTTTGAAGGACGGCAGGCGGACCGACGCGAGAGCATGCAAAGCCTGATGAGGGGCATGATGCTGGCGCTGATTGTCATCTACGCCATGCTGGCCGTGCCATTCAACAGCTATATCCAGCCGATCATCATCATGATTTCCATTCCTTTCGGGATCGTGGGGGCTGTGGTCGGCCACCTGATCATGGGATACAGCCTGAGCGTCATGAGCATGTTCGGTGTGGTCGCCCTCGCCGGGGTGGTTATCAACGACTCACTGGTGCTGATCGAATTTGCCAACAGGAAGCAGCGGGGTGGCCTGGGAACACACCAAGCTATTCGAGAGGCCGGGATCCACCGATTTCGGCCGATTCTACTGACAAGCCTAACCACCTTTGGAGGGCTTGCACCGATGATTTTCGAAACCTCCCGCCAGGCCAGGTTTCTGATCCCAATGGCCATCTCGCTGGGATTCGGAATCGTCTTCGCCACGATGATTATCCTGGTGCTGGTTCCAAGCCTGTATCTCGTGGTGGACGATATCAAGAGAGTGGTGGGAGCGGGCCGGCTGTCCGATCAACCGGCGGTTTGATGCAGTTCTGAAGTTTTGCGCGAAAACACTGTTGGATTCTGAGAACTCGCACTCGAAACCTGTCGGAGAATAAACATAAGAAATCGAAAGCGGATTCGGCAAATCGAAGTCTGTAAACGGCAAATTCTTACCGCGATGACGGACTGAGTTTGGTATGTGAGCTAACCCGAGCGTGGCGCCCCCGTTGGGGGGCGAGAACGCTGCCGCGAGCGTATTCCCAGTCCCGCTCCATGAGCGAGAATACGGGGATAGTGAGCAAACTACAATAGAATAGGATTTCTTCCTTACATTTCGAAGCTCCTCCCTGGGAGCTTCAATTGCTCGTTGTGGAGTAGCCTTCCCATATGCCTGGGTCGCTAATGGCATTTTTGGGGAAAGTCTTGGCATTTTACTCCTTGACTTTCCATACATTTGTCTGGTATCTATTATCACCTCAATGGCTATGCCCTGGTTTACGATGATCAGTTCCTACATCATTTGGTCTACAGGAGGTTACCGTGGGAGCGCAACTTTTGCCTTTTCGCAAGAAACCTCTTTCCATAGTCGACTGGAACTGGATGCGCTTTGACGTTTTGGCCGAATCGGTTGAGGTTCCAGTTCTGGGCACAGTGGCCGCAGGACATCCGATTGAAGCCGTGCCTTACCAGCAGACGGTCTCTATCCCGAAGGACCTGGTTGGTCGATTCGAGACGTACGCGCTTCGGGTGGAAGGCAACTCCATGGTGGACGAGAACATCCACGATGGTGACTATATCATTATCGAGGCCAGGGAGACTGCAGAAAATGGCGAGACCGTGGTGGCAATGATCAACAACGAGGAAGTAACTCTGAAGAGATTCTACATTGAACCCGATCATATCCGACTGCAGCCGGCAAACCCTGGGTTGAAGCCCATTGTTCTTAGAAACTGCGAGGTCAGAATTCTAGGAGTGGTTTGCGGAGTTATCGGGAGAAGCAGGTATCATTAACTCCACCCCAAGGTTGCAAGCTTGTTACCGGCAAAAACCGGTAAACTCGCACCAGAGCCCGCCATCGG
>CP070692.1:1756180-1770610 GCA_020353215.1 Deltaproteobacteria bacterium
GCCCAATCCCAGGATTTCTCCTCCCAGTGCTCGCTGTACGGAGCTCGATAGAGCACCGTCTTGATTCGGTCATCACTCGTCACGAACTGAGAGAGAGCTGCTCCTTTGGCACAGAGTGAACCCTGGTTAATGGGATGATCTGGGTCGCCCTCCGTGTTTATGACCTTGCCTGATCCATCTCTAGCGGTGTGGACAATGATGCCGCAACCCACCGCGCAGTAGGGGCAGATGGTGGTGGATTCCTTGGCCCAGCTAATTTTCAGAATCTGGGCGTGGGCTTTAACAGGAGCCAGGTTGAAACCCAAACCACCGAGTGCCAGACCGCCTACTGCAGCACCAGAGATTTTCACAAAATCTCTTCTCGTAATCTGCATAGGATTAATTCCCCCTCCTTTCACATGCTATCGGTACACTTCGCGCACCTTTCCAACGAGTTCCCAACACCCCCTTTCATGGTAAGCTAAAGAACAATGGCTGCTGCTGTAAATCTAATCCTCCTCTAATCGTTAGTTTGATGGTTTCAAAGGAGACGACCGCAAGCAGTCTCTCTGTTTATGGCAAATCGGTAAACAAGTGAACTGAACAACAAAACAAGGTCAGCAAACAGCAGTGTCACTCAGCCCTAAAACCACTGCAATCTCAACATAGCTGGTCAGAAAAGCGACGAGACAGGCGCACAACAAGTGAGAACTTCCTTCAGATCAAGCCGGTGTCAGTTACCGGATCAATTAGGAATTGTCCCCGCCAAAGAGGATGGAGGGCCGTCTGGCTGCCCTCTGAGTGTTAGAAAAGAATGTATTCTGAATTACCAACAAATGATTAGTTGGTGATTGAAAATTGGGTACAACAATAACACATCCGACCGACCTGTCAATAAAAAACAGTTATGTCAACTGTGACATATGACGTGTCATTGCCCGTGAAGAGAACAACAATCTATTGGAGGTTGAACTGTTGTGTTAATTATGACATAAAGATCGACGGTCTTATCGCGCATCTATCATGCAATAGGCTGGCGCGATTCCCATATCAGTTTAGAGATCGTTCGATGAGTCTGCAATGAACTGTATTAGTTGAGTATTGTGGCCCACGACAGCTTGGGGGGCGACGCTGGGGTCCTTCGATTAGCGGGTTGTACCAAACCGATTCGATGCTTAGATTACGAAGCGGTATCGATAATGGCGACGGAAATATTTGCGGATGACCCGAGGGAGCCGACTATTTTCTGTAGGGGCGGGGTTCATCTCGAGCTGACAGCTGATTGCTCATTGCTCCATCCGAGAATCTCTGATTTCCGGATGGATACTATCTGGCCCGGAGGACCGGTCTCTCGGTGTGAAAACAGATTGTCGTATGGAGGAACGTATGAAAATCGGACACGGATTTGAACTGCTCACTGAAAAGGATATTCCTGAATTGCAGACAAGGGCAGCGTTATTCCGACACGTTAAGTCCGGTGCTGAGCTGTTGTCCCTCATGAACAATGACGAGAACAAGGTTTTCGGGATCACTTTTCGCACTCCACCCACAGATTCAACCGGTGTGGCGCACATTCTGGAACATTCCGTGCTCTGTGGTTCCCGAAAATATCCACTCAAGGAACCGTTTGTGGAACTGATGAAAGGCTCTCTCCAGACCTTTCTCAATGCCTTCACTTATCCTGACAAGACTTGCTATCCCGTGGCCAGCCAAAATCTGCAGGATTTCTATAATCTGATCGACGTCTATCTTGACGCTGTGCTTTATCCGCGTCTGACTCCGTTCGTACTCCAACAGGAGGGCTGGCATCTTGATTTGGAACAGATGAAAGATCGACTCACCTATAAAGGGGTCGTATTTAACGAAATGAAGGGGGCCTATTCGTCACCGGACAGAGTCCTCGGCGAATACAGCCAACAGTCACTCTTCCCGGGTCATTCCTACGGACTGGATTCAGGGGGAAACCCCAAGCACATCCCCCAACTCACTTTCGACCAGTTCAAATCATTTCACCAGAGATACTATCACCCTTCCAACTCCCGCATCTTCGTTTACGGTAATGATGACCCGGAGCAACGTCTTCGCCTGTTGGATGATTATCTCAAAGACTTCGACTGGCAGGAAGTTGACTCGACCATACCTTTGCAGCCGAAGTTTGAAAAGCCCGAGCGGGTGGTCCGTCCCTTTGCAGCAGGTGACGATGTCAGCTCCGGGAGACAAGGCATGTTCACGATGAACTGGTTACTCGCGGAGACCGCAGATGCCGAGACAAATTTCGCTTTAAGAATACTGGACTACATTCTCCTTGGCATGCCTGCTTCACCTCTGCGCAAAGCACTCATTGACTCCGGCCTGGGTGACGATCTTGCCGGCGTGGGATTGGAAGACGAACTGCGTCAGATGTATTTTTCAACCGGACTCAAGGGAATAGACGTCGCGGACGCCGAACGGGTCGAGAGTCTTATTGTTCAAACCCTGACCAAGCTCGCCAGGGAGGGTATAGATCCTTTGACTGTGGAAGCAGCGCTCAACACCGTAGAATTCAGGCTGCGGGAGAATAATGCTCAACACTATCCTCAGGGACTGCTGTTCATGTTGCGTGCTCTTACCACGTGGCTCCATGACGCTGACCCTCTTGCCTTACTCGCCTTTGAGGCCCCTCTCTCTGGGGTGAAATCTCAACTTGCCGCCAACCCTGGGTTCTTTGAAACCTTGATTGATCGTTTCTTCCTGGAGAACCAACACCGCAGCAGTCTCATCTTGGAGCCTGACCCCAATCTTACAGACAATCAAGAGAGGGAAGAGAGAGAACGTCTTGCCACCATCCAAACAGCTATGGAACAAGACGACTTACGGGAGGTCATCGAGCAAACCTTGGAGCTCAGGCGTCTCCAAGAAACCCCGGATACTCCTGAAGCCCTGGCCACGATCCCGACTTTAAAGCTTTCCGATCTGGACAAAGAGAACAAGACAATCCCCTTGACTGTAACGGAAAACAGAGGAACCCGGCGACTGTTCCATGATCTTGAAACGAGCGGTATCGTTTATCTGGACATGGCCTTCAACCTGCTCAGCCTAGAGCAGGATTACCTGCCATATGTGCCCCTATTCGGTAGAGCTCTCCTTGAACTGGGTACCGAGGAAGAGGATTTTGTCGCGCTCACGCAGCGCATAGGCCGCCACACGGGAGGAATTTACTCCCAATCCTTTGCCTCGGCCGTCAGCGGGAAAGATGAAGGCGCGTTTTGGCTGTTTCTACGCGGCAAAGCGATTCGGTCGCGAAGCAGTGACCTTGTCACTATCTTGGGAGATGTGCTTTCGACCGTGCAGCTTGATAACCAGGAGCGCTTCCGACAAATGGTAATGGAGGAGAAAGCCCGTCAGGAGCAGAGGTTGGTACCCGAAGGGCATCTGATGGTTAATTTAAGGCTGCGCGCGCACTTCCATATGGCCGACTGGGTTGCTGAGCAGATGAAAGGCGTGAGTTACCTGGCCTTCCTGAGGGATCTTGCCCGAAGAGTCGACGAGGACTGGCCTGCAGTGTTATCACGTCTGGAACAGATGCATCGCCTGCTCGTCAACCGGGAGAACATGCTCATCAACGTTACCTGCAGAGACCATGATCTGGCAACCCTCGAACCCCATCTGGATGAGTTCTTGGATGCATTGCCGTCAGGGCCGGTTCATACGTTTGATTGGTCGGCCCAGGAGTTACCGCGCTTTGAGGGCATGACCATCCCTGCTCAGGTCAACTATGTTGGCAAGGGAGCGAATCTTTACGACCTGGGTTACCGACTGCACGGCTCATCTCATGTCATATCCCGCTTCCTGCGCACGGCTTGGTTGTGGGACCAGGTGCGAGTGCGGGGCGGAGCTTACGGTGCCTTTTGTCTCTTCAACAACCTTTCCGGTACCCTGACCTTCGTTTCCTACAGAGACCCCAATCTGTTGGACACCCTGGAAACATTCGACCGGACCGCCAAATTCTTACGGTCCACCGAGCTGAGACAGGAAGAACTGACCAAGAGCATCATTGGAACCATTGGAGACATCGACAGGTATCTGCTGCCGGACGCCAAGGGATACACTTCCATGGTGCGCTACCTGACCAACGACAGCGAGGAGAAACGTCAGCGTTTGAGGGAGGAAGTGCTGAACGCTGAAGTTAAGGATTTCAGGGTTTTTGCGGATGTTCTGGACGGAGTGAAGACGAGCGGTTTGGTGAAAGTCCTGGGTTCGTCCAGTGCAATTGAAGGGGCTACTAGCGAAAGAAAAGGTTGGCTGGAAGTGATGAAGTTATTGTAAATCGATCCGTGCGAAATGCGGGCCAAGACACTAAAGCCAACCTCATGAAAGAAGGTTGGCTCTTGTTTTGAGCGACTTTCTTAAGGTTTTTTGTTTGTTCTCGGGAACGTCGGTCCGGGATTTCTCAACTCAATCGCGAGCGCAGCCATTCTTTCAGATCTTCACTGATCCCGAAGGTTCCCTTTTTTCCACCCCAGTAATCAACTTCCCTCTCTACAAGCTCTTTCGGCACTTGCACCTCTCCTACAAGTTCTCCATCCTCCGTGCTCCGGCGAATCAAAAGGATCTTTGCCCGTTCCTCCCAGGTATCAACGGTGAAGTAACAGCTCACATCGCCGGCTGAACGGACGAAATCTCGCCCATGAGCCCATGATGAACCCCACTCCAGATAGAGAGCCACCGCCCTTTCGGGAGTCATTTCCAGATCGAGACAGTCCATGATGTCGTGATCTGCCTTTAAGTCTTCCATGGTCAGCATTTCGATCCCTCCTGTGTTATGTGGAAGAAACTCATCCCGACGGAGCACCCACCGGAGTTTTACGCAGTGTAGTCCACGCCTAAACGATTCGGCTTTTATCTACTCCCAAAAGAGGTTGGTCGCAAGTGGTCTCTGGCGGCGAGTTAGACAAAAAGTAAGAAGCCAGTAGCCAGAAAAAGAGAGGGTGAGCATGAACGTTCGAGCGATTATCGCGTTGAATGGATAAAAGTCACGCGCATTTCAAGTCGAGTTGTAGATTCTGGATTCTGACTACTGACTCCTCATGAGCATCCTTGCAGGCAAAGCTGGTCAGCCCTGTGCGCAGTCATCTAACATCCCGCTACGCGGGGGAGGACACGACTTCCAAGGCTCTGCAAGCATGTGCGAGGCAGACGCCCGGGCCTGCAAAAATTCGTTTACTGTCAACGAGTTGTAAAAATTCAGAAATGCTCGGTTACCGGGGCCCACAACATGGAATTTGCCCTTGGGGTTCCGGCGGATTCTGGCAGAATATCGTTTCAGTCCACCTTGAAAAAGGCGCTGGCTTGCGCACCACAAACCGGGCATGTGTCAGGCGGCTCGTTTTCAACCGTCATACCGCACACACTGCAAACGTAGTAGTCCACCTCCTCGATGCTGTCCAGGTTGGCGAGGGCTTGTTGATAGAGATTCGCGTGTACTTTCTCTACCTCATTGGCATAGGTGAAGGACCGCTCTGCTGTCTTTTCACCTTCTGCTTTAGCAGTTTCGATCATCTCAGGATACATGCTTTTGAACTCGTGGGTCTCGCCGGCCACAGCCACTTTAAGGTTGTCCGCCGTGTTGCCAATTTCGCCCAGGGCACGCAGATGAGCATGTGCATGGACGGTCTCGGCCGCACCCGCGGCTCGAAAAAGCTTGGCAACCTGCGGATGCCCCTCTTTTTCAGCCTGCTTGGCAAAGGCGAGATACTTCCGGTTGGCTTGGGACTCCCCAGCAAACGCATCCCTCAAGTTCTGTTCGCTCTTAGACATCAAGTTCCTCCTTTCGGTAGCAATTAACCTTTCTGCCAACTTCTCGGCCACAAACGTGAGACCTTCAAGATCTAGATAATCCATGGCACCGGAGTCAAAAAGCACTTTGGCCTGCGCCTCGAACCCCTCCTCTTGGTCTTCATCCCAGAACAGCAGAAAAAGCGGCATCTTTGGAAGCGGTCGAAACTGAAAAGCCAGGTCAGCACCATGGCTCTCTAGCCCCGCATTGCCTCCGAGTCGGCGACACGCGCTTTCCAGCCTCTTCAGTGCTCCAGCAAAGGCCTCACTGATTCGACGGTGGCAGCCGTCCTCGAGAGCGGCTTTCTTTGGTAGAGAGTTGGGAAAGCTTTCCAGTCCCACCCACTTACCGCTTAGCGGTTCTGAACCCGAGAAGAAGATGTAGTTGTACAGTAGCACCTCGTCCCAGGGGTCGAACTCTTCTGCCCCCTCATTCCAGATGCCCCTATGCCTCATAGTGACAATCCGGTCGAAGTATGGCACTTCTAGAGCTTCTACACCGCCGTCCACTGAATGGACAAGCCCCAGCCCCGGAGCTATGGCTCTGAAGTCATGGTTCCTGATCTTCTCCCGTAAATGTTCACGGGTTATGGTGTGATTCTCCCTCTTGACGTAAATGCCCTTCTGTCGCTGATCCTCAAGTGCGCTGCCCACCGCTCGCAGGGTCGCCGCGTCCAGGTGAGGACACCCTTCCAGCTCATGGCCATACCCCACAACCTGAGTGGCAAAGGCCAGACAGGAAGGTGGTCCGCAATCTCCACAATTGGTCTTGGGCAGTTTCTTGTAAAGGTCCAAGGGGCCAATCCGCATCAGGTTTCTCCATCGCCGTTGAGATTCAAGTCTTTTTCTCGAAGGTCTTCTTTTCACCACACTCCGGGCATTTCTGGGGTTTGCACCTTCCATCCTTCTCATGACCGCAGGTGGTGCACTTGAAAGTAGCCATCATCTCACCTCCTCTGAACCTCACCACCAGCCCTTCTTGGCATGAGCTTCACGCTCCGCCTCGGCTAGCTTCTTGATTTTGTACGCAGAATCACGCAGGACAGCATAAAGTATTCCGCATCCCACATCCTCACGCACCGCTTCACCCTGGTCCGCGAGGTCGAGCATGCTATTCACTATTTCGAGCGTTTTTTTGATTGGCTCGCTGCAAGGTCTCAACACAGTCCTCGCTCCTCCACAAGATTCTGACCAAAACTATTTACGTACCTCCTTCAACTACTGAACCGGGTCCCCTCAGTGGTTTGAACGCCTTCTTGCTGGCTCCACAGACCGGGCACTTCCAGTCCTCCGGCAGCCCCTCGAACTGTGTTCCCTTGGGAACTTTCCCTCTTCTGTCGCCGCGGTCCGGGTCATACATACAACCGCAGTTCACTGTCTGGCACTGGTACATGTCTTCCGGCTTTGCCATCTTGGCTCCTTTCCAGATGCGCGGTCAATCTCCAAGGATTGGAGCTCAAACCGGCTCTATCCCTTCCCAACATATGCGGGTAGTCTGTCACCACAAAGAACACTACGGAAATTGTTACAATAACATTAGACTCTTTGTGGTATTTGTGGTTTCCCCCAGTCTTCCCAAAACCGGCCCAGATTGGTTATGAGCAACAGTCTGCCTAGAGATGACAATCCTCGGCGTAATCCGGACACGCCGACTTGATATTGGCCCGATGTACCTCCATACATTCGGGGCAGTTAATCTCCAGGTTGTCCCCGTCGATGGTCTTGGCCTTGATCTCTTCGGCACTCATATCGGAAATTGATCCACAAGCACAGTTGGGACATACCGCTTTCACCTCATACCTCTTTTTGCTCATTCCTACCTCCTACTCTACCGGTTGAAATTACCTCTGCCAGACAACCGCAACGTTCGCCAGGAAAACCCACCGCAGGCGCTGCACTGAGGCAACTTGTCTTCATCTTTTCTCACCTCGAACTGTTTGGCGCAGGCGTTGCAGCGATAGACACCAGGGGGAACCTCGATACCGGTGGTCAGTCGTTTTTCTACCATGCTCACCTCTCCTCCAATTACATCTCAGCGTTGCCGGTAATTTCAGAGCCTACAACGTGCCCTTTTTCTTGAACCACAGTAGCAAAATGATCACCCGGACAATAACCAAGATCCGTGCCAGCATGGAGTGGATGGTGAACAAACGAATAAAAACAAATTATATTATATAGTTAGGTAGTGACTAGAGTACGAGCTCTATCCTCCGTTCCACGGTCGTGTGAGACACATATGAGACACCTTGAGCGTCGCTGAAGATAACAAGTTGAGATCATAACACTGTTGAAAAGCACGCGGTAGCGTATCAGATTTCATATTGAGACAGATCTGTCTCATGAGACATCAGGAAACTCCGCCAGGAATCGATACAGGGTCGCTCGTCCCACACCCAGATCTCTCGCTGCTTTGGCCTTGTTGCCGCCAGTCCTTTCCAGGGCAGCTCGCACCAATTCGGGATCGAGTTTTCGCCCCGGTCCCCGGCAAGATCTCTTGTTCTTTAGCTCCATGGGAAGGTTCTCGAGGCGAATCACCCGACCCTTGCATTTGACCAACGAGTAATAGATGGCATTCTGCAGTTCGCGAACATTTCCGGGCCAGGCATAGTCCATCATTGCAGAGAGGGCCTGTCTCGACAGAGCGACTGATTTCTGTGCCTGCTGGGCAGCCTGCTGCAGGAACTTCTCAGCCAGAAGGGGAATGTCATTCTTTCGTTCACGAAGTGGCGGTAGTTCGATGGGCACAACATTCAGCCTGTAGTAGAGGTCCTCGCGAAAATTCTTTCGCTCCACCTCCCGTTTCAACTCCCGGTTGCTGGCACTGATTACGCGTACGTTCACTTTTATGGTCTTCTCCCCCCCAACACGATCGAACGTCCCTTCCTGGAGCACGCGCAGGAGTTTCACCTGCATGCTCTTGGGTAGATCCGTCAATTCATCAAGAAAGATCGTCCCGTCGTGTGCCAGTTCGAACCTTCCCTTCTTGTCGCGAATCGCCCCCGAGAATGCTCCCTTGACGTGACCAAAAAGCTCGCTTTCCAGTATACCCTCTGGCAGGGCACCACAGTTGATGGGAACAAACGGTCCCCCACCTCGCGGACTCTCGTTGTGGATTGCTGCCGCCACGAGCTCTTTACCTGTTCCGGTTTCCCCGGTAATGTGTACCGGATAGTCGTTCGTTGCCAGCTCCCGGATCTGTTCAAAGATCTGAAGCATCTTGTGATCCTGCCCGATGATGCCTGAAAAGCTGGTAATCTGGCCCAATCGTATTTTCAGACCGATGAGATCGGTCACATCCCGAAAAGCCGCAAGAACACCCACGAAGCAACCGCTCTCGTCGGTCATTCCGGAAACCGACACCTCGATTCGTCGAGGATCGCCCTGTTTGCTCACTATATTGAGGGGATAGTCCACACGGGTCCATGAATTGGGTGGTTCACCACAAAAGGAGCAGCGTCCGCCGCAAAACGGTCGCCCAAATGCCTCGTGGCAGTCCTTCCCCAACACATCGGTCCTGGCGTATCCCGTTATCTCTTCAGCGGCCCGGTTGAAGAATAGGATCCGCCTTTCCTTGTCGTGGGCGATAATCCCTTCCATGAGATTGTCGAGGATCCGTTCCAGATTCTCCTTCTGAGCGAGAAGATTCTCCAGGCTCAGGTCCATCAGAAATCTCCAAACTTCTTGGGCGGGTGGGTTAGAAAAAAGTCGAGGCCCGGTCTTTTGCGTTCAAGCCTTACCGAGTACTCCTGCCAAAATACAGAATTTCAAATTTTTTCACCAATGACCGAAGCCTGCTCACGTTGGACGGGTCGGTCGTCTGCTTGCATTTCATGGCATAGATCAACATCTTATGCAACACGGTCAGCTTCTCTGAATACTTCTTGGCATCCAACTTGATCCTCTGCGTCATGAAATACTGCGACACAATGTGCTGGATCTCATCGGAGTGTTCTTCCTTATTGGAAACCCATCGTACAAGCTGATTGTAGTTTACGGGATTTTGCCTGCTCAACTCCATGATTTTTTTCATCGACGTTTCGATGGTGGTAAGATGCTCCGCAATGAGGTCCGCTCTGAGGTTGTCATCATAGATGCCAGAGGGAACCTCACAGTGAGCCGCCACGTTGCCAGCGCCAAAGGCAACTAGTAGGATCACCAAGACGAATGATAGGTATTTCGCTTTCATCCTTCTCCTCCTTTCTCGCTGGTTTGGTAGAGTGCCATCTGAATTCTTCAACCTCAGCGTTGCGCAGTACCCTAAGATTCAGGAAGACTTTCTCCCTTCATCTTCTAAGATATTCAATCATAGGCAGTGAATGATACAGTTTCATAGTAGACTGGCTGATCACACGTCCGCGGGTGGACTTACCTTGCAAAAGGCTTGCTCGCCGTGTTGATCGAGATGCCGGTCGCCGTTAGATCCTGGTCGGCTAGTATCACATTTTACCCTAACGTTGCAAACCTGTACCGAGGAAAAACGCGCCAGGGTACACCAGATGTGGTCTCGCGCAGTCTCGGGTAGGTCGAAGCGTACTTGATCGTACATGAGATCCTGGAGGAGGCGAGCAAGTCCGTCCCGCCAAGGCGGAACTCTGGTGCGAGTTTACCGGTTTTGGCCGGTCACAGGTTTGCAACGTTAGGATATAATAATTTGGTGCAAGCTTAGCAGGAGGAATTTCCGTGACCGCCAAGAATATCCTCGTTACTGGTCCGCCCAGATCCGGCAAATCCACTCTAATTGAAAAAGTAGTCCGGAGGATAGATAAGCCGGTCACTGGCTTTTTCACCAGGGAGCTCAAGGAAAGAGGCCGACGGGTGGGTTTTTCCATAACCACGATGGACGGCCGGACCGGAATTTTGGCCCATTACCGAACTAGAAGTAAATTCAGAGTGGGACGTTATGGAGTAAGCCTCCAGGATCTGGATCAAATCGCGGTGCCCTCCATGCGACCTTCCAGGGCCGATGAGATTGTGGTCATCGACGAGATCGGAAAAATGGAGTGTTTCTCTTTCCTGTTCCGAGAGACCCTCATCGCGTCTCTGTCCTCACAGCATCAAGTTATTGGTTCCATTGCCATAAAAGGTAATACCTTTATAGAAAGGATTAAGAAAAGAGAGGATGTTTTGTTGATCCCCATATCAGAAACCACCAGGGAAGCTGCCTTGGACCTTTTCCTGGAAGCGGTTAGGCGATATGATTAAAATGGATGGTTGGGTGTGTGATCCGGTGGATGAGTTCCATCCGAAACCCAGGCGGCCCATGCTCCATACCCAATGCTCCATGCCCCTTTAGGTAGAACCTGGCGACGCACACAAGACAGAGATGATTCTCGAAATACCTTCTCGAAGGCGAACCCATGACAGGTTTTGGCAAAACTGCATTTGACTTCGATCAAACGAACATGGGTTCCTGCCGTTTGTGCCACAAAAACTGTCTAACCATCTCCAATGTAATCGGCTTCTGTGGGGATTGCATTCGGGCCCATTTTGACCAGGTCTGGCCGGAGATCAAGCGTGTTCATGCTCGAAGCCGCAAGCCCTATGGTCTGCCGGAGGATCCTCCCCGGGCAGAAGACGGAGTCCCCTGTCAGCTCTGTTTCCACCAGTGCAGTATACCCGAGGGTGGGGTTGGTTTCTGTGGTTTGCGACGGGTGGAGGGCGGCAAGCTCAAGGGCGGACGGCCCCACGAAGGTAACCTGTCGTACTACTACGATCCGCTCCCCACAAATTGTGTGGGCGATTTCGTCTGCGCTGCCGGCACGGGCTGCGGCTATCCCAAATATGCTGTCACCAGAGGTCCTGAGCACGGTCACAACAATCTGGCCGTGTTCTACCATGCCTGTTCTTTCAACTGTCTCTACTGCCAGAATCATCAATTCAAAGATCGGACCTCCTCCAAACACAGGATCTCTGCCAGAAAGTTGGCTTCAGCGGTACAAGATAAGACTACCTGCATCTGTTATTTTGGCGGTGATCCAACGCCACAGATTCTTCACGCGCTTAAGGCATCGAAGCTCGCCGTCGAGTCCACATCCGGTCGCATAATGCGAGTGTGTTGGGAAACCAATGGCGCCATGCAAGAACCCTCCTTGAGCAGGATGGCTCAGCTATCGTTGGAATCCGGGGGGTGCATCAAGTTTGATCTCAAGGCCTGGGATCTTGGCATCCACCATGCCTTGTGTGGTGTCAGCAATCAACAGACCCTGGAAAACTTTAGGAAACTGAGTGAGTTGATACCGAGTCGGCCGGAGCCGCCACTTCTCATTGCCAGTACGCTTTTAGTTCCAGGATATGTGGACGAGAACGAGGTTGCCTTCATAGCCGAGTACCTGGCTCAGTTGAATCCGGAAATCCCCTACAGCCTGTTGGCGTTCTATCCCCACTTCTACCTCTACGACCTCCCCACAACCTCCCGGAATCATGCGCTCCGTTGCAAGGAAGTGGCCAAGCGAGCCGGCCTCAAGCACGTACACCTTGGCAATTTGCATCTGCTCGGGTCGAAATATTGAGGTGTCCGAAGGCCAATTGCGAAACCAGGAGTACATCGAGACCGCCTTTTTAATGAATGATTGAACCGTCTCAAATTGCCGCTGTCGGGCGCGGGACATGCAACATTAGACCATTCGATCCCCATCACATATTTCAAATCCCCAATCTCGAAACCCTTCCCTTCCCTCTCCACCTGACAATTGACATATGCGGGGAAAACCTCTAGATTCGGCTTTAGCCCACCGGTTTGTGTGCCTGGGTGGCGGAATTGGTAGACGCAAGGGACTTAAAATCCCTTATCGCTATGCGGTGTGCGAGTTCGAGTCTCGCCCCAGGCACCAGTAAAATCAACTACTTGCGCCTTCCCCTCACACTTACCAATTATGCCAAGAAACTCACTTGGGTACCCAAATGGGTAACATTCTGCAATCGGGTATCGTCTAGCCTGTGTTTTCTTGCTTAACTTGGGTAACATCTTCGATTTGCTTCGTGAGCCAGGAGGTGTACTTCTCCATCGCCGCCCTGAGATCCTTCTCGAAATCCGGCTGCACATAGTGCCGTTCCATACCCTTCTGCGCATGGCCTGACAGAACCCGCCGATAAACGTCCGGGCCCCCGGCCCAAAAGTTTCTTGTAACCTTTTCAGCAGAACCAGCGATCATAATAAGTAAAGACGTAATTCGTTAGATGATCTATGATCAACTTTGCAAGGACAGGAGGGCGAAATGAAATTCAACAAAGCATTGGTCGGTGTATTGTTCTTAACAATCGTTTTTGCAGGTGCTGTTGCAGTGCGAGCCGATCATTTCGGGCGGCATCATCGGCCTCACGGTATGACGTGGACCGGACTTCACGGCTTGAAAACTATGATCCAACTCAACCTCTCGGATGCTCAGAAATCTAAGATATTGAGTATAATAGAGAAGTATGAGAATGAAAGGGAGGGTCTTAAAAGGAGCCTCAGAGAGGCGAGAGAAAATTGCGCCAGAGAGTTAGAGACTGAGCCATTCAATGAGGCCGAAGTCAGAAACGCTCTGCGCCAGACAGCACCAATCAAAGAAGAACTGCTGGTGATGAGACTAAAAATGATGGCTGAATTGAACACAGTGCTTACTCCCGAGCAAAACCAATTATTGAAAGAGCTCAGACCCAGAAGAATTGAGAGGTTGAAAGCTAGGGAACACATGGCTCGAAGAAGACAGTAGGAACTAGTATGCATCAATAGGGTCAGAAAACTGTCCGTGTTTTCTGACCCTACCTGGGAATGCAGTCCTTTGTTGGAGAGTGAGCTTCGCTATAATAGGCGACCAGTGGCAGCAAGAGGTCATGGGTCGCATTCGCAACCTAGGCCCGATCGAAGCGAAACCAAGCTTTCTTTTGATGTTCGAGCAGCTGGTGTGGCGACTTGCCCCGGTGACCTGTCTATTGATCCTTGGCTTGACTTTGTTATTGTCTTCCGTCAGCTTCACCCCTGAGTATGAAGCTGTCCAGTTGCTCATGAATGGTACAGAAGAACTGACACTTGTCCAGTTCTTAGAACTCTAGGGTGGAATCATGAGTACAACAGTGAATAGGTGGAAGTTAGTTTCAGGCTTATTGCTTGTGCTAGTCCTTGGGATCCTCGTGGGTTCAATAGGCACAGGATTCTACTTGAAGGACCGGTTTACCCCTTTCCAACGGGATTCCAGAGCAAAGGAGACTTTCATTATCGAAAAATTGTCCAAGGAGCTGAACTTGACCTCGAGTCAGAAGACTAAAATAGCACCGATCGTTGAACAGATGATTGAAAAGCGCCGCGAGCATCATTGAAAGATTCGACCTGAAGTCAAGAGCATAATGGATCAAGGTTTTTCGCAGATTAAGCAGCAACTGAATGAAGATCAAAAGAAAAAGCTGGATGCCTTGAGAGAGAAGTTTGAGAGGCGCAGAGCAGAGAGACGCGCTAGGCGCCACCGCAAATAATCGTTTCATCTAGTTGTTACGGAGAGCACTAAATAGCAGTTTGCATTTTGATCAGGTACGGATCATGAGGTCTTTTCTGTGGTTCCAAGGCTGCCGGCCTGGTCACTTCTAGCGCCGCTGTGCGCGGGGGAAGGCGCCCCCTCCCTGTTCCCCGTTCCTGCGGAACGGGGCCAGGGGCTCCCCCAC
>CP070692.1:1770710-1785039 GCA_020353215.1 Deltaproteobacteria bacterium
CTGAAATCGTGGAAGAGTCTTACACCAATCTTCGCGTTTTTGCAAGCGGTTCTCCATGCCTTGTCGAAGCGTTTCACCCTGCCAGTGCCGTCCATTTATTGTGTTATTCAGTGTGCTCAGAAGCCATTTTACATTTCAGGCTGCTGTGATCATCTTCTTTAGTAGGGGGTTGAGAGCCCTGAATTCTCAACATCGCAGGATCAGAAATAGGCGGGGAAGAAGAGGGCGGTTACACGGCAGTCCCTGTTGGAGTCTCCTGTCAGGGTTCGATAGGCCTGAGCCTCAACGCGGAATTGAGGCACATGAGAGGCAAGGTCCCACTTCTCTGTTTCGCAGATCACGCCGCTGCAAAGCAGGGCATGATTCACACAGCTATCGGCGGGAGGAGATTTGTATCTGGGAATGAAACAGGGAAAATCCTCGGAAGGTACCACGTAGTCCACCCGCATTTTCTCCCAAGGCGGTGACTGGACGCGTGTACTCTTTTGCGTCCTTTCACTGGGTTTGAGCATCCTCTTAAAGAAAACGGAGCAGCAGATCTCGAGCTCCGTTGCAACCATCCTGCGTATCACCGCTTCGGCCGAGGCTTCGTACCGCTCCTTCAAAGCATCGACACTTCTCAGGGAAAAGCCATGGTAGACTACGTCCCTGGCAAATTTGTCCATGGGCATCAATAGCTCGGATGCGCCCAGGTTGCAGAGCATCTCCAGTTCCCAGTGATGCTCCTCCACTTTCCCGGCACTTTGGCGCTTCCTCACGATCTCGAAATGGTCGGGGAAAAAGGTGTGGGCGATTTCATGGAAGATGGTGAAGTTCTGCCTGGCAACCGGCGCCCCGGCATTGACCAGAATCTCTAGGTTACCGTTGCAGTTGACACAGAGCACACCGTCTGTACGGGGATCAAGATCCCGCACCTCGACCTTTATTCCCAAAAGAGATGCCAGGACCCGAGGATTGTAAGGCGGCCCTTTCCACTCGAGCCTGCGGGCATACTCTATGATTTCCCCAGCACGCTTACGAACTGACTGCTCCGGGCTGAGTCGTCCACCATAGGTTTCTTGTAACGCATGGACGGAGGGATGACGCCAGTCCCGTTTGCACCTACCTGGTCTTTTCTCTTCCCTTACCCTCATCCCAGAGACCTTTTTTCTTCATCCGTTTTTCCAATTCCAGGGCGTAGAAGTTCTTTCCCGGGCTTTTGCCTCTCGCGTGGGTCATGGCGAGTTCCCAGATATCCTCTTCTGGAACAGCCATACCCTTCCTGCGATACTCGGAAACCGCTTCCAGCAAACCCTCATGAATTCTTTCAGGTATGGGACCAGGAGGTTTCTTCGCTCGAACCCGTTCTGCCACTGGTATCAGATCATTGAGGGTTACTCCCAAAGCGTCTGCCAGAAGAACGCTTACCTCCAAAGAAGTGTTGATCTTTCCTTTTATGATTTTCGAGAGGTTTGCCTCGGAAACACCGGTCAGCCCGGCCAGCTCTTTCTGGCTCATCCCCTTGATTTTTAGGAGAGATTCAATCCGCTGCCCGAATGTGGTTCTGAGCTTTTCGTCTTGAGATTGTTCCATTGCTCTTCGGTGTAGCACAAAACATTTCAAATATCAAATGCTTTTGTAAAATCTTTCATATATGAAATTTTATTCTTGACTTTTCCATCCCCACTGTCCTACCCTGTGTCAAAACGGTTGCCCAGCCCAAGAGCACCAGCCTCGATGCCGTTACCACGCCCCACCAAAGGCGGACAAACCATTAGCAAGAGGATCTGCCATGCCGGAAGACGTGTTTGACAAGTTTGACATTTCCCTCGCCGATCACCTCAACGCTTTTGTCAAGGGTATCTACCTGAGCCTGCCCGACGGAGTGAGCAGCCAGTGCCTCAAACAAGACCTGTGTGCTCGCTACAAGGCTGTCTTTGGCGAGATCATCACCTACGATCCATACCACGGCGTTGCTTTGATGGAATCCACCGACTCGGGCGGCCGAAGACAGAACAAGCAAGCCCCCCAGACCAGGCAGGTGGATTTTTTGACTCTCCTGGATCAGATTGCCAATCGTACCGCGAGAACCGAAAAGAGGTTTCTGGTCCTCCTCGATGGCGTTGACTCCTATCTCAATGAAGAACTGGTGATGTTGAAACTTTCCGAGATCCTGAACCAGGTGAGTTTCGGTTACTCTCTGGTTTTTCTGGGATTCAAGGAGTTCTCCCGATTCAATCCTTTACCGAGACTCAACATAAGCGAAATTCCCTACCCTGCGCCCTGCAGCTTGAGCCTGCGCAGGCTCGTGCGCTCAGGACTCGAGGCGATTTCCATGGAGTCGGAAGATTCGCTGGATCTTGATTCTGTGGAGGGTCGGTTCGCAGATTCTTTGCTCGGCTGCCCTTCCCTGGCTGTGGCAGAAGATATTCTCAACCTCTCCTATTCAGTTGATGGCAACTTCAGTCCGGCGTCGGTTGAGAGGTTGAAACTTGCCCGTTTTATGACGGAAAGCCAGGGAATAACTATCCGCTCTCCCCTGGAGCTGCCCTCCATGGACCAAGTTGCCTCATTGGATCGCTTGAAAGAATACTGTACGGCGCGGAAAAACGTCTTTCTCGGCAAAGTCGAAGAGCCAACAGCAATTGCACTTCACGGCATTTGTCTTGTTGGCCCGCCCGGCACAGGAAAAACACTTTTTGCTCGAGCCCTGGCGAACGCCTGGGAGGTCCCCTATTGCAGCCTGTCCATGACCTTCCTGAGCCGCTTTTTCGGCTCGAGTGAAAGAAACCTGGAGCGCATACTGCGGCTGCTCACTGACTTTGGCAGGCCAATACTTCTGCACCTTGACGAGCTTTCCAGGATTCTCGGAAGGAACAACGCAGAGGACCACGAAGTAACAAAAAGACTCCTGGCAATGCTCCTTGACTTCATGGAATCACCCGATTCCAGAAACGTCTACGTGGTGGGCACCACAAATCATCTCGCGTTGGAGCCCGCTCTGATGAGGCGTTTCGACGACGTTTTCTATGTGGGCCTGCCCGATTCCCGTGCAAGGAAAGAGCTCTTTGAGCAGTTCTTCAGGAAGTACGAGATGAGCTGCCCGTTGGATGACACGGCCCTCCCCTACTCGCAGGGCATGGCGGGCAGCGAAATCGAGCGAACCATCAAGGATTTGAAAATAGAGAGTCTGAGCAAGGGAACGCAACCATCGATCTTTTCGCTCATCCAATGTCTCAAGAAAAGACCACCAGTTGCGTCACTTTTCAAGGAGATTTCTCAAATGGAAGAGCTGGCAGTGCGTGCCGGCTTTCGCCTCGCCGCTTCGTCTGACCACAGCCCTTAGTCTTCAGTCGGGACGACACCATGACTCCCAAGTATTTGGTCAACCTTGTCTGTAACTGCCATTCCCTGCCGCAGAGCAGAAAAGACTCCATCCTTTTCCTGTTGATGGAAGCAATTCCCAGAGCTGAGTTGAAGGTTAATTCCCACCTCTGGCGCCAACTCTTGGTAAATGCCATGGATGTGCGCGAGCAGTTCTTCGAAGCATACGCCCCTCCATTCAAGGTGAGAATCATCGAAAGTCTTATCGAGTCGGTGCGCAGGCTCAAAAAGGCCGGGTTTGAGGAGCAGATCTTCAAACTTCTGAACCACATCTTCTCCCTGACGGACGGTGAACTCTCAGGAGGCGAAACTGCAGATTTTCTTCGAGAAAAGTTGCTCGCAAGTCCGGACAAAAAGGTCAAGGCTGCGCTCGCCGCAGTGGTGATGGAACTTCCGGCCACTTACCACCGCGTTGATACGGTGGCCGCGGCGATTCATGGCGACTACCTTCTTGCCATCAGGGCTATGGAGCGACTCTGCTCCATGGGTGAAGCAGGCATCAAAAAACTCTACCAGATGTTGGACCAGGTTGTTATTACCCCCTCCGTTGCCTTTACCCTGCTGAAAATCATCGGGGACACGGACTGCCAGTCCTTTATGAAGCGGAAAATCAGAGCGAAGATTATCCACAGGGTTCGTCATGCTGGCTCCCAGGCCGAGAACGCGCTGGCAAACTTGAGCTCCCCGGTTGATCTTCAGACGATGCGAACCGCCCAAATAGGCCGGGTAAAAGAACTTTCCCAAAGCGCGCTCCATGTAGCAAGCCCCAGGAATCAGCTAAAGGAAGGGAGTGATAGCCCCACATTCAAACGTTTCTCCGAGACAAAGAATAGAAAAACAAACCAGGAAGGAGGACGGTATGTCCGTCAAAAGAACCATAAAGACCAGGCTCTACGTAGAGGACCTGCCCTTGATTCTGGAGACATTGGAAGAGAAAGGCTGCGACTATCGATTCAACTCAAAGATAAGGGGCTTCCAGCACACCTTTGATGTGGCGATAAAGCTTCAGGGAAGGTACTGCGCGGGTCTGTCAAAGACAACGCAACAAGGCGAGACCGTTTTTCAGATCCACTATGAGTCCTATTACCTCGATCCAAAGATGTTCGAAGAATGGCGGGGAGACTTCGAGGCCCACGTCAAGGCGCTCCAGGTAAAACGCCAACTTGCCAGAAACGGCTATATCCTGACCGGATTCGAGGAAAACGAAGAGCGCATTGTGCTGCGCATTAAGCAGGCGGTGTGATCGTAGGGCGATCACAGCGGGAAAAGCGAGACAGGAGCTCGGGCGAGACGGGATAGTCAGCTGGTAGAAGGCAGTTGCCAGAGTTTCTGGAAGGACGACACACGAAATCTTAATGCTGGATTCTGGCTACTGAATACTGGCTTCTGACATGCGGTGCTCACCACTTACTGCTTACTGCGTAACGCTTACCGCTTACTCCTAAACGACCGGAGGTCAAACAATGGGAAGCTATGAAATTGTTATAGGTAAAGGCGATGGCAGAATAGAAATCGACGGTGAGGGTTTCAGCGGTAACAACTGTCTGACGTTTTTGCAGAAGCTCAGACTTGGAGAGGTCTTAAAAGAACAATTCAAGACCTCGACTCCACATCTAGTGCACCACGCTCTGGTGACTCATTCAGTTACCGAAGAAGAAACCTAGCTACTCTCCAGGAAAAGGATTTCTCAAATGATAGCTATTAGTTGGAAGTTCGTGAGATAAACCCGAAGGCTTGAAGACCTACTGCTTTCTGCTCACCGCTTACTGCTTACCAAGGAGACTTACAATGGCAAGGCTTCTAAACGTCAACTCCATCTATCACCATCTCAACACCGTCCACCCGCTACCCGGAGCAAGCATCATCCATTTGCAGGGATGCCGCAAGGGGCGCACCAACCCCTGTCCAGGCTGTGCAAATGAGGATCTTTGGAGTGATGAAGAGAAGTGGTTGGCGGATCCTGCTGAGTTGGCGGAAATGATAATCCACCAGGCTGCAGCCTCGGCCTTGAGTATCAGCGGTGGTGAACCGCTCGATCAATATAAACCCCTGTGCACCTTGTTGAAGCGCTTGAAACGGGTACAATTCTCCATCCTCATGTGGACGGGCTATGGAATAAGTCACGTGATATACGACTTCGGCGAGGTCCTTGAGTGGCTGGACTACACAGTAACAGGCCCGTACGTTGAGCAGAAAAGAGTCCGGAACAATCCATTCATTTCAAGCAGCAACCAGGAAATCTATTGTTTGAACGATCGGGCCCAACTACATCTGCCGGATTTCAATCACCTCAGAGAACATGAAATTGTTATCTCGAAGAATACCCATGACCCGGTTTGCCTGGGATGCGACTTCACTATTTCGAGCCGCTCACAGATCGCCAAATAATGACAGAGAAACCTGCAGCCCAAATCTTGAAGTCGCCAAAGTCTTAGATCACAGCGGAAAAGGCATCTCAAGCGGATGTGACAGATCAGTTTCTCAATCAGGTAACACCGCGTGCCACCCGGAGGTACTATTGAGACTTTCGTAGGTTCTCTTGAATTTATCATTCGCCTCAACATAGCGGCCGTCTCTGTACTCTGCGATGCTGTATATTGGTATGACCTTGGCGTATGGCTCACCTGGAGGCCAATAAGAATCCCCTAAGTAGATAATCTCTGTGTTCCCGTCTCCATCAATGTCCTGGAGCCGTTTCGAAATGGCGTGGAGATAGAATCCGGGAAATTCCCCGACCCCCCGGAGTTGGACTCCTTTGAACTCGAAAACATGAAGTAGCGGATAAGCAACGCTCGTTCCCGGATGAAGAAAGTTGACAAGCAGATGGGTCTTATTGCCCTTGGTTTCAAGAAACCCTATGAGGGAGATAAACCCTTCCTCACCTCCCATTTGCAAATGGAAAAACGCATGGCCCAGAACCATACCGTTTGAGGAAAGCTCTAGAATGCAAAGGTAATAGAATCTGTCTCGTAGAAAATAATCCCCAGGAGGGGGTTCCAATAATCGAATGATTTCCATCCTGCCATCACTGTTTGAGTCGAGCAGCCAGAGTTCAGATCCTGGACATCCAGGATCTTCTCTCCAGTAACCACACGGCTGCTCCATTCCCGTTTCGTTTGTGAAAGAACTGACGATTTGCTCCTGAATGCTCTCGAGTTTGTCGAGCACGCCTTTTACGCCACCCGCTTTTGGGCCTAAATTGAATAGGTTCAGTGTATGGACAAAACCACCAGTCTCCGCAAAACGATAGATTCTGTACGCATCACATCCAGCACAATAGGGCCCTAATTTGGCCTGAGTGATTAACTCAAGCCCACCGTCTCCACTGACATCTTCCAGCGCGAAAAAGCGCTCCTCAGAAAAAAAACTGCGGTCCAGTTCTTGCCTTAACACCCAAGTGCTGCGTTGGTAAAGATCCACAACCAGGGACAAGTGAGTGATCTCAAGGTCGACGTCTTGGTATCTCATCACCCGCAAACAGACTGTTTCTGGACCGTCGTCTCGGTCGAGATCCGTCTCGAGGGTGTTGAAGCACTCCCCCAGAGACAGTTTGTCGCCGGAATAAGACGGTACTGATGTGGTGAGGTCGATTCTCGGCAACTTGACTTCACGTTCTTTCTTCTCTCTGGATGTCCGGCTCAAGGCTTCATAGAAGGTCAACGGCTCCTCTTCCTGCTTTTTGGTTGCTGATCCTTGCTTATCAGCACGAGAGGTAGTGGATTCCTTCTGTTTCAATGATTCTTCCGCTTGGGAACACGACAAAAGGGTGATAATTGTGAAAAGTAGAATTGGAATAGTGCGGAACAGACAAATAGACTTAGTGGAAGGGTTAGATTTGAGTTTTCTTTTACGATTCATTTAGAAGCGACTCTAAGGTTTCATTAATGAGGACATGAAACAATCGAGTACGGCTTTCTTCAGGATTTTGGAACTCTTAAAACCATATCTTGAAAACTCTTCTCAATCGCTGTCAACACATCAGAATTGGGATCGAACGGATTCGCCGGATCGTAGAAAAATGTTTTGTTGGGAATCATGGTCAACTCGGCAGTATCATATTGCAGTTTTTTCTCTTTTGGTACAAGGGTGATCATATTTATTAATTTGTTGATGTCTTGCCACTCATGTAGTGACTCTTTAAGTTTTGAATTCAACTGTAACAGGGAATCCAATCCGAGATTTACATATAGAATACTTCTGAGTTCATGACTGTCATCCGCAAGAAATGGCACATATTCTGCTGCATAGGTTGCGAACTCTCTCAATGCTTCTGACACATTGACAAGTTCAGCCTTAAGATTCAAATGTTTCGTTAGAAGGCTACTTATCATCGCGGCTAAATTTCCTGGGTAAGTTTCAGAATATATGAGTCTTACTCCTCTTTTACTCTCAGACAGCCCTTTGCTATTTACTGAGAATAAAAGGCTGCTTATCCCATAATCTAGAAGTGGATTTCTTACATACAGAACATTCCAGATCTCCTTATACGTGTCAATATCTCCAGAAGTCACGAGGGTATACATGAGTCTTTCGGTATCAGCGTAGAAATTTGGAATCGTCGCTGTACCCATGATCAATCGGTACATGGCAAAATGGAGGTTAATGGTTGTAGGATTGTACCTGGAATAGACTCCTGACAAAGCAACCTCGTCTCGCAAGAACATCGTATAATACGTAATGATCTCGAAGATATTATAGGCGTCAATATACATTTGCGCCTGACGTCTGTCCAAAAAGATATCCCAGTTCGAAACCTCAATCAATTCCTCTACAAAGTCAAGCAGATGTTCGTATGAGCTTTCGGTATACGACTCCCATATTTTACCTTGTTTAACTTCCAAAGTTCCTAGCCATAAAGAAAACTCTTGTTCATCAACAAAATCGTATTTCTTCTTTATTTCGGCAACAGCATGGTCGCTGATGCTATCAATTTTACTAGTTATTGCCTCCTTTAAGTAATCGCGTAATGCTAAAATAACATGATAGTCCATGTCGTTGAAAATTCTTTGAAGTGCTTTATCCTTAGCATATTCTCCCTGACTTGCCATTCTGCACAGTTTCCAGAAGAGCTCCACCAGTCGCCTATGTTGCTCAATTCCGATCTCAACGTGGGTTTGTATTGCCGCCTTTGCCGCAAGGTAATCGTCGGAATCAGCCAACTCGAAAAGAATCTCTTCCTCACGTTCACAAGAACCAGTTAGATTCTTGAGTACGGCAACAGTCACAGCGTGGGAGGATGGGGCTTTCGAATCTATTCTACTCAAAACTTCGTAGAAGTTTCGGCACCTCATTAACCGGTTTCTCTCTCCGAGGATTTTGTTTTGCTTTCTCGTATGGAAAACTTGAAATACCAACAGAGTACAAAGTGTCAGCATAAAGAAAACTACGGCAACGGCTCTGAAGAAGTTAAAAGCACTACGGGAGTGAGACATATTCATGAGAGCATAATATTGTTCGCAGAGCACAACGGCAGTATTGTTGATGGAGGATCATGAAGTCTTCTCCAAGGTGACTGGCGGGAGGCCTTTGTTCACTTCCGCAGCTGTGCGTGGGGGAGCCCCTGGCCCCGTTCCGCTGGGACTTGAGTCCGAGGCGTACTTGAACAGTACGTCGCAGGGTTTGAGTCCCGAGGACGCCAGGTAAGGACGGCCATATCTCCGGTCGGAGTCACGCCGGGGCGTGATGAAATATCAGGGTTAGATGAGGGAGACTGGATCTACATCGGCGCTGAGGCTTACGCCGGATCCTTTGAGCGCGGTTAAACCCCAGTGCATGAGCATGCGAGCAACTTCCAGGAGGAAAGTGGGTTTGTTTGACTTGAGCACGAGTTGCCAGCGAAACTTTCCTTTGACGCGGGGAACCGGAGCGGCTACCGGGCCGAGCGCTTCCAACTCCAGAAACAGGTTGGGGCGTTGGTGGCGGAGTTCCTGATACCTTTCTGTGAGCCGTTCTGCTGCCTTCTGGGTCTTTTGTTCTACATTGCCAGCGAGTTGGAAGAGAATAAGCCTTTGGTACGGTGGATACCCGAGCTCTTCGCGAAAGGCCATTTCCTCTCTGTAGAAACCTTGATAGTCGTGCTCTTTGGCGAAGCGGATGCTGAAATGCTGGGGATTGAAGGTTTGTACCAGTACTATTCCGGGGCTGTCACCCCTGCCTGCTCGCCCCGCCACCTGGGTCAGGAGTTGAAAGGTGCTTTCCGCAGCACGGAAGTCAGGCCATTGTAGCCCGATATCCGCGCTCACCACTCCCACCAATGTAATGCCCGGGAAATCATGACCTTTTGCGATCATCTGGGTGCCCACGAGAATGTCGGTCCGTCCACGTCTGAGGTCATACAGCAGTCGCCGAGATGCTTGCTTGTTTCTGGTGGTGTCCCGGTCCATTCGACTCACCCGGGCTTCCGGAAAAAGCCGTCTGACTTCTGCCTCTATTCTTTCGGTACCGAACCCAAATGGCCGGAACGTGGTGGCACTGCATTGGGGACACGCTGCTGGCACCTTCCTGGCAAGTCCGCAAACGTGGCAGAGCAATTTCTCTTTAGCACGATGCCACGTGAGACTCACAGCGCAATTGAGACAGCGTTCAACGTGACCACAGCGGCGGCAGAGGAGGAAGTTGGCAAAACCGCGCCTGTTGATGAGCAAGAGAGCCTGTTTTCCCGCAGCCAGAGTATCGGTTAGCGCTTGGCGCAGGGGATGAGATATCAAATCAGTCCGCCTTTGACGCCTCATGTCTACGATGAAGACTTCGGGCAGAGGACGGCGATCAATGCGAAGCGGCAAGACCAGCAGCTGGAATTTCCCTTGAAGCGCGTTATAGTAGGAAGAGAGCGCTGGAGTAGCCGACCCCATCAGGACTACAGCTCCCTCCAATTTGGCTCGCATCACAGCTGCATCTCGTCCGTGGTAACGGAGTCCCCTCTCCTGTTTATAGGAGGCATCATGCTCCTCATCCACTACCAGCAGCCCCAGTCTTTCCAGTGGAGCGAAAAGCGCTGAGCGTGCTCCCACCACTACATCCACTTCATCCCGGCGAACTCGCATCCATTCATCCCTGCGCTCGCCCCGACCAAGACCGCTGTGCAGAACGGCCACCTGGGACTTGAAGCGCTGACGAAACAGAGCCTCCATCTGGGCGGTAAGAGCGATTTCCGGCACCAACACGAGCGTCCTCCGTTGCAGCTTTATCGCTTCAGCTGCGGCAGCCAGATAAACCTCGGTTTTGCCGCTACCTGTGACTCCGTGGAGCAGGAAACTGGTGAAGGTTCCCTGTCTCAGTGCCCTGCCTATAGTCATAACGGCTTGCTCCTGATGCTCAGTAAGCTTGGGTACAGATCCAGGGACGAGTACTGATGGACCGACGGGATCGCGATAGACCTCCTCTGTTCTTACGGACACGAGACCCCGGCTTGCCATCTTCTGGACCCAATAAGATCCGTTTCCTACCAACTGCCTGAGATCGCTGAGCAGGCGCGGCCTTTCCTCCAGCAGAGCCAGTATCTCCTTCTCTTTAGGCTTTAATTCTCCTGCCGCAGAAGCCGTTACGGTCCGATCCAACGACACCGTCTTTAAATGCCTCGGTCTCACACTGGGAACTTGCACGTGGTCCTTCCACAAGATCAATCCCCGGCGGCCAAGGCTCCCACAGAGCTGGTCCACGGCATGATCCGGCAGACGATGCCGAATCTGGCTCAAACTCAACCCAGGCTCCTCACCGACCAGGGAGAGCACTGCCACTTCCTCTGACGTCGCGGTTGATTCACGCAGCGCTCGGTCTCCGGCCCTGCCAACAAAGGCAGCACGCCGAGTCACAGTGCTTGTTCCAGGCGGCAGGGCACTCTGGATTACCTCACCGAAGGGTGCAAGGTAGTAACTACTTAACCAGCGGTAGAAAGGTAGGTGTGTTTCGGCTAAGAAATGCTCATCGGGACTTACTTGGAGAATATCTCTGATTTCGGTTCTCACGGTAGCCGGCGGCTGGGTGTCAAGGCTTACAATGTATCCGGTCAGCCGTCGGCGGCCAAAAGGTATCAGCACTGACCGGCCCACTGCCACCTCGTCGCTCAATTCTGGAGGCACCCGGTAATGGTAGGTGCTGAACACAGGAAGTACCACCGCCACCTCGACAAATAACTTGCTCATAGGGACTCTCGACCACCAACCTTCTCAATGCTGTTAGTCGTATTTCTTTTCCAGGTAACGGCGCATTTCTTCCAGACCTTCAGCAGGTCGCTCTGATGGCTCCTTGGGCAGAATCAATGGGGGATGTTTTGCGGCAAATGCCTCCAGATCAAATAGGGCGTCCGATAGAGGCTCGTTTATCTGGGTTGTCTGCACCACAAGCCTCAGTAACAACTGTTTCTCACGGTGGAACTCGATGACCGACGGCATCCAAATGTCACTGGCCACCTGTCTATAGGAAAGAAAGCGAATGTCCACCAAGTCAGAAATTCCTTGTCGTGATCTGCGTCCTACAAGGCGCAAAGGCCAGAATCGCTCCTTATCACACCAGAACTGGGGAGCGTCAGAATCCCTAGGAGGACCTCCTATTACATAGGCAATCTGCCTTCCCAACCGCCTCAGGTGCACCTGATTCAGGTCAACCTGTTCCTCTGCTAGGATGCTTCCCAGGGTTTCCGCCGATCTCGCAAACAGAATCTTGGGGAATATATCTTCATGACGTGGTTCTTCCGTAAGGAGTTGGCCATCTATCACTGAAAGCCTTCGACCGGAACCGACCAGGATTGCAGTAGCTCCCTCCACACCGATAGTCTCTTGGCGCAAGAAATCGGGTCGTGCAGCGTAAAATACGATCTCTCTTTCCACCACAGCTTCGGGATTGTCGGGATCTGGGCTTTCTGCTCGCACCTCCAAACGAAAATTATACAATTTTGAGGTTTGTCTGGCCACGAACTCTATCAGCTGCTGAGACGGCAGTAGATAGCCATGGGCGACCTCAACGGTCCCGAACCCAACGCTCAACGACAGACCAAAGGTGAACACTACGAGTCGGTGCATCAGCGACATAAAGGCTTCCCTCAATGGCTCAAAAACCATACTTTTTCCAGACGCATGGGACTATACGTCCTTCCGTCCTTTCTTTAAAGACACGACGCGGCCCGCACCCAGACCGCTGCGCAGGCAAAGTGAGGTTTCTGGCAAACACTCGGTTCTTTAGACTTAACCCTAACGTTACGGCAGATGGAAACACTGTCCCCAAATCGCTATTAACCTGATTGAGTCAAAACTCAACTATGCTTTATTCGTTATTGACGTCAGAAGAACAACAGTCAGAATCATGGCTCACTGTTGAAACAGATACAGAATCGTGGTTGATATTTTCCGACTGACGAATAACAAATAGCTTTCAATTAAGCGATAACGCTCAACAGGGTCTTAGTCGTGAGCAACATCTAGACTTGCCAGTGGGTCCGATTCTCCCCATTGATCCCTTGCCAAGGCACGGCCGAGTTTGTCCTCCAGGGATGAAACCAGTTGCTGGAAGTCTGCTAAATGGGTGCGTGGCAGTGGTTGTGCTGCCGGTAAGCGAACTTTTAGGGGGTTGACAAAGCGGCCGTCTCTTTTCATCCGGAAGTCTAGATGTGGACCGGTGGCAAGACCGCTTGCGCCCACAAAACCGATAACCTGGCCCTGCTTCACAGAATGACCCATTTTCAGCCCGCGGGTGTAGCGAGATAGGTGTCCATAGGTGGTAGTATAGCGGTTACTATGGCGAATCGCGATAAAGCGCCCATAGCCGTTCTTCCAACCTATGGATATCACCCGACCGTCGCCAACGGCCACCACAGGCGTGTTTGTTGGTGCGGAGTAGTCGATGCCCAGGTGCGGTCGGTAGATTTTCAGAATGGGATGTAGCCTTCGTTTCGAAAAGCCGGAACTGATACGGCTGTAGCGAAGAGGGGACTTGAGAAACTGTCTCCGCAACGAGTTTCCTTTGGCGTCATAGTAGTCCGATCCTTTGCCGGACACTTCATAATAGTAAGCCCGATGGTGAACGCCTGCATTGGAAAAATGGGCCGCGATAATCCGCCCGTTTCCTACTGTCCGACCATTTTGATATATTTGCTCATATAGAAAAGCGTAGCGATCGTCGGGGCGTAGATCTACAAAAAAGTCGATATCCCAGGCAAAGATGTCGGCAAGAGCCATAGCTAGTTCGAAAGGAACACCTTCATCCTGAGCACTCTGATAAAGAGAATCCCTAATCGTACCCTGAGCAAAAGCCGAGACGACAACCGAGGGTTTAGTATATACACCGATGACCCACCCCCACGCCGCTCGTCCCATTGTCAAGACCCGATCATTCTTATCATGCAGGCGAACTTTCTCCAGACGGCGCGAGTCTTGGTGGAAGAAAAGCTCAACAAGTTCACCAGTCCTCATCGTCTGTGGATCTCGCTCGGACTTAGAAGCGGAAGCCAACTCTGCGATCTCCTGCGGTGGGACCCCATGGTTCGCTAGTATTTGATAGAAGTTATCTCCACGTCTAACCCGATGAGCCGCTTTGCGCAGAGTTGCCCTGTACTGCTTTGTCTGAGCGAATTTGCTTGTATAAGGGATCTGCAGTGGCGGAGCTGGAGAAGGTTCTTGCCGCGGCAATTTAATGAAAACCGTCGTTATCGTAGCCGCCAACAAAAGACAGAGTAGCGAGTACTGTCGCAACCGCGATCGGCTTTTACGCTCGATATAGAAGTTTCGCCGCTTGCGCCAAAACATGACCACCTATCTAACACGGGCCCCGAGGAGTGTCAATGGAACGGTGTCCAGGACGTTCCCCAAAAAGGTCCTTAGCGACCCAGGCTACGGGAAGGCTACTTCACAACGAGCAATTGAAGATCCCTGCAGGGAGCTGCAGGGAGTCTTCGAAATGTAAGGAAGATATCTGATCTTATTGTAGTTCGCTCGCAGTCCCGCAGTCCCCCATGGCGGGACTGCGGTTAGTGCTC
>CP070692.1:1785139-1799441 GCA_020353215.1 Deltaproteobacteria bacterium
CTTGACCATAACGGACCTGGATAGTCCCTCCCAGACACGCGGAGGGGAAAACATCACATGCGGACCAATCTCGTAGAGATCGGCTGTCGCTGTTTCTGGCTCTTCAGGGAAATTGACCGTAAAGCCGATGGCCAGAGCGCTGGAAACGGCCATCATCTGTTCCCCGATCCAGGGCAGCGGCAAAAATGACACAAATTCATCGTTTTCGTATTTAGGATCCACTGCATGAAGATTGAGGGCCATCTTCAATACGTTCCGATGGGTCAGCAGTGAACCCTTGGGAATTCCGGTGGTACCCGAGGTGTAGGAAATAATCGCAATATCGGTATCCTTCAGTGTTTCCAGGTTTTCCTCAAACTCTCCCGGGTGGTCTCGTTCGTAACCTCTCCCGAGTTCTTCCACTTCAGGGAAATAGATCAGCGTCGAATCCTGGTAGTGGCGCATCCCCTTGCGATCTGTGAACACGATCTTCTCCAAAAGGGGCAATTCCTCTTTCATCTCCAGAATCTTATCCACCTGCTCCTGGTCTTCCGCCACCACGATCCGGGCCTCTGAGTGGTTAACGATGTATGCAACCTCCGTAAGGATGGAGTCCTGATAGATGCCCAACGGTATTGCACCCAACGATTGGGCTGCCAACTCCGAGTAGAGCCATTCCGGACGATTGTCCCCAACAATGGCCAGCTTGTCATTCTTCCCGAGGCCCAAGGCGCGCAAACCGAGGGCAAAGTCCTTCACATGATCGTAGTATTCCTTCCAGGTGATCGACTGCCAGATACCAAACTCCTTCTCGCGCAAAGCCACCCGACTGTCGCCGTAACGGCGCGCATTACGCTGCAGTAGCACCGGCAGTGCTTTTCCTTCTGCGTCATGCGTTGATGTGCTCACTACGACTTGCTCCGAAAGTGTTACAGTCCCAGCTTGGAAAAGGCCTCATCGGCACCGCCCAAGTAGGCGTTTATTACATGCTCATTGTCCTGGATTTCTTCCGGCGGTCCTTCGGCGATCCGGGTACCAAAATCAAGCACGTACACGTGGTCGGAGATGTCCATCACGACGCCCATATCATGTTCGATAAGCACAATGGTGACGCCTTTCTCCTCGTTGATGTCAAGGATGAAGCGCGCCATATCCTCGGTCTCCTCCAGGTTCATCCCTGCCATGGGTTCATCCAGGAGCAGTATCTTTGGTCTCATGGCCAAGGCTCGAGCCAGTTCCACCCGCTTTTGCAATCCATAGGGCAGCGTACCCACGATCTTCTTGCGAATGGCCTGAATCTCCAAGAGATCTATGATACTCTCCTCTATCTCTCGACGTAACTGCACCTCTTCCCGTCGGGCCTTGCCCAAGTAAAACCCCCCGGCTAGAAACCCTGATTTCATGTGAACATGGGCCCCCAACTTGATGTTGTCCAGTACGGTCATCCCTTGAAACAGCTCGATGTTCTGGAAAGTGCGGGCAATACCAAGTTGTGCCACTTTGTGGGGGGCAAGTCCACTGATGTCGTCAGCTTCGAAAACAATCCGGCCCCTCTCTGGATGGTAGAATCGGCAGATACAGTTTAGAATACAGGTCTTCCCGGCACCGTTGGGGCCGATAACGGCAAAAATTTGTCCGGGATTCACCGCCAGACTGACGCCATTGAGGGCAGCCAACCCGCCAAAGCTCAGATGGAGATCATGAATTTTCAGTTGCGCCATCGATCAGCTTCCTTAACAGTGGTACGTTCCCGGCACGGCTTGGAACACGCGAGTAACCTCATTGTCGTAATGGACCGCGAATCGTGGAAATTCTATACTGTATGTAAACCAGAGCACATTGCCATTCGCGCAATTCCCGCCTCGGCGGGATCGTTGCCGGTGCGGGTCTGCAACATTAGGGACCAGCACACGTTCGCCGGCTTCTCCATCAGATACCGGCCTTCCGCTCGTGCAAGTGCCGAGAGAGGTCGACTTCAGCACTATCCTGGACACCTTGCCAGACAGAAAAGCGCTCCTTCTCAATTAAGAGTAACGAGCGCACATCGGCACCGATCCGATACGTGGGATAGGGAACGGACAGCCCCAGTTGACCACGTGATTCATAGGGATCAGGCGATAAAGTGGATAACGGGCTGAGGAAACACTATAACTTCGTCAATTTGGCTTCCTTTGTCAAGTGATAACGAAACCTTTTCCAAACAAGACATGCCCGATTTCCTCTTGACAACTCAAAGAACAGGAAGATACCATCCTGTTCGTTTTCGAGTGTATACTCATGTTGGGTAGCGCAAACCCTAACGTTACAAACCTAAATCGAAGAGAAAGACCCCAGGTTGCACCAGATGTGTGTGAGCACAGTCTCGCCTGGGCGTGATTTTTTCGGATGTAGAATTGCAACCTTAGGGTAAAATGGTGACAGACTTAGAAACGGGTAGGTGGCGGTGCTCTGTAGGCCAGAACTGCAGCTTTATTCGCCCATGCTCTCCAACAGCATGGTCTGGTGGCGACCGTTCTGGTAAACCGCGTTTTAGCCGGTAGAAGCCATGAAACTGCTCGACCCTCAGATGGAGTTGGCCTGGTATGCCGTATATGCCCAGGTTCGCCACGAAAGCAAGGTGTATTCTCGCCTGCTGGCCAAATCTTTTGATTGTCTCTTCCCGCAGATGGAGCGATGGAGCCGACGCAGAGATAGACGCAAGAAGATTCACGTGCCCATTTTCCCCGGTTACCTCTTTGTTCGCACCATACTTGACAATCATGAACACGTGAGAATACTCCAGACACCGGGCGTCGTGAACTTGGTGCGGAGCAAAGATGGCCCCCTTTCCATACCGGAAAGTCAGATTAACAGCCTAATAACACTTCTGGGCAACTCTGCCGTGCTCACAAAACACCCGTACTTAAAGGAAGGCATGAGGGTCAGAATTGTTCATGGGCCGTTGTACGGATGTGAGGGCATCCTTATCAGCCGAAAGGAAGAGAGGGCAAGATTGGTCGTAGCCATCGATATCATTCAACAGGCTGTGTCTGTTGAACTGAATGAAGAAGACGTGGAACCCTTGTCACCATAGTACCTAATTCACCCTAACGTTGCAGACCTGTAGCGAGAGACAAAGCGCCAGGACGCGTCCCGCCCAGGTGGGATTTTGGCCAGTGCAGTTCTGCAATGTTAGGGTTACCCTCACCCATAACCAGTTCCATACTGCTCCACTTTTCTAAGTGCCTCCGCGTGCCCCCGATTCTGGAAGAGAAGTTCCTCATAGGCATGTCTAGCGAGATCAACCTGTCCCATTCTATCCAGTATCCTTGCCCGGTGGAGAAGTGCTGCCTCGTTTTTCGGGTCCAGATTGAGGGACTGGTCAAAGTAATGGAAGGCCATCTCCAGATTTTGAACTCTCTTCCCATGGGTGTAAAGCCATCCCAGCATGTTGTAGATTACGGGTTTTTGTTGCAGCATCTCAGCTGCCTGATGGGCGAGTTCAATGGCCTTGGTCTCTAGATTCTCATCGCGACCAGAAGCCAAGATGGAAATATACTCCCGCAAGAGAATGATCAACACCCACGGTTCAGGCATGGCTTCGCTGACGGTATACTCCATTTTTTCCAACAGTCCTTCGCGAAAGTAATCAGGTAAAGAAGAAAGGATCTCAAAGTTGATAAAAGAGACAACCTCGTAGACTGGGATCTTTTGCCCTAATCCTTTGAAGGTTAAACTACGTGGCTCGCTAAAGGACACGTTGATGTGGTTGTTTTGCTGGCACCTTTTGTACAGGCTCGCTCCTACCATGATCTGATAGACGTTTCCCTCTCGTGAGGCTGCCTCGATTCGCTTGGTCAAGTTAATGGCGTAACCCTCGACATTAGGATGCGCCTGCCCCATCCTTCCGCGCCAAGGTCTCTCATCCTTTATCACCTTACCGCAATTGATTCCCACACCGATTCGGGACACGAGACGCCCTTCCGCCAGGACCTTTTGATTGAAAGCTGACATCAGCCAGGCAAGTTTGATCTTAGTCGATATCAGAAGAGCACTGCGAATATCAAATCGTACCCTCCCGGAGTAAAGGAAAAGTCTTAATTCGTCCCCCACAATAGACCACTCCGAGTCAATCCCAAAACCCTTGTAGTCATAGTGCGCGAGGTGGTGTGAAACGACTTCAAACATAGTCGTTTGGAAATCAACGAGCATCTCATCGTATTCCACGAGTGATAGGTTCTTGGCCAGTTCTGTGGAATTCATGAGATCGGCAAATAAAATAGTGGCGATGATTTCTTCCATACGCTACAACTCGAGGTCAATTGTCCTCTCTCTGATGAAATCTCTCATCCGTTGGATTTCGTCGGCAAATGCAGTGATGTCCTGGGCCATCCGCTCTAATTCATTGCTGCTTTGTTGTATTCTTTTTCTCATACTGTCATGAGTAGAGCCAAACTTGGCAGCAGTATCATCCAAGGACGCTTTTAGCGGTTTGACTTTTCTATCAATTTCTGCTCGTATTGTTTCATTCGTTTCGAGAATAGCATTGATTTTCTTAGATGAATCATTAAGTTTCATCACCAATGTATTGATAATCTCCTTTAATCTCGAAATCTTGTCGTCCAGATTTTCCAATATATCTGCCTGGTTTGCTTCTAGATTTGCAGCTCTACTCTCCAGCTCTTTTATCTTGTCTTTTGTTCTACGCCGAAGCAAAAATCCTACTATTAGCGTAGCGAACAGAAAGACAATGACACCAACATCTATGAAAAGTCCGGGCGCAGATTGTTGAGCAAGTAGCATCTTAAATGCCCACTCCCTTCCGATGAACCGCTATTCCGTATAATCTCTACCCAACATTCACCTTACCTATTTGACAATAGTTCTTCCATTCCTCACAACATGTGGGTAGGATTCTCCATGTCGCCGGAAAACAGACCGAGTTGCTGAACTTACACTTCCTTTTGCAAAGGTAACCAGCTGATCTGTTTTGGTCGCTGGAAATCTTTAGACTACCAGGCTCTTAGGGTTCTTCTGGAGCGAAACGAGGTTTTGAGCCAGCAAAGCGTTTTGCGTTCAAAAAACATGCCAGCGAGCTCTGGGAGCTATCAATTCGGATCTTCCTCCCCGGCGGTGTCTTCTGTTCGTTGGGAAAAATCTGGGAGTGTTGGCAACCGGATGGACACCCAAGGGCGCGCGCCGAGTCGCAAGGGCGTTGCAGGCCTTGAGCACTAGCCCGAGACCCTGCAGGGAATCTGCCTCACCTTTTGCAAAGGTGGACTTAGCCGCACCTGCCCCCTTTAGTAAACAGTCTTGGGGCTAGGTGAAGCAAAGGGGCGGTTGAAACAGACGGTAGCTGTGACAGTTTGGAAACCGCTACCGTCGAAGTGGAACCAGGACTGACCGGGAAATGACTTCGCACCGTGAGTTCCAGGTTGTACAAGGTGCTCTGCCTCAGGAGAACAAGCGAGGAACGTTGCGCAAGCGCTGTACCACTCGTTCCTTATCCACGGCCGCTAGGACCTCGAACAAGCCCGGCCCCTTTCCCTGCCCGGTGACAGCTACCCTGACGCCGTTGATCAGGATCCCCGCCTTGATATCCAGCTCTTCAGCCAGAGTCCGTATAACTTGTTCCACCAGATCCGGCGTGAACTTTTCCAGCGGTTCCAACCGGCCTGCCAAAAGGGGCAACCATGCTCTAAGGTTCTCGTGCTTGAGGACATTCTTGTTCAAGGCCTTTTCATCGATCGGGAACTGATCTGCGAAATAAGCTCGCCCCAGTTCTACAAAGTCCTTGGTGGTGTGGTAGCGACTGCGAATGAGATCCACCGTGTGTGCAAACCACGACCTCTTGCTTTCCGTAAAGGACGGATCCCAGATGGACGCTGCTTCCAACTCCGCCTGCACATAGGGAAGCAATTCCTCCACCGGCATGGTCCTCAGGTAGTGGGCATTAATGCTTAGCGCTTTCGGATCCGTAAAGAACTTTGGGTCGTCCTTGCGGATGTCGAATACTGAGTTGGCTCGATTGATGCCTTCGAGGGAAAAGGCCTCAATGAGCTCCTCCTTGGAGAAAATCTCCCGGTTGTCCGGCGTGGACCAGCCCAACAACACCAGAAAATTAACCAATGCCCAGGAGAGAAAACCGCGCTCCCGATAGTATTGTACTGCCACCACCTCTCCGTGCGCCCGTTTGGAAATCTTGCGCTTCTGGGGATCCAGGGTCAGAGGCATGTGGGCAAACCGTGGCAACGACACGCCTAAAGCCTGATAAATCAGGACCTGTTTGGGCGTGTTGGCCAGATGGTCCTGGCCGCGGATAACATGAGTGATGCGGTCGCGGATATCATCCACCGCATTTGACAGTACATAGAGGGGCGAGCCGTTTGAACGGACAATAACGAAGTCTTCAATATCACGAAACCTCTTCTCGAGGACCCCATAGACTGCATCTTCGAAAACTACGGCTCCCGGCCCTGTTGGCACCTTGAATCTGATCACGTAAGGCTGGCCCTCAGCCAGGCGACGTTTCACCTCGTCAGGGGGCAGGTTACGGCAGTTTCCGTCGTACTGAAAATCCTCTCGTTTTTTCCTCGCTTCTTCACGCTTTCGTTCCAGTTCCTCCTGAGTGCAGAAGCACCTGTAAGCGTGCCCTGTGGTGAGCAAGGTCTGGGCGGCCTCACGATGCTCTTCAGCATAGGCTGATTGAAAATAAGGACCTTCATCCCAGTCAATGCCTAGCCATTGGAGCCCGTCAAGTATACCCCGAATTGACTCTTCGGTGGAGCGCGTAACATCAGTATCTTCGATCCGAAGGATCAGCTTTCCGCCTGTCTTCTGGGCATGTAGCCAGTTGTAGATGGCCGTTCTGGCTCCGCCTATGTGCAAGTATCCGGTAGGACTGGGTGGAAATCGCACCCGCACGTCTTCCATAACTCAATTCTCTCCTCTCCTATGGATTTCACTTCTTTGAATCTCTGCTTACACCCCACTGCCTGCTAATTGCTGCTCGCCCTCCCACCCTTCTCATCACCCCGTAGGGCCACGTGAATCCGCTCTGCCAGTTTCCAACTGATTCCGCGCACCTGGGTGAGCTCTTCAACGGATGCCGCCACCAGACTTCTCACCGAGCCGAAATGACGGATCAAGTCGCGTCGCCGTTTCGGCCCAATCCCGCACACCTTGTCCAAACGGGAGCGGAGCGAGCCCCGCCGGTGCCGTTTCTGGTAGTACCGAATCGCAAAACGGTGTGCCTCATCCCTCAAACGAGCAAGCAAGAAGTGCAGCGGGGGATCCTCTTTCAGGAGCAGCGGCCTGTTCTGACCGGTCAAATAAAGCCGATCCCCAGGATTAGGGCCGCTCTGGCTGTCCCTTCGGGGTGTTTTGGCAAGACCAGCCACCGGTACCTGCGCCGACAGATCCAGTTCCGCGAGGACCGACAAGGCCCGATTCAGTTGTCCCCTCCCCCCATCTACCACCAGTAGGTCGGGTAGGAATTGTGAGTCCCTTTCATCAGTAAACCGGCGCTTCAGTACCTCAGCCATCATCGCCGTATCGTCACTGCCTTTGACATTCTCGATCCGATATCGACGGTAGGCAGACTTATCCGGTTCGCCGTCCAGAAACGCGACGAGTGATCCCACAGGAAACTGGCCTCGGACATTGGATATATCCACACACTCTAAACGGCGGGGGATGGTTTCCATTCCCACCTTTTCACCAAGCCGTTCTAGAGCGGCTAAATTATCTTCCTGACGCGCCATCTCACTCAGGAGATAATTGGCGGCGTTGTTTTCAGCCATCACCAGCAATCGGCGGGCATCCCCTCGCTGGGCCAGCCGGACCGTCACCCGTTTACCTTTCAGGTCGGTCAGCCAGTCCGACAGCAGTGCCCTGTCTACCATGGGCTCCGCAATCAATATCTCTTCGGGGAGGGCTTGTTGTTGAGCATAGTACTGCTGAATGAATGCACCAACCACCTCGGAGGAGCCACCCTGGGGGATGCCAAAGGCAAAGACACGGCTTCCCACCATCCGGCCACCCCTGATGAAGAGTACCGCAAGGGCGAGATCGTCTTCACGTTGTCTGGTCGCGATAACATCCTGATCACGAAAGTGAGGGGAAGTCACCAGCTGCTTTTCTAGAGTTCTCTCCACCGCATGCAAACGGTCTCTATACAATGCGGCTTTCTCGTACTGTAGGGACTCCGCAGCCCGCTGCATTTCGTCTCGCAATTTATTCTGCAAATCCTTCGTGCGCCCTTTCAAAAAGAGAACAGCTTGTTCAACCACCTGCGCATAGTCCTCAGCAGATACAGTGCCGACGCACAGTCCCAGACAGCGACCCATCTGGTGATTTAGACATGGCCGCTGGCGTGTTTTGAACTTGGGGCCACTGCACTGGCGCAGCGGAAACATCTGATAGAGCACCTTCAGAGTCCTGCGAACTGCCTGAGCCGACGAATAGGGCCCAAAGTAGAGTGCTCCGTCGTTGCGTATTCGGCGCACCAATGATAGTCCTGGATATTCGCTCTTCGGATCCAATCGTAGAACCAGATACCTCTTATCGTCACGCAGTACAACGTTGTAACGAGGTCTATGAAGTTTGATCAGGTTTGACTCAAGTATCAGCGCCTCTTTCTCTGTCCCTGTAAGAATCACCTCCATATCAGCCACTTTGCCAACAAGCACCCGGGTCTTGGGTGAAACGTGTTCCTGATTTCGAAAGTATGAAAAAACACGTTTGCGCAGGTCTTTCCCCTTCCCAACATAGAGGATCTCCCCGTTTCCATCCTTCATTATGTAAACGCCGGAAGCGGAGGGTAGATTGTCCAGTTTGTCTTGCAGGTTGCTGTTCATGGTCGCCACAACGTGCGCCGCCTCGTGTCCAAATTGTAGTTCCAATTGCTTGATTATACTAGCTGCCAACGACTTGGCAATTCTAAAACATATTCAAACGTTTCTCTCTCAGCTGGAACAGTTCATCGCGCAAACGAGCCGCCTCCTCGAATTCCAGTTTCAGCGCAGCCTCTGTCATCCTCTTTTCCAAACCCTCAATGTGCTCATCAAGCTCGGCCATGCTTTTGTACTCAGCGGTCTCTTCTGCTACAGCTGGAACGGTCAAGTAATCCGCTTCATATACCGAGCCCAGTATGTCACGAATCTCCTTCCGAATTGTTTCCGGAGTAATTCCATGCTTATTGTTGTACTCCGCTTGGAGTTGGCGGCGGCGATTGGTTTCATCCACTGCTCGGGACATGGATCCAGTCATCTCACTGCCGTAGAGGATAACTTCCCCTGCCACATTACGGGCCGCCCTCCCGCAGGTCTGGATAAGAGATCGCTCCGATCGTAGGAAACCTTCCTTGTCAGCGTCAAGAATGGAAACCAATGACACCTCTGGGATATCAAGGCCTTCGCGAAGCAGATTAATGCCCACCAGCACGTCGAACTTTCCCAGTCTGAGATCGCGGATAATCTCCACCCGCTCAAGGGTGTTGACGTCCGAGTGAAGATAGCGCACCCGCACACCCAGATCTGTAAGGTATTCGGTGAGATCCTCTGACATCCTCTTGGTCAGGGTAGTGACCAAAACCCGCTCGTTGCGCTCAGCTCGCAAGCGAATTTCGGCTAACAGGTCGTCAACCTGGTGTTCCGCGGGCCGAACGCTGATCTTCGGGTCCATGAGCCCAGTGGGCCTGATAATCTGTTCCACCGCAACGCCACCTGCTTGCTCCAATTCGTATTGTCCTGGCGTAGCCGAAACATATACGACTTGAGGAACCATGGTCTGGAATTCTTCGAAGGAGAGAGGGCGGTTGTCCAAGGCCGATGGGAGGCGGAAGCCATACTTTACCAGGGTGAGTTTTCGAGATCGGTCGCCGCGATACATGCCCTGAAGTTGAGGAATGCCTATATGGCTCTCGTCAATAAAGATTAGGCTGTTCGTCGGATAGTAGTCCAGCAGACAAGGTGGTGGTTCCCCAGGTTGACGCCCGGTAATATGACGGGAGTAGTTCTCTATGCCGTGGCAGAACCCCAGTTCCTGAAGCATCTCCAAGTCGAACAGCGTTCGTTCCCGGAGACGCTGAACCTCCAATAGCTTGTCTTCCTGCTCCAGTTCCTCCAGTCTCTGTTTCAGTTCTTCTCGAATTGCCCGAATCGCTTTCTCGAGCACTGGCCGCGTGGTCACGTAGTGGCTAGCTGGATAGACAACTAAGCGCGGGAGTTCCCGAGTCGATCGTCCCCACAGCGAGTCGATTTCAACTATTCGTTCTACTTCGTCGCCGAACAACTCGACGCGACAGGCTCGTTCTTGCTCATGAGCGGGAAAGATTTCCACTACATCCCCGCGCACCCGGAAAGTGCCCCGGCGAAAATCCATATCATTCCGTTGGTAGTGGATTTCAACGAGTTTCTGTAAAATATGTTCACGAGCCACTTTCTGGCCTTTTTCTAGACGAAGTAACAGTCCGTGATAAGCCTCCGGAGAACCAAGTCCGTAGATGCAGGAGACGCTGGCCACAATGATCACATCGTCCCGTTCCAATAGTGAGCGAGTTGCCGCGTGCCTCATCTTATCAATGTCCTCGTTTATCGAAGCATCTTTGGCAATGTAGGTATCCGTCTGGGGAACGTATGCCTCAGGCTGGTAATAGTCATAGTAGGAGACAAAATATTCCACCGCATTTTCTGGAAATAATCTTTTGAATTCACCATAGAGTTGTGCCGCCAGGGTTTTGTTCGGTGCGATCACCAGAGTTGGCTTTTGAACCCTGGCAATGATATTCGCCATGGTAAAAGTCTTTCCCGACCCGGTGACTCCCAAGAGCACCTGGTGCTTGACCTCTCCGAACACCCCATCCACCAGCGCATCTATGGCTACCGGCTGGTCTCCACGAGGCTCAAACTCTGTCACTAGTCGAAAACGTTTCATTTCTAGCTCACCCTGCGATCAATACCTGTCATCTTTCGGTGGATGTGACTGAAATTATAGGATTTACCTTTCTTGCTGGCAAGCACTGCCTATTAGGGTCACTGTTTGGGATTTCCTCATGCAGCGGCCTGCGAGTGGTGAGCGTGTATTTGGACTATGGAATAAGCGGTGTTCCATGGCGACGCGAATGCCCATGGCAGGATAGCTTTCCCTTTCCCAAAAACAGACCTTTCTGCAATTAGATCTTTGGTTATACTCCTGACTTATATATCATTGAATGTTCCGACACGGATAACTATAATATGTCGAAATTGTTGTCGATCGATGAAACAGGAGCCGCCATCATGACTTCGAATGATTCTCCGACCTCTTCCCATTTCATCCGCAGGATTATAGCTGAAGACCTGGAGACCAACAAATACGACGGTCGAGTCGTGACCAGATTTCCGCCTGAACCCAACGGCTACTTACATATTGGACACGCGAAATCGATCTGCCTCAATTTCGGTTTGGCTTCCCAATACGGAGGCCTCTGCAACTTGCGTTTCGATGATACCAACCCCACTAAAGAGGAGGTGGAATATGTCGAGGCAATCAAAGCGGACGTCCGCTGGCTTGGATTCGACTGGGAGGATCGATTGTTCTATGCATCTGATTACTTCGAGGAATTGTACCAATACGCCGTTCAGTTGATTAAAGACGGGAAAGCCTACGTTGATAGTTTGAGCGCTGAGGAAATCAAAGAGTATCGAGGCACCTTGACCGAACCTGGCAAAGAAAGCCCCTATCGAAATCGGTCGACAGGGGAGAACCTGGACCTTTTTGAACGGATGAGGCGAGGTGAATTCGAGGACGGCACCCATGTGCTCCGGGCAAGAATCGATATGGCCTCGGGAAATTTGAACATGCGGGACCCGGTCATGTACAGAATCCTCCACGCGGAGCATCACCGAACGGGTGACAACTGGTGCATCTACCCCATGTATGACTGGGCCCATGGCCTCTGCGACTCCATCGAAGGGATCACCCACTCCATCTGCACGCTCGAGTTCGAAGATCACCGTCCCCTCTATGACTGGTTTCTCGATCAGCTGAATGTCTACCATCCACAACAGATCGAGTTTGCTCGCCTGAACTTGACCCACACGGTCATGAGCAAACGGAAGCTGATCCGATTGGTGCAGGAAGGACACGTTAGCGGCTGGGACGATCCCCGGATGCCGACAATATCCGGATTCCGCAGACGTGGCTACACACCGGAATCAATCCGTGACTTTTCCGACCGCATCGGCGTGGCAAGGAAGGATAGCGTGGTCGACATGAAATTGCTCGAGTACTGTATACGAGAACATCTGAACAAATCCGCATCCCGCGTTATGGGCGTTTTGCGTCCGCTGCGGCTGATCATTGACAACTATCCCGAAAATAAGGTTGAAGAGTTGGAGGCCGTCAACAATCCTGAGGATAGAGCTATGGGAACACGGATGGTTCCCTTTTCTCGGGTGCTCTACATCGAACGGGAGGATTTTCGCGAGCAGCCGCCGAAGAAATGGTTCCGTCTTGCTCCCGGGCGTGAGGTGAGGCTGCGGTACGGGTATTACGTTACCTGCACAGACGTGGTGAAGGATGAGAACACGGGCGAAGTAATTGAACTTCACTGCACCTATGATCCTGCCACACGGGGAGGGTGGTCCCCGGACGGGCGCAAAGTCAGAGGAACACTGCACTGGGTATCGGCTGCTGATGCCCTTGAAGCCGAGGTGCGGGTTTACGACCACCTTTTTCTGAATCCAGACCCAGAAGAGGTGGGAGAGGGTGATGACTTCCGGAGCAACTTGAACTCGAACTCCCTGGAGATCTTGAACTCGTGTCGGGTTGAACCCTCCCTGGCCGAGGCACCGTCAGGAAGCCGCTACCAGTTCGAAAGGCTTGGTTACTTTTGCGTTGATTCCGATTCCTCCGATGGAAAACTGGTATTCAATCGGACGGTCACGCTACGCGATACCTGGGCTAAGATTGAGAAGAAGGAAAAGTCAGGAGGAAGCTAGTAAGCAGTGAGTAGTAAGCGGTAAGCGGCGAACAGTAGTAATCTCGGCTGTTGCAGCTTGAGTGGCCATGATGCCCGGACCGTGGTTCCAGGTCCTTTCGCGGGCGCGATAAAGAAAGACCCCCCGAAATTTCAGTTTGCTCCCTCACGCTTCCCACCCCAAAGCCCCTCGGGCGATTCTCTTTAGAGAGTGCCTTATCCACCACGAATCCGCAGCCTCCATCGCCCCGACAAGTTGATTATCACGGGATCCCGTCTCTCTCAATCGTCATCAACCAGCTCACCACGCAACACTGTGACTGCTTGTCCCCTCAAATGAACACGGTCCCCACTTACTATCACCCGCATGGTGCCGCCGCGCCGAGATGCTTGATAAGCGAGCAACTCACTCTTGCCAAACCGTTTGCTCCAAAAGGGACCAAGACAGCAATGAGCAGATCCGGTGACGGGATCTTCGTCCACTCCCACAGCCGGGGCGAAAAACCGACAAACGAAATCATGTTCGGGAGCATCGGCAACACTTGTGACAATGATGCCGCGAATGGGCAATTTCCCCAGTAGGGAAAAATCAGGCGTAAGACGTGTGACGGCCTCCTCGGAATCGATCTCGACTAAATAGTCATATTTACTCCTGCCCACATAGTTCGGCACTACGCCCAAGGCATCACTCAAGTCAGCAGGAGCAGTGGTCGGCTCCTCCGGAGTAGCCGGAAGGTCAAGTTGAACCTCATTTCCTTTGAGTTCGGCCGTCAACAATCCACTGCGAGTGTAGAATTTCGCCTGCTCGTGGGGATGCAGCAAACCAGTTTCCCACAAGATATGAGCGCTTGCCAGTGTGGCGTGACCGCACAAGTCAACCTCAACACTAGGTGTGAACCAGCGGAGGTTGAAACCGTTCTCCTGCTCATACAGGAATGCCGTTTCAGACAGGTTCATTTCGGCTGCTACGTTCTGCATCCAAGTTTCGCTGGGCAATTCCGACAGAATACAAACTGCAGCCGGGTTACCTGCAAAGGGTTTATCAGTGAAGGCATCCACCTGAAATATCTGCACTCCCATAGTATTTCTCCTTTTCTCGCTCCGAACAGTGAAACATATACAAGGTGCGGTTCGTGGATAATGCGACCTAGGTCCGTTTGAGCGATACCCTCACATAACCTTCAGAAAGACCTGAACTCCGGCTGGTACCGCACCAGCCCAGTTCGCCCGGCCAGTGCCCCGTCACGCAGTTCCATTACCATGAATACATCAGCAGGAACATCGAACTCACAGTCAATACCATGCGACTTTGCTGACGAGAACCCGAACCTCGAATAGAACTCCGGATGACCAAGAACCACCACAATCTCATGGCCGGCTTGT
>CP070692.1:1799541-1813820 GCA_020353215.1 Deltaproteobacteria bacterium
CAGGCACCTCCTACGAATGGTCAGCGATCGCGCCGTAGGAGACTTGATCGATAGGATGGAGCAAGCTCACGCCATTTTTTTCTCAGCTCAAGGACGATCAGGTTTCGTCCTCCGCTGTTTCTGCATGCGCTTGATGCATCTTGGCTACCGCGTGTACTTCTGCGGGGAAACCATTACCCCATCCATTGGTGAAGGTGATCTGCTTGTGGTCCTGAGCGGCTCTGGGGAAACCACCTCAACCTTTGAAGCACTCCAAATTGCCAAAACAAAGGGTGCCGTGACCTTTGGCATCCTGGGCAACTTGAGCGCCAGAATTGGTTCTTTGGTGGACCACAGTTTGTATCTGCCTGGCACAACCAAACTGTGCCGTGATTGTGAACCCGACTCCCTCCAGATGGCTGGGTCCCTGTTCGAGCAGGCTGCTTTTATCTTTTTGGAGGCGGTTGTTCTTTCCCTTTGGCAAAAAAAGGCCGGCTCAGCCGATAGCAAATCCATGTTGCATGCGGTTATCGAGTAGTGAAGGAGAGGTAGTGAAACCAATCTTGCAGCTAGCACTTGATTTTGTTGATCTGCAACGAGCCCTGAAAAATGCTCAAGCAGGGGTAGCCGGGGGAGTTGATTGGTTGGAGGCCGGCACCCCCCTCATCAAGAGCGAGGGACTCAACGCGGTACGGGAACTCCGCAGATTGTTTCCCCAAACCACCATCGTGGCTGACATGAAGATCATGGACGCCGGCCGAGTGGAGGTCGAAACCGCAGCAAAGGCGGGTGCCAATATCGTCGATGTGCTCGGTGCTGCCAGCGATGCCACCATAAAAGAGTGCATTCAAGCAGGCAAAAATTATGGCGCCAAGATTGTCGTGGACATGATCGCAGTGGGGGACGTGTTGTCAAGAGCGCAATTTGTCGAGGAACTCGGGGCAGACTACGTTACTGTCCATTGCGCCATTGACGAGCAGATGGAGGGGAAGGATCCTTTTTCTTTGTTGCGGCGAGTGAGCCAGGCCGTGTCCATACCGGTGGGGGTGGCTGGTGGAATCAATTCTGAAACCGCCGCCGAAGCCGCGGCGGCCGGCGCCGCCATCGTTGTTGTCGGTGGTGCCATCAACAAAGCCCTGAATCCCGAACACGCGGCCCGTGACATCCGTCGAGGACTTGACACGGGCGTGAGCATCAGTACCGAGCTCTTCAAGAGAAAAGGCGAGGCTCAGATCCGTGAGATTTTGGAACTTGTCTCTGCGGCGAATCTCTCCGATGCCCTCCACCGAGGAGGCGTTCTGCAAGGAATTCGGCCGCTTTTCCCTGGTATCCGGATGGTGGGTCGGGCAATTACGGTGAGAACCTATCCCGGGGATTGGGCCAAACCGGTTCAGGCCATCGATGTGGCACAACCTGGTGACGTGATAGTCATCGACGTTGGAGGCGTTGGGCCTGCCATCTGGGGTGAACTGGCAACCCATTCGGCTGTGCAAAAGGGGTTGGCTGGTGTGGTAATAGATGGTGCGCTGCGCGACAGTGACGAGATCGTGGCCATGGAATTTCCGGCTTTCAGTAGACTTGTTATGCCCAACGCTGGAGAGCCGAAAGGGTTTGGAGAGATCGGGGTGCCGGTGACAGTTGGCAATACCCGGGTGGCAACCGGAGACTGGCTCCTCGGCGATGGTGATGGCGTGGTTGTACTACCCCAAACCATGGCAGTGGAGTACGCCAACCGGGGGATGGATGTGTTGGAGAAGGAAAACCGCATCCGGGAAGAGATAAAAGAGGGGAGTACCTTGAGCAAGGTGACCGAGCTGCTGCGCTGGGAGAAGAAATAGGGTACTTCCTGTCTTCGCGTGGATGTAATTTGGCTGGTCTTTGGATAACGGGGAAACCTGCTCCACAAAGCAACATAGTCGCATCAATCTATGCTGCAGTCCGTGGGGTGTTGGTGAAGCTGCGGGCCAGCATTAACCTCGGTATTCCAGTAGAAGAGGAAAGAAGTTGCAGCTCCGAATACTCCTTGTTTTACAGCCTACCCCGTCTCACTTGTGCGTAGAGTCCCGGTGCTGAACTGCGCATACACGCCGAGCCAGCAACACCTAGAAGAAAGGCATAAGCGGATTAATGAGCATGAGGATTTCGGTAATCGGACCGGGAGCCATTGGCTGTTTACTGGCCGCGTACCTCGCCAGAGCAGGAGAGCAAGTCAGTCTTTTAGACTATCGGCCCGAACGGGCCGCTTTGCTTAACGCCAAGGGGATCACCGTCCATGGGGTCAGGGAAGACTTCCATACCAATGTCAAGGCGACGACGGATACCGCTGAGATAAGCTCGGCAGCAGTACTAATTGTGTGCGTCAAGGCCTGCAATACTGCAGCTGTCGCCTCTTTACTCAAAGACGCGATTTCTTCTGAGAGCCACTTGCTGACCTTACAAAACGGTTTGGGCAACGTGGAGAAGCTCGGAGAGTTCTTCCCAAGCCATCGCATCTTCGCCGGAGTAACCTCCAATGGTGCCACCTTGCTGGGGGTGGGCCGCGTACGCCACGCCGGCTACGGAGAGATATGGGTCGGCGAGGGAATTGAGAACAGCTCGACCCCAGTGGGCCAAAGAAAACTCCAAAATCTGGTTGCCGTCCTGGATCGAGCCGGATTGAAGGCCCAGTTGGTAGATGATATCCAAACTGTCTTATGGCGCAAGCTAGTGGTCAATGTTGGCATTAACGCCCTTACTGCGGTTTTGGGCGTGGCAAACGGCGTGCTCCTCGAGATCCCCCAATGTCAGGACATCGTGCAGAATGCAGTAACAGAAACTGTCCAGGTGGCACACTGTTACGGTGTCCATCTTGACGCAACCGAGGAAATCGACCGAGTCCGGGAGGTGTGCAGCTCAACTGCAGCCAATATTTCCTCCATGCTGCAGGATGTGAACCAGAAGAAAAAGACAGAAATCGACTACATAAACGGAGCTGTGGTGCGAATGGCCGCTCGCCGTGGAAGGGTTTCCCCGGTCAATCAGGTGCTCACCGCCTTGGTTCAGAGCCTTGAGACTGGCTATCTGAGATAGGATACCAAACTTGAAATATACCCTAATTCAGTCGAAACTCAGTTAACCCTTCAGACCGGAATGCCACCGGGTTACAGCACAATCCAAGCAGCCATCCCCGCACAGTTCTGCAACACTTTGCTGGTGACACTACCCATGAAGAACTCCTGAACCCCCGAAAGACCTCGCCGTCCAAGAACTATTGTTCCGTAACCATTGCTCCGTGCTTCCTCAAGAATATCGTTGGCTGCACTTCGACTTCCGTCCACTACCTTCGTGGTAATCTGATTCTCATCAAGGCCCGCCGCAACAAGCATTTCTTTGGCCTTCTTCATATAAGGCGCAATTTCTTCGCCAGCCTTGCTTTTCCACAGTGCTTCGAGTTCCGGGGCCTCTTCCAACACCTCCAGTGGGACGAACCTTCTGAGGTGCCTCATCGTGTGAAAGAGCGTCACTTCACAGTCGGTTCCCGCAAGCATGAACCCTGCATGATCCACGGCCCTGAGGGCATTTTCGGAACTGTCAACGGCTATGAGCACTCGTTTTGAGGTTACGAGACCCTCCACGATCCACACGGGACAGACTCGGCAGTAGTCCAGGAGTTTACTGGAAACTTCCCCCATAAAAAAGGCTTCCAATCGGCTTCGGCCACGGGTGGTAATGAGCACGGCATCTGCTTGCTTGTTTTCCGCCAACGTGCAGATATCCCTGGCAATATCAACCTCCTTCTTCTTGTAGACCGTGCGTATTCGTTCTTCGTCGAAACCCTTCTGGAGGACGGAATCCTTGGCTGCTGCAAGAATTCGCTCAGCCATGCGGATACTCTTGTTTTGGAGTTTCCTTATCTTGGTCGCAGTCTCACGTTCCATCGCCTTGGTATCGTCGAGTATTGGCGGCAGGCTGGGGAGCACATACAAAAGCGTCATCTCCAAGTTGTGTTTACTCCCGTAGGTCAGATTGAGATAATCCAAAGATCTCAGTGCATTTTCAGAACCATCCACAGGAAGAACGATCAGTTTTGTTATCTCATCCATAGGTCTTCCTCCTTCTGCCATGTCTTTGGGGAAGTTGTCTCCCCGGACCAAGCACGATGAACTTGGCAACCTGTTAGTAAGTATGTTTCCGGACTCCAAACTACAAAGAGCACAAAGTACACAAAGAAAGCAAGACAATAGATGAGAACTTCTTTGTGGTCTTTGTGCCCTTTGTGGTTATAGGACATCTCGCTGCGGTTCGGGCAACAATACGTCGATTGCCGACTGCTTGCAGATGACTCTGGCTCATAGTATCCAGTCACATCTGCGAAGCGTTAGTCACGACCTCCCCTCTCTCAGTGCGGAAACAGACGACTGATGCTCTCGGCAATGGTGTTGAGTTCAAAGGGCTTCTGCACTACCGCATCAAAGCTTGTATGCTCCACATCCTCGTCCGGTATAACCACTGACCCGGTGATGAGTACCACTGGCATATCCGGACATCTGGACTTTATTCGCCGGGTCATCTCCAAACCATCCATCACCGGCATTTTGTAATCGGTAAAAACCATGTCTATGCGAGCTTCAGCCTGCATGCGGGAGAGTCCTTCAGCGCCGTTTTCTGCACAAATCACCTCATGACCAAGAAACTTACATAGCTGAGAGAGAATGTCGCTCACCGCCGGGCTGTCATCCACAACGAGAATTCTTAGACCCCTTTGCCCTTGATTCATAGTTACCATCCTCATAGCCATCATCTTACTAACCCGGGATACACGGCTGCCAAGTGTGGCTCAAAAAGCCACAGTGATATCATGTTGGCGTCTTGTTGGTATTGGTTCGGCGCGCACCAAGTCCTTGGCGCCTGCTCCCTGGGGGGCACTTCAGAGGTTGGTTGGTGTCTAAGAAAGGTTGAAACAAGATATCAAGCAACCGGTGACATGTCAATCACCAATCTACCACCGGTTTGTTCCTATTGGGTTCCCCCGGAATTTGCCCAGGTGATTGGCCTCCCCCGATCCCGGAGGCGCCAACCGCACCGCGACAGGGAGGCTGGAACACAGAGAGCATCTGACCCACTTCTTCTTTGCTTACCAGATTAGAGGGGTCAACTGGCAAAACGGCTTGCGTCGGCTCGAGTGACTGAGCCAATAACGTAACGATTCTGTTCCGTTGTCGAGTAGGCCGCGCTGTCCGTACACAACCCTTGCTTACTGAGCCTGGGCAAATTCCGCTATAGCCTCCTACTTCCTCTTCATGGTGAAGACACCGTCCCATTCCGCTGGTGGTGGTTCTTCACGCAGAACGGCTATGCGCTGCAAATAGAGTTCTGCAGCATGGTCTTCCGGCAGACTAGCAAGGGACTCCCGGAATTCCCTTTCGGCTTCATCCCATTGCTGGGCCCTGTAATAGCGTAGACCTTGGACAAACCGTTCTATGATGGCCACCCGGGAGTCGCTCTCACTTCTTAGGGCCAGGAGTTCAAAAATCTTCACCGGTCTTGCCTTACCTTTAACCCTAACCGCATCCAGTTCTCTGCAAAAGAAGTCCTCTTTCACTTGCTCGTAGGTGAACTCGCTGATTACCACCTTACTGCCATACTCCTTGTTGATGCCTTCAAGTCTGGAGGCCAGATTCACAGCATCTCCAATGACCGTGTAATCAAAGCGTCGCTCAGATCCCATATTGCCCACCACCATTGGCCCGGTGTTAATGCCGATGCCAATGTCCAGCCTCGGAGCCCCTTCTTTCTCCCATCTTATTTGAATCGTGGCAAGTCGTCGCAACATATTCAGGGCTGTGCGGCAGGCCCTTACAGCATGATCTCTTTGCTCCAGTGGAGCTCCGAACACGGCCATGATGGCATCACCGATATACTTATCCAGCAGACCGTCAAACTCAAACACTACGTCGGTCATTTCGGTAAGATATTCGTTAAGCAAGTGTACGAGGGCCTCCGGAGCCATCTCTTCCGCCAGTGTAGTAAACCCACGAATGTCCGAAAACAGGACAGTGAGTTCTTTCTTGTCTCCCCCCAGTTTCAACTTGTCGGGGTTCTTTAGCATCTCGTTTACCACGGATGGCGTCACGTAAAACGAAAAGGCGCCGCGGATCTTCTTCTTTTCCCTCTCCTCCACAATATACCGGTACAGCGTCACCGCAGTATAGACAACAACCGTCGTCAGTAAAGGATAGACCGCGTTTAGCCAGATACCGTCGCTAACAAAGAGAGACTGACTCACCAGCAAATAGCCTACAAAGAGCACGCCGATGAGGATAATACTATAGAGCGCCCGCAACCAAGGGAGCACGAATCCAGTCACCAATCCCATCAAGAGGATGGCGGCAAGATCAAAAAATGAGGCCCAACCGGGCCGAAACAGAAACGTCTGTTTGAGGATGTTATCGGCAGCATTTGCGTGTACTTCCAAGCCCGGATAGACACTGCTGAAGGGCGTCACGCGCAGATCATAGATGCCGAGTGCGGTGCTGCCTACAAAGACCATTCTGTCCTTGAATGCACCCGGAGGAGTTCGTCCCGCCAAAATGTCTGCCACAGAGTAGTGCGGAAAACTGTGTGGAGCGCCGCGAAAATTGATCAGTAATCGCCCCAACTCGTCGGTGGGTATGGTTACCGGACCAAGTTGAATGGTTTCAATCCCGTAATCAGCCACCCGGATTTTTAGTGGAATGTTACCGACATAGGCGCGAACCGCTTCTAAAGACAAGGCAGGATAAAACCGGTCCTGGTATCGTATCACCAAGGGAATCCAACGGACCGTCCCATCGATATCGGGAAAAATGTTGTAATAACCTGCCAGTCGAGTCGCCTCGGCAACTTTGTTTATGTTGGACTCGGGCAACAGAGCATCGAAGACCTCTACTTCCTCTGCAGCTGGGCTGGTGAATTGGACCAGCTTGACCGCGCTTACCCTGAAATTGGCCGCTCTGCTGGCACGTTCCTCTTCGCTCAAATGAGAGATTTCCCCTCCGGAAAAATGGAAAAAGTAACCGAGAACTACCCGTGCCTTGGACCTGCGGATGGCAGCTGCCAAAATACTGTCGTTGTCTGCCTCCGCACGAACCCCTCTCAACAATCGTTCTAGTCTTGGTTCTTTCAAGCCAAGACTGCGCGTTTGTTGTTGCATCCACTCAACGAAGCGCAAGTTGTTATTTTCGTCCGGTTCTGGAAAGACGATGTCCATGGCAATGACCTTGGCTCCCTCTTCAGAGAGTCGGTCAATCAAGTCTGCTATTCTGGCTCGCGGCCAGGGCCACTTGCCAATCTCATCCAAACTCCTTTCGTCAATTGTGGCCAGTACCGCAAATGGACCGGCGGGTTCTTGCCCGCGGCTCAGGAAGCGAGCGTCCAAAGACTTCAACTCCATCAAGTCGAGAAAAGGATAGCCGTTCAGATAAAGGAAGATCAGCAGTCCTGTGAGGACCAGGCTGATGGAAAATACATGGAGCCACTTGCGTCTTCTCATACCATCTCGGGGGGAGTTGTCTGATTCAGGAGACGTCTAACTGTATGGAAACTGGCACAAACTGTCAAGTGACAGACTGCTGCCAGACTCGGATGTTTCTCAGTCCGGAGGTATTTTTACTTGAAGAAGTTCGGAGACTGGAACCAACTCGATCCCTTGATTGGGCAGTTGCGGGATAACCTGTTTGAGTACCCTCAGGGTTGCCTCATGGGGATGTGCGATCCCAATGGCCCTACCCTTCAGCCTGGCAAGCTGAATAAGCCTTTTCATTTGAGCTCTTATGGCCCGGGGGCTTTGAATATTGTCCAGGAAAACATCTCTCTCTGCTGAGGGAACTCCCAACTGCACGGCCACAGTGTGTCCTTTAGTGTTACTAGTGGTTCGGCTGTCCAAAAAAAAGAGTTCTCGATGTTTGAGTTCCTGCATGACGAGGCTCATCTTAGTCTCGTTCTCACAGAACCTCGAGCCCATATGGTTATTGACGCCATTAATATCGTGAAGAGTATCCAGGTTCCTCCTGAGCGTTTGCCGAAGCTCAGCAGATGTCATGTCGACCAACAAGGCTCCGACACCCGGGTCGATTTCTGGATACCCTTTTGGCTCCATGGGCAGATGAAGCAGGAGGTCCCGTCCAGCTTGGTGAATTCTGCGAGCAATGCTCTCGCTGAATGTACCATGGGGAAGCACTGAAAAGGACAAGGGACCCTCGATTTCGAGGAACCGCCGCGCCAGACGGCCGTCGTAGCCAAGGTCGTCAATGACGATAGCCAACCTTGCAGTGACTGGCCGAGTGGAATCTTCGGAAGGCTCGTCCCGCCTCTGGGAAATAGCCAGACGATGGGTCACGATCCCATCCAACTTCACCAGCAGTTCCAGGTCCGGGCCCGGCTTCTGCTTACGAGCTTCCCAAGTGACCTTCCTGCCAACGGATCTCAGTTTCTCTTCTAAGAGTCGCTCAAGCTCGATCAAACTCTGGTCGCTGTCGAGTGTGACCTGCAACTCAGTGAATTCCCGCTGGCGATCGCGCTTGTTCCAATACGCGGCCTTACGGAATCGAACTTGAAATGTCTGTACTCCAAGTTGGCGGAGGCCCTGGTAAATAACAGCTTCCACTTCGCCAAGGAGAGTAGAAAAACCATTGCCGTCGGCCTCCTCATACGCTGGAATCGAACTATTCTCGTCACGGTGGCGGTCTAGAGACCACAGGCTCAGGACTGCAAGAAGCAGGAACACTACTCCTGTTATCCATCCAAGCAACTTAGTTCTTGCAGAACGCTTTGATAGCCGTGTCTTCGAGCGTCTTGCTGCACTCTTTTTCTTTGTAGGTTTCGCCATCTGCTTCACTTGCAGGACGGTAGTTCCATTGTCCGTAAACGACCCCAGACAGGAGCAATGCTCAGCACGCTTGAGAGAATTCCCAAGCAACAATTGGGGAGATGCACATGTGGAATCATGCCTGCTGCCAGGGAATTACGTTGCCGTACCTATCCCATGTATCGATAAACATATCACGCAGACCGGCCTTGCTCGTTTTGACAATTGGCCCGGATGTTTCATGAATTGCCGTGGGTAGACCATGAAACTGGGGACCCGCCCCAAAGGGGTGGAGACTGAGCGGAGCGAGCGCGAAGAAGATGGGCTTGCCACCGTCCATTCGTCCCGCGGGACTGCGGGATTCGACCCGAACCGTACCTGAACGGTACGTCACAGGGTTCGCTTGTCCTGCCTGTCCCGTCTGTCCCGAGCTTGTCTCGGGGAGCGCAGTCTCGGGGAGCCCAGTCTCGGGGAGTCGAGCCGAAGGAAGACCCGAGGACGCCCGAACGGAAGCTCATATGCGCGGTCACAGTAGGCGATTGGTGAGATATGCGGGCTACTTTGTGGTTTGAAGCCACACGAGGCCAGTACAGAGTGACATCCCCCGCAGGTGGGTCAAACTTGCATACCTACTCCACAAGATCGCTTGTCGAACTTGACTCTATCCGCTCTGATAGGGAAATGGGACAGGAAGGGCGATTCTGATCCCGGGGGAATACGCTGAGTATTCTTGCCAGGCCAACCTAGTGGAATCCCACACTAATCGCTCCCGTACTTGAACTGAGAGAGTATTTCCCAGCTCTTCAGCACCTCCAATGCTCGTGCCAGTTGATTGTCCTTTTTCAGCGTTTCTCGGACCTCGGCCTCTTCCTCTGATTCTTGTTTCTTGTCAGATGGTGTTGGTGGCGTTCCCTCTAAGTCCATATGATTCTTTAGGTCTTCTTCGCGGATCGCTCTGGATCGTTCGTTTTGGCCTTCTTTGTCCTGGAGCAGCCTCCGTTCCACGACGATATCTGGCTGGATTCCCTTTGCTTGGATGGAACGACCGCCGGGAGTGTAATAGAGAGCAGTGGTGAGACGCAGAGCTGCGCCGTTCCGCAGGGGCATGACCGTCTGCACCGATCCCTTGCCGAAGGTCTTTATTCCCAAGACCACAGCACGCTTGTGATCCTGGAGCGCACCTGCAACAATCTCCGCGGCACTGGCACTCCCGTCGTTCACGAGAACGACGATTGGATATGCGTGGGGACTGGCTTTCTTGTGAGCCATGAACCGCATGTCTTGGCTCTTGAGTCTGCCACCAGTATAGACAATTAGTCCCTCATCCAAGAATTCGTCACTCACTTTGACCGCCTGATCGAGAAGGCCCCCAGGGTTGTTCCTTAGATCCAACACGAGACCTTTCATGGGCTGATTTTCTTTCTCCAACTTGGTGAGTGCCTTGCTCAGATCCCGCTGGGTTGTACTCTGAAATTGTGAGAGACGAAGGTAACCATAGCCGGGCTCTAAAATCTTCGTTCTCACACTCTTGATGGGGATAATGGCACGGGTGATTACAAAATCTTTAGGTTTGGTAAAACCTGCCCGCATAATGGTGAGCACCACCTTAGTTCCCTTGGGCCCACGCATTTTCTTAACGGCCTCCATGAGGGACATATCCTTTGTAGGTTCGCCTTCCACGCCGATGATCTGATCGCCGGCTTGAATTCCCAGCTCGTACGCGGGGGTACCTTCCAGGGGCGAGACCACGGTGAGCACACTATCACGGATAGTAATTTCGATACCGATGCCGCCGAAACTGCCCTTGGTTTCTACTTGCAGCTCTTTGTAGGCATCGGGTGAGAGATATGAAGAGTGCGGATCCAGGGTTTTGAGCATGCCGGAGATGGCACCTTCGACCAGTTCGTCATCTTCTACCTCTCGCACGTAACTCTCTTGCACTATGTCTAGAACATCGCTGAAGATCTGAAGCTGTTCGTATACCCCCTTGGCCTCAGCAGACTCGCTCCAAATGGTCACGCGCTCCCAACCGAAGACTGCGGCTAGTGCGACGACAACAACGATCAGAATGACCCAGTTCAGTCTATCCTTCAACATGCAACCTCCCTAATGCTACGATGAACCGACAATGCCTGCTATATTGGAGTCCTAATTTCTAGCAACTTTTCTTACACAGTACTAGTCCCCGAGTGGATAAACTCTCGATAGAATTTATGTATCGCTGGACTAGCAGACCCCGCGTGCCCTTCCGCCCAGCGCCGGGCGTAACAAGGGATCCTTATTAGAAGATTTTACCTCTGCGCAGTAGAGCTTGCAAGTCTCATGCCCCTATTTCTTTGCGGGCACATCGGTACTGGCCAAAGCGGGGAGAAGCCAGGTTTTCGGGTTCAGGGCCTTGCCTTGATGACGGATCTCAAAGTAGACCCTACCTCCTTCTGTATCAACGGGTGAAGACCCCGCATAGCCGATTATCTCGCCCGCCTCGACCATGTTACCCGCTGGTTTCGATACCTCTGCCAAGTGACCGGTGAGGGTATAGTACTTGTCCCCATGATCAATGATGATCACCTTGCCGTAACCTCTGACCCAAGCGGAATAGAGAACTTGTCCGGTATACACGGCGACAACTGGTGCCAGGTTTCTGGTGGTGATTTCGATGCCGTTGTTGCGAATCGTAGTGCCAAACTTCTCGTGCTGTCTTGGTCCGAACTGAGAGACAACCCTGCCTTGGACTGGATAGGGAAGAGCCCCCTTTTTACTGGCGATGTCTTCTTTAGGCAGACCGGTATTCTTCTCAGTCGTCGTCTGCCGCTGCAACCCCTCTACTATGCTCCGCAGCTCTCGGGAAACTGCTTCCAATTCCGTCACGTAGCGGCGGTACATCTCTTCTTGATTGTGGACATCCTGCAGCAGAGTCACCTGTTCGCGTTTAACCTTTTGTTTCTCCGCTTTCTTTTGCTTAATGTCAGTCAGTAGTTCGCCGAGTCGTTGTTCTCGGGAGCGGAGCGCCAGGGTAAGTTTCTCTTCTTCTGTCTGCTTGTCCCGAAACTGCCGAATCAGTGTGCTATCCTGCTCTACCACAGCACGAAGGTAAACCCAATTATGTTGAAGTACGCTAACATCTTGAGCTGAGACGAGCAAATTAAGATACGCCTGCTGTCCAAATTTGTAAAGTGCCTCCAGACGGTGCTCCAGAAGGTATCGGAGCTTTTCCATCTCATTAGTTAATTGCTCTAATCTTTTACGCTTTTCGACAATTTCTTTCTGCAAAGAAGCCCGTTCACGCTTCAATGACAGTATTTCTTCTTGGTAGTGCTGCAACTGCAGTTCCATCTTATCCAGTCGGTCCAGGATCAGACGTTCCTGCTGGCGCATCGCCTCAATCTGGGCTCGACTCTGTTCTATTTGTTCCTGGACCTCGCCCATTTGCTCCTGGTGCGTCCTAATGCTGTGCTCCACACTGCGGTCCGTCTCAACGCTGAGAGCGGCAACAGGGAACCAGAGCATGATGAGAAACGCTGTCAAGACACCAATCATGGTCGCAAGAATCTCCTCAGAGAAACCGCACTTCCCAGGATGCCAAGAACCACACCCAGACCGAGGAACGCCGCTATCAACTGAAACGATGGTAGGGAACCCGGCATCACGGCAAGCCTCAGAGATAGGTCCAGATGGGAAAAGAGCAGCAACAACGTCAGGACCAGGGCCCCGGTGGCCAGCAGGGCGCCGCCCAATCCGTGCAGTAGGCCTTCGATGAGAAACGGTGCCTTGATGAACAAATCTGTGGCACCCACCAGGCGCATAATTTCTAGTTCTTCCTGCCGAGAATAGAATGTCAGCTTCACTGTGTTGGAGACAACGAACACTGTTGCCAGGAGCAGCAGACCCCCCAACATGACACCAAATAACTTCATCACATCCACGAATAGCCTTAGTTTCGCCAGCCATTTCTTCCCATACTGGACCTCAGCCACCCCAGGCAGCCGCTCCAGTCGGGTCGAAATCTCCTCTATGTTTCCATCCTGGGCGACCACCGGCCTGAGTTGTAACTCCAGAGAGGCTGGAAGGGGATTCTCATTCAATCCGTCCAAAAGCCCAGCGTACTCCTTGAGTTGGGTGCGGAATCGAGCCAGCGCCATGGATCTGTTGAGGTAGTCTATTGTTTTCACTTCTGTCCAGTCGGCAATCCTGTTCTGCAACGCTTGAGCTTGCTCATCAGTGAGTGTTTTGTCGAGATATACTGTGATTTTGAGCTCATCTCCCCATTGATGCAAGGCTTGCTGAAGACTAAAGTAAATCAAGACAAAGAGTCCGAGAATTAACATCGAAATGGAAATCGTACTGAGCGTCACCAGGCTCAAAAAAGGATTTACCCGGAGATTCTCCATAGCCTTTCTTACGAAATAACCCAAGACCCCAATGCGCATCTCGATTAAAACAACCTCCTGAAACCCGCCTCCATGGCCGAACGCTGGGACAGGAGTTCCCGGGCCGGACCAGATACCATAAGTCGTCCAGACCTTAGCGTACCCATCTTGGCGCCTGGTACCATGCTCATCAGTTCTCTGTTGTGAGTGGCCAGTACCACTGTCGTGCCCCGCCGGTTTACTTCCCTGAAAAGCTCTAAGATGTCCAGGGTAATCTCATCATCAAGATTCCCTGTGGGCTCGTCCGCTAAAACCAGGGTTGGATTCGACACCACCGCCCGGGCGATTGCAACACGCTGCTGCTCACCACCAGAAAGCCTGCAACAGAGATGGGTTTCCTTGCCATCAAGACCTACCAGTCGTAGTACCTGCCGAACCTTTTTTTCGATGTAAGACCGAGGCCGACCTGTCACCTCCAGTGCGAGAGCCACGTTGGCAAGAACCGTCCGGTCCGCTAACAGTCTAAAATCCTGAAAAACGACACCAATCTTACGCCTGAGGTATGGAATCCGTGATCGTTTCAGCCGTTGAAGGTTAATGCCGTCAACCAAAATCTGCCCCCGGCTCACGCTTTCGGCGCAGAAGATCAGCTTCAATAAGGTGGTTTTACCCGCGCCGCTGGGACCGGTGACAAACAAAAAATCACCCTTGTCCACTACCAAAGTTACGTCTTGCAGAGCGTACTGCTCGCCGCCGTAAGTCTTATACACATGGTAAAGCTGAATCATGTGCCAACGCTCGAACTCGGAACCAACGGGTGCGTACGGACACTGGACACACTCCAGTGTGGCACACACTATCACAGGCACATGGCCCGTTCAAGTAATAAAGTCGCAGGTATAAGTGGTCTTGCGCGCCCTTTGCTCGTTTTCGATTACCCGCTCACCACAGGCCGTCTGAACAAGGCAAGGTGTTGCAGCAAAGCAAGTTCTAGCCCGCATATTTCATGAATTGGAGTGGCGAGACCATGTAACTGGGGACCCGCCCAGAAGGGGTGGGGACTGAGCGGAGCGAAGCGAGCGCGAAGAGGATGGGCTTGCCACCGTCCA
>CP070692.1:1813920-1828182 GCA_020353215.1 Deltaproteobacteria bacterium
TACTAAATGATATGTTAGAGGAAACAGAAGAATTGATTAAGATTTTCGTTACGAGTATCAAAACGGCTGGAAAGAAACAGAAATAGGTATTGAATGTTCGGTAGCGGACGCTTGTTTTTCATTCGACGTTGGATGTTCGATGTTCGATGTTCGACGTTCGTCTTTCAAAACAACCCTGTACGGCATAAATGTAACCTGTGAATGCTTACAAAACAACTTAGCGCTTGTAGGTGCCATCCCCCGGCCACAGCCGGGATTGAAGTGACCAGACCGTGAGCTTTGGAACGACAGAAGAGACACCAGGAAAGCATTTTCATTCCAACATCAGGGCAAACTACCGCTTAACCGCAGTTGAAAAAGATCAACTATCAATTTTTAGGGAAAGTCCTGTTTCGCCATCTCCTTGACAATCGGATGGGCATTGTCCTATATAGCAACATTCTACCCGAAAACTAGGAAAGGAAACTCATGAGCGGTCACCTCCAACTCCAGGACGTTTTCAAAGCCTACACCTACGACCAGGACAAGGTGCTTTCGCCCGAAGAAACCGTGGCCCACGTGCGCCAGCTCTTCACCAACGTGGGCCTGGACATCCTCGAAAAGACCATGCGCATAGACACTGGTCGTCTTGACATACCTGTTTATATCAGCCTTTGCGGCACCGACGCGGTGCCCCTGACCGGAACCAAGAAGCAGATGGGAAAAGGAGGTACGCCGATCCAAGCGGAAGCGAGCGCGCTGATGGAATTGGCGGAGCGGTTTAGCTTTTTTTCCTTCATCAAGAACACACACTTTCCCATGGCCACCTATGCTGACACCGACGGAAGTAAACTGCCTTTGGAGCACCTATGGCTTGCGCTTCACGACAATGAAACCGATCTTGAAAAGGCGGGTGCAGTGCTGAGAGACTTGCCATTTCGCTGGACCCGTGCTTTCAACCTCAGCCGCAACGTGGACATGCTGATTCCAATTGACTGGTTCTATACTATCCACGAGTACAATGGACCTGCCGCGGGCAATGCTCTGGAAGAAGCGATCTTGCAGAGTCTATGCGAAGTGGTCGAGCGGCACGTCTCCTCGGTGATCAGCCACGACCGCTTGACTCTCCCCAGCATCGATCCTTCCAGTGTACAGGATCCCGCAGCGAAGGAACTTCTCGACAAGTTCGCCGCCCAGTCAATTGAAGTGTTTATTAAAGACTTCTCTCTGGAAACTGGTATTCCTACCATTGGAACCCTGGCTTGGGACCCCGGCACCTTTCCTGAAAGGAGCGAGATAGTCTTTACCGCCGGCACCACCACCGACCCCGAAAAGTCTCTGATCCGGGCCCTGACCGAGATTGCTCAATTGGCAGGCGACTTTCAGAATCGGACCAGTTATCGGCCAACCTTGCCCAAGTATAAGAGTCTAGAGGACGCTGATTACATAACCGCGGCCGCGCCCACCGTGTCCGTAAAAAGTTTGCCCAATCTCAGCCACGATAGCTTCAAAACCGAGATCGAGCGCTGTGTCACGTCCCTGTCTCGTCTGGGCCTCGAAGTGCTGGTCATCGACGTGACCCACCCGCAACTGGGAATTCCGTCTGTTTACACCGTTATTCCGGGAGCCCATTTCCGGGACCGCACCAGAGACACAACGGTGCTCTTTCACGCCGCCAAGATTCTCAGCCAGACTCTGGATGGACCCCAGGCGGCATCCGGAATTCAGCGGCTGCTCGACGCATTTCCCGACCGCTACGATCTCCACTTCTTCATGGGGCTTACCCTTGAATACCAAGGAATCGCCCAAGAAGCGCTCAAGCAGTTCCGGACGGCTCTGGATTTAGATCCCCGTCCGGTTGATATTGCCAGCGTTCACACCCACATCGGCGTCTGTTTGAAAGATCTGCAGGACTATCGGGGGGCAATCAAAGCTCTGGAAGAAGCGAGAGTACACGATCCGAGTCTGAAGGAGATCTATAATCTATTAGGGTTTTGTTATTTCAAACTGAAGGAGCACCAGCGTTCCATCGAGCAGTTTGAAAAAGCCCTGGAGATTGACCCTGGTTCGGCCATTGACTATGCGAACATCGGTTCCAACCTGAGGGAGATGGGCCACAAGGAAGAGGCCATCCGACTCTACCACATAGCCCTGGAGCTGGACCCATCTATAGATTTTGCCCGGGATAGTCTCACCAGACTGGAGAAGGAGTTGGCAGTGACCAGTGAGGGTTAAAGAATCAACGGTCGTCGAAGATCCCACTGTACCGGGGGTAGGACTTGGCTTCAACGGTTGGATTGATACGCGAAGCTAAAAGCGACTCGGCATTCTCTGCGGTAATAATCGCAAATGACACTGTTTCATGAAATACTCGTCGGTCATGCCGGCGATGAAATCACGAACGACCTCGGGAGGGGTATGGTTTTCAACGTACTTATGGGACATGCCGTCAAGAAAACCAGTGAACAAGAGGGAACCACGGTTCTTCGAAGCAAGATCCTCCAGGTATAGGTCAAAGAGGGTTTCCAACAACCGGCCTATTTTACCGACCTCACCCTTTATCTTGGGATTCCTATATATCCGAGAGTAATTAAAAGATTTCAGCTCTCTGAGAGCCTCAGACACCTCCCGACTGAATCCCACCGCGCCACGGTCCATGCTGTTCTTGGTGACATCTTCCACCAGGTTATAAACAATGGCGCCATTGGTGGTACCCAGCAACGTGGCACAGTTCTCAGGAATCTCTTCCCTGCCAATGAGATTGAGCCTCACAGCGTCTTCGATATCACGACCGATGTAGCTGATGGTATCGGCTAATCGCACCACACACCCCTCAAGGGTCATAGGCACCAGACCCGCTTCGGGATTATAGGTCTTCAACTCCATTTCCCGGTCTAGATCGGCGAATGTTTTGTCAGGCTGGGGTCGCAACCGCTCTTCGTGGATCTCACCATCATGGCAAAGAATCCCGTCCAATACTTGGAGGGAAAGGTTCCAACCCCTGCCCTTGCGTTCAATGCCATCAAGAAACCGAACACTCTGCACGTTGTGTTGAAAACTGCCGATCCCATGTTGCTTACAAACGGCTGAGAGGTAGCGCTCGCCATCATGACCGAAAGGTGCGTGGCCGATGTCATGGCCGAGAGCAATGGCCTCAATGAGATCCTCATTCAGTCTGAGAAATCGACCGATATCACGAGCAATCTTGGAGAGAAACTGGACATGGAGAACCCGGTGGGTGATGTGGTCGTTATCAACCAGATAGAAGACCTGTGTCTTGTCAATATAGCGAGTATATGCCAGAGAATGGAGGATCCTGTCTGCATCCAGTGAGAAATGCTGCCGATGGCCGTACTCAACCCTTTCTTCCGGTCGTCGGCGAATGGCTCTGGTGCTGGCGGTGGCGTGGGGGGAAAGCCTGCTCGCTTCCTGCCTAGTGAGCGCTTCCTTGGCTGCCAGCAGAGGTGATACCCGTTTTACCATGGCTCGAGACCATTCTTTGTTGATATTCAGTTATCCTTTGCCGAAACATTGTACAGAGGGAAATACACTGGGTCACGGATCATTATCCTCGACCCACCCCTCAGACAGGTTGAGAGCCTTCCAAGTACTTCTTTTGCCAGTCACTCACCAGGGCAGAGATCACAGCGAGATCCGCCCCCACAAATTCATAATCGCGCATTTCCGGGACGGTTACCCACCGAACCTGTTCGTGCTCATTGAGCTGAAGGGATCCGCCCGCGATGGAACACCAGAAAGCCATCAACTCGATCTGAAAGTCCGGATAGCGATGACTCACCGTGCAAAAGTGGGCCTCGATTTTAATCTCCAGATTGAGTTCCTCCAGGATTTCACGTCGTAAGCAGTCTTCGGGAGTCTCGCCACCGCTCAGCTTACCCCCGGGGAACTCCCAGAGCCAACCAAAGCGCTTGGCCCTATTCCTCTGGGCGATGAGTATCCTCTCGTGATCTTTGATCAACGCTGCTGTTACCAGGCCCAAGTAGTCTTCCCTCCAAAGTCATAGAACCTGTTGGAACCTGAACTGATGGAGTACTGAAGATTGCGGATGTTAGATTTCAGAGCTCAGAGTGACGCAAGTTCCAACCCGCGATCAAGCACAGTCGGCTAAACTGCAATTTTCCGCACTCTGAAACATCCGAATCCTTCTGTTCATCCGTCGTATCCAGGCTACTCCGCCGAGTCTGCTGCGAAGTCCGGATAAGCTACGCACTGTTGCCAAAGCGGCTACGGTCAAGTCGGCTACCCCAACTGCCCAAGAATCCTTTGAAGCCGGACGTCCTCTCGGCGCAAGCTATACGCCGAAGTTTGGCAGCCACCTGCCCTCGCCGCGGTCTTCTTACTCCTTGCCCTTATTAGGCTCAAGTCCCAGAGAACGCACGCTGCCCTTCAACTCTGTTGGCAACTCATGGGACCAGAGAGCAAGTTCGGGGTGATAGCCGAGGTAGTTGGCCAGTCGGTACAGTCCGATCTCGGTCTTGCTGTCCTCTATCATACCACAACGACACCAGTAGATTGCTTCGGACAGCTCTTGAAACTGGAAGTCTCCCACTTCCTCCAGTGGGTGACCGTCACCTCTCGGGTCCCGACCCGTGCTCACATCCACCTGAACAGCACGGTAGTGAAGTTTTTCCATTCCAGAGCCGGGAGACGAGAAGGTACCACCACCAAGGCTGACTATATCTTCGGCACGGATCTCAAAACCGGCCTCTTCTTTGACCTCAAGGGCCGCGCGCCCATCGATACCGATGGTATCCATATCACCATATTCGATCCCGCCTGCCACCAGTTCCAAGTAGACGAGACGCGGCTGCCCATCCAGAGACGCCTTCGCAGGGTTGTTCTTTCGCAGATATATCGAGGGTCTCACCCCCCTGCGCAGGCCCACCCACACCTTGCCCTCGTCATCTATCTGATAGATGACAACCACCACCGCATCCACAAATTGTCCCTCTATCATATCAAACGAGTATGTGGCGGAGTATTGTTCGTTACGGTAGCGGTGTCTCAGCAGCAACCTCTTGATTCGGACAAAAGGTGGTGTTTTTTCGTCACCATCCTCTGCTACCACCTCAACGTCCTGCAACTGATCGGGACTGATCACCTACATCACTCCTTGTGCTGGATCCAAATAGACCGGTCCAGTTGAGAACGGATTGACTCTCCACCGGGCCTTACTCAGCCATAGAAGTTCTTTTCTGGAAACAAGCAGTGTCCGAACTATGCCCCACTGGGATAGGTAAGTCAAGCAACAGCCAGCGTGAAGCATCCTTCCCGACGTCCGGGGGGGTTGATCTTTGAACCGTTCAAAGGCGAAGACACAGCTATCCGCCCTGGCTAGCAGCCAGCACGGTTGGTGCCTGTCGAAACTGTCTCTAGCTCATTAACGTCGTGATCGCTTGGACGCTTTCAATGGATTGAGCTTCACCACCTTTTCGGATCCGCTCTTGACGTGGGTGGCGAGATTGCAGGAACCGTTTTTCCATTTGGTTTGTGGGTCGGGGCATGACTGGCAGTACACACCTTGGGGTGCGGTCAAGGTCTTGTTGCAGCCCTGGCAGGATTCCACGATTGGATAGCAAGCGCCGCCGTTGAAAGTGCAGCCTTGCTTGCCCATGAAAAAGCATTCTGTACCCTGTTTAATCGTTTGACAGAGCATGGTCTGTCCCTCCTCTAATTAGGTGTTTACAACATACATCCTTAATCTTTGGCCAAGAAAAAGCCGGGGCGTGAGTCCTCCAAGGAAAACCCCGGCGTAACGACCCGGGATTTATAACAAAATCAATATCAGATTCCAATCACCAAAATATATCGATTTTGGCCAAATTATTTGTTGAGAACACCATATCTGTTAATAATTCACCCTTTCATCGGATTCCGTTTATAAATGCTGTTTTCCTGCTATATACTTTGGCACGATGAACACTTCCCGAGGCAGGACGCTCGGCTATTCGTCTTGTTGAATGATTCGTCCCAAAGCGTGTCTGAAACAGGACAAGGAGTTATAGGTTAGGTATCTTGCCTGACCGTTGGTATCCGACGAGTCGTACTGACGTCCGCCCCTAATGGTTCCACTAGAGTTACAAAAGTGCTAATCTTTGGGTTTAAGGATAGCAAGACTGGGGAGAGCCTATTTTTTGGGAAGCAAGGTTGTCCAACCCCCTGTCTGTGGGATAAACTCACATGAGTGGACTCTGGCTGTTCATTGAGGTCTGTCCGTTTCAAAGAGGGAAGCGCATGTCCGAGTCCGAAGGCAAATTTGAATGTCTACCCATGTACCGTGGCCTCTTTTACGAGCCCCGTAAGGGAAAGCGGGACAAGAAGCACCCCTGTGCGGATTGTCACTACTGTCAGGAGTGCTCGCCTTCCCGCTGCAACGTCTGCCGCGGAGAGGGACCCAGAAGTGAAACCAAGCTCTCCCTCCAGGAACAAATAGCTCTTTACGAAAAGATCAACTCCGAGAGGTAGTTTGTAGACGCCCTTGGGAGTTGCGTCGCTTTTCATCCTTTCATCTGCAAGAATTGATAGCTTTCGTGGTACTTCCGTGCTGATAGGAGTCTAGCCCCCTCTATAACTCCACGCCAGTTCGCCCCATATAGATAGACTACCCAGTTTTACCTTCATCCTGGCTGAACTGGTTCCTCGAATACCATCTATGTTTCCCAGCGAGAAAAGCCCTTGCTGCACGTGGAGTATAGTGCTGGATGGTGAAGGTGTTCCGGCCATCCCATCCAGGCTTCCATTGGCGGATGCACGGTCTGACCCCAGAATCAGATGGAGTGCAATAGGCCGAGAACTATGGCCCAGGTCGCCATGACTGCTGCCGCTGGTTTGTAAATGTGCCGGTAGCTTGCCGCCAGGCTCGCCTTGAAATAGTCTCTGGTAACCAGGAGGCAGAGATGCACCGGCGAAAGCATCATCCCCATGTACCCTGCAGCATAGGCGAGTGAGGCGTGGAGCAAGAAATCCATGGGTGGGAGTCCGGCAAACAGCGGTACGACCAGGGGGAAGGATGCACCGACAAAACCGATGGCGATCCCGGTAATGAGACCTGAGATAAATGGCATGGCAACAATCACAACGAGGATCGGAATGCGATAGTGCATCATCTCCTCTCGAATCTGCAAGACGGCCTGGCTGTCCACCAACTCACCCTTGAAAACCATTATCCCGAATACAAGCAGCAGCATGGGGATCGTGTTCCGGTTGAAGAGGGCGTCCCGGAGATTCCGGAGACTCAAGTGATTGACCCGGAGGACCCAAAGGAGACAAGCCAGCAGTCCCAGGAGAAGCGGCAGGACTCTTGGCACTTCGATTCCCACCCCTGCCAGCAACAGTACATGCCTTGCTAGACCGAGGACAACGATGCACGCGACCACCACCACGATGGGCATGACTTCCCAGAGAAATGGTCCCATTGCCTGTTTGCGGAACTTGCCCGGATTCCTTGTTGCTCGGTCATCTCGCAACGGCCTCAGGAGAAAATAAGAACCGGCCGCGATGGATATCACGGTGAGTGGTGCCTGGATAAGGATAAAACGCCACGTTTCCACCTGCAACAAACTTACCGCCAGCACCACCCCTGGATAGAGTGGCCACCAGTATTCCCAGATGTGACGGAACCAATAGTTGACCGCGGTCTTCCTGTCCTGTGACAAGGAACATCCAGCTACGGCTGTCTCCACCATGGGTGCGGAAAAAAGGGCTCCGCCGGGCATGGGCAGGAGGCCAATGAGTGCAGGCATGACCGCACTCACGGTGCGGGCGTCTTCAACGACGGCTGTAAAATTTTCCACGATTCGATCCAGGTGGCCGGAGATCTGCATCAGTTGACTGAGTACCAAAATGACACAAATAATCGCCACCAGTTGCAGGGTCTGAAAACTGGACACACTGTGAACCAGACTCTGGACAATGCGACCCGGCGACCTTCCCATCCACACGCCCAGGCCCATAGTACCGAGGAACAGGCACACGCTGAGGTGGAGCCGGAAACGACTCAACGCCAGGATAAAGACAAAGCAACAGAGAACTTTGACAAGCGCCGGGAGTGCTATCAGGGTGGCCATGGGGAAGTCCTTACCTCATCTCCGGCAATCATTGATTCGGGTTGGATCACGCCGGCGAAAGATAACAGATAATGGAGATGCGAGAAAGGATAAAGATGTGGTTCAAATCTGGAACAGGAAAGTCGGGACGCGGAACGAGAACCCCCCGTTCCGCGTCCCGCGCGCACGATTTACGGGCTAGAGTTGATATCGCTCAGCCACAATGCGTTCCACCTCTTCCTCGGTTGGCATGGTGTCGCGATATCCTGCCTGGTACTGATTTCTGAGCCACCGGTACAGACTGACAGTTTCGTTCACCAGGACAATGTCCGGAATCACCTCGCCTTCATGGGTGGCGATGTGCCGATTGTATTGGCCGAGCATGCTGACCACATCATAAAAGGTGGCCGGCTCCCGCTTGATTTTCCTCTTGAAAGATTTCCCCTCACTCGGATATAAGCTTTCGGGCTCAGGGTTGGCCGAGATGTCCAATTTCTGGAACGGTCTTCGAACCGCTACCTGCCACTTCCTCGCCTCCACCATCATTCTTGAAATCAGGGGGCCAGCCCAGTCATGGGTCTGGTGACCTTGAGGACAGGCGGAAAAGAACTCAACCACCGACGGACCGCTGTAGGCGATGGCCTCTCTGAGGATTCTGATGGCATAGAAGGGGTTGTCAATAGAGAGTTTCGCTGCATACACGTGAGAAATCCCCATGGCCTGGCTGACGATCCTTCGATGCAGGGTGGTCTTGCCCCCATATTTCTGGCCCATGGGAGATGTGGAACGATCACATCCGTATCGGGTGGCGCCGGATTTCTGGGCCCCGGTGTTCATGTAGCCTTCGTTATTGTAGATCACCCAGGTAATGTCATAGTTTTCTCCCAGGGCGTAGTTGAAGGGGCCGTTGCCGATGTCGTAGATGGCGCCGTCGCCGGCGAACACAACGATTTTACTCAATACGTCACTGAATCCATTGATATAGGCTTGATCAAGGCTGAATTTGGCCCCCAGGGCTGCGGCGGAGGCTGTACCGAAGCCGTAATGTCCACTCTGATATATGCGGTCGTTATAGGGATTGCCAAGTTCAGAGACCTCGGCGCACCCGGTGGAATTGATGGTGTAGATATAGAACCCATTGTCCAACATGTGGTCGATGGCACGCCGGTTCTGTTCGGAGAGAATCTTGAGCCCCTGGTAGAAGGTGGCAATCCCTTTAGGATTGTTGCGCAGGGATTCGGCAGCAAAGAAAGTCAACAGACCGATGGTCCCTTCGGCACAACCAGGACACAGCGTATGTCTGCCCGGATAGAGTTTGGAGTATACGAACAGTACCTGATGATTGAGGGCCATCTTGCTCACATTTGGAGCCACCTCCAGAGTATCGTCAAACTCCTTGTATATCTCAGGGAGAAAGTCCGTTTCTGTCGTCTGCGTTTTGTCCACCATTTTGATGGCATCGACGGGGCATACCTGGGCGCAGATGGCGCACCCCTTACAACCGCCGGGAATCGGTTCGATATTCATGGCGCAACGTTCCCAGGGGATCCCCCTGGGCGGCTTTTTGAATACTTTGAAATATTGTTTGGCATTCTCAGGGATGGGCTGCTTGGTGATGGTGGAGTACAATGCCGAGTCGGGACAGGAAGCGGTGCACAACCCGCACGCAGTGCACTTGGAAGCGTCATATACCGGAATCTGGGTTCCAATGTGACTCATATCACGGTACCTGCTGGTGGCAGCAGGAACCACTGGCAGGAACCGATCCCAGGGAACCTTCTTCCCCTCAGCGATGGGTTCAATTATTTGCTCATGGAAAGTCTTCTGGAACTCATCCATGAGATTCACCGGCTTGACCGTACCCAGTTCGTCTTTCTCTGTCAGGGACACCGGGAGACCAGCGGCTTTCCGGTCCTGGCCAAAATCTTCCGGGTCGACTTTCTCGTAAGGAACACAGGTGGTATCTATTCCTGTCGCCTGCTCAGAAAAAGAGCCGCTCGACGCCAGCGAAGCTCCGTATCTAAGCACGGCGATATTCGCCTCGATGACTTCCTGGCCTTTTTTCGTTCCCAACTTCTCTTCAAAAATGCTTTTCAAACGGACCTCGAATTCTTCCTCCTCCAAGATCTCTTTTTCTTTATTAATTAGGCCCAGAATGGCAGCACCGGGAAGGTTGCGGTTCAATTTTCTAAGGGCTTCCCGGGTGGCGTCAATGGTCACCAGCTTGATTTGCCGCTCTGCAATGAGATCCTTCACAGAAGGTGGGAATGACGCGAGTATCTCCTCTCCGCTCCTCGGGCTGTTGATCACCAGTAATCCATGTTTTTTCAGACCTGCCGCATATTGCTTCAGGATATGCCCGGAAAGAAACTTCTCGTTGAAGAAGGCGAGCACATCCTGCTCGGTCAGTTCAGAGCTGTTGCGGATTGGATGGTTGCTAATCCGGAGATTCATGAACACGGCAGACCCCTTTCGCGCTGCTCCGTAACGCGCCCCGGACTGAATGTATTTACAGCCCTCTCCCTTGTCTTGGGCGTAAACGAGCGCTGCGGTCTCCAGGGATGTTTTCACCCCTTCAGCGCCGATTCCTATGAAGGTCATACCGAGTTCCCGGTCCTCGTAGTCTGCAAGTTCCACCGGTTTGAGGGTGTAAGGACCTTCTATACCAACAAAAAAGTCGCGGTGAAACTGACCCCGCCTGCCCTCGAAACACGCCCTCATATTCTCCACTACTGCCGCGGCATCGTGCTTGTTGAAGTCCTTGCTGCCCAGGCCATAGACTCCATGTAACAGAGTGGGCATGTCGTCGCGACCATACACTCGGTGTTCGCTTCTGCCCTCTCGGCCAGCCCGATTGGAGACCTGGAGCGCGGCCTGGATGTCTGCCATCAACAGCTGGTTGTGCGCATTCCCGCTTCGCTCCAGCACGGAGACGACCTTGGCCTTACGCATGCCGTAGGCCAGTTCCTCATAGCACTGCGGGGTAAAGAGGACAGGTCGAACGATACCCACTCTCCAGCCTTTCACCTCGCGGTAATAGTCCACCACGTCCTTCATCACGCCTGCGGCCGATCCTATGACCGTAATGACCATATCGGCATCTTCAGTGCGGTAACACTCCACTACCTTGTAATTGGTCCCTAGAATTTGGTTCATCATGTCCATTGCCGCAATGAAGCATCTTTTGAAGAATCTGTAGGCAAGATCTTGCGCCACCTGCCCTTCCATGGTCAGATCCGTGTCCGTGAAGGTTCCGGTGAGAATTCTCCGTTCGAAGTCAGGCTGGTACAGTCGGTTGGCGGGCCCGACATAGTATTTGAGAAAAGCGTCAGAGAGCAATTTGATGTTCTCGAGGGCGTGGCTTTTGATGAAGCCGTCGCCAATGACCATACAGGGAAGCATCACCTGCCTGACCTCGGCCACTCTGAAGGCAACCGGCAAGAGATCGTGCAGTTCTTGATTATCCCCAGCCACCAACTGGGCCCACCCCGCGTTGCGTACACCGTAAAAGTCCGTGTGTCCACAGTGAATGCTCAACGATCCCTTGTTCACCTCGCGGGCCATGACCGTCATGACCACCGGCAAGCGCTTACCCGCGACAGAGAAAAGATTCTTGGTCTTGAGCACCAGCCCCTGAGAAGAGGTATTGTCCGCATAGCGGCCTCCCTGGCAAGCCATGGCTTCCACCGCAGCGATGGCAGAGAGTTCATCGCTGGGCTGGAAATACATCAATTCCTGGCCGAAGAGGTTCTTCTGAGCGTTAGCTGCAGCCTTGGCGAAGTCTTCGGCTATGGCGGTTGAAGGCGTGATCGGATAGCCACAGAGCCCGTCCACCACTCGCTCCAGCACGTATAGCGCTGCGTGGTTGCCGTCCAGCAAAACTTCCTCGCGGTTGCGCATCCGGTTCAGTTCTTGTTCCGGAATGGACACCGGTTCAAATTCGAAAAGGTTTCGTGCATCGAATCTTTTCCACTCGTGTTGCCAATCGATTTGAACCTGGTTCCCCTTTTCTCGCCTTAACTTGTGAAAAGGTAACTGGGTTCGTAACGTTTCGATTTCTATTCTGTGTTCCATGCCAACGTTCTCCTTGATGCCAATAGGATTCCAGACTCAGAGCGAGCTGACCAGGTCGCTCTGAAATTCCAAATACTTCTCCTTGGGAGAAGTTACACTCGCGAGTTTCGAGACTAAGAAACCGTTCGCCGCCTCCATGGGTGGATGAAGAGGCTTCATCTCTGCTCACTACTGGAACAGGGAAAAACGGTTCGCCCTCTTGGCGGGGTAGCAGAGGGGAATTATCGTTTGCGGAAAACCACCCTGGATAAGGGTAGCGATAATCTTAGTTTGTTGATAGTTCATTGTCAATCATTTCGCCAGGGTTGAGGAGTGATTCTGGATGAATCGCATGACCGTCTCCTGGAACTGTTGGGCACTTTCAAGATAAATGAGATGGCCGGAACTGGAAAAGGACTTTTCCACCGCACCTGAAATGCGGCTGGCAAGCAAGCGGCCGTTTTCCGGTGGCACCAGTGTGTCCCGGTCTCCAGTGAGAATCAGAGTTGGCACCGCGATCGCACCAATGCGATCACAAGAATCAAAGCTTCTGATCGCCTCGAGTTGTCGTCGTAGTGCATATGACGGCTGGATGGGAGCCCTCAGCTGCCTTTCTCTGTAACGTGTCAGCACATCCTCTCCACTCTGGAGGAATTCGGGAGTGACAAGGATGGCCAGGTTTTTGTCGACGATTTCCTCAGGTGTAAGGCCCTGGTTGTCGACGAAAAGTCGAATCACCTCCGGATCGGGTGGAACACGGTTTCGACCGCCGCAATGGGTACATCCCAGCACCAAACTCACGACCCTGTATGCGTGGTTCAAGCTGAGTTCCTGGGCAACCATCCCTCCCATGGAAAGGCCCACTACGTGCGCTCGTTTTTCTCCCGCCGAATCCAGTACTGCTGCGGCGTGATCGGCCATCTCTTCGATTCGGTATGGTCGGTCCGGCATGCTGGAGCGGCCGGCACCCATATGGTCGAAAACAATCAGGCGAAACCGTGACGACCATGCCTCAAGCTGTTCTTCCCACGACCACGTCCCGCCGCTCACCCCGCTTATCAAAAGGACGGGCTCTCCGTTGCCGTGACTTTCCCAACAAATATCGACGTCCCCAGAAGTTACCCAAGGCATGGTTAAGCCCTCGTTCGCCCTAAGGTGTTAGACCTACATCGCGGAACAACTCGCCGGAGTGCGTTCCCGCCAAAGGCGAGCTCGGGGAGGTCGAAGCGCAGTGGACCGTAGGCCAGATCCTGTCCGAGGCGAGCACAGTCCCGCCCCTATTTCTTCCGGTGTGGGTTTGCCCCATTATGGTCCAGTCCGTAACCGGTTACTACGTTTCGCATATCGGCGCCCGTTCCTCGAGCTGCGCCTTTTTCTCTGCAGTAAGAGCAAGTTCTAATCGCCAATCTTCAGCCACCTGCTCATCCCGCTTCTTTATGAGCAGCCAGTCCTTGCTAGGACCCTTGCCCCTGAACCTGATCTTGCTCAAGGTGAAACCGCCTTGCAAACGTCTCCCGTGCATCACAAAAGAAATTTTTTTCTCGGTTCTTTCTAAAAGGTCGAATTCACCTTCATCCCAGATCACCACTGCTCCTGCGCCATAGTTGCCAGCTGGAATGATGCCTTCAAAGTCAATGTACTCGAGAGGATGCTCTGCCACCTCCACGGCAAGCCTCTTGTCCGCGGGGTTCATGGAAGGCCCTTTGGGTATGGCCCAGGATTTGAGAACCCCGTCGATTTCCAGTCTGAAGTCAAAGTGCAGTCTGGTTGCATGGTGCTCCTGGACCACGAATCTAGCCCTCATGAGCGTCACCTCCCTTGAGAATACCGACGCGTTGGTACCACTTACCAAAATTGAGGGATTCTCGTCCGCTCCCCTTGATCCCAACCCAGTTGAAAAAAAGAGGAGCCCATGACAGGTCTAAACCGTAGACCGGCCTAGATCTGGCTGAGCTGGTCGCAGGACGTACCGGCCATCCAGGGGCCAGCAACGCCGTGGCGGGGTGACCGGCCCCATACGCCCTCAAACAAGCGAACTGAAGCTTTTGCCGCATGACCAGCTGAGAGGGCTCAATACTGTTGAGCGAGTGTTTCGCTCGACGAAATCCCCCTCGATCCCCACATTCGGCGAGACCTGTCGACGAGCTCAGGTCGAGTCGCTCAT
>CP070692.1:1828282-1842509 GCA_020353215.1 Deltaproteobacteria bacterium
CAAACGTCAGTTTTTGGGGAAACTCCTGTAGTATGGACATGAATCCGTGTGTCCGTAGCTGATGATAGCCATTAAGTCATTACGCTACGCTGTCACTAGGCTTCGCCGTCATTAGGTCGTTGCGATAAATGACTACAAATGGCGGCAAAGCGCAGTGAGGGCCACGTTTAGTGGCCAAATGACTATGAGTGACAGCGGAGAGCAATTGCGCGGAGCGTTGTGACCTAATGATCGAGACTGACGGGAAGTACAGGGACAGATGGTCTAGATGAAACCACGAAGGGTAAGCAAGAAGCGACGGTTGATTCTGCCGGGCCTCATCCTTCTAGCGGGAGTTGTGTGCGGTTCAGCACTGGGGGCTTTTCTGGCACTGACCCACGATCTTCCTCGAATTCAAGAGTTGGAGAACTTCCGCCCTAGTACCGTGACCAGGGTTTTTTCGGCGGATGGGAAACTGCTGACCGAATTCTTCGTGGAGAAACGGGTTCCCGTTTCCCTGGACGACATCCCCGACTATTTGAAACACGCAGTTATTGCCACCGAAGATCGCCGCTTCTATGAGCACGCGGGTATAGATTGGCGCGGCATCGCCCGGGCTCTGGTCAAAGACATCCTTGCTGGCCGCCTCAAGGAAGGCGGCAGTACCATCACCCAACAGTTGGCCAAGGTTCTGTTCCTCGACCCTGAGAAAACCCTGAACCGGAAGCTGAAAGAGGCCATTCTGGCTCTCCAAATAGAGAGGCGCTACCGCAAAGATGAAATCCTCACCCTCTACCTGAATCAGATTTATCTCGGCGGCGGCGCGTATGGCGTAGAAGCTGCAGCTAATCGCTACTTTGGCAGGCACGTGTGGGAACTGGATCTGGCAGAGTGTGCCCTCATCGCTGGATTGCCTCGAGGGCCCACCTTGTATTCCCCGCTGCTCAATCCGGACAAGGCCCTAGCTCGACGGGCCACGGTAGTCAACAGCCTCCGAGCAACCGGTTACATCACTGAGGAGCAGTATCAGCACGCCCTCAAGGAGCCTATCCGGCTGGCAACTGGAGCCGACTTCGGCACAAAGGCCCCTTACTTTATTGCCTTTGTCCGTCCCTATCTGGAAGAGGCTGTGGGCGAAAACCTGTTATATCGGGGCGGCCTTACTATCCAAACCACGCTCAGAGCAAGCTGGCAGGAGAAAGCGGAGAAAGCGTTGCATGAGGGGCTTGTTTCGCTGGAGAAACGACAACGGATCGGCGAGAAAGGGGGGGAACAGCCCCAGGGTGCTGTAGTTGTTCTTGATGTGCGCACCGGTATGATAAGGGCAATGGTGGGCGGCCGCGACTATGAAGCGAGTCAGTTTAACCGTGCCAGGCAGGCCTACCGCCAGCCGGGTTCTGCTTTTAAGCCGATTATCTATGCCTATGCCCTGGAAAAAGGGTACACTCAGGCACAGCGCATTTGGGACGCTCCGGTTTCCTATCCACAAGCAGGCCGCAAGAAATGGGAGCCACAGAACTATTCTGGTACTTATGAGGGCGAGATTACCCTACGCAAGGCCCTGGAGATTTCGCAAAACATCGTGACGATCAAGCTACTCGAACGCTTGGGCCCCAGTCCAGTGGTCGACTTTGCTCGTCACCTTGGGATCAGGAGCGTGCTACGCCCCAATCTGTCACTTGCCTTAGGTACTTCTGAAATGAACTTGCTGGAACTGGCTTCTGTGTATCAAGCCTTTGCCAACGGGGGGATCTGGGTGGAGCCTTCCGGCATCGTTGATGTTGTGGATCATAGCGGCAAGTCTCTCTGGAAGGCAACACCTGTCAGCAGGCTGGTGCTTAGCCAGGAAGTCGCCTACATACTGACCAATATGCTCCAAGGGGTTATCCGAAGTGGCACGGGGAGGGCGGCCCGACGGCTGCCATGGGCACTGGCAGGCAAAACCGGAACCACGGAGAACAGCCGAGACGCCCTGTTTGTGGGGTATTCTCCCTTGGTAGTTACTGGGGTCTGGGTCGGTAACGACAGCGGGCGATCGTTAGGGAACAAAGAGACAGGCGCTCGAGCTGCGCTGCCCATATGGCTCAGGGTGATGGAAGAGGTGCTTCCCGAGACAGCCAACCGGAACTTTCAACGGCCCGACTCGGTGACCCTGGTGCAAATGGACGCCCGAACCGGTTCGCTGGCCACCCCCTCTTGCAGAGATGTGGCCACGGCCGCGTTTATAAAGGGCACCGAACCCACCGAATTCTGTCCGGAGGGGAAGGAGAGTCAATTGGAAAAATTCTACTAGCCGATTCTACACCCAACTCCCCATAGGATCAGCAGGGAACGGACGAACAAATGAACGGGGCAGCATAATCTTTTCGACCATCAGCGCGTGCTACTGATAGACCCGCCATGAACTTGACTGCCATAGTCGATGCTTTTTTGCACGAACTGCGGCCTTTATTCTTTGGGGCACCGATTACCCACGTATATAACCCCCTGGAATATGCCCGGGCACCTTATGAGAGGTATTTGGAACTCTATGGGGGCATGCCGAAAGAGGTTGTCATTTTGGGAATGAACCCCGGGCCATGGGGTATGGCTCAAACGGGGGTTCCCTTTGGTGAGATCAACGCTGTAAAGGACTGGCTTCGCATTGAAGCCCCCGTGGACAACCCGACCAAGACACATCCGAAGCGGCCAGTTCAGGGTTTCGCCTGTTCCAGGAGTGAGGTGAGCGGCAGGCGATTGTGGGGTTGGGCGCGAAGAACATTCCAGACCCCGGAACAATTCTTCGCCCGTTTCTTTGTAGCCAACTATTGTCCCTTGCTTTTCCTCGAGGCGAGCGGACGAAATAGGACTCCAAACAACATTCGTGCGACAGAACGGAAACCGTTACTTTTCGTGTGTGACCGCGCTCTGCTTAGGACGATTCAGTGGCTACGGCCCCGTTTCGTAGTCGGAGTGGGACGGTTTGCAGCAGAACGCGCACACACAGTCCTATCTGGACTTGATGTAACCATAGGCCATGTCACCCATCCAAGCCCGGCAAACCCCAAAGCGAATAGAGGGTGGGATTCCCTGGTGACCAAAGAACTCTTTGCTCTTGGGATAGACGTCTGAGGTCGGTTCAGATATTCTCGCTTCGCATCCGTGGGGGGACTATCCATATTCAAGCTTAGAGATTGCCCTTTATGTGGGAAACAAATGTAATAAAGGAAATGGAAGCGTTCCTTAAGGTGTGGGAAGATGCACCACAAAGGACCAAGGCAGCCTTTGTGCGGCTCCAAGAACATCTCGCCGCTAAAAGGGACGTTAGTTTTACTTTCAAAGCAAGGCCGGGCGTGAGCTATTCACTACGTGCGAGACACGCGGGCCAAAAAGTGAGACCGCTCTTCATAATTATGGACGTTATTGATGATGATCAAAGCAGCAGGTGGCTTTCAGTGTGCTTTTATCCCGATATGATCACTGACTCAGAAGAAAGAGGGATTCTAATTCCTTTCGGGCTGCTTGGGGAAGACGGGTACTGCTTTGATTTGGAAGAATGGGATGAGAAGTATCTCTGCTATTTGGAAGCGAGGATGGATGAAGCCTATGAAAGCTTTCTGGATAGAGGCGGCTAAGTCGACCTAGGCCGCAACCAGTTCCGATCCCAGCGAGATTTTTCGAAGTAGCTTTTCGCAGGAGAAGACTATGGCCGGACTGTCTTCAAAAGAAATCTGCCAAAATCTGGCGTCCGGTCGTGGCTGGAGCAACACACAGAAACTGGAGGTCTAACATGAGTACGATCAATGTCGAACGTAATCCCAGTGAAGACCGCTTGAAAGAATTGGACGTATCGAGCTGGCCGATTTGGAGTAAAGAAGCGTCTGAGTTCCCGTGGAAATATGATGCCAAAGAAATTTGCTATCTTTTGGAAGGCGATGTCGTTGTTACTCCAGACGGAGGTGAACCGGTTGAAATCAAGAAAGGCGATCTTGTTACCTTCCCAAAAGACATGTCGTGTACCTGGGAAATAAGGAAAGATGTGAGGAAACACTACACGTTTGAGTGAGTATCAGCCAAGCAATATGAGCTTCAAGGACTACTTCTCAACCCAAGCTGCTGAGTACACTGCGTACAGACCGAACTATCCAGCGGCACTGTTCGAATACTTGGCCTCACTTGTCGCCAGCCGTAAGCGAGCGTGGGGCTGCGCCACCGGCAATGGCCAGGCTGCACTCGGTCTAGCTCAGTATTTTGAAAACATCATTGCTACGGATGCTAGCGAAAAGCAAATTCGCAATGCTACACGGCACGACAAGATCGCCTACGCGGTCGCTCCAGCCGAAGAGACAGCAATTGAAAATAACTCGTTAGACTTGATAGTGGTTGCGCAAGCGCTGCATTGGTTCAATCTCGATAAGTTCTATGCAGAGGCTAGACGGGTATTGAAACCAGGAGGATTAATCGCCGCCTGGTGTTACAGTCTGCTCCGCATCTCGCCACCCCTAGACACCCATATTGATAAATTATATACAGACATAGTCGGTCCTTTCTGACCCCCTGAAAGGAAACTTGTTGATGACGGGTACCGATACATACCCTTCCCCTTTCCGGAGTTGTCCGTTTCACAGTTCAGCATGGAGGCAAAATGGAGCTTGGAACATTTGATAGGGTATCTGGGCACCTGGTCTTCTGTGCTAAGGTTCCGTAGGAAAAACAGAACCGATCCCATTGACCTTGTAATAAAGGATTTGAGGCAAGCGTGGGGTCGGCCTGAGCAGGAAAAGCAAATACATTGGCCCCTTAACATGAGAGTAGGCACTTGGCACTACTGATAGCAAGTGGTTGGAGGGTGGATAGTGCATAGTGTCTAGTGCTTAGTCGGGACAGAGACCAGTGACGAGAAAGACGTAGTGTTTGAGGACTAGCAATGGCTAAGGAACCCTTGCGGCTTGCGATATTCGACATCGACGGCACATTGCGGCGCGTTAGAGATCCATGGATCCACTTGCACAGGCATCTGGGAGTGGCGGAACAAGCCAAAGAATTACCTGTTCGATGGAAGAGCGGAGCAATCTCATATGAAGAGTGGGCTCAGCTGGACGCAGCTTTTTGGCGAGGTTCCAGTCGAACGAGAATAGTTGAAGCCTTGGATACCAATCCCTTGCGTGACGGAGCAAGGCGGTTGGTCGGCTGGTTCACTTCGCGTTCGATCCCCTGTATGGGCATTAGCAGTGGACTGTCGATATTCAACGACATAACCGCTCGTGAGCTCCGCATGGGAAAGGTTATAAGCAATGAGCTTCAGTTTGACGGAGACATCTGCAGTGGTGATATCTTTGTCTGCGTCCATGACGATAACAAGGTAAAGGTCATGGATGAATTGCTTGAGCGTTATGGTATAGACGCAGAGCAAGTTGTTGTCTTTGGCGACGGAACGGGTGATATTCCACTGTTGAAGAAAGCTGGTCTTGGTGTTGCCATTTGTCCCGCGAATGACAAAGTGCAAGCCAGCGCGAAACATGCAGTGAGTGAGGAACCCATAGACATTGCCATCAGGTTTGTTGAAAGCCACTTTCGAGTCGATGGCAATGAAGCAGGAGGTGGATATTGAATACACTGATGAGCCGTGCACTCGATTCGGCACAAATGGCCGGCGCCCAATATGCTGACATTCGGGTGGTGGACAGTCGCAGCGAAAATATCCAAGTGAAGAATGGAGTGGTAGAGACGCTGAACTCCTCAGAGTCATTGGGTTTTGGAGTGCGTGTCTTGGTGGATGGCGCCTGGGGATTCGCCTCGAGTCGCGAGTTGACAGCAGAACAGATCGAAAGCGTCAGTAGGCGAGCGGTGGAGATAGCCCGTGCCTCCGGCCTGGTTCGGGGAGAGGGGGTGGATCTGGGTCCAGCGGTGAAAAGTCTGGGCAGCTACCAAACACCGGTAGAGATTGATCCGTTTAGCGTTTCGCTGGAGGAAAGGTTGGCTGTTCTATTGGCCGCCGACTCTGAGATGGGGCGGGTTGATGGCATTCGGGTAAGGCAAGGTAACCTGGTTTCCATTCGCGAAAATAAATGGTTCGCAAATACAGAAGGGGCGTTCACAGAACAAACCATCATTGAAACCGGTGGCGGAATCATTGCGACTGCGGTGGGAGAAAGTGAAGTACAGTCGCGCTCTTATCCAACCTCTTTTGGTCGGCAGCAGGTGACGGCCGGTTGGGAGGTTGTGTTGGAGTGGGATCTTCCTGGAAATGCTGAGCGCGTTGGCAATGAAGCCGTTGCTCTATTGACTGCCGATCCCTGTCCCACCGACGTCACCACCACAATAATTCTTGGCGGTGACCAGCTAGCGCTGCAGGTTCACGAATCATGTGGGCATCCCACAGAGCTTGACCGCGTCTTCGGCAGTGAAGCCGCTTATGCGGGTACCTCTTTCCTCACCCCGGAAAAACTGGACGGCTTTCGCTACGGTTCGGACTCGGTGAGCATTACCGCCGATAGTGTGAGGCCGTATGGACTCGGTACATTCGGTTGGGACGATGAGGGAGTACCGGCCCAGTCCACTCCGATCGTCAAAGATGGAAACTTCGTTGGCTACCTGATGTCGCGCGAAACAGCCTCCAGGCTGAACAAGGTATCAAACGGTTGTATGCGGGCGTCGAGTTGGAACCGCATTCCACTTGTCCGCATGACCAACGTGAGTTTGGAACCCGGTGAGTGGGATCTGGAGGATCTCATCGCAGACACCGACGAAGGTATCTACATGGCGACCAACCGCTCATGGTCCATAGACGACAGACGTTATAACTTCCAATTCGGCACTGAAATAGGCCACGAGATCAAAAACGGCAGACTGGGTCGCATGCTTCGCAACTGCACCTATACCGGTATTACCCCGGAGTTCTGGAATAGCTGCGACGCCGTGTGTAACGAGAAGCACTGGACCATGTGGGGCACACCGAACTGTGGCAAAGGCCAGCCCTCACAGATCGCTCACACCGGCCATGGAGCCGCGCCAGCTCGGTTCCGGAACGTACGTGTGGGAGTTTTCAAACAGCAGTAAACAGCAAGCAGATTAGTGTGACGAGGAGACGGAGTGACACGGCGAGGCGGCCAGACTATTGACTCATCATTGAAATTCGAAGGGTGACATATGCTTGGACAGAAAGGGGCTGAAACCGTTTGTAAAGATGTGCTGACGCGCGCAGGGACTGATCAGGTCGAGGTCTTATTTATGGTCGAGGACCAAAGTTTGACGCGTTTTGCCAATAATACTATCCATCAAAATGTGGCTGAGCGTAATGGTAGGCTCATGGTGCGAGTGCTTCAGGGCAAAAGAATCGGGTTGGCCACCAGCAATCGGATGGACAGAGACGGTTTGGACGCTCTGGTAGAAAACGGTCGTACGAATGCTGAGGCCAGTGCAGAGGATCCAGACTACCCTGGCTTGCCCGAGCCGACCGAGTACAGTGCAATTGAAGCATTTGACCAAGCCACTGCCGACTTTTCGCCAGAGGCGCGCGCCAGAGCAGTGGCGCAGGTGTGCAGGTTAAGCGGCGAAAAGGGGCTAAACGGGTCCGGGACCTTTTCGACCGGGACCAGTGAGGTTGCGGTCGCCAATTCGCAAGGCGTGTTTGCCTATCATATCAGTACAAATGCTGACTTCCAGACAGTGGTCATGTCAGGAGACAGCTCCGGCAGGGAGCAGGGTTCGGGATGGCGGGTAGCGGATATTCCTGTAGAATTCCTGGGCGAGACAGCAATACAGAAAGCAGAGGTCGGCAGGAGCCCTGGGAAGATAGATGCCGGCGAATACCCGGTTGTACTGACACCATACGCAACCGAGGATTTGCTCAACATGCTCAATTACTACGGCATGGGAGCCCAGACGTTGCTGGAGGGCAGGTCCTGGATGAGCGACCGGTTAGGTGAAAGGGTAATGAGCGGTTTGATTGACATCTGGGATGACGGACTGGATCCCAACGGCGTGCCCATGCCGTTCGATTACGAAGGTGTTCCCAAACGTAGGGTGGATATTGTTCAAAAAGGGAAGGTGAACGGGCCGGTTTATGATCGGATCACCGGAGGCAAAATGGGGAAGACCACAACCGGCCACGCGCCCCCGGCCACCATGAGGTCACTGGGGCCCATGGCCACGAATCTATTCATGGCCCGAGGCACTGCCAGTACAGACGAGCTGATTCGTTCCACCGACCGCGGTCTCTTTGTTAGTCGTTTCTGGTACACCCGATTGGTCCATCCGCGGGACTGCGTAATCACCGGTATGACCCGAGACGGAGTTTTCTTGATCAAAGATGGAGAATTGACTTACCCGATAAAGGATTTGCGTTTCACCCAGTCGTACGTTGAAGCGTTGGCGAATGTGGAGATGGTGGGGAGTGAGACGCGATTGCTCGTAAGTGAGTTTGGTGGTTACGCCACCAGGATTCCCGCCTTGAAGATTGGCAAGTTCAATTTTACCGGTTCAACGGTCTAGTCGGCATAGTTTGTCAACCATTTGCTTCGACAGGAACGGGTTTCGCCCTGTATAAAGCCGGGTTAGCCAAGTGCAAGTCTGCTCCGTAGTGCACTCGGCCGAACCGATGCTCAACGGTTCCGTGAGGGGATAATACTCTTTTCGAAGCGCTGCCTCTGAACTGAAATGCCCCCACCGACACGGCGCACACGGTCGATGGGGGCTAGGGGCACCGGGCGAGGCGATGAAAGAGCTTCATCGAGGACCTCGCCCACTTAGTTTTTTATCACGACTAGAAAAGCGCTGTCAAGATTGCAGACGACAGATAACCTTCGGATGCGAAATCAACCATGACTAGCTCTCGTTTTCAAGTATGCCAATGTGAGCAAAAAGACTGTCAGCTGCGCTTCCCTGCGATTGAGGGAACTCACTCGGGTGAGGCGTGTCCTCAATGCGGGTCGAGGGCCATAGCCGTCCATAGGCCATACACTGCTCATGGTGTGCAGACTCAACAAAAGAAGCCTGAAGGCCCCGAAGTGGAAGCCTTGCTGGATAATGTCCGTAGCGTATTCAATGTCGGTAATATGATGAGAACAGCGGACGGGGTTGGCATCAGACATATGCACTTGTGTGGCATAACACCTACGCCGGACAACCCCAGGATGGGGAAAACAGCCCTAGGAGCGGAATCCACAGTGCCCTGGACTAGACACAGAAATGGCCTAGCTGCAGCCACTTCTCTTAAACGTCAAGGACTGCGGCTGTGGGCGCTTGAAGGTGGATCGCGTTCAGAGGTGTTGTTCCAAGCGAGTAGCGATATTCGTGGTTCCCCTATAGTGCTGATAGTAGGAAGTGAAGTCTCTGGAATCGATCCCGAGATTCTGGAACAATGCGAGCGCGTTTTGTCTCTACCCATGCAGGGGCTCAAGACAACACTGAACGTGGCTGTAGCATTCGGAATCGCCGTCTATGTTTTGCGTTATGGTCGGCGTAAAGAGCCTGACAAGGTAATCGATAGATGGCAGTAGATGGTGTGCTCTGGTGCGAGTTTGCCGGTTTTGGCCGATAACAGGTGTGCAACGTTAGGGTATACTAACTAGGGGCGGGTTTATCGCCCTCAAAAGGCAGTTAATCTGTTCTGTTTAATGCGCCACAGCAATCCAAATACCAGGAGTTACACGTGTCGAAGGAAGTCTTAGTTCCAATAGCCGATGGTATAGAAGAAATAGAGGCCGTGTGCATCATTGACGTGTTGAGACGGGCCGGGGCCACTGTGACGGTAGCTTCAGTGGGTGAGTTGCAAGTCACCGCCTCCCGGGGTGTCAAATTGGTGGCGGACAAACCTATTGCCGATTGCTTGGAGACCACTTATGATCTGGTCGCGTTACCAGGGGGTATGCCAGGTGCTGAGCACCTGCGTGACTCCAAAGAATTGGAGCTGATTTTGAAACGTCAACTACGGCAAGAGCGATTCTATTCGGCCATTTGCGCGTCTCCCGCGGTAGTGCTCCAGCACCACGGGCTGTTGGACCGACTTCGGGCAACCTGTCATCCAAACTTTGTTCATCATCTGGACAATACCGAAGAGGTAGAATCCCGGGTAACCGTGGACGGTAACTGTATCACAAGCCGAGGGCCGGGCACCGCGCTGGAGTTTGCCCTGAAACTGGTTGAGGTGCTCTATGGAGAGGAGAAAGCCAAACAAGTGGCAGCGCCGATGGTCGTTTAGGCGCAGAGCGATTGTCGCAGAAGCCGAAAGTCGGTAGTTAAATGATCAGGTAGAGGGTTACAGGGTGCGAGGTCCAGGGTATGAGGCTTGCGGCTATGGTAGTTCTAAACCTGTTCCGTGTACCCTGAACCTTGCACGTTGTAAGGTACTGCATCCGGATTCAAACTCCTGGCACTTTCCGCCCTGCAACTTACTATGGAGAGCACTAAATCGTCTGCATTTTGATCAGGTACGGATCAGGAAGTCTTTTCTGTGGTTCCAAGGCTGCCGGCCTGGTCACTTCTAACGCAGCTGTGCGTGGGGGAAAACGCCCCCTCACTGTTCCCCGTTCCTGGGGAACGGGGCCAGGGGCTCCCCCACCCGCAGCTGCGGAAGTGAACCCAGGCGTCCCGCCAGTCACCTTGGAGAAGACTTCATGATCGTCCATCAATATAGCTAGCCGTTGTTCTCTGCAAACAATATTATGTCCTCATCAATACCTGGAGACAAAAATGCCAATACGCGCAAAATTCGTTCATACCAACCTTATCGCAGAAGATTGGCGACGGCTGGCAGATTTCTATGAACAGGTCTTTGGGTGCACACCGGTGCCGCCAGAGAGAAATCTCTCCGGTCCATGGCTGGAAAAGGGTACCTCCGTTCCGGAGGTGGAAATTTGGGGTGTCCATCTGCGCCTTCCCGGGTATGATAGCCGAGGCCCTACCCTCGAGATATTTCAATACAACCACCTTAAAGGGCGGCCAGTGCCTGCAGTGAACCGACCAGGGTTTGCTCACATCGGTTTCGTGGTCGACGATGTGGCAGCAGCCCGGGATATGGTCACGGAGGCGGGCGGACGGGTGGTGGGAGAGCTTGTTTCAGCAGAAATTCCCGGGGCGGGAAAGATCACCTTCGTCTATGTGGCTGACCCAGAAGGGAATATCATCGAGTTACAGAAGTGGGAGGACTAAAGCCCACTACTAGCCTTCATATTTCATGAATTGGAGTAGCGAGACCATGTAACCGGGGACCCGCCCCAAAGGGGTGAGGACTGAGCGGAGCAGAGCGAGCGCGAAGAAGATGGGTGTGCCACCGTCCAATCGTCCCGCGGTACCGCGGGACTGGAGCCGAGACGTACTTGAACAGTACGTCGCAGGGTGTGAGACCTGAGGACGGACGGAAGCATGGCCATATCCGCGGCCGCAGCAGATAATTCCTGAAATATGCGGGCTAGGCACTAGATACTACTTGGAGACTGTCGCTTAGTGCTTCGTTCCCAGTGCTCAGTGCTTAGTGAAAAAACTAGCTGCCGGCTTGTTTCTTCTCCTCCTTGATAAGCCGCTTAATTTGCCCAATGCACTTGGTCACTGGAATGGACTTCGGGCAAACATCTGTGCACCACCACATGGTCTTGCAACCCCAGGCGCCGTCCTCACCGTCAAGCTGGGCTAGCCTACTACCGGTGGCCGAATCCCTGGAATCGGCAATGTACCTGAAAGCTCGCAACAAGGCCGCTGGGCCAAGGTACTTGTCATTAGCCCGGTTAATGGGGCACGAGGCCGTGCACGAGGCACAAAGAATACATCGGAGAGCTGGTTCGAGAAACGCCTGGTTCTCCGATTCCTGGAGTCGCTCTGTCTCAGGTGGTTCCTCATCGCTGATCAGATAAGGCCTGACTTCGCGGTGCTTTTCAAAGAAGGGGTCCATGTCAACCACTAAGTCTTTGATCACCCTGAACAAGGGCAAGGGCTCGATGACAAAATTGTTGGCGGTTCGGTAATCCCTCACCAGCTTCTGACAGGCCAACTCGACCCTGCCGTTGATCACCAAGGCGTCAGACCCGCATATTCCATGTGCACATGAGGACCGGAAGCTTAAGGTGGGATCCCGCTCCCATCTTATCTTGTTTAAACAGTCTAGAATCTTGTCGGTCGGTTCTGCGTCTATGGTGTACTCTTGATATTCAGGCCCTTTATCCATTGCTGGATCAAACCGGTAAATGATGAAGGTGCACTTCATTTCAGTACTTCCTTTCCTCTGGTTGGAATGTGGTTATGGTTACGGGCTTGAAGAAGATCTCTGGGTCTTTATCAGCCGAGTGACGGAACATTGTGTGGACCAGCCACTTGTTATCATTTCGGTCGGGGAAGTCTTCTCGACAATGTGCTCCGCGGCTTTCCTCGCGAGCAAGGGCCCCGAGGGTAATGACTTCAGCAAGATCCAACATGTAGCCGAGCTCGATGGCATCCAAAAGATCCCGGTTAAAACAATTCCCTTTATCCTGGATAGCGATATTTTTGTAGCGTTGTTTAAGATTGCGAACTGCCTCCAGAGCTTGGAGCAGCCCATCTTTATGACGAAAAACTGACACCCGATCCATCATAACTTCCTGCAATTCAGTTCGAATGGGACCGCTCTTTTCACTGCCAGTGCTGTTCATCAGAGAGTTGATCTCATGGTTAACCGGTTCTTCAGGGTTGGCAGGCAGTTCTGGGAAACCGATGGTGTGGATAAAGCGACGCATCTCTCTTCCGGCCCGCCGGCCAAAGACTAGGACGTCGAGAAGTGAGTTACAGCCCAGCCGGTTCGCACCGTGTACGGACACGCAGGCGCATTCTCCGGCAGCATAAAGCCCGGCAAACGGTGTCCCTTCACTGTTAGTGATCACCCTGCCGTCCGAGTCTGAGGCGATGCCACCCATCATGTAATGGCAAGTAGGTTGGACCGGAATCGGTTCTTTTGCAGGATCTACACCGGCATAGGTGCGGGCGAACCCAGCGATTTCGGCCAGTTTAGTATCCAGCACTTCCTTGCCAAGATGAGTTAGGTCTAGGTGAACATAGTCCTTGCCGCCTACGCCTCGTCCAGCTCGTATCTCTTCCAGGATACAGCGGCTGACCATGTCCCGCGGTGCCAGATCTTTGATTACGGGTGCATAACGTTCCATAAACCGCTCACCCTCTTCGTTGCGCAGTATCCCGCCTTCGCCGCGTGCCGCCTCGCTTATCAGGATGCCGAGTTTATAAATCCCAGTGGGATGGAACTGGACAAACTCCATGTCTTCCAAGGGGGCGCCGGCACGAAAGGCAATGGCCAGGCCATCTCCCGTTGATGCGAAAGCATTTGACGTGGTTTTGTAAACTTTCCCATAGCCGCCAGTTGCCAGCAAAACCGCCTTGGTGTGGAAGGTGTGCAGTTTTCCTGTAGCCAGTTCATAGGCCACCAGACCGCAGCACCGGCCGTCATGGGCAATGAGAGACATGAGTTGGTATTCATTATAAAAGTTTATGCCTCTCTGCAAACACTTCTCCCAGAGAGTATCCAGGATAACCCGGCCTGTGCGGTCGGCAGCGTAGCAAGCTCTTTTGATCGCAGCTTTGCCGAAATTGCTCGTATGGCCGCCAAAGGCTCGTTGAGCGATCTTTCCGTCCGGGGTACGATTGAAGGGTACTCCCATGTGTTCCAGCTCATAGATACACCGGGAGGCATCTTGAGCCAGGATTTCGATGGCGTCTTGGTCGCCAAGGTAGTCGCTGCCCTTGACTGTATCGAACATATGCCATTTCCAACTGTCCTCTTCTTCATTTCCCAGGGCAGCGCCGATACCCCCCTGAGCCGCTCCGGAATGGGAGCGAGTGGCAAAAACCTTGCTGAGAACAGCTACGCTGGTGTCCTCGCCCAGTTCTATGGCGGCACGTAATCCAGCCAGACCGGCCCCCACAATGACGACGTCGTACTTGTGGTTCATGTCACACCTCATTCTTAATCGGATCAACGATCTTCCGGAAATGATGGAAAACTATATCCCAAAGAGGTTTTCCTGACCTTTCCATTTTAATGGTGTCAGACAATCCTCTGGGGTAGGTCAAGCAGAGATTCTGACGAAACACTGAATAATCGACTGCGACAAAAACAAAAGGCAATGCACCCGAGTAAGATTGAATTTGGATCAAGAAACATTATGTCTGAATGATTTCGCCGGGTAGTTTTATCATTGTACTTTATCATAGTACCTCGGGTCATTCTAGATCAATTTGGGATTCGGCCACGAGGGATGAGATTTGAGGTAAACCCTAATAGTCCGGAGCT
>CP070692.1:1842609-1856687 GCA_020353215.1 Deltaproteobacteria bacterium
TGTCCCTGTTTGTTTCAAATCTCTCTTTCACCTCTCCCGCGCTGCTCGACAACTCAAAATTAGGAATAATGCTCGGTTCCCTTCTGTCGGCAGCCGTGGGGCTTTTGTTTCTGGGAATAGACGTCGCTCTGCACAGGAATCGGCAGGTATGAATGATTTTGAAAAGCGAAGATCTTGATCGTACTCGCTTTGAGCGGAGAAAGGATAGGTTTGATGGAACAGGCCGATCTGTTAGTTCGTTATTTTGTGGAGGGTCACCCCCGAGAGGCGGCCCAAGCCTTCGAACAATTGGAGGCCGATGAAGCCGCCAGGATCATAAAGAAACTGCCGTTGCGAGCGGTGGTACTTCTTGTAGAACGTCTGGCGTCGCACAGTGCGGCTGCCGTTCTAGAACGACTTGATCCTAAACGCGTTCGAGAGCTTTTGGAGATCATGTCGCCGAGAGCGGCTTCTCTGGTGCTCCAGCACCTTGAATCGAGCAAGCGGGAAGAGGCACTAACCCATCTGCCCGGAAAGATTGCCAGGCAACTCCGTGACTTAATGACCTATCCGCCTAACACGGCCGGCGGGATGATGGAGCCGCGGGTAACTTCCATTCCTGCGGACCTGACTGTCAAAGCTGCTACAAGTTACTTGCGCAAGGCCCCCAGGCAAACGCTCTATTATCTCTATGTCGCAGACAGCGAAGGGAAGTTGGCGGGTGTCCTCAATATGCGCGAGTTGATGCTCGCATCCCCTCAAGATCGAATAGAATCGCTCACTCGTCGAGAGATTCTCAGTGTGCCTGAAACAATGACACGTGAAGAGGTTGTCACTCTAATGCGCAGACACCGGTTTCTGGCCCTACCTGTCGTCGACAGTGAAGGTCGGCTGGTGGGTATAATAAAACACGATGAGGCACTTCGAGCGGGTCAATTGGAAGCATTTGAAAACTTGCAGAAAATGGTTGGTGCTGGAGGTGACGAGCGCGCTCTTTCACCGGTTTCGACTGTGGTAAAACGTCGCTTGCCTTGGTTGTACGTAAACTTACTGACCGCTTTCTTGGCAGCAGCCGTGGTGGGTATGTTTGAAGGGACCATCCAAAAGGTAACCGCCCTCGCCGTGCTCCTGCCAATTGTCTCCGGTCAGGGGGGAAACACGGGAGCACAAGCGCTGGCCGTGGTGATGCGTGGTCTGGCTCTTCGCGAGATCATCTCGGGTGCGGCCAAGCGGGTGATTGTGAAAGAGGTTCTTGCAGGACTGTATAATGGCATTGCAATTGCGATCGGTACCGCTGGAGCGGTCTGGATTTGGAGCAGAAATAATGGGCTTGTTCTGGTAATCTTTCTGTCGATGATCGTCAACATGGTGGCAGCCGGACTTTCAGGGGCAGCAATCCCTCTGATTTTGAGAGCATTCAACCGCGATCCAGCCCAGTCGTCGTCTATCTTTCTCACCACAGTGACTGATTGTGTGGGATTTGCCTCATTCCTTGGTTTTGCCGTACTATTCATGCCCCTGTTGATAGGATCGTAGTTGCGGAGAAGAAATGATGAATATAGTCCTTTTGTCCAATGAATATCCTCCGCATATTTATGGCGGCGCTGGAGTTCACGTAGATTATCTTTCTCACGAGCTAGCCAAGCTGAACGGTGCTAACCACCATCTCCAGATTCTTTGCTTCGGAGACCAAAAAGAAATCGCCGAAAACATAGTGGTGGTAGGGATACCTGACGGTCAACATGTTCCATTTCAAGAATCCCGCCACAAGAAGCTGCTGGATACACTCTACAGAAACGTGGTCATGGCAGGGTCTGTCAAACAGGCGGACATTATCCACTGTCACACCTGGTACACTCATTTGGCCGGCTGCCTGCTCAAACAAATCCTGGGTATCCCTCTGGTTCTTACCATTCACTCTCTGGAACCCCATCGACCGTGGAAAGAGGAACAACTTGGCAGTGGATACAAGGCCAGTACATGGCTGGAGAAAACCGCTTTGATCAATGCGGATGGGATCATAGCAGTTTCACAGTCGATGAAGGAGGATTTGCTCCAGCTCTATGATATTTCTGCAGAGAGGATTCAAGTCATCTATAACGGTATCGATTCTAGCCAATTTAAACCTTCCTTCAAACCTGAGATTCTCCTCTCCTACGGGATCGACCCCGACAGACCGTACGTGCTTTTTGTGGGGCGAATCACGCGTCAGAAAGGAATTCTTCATCTGATCAATGCGCTTCCATATATTGAGGGCGACGTCCAGGTGGTTCTCTGTGCCGGAGCTCCAGACACCGAGGCCATCGCTAAAGAGATGAAGGAAAAGGTTGAATGGGTACGCACGAAAAGGGACAATCACATCATCTGGATCTCCGAACTGGTGCCCCGGGAGCAGCTTATAGTATTGTATAGCCACGCGGCTGTATTTGTCTGTCCTTCGGTGTACGAGCCCTTTGGCATTATTAATTTAGAAGCCATGGCATGCAATACGCCGGTGGTAGCTTCGGCAGTGGGTGGGATTCCTGATGTGGTGGTTCACAACGAAACAGGGCTGGTGGTGGATTTTGAACCAGTGAGTAGTGATAATTCTGAACCAAAGCATCCGGAACAATTCTCCCGGGATCTAGCAGCAGCGATAAACCAAATTCTGCGTTCACCGGAAAGAATCGAAGCTATGGGAATGGCATGCCGAAAGCGGGTTGAAAAACACTTCGACTGGAAGAGCATTGCTGAAGAGACTCTTGAGTATTATCGGCAGTTGGTACAAGAAAAACCCAGAGAAAGTAGAGCAAGACATATTCAGTCTTAATAGACGCATCTTGCCCGGTAGCAGTGAACCTTTGACCGAATCTATGAGGCTTACATAGGGACCGTGGAGGCCGAGGTCTGACCACGCTACATAACTGTAATTTATAAATAAAAGTCCCAGAAATAGGTATTTTGAGAGCTTAAAGTGCCATTCTTGATATCAAAATCGTAGCTGTGAGCAACACTAATTTTAATCACCTCCAGCCCCTCTCTGCTCCTTAGAGAGCCATTCTTGATATCAAAATTGAACCTTTAAAAGCCCTATGCTTACTCCTCAAACAGAAACTTTTCATGCCACTGCAATTCGTTGAATTAGTCCGACCACGGACCACAAACTACAATTTCTTCAGGATTGAGTGAAAGCCATCAAATTGTGCTTGCCAGAGAGGCAGAAATGAACTAGTTTAGACCTTCCTTAGACAGACCTCCCAAAGACCGTTTCTGGGCAATTTTCCAAAGGTAATGATTATCAGCAAATAACATGAGGGGTGTCATTTCATCCATCATTTTTCGGTAAGCTGGATATATTATCAGCCAAGGGTTAATCCTGCCTTTAATGCATTAAGGTTCAAAAGGGCTCGCTCAGAGAGTGGCAAGAAGTGGCGGAGCAGGTAACCTTCAGACGTAACGTCGGTTTGTTCATGGCGGTGATGATTGGCATTGGCGCCATGATGGGCCCTGGTATCTTCGCCCTACCAGGCGAACTGGCCCACCTGGTTGGCCCCCTCGGCATCCTTGCTTACCTTGCCATGGGGATTCTGACGGTCTTTACCGCGCTCACATACAGCGAACTCGGAGCCGCCATACCTCTCGCCGGCGGCGGATACTCTTTCGCCAGCCGTACACTCCCCAAGCCGGTATCATTTCTTACCGGCTGGTTCTTCTGGATCGGCAACACCCTCGCCTGTGCCATGTATGCCCTTATTTTTGCTCTAACCATCTGAGCCTATTTTTGGCCTTCGGTAAATATTAGTCTGCTGGTTCTTGTCACCACGGTGGTCTTCGCCAGTGTAAACTTCTGGGGCATGTCCGAGGCACTCAAACTTATTACCGTTATGAACCTGGTGGAACTGGTGATTCTGGTGGGGATCGCCTTACTCGGACTCTTTGAGCTGGAACCGCAGAACCTGACACCTCTCGCTCCAATGGGATTTGCTCCTTTTGTGCCCGGAATGGCGCTCATCTACATCTCCTACGTTGGCTTTGATCTGATCACGGTGGCTGCCGAGGAAATCATTGCACCTGGGAAAACCATACCGCGCGCCATCATCATTACCCTCGGCGTTGCCATTGCCATATATGTTTTCGTCATTTTCACTATGATGGGTACCGTTCATTACACTGAGCTTGCTCAGAGCCCGGTGCCCTTTATTTTTGCCGCCGACCGACTGTTTGGTGTCTGGGGTCGTTGGGCTGGGATTATAGCCACCATATTGGCGAGCCTTTCCGCTTTCAGTGTGACTTTGGGCGCCAGCGCCAGAATTCTCTACGCCCTTGGCCGAGACGGCCACTTCCCCCGGTTTTTTGCCACCTTGCATCGACGATTTCGCACCCCCCACATAGCCCTATTGATTTGTGCCACCATTGTAATCGTTTTCGGTTCTTCGGGAATCGTCAAGCTCGTGGCCTCAGTGAGTGACTTCGGATATCTCATGGGACAAGGCATAGTGAACCTTTGCGCCATAGCTCTTCGCAAGAAAATGCCCAATTTGCGTCGTCCTTTTAAAGTAGTGCTTTTCCCCCTAGTTCCCATTTGCGGCGTGCTGACCTGCTGGTTTTTTGTTCCCGCCTTGGAGTTCAGAAGCTTTGTTTTGGGTGGTATACTTACTGTTGCCGGGGCAAGCCTCTATCTCATCCGCCCAGCAAACCGGGATTATCTCGGGAAAATGCCTAAGGCTGTAGCCCAGAGGATTAGGACATGGATCCTATTGAGAAGGAGAAAGAGAATGCGTGTTCTTATTATTGACGGCGGACGTTAGGGCCAAAATATCGCAAAAAGGCTAATGGCCAGAGACGAATATTGGCTGCTGTTTCGCTCCTCTGAGCATCAAATCACTTTTGTTGAGGAGGACGAGGCGTGTTGTAAGGAACTAGAGTGCCGATTCAATGCGCCCATCTATCAAGGAGACGGCACCAAGAAAGAAATCATCGAACAGGTAGGCTTGGACAACATAGACGTTGCTATCGCCGCCTCAGAAGATGACGGCCGCAACGTAATTGTGGCTCTTCAAGCTAAACGGCTCGGCATTCATCAGGTTATAGCCGTTGTCCAGGATCCCGACTACTTGCCCCTGCTGGAGGAAAACGGCGTGGTAGGCATCAGCGCGCCATGGGCAACAGCCGCAATGGTGGAGAACTACCTCGATAGACCCGGTGTGGCCGAACTCTTTGAGATATCCAGCGGTGTGGCCAGCCTCGTGGGCATGGTAGTGCCAGAGAAGGCCAAAGTTGCCGACCAGTTCATCCGGGACATAGACGTTCCCATGGACTGCGTGGTGGCTGCAGTAATCCGAGGGAAAGACTTCGTTGTGCCGCGGGGAGATACCAAGATCGAGGTGGGAGATCATGTGATTTTTGTGGGGCCAACTTCAGCAATCAAAAAGGCACAGGATATGTTTATGTTGAAAGACTGACCCACTCAGTCCTCATTATCACATCTCGACACATTTCTCGAATCGCCGGACGACAAATTCAGCCAAGTTGACATCATCACCCTTGGCAAAATGCTCCTCTAGATTTGCCGAGGGAATCTCTGCTCGGGCCTTAGCCCGATGTCCGCCAGCCCTGCCGAACCTTCCAAAGGCTTTGATGGCAGAATTACCAGCGTCCTTCCGCAAACCATCATTGCGAATAACTACTACTAAGGTGTTTCGACAAATCCCTGAAACTACAACCCAGGCAACCTCATGGCATTTCATGAAAAAGTCTGCAACGAGTACCAACGCATCCGCTGAGGGAACTTTCCCGAGATGGCTGAACATTTTCCCCTTTATAACTCGCCTGTTTTCCAGGCCCTCCTGGAAATAGTGGAGGTCGTCTATCGCCATTTCGCATATCTCAATTCTATGTAAGAGGTGCATGTTCGAGTAAGGGAATAGAAAGCGAAAGGCCTTGACATCCTCTTCAACGGCCCTCATCTCAAAATTGTTGGTATCAACCTTGATCGCATAGACTAGTGCAGTGGCGAGTCTTTCTGAGAGTCGTATCTTGGCCGAGCGCAGGTATTGGGTCATGATTGTGGCTGTCGCCCCATAATCCGGTCTTATGTCAACAAAGGCTGCCTTCACAGGCATTATCTTGGGGTGATGGTCAATTACCACGTCATATTGAAAGTCGTTGAATGCCTCGTTGTGGTGAGGCTGCCCGTCAACGAGCAGGATCTTGGTGAAACGGTTGGGACTTATCTCTTGCAGCTTCACCAGGGGAATCCTGAGGAGTCTTACCATGCTGAGGTTGTCGCTCCGTATTATTTTATTAAAATGGGCTAGCGTTACCGACGTGACCTTCTCCCTTAGAAGCCGTTTGAGGGCCATGGCCGAGGCCATTGAGTCGGGATCTGCGTCAATGGTAATCAAAACCTTATCATTGGGCCCAAAAAGATTGAAGAGTTTCCGCAGATTTTCACTCACTGACCGAGGTCTGGCGGTTTGTTTTCCGGGTCTAGCTCGGGTCATGTCTTCGCCTCATCATTCTTTGCACAAAAAATCCAAATGTCGTCAGGAAGCAGGTTCGATGTCCTCACTCGTCTACAATGATAGGAGCATAAGGTACATCGGGATCGATTTGTAGGACCATCGTGCCGTGGGAGAACGCTCGGACGTTACCATCGGTTGCTGAGACCACAACGGCTGTGGCATCGGTGCGCCTTGTTACGGCAGCGGCGGCGAAGTGTCGAGCTCCAAGCCGGGTGACAAGCTTATATCGGCGTCGGTGGTAGCCAAGAAAGCCCCCGCTGTCTGGATGAACCCATCACCCCGCACGACAAAGGCGCCGTCAAGCTTAGACAACTCGACGAGGGCAGTGTGGATCTCGGGTTTTGTAAGCCTACGGCTAACATCGTCGTGGCCCTGAAAAGGGTTGGGGATAAGCTGCTTAAAACCCTCAAGCACTTTGATGAAGTCACCAAGCATGAAGATGGCCCCAAGACGAACTCCGCGCCGGGCCGCCCGCCCGATTTTGCAGGCTATCTCAACGGTGATCTCCAGGACTGTTGGCCGAATGCCGTCAGTGAGTTTAAGGAGATCGGAGACCCCCACAAATTCGATGCTCGGTTCCACGTCAGTGAGCACAACTATGTCCCCTGCCTCCTGGTAAACGTTCCGGCCTAATGCGCAAACGACTAGATCTCCGAGAGAAATTCTGGCAGACCTAAACGCAATGGAGACAATATGGCGAAGCTGGCTATACTTATTGATCGCGCGAAGCGGCAACCGTACGGCTTCCAGACCTGCCTCAATCAGAGTATCGTATGTTTCCCTATTGGTGGTCGCGGCAATGAGGCGAACCTTGTCTGACAGGCCCTGAAGATGTCGAACAAATGCCCCGGTCTCGGTGGCGCAGATTATGGCGTCAGCTTTAGCTGCCTCGCCCACACGGACAACCATCTGAGCCAGATCCTCGTCGGAACGGGTGAGATTTTTGGATTTGCTAGTTCTGCTCATGTTCTTGCTTACGCCCCAGCCTGATGAGAGTCACCTGACTGTTGCACGGTTCCGAGAGGTTAGTCTAGGGCTGTCGGTGAGTCGGCAAGGAGACGTAACCTGTACACCGGCGTGCCCAGGATAATGGTGCTCACCAACTTATCATGTTTAAGCGGCGACAGGAAGCCTTACGGGCAAGGTTGACCCCGCATCAGGCTTTCTTCAATCGCTTAAGTTGCTTAATGTAAGGGTTTATCTATAACGCTGAACGCGCAGGCTTAGTGACACCAACGATCAATGTCAGAAGCTCTAACGTTTCACTCCCCCGGCCCGAGGCCACCCCTCTGTTCCTGATTCTCTTTCAGTCCGAGATAGTCTCGTATAGTGTTCTCCTCCTTTCGGATTCGCTCCGTACTGTGGCGCAGTGCTTCCAATTCCCTCTTTTTCTGGAGCAAGTACGAGTTCTGCTCTTTCAGTTCGACGTATTCATAATGGAGCCGCTTTCCAAGATATCCCCCTGTAACCAATAATACCCATGAAACAACCAATATGCCCCCAAGAATGTACAGCAGCAACGGGGAAGAGAAAAAATTTGAGAACGGAAACTAGTCGACGGCATCCACATTACCGTTATTCTCTTTCGCTTCAATCCGTCACCCGTGCCCGGATTGCTGGAGAACCTAGAAAACTGTTTATAAAAGCAACTGACCAAAGAATCCCAGATTCCAGATCATCCGGAGTTCCAGGCAGTAAGGCTAACATCAAGTACTCAATCTCTGTAAACACCGCTCGACCAGACGTTCACCACAAAGTTTCTATCTTCGTGTAATGCTCATCAATGGAAAGAGATGAGTGCTTAGCGTTTGGATGTCATAAGGGTATCGACAACTGTAGCAATCTTTTCCAGGCTCGATAAGCCTTTAGTGAAAAAGGCGTCAGCCCCGCACTCAAAAGCAGCCTCAATATGTGCGTGGTCACTGTGACTTGTAAGAATTACAATGTTTATATTGCCATGAACTGCCCTTATACTTTTGGTTAGCTCAAGACCGTCTGTCCCGGGCAATTCGATGTCCATGAGAATGAGATCAGGTACAGAGGCCGTTAGCTTTTTCAAAGCTTCCTGTCCGTCAGCAGCTTCATCAATGGCAATAAATGGAAATCGGTCGATCAAATTCATTTTCAGAATTTTCCTAAAGTTTGAACTGTCTTCAACGATCAGTGTTTTGAATGGCGGCCTCATGGGTCAAAACCTAATGTTCGAAAGGATCACCCCAGATCCACAGACAAACTGATAGCTGAACTTTGAGGATGATCCTGCTAGGCGACTGATGAGATATTCCCACGCAGAAACCATGTCGACTTCTTCTCCCGAGGAGTTACTGAAGTATTGAGGAACCATCATGGTTCTTCGCCTCAATAATCCGTCTCACCAACTCATCCTCGCTCATTACACCAGAAAATCGTGCCACCTCGCGCCCACGAATGTATATTAGTAGGGTAGGCACCCCATAAACCTCCAACTCCCACGCCAGCCTCCTGTGTTGATTCCAATCGAGTTGAACAATGGTATCTTGTTCGTCCAGAAGCTCGGTCATGTTGTGCATAACAGATGACATATTGTGACAATCGTCACTCCACCAGGCCCAGAAATTTACCAACACCATGCTGCTGGCTGACAGTACTTCCCCTTCGAAGCTTTTTTCATCTACCAACTGAAACATTTGATCATGTTATCTCTTTTAGGAGGGATAATTCTTGATCTCTTCACGCAATGCTTCGGCAAATCGCGTGCCAAAGACTCTCCTTTGTAATTCAGATAGCCTCTTGGAGGCAAAAGATGGATGTCAAAAACAGGACATGAAGTTCTGCGACTTCATAACCTATCGAAACACAAGAAAATAAATCTTATCTATGGCATAGATATAGTTAGCAAGGTTTGCTCAGAAGATAAGGTGGCACCCCAGTTGGTGAAACGCAGGAAGACCGGACGGGTATTGCGTGCAACACTTATGTTGCAACACTTATGTTGCAAGGATGGATATGCCTTGCAACATTTTAGTAGTTGAGTAGCTTACACCTGGTAATCTCCAATAAGAAGTGTGAAGGCACAATGAAAAAGTCTATTTTTCAAATTCTGCCCTTGTAATACCAAATCCCTGCATCTTACGCCACAGGGTTGTTCGATGGATCCCTAAATTCCTTGCAGCCCGGGTAACATTATTCATGGATGGTGCGTGCAACCAGTTCCTTAACGGTCCCAATCTCTCCGTATATTAATACCGTGGTGTCGTATTGTGCGACCGTTTCAATGAGCGAGTAGACTTCTTTCATGTTAGGACTGCTGCCAACCAGCAGCCCAAAACGTTGGCTAGATATGGCCGCCTTTCGTAACCGGGTGACTTCGGAAATATCATGCAGCACCAATACAATGCCAAAGTCCACAGGGGTTAATTCTTGCTATCAACTTAGGCGCGAGTCATTCTCCTAACGACATCATAGTAATTAAGGATCCTGTCCACGTAGCGTACCGGCTCCGTCCCTCTCGCATACCCATACTTTGTCTTACTATAGTACTTCCGGTACCTGAGAAGCGGAAGCGATTTCTTCAATGACGACCACTTATGTGGCTTAAGGCCGTTTTGGCGCGCAATCTTTTGGGCATCTCTCATATGCCCGTAGCCCACATTGTAAGCGGCAAGGGTAAACAACATGCGGTCAAAGCCTTCTATGTCATCAAATCTCTCGTACAGTTTGTGAAGGTACCTCACTCCAGCCCTGATGCTCTGCTCAGGATCGAGGCGGTCTTCTATTCCCATCTCCTTGGCTGTTGGAAGGGTTATCTGCATCAACCCTCGTACTCCTGTATAACTTTTCGCCCTAGGATTAAAGTGCGACTCTTGATAGATAGTCGCCGCAATAAGGTGCCAGTTAAAGCCGTATTTCCTGGCTTCTCGTTTAATAATTCTTTCGTACTTGGGCAGTTCTGTCTCAATCGTCCTGTGCAGTTTCCTGATGTCCACGTAATCAAAGATTTCCGCTCCCACATAGTACCTCTCATAGATTCTACCAAATTTACCATCCTCCTCGATGGCAGCGAAAAACCTGTTGATTTCTCGCAGGAGTTCTCCATTACCCTTTCTCACCGCCCATCCCAGTGACTGCTTTTCCTCTATGGGAAACGCAATTCTCACTGATGGGTAATAGCGGCGGTTCAGCAGGGCAACATTGGTATCCGCCACGGTGATCTCAATTTCCTTCTCTGCCACCTGCCTGATCAGCTCTTCGGTGGGAACGTTTTTGTGCAAGACCAGCCTGACCTCCAGTCCCTCTTCTATCAGTTCCAGGAGCCGTTCTTGATAGGAAGTGTTCTTCCTTACATGCACTGTTTGCCCATCTAAGTCTTCAAGTTTGCTTATTTCCCTGTTGCCTCGGTGTATTATTACATGCTGCTGGACAGGGAGGTACTCATCTGAAAAATCGACGATCTTTTCCCTGTCCGCGGTGACGGTCAAACTTGACGCAATGAAATCTCCCTTACCCCTGTCCAGTTCTTTAAACATATCGTCCCACCCGGGGGTGATTACTTCCAGTTCCACACCCAAGGAGGCGGCAAAGGCCTTTGCCAGATCGTATTCGAAGCCCACGGCTTGTTCTTTGTAAATGTAGTAGCAATGAGCGTTGTTATCAGTAATGACAGTAATTTTACCGGACTCTATGATTTGGCTTAAACTTCTTTCTTTTGCTCCAGAACAACCACTGAAGCCAGAAAATGTGCAAAGAACAACTAGGAAAATCCCAAGACGAAGTAGCTCATCACTCAAATACCTCATTCCGTAATACAACCTCCTTCCTCTCTGTTTGAGATGCGCAAAATAATGCCTAAGGATGGTACAGTGGCTTCAATCTTTCCCAATCCGCACTCCTCTGCGGCCTCCCTGATTATACAAGTAACGCAAATGCGGGAAAAAGCCTTTGGCCTCTTACAATAAGAATTATTGATAATATGGAATATTTATTAAGTTACTTAAGATATGAAAACCACAATATCATAAAACTACCACAGTAGGCCGGCGAAAATCAAATTACTGGACAGGGGATAGATTCTGGGTGCGGTTTTGGCTTTACGGTGGCAGTGTGTTGATTTTATTGAGTCTATCATCTGCTGCTCCCCACAAGGCAAAACACAGTATCGGTTTGATAAAGAGTATGCCCCCGAGTTCCGCCCCTAATTGGGAATAATCTACGCCCTGCACAGAAATCGGCAAGTATGAGTAAAGGATCCAGCCGCGGAGGACTCGGTTTTTAAAAAAGAGGAATTGGAAGTCAGAAGTCAGAAGCCAGTCACATTTGTAATTCCAATAGACTAAACCGGAATCGTGAGTTCCGATGTACCCAAAATCGGTCCTGCGAGTTCTTTTGATGCTATCGTGTTGATAATTCATATTATTATTAGTATCATAGGGCGTTCGCTTCCATTGGACTATATGCTCAGCCCTGAGATCGGAATCAGCAGTTCTGCTTTTCCTCACCGGATGGCAGGATAAATTCACTGATTACAGCTAGTTATCAACATGGTACGCATCTTGCCCGGTAGTAGTGAACCTTTGACTGAATCTATGAGGCTTACGTAGGGACCGTGGAGAAGAACATTACAGCCAACCGGAGTGGTAGAGTGAATGACAGAAGTGACAACGGCAGGCAAAGGGTTATCATCAAGGATGTAAGCCCTGAGATCGATTCGGGCAGATTTCCCCTAAAACGCACAGTCGGCGAAAAGGTCGTTGTTGAGGCTGACATCTTTACCGACGGTCACGACGCCCTTTCTTGTGTGCTGCTTTATCGCAAAGCTGGTCAGCGCAACTGGACGCGAGCAGCCATGACTTTTCTCGGTATTGATCGCTGGCGCGGGGAATTCACCGTCGCAGAGCTTACCACTTACTGGTACTCTGTCCAGGGCTGGGTTGATAAATTCAGGAGTTGGCGCCAAAGCCTGAGCAAGAAGGTGGAGGCGGGCCAGGATGTGTCTGTGGATCTACTGATTGGCGCTGACCTCATCGAGGAGGCAAGTGAGAGGGGTTCGGGCCCTGATTCCAACAAACTGAAACAATTGGCAGCCATCCTACGTTCGAACAACGAGCCCATCGAAGAGAGAATAAAACTGGCCCTGGTTGAAGACTACGCTGTACTGATGGCCAGTTACCCAGACAAAGATTTGGCCACGACCTATGATAGAGAACTGCAAGTTGTGATAGACCGGGAGAAGGCACGCTTTAGCACCTGGTATGAGATGTTCCCTCGCTCCTGTTCAACCGATCCAGGGAAACATGGAACCTTTAAAGACTGCGAGACCCGGCTGCCATATGTGGCGGGTATGGGTTTTGACGTGCTCTACTTGCCGCCCATCCATCCCATCGGCCAAACTCATCGCAAGGGGGAAAACAACAATCCAGTAGCTGGCCCTGGCGACCCGGGAAGCCCCTGGGCCATTGGCTCGGAAGACGGGGGGCACAAGGCTATCCACCCTGAACTCGGCACCCTGGAAGAATTCCGCCAGTTGATGGCCGCGGCCCAGAAATCTGGGGTTGAGATCGCCATAGACATCGCTTTCCAGTGTTCCCCTGATCACCCTTACGTCAAGGAACACCCGAAATGGTTCCGCTGGCGACCGGATAAGACCGTCCAGTATGCGGAGAACCCACCCAAGAAATATGAAGACATTTACCCCTTCGACTTTGAAAGTGCGCGTTGGCAGGAGCTCTGGGCTGAACTTAAAGATGTAATCATCTTTTGGGTCAATCAGGGAGTTCGTATTTTTCGGGTAGACAATCCGCACACCAAGCCGTTCGGATTTTGGCAGTGGGTGATTGCAGAGGTCAAAAAACAACATCCGGAAATCATCTTTCTTGCCGAGGCTTTCACCCGTTCGAAGGTGATGTATGAGTTGGCCAAACTGGGTTTTACCCAGTCTTACACCTACTTTGCCTGGCGTAATACCAAGTGGGAGCTTACGCAGTATTTCACTGAGCTCTACCAGAGCGACGTCAGAGAGTATTTTCGGGCCAACCTCTGGCCGAACACGCCTGACATCCTGACGGAATACCTTCAGATGGGGGGGCGTCCGGCTTTCATGGCGCGGCTGGTTTTGGCCGCCACGTTGGGAGCAAACTACGGAATCTACGGCCCCGCCTTCGAACTCTGCGAGAACCGCCCGCGGGAATTTGGCAGTGAAGAATACTTGGATTCGGAAAAATACCAGATAACAGACTGGGACCTTGAAGGACCCAACAGTCTCAAAGGCTTAGTTACCAGGGTGAATCGAATTAGGCGCCAGAATCCAGCTCTTCAGAGTGACTGGAACCTGCACTTTCACCAGGTGGACAATGAGAAGCTCATAGCTTACAGCAAATACACGGAGGATCTCTCCAACATTATTTTAGTGGTGGTGAATCTTGATCCCCATCATAGACACGGTGGCTGGCTGGAGCTTGATCTCGAAGCTCTAGGGATATTGCCGCAGCAGTCCTACCAGATGCACGACCTTCTGAGTGACGCTCGTTTTCTCTGGTATGGATCCAAGAACTACGTGGAACTCGATCCTCAGATGGTTCCAGCTCATATCTTCCGGTTGCGGCGTCGGGTTCGCACGGAACG
>CP070692.1:1856787-1870807 GCA_020353215.1 Deltaproteobacteria bacterium
CCGAAGGCGACGGAGTTGCCCTCTGGGTGGGCGGCAAGGTCTCCAACGCCCGCTCCGTTCCCGCGTTCTCCAAGCTGGCCGTGCCTTACATCCCCAACGAACCGCCGCGCTGGCCAACCACGGTAAAGACCATCAAGAAAATCGTGGAAGTCTATGCCAGTGACGCCATGCGCTACGAGCGCATAGGCGAATGGATCGATCGGATCGGCTGGGAGAAGTTTTTCGAGAGGACTGAGCTGGAGTTCCGTCACGAGCACATCGATGATTACCGACTGGCAATGACCACCTGGAGGACCACCACGCAGTTCAAGTGGTAGTCCAGCCCAGAACGGTACCGTAAAAAACCTATGGATAATACACGACCCCGCGTGGTCGTTGCAGGACTGCGCGGGGGTTCAGGAAAAACCACCCTGGCCCTTGGACTGATCGCCGCCTGGCGGCAAAGGGCAGGGGAGGTCGTTCCGTTCAAGAAAGGCCCGGATTATATCGACGCGGGCTGGCTAGCTCTGGCTGCCGACCAGTGCTGCTATAATCTGGATCAATTCATGATGAGCGGGGAGCAAATCCGCGCCTCATTCTGGCAGCACACTCAGAATGGGGAAGGCGCCGTTATAGAGGGCAATCGCGGCCTTTTCGACGGTATGGATGCTGAAGGCTCCTGCAGTACCGCCGAACTGGCCAAATTGCTGCGAGCGCCGGTACTTCTGGTAGTGGACGCGACCATGGTTACCCGCACGGCGGCTGCCGCTGTCCTCGGCTGCCAGCACCTCGATCCTAGGGTCTCCATACAAGGGGTCATCCTGAACCGGGTAGCGGGACCCCGGCATGAGAATATGCTCCGCACTACCATTGAGCGTTATTGTCAAGTTCCGGTGGTGGGCGCGATCCCCAAGCTCAAGGGAGATGACTTCCCAGAGCGTCACATGGGTCTGGTCACAGCCTTGGAGCATCCGGAAGCAAGGCAGGCCATTGTAGACAGGATCCGGATTGTAAGACGTTATCTGGATTTGGAAAAGGTAATTGAGATCGCCAACCTGGCACCTCCACTGAGCTGGCACCCTGCTCCCCAAACTGAACGGATCAGCAAGGCTTATCGACAGCCAGTAATCGGAGTGATCAAGGATTCTGCCTTTCAATTCTATTATCCGGAGAATCTGGAGGCCCTGGAGAAAAGAGGCGCCAGGTTGGTTTCTGTGGATGCATTGCGAGACAGGGTGTTGCCTGTTCTGGACGCGCTTTACATCGGTGGCGGCTTTCCTGAGACACATGCGGAAGTCCTGGCAGCCAATGTTTCGTTCAGGGAGTCACTGAGATCGGCCACTGAAGAGGGGCTGCCGGTTTACGCAGAATGCGGCGGTCTCATGTACTTGGGCCGAAGTCTCCGGGTGAGAGGCAGTACCTATCCTATGGTGCGAGCCCTGCCCATGGACTTCCAACTGAGGACGAAACCTCAGGGACATGGCTACACCACGCTAGAGGTGATTCAAGAGAATCCGTTCTATCCAGTGGGGATCACCTTGAAGGGGCATGAGTTTCATTACTCCGAAGTGATTCGATATGATCTGGAGCCCACTTCGCTGGCTTTCGCCATGAGAAGGGGTACTGGTATCCTGGACGAAAAGGATGGAGTGTGTTATAGAAATATTCTGGCTACTTATTCGCATGTCCACGCCGTCGGAACACCTGAATGGGCTGAGGGGTTGATTCGAAGAGCTTTGGCCCATCAGCGTGAGTCGAGAGTGAATTCTGAAGGGAAAAAAAGGAACATGGACAACCAGAAGACCAACACTGGGGTTGGCGACGGGGTCCGATAACAAGATCAGGAGGTGAATTTCATGGCAACAGTCGAACACATGGGCAAATCATTCGAGATTGATGAAGACGGCTTCATCGATGCTTTCGACAATTGGTGCACGGAATGGGTCGATTACGTAAAGAGTTCTGAGGGTATTCAGGAACTGACCGAGGAACACTGGAAGGTCATCCACGTCTTGCAAGACTATTATAAGAAGCACGGCATTGCCCCAATGGTGCGGATTCTGACCAAGGTGACCGGCTACAAGCTTAAGTACATTTACGAACTCTTTCCCTCTGGACCTGGAAAGGGCGCCTGTAAGATGGCAGGGCTACCCAAGCCCACAGGCTGTGTATAATTCGGGACTCGCTGTAAGCGTCAACAGGTGAGTTCCACCCAGTGGAAGGCCACTGGTGCTTTCCTCAAACGGAGTGGTGTTTATTGGGTCGGATAAGTTGTCCGGCCCTTTTTTTGTGGCAAATGATAAGTCTGATAATGTATATTATGTAAACTTTGCTCCGTTCAACATATGGAAGCCCGGATGTCTCCGTGAATTACACAAAAGAGACTCACCCCCTCGCTCGATGGTCGCCTGATCCTTTCAGGCTTCCAAGTCTTGACATGGCTACGGTCTCGCGATTGCAATTCATGAAACATCCGGCCTTAGTAATCTTGGCCAATATCCGACGACGCAGCCTACAGACCTGAGTCTCACATCTCCCGTTTCAAGAATTCTCCCGAGCGGATCATCGGTTTTCCGCAATCGCAGCGTTCCTGGTATAATGTCTGCTGAGTGAAACTTCAGGGTCCGATAATCGTTTCATTATCGAAATGTCAATAGTGTGAGCGTATTTTCGATCTCGACTCGCGCTCAGATTTGCGGGATTTGGCCGGGATGAGAAATCGAAGCACGCCCGAAGAACGAGAATCAAGAAATTGTCGCATGACACGACAGACCCTGTGAATTTGCATTTGTCGCCACGATGGGTTATTGCGGTTGTAACCATTGGTTATTATGTATTATTTAGCTAAATTGCTATAAATAACATTAAGAATTCCAAAGTGTAGGAGGAGGCAACCGACATGGACAGGTTGGATCTCGAGTCCCGAATCATCGATCGCGGCAAGGAGTTTTTTGCCACCATCAGGGGGGAATCGCCTTCCATATTTGATAAAGGTTGGTGGACGGGAAAAGTCATGGACTGGAGTATGCGCAACGAGGGCTTCAAGGTTCAGCTTTTTCGTTTCGTCGACGTGCTGCCTTATTTGACCACCGGTGACTCCCTCAGCCGACATATACAGGAGTATTTTGCAGATCAGGACTTGGAAATCCCATCCGTATTCAAATGGGGAGCCAAAACCGCAGGACTCGGTGGCAGACTGACTGGTCGGATGATTGCCGGAACTCTTCGCTCCAATATTGAAACCATGGCCAGACAATTTATCATTGGCCAAACCACAAAAGACGCTCTCAAAACACTAAGCAAGCTGCGCAAGAGCAACTTCGCTTTTACTGTGGACATATTGGGTGAAGCCACGGTCAGCGAGAACGAGGCCGAACACTACCAGGAGAGCTATCTCGAGCTCCTCGACGAGCTCGATAAAGAGAAAAGCGACTGGAAAGGGCTCGGTGACGAAAATCCAGATTTGGATTGGGGTTACGCGCCCAAGATCTACGTTTCGGTAAAGCCGTCGACTCTGTATTCGCAGGCCGAACCCGCTGATTTTGAAGGCTCGATCAAGGCTATTTCCGGGCGTTTTGAGCCGATCTTGACCAAAGCCAGAAAGATGGGGGCTTTTGTCCGTATCGATATGGAGCAGTACAAATTCAAGGACATAACCTTGGAGGTGTTCCGAAGGCTACGCGAGAAGTATAGAGACTACCCGCATTTGGGTATCGTACTCCAAAGCTACTTGCGCGACACCGACCGGGATCTCGACGGTCTCCTCGAGTGGGCGAGAAAGGAAGCCCTCCCCTGCTCCATCCGACTGGTAAAAGGGGCCTATTGGGATTACGAAACGGTTGTGGCCAAACAGAACGGCTGGCAACTCCCCGTCTATACCATTAAGGCGGAAACAGATGCCGCTTTTGAACGTCAGGCCCAAAGAATTCTCGAGAATCATGATGTCTGCCACTTGGCGTGTGGATCTCACAACATCCGAAGCATAGCGGCGGTAATGGAGATGGCGCGGGCTCTTAAGGTTCCGGACGATCGCTATGAGTTTCAGGTTCTTTTTGGTATGGCGGAACCGATACGAACGGGGCTCTTAAAGGTGGCCAAACGGGTACGAGTTTACTGCCCCTTCGGCGACCTCTTACCGGGCATGGCCTACCTTGTCCGCCGGCTCTTGGAAAATACGGCTAACGAATCGTTCTTGCGTCAGAGTTTTGTGGAAAACCTTGAAGTCGACAAACTCCTTGAAAATCCGGTTGAAACTTTGTCAAGGGAACGAGAAAAGGCGGAAATCATCCTGAAAGAGAAGATCCCGGTTTCCGAGGCCGAAGGACCCGACCCCTTCGCAAACGAACCTGTGGTGGATTTCACCCGGCCTGAAATGCGGGCGGCTTTTCCTGAGGCTGTTGCCCAAATACGCACTATGCTGGGACGGATTTATCCCCTCATCATTGGGGGCCAACAAATCAAGACGGAGCACACCATCTCTTCGGTAAACCCTGCCAATCCGTCTGAAATCGTCGGCCAAATTTGCCAGGCCTCCACAACGGAAATTGATCTGGCAATCGAGGCTGCCAAAGAAGCGTTCCCCGCCTGGCGTGACACCTCCCCGCCAGACAGGGCGAAATATCTTTTTCGCGCAGCGGACCTAGCTCGCCAACGTATCTTTACCCTTGCAGCCTGGCAGGTACTGGAGGTTGGCAAACAGTGGGATCAAGCCCACGCCGACGTGGGCGAGGCCATTGATTTCCTGGAATACTACGGACGAGAGATGATCCGACTCGGTAGCGAGAAGAGGCTGGGCCGGTCCCCGGGTGAGCTGAATCATTATCTCTATCAGCCCAAAGGCTTGGCCGGCGTCATCGCTCCCTGGAACTTTCCCCTGGCCATTAGCTGTGGCATGTCGTCTGCCGCCATGGTGGCAGGAAACTGTGTCATCTATAAACCTTCAAACCTTTCTGCAGTGGTGGGCTACACCCTGGCAGAGATCTTCAGCGAGGCAGGAATCCCCAAAGGTGTGTTCAATTATACTCCTGGCAGGGGTAACGTGATGGGCGATTACCTGGTGGACCATCCGGACATAAGTATAATCGCCTTCACCGGCTCTATGGAGGTTGGCCTGCGTATCGTGGAAAGGGCGGCCAAAGTTCGGCCTCTCCAGACGAACGTAAAGAGGGTGATTGCTGAGATGGGTGGTAAGAACGCCATTATAGTCGACGACGATGCTGATCTGGACGAGGCTGTTGTCCACGTCGTCCATGCGGCTTTCGGCTTTCAAGGTCAGAAGTGTTCTGCCTGTTCCAGGGCAATTGTTCTGGAGCCGATCTATGAAAAGTTCATCCGGAGGCTGGTGGAAGCAGCCGGATCCTTGCGGATAGGTCCCCCGGAGGATCCCGCCAATTTTATGGGACCCGTAGTGGATGGGACGGCGCAGGAGCGGATTATGGATTATATAGAAATCGGCAAGAGAGAAGGAAATCTTCTCATCAGCCGAGAGGTGCCTGAGGATGGTTACTATGTACCGTTGACCGTTTTTGACGGAATTCGGCCTGATCATCGACTGGCACAGGAGGAAATCTTTGGCCCGGTTCTGTCCATTATGAAGGCAAAAACCTTTGATGAGGCCATTGAGCTGGCGAACTCAACGAGCTTCGCACTCACCGGCGGTGTCTTCAGCCGAAGCCCACGCAATCTTCGCAAAGCCCGCGAATCCTTCAGGGTGGGAAACCTGTATTTGAATCGGGGCATCACCGGCGCATTGGTTGGACGTCAGCCTTTCGGGGGTTTCAAAATGTCTGGTGTTGGCTCCAAAGCCGGCGGCCCTGATTACCTGATCCAGTTTATGGACCCACGCTCGGTCACAGAAAATACCATGCGGCGTGGGTTTGCACCTGTTGGTGAAGAGGATGATTGGATATGAGGGATGTGGGATGTGAGACTTGGGATGTGGTTGGCCAGTATTGTCTAGCCACTATTCTCCGGGCCCTGCCCTTCCCTTTTCGCCATCTTCAGATTTTGTCTGCCGGTGCGAGCCAGATCAACCACTATTTGAATCGTAAGTAATGAATAAATATAGCATTATTGAAGCACTCTCCTGAAAGTCACGACCTCCGTTTACTTTGGTTTTCGCTTGACAATACTGGGATGCCTAGATAGAAAAGATCTTATCATTCCGTTAAAGTCACCATGATTATTGGCCTTTTCGGAGTTGCTCAGTGGCCTTGTGGCCGTCCTTCTTTGGCTTTACGCCGTCAATACTACAGAACAACCTAATGTCAGGACATCCAGCGAAGCCATGACATGTCCATCGATTTAACCAAGTCCAGAAAAGCAAAAAGCAGCAGTAACTAAAGGTGATCTGAGAAATCCATATTTACTACGATGGCCGAACTGGTACTACGAAATATCAGCAAGAGATTTGGTGGACTTCTGGCCGTCGACAACCTAGATCTTGACGTGTCTGAAGGGATGATTCTGAGTTTAATCGGACCCAACGGAGCTGGCAAGACCACTGTATTCAACATGATCACCGGTGTATACCCTCCCAGCCATGGAACAATTACCTATCGCGGCAACAAGCTCAACCACCTGAGGAGCAACCGCATTATACGTAATGGAATTGCCCGGACGTTTCAGAATATTCGTCTGTTCAAGTCGATGACGGTTCTGGAAAACGTCCAGGTCGGCCTGCATTGCCGGACCAAGAGCGGTGCGTTCCGGGCGCTCTTCAGAACACCTCATCAAAAACAGGAGGAAAAGGAGATTATCGACAGGGCCATGGAAATCCTGGAGTTTTTGGGTCTGGTCGACTACCGGAATGAATATGCCTCTTACCTGCCGTACGGCGACCAGCGCCGTTTGGAAATTGCCAGGGCGGTGGCCACCCAGCCCCATATGTTACTCCTGGACGAGCCGGCAGCCGGCATGAATCCGCGTGAAACAGCCGAGCTGATGGAATTGATTATCAAGCTACGGGACACGGGGCTGACGATTTTTCTCGTAGAGCACGACATGCGACTGGTCATGGGGATTTCAGAAATCGTAACAGTGTTGGATCACGGGCAGAAGATTGCCGAAGGAACTCCAAAACAGGTGCAGGAAAACGAACGGGTGATCGAAGCCTATCTGGGTACCAAATCAAAAGAGCGAGCTTAGGGCTTGCGCAAACCTTGGATTGGACGCAGTTCTTCACCATGCGTCCTCTGGTTGGGAGTGTATTTTATTAACAACCCAAATAAGGAGGTAGGTGATGAAGAGATTCGGAATTTTCATGTTGTTGCTGGCCTTCATGCTTGGATTTAGCAGCATGGCCGCAGCCAAAACGCTGAAAATCGGCACCCTGAGCCCGCTGACAGGTCCATATGCCCAAGACGGTACCGACATACTTCAGGGGGTTAAGACGGCTGTGGCTGTGTTCGAAAAAGCCGGTGGTATTCCCGGGTATGATAAAATCGAGGTAGTGCCCGGGGACAGCGCCTGCGACGGCGGCAAGGCAACCATGGCCGCAAACAAACTGATCAACAGCGGGGTCGCCGGGGTTGTCGGTGCCTACTGTTCATCTGCGACTATCCCAGCTTCCGTTCCGCTCAACCAAGCCAACATCGTCCAGATTACGCCAGCATCTACCCATACGGACGTTACTGGTCGCGGCTTCAAGCAGATTTTCCGAATGCCGCCTCGTGACGACGTCCAGGCCTGGTCCACAGTGAAGTTCCTGGAAGATGGGCTCAAAATCAAAACTCTGGCTCTGATCGATGATCGCCAGACGTACACCGTCGGCCTTACCGAGAACATCACCGAGTTCGCCAAGGAAAAGAACAAGATCAAAATCGTCGCCCTTGAGCACATCACCCCCGGAGACAAGGATTTTACCGCTGTTCTCACCAAACTGAAGAGGATCAATCCAGACGTGATTTACATGGGGGTTTATCAGCCTGAAGGGTCACTGATGGTACGGCAGGCCAAGGCTTTAGGCCTTAAGTCCAAGCTGCTCAGCGAGGATGCGGTCTTCCACCCAAAATTCCTTGAGGTGGGCGGTAAGGCAGCAGAGGGCACGTATTTGACCTTTGCCAAGGCCCCGGAGACCAAGGAACGTAAGGAGTTTGAGAAGACTTACAAAAACATGTGGAAAGCAAAAACGGTCGGCTCCTACGGATATTATGCCTATGATGCAGGGATGATTCTTCTTGAAACTATCAAGAAAGCCGGCACGAAAACTAACAAGATGGTCGATACCCTCCGCAATACTACATGGAGCGGGGTTACGGGTGAGATTAAGTTCGACTATAAGGGTGATCGCAAGCTTGCCCATGTCATCTGGATCGTTAAAGACGGCAAGTTCGTACCGTACTGGGATCCATTGACCGAATCGTATTTCTAATCTTCGCTGTCTGATGGACCAGGAGTCAGGGGCTCCTGGTCCATTTTACTCTGTCTTAGAAGCTATAGCCTGTGGGCATGGTTTGACCGACGATTGCAGATTCGAGATTTAATCTCCAAGTCTCTAACTCTAGAAAACCTCAGGAAAAATCTGCAGTCGAAAGGTTGCAGTGAATGGACACCGCGTCTTTCATCATCCAGCAGTTAATCAATGCACTCTTTCTGGGAAGCATCTTCGCTTTGATCGCCCTGGGCTATACCATGGTTTATGGCATCATCGAGTTGATCAACTTCGCCCACGGCGAGCTGTTTACCGCCGGTGCCTTCATCGGGATTATCGTCCTGGCAGCACTACAAAAGACCGGATTCGTCGAGTCGCACTTTGTCATTACCCTGATCCTCGTGTTCGGTATGGCAATGGCCTATGTGGCTGTTCTGGGCGTGGCCATTGAACATGTAGCCTATAAGCCGCTTCGAAGAGCCTCACGTCTGGCTGCCATTTTGAGCGCCCTGGGCATGTCGATCTTTTTGTCCAACGGAATGATGCTTAGCCAGGGGGTCTCTGATCGGGCCTACCCATCGATTCTAGGTATTGAAGGGTTTTCAATTCTGGATGCCAGAATAACCTACGGCCAGGTCTTTATCATTGTCTTGTCCTTGTTGTTGATGGTTGCACTGCAGATGTTCGTCAACTGGACCAAGCTAGGCAAGGCCATGCGCGCTACAGCACAGAACCAAACTATGGCTCGCATGTTGGGAATCGATATCGACAAGACCATCCGGGTAACTTTTATGATCGGACCGGCTCTGGGCGCGGCGGCGGGTGTCATGGTCGGGTTGTACTACGGCTCAGTCCGTTTCGATATGGGCTTTATCTATATGATCAAAGCATTTGCCGCGGCCATCCTGGGTGGGATCGGGTCGATTCCCGGCGCCGTCCTGGGTGGGATGATCATCGGCGGGGTGGAAGTCCTCTGGTCCGCCTTCCTTCCCAGCGAATGGAAGGATGTAACCACCTTCGTCGTTCTTATTCTGGTTTTGTATTTGCGGCCGAGCGGCATTTTGGGGGAACACGTCAGCGAGACCAGGGTCTGATATGCCAAGTAGTAACGTCAAGAAATTTATTGTCTACAGCCTGTTTATGGGCATTCTGATCCTGCCCATGGTCGGTCTTCCGAGTACTGGATTCGAAATTACCAGGGCTTTGCTGGTCTGGGGAGTTTTTGTCGGTATTCTGGCCTTCTGGCTGCTGGGCAAAAGCATACGGGGAAGTGATGCCTTTCAGAGCGCCGCTGGCGGCCTTGCACCGTTTCGATCTCGCCTCTTTGACAACTTTACCAAAGTACCGACCAAAATTTACCTTTGTCTTCTCCTGTTTGCGTTGGCGGCCTATCCTCAAGTGGCCAACAATTACATGGTTGATGTCGGTATTACCTGTCTGATTTATGTGGTTCTGGGACTCGGGCTTGATATTGTTGTTGGGCTTGCCGGCCTGCTCGATCTAGGCTACATAGCCTTTTATGCAGTAGGCGCTTACACATACTCCCTGCTAAATCTTCACTTCGGACTCTCATTTTGGTCCTGTCTGCCTATTGGAATTGTTCTCGGGGCGGTTTGCGGCTGCATTATCGGCTATCCCACCCTCCGGATGCGCGGCGATTATCTGGCCATCGTGACCATGGGTTTCGGCGAAATTATTCGTCTGGTACTGAATAACTGGGACAAACTGACCAAGGGACCCAACGGATTGCTGGGCATGGCCAAACCGGCAATCGGCTATCCTTCTTTTGCAGAAGGAGGAGTGAAATGGGTTAGCTATTCTTTGAAATCCCTGCACTCACTCTACTACTTGATATTGCTAATTGCCGTCCTTACTGTCATCGGAGTAGGCAGGCTTAATAATTCGCGCATTGGCCGTGCCTGGATCGCCATCCGCGAAGACGAGGTAGCGGCTGAACTATCGGGTGTCCCTACAACCTGGTTAAAGTTGTTGGCCTATGCTATGGGTGCAGCCTTTGCTTCGGTGGCCGGAGCCTTCTTTGCCTCCAAGCTCAGTTACACCAATCCTAATTTCTTTATCTTCATGGAATCCTGTATTGTTCTGTGCATCGTTGTTCTCGGCGGAGTGGGCAGCATTCCCGGCATTGTTCTGGCTGGAATCGTTCTGATTGCCGTCCCGGAAGTTTCTCGAGAACTGCAGAATTACCGCATGTTGGTTTTTGGACTAGCCATGGCAGTTATGATGGTTCTGAGGCCGGAGGGACTGATTCCGGCAACTCGCCATAAGCGGGAACTTCACGAAACAGAAGGGGAAACATATGGCGAGTGAGCAGCCGATTCTGAAACTCGAGGACGTTCACACCTATTATGGCAATATCCATGCGCTGAAGGGGGTTTCCTGCGCCATTCCCTCAGGCGATATTGCCTGTTTGATCGGAGCCAACGGGGCCGGGAAATCGACCACCCTGCTGACCATCTTCGGCGTCCAAAGAGCAGCCGAGGGTAAAATCTTATACAAAGGACGTGAGATTCATCATCTACGCCCGGAACAGGTTGCCGCCTTAGGAGTTTCGCAAACTCCAGAGGGGAGACAGATATTTCCCCGCATGACGACTCTGGAAAATCTTGAGATGGGGGCTTTTCTGCGTGGAGACAAAGTAGCGGTGGCAGAGGATATGGAATGGGTATTCAGCCTATTTCCGGTATTGCAAGAGAGAACCCGTCAGCTGGGAGGAACTTTGAGCGGGGGAGAACAGCAGATGCTCGCCATTGGCAGAGCGCTTATGTCCCGGCCGGAGCTCTTATTGCTGGATGAGCCCTCACTGGGGTTGGCGCCGAAATTGGTCGAGAAAATTTTCGAGACGATTCTGGAAATCAGCAAAAGCGGCGTGACCATCTTTCTGGTCGAGCAGAATGCGCACATGGCACTGAGTATATCGAACACCGGGTATGTCATGGAAACAGGTCGCATCGTGTTGACCGATAAAGCCTCAGACCTCCTGCAAAACGAAAAAGTAAAGAAGGCATATCTGGGAGAGTAAGATATAAGATTGCGGATTGCGGATTTCTCTACAGAGCAGTAAAGCGCAGACGGTAAGCGGTAAGTAGTAGGACTATGCGAGAAAGGCTAGACAGGCGAGACCAGCGAGAAAGGTTCTCACACCTGGCGACTCGACTGCTTTTCTCGCCTTTCCCGCTTTCCCCGCATTTCTCGGGCCAGACGGACGCTATGCGCTATGCGAGCAACCACTAAACCAACCCCCCCTCGCTCAATGGTCTGTTTTCAAGGATACGCTCGGGTTTGAAGATCGTGAGATCAAGGGAAAGCGGACGATCCAAGATCAGCTCGGACAAAAAGCGGGCTACGGCCGGGGCTTGCTGGAGCCCGTGACCAGAAAAACCGTTCGCCAGATAAAAGCCTTTAAGTTCAGGCCACTCACCGAGGATGGCGTTGCCGTCCAGGGTGTTCACCGCATAAAGTCCAGCCCAACCTCGTACCAGTTTCAAAGTATCGAAGGCCGGAACAAATTCGGCCAGCTCCGGCCAGAGAATCGAAGTAAAGAGCTTGTCATCCCAGGAGAAATCAAACCCCACCGGGTCGTCTTCCATGGATTTTCCCACCAGAATCAGGCCGCTGGTGTCGGTTCTGAAGTATAGGCCGGAAGGAAGGACTGTAAGCGGTAGCGGCCCCTCCGGTTTGACTTTTGTATCTAGTACAAACACCTGACGTTTGACCGGCTGCACCGGCAGCTTTACCCCTGCAGTCTGGGCCATTTCAGCCGCCCAAGCACCTGCACAGTTTACTACTACATCAGCGTGAAGAGCCTCTCCCTCGGCCAGTTCTACCCCCGTTACCTGCTTCCCGGCGGTCTTGATTGCTTTTACTTCATCCTTGATGAACTCCGCCCCAAGGGATCTGGCTTTGGCTTTGTATCCCATGAGCACCCCATAGGCGTCAAAATGACCATCCTCAGATCCGAAAGTCCCACCCTCCACATTCTTTGGGTCATACAAGGGATACGTTTGCTTGATCTTTTCCAGAGACCACCATTGCACCTGACAACCCAGACTTCTTTGAAGGTTAAGGGCTCTTTGGACTGCTTCTCTTCTTTGACCAACAAGGAAAAGATTGCCCTCGCGGTGAAAAGAAACGCTGGGTTTGTCTTCATCAACCGCCATTTCTTCCTCGAATCGTTCGAGAATTTGAAAGGTGTATTGCGAGATTTGTATGTTTTCCCTGAGACTGAACTGTATGCGCGCGTTGGCCAATGACAGGGTGGTCGAAGCCCTTTCATAGGTCGGATCCCGCTCGATTACCGCGACCTTGAGCCCGCCATCTGTGTTCATGAGATAAAAGGAGGTAGAACATCCCATGATCCCGCCACCTATAATAACAACGTCATAAGATCTGTTCTTCATCTTCCCCTCGCATCCCTAGCCCTGAACTGTTCCTTGACCGGGGATCCTCCCTCAGGGTGGTGAAATGCCTTTACAATGGCAACCAGGTGCCTATACCTTTCTCCAATGCCTTTTCATATATGAGAACCGCTACTGCCATGTCATCCAGCGCCAGTCCAAGGTTCGCGGTCATGGTCCGCTCTTCTGGCAACTCACGCCCCGGCTTCTTGCCGGTAACCAGTTCACCCAAATCCGCGTGAATTTCCGGGATATTCTGAAAATATCCCGACTGTTTGTAGTAATACAGCTGTGGGGTGTCGTCTGTACAGAATTTGGCTATTTCGCCCATGGCATCCGGATGCCAGTAGGAATCAAAATCCACAAGAGAGGCGAAAACACCTTGATCCATCCAACCTGCCTGGATCGTGCAGTGAGGCTTTTTCAAAATCGGCCCGGCGGTGACTACTATGTCACAGCCGGTCACCGCGTCTCGGGGTGTCGCGACCGGCGTCACATCGAGATCGAAGCGCTCGCTGATTTCTTTGACATAGCGTTCCAGAGCCTCGGGACTCGTATCATATGCCATCACCCGCTTCAGTGGGAAAAGTACCCTGAGAGCCTCTACATTGGTCCGCCCCTGAACCCCGCAGCCGAGCACACCGACCACTGAGGACTCTGCTCGCGCCAGATGTCGGGCGCTCAGTGCTGTCGCCGCACCGGTGCGCATGGCTGTGATCCAGGTGCAGTCCATCACCGAAATGGGAATGCCGGTGTCAGGGTCGTTAAAGATCAACAGGCCAGTGATGTAAGGTAGACCTCGGTTCTGGTTTTCCGGGAAACCGCTCACCCATTTGACACCCGCCGACTTCAAATCCGGGATGTAGGCGGGCATGGCATGAATGAAGTTGTCCTCGCCGCCGGGATGAATGCCCGGCTTCGGGGGCATTTCGACCCGGCCTTCACCCTTTGCGCGGAAGGCAATCTCCAGGGAGTCTATGATTTCGGCCATTGTGAGACCTACACCTACGACGTCTGCTTGAGAAAGGTAGAGCAGTTGGTTTGTTTGCATAGTACCTCCAGTCCGGGCATAGAGTTTTACTAAACGAATCAATATAATACTATAGCAAGACTCCTTGTCCATTCCTTTGTGGGAGCATGAGAAGAAGTCAGGAGTCAGGATGTATCTGTTGAAACCCCTGGCACTTCGTTACAGGACTTTCCCCAAAAACTTACCTTGCATGTTGATATATTCAGGCCGTTGGCGAGCCAGGGG
>CP070692.1:1870907-1884913 GCA_020353215.1 Deltaproteobacteria bacterium
GCCGAGCACAGCACCTGCTTCCACCGACGCGAGTTGATCTTTGTCTCCCAGAAGTATTAGCCGTACTTTCGCTGGTAGGGCCTGGACGAGCTTGGCCATCAAAGCCAAATCCGCCATGGAAGCCTCATCTACCACAACCACATCGACTGGTAGTGGATTCGCTTCATCGTGGCGAAAATAAGGGGAATCTGAAATGCTGCCCAACAGCCTGTGTATGGTAGAAGCCTCCTCTGGAATCGCCTCCTTGATCGCGTCTGTACAACGCAACTCTTCTTTGGCAGCCGCGATCGCCTCCTGCAATCTGGCAGCAGCTTTGCCTGTGGGTGCTACCAGAGCAATGCGAAGCTTCGTTGGACTCGCCTGTTCCAGAAGCAGTGCCAGAATACTTGCCACGGTTGTGGTCTTACCTGTCCCTGGCCCCCCCGAGATGACGCAGAATCTCTTGGTTAGCGCAGTGAGGGCTGCGACTACCCGCCAGTCGATTTCTTCAGGTTTAGCATCGGAGAATAGCCGTGATAGCCCGTCTTGGAGCAATCGAGAATCGATGGCCTCATCAGTATCTGAGGTGCGCTCCTCAATAGCCCCGGCCAGTTTTTCCTGATAATCCCAGTAGCGGTATAGATAGATCCTGGCACCATCATCCAAAACGAGTGGTTTGTGTTCACCCGCCACCCCTACGGCAGAACTTTTCCTAAGGCTCTCGAGCCAGTCATCCAAAGGGGGGCAAACTACAGGCTTTCCATCCTCCTTCTCGCCAGGCCATTGTTTTCCTGCAATTCTGGTGAGGTCAACGCAGATATGGCCCTCTCGCGTGAAGGAGCTTACCAAAGCCGCCGCAAGCATAAGGTCAGGGACACCGTCTCCAGCAAGTCTGGCGATAAATCCCGCGAAATGGATATCCAGGGAAGAGAGCATGCCGCTGCTGAAAAGACGATTCAGATCCTGTCTGTTCACGGAATTCATCCTTGACCAACCTAGCCCTAATCATGATTGATTAGGAAAGCGCAGGAGAACACAGAGGTGTTTCCAATCCCCCCTCAATTTATGAATCTATCAGGTTGTGACGCAATGCCTCTATCAGTTCCCGGCTCGGTCTGTCCCTGTAGATACCGTATTCCGGGCCCATTTCCGGCTCGATTCCGCGCAGAAACATATAGAACACGCCACCAAAGTGATTTTCGTAGCCATAGCCTGGGAGTCGCGCATTCAAATACCGGTCAAGGGCAAGCGCATATATGTGATACTGAACAAAGTAGAACTCGCCTACCATGACCGCATTGAGCTGATCTTGACCGTAGTCTTCCACGTTGCTGCCAAGAAAGTTGGACTTCCAGTCCACGATATAGAATCGCTGCTCGAACTGAAAGACCATATCAATGAAGCCCTTCATAAACCCCTTGACCGGTGCAAACTCCAGCCGCTTAATGGTGTCGGGAAACCTGGCCGGGAGTTTGGCGCCGGCATGTTCTGCAAATAGCCTTCTCAGCTTTCCAGGTGAAATCGATTTCAGTGGGAAATAGAATTCCAATTCATTGAGCCTATGCTTATTCTCGATGCACGAAAGAACGAAATCATCTCTGCCAAGTTCAAGGGGAGCAGACAGCACCCTCTGGATCGTGGCGTAGAGAGTTTCCTGCCACGTAAGCCCGAAGCCATATTCTTCGAGTTTATCTGCGACCAGTCTTTCCATCTCAGCCGTGCCCTTTTGAGTGAAGTCCAGGTTCTCGAGTAGGTCATGCAGGAATGTTCCTGCCTTTGTCCCTCTGGGAAAAGAGAAAATTGGTGCGGGTTCTTCCTCGTCTGATAATTCGTCAATGATCCTCAAATCATCAGCGATGGTTGCGTCACGATCCCCTTGTTCCACCTGGTAGGCTTTGCCGGAGACCAAAGCCGAAAAGCTCGAGATTTGCCAGTGACGATCTACATTTCCGGAAAATTTCCGGGAGCTCAGCTCGGACCGGTCGTCTGATGACGGAGAATAGACCCCGGGTGGTCCCGAGTCCATTTCAGAGAGCTTGATTGAGCCGTTGGATTTTTCCTGAAGTATTGCCAACTCTGAAACTACTTCCGTGTCACTCATGTTCAGAAATTTTTCGGCCGTGGCGTCCACAACATTGTCTTGTGCGTCTGAACCAGGGTGGTGAAACAGATAAGCGGGTGCCGAAGTCTCCCCTTGATTGAAACGACCCCATACCAGATAGCAGCGGTTCCTGGCTCGGGTGAGGGCCACATAGAGAAGGCGCAGATTTTCTGCCAGCTGCTCTTTTTCCGCTAATACCGTATGAGTGTTCTTCTCTGGAGAACCAAGATCAAGGATCAGGCGCATGTTGTCTGCTTCATCGTGGAACATGAGCGGGGCTGCCGAGTCCCGGAGTCTGGATCCTTCCCATGTAAATGGGCAAAATACAATCGGATACTCCAAGCCTTTGCTCTTATGTATTGTCACCAGTTTTATCGCGGCCTCATCACTTTCCAGCCGAAGCTGATGTTCTTCCGCCCATCGCATCTCGGCAGCCCTCTGTTCGGATAACCATTTAAGCAGGCCCGACATCCCCAGCCTTCTGTCTACCGAGGCTTGATGCAAAACTTCCGCGAGATGAAGCGTGTTCGTAATACGACGTTCACCATCGGGAAACGACATCATCCGTTCCAAAACGGCGAGCTCTGAGAGCAAATGTCGGAACATGACCGTAAACCCTCGATCGCTCCAAAGCTCGTGATAATCTCTGAACCTAACCAGCCACCTGTCCCATCCCGAATCATCCCCCAGCAAACGGTCCAGTTCCGGGCCGCTGACCCCTATCATATCCGTTACCAGTGCTGCCTTGAGGAGCTTCTCGGTGTGTGGTTCGGCAATGGAGATTAGGACTCTCTCCACCTCCATGGCCTCATGAGATTCAAACAGGCTTTCGGTGCTGTAGAGAACACTTGGGATATTCGACAGCGAAAGAGCCTCCTGTATTAGCCGTGCCTCCTTGTTTGTTCTTACCAGAACCGCAATATCACTTTCTTTGAGAGATCGTTGGCCCAGAACAGCCCTTCCGTTCTTGCTCAGACTAAGAAGTCGAGAAATCTCTGCTGCAACACCGCTGGGAATAAGCTCGCGCGCCTGCCCTTTGGTTATTGGTTTTCCTGGTTGCGTGGTTTGGGCTCCATCCAGAAACCAGAGTTGCAGTGGTTGCCCGGGGCTTCCGTATAAAGTCAGAATTTCCGTGTCCTGTCGTTCAGCCGGACCGGACAAGTGGAACTCGATATCTTTGTAGATGAAGGGGTGGTCCGCGTTGCCAAAAATGGTGTTGACTGCGGTGATCAATTCCGGTTCGGACCTCCAGTTCTCACCGAGGGTATAGCGTCGCTCCACGTGACCGGCTGCATCCATGTAGGCAAAGACATCGGCGCCGCGGAACCCGTATATTGCCTGTTTAGGGTCACCAATCAGGAAGAGGATAGCGTTGTCCCTACTGAAAACCTTTCTGAAAATGGTGTATTGGACCGGATCTGTGTCCTGGAATTCATCGATCAGGGCCGCTTTGAACTTCATTCTGATGGCTCGCTGCAGATCCTCGCCGCCCTCGCCCGTTAGGGCCTGCTCCAGCTTCACCAGGAGATCGTCAAAAGACTGCACGTTTTGTTCATCTTTTCGCCTGGCGAGTTCATTTTGCACGTAGTGAAACAGTTCGGCCTTCAGACCCAAAACCCGCTGTTCAAAAACGTCCGCGAGCACCTGCTGCTTATCTTTGAGCTGTTCACAAAGATCGAAAAACGGCTGAACTGGAGGAGAATAGCCGCCTTTCAGAGACACCGCGAGTTCGCTGGAGGTGAACTTCTCAAAGCCTTTGAACAACGTTGCCTTGCGTTCACCGGAAAGCAGATACTGGTCCATACCGTGGATCCAGGCCGGAATACTCGTCTTCCTGTATCTATTCCTATTCAAACCTTCGTAGTTTAAGAGAATATCCTCCACCTGACCTTTTGCCGTCTGCCAAATCTCACAGACTTTTTGGAAACAATCCCCGTATTCCCGCTCCTGTTGTGAAGAATCAGGAATCCCAACTTGTGGGATGATCCTCAAATAGGGTTGGGAAACCTTGTTGCTGAGTAGAGCAGGCAACCGGCTTGGAGTAAATTTCGTATCCATGACGTGGTTGATAAAAAGTGGCGAAGCGTCGTAGAAATGTCGGCGCCAGAAATCCGCGATGATTTGCCGTTTGAGATGTTCCAGGTCCGTTATAAGCTCGGTATCAAACAGTGTGCCGCTCTCGAAAGCGTTATCGTGCAGCATTCGCAGACAAAAGCCATGTATGGTAAAAATGGAGGCCAGATCAAAGGTTTGGAGCGCCTCTCTGAGACGTTGCAGGGACACGGTAGCACCGACTTGTCTCTGCACCAGTTCGTTTAAGAAGGAATCTTCACTCCCTCCCCTCGTGAAAGCGTCCAAAGCTTGCCGCAGCTTATCACGAATCCTGTCCTTTAGCTCTCCGGTGGCAGCCTCGGTGAAGGTAACCACAAGGATCTCGTCCACTGCGAGTCGCTTCTCCAGAAGCAGCCTGAGAAACAAGCCGGCAATGGTATAGGTTTTCCCGGTGCCGGCACCTGCCTCAATAAGGTTTGTCCCCTCAAGTGGAGTATTCAACAGGTCGAAGGGCTTATGGTCTGTCATGTACCGATCTCTTCAAGATGCACAAAGACTGCTCCCAGGACTGTACGAGAAAGGTCCTGGAATTCTTTATCCAACGGGTCGGTTCGTCCAAAACAAAGTTGGTAGTAAAGGTCTTTACTCTCGCCTGGTTTGAAGTCATTTCCCGCCCAGGTTTTTCGACCGGTTCGGAGAGCCTCCTCTTCAGATCTGTTTTTCCCCAGAAGTGTTTGCGCGTAATCCCAGGAGGATTCTGGAAAGAAGTGGAGCGGTTTCACCAATCCCAACCAATACTTGCCTAAGAGTTCTCCCAGAACCTCCTCGCAGTTTTTCACAGTACGATACTGCCAGAGGCAAGGTTTACCAGACCTTGGGTGCAAGGCCGCCAGCCAACTCGTTTGAGGACCTCGATCTGTTGCCATGGCGTTGAGTACAAGGTGATGAATCCATAATCGCACATGGTCTTTTGCCTTCGCCCTGGCGTAACGGTACCGGAGCAACCCTTCCGGATAAATACCATCGATTCTTCCACTTAGTTTGAAACCGGATATGTCGAGGTCTACCTCAAAGGCCGCTAAGCATTCCCCCTCCATGTATCTTTCCGTATGCTTCACAAAGCTCTCGACCCCGTAACTCAAACTCTCGTATACACACTTACCAACGGCTCCGTGGGGAAGTTGCCCGCAGGCTCTGATCACAGGAAGGAAACCTTCCAGGTTTCCTCCAGCAAGCTTCCTTTCCAACAACACTTGCTCGAGTAAATATTTCTCCAGCTTGGAAAGCTCTAAAGATTCTGTCTCTTCAAGTGGTGAGGTCCGCTCTTCCAGATAGATCCCCAAACGTTTCCGTAGTAGGTATTTTGCGGGATTGCTCCAAAAACTGCAGAGGTCACCCAGTTCAACAGTCTTCCACTCAGCCCCTGGCTCTGCAAGGCCTTCCCCAATCAGAGGGGGCCGATCCTCGCGAGGTTGCTGTGCCTGCTCGGCGACCCGAAAATTGTCTTTGGAATAACTGAAGAGCTTCTCGTCGTCATTGAAGTACTTTGGGCTGAAAGCCTGGAGTCGGTGTATGGTTTGAATACTGTCCAGTATGTCGCCATCACGAATTTCAAAACCCTGTTCTATGTAATCCGAGAGCTCGCTGACTAGAACCGACGGAGGCAGCGGGCTGCTGTCCTGAATACTCTGTCCCACATAGCTAATGTACAACGTCTCTCTGGCCGAAAGCACAGCCTCCAGGAAGAGGTAGCGATCATCATTGCGGCGGGACCGATCCCCTGGCTGGGGATCCTTTGCAAGAAGATCAAAACCTAACGGTCGCGACTCCCTCGGATAGGCCTCCCCATTCATGCCCACAAGACATATGATCTTGAAGGGAATGCTCCGCATGGGCAGCATGGCGCAAAAGGTGACCCCACCGGTGATGAAGCCGAAGCCGAAACCTGTGCTTTCGAGGTGGTGACCGAGTTGCCACTTAATGACCTCGATCCCGATCTCTTCCTGGAAATCCGCTTCCTCGGCCGTGTCACCAAGATCTTTGAGCAACCGCCGTATCGCCTGCATTTCTCCTTCCGTGTCCTCATCGGGCATGAAAAACCGGTCAAGGAGCTCGGTCAAATCCTCGGACCACTGATCAAGGGTCCTTGGACTGGAAAGGGAAGTAACCTGCGTGAAGAGCTGCTGGGTGAAGTCGACAAACTTACCCAATACCAATGCCTCAGCTCCTTCGATGTGATCGTACGGCAGGACACCCCCAAAAAGGTTTTCCTCCTGGCCTGGCATGGCATAGCCGAGCAGGAGCCTTTCCAGACCAGCCATCCAGGTGTTTTCCTTGAAAGGTGGCAGACCGAGCTCGCCGCGGCTCTGCCCGTCGATTCCCCACCTTATCCCGGTCGCCCGAACCCATTTGATAATGAGTTCGAGGTCGGCTTCCGAAAGAGCGAATTTTCTCTGCACTGCGAGCGACTCTAGAATGGCAACAACCTCTGAGGCGACAAACCGTCCACCGTTGAGATCGAGAATTGCGAAGAAAGTGTCGATGATGTTGCCTTCTTGCCTGATGCTTCGATCGGCAATGGTGAAAGGTATCCTTTTCGGATCAACAAAAGGTGCATCAAATACTGCCTGTATATAGGCAGCGTAGGTTTCTATGTTCGGAGCCATTACAAGGATATCTTTGGGCAGGAGAGTCGGCTCTCTTTCGAACATATCCAGAAGCTGGTCGTGCAGCACCTCCATTTCTCGTCCGGGGCTGTGACAGGAATGTATCTGGATGGACTTGTCGTCGTTGGATACACTCTTTTTCTCGGTTGGCCCTCGCCCCCTATCTTGAAGATTGAGAATGTCGGACTGCAGCATGGCGAGCAGATGGTTCGTACCAGGCTCTGCGAAAGACGACATCTCTTCGCAGTTCAGCTCGTTAACCAAATCAAAGAAATCCCGGCCCAGCATTCCCATGGAGGCCAGCAAGCTGTTTCCCTGTTCAAGGTGGAGTTCCTCCTTGTTAAGACCATATCTGGCCTGCCTGTCCATCACCATCTGTATGGCCCGGTCGGAGACAATATCACCCCAATATTCCCGGCAGGGATTCATGAGGAAGAGATTCACCTCAGTGAACCGCGATATTGCAGCAAGCACTTGCATGTGAAAACGCGGCAGCGCCGATATCCCGAAAATAGACACCCGCTCAGGGAAATCCCGGATCTCAGCAGTCGATTGATCAAGGGCCTCGAGGAAGGCCTTGCCGAGCGCAGCACGATGATTCTTCTGCTTGCCGTCCACCAGAGCTCGCCAGAGAACCGCCTGCCAGTGACTCTTCTCCCCCTGCTCCCACCTAAGAACCATTTGCGGACGAAACAACAGGTACTGATCAAAGGTGTCAGCGATGCGCTCTGACAGCTGGATTCTCTTCAACTCCTTGCCGGTGTCTCCGAGATAGTTCGCGAGAGTATCAAACCCCGGTTTCATTATGAGACCTGGGAGCAGCTTCATTATCCGCCACGTAAGGATGTCAGGATCAAAAGGAGACCGTTCAGGTAGATCCTGCAATACTTTGCGGAACACCTCGTAGACAAGGGTATTGGGGAACGGAAATCTGTAGTTTGCGCTGATGCCATGACGCCGAGCAAGTTCCATGGATACCCAACGCTCCATGCCCTTACTCTGGACAACGATGATTTCCCGGTCCAACACCGATGCCAGGGGAGTGCGAAGTACCTGTTCCAATAGGCCAGTCAGGATTTCCAAACGGTTGCTGGTGAAGAGCCTTAGGTTTGCCACTAGAACATCGCTCGTTGTTATGGTTCGTTGTCCAATGCCCATCCTACAACAAATCGTTTGTCTTTAGGTCATTCAGCTCCGCTGTCATTCATGGCCATTTATTTTGTTGACCTCATGACTATGAGTGACGGCGGAGCCAACTCACACTCAGCGCAGATGAACCCATGGGCTAACGAGTACTTGCTTTTCAATTCTTAGTCTTCCGTTGAGGTTTCCAGGCTCAAAAGCTTGGCCCCCTGTTTGAGGATGAATTCTCCATCCACCGTTTCCCAAACCCAGCCGGAATATCCATAACCACCAACCGGCTTGTCAACGAAAGCACCTTCCCAAGACTCCGAGCGCGGCTGATTAACGGCAACAGTTCCAAAGATCCCAAATGTCATCTCACTCACCGGATGGCAATAAGCTTCTCCAACCAATTCCTCCGCAAGTCCTTGCGCCTCAGTGTTCTCGCCATAGATTGCAGCCCTCAGCCCATAACCATTGTCCCCCGCCAAGCGAATCACTTCCTCCAACGTGGTAAAGGAGCTGATAAAAGAAACTGGGCCAAAAGTCTCTTCTCTCATTCCAAGCATATCCTGGCTGGCATTTACCACGACCGTGGGATAGACCAGGTTCCCCTCGATTCTACCCCCTAAAGCGATTCGTCCGCCACGGGCGACAGCGTCCTCGAGCTGCGCTCTGATCGCCGCAATGGCCCTCGTGCTCGCCACTGGTCCCATCTCAGTTTCAGGGTCCTCAGGATCCCCTACTCTCACTGCCCGGCTGTAATTCATGAATCGCTCGAGAAAGTCATCGTGGACAGACTCATGTAGGTAGACTCGTTCAGGAGCCGTGCAGGTCTGACCTGCATAGAGGTATTTGGAGAAGGCCAGCTCCTGTGCTGCAGCTTCCAGGTCGGCCCCCGGAAGAACAATAAAAGGATCCTTACCCGGTCCCTCGAAGACGAACTTCTTTTGATAGGCCTTGATGGAATCAAGATAATTGATCGCGTACTTATCAGTGCCGAACAGGCAGATGGCGGGTATTTTTGGGTCGGTAATGGCGTGCTCTAGAAATGTTCTGCCGCCTGAGTAGTCAAACCGTATGTTCCCTCCAAAGACGGGGCCATAGAGGGACTCGGTGAAACGGGAGACCTCGGAGCCCCGGGAAGCAAACTTCACCCGCACCCGGTTACCAACCAGGTAAATGGACGCAATGGCCACGTTGAGCCAGGCACTGCCATTGTACGGCAAGACCAATGCAACTTCCTGCTCTGACCCGCACAGCGGCCGCCGTGGGGCGAAAGTCGCAACCATGTCATCGAAACCCCTCAGTCTCCTGAGAATAACGTCAACCTCCATACTGCATTCGCGGCGGGTGAACCCAGTTTCACGTACAGCCACGGAAACCAGCTCTTTCTGCCTTGCTTCGATTGCCGCGATCAAGCGGTGAACCCGATCCAGTCTCTCATCCAGCCCTGCCATGTTCCTGTCTCCGTACTAAGGCTTGGGTAAAGGCGGGTATGATGCCTTACCTCCCGCAACTTGCTGTCCTATAAGGTGTACTGTCTACTTGCCACTATCCATTTACAGGCTTCGGGTTTAATCAGTACCTTAAACCATCAGCTCAAGTGATCGTTTGAGCGATACTGTGCGGGTGAGGGCGCGAATCAAGACAAGTCGTAAAAATCTATCAATAACATTCTCCCGTAGGGCCGGTCTCCCCGGCACGGCGGGGACGAAACCATGTTGGTCCTTTGCAATACGATTATGGCGGGGGCTTCGACCCGCCCTACAAGGCTTATTTCCCTCAATCTATCATTACGATCTCATGCTTGTGCGCCCGGGGCAAGATGAGAAACCCTCAGAAAATGCCGCCACCTTGATAATCTAACACCTCAGCGTTAGTGTTTGCCAGAAAAATACTTCCGGCTGTCCGTTGCCTGCTGCTAGCTGATTTTCACTTGCTTTTTTCACGCTCGCCATTATTTTATAGCAGTCACCGTTCAGCTCTCAGCGTTCCACTAAGGTCCGGACAAAGAAGAATTCTTCAAGAACCAAATTCTCAGCACCCGGAAAGGCGAATCATGTTCCAAGGCCTGTCTTTGCTTGATTACATTATGGTTTAGAGGGCTGATCACGAGTACGAGCATGGGAGAGCACAATGGAAAAAGAAGATGTGTATATCCGTGTGGGCGATGTGGTTTGGCGCAAGATTGGTCATTTTTATCAGAGAGCCACCGTAACCGCTGTAGACGGTGAACAGGTAACCTTGGGAAACAAGCAGTCCACCATCGACGACATTCTGCCTGCTTCTGTCTTCGCTGTACCTGATGAGATCAAGGGTCTAGCCTATGAAACCCACATCTACGATTACCTAGTTTTCAGGACCTACACAAGCAACCGGATGATGGACATGGGCTCCAGAGGCAAGCCGGAAGGATTGTACGTAGAAAAACCGGTTTGCGACAGCTACCGCCGGCAGCACTTTCCCGGCCACCCGGCCACAAAGGCAGATGTCCTCCGGTTACTTGCACATCTGGAGGAGCAGACTTAATACAGTTATCAGTAAACAGCGGACAACGGCTAGTTGTTGGAAATAGGTTAATTCTTATTGGAGAGGACAGGATTGCTTTTCGTTTCCGACAACCATGGACCATGAACCTCTTATTTCGCAGGACGGGAATAATCAATGGTTGACAAAAAACGTCTGACATTTGACTTTCGCACAAGAGTCCGTTGATGCTGAGTTACGGGAGGTTGATTTAGATGATTCGCCCCGAGGTAAGAGAAATAGAAGACTGGCTTCGACAAGTGCGCCGTGATTTTCATAGACACCCCGAGCTTCGTTTTCAAGAAACCCGCACAGCTGAGAAAGTTGCTGAACACCTCCGCAACGTCGGCCTCGAGGTGCGGACCGGAGTTGGCACCACCGGTGTGGTGGGATTGTTTCGTGGTGGGACACCCGGTAAAAGCTTTGCTATTCGTGCCGATATGGATGCTTTACCAATTCAGGAAGAGACCGGTGCGACTTACGCCTCCTGCAAGGCCGGAGTCATGCACGCCTGTGGTCATGATGCACACATGGCCATGGCTCTGGGCACAGCCCGGGCTCTGGCGACCTCCCGCAACCTGCGCGAGCAGATCAGCGGTCAGGTCAAATTCATCTTCCAGCCTGGTGAGGAAGGGGGACATGGCGCCAGGGAGATGATCTCTGACGGGGTTTTGGAGAATCCAAAGGTGGATCTGCTTGTTGCTGTGCACGTAGCCCCGCTTCTTCCCTTCGGTAAGGTGGGCATCTACTTGAGGGAGGCCTGTGCCTCTGCCGACTCCTTCGACATACGCATCACCGGCAAGGGTGCTCACGCTGCCTACCCCCATCTTAGTCGCGATCCGATTCTGGGCGGCGCTCACCTCATCACCTCCATCCAGTCGCTGGTAAGTCGCAACACCGACCCAGGTCAGGGTCTGGTGGTCAGCGTAACCAAGGTTAATGCGGGCACCGCCACGAACGTAATCCCTGATGAAATCCTAATTGCCGGTACAATTCGAGCCCTTAGTGAACAGGTGCGGGAACTCGCTTTCACTCGTTTAAGGGAACTTGTACACGGCGTCTGCCAGGCTCATGGCCTAACCGGCCAAGTGACCTTTGGAGAAGGTTACCCGATAATGAGGAATCACGAGCCGGTGAGTCGATTCATTGCCGAGGTCGCTAAAGAGATGCTGGGCGAAGATCAGGTGCTCGTTCGGCAGCCCAAGTTCGGCAGTGAGGACCTGGCCTATTTCCTGGAACGCTGCCCAGGCGCAGGCTATGAACTTGGCTGTTCCAATGAGGCCAAGGGTATCACCCACATGCTTCATACTTCTCGCTTTGACATGGATGAAGATGTGATGCCGTTAGGGGTTGAGCTTTACCTTCGTTTAATTGAGCACTATTTCCAATAGCCATCCACTCTCAGCAGTCGGCTCCCAGTGGTGTGGAGAAAGATGGTTCTTCTGGGATTGCTTGGATGACCATCGATCGGCCACTGACAGCCGATGGCTCAACTGCGATGATCTCTTTCAGTCGAATTAGCAAATCCTTCGCAAAACACGACGTTCTGATTGACTGCTCCTTCCAGGTGAACCCTGGAGAGCACGTCGGCATCATTGGCGCCAATGGCTCCGGGAAGAGCACGGTGTTCAGACTGCTAACCGGCCTTGAATATCCAGACGAAGGTCAGATGTCAATGCCCAAGCACCTCCGCGTGGGACACCTACCCCAGGATGTCCTTCAGTTTCACGGCAAGACGGTGCTGGCTCAGGTCATGGACGTGGCAGCAGAAGTCAAGGCCACTGAGGCCGAACTTTCACTCTTGTCAGAACAGTTGGAAGGATCCCTGTCAGAGTCGGAAGTAGCCGAGGCAGCCCAGCGCCAGAGCCGTTTGTTGGAAGAGTACCAGAGGCTGGGCGGCTACCAGTTGGAGGCGAATACCCGCAAGGTGCTTGCGGGTCTCGGGTTCAGTGAAACGGACATGGAGCGGCCGGTGGAGGAAATGAGTGGCGGCTGGGCCATGCGCGTGGCGCTAGCCCGGATCCTGCTTTCCGAACCGGATCTGATCTTACTGGACGAGCCCACCAACCACCTTGATTTGGATTCTCTCGTCTGGCTGGAGGAGTATCTGGCCCAGTCTCCAGCAACACTCATGCTTATCTCTCACGACCGGGTGTTCCTTGATAGGGTTGTGCAACGATTTCTCGAGCTGGAAAACGGGCGGATAACCTCATATCCTGGAACCTTTCAGCGCTACCTGGAAGATAAAGAAAAACAATTGGAGCAGCAGTGGGCCGCCTTCCGCCATCAGCAGGAAGAAATTCGCCAGATCAAGCGATTCATAGATCGGAATCGGGCTCGTAAAGACCGGGCGCGTCAGGTGCAGGCACGCTTGAAAACGTTGGGAAAAATGGAGCTGATTAGCCCTCCCACAGCACCTGCCCGGTTTTCCTTCAACTTCCCCCCACCAACACGAGCACCCAAAGTGGTTTTGGAACTGAAGCAAGTTTGCAAAAGCTACGGTCCCCTGCCAATCTATGACCGTATAGCTGTCACTATCCAGCGGGGGGATCGGGTAGCACTGATAGGTGCCAACGGAGCGGGCAAAACCACTTTGCTCAAGCTGTTGGCGGGAGTCCTGAATCCGGATCTTGGTCAGCGGATAATTGGCTCTGGTACTCGCATCGCTTACTTTGCTCAGCAGCAGCTGGAGCTTCTTGATCCGCGACAGACGGTGTTGGAATCTCTTGCCTCTGTTGCCGGCGATATGGGCCAGGGTAAGCTTCGCAATCTGCTGGGCGGTTTCCTCTTTCAAGACGATGAGGCAGAAAAACGCATTTCCGTGCTCAGCGGTGGCGAGCGCAGCAGATTACTGCTCTGCCAAATCCTGGCGCAGCAGGCCAACTTGCTCTTACTGGATGAGCCCACCAACCACCTTGATATTCCTGGCCGACGAGTTCTGGAAGAAGCCCTCAAGGCCTATGCAGGAACCATCTGTCTGGTCAGCCATGATCGGCACCTCATCAATGCCATCGCCAACAAGATCCTTGTCATCAACAACCGCCGGGTCGAGATGTTTCACGGAAACTACAGCGACTATCAGGATATCTGGAGAAAACAGCTAGATGATCTCAAATCAGGGGCAGAAGAGGAAAGATGTTGGAAGCAGACCACTTCAATTTCCAAGAGATCCAAAGAGCAGAAACGGTTGGAGGCCGAGTGGCGAAATGAACTGTATCGTCGGAAAGAGCCCCTCAAACAACGGCTTGAGAGTTTGGAACAGACAATTGAGGAAATCACCGGCCGGATAGACACCTTGAACAGTCTTTTGGCTCGACCCGAAACCTATGAAAATGGATCCAGTGTCACGGAATTAACCCTTGAATACCAAAAATTGAAACGTTCCCTAGAGGATCATAACCAGCAGTGGGAACAAACTGCCGCTGAAATGGAGGCGTTGGAGGAGTCCTTCTGGCAAGACAAAGCACTGGGCCGTTAAAAAAAGGTTCTTCCCAGTTTTGGGTAGATGACTGTTCTGGTCATGAACGGTTTTTTCATTCTAGCCCGGATGTTTCATG
>CP070692.1:1885013-1898988 GCA_020353215.1 Deltaproteobacteria bacterium
CGAGATGGCGGTGCACCAGTTTGGTAGCCGCACCCAGGTCGGTACAGACTCCCACTTTCACCGAGCCATTCACCAGGGTAAACCCTACTGGATCGACGCCATCGTGTGAAACAGCGAAAGGATGAATGGTAAAATCTTCAATGCAGAAGCTACGGCCAGTGACAAACTCTTCTTTTTCCCCAAGCCTCCCCACCGATTCGGGTAGATGTTGATGGGTACTCTTGGTCAGGTAGACCGGCAGTCTATATCTACGCGATAGAGTACCTAGGCCTCGAACATGGTCCACGTGTTCATGGGTCACCACGATGCCGTCCAGGTCTTTCGCGTTGGCACCAATACTGTGCAGACGACGCTCCGTCTCCCTGGCACTCAGACCAGCATCAACCAGCAAACTGACTCTCTCGTTAGCAATATATATGCTGTTACCCTTCGAGCCGCTTGCCAATACCGATAGTCTGATTCCCATTTGTTTCCTTCGATCATCCACGCAAGAAAAGCGCTGGCTCAGTCCAATGGTCCCGGTCACTCCGATCGCTACCTTCCCGTGTGCCCAAACCCCCCCTCATTCCGCTTGGTTTCGTCCAAGTCTTCCATGGGAATCCATTGCGCATGGTACACTCGGCTTATCACCATCTGGGCGATTCGATCACCCCGACGCAGAGTGATGGGTTCCTTTCCCAGGTTGACCAAGGCCACCCCAATCTCTCCCCGATAGTCACTGTCGATGGTCCCGGGTGCATTTATCACCGCCAGCCCATGGGAAATTGCGAGTCCACTCCGGGCTCGAATTTGCCCCTCAAAGCCCTCCGGTATTGCCACCGCTATCCCGGTAGGCACCAAAGCAGCCTCCTGAGGTTGAATGGTCATCTCTTCATCCAGCGCCGCACAAAGATCCATGCCGGATGCATGGGAACTCATATATTGAGGCAGCGGCAAGTCTTGATCAGCCTCACCCCGTACACGGCGAATGGGGATGGAGAGAAGAGACCGCTTGCCTTTTTCTGGCTGGTTTTCTTTCTCCATTTAGCCGGGGAGTCCTTTCGGTCCGAGTTGGAAGCTTGGAATATTGGAACATCGGAATGCTGGAAGAATGAGACCATTTGTAGAAGTGTTGCTCATTATCGGCAATCAACAAAAATGGACACAAATGCTAGCCAAAAAACATGAACAGCTTAGTACCCATTCTTCCACTATTCCATCATTCCATGATCTAGACTCCATCAGGGTTGGAGTCAGCGAGGATTTTGCACCGAGAAACAACTTACCTCAGAAATCCAGAAATGTTCGATCCACATCAAGTCCGTCCACCTGACCCAGAAGCACTAGAGACATTAGCTCTGGCTGACAAATTCTGTTAGCTAGGGCCTGAACATCATCAGGAGTAACCCGTTCCAGACCGGCCTCGATCTCACCGTAAGGCACAAAACGGCCAAAATTCATTTCGTTTTTAGCCAGACGGCTCATGCGATTGTCGGAGTTTTCAGCGGCCAGGTAAATCCCTCCCTTGATATGCTCTTTGGCATCTCGAAGTTCAGTTCCAGTAATAGCCTCGTGTTTGAGGCGTTGGAGTTCTTTTCGAACCAGCTCAAGTGTTTCCATGATGTTTTCGGCGCGAACCGCTCCGCAGATTCCCAACATGCCTGCATCCGTATGGGAACTGAGGAAAGAGTAGATCGAATACGCCAGACCTCGACGTTCCCGCACTTCCTGAAAAAGTCGCGAACTCATGCTACCGCCGAGGATCACATTCAATATACTGCAACAGTATCTCTCTTCCTCTTCCACCGAAGTCCCTCGCGTTCCCAGACAGAGGTGGACTTGCTCAAGATCCCTCGGGTACAGTCCCACCTGCGACGAAATAGTAGGAGGAGTTCTCTTTAGGCTGTGAGAGTGTCTCTCGATGCCGCTGAAAGCCGGCTCCACCAAATCCAGAAATTGCTGGTGGTCCAAATTGCCCGCTGCGCTCAACACGATTCGATCCGGGTGGTAGGCTCGACGAAGAAATTCCAGGCTCATCTCCCGGGTAAAGCTCTGCACGGTACGAGCGGTGCCCAAGATCGGCCGAGCCAATGAATTTCCGTCCCAGAACGTCTGGTTAAGAAGTACGTGGACGTACTCGTCGGGAGTATCCTCCACCATGCTGATTTCCTGAAGAATCACTTCTCGCTCGCGTTCTACTTCTCGTTGATCGAACACTGAATTCAGGAAAATATCGGCCAGGATTTCAACAACTAGAGGCAGGTGGGCGTCCAGAACCTTCGCATGAAAACAGGTGTTTTCCTTGCTGGTAAAAGCATTGGACATACCTCCGACGGCATCGAGTTGCTTGGCTATAGCCAGAGCGCTTCGATTCTCAGTGCCCTTGAACAGCATGTGTTCGGTGAAGTGGGTTAGGCCGCTCTCGCTCTCCTCCTCGTCACGGGACCCGACATTGAGCCAGATGCCCATGGAAACCGAATGGAGGTGAGGAATCCGCTCCGTCACCACTCGCATACCATTGTCCAAAACTGCTCTTTTGTGCAGCTCTCGCCCCATCTTTAGTTTCGCACCTTGGAAATGGATTCCCCCAATGCAGCCTTTCGGCTCAGACGAATTCGGCCTTCTCGGTCTATTTCCAGCACCTTCACCAGCACCTCGTCTCCCTCATTGAGTATGTCCCGCACTCTCTGGACTCGTTTATGGTCCAGCTGAGAAATGTGAATAAGACCATCAACGCCAGGAAGTATCTCCACGAAAGCGCCAAAGTCAGTTATTTTGCGTACTTTCCCCAGATAGAGATTGCCCACCTCTGGCTCAGCAGTCAAGTCTTTGATCATGTCCACCGCCTTCTGGCAGCCAGCGAGGTCGGGGCTCATGATAACCACCTTCCCGGTATCGTCCACATCTATCTTCGTATTTGTCTCGGCAATGATGTTCCGGATCACCTTGCCGCCCGGTCCAATGACGTCGCGAATCTTGTCGGGATGTATCTCTATGCTCACAACCCGTGGCGCATAGGGTGAGAGCTCATCACGAGGCCCTGAGATGGCCTGGTTCATTTTCTCCAGTATGCTCAGTCTTCCTTCCCGTGCCTGGTATAAGGCCTTCTGCATGACCTCTCGGGACACTCCACCCACTTTGATATCCATTTGCAGCGCGACAACACCTTCTGAACTGCCCGTCACCTTGAAGTCCATGTCCCCCAGGTGGTCCTCGTCGCCCAAAATGTCGCTCAGTATTGCAGCACGATCATCTTCCATGATCAGTCCCATGGCAATTCCAGCCACAGGGGTCTTTAAGGGCACAGCTGCATCCATGAGAGCAAGAGAGGCAGCGCACACCGAAGCCATTGAAGATGAGCCGTTGGATTCCAACACCTCGGCCACCACCCGCACGGTGTAAGGGAACTCTTCATGAGTGGGCATCACCGTCAGCAGGGTCCGCTCCGCCAGAGCTCCATGTCCAATTTCCCGCCGACTTGGCCCCCGGAGAAACCTGGCCTCACCCACGCAATAAGGTGGAAAATTGTAGTGAAGCATGAAGCTCTTGTATGCATCGCCATCCAAAGACTCTATCTTCTGCTCATCCGATGAAGATCCCAAGGTTACCACAGACAGTACCTGGGTCTCACCGCGGGTGAAGAGCCCTGAACCATGGGCCCGCGGCAATCGGCCGACCTGGCAATCAATGGAACGAACCTCTGAGAGACCTCTGTTGTCGATTCGGATATTACGGCTGAGGATCAACTCACGGACGAACTTTTTCTCAAGTTTCTGAAGAATCTCCTTCACTTCGCCCTCACGTTCAGCGAAATCCCGTCCGAGCTCCTCCATGGCCTCCTGGAGCGTGCTGCGACGTGCTGCGTAGCGCTCTTCCTTGGCCGCGATGCTGTTGGCCTCTTCGATTCGCTTGTGGCAAAGCTCTGCCACGCGAGCCACCAGGGCCTCGTCCTCTTCCACGGCCGCAAATGGTCGTTTGCTTTTGCCACAGCGGGCCTTCAACACCTCTTGCATATCCAAGATCGGTTGAATCGCCTCCTGTGCAAAAAACAGCGCCTCCAGCAGATCATCTTCACTAACAAACTTGGCGCTACCTTCCACCATAACGATACCTTGACGACTGCCGGCAACCACGAGGTTGTAGTCGCTCCTTTCCAGCTGCTCCCCGGTGGGGTTTACCGCCAACTCACCATTACAACGAGCTACCCTCACCGCACCAATCGGCCCTTGAAAGGGGATGTCGGAAATCTCCAGAGCTGCCGAAGCCCCCACCATTGCCACGGTGTCTGGGTCGTTGTCGGGATCTGCAGAGAGAACGGTGGCAATTACTTGAGTTTCGTGCCGATAATTCTTCGGAAACAACGGCCTGATGGGCCGGTCTATTAAGCGAGAGGTCAGGGTCTCCCGTTCACTGGGCCGACCAATTTCCCGCCGGAAAAAACCACCGGGAATACGACCAACAGCGAAACCCTTTTCCATGTAGTCCACACTTAGCGGTAGGAAATCAATGCCTTCCCGAATTGTTTCTTCACCAACAGCGGTAACCAGAATCACTGTGTCGCCATAGCTAACGAGCACGGAACCAGTGGCCTGTTTTGCCATCTCCCCGGTCTCGAGCTTGAACTTTCTGCCGCCGACTTCTATTTCGATAGATTCTTTCATAGTGTTCTTTCCTTCCCTATCCAACTCCTTCACTTAGTTCATGGCTAGAGAATCTTTAGGAGTTGTGGCGAAAACTGCACGGACTGTCAATCCACCCGAATGAGAAACTCCTTGCACCTAGGTAACTGCATCAATTGAGCCTGGGTTAACAATGACAAGTTTTCAGAACGGTTTTGTCGGCCCTGCAAGTATGATCCGTCTCGATGTGTGCCTGGAATCGCTTCGTCAGGAAAACGACAAGCCAACCACTCTGGGACCGGCGCACTGCCGCTCTCTACCGGCGAAGCCCCAATCTCTCTATCACTGTACGGTACCGGGCCACATCTGTCCGCTTGAGATAGTTGAGAAGCCGGCGACGCTGCCCCACTAGCTTCAGCAGACCTCGACGCGAATGGTGGTCCTTCTTGTGGGTCTTGAAGTGTTCGGTGAGGTAAGTTATGCGCTCGCTGAGCAAAGCTATCTGCACTTCAGGAGAACCAGTGTCGGTCTCATGTGTTTTGAAATTCTCGATAACTTCCCTCTTCCTCTCAGCATTTAGTGCCACTGTTGTTCCCTCCTCGTACTCCAACTTTGAACGTCATCTCGTTGGTTCACCAGAAAAAGGGACGTCCATCCGTTGCGGCTCCGTCTGGGGAACTGTCCCAAAGACTCGCAACGTCTTGAAGGTAACCTCCCTTTCTTGCCGATCGTTGGAAACAATGGCTGATTTGGCAACCATTGCCACCAAGTCGGTATCTGGGTCTAAGACTTTGTATGGGCCTTCGGGCCAACCTTGGTCACTTTCGCAACCAAGGAGCAGACTTGAATTCAGAGTGCCGCCTTGGCGAAGCCTTTTAGCGATCAAATGCGAGACGCGAAGTTCGGGAAATCCTTTCAAGGCTTGAGCTGGTGGGATCAACACTCGGTCTAACTCACCATTTGTCACAACCGCCTTGAACTCTTCCAGACTTACGGCCTGTCCCACATAGAATTCACCACTACTTATTCGCCGCAGTTCGCTCACATGACCGCTGCAATTGAAATAACGGGCCAAATCCACCCCTAGACTCCGCACATAGGTTCCTTTGGAACAGGTAACCTCAAAGGCCACTTCAGGCCAGCGCAGTTGATATGAGGACAGGCTCCGAATTCTAACTGTACGACTCGGCGAAGCAACCTGGACGCCCTGTCGCGCCAAGCGGTACATCCGCTGCCCCCCCAACCGCACTGCCGAGTAACGTGGCACCGTCTGTTCGATTTCGCCGGTGAACGCGGCACAGGCCTCGTTAACTTCTTTCTCCTTCGGCGGTTCACAGAGACGCCGGGCCACCACTCTACCGGTGCTGTCCTGCGTGTCAGTTTCAACACCGAAGACTACAGTGAATTGATAGGTCTTTTCTTGATTCGTCAGAAAGGGAGAAAGCTTGGTTGCTCCGTTGATCAGAAGGATCAACACACCCGTGGCAAATGGATCCAGGGTGCCGCAGTGGCCGACCTTGATCGCTCCCAGCTTCTGTTTCACTTGCTGGACGACTTCGTGCGAAGTAAGCCCCATCGGCTTATCTAGTACCAGCACACCATCATCAACAAATTTCGCTTGTTTGTGAGGTTCTCTCCTCTTGTGCAACACTATACCGGAACTCACCGCACCCCCCCGGCAATGAATTCTTCCGCTGCCGCCATCACACTCTCTACCACCTCTGCCAAGGGGCCCTGACGGCGAAATGCCGCCGCATTTTGGTGTCCACCCCCGTCGTACATCCGAGCGAACTCCGCAACGTTCCGACTTCCCCGAGATCTCAAACTTACATTTACTCGCCCAGATTCCATCTCTCGAAAAAAGATGGCCATCTCCGCCCCGTCAATTGCTCTCGGGTAATTAACGAATCCATCCGTTTCCGTGGCACTGGTCCCGGTCATTCGAAACATCCGTTGGCTCACCCACATGGCAGCCACACGTCCATTGGCTCGAAGAGTAAGAGTATTGAGGCCTAAAGCCAGTAGGCGCAACCGTGCTGGACTCATGCTGTCGTAGATCCTGCTGGCCACTGTCTCCGGTGCCACTCCCAATGAAACCGTTTCCGCGGCAATGGCCAGGGCCCTAGCCGTGGTGTTGACAAAGCGAAATGAACCAGTGTCGGTGAGGATTGCGGTGTAGATGTTTTCTGCCACATCTGTGTCCACGTTCACCGGAATGGCCTGAAAGATGTCGTAGAGGATCTCGGCGGTGCTACTGCACTCGGGTCTAACAAGATTCAACTGGCCGAAATCGTTACCCGAACTATGATGATCGATGTGAATGATTTTCGTCACGTGTCGAAGAACTCCGGCAGCATGTCCGATACGATCCAGTTCACCACAATCCAGTACCACCGCCACTTCAAACTGGTCTGGACTCGGAATCTCTGTAACAATACGGTTCGAGTAGGGGAGAAATCGTAAAAACCCAGGCACTTCATCCTGACAGTAGGCCAAGACCTGTTTGCCCATTCCCTCGAGAACTAAGGCAAGCGCCCCCAGGGATCCGATCGCGTCACCGTCGGGATTTACATGGGTGGCCAGGAGAAAACGTTCTTGGTTCTCGAACTCTTTCGCTATGGTTGCGATCATCTACTACTCTGGTTCCTTCAGATCACCAAACAGACGATCCATGTGGGAGCCGTATTCCAGCGAACCATCGAAGCGAAACCCGATATCCGGCATGCGCCGAAGCTGTAACCGCTTCCCAAGCTCTCGCTTGACAAACCCCCTGGCGCTCTCTAGCCCCTCAGCAGCCGCGACCTTTCCTTCATCGTCACCAAGAAGGCTATAGAATACTGTGGCATGGCGCAGATCTGCTGAGACCTCCACATCTGTCAAGGTGATGCCAGCAAGTCGAGGATCTTTCACCTTGCGGAGCAACACCTCGGCAAGCTCTTTCAAAATGAGATCCGCGACTCGATCCGCCCGTTTGTGTTCCACAATATTATGTTTAGCCCGTTTGCCAGTTCAGTCAGTTTGGTCGGTTTAGCCAGTTTAGCCGGTTTAGCCGGTTCGGTCGGTTCGGCCGGTTTAGACTGTTCACATTTTACCGTTTAGCGGGCATAACCGACTTAACCGGCCCAAGTGGCTAAACCTGTCTTTCAAAAATGGATCAATTCCAGCTGAACATCCACGATATCTGCCAAGTGCAGGTCGTCAACGAAGTTGATGGCCTTGTCCAATTTGGAGTTAACATATCCTTGCTCGTTGCCGACCGCGGTAATGCCAATCTCACTTGCCTGCCACAAATCCTGGGAGTCGATCTCAGCTACAGCCACGTTAAATCGATGGCGCAGCCGTTCGCAGATTCGCTTCATGACTCTGCGCTTACCTTTCAAAGAATGGTTCTCGGGTATACGCAGACTCAGCTTTGCGACTCCCACAACCATTACGCCGGACCTCTGTTCAAATAGGGGTCTATCACCACCTCATTAACACGCATGAGGCAGGTCCTACTCCGGCTTGGTGCCTCCCGGCTCTAAAACCGCCTTGATCTTCTCAACGCTGTAAGTCTCGAGGACATCGCCGACTTTGACGTCATTGAAGTTCTCAATGCCAATCCCGCAATCTTGGCCGGCCTTTACCTCTTTTACCTCATCTTTGTAACGCTTCAGGGAGGCGACTCTGCTGTCATTAATCACCACGTCGTCTCGCAGCACTCTGACCCTGGCTCCCGGTACCACTCGACCTTCGTTCACCATACAGCCGGCCACTGTACCCACACGAGGCACGTTGAAAGTCTGGAGCACTTCAGCACGGCCCATGAAATTCTCCTTGTAGATCGGCTCGAGCATCCCCTCCATCGCGTCTTTAACGTCAGCCACAATTTGATAAATGACGTCATAGAAGCGCAGATCCACTTTCTCAGCCGTGGCGATTTCCTGAACCCGTTGCGGGGCCCTCACATTAAAGGCAATGATGATTGCGTCCGAAGCAGAGGCCAGCATGACGTCAGTTTCCGTAACCGCGCCGGCTGCGCTGTGAATAATGTTAACTTTGATTTCTTCCGCGCTCAGATTGTGCAATGAGTCAGCAGTGGCCTCCAATGACCCTTGGACGTCGGCCTTGAGTACGACCTTCAATTCCTTGGCTTCTCCTTCTTTAATGCGAGAGTAGAGATTGTCCAGGGTTACTTTGGTGCTCCTGGACAGCTCGGCCTCCCTAAACTTCAATCGTCGGTGAGCAGCAACCTGTTTGCCCTGCTTTTCATCCGCCACTACCACGAACTCATCTCCGGCCTGCGGCACTCCTGATATGCCGTGTACCTCCACGGGCATGGACGGGGGAGCCGTCTCAACCTTGCGACCACGGTCATCCAGCAAAGCGCGCACTTTGCCGTGAAAAGTGCCACATACGAAAGGATCGCCTGCGCCCAGAGTCCCCTCCTGAACCAGAACAGTTGCCACCGGCCCTTTGCCCTTGTCCAACTTAGCCTCAATGACCCTGCCTCTTGCCATCTTATCCGGATTGGCCTTCAGTTCCATCAATTCGGCCTGTAGCAGGATGAGTTCGAGCAATTCATCCAGACCAGTCTTCTGTTTTGCCGACACTTCCACCATAGTGATGGTGCCGCCCCACTCTTCCGGCGTCAACCCCCTTTCCGCCAACTGTCGTTTTACCCTGTCCGGATTGGCATTGGACTTGTCTATTTTATTAACCGCCACCAATATGGGAATTTCTGCCGCCTGGGCATGGTTCATTGCCTCAATCGTTTGCTGCATCACACCGTCGTCCGCTGCCACTACGAGGATCACTAGGTCGGTGACTCGGGCACCCCGGGCCCGCATGGCCGTGAAGGCCTCATGGCCCGGTGTGTCCAGAAATATCACCTCACCCGCATCCAATTTCACATGGTAAGCACCTATATGCTGGGTAATACCCCCGGCTTCTTCCTCGGTCACATTGGTGTGCCGGATCACGTCCAAAAGCGAAGTCTTACCGTGGTCAACATGACCCATAATGGTTACAACAGGCGGTCTCGGCTTGAGGTCTTCGGCACGATCCGGAATAGCCTGTAGAATCTCATCTTCTTCAAAGCCTACTTTCTCCGCTTCATAGTTGAACTCCGCCGTCAGGAGAGCTGCAGTTTCAAAATCAATCCCCTGATTGAGGGTCGCCATGAGGCCCATTTCCATCAGTTTCTTGACAACCTCTGAGCCTTTGACCCCCATTCGTTTGGCAAGACTGGCTACGGTAATCGCCTCATCAAGTCTGATTCGGCGCTTTACGGCCTTCGGTACGGTTATTTCCGTCTTTTTGACGTCTTTGGCAACAGCTCGTGCTGCCTTGCGGGTCTTTGCTACGCGGCCTGGAGCGGGGCGCCTCTCGTATAGTGCATCCCCAGTGAGTACCTCCTTGCGCCGCCTCGGAAGCCGGGGTTTGACTGGACTCTCGGGGGCTACTTCAGTTCGTGCCCGTTTACCTTTCTTCTTTTTCACTCTAGCCGGCTTTTCTTCCGCTTCCTTTCCGGGTGGCTCCACAAGGGGCTCCGGTTCGGCCACCTTCGCCGCCGGCTTTGCTTGTTTCCCTGGCTCGGTCTCTTGAGTCGGGGGCTCTACTGGTGCGGTCGGAGGGACTCGCTCGGGAAGCTTTATAATCTTGGCGGGAGCCTCTTTCTTGACTCGGCGTCGCGGCTTCTTTACCTTCTTTTTCTCCTCAGGTGGTTTCTTCTCCGGCTCCACCTCCTCCCCAACCGGTACCTCGGGCTCCACCGGTTCGGCCACTGGGGCCTCGGGTTCGGCTGTCGGCTCTTCAGCTACGGATGCCACCAACGTCTCTTCGACCGGTGTTTCCGGAGGTACCTCTTCAGGTACCTGCCCTTCGGTGACGACCTCAAGTGGAGGGGGTGTCTCAACCTGCACCTCGATCTCCACCGGTTCGGGCGGGGGCTCAGTTTTTACTATTTTTCTCCGCCTCCGGATCACTCCCCGCCGAACTCGTTTTTCCTCTATCATTTGCTGTGACCGACCCGTAACCGTGTCACGGACCAACTGGGCCTGTTCTTCATCCAGTGAACTCATGTGCCCTTTGATCTGAATGCCCAGGCTACTGATTCGTTCCACCAGTTCCTTGTTGGCCATGTCCAGTTCTTTTGCCAGTTCGTACACCCTTAACTTCGCCATGCAACCCCCCGGTGTCTCAATACTTGGCACTCACAAGCGCACTTCGAAGTGCTTGGCTGAATCAATTCTAATATGACAAACCCACACCAGCAAGAATCCTGCCTAGGCTGGGCTGGCGCGACAGCCCCGCCTTTGGCGGGGCGGCTGCCCTCGGCCGTGAGCAGTTCGGCCTTGAGCGACTCGACGTGAGGACTTCGAGTGAGCCTCCATTCGGCCCGAGCTCACGGCCGAGTCCAGTCGAACTCCTCATCGACACGTCTCACTTCCGAAAGGCTCGGGCCGCCCGGTGCTCGCCTCGGACAGGATCTCCCCTACGGTCAGGTTCGACCTGTCCGAGCCTGTGCGCAGCAACAACTCACTCTCTCTCGCGCGTTCTTCCTCTATGCAAAATCTGCAACATTAGGGTTTACTCATCATAAGATCGCGAACAATCGCCTTTAAGAGCCTCCGCCATTGCCAGGGCAGGATTCCAGGCGGACTCAGGCAGTGATCGTCGAAACGCTTTGCGGAGTCGGGACATCTTGACTCGTGTCAGGCAGTCAGGCCCGATGCAGATATAGGCACCACGACCCGAGTAGCGTTGACCACGGTCAAACTGCACCTTGCTCTCTGCATCCAGCGCCAACCTCAGCAGTTCCCCTTTGGCTCTTTTGCGGCCGCAAACAATGCAGGTACGCTGGGGCGTATAGCGTTTCTTTCCGTCAGTCATGCTCTCGCTGAGTCGCGCTCTTCCGTATCAGAGATCTCTTGCTCCGCGGCTTCATTACTCTCTTGGTCGGCCATGTAAGCTTTGGCTGCCTCAATGAATCTCGTAGCCTTCTGCTGGCTGATGCCAGGGATTACCACCAGTTCCTCAATCTGCGCGCCTGCCAGTTCCTCCGCCGAAGAGAAACCAGCTTCATAAAGGTGTTCGGCAGTGGCGGCTCCGACACCTGGCAGCGTCAGGAGAGATTCATAACCCTCTTTCAGTGATGTCTGGTACTTGGACTCGCTTTTCACGTCAATGCGCCAATCGGAGAGCCTGGAGGCCAGTCGAACATTCTGCCCACGCTTACCGATGGCGAGCGACAGCTGATCGTCAGGGACGATCACTTCCATCAGGCGATTTGCCTGGTCAATAACGACCTTGGAGATGACCGCTGGTGCCAGCGCATTACAGACGAATTTGGCCGGATCCGGATTGTACTCGATAATGTCGATCTTCTCGCCCCGCAACTCCTGGACCACACTCTGTACCCGAGATCCTTTCATTCCCACACAAGCACCCACCGGGTCTATATCAGCATCTTTGGAGAGTACCGCTATCTTGGACCTGCTTCCCGGTTCCCGAGCCGCTCCCATGATAGTGACAATCCCTTCGGCAATCTCTGGCACCTCCAGGGTAAAGAGCTTGATGAGAAAATCTGGGTGGGTACGGCTAAGAACAATCTGTGGCCCGCGCGACTCTCTGTTGACTTCCAGGACAAAAGCACGGATACGATCCCCCTGGCGATACGTTTCCCTGGGTACCTGCTCCCGGTAAGGAACAATGGCGTCAGCACGGCCCAAGTTGACGGTAGTCCCCCCTTTGTCAAGTCTTTGCACGATTCCGTTGACGATCTCGCCCCGCCGGTCCTTGTAGTCTTCGTAGATTATGTCTCGCTCTGCATCCTTCATCTTCTGGATGATGACCTGCTTGGCCGATTGGGCCGCAATGCGACCAAGGGCGATGGTGTCCACCTTGATACCCAAGCTGTCTCCCATTTCGCACCCTGGGTCCAATTTTCTCCCCTCCTCAAGCGAGATCTCCATCTCCGGGTTCTCTACTTCGTCCACGACATCCTTGAATTGGAAAGCCTCAATCTCACCATAATCGTCGTTGTAGGCCACCTCCAGATCAAGGTCCTGGCCGAATTTCTTTTTTGCTGCAGAACGAATGGCTTCTTCCAACGTGACAATAAGCACCTGTCGGTCGATGCCCTTGTCTCTGCTGACCTGGTCGATGAGCCTTTTCAGATCCGGAATCATCTCCCCTGTTCTCCTTCTTCAGGTAATTGTGGCAAGGATGTGCGAGATTATCTCCATGAAAACCCACAAAGAATCAGTCTTCCCGCCTTTAGGACTGGAACTCGTAAACAAGGTTGGCCCTGGCAATGTCGTCCAGAGGAACCAAGCAATGTCCCCCTGTCTCCTCCACTATCACTTGCTCGTTTTCCATCCCCACCAGCTTACCAACTATTTTCCTCCGGCCATCCAGCGGCGAGACTAGGCGCAGTTGTACTTTGTGTCCTGCAAAACGGCGAAAATCTTCCCCTTTACGCAGACGCCTATTCAGACCCGGTGAAGAAACCTCCAGCACGTAAGCCTGCGGAATTACATCCTTCACATCCAGATAATCTCCCAACTGCCGGCTGATATGGGCACAGTCATCGACGTTCACTCCGCCGTCCTTATCAATGAACAAGCGCAGCACCCAACGCCGCCCCTCCCTACGATACTCCAGATCCACCAGCTCCATGCCCTCTGAGACCACAAGGGTTTCGGCGAGCTTCTCCAGGGTCAACTCGATCTCTTTTCGTATCTCCTCTTGCATGCACAAAAAAAGTGGGCTCGCGCCCACTTCGCTTAGTAGACTAGATTATAACGTAAACTGGCTACAAAAGTCGGCTTCTGAAGCAAATAAAATTATAACCTAGGATCCACTAATCGAAGTAAGCTTGCCGCAGGTGATTTGCTGCACACCGCGCGGCTACCTCAAAAAGGGATCTGCTCAGCGGCTTCTTGCCGTGCACCCACCCATAATCTTCCCTGCTCTGCCGGGCGGAACCTATGGAGCGGGCAACGGGACTCGAACCCGCGACACCGAGCTTGGGAAGCTCGTACTCTACCAGCTGAGCTATGCCCGCTCAGGCGTGTCGCAGTCTAATCAATTCCACAGTGCTTGTCAACCTTTTTCGCCTCTTGAACTTTGCCGAAAAACTGACACCATGGCGCCCGCGATGTACCTGCAAACCAAGGAGTCCACAGATTGACAAGCGAAACGTTCCTGTCGCACTAGTGTCTCTTCTCTGGCTCCAAAGCTTACGGTCTGGGCACTTCAAGCCCGGCTGTGGCCGGGTGAGGGCACCCCCTCCCTGTTCCCCGTTCCTACGGAACGAGGCCAGGGGCTCCCCCAGCCACAGCCGGGGAAGTGGCACAGACCTTCCGCAGTCACCCAGAAGAGACACCAGAAAA
>CP070692.1:1899088-1912960 GCA_020353215.1 Deltaproteobacteria bacterium
AGGAATTAGCTGAGAGGGAGAAAGCCATAGCAGAGCAAGAAGAGGAGTTGAGAGGACTAGGAGAGCAGGTTGCCGGATTTCCGAAAGAGATTGAGAAGGCAGTTAGTAATGCGGTCAAGGAAGCAACAGATAGAATCAAAATGGATGCGAAAAATAAAGATGATCTACTAAGGAAAGAATTCGAGGGTGAACGTACAGCCTTGAAGACGCGTCTTGAGTCCCTTGAGAAAGCAACTGGCGAGCAAAATGATCGTATTGCCAAACTTACTGAACAGCTGGAGCAATCATACCAAAAGGTTCAAGATATCGCCGTGAAAGCTGTGGAAGGGTCTGGAGGCTTTAAGTCGCTCAGCAGCATTCAGCAGCTTATTGATGAGCAAATGAAGAAGCAAGCACAAGAGAAGTAAATGTCATAATTCTACCATAGCAGTTGAGATATTAACTGCGTTGGGAAGATGACCCCCGCTGAATTCATAATGGGCCCGCGCATGCAGGATTAGGAAATCTTCCCCCGAATGATAAAGACTTTTGAGCGCTTCGATGGTGATGAGCCTGTATCCCTCCTAAGATGCTATGGTCTCTACTCGCTCCCACCAAATTGGCCTGTCCTCTGGCCACCACAGCAGGGCAGACAAACCCAAACAGCAGAAGGAAGAGCATCAATAGGATTGGAACTGACCTCCTATCCATAAGCCCTCCCAAATTTATAAAAGTTATGCAGATCTTTTCCAAAACTCCGTGGGCATATGGACTCCACCCGGTAACGTGGGCAACACCGGCCAGTCCACTGGGCGCGTACCTTTGACGTAATAGATGCTGGGCTTTGTGTTGACGACAGGATTCACGACCTGTACCAGGTTTTCCTTTTTCAGCAGTTTGCTAACCTGACTGTGTGGGTCATTTAGGTCGCCAAAAACGCGTGCTTTAGTGGGACAGGTTTCGACACAGGCAGGGTCTTCCCCCTGCTCCAAGCGGTGTTGACAGAAATCGCATTTGTCAGCGATGCGTTTTACTGGATTACGATAGCGGGCGCCATAGGGGCATGCGGTCACACAATTTCCGCAGCCGATGCACTTGCCGGAATCAATTACCACCAGCCCGCCAACCTGCTTATATGTGGCTCCGACAGGGCAGGCGGCAACACAGGAAGGCTCGTCGCATTGCATACATTGGCCGGGCTGGAAGTGGGTCCGTTTCTCCGGATCACTGCCTGGATATCTGACCCAGTTCCTCCAGAAACCCTGGGGCAGATCATTTTCCACCTTACAGGCGATCATGCATGCTTTGCAGTCGAGACATTTAAATGTATTGATTACAATCGCATATTTCTTGGATTCGGAAGCGTTCATTCAGAAACCCCTTCTTTGTAAATTCCCAAGTTCGGCGTTGAGAGCCAGCCAAAATCCATACCCCCAGTGTTCGGCCCTGAATTCAAAGTCGCAATTGAAGCTCCCTGCAGGCCCCGCTCGCAGAGCGGGGATCTCCGCTTCACTCCGACAAGACTTGTCGACGAGGAGTCCGACTGGACTCGGCCGTGAGCTACATTCGGCCTGAGCGACTCGACGTGAGCGACTCGACCTGAGCTCGTCGACACGTCTCAATGTCGAAGGCGAGCCGAACGGAGTCTCACTCGAAGTCCTCAAGTCGAGTCGCTGCGGGAAAAGCGCTCGCCGGTTCGGTTCACTATATCCTTCTTATCTTTACAAACGTCTCATGCATGGCCATGTTACCCGAGACCGCGTCTGCTCGATCCTCAAGGATTTCCGCAATGCATGCACCTTTTCCGTAGATCTTGGTAAGGTTCTTGGAGATGACGCCATAACCGGTGTCCATGTAAACGGTATCCGGACGGATTTCTTCGGTGACGCGAGCCTTGAGCGTCCCTGTGCCCGCCGAACTCATGACCTCCACCAAATCTCCTTGCTTGATGCCCCGTCTTTTGGCCGGCTCCGGATGGATCCAGAGGGTGTTTTCTGGCTCCAGTTCACAAAGGAGACTATTGTTGGTGCTGGAACTCTGCGAAATATAGGCGTTTCGCCCGACCACGATGCGAAAATGGTCCGCAGGTATAGGTTTGGGAGGTCTGTATACAGGCATAGGATCTATGCCGTTGTCGCTGTACCGCTGATTGTAGAGCTCAACTTTCTTCGAACGGGTCTTGAATGGTTTGCCTTTGTGGATACCATGGGTCACCAGAACCTGATTGTAAACACCATCTTTCTTGAGTGCTGCCGCAACCTCGGGAAGAGACTTCAATTGGGCCTTTCTATAATCCTCGATGGTAAAATCGAAGTACTCTCACAGCTCCAGCCGGTTGGCAAGCTCTTTCATAATCCAGAAAACCGGTTTTGATTCAAAAAGGGGCTCCACAACCGGGTCCCGGGTCACAACTCCAGAGCATGCAGATGAGCCTTGAAAAGAAGACACCGGGTCCTGTCTTTCAAGATAGCTGGGCGCAGGCAGGACCAGGTCGGCCATCCAGGCGGTATCGCTCATGACGATGTCCACCGTCACCATAAAATCCAGCTTATGGATCATCTCGATGGTCTTCTTGCGGTTGGCCCCCGTCTGCATTGGGTTTGTCTTATAGGTGAACCAGCCCTTGATCGGATAGGGTTCGCCTTCAATTACCGCATCTCTGGTGTGCTTGAAGGACCCCTCTTCATCAAACATCATCAGTGCTCTACCGGCATCTATCCGATCCTCGGGATTATCATCGTAAAACGGTGCATCGTAGTGAATGGATCCAGTCTTGATTTTTTTTGGCAATGTCAGTCCACCTGCCTCATCCCAGTTGCCCAACAGGGCATTGACAATGGCAAACGATCTGCGGACCTGGGTAGAGTCCTCGTAATCTGAGCTTCTACGACCGGGGTAGACCATGGCGGCTGGTGCAGCTGCGGACAACTCACGCGCCAGCCGTCGGATGTCTTCCGCCGGAATTTCACATTCCTTCTCTGCCCAAGCTGGGGTGTATCTTTCCACGTGTTCCACAAATTGCTCGAATCCGTGAGTCTTCTCGGCCACGAATGTTTGATCATAGAGATTCTCAACAATGAGTACATGCGCTACCGCCAGGAAAAATGCCATGTCAGTACCTGGCTTAATGGGATACCATTCGTGGGCCAAGGCAGCTGTTTTGGTAAACCGGGGATCCAGGACCACCAGTTTGCAGCCATTCTGCATGGCGGTCATCAGGTCAATGCTGTCCGGGGTAACCAACGCTTCGAATCTATTGGCCCCCGGCATAATCACGTACTTACAGTTCAGCATATCCGGAATGGGAACCACTCCATAGGTATCCAAAAACGCGCGGTTCCGACTGATGAGGCAATTGGATTCATGGGAAATCACATTGTAGGACCCGTACACTTCGGCGAACCGATGTACAAACGTGGACTGCATATCCGTGCCAGCCATGAAAAGCATGCCGCAGCGGGTATAGTTCTCCCCGATTCTCTGGAAGTTCTCCGCAGCTAAATCCAGGGCCTGATCCCAGGTGAGACGCTGCCAGTTGCCTTCGCCCCGATTTCCTCTCCGCAGCAGTGGGTACTTCAACCGATCCGGATCATATAATTGTTTGATTCCGGCATTGCCGCGGGCGCATAACATGCCACGGGATTTGAGATATTTGGGATTGGGGTTCAGTTTCTTGACCACGCCATTCTCCACCCTGGCAATGAGACCACACTTGTTAAAACACATGTCACAGGCAGAAAACACCTTCTGGGTCCGCGCATGGCGATTCAGCGATGGGTTGGGTACCAGGGCACGGAGCACCGCAGCATGCCCACCCACGGCGACGGCCGTTGCTGCTCCCGACAATTTGAGAAAGGTGCGACGGCTCATTGTTCTATTGCTTGTCACAGGCATCTCGCTCTCCAATCACCGTTTATCGAACCGACACTAGAAATCGTCTCTTGACCGCGACTCCCCAGCCGTCTATTTACACTTCGCCGGGGAAGGGGAGTCAAATGCGTGTCCGTGTAAATGGGCGAGAATATCTTTTCGATCCTTTTCAGATAGCTCGTTCCATGCAGCCTTACACGGGAATTGGTTGTACTCATCGTAAGCCTTCTGCCATTCCGGGCTAAGCGAATCCATGGTCATCCCACTATGGAGCGGTTTTTACTAACCGTAGCTCTGTAAATCTGCCTCCCACCTCAACAGGATCTCCGGGGTAGCCTAAGGTTCTGAAATCAATATAGTCGCTCTGGCCAATTAACTCCCTAACATCCCTGCCTTTTTTTTTCGGGTATTTAAAGTCGATCCCTTCTGTGGCCAACCTCTTGAAGTCGATGCCGGGTTTGTCCTGGTGGCAGCCGCCGCAGTATGGAGCTTTTGCAAGTGATTTGTGGCACTGGGAACAGGAAAGGGCCCGCTCTTTCGGAAGTACCTCATGGGTAAGGCCCCAGTACATGACCGTTTCCACGAATTCGTACTGTCCACTGTATTGCAACCCGGCAGACTTCATACCATCTCTGGCCGCTTTGTCCCAGTCCCAGTGCTTCCAGTACCCCTGCCAGAGTTGCGGTGCTATCAGGTATTTGTAGACGGCATCACTTATTTGTTTGCCGCGATGGATCTTGAAGGGGTAGATTCTGGAAGTCGGATCTCCGATGTTACCCATGGGCTTTGTTAGTTCGGTCACACCGTTCTCATTGATCCGGTCTCCCAGGACGTGACGTTTCACCGTCCCGTTGTACCAGTAGTAGTTAGGTTTGGCGGCTTCTTTCCGCTGGAAGCTGCCTTTCTTCTTCATGTAGGTCGGCATTTCGTATTTGTCTTTTTTGCCCTCGTTGTCCTTGCCCGCAGTGGACCAATCCCAATACACTTTGGTGGGTTTACACTTGGCATAAACCGGAATGTGACAGGTCTGGCAGGCCACATGTTTGGTATGTTTATTCAGGTGATAATCTTGCAGTTTGCCGCCGATGTGGGGTGTATCCGTATGGCAGTACTCGCAGGAAAGATCGCCCTCTGAGGCCGGCACCGAGATGCTACGCCCAGAGATCATGTGGTTGCGGGTTTTGTGACAATCCTGGCATTTGAAATTCAGGCCGCCTGCGTCTACGCCCATGTGAACATCACAATTTCTGCTGGGTTCTTTGAGAAGGGAATTCATGTCGCCATGTTTGACTGCATCGCCGCCACCGCCGACAAAATGGCAATTCATGCCGCAGGTGGCCCGACTGGGCCGGCCTACATTTTGCGCCACCTTGACAAGGTCCACCTCCTTTTTAGGAAAACCGGCCCCCGGAGGTGCTTTGTTGTAGGTCTTGGTGGTGTCGTGGCAAACCAGGCAGTCGATTCTGCTCATGTCGGTGAAATCAAAATTTTCATCTTTCCAGCCATAACCGATGTGGCAACTGGTGCACCGTGGCCAGTTTCCGTTTAGATTGATGCAGAAATTGTTAATGGTATTGTGGTGTTTTCCCAGATCGATCCGTTTCTCATGACCTACGGTGTACGGGGATGGTCCGCGCCAATTCCAATGGGATGTCTTTAGAATGGCCGTCCCTTCCTTTTCATGACAGGAGAGACAGTTTTTGGTCACGGCCAGAGCGTCCACCTTTCCATCCAGCTTCACCAACGTTTTGTGATCCGGGAGCTTCTTCGCGTGGCACGCTAGGCAATCGGTGGGGGCTCGGGTATCCAGGGTGCGAGTTATGGGTCCTCTTACCATGGCACTGTACACAACGGGACCCCGGAAATATGGCACCTGCTCCGATTCCTGGTGGCAATCCATACAAAGCTGGTGGTAAGCGCCTTTGAGACCGGGAGTGTGAAGTTGTCTCGGATTAAAAGGGTGATCATGACAAAGCCCGCAGCCGGTCGGCACCGCTTTCATCTGCCGCAGCCTTGCCATGGCGACCGGCTCTCCATAGGTATCACCCGGTTCCCGGGGAACACGATGATGGCACAGGGTACAATCTTTGAGCACATTGGCATGCTTGCTGTGCATGAAACGAACAGGTTCGTAGAGGTCGGTGTATTGATTAATAACCGGACTATTCAGTATCTTTACCTTGGGGGCGTCAGCAATGGAGGGGATGCTCAGACCCACGTCGGGTAAAGATGTTCTTGTGGGCATGGTCTGATCTTCTGCCCTCGCCGGAGAATGAAGAGCCAATGTCAACGACAATCCAACGAGTATTAGCGCTACTGTAGACATCTTTTCAGGCCGTGCCCCAAGCACTGGAAATATGTAAACAAACACCCGATACATAAACATGAGCCCAGCAATGAGACCCACGGTAATAAACATCTCTCCCACCGCGGGAAAGTAAGTTTTGATCATATAAGGCGGTGTGAAGCTCACCACAAATACATTGATTCGGTTCAGCACGATACCTAGGACAAATACGGTTGATGCAAGAAAGAGCCAGCCCGCGGACTGCCGCACCTTTTTGAACAGCAGGAGCGTAAAGGGAAGGATCAGAGCAAAAATGATCTCCACAACAAAGGAGTTGGTCTGAAAGGTGCCGTCCAGAAGATATACGTACGTGCCACGGACAATCATGTCTCCGATCTTGAAGATCAAATAGACCCCCATGAGAATCGGCATGAATTTGGCGAGAGGTGTAAGTACCTCCATTTCAGGTTTGCGGTCGAAAGATTTCGCCACCAGTATTGATTCGAAGGTCACCATGGGATATCCGGCGGCCAAGGCGGATAGAAGAAAAAGCAGAGGCAGAATGGGTGTATACCAGAGGGGATGGACCTTATGCGGTGCGATGAGCATGAGGGAACCCAGGCTTGACTGGTGCAGACATGACAGGACGATGCCACCGATAATAAAGAGGAACATCACTTTGCCAAGAATCCTGTCCGCCAGGTCCAAAAGTGTCTCTGAGATAGTATTGAACCCGGCCCAAAAACCCGGAAGATTCACCCTGCCTTTGAATCTCTCGATGACGATGGGGATAAACTCGATATATAAAACATGCGTATACAGGATGACACACATGGCCACTTCAAAAAGAACTGAATTGCCATTGTGATTGAAAATAGGGCTGGTGATGTTCCAATACCTTCCAACATCCACAAGTAGCCCTAGGATCACAAAGGTATAGCCCAGCATGGCGGTGAGAAGGGCCGGCCGGATGACGGCGTGATACTGCTCCCTGTTGAAGACATAGGCAATGGCACCTGTGGTGAATCCGCCGGCTGCCAGGGCCACTCCGGTGGCCACGTCAATACCGATCCAGATGCCCCAGGGGAATTGATTGTTGAGATTGGAAACAGTGCCGATACCGAAGAGAAAGCGAGCCCCGGCAAACGCAACACCCACGGCCATCAGGGCCAGCATCACCATAACCCCGGGGGTCAAAAACTTCTCTTCAACCGGTGCAGCTTCAACACGCACAGTCATGGGGAGTCTCCTTTATCAACCGGATCGTTTTGTGCCTTTTTCCCATGGTTGTTTTTGAGAAAGCCTGTCACCCACATGATCCCGCCGAGGACTACATAAAGACCGATGGGCGCGGCGAAGTTTTGAAACATGCCGTGCTGAATGGCCTCTGTCAGCCTGGGCGGGGCCGTGGTCCCCAACTTCGGAAAACCAATGGATTCAAATGGTTCGGAGGCCAGGTACAGCCAGGACGTTCCTCCAATTTCATGTTCGCCGTATAGGTGATCGACGTACTTTCCGGGATGGCTTTTCATTTTCCAGGCTGCCAAGCTCAATAGATCTGCCCTTTTGCCAAAGGTAATCGCCTCTTTCGGACAGGTCTGAGCGCAGGCTGGCAGCCCGCCATCTTTAATGTCTTGGAAGCAGAAGGTACACTTCCTGACTTGCGGCGTGAGGGGATTGTCATATTCGTAAGCGGGCACCTGAAAGGGACACGCCACCATGCAGTAGCGGCACCCAATACATTTTTTCGCGTCGTAGGTCACCGCTCCATTTGGTTGTTTTGTCAGGGCTCCCACAATGCAGGCCGAAACGCAGGAAGGATCCATGCAGTGCATGCACTGGAACTTGACAAAGGTCGGGCGATTGCGCCAGGTCAGGGAACCGATGTTTTTCGGGTAATATTTGTTGATAACCGTATAGGTGGTCTCATCCATGCGTCTCTCATTTTCGAGAACGGTCATCTCCTCAAACGATTCCCGAGGCTTGGGGAGAACATGCCGCTCATTGCAAGCCTGTTCACATTTTCGACATCCAACGCAGAGTGTGGTGTCAACCAGACAGCCATAAGCATTTTTAGAACCTTCGGCTGCTTCAGCCGCCCAAACGGTTTTACTTCCTGGTATGAGCGAGGTGGCAGCGAGGGTTCCTGTTAGTTTGAAAAAGAGCCTTCTGGTTACTTCCATGGCAACTCTCCGGAACAGGATTCATGGTGTCTGATCATTGGTACTCATCCTCGTCGTGGGTGAATATTCCGTCTTTCCAATATTCCCAGTTATTAATGAGAGCATCATGTTGTTTGCAGAAAACAACGGCAGCCATGTTGATGGAGGGTCATGAAGTCTTTTCCAAGGTGACTGGCGGGAGGCCTGTGTTCACTTCCGCAGGTGTGGGTGGGGGAGCCCCTGGCCCCGTCGCGCAGGAACGGGGAACAGGGAGGGGGCGCCTTCCCCCACGCACAGCTGCGCTAGAAGTGACCAGGCCGGCAGCCTTGGAACCACAGAAAAGACTTCATGATCCGTACCTCATCAAAATGCAAACTGTTTAGTGCTCTCCGTAGTAACTCTGGGCTTTCTGGATGCAAATTCGATGGATGTCTCCTTCGATCCTCTGGTCTATAAGCTTGTTCTGAGAATGGCCCACGATAGTGATGATGTTTTTGACAACCTCAGGATCTCGGACCAAAACCTCCAGAACTCCATGCGGATACAGGCTCTCAAGAGCGCCTTTGAATTCAAGCAGGCATACCGGCCATGCCACTCCCACAAGGTTAACCTCTGATCTTGCAGACTTCTTTTGCATCCCAGTGCACCCATCAGCTACGTTTGTTTATCGATTAAGAGCAACAGGCGTGCCCTTAAACGACAAACATGAGAAATTAAACCCAAATTACTGTTTTTATTGGTTAAAATGTTTAGGCTCCTTTTATGCTTGCATCCAAAAGGTGTTTCATAGTAGTTAAACAGATGTTTAAGTGCTTAAACATATATTTAAATACTAGGCTGTGGGTATCTTGGATCCCTGTCAGACTATTGGGCCTTGATTCATTGGCGCGATAGGTGGATGTTCATCATTTTTTGGTTTGACCAGACTTGAAGAGGACTGGATGGATGGGAGGGGAATCTTTGAAAGAACAGGAGATCAACCGCTACTGGAAAAAAATCGTCAATACCATGAACGATGGTCTGATGCTGATCGGAACGGATGGCGATATCCTCATGGTCAATCGGGCGTTTGAACAACTCACAGGATATAAAGCAAAGGAAGTGCTCGGTAAGCCGTGCACCTTGCTGGAATGTGATGCCTGTGAACGTTTCATTGAACGAAGGGAGAAGACATGGTGGTGCGCCCTGTTTGATCCGGGACAGAAGGACATTAAGCGGTGTCGTTGTCTTGTGAAGAAAAAGGACGGCACCTATTTGCCCGCGCTCAAGAACGCTTCTGTTCTGAGAACTGACCGGGGCGAGGCTTTGGGAGCGGTAGAGACCATTACCGATATTTCAGAATTGGATATGCTGGATCAGAAAGTCGAGCAACTATCGCGGCAACTGGATGGAAATGGGGACTTCCACGGTATGGTGGGAAAATCCTTGATCATGCAGAAAGTGATCGAGGTCGTCGAAAAAGCTGCCCTGAGTGATGCGCCAGTTATTATTTATGGGGAGAGCGGCACCGGTAAAGAACTCGTTGCGCGTGCCATTCATCTGAGGGGAAGAAGGAGAGAAAGCCCGTATGTGCAGCTCAATTGCGCCGCATTGAATGAAGCATTACTCGAAAGCGAACTGTTTGGTCACGTAAAAGGGGCGTTTACAGGTGCTTATCGCCATCGACGGGGTCGGTTCGAAGCCGCCAATGGGGGGGACATCTTTCTGGATGAAATCGGCGACGTGCCTTTATCCATTCAAGTGAAACTTCTCCGTGTCCTCGAGGCCAAGCCGTTTGAACGTGTGGGGGACCACCAATCCATTTCCGTAGACGTTCGCATCATAACGGCCACCAACAAGAATCTTGAAGAGCTGGTTGCCCAAAAACGATTTCGAGATGACCTTTTCTTTCGCATAAATGTCTTCCCTATCTATTTACCTACGCTGCGCGATCGGTCGGAGGATATTCCACTGTTGGTGAACACATTCATTCATCGTCTACAATCTCAAACCGGGAAAAAGATCACGGGCTTGACCAGAAGTGCAATGGACCGATTTATGGCCTATCCCTGGCCTGGAAATGTCAGAGAATTGAGGAGCGCCCTGGAGTATGCCTTTGTTATTGCTGAACAAGGATTAATCGGACTGGACCATTTGCCGCCCAAAATCGTCCAAGGTCGGACCTCTATCACCCCTGAAACTCTTCTCCCTGATACTGGAAACTCGGTGGAGAAAATCGAGTTGGTTGATGCGTTGCGCCAAAGTAACGGGAATCAATCTCAGGCTGCCCGCATTTTGGGCATCAACCGGGTAACGGTGTGGAACCGCATGAAAAAATACGGTATCGATCTCAGGAAGGTATTGACTGTTTAGTAGTTGAGGGGCATTCAATATGCTCCGAAACCAGTGAGGTTAATGAGTTTACCAAGGCAAAAGACACATAAACGGTATTGAATCCTTTTGGTCTTCTGCAAAAGACAGGTTACTTAAGTTCAACGGAATTCCTAAATCAATCTAGTAGTTACACTTGAAAGAGTGCGAATTCCGATTCAATCATCGAGGCGAAAATGCCTATCTGTTGCTACTAAAGATGTTCAGAGAAAAACCTCTCAACTAGTGTAGGCCCTTGAATAACAGCCTCTCAAGTTTTCGCACCATTCTAAAGGTTCGAGTTGTCTTGAAGTTTTATGGTTTAGCGATGGACTTCGGTGTGTCGAACATCGTAGTGAAAAACATGGGAATAAACGGAGCCAGACTATGCTGGAAGTAAAGGTCCACTACGAGGGACCCATAGCGATATTTACACTCGATGGACGCTTCGACGCATACGGCGCAACACTCTTTGACAAGGAGGCGGCCGCCGTCGGCGATAAGACGAACCATTGGATAATCGACTTCAACGGTGTGAACTACCTGTCCAGCACCGGAATTAGATCCATTCTTCAGGCGGAAAAGTCCCTACGTGCCCGGCACGGCGCGGTTGTCCTGGTGGGGCTAACGTCATATCTCGTGCAGGTGCTGGAAATGTGCGGGCTGAAAAAGGCACTACGAACCGCCGATTCCCTGGCGGAGGCTCTTAGGTTGATCGAAATCGGCCTTCCATTACCACTACACTCCAGCCAATACCAGATTGAAGGCAGAGACTACCAGCTCCGGTGGGTGCCTGACGCCGTCTCTTTTTTAGACTTGTGGGGTTCATTCAGAGAAATTATTGACAAAGGCATTATAAGCGAGAACGTTATGGGTGTGGGGCTTGACCCCCTGAATATGGCATTTGGCATCGGGGGGTTTGGCATGACCCGCGCCCAGGCTGCCGAAGCCATTGGAGAATTCATAGCGTTCGGCAATTTCGCTGGCGTTGTTCCCGCTGACGGTCACTGTAGGGCCGACTTCATCCTAACAGAAGCGCCTGCGGACACCATTATCTTTACTAGCTCAGCTATAGGGATATCCGGCTCTCCCAAAGTTTTGATAGAAATTAAGAGCCGCACCACTTTCACTGTTGCCCAGTTGATCAAAGATTTCTTCGATCTCGCTTCGGAAACATTGGACGCACCGCCGCCTTTGCTCGGTCTCTTGATACTGGCTGAGATCGAGAGACCGGCCTATTCTTGTTACGAGAATTTTGACGACATCAGCTCGGATTGTAGAACCTCATTGAATAATGGCCCTGGGAGGAATTATGCTCTTATCATCGGGGTCGCGGCCCATGAGCCATCGGTAAAATCATGCCCCGACAAAGCCGTTGGGAGTTTTATTGTCGAGCTTGCCCCCTATCCACTGGACGAAGGGTTGTTTTTCCATGGTCACGGAGCCACGCTCAATGGCAGTGTAAACGTGGACATGAGCGTAGACCCCACCGAGGACCTGATTACACTAATCAGCCTGGACAATCTTGAGGGAGCGGCGCACATCGAGCCCGAAACCGAGGTGGCAGGGGGGAGGATATGGCTATATCTGCCGGAGACGGTTCGCACCGGTGAGGAGAAGCTACTCAAGATAGAAGTGGCGGGAGAGACGGAGTTCCTGGATGAGTGGGAGATCATAGCTCGCAGGATATACTCCTCGGCGCAAAGAATCGAGCTTGCCCCTATCCACGGCGGCTATGTCTCCAAAACCTTCCATGTGGCCAGTTACGATAATGAGGGAAGACGGTTGCTTCCCACCGTGATGAAGATAGGAGCTGTGGAGCTGAACAAGAGGGAGGAAGAGGCTTACCAAAAATATGTGCTGAGATTTATTTTGAACAACAGCACCACGATCATGGGAACCGCCTCATACGGCGACTGGGCGGGATTGAGCTACAATTTTGTGGGCATAGCCGGTCCTGAGAGCACTCTGACTTGGTTGAAGGAGCATTATCTCAGACGTCCGGTGGAGGACCTACTTCCACTTTTCGATGCAATTTTCACTGACATTCTAAGACCCTGGTATGGTCAACCCACATGGGAGCCCATTTATCCTTATTCGGAGCATGACCCCACACTTACTTTTTTTGAAAGCATCTTCGATGACGTCCAAAGGGAGCTTGGAATATCGTCGGACAATGAGGTCCTCCATTGCTCGGAATTGGGAACAACACTCCCCAATCCCTATTATTTCTTGAAATATCGGTACCCAGAACGCAGGGGATGGTCCCGACTTTGGTATAAGTCGGTCACCCACGGCGACCTGAATATGCAAAACATCTTACTGGATGAACGGGAAAACATCTACATCATCGATTTTTCCGAGACCCGACTCCGAAACGTGGTTTCCGATTTCGCCCGGCTGGAGGCCATAGTCAAGTTTGAGATGACGCGTCTCAACGATGAGAATGATCTGAAAGAACTCATTGAGTTCGATCTGGGCCTACTCGAGGCGCTTTCCCTGGATGAAATTCCTCCTTTCAATTATGAGGGGTCCGATCCTATGGTTGAGAAGGCCTACAAAGTAATTCTGCGGCTGAGAAGGTACGCCGATAAGGTAACACTGTTTGAAACTGACATGGTCCCTTACTTGCTTGCCCTTTTGGAATGGACCTATCCAGTGGTCTCCTACGGAGACGCGAACCGTCTGCAAAAGAGGTTCTCGGCGTTGAGTGCGGGGCTTATTTGTCGGAAGATTGAGGAGTTGGAGATCAGTTAGTCCACGGCCGGTTCTATGAAGCGAAAGTCCTTTTCGTTGAACCAGGCCGCTAAAGCACGACTATGAATGAAATCACCCACATTCTCAAGGTGAATGGTATCGAGATCGATGCCTGAGGAAGCGGAGCTCAATTTCCTAAGTGGTGGAGCAGGTCCCAGTTTAATATCCGGTATAGCCATCTTTTTCTCGTTCTACACCGCGATTCGCCCGGATTTCGACGGCTAATGCTCGAAATGCAGCCTCAAATGACAACTCCCGTCCTTTTCCTGGACATTCACTTTATCCGCAAACTGCCTTATAAGAAAACCAGCTAGCTGCACCAGCGCCTCGGGGTGTTCGCACAGTTCTTCCGGGCTCGGTCTCAACCCCGAAAGCTCAATAATTTTGCCCTGGTACCAAATATCTACGTCCAGAAGGGGCGCCATGCTCTTTGTTGGTAGAATTTGTGTTTTCGTAACGGTCTTGGTA
>CP070692.1:1913060-1926931 GCA_020353215.1 Deltaproteobacteria bacterium
ATTGTCGCTTCCGGCCAGTTCCTCGTGGCCTGTCGACAAACACGTGGGCAGGTCTTCTGGCTCCCCCGCCCTTTTGACGACCTTCCCATCCTGATCAATCAGAACAGTGGTTCACAGAGGCCAAAAGGGTTCCCTCAGTCTGTCTAGGCGGATAAGCCGGTTTGGAAGAGACCTTCTTTCACCGGCATGTTCGACGAAAACGGCTAGACTCGGTCTGAGGGCGGGGTGACAGCGGCGGGACCGCTCCCGAATTGCACGGGATTCCCTATTAAACCCTTGCGGGTACCCAAGTTATGGTACTTTTTCGTACTACATGGTCTGCTGAAACGCAAGTGAAAAGTCTAACAGAACTTTGTCCTTTTTTGAGAATTGCCCATATCACCAAGCGAAACGTGCAACCAGGTTCAGACCGAAGAATCCCCTCTCCCATCGAGGGCGAGGATGAAGATGGCGGGTGATGAATGAGAATTCAGCCCCCCCTTACCGTGCGGGTCTCCCCAAGTAGGGGGAGAAGCAGATCTAAGGAAGTCAACGTGACGCCCGATGCTTCCGGCTGACTTCAAAGCCCAATGATCTGGTAGATCCGCTCCAAGTCCAGGTGCAGTCGAAGATGGTCTGCCAGTTTGTCATACTGTTCTTCTTTCCATTGGTGAAAAGAATGCACTCTCTTTCGGGTGGGCCCGACTCTGCCTTCAGTCCTCAGGTGATTTATCAGGCAGTGCCGCACGCCATCGTTATCGAAAAAGCCGTGGACATAGGATCCCCAGACTCGACCATCATGGGACACCAGCCCATCTTGGATCTTCACCGGCTTGCCGTTGCGCTCCACAATTTCCAGCAGGGGAGCTTCGGTTCCGAGCACCTTGCTGCGACCCATGTGTATCTCGTAGCCGTGTATCTGCTCCTCAGGCTCAGCCAGTTCCTCCCACAGCACCTTTGCCTTGACCCGGGTTGTGACCTTGTCACCCAGAAGTTCCGTCTCCATATTTAGCAGATTAAGGCCGTTCATTTCTCTGAGGCCGCTTTCGACACCCAACGGGTCCAGTACGCGGAGGCCGAGCATCTGATAGCCTCCACAGATACCTGCCACGATTCCGCCCTCGGCATGAAATGAAATGATCGCCTCAGCAAGACCTTGCTCACGGAGGTAGAGGAGATCACTGAGGGTGTTCTTGCTCCCGGGCAGGATCACCAGATCCTGATCGAAGACCTCCTCGGGTTTGTTGAAATAAGAAAGACTCACAGCAGGTTCCTGCTCCAGGCTGTCGAAGTCTGTGTAGTTGGAAATATGCGGTAGCCGAATAACGCCTATCCGGACCTGTTCCGCAGTTGCTGCTCGGTTCAGCCTAACCTTGAGATCCAGGGCAACGCTGTCTTCCTCTGGAATATGAATATCGGTGAAATAGTGAACCAGACCCAGAACAGGTTTGCCGGTTCGAGCCTCGATGAATTCCAATCCAGAGGCCAGCAGCGACGGGTCACCCCTGAACTTGTTGATGATGAAGCCGCGAACCATCTGTTTTTCTTCGGCAGTGAAAAGCTCCATGTGACCAACAAGACTGGCAAACACGCCACCCCGGTCGATATCCGCCACCAACACCACCGGTGCATTCGCACGTTCGGCCATGGACAGATTGACCAGATCTTTGTCCCTGAGATTGACTTCTGCAGCGCTACCCGCTCCCTCCAGAATCAGGACATCGTATTTCTCTTCCAGACAACGGTAGCTTTCCATGACCTTTCCAACCAGTTCGATCTTTTTCAGGTAATACTCTTCGGCCGTGAAATTGCCGAGCACCTTGCCGTGCACAATGATTTGAGAGCCCACGTTGGAGGTCGGCTTGAGCAAAATAGGATTCATGTCTACGTGGGGCTCGATGCCTGCGGCCTCTGCCTGTACGACCTGAGCCCGGCCCATCTCGCCTCCATCTAGGGTGATATATGAGTTGAGCGCCATGTTTTGAGCTTTGAATGGAGCCACGCGATAGCCGTCCTGCTTGAGAATCCGGCACAGCCCGGCAACGAGTATGCTCTTGCCCACGTCGGAACCTGTGCCCAGAATCATGAGGTTTTTTGCTGTTGGCACGGTCATTGTTTCCTCAGTCATTAATTTGGGAACAAGGCACAGGCGTAAGGCGTCGTAAGTCAAGTGACGGCGGAGCCAAATGACCTGATAACTCCTTGCGCCGTCTGAAACCACTTTGCCCTCTGCAAAGCAGCTAAAAAGCCGTAAGCAGCACAAACACTGTGCCAACCAATATGACGGTGATCACCCTGAGCGTTTGTCCGAGGGTGATGAGCAGAACTCCAAGCTTAGGTCTGAAAATCCCCATGTAATAGGGAAGTTGATGTCGGAGCGCCCTGACAGGGGTTGCTACCACGTTTCCAAGAAGTAACGCAATTACCGTCTCCCTGATTGTCAGGGCACCGGTGTCCAATAAAGCTCCAGCCGCGGCAAAACCTGAGGTGAATTCAGCCACCAGACTGAAGATTACCACACTCATCGACTCGACCGGTACCAGGGTAGTGGTGATTCCTGCGGCCAGCTTCAGCCTCAGCCAGGTGAAGAAGCCGAGTTGACTGATCAGCATTACCACCACGTAGACCGGGACCACCACCAACATTATCCGTTTCAGTCGCTTAAAGAACTTTTTCCAGGTATCCTGGAACACCGATCTCCAGTTCGTTGGCTCCCTCTCCTTTTTCTCAATCGCCAAGGGCCTTTGAGGCAGGGACACTCTCGCGTATCCGATCAGGCCGACGGTCCTGACAACTGCGGCCAGGAAAGTCAAAACGAGATAGAGAAATCCCGCCATTCCTGCCAGGGGCAAAATAATGAAGAAGGTGGTGGGGAGATGAAGAAAAAAAGCCGGCAGACCGTTTAGCAAACTAGTCAGAATCACTTCCTTCCTGGTGAGTCTTCCTTCTTCATGGAAGGTGACCAGCATTGCTTGGGCCGCAGTGCCTGAGACGAAAGCAGTAGTAAAGGATGCGCCCGAGGAATCTGAAAGATGTCCCCAGCGCATGAGAGGGCGAACCATGGCAGACAGGCGACCAGTCCAGCCCGAGGCCTCAATAATCTGCCCCGCGAAAAGTCCCAGGGAAATAAACAGGCTCATCCTCAACAGCGGCTTGAACAGACGCTTCCAGAGAAAGGCAGGATCCTTAAAAGAGGAGGAGATGGTTGGACTGGAGAGATAGAAAACCAGACACGCCAACGAGAGAAGAGCAGCCAAAATAACGAAGAGCAGCCATGGCGATTTTTTCTTCTTCTGTTTCAGCGTGTCGTTTGCCATTCGTCATTTCGCATCTATCTATCGCTGGGCATTCGTCATTCTTGTATATGCTCTAATCGGTGCGCAATGCTAGTTGGTGGGCGTTGGCCACCCGACAATTCCTTTCTCTCGCCGCGTCGTCGCTTCATCTTGTCGACCGCCGACCGCTTATCGTCATTACTGCTTCTTGACAATCAGCAGCGAAAGGTAAGGGACTTCTTTGCCTCTCAATTCTTCCGGATTCTTGGAGATGACCTGGTCCTTCATGCCGCAGCGAGACACCAGGGTTATCCGATCCTTTATGCCCAGCTCTTGCAGGGTATCGAGTATTCTGTCCAGCTGACGATACACTTTGAGCATTATTACACAGTCCACCCGGCTGATTACCTCCTTGAGCCTCTCTCCTCCCTCCGAACCAGAAATCACACAAAAGGTCTGCTCTCGTTCAGCCATGACTTCGCGAGCAGCCGCAGTGGCAGCTTGATAGGAGGTAACTCCCGGAACTATACGGATAGGAATCTCCGGGGCCATATCAGTAATGGTTTGCATCATGTAGCCAAAGGTGGAGTAGGTCAGAGGATCCCCAATGGTTATGAAGGCCACGTCCTTTCCCTGCCGGAGATGCGCTAAGATTTGGCGGGCGTTTACTTCCCAGGTTTTTCTCAAGACTTGCTTGTCGCGTGTCATGGGGAAATCGAGCCGCAGCACCTCGGCTCCGTTGTACATGTGGGACTTGGCATTCTCCAGCGCGAGTGAGTACTCGTTCTTACTCGAAGAGGCGGCGAAGATTACCTCAACCTGATTCAATACTTTTACCGCTTTTAGGGTTATCAACTCCGGGTCTCCGGGACCCACACCTACTCCATACAGAGTTCCAGGCTTCATGGCTTTCTTTCCTTGTTTTGACATTACTTGGAGGATGTCTTTAATTTTCATGTTTTTGAATGGTTACGTTTCAACCGTCGGCTTTGTCAGAAGTTACTGACTGAGAAACTCTGCCAACTTCTCCGCCGCATCCACAGAGCGTGGTCCTGGACGAGAAAAAAGGTATTCATCTACGAATAACACGCGATCCTCTTGTACTGCTCTGATGACGTGAAAGTTTGGCCGATCTTTCGGATTCCCAGGGCTTTTGTTCATTGGACCCTGCTGCACTACATAGACGTCAGGATCGTATGCCACCAGGGTTTCAATATTAATCCGCACCAGTTTCTTTTGGTTGGACAAACAGTTCACACCCCCTGCTTTGAGAATAACGTCATTGACAATTGAGCGTTGTCCCGCACCCAAGAGATTCGGATAACGAACCTCGAAGAATACCTTGGGCCGTGTTTGTTGGGAGGCCAGCCCTTGGGTCAAGCGTTGAAGACGAACCTGCAGTTGTTTCACCAAACCGGTCGCCGCTTCCTCTTCGCCCGTTAGAACCCCCAACTTGCCGATCACTGAGAATAGCTCTTCAAAGGTCCTTGGCTGAAAGGTGGCCACCACCAGTCCCTGCTCCTGAATTTGCCGGATGACCTCATAACCATGTTTTCTTCCCACCGCATGGATGATGAGATCGGGCTGTAAGCCAAGCACCAATTCCATATTGGGTCTGAGGTGAGTCCCAACACTCGGCTTGTCCAAAATGGCGGCCGGAAACCGATCCGCCCTGGTGCGGGCTATAAGACGGTCCCCGGCCCCTATGGCAAAAAGGATCTCGCTGTAGGCTCCGTACAATGAGATAATTCTCTTGGCCGGCGCTTTCAGGAAGATCACTTGCCCCAGGTCGTCGGTCACCCGGATCTGCGCCAGCACCATTGTTGGCCATGTGCCCAGCGCAAGGTGGATCAAAACCATAATAAGTATGTGCCGACAGATCCTGGACATATCAAATCAGTTTTCGGCGGATTCGGCTTCGGCCAGTTGGCTCCCCACAATCCTCCGAAACTAGCAGAATGTAAGGTGGACACGGCCCAGCTTTGAGAATCGCCCATCTAACAAGCCTAAACTCACCTCTCCCCCCACTCGGGGGAAGAAAAAGGTTTGCATTGGCCAATGGACATAGCGTCAAATCGGTATGTAGGGTGTCCACTGCCCAGCAGTTCATCGGTCAGCCATGCTTGCCCTTTTTAGCAGTTCGGTGCGCTATGCACACCCTACATTTGCCCGCTGGAGGCTCGCTGTCCAGGCACGAACATCGCCTGGGGTGCACCCGTATCGGGATGTTGAATAATTCTGACCTCGGTCTCGTAAATGCTCGAGAGGGTCTCTTCGGTGAAAGTGTCCACTGTGGAACCGTCCACTGCTATGCGTCCGTGCTTAAGAAAAACGAGGCGTTGGCAATACAGGGCAGCCAGATTCAGATCATGCATCGCACAAACAAACGTGGTGCCCTGTCGGTTCTTCTCGAGGAAAAGGTCGAACATCTCTGTCTTGTGAGCCACGTCAAGATTAGCTGTGGCCTCGTCCAGGAGCATGACCTGCGCTCGTTGGGCCAGGGCTCTCGCAATAATCACCCGCTGGGCTTCGCCACCGGAAATTTCGGTTATCGGCCGTTTAGCCAGATCCAGGCTATCGGTGAGTCTCATTGATTCCATGGCCGTGTCCAGGTCTTCCTCGCTGTCAGTTCCAAACCCTTGCTGGTGAGGGTAGCGTCCCATTAACACAACCTCGATGCACGTGAAGGGAAAGGATATGTCCAACTGCTGTGGCACGGAGGCTTCGACTCGAGCCAATTCTGCAGAGGAGTATTCGGAGAGATCACGCCCGGACACTGCCACCCGACCACCATGCAAGGGTACGACTTTACTGAGACAGTTTAGCAGAGTGGTCTTTCCGCTTCCATTTGGACCGAGCAAGCCTACCAATTCACCTTTGGCGATGCGGAAATCCAGCCCATCCAGCACCACCCGGTCACCATAGCGTGCAATCAAACCTTCTGCTCTAATCAAGAATCACTCCTCCCCTTCTGCGTTTCAACAGGAGACAGAAGAAGGGGCCTCCGACAAGAGCGGTAACCACGCCCACCGGCAGTTCTTCGCCACCAGGCAATAAGATGCGCGCCACAACGTCAGACCAGAGCAAACCAAGTCCACCGAGAAAAGCGCTCATCACCATGAGTCGCCCATGAGCTGCGCCGACCAGCATACGAACCAAGTGCGGAACCACCAAACCCACAAAGCCAATCACGCCTGACACTGATACCGCGGCCGCGGTGAGTAAACTCGCTCCCACCAGAAGGGTTCGGCGCACCCTTTCCACTTCGACCCCTAGTTGACGAGCCTGCACTTCTCCGAGAGTGAGGATGTCCAGTTCCCGAGCACGACTCATCACCAGATAGAGTCCGAGGAGTAGATAGGGAAGCGAAAACCATACATGGATCCAACCTCTTCCCTGAAAGCTACCCATCACCCAAAAAACAATCGCGGAAACCGCCTCTTCATCCAGCGCTTTGATCAAAGCGATGAGCGCCGAGAGAAAAGTGGCCACCACTATACCTGCCAACACGAGAGTGTCCCGGCGCAAACGTCCCTGGACCCGGCCCAGCATTACTACCGAAGCCAAGGCAATCAAAGCTCCCAAGAGAGCCAGAAACGGGATTATGCCTAAGCCAAAATACGAACCACTTCCCAGTCCCAGAGCAATGGCGAGGACAGCTCCAAAAGCCGCACCGCTGGCAACCCCGATGGTAAAGGGGTCGGCCAACGGGTTCCTCAAGATGCCCTGAAAAACGGCTCCTGCCACACCCAATGCGGAACCCACCAGGAAAGAGAGTACCACCCTGCTCAAACGGATATCAAAGACCACCACCAGCGGTGTGCGCTCCACCGTACCGAAGTGAACAAGACCCAACCCTTCTCCAAGGGCGGAGACAACGGTTTTCCATGGAATCTGCAGCCGACCGATCCCCGTAGCAGCCAGAACCGACAGGATAGACACCACAGTCAAGAATAAAAGCCCCAGGACAAAAATTCGCTTGGAGGCCGCCAGCTGAAATTGGATCTCACCGGCCGTTTTTGAAACTTGATCCGCTTTGGACAACAAGTTCTTCCTCTGGAAGTGGCTGATTGAGCAATGTAGGGTGGACAAATCCCACCGATCTTCTTGGCGAACGCTGAACGCCTTACTAATCGAAATGGCCAAAAGCGATTTTGAGGTGATCCACCCAGATGTCCACAAACTCCTGATACTCAGCTGTTCCTTTGAGCACAGGGACGCAGCTGATCCCTTCCTTTTCAAGTATCGATTTCCAGGAGTCGGGATTCGGTCCGGCCATGTCGTTCCTGGCGTGATCTCCCGCCACAGACATGAACGGCATCAAATAAACCTTCTTGATGCTTCTTTTCTTCAGGTCTGCCTTAATTTCTTCTATTCCCGGCCATGTCTCCACTGTACCCACGAAAATGTTGGGGTCCAATTTCTGCACATGATAGGCGAGGGCAGCGTAGTAGACATTTGCGGGATGGTGGGTGCCGTGTCCCATAAAGACCACTGCATCTTCTTTTTGACGCTCCGCAGGTGTCACTTTGAGCATGACGTCCGCAGCCCTTTGCACGTCTGCACTTGTGGCCAGCAAGGGATAGCCTACCAAGACCCGTTTTATCCCCTTGCTCATGCCGGCGAATCTATGCGCATTCTTCCGCAAGCCGTGAAACTCCTGGCCAGGTATGGTATGGAGCGATTGCACGGCCACGTGAGTAAAATTCTCCCGCATCATCCCAGCAAGGGCCTCTTCGGGGGTAGCCAGATGCGTGCCCTTTGTGGCCATCTTGCGAATGATCATACGCGAGGTGTAAGCCCAGCGCACCGGTACCCCAGGAAAGGCTTTCTTTACGGAAAGTCCAATGTTGTCGAAGGCAACTTGAGCTTCGGGAAAGGTGCTTCCAAAAGCCACGAGAAGGATTCCCTTTTTTTCCGGCATTTTTTCACCATGACCGTGGGCAACTGACATGGGCAGCAGCCCGAAAAGCAAAGCGACGAGTCCAACATATCCTGAAAAAGTCCTAGTCTGCATGACCGATCTCCCTTATCAGCATACGGTTCTTGGTTAGGCGGCCTAAGCTGCTATCCGCTGTCCATGTCTTGCTACATCCACCGAACCGTATCGGGCACCAACAAAAAAGCCTTGAGTCCTAACAAGGGACCCAAGGCTTGCACCCAGCTTTCTTCAACCTCGAGTGGGTTCGGTATCCTCGTACCGTTGACAGGCAACTTTACCATCCTTGCCTGTTCTTCCCGGACGGCAGGTCTTCTGGCTCTCCCGAATCTCCAGCTCGCCTTCCCATCCCGCTTCATCCCGAGCGCTGTCGAGGGACTTACGAGACAGTGGCTTTAACCTCGGGCCGGCTTCGACCAAAACGGAAGCTCCATGGCGCCAATTCCAACATCAAGACCCGAGGTGTACCTGAGACCGTCACCCTAGTCGCAATTTCTGATGAAAACGGGCTAGGGTCGGGATTACAGCGGCGGGACCGCTCCCGATTTGCACGGGATTCCCTTCTATACCTCTCGGTACCGTCCGAATTGGGTGTCATATTAGCAGCAACGGAGAAAATCGGTCAAGTATTCATTTGGGGTAAAAAAAACTTGACTAACACGAACGTTCGTGCTAAAAAGGCAACCATGAAAAAGGGAGAAGAGACAAGAAAGGTCATTCTGGAGGCAGGGCTGGATATGGCAAGCCAATTGGGGCTCGAGTGCGTGAGCATTGGTGCTCTCGCCAAAGCGACAAACATGTCGAAAAGTGGATTGTTCGCTCATTTTCAATCCAAAGAGGGTCTGCAGGTGGAAATCCTGAATCACGCCGCTCGACTTTTCTCAGGGAGTGTTATTGTCCCGGCTCTACGAACAGAGGCGGGTATTCCTAGAATAAAAGCGTTGATCAACAACTGGATCAACTGGTCCTGCGAATTGACCGGAGGTTGCATTTTTGTTACCGCCAGCGCGGAGTATAGTGACCGGCCGGGTAAAGTGAGAGAATGCCTTCTGCGCCAGCAGAATGACTGGATCGATTGTCTGCGCCGTATAGCTGAATCGGCGATAAAGAAGGGTGATTTCAGGGAGGATATTGACTGTGAGCAGTTTGCCTTTGATCTTTATTCCCTCTTGCTTGGCTTTCACCTCTATGACAGGTTACTCGACGACTCGGAAACCAAGAAACGCCAGGAGATCGCTTTAGAGAGGCTTGTAGCCACCTATCGGTGAAGAATCCAGGCCATCGAAGATCCCTCTGCACGGGGGAGGACCGGATTTTGTAGATTCAAATGAACTCGCTGTTGGTGCGTAAGGACAATTGGAAAACCTTGCACGATTTGGTCATGATTCGCATTTGGACGCAGGAGGGAGCATAATGACGGCTCATATGTTAGCTGTGAAATGTAATGGCACGAACGTTCGTTTTTGCAGGGTGAGACAAAGAATAGTACGCACTTGTTTCAATGTCCTATGGGCCTGCACACCCAGGTTCGCAAAACTTATTACCAAGAGAGTGTTTTTCACGCCCTCTACCTACAAAGTGACTCCTGCAGAAAAACAGTACCTTGATAATGCCAAGAGATTTGAAATATCCGTGCACGATAAGACGGTAACGTGTTGGAAATGGGGTAACGGCCCCGGCATTGTTCTGGCTCACGGGTGGAATGGAAGGGGGATCCAATTACATCATTTCATTGAGCCCCTGATTCGAAGAGGATATTCGGCAATCGCCTATGACGCGCCGGGCCACGGCGAATCTCAGGGGAAGACATCCAGTTACTTTGAATTTACCGACACAATAAGAACTCTCTTGGCTTCATCTAATGGCCACGATATCCGGGGCGTCATTGCTCACTCCCTGGGAGCCGCCGCAACAGTCAACAGTATCGAAAAAAGAAGCCAGCCACTGGAAGCTGTCCTCATCGCCCCGGCTCTGAAACTCGCGGAAGTTCTGTACAAGTTCTTTGATGCTATTGGTTTGCCTGAGGCCATATATCAAAGTCTGATAAAGGAGTACGAAGATCAGTTTGGTTACAGTATGCGACGAGACAATCCTAGCAATCTATTAAAAGCAATGGGGTCAAGAACTCTCATTGTCCATGATAAGAATGATCCAACCATTCCATACACTGATTCACAACAACTCTCAAACGAATTTCAGAATATCGAATTGCACACAACCGAGGGCTTAGGTCACAAAAGAATATTGACCGACGGATCGGTGGTAGATTTGGTGGTCAACCACTTCGGAAAGTCCGCGCGTTAAGGGTACAGGATTACACTTACGCTTTTCTCCGTCTTATCTTGCACTTTTCTCTGGCCTTGCACCAATATGTTGACATACTGCCACTCCCGGACGTGAGGAGGACAGAGTAGGGATTAGAAACGGGAAGATGGGTGTGACCCCTTTTCCCTCTGCTCTAGCGAAGGAAAACGATAAGGGTCAAAAGGAGAATCGAACCTTTTTGCCTTTTTACGCATCTCAAATGTTTTCCATCGCATCATATGCACCCTTTAGTCTGTCTTGAAGTAAGAAGCAGAGCCTTTCCAAGACATTAAATCCAAGCTCGATCTTTTCAAGCATCATCTGCCTTAGATCCGAACCCCTAATCACCAAGACTCTTGTTGGTTTTCGACAGACGGCGGAGGACATGAGGGTATGCTTCTCATCCAGAAGTGTGGACCAGCAGCCAAAACCCCTTCCCTTGCTCAGCACTCCGATAACGGCACTTCCCTTACGAGTGCCCACATCCATAGATCTTTCCAAGAAGACATGACCTTCCACGACAATAAAGATGCGATCTCCCAAATCACCCTGTCGAAAAATTTTATCTCCGGCGGCATAGCTTTCCAAATGACAGAGATTTGCAATTTCTCGAAGGTATTCCCTCTGGAGCCCCTCAAAAAAATCACAGCTTTCTAGGTGAAGGATAATCTCTGAACGTTCCATGAGCAGTCCTTTCCGTTTTTGCAGGAGGAATGCTGAGGCTGTTCCCCTCGTCTTAACCCTAACGTTGCGAACCTGTTACCGGCCAAAACCGGCAAACTCGCACCAGCGAACGCCATCCGCGCCCATACTCGGTTCGTCCAGGATCTCACCTACGGTCAAGTACGCTTCGATCTATCCGAGACTGCGCGAAACCACATCTGACGCACCCTGGCGCGTCTTTCCTTGGTACAGGTTTGCAACGTTAGGGTTAAGTCAGCTGTTTTGGCTCTCCTCAACGTCGTACTTATCCAAATAGCCACGAGGCGTGACCAAGAATGTGCCGTGACGAAAGGTCCTGGAGTTGCCTACAATGATCACGGTCTGCATGTCGATGGGATATGAGAGCATGTTATCCAAGTCGGTGAGGGTCACCTGCTGACCTTCGCGAGTCGCCTTGCTGACGATGCCCACCGGTGTGGTGCCGTTGCGACTTTCAAGTATGATTTCGCGCACCTTACCGATCTGCCAGTGCCGTCTTTTGCTCTTCGGGTTATATAGATTGATTACGAAGTCCCCTTCTGCCGCCAATCTCACCCGCTTTTCAATTATCTCCCAGGGAGTGAGGAGGTCACTGAGCGAAATCGCCGCGAAATCGTGCATGAGAGGTGCCCCCAAAAGTGAACCTGCGGCGGCAAAGGCTGGAACTCCGGGGACGAAAGTAATCTGAAGACCTCCCAACTCCGGGCTCAGAGAAATACTCTTGGCCCGACACACCTCCAGCACCAGACCGGCCATCCCGTAAATGCCCGCATCGCCGCTGGATACCAGAGACACGTTGTCACCGCCCAATGCCCTGTCTAAAGCCAAATAGACCCTGTCCAATTCCTGCCGCATACCGGTTGCCACCACTTCTTGCTCACTTAGAAGGGGTCGAACAAGATCAACATAGGTACGGTAGCCGACCACCACATCGGAGTCATCAAGGGCCTGTTTGGCGGCGGGGGTGAGATGGTCAGCGCTCCCCGGCCCCAAGCTCACCACGAAGAGCCGGCCCGGGCAACCGCCACGGTGACGTTTCCCAGAATCTGTTTGGCCACCAGTAACTCTTCGGTCCCGGCGCTGAGCATCGCCGCTTTCTCGCATACACTTTCCACTCCCAGGTGCTGTTTCACCACTTTCGAGGGACTCGGCACCGTTCCGCCGGCCTGCAATTCGTCAACCGAATAGTAGACCGCAGACCAACCCCGTTCCGTCAAGAAGTCATTCAACCCCACCTCGTCCTTCTTGAGTTCTACTGTTGCCAGGTTTCTGACCGCCATGACGCTCAAGCCGTGGTCTTCCAGAACCTTCTCCACAGCGGCTCCAATCTCTGAGGAACTGGTGCCACGGTTGCATCCCACTCCGACCACCAGGCTCCTGGGCCGCAGTATGAGACACCGCGGCGGTTCGAAAGAAGCCAACCGCTCATCCACATAAACCCAGCCGGATAGATCCTCCTGCCTGGCAGCCTCCGGTCTCTCCAGAAGCTCGAGCTGAGTAGATCGGGGTACGAGTGGCTGGAGCCATTTTCCTGGATCAAAGAGACCGATCCGGCGCTCCTCCAGCAGGCCTAGATTCAGCTCCTTTACCGCCTCCAGGTTCTCGATCACCAAACCAGCGCGGACGGCCAGTTCATCGAAGCTGAGTTTCCCCTGGACATCTGTGGCGGTGGTGATCACAGCTTGGCCGCCAGTAATCGCTGCCACTTTCTTTGCCAATCGATTCGCTCCGCCAAGGTGTCCGGAAACAAGGCTTATGGCGTTCTGACCAAGTTCGTCCACCACCACTACGGCTGGATCCCTCTCCTTGCCACGCAACAAGGGCGCCAGAAGCCTCACCACGATGCCGGTGGCCATAACGTACACCAGTCCCTCGTGTTTGTAGAAGGATCCTTCCACAATCGCTTTAAAATCCGAAAAAGGACGGGCGTTTTCAGAAGCGGGAACTTCCCTGTCAGGTAAGTAGAGGGTGCTTTCCTCGAGGTTCGCAGCAATGTTGGCAGCGAGCTTGCTTCCTTCAGGCGTAAGGGCCATCACTGCCACCCCAGCCGGGCCAGACAATGGCTCCCTCTGTGGCTTGCGAAACCCATGGGCAAAGGTGGGATCATAGAGCTTGCTGCGAGCCTCCAATTCACCGGTAAGTGCTTCACCAAGCATGATCACCGCTTGTCTCTTTATGCCGCTTTCCTCCACCTTATCAGCGATATCCGACAGGGTGGAAGTAATAAACCTCTCATCGGGCCAGCCAACCCGATAGGCCACAACAACCGGGGTGTGGACCGGATATCCCTTTTCCAGTTCCACCACCACTTCACGAATGTGAGAAACGCTGAGATAAACCACCAAACTCGCCCGGTGCTTGGCAAGTTCTCCGAGGCTTTCACTTTGTGGAACCGGCGTCCGGCCTCCCAGTCGGGTGAAGATCAGGGTCTGACTTCCCCCGGGCTGGGTGAGCTGTCTGCCGAGAGCTGCGGCAGCGGCGAATGCCACCGTGACCCCGGGCACCACCTCATACTGGATCCCGTCCTCACCGAGCAGTTGAATCTGTTCCTGAATGGCACCGTAGAGGGACGGGTCGCCCGTGTGCACCCGCGCGACGATCAGGTTTTTCCTGACGCCTTGGGTCAGCAGCGCGTGGGTCTCTTCGAGGCTGAGGCTGGAACTGTCACGAAC
>CP070692.1:1927031-1940825 GCA_020353215.1 Deltaproteobacteria bacterium
GACTGCGGGACTGCGAGCGAACTACAATAAGATCAGATATCTTCCTTACATTTCGAAGACTCCCTGCAGCTACCTGCAGGGATCTTCAATTGCTCGTTGCGGAGTAGCCTTCCGCTCTGCCTAGGTCGCTAAGGACATTTTTAGGGAAACTCCTGTTGTTTATTCCGGATGATCAACGCTGCAAGGTATGATATTTCAGGCGTTTTGAACATCCCTATTCCGAACCGTGAGCAATGTAAACGGGCTTTTGTGCTTCTTATTTGCGGGGGAAACCATGAGCGTGTGCATTCGGATACAGCCCGATATACTCAACATTCCCATCAGTGAGCGAGAAAGGATTATTACTGCCTGTCACGGGAGAGAGAGACTGGCTGACTTGGCGTCCGGAAATCCTGATATGGCCATGCCAGACTTTGTTGTGGAACAACTGCGGGCATGCATGGAATCGGGATATGCTCGCTATACCGATTACTACGGCCTTCCGGAACTTCGCGCCAAACTTTCACAGCAACTAAAAGGGGAGTGGCGTATAACTGCAGACCCTGAAACGGAGATCGTCATCACCAGTGGGGTTCAAGAGGGGCTCTACGTGGTCATGCGAGCAGTCCTCCATTCGGGAGATCAGGTGTTGATTCCGAGTCCGCACTATGGGAACTACTATCAGAATGCCATTGCTTGTGGCGCCAAGCCTGTCTTGGTACCCCTCGATGAGAAGGAGGGGTTCGTGCCTGACCTCGACCGCTTGGAAAAGGCCGTGACCAGCCGAACCCGTGCCTTGGTGTTCTGTAATCCGAGCAATCCCTTAGGTGTCGTCTGGCCCCGGGAGATTCTGGATGGATTGGCCACCCTGGCCATTCGCCACAATTTGATCGTACTAGTGGATGAAATATACCATGACTTTGTTTATTCTGTTCAACCGATCACCAGTATTGCCACTCTCCCCGGGATGGCTGAACGTACCTTCACCTTTGGCGGCTTTTCCAAGTCCCATTTGATGATGGGGCTTCGCATTGGCTTTGTGGTAGGCCCATCGGAGCCAATGATCGCCGTCAAGAATCTTCACTACTGCATCACCTTGTGCCCATCTTCCGTGGCGCAGGTCGCTGCCCTGGCGGCGCTTGATTGTCCTAAGGAGCAGTTGGAGCTCGTGTTCCACGAATTTCGGCAACGCGTCGAGATGCTCCACCGAGGCGTGGCCACCATTGATGGAGTAAGTTGTGTAAAACCCGAGGGCGGGTTCTACCTTTTCCCTAACATGAGTCGTTTTGGCTTAAGCTCGATCGATTTGGCCGTCCAGCTTATTGAGCGGGCAGGAGTGATTACCTTACCCGGAACAGAATTCGGCCCTTACGGAGAAGGATACCTCCGTTTGTCGGTTTGCGCCACGCGAGAACAACTTGAAGAGGGACTCGCTCGGTTGGCGGAGTTTGCCGACAACTGGGCCTGAGGAAAGGAGGAATAGGAGACAATGCCACCGATCATTGATAAAGACCTCTGTGCCATATGCGGAACCTGTTACGACGTCTGCCCGCAGGATTGTTTCAGTTTCGAGGGGGATGAGCCGCCCAGCGTCCCATATTCACGCGAATGCTGGCACTGCGGGGCGTGCGCCATTGATTGTCCGGAGGGCGCCATTCATCTCGAGCTGCCGTTACCGATGCACATCGTTCCGTCTGCAGCTCTTTATGGCCCCCCGGGAGAGGGAGAAGAGGAGAAACTCAAGCGGGCCGCTGCGTTTACCCGATCGATTATCAAAGAGTGACAGCTGGAGGATGCAATGAAATACCCTGAAACAGTGGAACATAGCTGCGACGTCCTCGTGGTCGGTGGTGGCTTGGCTGGGTGTATGGCTGCCATTCGAGCAGGAGAGCTGAGCGAAGATGTCATACTGGTGGACAAGTCCAACCCGGAACGCTCGGGCTGTGCCGCCACAGGTATCGATCACATTTGGGGTTACTTCCCGGAGGTTCAGCAAGCCGAAGGCATAAGCCTCGACGACATGGTCGCTGATCATATAGACAACATTGCCAAAGGGCTCATCAATCGTGAAATGATCTATTACATAACGAAGACGAGCCTTAATCGAATTTTGGATCTGGAGAGATTTGGTGCGAAGATTCGATATGAAGACTCCACCCTCCCAGGTAGGTTTCGTTTACAGTACCAGGTTCACGCCTGCCGGAACACGCTCCATTTTGACGGGAGGGACGTGAAGCGCATACTGACCAACGCCGTGCGTAAGCAGGGCGTGAAAATCGTTGACCGTGTCATGGCTTCCGACCTCCTGTTGCATGACGGTCAAATCGCTGGAGCTGTGGGTTACGGAACCCGGGACGGTAAGCTGCACCTATTCCGCGCCAAGGCAGTGATCATGGCATGCGGCCGCCCGAATCGGCTCTACCGGACGCCGTCGGGGCTCGTATTTAACCACAGGATGCCCCCGACACTGACCGGCGACGGCAAGGCGGCCATGTTTCGTGTCGGTGTGGAAATGATCAATATGGAATTTGTCTCCATTCCCGGTCGCTGGTCTTCTAAGAATTTTGTTCGAGGGGGAGGGTTGCCGGGAGGATCTTATCAGCCTCCAGGAGTCGGACTTAATGGTTTGGACGAAGTTATCCGACCGAGGAATCATGACGTCATAGATTACGGTGAGACCTGGAAAGGAACTTCGACTAAGGTGACATCCTGGGCGCGGTTGATGGCAGAGCTTAGGGCAGGCAGGGGACCTATTTACGCTGACATGTCATGGGGAAGCGAAGAGGACCAGGAGTACATGCGCTGGGCTATATCCCATGAAGGCACCGGGACGGCGTTTCTGGACGTAATGGAACATTACGGTCTGGATTTCAGGCTCCACAAAATCGAACTCTTTCCCATTGAGCCGGAACATTCAGCCTTTTGCGCCAGCGGCCCGATCGTGGATGAATCTTGTCAAACGAATATCCCCGGACTGTATGCGGCTGGAGACGAGGCCGGTGGCATTCCCCAGAGCGTTGTTCCCGGGGCTTTGACCATGGGGTACCTGTCTGCCGAATCGGCGGCAGCTTTTGCCAAGAAAGTCGGGAGAATCCCCGAAGGTAAAGGCGAGGAGCAACTGCGGGAATTCTGTGCCGAGATTGTTGCTCGAAAACGGGGCGATTCGTGGGAAGAAGCCCAACTGACCATCAACAACATTATGAGCGACTATAATCTTGAGCTGAAATCGGAGACCATGTGCAGGCGCGGCCTGGAATGTTTGGACTATGTCAAAAGAACCATGCGGCTGGTGGCAGCCAATCCCCACGAGATGACCCATTGCGTGGAAATGAGAAACCTCATTGAATGTGGTGAAATAGTCCTGAGGTCTACCATTGAGCGGAAGGAAAGTCGTTATAACCTTCTGCAGCGGCTTGATTACCCGGAGCGGGATGACGAGAACTTTTTCTGCTTCCTTGGCCAACGGATGGAAAACGGCCGCATCGTTTTCGATAAACACTATCCGTAAGATGGGCTCGGGAGAAACGGCCGGCCGGTCACTGCCCCAGCCCTGTTGATGTTACACCAGCGACATCCCGAAGAAAATGGAAAGAGAGATACCCGTCAATGCAACTTGATCCCCTGGAACCAACCAGCTCTCCCTCTCTTTCCACCGGCCATAAGGATGAAGCCAGTCCACCGCAAGGGGTCAGGCCTCACTCCTTCTCATGTAGATTTCGAGGCGCTCAACGGCTAGAGAAAGGCTCAGGGTAAGGATGAGATAGAGTACCCCGATGGTGATCCAACATTCAAAGGTGAGGTAGGTTGCCGACATCAGCTCCATTCCCTGGAAGGTCAGTTCCGGGATCGAGATGATCGAGACCACGGCAGAATCCTTGATCGTGGAAATAAGCTGTCCTGCCAGGGGTGGAAGGATTCTTTGCATTGCCTGGGGCAAAACGATGTACCGCATTTGCTGCCACCACGACAAGCCAAGCGCGTATGAGGCTTCCCACTGTCCCTTTTCAATGGACTGAATCCCTGCCCGGACAATTTCCGTGATATAGGCAGCTTCAAACACTGCCAAAGTAATCAGGGCAGAGAGAAATGCGGTAAACAGCGACGGGGGCGCAAAGAGAAAGGTGAGAACCGCTTGGGTGCTTTCAGAGCGGGATCTGACAAACTCATCTACACCCAGGACTGGCATGATCTGGTCGCTGACGAAAAAATAGAAAATGAAGATCAGGACCAGGGGCGGGAGATTGCGGATCAGTTCAACGTAGGTTCGCCCGGTGAGCCGTTTAAAAAGGCTCTGGCTCACCCGGAAAAGCCCCATCACTGTTCCCAGGATGGTCGCCAGGATGGTCGCCCACACGCTGAGCCGTATAGTGGTGAAAAGCCCCTGCATGAGCAGGTTTGCCACCCACTTGTTGTTTTCCTGGTCGAAGCGGAAAAGGTACTGGGGGATGACGCCCCACTTCCACTTGTAATGGAGCCCTACCTTCATCCTGTATGCCAGGTAGAGTCCGGCTCCCACCAAGAGAAGCACCACGAACAAGTCAAGCGGTGTGATTTTGACCTTCCTTCTTCTCACCGATCGCTCCGGGTTTAGCCCGCATAGGTCACCAATCGGCGGCTGCAATGACCTTTGGTCAAATATGCGGGCTGGATACGACCCCGCGGCCGCCCTGAAACCTGTTCATGGAGAGGCAGCCGCGGGGAAAGGCTCACTCAATCATGTTCGCCCAATCCCTGGTTTCGAACCAGAAATGCTGCCGCTCTGTCAGCCAACCCTCAGCGTCGACGATGGTGATCCAACTGTTGAAATAATTAAGCGTATCGTAGTCACCTTTCCTCACGGCAAAGCCTATGGGTTCTTTGGTGAAGTTTTTCTCTAGGGGTAGGAAGAGCTTCTCAGGGTACTTCAGTGACTGAAACAGTGGCATTGGGGCCGAGCCGACTGCAGCATGAACCCGGTCGTTTAGCACCTCTTGCCATGCTTGTGAATTGTCGTCAAACAAGCGAAGTTGGGCTTTCGGCATGAACTTCTTGCATGCTTGTGCTGCTGTGGAACCGAGCCTGGCGGCCAGGGCCACGTCTGGGCGGTTGAAATCTTCAAGACTGTTGAAACCTGCGGCCAGTTTCTTGCTCGCGGCCATGGACATCCCGGAATACTCGTACGGTATGCTGAAGTTGACCTTAAGGTTTCGCTTTGGACGAATTCCCATGCTGCCGATAATCACGTCAAACTTGCCGGTGAGGAGTGCGGGGATAATGCCGGACCATTTGGTGGGAACGAATTCCACTTTGACCCCCATATCCTTGGCCAGACGAGTGGCAACATCGATCTCGTAGCCAATCCATTTGCCGGTTTTGTCTTTCATGGCCCACGGTACAAAAGTCGACATGCCGACGCGCAAGACGCCGCGCTTGACTACCTGCTCCACAACACTTTCTTGGACAAGCTGCTGTTGGAGCTTCCCGGCAGAGGCCACGCCTACGAAGGCGATGACGAGAGCAACAACCACCGCCGCCTGCAGTACTGATGAGCGTTTCTTCATGATCTACCTCCTTTTCATTTGACCTCAAGGTGATTATTTGGTTACGAGATCGGGCCATAACCTGATCTCGGAATGCCCAAAGCCTAAAGGATCTGGCTCAGGAAGAGCTTGGTCCGTTCCTCCCGAGGGTTGGTAAAGAAGTGCTCCGCCGTACCTTCCTCCACGATCCGCCCTTCTTCGATAAAAATAACCCGATCACTGACCTCTCGGGCAAATCCCATCTCGTGAGTTACCACCACCATGGTCATCCCTTCCCTGGCCAGGGTTTTCATAACATCGAGGACCTCACCGATCATTTCCGGGTCGAGAGCGCTGGTGGCCTCGTCAAAGAGCATAATTTTCGGCATCATCGCCAAAGCCCGGGCAATGGCAACTCGCTGCTGCTGTCCACCGCTGAGTTGACTAGGGTAACTGGTTGCCTTTTCCGGCATGCCGACCTTGTTGAGCAGGTCCATGGTTGCTTGTCTGGCCCCTTCCTTGGTCTTTTTTCGCACGAGCCTTTGAGCCAGATTGACATTTTCCAGCACGGTCATATGGGGAAAGAGGTTGAATAATTGAAAAACCATCCCGACTTCTTTGCGGATCTCTAGTCGGTTCTTCTTGTTGTCATCAAGGGGTATGCCGTCAATAACAATTGAACCGCTGTCAATGTCTTCCAGTCCGTTGAGGCACCGGAGAAATGTTGATTTGCCGGAACCCGATGGCCCGATGACCACCACCACCTCCCGCCGACGAATCTTGGTGGTAAAATCACAGAGGGCGCAAACTCCATTGGGAAACGTCTTGCTGATTCCATCGACCGTGATAATGTAGTCTCCCAGGGTTTTCTCTTGCATCAACAAACTCCTCAGGTCCTCAGGCTTCAACCCTGAGCCGGTCTTCCATGATGTTGACCACGATGGATAGAGACACGGTGATCAGGAGGTAGATGCTGGCCACAGTAAACCATATCTCGAAGGTGAGAAATGTTTCCGAAATAATTGCACTACCTTGCATGGTCAGGTCATAGATGGCAATGGTGCTTACCAGGGCCGAATCCTTGATCAGCGATATGGCCTGACTGGTGAGTGGCGGCAGGATCCTCCGGACGGCTTGGGGCAGGATGATATACTGGTAGGTGTCAAAGGTGCTGAGCCCCAGACTATGAGCGGCTTCCCACTGTCCTCTGTGGATAGAGACGATTCCGGCGCGGAAGATCTCGGAAGCGTAGGCGCCTTCGAAAAGACTCAAGGCCAGGATTGCTGAGGCCATGCGACTGATGTCAAGTATCGGGGCAAGAACGAAGTACATGAAGAACAGCTGCACCAGAAGCGGGGTGTTCCTGATGAGTTCCAGGTACCCTCGGGCCAGGATCCTGGCCACAAAGGAGTTTGACATCCGGAACAGTGCGGCCACCAAGCCAATGGCAAAAGCCAGCAATAGACTGACACTGGTGATGTGGAAGGTTACCTTTACGCCCTGAAGGAGCGGACCGACTACCAAATGAGCATCTTTGAAGGAGAAGAGGTACTGGGGAACCCGGTACCACTGCCAGTTATAGCCCAACCTCTCGGTGCCACGAGCCATGAACCAAACGATGGCCATTATCAACAACGAAAACTTGACAACGTCAACCAAAGGGGAACGTTTAAGATTCGAGAGACTTCTCTTCAAGAACTGGTGGGTGTGTGCATTCATATTAAAAGATCAAAAGAGATTCACGTGCAAAATAGTTTTACACCGAGGCTAAAGTCACCACCTCTAAAAACAAATCTTATTCTTGATATAGTTTTAATGAATTAATGAACGTTGTGAAATAACGAAAATTAAGAGAATAATAACTTATTAGATAGAATGTATCTGTAGCAAAACAAACCATTTCTAGTTCATCTTGCTCTGTTTATCCATCATATATGGAATATTCATAGAGTTTAGAATCGTTATTTACTTAAGTATGAGGAACAAATCAGGGTGTTTTGACTTTTTAGACTATGATATTATTGTCTTAACTTGATAATTTCGCTGAAAGGCTCGTGTTGGATATCATAACTGTGTGAAAATGTCAATGGTCGCTTGCGGTGTAGATCGGGGTCACAGCTTAAAGACTCAGTATTCTTCTTTTGATCTTCTTAACGAGTGTGACAAGCCTCTTATCCCGAACGACCCCGATCCGAACGTCATGTTTTGACCCGATCTCGATACTCAATCTTCAAGACGTGAGCGCGGCCCGCACTCAATCTTTTCGACCCGTACAGGGACCGCCTTCAGTAACGGGAAGCCACTGATCGGATCATTGATATTATCGTAGGTTAACAGGTTCACGTTGGCGTCGACCCACCCGTGGGCCATTTCCAAAACGCCGGGGAGAATCTTGGTATCATGTACTATTTTGGCCTGGACTTCAACAGAACCAATCTCTGAGACAACCCTGATTTGCTCTTTGTCTTCAATCCCTAGCTTGACAGCATCCGTCGGGTGTACCTCAACTTCCGCTACTGGATAGACCCTGCGAACATGTGAAATGTTATGATACCTCGAATGGTAGAGGAGAGGTTTTCTCGCCCCAGTGGTGAGGACAAAAGGGTACTTCTGATTTGGGTCTCGGATGTAGCGAGGGGGCACATATTCGGGAATCTCGGGCAAGCCAAGGTCTTTCAGGTAGGATGAGCAGAATTCGACCTTTCCTGAGGGTGTTGGCAGCGGCTGGCTCTCATGTTTCCGATATGCCACAGGCTTATACACAAAGCCTTCAGCCCGTTTTTCGAGCTCTTCGACGGTAATTCCGGTCGGCTCGAGGAGCCAACGGGTCACTTCTTCTTCATTTTTCCACGGAAAATACTGCTCGCCGAAACCGAGTCGGTAAGCCAAATCCCGCCACAGTGAATACTCATCATACACACCCGGAATCTCAGCCACTTTTCTGGTGAGTGTAACCAGATGGTATTTGCGGTGGTAGTGCAACTCAGATCTTTCAAGGAAGGTGGCGGCTGGAAGGACGTAATGAGCCAGTTTTGCTGTTTTTGTTAGGAAGAGATCATTTACCACCAGCAGATCGAGACGAGAGAGGGCTTCTACGACCTTGTTTGAGTTTGGATTAGTAATTGCCGGATTTGCAGCAGTAATGATAAGACCTTGCAGGGGATACTCACCCTTGCCGAGCATATGGTCCATGGCCGTCATCGAATGACATTCACGGCGAAAATCATAGAGCACTGGAAATCTGTTTGCCCCAATCGGTTTTTGATCCAGAAGGGGAAGTTCGTCATAGAGAGTCAGTTTGTGGGTTTCCAGTCTCTCTGCCCAGGTAAGGCCTCCCTGGACATCCAAAGACCCGCAGAGACACCCCAGAGTGGCGAGCGTTCGGACAGTGTTGACGCCATTTTCATGGTGTTCCAGGCCGACTCCTGGATAGATGACGACCCGTGGACTGTTTCTTATAATTTCCTCAGCGATTTCAATAACTATTCGCCTGTCCACGCCGGTTTGCCGCTCCACGAATTCAGGGGCAAAGGTCCTGGCATACTGCGAGAACTCGCCGAAACCTATGGAGTGTTGCTCAACCAGTTCCCGATCATAGTTCCCTGTCTCGATGAGATACCGGTTCAACCCCCATCCCAAAGCACCATCCGTGCCGGGTAGGGGGCGAGCAACAAGGTCGGCCTTGGAAGCGATTCGGTTGAGACGATGGTCTATCAAGATGAGCTTGGCTCCTCTTTTGCGGGCAGCTTGGATCCACCTCATGAAGTGCGGATGGCTTGCAGGGGGATTGGTCGCCCAGAGGATGATGAGATCCGCATGTTCGAACTCTGGGGAATTGTTCCAGAATCCATTTACCAAACGATACCCAAGATAGCAGCTGTTGAAGCAGACTGAGTCGTTGGAGAAATAATTGGGTGAGCCAAAAGCATGGATAAAGCGCCTGGGATATTCTAGCTGTTGGAAGAAACCCACAGCTTCTCCCTTCCAGACCCCCATGGATCTGGCCCCGTATTCATGCTTAATTTGGGACACCCTTTCTGCTATCTCGTCCAGGGCCCGATCCCGAGAGATTTCCTCAAAAGTCCCGTCCGGGTTTCTTTTGAGCGGTTTTAGAAGTCTATCCCTGTGGTAAAATAGGTCTTTGGCGGCCAGACCCTTGGCACAGATGTGTCCGCGACTATAAGGACTGGCGGCAGAGCCGGTGAGGTCTACGATTCTGCCATTTTGTATGTGTACATCGATCCCGCACCGGTGGTCACACTGGCGACACAGTGTTGGAACGGCGCCGTTTTGGATGATCGTTTTCGCTTTCATGTTCGCTCTGATCCTGAGTCCGCATATTTCATGAATGGCTTGCTGCGACCATTTTACTTGTCATCACGCTTCGCTGTCACTCATAGTCAGTGGGTCACTGTGTCGTCTGATGCCACAATCACGAAATCATGGCTTTGCCATTCCTGGTGATGGGTTTGTCGAAGGGACCGAATGACCTGATGACAGCCTTGTCAGGTACGGTTCGGGTCCGAGTTCCTGCGGTTGACCGGTTACACACCATCTTCTTGGCGCTCGCTCCGCTCCGCTCAGTCCCCACCCCTTTGGAGGCGGGTCCCCGGTTACACGGTCTCGTGACTGCAAGTCAGGAGATATGCGGGTTAGGCGTGGTCAGGAGTTGATGGTTTTGGGGGAAATCATGTTCAAGACAAGAGGAGTCAGTCGTCAGAATCCAGAACAGTCTTGCCATCTGCATGATTTCCATTACTTGAAATCAATAATCGCCGACAGGTTACTGCTAACCGTCCTTTCTTTCGGCTTCTCTCCCAAATAGCTCGACAAGGTCGGGACGGCGAACCCCCTTTGGGCTTGAATTTCTTACCTGTTTTCGTACCAAGTTCTTGTATACGTCATTTGCTGCCTGGCAGAATCGTCTGTTCGTATTTGGGACCGTTCAATCAATCAGGCTGATGCTGCTTTGAAGCTTTGTATCTTCTGGTTTCCCGCCCACGCAGAGGTTTTATTGGGTCTATTCATTCGGTATCGAAAAGCTGGTCCCCGCCCGCACAGCGGGTTCTTCGGTGGACCAGTGGAAGATCCCGCCATCGGGGGTCAGAGAACTAAGGCTCTGCGGGAAACGACCGGGGCCAGTACTCAGTAGCCAGAACCCAGAATGGAAGAAACTTTCGCCTTTGATCAACACTGAAGAACGATCCATGAAGTCAAATAATAATGATAAATGGATTGTCAAGGCAAATCTATTCTGACTGCTACCTGTCCCGCTGAGTGGCGTAGCCTACTCGAGCGGGGACTCCTTTTCGATCTGGGCTGAGATTAGTCAGCCCCCTCTGGGGGCAGCTCAAAGCCGGGTCCTCCCCCGCATAGCGGGATCTTCGATGGGCCCGGATGCTTTATTTATCTGAAACAGGTGCAAATCTGGTGTAGCAAGGGAAAACGTTAGATCAATCGAGATGTTGAAACCAGGGCATGGACGGCTAGAGGTTCGAATCCTTTCAGGCGCACCAGCAATCCCTAAAGCTGCAAACCGACAACTAGGGAAAAAGCTCTAGATTAAGTTCCTGCCAACAGGCGGACCTTGCATAGGCTTGGACAGGTCGAAGCCATAGTTGACGGTCCGTAAGACGCTGTTCGAGGCTAGCAAGGTCCCAGATGTCGTTGTATCGGTCTTGCGTAGCTGTTTTTGTCGGTGTGGACCCGCAACACTAAGGTAAGACCAAGCACCTCGACCCATTGTGGTCTGGGTGCTTTCTTGTTCGTCTTTAAACCGAGCCGGCAAACCACTCGGGCACTGCCTCAACAACTGCACTGACGATCTTCCGATCACGCTCAGTAAGGACCCCCCGGGCGATCAGGGCCTCGATCGTCTTTTCGAGTACAACGATCTTGCCGTCCGTGTGAATAATAGCTGGATAGTATTCGTTTACAAAAAAGTGCTTGAGTCTGAAACGTTCAACTTCGTTGTTGGCCATGGCCTTAACGCGTCTCTCTATTTCCGCTGTCTCGAGCTTGTCCAATTGGGATTTCGGAGATCTCATTTTCTGGGAAGTAACCTCGAGGCTTTCAACGAATTTGAACGTGAGGTGCCAGTGCTCAACAATGCCGAGGGAGTTGATCATAAGGGTATTTGTGGACATCAGTTCTTGCTGAGGATCTATCCTGACTCCCTCGAGTTGAGGTAAGAAGTAATTGTCCGAGATAGCGCTGAAAGCGCTGACTCCTCCGGCGAAAGGTCTGTCCATTATGTCTCGTACCGTGAAAAATGGTTTCTGCTCGAATCGTGCGTCTTGGAGGAGAATAAGCTCATCCTCCGTATAGTGGAAGCGCTCATTCCACAGTTCCTCTGGAGAGAGGTCTTTTCTAGTGAGGGAACTCTGACTCGTGAGCATACCCAAGCTCTGGCCTCCACGCCACACCAACGGCAACGCACCAACGGCCCATTCAGCGCTTCCACCGATTTCGCCGATCATACTGGTGAGACCGCGGCCATCTGGAAAGCGCAGCCCTTCCAGACCCATAACCAGCGCTGGGAACAGGTCGCCGTCCTTATCGTAAGGAGTTGCCACGCCGAGGGCATTGAGCTGGTCCATAGCTAGATGGTGGCGCGGTCGGTCAAGGAAGTAAGCCGTCATTTCGGAGAAGTCCTTTACCCCACAGGCATCGGCGATGATTTGCACCTCCTCTTTCAGTTCGGTATCTCTGGGGTTGAACTCCGGGAACATGGCTCCTGCCATCCAGCGCTCGATGTAAATGTCAGGCAGATGCCTTTTGAAATCGGACTCGGTGATAAAAAGGGCTGTGAGCGAGCTGTGAAGACCTTTCACCGACTTCCCGGTTCCGTCGATTACGTCCGATCCCATGGATAACCTGCTGACTTCCTTGCTTAGCCCGCGGCCATAGCGACTGCAGTGCTCCTGTTTGCCAAAAAGGGCGCCCACTGAAATGGTGGGATTGCCGCCTGCCTCCAACCCGGGTTTGACACGCACGCCCTCGGTTATGGCACTCTCAATGATAACCTCTTCGCCGAGATCAAAAGTCTCGGCAGTTATCTGCAGGACCTCGCTCATAATCTGGGCAGCTGTCCGGTCGTTATCCCTTTTGCAGCGGTTAATGAGTGTTTTCGTTTGCTGGTCTTTGGGCACATTCTTCAAGGCATCGAAACCGTGCATGACAACCGCTGCCGCCGGCAGTGCCGCCGCCAGTATCACTCCTTGGCGGAGTTGCTTACCCCTGAATACGCCCAGATTAGAGAGCCCATTGACCCGATCATCAATCACAAACACCGTGCCTTTGGCCAACTCAATCCCATAGAAGCTTAACACTTCTTTGTGCCTAGAGTTAAAAGTGGATACTTTCGCACTGTTCATCTCCCTAGGTTCATGACGGCCAGTATAGGACAATCTCGCCTCTCCAATGTTGTAGCGTAAGGGGTTGCTCATGGTTTCACCTCCGGAGCTCAGGGCCAGCGGCCCCGTGTGTCATAAGTATTCCCTGCGTCCGTGCCCGGGTATCACTTGTCTTTCCGGTGGCCTGGGTTTTCTCCCGAAAAGTGTGAGCCCGATTACCTGGGCGAATACTCGAAGAACCAAAAGTCCAGATAGACAAACAGACGGTTACGGATCCATTCTATACAAGACGAAAGAATTACTGCACATATGATCCTCTCATCTTGCGTAGGGGCGGGATTTATTCCCGCCCGAAAAACTGGACAGTTGCCACAGCGGGTGGGCGTAAAGCCCACGCCTACGGATGGAAACGGCTTGGAAAGAAGTAGGTGTCGATTAATACGTCATGGACAGTGTGCGGTTCCGGGGCAAAAGATTGAAGGAAAACTTCCTTCTTTAGAAGCGCAGGAACTGCCGTCCCTGGTCTCTGGAAACTCTGGGAAGTTCCCTTGAGACCATTACTCACTTTGACATAAGGTAACAGGGCCTGTCAAGGCGGGACATTCCAGGAGTTTCCGCAAAAATTCCTTTTTGCAAGAAAGTGTCTTTGCGCTAGAAGGGAAAACTGCTCCACAACGTGCAATGGAAGATCCCTGCAGAAAGCTGCAGGGAGTCTTCGAAATGTAAGGAAGATATCTGATCTTATTGTACTTCGCTTGCAGTCCCGCAGTCCCCCATGGCGGGACTGCGGTTAGTGCTCGCTGATGCATTTTCGCATCATTGATGGCAGGGTTTTGTCTGAGAAAGCATCAAATTTCTCTGCTGGCCCTTGCTGGGCTGAGATAGTGAAATAGAGGTGGCTCAGATGCACGTTGTTTCGCAGCTTCCCCTGCAAGGGGTGCAATTTCACTTATCGATCCGCA
>CP070692.1:1940925-1954662 GCA_020353215.1 Deltaproteobacteria bacterium
TGGCGGTCTTGCCGATCTGGCGGTCGCCGATGATCAGCTCACGCTGACCCCGGCCCACCGGGGTCATGGCATCGATGGCCTTGAGCCCAGTATACATGGGTTCATTCACAGGCTGGCGGTGAATAACACCGGGGGCGATCCGCTCGATTCGGGCAAACTCGGTGGTCTCGATGGGACCCTTGCCGTCCAGAGGCTGCCCCACTCCGTCCACCACCCGACCCATAACCGCATCGCCCACCGGTACCTCGGCAATGCGACCGGTGCGCTTTACGGCAGCACCTTCCTTTATGTGGATATCTTCGCCCATGATGGCGCAACCCACATTGTCTTCTTCCAGATTGAGGGCGAGGCCATAAATAACGCCATGCTCGGTGGGAAACTCCAGCAACTCCATGAGCATGCACTTCTCCACCCCATAGACGCGGGCAATACCGTCACCAACAGTGAGAACGGTGCCAGTCTCGCTCAGTTCAACCTTCTTGTCATAGTCCTTGATCTGTTCCCTGATAATTTGACTGATTTCTTCGGCCCTGATTTCCATCGGCTCGTCTCACCCCTTTATTAAATTTTCTTTGATGCTCGCCAGTTGCGTCCTGACGCTGCCGTCCAAAACCAAATCCCCCACCCGAGCCACCACTCCGCCAATAAGCTCGGGTTCAACCTCTAGCTCTAACACGATGCTGCGGCCGGTCGCTTTTTCCAGGGAAACCTTGATGGCTTCCACTGCCTCGTCGGACAGAGCCGTAGCACTGGCCACCTTTGCCCTGCTGAGATTTGCCAGTTCGTCAAGAAGTCTTTGATAGAAGCTGCGAACCTCTCCGATAATGCCCAACCGGTTTTTCTCGATCATCAGATCAATCAAGGTCTTGAAAACCGCGGACAATTCCATTTTGTCAAGCACCGCTCGGCAGATAGCCCTACGACTTTCCTTGGCGTAGAGCGGATTGGAAGCAGCATCGGCAAATTCCGGCTCCATATCCCAAAGGGTCACGAATTGATCCAGTTCCTCGCCATACTTCTCGTAGTTGTCGTCTTCGCGACCTAATGTCAGCAGCGCTTTCGCATACCTTTTGGCTAGAATCTGATTGGTCACTTGGCCTCCACCACCTTTGTCATGAATTCATCAACCAGCTTTTGCTGATCTTCTTTCCCCATTTTTTCTTTGAGGACCGCCTCGGCCGCGGTCACGGAAAGGTCGGCGATCTCCCGCTGCAGTTCAGCCTTGGCACTCTGGAGCTCTTGTTGAATGGCAATTTCCGCCTGCTCCCGGATCTCCGCTGCAGCCTTTTCAGCGTTGGCAATAATCTTGGCCCTTTCCTTCTCGCCCAGTTCGGTGTACTCCACTAGAATACGCTCAGTTTCCTTGTCCAACTCTGACAGCTTCTTTTTGTATTCCTCGTAGGTTTTCTCGGCCTCTTTCTTCTTAAGCTCCAGATCATTGAGGGTGTTGGCGATCTTTTCGGTGCGTTTGGTAAAGAAGTCCTTCAGATTAAGTTTTTTAAAGAGAAATATAAGCACTGCCGCCATAATGCCGAAGTTCAGCACCCGCTGCCAGAAATCTGGCCACATGGAAGGTGCACCCTCTGCAGCGCTGGCCATGCCTGTCCATAGCAGCATAACGAAACCGCAGCATCCCATTATTCTAAAGATCCTGCGGATCCTTTCCTGCCTCGACCATCTCATTGAACGCTCCTCCCCAGGATCTTCTCGGTAACCGCAAGAGAGAATGCATGAACTTGAGTCTGTAGCTGAGTACGAGCCGCCTGGATATCGGCCGCCACCTTGTTTCGCGCCTCCTCGATCTTACCCTGAATCTCTTTGGTGGTAGACTCGATGAGCGTCGTCTCTGCTTTATCGCCCTCTTCCTTCATCTCTTGAACCTTGACAATTCCCTCTTTCCTGGCCTGCAAGATCTTGCGCTCAAACTCATCCATGGACTCCTGGGCTGCTTCCGTCATGGATGCTATGTCTTTGTTGAAGTTGTCGATGATTTGATTGCGTTCGTTGATGATTTTTCGGATAGGCCGGAAAAGGAAGAGATTCAAGAAGAACAAAAGAGTCAAGAAGTTTATCATCTGGATCAACAGGGTGATATCGGGGTTTATCATGACTTGGGTCTCCGGATCTCTCTCCACGCCACCGCATCAGCGGCGAACTTACCTTTGTTAAATCTGTAACAATCTATGCGCCTCAGAAAACCCTTGCCGGGAACAGCCGCTTCCAAACCGTTAGGGCGCAGTCTATTTCCCGCTGCTAAAGCATAAAGCTGTCATAAGAAAACTTTGATCGAAAAGAGTGATTCTGGTACGAAATTTGGTGTGGCAAGTGTTCTGTTTCTGTCCGGGAGCTTTTATTATCACACAAAAATCTACATTGCAAGAAAAAAAGTAAAAAAAATCACAATATCCCCCCAGCTCTATCGGCTGCGCCTTTTCATTTCTGAAAGACAAACTTCCGCATGCCCACGTTGAGCAAGATGCCAATACTTGCCATGGTCACCACGGCCGATGAGCCACCATAACTCACCAATGGGAGAGGAATACCCACAACCGGCAACATGCCTAAGACCATACCGATGTTCACGGCTACATGCCAAAACAGGATAACAGTTATTCCGAAGCCAAGCAGGGCACCAAAATGGTCCCGCGAGCGTCGGGCCAGACTCAAACCCCTCAGGAGTAGACACAGGAAGAGCCCCAGTAGCAAAATACTACCCAAAAAACCCCACTCCTCGGCCAGTACCGAGAAAATGAAATCAGTATGGTGCTCGGGTATGAACCTCAGCTGACTCTGGGTACCTTCCAGGAATCCCTTACCCCAAAACTGGCCTGAGCCGACGGCGATTTTTGACTGGATAATATGGTATCCGGCCCCCAACGGATCTCTGCTTGGCTCGATTAAAGTGAGGATTCGCTGGCGCTGATACCCTTTCATCAGAAACCATAGGAGGGGAAGAGAGCCCAATGAACACCCTGCCAAAACCAGGAGGGAAAAAGGTTGGACGCCAACGAAGAGGACCACCGAGACCGAGATAATCAGTAGGATCATGGCAGTGCCCAAGTCCGGTTCCAGCAATACCAACAGCACGGGTATCACCACGATGATGGCAGGCAAACCCAAATCACGAATCCGGTAGCCGTCGCGCTTTTCCTGCCTGGCAAAGTAACGTGCCAAAGCGATGACCAGAAGTGGTTTCATCAACTCCGAAGGCTGGGCAACCACCAATCCTAGGTCGAGCCAGCGCTTGGACCCGGACACGGTCTTGCCGTGGACGAGCACAGCCACCAGCAGGAGCAAACCGCCGATATATAAAGGATAGGCGAACCGTTCCAACCACTGATAATCCAAGCTGAAGGCCAACGCCATCGCCACAAATCCTATCCCCAGCCAATATATCTGGCGCATGAGTATACCGCTGTGCGCCTTACCGCCTGAGGACACGGCGCTATACAAGATCACCAGACCCGTTGCTACAATGGCACACGCCAACAGCAGCAGCAGCCAGTCAAAGTTCTGAATCAAACGTCGATCGATCATTGGTCAATTGTCCTTGCTCGCCAAGATGGGGACCTGGCCCTCATCCTCGCTTTGGCATAAGGCTGCAGGCATGGGGCTCAGGGAACAAGATAATGAATTGTCTGATTCTGTTCCATGAGACCGGCACCTTAGGCCTCGCGCCGCGTTGCTCCTAGCTTCTGGCCCTGAGTGCTATCATCTTACGGCTTGCTGCCCGCTGGCCGCTGCTTGCTGGTTGATGCCCAGTGCCGGCTTATCGCTGTCTGCCGAGCTCTGCGCCGTCTTGACCCGTGGCCGGCTTTTAAAGTATTCCTCCATCACCTGCCGGGCCAAGGGTGCCGCAGCAGAGGCGCCATGGCCGCCATGCTCCACCAGCACTACCACCAGGATTTCCGGCGTTTCAGCCGGTGCGTAGGCTACAAACCAGGCGTGATCTCGAAACTCGTACGGCACCTCGCTTGCATCTTGCTCCTCCTCATCGTCTGCCATCCGCACAACCTGGGCGGTGCCAGTCTTTCCAGCCATCTTTATGCCGTGTAGCTGGGCAGCCCGCCCGGTCCCGTAGGGTTCCTGAATTACTCCCACCAGCGCCTCTTGGAGAAAGGAAAGTGTCGCCGGTCTTAGAGCAAGCTTCCTCAGCATGTCAGGATACACGTTGTGGACCAGCCGACCACTGGTGTCTTCAACCCTTAATACCACGCGCGGTCTCAGGAATTTGCCCCCATTGCCTATGGCTCCATAGAGCATTCCTATCTGGATTGGAGTGGCAAGCAAGAATCCCTGGCCGATGGCCACATTGAGATCTTCACCCTTTTGCCAGGGAACCGAGTAGCGTTTCAGCTTCCACTGTGAAGTAGGGACCAGCCCTCGCGCTTCATTGTTGAGCCGGATTTGGGTCCTGCTGTCCAGGCCAAAAAGCCGGGCATAGGAAGCCATGCGATCCACACCCAGCATCTGGCCAAGTTGGTAAAAGTAAACATCACAGGATTGAACTAGGGCCTCACGGAGGGCAAGCTGGCCGTGGCCTTCCTTCTTCCAACAACGATAGGTACGATTGCCCAAGCGATACTCGCCCTGGCAATTCAGCACGGTCCCTGGCTCAACCACTCCCTCTTCCAGAGCGGCGGCGACCACTACCGGTTTGAAGGTGGATCCCGGTGGGTACTGGCCCTGAATCCCCTTGTTTTCCAGAGGATGAAGAGGGTCACCCACAATGGCCTGCCACTCACTGGATGAGAATCCCCGCACAAACTGGTTTTGGTCGAAGGCAGGGCTGCTGGCCATCGCAAGGATATCACCGTTGTCTGGATCCAGTACGATTATGGCGCCCGCCTTCCCTTCCAAAACAGCTTCTGCACGGTGCTGCAAACGTGCGTCCAGAGCAAGAACCAAATTCCGTCCAGGTCGTGAGGAAACCTCTCGGAGGATACGTAGCTGGCGACCCATCGCGTCCGCCTCAACCTGTCTACCCCCACGCTTGCCCTTCAGCATCCCCTCCCATTCCATCTCAACTCCGTACTTGCCCAAGTAGTCTCCGAGCTTGTATCCCTGGGGTCGCCTATCTTTAAGCTGCGCCTCTTCTATCTCCCCCAAGTAGCCAATGAGATGGGCCGCGAAGGATGGCCGTTCATAGCTTCGCCTCGGCTCGATCTGGACCATGACGCCGGGCAAGTGAAACCGATGGCTCTCCACCGCCGCCAACTGATCCCTGGTCATATCCCGTCTGAGAACTATCGGACGAAATGGCGCACCTTTGGGCGCCCCTTGGATCTTCTCCGATAGCTGGCCTCGGTCAACTCCCAGTATCTGACTTAAATGAAAAAGAGTTTGCTGCAGGTCACTGACATCCTCCGGCACAATCGCCAGTTTGAATGCAGGGCGGTTGTCAACCAGAATCCGCCCGTAACGATCATAGATAATCCCTCGAGTCGGAGCGATATCTTCAATACGAATCCTGTTGTGTTCCGATAGACTACGGTAGGTTTCCCCATGGATCAGTTGCAGGTACCACAGGCGTAAGAGTAAACCCACGAAAACCACCACGACCAGGTACATGGCCACCTGAAACCGTAAACGTTCTCCATTTCCGTCCGAAACGCTTAGCGGCCTTAAAGGACTCATCCTTGCTTGGACTCCTGAAGAACCATGAGGGTGCTAAGCCACTGATCTAGGCGCTCCAGCGCGGACAACAAAAAAGGGCCAACGAGACTGCTCGTCAAGCTTCGCCACACCAGAATCTGCAACATATTAGGCACTTCAGCAAGCTCGGCTCCTTGGAGCCTCAGGATGATCCATATGGCCCCGCCCTCGAGCATGGCGCAAATACCAATGAAGATGGCCTGGTAGTGCCTGCTGTGCAGATTCAAGTTGTGCCACAGCGGTGAAGCCAGCAGGGCTACTCCCAGATATATCAAAGGGTGGAAGAATCCTTTCAGCGGCAATCCCACATCCATCAGCAGCCCGAGAAAAAGTGCCAACACGAGTGTCCTCGATTTCCCCTGAGAGAAGCTGGAGTGGATCACCAGGATGAGAAAGAGATCGATCCGGAGTTCAGGCAAAATAAAAAGTGGATAGAGAACCGTTTGGAACAGATATGCCCCCAAGATCAATACGAGGTAAACAAAGACGTTGCGTATGGTCACGAACTCTTACCTGAGCCAATGCGAGCGGGGTCCTCCGGTGGAGGCTGCACCACCACCATTACCTCCTCCAGCCGGCTGAAGTCCGCTGCAGGTTCTACCTCCACGGTCTGAAACAAACCCGAGCTGCCACGAACTACATTTTCAACCTTACCCAAGAGCAAACCCTTGGGAAACACTCCGCCCATACCGGAAGATATCACCTGATCTCCCTTCTGCACATCTTCATTGCGCTGCACATATTTAAGCAGACACCGCTGGCGCCCTCTCCCAGCCAAAATACCGCGGACTCGCGATCGCTGGACCAAAGCGTCCACCGCACTGTTACCATCAAGAATCAGGAGTACTTTGGCATGATGGGCGCTGACCCCAATGACCCGTCCCACCAGTCCGTCTGCACTTACGACTGCCATATCGCGCACGACTCTATCCTTCTTACCCTTGTCTATGAGGATTGTCTGAAACCACCCCGAGGGATCAAAGGCTACCACTTCAGCGGGGAGGAGAGGGGTGGCGATGGATTTCTTGAAATTTAGCAAGGCACGCAAGCGCTGATTAGCAAGGTATGCCTCTCGATAGTCGTTAAGCTGCCTTCTGAGTTCTTGGAGTTCTCCTTTTAAGGCCGTGTTCTCGCTCTCCAGACCAACCAAGTGGAAATAACCACGCCAAACATCTCCTACTCCCTTGACCACGTCCCGCACTACCTTCTGCACTGGGGCAGTGATTTCCACAACCAACGATTCGAGGAAACTCATGTTCTTATGGGTGTGGAAATTCGCTGAGATAAGGCTAAGGGCGAGAAGAAAGATCAGTATGGGGAGAAGAAATTTGCGCAATTGGCTGGTCACCGGCACCTTGTTTCCTTGAAACGAGGACTGGGGTCATGCCCGTTTGTGCTCCCGCCTGCGTTCATTAGTATTCAGAGGCCCGGACTAAATCATGACCTCTCGAAGAATATCCAAATTATCCAGGGTCTTTCCAGAGCCCAGGACGACAGTGGATAACGGGTCCTCAGTAATCGTGATAGGAAGCCCTGTTTCCTCTCGTAAGAGCTTGTCCAGATTTTTCGTTAGTGCCCCACCTCCGGTCAGCACGATACCTCTGTCCACGATATCAGCAGCCAGTTCGGGTGGAGTCTGCTCAAGGGCTATCTTCACCGTCTCTACTATGGTCTCGATTTGCTCTGTTATGGACTCTCTCACCTCGTCGGAGTCAATCTCTATTATTTTCGGTATACCCGAGACGAGATCTCTCCCCTTGATCTGCATCCGCTCAACTTTATCTACCTGGAATGCATTGCCTATTGTCGTTTTAATCAGCTCTGCGGTGCGCTCACCAATGAGCAAGTTGTACTTTCGTTTGATGTGCTGCAGGATTGCCTCGTCCATCTTGTCGCCACCAACCCGCACCGACTTACTATACACGATGCCGGCCAGCGAGATTACTGCCACCTCTGTTGTACCCCCCCCAATGTCAAGTACCATATTGCTTGTGGGTTCAGTGATGGGTAGCCCGGCACCTATGGCAGCGGCCATTGGCTCTTCGATCAGAAAAACCTCTCGAGCTCCAGCTGACTCGGCAGACTCGCGAACTGCCCGTTTTTCCACCTGGGTAATCCCCGAGGGCACACACACGATAATGCGGGGCCGAATGAGGGAGCGACGGTTGTGCACTTTTCTGATGAAGTGCCGGAGCATGGTCTCGGTTATCTCAAAGTCGGCTATCACTCCATCTTTCATGGGACGAATGGCCACAATGTTGCCGGGAGTCCGCCCCAGCATCATCTTAGCCTCTTTGCCTACCGCCAGAACCTTATTGGAACCCCGCCCGTCTTTGCGCACTGCAACGACAGAAGGCTCGCTAAGCACAATGCCTTTACCCTTGACATAGACCAGGGTATTGGCTGTACCCAGATCAATTGCCAGATCACTTGAAAACCAGCCCAAGATGGGATCCAGAATCACAAGCTTATACTTCCTTCCGTCTGTGGAGTAGAGTTGTAAAAATCGGCTGATACATAGCATGAAGGCCAAATTTTATCAATAATTATCTTTTCGTTTCCTGGAGGGGTGCACCGAAATAAATCGTCACGTTCTAGTTTGTCGCCGAGCGGCAAGACTCGAAGGGTACGATACGCCGAAAAGAGGTGCATGAAGTGTCCAGACAGTGGGGTCCGAGAGTCCCGAGTTACTCCTAGAAACTGACGATAGCACCAGTAATGTACCATCGAACCAGGCAGTTCATCGATTGATAGGTGATAACGCTCCCATTGTAGGGGAGTTGTGAAGCAGAGTGCACCTGAGCCACCGTTCTGGAGCCATGAGGCAGAAGAGCGCTGGCTGTGAGTCGTGAACGAAGCCTACCGACAAAGAATAACTCTCTTCCAAACAGTAATGCGACTTGCGCGTTTTGGCGTAGCTTTTCCTGCTGGCGCAAAGAGAGTCTCTTCTGACCCATGATTTTGGATGATTGGGTGTCCAGGGTCAGTTGAAAGGGACAGGAGATCATGTTATGATCCGACGATTTTTCTTTAGGAAAGGACTATATGGGTCACAACAAGACGTTTTCCGAACGAATTCATGATTTTCTGGCCTCGGTGAGGCTCACCCTGTTCATCTTCGGTGCCCTGGCCGCGACCTCGATCTTGGGCACCCTCATCCCCCAAGGGGCCACCACGGAGCAGCGTCTCAGTCAATACGGTCCAAAGTTGAACGCTCTCATTGAACTGCTTGACCTGGCCGACATGTACCATTCCTGGTGGTTTCAGGTGCTACTCATCCTGCTGAGCATCAACCTCATCATCTGCTCCCTGCGCCGTCTGCCCAAAACGCTCAAATCACTGGAGGCAGCGAGAAGACTAATTGGCCCCACTAGGGTGCAGAAGATGCAGACCAATACCGACATTCGCCTTGCCTGCACCCCTGCGGAAACGCAGAGAGTCATTGCTCCTCTTCTCAGCAAGAGGTTTTCTTATTCTTCTTGGCGTGAAGAAAATGGTGCCTGGCAGGCCGTAGCAGAGAAGGGTCGCATCGGACGTTTGGGTGCCTATTTTATTCACCTCAGTGTTTTACTCATCCTTGTCGGGGCCTTGCTCGGCTCGATTTTCGGATTCAAGGGCTTTGTCAACATTAACGAGAAGGAGGCGAAGAGCACGGTTCAACTGAGAGGGGAAAAAGGCACAGTGCCCTTGGGATTTGAGATTCGGTGCGACAAGTTCACCGTGGATTTCTATGACACGGGTGCCCCCAAGGAGTTTCGCTCCGACGTTAGCATCTTGGAGCAGGGCAAGATCGTGCAACAGGCTGCCATCCGCGTCAACGACCCCTTTTCTTATAAAGGCATGACGTTCTATCAATCGACTTATGGTAGTCAACCCACCGGGATAGTCTTGAACCTCACGGATCTGAAAACCTCTGAATCCAAGCGGTTACAGGTACCGTTTCGTCAAGCCGTCAACATCCCTGGCACCAAAAATCGATTGGTGGTGATGGACTTTGCTCAGAATATTGGCACTTTCGGCCCGGCGTTCTTTGTGGCTATGGCCCAGGAAAATAAAGAACCGGCAGGTACCTGGGTCGTGGTCAAGGAACCTGACTTCCATGGCAATAAGATAGGGAATACTGGTATCGGTGTGATAGAATACGTAAATCGGTTCTATACCGGGCTTCAGGTGACCAAAGACCCGGGCGTCTGGGTAATCTATATCGGCTTCATCCTCATGCTCCTCAGCATGATTATCGCCATGTACATCAGCCATCGCAGGATTTGGCTGGTGTTTAGTTCGGAATCCAAGGGCACCCGGGTACTGATGGCAGGAAACGCCAACAAGCATATCCTGGCCTTTGAACGTGAATTTAACCAACTGACCCAGGAGATCTCCGACCTGGACTTGAGTGAGAATGAACATGACTAGTTCACTACTTCTTAGTGTGGTTACTTTTATCTTGCTGGGAGCCGCCCTTTGTTATTGCGGGGGCTGGCTATTCCGCCGAGAGTTGCTGGGCAAAATCGCCACTGGGATCGCCTGGATGGGATTGATCGTGCTGACGGTGGGCCTTGTTCTCAGATGGGTAGAATCGTATCGTTTGGGGATCGGTCACGCGCCTTTGTCCAATTTCTATGAATCTCTGGTGTTTGGTGCTTGGTCGGTGGTCCTCGTCTACCTTATTATGGAGATCCGCTATCGCAGTCGGGCTCTGGGTGTGTTTCCCCTCGCCTTGGCGTTCCTGGCCATGGCCTATGCGTCTTTCTCTCCTGGTATGGAGAGCCAAATACAGCCTTTGATCCCGGCACTCAAAAGCAACTGGCTCATCGCCCACGTGATCACCTGCTTTCTGGGATATGCTGCCTTTGCCGTGGCCAGCGGTATAGGAATTCTCTACCTGATCAAGTGCCGCGCGAGCGCGTCGAACAACCCCGGCTCCTCGGTCTTGCGGCGGGTGCCCAACATCAAGACACTAGATGAGCTCATTTATCAGAATGTGATTTTCGGCTTTCTGCTCCTGTCCGTAGGAATTATCACCGGTGCGGTCTGGGCCAATTCGGCCTGGGGCACTTACTGGAGTTGGGATCCCAAAGAGACCTGGTCTCTGATCACCTGGCTGGTGTACGCCCTCATGCTTCACTCCAGACTGGTTAGAGGTTGGCACGGCCCGAGGATGGCCTGGCTGTCCATTATCGGTTTTGCTTGCGTGCTGTTTACTTATTTCGGTGTCAATTTTCTGTTGAGCGGCCTCCATAGTTATGCATAGTAAGGTATTATCGGTTTAGCCGGTTTTGATTTTTCACTCGGTTGTCATCGCCGGCGGACTACCCGCTTCTGGTCTTCGCTCTTGAACAGCCGGGCTCAACCGGCGAATCGGTCAACTCGCTTGAAGAGGGACCCATGTTTGGCTTGGGTGCTCCGGAACTTCTGGTCATCTTGATCATTGTGCTCCTCCTCTTTGGCGGCAGGCGTCTCCCGGAACTTGGCCGCGCCCTGGGTAGAAGTGTGCGCGAATTCAAAAAAGCAACCGGAAGGGAAAAGGAAGAAATCTCGACCTGGGTAGGCGCCCAGAAAGAGGGGCAGGCCCCGTCGTCTCCCCAGGACCAACCGGAGGAAAACGAAAGGTTTCTTCAAGACAATCTGGAATCCATCCCCGGGGTCAGGGAAGCTCAGGAGATAAAGAAGACGGCCAGTAAGATCAAGACGGCCGGTAAGTTTTTTTTTAGGAAATAGTAGTTGCCAATCAAACGTAAGAGCTTGACAGTAGGCTGCCGCTCAAGCGGGGCTCAAGCGCTATCCATCATGCTCCGTTCCGAAACCCCTGATCTCATCTTCCATCGGCTCTGACGCCGTGTCGTCGTCCAACAGACTCGCTGCCTCTCGCAGAATTTTCAGAGATTCGTGGGCCACCTGTTCGTCGATCTTGTGGATACCAAATCCCGCATGGACGATTATATAATCACCCACCTGGATATCCTCAAGCAGGATTAGGCTCACCTTTTTCTGGACGCCGACCATGTCCACCGTACCCATATTATCTTCGATATTCACGATCTTCGCTGGTATCGCCAAGCACATGCACAACTCTCCTGTGATCTACAGCCAGATTTCGACGGACTGTCGCCCAGATCAATTGTCTTGAGGTCAGCGTCTGCGGGTCCAATTCCCACAAGCCTTTTGCAAGACTGTCGTTCCCGCGGAGGCCGGAATGACGGATCGCGGTTGCCTGCCCCGACATTATCTGATTCTTCCCAATTATTTCAAGGTGGGGTCAGATTCTTCTGACGAACTCTGAATCCATACAACTATCCCCTTCTTTCTTGGAACAGTAGCTTCCTCCCAATCTGATTAGCTCTTTTAAAGCCGCTTGTATAAGGTCGTCTATTCTGGCACGCACAGTTGGGGTCATATCGATCCCAAGCGTGGTGATATCCTCAGGTTCAACTCCCAATATTACCGTTTCCGGAACCTTGTCCAGAGCCTGACAACATGTCAGGGCCTCCAGCAGGTCCACCTGGTGAAGGGAGTTTTTGGCCAGAATTCGCTTCGGAATCTCCTCCCCTGCCAGCCGGTAAAGGGTGCCGGGGGCACGTCCGTTTTTGACTGCGTCCACGACAATGAGGTGATCAACCCCTGAAACGACCCCAAGAAGATTCATTCCTAGTGTCCCACCGTCCACCACCTTGACATTATCAGAAAACTCGTAGCGGTCTTGCAAGGATTCCGCCACTCGGACCCCCACCCCTTCATCGGTGAACAAGAGGTTTCCCACCCCGAGGATCAAGATCTGCTTTGGTTCCATCTTCTGTCTCTTGTGTTCAAATCTATACGTGGATCCCATGTGATCCACTGAAACAAATATTTATTTTAACATCCAGATGTCGCTCGAACAAAGTAAAACAACCGAAAACCTCTTTGAACGAAAGAATCCAGGCCCAGAATACCTGGCTCTGATCGGCCCCCAAGGGGGTTCATGCTGCCAGGTGGCTTGGGTAGTGTTGGCATTACTGAAGCGATGGAGTATCGGAGTACTGTGGTTTTTCAAAAAAGAGGCCCCGGAACCGTGCTTTATGCAGCTCCGAGGCCCTTCTTCAGAGCGGAAAAGATGAATCGCCCTTAGGTCGCCCTGACCTTATAAACCTGGTTAGAGTCAGGATCGATAACGTGCACGGCGCAGGCGATGCAGGGATCAAAGCTGTGAACCGTTCGCAAGACCTCCAGCGGCCGCTTTGGATCGGCAATGGGTGTGCCGATAAGCGCCTCCTCCACCGGCCCCTTTGTTCCTCTTGCATCGCGCGGACCAAGGTTCCAGGTAGAGGGTACCACGTACTGGTAGTTCTTGATCTTCCCTTTTTCGATCTGGATCCAATGACCCAGACTACCCCTGGGCACGTCGTTGAGGCCGTATCCCATGCCATCGCGCATCTTCCAGGGTGTATAAGTCTTGTCGTTTCCCTTCTTCAAGTTGGCCACCAGTTCATTGATCCACCCAGGCATGGCCCGGCCGATAATGACAGTTTCCAGACCACGGGCAGCCGTCCTGCCAAGGGTGGAGAACAGAGCGCCCACTGGGATACCCAAATCAGCTAGGGTCTTGTTAACCAGAGCCTGCGTGGCCTTGTCGCCTTTGGCGTACGCCACCAGAACCCGAGACAGGGGGCCTACTTCGCACGCCGAGCCTTCGTATCTGGGCGCCTTGAGCCAGGTGTATTTGCCGTTGGTTTCATAGTCACCATGCTGCGGTTGGGTTTCACCCTCAAAGGGGTGCCTGTCCTTTTTACCTTTGTACCAGGAGCGGGCCACGTGCTCGGTGACCAGCTGCTGCCGGGCCATCTTCGCCCCGTTCAGATTACGATTTAGAATGACGCCTCTAGGCATGAGCAAACTTTCGGGCTCTTTGTCGCTTTGCGGAAACTCTCCCCATGCATGGAAGTTGGTGGTACCGCCGATGGCTCCCCAGTCTTTGTAAAAGCTGGCCACGGCAAGAAGATCCGGGATATAGACTTTTTCGATGAAATCCTGGGTCTCCTCCCACACATACATGAATTCGGCGATCCGATCTGGGGTCAAATCTTTGACGCAGGTTATGCCGCCCAC
>CP070692.1:1954762-1968100 GCA_020353215.1 Deltaproteobacteria bacterium
GAACTCGCATCCGCTGGTCTATTGCACCATCGTGGCGCACTGAAATATCCGGGCTAGGTCTACCTGGCCGCTGCGAAAATAGATAACACCCAGATAATTGAGGGCCATGGAATAGTCTGGTTTTAACCGAATGGCCTCCTTGAGACGGTATTCAGCTTTGTGGCGGGCCCCTTTCAAGTCATAGGCCCAGGCCAGATCGTAGTAGAGAAAAGGGTCGTCGGGGTATTCCCCCAGCGCCTTGAGAAACTGCTCCAGGGCCATACTGGTCTGGCCCTCTGCCAGGAATCTCTCCCCCATGGTTCGCGCGGCTTGCGCCCGCTGCCTTTTTTTGGGCGGTAGTACCGGCACAACCACTGAGCAGCAAGCCGAGGCTCAGTACCAGCACTACCACGTTCCACAAAACGGTTCGCTCCACCCTTCCTCGCCTCTGCCTACCTCTGATTCCCATTCCCATCTCCCTAAAATGGATTATTCCCGGTTGCCAGTTTGACACTTTTCAACAATTCAGCTCTTGCGTCACCTGTCACCCATGTCTCTGGCGCACTTGCTACCTATGTCCCCAATATTCGCACCTTGACCCCGGTCCGTACAGGTGGAGTAAAAGTAGGGTAATAAACTAAATGGGAATTCAAGCACTTAATATCTCCCCCTCACCTCAATCCCTGCCGATCGAAGATCCCGAGATCTTTTCGGGGGGAGGGGAAGAACTATTCTATGACGTTCAGCAGAAAGCTAATAGGCAAATATTTCTTTCCAGAAAGGAGTTATCGGACAGCCTCTTTAGGGAAATTTCTTAGCCCGCCCAAACGATTTTCCCGAGAGCCCATGGAGAGTACTGTTATTTATCATTGAGGGACCATATTAGGGAAGGGAAGCATCGAATTGCGAATTTTGAGATTATAAAGTCCCACATCTCACACGCCACATCCAGAATCCCAAATCTCCACTGACTAGTCACTTCGCAACTTCCTCGCCGTGGCTCCGCGTCCCCGCGTCATTCCGCTTTGCCTCCAACTTCAACTGCAGCGCTCCTCCAACCTCCAACGGGCCGCAAGGGCCTACACCCTCTGCCCCCTGCTATGTGCCTGCCAATAGATATGTCCAGCTGCTTACCGTTTACCGTTGACTGTTAACCTTTTACTGAAAGCTGCGTGCCGCCCGCTGTTTTTCTACCGATTTCCAATAGGACATTTTTGTGTTATCTATATCTTCTCGCAGCAAAAACGTCAGGAAAGGGGCAACAAGGTGAAAAAGATCCAAGAAGTCACCTACCTATACGAAATCGCCAAGACCCTGAGTGGTACCATTGATCTCAAAAAGTCTCTGTACTCGGTACTCGAGATTCTGTCCAAATCGCTCGGCATGCGACGAGGCACAATCGCGATCCTCAATCCGTTGAGGGATGAGATTCAGATTGAAGTGGCACACGGGCTTTCCCGAAGCGCCATGCAAAGGGGCAGGTACAAACCCGGAGAGGGAATAACCGGAAGGGTCATCCAGCAGGGTAAGACTTTTGTAGTGCCCAAGATCAGCGAAGAACCCCTGTTTCTCAACCGCACGGCCTCTCGTCGTCAGAATCAGGAAGAACTCTCCTTCATCTGCGTACCCATAAAGAAAGGGCAGCACGTCGTGGGTGCAGTCAGTGTGGATTTGCCTTATGATCCGTCCTTCGACCTCAAAAAGGGGGAGCGGCTTCTAACGGTCATTGCCACCATGCTGGCCCAGTGGGTAATCAATCTGGAAACGCTGCAACTGGAAAAGGAGGCGCTGCACGAAGAAAACCTGCGGTTGCAGCAACAGCTTGCCAGCAAGCATAGCATTACCAACATCGTCGGCAACAGTAACAAGATGAGGGAGGTCTTTCAGATGATCTCCCAAGTGTGCCGCAGCAACGCCACTGTCCTGATCCGGGGTGAGAGTGGGACCGGCAAGGAGCTGGTCGCCAATGCCATTCACTTCAACAGCCCCCGAGCCAAACATGCTTTTGTCAAGGTGAACTGTGCCGCCCTCCCTGCTACTCTGATAGAGAGCGAGTTGTTTGGTCACGAGAAGGGCGCCTTCACCGGTGCCATCAAGCAAAAGCGCGGCAAGTTCGAGTTGGCCAACAAGGGAACCATCTTTCTGGACGAGATCGGCTCCATTGGCTTGGACGTTCAAGCCAACCTTCTCCGCGTTCTGCAGGAAAAGGAATTCGAACGGGTCGGGGGTACCCATACCATCAAGTCAGATGTGCGCATAATAGCGGCCACCAGCAGGAACCTGGAACAGGCCGTTGAGGATGAAACTTTTCGAGGCGACCTTTACTATCGACTGAATGTTTTTCCCATCTATCTGCCGCCACTGCGCGAGCGCAAGACGGACATCCTGTTGCTGGCCGACCATTTCTTGGAGCAGTATGCCAAAGAAAACAGCAAGGACATCAGGCGCTTCTCCACCCCGGCCATTGATATGCTCATGCAGTACCACTGGCCCGGCAATGTGCGCGAGTTGGAAAACTGTCTCGAGAGAGGTGTTCTGCTGTGCGAGGGCGGCGTAATCCGAAGCTATCACCTGCCTCCGACCCTGCAAACGGGCGAGCAATCGGATACCTTGCCGGTTCGCTCGCTTGACGAGGCCATAGCCAGCCTCGAAAAAGAGATGATCATTGATGCCCTCAAGAACACCCGCGGAAATATGGCTGTGGCCGCTGAACTGCTTCAGACAACAGTGCGCAAATTCACCTATAAGGCAAAGAGATACAGGGTGGATTATCGCCGGTACCGCTGAGCCATGCATTTCGTTCTAGCCGTTTCGAATCTGCTTGCCCGTCAGAAACAGCCCTCCTTTGGCCTCCCGATTGTGACTGCTCATATAACTATCTATCATTGTTAGTTAAATTGAATTTAATACAATTTTGTCGTATTCTTATCCGCGGCAAAACGTGCCTCCCACATCTATCCTATGGAAATCATGGATTTTTCCTACCGACTTGTACGAATGGCATGCCCGTTGCTCTTGTCTCCCATCCGGTTCAAGCAGATACTCAGCAAGAGAATTTCATTTAGGAGGATGCAAATGATAAACGCGGGAGACACAGCTTTCATTCTTGTTAGTTCGGCCCTAGTCATGTTCATGACTCCTGGTTTGGCCCTCTTTTATGCGGGGATGGTCAGAAACAAAAACGTTCTGGCCACAATAATGCAGAGCTTCATAATCATCGGCCTGGTAACCCTCATCTGGGTCTTGTGGGGTTACTCCCTGGCCTTTGGCCCCGATATCAGCGGCGTGGTGGGAAGCCTTTCGTGGTTCGGACTCAAAGGGGTGGGCCTCTCTCCCAGCCCGGATTACGCCAATACCATTCCCCATCAGGCATTTATGATCTTCCAGTGCATGTTTGCCATTATCACGCCGGCTCTCATAACCGGTGCTTTCGCCGAAAGGATGAAATTTAGCGCCTTGCTGGTGTTCATTGCACTGTGGTCCACGCTGGTGTACTCTCCGCTGGCACATTGGGTGTGGGGCGCAGGCGGCTGGTTGGGAAAGCTGGGAGCTCTTGACTTTGCCGGGGGAACCGTGGTCCACATCAGTTCCGGGGTTTCTGCTCTCGCCGCAGTCCTGATCATTTCCAAAAGGAAGGGTTACGGCAAGGAACAATTCATTCCGCACAATCTTCCCATGACCATCACCGGTACAGCAATTCTCTGGTTCGGCTGGTTTGGTTTTAATGCAGGCAGTGCCCTTGGCAGCAACGGGCTTGCCGCCGGGGCTTTTGTAACCACTCACGTGGCTGCGGCAGTCGCCTCCCTGAGTTGGATGTTTGCCGAATGGATCCTTCATGGCAAACCTACCACTCTGGGCGCAGCCAGCGGTGCGGTTGCCGGGCTTGTGGCTATCACCCCTGCCGCTGGCTTTGTTAGCCCGATTTCAGCCGTGATCATTGGTGGCCTGGCCGGGGTAATATGCTACATGGGTGTTTTGGCCAAATCAAAGCTAGGGTACGATGATTCACTCGATGTAGTGGGAATCCACGGCCTGGGAGGTACCTGGGGAGCCCTCGCCACAGGACTTTTTGCCAGTACAGCAGTGAATCCGGATGGGGCGAATGGTCTCTTTTTCGGTAATCCAGGACAATTGTGGATTCAGTTTCTGTCCATCGTCGCCACCTGCATCTTTGCCTTTGTCATGACCTTCGTCATCCTAAAAATCCTCGACGCAATCATGGGGCTGAGAGTGTCCGAAGAAGAGGAGGTCAGAGGGTTGGATGTAACCCAGCACAGCGAAACCGGCTACAGTTTTTAGTGCGTGACTATTCACCAGTCGGGGCAAGGACGGCGATACTTGCGGTCGAATTAGACGTGTTGTCAATAACGCGGGTTAAAGGTGAAAGGCGTTGCGCTTGCTCTAGGACTCCCATACAATCTTCTAGCTTGGCAAACACCCAAGGTTGGAGGAGGAAAAATGAAAAAGATCGAAGCCATCATTAAACCGTTCAAGTTGGATGAGGTTAAGGAAGGCCTCATGGAGATAGATGTCAAGGGCATGACTGTTACTGAGGTCAAAGGATTCGGTCGTCAGAAGGGCCATACGGAAATCTATCGTGGCGCAGAATACAGAGTGGATTTTGTCCCCAAGGTTAGAATAGAAGTGGTCGTCCCTGCGGAACTTCTTTCCGAAGCTGTCAAGGTTATCGAACACAGAGCAAAGACTGGCCAGATAGGCGACGGCAAGATCTTTGTCAGCTCGTTGGAAGAGGCAATTCGCATCAGAACTGGGGAGAGGGGCAAAGAGGCTATCTAGCCCGCCGGTGACTGCCGCAAAATAGATAAGTGAAGTAAACCGCGTTCTTAATGTGTCCACCATGGAATTGCCAGTCAGCCAGTTGCAGGCAAGGAAACAGAAGTTACTTGTTCGCTTTCTCAACGGCGAGGAATCAAGTTTTCTGACTCTTCATGCCGATCTTCTGGACGATTACTTCCATGAAAGTTTCGCCCGAAGCTCAGCTGGGCCTCAGATGGGGATGGTAAAGAACCCCTATGCCATCATAGCCCTCGGAGGCTACGGCAGAAAAGAGCAGTGTCTGCATTCAGATATTGATGTGCTCCTTCTTTTCAAGAAGAAGATTCCGAAAGAGGCGACCGCTTTGGTCCAGGAAATCTTCTATCCCCTCTGGGACCTCGGCCTTGAAATCAGCTATGCGACCCGCTCCCTGAAAGAATGCTTGACCCTGGCCTCTCAGGACTTCGAGGTGCTGACCTCGCTGGCGGACGCCCGGTTTCTCTGTGGCATCTCCACCCTCTACTCAGAACTCATGGAAGGGATGCGTGGCAAGGTTCTGCGCAAGAAAGCTAAGGAGTTTATCCAATGGCTGGAGGCAAGAAACGAGAGCCGTCATATCCGATTCGGTGATTCCTCCCACCTGTTGGAACCAAACGTAAAAGAGGGCCAAGGTGGCTTGCGAGACTACCATGCCATGCTTTGGTTGGGTTGGGCGAAGTACCACATCAAGGAGCCGCGGGATCTGGAGTATTTCGGCTACCTATCTCATAACGAATTTAAAGTTCTGTCCGACGCGGTCTCCTTCATCTGGAGGGTTAGGAACTGGCTACACCATATTGCTGGGCGCAAGTGCGATCAACTGTACTTCGAGCACCAAATCAAGGTGGCCGAGGCCCTGCTCTTTAAGAACCAGAACGGACAGCAGGCCGTTGAGCTGTTCCTGGGGCAATTGCACGGCCATATGGAGGCATTGAAACAGCAACACCTGATGCTTCTCAACAAGATTGTCCCAAGGAAACCCAAGTACCGTTTAGGCAAAGCAAGGGGTCGGATGAACGTAAGTGGGATCGCAGCGGGCAAGAATGGGCTGAGTTTTGAGTCTTCGGAAGCCATTCTTGAAAATCCGCATCTGTTGCTGAAGATATTCGAGCAATGTGCCAGCCTTGGACTCCCCCTGAGTATTGAAGCGAAACGTTTGGTCCAGGAGTTTCTCTACCTGATAGATGAGGAATTCCGTCGATCCTCCGGAGTCGTCCGTTCTCTGCAACGAATCCTGCTGGCACCGTCACAACCGCTGGACGTTCTCGATGAGATGTTGAACACAGGAATCCTGCTGGCGCTCATTCCAGAAATGAAAGGAGTCGTCAATCTCATTCAGTACGATGAATACCATGTCTATCCAGTGGATAAACATCTTTTGCACGCAGTCCAGATGTTGAGGGATTTCGGCAAACCGGAGCAGACTGCCCAGGATTCGTTCTGCGGAAAGCTCTTCAGGGAGGTTTCTCGTCCCGAGCTTTTGCTTTGGGCGGTACTGCTGCACGACGTGGGCAAAGGTCGGCAAGGAAGAGATCATTCCCAACACGGCTCCGAGATCGTCCGCAAGGTATTCCAGCGGATGAACTTCGCCCCGGAAGACATTGAAACCATCTCGTTCCTGGTTCGGGAACACCTTTTGTTAATCAAGACCGCCACCCAAAGAGATCTCAATGATGAGAAAGTAGTGGTTCAGTGTGCAAGAAAATTCCCGAGCATCGACGAGCTCAAAATGCTCTACCTTCTCACGGTTGCAGACTCCAAGGCCACTGGGCCCAAGGCCTGGAACGATTGGATCGCCGCTCTCCTGACGGAACTTTTCTTTAAGGTATTACACATGCTGAACAGGGGAGAACTAGCAACTCCGGCGGTTGTTGATATAGTGGAGAAAAAAAGGGAAGAGATTCTTCAGCAACCGCTTTCCATTTCCAAAGAAGAATTCGACTTGCTCTTCGATCAGATGTCACCCCGCTATCTACTTTACACCCCGGCCATCGATATCCTTCGCCACGTTGAACTCTACCAAAGGTTGGGAAAAGCACCCTTTGTGCTTGAAGCCCGGACGTTGCCCGGAACTGACTACCGGACGGTGATCGTTTGTGCCCAGGATCGCCCGGGTTTCTTTTCAAAAGTATCCGGCGTCTTTACCCTTAACAACCTGGACATCCTGGACGCTCAGATCTATACCTGGCGCAATCGAATCGCTCTCGACGTGTTCAAGGTCAACGCCCCGCCAGACGCCCTTTTTGAAGATGAGGCCTGGGCCAGAGTCAGAAAGGACTTATACTCGGCCCTCAACGGGGATCTTGCCCTTGACCTCGTTTTAGATGAAAAGTTGAGGGCTTACCAGTCCGCCATCAAGAGCGCAACTTCACGACCAGACAAAATTGTTGTGGACAACAGTGGCTCTGATTTCTTCACCATTATAGAAGTCTACACCTATGATTTTCCAGGGCTTCTCTACAGGATCACCGATGCCTTGTTCCGGTGTGACCTGGATGTCTGGGTCGCCAAGATTGCCACTAAGGTCGACCAGGTGGTTGATGTGTTTTACGTTCGCAATTTGGACGGCCAGAAAGTGGACAACCCTGAGCAGGTAGCCGCCATTAAAGCGTCTATAGACCAAGTGTTGACAGCAACCCCGGCTGAAAGCCAATAACGTCGCCATACGACTACGGCAATCCTGACGCCGTATGCCCATTTATAAAAGACGGCGAAACCTGAAATCGTCTCCTTCCACCCGGCCTCAGTAACAACTCGCCCGCTGAAATCGAAACCAGGCCCGGATCAAAAAATACATTATTGTATTTTGGTTCTTCCAATAAGACATAATTGTATTTTACTTTAGATGTCATCTCTGAGCTCTTCCAAAGTGCAGAAGAATTTATTCTAGTTATCCTACTTGGTTATAGATATTTCTCCATCAATCTCTCTTTTGGCACACCTCTTGACATATGTGCTGGCAAAACACTTTAAAGGAGGTTCGGAATGAAAAAGATTGAAACAATCATCAAGCCGTTCAAGCTTGAAGAGGTTAAGGATGGCCTCTCCGAGCTTGGCATTAGCGGCATGACCGTGAGCGAGGTCAAGGGTTTCGGACGCCAGAAGGGCCATTCTGAAATCTACCGTGGCGCAGAGTACACCGTTGATTTCGTTCCCAAGGTCAAGGTTGAAGTCGTGGTTGAAGATGGCATGGTGGACAAGGCAATAGAGGCCATTCTGAGTCATGCCAAGACAGGCCAGATTGGAGACGGTAAAATCTTTGTTCGTTCCATTGATAATGCATATCGCATCAGGACGGGAGAGGAAGGCAGCCAGGCAATCTGATGCTTTGATTCCCGGTCCGCGCTCTCATCGATTCTATATTGTTGTGAAGATAGCTAAATCTAGGAGGAATGAAAATGAGGAAGATGTTGCGAAGAATCCTATTGCTGACGGGAGTCCTTTTCATGTTCCCCCTCGTATGTTGGGCTGCAGATGAAGTCCCCACCATTGCCAGTAACGCAGACGCGATCAAAGCAGTACAGACCAACGCCGATTACGTCTGGACTCTGGTGGCTGCAGCACTGGTCTTTTTCATGCAGGCCGGCTTTGCCATGGTGGAGGCCGGATTTACCCGCGCCAAGAATGCGGTCAATATTATCATGAAGAACCTGATGGATTTCTCCATGGGGTCCATTTTCTACTGGGCCATCGGCTTCGGCCTGATGTTCGGGGCCACCACCACCGGTTGGTTTGGAACTTCCGGTTTCTTCTTGAGTGATTTTTCTCTGGGGGGTGATCCCTGGGTTCTCGCCTTCTGGATGTTCCAGGCGGTATTCGCTGCCACCGCCGCCACCATTGTCTCTGGCGCCATGGCCGAACGGACCAGATTCGTGGCCTATTTGTTGTACAGCGCTGCGCTCTCCGCCTTGATCTACCCCATATTCGGCAGTTGGGCCTGGGGTGGCCTTTTCCATGGTGGCGGTTGGCTGGAAAACCTGGGTTTTATCGACTTTGCCGGTTCCACCGTAGTTCATTCCATTGGTGGTTGGGTCGCCTTGGCAGGAGCCATTGTTTTGGGTCCTCGGCTGGGCAAATACACCAAGGACGGAAAGGCAAGAGCGATCCCAGGACACAACCTTCCACTGGCCGCCTTGGGAGTCTTTATTCTCTGGCTTGGCTGGTTCGGATTCAATCCGGGTTCCACCACAGCCGCCTCCAAAGATATCGCCTTGATATTTGTCAACACCAACATCGCAGCAGCTGCAGGCGCCATCCTTGCCATGGCCACTTCCTGGATCAAGTTCAAGAAACCGGAGATAAGCATGAGTTTAAACGGCGCTCTGGCCGGCTTAGTGGCCATAACCGCTCCCTGTGCCACCGTGACGCCGCTCAGCTCGGTGATAATCGGCGCAATAGCCGGTGTCCTTGTGGTTGTTGCAGTACTGTTTTTCGATCGGATCAAGGTGGATGATCCAGTAGGAGCCATTTCCGTACACGGCGTATGCGGAGCCTGGGGCACCCTGGCTGCCGGTATTTTTAACATCGGCGGGACTTCGGCCAAAATCATTGGTGTGCAGCTACTGGGTATTGGAGCCGCCTTCATCTGGGCTTTCACCACGGGATTCATCATGTTCAAAGTGATTGACCTGGCTGTTGGCATCAGGGTCAGTCCCGAGGAAGAAGCGGAAGGTTTGGATTACGGCGAGCACGGAGCCCGCGCATATCCCGATTTCCAGATCGTGTCAACGACCGCAGCGGCGGTTGGATCAGGCCCGATGACAAAAGAGAGCTGGGTTGCAACAAGCACGGCACCAGCAGCCAATCCGTCTGCCGGAACGTAGCGGAACGAGAATAATGCAGGGCGGGGACTTCGGCGGGCTCAGTCGAGCCGCTTATCCCCGCCCGGAGCTTTTGAGGTTAACCTCACGGATCGCTCGTTGCACCAGAACCCGAAAAAATACAATTTTGTATTTTAATCTGTTAATATTGCGACAAAATTGTATTTTTTTGCCAGTCCTCTGATGTCCATATCAGCCAAAAGTATTTGATAATTATGGATTTTATATAAAACCGATCGGTGGCACAGCATTTGCGGATAGGTAGACGGTGACTGTGCCCGCTTCTGAAGTTTTCCAGGTTGAAACCCATTCATCTCGACATGTTTGGCTCTCTTTAGGAAATGGAAAGATATAGAAACCAGGTAGCAAATTTACTCTCAACAGGAGGAGCAACACAAATGAGTTCACCAAAAACACCCAAAGACGTCCTGGAGTTGATGGACAAGGAAAAGGTCGAGGTCGTTGATCTCCGTTTTATGGACTTTCCCGGCCTTTGGCAGCATTTTTCAGTGCCACCGAGAGAGGTGGACGAAGATATGTTCGAAGGGGGGCTTGGCTTTGATGGTTCGAGTATCCGGGGATGGCAGGCCATCAACGAATCCGACATGTTGGTAAAACCTGTACCTGAAACGGCTTTCATAGACCCTTTCTTCGAGGCGAAGACTCTCGTCTTGATCTGCAACATTTGCGACCCGGTGACCGGCGAGGATTATACCCGTGACCCACGTAATATTGCTCGCAAAGCTGTGAACCATCTGAAAGCGAGCGGTATAGCCGACATAGCCTACTTTGGTCCCGAGGCCGAGTTTTTCATTTTCGATGACATTCGCTTCGATCAAAACGAACATGAAGGCTATTACCATATAGATTCCGTTGAGGGACGCTGGAACACGGGTCGAGTGGAAGATCCGAACCTGGGTTACAAGCCCCGATACAAGGAGGGCTACTTCCCGGTTCCCCCCACGGACAGTCTGCAGGATATTCGCAGCGAAATGATGTTGACTCTAGAGAAGATCGGCATCCAGGTCGAAGCCCAGCACCACGAAGTGGCAACAGCCGGCCAGGCCGAGATTGATATGCGTTTTGCACCCCTGGTCGAGATGGCCGACAATCTGCTGAAGTACAAATATGTCATCAAGAACACCGCCCGCAAGCACAACAAGACGGTTACCTTTATGCCCAAACCTCTATTCAACGACAACGGCACCGGTATGCACGTGCATTTGTCCTTGTGGAAGGACGACCAAAATCTCTTTGCAGGTGACGGCTATGCTGGCCTCTCGGAGATGGCGCTATATGCTATAGGTGGCCTTTTAAAGCACACCCCGTCGCTGTTGGCCTTCACCAGCCCAACCACCAACAGCTACAAACGACTTGTCCCTGGATTCGAGGCTCCGGTAAATCTGGCCTACTCCAGCCGAAACCGAAGCGCGGCAGTTCGCATTCCCATGTACTCACCCTCGGTGAAGGCAAAGCGTATCGAGTTTCGCTGTCCGGATCCCAGCTGCAATCCTTACCTCGCCTTCTCCGCCATGCTGATGGCAGTGATAGACGGTATCCAAAACAAGATCCATCCTGGCGAGCCCTTGGATAAGGATATTTACGATCTGCCTCCTGAAGAGTTGGCCAAGGTTCCCCATACTCCTGGATCCCTCAGAGAGTCGCTAAACGCTCTGGATGCTGATCATGACTATCTCTTGAAAGGGGACGTGTTCACCTCAGACGTTATCGAAACTTGGATTTCCTACAAAATGGAAAGCGAGGTCGAGGCCCTCGACTTGCGACCTCACCCGTGGGAATTCGCCCTCTATTACGACATATAGTGTTGTTTTAACCTCCACATCTGCAGTGCAAGAAAGGGGCTTCCCAAAGGGAGCCCTTTTCTTGCTTTTGATGATCTACACGGAAATATGTTGAGATGACTACCCAACAGCCGGTGACCTTGTAAACCAACATTTGCCACTTCACTGAGGCCGCGGTACAATTAACTTTCCCCTCCAATACCGTGCGCAAGAGAACCGTCGCAATGAAACCCAGTGTCGAAGAGTTCAAAGCCGCCTGCCCAGAAGTCGATGAAAGGCTTCTGCACGAACACCTCACGCGACTCGATGACCGCTATTTTGGCAGGTTCAGCCGAGAGCAGCTGCTTTTCCATTTGCAAGGCCTATCCAGACTTTCCTCTAAGAATCCTGTGGAAGTGGCACTGGACGATGATGAGGATGGGCGAGTGAGCTGCACGGTGCTCGCCTTTAATTATCCTGGTCTCTTTTCGATCATAACGGGCGTCCTGGCCGGAATGGGCTTCAATATCCTCTCAGGAGATGTCTTTACCTACGAGCGTTCCGCGGAAAAACCCTTTAGACCGCAAAGAAGCAGGGTCCGCCGCAGGAGATTTATCCGAGATGCGCTCACAAGGCGGAGGATAGTCGATCACTTCGCTGGAGTTGTGCAGACATCCCTCACTTTTTCCGCTTGGAAAGCAGAGTTGAGAAGAAGACTGGCAGACGTTGTTGACCTGTTGGAAGCCGGTGACAGTGATTCGGTGGCCGAGGCAAAGCACCGGGTCAATGAGATGGTGGTGAAACGACTGACTCAACTGGAAGCGGATTCACCGCCAGTGCTTTATCCCGTCCAGATAGAGGTCGACAACGACAGTGGTCCCTCCACGCGCTTGAAGATCGTTTCCCAGGATACACCGGCCTTCCTCTACTCTCTGACCAATGCCTTGTCTCTCCACGGCATCTCCATAGAACACGTACGCATCCGTACCATCCGCGGGCGGGTGGAAGACGAGATTGATCTGGTGGACTCCCTTGGCAACAAAATTGATCACCCGGATGATCTCAGCCGGATCAAACTGTCGGTCCTTCTGACCAAACAGTTCACTTACTTTCTGGGAAAAGCCCCTGATCCCTATACTGCCCTCCGCCGTTTCGAGTATCTCGTTGAAGACATTCTCCGGCTTCCGGAAGGCGGACAATGGCTCAATCTACTTTCCAACCCCACCTCCTTACAGGACCTGGCCAGGTTGCTTGGCACCAGCGATTTCCTGTGGGAGGACTTTATCCGTCTCCACTACGAGACGCTCCTGCCCATGCTTGAACCTCATGTGGAGGGGCGCCGGTTCAGTGAGCCCGTGGGGACACTCCCGCAAAGACTCAATCAGGCCCTGGAGGGCGCTTCCGCCCTGGAGGACCTACGCGCCAGACTCAACGAGTTCAAGGACCGAGAGATATATCTCATTGATCTGGATCACATTCTCAATCCCGGCACCGATTTCCAGGAATTGGCCACAAGATTAACCTGCCTGGCCGAACAGGTGGTGAACATGGCAGCCGAAATCGCTTACAGCCATCTCGTGGGGCGGTTCGGCCATCCCAGGACTGCCGTCGGGCTTGAAGCGAGGTACGCTCTAGTAGGACTAGGGAAGTTGGGGGGAGCCGCATTGGGCTACGCCTCCGACATTGAATTTCTGCTGGTTTACAGCGACAACGGCAGCACGGATGGACCAAGGTCGATCGCCAATTCAGAATTCTTCGACAAGATGGTCAAATCTGCTGCTCAAATCATTCAGGCGAAAAGAGAGGGGATCTTTCATGTTGATCTCAGGCTTCGTCCCCACGGAAGTTCCGGCCCTCTGGCCAGCAGTTTAGAGGGTTTTTGCAGCTACTACAGTACGGGCGGTGCGGCCCATTCTTACGAGCGCCTGGCACTGGTGCGTTTA
>CP070692.1:1968200-1981529 GCA_020353215.1 Deltaproteobacteria bacterium
TTATCAATGTGAGCATGAAATCATGAACTGGTGGTTGAACTGGCAGGGTTTGTTCGCCACGTACATGGTCGGTGTGACTGGTATAGATAATGTGGAAGATTCTCAGCGGTGTTGTTCTTGGTTGGAGTCTTGGAGCGAATGACTCAGCAAATATCTTCGGGACAGGGGTTACTACCGGTACGGTAAAATACCGCACTGCTATCTTGCTGACGGCCGCATTCGTTCTACTCGGTGCTTTGACAGAGGGGCCAAAATGTATTAAGACCCTCGGAGAGATTTCGCGCCTTCAGCCCCTCGATGCTTTTTCTTGCGCCCTGGCAACTGCCATCACCATGGGGCTCCTCACCTTCCTTGCCCTTCCTGCCTCCACCTCTCAAGCAATTGTTGGTGCTATCGTTGGAGTGGGGATTCTCTCGGGCTCAGCGGATTTTTCTAAGCTGTACAAGATCGTCTTGTGTTGGATTCTTACCCCGGTAGGTGGGATCATACTCGCTTTTATTCTCCACAAATTGCTCGGCTCTCTTCTGGACAAGACGATCACAGGCATCAAACACCGAAATCTAATCTACACCATAGGAATTCTGGTTGCAGGAAGTTATGCGGCCTATTCTCTGGGCGGCAACAATGTGGCAAACGTAACTGGAGTCTATGTTGGAGCGGGGATTTTGTCTGCCGGTATGGCCTCCCTAATTGGAGGTGTCAGCATTGCCACCGGGGTACTTACCTACAGCAAAAAGGTGATGATGACAGTTGGCAAGGGTATCGCTCCATTGGACCCGTTCTCTGGGCTGATCGCCGTGGTTGCCGAAGCCCTAACCCTCCACATCTTTACTCAAATCGGAGTGCCGGTGTCCTCTTCGCAGGCAATAGTTGGAGCTGTGGTCGGCGTGGGCATTGTAGGTGATGTGAGAACTGTGAATCATAGGATGCTTGCCAGGATAGCTGTGGGGTGGCTACTGACACCGATCTCTGCAGGAACCCTGACCTATTTGCTTTTGCTGCTCGTAGGCTAGTCCGAAGATTGAAGTTTTAAGTTCCCAGTATTCAGATGGTCTCAAAACGATATGGAAAGGAGTACTAAGATGGAGTTCCTAGAGGAATTAGAGAAGACATTTAGGGAAAAGGACATTGAAGAATACTTCGTGGTATTTAGGGACGAGGAAAAACCATATCGACTGTGGGGTGAGTGGGATCATATGTATGAGGCATTCCATGCCCTTCTAGAGGATGATAGCTTTGAGCATAGAATCAGAATAATTAGTATGAACTATCTTGAGTGGTTAAATGAAAACTTGGAGAAGGTAGAGTTCTTTGATCAAAGCGACATGCAGAGGCTTGCTGATGCTATGACGAGGGTTCTGCGAACAATGATTTACAAGCTGACAGAATAATTCATGAGATGTGTATTGCCTCAGGGTGCTGGGATCATAGCTTTATCGCAGTCGCCAAAATCGTTCAATTCGTTTGGAGTCGTTGAAGCCGCCGGGTTTGAGCTTGTCAAGGGCGAGGTTTAACGGTAATTAAGACTTCGACATCCGGCCATTCCTTGTCTGCCGGTTGTACGTTGGGAGGCGCTACTATTTTTTTCAAGAGCTTCGTATCTTCCTTTATGCTCTCCAAATAGACTGGTGAAGTCATTAAGTAGATTTTGTGCTGCATTTCACCGGCCGGAGCCAGTACTTTCAGCTCTTTGGGTTTTATTGTTACCGATACCAATTCCAAACCCTTGGGCAACGTGCCTACTAGCTGTGGTTGCACCGCCACCTCAGTCTCCACTATTTCCTCCAACGACACCGCTATGTTCGGAGGGCTCGCGCCCACCAGTTTTACGCTTCTTGGGAGCAACACATTATCTCTTGACACAACAAAAACCTGTCTTCCTGCCAACGCTTTAGACAAGTTGATCTTGGTGCTTAGACTTGCGGGAGTGATCGCGTCGAGCCTTGACTTTGGCCCTGTAAGATGCAGTTTGATTTCCGTTGGCTTGTCACCTGCAAGGGCAAGGTGCTTGGGGATGCCAATGTACTCTACAGGAACGTTGAAAGCTTTTTCCCGAATCTCCATCTGACCTAAGATCACAGTTGACCAAAAGACAAGAGCCACAACTAAACTCAAAGATATCTGGGAAACCAACTCTCTGGTCTGAATTCCCCTAGGCACCTCGATTCCATGAAAAGCGATAGTTTCCCAGTGATCAATTAATCTTGTCGCTAGGTCGTTTCTATCGTTCACTCTGTGCGCTTTTCCGCCGTGAAAGGTCGTAATGGCCCCTCTTTCCTCAGACACTACCACCACCAAAGAGTCCGATACTTCAGAAAGCCCCATTGCTGCGTGATGCCTAGTGCCAAACTCATCGGATAACTTGCCTGTTTTCGATAACGGGAGACGTACGCCGAATTGGGTGAGTCTACCACCGTCAATAATGAGAGCACCGTCGTGGCCAGGTGAGTTAGGATCGAAGATACTCATGATAAGTGGAAAAGTGGGGGTGGCATTAAGGTCCACACCACCGGAGAGCCACCTCTCAACAGGTTCTTTACCTGGTACTACGAATATTGCCCCCCGCCTTTGCTGGGCCAGAGAAAAGGCGGTATCAACGATGACATTGAGTAGGCCTGTATAATCTTTCCCTCTCCCTCTCCCTCTAAAAGACGCTGCTCTTTCAAAAACCTTTCTAATTTCAGGCTGAAAGATGACAATCAATCCGATCAGCGCAACCTGGCTCAGATTTGAATAGAGCCAGCGTATTCCTCTGAGGTCCAAGATGTTGGCAACAACGAAGATGGCTATGGCTAGGAATATTCCGGCCACAATCTTCCAAGCCCCCAACCTTTGCAGCGTGCGATACAAAAGAAACAATGCCGCTGCTATCAGGAGAATATCTAGAATCACTCTCCAGTCGAACACTAGTCTGACCAATTTCAAAATATCCAAGTCCACCACCTATAAACGATCAATTCGATTCAACTTGAAAACGACCACTCTATAGCTCAGTTCCAAAGAAATTCGTGAGGAGGAAGTTTAACCGCCTTCGGAGAAATTCGTATGAGTAATGCTTCTTGGCGACTTCATAGTTGTGGCTCACCATTGTTTCGCGTCTCTGTTCAGACTCGATGAGTTCTCTCACCTTGCGAACTTCTTTTTTGGTTAGAAAACCATCCATAACGACCAAGTCGAAGCCCTTAGGTTCAATGTCTCGAACGAAAATTGAGTACCGGTTAACCAGCAGAGGCTTCTTGAAATATACGGCCTCCAGGAACGCGTAACAAATCCTTTTTTTATCATGCACTCTCCTCGGCGACAAGCAAAGCAACAGGAAAGCGGTGAAGAACGTCAGCGATTCTCACTGCATTGCTCTCGCCAATGACCTCGCCAGTTAGCATGTTATGCCATTCCGTTGGGGAGCCTTCGGGCAGCAATACATGAGTATCGTGCCAGACTTCAGCGCCTAGAGGATATTCACCATTACCTACCAGAGCGACCAGAAATCGTGGTGCCACTGTCACAGCCCAGCTCTTTCGGTGGTTCCTGGCAAAGGCGACGATGTGATCTCTGAACTTTCCGGCGACCTCTAGAGGAATATAACTTCCCTCCTGGAAGACCTGAAGATGTTGGTGCCTCGCCTTAAGCGCCATATATATGAGAAAGAGCTTGATTCTGCCATCCTCCTTGGTACGAAACAATTCGGCAATGAAGTTCAATATATCTCCCTGGATGCCATCATTGATGTCGCGGAGCAGCACTCTCCTCTTTTCAAAATCCACCGGGCGACGGTTATCAGGATCTACCAGATTGAGGTCCCACAGTTCAGCTCCCTGATAAAAATCAGGCACGCCGGGTGCAGTCACTTTGAGGAGCGTTTGGGACAGGGAGTTGAAGATGCCATAACCTGCCACCTTTTTCTGAAATGGCAAAAACTCCTCGAGAAACTGATTCTTTGGCGACGACTCCAATAACCGGTCTACAAAAGACACGCAAGCCTCTTCATAGGCGTGGTCCGGTTTCAGCCAGGCAGTGTGTACCTTGGCCTCTCTGACCGCCTTTATCAGATAGCTTTTAATTCGTTCTACAAAGGCAGGATAGTCCTCATCGCCAAACGGGAAAGCACTCACAAGTGTCTGGTATATTAAATATTCATCGTTTTTGTCGGGTGCTCTCAGGCCATCAACTGTTCTTTTTTTCTTTCTGTTGATTTTGCTCCACTTTCTTATGTGCGTTTCCCACTGTTCGGGCAGCTCGGAGAGAACATTGAGTCTTGCTCTTACGTCCTCTCCTCTTTTAGTGTCGTGCGTCGCGGTGGCGTTCAGTGAATGGGGCCAGAAATGGTTCCTGTTTTTGTTGAAATCGTGGAATTCTTCCAAAAAAATCCCAAAGGTCTGTGGAAATCCACCCACTTCATTGAGGGAGAGAAGCCTGTTGTATATGTAGAGCGTTGTATCTTCAAACCCTTTGGCCATCAGCGGTCCGGTGAACTGCTGGAACCTCATGACAAAATGAATGCACTGCTTTTTTTCTTCTTCCGATAGATAGTCTCCAAGGTCCAAAAGAAGAAACCGTTTAATAAACTGGAGTTCATGCATGAGTCCCGGGTTGCTTTGCAACGCTTTGTCCACCGCAGCACTGATGTGCAGACGATCCTCATCGCGGAATACTTCCTCACTGATATAGGTGCGATATATCGGAAATCTCGCCATGGCCTCGCTCATGGCCATTTTGAGGCCATAAAGGGTTATGTCGCCACCATGTCTGTCCCTGCTTGATGCGCTCTTGAGCAGATTGGCAATATTGACCACATCACCGGCCATGTGTTTTTCTAATATCAGCCTTTTTTTCTCATATACCAGCTCCTCGAGAGACATTTTCAGGTTAGTGAAACGAGAGTAGATTCTAGTAAATTTCCGTTCATTGTCTTTCTTGCAGAAAATCCCATTTACATAATTTAAAAAGTCATAGCCGGTGGTTCCCTGTATGGGCCAGACACGGGGTAATTGCTCTCCCATCTCTAAAATCTTCTCGGCTACAACATAGGTCTGTCCAACCTCCTTCCTGAGTACTTCCAGATATCTCGTTGGATCGTAGAGACCATCTATGTGGTCTATTCTCAAACCGGAGACTCTCCCTTCTTTGAGCAATTTAAAGATAAGCGAATGAGTGTGGTTGAAAACGGTGTCATCTTCTATCTTCAAAGAGATAAGTTCATTGATGTTGAAGAATCTTCGATAATTTATCTCTTCTGCTGCAACCTTCCAGAAGGATAACCTGAAGTGCTGCTCCGAAAGCAAGTTGTCCAAGAGATTATAGCTTAGGGGGCTTCCTTGTTCTCCGTTGAATTTGGCTATATTTTCGTCGATGAACCCTTTTATTCTAAGGTTTTCTGAATAGAGCTCCCAAAGCATTCTTTTGGCAAATACGATCTGATCATAGCGCTCCTGCTGCTCTTCCATAGAAGGGAGATTCTTCAGTATATAAATGATGCCAAGATACTTGGTGAAATCTGGATGATCACCTCCAAGGCGCCTCTTTAGTCGAGCTAGTTGGTGGGTGAAGAAATTGAGGTATGACTCTATCTTCAAAGGGAAGCTCATTTCATAATAGGTGATCCGCAAGCCCCCTTCGTCATATATGAGCTGTATCTCTCCCTTTTCCAGTGCTTCCCCATAGAAGGTCCCTAGAAAGGGCGTGAGTAATCGTCCCCGTATGCTTTCGTAAGGATGCTCCCATTCCATATCAAAAAAGGTGTAATACTCAGATGCTTGCCCGTTCTCAAATATGTCCATGAGCATGGTATTCTCATGGCTGTAGGCCATGTGGTTCGGAATGATATCCTGCAGCCATCCCAGTTCGTGCTTGGCCATCTCCATTGCGAGTTCCTCAAAATCGGCTCCTGTGCCTAGATCGGGATTGATCTGATTCTGGTCAACCACGTCATAGCCATGAGGACTTCCTTTTCTCGCCTTGAAAATGGGGGAAGCATACAGGTCCGAGATTCCCAATTCGGCTAGATAGGAGACGATTCCCTTTGCCGCTTGAAAACCAAAGGAGGGGTTGAACTGAATTCGATAGGTGGCCCTTGGTATACGCATTCTACTCCCTGATAAAGACGACACACGATTCCGGAGGTAAGCTCAAAGAAACCTTTCCCGTTGACACTACATTTGGAGTAACGGTGCTGCCGGGGCCGCTCCAGTTGGTATCAGCAGAATCCAGTAGCTTTTGCCAGTGTCCCTCTGGCAGTGGAAGTGATAAGGATTGCTTTTGTTTACCGAAGTGGAAAACAGCAGCCGCCTCTTGTTCTTCGCGCCAGCGGCGCCAAAACAGGACCTTTTCTTGCTCCAATCCGGTTACCTCCAGCCGCTCTTTATCCAAAACCTTCAATGGGGGTGATTCCCTGCGAAGTCGAATGAGCTCCCGGTAGAAAGTGTAAAGAACTTCATGGTGTCCTTGACACCGCAAGTCGTGGTTAAGTCTGGAGTGAAAAAAAGTAGCTTCGTCCTGGGGATCGGGCGGTTCTCCTTGCCAGCGGAAGGAGGCAAATTCGTCCCTGCGCCCGCGCCGCACAGCCTCGATGAGTTCCGGATCCGAATGGCTGATAAAATAATAGAAGGGCGCGGTTTCGCCGTATTCTTCTCCCATAAACAGCAGAGGAATAAAGGGAGAGAGCAGTACCACGCCCGCGGCCAGCTTTAGTGCTTCGAAGGAAACTAAAGCCCTCAATCTCTCACTTTGCGCTCGATTGCCAACTTGGTCATGATTCTGGGAAAAAACGACGAACCTTTCTGCCGAGAGGTCGCGGGAGGAATTACCATGGCGACGTTTTCGATAGGAAGAATAGTCTCCCGAATAGACGAAACCCTGTCGAAATGCCTTGACAAGATGCTGCAGACCGCCAAAGTCCTGATAGTAACCTGAGTCCTCTTTTGTAAGTAGTGTATGGAGGGCGTGATGAAAATCGTCATTCCACTGACTGTCCAGACCAAACCCTCCAAGTTGTCGGGAACGGACAATTCGCGTGTCGTTGAGATCGCTTTCCGCAATGAGATACACCCGACGGTTGAGCCGCTCTGCCTGCTCATGTACAGTTGCGGCCAAGTCCTCGAGGAATGGGCAGGCCGAAAAATCCAGAATGCCGTGCACTGCATCGACCCGCAGCCCATCCATGTGGAACTCCCTCACCCAATACAGTGCATTTTCGATGAAAAAACGTCGAACATCGTCACTGTGTGGTCCATCATAGTTAATGGGATTTCCCCATGGACCTCTGTAACGGTCGGTGAAATAGGGACCGAAATCCGCCAAATAATTACCTTCCGGCCCCAGGTGGTTGTATACCACATCCATCACCACCGCCAGTCCTACCTGGTGACACGCATTGACCAGATGTTTCAGCCCATCAGGGCCTCCGTAGGAGTTTTGCACGGCAAAGGGATAGGTGGAGTCATAACCCCAGTTCCGGCTTCCGGGAAACTGTCCAACCGGCATGAGCTCAATGGCGGTTATTCCAAGATTCTTTAAGTCCTGCAGATGCGGAATAACAGCCTTAAAGGTGCCTTCCGGGGTGAAGGTTCCAACGTGCAGTTCATAGATGATGTAGTCCCGCAGGGGCAGACCAAACCAGCAATCATCATTCCAAGAAAAATCGGGATTCACCACCTGGGAGGGACCGTGGACGCCTTGAGGCTGGAATCGAGAGGCCGGATCTGGACGTTCCTTCTCGCCGCCAAGGCGGTAGAGGTAGAGACTGCCTGGCTCCACGCCTTCGATGGTAGCTTGATGGCACCCTCGCTCGTCTTTCTCTAGCCGGAAGATCTTCTCCCGGGGAGATGTTATTCTTACTTCAACTTGCTGCACCAGGGGCGCCCATACGGTAAAGCGGCAGCGCCCTTTACCCAAATAGACGGCTCCCAGAGTTTTCTCGCTACTCAACGCTACTCGTCTCTCTTTTCAGAAAAATGGCCCCCAGGGGTGGCAAGCTAAGGTTAAGAGAATATGGCCTCCCGTGAAACGGGATCGGAGAAGCCTCTACACCACCCAGATTGCCATGTTCCGAGCCGCCGTATTCCCTGGCGTCGCTGTTCATGATTTCTTGCCAGTATCCCCCACGTGGCACACCCACCCGGTAGTTGTGCCGTGGAACCGGAGTGAAGTTACAGACCACGATCACGGTGTCCCCGTCGGCGCGCCCCTTTCGAAGAAAACTAAGGACACTGCGGGGGGCGTCCTCGCAGTCGATCCATTCAAAACCCGCATTATCGAAGTCCAGCTGATGCAAAGCAGGCTCGTCCCGATAGAGCCTGTTCAAATCCTCAACCCAGCGCCGCAAGGTATTGTGGAGTGGCTGCTCTAGCAAGTGCCAGTCCAGGTTGACCTCGTGGTACCACTCATTCCACTGCCCAAATTCCCCACCCATAAAAAGTAGCTTCTTTCCGGGCTGAGAATACATGTAACCGTAAAGCAACCTGAGATTGGCAAACTTCTGCCAGTCGTGTCCTGGCATCTTCCGTAAGAGCGAACCCTTGCCGTGCACCACCTCGTCGTGGGAGAGGGAAAGTACGAAGTTCTCCTGAAACGCATACACCAACCGAAAGGTGAGCCGGTTCAGATGATACTTTCTGTGGATTGGATCTTTAGACATATAATCCAGGGTGTCGTGCATCCAGCCCATGTCCCATTTCATGCCAAAGCCCAGACCTCCAAGATGCGTGGGCCGCGAGACCATGGGCCAGGCGGTGGATTCCTCTGCAATGGTCTGAACTTCCGGATGGCTTTTGTAGATCTCCTCGTTGAAGCGGCGCAAAAACGAGATGGCCTCAAGATTCTCCCTGCCACCGTACTTATTCGGAATCCACTCTCCCGCTTTGCGACCGTAGTCCAGGTAAAGCATGGAGGCGACTGCGTCGACACGCAGGCCGTCTGCGTGGTAGACGTCGAGCCAGAAAAGACCACTACTGATGAGAAAGCTCCGCACCTCATTCTGTCCGTAGTTGATGACCAGGCTGTTCCAATCAGGGTGAATCCTCTGACGAGGATCAGCATGCTCAAAAAGATAAGTGCCGTCAAAAAACCCGAGGCCATGCTCATCGTCGGGGAAATGCGAGGGCACCCAGTCCAAAATCACGCCAATGGAGTGCTGGTGCAGGGTGTCAATGAGATACATCAAGTCCTGGGGAGTCCCATACCTGCTGGTTGGGGCAAAATACCCCAGTGATTCATAACCCCAGGAGCCGTAGAAAGGGTGTTCCATCACCGGTAAAATTTCCACATGGGTAAAGTTCATCCGTCGGACATACTCGGCAAGCTTGGGACCAATCTCCCGGTAGGTGAGATGTCGATTTCCCTCCGCTGGAACCCGCATCCAGGAACCGAGATGCACTTCATAAATGGACATGGGAGCATCAGGAGCGTTGCGCCAGCCTCGTTGTTCGGCCATCCACTTCTGGTCGCCCCAGTCATAGTCAAGATCCCAGACAATCGAGGCCGTCTTGGGCGGAACCTCGCCGTGAATGGCAAAGGGGTCGGCCTTGTCCACTCGATAGTCTTTGTATCTGGACACGATGTGATACTTATAGCTCGCACCTTTTGTCACACCCGGAATAAGACCCTCCCAGATTCCAGACCCTCCCCTGACACGGAGGGGGTGGCAGCCCTTATCCCAGTTGTTAAACCCTCCGATGACTGAGACTTCTTGAGCATTGGGAGCCCAAACGGCAAAGTACGTGCCCTCTACACCTTCTCTTCTCAAGAGGCGAGATCCAAGCTTCTCATAAAGCCGAAAATGACTCCCTTCATTGAACAGGTAGATGTCGTCATCAGTCAGAAGAGTTACATCATGGTGTGCGGATTCGGTTTCCTTCGGTACTGTTTTTCTAGCCATTCAAATGCTCCGTCATCACATCAGGCGGATTCCAACAGTTGCAGAATGCCTCGAAGTGGAATCCTTACCCATTCGGGACGATTATTGAGCTCATAGCCCATTTCGTAGATGGCCTTCTCCAGGAGGTACATATCAAGAAGTGTGCGCAGTTCCTTCCGGCTTTCAGGTAGGAATTTCCCGCTAATTGCCGCTTTCATGTAAGCCTTCAGAAAAATTACGCAAACCCAGAGATGCCAGAAGCGGGCCCAGAAATCCATTGCCGCCAGCTCCTCGTCCAATACAATGCCGCGGCGTTCTTTGAAATCAAAAAGACCGCGGTAAGCCGCATAGTGGAAGGAGCGCAGCATGCCCGCCACGTCTCGTAATGGGGATCGTTTTATCCGCCGCTCGGCGATGGGCCGGGCCGGTTCTCCTTCAAAGTCCATGATTACAAAATCCTTTCCTGTCCAGAGCACCTGACCCAGATGGTAGTCACCATGACACCGAAGCCGCATGGCGGAGATCTTCTTTTGAGACACAGATCGGAAGCGGTCCATAATTTCCCGCTCACGGTCGAGCACTTTCTTGGCCTCTGACTGCAACGATTCCGGGAGCTTGTTAAGGCTCCGTCGCAACAGCTGAAATACCCGACCGGTAAGATTGCGGGTGGATTGATACAAAGAGCGCTGGTACAGCTTGGAAAAGGACTCGGGTGCAAAGTTGGGATCCTCAGGTGCTGAAGCCAGTGCAAGGTGTAATTCTCCGGTGCGCTGCCCCAGTAACCTGGCCGCTTCCGCGTATGTGCCGATAGTTTCCAAAACCTGAGGTGAAGTGTCTTCTCCCACAAGATCCAGAAGCTGTTTTTGCGGCAGAACACCTGATTTTGCCTCCGCCTGACCCATCATCGCATGAGTGTAGTACTCACCCAGGCTCTCACGGGTATACTCCCAAGCATCCCCCTGATTTGGGACAAAACTGTGCAGAATCGCCAGGGTCGTGGCCTCCTGCCGAGCTTTACGATATTCAATGGCCCCGGCCACTTGGGGTATGTGAGGAAAGCCATGCTCGGTTAGAAATCGCCCGACCTCCAAATCCGGATTAATCCCCGGCTCCAGTTTTCTAAAGAGTTTCAGAATAAATTTCTTGCTAAAGACTACAGAAGTATTACTTTGCTCCGCCTGAAGAATGGATGGATCGAGAGGTCCTTCAAGCTCAGGTCGAATCTTCTGAAGTGTTCTCAATGAGGTGGTCTGTAGTTCGCCTACGGCTCCCTTTCGTTTTCTCCGGCGCGCCATGGACTCCAACAGGGCCAGACAAAAATCTGTGTCCACAACTGCATCATAGAGAATGCCCTCCTCATCTTTTCCCGTTAGCTCCAAACGGGCAAGGACGGAATAACCATGTTCGCGCATCACCTTATCAGCGGTTTTCCCTGAAGCATAAGTCAAGGGAAGCGTGTAGGTCTCCCCGTCTCCCTCCATGTACTCTACTCGTACCAGGACGATAACTGCTTCTGCCGGCCCGTTGGGCACCGGCAGGACTTCGCCGATTGTCGCCCACTTTATCTGCCGGGCCTTACCCCCGAACCAGCGGCGGGTGAGCAGAAATCGAGGCAGAATTTCTTCCAGAGCCTCCTTGGATTTGCCTTGGAAGACACTGTCCCACTTGGTAGCCACTGCAAGCGTCTGGAGTCGCGGCGCGCCCGTCTCGATCGTCATGGTTTCCCTCCAGACAGAGTCGGGCACCAGGGCGAACCAGTAGAATGAGTGAGGCCCCAAAGACAAGAAGTACGGCTCTTCCCGGATGAGCGGAAACTCGGTGCGGCCGTATACCTCAACCGGCACCATGCCTCTAAACTTAGCAAGGTCCAGCTCCACAAATTGAGAGTAGCGGGAAAGATTCGCCACCACCAGAATGCGCTCGTTCTGGTAGGAGCGAATAAAGGCGAGGACTTTGTGGTTTTCCGGATGCAGGTAATCAATCTCTCCCCGGCTAAAAGCCTTGAAGCGCCTTCTTAGATTGTTCGACCGCCTCATCCACCACAAGAGGGAATGGGGGCTGTTCTGCTGAGCCTCCACGTTTGTCGCTTCGTAGTGATATTCAGGATCGATGATCACCGGCAGATAAAGCTGTTGTGGGTTGGCTCGGGAAAAACCGGCGTTTCGATCAGAACTCCACTGCATGGGAGTCCTTACGCCGTTGCGGTCGCCCAGATACACGTTGTCTCCCATGCCGATCTCATCACCGTAATAGATTATCGGTGATCCCGGCAAAGAGTAAAGCAGACCGTTCATCAGCTCTATTCGCCTGCGGTGATTTCCCAGAAGAGGCGCCAGGCGACGACGAATCCCCAGGTTGATCCGCATCCGGGGATCGCTGGCGTAGACCCGATACATGTAATCTCTTTCCTCGTCCGTAACCATCTCTAGGGTCAGCTCGTCGTGATTACGCAGGAACATGGCCCACTGGCAGTTATCGGGTATTGCGGGTGTCTGCTCGAGGATGTCGATGATGGGATACCGGTCTTCCTGGCGCAGAGCCATGAACAGCCGGGGCATTAGAGGGAAATGATAGGCCATATGACACTCGTTTCCCTCGGCGAAATAGGCCACCGCATCTTCCGGCCACTGATTGGCCTCGGCCAGCAACATCCGACCAGTGTACCTGTTATCCACGTAAGCTCTTAATTTTTTAAGAAATTCGTGCGTTTCCGGTAGATTTTCGCAATTGGTTCCCTCACGTTCATATAGGTAGGGCACCGCGTCCAACCGCAGGCCGTCAACACCCATTCTGAACCAGAAGTCGATGGCCCGGAACATGGTTTTCTGTACATGGGGATTGTCGTAATTCAGATCGGGCTGATGTGAATAAAAACGGTGCCAGTAGTAGGCTTTGGCCACCGGGTCCCAGGCCCAGTTGGACGTCTCGAAGTCTTTGAAGATAATCCGGGTTTCATTGTACCGGTCGGCTGTGTCGCTCCAGACGTAGAAATCTCGCCATTTACTTCCCACCTTTGCCCGGCGCGCTCGCTGGAACCAGGCGTGTTGGTCCGAGGTGTGATTCAGCACCAACTCGGTAATCACCCGCAGACCTCGCTTATGTGCTTCCCGGAGAAACGTCTTGAAATCGCGCAGGGTGCCATAGTCAGGGTGAATCCCGGTGTAATCAGCAATATCGTAGCCATCATCCCTCAGCGGCGAGGGACAAAAGGGGAGAAGCCACAGTGCGGTGACGCCGAGGTCTTGCAGGTAGTCGAGCTTCTCGCTAAGTCCCCCGAAATCTCCTATTCCGTCACTGTTGCTGTCAAGAAACGCTCGGACATGCAGTTGGTAGATGATCGCGTCCTTGAACCACAGGGAATCATCACCCAGGAGTGATTTTTCACCATGTCGCTTGGTCATCTTTTCTTCACCTCAAAATCTGCTGAGCCTTTATAATTATGTTGAACGCGATGCCCTGAGCCTCTCGAAGGGCGCGCT
>CP070692.1:1981629-1994934 GCA_020353215.1 Deltaproteobacteria bacterium
GGTCATTTGGGCTAACGGTCGTCATCAAGTCATTCGGTCGCTTCGATAAACCCATCACCAGGAATGGCAGAGCCATGATTTCGTGATTTTGGCATCAGACGACACAGTGACCTAGTGACTATGAGTGACAGCGAAGCGTAATGATTTTCTCAGGCCTTATGTCTAATTTCCCGCCTGTCTCTTGCTGATTGCTTGCTGTTCAATGTTTACTGCGCTGCAAGCGCTGGCTGTGGCCATAAGGGAAGATGTCTATTATCCCTTCCGCCTCGAAACGGCCTTGTATCCGACGCCAAAATTGGACTTGAAACAAGTCTGAGTGACGCTCCAGGAAAACCTTCTTCAACCTCCCCTGCAATCCGAGAAAGTATTGAAACTCCTCGGGAAAAACGTCGTTATCATCAACTGGAAACCACGGTTCCGCAGAAAGTTCCTCATAATCACTTCTGGACTGTGGCATTGCTCTGAAGTTGCACATGTCGAGCAAACACAGTTCGTCATAATCGTAGAAAACCACCCGGCCGTGTCGGGTGACGCCGAAATTCTTCAGCAACATGTCACCCGGGAAAATGTTGGTAGCCGCCAAGTCTTTGATAGCATTGCCATAGTCTACAACAGCTTTGCGAACTTCGGCGTCATCAGCCTCCCGCAAATAGACGTTGAGTGGAATCACTCGCCGTTCTACATATGCGTGCTTAATGACCACATGATCCTTGTTGACGATGACGTTTTTGGCGGCAACGGACTGGAGTTTGTTCAACAGTCCTTCCGAAAAGCGAATGCGGCTGAATTTGAGGTGCTCGAATTCTTGCGCGTCAACCAACCTGCCGGCACGGTCATGCTTGAACACCAAGTGATATTTGTCCATAACTGCCCGGCGGGTCGTATTTTTGGACTCTCCAAACTGATCTTTGATCACCTTGAAAACGATGTCGTAGGAAGGCATGGTAAAAACCATCATCACCATGCCCATTTCTCCCGCCGCAATTTCGAACTTGTCCTTGGAACCGGAGAGGTGTTGCAGCAAATCGCAATACAGCTCTGACTTGCCGTGCTTGTTGTAGCCAATGGAAATGTAAAGCTCAGCAACCCGTTTGCGAGGCATTATGGACTTCAGGAAACCGACGAGTGCAGAGGGCCTCGATACATCAACGTGAAAGTATGAGCGAGTAAAACTGAAGAGTATACTAACTTCGTTTTCATTCAAGAGCACCGCGTCCACAGCCGTTCCCCGAGAGGTATTGAGAACGGCCAAAATGAGTGGAATTCTATGATCTCTTCCGAACATGCGACCGATGAGGTAGGCTCCTTTGCCCCGGTAGAAGACTGAGGTGACCATTTCCACCCGATCAATGGAGGCCACCACGCCAGCGGCCCTGAACTGATCATCCACCTTTTCGGCCACTAACCTAGCATCTCGGTTGAGATCTTCATAGGCCGTCTGAAATTGATAATCAGCAAGTATGGTTGTGATTAGATTGACGGTTGATGACGGCTCCCGGTATGTTCGGTATGGCAGGTGACTAATTTCAAATGGAGCGGTCCGAGAACAGGTGTCCACAAATTCTATTTGCGGGTTGACTCCAACCGTGGCAAATACTCTCCGGGTAACGGAATTAAAGAAGGTTTCTGCCAATTCCCATACGTCCAGGGGGCGGACCAGATCAGTGTAGACAGTTTTGGTCTGCGTCCATACGGTTCTCTCCTGGAGTCGCTCGCCAAAGAGTCGACTGATCTCGAACACAGTCCGATCCACCACGTCTTCATAGAGATCCAGCCTTTCAGCTGAGTCAGCTTGCATTCCCCCCCAGTCCCGGCTTTCAAAGCGTTTTTTGGCCCGCTGGGTGATCGCTTTGAATTGAGTATTGTAGTAGTCAAACGCCTTGTGAATACCCGCTGCGCACTGGTTGGCAAGTTGGATCTTGGTTGGATCTTCGTCCATAGGTTTTCTTCTGCGATGAGAACTAAGGGAAACCATTTGACTGAGGAACTTAAAGGGCTTCCGCTTTCTATTCGAACAAAACACTGAGAACCTCAGAAAGTGATCGTACTCCCACCAGGTCCAGGTCAACTACTCGCTGTAATCGTTCAACATTACTCTGAGGCAACACGCAACGACGGAAACCCATCTTCGCCGCCTCCTTGACTCGTGCTTCCGTTCGGCCGACCGCACGGACTTCCCCCGTAAGCCCGATCTCACCAAGGAGTATGTTCTGGGGATCTACTGGCTTGTCCAAAACGCTGGAAGCCACCACCGAAGCAATGGCCAGATCGACTGCAGGCTCATCAATGCGGACACCGCCGGCCACATTAACAAAGATATCCTGATGGAGCAGAGAAAGGCCTACTTTCTTTTCCAACACAGCCACGAGTAAAGCCAGCCTATTGTGATCGACACCGGTGGATGTTCGGCGAGGAACAGCAAGACTGGACGGACTGGCCAACGCCTGTATTTCCACGAGAATGGGCCTAGTACCTTCAATGGCGGCGGTAACTGCAGAGCCGGTTGTGTCCACGGGTCGCTCCGCCAGGAAAAGTTCCGAAGGATTCCTTACCTCATGCAAACCAGTATCCTTCATTTCAAAAACGCCTATTTCGTTGGTTGACCCGAAGCGATTTTTCGTAGTCCGCAAAATACGATAAGCGTGTCCGCGATCTCCCTCGAAATACAGTACCGTGTCCACCATATGCTCAAGCACTCTAGGCCCGGCAATGGTTCCCTCTTTGGTCACGTGTCCAACCAGGAAAGTCGGGCGACCCGTCTTCTTGCCCTCCTGCATGATACGATCGGCACAATGACGAACTTGGCTCACACTGCCTGGCGCGGATTCCAATTGGGTAGTATAAACTGTTTGGATTGAATCCACGGCCAACACTGACGGGTTGAGCTGGTCTGTTAGTTGAAGGATGTTCTCCAAAGCTGACTCGGCAGCCACGAACAGATGTGAAGAACTGAGTCCCAGCCGCTGGGAACGCATCTTCACCTGCAGCACGGATTCTTCTCCCGACACATAGAGAATGGGCCTCTCAGTAAAAGCGAAACCGTGCAGGGCTTGGAGCAAAAGGGTGGACTTACCAATACCTGGATCGCCGCTTATCATCACTACTGAGCCGGAGGTCACCCCACCCCCCAGAACCCTGTCCAGTTCTTGGATGGTCGAGGAAAGCCTTGGAGATTCCTCTGATATGATGCCGTCAATAGGTTGAGGCTCCGTCGGCGGCATGGGTTCCCTACTACTTGTGGCCCTTTGCCGCTCTCGGGTCTCTTCCACAAGCGTATTCCACTGACCGCATCCAGGACAACGTCCCAGCCATTTGAGACTTTGAAAGCCACACTGCTGACACACATGCTGATTCTTCGGCTGGCGGGCCATAGTAGTACCTAATAGAGAATTCAAACCCACCCGACTAGGGTTTGAGAGATCCCCCAGAGGGGGAGTGCAGTGACTGTCTCCTCAGACGATTGGATTGATGGAGTAATGCATGATGAAGACAACAGAAACAAGTCCTAACCTTCTCTCTTCTCTACCAACACTCGAGTACTCCAACACTCTCCCAGGCGTCTTTCCCAGGCAGAGCCATTGAACGCTGAGCCCCCGTATAGCGGAATCTACGACTGGCCCATGGAATACCCCGCTATGGGGGAAAGGATCAGACTTCTTAGATTCAAACGAAATTTCCTCTGAGACAGATCGAGACCTTTATCGTCATTCAGTTTGGCCACCGCGTGACGGCTTGTCAAGGCATAAAACATCGGGACTTTCCCCAAAAAAGTCCCTAGCGACTTAGGCTACGGGGAAGGCTACTCCACAACGAGCAATTCGCGCCATTTTATGGCAATGTCCCTGTTAAGAAAGCACCAAATCTTGATGCAGGCACTAGCCGAACTGAGATAGACAATAGCAGGTTGCTCAGATGCTCGTTGTTTCGCAGCCTCCCCCGAAGCCTTCTCTGGTGTGTCTACTGAGTGACCTCGGAAGCGCAGAAAAGACACAAACAATGCATTTTCACATACAAACGACCCCCTGGCTCTCGAACGGCCTAAATACATGAACATCAAACGTAAGTTTTTGGGGAAACTCCTAATAAAACATGCGTCAGATCGCCACGGAAAAGCACAACTCGAGGAACAAAGGTTGGACTCATCTCTTTTGCCAAGCGTTTCGCCTTACCCCACCTGGTGAGCTAAAGGCCCAGCTTGACATTGACAAACAATGACCACTGTGCTTAAATTAAAAACTTCGCATCTGGACGAGCCGCGCCAATCAGATCTTAAAGTGGAAGGAGACTCATCATGGCGGAGAAGAACATCATTGAGGTGAGTGATGAAACTTTCGAGGCAGAAGTGCTTCAGTCCAACCTGCCGGTTCTCGTGGATTTCTGGGCCCCATGGTGTGGACCTTGTAGAGCCATCGCTCCGGTGATTGCTGAACTAGCGGCCGAATACGAGGGGAACCTCAAAGTGAGCAAGTGCAACGTGGATGATAGCCCCAAGACTCCTTCCCAGTACGGTATCCGTGCTATTCCCACCTTAATTATTTTCAAAGAAGGTAAGGTCTCCGAGCAGATCACCGGAGCTGTATCCAAGTCGCAGATCGATGCCGCCATCAAGAAAGCGTTATAGACCCTTATCTTGCTGCTATATTCAGCCTGGCGCCACGGTCAGCATGATGGTAAACTGGCGAGGATTTGCCTTCAAGTCTAATTCCAAATGAAGTTCAAAGGGTGATTCATAGCGGCACAGAGCCTTTGTCAAGACTATGTTGAAGGTGTTCTAATTCCGAGGGGTCGATTCTTATTGAGGACTAGTTGATGAAAGAGAAACACATTCTACCTTCTTGCACCCCGCTTGTCCTCCTCGTTTTCGTGACGGCGAGCTTGTCCGGATGTGCCTGGTTCAAGAGCCGGCAGGTCGAGACCGCTGAACAACTGGCTGCTGAGGGGATGGCGTACTTTGACGAGGAGGATTATGGTGAGGCCCTCGAGAAATTCACCACCCTGAAAGAACGCTATCCATACAGCCGCTACGCGATACTTGCTGAGCTCAAGGTAGCAGACGCCCACTTTCATCGAGAGGAGTACCCAGAAGCCATCGCCGCCTATGAGGACTTTGCTCGCCTCCATCCTAAGAATGAGGCGATTCCATATGTGCTCTACCAGATCGGCGCATCTTACTATGAACAACTGCTGAGCAGTGATCGAGACCAGACTCCAACATATCAGGCCATTCTCGCCTTCGAAAGGCTCATCAAGGCGCATCCCAACTCCACTTATGCGAAGAAGGCAGAAGCGAAGGTGCAACTCTGCCGCAAGCTGCTGGCAGCGCATGAGATGTATGTGGGACGCTTCTACTATAAGTCCAAACATTATGAAGCGGCCCTGCTTAGATGCGAGGGCGTATTAGCTTCCTACCAAGATGCTCTCAGCGAAAAAGAACGGAAGGAAGTGGAGGAACTCATCCAGAGCTGCAAAGTGAAGCTTTCCGAAACCATAGAATAGATCCGGATAGCACAGACGGTGGACAATGAGTTCCTACCGGCGCGCCAGAAGGTAATGTTGTTTGGTGGGTTTCGGTTTAAGCTGCAGCTGAAACTGTATGGCTGAAAAAAAACTTGACACCACGTAGACTGTGATTTAGAGTTAAAACACCCAGTAATAAGATCAACGGGTTGCGAATTCACCTGCCTGAGGAGTTTTCCCAACAGCATAATTCGAATCCTAGCCGACTGGCTGTCAGCAATCCCAGCAAGGTCTTAGACTTCCGCCAACCTCATTGTCTGGGAAAGAGGTTTTCTGGATGGCGTCGGAGTGTAGCTTTTACGATGCTGGTGTTATATCAACAAATACTCACCAAAGTACAACTTTGGAGTTAGAAAGTACGTATCCGGCCGGAGATAATCCGACCCGTGCCCCACTTTGATGAGCCTTTCGTCTAAAGCCTTACCGAGAAGGCCCCTGCTGAATTCGATATACGCCATACCGAAACCAGCGTTTGTTCAAGTGGTTACCTGAACGAGAATCACGACTAGACAGGCACTAAACGGACCTGACCAAGACCGTCGAACTAGCCAAAGAAAGGAGGAATACCCATCGAGACCGTTGGGTAAGAGAGTATGGACCTCGTACAACTCAAAGAACAGAATATCAAAGGATTGATTCAGATGGCCAAGGAGTTTGGCGTTGAAGGCTTCAGCACCATGCGTAAGCAGGAGCTGATCTTCGCCCTGCTCCAAGCGCAAGCAGAACAAGATGGACTAATTTATGGCGAGGGTGTTCTGGAAACCTTGCCAGACGGATTCGGTTTTCTTAGAGCACAGAACTACAATTATCTGCCCGGCCCCGACGACATTTACGTCTCACCCTCTCAAATTCGTCGTTTTGGCCTCCGAACAGGAGATACTGTGTCCGGGCAGATCCGCCCACCCAAGAACGGAGAGCGATATTTTGCCTTGCTCAAAGTAGAAGCGGTGAACTTTGAGGATCCTGAGGACGCGCGGGACAAGATTATGTTTGACAATTTGGTCCCCCTGTATCCTGAAGAAAGGATTCGTCAAGAAACGGATGGAGAGAATTACTCTACCCGCGTCATGGACATGCTCACTCCCATCGGCAAGGGACAAAGAGGCCTTATCGTGGCTTCTCCTCGAACCGGCAAGACCATGTTGCTACAAAATATTGCCAACTCCATTTCGGTCAATCACAAGGACACGTACTTGATCGTACTTCTCATCGACGAGCGACCGGAAGAAGTCACCGACATGCAGCGATCGGTAAAGGCGGAGGTGGTGAGTTCCACCTTCGACGAACCGGCACAGCGCCACGTCCAGGTTGCAGAGATGGTGATCGAGAAAGCTAAACGACTGGTCGAACATAAGCGGAACGTGGTTATCCTACTGGACAGTATTACACGATTGGCTAGGGCTTACAACACGGTAGTACCGCCCAGCGGCAAGATCCTCTCGGGGGGAGTCGATTCCAATGCCTTGCACCGGCCCAAACGCTTCTTCGGTGCAGCTCGCAACATCGAGGGTGGCGGTAGCCTTACCATCATCGCCACTGCTCTCGTCGACACCGGTAGTCGGATGGATGAAGTGATCTTTGAAGAGTTCAAGGGCACCGGCAACATGGAGATCCATCTTGATCGGAAACTTGCAGATCGCCGTATTTTCCCGGCAATTGATATCAATCGCTCCGGCACGCGAAAAGAAGAGTTGTTGCTCCCGCCGGGAGACTTAAACCGTGTGTGGATTCTGCGCAAATTGCTTTCTCCATTGAACACGGTGGACGCCATGGAGTTCTTACTGGATAAACTGGGTGGCACCAAAGATAACGCCGAGTTTCTTGATTCCATGAACAGGTAGTAACCCGCCTTCAAGTTCTTTCGATTCCGGAACCGACCGGAAAAGCCCTGGTAGAACCAGACTCTGTACACCTCCTGGGCTGCGAGCTTCCTTGACCTGGCCGAGTCACTTCTGCTCGCCGCCCTTCCGGGTTATTGGCTGCTCGATACTGAGTAGAGCGAGTGAGAATTCGGATCCGAGCCTTCTGGGGTGGGAAAGAAGGACCGACAGATTTGGGGGGGGGTTGGGACTGCGTAGAATCGCAGGTGCCATCGTCAGCTTTTTAGGGAAACTCCAGTGACAAAAAAGGTCTTGCCAAAAGGCCCAACCAATACTATCTTTAACACGTTTTCGTAAGTGAATGCTTTTTCAGAATAATTGAGGCTTTCAGGAATCCCGGCGGCGGCGGGATTCAAAATGTAAGGAAAATGTCTAATTCGTCGGAGGTTGCTTCCTAACCTCGTCACGCTGAAGCGGGACCGGGAACGTGCTGATAGGTCCATTTTGGACGACTTGTTGGGTGAGATTGGCATGCCGCGCTTTCTTTACAATCCGGAGATCATGAAAGGAATACGATGAAAAAGGACATCCATCCCAAATACTCCCTGACCACCATTCGGTGTCACTGCGGCCACGAGTTTCAGGCTGGCTCAACCAGAGAAAACATCAGCGTGGAGATTTGCTCCCGTTGTCATCCCTTTTACACCGGGAAACAGAAGCTGGTGGATTCGGCGGGACGCATTGAGCGCTTTCGCAAGAAATATGAAAAGTACGAAAACCAGAAAGCGGAGAACAAGACTTAGCCCAGAAACCAAGAAGAATGGCTGGTCCACAGGAAGCAAACGTGTCACCACCTTTCTTCTGCCAAGAATGGACCTGATCTGACTTGGTGATCGGTGATCGTCCGGCTCCTCACCGGGTGGCCCCCTTTGCCGCACCTGAAACAAACTCTGAAGGTTTTAGACTGGAATGTTCGGTAGGTTGGAAAGCATAGAGTCGCGTTACCTTGAATTGGAAAAGGCGCTTAGCGATCCGGAGACGCTTGCAGATCACCGGGAATACAAGCGGCTCGCCAAAGAACATGCTGGCCTGACCCCATGTGTCCAGGCCCTCAGGAAACACCGGCAACTCTTCTCGCAGTTCGAGGCGAACAATGATCTTCTCAGTGATTCAGACCCCGAAATCAGGGAACTGGCTCGGGAAGAGAGTGATAAACTGAAGGCGCAGATTCAGAGCCTGGAAGAGGAGCTCAAACAACTCCTTATTCCGGAAGACCCCAATGACGAGAAGAACGTTATCCTCGAAATTCGTGCTGGCACCGGGGGTGACGAGGCAGCGCTTTTCGCAGCAGACCTCTTCCGGATGTACACCAAGTTTGCAGAACTGAAGGGTTGGAAAGTCGACGTACTTAATAGCCACGCAACCGGCATTGGCGGATTTAAGGAAGTGATTCTCGCTGTTTCTGGTCACCGTGCCTTTAGCCGCCTAAAGTACGAGAGCGGCGTGCACCGGGTGCAGCGGGTTCCCACCACTGAGTCACAGGGGCGCATCCACACCTCCGCCGTAACCGTCGCCGTTCTTCCTGAGGCTGAGGAGTTGGAGGTCCAAATTGAGCCGTACGATCTTCGCGTTGATGTTTTTCGCTCCTCAGGCCCGGGTGGTCAGAGTGTCAACACAACGGACTCGGCTGTCCGTATTAGTCATCTGCCCACCGGACTTGTAGTCACCTGCCAGGATGAGAAGTCCCAGCACAAGAACAAAACAAAGGCCATGAAAGTACTTCGCGCTAGACTCCTGGACATAATGCAACAGAAACAGCGGAGTAAAACTGCTGAGGACCGCAAGAGCCAAGTCGGTACCGGCGACCGGAGTGAGCGTATTCGCACCTACAATTTCCCCCAGAACCGGGTAACGGACCACCGCATTAATCTTACCCTGTACAAACTGGACGAGATTCTCCAAGGAGAGATCAAATCCATCATTGATCCGCTCATTACCCACTTCAAAACCGAGTCACTCATGCAAATAGGCCATGCCTGACGAATCCTGGACCATCCTGAAGCTCCTGCAGTGGACCACTAGCTATTTCGAGGAAAGGAGTGTGGCCGAACCGCGAACCTCGGCGGAAGTTCTGCTGGCCCACGTTCTCCGCCAAGACCGTCTCTTTCTGTACTTGAACTACGACCGTCCAATGGAAACCCGTGAACTGTCAGCCTTTCGGGAGTGTGTCAAAAGGCGTGCTGCAGGGGAGCCCAGTCAATATATCACCGGCACCCAGGAGTTCTGGTCATTGCCTCTTCAGGTGAGTCCGGATGTGCTCATTCCCAGGCCTGAAACGGAACTTCTGGTTGAGGCGGTGTTGGAATTTGTTCGTGGAAATAACGCTATCCGGACCAATCTCCGCATCTTGGACTTGGGGACCGGTTCAGGCGCCATAGCCATTGCTCTTGCCAAGGAAATGTCCACAGCCGAAATTGTCGCCATTGATCTCTCCACGGCGGCCCTCCGGTTGGCTCGGGAAAACGCACACCGGCATAAACTGGGAGGACGGATTCATTTCGTCCGTGGGGATTTGCTTGCCGGGATACCCGTGTGTGCCGAGGGATTCAATGTGGTGGTGACCAATCCCCCGTACGTGAGCCAAACTGAATTCCAGCGACTTCCTCGTGAGATTCGTAACCATGAACCGCGTCATGCATTGGACGGAGGACCTGACGGTCTGGCAGTGATCAGTTGCATAGTCAAAGAGGCTCCCGGCCTCCTACGACCCTCAGGAGGTCTCTTCCTGGAAATGGGTGCGGGCCAGTCTGGAATCGTATCCAAGCAGGTCGCCAGGAACAAGCAATATAGATACTCTTACATTCTCAGGGATTACAGTGGCTTAGATCGGGTTCTCGTGGCCGAGAAATCATAGCAGCCAGCACGGAGCCAGACTTGAGGAGCGTGGCTGCACAACATACCCCCCTGTCACTACGATTCGCTGCTGCAAAGCATGGGGGAGGGGCCTGTGGTAAAACCGACTGGTCTTGTTCGCTCCGTGCGTTATGCCTTAAATCAAGGCAAAGTCAGATGACCAGACGATGCCTTACGCTTTGTACCTTATGCCTCTTACTCGGGGATTAACTGATGGTTAGGATAGTCATCGAGGGCGGCCAACCATTACAGGGTAGGGTCCAGATCGCCGGCGCAAAGAATGCTGCCCTCCCCTTGCTAGCGGCGACGCTCCTTACAGGCGGTGTTCACAGGTTGCACAATGTGCCCCTCCTTCGGGATATTCGCACCGCCAAGACTCTACTCTACCATCTCGGTGCCACCTTCGAAGAAGGAGAACCTCTCTTTATCCATACTGACACAGTTGATAGCTTCGAAGCACCCTACGATCTGGTCAAGACCATGCGGGCATCGGTCTTGGTCCTGGGGCCACTTCTCGCTCGGTTCAAGAGAGCTCGAGTTTCTCTGCCCGGCGGCTGCGCCATTGGTGCTCGGCCCATCAACTTTCACTTGAGCGGCCTGGAGCGACTCGGTGTTGATATCGAACTAAAGCATGGCTACGTCGAGGCCGTGACAAAACGGTTGGTTGGCAACCATATTTACTTCGACATACCTACCGTAACGGGCACAGAAAACCTCATGATGGCTGCCGTTCTAGCTGAGGGACAGACCGTTCTGGAAAACGCGGCTCGAGAACCGGAGGTAGTCGAACTGGCCCGATGTCTCAATGAGATGGGCGCGTGTATCCGGGGTATGGGGACAGCAGCAATCACCATTGAAGGGGTATCCCAATTGCGACCGATGGACCACACAATTATGCCTGATCGCATCGAGGCTGCCACCTATCTCACTGCAGCAGGTATTACCAAGGGAAACATTACGGTTACACCCTATATTCCAGAGCACTTGGAACCCGTCATTCACAAGCTAGAGCAGGCCGGTATGCGATTCGAGCTGGGCGATCAACACATCCGGGCCCTGGGCGGTGAGGTAATACGAAACATCGACGTCACCACCAACCCCCATCCTGGGTTTCCCACCGACATGCAGGCGCAAATTATGGCAATGATGTGCCTAGCCGACGGCCAGAGCATTATTACTGAGAAGGTCTTTGAAAATCGTTTCATGCACGTCAGTGAACTGAGACGGATGGGCGCGAATATCAGCACTGAAGGCAATACTGCCATCGTGCGTGGCCGCTCCAAACTGCAGGGCGCGCCGGTCATGGCCACGGATTTGAGAGCCAGCGCCTCACTCGTTCTAGCTGGTCTGGCAGCGGAGGGAAGTACGGAAATCTCTAGAGTTTACCACCTGGATCGCGGCTATCAGAAGATCGAGGAGAAACTCCGCGGGCTGGGTGCCAGGATAAAGCGTGTGAAAGGTTAACCATCCTGCGGAACGAAGACCGCACCCAGCGAAGTAATCAGTAAGCAGTAGGGCCTAATGAAGTAGTAAGTCAGGGGCATGGCGGCGCATGGCGCACACCATAAGGCACAGGGTAGAGGCGAGAGTATCTGTGACCTTCAGCCTTACGCCCTGAGCTGCTGACTCTTCCTTGACACGGGGCATTGTTACACTCTTTCCTTTGAACAGGCGCACATTCCATGACACCTGTATACCGCCCTCTGGCATACGTGTTCACTAGCTTCTGTTTCGGAATTGCAGGGGGCCGTCACCTTCCGGCAACACCATTGATGCTGGTGATTTTGGTGATCCTGCTCTGCGCTTTTCTCGTCTGGCGAACCGCGAGAGGACACACTTCGATCATACTCCCTCCTGCGCTCTTCCTAGTTCTAGGAATGCTCGCCTCTGCCGGTATTCCTGATCCGGACAAGCCTCCCGACTCCGTTCAGCAACTGTTGCAGCGCAAGAGTGCCCTCCTAATCGGCGCCGTCACCCATACTTCGGAACAACTTCCCAACAGGGTCAGGATGAGCTTGAGCCTGGAAGCGTTCAAGCAGGATGACGGTTGGCGGCCGATCGCGGGCAACATGATTCTCAACATCCGACAATGTCGGAAGCAATGGTTGATTGGCCAGCGACTTATCGGTCGCGTGCGCCTCAAGCCGGTGCGAAACTTCAACAACCCGGGTAGCTTTGACTATCGACAATATCATGCAAACCAACGCACCTGGGTCCGAGGGTATGCGCGTAACGATGCTGAACTGGTACCACTAGACAGGCCGAAGCACCTCTTGGACCGGGTACTGAACTTTGTCCGAACGAAAAGTCGCACGTTGTTGGAAGTCTGGCTCCCGCCCGATCACGCCAATCTCTACCGCGCACTGCTCCTTGGAGAACGCAGTGCCCTGAGCATTGAGCTTCGGGAGCTTCTGTATGACGTTGGAGTTGGTCACCTGCTGGCCATCTCTGGTCTTCACCTTGGAATGGTTGCCGGGCTCGCCTTCCTAATATTCCATTTGTTCATCGTGCGTATCCCTGCCCTCGTTGGCAGGTGGGGGGCACGCCCTGCAACCTGGACATCCAGGGACTGCCAGGGACAAAATTAAGTATCGGTTTTCCTTTTGATTTAGCCGATTTTCGGCTTTTTGGACAAGTTCAGGATAAGGAGGGATTTGCAGGGGTATTTTTTGAAAAGTGTTGACCAAATGTTGACCAAGGATTGACCGAGGGAGTTGGCTGACACTGGCCAGCCCCCCTTCTGCTTCATGGCGACGGTTAGGGTAACGTTTCGCAATAGAGATCCCTTGCCGTTAGTGCGGAGTCGCGATCTCAGGACCGTCCAAGAACTCCTCGGCCACACGGAGATAAAGACCACTCAGATTTATGTCCATCTCACCCACTATCATCTTGCCGCAACTGCGGAATCAGTCGGCCAATAGAGTTCGAACCGTTCAGTAAAAGGGCATCCTCAAGAAGTCTTCATGTTTACAGAAATGGGTGCTTACCTGGTGCAAACCGAAAAAACAATTGCGATTTTAGATATATGGAAATGGCTAACGGAGGCAGCATCCGT
>CP070692.1:1995034-2008254 GCA_020353215.1 Deltaproteobacteria bacterium
ACCTATATGCCTATCCCTGGGACAGCATGGTGGAGAACAACTGCAATACCTACCTGATCGATGGTGCAGTGCCCATAGTGATCGACCCGGGCCACCACCATTTATTCCCTAACTTGCGAAAATCCATGGCTGAGGATGGATTTCAGCCAGAAGACATCCGTCTCATCATTGCCACCCATGCCCATCCAGACCATTTTGAAGCAGTCCAGGATTTTCTCGATCTTAATACCTACATTGCGTTGCACGCCGAGGCTGAACAATTCATCGAGGAACATGGCGAACACTTCTTTCGAATTCTGGGTAAAAGCTTACCACCTTACCGGGTGGACTTCCATCTCACTGAGGGAGACCTGCAGGTGGGCGAACACACACTCCAGGTGATCCACACTCCGGGACATGCCCCTGGAAGCATTTGCCTTTACTGGCCTCAAGCCAAAACGTTGTTCACCGGAGATGTTGTTTTCAGCCAAAGCCTAGGGCGGACCGACTTGCCTGGTGGGCACGGCTCTCTGCTCAAGCAAGCCATCGATCAACTTGCACAGTTGGAGGTAACCCTGCTCTTGCCCGGTCATGGCCCGGTGATTCAGGGGAGGACAGAGGTCAAAGAGAATTTCCACCTTGTCCGCAGTGTTTTTTTTGGCATGATCTAGTGGGTGCAATCGGTATATTCCTGGTTGAAATTGATGCTAACTGCTCGCTGCCTGCTGGTTCAGGGCCTCTCGCAGAGCAACCAACTTTTGCTCACAGTGATGCCGCAGTCTGCCGTCCTCGGCTTTCCAGGAAGGGTCATCTTCTAACTTGGCGACCACTGCCGAACCTCGTACGCCGGTCTCTGCCAGCCTTGTCAGAATGCGATTCTCTGCCTCCTGCCTGACGCTGACTCGAGCCTGCCTATACTCAGATGTGCTCTGCCTGACTTCGGCCAACAGTGTTGCCCAGCCTGGTTCCGCCAGCACTTCCAGCGCTTCCGCTAATGGGTCGGTCTTTTCAGATAAATCCAAAGTGTGACACATCTGACGGGCTATCTCTCTACGAATTCGTGGCTGGAGCGCTTGCGGAAAAGACTGGATCTCATCCAGAAGTCTCTCCGGTGTAAAGACTCGGTTAATAACCCGCTCCACGTAGCCCGGAACTTTCTTAAGGGCCTCCTGTAATCGGACCTCTGCCTTTTCCTCAGCAGAAAGTGTAAGGTGTTTGGTCTTTTCCAACACAAGGTCCAGCGTACTCTTAATCTCTCCCATACTTGCTCTCCGTCCGATTTATTGCCACCGTTCGGCTGCGTGATTAGAATTCTATTCGGAAACAGGCGGCCACACGGCATAATCGATTCAAAAAAGGCCAAGACAGTATACTTTTTCTTAACCTGAAGCCACGTGCGCATTGTAACATAGCCGGGCACATTGCCAAGTTCGACAAACTCAAACGAAGGAGAAAGCAATGCCAAGAAATGTCTACGATATCATCATCCTCGGAAGCGGACCAGCAGGACTTCAGGCTGCCATACACGCTGCTCGTGCTAGAACATCCGTACTGGTTTTGGGAAAACCAGCCAAGAGCAGTCTTCACCGGGCCCACATCGAAAACTACTGCTGTATGGGCAGGGTTGCCGGCGAAGATTTGCTCAGAGAAGGCATTCGGCAGGCTGAACAGTCAGGCACCGTTTTCTTGCATGAAGATGTAGTAAGAGTCTCCCACCAGGACCAGTGGTTCATTGTCCAAAACGAAAGCGGCACAGATTTGAACTGCAGGGCACTCATCTTGGCTATGGGGATTTCCCGTAACAAGCTAAGAGTGCCGGGAGAGAAAGAGTTGTTGGGACGCGGAGTTAGTTACTGCGTCGACTGTGATGCCGGCTTTTTTCGCGGTGAACCGGTGGCAGTGGTGGGCAATGAAAGTGCAGCAGCCAGCGGCGCTCTCACCATGTTATTTTATGCCAGCCAGGTTCACCTAGTCTCCAGCCAATTGGAAGTTTCGGAATCAATGGACCATCAAATCAGAACCAGTGGCATCCGTCTCCTCGAAGGGCGCAAGGTCACAGAGATAGTTGGAGAGAATGAGGTGGACGGACTGGTATTGGATGACGATTCACGTCTGGACGTCAAGGGTGTTTTCATTGAGTTGGGAGCTAAAGGAGCCGTGGAACTTGCTGCCGAACTTGGCGTTGCCATGGACACTGAATCGCCACAATTTATCGCTACCGACAAAAAGCAAAAGACCAACATCGGCGGCGTCTATGCGGCAGGTGACATCTGCGGTCTTCCCTGGCAACTAGCCAAAGCGGTGGGTGAGGGGTGTGTGGCCGGTCTCGAAGCGGCAGCTTATGCGAAAAAGTTTCGTTGATCCGTTGGCTGTCGCGCAGCGCTTGGTGTCATAAGTTGTTTGCCTTTATCTTCTTGGAGACTTCAGGTAAAATGGCATTTTTTGGATTTTTGCCGGATTTGCCAGGAACTTCCACTCTGTGGCAGATGGTCGACTTGTGGCCTGTCTGGAACAGGAGTATTGAAGTAATGTCGCTTATTCCGCACTGGTTCCGGCTGTAGTAGTTTGTAACCCGGCATATGAGTCGAAGGGCGGCCAGCCGTGTTCATCAGTTTCGAAGGAATCGAGGGCTGCGGTAAGACAACCCAGGTGGAGCACTTGAGCAAATCGCTCTTGCAGCGTGGCATCCCCCATGTGGTCACACGTGAGCCTGGTGGTACTCGGTTGGGAAAGCTCATACGCCAGATGCTCCTTGATCCCAGCCACGAGGAGATGGAGCCTCTAACCGAACTGTTTCTTTACGCCGCTGACCGGGCCCAACACACGGTGCAGGTGATTCGTCCCGCCCTGGAGGCAGGGCAATGGGTTATCTGTGACCGCTTTGCGGACGCGACCACAGTGTATCAGGGGTACGGGCGGGGACAAGACCTCACCCTCATCCAGCAACTCAACCAATGGGCTACACGGGGGCTTTGGCCACAGTTATCGCTGTTGCTGGACTGCCCGGTGGAAATTGGTTTGGATCGTGCTCGTAGCCGGATTGTGGAGAAGCGCCTTAGTGGTCGGGAGGATCGTTTCGAGCGACAAGCATACGCCTTTCATCAGCAGGTGAGAGAGGGCTACCTGGATCTGGCCAAGCAAAATCCAGAACGCATCAAGATTCTCGACGCCACTCTGGAACCTGACCGTTTGCACGAATTGGTTGTTAATTTACTGGAGCCCTACCTGGCAGGGGAAGGTCGACAAGGAAATAATGAATGGGTTTCGCGGAGATCTTAGGCCAGCAAAGCGTGGTTGGTCTTCTGCAAAAGGCTCTATCACGTGAACGATTGCCCCACGCTTTCCTCTTCACTGGAATGCAGGGTGTCGGAAAACTACTTGTGGCGCTCACTCTCTCCAAGGCGGTGAACTGTGAGCAAACCGTTGCTGGAGATTGTTGTGACCATTGCCTATCCTGTCGCAAAGCGACTAGCGGCAACCACCCTGACATTTCCCTCATTGAGAGTGACGGAAGCTTTATTAAGATCGAGCAAATCCGCTCCCTGAAGCGAAGTCTGCGCTTCCGCCCACTGGAGGGCCGCTGTCGAGTGACGGTTATCCAGAACGCCCCCAACATGAAGGCTGAGGCTGCCAATGCCTTGCTCAAGGTCTTGGAAGAACCTCCGCCTGACAACCTTCTCATTTTGACAGCTACAGAGAGTGCCGCCTTAATACCTACCATAGTTTCAAGGTGTCTGCACCTTCGCTTCCAGCCCCTGGCCGCCTCGGATCTAACCGCACATTTAACCCAGACCCATTCGCTACCCCCCGAGCGAGCTAGATTGATAGCAGGACTGGCAGGCGGAAGTCTATCGCGGGCTGAGGAGTTGGTTGACGAGGGGAAAATTGCACGCCGGCACAAAGTACTGGAGGCCGTGGCCAATTTGCATCAGTTCAAGGCTGCTGATCTCATTGCGACCGCAGAGGCTTGGAGAGGCGGGAACACAGATTTTGTTCAAGATCTCGAATGGTTGAAAACCTGGACTCGAGATCTGCTCATCTATAATCTCAAGGTGGTGGCCGGTGGAGATCTCATCAACTCTGATTTCGACAACAAAATTGCCACAGCGGCCCCACAGTTCTGCAACCAACATCTCATCGAGGTTTTTGAATTTCTCTGCACGGCCCAAGAGGCTATCAGTTACAATATCAACAAAAGGTTGTGTTTAGAAACGCTGCTCTTACGTTTGCACAGTCTCGTGACAACCAATGAAGACAGCGCAAGCTATTCCTTGCCTGGACTTGGAAAGGGAATCTTCGCCAGGACGTTCTATGAATAAAATCGTTGGTATTCGTTTTAGAAAAGGATGCAAGACATATCACTTTGACCCCGGCCACTTCGTGCTGAACGAAGGAGACGAAGTAATCGTCAAGACTGAGAAAGGTCTGGGCTTCGGATTCGTTGCCACTCCAGTGAGGGGGCGGGAACCCAACTACCCGAGTGCGCAACTGAAAGAGGTGTTCCGGCTGGCAAACGATAACGATCGCCGTCAGTATCAGGAGAACCTGACCCGGGAGGAGGAAGCCTCCCGATTCTGCAGAGAGCGCATAGAAAACCTTGGTCTGCCCATGACTCTGGTCGATGTGGAGAGTTTTTTTGATGGCTCAAAGATCATCTTCTACTTCTTCGCTGATGGTCGGGTCGATTTCCGCCAGCTCGTGAAAGATCTAGTTAAGAAATTGCATACTCGGGTAGAACTTCGCCAAATAGGAGTCCGCAATAAGGCCAAAATGATCGGTGGCCTTGGTCCATGTGGCCGAGAGCTTTGTTGCGCCACATTCCTGAAGGAATTTCACTCGGTCTCGGTCAAGATGGCAAAAGAGCAAAACCTGTCTCTGAACCCGACGAAAATATCCGGGGTGTGCGGTCGGCTCATGTGCTGTCTCAAGTATGAATATGAAGGCTACTTGGCAATGAAAAAGAAAATGCCCAAAGTGGGCAGGCGGGTCATAACTCCGGAAGGCGAGGGCAAAGTCGTCCGTCAGAACGTTATGGAGCAGCTGGTGATTGTCGCCCTTGATGATGGCAGAGAACTGGAATTTCCCGTTGCAAAGTTGTCCTCTGCCAAGGTGAAAACAAGAGACGCCGTCAAAGAAGCCAGTCAGGGTAAACGGTCTTAGGCAGCAACATCTGATGGGGGCGAACAATGTTGACACCGTGTCACTTTACTCTAACGTTGCAAACCTGTACCGAGACAAAACGCGCCAGGGTGGGCCAGATGTGGCCTCGCGCAGTCTCGGGTAGGTCGAAGCGTACTTAACCGTACGTGAGATCCTGCCCGAGGCGAGCACGGCCGCAGATGGCCTGCTCTGGTGCGAGTTTACCGGTTTTGGCCGGTAACAGGTTTGCAGCATTAGGGTTAACCCCTCATTGCGTCACTGGGTAACATTCGCCCCAATGAACGGAACCAGAGAAGCGAATTCCCGGCCAGCTTCGCTCCCGCTAAAGTCCCGGTTGGCGGAATTGCTGGGAGCTTCAATTTCTCATGGGAAGGATCCATGGCAGAGCGATATTACGTCACCACCCCAATCTACTATGTCAACGCACCACCTCATCTTGGCCATGCCTATACAACCATTCTGGCTGATGTGCTGAACCGTTTTCATGTTCTCCTGGGGAGAAAGACGTTCTTTCTCACCGGTACGGATGAGCACGGCGACAAGGTGGTGGAGGCCGCAGCCGCCGCAGGCAAGGACCCGCAAGAGTATGCGGACGAGATCAGCGCTTTGTTTCGTAAGACTTGGCCGGATCTGAATATCACCAACGATTACTTTATCCGTACCACGGATGACGTGCACAAGCAGGTGGTGAAGTATATTCTTCAGAAGGTGTACCATGCCGGGGATATCTACTTCAGCTCCTACAGCGGCTTGTATTGTGTCGGGTGTGAACGGTTTTACACTGAGAGGGAGTTGGTTGACGGCAAGTGCCCCCAGCATGATCGCCCCCCAACTACCCGGGAGGAAGAAAACTACTTTTTCAAGATGAGTAAGTATCAGGACTGGCTCATTGACTACATTCAAAAGCATCCTGATTTCATTCGACCGGAGCGATATCGCAATGAAGTGCTCAGCTTTCTCAGTGAACCACTGGAAGATCTGTGCATTTCAAGACCCAAATCCCGCCTCAGTTGGGGAATCACTTTGCCCTTTGACGATCGCTATGTGACCTACGTCTGGTTTGATGCTTTAATCAACTATGTTTCCGCTCTAGCATATCCGGACGGACCGCTCTTTGCTGAATTTTGGCCTGCGGCTCAGCATCTGATTGCCAAAGACATCCTCAAACCTCATGGCATCTATTGGCCAACTATGCTTCATGCTGCCGGTATTCCCCTCTACCAGCATCTCAACGTTCACGGCTACTGGAACGTGGATGAGCAGAAGATGTCCAAGAGCAGAGGAACCGTAGTCAAACCTCTGGATCTCATCCAGGTTTACGGCCTCGATGCCTTTCGCTATTTTCTGCTCCGAGAAATGGTGTTCGGCCTTGACGCCAGCTTCAGCGAAGAAGCACTCATTGGTCGGGTGAACGCCGATTTGGCCAATGACTTGGGTAACCTTACCAGTCGCATCCTGACCATGATTCACAAGTACTGTGCTGGTAAGGTTCCACTCTCTGCCGAAGAAGAGCCGGAGGACGAGGAATTAAAGAAGGCGGCTCTTCAGTTGCCGGCCACCTACTCCGAGCACATGAGGCGACTACAGTTCCACAAGGCCCTCATACTACTCTGGGAACTCATTAACCATGTGAACCGTTACGTGGACAAGACGGCCCCTTGGGTATTGGCACGCGATCCACAGAAGCAGGATCGTCTGCACACGGTCCTCAACTACTCTCTGGAGACTTTACGACTTGTGGGCGTGCTTTTGGCCCCAATCATGCCGGACACCAGTCAGGAACTGCTGGACCGGCTCGGGGTAAAAATGGAACCCCTGAACCTGCGGCTGGACCAGCACGCAACCTGGGGAACATTGAAGCCGGATACCACTACCCGCCGCGGCAAACCACTTTTCCCACGCATTGAGCAAACCAGCGTGGGTACTGCAGCGGTCCACCCCCCGGAGAAAGCTACAGTAAGTATCGATGAATTCTCTCGGCTTGATCTGCGTGTGGCCGAAATAGTTCAGGCGGAATCGGTCCCGGGTTCCGATCATCTATTGAAGCTTGAAGTCGACCTGGGAGAGAGGCGAACGGTAGTCGCCGGCATTGGAGACCACTATCGCGCGGCTGATCTGCTTGGTAGACAGGTGGTGGTAGTGGCAAATCTGAAGCCGGCAAAGTTGATGGGCATCCGTTCCGAAGCCATGGTGCTGGTGGCTAGCACCAATGGGGAAATGGCGCTTATTGCGCCCGAGAAAAAAATGGTACCAGGAAGCCCGATCCATTAACGACACGGTGACAAGGAGACGTAACCATACGGGGAGCGGATATTGACTAGATCCAGGAGTATGCATCACGCACCGATTCGCGCGTGAACCGTGTCCACTTTACAGCAGTCTGTAAGATGTCCAGAGAAGTCGTCCAGATTGATTAATCTCAATCTCCGCGTCGCCGTGTCGTTATCTTACCCTTCCAGGGCCTCCCTGATTTTTTCCCTGAAAAGCCCTAGGGTGACCCCGTAATCGGGCGTAGAAAAGACCGCGGAACCAGCCACGAACACATCAGCTCCGGCTAGGGCAACCTGGCCAATGGTTTTCGCATTGATCCCGCCATCCACTTCCAGCTCCACTTCAAGTCCTCTCTGGTCAATAGCTTCTCTCAGGGCCCTGATTTTAGGAATCATGGCGGCAATGAAGGCCTGTCCGCCAAATCCGGGATTTACCGTCATGATCAGGACTTTGTCTACCTGGTCCAGAACGTATTCCAAAGCCCCGAGGGGAGTGGAAGGGTTGAGGGTTACCGTGGTCTTTGCGCCCAGTTCCTTGATGCGCTGCAGTGTACGATGGAGGTGAGGCAGTACCTCCACGTGCACACCGATTATATCTGCGCCGGCCTCGATGAAGTCATCCAAGTAACTATCCGGGTCGCTGATCATCAAGTGCACGTCCAAGGGCAAGTGGGTACTGCGACGCACAGCCCTTACCACCAACGGTCCTATGGTTATGTTTGGAACGAAATGGCCGTCCATAACATCCACGTGGATGTAATCAGCACCAGCCGCGGTAACGGCGGCAACCTCCTCTCCTAGTCGAGTGAAATCAGCGGACAGAATCGAGGGTGCTAGCTTCATGATTTTCTCCGTGGCTCCGCTAGGGGAACCGGTGCAAACAAGTCATCAACGGACAATGGGACCAACCTTTCGACGCGTTCCCAGTGAAAACCACTGGCTTCAGGTGTCTGCAGACGACCATCCACAATGATATCAATCTCCTCAATAGATTGCGCCCAGACCAGCCACTCCACCTGATCACCAGGGCGATGAATCCCACGGTAAAGGAGTATCGGTTTTCCATTCACCCGCTTGCTGAGGGCGACCTCCTTCTTGAAATAGCCTTCTGAGACCTGGTATGTAAGCCACCATAATTTGGAGCGGGACCTTTCGGCCCGTGGAACCCTGTTAACAGTCAACCCAATTGAGCTATTGGAATCCACACGGTAGCCGGCCTTAGGCTGCTGACCGACAACGGTATGCAAGGGATCCCCGGGTCTGTGGACTTCCTTGACCGCCGCCGCGAGTCCAAGTTTTTCCAAATCTTGTAAAGCCTGTCGCACCGGACGTTGACGGAGTTCAGGCATGGCAATGGCAACAGGCATCGGACCATCGCTTACCAAAAGATCGACAGAACGCCCTCGCTCCAACTCGTGCAGAGGTACTGGATTCTGGGCTATCACAAGGTCTCTTGGGTGTGAGTCTGAAACAACACGGCTGATCCCTCCCAGCTGAAGGCCATTCTGTGAGAGGACCAATTCTGCCTCCCGCACGTTCGCTCCTTCCAGTTTGGGTACGGGCACGCTTCTAGATCCTCTGGATAAAGCCACCTTGACATCCCTGTCGCGCTTGAGCCGAGTACCGGGAGCTGGTTCTTGTGAGGCGATGAAGTTCTTGGGCACGGCCTCACTCCAAATGAATCCTCCCACCTTAATGTTCAAACCCAGTGAGGTGAGGAGGTCCAGAGCATATACCGTATCATGGCCCACCAGGTCGGGAACCATCACCACTTCCTCACTCTTGATGATCCACTTGCTTGTGAGGTAGACGCTGCATAGCACCCCAGCGAAGAAAATCGCGGCGTAGACTCCATACCTGAGGAATTTCCTGAGCACAAACATCAGCTAGGCACCATACTAGAAACCTGGGCACAAGGCAACGCTCGCCGCAACAAGACTTTCCCCAGTTCTCTGCCATCTTGCTGGCGTATTGCTATCTGCGCCTCAACCTTACAGCAAAGAAACCATCCACTCCGTGTCGGTCAGGCCGCGTTTTGAGCGCACCGACTTGGTCAACCGTCTTCTCGCACCCTGGAGGGAGATACCCACTCGCCGATTCCAAATAGAATTCAGGATGCTGACTCAAAAAGGCCTGCACCGTGGTCTCATTTTCTTCGAGACTGAGCGTGCAGGTGGCATACACCATTACACCTCCCTCCTCAAGCAGCGGCGCCAGTCGGCTGAGCATTTCCTTCTGCAAGCGGTGTAGACGATAGAAGTCTTTAGGTCTGACTTTCCACTTGATATCGGGGTTTCGCCGCAGAATCCCCAAACCTGAGCAGGGCGCGTCCAGGAGGATACGGTGGAAACAACTCAGTCTTCTGGAAGGGCACAAATCGAGCACGTCCTGTTCCAAAGGTTCAATGCAGTAAATTTGGAGCCGCTGAGCATTTTCCATCAGCTGGTTCAACTTCCACCCTTTATTGTCCACAGCTGTAATTATGCCTTGGTTTCCCATAAGTTGAGCCAGATGGGTGGACTTGACGCCCAAGCCGGCACAGGCGTCCAGCAACCGCTCCCCGGATTGCGGCTGAACAAGGTGAGCGATCATTTGTGAGGCCTCGTCTTGGACCTGAAACTGTCCTTGTTTGTACTGGGGCAATGAAGACAGATCAGTCCGGATCCTTCTCAAGTGGAGTGCTTCTGGGGCTAGGTTGCCGGAATCGACGGTGAAGCCGGATTCTCTCAGCTCGGCGGCCGTCGCCTCTCGTGTTACCTTAAGAGTGTTTACCCTGATGGTGGTAGGAGCAACCCGGTTGCTGGCAACGCAGAAGGCTTCGGTTTCGTCTTCCCCCCATTCGGAAAGCCAACGCCGGATCAGCCATTCAGGGTATGAATGTCGCACTGCCATTCTTTCTACCGGATTGGTATCAGGAATCGCATCCTTGAAAGTCTGAGACTTGCCGGCAATGGTGCGCAATACCCCATTTACAAAACGAACGATATGCGGCGGCTGGCTGGATTTTGTGAGTTCCACCGATTCGTTTACAGCGGCCGCCGGATGTATCCGATCGAGAAAGAGCAATTGGTAAGTGGCCAGCCGCAGAATCAGCCGGACGGGAAGAACGATTTTTGCGGGATTCATGTTGACCTGCTGATCGATGATCCAATCCAGGCGTCCTTGCCAGCGCAGTACGCCGTAGACCAACTCAGTGACCAGGGCACGGTCGCGGGAATCCAGCTCAGTATGTTCCTTGAAGTAAATATTCAGAAGTGCATCAGGGAAGGAACCGCTGCGGGCCACCTGCAGCAGAACGTGCATGACAACGGCCCTTGGAGTCATGAGTCCGAGTTCTCCGAGAAATGGCGAATAGCCATCTCCACCTCCTCCAGCGGCAATCCAGTATTGAAGCATGGACCATAGGGTCGGCGATTGAAAATGCCGTAGACAGGCAGCGGGTATGTATCCTGGATACCACTGGTCAAATCACGTTCGCAGGCCACTGCAATAATGAGCTTCGGTCTTTTCTGTACCACGAGGCGGCGAGCAATAGTCCCACCAGTTGCCACCGCCAACTCCACGCCGTATTTGCGCGACAGGGCCAGCAGTTCCTTGATCGGACATTTGCCGCAACCCTCGCAGTTTTCCACGTTGCCGGTTATCTTTACCTTGCAATCGTGATTCTGCAGACAATGAGGCATCAAAAGGAGCAGCCTTGATGGCGCGGCCCTGAGGTTCTGGGCCAAAACCAACTGGTTGTTGATGGCAACAAAAGAGTGGCTGATTGTCTCCCTGGAAATGCCAAAGATCTTACCCATTACGATAAGCAGTGGAAACAGGACCTTGACCACCGCACCACGCAATTTCTTGGACAGGAAGAAATCACGGCCGGCCAAAATTGTCAGAATCAGCAAAAGTGATCCGACAAAAACCGCGAGTACCACTAGGCCCAGTATCGAACCTAAGATCGTTGGCAGATATGAGTGAATGTTGCGCAAGCCCACATAAGGTACCCACCAGAGGATATATGCCACGCCTGCAGCCATTAGGCAGGTGACCGCCAACAGACTGATGAAGACCCTCTTTCGCGGCGTCTCCGGCACCTGGCCGAACTCTACAGGCGCCTCCTCTTTGCCAGGCACCTTGCTTTTGCCGTCTACGGCTTCATTCACCGAATACTGCCTCCACCCCTAGCGGATGCCCTCTCAGAAACTCTGCAACCGGAAGAGGACGACCGCCCTCCAGTTGCAACCTCCCAATGAGCACCGACCCTTCTCCAGTTGCTATCTGTAATCCCTCTTCACCCGCCGCAACCACAGTACCTGGTCTAGCCTGGCTAACGGGAGGTAGGACTCTACAGCCAAAGAGTTTCAATCTCTTCTCCTGCCAGCGGGTGAACGCGCCCGGCCAGGGATCCAACCCGCGAATCCGGCAGCAAATCTGTCTGGCATCTTCTGTCCAATCAATCCTACCATCGTCCCGGGACAGCATGGGTGCATAGGTTACTTGGGACTCTTCCTGAGCTCTGGGTTTGAGGGTGCCTCGCGACAACTTTTCTAATGTTTCCACAAGTAACTTGGCCCCTTCTGCGGCCAGACGGTCTTGGAGACCGGCGGTAGTCTCTTCGGGCTCTATGACTACCTGTCGCTGCAGTAGGATGTCACCGGTGTCCATTCCCGTATCCAAGAGCATTGTGGTCACCCCGGTTTCAACCTCTCCCTGAATCAGGGCCCAATGGATGGGCGCAGGACCCCGGTACTTGGGCAGCAGGGAGGCGTGAACATTGACGGCTCCCAGAGCGGGGATCTGCAGAATTCTTGCCGGGAGTAACTGCCCATAAGCAACCACCGCGATACAGGCCGGCGCCACTTCCTCAAGTTGTTCAACGGCTTCCGCGGCTCCAATTCTTTCCGGCTGGTAGACCTGAAGCCCTCGATCCAGAGCCAGCAGCTTCACTGGAGGCGCCACTACCTTCCTGCCCCGGCCCTTGGGCCTATCCGGCTGAGTTACCACCAGCGAGACGGGACCTCCGGCCGCAAGTATGGCTTCCAGGCTGGGCAAGGCGAACTCCGGAGTACCCATAAAGACAAGACTGGGAATGCTCTGCACCATATCTTCTTACACGTTGGCCGTTACGGAGGCAGACCAAACGAAGTTAGTTCACTCGTTTGAAAACCCGGATGCAACTCACTACAGACAACGGACCACGAAGACTCTAAGCCTCCCGCTTAGCCATATTTTTTCGAAGCCTCCTCTTAAAGAGGTCCCGTTTCAACCTGCTGATATGATCAATGAACAAAACGCCGTTCAGGTGATCAATCTCATGCTGGAGTACGATGGCAAGGAGGCCGTCGGCTTCTATCACTACCTCCTCGCCACGAAGATCGAGACCGCGCACTGCGATCTTCTCGTACCGTTTGACCTCGGCCTGGCAGTCCGGTACACTCAGACACCCTTCTTCACTGGTCACTTCCCCCTCAGCAGCGATGATCTCCGGATTCGCGAGTACAACGAGATTTGATTCCAGTGTCCGGGGAGCCGCGTCGGCAACGATCAACCTTCTGGCAACTCCCACCTGATTGGCAGCCAAGCCGATACCTGGAGCGTTGTACATGGTCTCTGCCATTTGACCCGCCAACTTGGCAACCTCTTGATCAATATCGGTAATCAGTTCCGCTCGCTCGAGGAGGACCTTTTGGGGGTAAGTGCAGATCTCGAGAATGGCCATTTGTAAACTCCAGCCTGGTGCAAACTCTATCGAGTTACTCTGTCGGATTAAGATAACAGATAACTATATCTTAAAAACCTGCCAGCATCAATGCATAGGAG
>CP070692.1:2008354-2021568 GCA_020353215.1 Deltaproteobacteria bacterium
CTGTGCGGGGAAGGACCAGGATTTCTTCAACGAATGAATTGGACACGAATGGATCAGTGAGCGCTGGAAGAAAAGATGACAACGGACTTCATATTATCCGCAACGGTGCGAAAGGAGACTTTATGGAATATTTTCTTGATAGAGTCACTCTGATCACTGGTGGAGCCAGTGGTATCGGTCGCTTGATGGCCCACAAGATCGCCGCCAGCGGTAGTCATGTGGTGCTCTGGGATATCGACGATGAAAACCTAGCCAGGGTTGCTAAAGAAATTTCAGAGGCTGGACATCGAGCCAGCGTTTGGCGTTGTGATGTATCTGATAGGGAGATGGTATACGCAACTGCCAAAAAAGTGAGAGAAGACGTCGGCGAAGTGAATATCTTGGTAAACAATGCTGGCGTTGTGTCCGGTGAGCAATTTCTGGGTTGCACTGACCAACAACTCAGGCGCACGATGGAGGTAAATGCCCTGGCCCACTTCTGGACGGTAAAGGCTTTTCTTCCGGACATGATCGAGTCCAACCGCGGCCACATTGTTACGATTGCTTCCGCCGGTGGGGTTGTGGGAAGTGCGAAGTTGGTGGATTACTCGACCAGCAAATTCGCCGTCTTCGGTTTTGACGAAGCCCTGAGGGCAGAATTGAAACAGCAGGAGCTGAACATCCATACGACGGTTGTGTGTCCGTATTTTATTAAGGGTGAACTGTTTGCCGGCGTCAAAAGCCGGTTCTCCTTTCTCCTACCCATTTTGGATCCGGAGGCTGTAGCCGAGCGGACTGTAAATGCCATTGCCCGGAAGAAACGACGGTTGATCATGCCACCGCTGGTATACAGCACTTGGCTTCTCCGTCTGCTCCCGGTGGACGTTTTCGATTGGGTAGCCACACTTTTGGGAATCAACAATGCGATGGACAACTTCCGAGGTCGCCAGACGTAATGCGGTCCGAGAATGAACCACCACCAAGGACACGAAGGTTCAGGGGATGTGCGATATGTGATGGGCTTGTACACCTCTGCAAAACACAGTAAGGGGTGGTTTTCCGGACAAATGAGCAACAAATATCAGGCACAAAGGAATTTATAAGTAGGGTGGGCATTGCCCACCGATAACGACACAAGGATATTCCCTCTGTTGACAAAGGATTAAGCTCATGAGCCAATACCAAAGAGAACACCCGTCTGACCCAACAATATGTCGTAATCCTGCTACCGGGGAGGTTCTGGGATATTCTCCCCTCACCGGTCTCGAAGAGCTGGAAGAAATCATATCCAACGCACGTAATGCCCAAAGAAACTGGGCCGAAATACCTGTCAAACAGAGAGTGGGTTACATGGTCCGGGTGCGAGATCACGTGGTGGAAAAAGCCGAGGAGCTTGCCGAGGTGATTTCCAGGGACAATGGCAAGACCCGAGTGGACGCGCTGGCAACGGAAGTAATGCCAGCGGCAATGGCCATCGACTATTACGCCAAACATGCGAGGGGATTTCTCAAGCCGAGACGGCTAAGATCAGGCAATATCGTGCTCTTCAACAAGCGTTCCAAAATCGTGAGGGTGCCTTATGGCGTCATCGGTGTTATTTCCCCCTGGAATTACTCTTTTTCCATTCCCTTCTCGGAAGTGGTGACGGGATTGCTGACGGGAAACGCAGTGGTTTTGAAAACTGCCACTGAAACGCAATTCGTTGGACGAAAATTGGAAGAATGCTTCCTGGCCGCAGAACTTCCCCAAGGAATATTCTCTCAAGTCAATATTCCAGGTCGTCTTGCGGGAAGCGCTTTTCTGAAGAACGGCATCGATAAACTCTTTTTCACCGGATCCGAGACGGTTGGGAAACAGCTCATGTCTGAGGCCGGAGAGACGCTTACGCCGCTGGTACTTGAGCTTGGCGGAAACGATGCCATGCTGGTCTGTGACGATGCGGACTTACACCGTGCGGCTGCGGGGGCCGTCTGGGCGGGATTGTCCAATAGCGGTCAGTCCTGTGGTGGGGTGGAGCGCATCTATGTCCAGGAGAGAGCATACAAGCCATTCCTTGAACTCCTGAAGGAAAAAGTGGAAGTATTACGATTGGGTTTGGATGAAGACTTCAATGTGGACCTTGGGGTCATGACCACTGAACGCCAAGCTGTGAAGGTCAGAGACCAGTTGGAGGATGCCCTGTCAAAAGGGGCCGTGATTTACGCCCAATCCGCCGAACCAAAAGGAATCAGCTCAAGCAAAGTGCTCCCGGCCCTGGTGCTGACCGAGGTTACCCATGACATGGAGGTGATGCGGGAGGAATCGTTTGGTCCTCTACTGGCGGTGATGAAGGTGGATAGAATGGATGAGGCCGTGGCGCTTGCCAACGACTCGCATCTCGGACTCACCGGATCGGTCTGGTCAAGAAACAGAAAAAGGGCTGATAAGCTGGCGAGACAGATTCAGGCCGGAGCGGTTATGATCAACGACCATCTCATGAGTCATGGCCTTGCCGAAACACCATGGGGCGGTTTCAAGAAATCTGGCATCGGTCGCACCCATGGTGCCATTGGGTTTGATGAAATGACCCAACCCCAAGTTATCGTGCACGACGTTCTGCCGGGGATCAGGCGAAACGTGTGGTGGCACCCGTATGGAAGGGGTGTTTATCAAGGCCTCTTGGGGGTGATACAATTCCTGTATGGCAAATGCCTGCCAAAGCGGCTGAAAGGACTGTGGCATCTGCTTAAGGTTTTGCCCCGCTGTTTTACCACACGATAAGCCAACACTTGGTCTCCTCGCGGAGGGTAGTAGTTGGCCCTTGCTGTGTTGTCGCCACAAAAAGCAAAAAGACCACAACCTTTTTTCATCTATAACGTTGTTTTCTTTGTGTACTTTGTGCTGTTTGTGGTTTAGTTTCCGGTAGTGTACTTCCTCGTCGCTTGAACAATTGGAGTAACAGATGCAGGACGTATTGAAGAATCTGGACCTTTCGGAAGTGAATCCCGGAGCGGGCACGGGTGCAACCTGGTTGGAGTGCGGAGGGGACATGCTGGAGTCTGTATCCCCCATCGACGGCCGGGTGATCGCAAACGTGCGGCAGGCCTCCGCCTCTGACTACGATCAAGTGGTGCTCAAAGCCAGGGAGGCGTTCAGAGAATGGACCATGGTACCCGCTCCAAAGCGGGGTGAAATAGTTCGACAAATGGGAAATGCAGTGCGAGTTCGAAAAAGGGAGCTGGGTGCTCTGGTGAGTCTTGAGGTTGGTAAGATCTGGGCCGAAGCGGAAGGCGAAGTCCAGGAAGTGATCGATATCTGCGATTTTGCCGTGGGCCAGTCCCGCATGCTCTACGGGCTCAGTATGCACAGCGAGCGCGCCAAACACAGGATGTTTGAACAGTACCACCCACTGGGACCTATAGGGGTTATCACCGCGTTCAATTTTCCATTGGCAGTGTGGTCCTGGAACGCCATGGTCGCACTGGTGGCGGGCGATACGGTGATTTGGAAACCTTCGAGCAAAGCGACCCTTACGGCGCTAGCCATCATGAGGATCATGGGCGGGGTACTTAGGGAGAACAAACTTCCGGAAGGGGTTTTGAATATTGTCATCGGAAACAGAAACGAGGTGGGCGAGCGGTTGGTCGCCGATCCGCGTCTGCCCCTGATTTCGGCTACAGGAAGCGTGGCCATGGGGCGTCATGTCGGGGAAGTCGTGGCTTCCCGACTTGGTAGATCGCTTCTCGAACTGGGTGGCAACAACGGAGTGGTAGTAACAACAAAGGCAGACCTGGAGCTTGCTGCGCGGGCCATCCTTTTTGGAGCCGTGGGCACCGCTGGCCAGCGTTGTACCACCATACGTCGAGTCATCGTGCACAAGGAGATTTTTGGCCCTCTTGCCGATGCTCTGATCCGAGCCTACAGTCAAGTCGTGATCGGCAATCCCCTGGAAGACGGAGTTCTGATGGGGCCTCTCATCGACCGTCAGGCGGTGGAGAGGATGCAGGTGGCCCTTGAATCCCTCAAGAAACAAGGCGGGAGAATAATATATGGAGGTGAAGTGCTCTCCGGTGGTCTATATGATGCGGGTACGTACGTAACTCCCTGTATCTGCGAGGCTAGGAACAATTATCCGTTGGTGCAGGAAGAGACCTTCGCGCCGATCCTCTACATGATCCCGTACCAAACTCTCGAGGAAGCGATCCAATACCACAATGGCGTGCCTCAGGGACTCAGCTCGGCAATCTTCACCAATGATCTTCTTGAAAGTGAGGTTTTCCTAAGCCACATGGGAAGTGATTGCGGCATAGCCAACGTCAACATAGGCACCTCTGGGGCCGAGATCGGTGGGGCCTTCGGTGGAGAAAAGGACACAGGCGGCGGTCGTGAATCCGGCTCCGATGCGTGGAAAGCCTACATGCGCCGCCAGACATGCACGGTCAATTGGTCCGGAGAAATGGAGCTCGCGCAGGGGATCGAGTTTGGAAAGGTTTAGAGGCGAGACAATGGGCGTACTTTTTGTGGATGGAAACCAAGCAGTGGCAATGGGGGCCATCTATGCAGGGTGCACGTTCTTTGCGGCATATCCCATTACTCCCGCGAGCACGCTGCTCGAGGCTATGCTGAAAGCGCTTCCTGCCAGGGGAGGGATTGTACTGCAGGGCGAAGACGAGATCGCCTCCATAGGCTATTGTTTGGGGGCCTCCATGGCCGGCATGAAAACCATGACCGCCACCTCTGGTCCAGGAGTCAGTCTCTACAGCGAGAACGTATCTTTTGCCATTGCAGGCGAAATTCCCATCGTCATCGTCAATGTCATGCGGCAGGGACCATCAACGGGTTCTGCCACTAGGGGTGCTGACGGGGATATTCAGTTCATGCGCTGGGGATGCAGCGGTGGACTTCCCCTCATTGTTCTCGCCCCAACCGACGTACGTGACTGTTTCACCCTAACGGTACATGCGTTCAATTTGGCAGAGCGGTTCCGTTGTCCAGTGTTCCTCGCGTCCAACAAAGAAATCGGCATGACCTATGAGACCCTGGACATGGACACCGTGGAGAAACCTCCTCTCATTGATCGTGCCTCGCACACCTCCGGATCCTTCTTGCCCTTCCAAGTGGACACAGGTCAGGATGTTCCGGCTTTTCTTGCCATTGGCGGTCCGACCCTTGTACGCCAGACTTCTTCCACTCACGGTCCAGACGGCTACATTACCGCAGACCCTTCCCTCATTCAGGTAGGCGTGGAAAGGTTGCAGAGAAAAATCGAAGCCAAGGTGTCATCCTTTACTTACTATGATCTGCAAGAGATGAAAGACGCCCGTATTCTGCTTGTAGCCTATGGCATTACTGCCCGGGCCGCAAGGGCCGCGGCTGAAGTGCTTTTCCGGGATCGGGGGACTCCGAGTTCGTTACTTGTACTGAAGACCTTGTGGCCGGTGCCGGAGCGGGTGCTTCTTACTGCGGCCGAAAAGGTAGACCGAGTCCTGGTGTTGGAAATGAACTTGGGCCAATACGTGTATGAAGTGCGGCGGGTTCTCGCCGCCAAACGAGTTGATTTCTACGGAAAAATGTCCGGTCAGCTAATTACCCCAGCCGAAATTGTGAGGGAAGTACTCCGTGGCTAGCCTCCTGAATCCCCATCGTCCGCCTGTATTTTGCCCTGGCTGCTCCCATGACCGCAGCGTTCGCGGGCTGGATCGGGCCCTTCAGGAAATGGGGCTGAAAGCTGACGAAGTGGTGATCGTAAGCGACATCGGCTGTTCAGGACTCTTTGACACCTTTTTCCAGACCCACGCATTTCATGGCCTTCACGGTCGAGCCCTTACCTATGCTGCGGGGATCAAGCTGTCCCGCCCAGACCTAAAAGTTATCGTGACCATGGGAGACGGTGGTCTGGGCATCGGGGGGGCTCATCTCCTGGCCGCCTGCCGCCGCAATCTAGATCTCACCCTCCTCGTTTTGAATAATTTCAACTTCGGCATGACAGGAGGTCAATTCTCTTGCACCACGCCTGAGCAATCGTCGGTGGCTTCCGGGTTCCTAAACGCTCTGGAAAGACCCATGGACTTGTGCACTGTTGCAGCAAGTGCGGGAGCGCCTTTTGTTACCCGAGCGTCAGTCTACCAGAAGGATCTTAGCCGCTTGATAGTGGAAGCAGTCTCTTTTGATGGATTCTCCGTGGTGGACCTGTGGTCCATCTGCCCTGCACGCTATCTCAAACGAAACCCCATATCACCCAAAGACATTGAGCGGGCGATGGCGAAGTTGCCGGTCTTTCACGGACCTGTTGCCACCAACGCACGCAATGAATACGGTCGTAACTACCGGCAAAAATCAGGCAGACAGACCGTGGACCCGGATTGGAAAGGGGTTGACAAACTTTACGAGCCACCGGTCAAAGAACGACGCGAGTTAGTGTTGTTGGGTTCCGCCGGAGAACGGGTGATTACGGCTGGACATCTACTGGCTGGTGCAGCAGTGTTGGCCGGGATGCGGGTTACCCAAAAGAACGACTATAACATCACCGTGATGCGAGGCCCTTCCGTCACCGAGTTGATCATTTCCCCCGGGCCTATTACCTATACTGGGGTCGAGCAACCTGACGTGGTGATTGGGCTTTCTCAGGAGGGCGTGAACCGAGGTCGTGACCTGTTTGAGAGAATGACGTCATGGGGGCGGGTGTTCTCGACAATGGGAGTGGAAATCCCTGCAACGTCTGCCCAAATCCTGGAAGTGGACCTCAAAGCGGCAAGGATCAAGAAGAAGGAGCGGGCTCTGGCAATGCTCTCCATACTGGCGAGGACTGGGGATCCGCTTACCGGGCAAATGCTCACCAGGGCCCTAGAGCAAACCTTTCACGGGAAAAGGCTCACGGAGGCACTCGACGTGTTGCAGCGGGCCGCTACGCTCCCGGGGTTTCAGGAAAAACCATAGAGCTTGCGGTCGGCGCGCAGCAGACAGCGGCTAGCGAGCATCTAGCAGAGAGCAACAGGCCGCCGGCAGCTAGCTGGATGATTTGCCTGAAAAGGCATCAAGTTCGGTAATGTCGCGTCCCACAATCAGGGTGTGCACATCATGCGTGCCCTCGTAGGTATAGACGGCTTCCAGGTTCAGCATGTGACGGATTATGTGGTAATCCAGGGCAATGCCGTTGGCACCAAGGATACTTCTAGCTGTGCGCGCAATCTTGAGTGTTTCAGAGACATTGTTCATTTTTGCCAGCGATATTTGTGCATGTCTTGCTTTCCCTCTATCCTTCAACCTCCCGAGTTGAATGCAGAGCAATTGCGCCTTGGTGATCTCAGTGAGCATTTTGACCAGTTTTCGCTGAACCAGCTGAAAGGAGGCAATGGGTACTTCAAACTGAATTCGGCTTTTGGCGTAGTCAAGTGCCACCTCATAACAAGCCATGGCCGCTCCAACCGCGCCCCAAGCAATTCCAGAGCGTGCTTCGTTGAGACACATAAGCGCGGACTTGAGTCCTTCCGTGCCGGGCAGGAGGTTTTCAGCCGGAACTCTGACCTCGTCCAGCATAAGGCCTGAAGTTACCGAGGCCCGGTGAGAGTACTTTCGGGCGATGTCATAGGCCTCAAAGCCCGCTGTTCCCTTCTCTACCAAGAAACCCCTTATCCCTTCTTCTGTGCGGGCCCAGATCACTGCCACATCCGCTAGCTCTCCGTTGGTTATCCACATCTTGCTTCCGTGGATGATATAGTCACCACCTTTTCGGGTCGCCCTAGTTTTCAAGTTGGACGGATCAGAACCAATGTCGTACTCTGTAAGGCCGAAGCATCCCACCTTTTCCCCACGAGCCATGGCCGGCAGCCAACGGGCTTTCTGTTCTTCACTGCCGAAGGTGTAAATGGGATACATCACGAGGGAATTCTGTACTGAAACAAATGAACGCAACCCGCTGTCCCCCCGTTCCAATTCTTGACATGCCAGACCGTAGTCCACATTACTCATTCCTGGACATCCATATCCCTTAATTTTGATCCCCAGCAGTCCCAACTTGGCCATTTGTGGAATCAAATCCAGATCAAAAATACCCTGATCGAAATATTCTTGCACTTTGGGCATGTACTGGTTGTCGATCCAACGCCGTACGGTGTCTCGGACACTGCGCTCGTCTGCGGTCAATAGATCATCGGTGCCATAATAGTCTACGCCCTGGAATGGTTTCATAGGCTTTCTCCTTATACCGACAAAAACAGAACCACGAAGAACACAAAGGGCACGAAGTTTGAATTCTTAAAAGACTGGCGGTGTGAAATCTCTTCGTGGTCTTCGTGTGCTTCGTGGTAGATAACTCTAATGCAAAATCTGGCTGAGAAACAGTTTGGTCCGCTCGTGCTGGGGGTTATCGAAGAATTCTGCCGGCGTGTTCTGTTCGAGAATTTCACCCTCGTCCATAAATAGGACTCTGTGGGCCACACTCTTGGCGAAACCCATCTCGTGAGAAACTACGATCATTGTCATGCCTTCTTTTGCCAGGTCGATCATGACATCCAGAACTTCCTTGATCATTTCCGGATCCAAAGCAGAGGTGGGTTCGTCGAACAACATTACCTTGGGTCTCATGCATAGACTGCGAGCAATAGCGACACGTTGCTGCTGCCCGCCCGAAAGCTGTCCAGGATATTTGCGGGCTTGGTCGGCGATGTGCACCTTTTCTAGGTAATACATGGCCGTTTCTTCTGCTTCGGATTTGGGGACCTTTCTCACCCATATGGGGCCCAGGCTGAGGTTTTCAAGGATAGTCAGGTGCGGGAAGAGGTTGAAGTGCTGAAAAACCATACCCACTTCTTCACGAATTTTTTCAATGTTTTTCAGATCATTGGTCAGTTCGATGCCATCGACGACAATCCGGCCCCGTTGATGTTCCTCGAGACGGTTGATACACCGAATCAGAGTCGATTTCCCGGATCCCGAAGGACCGCAGATTATTATCCGTTCGCCTTTGTGAACGGTAAGGTTTATGTTCTTGAGCACGTGGAAGTCGCCAAACCACTTGTGCATGTCGATCATTTCAACGATTGACTTAGTCGGCGAGTGCTCATTATTCATTTTCGGCGATTCGTTGTTCATGTATAATTCTCACTTTTCGAATTGGTAATGTGGAATATGGAAGAATAAATCCGAAATTCGAACATAGAAATCCGGAACCCTCCAGTCTTTGGATGTGAGATTGAGACCATCCCACGCTGGGCATCTTTTATCTCACATCTCATATCACACATCTTTGACGTATCCAGTATCCAGCATCTAGAATCTATTATCAAGTCCCTCTATATAACTCCCGTTCCAGCCGTCGACTGAAATTCGACATGGAGAAACAACCTGCAAAATAGATCAGAGCGATAAAAATATAAGCCTCGACACTGAACCCCATCCACTTGGGATCGGATAGCGTTGCTTGCGTGGTCTTGAGCAGATCGAACAGGCCGATGATTACCACAAGGGAGGTATCTTTGAAGGCGGAGATGAGAATACCCACAGTGGGTGGAATCACAATTTTCAGTGCCTGCGGTAGAATGATCAGTCGCATCTTTTGGTAATAGTTCAACCCCAGAGACTCAGCGGCTTCATATTGCCCCCTGCTGATCGCCTGCAAACCACCCCTGACGACTTCTGCAATGTAAGCGGCGGTGAATAGGATGATGGCCACCTGCGCCCTGAGAATATTGTTAATGGTTATACCCTCCGGGAGAAACAAGGGAAACATAACCGAGGACATGAACAGTAGGCTGATTAGCGGCACCCCTCGTATGGTTTCAATATAGACAACGCACAGGGACTTGATGGCAGGCATTTTGGACTGACGGCCCAATGCCAGAACCACCCCCAGGGGGTAGGCAGCCGTCAGTCCAAAAACAGAGAGAAGAAGGGTTAGCGGTAGCCCGCTCCACTTGGTACTTTCCACCGCAGACAGCCCGAGCAAGCCACCCCTTAATAGTAGTCCCATCCCCACAAGACCCACCAGCCAAACATAACCCAACGATTTTTTCCAGTAGCGCCTGTTCCTGCTAAACAGAAGCAGAATGAACAGAACGATCATGGCGAGCAGTGGCCGCCATTGCCAGTCGTAAGGATAAAAGCCGAATATGATGAAGCGTAAGTTCTTTGTTACCACGGACCAACAGGCGCCGCCGGCTGCCCTACATCCAGCACCTGTGGTAACCCAGGAGCTGTCAATGAATGCCCAACGAACCAAGGGAGGCACAATCTTCCACAGTAGATAGAGACTTATAAGTGTCATCAAGGAGTTAAAGACAGAGTTGAACAGGTTGGCTTTGATCCAGCCTAAGAATCCCACTCTGGTGACAGGTGGCTTTAGCTCTTGGGTTACGTAAGTCTGCGCCATAGAGAACCTCTATCGCTCCACAAGTGCCGTCTTTTTGTTGTACCAGTTCATGAAGGCTGAGGTGCTGAGGCTGAAGAAAAGATACACCACCATGATCAAACCAATTCCTTCGATGGCCTGCCCCGTCTGATTGATCGTAGTATTGGCCACGGAAACGAAATCCGGAAAGCCGATGGCAACGGCAAGGGTGCTGTTCTTGGTAAGATTGAGCATCTGGCTGGTCAGGGGCGGAATAATTACCCTGAGGGCCTGGGGCAATATCACCAATCGCAACACCTGGCCAGGTTTCAGACCCATGGACATTGCCGCTTCCACTTGCCCGCGACTTATGGCCTGGATACCTGCACGGACAATCTCAGCCACGAACGCGGAAGTATACAGTACCAACCCCAACAATAGGGCTGCGAACTCGGGGCTGACCGTGATCCCTCCTTGAAAGTTGAACCCTTTAAGTTGGGGGACATTCATCTTCAACGGTGCGCCACCAATCAACCAAGCTGCGAGAGGCAAGCATACGACTATGGCGGTGGAGACCAGGAAGACAGGGAAGGCCTGCCCTGTTTTTTCCTGCCGTCTTTTTGCCCATCGACGGAGTGCCCAGATGATCACGCACCCGGCCAGAAAGGCTAGAGCCATGTAACCGTGCACCGGGTCCGGCTCTGGTACCGCAAAGACGAGGCCGCGGTTACTCAAGAACACTCCAGTGAAAGGGGTCAAGGCCTGGCGTGGAGATGGCAGGCTTTCATAAGAGATGGCGTACCAGAAAAACAACTGCAAGAGCACCGGTATGTCTTGCATGGTTTCGATAAAGATGGCTGCAAGTTTGGCTATCAGCCAGTTGGACGACAAACGGGCGATGCCAACGGCTGTCCCCAAAATTACAGTCAGAATGATTCCAACGAACGAGACTTTTAGTGTGTTTAAGACGCCAACCAGCAGAGCGCGGGCATAAGTATCCGCCGCTGAATAGGGGATCGGGGATTCACCGATTTCAAAAGATGCTTCCTTGGCGAAAAACCCGAAACCGGTGGCGATGGACTGTCTTTCAAGATTGGCGAGGGTATTGGTGAAAAGGTAATAACCCAGCATCCCCACCATGCCCAGAACAACAGCCTGGTATATTAATGCCCTTTTGGCGGGGTCGTGCCAGAATGGCACTCTGGCCGGCATTGTTTTTTCTGTGGAGTCGGTGAAGTGCTGCGCCACAGTCAGGCTCTGGTAAAACGTGAGAAGTCGGCTCTTAGCTCCCTCCCCTTCTGGAGGGAGCTCATCGCCGACTTCTGATGTTTCAAAATAGCGCACCCCTCAGGGGCACTCAGGTTCGGGCTACCGAAACGGGGCCGCGTACATCAGACCGCCCTCGTACCACTGGGCATTCAGGGCCCGCGGCAGTCCCAGCGCGGTGTTCTGGCCCACATTACGTTCATAAATTTCGCTATAGTTCCCGACCTGTTTGACAATATTGTAGGCCCACTTATCGTCAAGACCCAGGGATTTTCCCAAGCCGGGAATTACTCCCAGAAAACGCTGGACCCTGGGGTTCTTGCTCTTGAGCTGAATCTGCACGTTGTTTGAATTGATCCTCAGTTCCTCAGCCTGAATCAGAGCCATCACCGTCCAGTTGACAATGTCGTACCACTGGTCGTCACCGTGGCGGACCACCGGGGCGAGAGGCTCCTTGGAAATCACCATGGGCAGAAGCATGTAGTCGGCGGGGTTAGGTGCGACGGCCCGGTGGGCGGCCAACTGAGAAACATCTGATGTTAAGATGTCGCAACGTCCGGCGAAAAAGGCCTTGGACAACTCGGCGGTCTGTTCAATCACAACCGGTTTCCACTTCATGTCGTTGGCTCGGAAGAAATCCGCCACATTAAGCTCAGTTGTGGTGCCGGGCAATACGCACACTGTGGCGCCATCCAGTTCTTTAGCGCTCTTCAGGTTCAGTTTCTTTGGCACCAGGAATCCCTGTCCGTCATAGAAATTCACCTGAACAAAGTTTAGACCGTTGGCAGTTTCGCGGGTCAAGGTCTGGGTGGTATTACGGCACAGGACATCTATTTCTTTCGCTTGCAGAGCGGGTAAACGCTGCACCGCAGTCAGCGGAACAAATTTCACCTTGTCGGCATCGCCAAATACCGCAGCGGCAATCGCCCTGGCAGTATCCACATCAAGGCCACGCCAGGTGCCCTTTTCGTCGGGCATGCTAAAACCAAATACGCTGCCGTTTACACCGGCAATAATCTCCCCTCGAGCCTTCACGGCGTTTAGAGTTTCACCAGCTACAGCCACCCCCGCAGTAGCGATCAATACAACCGCAAAGGCCACTACGCATAACTTGAAAAGTTTCATCGTTTGCTCCTCCCCTCAGGTTTACGAGTTACGTTTCTTGACTTCCCAAATACAATCCTGCCTCGCCTTACCAAACCTGTTTCCTCAAGCCCCGTGTCTCTGCTGGGAAATACGGGTTTTCGCAGAAATGAAGCGATGACCTGTTACTCCGACAGCATCAACATGAGGGCCGTCTCACAACAGTATGACTGAATGATGCGGTACGGGTGTGGGGAAAAGGTTGATTCGACAACCTGTCAATCGAAAAGATACTCGTTCCCACCTCGTTGCTGAGAAACAGCAAGCACGATATCTGGTCAAAGACGACTGGGCGAACCATAGCACAAGATGATACTTTTAGTCAAAGAGTATTACGGCTAGGACTTTCCCCAAAAATTGATTGTTGATCTCTGTCAACTCAGGTCACGAAGTAGTTTGCCCTGATGTTGAAATGAAAATGGGTTTTTGATGTCTCTTCTGTCGTTCCAAAGCTCATAGTCTGGTCACTTCAAGCCCAGCTGTGGCAGGGGGATGGCACCCCCTCCCTGTTCCCCGTTCCTGC
>CP070692.1:2021668-2034820 GCA_020353215.1 Deltaproteobacteria bacterium
CAAAAGGGGGAAGATTTTGACGTGATCTCAGTGACTTCCCCCCTTTGCTAAGGGGGACTTCAAAGCGCTAGATCCAAGGGATATCATCATGACCAGCATCAACTCTAAGAATCGCTCAATTTAGGATTAAGTTATTGATCTCGTAAAACAGAGAGTTGAATGAATGCGGCTTTTCCGGACCACACCTTTTATCCGCCTGAAGCTTGCTGTACCGGTGGTGGCCTTTGTGGACCTCTTGCTGATTATAATCTCGCTGTTCAAGGGAAGACCTACATTTATGCAAATAGTGACGGTGAATTTTTGGGTTGCACTGGTTCTTACCTTGAAGGTTGCCTTGTCTCTAATGTGGCGATTTCGATGTCCACACTGCAGAAAAGCAGTTGGTGCGGATACCGGGGAGGACGATCATGGATATCCACTCTACAGGTGTCCTGAGTGCGGATATGAGTGGCTGCTGTGACTGTACACATGAACCCTAACGTCATTTTCTAGTCTTTGTGGCAAATTTCATCTCGTTCACATCTGATGATTTCCCCTCCTCCGGTGGAAACTAAGGCGTAATTATTCATACCCTAATTATGTAAACCTATAATTACATAAATATTGCTTTGTGTTAGGCTGCACGCACCCATGTCTAGCCTACACTAGAACTTTTTTTTAGGCGTAGATCTGCAACGTTAGGGTATACTTAGATTTGGACAGGGACCTCGCCGAAACAGAGCTTCGGCTTTGGGGGGGATGAATTCCTGCCCATTGAAGATCCCGCGATGGGGCTGAGGCCCCAGTTTTCAATGTCAGATAAGAAAGGGAAAGGAGACCCTGTGGACACAAGGGACTACATTCGTTTGGAAGAGGAACTCGGTGCCCACAACTATAAACCTCTGGATGTGGTTCTCAGCCGAGGTGAAGGTGTGTGGGTTTGGGATGTGGAGGGCAAGAAATACTTGGATTGTCTCTCGGCATACTCAGCGGTCAATCAGGGCCACTGTCATCCGAAAATCCAGCGTACAATGATTGAACAGGCCCAGACACTTACCTTAACCTCCCGCGCATTTCGCAATGATCAGCTTGGTAGGCTGTATCAGGAACTCTGTGAGTTGACCAATTCCCACAAAGTCCTGCCGATGAACAGTGGGGCCGAAGCTGTGGAGACCGTCATCAAGGCCGTACGGAAATGGGGTTACACCACCAAAGGAATCCCACCTGATCAGGCGGAAGTTATTGTCTGCGAAAACAACTTCCACGGGAGGACCATAGCCATTATTGGGTTTAGCAGCGAGTTTCAGTACCGAGAAGGCTTCGGGCCCTTTGCACCCGGCTTCAATGTCATCCCCTTCGGCGATGCCACAGCTCTTAAAAGGGCGATTACGGCCAACACTGTGGGCTTCTTAGTGGAGCCGATTCAGGGAGAAGCCGGTGTCATCCTTCCCCCATCTGGGTACTTGACTGAGGTTAGGTCAATTTGCACCGACCATAACGTGGTTTTGGTCTTGGACGAAATCCAGACCGGGTTGGGACGGACGGGCAAACTCCTGGCGGAAGAACATGACGGTATCGAGGCGGACGTGACGCTCGTCGGCAAAGCTCTTTCCGGTGGCTTTTATCCAATCTCGGCAGTATTGTCGAACAGCGAAGTGCTCGGTGTATTCATGCCGGGTGACCACGGGAGTACCTTTGGAGGTAATCCTTTGGCATGCGCGGTGGCCCGGACAGCCTGCAGGGTGCTGATTGAGGAAGGGATGATCGAGAACGCTGAGGCCATGGGCGATTATTTCCAATCACAACTCAAAGCGATCAGGAGCGATACGATAAAGGAAGTCCGTGGCAAGGGACTGATGATCGGCGTTGAATTGTCTGCCGAAGTCGGCGGCGCCCGTCGTTATTGTGAAAAGCTCATGACGCGAGGCATACTTTGCAAGGAAACCCACGACCACATCATCCGTTTTACACCACCGCTTGTGATCACCAAAGACCAGATCGACTGGGCCATGGAGAGAATTGCCCCAGTGCTTAGCGGTAGTTAGTCGATTCATCTGGGGATGAGGAATTGGAATGGTTGAGAAAGTGATTATCATGGGCGCGGCCGGCCGTGACTTCCATAATTTCAATATCTATTTCAAAGACAACCCTCGGTATCGAGTCGTTGCTTTTACTGCTACTCAGATCCCCGATATAGAACGGCGGAGCTATCCGGCCGAGCTCGCCGGAGAACTTTATCCACAAGGAATCGAGATTTACCATGAAGATCAGCTTGGTGACCTTATTCAGAAACACAAAGTGGATCTCGTGGCCTTTTCATACAGCGATGTTGCCTATACGGAACTCATGCATAAAGCGACGATATCCATGGCAAATGGCGCTGATTTCATACTGATCGGCGCCACCTACACCATGCTCCGCTCCCCAAAGCCCGTCGTAGCAGTTTGTGCTGTCAGAACAGGATGTGGGAAATCCCAGACGACCCGTCAGGTCTGTAGAATTCTCAGGAATATGGGGAAAAAGGTGGTCGCGGTGCGCCATCCCATGCCTTATGGCGATCTTACCAAGCAGGTGGTTCAACGTTTTTCTTCTTACGAAGACTTTGAAAAAAACCAATGTACCATAGAGGAGCGCGAAGAGTATGAACCGTTGGTTGCTCAGGATATTGTCGTTTATGGAGGGATAGATTACGCCAGAATCCTCGAAGCAGCTGAAAAGGAGGCTGAGGTCATTGTTTGGGACGGGGGCAACAACGACACTCCCTTCTACTACCCGGACGTCCACATCGTGTTGTTCGACCCGCACAGGGCCGGGCACGAGAGGCTGTATTATCCAGGCGAGACTAACCTGCTGATGGCCGACATTGCGGTTATCAACAAGGTGGACAGCGCGATGCCTGATCAGATGGAAGTCGTTCGACAAAACATTGCCACATACGCTCCCAGGGCTGACATCGTTTACGCTGAGTCGGCGGTTTTGGTGGAGGAGCCGGAGTTGATTCACGGAAAACGTGTGTTGGTGGTGGAGGACGGTCCCACGCTAACTCATGGAGGGATGTCCTTTGGTGCCGGGACCATTGCCGCCAAGAGGCATGCGGCTGCAACCATAGTCGAGCCCGGCCCTTACGCCGTCGGAACTATCCAAGAGACCTATCGTCGATATCCTCATGTCAGTTCCGTGTTACCCGCCATGGGATACAGCCAGGAGCAGATACACGATCTCGAACTCACCATCAACAATACCGACTGTGACCTGGTGCTTTTTGCGACTCCAATTGATTTGCCGAAACTTGTCACCATCGACAAGCCGACACTTCGGGTGCGCTATGAGTACAGGGATCATGACCGTCCCACACTGGAGGAGACTCTGAGAAAGCGATTGGTAGCATGGGACAAGGGAAAGTCATGGACAGAAGAAGAAAAGAAACACTGCTGATTGCATTGGGGGGCAACGCACTCGTCCGCAAGGGACAACTGGGAACGATTGAAGAGCAGTTCGAGAACTTGAGAGTCCCCATGGCACAGATTGCCAGGCTTTCCCGGGAATTCAAGGTTGTGATCACTCACGGAAATGGACCCCAGGTCGGCAACCTACTCTTGCAGCAGGAAGGCTGTAAAGAAATTCCCCACTTGCCCCTAGAAATCCTCGTGGCCCAGACCCAGGGACAGATCGGTTACATGATTGAATCGACCCTTGACAGCGCCCTCATGGAGCTAGGCGTTTTGACCAGGCAGCATTTTGTTACCCTCATTAGTTACGTGGTTGTGAATGAGAAGGATCCCGCCTTTCTCCATCCCACCAAACCCATCGGCCCAACGTTTCGCGAAACACAAGTCAAAGATCTACTCTATCCGACCCGCAGAGTTCCTGGCGGATATCGCCGGGTGGTTGCCTCGCCAAAACCGGTTACGGTTGTGGAAAAGCGCGAAATCAGGAAGCTCATCGATATGGACTTTATCGTCATTTGTTGTGGGGGAGGCGGTATACCAGTTATCCGCGAAGGCCGAGCCTTTCACGGTGTTGACGCAGTGATCGACAAGGATATGGTCAGTGCCAAACTGGCCGAGGAAGTGGGGGTGGACGTATTCCTTATCGCAACCGACGTTGAAGGGGTCGCCTTGAACTACGGCAAACCGGAGCAGAAATTCCTCCGATCCATGACCGTCACTGACGCCCAACGATATTTGGACGAGGGTCATTTCCCACCCGGATCTATGGGCCCCAAGATTGAAGCCACGATGCAGTTTATCCGCACGCGAGGCAAGTTGGCTGTGATTACTTCAGTTGAAGCGATCGCAGCTGCCATTGAGGGCAAAGCAGGCACTGAAATCGTTCGAGATTGACAGACCCGCAACGGTGTGGACGTAGGGACGGTAGATCTTGACCAGGAATCCTAACCGTTACTACGGAGAGCACTAAATCGTTTGCATTTTGATCAGGTACGGATCATGAAGTCTTTTCTGTGGTTCCAAGGCTGCCAGCCTGGTCACTTCTAGCGCAACTGTCCGTGGGGGAAGGTGCCCCCTCCTTGTTCCCCGTTCCTGCGCAACGGGGCCAGGGGCTCCCCCACGCACAGCTGGGCCTGGGCAGCTTGCAGAAGGGGATCACCGGCGAGCAAATCCGAGCACTCCTAGCCTCCGAAGGTGATTGGGAACATATGGTACCAGATGCAGTGGCTCGCTTTTTGCGCCTGAAACTGAGGAACAACAAGTGACCCGAGAGAACAGGCGAGCGAATTCCTTCCTATCGCTCATCGTAACGCTGGGCTAATGGCCACTCCCAACTCGCACCGCATTTCGGGTAGGACCTTTTAAAATTTCCCTTTATAATTAAGTCTTACAATCCAGAACTTAACTCCAGGCCTGCCAGTGCTGCTTAACGAGAAGGCTTGGATGGGCTAAATTGATCCTTCGGTTAGGAGAGAAGCCCCACTCTTCATTAGTGGAGAGTGCGGTATCTGGATGTTCTCTGCATACTTCTTGCAGGACGAGCATGCAGCCAAATATTGCCCCATTGAAGCTCCCTGCAACCCCGCCTTAGGCGGACTGGGGTTGCATCCGCAACTGCAGGTCAAAAGGCTTCCTTGGAGATCACAAAATGCTCACGGAGAAACAAAAACTCGAGGCTTTGACTAGACTGGGCGCTGATCTCAATCGGATCAAGGACCTCGATATCCTCATGGAGCACATACTCACTGAAGCTCGTCGGTTTGTTAACGCTGATGCCGGGTCCATCTATATTCGCAAAGAAGATCAATTGCTGTTTACCTATACTCAAAATGCCACGCTGCAAAAAAAGCTGCCCAGGGGAGAGAAACTCATATACTCTACCTTTAGTATCCCCACGGATAAGAGCAGTATAGCCGGTTATACGGCCATTACAGGTAAGCCTCTGAATATTCCGGATGTATATCGATTGGACAATGCGGTTCCTTATCGTTTCAGTCGAAAGTTTGACCTTACTTCAGGCTACGAAACTCACTCGGTGTTGGCAATTCCCCTCAAAACGCTGCGGGATGAAGTCGTCGGAGTACTTCAAGTAATCAACGGGCAAGACGAGAGCGGCAAGATCATTTCATTCTCAGAAGAAGCCGCAAGAATGATGAATCATTTTGCCAGCATGGCCACCACGGCCTTCGAGAGGGCCCAGATGACCCGAACGCTCATTCTACGAATGATCCGGATGGCGGAATTGCGAGACCCCAAAGAGACAGGAGCGCACGTAAATCGGGTTGGATCGTATGCAGTGGAGATTTACGAACGCTGGGCACAGGAGAACGGCATTCAGGACAAAGAGCTGCAGACAAACCGAGATGTGCTGCGCATGGCGGCCATGCTCCACGATGTTGGAAAGGTGGCAATATCCGATGAAATCCTGAAGAAACCCGGACGGCTTACGGAAGAAGAATACGCAGTGATGAAACAGCACACCGTTTTCGGAGCGAGGCTCTTCGCCGATAAAAAGTCAGACTTTGACGAGGCCGCGGCAGAGGTTGCCCTAAACCATCATGAATGGTGGAATGGGCAGGGCTATCCCGGGCGGGTTGATGTGGATGCAAACGGTAGCCCACAAACCTTTCCCGCGCGTGGCGGCAAGACACCGGGCAAGGTATCAGAAGAGATCCCCCTCTTTGGTCGAATTGTAGCAATCGCCGACGTCTATGATGCCCTTTCCTCCAAAAGAGTCTATAAAGAATCCTGGGACGAGGCCGACATCTTGAAGGCCATGGAACGAGGCGCCGGTGAACAGTTCGATCCGAGACTCATTGAGTTCTTTTTTTCTTCTCTTGATGTGATCCGCTCTATTCAGCATCGTTATCCCGATCAAGACGAAGAAGACAGAACTTGTCCAGACACGCTCTCCCGCACCCAGACGATTGAGCAATGCACATAGGAGCCCTTGTGGTAACCGAGCCGTGCACGCCCTATGGAACCAGGCGCCTTCTCTGGCCCTAGTTAAGAAGTCATGTTCTGATGGAGTTGCGGGTTCATGGTTCTTTACCTTGATATTCAAGGAATTACCCCAAATACCAAACACTAGTCTTGACTATTTTTTCACAATCGGTTATAAATCTATCTCTTTTCGGAGTGGCTGAAGTTGTTAAAAAACTTGAGCAAACACGATAAAGCCTTCCTGGAGATCTTTTTGTGCCTTCCCTCCAATGCACTGAAAATAGGCGGCAATAAACCACTTGCACTTTTAGAGCTACTGAATAAAGCGTCTTCCTGGGGTGGAGGGCTTTTTTTTGGAGTCGTCGCTTTTGCGGCAAAACCGATATCGGTGAATCGGGAAAACATCTGAGCAGAGGGTAAGAAGTATGATTGAAATCAGGATTCATGGAAGAGGTGGGCAGGGAAATGTTGCGGCCGCAGAACTCCTATCCATCGCAGCATTCAAAGACGGCAAATTTGCCCAGGCCTTTCCTTCTTTTGGAGCAGAGCGAATAGGCGCTCCTGTCCAGGCTTTTGTGAGGATCGACGACAAAAGAATTCGGACCCGAGAGGAGGTACGAACTCCAGATTATCTAATCGTCCAGGACCATCATTTAATTGGCGCAGTACCTGTTTTGGATGGCATAAAGCCTGATGGTTTAGTGGTGATTAATGCTGAGGAAACACCGGAGGACCTTAACCTCAAAACGACCGCCAGAGTGGAAACCATTCCTGCCACTGAAATTGCCCTGGAAATCATAGGTAGACCCATACCCAATGCGATTATGATCGGGGCATTCTGTTCCATAACCGGTCTGGTGAGTCTGGGGGCGGTCCAAGAGGCGATTATGGAGAAGTTTCCCGGCCGGGTTGGTGAGAACAACGTAGCAGCCCTTGAGCGGGCTGTTGAGATCATGGAGAAAAGGAAACAGGATGCTTAAACAAATTGAAGGATCGCACGCGGTCGCGCATGTGGTGGCCCAATGCCGACCCAATGTCATTTCTGCCTATCCCATTACTCCCCAGACTCACATTGTGGAAGGGCTGGCGGAGATAGTTGGCACAGGGCAACTGGATGCAGAATTTGTGAATGTGGAAAGCGAGTTTTCTGCAGCCTCAGTGGTTTTAGGGGCTAGTGCTGCTGGCGCCCGCGCCTATACGGCAACGACGTCTCAGGGACTGTTGCTGATGAGCGAAGTTATTTATTGCATTGCCGGGATGCGCTTGCCAATCGTGCTGACATGTGCCAATCGTGCTATATCCGCGCCGCTCAGTATATGGAATGACCACCAGGATTCTATGGCGGTAAGGGACGCGGGCTGGATTCAACTCCATGCCGAGGACAACCAGGAGGCTTCGGATTTGCACATTCAGGCCTTCAAGATTGCCGAGAAGACCTTTCTGCCGGTGATGGTGTGCATGGATGGCTTTATTCTTACCCATGCCTATGAGCCGGTGGACATTCCCGAACAAAAACAGGTGGATGACTTCTTGCCCACTTTTAAGCCGAAGCACATCGTGGATCCCAGGTGGCCAAGAGGTATCGGCCTGTTTGCCGATCCTCGCTTCTATATGGAGACTCGGTACATCTTGCACCGAGCAATTGAAAAAGCCGAGGAAACCATAAAAGGGGTGAGCTCTGATTTTGCCAAGGCTTTTGGCCGAGAAAGCGGTGGGTTCATCAAGACCTATAAACTGGAGGAGGCCGACGTGGCCATCGTTTCCATGGGCTCTGTGGTGGGGACCATAAAAGAGCTTATTGACCAGCTGGAGGAAAAGGGAAAGAAGGTTGGGCTCTTACAAATATGCTCCTACCGTCCCTTTCCGCGAAAAGAGACCTACAATGCCTTAAAAGATAAAACGAATATCGTGGTGTTGGAAAAGTGCATTTCCTTGGGGAGGGGCGGTATTCTGGCCAGCGATATTCGTTGGTCTTTCCCACGTGCGGAGAAAAAGGACCGCAATATCAGTAGTTTTGTTGCCGGCTTGGGAGGCCGCAATATATCCATTGATGACCTGCGATATATGGTGGAAAAGGTAGAGAAAGAGCCCGTAGAGTTTGAGTTTTTGGGCTTAAGGAAAGAACTCATAGCAGAGAAAGATATGTAACCATGACTGAAAATTCCAAATACCTCAAAGGCGTTGACAAGAAGGATTTGTTTGCCAGTGGGCACAGGGCTTGTGGTGGTTGTGGTCAAGCTCTGGCCGCCCGACTTGTGGCAGATGCCGCTGGTGAGAACACCATCGCCTGTGTTGCCACGGGCTGTCTCGAAGTGTTTAGTTCACCCTATCCTGATCCTTCCTGGCGCATTCCCTTTTTGCACAGCCTTTTCGAGAATGCGGCAGCTGTTGCCTCCGGCGTGGACGCTGCCTATAAAGCGCTGAAAAAGGGTCCGGTGAACATCATCGCGCAGGGAGGAGACGGCAGTACTGCGGACATAGGGTTTCAGAGCATCAGCGGCATGTTCGAGCGTGGCCATAACGTTCTCTACGTGTGCTACGACAACGAAGCCTATATGAATACCGGAGTGCAGCGCTCTAGCTTTACCCCCTATGGGGCCCGGACCACCACGACACCAACGGGTAACACAACCCGCAAGAAAAACATGCCGATGCTTGCAGCTGACCACGGGATTCCGTATGTGGCCACTGCCACAGTGGATGATTTCAGGGATCTTCAACAGAAGATTAAGAAGGCACTCGCCATTGAGGGGCCCAAATACATCCACGTGTTGGCACCTTGTCCTTTGGGTTGGGGGCATCACGGGGAACTTACCGTCGAGATATGTCGATTGGCCAAAGACACCGGGCTTTTCCCGGTGTATGAAATCATTGACGGCAAGGTGACCAATGTAAAGAAGATTCCGGCAAAAGTGCCGGTGGAAGAGTATTTGAAACCACAGGGAAGGTTCAAGCATCTCTTTAAGAGAGGTGTGCCAACCGAAGAAGTGGACGTGATCCAAGAAATAGCAAACCAAAACATCGAGCGGTTTAACTTATAAGACCTTTAAATCCCCCTTTTACAAAGGGGGACTTCAGGGTCCGTCTTGTTGGAGGGATTCTCGAGAAAATCCCCCCTTTTCTAAAGGGGGGTCTGGGGGGATTTTGATTCAGCAGGTTTAGCCACGAAGAAAGAGGTTACTAGCTTATGGACAAACTACCTTTAGGACTAGCCCTGGATTTGCGCAAAGTTGTTCCGTACGAGACCGGGTCATGGCGGACTCTGATGCCAATTAATATCATGCAGACTCCGCCCTGTAACCACGGCTGCCCTGCAGGAAATGATATCCGTGGTTTTCTCAGGACCCTGGCGGAGAAAAAGGACTATGAAGGGGCCTGGCATGTGCTGACCCGCACCAACCCTCTGCCGGCCACCTGCGGCAGGGTCTGTCCTCATCCCTGCGAGGATGGGTGCAATCGTCGGGACTTTGACACGCCCTTGGCCATCAACAGCGCGGAGCGGGCTGTTGGCGACTACGGCCTGGAGGAGAACCTGGAGCACAAAAGGCTCATCGCCCATCGAAAAGAGAAGGTGGCAGTGGTGGGTTCCGGACCGGCTGGGCTTTCGTGCGCCTTTCACCTGGCCAAAAGAGGTTTTCAGGTGAAAGTATTCGAGGCATATGGTGAGCCCGGCGGGATGATGCGCTATGGCATCCCCTCATATCGACTGCCAAATTACGTTTTGAGACAAGAGCTGGAAAACATACTGAAGCTCGGAATTGAGCTTGAGTGCAATATCAAGGTCGGCGTCAATATCCCCATGGATCAGTTGATCCAACACTATGATGCGGTCTTCATGGGGATCGGAGCGCAACAGGGATTATCCATAGACGTTCCCGGTCAAGATGCACGGAACGTCTTTACCGGCGTGGAATTCTTAAGAGAGGTCAACAGCGGCAAGTATGTGAATGTTGGCAGGGACGTAGTCGTCATCGGGGGCGGCAACACGGCTATGGACTGTGCTCGGGTGGCAAAACGGCTGGGGGCGAACGTGAGTGTGGTCTACCGTCGCACCAGAGTGGAGATGCCTGCCATAACGGCTGAGATCGATGAAGCCATGGAAGAGCGCATAATGTTCCGGTATCACACCAATCCGGTGAAAATCATCCAAGATGACGACAAGGTTGTGGGCATTTTGTGCGTGCAAATGGAGCTGAGGGAACCTGATGCCAGCGGCCGGGCCAGGCCGGTTCCCATTTCCGGGTCGGAATCGGTTATTCCTGCGGATACGGTAATTCTGGCGACGGGTCAAGCGGTTGATTATGATGGCCTAGAGGTCGACAAGAGAGACAATAAATGGATCTCCGCCAATGAGAATCTGATGACCAATGTCGATGGGGTCTTTGCGGGTGGCGACGCTGTTCTGGGCTTGGAAACCGTATCCGCTGCCATCGGTCAGGGCACCCGTGCAGCCTCGGCCATCGAAGATTATGTCGACGGCAGCGTGGAAAGCCGTCTGGCAAGTCCGCCGGTGATATATTCCAAAGACTTGAACACCTACTATTACCAAAAGAAGAGACGGTTCGAGAAGGAAGCCTTGCCCATCCACATGCGTCTGAAGCATTTCAAGGAGCTCTATCCTGCTCTCGACCCCGAGTCGATTATCGATGAAGCCGAAAGATGTTTCAGCTGTGGACTCTGCTATAACTGCGGTAATTGCCTTATGTACTGTCCGGACAATGCTGTTAAGATTTCAGAGAAGACAGGGTTGTACGAATTCGACTACGATTTCTGCAAGGGATGCGGCCTCTGCGCCAAAGAATGTCCCTGCCACTACATCCAGATGACCCTGGAGAAGTGATACCTCGGAAATTCTCCAGAGCAGGCTCGTAAGGCCCTCCTGGATGACGTGATTTCAGAACAACACTGAAGGTAAGGTCCTCCAGCCACGGAGGGCCTTATTTTGTTTGCTATCGAAAACCTGGTCCTTCCCCGCACAGCGGGATCTTCGATGGGCCAGTCGAAGATCCCGCCATCGGGGGTCAGAGAACTAAGGCTTTGCCGGAAACGACCGGGGCAAGTACTCAGTAGCCAGTAGTCAGAATCCAGAATCCAGAATGGAAGAGGCTTTTGCCTTTGATCAACACTGAAGAACGATCCATGAAGTCAAAAGTTAATGATAAATGGTTTGCATGGCAAATCTATTCTGGCTCCTGAATTCTGACTCCTGACTCCTTTTCGATCTGGGCTGAGATCAGTGAGCCCCCTCTGGGGGCAGCTCAAAGCCGGGTCCTTTGGGCCCGGATGCTTTATTGGTAGAATAGGGGACGCTCTTAAAAAAATAACCAACGAGCCGACCAATGCACCATTCCACGTTCGTCTGAAGGTTTTTGTCGATTATCAAATATTCATACAATGGCCGGGGGTTCCGTTGCTGTCCGCTGAATGAGTCTATTCTCTAAAACACAAATTAAATTAATTAGTTAACAGCGTCCCCTTTTATGTTGATGAAGCTGTGACAAAGAGAGACACCGAAACGAATCAGAGACTCTCACCGGCCTACGGTCTCCTGCAGATCCTCATCTGCTTCCTGTGGGGTGCGAATCTAGTAAGTATCCGAATAAGCAATCAAGGTATCCCGCCCTTGCTGGCCGCTGCCAGCCGATCCGTGATAGCCGCCTCTCTATTGTGGCTTTACGCCCGCCTACATGGGCTCACTGTGTTTTTTGAAAAAAGGGACAGAATCCACGGCATCATTATCGGCTGTCTTTTCGGCATAGAATTCCTGTTCATTTACTGGGGTCTGGCTTTCACCACCGCTTCCAGGTCGGTTATCTTTCTCTACACTCATCCATTCTGGGTAGCTCTGGGCGCGCATTTTTTTCTCAAAGGCGACCGACTCACCGTGCCCAAGGTGGTTGGCTTGGTTCTGGCCTTCACGGGTATCCTGTCCGTTTTTGGAAGCGGTTCGATTGATTTACCGCCGGCTTACTGGATAGGGGATTTGATGGAGTTGGCCGCAGCCATTTTCTGGGCGGCCACTACCTTGTACGTCAAGAAGCTGTCTCAGGACAGAGACATCAGTCATTATCAAACTCTCTTTGCCCAGCTTCTTTACTCTATTCCGGTCCTGGCATTTGGCTGGGCCGTTTTTGAAAATCTACAGGGTCCCCAACTCAGCATGCTGGTGGTGAGTGCGTTTGCGTACCAGTGTCTTGTGGTTGCTTTCTTCAGCTACATTTTATGGTTCTGGATGATCAGTCGCTTTGCAGTTAGCAACCTCACCGCCTTCACCTTTTTCGCCCCTCTTTTTGGCACCATCCTGGGGGCGGTCATTTTGTCGGAGCCCGTTACTTTGATGGTTTGGTTCGGACTGGGACTCGTGGGGACAGGGATCTACTTGGTTAATCGGTAAACCCAAGTAAGCGAAGGGGACGTTGGTGCAGGAACAACTTGAGGCTGAATTACAAACAAGTACCGGCTTGAAGTCACAGTCCGTCAAGCTCTGACCGCGTTGACATTTTGATATTTCTCAAGCTCTTCTTTGTCGGCCAGTAAAAGCAGCGAGCAAATTCCTGTCAAAGGTCTTCAACTCTTTGATTTTCCTGAGTTGACACAGTGATAAATGGAGCAAATCCCTAGCCGTTAACCCAGGATACCGATCGGCCAGACGGCGGGCGTGCAAGACCGCTACCGATTCTATCGGAATGACTTCATCGACTCCCAGAGTTGCAAGCTCTAAAGCCGAATCGAGGGTTCCCACCACATTTACTTGTGCTAATGCACAAGAAAGGCTATGATA
>CP070692.1:2034920-2047835 GCA_020353215.1 Deltaproteobacteria bacterium
GCCTTCCGCTCTGCCTTTTCTGGTGTCTCTTCAGAGTGACTGCGGGAGGTCTGTGCCACTTCCCCGGCTGCGGCTGGGGGAGCCCCTGGCCCCGTTCCACAGGAACGGGGAACAGGAAGGGGGCGCCATCCCGGCCACAGCCGGGAATGAAGTGACCAGACCGTGAGCTTTGGAACGAAAGAAGAGACACCGGGAAAGCATTTTCATTTCAACATCAGGGCAAACTACCTCGTGACCTGAGTTGAAAAAGATCAACGATCAATTATTGGGGAAACTCCTGAAAAGTGTTTGCCAAACTTTTCCTTGACTTTAATTTCGGCGCTGAGGTAATTTCACCTGTTACAACTTGATTTCGAGATTCAAGCGTACCAGCCACCGCACGGCCCTTGCACGACAATTCTGAATCTCAGTAATGGTTTGAGGATGGTGAAATCTCATTGGGATCTAATTGGCGCTCTGCTCCTGGCGTCAGGACTGAAACGCAGGAGCGAGGTTTAGACTCAGACACGAAACGCCATGCGCGAGGCGCCATGGGAATTTACCAAAGAGGGAGTGTCCATGAGTAAAGCTGTAGCAAATCTGAGAACGTTGGCAATCATTGCCCACGGAGGAGCCGGAAAGACAAGCTTGGCTGAAGCCATGCTCTTCACAACGGGATCTACGACGCGCCTTGGTAAGGTGGACGACGGCACCTCCATTTTGGACTATGAGCCTGAAGAGGTTTCCAGGCAGATCACCATAAGCTCTTCTTTTTGCAGCTTCGTCTGGAATAATTCACCCATCACGCTGATTGACACGCCGGGGGACTTTAACTTTTTGGCAGACGCTCGAACCTGCCTCCACGGGGTTGATGGCCTCCTGGTGGTAGTAGACGCCATTGACGGAGTAAAAGTTCAGACTGAGACAGGCTGGGAATTCGCACAGCAGTTGAATCTACCTCGGGTGATTATCATCAACAAGATGGACAGGGAGCGAGCTGATTTTCAGAAGGTGGTCAACGAGATCACGGAAATCTTCGGTGACAAGGCTATCCCGGTGTACATCCCGATTGGTGCCGAGGAGTCATTCACGGGCGTGATCGACCTGCTCCACAATAAAGCATACGAGTTTCAGCAAGACGGAACCGGCAAAGTCAAGGAGATTGAGGTTCCGTCCGATCTGGTCGACTTGGTGGCCAGCCAGCGTGAGCAAATGATAGAGCGGATCGCCGAGGCCGATGACGATTTGCTGGAAAAGTACCTCGAGGGCGAAGAACTCTCCGGGAAGGAACTGGCAGAAGGGCTGCGCGCGGGTTGTATTGCTGGGGAGATCTTTCCCATTACTTGCGGTTCTGCCACTAAGAACATGGGGATTCAACCGCTATTGGATCTTATTATGAATTGCTTGCCCAGCCCTCAAGACCGTGGCGCAAAGGCAGGTGTCAATCCCAAGGACGGTAGTGAAGAGGGGCGAAAACCGGACGAAAAGGAACCGTTTAGCGCCCAAGTTATTAAGACTATCAGCGATCCCTATGCCGGGCGTTTGAGCGTTCTGCGGGTATTTTCAGGTACACTCACGGCTGACAGCACCGTCTACAATGCCAGTAAAGAGGCTAAAGAACGCTTCGGGTCGCTACTGCTCATGCAAGGGAAGAACCAGAAATCCGTTGAAGTTGCTATCCCGGGCGAGATCGTTGCCGTGGCTAAGCTGAAGGATACGCTCACGGGAGATACCCTTTGCGACCAGAAGAACCCTGTCGTTTTTGCGGCTCCGGAGACCATCGCCCCAATTGTCTCCATGGCTGTTCAACCAAAGAGCAGGGGGGATGAGGACAAGATCTTTAGCTCCCTGGCCCGACTCATGGAAGAGGACCCCACGCTCATGGTACATCGCAATGACCAGACCAAAGAGACCATTCTTTCCGGAATGGGCGATATCCATATTGAGGCCTCGCTGGGAAAGCTGAAGAGAAAGTTCGGCGTGGAGGTGAACCTCTCCTCACCCAAGGTTCCATACCTGGAAACCATTAGGAAACCGGTAAAGGGAGTAGTTTATCGGCACAAGAAGCAGACTGGCGGACGAGGGCAATTTGCCGAGGTACACTTCGACATTACTCCCCTGGAACGTGGTGCGGGTTTCGAGTTCGAGGAGGCGTTGGTCGGGATGAACGTGCCCCGCGGATTTGTTCCCGCAGTGGAGAAAGGAATCAACGAGACCATGCATTCGGGAGTGCGGGCCGGCTATCCGGTGGTGGACTTCAAGGTGCGTTTCTATGACGGCAAGTCCCATGAGGTAGATTCCTCGGAAATGGCCTTCAAGATTGCGGCGTCCATGTGCTTCAAAAAGGGAGTTGCGGAGGCGCAACCCACGCTCCTCGAACCGATCATGGAACTCGAGGTGACAGTGCCGGATGAGAATATGGGAGATGTGATCGGTGATTTGAACTCGAGACGCGGTAAGGTGCTGGGTATGGACTCGAAGGGTAGGAACCAGGTAATCAGGGCGAGTGTTCCCATGGCCGAAGTGCTCAAATACGCACCGGATCTGCGCTCCATGACGGGTGGGCGCGGCATGTTTACCATGACCCAATCCCACTACGAGGAAGTCCCGGCTCATTTACAAGAGCAGCTTGTTGCCGAGGTACAGAAAGAGAAGGAAGAGTAGGGCGGAGCGCCCGGGAACGGAGATGGGCGAATGAGTGACGCTGAAAAGCCGGTGGAGTCAAAAGAAGAGAGGGCCAAAAGCCGCTACCAGAAGATCCAGGACATGGCGGTACCCGAGCAGATCAAACTGGCCATGACCGGCGATAAGGAAGCCCGCACCATTCTCTTTAAGATCCCCAACAAACAGGTGCAGGAAGCGGTACTGAACAGCCCCCGTATCACAGAGATCGAGATTGTTGCCATTGCAAATTCTCGCAGTACAGGGGATGAATTGCTGCGCAAAATCGCCGCTAACCGACAGTGGATGAAAAACTACCAGCTTCGTTTGGCTCTGGTAAACAACCCCAGAACGCCGGTTCCCATTGGGATGAAACTCGTCGGTGGCCTGGTGATGGCTGATCTTAAGCGACTGTCTAAAAACAAAGGCGTTTCCAACGCCTTGGTTTCAATGGCCCAACGTACTTTGATAAAAAAGGGACAGCGATAAACCGCCCTGGATTGATATTCCCCTCACTTCTCGGTCACCGGCCAGATACGCACTTTTGAGCGGTCCTGATGGCTACGTCCCGTGGACGCGGATTCCTTGATGCTCGCTCGCAACTGTATCCGTGTGTCTATAGCGCTTGCATGCGTGCATGTACTTGCCAGTTTCGCCTGTGCCCTTTTTGGCCAAAGCCCTCTTTGCGCAACCGATCTGTCCATCCAATCCAAAGTGTCCTTAATCCTGGGAAACAGGGAAGAGCAGTCGATGTGGGTATGAGACAAGCCGCAGTTTTGACCATCAGTGACCGAGGCTCCCGCGGTGAACGCGAGGACAAGAGCGGCTCAGTGGTCCGAGAAATTCTCCGAGAGGCCGGGTTCTCCATCGTTCACTCGGAAATACTTCCAGACGATCGTTCCCTCATTGAGGAGGAACTTCTACGCCTTGCTGATGAATCTTGCCTGGATCTTGTGGTTACCACCGGTGGCACCGGCCTCAGTCCAGAAGATGTGACTCCTGATGCCACCCTCGCAGTTATCCATCGGCAAGTACCTGGCATGGCTGAGGCCATGAGGAGTGTCAGTCTGGCCAAGACCGCGCATGCTATGCTTTCCAGGGCGGTGGCAGGAATCAGGGGGCAGACGCTCATCATCAACCTGCCAGGCAGTGTCCGCGGAGCTCGGGAGAACCTGGAGGTAGTGCTCCCCGCCCTGGAACATGCCCTGGATAAGATCCAGGGAGATCCCAGCGAGTGCGGAACAGACCATGAAAGCGGCAAGGGGTAAGCAGAAGAAGTGCTTGGCAGTTTCAGGCGCAGGCCACTTCTTTTGGGGTGAATTGCTTCAGGGGGGCTAGCCCGGATATTTCACGAATCAGTTGCTCCGACCGCAGATATGACCGTCCTTCCTGGCGTCCTCGGGACTCAAACCCTGCGACGTACTGTTCAAGTACGCCTCGGGTTTCCCGCGGTACCGCGGGACGGTTGCCAGGTGGCACGGTCATCTTCACGGTCTCGCGACACCAATTCCTGAAATATCCGAGCTAGTAGAAGAAAAACCATCTGAATCACAGGTGTCTTGCCTCGGCAGGCTGGAACATCGCGGCGCGCTGCTGCGGGTGCGCGACCAAAAAAGGCCACGACCTGATCACCCGGGTTCTTCGCACTGTGCAAAGAGCTCTTCCAATCGTTTTAGCATCCTATCAGAATGGGTTCCCGACCAGTAGACTCTGTCGCAACCGTCGCACATGTGAAACCGACGATGAGTCTGCCAGATGTGTTCAGGCACCAAGTCCCGGACCTGTTCCCTTCCTACCCGTGTAAGGATTCGGTTGCATCTTATACAACGACTAAACTGCAGACTGTACATACTTGATAAATGCAGGCCATGAAACACTTCACGCAGTTGTTCCTTGGGGTCATTGGCTCTGACCTGGAATACCTTACCATGTTTCTGCCAAGTTTCCGCTCTGCGATCTCTCGTTACCAGAATTCTACCATCCTGGAGTTGCGTGAGAATTTCTTCATCTTTGGCCTGGCTCAAGTAGACGACATCACAGCCAAGGGCTCTTAACCATTTCGCTAGCTTGCCAAGCATGCGATCCACAGCTAAACGTTCCATGCTCAACCCGGAGTGAGCCACATCGGCCGTCCTGTCTGAGGCCCACCTTTGCTAAATAGAACTACCAGGGAACGATCTCAACCCCTTCGGGTAGAACCAGACGGAATACAGCAGGATCCAAAGGTTGATTCACGCCAACCTGTCTGTAGTGGAGGCGAAGACGAAATCCGTCACTCTCGATGTCGACACTTTTCGGGTAAAGGCTGTCCTGGATCGCGAAGAAGTCTGCAAACCGTACCTGCAGTTGTCGCCGGTTCCGCTGAAGCCGCTCAACCTTGGTCACCGCAAGAGCCCCAGCGTCAAGCCAGACCCGGTGTTCAAGCTCAGCAGCCCCGTCTTCCAGCAGAAGCACAAACGTACCCGTGTCCGTCTCCCGAAACAGCCTCGCCTCTTGATAATTCCATGGTGGAATTATTCCTATCAGCAGCAGCAGCGCCTCTCTATCCTTGAGGGGCAGGCCAACAATGGAACTCAGCGTATTGTCCAACGCCAACCCTTGATAGGCACGTTTACGACCAGGTTCCCAGGTCAAGAAACGGCTACCATCGCTGACCACATAGAAACGCGGCTGTCCGAGGACGCCCAATACCTCCAGTCGCAGAGAGTGCGGGATTTGGCTAAGCAGGAAGGCCTTGCCCGACCAGCGGTGAGTTCCGCTGTCCAGCTTAAGGTTGGCTACCGCGCGGAAGGTGGAGAGAAGGCTACGTTTCTGCTCAAGACGTTCCACGACAACCGACGCCGGCAGGTCTGCTGGCTCCAAGGCCGAAGGCTTTTTGGCACAGGCAGGAAGGAACAAAAAAATGCAGCCGAATAATATAAGCTGCCAGCGCTGCAGTGCTCCGAGCACCAATCTATTTAATCCGTGTGAGTCGAGGGTAGGTTGCGCGCACCTCCCGGCTTGACGACGACTTCAGCGGGAGTAGTAGGCAAGAAAAGCGGGTTGTTGTGACATTGGGGGGAAAACTTCTTCGGTTCACAATTCCCCTTCAGTCTCAACTTTTTCTTTGGTCTTTCTTATCTTTTCTTCCACTTTAGCGCGATTTTCAGATCCAAGCTTCAGAGCCCGTTCATAAACTGCTTGCGCCTCGCGCCATCTGCCGAGGGCCCTGTACGTGTCTCCTAGGTGTTCTGTGATCAGTGGGTCGTCAGGAAGCTTTGTCAGCGCCCTCTGGATCCAGGGAAGAGCCTCCTCGTAACGGCCCATCTTGTAATAAACCCAGCCCAAACTATCGGTGATGTACGCATCATCCGGCTTCAACTGCAGGGCACGCTTGACATACTGTTCAGCCTCGTCTAAACGTACTCCCATTTCGGCCAGCGTATAGCCTAGGTAGTTAAGCGCGGTAGCATTTTCGGGATTTAATTCTAGGACCTTCTCCATTTGAATAATACTGTCCTCGCGCTGGCCCATTTTATCCAATACGACGCCAAGACGGAAGTGGAGACGCTGGCCTTCCGGGAGTATCTCCAGTCCCTGCCTCAGCACCTCCGCTGCGTCGTCGTAACGGTTCAGCGTTTCGTACATGCTCCCCAGATAGAGATACCCGTCCTCCTCCTGTGGGTGCTCGTCGATAACTTGACGGAGGGTGGCAATGGCACCCTCCAGGTCTTCCTGCTTTTCCTGGATGAACGCACGATGGATACTGGCCTTGAGGCCAAAGGGTCCATCTGCTGGTATTTTGTCGAACTCTGCTCGTGCCAGCTCCAGATCGCCTTGCTCCTCGTAGGCAATTCCCAGATAGTATCTAATCTGCGGGTTATCAGGATAGTCTGCCAGTAGGGTGCTGAATGCGGCTACGGCCTGATCATATTCTCTGAGTTCCATGTGAATGAGGCCAATCTTGCTACGCATCTCCAGACTTCTTTCCTCTTCATCCAGCATCCGTCGAAATTCCGCCAGCGCTCCCCGGTAGTTATCCTGACGCAAATAGAGATCACCAAGCCGTGATCGAGCTGGTTTGTTGTCCGGATCCATTTTTAAGATGCCTTTATAGATCCTTTCAGCATCAGCAAGACGGTTTTGCACTTCGTACAGATAACCAAGATCGATTAGAGCCATTTCGAAATGAGGCCGAACTTCCAATGCCTTGAGGTAGTGCTTTTCTGACTGTTCGAATTGCTTCAGCTCCAGTTCCATTCGCGCCAGATAATAGTTCGCCATTGGGTTCTCAGGATCCAGTTTCACCAGCCGTTGTAACACCTCACTGGCTTCAGCGTACCGGGCTTGGGCGGCATAGAGAGAAGCAAGGCGGAGCAGAGCCTTTTTGTTTACTGGTTCCAGGTCGAGAACCACTCGATATTCTAGAATTGCACGAGCGGCTTGCCGCTGGCTACTATAAAGCCCTGCAAGGATAATTCTTGCCTCTATAAGACTAGGGTCCAGATCCCTTGCCTTTTCCGCCGCTTCCAAGGCTTTGTCGTTTTGCCCTTGCCTGAGATAGAGGGTTGCCAACTGCACCAAAAGATAAGGGTCTTCAGGATCTGCCGCTACGGCCTGCTCGACTTCGAGCAAGGCTTCATCCGTACGATTCTGGTACAGAAGTCGACGGGATCTGAGGAAATGATAGTAAGCCTCACTTCTCGGGCTCAGGTAAGGTTTGAAGTCTGCCTGTTTCACGGCAGCCTCTCTTTGCAAACGGGCTTGGTTTTCCAGGGCTGCACAAGACCACAGAAGCGAAGAAGAGATGATTGTAATCAATGATATAGAATAAAGATGTCGTGGTAGCATCTTCAGCATGCGACTTGATAACCTCTCAATTGTTATGCTGCTAAGTAGTTTATAACACTAAAATAACAAATTATCCACGGACAGTCAAACACTTTCGCAGTTAAGAAACACATTGCCAAGAATGGTCAGTCTTACTATACTGAAAAATTGTGTCTTAAGCCTGCCGCGATCGAGTTCACCTTCTTAACGATTACTTGGCTCCGCTAAGTCTCCTGCCCCCAAGGGTTGGGAGCCATTTCTTTTCATTGGCGCAGCATATCCTGAGGTGAACCTGCGAGGGTTGAGAGGAAATCTTGAGCCAGGACTTGCCAAAACTACGTAGTCATTTGGAGGCGATCCCCATTCGCCGTGGTCCAGATTTGTACATTGCGATTAGAGATGTGGAGGGACTCAATCCTGAGACCCTCGTGCTATCTCCCCAGGCATACTTTATTGTCAGCCTCATGGATGGATCCAACTCAACCGTGGATATACAGGCCGCTTTCATGCGGAAGTTCGGGCATATTCTTTATCGAGAAAATGTGGCCAAACTCATTGACCAGTTGGATGCCAATCTTTTCCTCGACAACGAGCGCAGCCGTGATGGTCTGCAACGGTTGATCACGGAGTTTCGCGAGCAACCTTCTCGTCGCTCTTACCATGCGGGAGTAAGCTATGATGCGGATCCCGAAGCGCTCCGCAACCAGTTGAAAAGCTTCTTTGATCCGGAAAATGGTGGCCCGGGAGATCCTGGATTGGACAAGTCGGGAAGGACACTTCTCGGCCTGGTGGCGCCGCATATCGATTTGCGAGCAGGGGGGCCCTGCTTCGCTCATGCTTACAAGGCCATGGTAGAGGCCAATCCGGTTAGCACCTGCGTGATTCTCGGTACAGGTCATGAACCCTTGCAGAATTACTTCTCCTTGACTCGCAAAGGCTTTGAAACGCCTCTTGGATTGGTATCTGCAGACAATGACTTTATCGATGAACTAAGCAGCCGTTGCAGCATGGATCTTTTCGCCGACGAGTTCGCACACCGTCGTGAGCATACCATCGAGTTCCAGACCATTTTCCTCAAGTTGCTGTTGCCACACCTTCGCATAGTTCCCATTCTCTGCTCCTTTGGAGTGGAAGAGATGGAACAACAGGTTGATCCCATCCTCGAAATGGTGCAATCGCTCCGGGAAACCCTGCATGCCTACCCACAACCTGTGTGTCTCCTTGCCAGTGTGGATTTGGCCCATATAGGCCCGCGTTACGGTGACTCGTTTCGCCCGCATGCTGGAACCGTGGCCGAAACCCAAGATGAGGACGGCCGTTTGCTCGAGACCTTGACGGTGGCTGATGCTGAAGCCTTTACGAGTCTTTTGGTGAACCAGCGCAACCGCCGCCGAATCTGCGGACTTCCCCCTCTCTATGTGATGCTCAAATCCTTGGAGGGACAAGTGGAAGGAGAACTCCTTCACTATGACTACACCGAAGTGGATGGGGACCATTCATTTGTCACCTTTGCCAGCTTGGCTCTCTATGAGAAAGACGTCGTCCTTACTCGGTAGAGAATTATCGCGTAACCAACTTCCCTTTGTTAACGAAACGATGTCGCCAGTCCATGGCAATGGCTTGCCCGAAAGGATGGCCATATCTCTGGTCGCATTAGGCCGTCCATGAAACACCCGGGCTAGATCTAAACGATTGGAAACGGGTTGGTGACCATTGGAGGATTGGGCCAGCAAAACCGACGATCTATCCCATACGTAGCTCACCACGGACGGCCACGGCCAGTTGCTCGTAGACTTGGAGAGCATCCGGACCATCGTAACCGTGAGTCGCACGAACGAAAGGATAGAAACAGTCAACCGGTTGCTTGTGGGTGGATACGATGACAGTGGGAATACCTTTGGTGCGATTCAAGTTCTGAACCAGTGAGAGGAAATGGTTGCGGCTGATGATGAGATCAGGTCGAGGCCTGTCCAGTCGGACATAGTAGGCAAAGACTTCCTCCTTCCGGAAAGCTCTCGAAGAAACCATGATACCCTGTTTTTCGCAAGATTTTTCCAGTCTCTTGATATCCAAACCGCAGTGTAAGATATAAATATTCGGCCGCTGCAAGTCAAACGAACGACCGTCTGCGATGGGTTGTATCATGGTTACTGTCGCCTCGGAACGTGTTTCCCTCTGCGTAGGAAGAAATGAACCACTTCGGTTCCTCTCGAAATAGAATCGTCCGAACTTAACTTCCAACTCGGTTCTTGTCAATGACAAACTGGGGTAAAATCCAACTGGTTTGACAAGGGAGAAATCACCGCTCCCGAAACAGACTAATTTTTAATGAGACCATCATATTGTTTGCGGACACAACTTTAGCCATGTTGATGGAGGAACATGAAGTCTTTTCCAAGGTGACTGGCGGGAGGTCTGTGTTCACTTCCGCAGCTGTGGGTGGGGGAGCCCCTGGTCCCGTTTGGCAGGAACAGGGAACAGGGAGGGGGCGCCTTCCCCCACGGACAGCTGCGCTAGAAGTGACCAGGCCGGTAGCCTTGGAACCACAGAAAAGACGTCATGATCCGTACCTGATCAGCATGCAAACTGCTATTTAGTGCTCTCCGCAGTATATGTTATCATGGCATTTATTTTAAACATCGAAAACCTGGTCCTTCTCCGCATAGGGGAATCTTCCGTGGCCCGGGTCCTTTATTTGTTTTCACTTCAAAGTTTCGGCAAAGCTCCTGAAAATTGAGAGGACAAACTCAAAATGGCAACCCTCTCATTCGTCTACCACGAAGACTATCTCACTCCCTACTATACCTCCACGGTTGAATGCCCGGCTCGGATAAAAGCCATCTATTCGAAGCTGCACGAACGCTTTCCCGTGGCTCGACCGGCTCCGGCCGAGCGTGGCGACATTCTGAGAGTCCATGCGTCTACCATGGTGGAAAGAGTTCAGGCCGAGTCTCACGACGCCTATAAGACTGCTCTCATGTCTGCTGGCGGTGCGATACTAGCCGTAGAAGAGGCAATGGCCGGGACTCCGGTCTTTGCCCTGGTTCGACCACCCGGGCACCACGCGGGTCCAGAAAACTACTGGGGCTTCTGCTTTTTCAACAATATTGCCGTGGCCATTATGCGACTCATGGCTGCCGGCAGAATTGAACGTGCACTGGTGCTGGACCTGGATCTGCATCACGGTGACGGGACTGAGGCAATTTTCAAGCAGGACGGAACGGTTCGAGTTGTAAATCTAAGGGCCGAGACCAGAACAACCTATCTGGAAGTGTTGCAGCACGAGCTGGACAGCTCGCTGGAGGTGGATGTGTTGGCTGTTTCCGCTGGTTTCGATACCTATCTCCATGATTGGGGAGGCATTTTGTACAGCGAAGACTACCGGACTATCGGCGGTATCCTCCGGAGGGAAGCGCAACGCCTTTGCCAAGGAAAATGCTTCGCAGTCCTCGAAGGCGGCTATTATCTTCCTGACCTTGGCACTAACGTTTTGGCATTCTGCGAAGGCTTGTCGGGGCTATAGTTCATAATATAAGATCAAGCAAATCGAGGCCCGCTTTACAAGGAAGGGTGGAGCGGGCGTTTCTGCCCGCTTATCTTTTAACCCAATATTCCATTATTCCCCCGCAATACTGCGGGACCGAGCGAATAAGACTTAACATCTTCACTTTGAGGTGCGTGCGTATGAATTCGAATCGTAGTAGTGCGGGAATCGTGATGAGATCGGCGGTAATCTTGTGTGTGGCAGCACTGATCTCCTGCTCGGGTCACACAGGTAGGAGGGCGGGTGAAGGCGCCGCCACAGGGGCAATGGCCGGGGCTGTGGGTGGCCTGGTGACCGGCCTTGTTTTCGGTGGTGACCCGGCAGAAAGCGCTGCTCGTGGTGCTGCCTGGGGCGCCAGCACGGGCGCGGTTGCCGGCGCGATGTCCGGCGCACGTATGGATCAGGCGGAGAAAGAAAAACTGGACGCCGAGTTGGAGCGGCTGAAGGCGGATCTTGGCGAGGATGCCTTCAAAGGACTTGAGGCGCTGGCCGACTGTAAACACGAGGTGGCATTGGGTTATGCCCGAACCGCCGCCATGTCAGGTAATCGAAATCATGCGCTCGCCGGTCTATGGATAGAAGTGCTTGCTTACGCGGATCGAAGGCAGGAAGACAAGGCCAGGGAACTGTTTCCGGATCTGGTCGAAAGAGACGCAGGCATCTCCTCGGAAGCCCAGGCCGAGGAGACCATGCGAAATGCTCTGCAAACGCTGATGGACATTCGTGGGGAGTACAACTTGCCAAGGGTTTGTGGCTAATCGACGGCCAATCCGCGCTTTCAACCGCTCGTGTCAGAAGAACAGTTCCCTTGCCGCTGCCCTTCGCAGTCTTAAGAGAGCTGCAGGAGGATCTGAACAAGGAGGGAAGACCGGCGGACGGCCGTCTGGTGGAGCCCCCACTGGGGGAATCGGTGGCGTTGCTGGCGCCTTGAGCGAGATCGGTCTGCCTCAACAGGCCATTCCCCTGGCCCTGCTTTTCTTCAATGTGGGCGTTGAGTTGGGGCAGCTTCTGTTCATCGCGGTTGTACTGGCCATGGGTGCTACTGTGCGGAGGGTTTCCGTGTCCTGGCCGGCATGGGATTGGCCGGTTGCCTGTGTACGGCATCGGTGCTTTGGCGGCCTTCTGGACTGTCGAACGTGTGGCTGGATTCTGGTTCCAGACTAGTGCCACACGAACAGAACAAGTCGGTGCACCGTCTTATTCAACGCTTGCCTCAATGCCGTGCTTTCATGCATCATTTCTTCCGCAGCTTGTTTACAACCGTGAAAAACTATGAATGACAGAAGAAACAGAAGGATCAAAAAAAGGCGCTGGCCCTGGGTCATCGGAGCTATTCTCCTGCTCATCGGATTGTGGCAGTTGTTCACGAACATCTATCGGGAAGAAGAGAAGGAACTGCGTCGTCAACTTCGGGAGACCGTAAGAGAAAAATTTCCGGAACAGACAGCTGAATTTTACCAAACGTTCGGACTGTTTCTCTTTGAACCGAATCGGGAAGCACCCCGCGGGGCAACTCCGGATGGAAAATCCGTCGTTCTGGTTCACGGTCTGGACGATCCAGGTGCGGTGTGGCAAAACCTCGCTCTGGCGCTGGTAAAAGAAGATTTTAATGTGTGGCTGATGCAATATCCCAATGACCAGCCGATCGTGGAATCAGCCCAGCTGTTTTTCGAGGAGCTGAAGGAACTCAAACAGCTCGGCATCCACCGCATTTCCATTGTGGCTCACAGCATGGGCGGTCTGGTTTCCCGGGAGATGCTCACCAGTCCTGAAATAGAATATAACAGGTCCGCAACAAACAGGCTGGTGCCCGAAGTAGCAGCGCTCATCATGGTGGGAACACCCAACCACGGATCACAGTTGGCTCGATTCCGGGTGTTTACCGAAATGCGCGATCACCTGGTCCGGTTGAAAAAAGGTGA
>CP070692.1:2047935-2060613 GCA_020353215.1 Deltaproteobacteria bacterium
CGGGCAACCGCAGGGACTTGAATCCGAGGCGTACTTGAACAGTACGTCGCAGGGTTCGAGTCCCGAGGACGCCCGGAAGGACGGTCATATCTGCGGTCGGAGCAACTGATTCGTGAAATATCCGGGTTAGTTTGGCTGGAACAACCTGCTCTACAATGAGCAGATTCGCACCAACTGGAGTTCAGTCCAATGCCTTGGAAGCTGGTCTGTCGCCGACGTGGACCACACCCTTCCAGACGGCAAAGGCAAGACACCGGTGGCTCAGGTGCTTTTTGTCTCACAGCTCCCTCCGGCCTAGTTGGGGCGGGGTGGAAAATATATGGCACATCGATGGTCGTCCAAGCAAAGCCCGGAAGAACCCTGATTTAAGGACAATTTGACGGGAGACAACCCATGATAAGGGTCAAAAGCCTGCAACAACGTTTTGTGCTCCTTCTATTACTTCCCGTGGCAGGATTGTTAGTTGGCATGGGAATTGTCGGATTCATATACGCTAGAACCAGTTTGCTCACCCAATGGCAAGAGGCGGCCATTCTCAAGCTGGAACGGGCGGGTAAAGATGTGGACATGCGTTTGAGTAGGTTCAAGGAATGGTTGGAGATGTATTACAAAACAGGGGGAGAACACCATGAAGAGCATGTCCAACAATGGATTCTGGACCAGCTACGCGAGCTGGACGGAGTCGAGCGGGTCAGTCTAATCGCATTAACTGAAAGCCCGGGTGGCAATACGCTCCATTTGCACCGGGGACAAGGAGTGGGAACGGGGTCTCGCCAACACATGATGAGAGGTGGAACCGATATGATGCACTTCCACAGGGCGAGGATCGCGGAAATAACGCCACCACGGTACGACTCCCTGGTAGAACATGAGACCGTCTCGATTATCTCCGAGCTTAATGACGCAAATGGCGTGACGGTTGGCAGGCTTGAGGTGGCCATCCGCTTCGACTATCTGGTGGCAAATATCGGGGTCGCGGGATGGTGGCAGAGTAACAGGGCTTTTCTTCTGGATGATACCGGCAGAATTCTCGTTGGCACGCACCCGAACCGCCGTTATCTCGGGGAAAACGACGACGCGCTGGAGTCGGCCACGCTGGAAGCCATGAAAAAGGAACCTTCAGGGACTGTTCTCGGTGAGGGACATCCTCCCGATGAAGTTAGTGGCTTCTATAAGCTCCAAGAAGCACCCTGGGCGATCGTCCTTGTTGCTCCCGGGAAGGAAATCCTTGCTCCCATTATGCAGTTCCGCACTTATTACGCTGTCACCGGGTCCCTGTTTATTCTGTTTGTCATACTCTTGATTCGGCTGGTGACCGGGCGGATGGTCTCCTCGATTAAGAATGTCTCCAGTGCGGCTGAAAAAGTAGCCCGGGGACGTTACGACTTGCTTCCAGCTGCAAAGAGTGAGGATGAAGTTGGGCAATTAATCCACGCCTTCAATACCATGGTGTCTCAGCTTCAGGAGCGAATGCAGCTCAAACAAGCACTGGGACTTGCCATGGAAGTGCAACAGAGCCTGTTTCCCAGGAAGGCTCCCAACTTTGAGGGCTTTGATATCGCCGGCAAAAGCATCTATTGTGACGAGACCGGCGGAGATTACTATGATTTCCTTGAGTTCTCCCACCTGGGTAACGGACGGATCGGGGTCGCGGTTGGCGATGTGGCGGGCCATGGTATCTCTGCCGCTTTACTCATGACCACGGTCCGGGCGCTGGTGCGCTCCAGAGCCACACGACGTGGCACTCTGGCGCAAATGGTCACTGACGTCAACCGCCTCCTGTGCGCTGACACCTCGGAGACAGGCAATTTCATGACCTTGTTCCTGATGCTGATTGATTCCGAGAACAAAGAACTGAGGTGGGTGAGAGCCGGACACGAGCCAGCCATCGTCTATGATCCTGCCACGAACTCGTTTACTGAGTTGCGTGGAGACGGCGTGGCCCTTGGTGTTGACGCCTCCTGGTCGTTTCAGGAACACATCGCTGAAGGCTGCCCTGACGGCCAGACCATCCTTATCGGTACAGACGGAATCTGGGAAGCTGAAAATCCGCGAGCAGAGTTGTTCGGCAAAGAAAGCTTGCGAGAAATAATTCGCCAGCACACCCAATGCTCTTCCCAGGAAATTCTCGAGGCCATATTCGACGCTCTCAGCGTATTTCGCCAAACGCTTCCTCAGAAGGATGACATTACCATGGTGGTAGTCAAGAAAGTACCAGAGGGGATCTCTTAACGGCCGGGACCTCGCATCCGTTCAGGGAGGATGTGAACACATGAAAGAGCAGCGGAGACTTTCCAGATCTACTTGGAAAGTATTGCCTGTCCCAAGGCCCAGCTGATACCTTTCTCTCAGTTTTCTTACTTAGCTCCAATCCAGGCAATAAGAATAAAACCATACCCACGCCGGATTTTCCGCATCCAGTTAGAATGCTAAGCTTTCTACCAGCCCAATGGAAACTCTGCGCTGTTTCCTCCGTCCCTCCTCTCCATTCCCCCACTGACTGTGCGGTCGGTCGGTGGGGGAATTTTTTAGGTGCGCGCCATATGGGAATTGACCAATGGAGGCTTACAGACGATGAAACTCAAATGCTCTGATTGCGGCAAGGTACTGCCCTTAGAAGATGCAATCACGGTAGTTAGACGTTCCTCGCTCTATCTGTTCTGCAGCCTAAGGTGCAGAGATCAATGGGCCCTCTCCGTGGACCATTCCTGATGAGTCCAACGCAGAAGAGAGAGCCGTCTGGCTTTGAGTCCCAAGAGCTTTCCGTAACTGAGAAGTAGAGGCTCATCACCTGCCTCGTTGATTTTCATAAACGTTTATGCTGCTGGGAATGGTTCTTATCTTCTCCGGCTGGCAGCAGGGAAAGAATAGCGATGCCGTCACCCCTGGGACATACAGCGATTGGTCTGGCAACTCATGCTTTGTATTGTAAGAATCGGTCCATTCTTGGCTCTTGGAAGCTTCTTGTCTTTGTAGTTGTTCTCGCCAACCTACCTGACTTAGACATACTCTTCGGACTCATTTTTAGTGGCAATGGCAATGCATTCCATCGCGGCATGAGCCACAGCCTCCTATTCGCTTTGGGTATGGGTCTACTTTCAACTCATGCTTGGCGGTGTTGGCCAACCATCCCGAGACTGAATTTTCTCTGGTGTTTTCTTCTGATTCTATCTCATGTTCTAGCCGATGCTGTCTTTACCAACGCACCAGTGTCTTTGTGGTGGCCTCTAGAGGCGAGTCGGATTGCCGGAGACTGGGGCTGGAGTGAGGTGATGAATTCGGTGTTTACTGGCGCTTTTCAAGACATCGGTGTAGTATTCGGATTTGGCCTTATAATAATGATTAGCAGACTGTTCAAATATGGAGCTACAGTACCGGTTATTCGAGGTCTGGTAAAGGTAAAGACTTCGTCGATATCGAAGAATACATAGTCTTTCTAAATAGATTTTATCAATATAAGGTCAATCTTCAAGAATATGCGGTGAATATAATTAATTCTTGCCGCATCCAATCTTGCACTTTTCACTATTTTTTTCTACTTAAATACCTTTATTTAAACTTTTTTAACCGATAATAAATTGAAAATTAACTCTCGGTTTCTTCAGAATCTTTCTGATCAACTTTCTTTATAAAGACTGCAAGATCCTTTTTTTCAGACTTATCATCAGTTATTGCCTTCTTTAGTGCGTTGCGCAATTCATCGCCCAGATTTACGATCGCATCTTTCCGATCTTTTTTTACATTTGCCACAGCTTATCCTCCTGTACCTCAGGTTGAGTGGCTTGGTAATCACCGCTTCCCCACTTTGGTCATCTTACAAGCAACCGTTTCTTCAACAAGATAAAGACCACTTGCAGGATCAGCTCGACATTACGGTGATAACCGCCCTTTACCAACCTCTATCTTTTGAACCTTTCAAGCACGACAACTCCTTGACCGGCAAAAGCGCAACTCCTGCATTGTTTTGGGAATTCCTGGAATCACCATTTCTCGATTAGCCCGGGTGTTTCATGAATTGCTGTGGCGAGACCATGAAACTAGGGACCCGCCCCAAAGGGGTGGGGACTGAGCGGAGCGAGCGCGAAGAAGATGGGCTTGCCACCGTCCAATCCTCCCGCGGTACCGCGGGATTGGACCCGAACCGTACCTAAACGGTACGTCGCAGGGTTCCACACCCGAGGACGAACGGGAAGGAAGGCCATATCCGTATTCGCAGTAGGCCATTCGTGAAACATCCGGGTTAGGTAAGATTGTTTGGCGGTGCATCATCTACCGTCGCATCTATCCTTCTCTGGTGCTGTCAGGATTCTGCAGCAATAATAATGCCAACTTAGGTTAATGAGGCTATCTCTCGCCAGGCTGGCTGTAGAAAGCAAAACAGTATTTCCACAACAGTTCTCCGAAGATTTCCGGAGGGGTGGGACTTTATCCGGCGCGCCATGGGAACGCCCGGAATTATGCTTGTCAAGGATGTTGACTAGGAGAGCGAATACTTCTTGATCATCGCTTTCAGCAGATTCCAAAACAAACGTATACCCTTATTACATTTTGTATTTCCCGAAGTCTTCAGGGGAGAGACTCTCCAGTTCTTCGGCCCATTTATCCGCCTCCTCGCCCTGAACCTTGGCCTCCGAACCGGATTCTTCCGAGGCGTACTTTTGGAGCACCTTTTCGTTTACGTATGTTGGAGCATTCGTTCGTAGCGCAATTGCCAGTGCGTCACTGGGCCTGGCATCGACTTTCGTCTCCTCTTCATTAACGACAATATAGATCCAGGCGTAAAAGGTGTCATTTCGCAAATCGCAGATTTCGACTCTGTCCACTCTCACATTTACGTGGTCCAGGATGTTTTTGATAAGATCGTGGGTCAAGGGTCGTGGAAACGTCATTTGTTCGATTCCGGCGGCTATTGCGGTTCCTTCCAAAGGACCGATGCGGATGGGCAACAACGTATTACCCTTGCTGTCTTCCAACACGACGATGGTTTCATTAGTCTGTTGATCTGTGATACAAACTGAGACCCTCATTTCCCGCACCATCTTTTTTCCCTCCCGAAGTCAGAGTAACAGTTGTTTTCCAGTCTGAACAGATAATACCGAGTGAGGGCCGCGTCAATTCGAATTTGCTAATCCGAAATGTGGGTTGAGCTTTCTGCTATCCCGCTCCAGCGATCGATACTTGTCCTTTCCAATCCCCTTCCTGCCAAATGAAAGCTAAATCCTCCGAATCAACTGCTCTTGCCCACATCATCAGACGTGCCCATCATCTGTGCTGCTCCAGTTCCTGATTTTTTGGGGGCCCCTTTCTCTTATCGATGTCCTGGTGTTCTTAACAACAGCTCTATGTCGCAACAGTTGGCCCGTGATTAACCCTGCTGGAATCGATACGACAATCCAGGCAATCAAAACAGTACTTATGTTCATGGTGTTATTCCGTACATTTGTGGTTCATACTCGGGGAAACCAAAACAAAGCCGGTTCTCAATTCGTCGGGGAGTTTTTCCAGGACTCGATTTATCAGCTCCACTTTCAGTACTGATATCAGACTCTCCCGACCAAGGTCCCCAATGCGTGAGTGGCGATTGTACTCGGCTCTGCCCATGCCATTCCTGTAAAACTGAAAACAGAAGAATTGGGCACTCCGAGGCTGCGGCGGTCAATAATTCTAATGAATCAGGGTCGAGAAGCAATGTTAGCTAGCCTTTAGGCAAGTGTTATGCCAGCTCTCAATTGTTTGATATTAAACACTTTTCTTGCTGGACCTGAAAAAGGGAGGTTGGCGATGTAAAGCGACCCGACAACACCGACGAAGATCTACCCGACCCCATGTGACAAGCGGAATGTTCAAAGTTTTGCTTATTAACTGAAATCGCTGATTGGTTGATGCACATTTGCTGAATATCTCGCTGTAAATTTTCCTGATTCCACCCACGACGATCTCACCTCGACTTGTTCCTTTATGCCGCGTGTCCGAAAACAGTGGGGTGGATTTCAGCTTTGCGAGATTAATCTCCAACGATCTTTCTCTTAGGATATTCCTACGGGGTTTTGTACCGAACAATAAGAATAAAACCACGCCTTCTTCCGATTGTCAGTTTCCTGACAAAAAGTTATCGTCGATTTGGGGAGGTGGAAAGTTTTTCTTCCCAGTTGAGTTGTTTTCGCTGTCTGATTAGCTTGATACAAAACAGTCGGATTTCAAAGACAAATTGTCTCTCGGAAAGCAGAACACGGAGGTTCTAGACAATGCGGATTCCTTGCACTTTTTGCAGAAAAACGATTACTAAAGATGATTACTTTACGGCCAGTTACAGTGAGGATGGGGTATATTACGCTTTTTGCAGCAGGGAGTGTGAGTGCAAATGGGCCTACCTTTCTAGCCAAGGCAAGAACTCCGTTTACCTCCAGGAGTCCACATTATAGAGCTAGTAATCCTCCCGGAAGATAGCGCAGGACCTTTAGCTCAACTTTTTCCTCTAGTCGTATCTTTTCTGCGTCAATTCATCGTGGAGGTGAGTACATCCCTCACCCTGTAATGTCTTTCCCTGAACCTCCAGTGGTTAAACCCGTGCGCCCCGCAGCGGCGTCCTCTTCGCACCCGTCGATGCTCTCGGTTCCCCACTGACTCCTCTTTACCTATTACCCACATGAGGATGGGAGATTCCAGTGGAGGAGGTTGTCGTGCCCACGTCCCACATCTCACAGCCGTCATCGATTGTTTTTGATTTATTTTAAATCTAGCCCGAATAACTCATGGAGGATCAAAGTAAACAAATTCATGAGCCCATTTGACAATCAAATTTGATCAGACTAGTATGATATTCAAATAATGGCAGCAGCCGTTAGGGGTGCTCAGTGTTCTGGGCTGAGAGCATACCCTTAAACCTGACCTGGATAATACCAGCGTAGGGAAACGGTTTCAAAACAAGTATTTTCCAAGGTATGTGTGCCGATGGACCGTTTCCCGAGGTGGGAAACGGTTTTTTTGTGGGAAGAGTAACGGGTTGGTCCCGGGAATAAACCACTTACTTCTTGCGAGTCTTCTTCAATCGACTTCAAGCGAGCAAATTAAAGAAGCCGCGCCCTGAGGACCCGCCTTTGAGCCGCCCACAGAGGGAGCTTCAACGGTCTTTAAGTCATGCGGGAGGCTGCTGGAGTAATGGTGTGGTGGAGTGATGGAGTAATGCAAAGACTTATTGAAGCCTAATTTTGGGTTTCGCTTTTCCCACCACTCCAATGCTCCAAAACTCCAGCATTCCAAGACCCTTAGCCATCTTTACCGGCAAAGCCATTGAAATTTGACCCTCGCATAGCGGGAAGGAGCAGGTTTTCTGTGACGAATAAAGGAATAGTGATATGAACGCAAAGAATGTGGCACGCGCCGTGATCTTGGTGGCGATTGCGGTGGCTCTGTCGCCGTTATTTATCCCAGTGGGAGTTTCAAAGTGCTTCCCTGCCCAACATATGGTTAACGTGTTGGGGGCAGTAATGCTCGGGCCTGGTTATGCGGTTGCCATAGCTGCCATTGCCGGAATAATCAGGAATATATTGGGCCTGGGGACTATTCTGGCTTTTCCTGGCGGAATGATCGGGGCTTTTCTGGCAGGTTTGGCCTATCGCACGTCCAAAAACATCTATCTAGCCGGACTGGGAGAGGTCGTCGGCACCGGACTTCTGGGTTCTCTGGCGAGTGTTTGGATTGTGGCTCCCCTTTTTATGGGCAAGACTATGGCTCTGGCTACCTTAATCATCGCCTTTAGCGTCAGTACCCTGGGAGGAACCATCATCGGCATCTTTGCTCTTCACCTTCTCCGTAAAGGGGGAATTTGGGAACCGTGATTCAGTTGCGCGATGTCCGCTACCGTTATCCCAGCACAGATTGGGTACTCAACGGCCTCGATCTAACTGTCGACGGTGGAGAGTACATTTTCATTGGCGGCGCCAACGGCTCCGGCAAGTCCACCCTGACCTATCTCTTTAATGGGCTTGTTCCCCACTTCTTTGGGGGCACCCTTCTGGGCCACGTGTTGGTATCTGATTTATACACTCAGGAAACGAGTGTATCCAATCTCTTTGCCCGAGTCGGGTTAGTACTTCAGAACGCTGATGCCCAACTGTTTAACAGCACGGTTGAAGACGAGATTGCGTTTGGCTTGGAGAGTCTTGGATTACCGGGAAAAGAGATCAACGATCGTATACAGGGGATATCGGACAGATTGAATCTGGAAAACCTTCTCGGCCAATCCCCTGCAACCCTCTCCGGGGGTGAGAAACGATTGGCCGCTGTAGCATCGGTACTCTGTTTGGACCCCGAGGTTCTCCTCCTCGATGAACCCTATGGCGACCTCGACTGGGCCGCCGTCAGCAGAGTGCGTCAAGCGCTTCAGGATATCAACCGCAGCGGTCGGACCTTGATTGTTATTGAGCAACGTATGGGTGACTTTTTGCTGGACAGTACTCGGTGTCTTATCCTTGACCGGGGTAAATTCCTGTTCGAAAGCCCCTCGAATACCGGCGGAGCGCGCTTTTGCCGGGAACATCTGCTGCCACATTATCCAAGAAAAGCACGAACAAGAACTCAAACCAATACCCCAGTTCTTATACTTGAAGACCTTTCCTACGGAATAGACGGCAAAGAGATTCTGAGTAGTGTTTCGTTGGAACTGAGAACTGGCGAGACCGCTGCCATTATCGGGAGAAACGGCGCCGGGAAGACAACGTTGATCAAACAGTTCAATGGACTTCTCCGGCCCTCTGATGGAAAGGTAATATTCAACGGAGAACAACTAGGTGACAAAGATCCTTCGGAAATGGCAGCCAAGATAGGGCTGTCTTTTCAGAACCCCAATGACCAATTCTTCAAGTCCCGGGTTAAGGATGAGATTCTGGTTGGCCCCAGTATGCTCAAGCAAGTCGAGGACGAATGGGTGGAAGAAATCTGGAGCATTTTTGGACTTCATGGACTGCTTGAAAGACCGCCGTACCGGTTAAGCGAGGGCGAAAAGAAACGTGTGGCTCTTGCCTCCATCCTGGCCATGCAACCCACCCTGCTGGTCCTTGACGAGCCCACCTCTGGGCAAGATGGACGGTTTCGAGAGGCTTTGGCCTTACTTCTGGCCGAATTGCAGGACCGCGGTTTTACAACCGTCATGGCCACTCATGATCTGGATTTTGCCAAGGCCACGGCAGACCGTTGGATCGTCCTGCACGAAGGCAGGGTAGTGGCTGATGGAGGACCGGAGGAGATCTTACGGAATGAGGAACTGTTTCGTATGGGGGCGTTGGGCCCGTCAGAGGCCGATGCGCCAACACTAACCACTAGGAAATAACCGATAACGGACAACTTCGTTGTTCGCCGCGTCCCCGCGTCTCCGCGTCGTTCCGTCATATGTAGTGCATAGTGTCTGGTGCCTAGTGGCTGAGACCGGAAATGAGGACTTGTTTCGACTCGCAAGACGGAGGGTTGTTCTGAGAAGGCTCGACCCCAGAACCAAACTAGCCCTCGGGCTCATGGCCATTGGAGCTGTTTTTGTCGCCAAGGAACCGACAACCCTGATCGGGGTGTGCGTCATCCTCCTGATCACACTCCTATTGCTCGGTTTGGAGAAAACCTGGCTCCGTTCCTCACGGGTTTTCTGGCCCATGTTAGGGGTAGTGTTTGCCATTGCCCTCTTGTCGTTTGACCTTTGGGTCGCATTGACTCTCTCCATCCGGCTACTGGCTCTGCTGAGCGTGTCACTAGTTTTTTTTCGGACGGTAAATCCTGTGGAAATGGGAGACGCCTTGAGAAAAATGGGCGTCCCTTACGAACTGACTTTTATCTTAACCACTGCGATGCGTTATGTCCCTTTGATAGGACAAAAAACCCTCCACATCATCGATGCCCAGCGCTCCAGAGGAATTGACCTCAGGCCGAAGATTAGAAACGTGAAAAACTACGTGGCTCTGCTGATGCCCTTGCTCGTCCACTCCTTTCTCTTGTCTGACGAACTAGCCATGGCCATGGAATCCCGCGGCTTTGGTCGAAAAGACCGCTCATCGCGTCGAGACTACCACCTAGCCGTCTGGGAGTATGGTTTGATGGCAACCGGGTTGATACTTCTGGCAGCCTTTGCCTGGTGGGAGAGAGGATAGACAACGGCCGGCTGGCAATTTAAAGCAGGCTGAGGCGTGAATCAGGCCATTACGTTTCAATGTCATTTACAGTCACTGGGTCATTATGTCGTCAGTTGACCGGATCATCGAATCATGGTCGAGCTCATGACGATGAAGACAAATGAAACGAAGCTGCTGAGAGCGAGGCGAAATGACTTGAGAAAAGATAGACGTTGGCAGTTGACATGAACAGGGAAATGAGAAAAGCCAAGTTCCAAGAGGTGGACATCTACCCCGCAACCTGCGAGCGTCTTTCTGCGGGGAGGTCGAATCTGGAAGTTCTGCAAGCAGTTATCCAGGGAGGCGCTGGGATCATCCAACTCAGAGAGAAAGACTATAACGCCAGGGCTCTGTACCATCTGGCCCTCAAGTTCAGAGAGATCACGGCAAAGGAGGGAGTTCTGCTCATCATCAACGATCATCTCGATATTGCCCTTGTTTCCGGGGCTGACGGAGTTCACCTGGGCCAGGAGGATCTGCCGCTTGGGGCTGCAAGAAAGCTCGCACCGGAGCTGCTGATCGGCGTTTCCACCCACTCGAGGGACGAGGCTTTACAAGCGCAAAGGGACGGAGCTGACTACATTAACATTGGGCCCATATTCCCCACCAAGACCAAACAGGGAGTGGAACGCTCCTTGGGACCTGAGGCCATCTCCACCATCGGCAAGGAGATAAATGTTCCCTTTACAGTGATGGGAGGTATCAACGAGAACAACTTGGATGAGGTTCTTGCCGCGGGCGCGCAACGGGTGGCAATGGTAACCGCAATAACGCAAGCCGCCAATATCTCTGCCACCGTGAGTCGCTTGAAAGAAAAAATAAGGAGAGCCCGTAGTACCTAGCTCCCCTTTTCTTATGACTTCTCGAGTTCCAGAGCCACTTCCTGAATTCTCTTCCATGCCTGATACACATGGCGCTTTTCAGTGTGGGTCTGACCAACACAGAACCGAAGGGCAAACCGTTCCTTTAGAGTGGTATGGGTCAGGTATATCTCGCCGCTCCGGTTAAGATGATCCATAAGCTTCCGGTTGAATTCGTCTCCCGCAAGGTGTCTGAAGCAAACCAAGTTCAACGGTGCCGGGGCAGCGAGCTCGAAGCGGTGATCGTCTTCAACCCATTTGGCAAGGTTTTGAGCCAGATCAACGTGTTTTCTGATGTGGTAACGAAGGCCTTCCATACCATAATGGCGAATAACAAACCACAGCTTCAATGAGCGGAATCGCCGTCCAAGGGGGATGTGCCAGTCCCGGTAGTCGATCACCGCTCCTGATTCACTGGCCTTGTTTCGGAGATATTCCGGCAGCACGCTCAGAGTATTGATCAAAGCCTCCCGCTCAGCCACATAGAAGCAGTCGCAATCGAAAGTCGTGAACATCCACTTGTGGGGATTAAAGCAATAGCTGTCCGCCATATCGATTCCAGCGTGAATATACCTGTATTCAGGGCACAGGGCCGCTGTACCAGACATTGCCGCGTCAACATGAAGCCAAAGGCCCTGCTCACGGCAGATCTGACCAATCTCTGTCACCGGATCTATGGCGTTGGAAGACGTTGTCCCCACGGTCGCACACACAAAACAGGGAATGAATCCAGCCGCGCGGTCTTGTTGGATCTGGTTGGCCAAAACCTCAGCACGAAGAGCAAAGCGATCATCCTCCTCGATCAATCTCAGGTTCTGGCGGCCCAGGCCGGCGATCTTGACCGCTTTCTCAATGGAAGAGTGGGCCTGGGTGGAAGCATAGGCAACGAGACGCCCATCACAACCCCGGTTGTTGCTCTCATAATTACTGGCACGCTCACGAGCCGCTAGGAGAGCACAAAGGGTGGCACTTGATGCCGTGTCCTGGATGACCCCACCGCCAGTCCCGTCCGACTTGAACTTTGGGGGCAGACCGAGCATATCCACAAGCCAGTCCAGCACATGAGTTTCCAGTTCCGTGCAGGCCGGACTCGTGGCCCATAGCATCCCTTGGACCCCAAGACCGGCCGAAAGCAGTTCTCCCAGTATAGCCGGCCCTGAAGTGTTGGCAGGAAAGAAGGCAAAGAAGTTTGGTGATTGCCAATGGGTAACCCCAGGAATAATCCCGGTCTCGACATCCTCAAGGATGCTTTCAAAGCGTTCTCCCTCAAGGGGTGGGGCTGGAGGTAAAGAAGCACGGATCTGCCCCGGTTTAACCTGAGATAGAACCGGGAATGATTCCACCCGGTCAAAGTAATCGGCTATCCAATCCACAACCGCTCGGCCATAATAGCGAAAAGCCTTCGAGGTCATGTGGAAACTCTTTTCTTCGGACATCTTCTCTCCCTTGTGACGTAGACTGATTCTGTTGGTCGGTGTTGTCTTTCTGTTTGCTCAGACTGTGCATCTGTATCAGTTGAGGGCAAAGATGAACAAACAAGAGTTTTAGATACGAACTACTTGCCTGTTAATCGTCTTTATTTGGAACTTTCATTCTGAATTTGAAGATCAACACGAATGCGAGGACGAGAATCGCAATTAGCCCAGCACCTCTTATTTCCTCCA
>CP070692.1:2060713-2073257 GCA_020353215.1 Deltaproteobacteria bacterium
GTCTCTATCTATGCTCAGAAATTATAGTTAGTTCAGCCTTGGATATGGTGCGTAGATCTCAACAGGAAAAGTGTGGATTAAAGTATGACATGTCAAATTTCGGCTGATACCTCTGCCAAAAAAGCGGAACCAGTGACTCAGCAATGGTCTTTGAAAAATGAATGGGCCTGCTGAGTTGATCGTAAAGCTAGACCCTGGCTGTTATGCTCTTCCCGTTTTCTTTTTGTAACTCTGAGATCGAATAAGGACGCGTAGTCTTAATCCATAGGATCCGCCCTTGTGGGGTAAGTATACGCAGTAAGGACGTGCATCTAATTCTTCTTCACCCTTAAGTGTTTCTGCGGTTTCCTTGGATAAGTAGCCTAGCTGCCGTTCCAACAAATTCCCTTGAACTGTAGCGGATCCCTTTACCTTTATCGCATTTGGATCGACTGGATTATCCTTCTCTCTTTCAAGAAAGATTCTGAAATCAGGTTGATCGAACAGTAAAAGAAAACTAGATTCGCGGTTCTCACGCGTCACACCGACAACCGGCTCGTCAACGGAAAACACTTTCCAATCCCTTGTCCATGTGGTTTCCATTCTGAGAACGTGTGGCGATTTCCATTTGCGCAAGCGATACCACATATTTGGCGGAGCCTCTGATTTCTTGTCGCAAATCGCGTACGTATAGTGCTTCCCTGATTCTTTTTTCCCAAATAGCCATCTAAATAATGAACACATTCTTATTTTCCTCGAGCTAATGTTTGGTGCTAATCGGATTTCAATGCAAAGGGTACCAGGGAGCAGCAAAGGCAGGGCAGAGGTATCCCTACCTTTACTGCTGCTCTTGAGAATATTGCTTAAGTTGTTATTTCCTTTTGGGTACGATCTTCACTGCGTCTGTGCCTTCGATGGTCTGCCCGTCAAAGGTAGACCCAGTTAGAGTGGCGGAAGTGCTGTCCGCATCAAGACCCAGTTCCTGCGTCTTGAAATGAAATAGCAGATCCAAGTCTGCATCACCGTCCACATCCTCCATCGTCCAGCGCAATGGCAAAGCGTCGGCAAACGACACGGTCACAGGGTCAACGGTACTGGCCTCTAAGTCTTCAGTGGTGAGGATCGCGACCGGCACTACTCCCTTTGATTTGAGGTTAATGCTGTTGGGGTCACTGCCGGGTTTAATGTCAATTTCTACGATAGATTCAAGGGTCGTTATGAGCAGGTTGTCAAGTTGAATCATACTATTCGCACAGGAAGCAAATCCGAAATACTCACTGATGCCAGTACAACGGACGTTGCCTTCCTGTATGAGATTTCCGTCTTAATAAACTGAATACCAATCCTCTTCCCTGACAATCTCAAAATGGTGCCAGCCATACGGATCATCACCTGAGGGTAACGTTTGCGCAAAATCTACACAATCGCCAATGGATGTCCCTCTCATACCGTTATTCCAAACTTGAAATCCCCCCGGTCGGTGATGATTAGCCCAAGGCAAGTAAAAGCTTAAAACGCAGTAATAGCCGCCATCTGTATCCATTTTGATATCAAATTGTACAGCAAATTTGTCGGGAAGGATGATAGCGTCAAGAGTAATATACTGAGCTGGCAGAGCAGTGTTTCGCAGAGTGCCACCCTCAACAGCCCAGTGACCACGGTCTGGCCAAAGTGTTACCCAATCACTAAGATCTCCTTCACTGAAATTATTCTCGTAAAGAACCTCTGTATTGCCCACTGCGGCTATGCCTAGGACCAACAGTAAGGTAGTGAGAATGATACTAATTTTCTTCATGACGAACCTCCCCAGGTTTGTGGCGAAGCAAAATGATCGCTAAAGGACAACCTTGTGCGGCTAATTGGAATTGTATTACTCATTTTGGTAGGTCTGAACGGTTCTACACGTATTTCCAGCAAGAATTGGGGCTTGGTCAATACCTTACGAAAAGATCGTCTCTCGTGGATGAGTGATAGCAGGAATGTGAACTGTTCTCAGGATACGATAAAGACGTGGGATTTGTAAATAGCTTAGGAAGAAAAACCCCAACCGACCCGAAAGCCAATGGGATCGAAAAAACCCTCGCTGCCTAGGGGTACCACCCAGGTTGAGGGCGTATGTGGAGCTTAGGATGACGCCCGTGTCTGACAAGGCACTTTTGGACAAGGAGATTGGTGCCTGTCCATCGGGAAATACAGTGACAAGATCAACTACCCACATCTAATCATATCTACTACAAAAATACGCTCTTGTTTTGCTCATCTTGGACCTTCATAATGAAACCAAGCGTATGAGACTATTTCCCCAGAGGAGTGAAAGGTGAGTACCAAGAGACTTGAGGCACTACTGCAACAGTGCCAAGAAGACACCGCCAAGATTTGCGGCCAGGGAGCAGCTAACAGACTTGGAAATTGGCGCTGGTATATTGGGAACCAGCCGGAGCTCGTTGCCTTCATTCGAAGATGCCTCAGAGGTGACAACAGAAAGAACGGCTGGCAGCTTCATACCAACGAGGGGCTAAGCCTAGAAAGCATAGTCTTGGACCACTGCCCTGAACTTTTTAATGAAAGCGACCTCTTTGAAGCTAGAAGAACCCTCGGGATATATGATTGGGTTTCCAGAAAATGTCCCCATCGATTCACTTGAAAATGAGTAATCAAATGGACACGCCCTTCAATAACTCAATAACTTTTGCTAGCAGAGGAGATTCTTAAGGAAAAAGTAACTGCTGAGGTTGGAAATAACCAAATTAATGAACAAAAGGAGGTTACGTTGGTAGCGTAACCTCTTGGTTTTTAATGGCGGGGATGACCGGACTCGAACCGGTGGTTTTCGGCGTGACAGCCCGGCTCATAGGTTTCCACTTAGTGAGTAAGCGTGTTAGCGACTCACGGATGCTGCCTCCGTCAGCCATTTCCATCTATTTGCAATGTTGACTGTTTCTTCGACTTACACCCAAAAAGCGCCCATCTTCCCTTCAACGATTCACACTTCCTCAAAGAATTAAGAGGCATCCACCGAGGCCATAAGACAGAAGTCTAACAGGGTAAATCTCCAGGGTTCCATCATAATGCGTATATTTTATTTCTATTGACAATAATAGAATCATTAGATATAAATACTGTATGAAGAGGCAAAGGAGGTGAGAAAGTGAAAGCTTGGTCAATAAGGATGCCTGCTGAGCTCCTCGAATGGCTCAGGGAGAGAGCCGCTAAGGAGACAATAAAGCGGAAGAGAAACGTCTCCATTAATTCGATCATGGTTGAGATTTTGACTGCAGCAATGGCCGACGAGAAGAAAGGAGATTGAGGAAATGGGAGTAAAAGTTAGAGAACGACCAAAAGGCTCTGGAGTCTGGTGGATATTCATTGACCACCAGGGCAAGAGGAAGGCAAAGAAGGTCGGAAAGGATAGACGGCTGGCCAATGAGGTGGCCAAGAAGATCGAGGCAAAGTTGGTTTTGGGTGAGTTCGACATGAAAGGCGGTGAGGATTCCTGTCCAGCTTTTCGGCAGTATGCTGAGAGATGGCTGCGTCTTTCGCGCGATTGGAAGGAGTCTACTCGAATCGCGTACGAACAAACTCTGAAAAAACACGTCTACCCTCATTTCGGCAAGCGCAAATTGAACACGATTCGCCGTAAGGATCTCAAGGCTTTCTTCGACAGCCTCTTGCTCAAAGGAATGGCCACAGAAACAATGGGCACCGTCAGAACTGTCATTAGTGGAGTTATGACCCACGCTGTGGAGTCTGAGCTGATGGACAGCAATCCGCTGCGCGATATCAGGATGAAGTATAAGTCAAAGCAACTCGAGGTAGATCCACTTACAGGGGAAGAAGCCGAGAAGCTATTGAAGGAAGCTAAGAAATACCAAGGGGGGATTTACCACCTCCCTATGCTCTGCGCTCTCCGAACAGGTATGAGGATCGGCGAGATCCAGGCACTAAAATGGGGAGATGTGGATTTCAACGGACGTTTTATCCACGTCAAGCTCTCCTGGCGTAACGGGATACTTAGCAACACCAAAAACAAGAAACGCCGCCGAGTGGACATGAGTCCTCAGCTGGTTGCTACGCTAAAAGACGTGCGGGTAATCCAGAAAAGAAAAGCACTGAAGCAGGGTAGGCCCGTCTCGGAGTGGGTATTCGCAAATGAGGAAGGCGCGATGCTCCATCGTGAGTCTTTCAGAAACGCCTTGAATCGTTGCTTAGAGAGTGTAGGGCTGCGTAGGATACGAGTACATGACCTGAGACATTCCTATGCCACCATACGACTGCTCAGGGGCCATAACGTGGGAGATGTGAGCTATCAACTCGGGCATTCGAGCATCAAGATCACCTACGATGTTTATGGACACTGGATTCCTGGGAAGTTTAAATCGGAGGTGGACGAGCTTGATGAGAGGCAACCATCGGCAACCTATCCGCAACCTGCAGAACAGGACTCACCGATTTCTAAGTCCTTCCAACAGCTTATCAATCAGCCCATCAAATGAACCGTTTGACATGATGAGGAGTACATCCTCCCGCCGTACCCTGGAGAGGATGAAGGAAAGCATGGTATCAACGTCTGGGAAATAGTGCGCATCCAAGCTCCGGGACCGGATATCTGCCACCAGTTGCCCCGCTGAGAGCCGTTCTTCAGGGACAATGCGCTCTAAACCGGGCGGCTCTTTAATAAGTACGAGATCTGCGGCGTCGAAAGCGGTTACGTAGCGTTGATGAAAAATATTTCGCTTGCTGGAATTGGTTCTAGGCTCGAAGATGGCCCACAGGCGGCGTCCTCCATAGAAATGGCGCAAAGCCTGGATGGTGGATTGGACAGCAGTGGGATGGTGAGCGAAATCGTCGACAATCGTAATTCCACCGATTTCGCCCAAGACCTCTTGACGTCGCCGCACTCCCTTGAAGCTGCTGAGTGCATGTTGGACTGTGCTGGGATCTATACCCAACTCACGGGCCATAACTACCACAGCCAGAGTGTTACTCAGGTTGTGAGCCCCGGGAAGCGGAGAGGTGAACTCGACTTTGAATTCTTCCGGTCCTTGCATGCGGAAGAGAGTTTGACCCACTTTGTAGTCCACCCCCTCCACCCAAAAGTGGGCCGGCGCGTTGAGGCCATAGGTGATGACCCTGCAACGAGCTTTCAGACTCAGGCGGGAAGCCACGGGATCATCAGCATTGACCACCAAAAGACCATCCGCCGGAATACTGTCCAGCAAGCGCTGGAAAGCGTTTTCCACTGCCTGAAGATCCGGATAGATGTCGGCGTGATCGAATTCGACGCTGGTGAGCAGGCAAAATCGGGGACGGTAGTGAAGGAACTTCGGGCCCTTGTCAAAGAATGCGGTGTCATACTCATCACCTTCAACAACAAAGTAAGGACCTTGGCCGAGCCGATAACTCTGCTGGAAATTGACCATCAATCCACCCACCAGGCATCCGGGGTCCAATTGTGCCTCATTGAATAGCCAGACCAGAAATGCTGCAGTGGTCGTCTTGCCATGGGTTCCTGCCACAACCACCGACCGACGTGAGTTGAGAAAAAAGCTCCAGAGAACTTGAGGCATGGAGCAATAGGCCAGGCCGCCCTTGATTGCGGCCGCGGCCTCAGGGTTATCACGGCGGACTACATTGCCCACCACAACCAAGTCCGGGGGAGGCTCCAAGTTTTGAGGACGATAGCCCTCCATAACCGGGATGTTTCTGGAAGCCAGAAAGGTGCTCATGGGGGGATAGACATTCTCGTCCGAACCCCGGACCTTGTAGCCGGCTTCCTGGAGCATCGCTGCCAAGCTACCCATTCCGGTACCGCAGATGCCAATGAGGTGGATGGTCCGAATTTTCTCTGGCCGTAGGTTTTCAGACAATGGCAATTGTTTGTTAGGGTCCATTGGTTATCGATTCAAGGATCGGCGAGAAATGCAAGACAAGCAGGACAAGCGAGAAATTTCTCGTACTATTGAAACGATTGTCTCGCTCTTCTCGCACATGGTTTTCTCCTGCCCGGTTCTTACTTCCTTTTTCAAGAGAGCATCATACTGCTTGCAGAGAAGAACCGAAGCCATGTTGAGGAAGGATCATGAATTCTTTTCCATGGTGACTGGCGGGAGGTCTGTGTTCACTTCCGCAGCTGTGGGTGGGGGAGCCCCTGGCCCCGGTCCGCAGGAACGGGGAACAGGGAGGGGGCGCCTTCCCCCACCCACAGCTGCGCGAGAAGTGACCAGGCCGGGAGCCTTGGAACCACGGAAAAGACGTCATGATCCGTATCTGATCAAAATACAGACTGTTTAGTGCTCTCCTTGATATCCATATTTCATAATATACTGCTTCGCACCATGCGTTCTTAGCCAAACTCCTCCATAACTGCATCATGGATGAGTGGGCGGAATTCCCTAATTCGTTCATTGGTGCGACTGGGATGAATCCGGTTGGTCAGAAAAACCACAGCTATTTCCCTCTCAATGTCAAGCCAAAAAGAGGTGCCAGTGTAGCCAAGATGACCAACGGTCTTGTTTGAGAAATAACGTCCGGCACTGGAATCTGTGGATGCTGGAGTGTCGAATCCAAGGGCCCAGGCGCTGGTTGGCTCCAGACGTATCGGACTCAGAAAGCGGGCCAAATCTTCCCGAGACCATAGGCGCGGTGAGTGGCCGGAAGCGAGTGTGTCCAAAATACTATCCAGGACACATTTAACCTCGGACGCCGTGCCAAATAGACCTGCATGACCCGCCACGCCTCCCACTATAAAGGCGTTCTCATCGTGTACTTCACCGATAAGTATTCGACCCCGCCAGGGACAGTTTTCAGTAGCGGCAAAATTATGCGGCCTGCTCGCTCGTGCCTGTCCCAAGGGGAGATACCCGAGAGTGTCACAACCGATTTGTCCAAAGATATGTTCGCGGCTGAAGTTGTGGAGATCTTGCCCACTCTTTTCTTCCACAATCCATTCCACCAGCAGGAAGCCCAGATCACTGTAGATGGTGCGCGCTCCCGGGGCGCATTCCAACGTTTCCTGGAGAATCTGGCTACGCAACTGCGCTTTGCAGGTATTCGGCGACCACTTTCCCAGTGAAAGATAGTATGGCCTCCAGGAGGGTAAACCAGAGCAGTGGCAGAGCAACTGTGCAAGAGTTATGTTCTGCTTGTCCACCGGCACACGAGTGGATGGGAGAAGCTCCACTAAGGAAGCATCCAAACGGAGCTTTTTCTGGCTTACCAGGTAAAAAACAGATAAGGAAGTGGCCAAGGGCTTAGTGAGTGAGGCTAGATCAAAGTGGGTGTTCCGCGTCATAGGGCGAGGTTTGGGAAGCAAAGCAGCATGTCCTACGGATTCGAGGAAGAGGTTTTGCTTGCGGCGGGCCACAAGCAAAACGGCGCCTGGGAACACACCTTCTGTCACGCCATCGTTCAACAGTTGCAGGATTCGCTCTTTCCCGCTCATGACATGGTGGCCACTTGGTGATAGGTAAGGGTGGAGGAGTCGGTATCCAATGAGGCCGAAAGGCCTAGAGGCAGGGTCAGGTTTCGTTCCTCGTGGCCAACTGGAACACCAGATATAATGGGAAAAGAGGTGGATTTCAGCCTTTCCTGAACGAGTTCGTCAAGCTCCTGCCGGGGACCACTTTCTGAGAAATCACCCAACATAAGCGCTGCAAGCCCGACCAAAGAATTAACATGGATGAGTTGGGTCAGCATTCTATCGATTCGATACAAGGGCTCACCCCGGTCCTCGAGAAAGAGAATAGTGCCTGACAAGGCAGGGAAGAAAACCGTTCCCAGGAGGTGGCAGAGGGTGGTAAGGTTGCCACCCAGCACAGGTCCCAGAGCCTTCCCTGGTCTGAGGCATACGGCTTTGGGGAAATGCAAGGCTATTGGTTCGGTACTGCTGAGTGCGGTCCAGAGCGACTCCACGCTCTCCGGATCGATCTTGGCCAAGGAAGAAACGGTGGGGCCATGGAAACATACCACTCCGGCTCGGCCATGGCAGGCCAGGAGCAAGGCAGTAAGGTCGCTAAAGCCAACAACCGGTTTGGGAGTAAGGCGTAATTGCTCATAGGAGAGACTGGACAAGATGCGCAGGGAACCATATCCGCCCCGGAGGCAGAACAGAGCCTTGATTTCGGGGTCTTGGATAGATTTGTTAAAACTGGAAGCCCGATACTCATCGCTTCCCGCCAGGTAGCCGGGTCGGAAATCTTCCTCGTCCACTCTCATCGCCACCCGCAGGCCCAGTTTCTCCAAAACTGACCGTCCGGCTTCAATCTCCTGGGCTGGGCAAGGACTGGCCGGAGCCACCACCCCCACCAAGTCTCCGGGGCGAAGTGGTGCTGGCTTTACAAGGGTGGGCATAGGGAGTATGTATTGACCGTCTAATTCGTCTTATTCACGCCCCACCTGCTGCTGCCGGAAACGTACATCTTCACGGGTTTCCTCCTCCCGGCCTGGGACGTATTGTTCAAGTGCGCTTTCGGGCTTTTGCGGCTGGTGGCACATCCGTCCCCACGTTCTCGGGACACTGATTCGTGAATAATGCAGGCTATCTGTTTCGATCAAAAATAATTCTGAGGCCTTCCAGGGTGAGATCCTCGTCTACTAGCTCTATCTCCTTAGATTCGGCGGCAATCAGACGCGCCAAACCTCCGGTGGCCACAACCTTGGGGTTTGTGCCCACCTCGTCCTTTATCCTGCGGACAAGACCGTCCACCAGCCCAGCGTAGCCGTAAACGATCCCTACATTCATGGCACTGATCGTGTCTTTGGTGAGCACGGTTTTGGGTTTGGCAAAGATCTCCACCCTGGGCAACTTGGAAGCCTTCTGGAAGAGGGCTTCGCAGGAAATCATCACCCCGGGGCTAATAACGCCTCCTAGGTATTCCCCCTTTGGGGAGACATAGTCGAACGTCGTCGCCGTACCAAAATCAACAATGATGAGACTGACCTTGTATTTTTCGTAAGCAGCCACCGCATTAACGATGCGGTCCGCACCGATCTCTTTCGGATTATCGTAGTAAATGGGCATTCCAGTTCGGATTCCAGGCCCGATAACCAGGGGATCAATCTCGAAATACTTGTTGGCGAATTCAATGACAGTATTGAGCATGGGGGGGACTACGCAGGACGTTACCATGTGGCTCACGTCCTGGAATTGGACACTCTTGGCCGCAAAAAGGTTATGCATTAGGATACCGTACTCGTCAGCAGTCATGTCCTGTTCGGTGCGAATGCGCCAGTCAGTAACCAACTCGGCGGCCCGATAGAGGCCGAGGACTGTGTTGGTATTGCCAATGTCGATGGCGAGGAGCATATGACAGTTCACCTTTAGGACATGGCCTGTTCAATAGTGGCTCCGATCTCTTCAGCCAGCTCGACCACCAGATCCTCATCCTTGCCTTCAACCATTACTCGGATAACGGGCTCGGTGCCTGAGGGTCGGATGAGAAGCCGTCCCTCGCTGCCCAAATCTTCCTCCACCTGTTTTACCTGGCGAGCTATCTCAGGAAAGGCGTCCAGAGGCTTGCGTTCTTTCACCCTGACATTAACCAGGTGCTGGGGATAGCGGTCCATGATAGTGGCCAGTTCTGACAGCGGTTTCTCCTCGATCAGCATCACTTCCAGAAGCTGAAGGGCAGACAGGAGTCCGTCACCCGTGGTATTGTGATCCAAGAAAATTATATGGCCAGACTGCTCCCCGCCCAAGTTGAAGTTGCCAGCGCGCATCCGTTCCACCACGTAACGGTCGCCTACCGCGGTGCGCTCCAAGCGTCCACCCAGGGACTTTAGAGTAATCTCCAGTCCCAGGTTGCTCATAATCGTGGTTACAAGAGTTGACTGGTTAAGCCGCTGTTCTCTGAGCATGCGGGCTGCAAAGATCGCCATCAACTTGTCGCCATCAATCACGGTCCCCCGTTCGTCCACGCAGATACATCGATCGGCGTCTCCATCAAATGCTACCCCCAGGTGAGCCCCAGTATCCCGGACGAGCTCAGCCACCGCCTCCGGATAGAGGCTTCCACAGCTATCGTTTATGTTGTAACCGTTCGGCTGGACGCCAGTGAGCACCAATTCAGCACCGAGTTCCTCGAATACGGCAGGGGCGACCTTGTAAGCCGCCCCATTGGCACAGTCCACCGCAATCTTCACCCCATCCAGGCTGAGATCACGAGAGAAGGTATTTTTCATAAAGACCACGTATCTGCCCACCGCATCGTCGATTCGAAAGGCCTTGCCCACTTCCGCCGCAGTCGGACGGAGATGCTCAATACCATTGGAGAAGATGAGCTCCTCCATGCGCGCCTCGATGTCGTCATCTAGCTTGAAGCCATCCCGGGAAAAGAATTTAATCCCGTTGTCCTGGAAGGGATTGTGCGAGGCAGAGATTACCACTCCAGCATCCGCCCGCATGCTGCTGGTGATAAAGGCAATACCCGGCGTGGGTAGCGGTCCCACCAGGAGCACATCCACGCCCATGGAACAGATGCCCGAGGCGATGGCATTCTCAATCATATACCCCGAAAGTCGGGTATCTTTACCAATGACGATCTTGTGACGACGCTGATCGTTTTTGAACACATAAGCGGCGCTACGGCCCAACTGCATCGCCATCTCCGTGGTCATTGGATAAACGTTGGCCACACCTCTCACTCCGTCGGTTCCAAAGATTTCACCCATAGTACGTCCTTTCAGTGGAATGACGTCCGGTCCAATACTCAATGAGGACAAAACACTAGGCGCATCGAAAGTTGCGGTTCTTGGAAGTCGGAATCAAAGCGCAAACGATTCGACAACCTAAAAAAATTCAATTCTGGGGCCAAACGATGCAGTAGCACAGCCTACTACGCAGGGCGCAAACCGCGTGCGCACCATGCACTAAGCGTTGACAATTGCGTCGGTCATATCTACCAATTGGCGGCAAGTGGAGACTTCGTGAACCCTAAGAATGTGGGCTCCATTGATGATACCGGCACACACGGTAGCCCAGCTGCCGGGCTCACGCTCGGTGACTTCCTTGCCCAACACCGCGCCGATGAACGCCTTGCGAGAGGTTCCCAACAGGATAGGTTGGCCGAGCGTTGCAAGGGCATCCAGGTGCTGGATAAGCAGCAGATTGTGCGTTACTGTCTTGCCGAAACCGATGCCCGGGTCAACGATTATCCGTTCCCTGGCAACACCCCCTGCGCAGGCAAACTGGATTCGCTCTTCCAAGAATGCGATGACCTCCGAAAGTAGAGAGTCATAGCGGGGTTCGACCTGCATTGTTCGGGGACTACCCCGCATGTGCATGAGAACTAGTGGAACCTCGGCCGCTGCTGCCACTTGGATCATTTCTGGATCAAAGCGCAGAGCGCTAATGTCGTTTATTATTGTCGCGCCGGCATCGAGCGCTGCTCGAGCGACTACCGTTTTGCAGGTGTCGATTGAGATGGGAATTGAGACACGCTTAGCCAATTCACTAACCACCGGAATAACCCGGCGCAGCTCTTCCTCCAGTGGGACTGGCCGCGAAAATGGTCTGGTGGATTCGCCGCCGACGTCCAGTAGATCAGCCCCTTCAGTAGCAAGGCGTTCCCCCTGCTGTATGGCTCTATCTTTCAAATAGAACTGGTCGCCGTCGGAAAACGAATCGGGAGTAACGTTGATGGTTCCCATGAGCAGGGATCGGTTACCCAACTCCAGTGTACAATTGGAGCCTCGGATGGTGAAGCGCTCACGGTTCACGCCTGTGTCTCTCCGAGTTTGTCCTTCGGAAGGTCACTCTCTTTTGCGGGAACGGGATCCCTTTGTTTCTCTGGTTCACGGGGTGACTGCGTGACTGCGGCTTTCCTTCGCTCTTCCAAAACCACGTCTTCAGCGGTCACGGTCCGCGTGAACTCGGCATCCGGCTTGGCTTCGTCAATGATGGCATCGATTTCCTTGCCGTCCAGAGTTTCCTTTTCTATCAGCGTTTCGGCGATTTTGTGGAGGAGATCCTGATGCTCCGAAAGAATTCTCTTGGCAGTACCATAAGCCTCGTCAACTATGCGCCGCACCTCCTCGTCGATCTGTATCGCAGTCTTTTCACTGTAGTCCCGATGCTGAGCAATTTCTCTGCCGAGAAAAATCTGTTCTTCTTTTTGGCCAAAGGCGATGGGTCCCATGGATTCACTCATACCATACACTGTCACCATCTTCCGGGCGATATTGGTAGATTTGTCAATATCATCGCTGGCGCCGCTGGTCTTGTGGTTGAACACGAGCTCTTCGGCAACCCTCCCACCCATGAGTTTGGCCAGCGTGTTTTTCATATATTGCTCATCGTAGGAAAGCCGATCTTCAATTGGCAGGGTCATGGTAACCCCTAGGGCACGGCCCCGGGGGATAATACTTACCTTGTGGACTGGATCCGTTTTGGGTAGAAACTTGGACACCAGGGCATGGCCCACTTCATGAAAGGCAGTGTTACGCTTTTCGTCCTCGCTCATGATCATGCTTTTACGTTCGGTGCCCATTAGTACCTTGTCCTTGGCCAGCTCCAGGTCATTCATCTCTACGTTGTCCTTATCATGTCGAGCCGCAAGTAAGGCGGCCT
>CP070692.1:2073357-2085882 GCA_020353215.1 Deltaproteobacteria bacterium
TTACAAAGGGGGAAGATTTTGGAGTGATTCCATCAAGTTCCCCCCTTTGCCAAAGGGGGGTCAGGGAGGATTTCAAGATGGGACAATTCTATTAGAACCTGTCTTTACGACAGCCACCTTCAGGTGGCTCGTGGTTTTATGACCGCTTTGAGCGGTTCACAATCAATCCTCCAACTTTGCCGGAGGTCACTGAATCCATTTGAAGCATTCGTCAGTTTTATTTGAGTCGCGCTTGCTTCCGATGAATTTGTGCTTATTTTAGGGTAGGTTTTTTCAATCAGTAGACGTGCTTTATATGAGAATATGGGAAGGAGGAGTAGAAATGAGAGACAAGCGCAGTCTTCATCTGGAAGTGCAGGAACACATTGACTGTTTTGCCGGCACAGATCCACTCAAAGAAATGTCAGAAATCACTGGGGACACGGACAAGGAACAGGCCGCCCTCAAGTGGCTGGCTCTTACGGTCTTACACGGCATCAATTTTGACGCCAAAAAGATCTCCCTCTCGAAGGCAGCCGATGGAACGGTTACGGTGGTTGCCGAGTATCGAAACACTGAACTGCCCTCACCGGGTGCTGAAATTGGCCAGAACGTCATTGACGCCGTGCGTCAGATCACCCACTTTGAAGGTGATAAGGGCATGGGTCCTCTGGCCTTGGGAGTTCGCGATGACAGCCTGGAAATTGGTGTTCACGTCGAGCGCGGAGAAGATGGAGAGACAATTACGCTGAAATTCCCGGAGTCGAAATAGGTTGAATAGCGTTCAGCAATCAACCCTGCGTGAATTGAATCAGCATAATCGAACTGATGTGTTACATGTGTCTTCCTATTTGGCAAGACGGTCTCCTGGATCTCTGGTCTCGCTGAAGGCTGATAGCTGGACGTTGGCGTAAATTGATATCTGTTTCCAGCAGCGAAGAAAATTGGGGTTTAGAGAGGAGTTGGGATGACAAGCAAGACGGAAGAGCGGATACAGGCCCTGGAGGTAGCCCTCAACAACGAGTCGCGAGAGAGGGACTTCTACATGAAACATGCTGAAAGGACGACCAATTCCTTCGGCAAACTGATGTTTCAATCCCTTGCAAATGATGAGGCTGAACACTACCAACGCCTCTTGCAGCTCCACAAGAAGTTGAAAGCAGAGGGCAGATGGCCGGAGACGATTCCCCTGAAGGTCAAAGGAACGGACATGCACTCCGTTCTCAAGAAGGTCGTGGAATCTGTGGACACCTCCGCCAAGGCAGATACAGACGACATGGAGGCGGTCCAGATTGCCATCGACTTCGAAGCCAAAGGGGAGAAGTTTTACAGCGACTTACGTGACAGCGTTGACAACCCCGTGGAAAAGGAATTCTACCGGGTGCTGGCCGCCATGGAGAGGGAACATCGTCTCTCCCTGGAGGACACCTTGGAGTATTTCAAGGATCCGGAAGGCTGGTACCGGATGAAAGAGAAACACCACATGGATGGCGGCTAGACTATACTAGCGGCCTGTAATTGCCATTCCGATACTTCCGATATTCTATCGGCTGATTCCTGCGGCTTTTTCCTGTCTGTGCGTTAGATGAAGAGCCGTTCTCTACCGGACAAAAGAATTAACGCACGTATCATCCTCTCATCTGCCTTAGGGCGGGATTTATTCCCGCCCGAAACACAGTCCATCTGCCGGCGCGGGTGGGAATAAGACACCTACGGACGGATGGAGACGGCGTGGAGAGAGATATGCATCGATTCATGCGTTATGCATATCATCACAAAAGGGCAAGAAGATCACGAAGATGTTATCGTGGTTCGGCTTGTATTCTTCGTGTACCTTGTGCTCTCTGAGATTTCGTTACAGGAGGCTGGTTCATCAGCCACCGATCTCATTCCTTCCGGCCGAATTGAGCTCTGGTCAATCTTCCCGCTGGACTTTCAAGGATCTTCCTCGCTTCAACAGACTCCGGTGTTTTTTTTCATTGAGACGCCTCTGTTTTGCCGCTGGTGATATCACCGTCCGCTTCCTCTCAGGCTTGTCGGTAAGCACCTGGTGCAGCAAATCGACGAATCTTTCCAGCGCCGCTTTTTTGTTGGCTGCCTGGCTGCGGGTGCGTTGTGAGACGACCCGGACCACACCATCTTTGTTCGCGCGCGTTGCCAAGCGGGTGAGGATGAGGGCTTTCTGTTCTGCTGTAAGGCTTGGCGAGCCTGAAACGTCGAAGCGGAGTGTTACCCTGGTGCTAACCTTGTTCACATGCTGGCCTCCAGGGCCGCTGCTGCGGCAAGCGCTGAATTTCAACTCTTCTTGAGGGATAGAAAGTCGATCAGTTATTCGAATCATAGTTCCAGCCTACCATATGCCGGTTGATAATCTAGCTTTCAGTCGTCTTATAGCGGGATGTTGCCCAAAGGGAAGCGCGTCGCGCAATCACCACAAACGACACAAAGAGCATCAAGAATTACTCATCCGTGCTTTTGTTTTCCTTTGTGTGAGTTGTGGTCTTTGTGGTTTCGTTGATTTCGATCCACACCCCACCACTCCTATCCACTTTTCCTTCGAGCTCTTAGCCGATAAACAGAAGCGGTATTTACCTCTGAGCGGAGGGATTGCTCTGGGTCGCCCGGGCACGAATCAGTTCCGGGGTCAATTCGTCTCTTTCGCTTCGTAGTTGAAGCACGACGATTGCACCGATTACCAAAACCGCCCCAAGGATTTGCAGAGGTTCCAACTTCTCTCCCAGGAAAAGATAGGCAATAAAGCCAGCGGAGATTGGTTCCAGCGTGGCCGTAATGGAAGCGCGGGTTGAGCGAACGTAACTTATCCCGACAAAATAGAGACCGAAGGGAATGGCGGTGCCCATAACGGCGATGTATATGAGCCCCACCCACTGTGACAAGGTGAAACCCGCCTGGAAGTAGTAGAAGGGGGGATATAGAATGTGCCACGAGATGGCCGAGAAAAAGAGGGCGTAAAAGAGTACGGTCCAGGGAGGATAACGGTGCATGGCTCGTTCCCCCAAGAGCGTGTATGCCGCATAGCATACCGCTGAGGCAAGGCCCCATATGATGCCCACGCGATTGAGGTGCAAGAGCTGTAGATTGTAGCCGCCGACCACCAGATAGCAGCCTGTGAAGGCAAGGAAAAGCGAGAGGAGCTTGGCAGCGGTGACCCGTTCTTTCCAGAAACAAATGGAGAAAAACGCTATCAGGATCGGAGCCAGATACTGCAGCAGAATCGCCGCCGCCACCTGGATCTTACTGATGGCTGTGAAGTAGGTCAGCTGTACCAGGGCCATGACCACACTACCCAGAATAATAAGAAAGCCCAGGTCTTTCAAGCGGATACGGAAAAGCTGTCTTGCGCGAAGGCCAAAGAACAGAGCAAGCAAGAGAGAGCCGAAGGTTGATCTGGTCTGGACTACATCCATAGGGGTAACGGTTCCCGCGAACAGCGCCTTTCCAACGGTGCCCGATGAAGCCCACAATATGGCCGCAGATATCACACACAAGTAGCCTTTGTTAGAACCGGTTGCCATAGTCTTATCTCAGATCGAGCGGCGGTTCGAGGGAATCGACGTTATTTCTTAAATGCGTTATCGAGTTCGCCAGGTGGGTGGTTTCTAGCCTGAATTCTCCACACAGCTAAACGCTTATTGCTCAACGTTTACTCCAACCCCTTGGGTTGCACCTTATATCACCGCCAGGTGGATTTGGTCAATGACTCCTCGAGGGTTCATCGGTCCGTCTGGCACGGTTTTAGCTACGTTCTGTTGGAACCATCACCACTTGCTTGCCGATCTCCAATCACGGGGAACTGCCAATGCTGAAGAGATTGTCATGTCTTTTGTTCCTGCTTCTGTTATTTAGTGGCTGTGCTTCGCGAGAGCTCCGTGATGAAATTGTTCCGGAGGACACGCGCTTGTCTTACTTGCGGCAGCTAATACATCGCCTCGGCTCGACAGAATTTCAACCCTCAGACGGAGAAACGATGTACCCGTTCTCCTACGTATTTCGTAAAGCTGAGAGCGGGGAAATTATCCGCGAGGGAGAAGGCTATATCCTGATTCATGGAGCCTGGTGGTGTCTCGTACGGCGCTGGCAAGACAACATCGTGGGCACCCCAGGCCAGCGCATGCTCATCGTTGACCGCAAGGAGAGGAGATTTGAGGCAGAGATGCGGAAGTGGCCCGAGGGAAGTCCGGGGCAAAGGTGGAACCACTGGACATGCATTCGTTCGCCTGATCCTCACGAGGCCGATCTCGATCTTTACCTCTGTGAATACTACTACCCGGAAGGCACAGACCGTGTGATTCATGATTCAGGTGATTGGGTCTTCTATGAAGATTTTTCGTGGAATGATAATGGATTGTTGGAAAGCATCACCCGCTACAAACACTCCTATGTACGCTACACGTACGAGGGTCTTAAGCTGAAGCGGATTGAATTTGGCCGGAGCGATACCATACACACGGTCGCGGAATTGACTTATAAGTAAACCCTAACGTTCGGACATAATGACCCGATGACGATGAATGACAGCCAAGCGTAATGGCTCTATGTTGCCTAGAGAATCTCGTCTCCTGGAAACCGTTTGAGCGGCTCGAGGTCAACTGGAATGGTCGGCTGGTTCGGCAAACTGGAGTCGGTGCAGCCGGTAGTAGAAATCCTTGCGAGCCAACAGACTCTCATGGGTGCCGGACTCGACAATCCTCCCATGATGCAGGACAAGGATGCGGTCGGCTTTGCGAATTGTGGAAAGCCGATGAGCGATGACCAGGGTGGTTCGACCCTCAAAGAGCTTGTCCAGGGCCTGCTGGATCAGGAACTCCGTTTGGCTGTCTATATTTGCCGTCGCTTCATCGAGAATCAGGACTCTCGGATCGTAGGCCATGGCACGGGCGATGGCAAGGAGTTGTCTTTGTCCAGTGGAGATTGTGATGCCACGCTCACGTATGGGGGCATCCAGATGATCCTCCAGTCGCGAAATCAGATCATCAAGATGGGACAGCCGAGTGATTCGCTCCAGTTCTTGCGGAGACGGGTCACGATCGAGAACGATATTTTCCCGAAGACTCCCGGCAAAGAGAAATACGTCCTGCATCACCAGACCAACCTTTGTTCGCAGCCAGCCGAGGTCGAGACGACCGATGTCTTGACCGTCGAGGAGTATCTTGCCCTTCTGGGGCTGATGGAATCTTTCCAGCAGATGAATCATGGTGGTTTTTCCCGCACCGGTGACGCCGACAATTGCCAGTGTTTCGCCGGCCTTTACCCGGAAAGAGATGTTTTCCAGTACTGAATCACCAGTACGATAGGCAAAACTTACCTGCTGAAATTCAATTTCCCCCTGGACGGCAGGAGGTTTACTGCCAGCAGTGGTATAGTCTTCCTGCTCTTTGCTGTCCAGAAGGAGAAAGATACGTTCAGCCGATGCCATGGCAGACTGCATGATACTGTATTTCTGTGACACGTCCCGGATGGGCCCGAAGAACATTCGCAAATAGGATATAAAAACCACAAGAGCCCCCAGACTCAACCTGTCTGCTAAAACCTGTCGGCCGCCGTACCATAAAAGCAAAGCAAGGGTTGTGGTGGAAAGAAGCTCAATGCAGGGAAAAAAATAGCCTGGAGCGTGATCTGTCTCATTGTCGCCTGGTAGTAACCCTGATTCAGATTCTCGAAACGGCGAAGGGTGTTTTTTTCCTGTCTGAAGAGCTGGATCACCCGGATGCCGGAAATGTATTCATTGAGGACGGTATTAATCTGGGCAAGTTTCGCCCTGATGTCGCGGAAAGCACCGCGAACCTGGACCCCGAAAACCCGAAAGAGCACCATGATGAGCGGAACCACAGAAAGAGTCACCAGTGCGAGGTCCCAGCGGAGGTAGAAAAGGATCACTAGAATGCCCAACAGGAGTATAACGTCTTTCAGCAAAGTCATGACCACTGACCCGAACATTTCGTCCAGGTTCTGGATATCGTTGGTGAGTCGGGTAACCAGGCGTCCCACCGGATTACGGTCAAAAAAGGAGAGTGACATTTTTTGAAGGTGGCCGAAGAGCTGCATGCGCAAATCCTGCATCATGTGCTGTCCTACGTAGACCATGAGCAGATTCTGGCAATAGGTACAGATTCCGCTCAAGAGCATCAGGGCAACAAAGATGAATCCTAAACGCCGAAGGCCGTGGAGGTCTCCCTTCCGCAGACTCCAAAGTTCCTCTCCAGACAAGTTAGCCAGATCCCTGTAGTCGATGTACGCGGTCCCATCGGCCATCTCAAAGATACGGGCATGGGTGCGCACCACAGTCCCCTGGTCGGCCCTCCGGATCGGAGTAGAATAGAAACGCTGATCCGTAATGACATCCAGCTCTTGAAGCTGCTGGAGGACGCGTGGATCGACTTTGCGCAGCACTTGTCCTGCCACGAAGAATTGTCCTGGTGCTGTACCCCTTTGTAGCTCGGGCGCAACCTGGCGAAGAAAGCGAGTGAGTGCTGGGGATCGGGCTGCGGGGACTCTTACTTGGCGAGCCGAGGGTACGATGTACCGGTCTATTCCCAGTTTGAGCAGATAGGGTAAGGTGAGGTCGAACCCAGTGATCAGCAATATGAGGACCGCACTGATCCCAATCACCTTCAGATAAGACCGACTGTAACCGGCTAGCCGGTGCCACAGCGGCCAATCATAAGGCTTTCCCAACTTGTCTTCTTCAAAGTAGCCGTAGTTGCCGTGCATGGTAATTAACGTCCAGGAATTTCTATAAGTTTCTAAAGTTAACGGGTTTCTGGTAGCTATTTGCGTTTGCGTCGCGCCTGCAATAGCGGGATGTTGGAAAGATGGAATGGTGGGAATAAGGCGAAAGCATTTCTTCCGGTTTGGCCCAAGTCATCTTATACCAAGATTCCACCACTGCCTTTTTCCATCATTCGCCCGCAAGGCTGCGGCACGTAGTGTAGCGGGGCTGAGTTCTCCCTAAAGCGTCCAAAAATGATCTAAATCGCCAAGAGTTGGTCATTAGTGACCGGTGTCTGCCGCCCAGCATCAACCGCTTACCGCTTACTGCTTACAGTTTACTGCTTACCGTTTCTTCCCGGCTGGACGCTTTCCATTGCCTATCCCCCCACAGCCTCTTGTTGGAGTTCTGTCTCCAGCTTCTGACGGTTGTATAGGGCAGCGTAAATTCCGTCTCGCGCCAAAAGTTCATCGTGATTGCCCTGCTCGCACAAGCGTCCATCATCGAGAACGAAAACAACGTCAGCTGCTCGCATGGCTTCTAAACGGTGCGAGGCCACGACTGTGGTCCTGCCCCTCATGTAGCGCCTCAGATTGATCAGAATGGCAAGCTCTGTCTTCAGGTCCACCGAGGAGAAACAGTCATCAAGAACAAGTAACGGTGTGGACAGTAGCAGTGCCCTGGCCAAAGTCACGCGCTGCTTCTGCCCCCCGGAAAGGGTTACTCCCCGTTCTCCCAAAATTGTCTCAAACTGATGGGGAAGGGCGCGGATTTCATCCAGCAGATGGGCTGCCCGCGCTGCTTCAATCATCTCCTCGTGTGTGGCTCGAGGTTTTCCGAAGCAGATATTGGCCTTGACCGTGTCGGCAAAGATGAACGAATCTTGGGGGACAAAAGCAATGGCCCGGCGCAATCCGGCCAGAGACCAGCGATGAATTTCCTCCTCATCTAGGTAGAGTTGGCCGGGGGACACCTCATACAGGCGTGGGAAGAGCTGGCAGAGAGTACTCTTGCCAGCTCCGGTACGACCAACAATACCGACCAACTGTCCTGGTTTGATCCTCAAATCTATATTGTCCAGGGCAAGCCTGGTGGAGCCGGGATAGGCAAACGTAAGGCCGCGGCCCTCGATGCTGCCCCGCGTAAGCGTCCTTTCCGTTGTCTCCCGGGTATCAGCGACTTCCGGGGCCGTGTTCAGAATTGCCTGAATGCGGCCTAGAGAGGCAGACCCCCGCTGAAATAAATTGATCATCCAGCCGAGCGCCATCATGGGCCAGGTGAGGAGGAGCAAATAGCTGTTGAAGGCGACAAAATCTCCAGTGGTAATGGTGTTGAGAATAGTCAGTTGCCCGCCGATTACCAATACCAGGGCCATACTGACATTGGTTAAGAGGAGGCTCATAGGGGAAAACAGACCGCCGACTTTCATCATACGCAGATTGTGGTCGATATATCGCTGGCCGGTTTTATCGAAGCGAATTGTTTCAGCAGTTTCCTGGGTGTAGGCTTTGATGGCGCGGATGCCGGCGAGATTCTCCCGGGCCCGCTCGGTCAGCACGGCGAAGGTAGCTTGTACTCTTTGGAAGCGTTCGTAGAACATCTTACTGATGAGTCTGGCAAAAACAGCTATAAAAGGCATGGGTAGAAGGGCAATCAGAGTCAGGGTAGGATTGATATAGAACATGAACCCAACTGCCGCGGTTCCCAAGACCAAGGTGTCGGTGAGAGCCACCAACCCCATTCCGGTGGCAAGCTGTATAGCTTGGATGTCGTTGGTTGCTCGCGCCATAAGATCGCCGGTACGGGCGGAGTCAAAATAGGAAAAGGAGAGCGTTTGCAGGTGGGCAAACAAACGGTTACGAAGAGCCTCTTCAACTTGGCGGGAATGGCCAAAGAGGTGGCGTCTCCACACGAAGCGAAACGTAACGATGCCCAGTGCGAGGGCCAGTACCACCCCGGCATAACTGAGCAGCTGAGTACTGCTCACCTGGTAACGGGTGATATTGTCCACCGCATGTTTTATAACGCGTGGAATCAGGAGTTGCAGGAGATCGACCAACAGCAGTGAGCCGACTCCGATGGCAAGGCTCCTTTGGTTACGTCTAAAATAGGGCAGGAGGATGCGATACTGATTCATGGCTGGATGTAGTGTGAGAGGATATTTGTGGGCGAGTTCGAGGAACTGCGCGTTTTCGTGGTTTTCCGCATGGTGTCAAGGATTCAGGATTCACGCCGCAGGGCCGTGTTTGTCATCAGACTTCGCGATCATAAATTGATTAGGTCGTTACAATCCATGGCCATAAGTGACAGCGCAGCGAAATGGCTTGGCGACCCAATGACTCTATTCATAGGGTTTACAATTTGCGCCTGCTAAGGGCCGATCTACAACATGCTCATTTCGCTTTCCTCAATGGCCCGGTCCACCTCCGCCTGCAGCTCCGGGGGCAAGCCTTCGATGCGCACATTCATGAATCCCCTGACAATCGTGGAGGTCGCTTCTTCTTCGGTCAGCCCCCTCGCCATGAGGTACTCTATCTCCTCTTCGGCGATTTTTCCTACAGCCGCCTCATGCGACATTTCAGCACCTGCTGTTTGGCCTTCGAGTTCGGGAATAGCGTGAATTACACCGTCTTCTGCAAGGATGAGACCGTGGCATTCCAGATGGGCCTTTACGTCCGGTTTCAGCCCCCTGAGATGTCCCCGAGCCTTGATCGAGCCGCCCGTGGTGATGGTGCGGGCGATGATTTCCGCCCGGGTTTGGGGGGCTTCCAGTATAACCCTGGCGCCAGTGTCCAATTCACATCCGGGTGGCGCCAACAAAACAGAGTGAAACCGGGCAGTGGCTCCGGGACCAGTAAGTCGGGTGGTGGGATACATTTGCAGCGACCGTACCGGTTTGAGACACACGTAGTTGGAAAGAAACACCCCATTTTCTTCCACCACGATCCCAGAACGGGGTCGAACCATTACTTCCTCCGCCCAATCATGAATCATGGTAAAGGTGAGCTTGGCCCCGCGCTGAACATAGATTTCGGAGATGCCGATATGTAGCCCTGATTTGAGACTAGGGGCAGTGGCGCAGCCGGTAATAATGTGAAGCTCGGAGCCTTCCTCGGCGATTATGATATTGTGCACATTTTGGGCTGTGTTTTCATGCCTCATGTAGAGACAGGCCTGAATCGGGGTTGTAACCCGCTGTCCCGCTTGGGCGCGGATGAAGTAGCCGTTCTGGAAGTGCAGTTCGGCTTGAGCCGTGTATTTATCAGCGTCCACATGGACGGCCTGCCAGTAGAACTTCTCCAGCCAAGGGTGTTTCTCCAAGGCCTCGGCCATGGGAAGTACCTCAAGTCCTGGTTGTTTTGCCGCACAGTGGACGATACGGTGATCTGCCTGGAGGAAGGTTCCGGCTCGATTCGGGTCGGCGAGGTCCACGCCTGAACTGATGATTTTTTTTCGGTCTTCCTCACTGAGGGATTCCGGTTTCACGATCCCTGCCTTGTTGTCAGCGGGAAGCTCATACTGTCTCAGGTCGACATCAGTGCCAAAAAGGGCTTTCTTTTCCTTTGCCAGTTCTGCGCGGTTTCTCGTTACCTCTGACATTGAATACACTCCCGGTACCCGTGTCGTTGAATTCCTTTGAACAGCTCTCGCGGGTTGCCTTGGCAATGGATGCGTCCGTCCATGAGCACGTAGCCAGCGTCCGCCTCGATGTAGTTGAGGATGAAACCAACGTGCGAGATAACTAACCCGGATTTGGCCCTAGTCCTCCAAAGGTGCTTCTGAAGCAGCCTGTTGATGGCTTTGCCGAGTGTTTCCAGATTTTCCAGATCCACACCGGACTCAGGTTCATCCAGGAGTATGAGCGCGGGTTCTTGAAGCAGTAGTTGGAGGAGTTCGGATTTCTTCATTTCTCCACCTGAAAAGCCCACATTGAGGTCGCGCTCCAATAGACTCGAAAAGTCGAATTTCTCTGCCAGCATTTCGCAGGAAACCCCGTCGCTATTGCAGATGTTGAAAATGTCCCGGGTTTTTACCCCACGAATGGCGGGTGGCCGTTGAAATGCCAGGCCGATTCCCATCTGTGCCCGTTCATTGACTGGCATCTCCGTGATATCCCGTCCATTGAAGAGAATCCGTCCTTGCTGCACCTTGTAGCGCCTAAAGCCCATAATGGTCATGAGCAAGGTTGACTTGCCCGACCCATTCTTACCGAACAGGATATGCGTTTCCCCGCTGGGAATGTTCAGGTCGACACCTTTGAGTACCTGAGTACCATTAACGTCTACCCATAGGTCAATTACTTCGAGCATCTGTTAACCTCCATCGATGATCTGGTTTGGTCGGCGGGTTTTCTGTGTCTCCCCCATTGACCCAGAGACCATGTGCTACTAAACTGTCCAACACGAGCTTGGACCCGGTGCTTGAACATCCAAACTCCAGCATTTCTTTAACTGACATGGGTCCACAGCGCGCTTAAGATAACTGATAGTCCGGTAAAATGCAATTGACGAGTAAAACCACTTTCCCCAATTCCTGGAAGTCACTTCCTGTTGGCCTGGATTCTCTGATTCCAAAGGTTGCTGTGTTGGGCGAAAAGTGGTAGGTTAAATAGCTTTGTGGTCTTCGGGTTAGCTCCTGCGATAGAGAATAACTGGCGGCGTAGCAGGAAGGCTCAATTAATTATGAATGCAGGCTCGGTTTTCTTGATGCGAATGGGTCTGGGCATTCTATTTGCCTACATGGCCGTTAAGATTTTCTATCCGGGGGGAAACCTCCTGACCGTAGCGGCTTTCGCTGTGTTTTTTGTCGGGCTTGCCTATCTGCTGGCCCACCTGAGGCACAAGAGGGAGCGGAACGACCGCATGCGTTGAGAGGTTTCGCAGAACCTCGTGGTCAAGTGATTGGCGGGATTGTCGGTCCGACAAGCAGAAGGGGAGTAACTTTCTGCACGGTAACAACTCGGTCGCTCCAACAAGATGTTCCGGATACGTGTGTTGCTCGCACTATTACCTTGCGAGCCAAGGCGATTACGGAGTGACCACCTGTTGCGGAACCTCTCTTGACTATCTATATATATATAGCCGCTTGATTATGGCGAGGGAGAAACCGTCGACGTGGAGTGACGGCTAAGTCGTCTAAATCCTAACTGAAGTGAAGAGAACTCATTGCCTACGCTGCGAACATATACCCTTTGAGGAAGAGGTGAATTGATGAGCCCTATGGATTGGAAAGGACCTCCAACCCGAGGCCCCGGAGGCATTCGAGACTTCGAAGAAGTCTTGAAGAAAGTCAAAACACAACTAAGCTCCAAGTTCCGCCCGGGTGGCTCCATATGGATACTGCTCTTGGTGGTGCTTATCGCGGCTGGAGTCTACGCCAGCGTCTATACCGTGGCCCCGGAAGAAACCGGGGTTATTCAACGCTTCGGTCGTTATGTACGGGTAAGCGGGCCCGGTCTGCACTTCAAGTTGCCATTCGGCATTGAGACGGTGCGCAAGGTCAAGACCGGGCGCAATTTCCAGATGGAGTTCGGTTATCGAACCACGGAGGCAGGCATCCGCTCGCGTTTTACGGAACGTGGCTTTAAGGAGGAATCGCTTATGCTCAGTGGTGACCTGAACGTGGTGGATATGCAGTGGACTGTGCAGTACAAAATCGGCAATCCCATAGACTACCTCTTTCAGGTTCAGGATGTGAAAAGCACGATCCAGGATGTGTCAGAGTCGGTGGCACGGCAGGTCGTGGGGAACCGACTCTTCGATTTCGTGCTTACGGTGGGCCATCCGGAGATAGCTGGCGAGGTCAAGACGGAGATG
>CP070692.1:2085982-2098421 GCA_020353215.1 Deltaproteobacteria bacterium
CCAGTTCACGGTAAGTGGTGGGCTGGATTTGCACCTTATTGAGCTTGCTTAGCAGTGCTTTGTACAGGGTCTCTCTCACCAGGGTGCTTTTACCAGAACCAGACACACCAGTAACACACGTGAGGGTACCCAACGGCACGGAGACATCAATATCCTTTAGGTTCCGAGCCCTGGCTCCTCGAATCCCAAGCCAGTCGCCCGGGTTCGCCGTTCTCTCCCTGGAGGTGAGATACCTGTGGCCCTTACCATTGAAGTAGCTTCCAGTAATGGAACGAGGGGATCGCTTCAGGTCGGCTAGGGTGCCGCTTGCTACCAGACGGCCGCCGTGTCGTCCGGCGCCTGGACCAAGATCAACGAGGTGGTCTGCCCTCCGTATTGTTTCCTCATCGTGTTCCACAACAACGATGGTGTTGCCCTTTTTCTTGAGGTCTGACAGCGTGTCCAGAAGTCGATGGTTGTCCCGGGGATGCAGACCAATGGTAGGTTCATCGAGGATGTAGCACACGCCACGCAAATTGGAGCCCATTTGTGCAGCCAGCCTTATTCTCTGAGCTTCCCCACCTGACAGCGTGTCAGCGCCTCGATCCAATTGCAGGTAGCCCAACCCCACTTGTTCGAGGAAATCGAGGCGGTGAATCATCTCTTCTAGAAGTGGATGGGCAATAAGGGTTTCTCGCCCGGAAAAACGCCACTCTCTGAATAGCTTCCGCGCTCCGGTTACAGGGCGACTGCAACTTTCCCATATGTTCATGCCCTGAATTTTCACGTTTAGGGCCGTTTCCTTGAGTCGCGAGCCCTTGCACTTGGGACAGACCACCCCATCACCAGTGGAGTCCCACCGTCCAAGGCCGTCACATCGTTCGCAGGCACCGTGCCTGCTATTGAACGAAAACAGCCTGGGGTCGTCAAGGTTGGGAATACTCTGATGACAGCGGCCGCAGGTCAGACGCCGGCTGTAGAAAACCTCTCGGTTCCCCCCGTCCCATCCTACCAATTGGCCCTCACCCACGGCCAGAGCGTGATCCACCACCTCGGCTAATTCCACATCCCCTTGGCTGGAAAAACGGTGCCATTCGCGTATGATGAGTTCCACGTCATGCTCCCTGAAGCGTTCTAACTTGGGCATCGGATCCAGTGATCTTACCTTGCCGTCTATGCGTGCTTGGGTGTAGCCCTGGGTTCGAGCCTGATCCAAGATTTGGCGGTGGAAACCCTTGCGTCCAATGACTTTCGGGGCCAGCAGTAGTAGTCGCTTGCCCCGGAAGCGACGACGCAGATCCGTGGTGATCTCTTCCGGGCTCATGGCGCTGATCGGTTGACCGCAGCCTGGACAGTGTGGTTCACCCACTTTGCTGAAAAGGAGGCGCAGGTAGTGGTAAACCTCAGTGATCGTGGCCACAGTTGAGCGCGGGCCCATCCGACTGGTCCTCTGATCAATGGCCACGGTGGGTGGTACCCCGCTAATCTCTTCCGCTTGAGGTCGATCCAGTATCGGTAGGTACTGTCGGGCAAAGGTAGAAAGGCTGTCCAGATAGCGGCGTTGGCCTTCGGCGAAAAGCACATCAAAGGCGAGTGTGGACTTGCCGGATCCGGAGACCCCGGTGATCACGACCAGTCTGTCTCGAGGCAGGTCGAGGGCAAGGTCCTTGAGATTATGCTCTCTAGCGCCGCGAATCCTGATTGCCCCAGTATCCCCTTCTGCTGGTTTGAGCTTGGTCCTTTGGACGGCGACTTCCGCTCCGGACCAAAGCCTGGTAAGAAAACGACCGGTGTGGGATGCTGGAGTAGCCGCCACATCCTCGGGAGTGCCTGCAACCACCACCTGGCCACCTTGATCACCACCCTCGGGACCGAGGTCAATTACGTGGTCGGCTGCTTGAATGACGTCTAGGTTATGCTCCACCACGAGAACCGTGTGCCCCGTATCTACCACCCGTTGTAAGGTTCTTATCAGATGTCTGGTGTCATTGGCGTGTAGTCCTGTGGTGGGCTCGTCCAGTATAAGTAAACCGTTCTTCTGGCTGCTCATTTTCAGGGAACGGGCCAACTTCAGTCTCTGGCTTTCCCCTCCGGAGAGGGTGCTGACGGGTTGTCCTAACCGGAGGTAGTCTAGCCCCACATCTCGCAACGGAGTCAGCCCACCAATGATGCCTGGCTGGTCTGCAAACAGTTCCATGGCCTCGGTCAAGGTAAGCTCCAGAACCTCCCCAATGGACAAACCACGGTAGCGTACCTCTAGGATCTCGTCCCTGAATCGGCGTCCGTGACACACGGGGCAGGTCAAGTAGAGATCTGCCAGAAACTGCATCTCCACTTTCTCAAAACCCTCACCCGCACAGGCCTCGCAACGACCACCAGGGGTATTGAAAGAAAAGTGACCGGGACCGTAGTTTCGGAGCTTCGCCAGCTCCGTGCGGGCATATAGCTGGCGAATGCGAGTCAAAGTTCCCGTGTAGGTGAGCAGATTGGCCCGTGGAGTTCTACCAATGGCCTGTTGGTCCATGAAGACTACTGCAGAGATTTGTTCCAGGCCCTTTATTTCACGGCAGTATCCAGGAGCTTCAGTGGGCAGACCTCGACTTCTTTGCCAGGTTCGGTAGAGTACTTCCTCCACCAGAGTGCTTTTACCAGAGCCGGACACACCGGTAACCGCGACCAACAATCCCAGGGGAATCCGGACATTCAGATCGAGCAAATTATGGGCTCTGATCCCAACCAGATCCAGGCAACGATCCTGCTGTGGCTGACGTCTTGCTGCCGGACGGCTGGGACGGTTGCGCCCAGTGAGGTACTCTGCGGTGCTGGAGTGTGAGGCTCCAGTTATCTCCGAACTGGGTCCGGCAAAGACCACCTCACCTCCACGTTCGCCCGCACCTGGCCCCAAGTCCACCAGATAATCGCTGGCCGCAATTATTTCCGGGTCGTGCTCCACCACCACCACTGTGTTGCGCTGTCGTGTCAAGGCCTTGAGTATACTCACCAGTCTCTGATTATCTCTGGCATGTAAACCCACACTGGGTTCGTCCAGCACGTAGAGAGTATTGACCAGAGGTGAGCCCAGCGCCCGAGTCAGGTGAACCCTCTGCACTTCGCCGCCCGAGAGACTGCGGGAAGAACGATCCAGGCTCAGATAACCGAGCCCAACTTCTTCCAAGTAGGTCAAACGACGAATGACCTCTCCGCAGATTAGAGCGGAGGCGGGATCAGCTGCCATTGTTTCTGCCAGATTGCGAAAAAAGACGCGGGATTGCGTAATGGGCCAGCGGTTGAGTTCAGCGATATTCTTGCCGTTGGTGCGATACAAGAGCGCCAACGGTCTGAGACGGCTGCCCTCACAGCTAGGGCAGTTAAGATAGGCACGGTAACGGGAGAGAAAGACCCGAACGTGCATTTTGTAAGTCTTGGTTTCCAACCAGCGGAAGAAGCCGCGAATCCCGTAAAAATCTTGACTTTCTTCGATAATCGCCCGTTGCCCGGCGTCGGATAGTTGTCGATAGGGAACGTCGACGGGAATGGAGGCGCTATGACAAAACTCTATGAGATCATAGTATTCCATGCGTGACGTGCCCCAAGGCTTTATGGCACCATCGGCTAGAGATTTTTCCTTGTCGGGAATCACCAGATCCAGGTCCACGTCGATAACACGGCCGAACCCTCGACAGGTCTCACATGCACCAAGAGGACTGTTGAAGGAAAAGAGATGGGGGGAGGGGGGCGGATAGGAGATGTCACAGGTAGCGCAGTCTCGCAAGGTAGAGAAGGAACGGTTGATTTCAGGAGGACTAAACACCGCTAGTTTATTCTCCCCGAACCGTAGCGCCTGTTCTATTGAGTCGAGAATACGCTGTCGATTCTCCGGGCTCCATACTGTCCGGTCCACAAGGACGTCAAGACTCTTCTCATCTGGGATTTGCTCCTCGTCCAGGCTGAGGACTCTTTGTTTATACCAAAGGCGTCGGAACCCTTGTTTCCAGAGATGCAACTGGATCTCTTCCCTGGATCGAGTCTCAGTATTCAGGGGAAAAGTGATCAGGATCGGGCTTCCGGTCGGGAGATCCGAGAGTGAACCCCAGATTGTCTCAGGATTGTCCTCCTCGACGGACTGGCCACACTGCTGACAGTGGAGCACACCTACACGGGCGTAGAGCAGCTTTAGATGGTCCACAATTTCGGTCATGGTGCCCACGGTGGAGCGAGAACTCTTGATGGGGTTTCCCTGCTGGATGGCTATTGCTGGAGGAATGCCGACAATTTGCTGAATGCGGGGTCGGTCCAGCCGGTCTAGGAATTGGCGGGCATAGGGTGAGAAGGTCTCCACGTAGCGCCGCTGCCCCTCAGCATAGAGCGTGTCCAACGCTAGGCTCGACTTGCCTGAGCCACTCACACCGGTTATGGCGACAAGTCGCTCTCGTGGAAGCTCGAGAGTGATATCTTTGAGATTGTTTTGGTTAGCACCGATGATCTTTATGCAGTTGTCCTTGCGCATTTATCGCTTACCATTTCGCATTTCGCGACTACGAACCTCCGGGCTCACTGGACTTGGGCTGGTGAACAAGCGCCCCGACTGACGGCGCATCCGTCGCCGGGCAGTGTCTTTTGGGTTTCTAACCGTCGCCCTTTTCTTATACACCAATGATAAATGATAAATGTGAAATGAGAAGTGCGAAATTATCCGGGCTAGATCCAAGAAATGGCTGAAAACCTCATGACGTTCGCAGCAAGGGTCACGAAACCCGGAGCCAGAAGGTCGCTGATAGTTAAGTTGAGGCGGGCGTCGATACGTTGTAGTGCCTGCTGCACATCTGCATGAGGACTGAGGTTCAGGCGAACCGCCTGCGAGAATCGGGGATGGGTTGGACTGCACAACTCCGGCGGGGTGAGAGCAAAATGCATTCGGCAGGGTAGTGGACGCGCACTGTAGATCAAACACTGTTGCGAATCACTAAGAAAGGCACACGGGTGTTGTTCCATGCCGTACGCGTGCAGCACAGTATCGTATCCATTTTCATGAATCCTCAGCCTCCCGAGGAATTCCCCGGACCTACGCCACCTCACCCGCGAAAGCACCTGGCAGCTTTCAAGGTTTCGCCGGAAGAATCTCTCCACTTCTCCACTTTGGGCCAGTTGATCATAGATGAGTAGGAACTCCCAGGTGCTGATTCCAGCGGGCATGGAATGGCAGCAGGAACCACAACCCGGCGAACAATACACTTGCCAGCCCTTCTTCTGGAGTCGGCCCGTGGTATAGATCAGATATTGGTCGTAGAGGCGGAAAGCCTGTTTGCTCAATCGTTTCGCCAAGGTCGGTAGCCGCATCTCCCGCCCGAATTTCTCCATTTCCCCCATGGCGCCAATTTGAAGAAAAATTCGCGCCATTTTGACCATGAGTGGTCTGGATTGGGGGTCGTCCAGATGCGGGATAAAGACTGAAACATCAGTAGGTTTGCCAGGCGTTGAAGTACCGTTCATGTTTTACGTTCGCTGCGGACGTCCCGCCGTTCACTTCGAAGCCAGGTAAATGGTCAGGAAGGAGTAACAGGGAACGGATCAAGTGGGAGGCCATAGGATGGTCTCCAGATCCTGGAGACTCTTATTATCCAGCTCTTCGCTCAACTCTTTCAGCCTAATCCGGCCGAAATACTTCTCCCATACCATTGCTTTCCCACGGCCGGTGCTTAAGACAGACCCGCATGCAGACTCGGGCCATGTCTCAACTACGGTAGACAGCCATGAACTGCTTACCATAGTCAGGTGTATCTGTCAAAGAATGGTCTGGTGGTGGAGCCAGAAAAAGCTTTCCTTCCCAAGGGCTTCTATGTATCATAAAAAGCTTTAAACGTGTGCAGTTCCTTGGCCTCGGTGGGACTGCAGATAGTTTCAAGAAATCCGCCCATGGTTATCCACTGTCCTCAGTGTAAGTTTACCGCAAAGGTTGCCGACCCTAGTCGGCTGACCCCTGACCGTCCACCCGTCTGTCCCCGATGCCAGACAATTATTCCCCTCCCTGGCCAAGAAAATGATACGCGGGTGTCACAGCCCCGCACTGAAACGAACCAGTCCTTTGATGGAGTTGCCTGGGAAGAACGGTCCTCGTGGCTGGATCTTGCCGCCTTCTGGCGAACCAGTTTGGCTATACTGTTTCAACCTTCGGCCGTTTTTTCCGCTCTGAACTATAACGCCGGAATTCGCAGTGCACTGATCTACGCCCTGGTCTACGGTTCCCTGGGGCAGATCATCGGCCGCTACTGGTTCACTGTCGCCGGTATTTACTACGGCATCCTGGACGCTGATGCCTTGGAAAACAGCCTGAGATTCGTCGGAACTGTCTTTTTCACTCCTATCCTGCTCGTGTTCTATCTGCTTTGTGTTGCCAGCCTGATCCACCTGCTCCTGTGGCTGTTTGGCGCTGCCAGCCGTTCATTGTTAGCAACCTTTCAGGTAATCGCCTATGTTTCCGGGGCAACTTCTCTACTCTCTTTTATCCCATTCCTTGGAAACCTCCTCGCACCAATCTGGATACTGGTTCTCTACTGTGTGGGTCTCGCCATGGCGCACCAAACCACCAGGACCAGGGTGCTCTTCGCTCTTCTACTCCCACTTATTCTCATGGGAATTCTTGTTGCGGGGGCTGTTTTACTCGCAATTGCCGTGGGTATTCTGGATTTCCTGGGAGCAGTCCGGGGTTATATCTAGCCCGGATGTTTCATGAATTGGTGTGGCGAGACCATGAAACTGGGAACCCGCTTGTCGCAGATTCCGCTTGTCGCAGATCCCGCTTGCGGGACGGGAGGGGGCGGGGCGGGACTGAGCGGAGCGAAGCGAGCGCGAAGAAGATGGGCTTGCCAGCGGGAATATGGCACCACTTAAAGCGAAAAAGAGCTTGACCACCGAGTAATCGCCTGCATATAGTTTCCGGGAAAGGCTTAGTAACAGAGATTCGCGACGAGCAGAACCAGCCAGTCGTGACCACGCCCAGAGGGTTTGGCTTCTAGGAATAGAGTAGTGTGTATGGATGAGAGTAGACCGTCGTGTTTCGGCATTCCTGAGAAGTGCATGCCAAGAGACGAAAACGGCATAATCCAGCCCCAAGAACTCTGCCGGGACTGCAACCACCTGCGTGCGTGCCTCCAGGAAGCAATCTCCGCCTCCGGTGGAATAGATCGGCTGAAACATAAAAACGCCCTCGAAGGCGAGAAACCGGATCAGCCTGGTGGTATTGTGGGGGCGATTCTACGCTGGTCAGAACGGAAGCGAGAGGCGCAGAAGGGCTGAATCACCTCGTCGAATCTGCCAAACCGGTTGTTATCCGGCTGGGCTCCCCCACGCAGAGTGATCCCCGATACGCAGGATGAATTCACTGCTCATCGTTCACCAGGGTGCAATTGGCGACTTCGTCTTGAGCCTTCCGGCGCTGGAAGCCTTGCATCGCTGGAATCTACGGGCTCGGTTCACCTTCCTCGCCTACCCTAAAACCGCGGAGATCATACGAGCGCGCCCATACGTTGGCAATGTGTATGACGTCAGTCGTCGTTCCTGGACGCCACTCCACCAGCCCGAAGGGGGGCTGGCTCCAGCTGATTTAGAATCGTTGCCACCGGTGGATTTAATTTTCGTTTTCGGCCGTTACTCCAGCCAGATAGTTGCAGACAATCTTGCCGCTCATCTCGGCAAATCCGCCCACCGCATTGATCCTTTCCCCGAGCCTGACCTGAGTCTCGGGATATCTGAATACCAATGCCGTCAACTCGAAGACCTCGGCATTTTGGCACTTCCACCACCACCTGCAGTTATCGCTCCGCTGCGCCATGATATCCTTGCGGCCGACGCTTTTGTTCACCAACAACTGGCTCCTGGGGAGCGCCTCGTCCTACTACACCCCGGAAGTGGCGGCCAGGAAAAGCTGTGGGCCCCGGCCGGTTGGCTTAGCTTGATTCGTAAGCTGATATCCTACCCGAATTTGCGGCTAGTCCTTCTTCAGGGGCCCGCCGATGTCGATATTATTCAGCGGTTGAGGTCAGAACTGACGACGAAGGCTCTGACCATTGTCGAAAATTGGCCCCTCGGCAGACTTGCCGCACTTATCCGCCATGCGGCTCTATATCTGGGCAACGACTCGGGGATTACCCATCTGGCCGCTGCCTGCTCCACTCCGACCATTGCCATCTTCGGCCCCACGGATCCGACAATCTGGGCGCCTCGAGGTCCACGGGTCAGGATCATTTGTTGGAAACCAAGGGATTCAGGTACAGGCTTGCCGTTGGGGTCACAAACGATATGTCCACCGCCGCCTGAAGCAGCGCTTGTATGGCAACAAGCCAGTGAATGGCTGCGGATGGAAAACGTCTGAGTTTACCAGGATCAAAGTCTGGTGCGGATTAACGAACACAACCCATCGGGTCCAAGGCGGTTCACTGGGATCATGGTTAGCAGAGTGGGGGAGCGGTGGGATGCACCCGTTGCCAGTTGCACCTTTACTACATCTGTGCGCTTTGCCACTCATGAAGATTCTGTTCCTCGCATTCATTCTCAAGCAGAAGTTTGCGACCTCTGCTACATTATTCTTAATCAAAATTAAATATTGGTAGGAACAGACACTCAGGTTATATTATAAACGATATGAAGCATATTATGAAATGCAATTAATTACAAGAGATATACAGATAAACCTATGTATGACACTGTAATAAAAGAATTACAACAATAAAGTAATTTTTCTATTGACAAGACTATCATAATTGTAGTACTTTCTTATTACGAGTATAGTGTAGTTTGTGTATGCTAATTTATTTGGAATCTCACGGTTCTGGCATGTACTAAATCTTTTCATTTTTTTGCCTCATACTGATATGATCATTTGTGTTTTCAAGTTTATTCCAACTCCAGTACGCAGCAACTACTCCTTCGAACTTTTAACTGATAACTCCTTGTTCATTGCAACTGTCGAGACCTCATCGCAGCACTAAATTAATTATGAGCTAAAGATTTTTAACAGCAAAAGGACTTGGCACATATCTACGTTGTCTGACACAACAACTGGCTCCCTATGGAAAAGCCTATCAGATAGCCGTTTGAAACCGGCTATTTAGATTTGCTTTGTTGATTTAGGAGTAAGGGAGAGAGAAACACTTGGGGGGATAGGATGGAGTGTAGGAAGCTTACCCGCAAGATATTGGCTTTTTTGGCACTGCTGATTGTTCTGAACCCCGTGATGGTGAGCAAAGTGCTCGGAGATGAGGAATCGATTATCCCGCTTGCGTCACTGCCGACATCGGCCAATACGGGTGAAAAACCGCAGTCTAAAGTTTGGACCCACGATGGTCAATGGTGGAGCGTTCTCCCCAGTTCTTCGGCTAGTCTTCGAGGTACCTGGCTCTGGAGACTCCAAGGAACGACCTGGGTTGAGGAGCTGAAGCTTTCTGACGAGACCGGAGTGGAAGCGGATGTTAAGGAATTGGGTGACGTGACTCATATCTTGCTGTACGATAGCGATCCCGAATTAATCTCAGTGGAATATGTAGGTGGAACGTATCAACTTTGGGACACCCGCCCGACGCCGTCAACGCTAAGTCTACCAAAGAGTGAAACCGCTACCATCGATGTTGATTCCACCGAGCGCATGTGGCTGGCCACGGAGTCGGGGAGTAATATTGTCGTATATTACAGCGACTTTCCCTATTCGGCCTGGCAGGGCCCCATAACCCTGGCCTCGAATATCAGTGGCGACGATATTTGTGTACTTACGGCGATTCCGTACGAGTCTATTGGCGTTTTCTGGAGCAATCAGGCTACCGAACGATTCGGATTCAGGGTACACGCGGATGGTGACCCCCCAACGACTTGGTCGCCGGATGAAGTTCCTGCGTCTCAATCCGCATTGTCGATCGGAGGCGGAATGGCCGATGATCATTTGAACGTCGCCGTCGCCTCAGATGGAACCTTATATGCAGCCGCTAAAACAAGTTTTAAGACAGGTAATCCCACGGTCGTACTTCTGGTCAGGCACCCATCTGGATTGTGGGACGATCTTTATGAAGTAGATGCCTCTGGCACACGTGGTATTGTGCTGCTTAATGATGAGTTGGGAATAATAACTGTTGCCTATACCAAATCAGAGGGCAATAACGATATTGTTTTCAAACAATCATCTACTTCCCCCATCTCTTTTGGACCCCGCCGTATCTTAATCGCAGATCAAAGCAATAACGTTTCCAGTACAAAGCAAAACTACACCGACGAACTGGTGCTGATTTCCTCTGATGGCAGTAATGCTCATGGGGTGTTTTATACTTCAAACTGGCTTGTTAGAGCCGATCTCTCGATCACAAATGATGATGGACTGCCAACGGCAAGCCGTGGGGATTCCGTGACCTACACCATCGTGGTGAGAAACAGTGGGCCGGAACACGTAACAGGCGCGACAGTGACAGTGACCTTCCCGGTCGAGCTGACAGGAGTGAACTGGACCTGCGCAGCCGCGGGGGGGGGTAGTTGCACGGCCAGCGGTTGGGGGGACATTGACGACACCGTTGACCTGCCGAACGGTAGCGTTGTGACCTACACGGTCAACACTTCCTTCGATCTGACCGCAAGCGGTGTTGTGAGCAGCACTGCGTCCGTCGCTCTACCAGCCGGCATATTCGACCCTGTCCCGGACAACGAGGCGACAGATTTCACTGACCTGACGTCACAGCCGATGTCAGTGTCTGCCGTAGTGGAGACAGACCCGGTCCCGTCCACAGGCGATGCGGCCGAAGATCCGGCCATCTGGATCCACCCCCAGGACTCCTCCTTGAGCCTGGTGGTCGGGACGGACAAGCAAAGCGGACTCGCCGTATACGACCTGGCCGGCAACGAATTGCAGTTTGTTCCCGATGGGCAGATTAACAACGTGGACATCCGATACGACTTCCCGCTGGGCGGGGCGTCAGTCGACATCGTGGCAGGGAGCAACCGCACGGATAATACCATCGCCGTATACAAGATCGACCCGACAACGGGCTTGCTGGAGAACGTCGCGACGGGCGGGGGTATCCAGACCACCATTGCGGTGCACGGTCTGTGCACGTACGTGAGTCCTGTCACCGGGAAGTTTTATGTGATAGTGAACTCCAAGAGCGGGGAAGTCGAGCAGTGGGAACTGTTCGAGGATGGCGCCGGTTTGGTGGACGGCGTGCGAGTTCGCAGGTTCGACGTGGGGAGTCGCACAGAGGGCTGTGTGGCTGACGACGAATACGGGGTCCTTTACATCGGCGAAAAGCTTGTCGGGATTTGGCGCTACGGAGCCGAGCCGAGCGATGGTGAGGTCCGCACACTGGTTGACGGTACCGGACCGAACGGCCACCTAACCGCCGATGTGGAAGGACTGTGCCTGTACTACGCAAGCGACGGGACTGGCTATCTGATGGCGTCGAGCCAGGGGAGCGACGAGTACGTCGTATACCAACGCGAGGGCGACAACGGGTACGTCGGCACGTTCCGGGTCGTGGACGGAAACGGCATCGACGGCACCCAGAAGACCGACGGCATTGATGTGACCAGTGTGGCCCTGGGAGCTGCGTTTCCGCAGGGCGTTCTTATTACTCAGGACGGTGATAATCCAGGTGCAAATCAGAACTTCAAGCTAGTGCCTTGGGAAACGATCGCGACGGCAATTGTCCCGCCTTTGACCGTGGACACCGGATGGAATCCTCGGAGTAGCACTCCCGGTATTACCGCCCCGGTGGCTGTGGATGACAGCTACAGTACTGTCCAAGACACCCCACTAACGGTGTCGGCGACAATCGGTGTCCTGGCCAACGACAGCGACCCCAACGGCGACCCGCTGGCGGTGAATCCCGCGCCCCTGAGCGGGCCGAGCAACGGCGCCTTGACGCTCAATGCAGATGGCAGCTTCAGCTATGTGCCGGGTGCCGGCTTCAGCGGCAGCGACGGTTTCATCTACCAGGGTAGTGATGGCAACGGCGGTACTGCCCGGGCCACGGTGACAATCGAGGTAACACCGGAGACACCGGTCAATCGGGCGCCGGAGATCACCTCAACCGCAGTGACCTTGGCCACCGAGGGTGTGCTCTACAGCTACGATGTCGAGGCCACAGATCCCGACGGTGATGAGCTGACGTTTTCCCTGCATGATCCTACGGTTGCCGGGATGAGCATCGATGCAGCAACGGGTCTGATCCAGTGGACTCCCGGCATCGATCAGCTGGGCAATCACGCTGTCACTGTGGGTGTAACGGATGCGGCTGGGTTGTTTGCCACTCAAAGCTTTACCATCACGGTCAACCCGGCAGCGGTCAATCAAGCGCCGACCGTGAATGTTGGCTTTGACCAGACAATAACGCTTCCAGCCAGTGCACTGCTAAATGGTGCGGTGACGGATGACGGTTTGCCGAATCCCCCGGCTTTGGTGAGCACGAGCTGGAGCCAGGTGAGCGGGCCG
>CP070692.1:2098521-2110938 GCA_020353215.1 Deltaproteobacteria bacterium
GCTGAAGCCGCTGAAGTGCTTAGGATAAGTCCCAAGTTTACTCTCGAGAAATGGGAAAAGAGAGCCAGACACAAGAATCAAGAGGATAAAGAGCGGGCTATCAGCGCCTTGCGCAAGGCAGGGCTACCGTGAGCAGAGTGAAGATTACATACTTTAATGCACAGTCAGGCTGCTTCTGGCCCACGCCAGCATGTAGTACTGCGAGTCCGAGAGCGGAAAGTGTAAATGAAGGGATGTCATCCAAAGTCTGCTAGCGCGGTCCTGAGACAACCGAAAAAGACCAAACCGCCATACGTTGCAGTTCATGCCGCTTGACACGCAAGTCTCTTTGGTTCTACAGTCCCTCTCATCGAAAGGGAGTTCATCAGTCCCACTGACACGAACTGAACCGTAGGACTGGGTTTCTACTTTTTTTTCTTCTGGTCAAAGATTCTGAACAGGTCTTCCACGCCCTTCACGGGTGCCTCGGCCTCCCCCTCCACTGCCTTTTCTACTCCTTCGGCGGGGCGGACCCTGATCTTGGGCTTCTCCAGAGAACCGTCAACATCCAGGTAGACATCGCTCAGCTGTTCGGCAGCTTTGCCCACGACCGGCACCAGGCTCAGAACTCCGTCCTCAGTGCCCAAAGTTTTTACGTGCGCACTCATGTTCAGCTGTCGATTCACCAGATCCACCGTGCCTTGACCGTCCAATGTAAGTGCAGGGGTCACCAAGGCGAGCTTATTGACGCTCATATTGCCGTCTTGGAATGACACGCCGACGTTCAGGGAATCGTAAGGAATGCCCTTGCCTTCTAGATCGTCGGTCATCTTCCCGGAAAAAATACCCTTGAGCTTAATGAAGGTGAGTATTTTGAACAGTGCATCCCCGGCAGAATCGAGCTTGTGTAACCGTCCTGGACCCATGTCACCCGCCACCTGGCCACGAAGGCTGCCGAGTAGCTCCTGGGTGCGTCCAGTCCTGCCAGCCACCTTGCCCGTCATGGTGAGGGGGCCGTGGGCAGATACCTTATCGTACCCGAGAAGTGGTGCGATTGATTCCAAGCGAACCGCGCTGATGGCAGGTACAATGGTGAATGGAATTCGCTCCAGATTACGAAGGTCCGCATTGCCTGTGGTTTGGATGCGACCGCCTGCGATACTGATCTGAAATTGATGGTTCTTGAGCAGTCCACGCTGGTACGTGGCTTTCAATCTGAGATCCTGAAATTCCTGACCCCGGTACTTTCCACGTTTCGCATCGGCCTGTAGTTGAGCTGTGAGTTTGCGCAGAAACGGAGGGAGTTCCGGTTTTCCGGTTTGCTTTTCTGGAGGGGCTTCCGTTTTGGCCGCGCTTTCTTTCTTTGCCTGCGCGTTCGAAGTGGGTGGAGTTTTCTGGGTGGGGGGCAGCAGCCGGTCCACGTTTAGATTGGGAGAGTTTACCTGGAGCCTGGCGTTGGGTTTCTGGAAATCGCTTAGTTGACCCGACAAGATTAGCTTCTGATCATTTGCCCGCAGCGTCATACCCTTCAGTTTCACGCCGTTTCCTACGAGCTCGATATCGGCATCACCGTCTTTAACTGTAATGTTCTGCGAAGGCAGCCGGATAGCCAAACCTATGGTTGTCACCTCTCCGTTGAGTGTGCTCTGCGCGGGTTTGGCTTGGGGATAGTGGACATTGACATCCATGTCCAACTTACCGCCCAATCCAAGGTCCTTGAGTGGCGGAAGCAAACTACTCAACTGCTCGAGATCCAGCTGTTCTGCCCGTGCCTTCGCATCAACGACCATCTGCGGGGTTCCCACCCTCGAGAACTGACCCTCCAGCTCAATTGGTGCTTTATTTACCCGCGCCCTGAGATTCGCTACACTGATGCCCAGAGTTTTCTTGCGATTAAATGTCACCCGCCCATTGAGGCCATCGAGACGCACCCCTGCTGGATGGCTTACGGCCTTTACCCCTTCCAGTAGCAGCGAGCCGCTACCAACCCAACTCTTTGGCTTGGACTGATCATAGTCCGCGCTCATGTCAACTTCCGCACTACCGCTGAGACTTTTGAGGCCATACTGCCTGAGAAGCTTTTCCACACTAGCATCACTGCTGCCAATCAGTCGCATCGGCCCCTTAGCGACCGCTGACACCCTGGGCTTGCCCGCAATAAGGTTGGTGGCACGTACTTCAAGGGTAGGCAGGGTGAGGGGCCCCATTCGCGCCTGAATATCTGTAGCCTCAAAAACTCCCTTTTCCAGATGAAGAGTTCCCTTCAGATGTTCCACCTTGGGCAATTCTGGCGACGGCCTCACTGAGATATCAACGAGTCTAATCGAACCACGCAACATGGATAAAAGGGTTTTAGGTTTCTCCTGTATGTGGGTGAGTGAGAGTTCAGGGAGGACCGCTTTATCTAAAACGACTTTCCCTCCACCTTCCAGCACTTGCCGAAAGACCTTTGCCTGTTCACCCAGTTCTTTCCAGGGGACCAGCGGTATTAACTCAACCAAGGGTACATCGGAGGAAAGGACTTCTCCTTTGATCACCGGCTCTTTCCGCCAATCTCGCAACAACCCCTCTGCCATCAGTGAAACCTCTCCGAGGCTTAATTTCAAACTTTCTACTCTGACCTGCTGCGGATCAATTGTTACCTGGTAGGCTATCTTGGTCTCAGTCCCTGGAAACGGTTTCTCCCACATTGATGGGTCGGTATATGCGAATCGGCTGAGGTCAACCTGACCATCTGCACTGAAGTGCTGGCCCAAGTCGCCCTCATAGTTCACTTCCAGGGAGATACTGCCACCCAGCCGTTGTGCCAGCGCTTCGGTTTTTAGATAGGGCCTCAGGGTATCCACATCGAGGTCTGACAGGGTCACTTTAAGGTTCAGATCAGGGTTCTCAAGGGTGAGAGCCTTGGTGAGCCCGGTAAATGTTCCCTGGCCTTTCAGGGAGCCCAGGCCCGGTTTGAACTCGTCCCTGAGAGCAAGCTGGAAATTCATCTCCTGGCCGGGAGCAAGGTCAGTTGCTTCGATCGATACGTCAGTAAAGTTGCGCACGAGTTTTTGACCCGGCAGTGTCAAAGAGTCCTCCAAATGAATCCGACCGTTCTGCACATTGAGCCTTTCGATGAGTATCTCCACAGGAAGCGGTGAGCCGGCTGAGCGCTGTTTATCAGCAGCGGGCGCATCATCTCCTGCGGTAGGCGGGGCGCTGTCCGGCTTGGGTGCCTTCTTCGCATGAGCCGGAGAGGGAGCCAGCCGTATGGTCACCACTGGACTGTCCAACAGCAATTGGTCTACCACGACCCTCTTGGAAAGCAGGGGAAGAATCGACACCTTGGCCAAGATGCGAGATAACTCTAAGTCTCCGGGAAAGACCGTGGCACTCTCGACGGCAAAGCGGTCAGCCTCCAGCCAGATACCTTTTGAAATACCCCAGGCTAGATGGCCGAGGGTGACCCTACCGCCGGTGGCCTTTTCTATCTCAGAGCTGATCAAGCCGTTGTACCGGTTCAAATCCACCAGCCTGGGGATAATGAGTGCGGCAGCTATCAAGACCAAGGTCAGAACGGCCAGGACTATGCCGATTTTTTTCCATCTCGTTGTTTTCACATGCCATTCTTCAAATTTAGAAAGGAAAAGGTGAAGTGGAACATTCAACCGTCCCAATTTCCACCCATTGGCACGGATTTTATGCGTAAGTTAAGATTCATCAAATGGGTGTCAATGGTGAACGGATTTAACTGGAAGTGTTGCAACCACAAAGAGCCAGTGCTAATTCGCCTCACGCGATATTTGCGAGGGATTCAATCTGACTGAGGAGTTCTTGATCTGAGCGATTCTCCCCGACCAAATTTAGTATGTCTCTCATTTGATCCTGGGCTCAAAGTATCTGCTATTGATCTTGAATCGCCAGTGTTCCCAAATAGTTAACATATGCTGAACATACTAGAATGATCCGAGTGTTAGCGTAGGCGCGAGATCTGAAGTCCAGGGTCATCCCCTGGACTGTGCAGCCCCGATAACCCCCGCCGATCTCCGGGTCAGCGGGGGTTTCTTTTATGTTCCAAAGAAGCGGTTAAGCAACACCGAACGGAACGCGGGGCCACGGGTTATCATTATGGGTTTTCAGTTTGTTGCCGGGTCTATCCAGTTCCGATACAATAGCTTAGGGAGTGCTCGGTAAGGAAGAGCATTCTCATGACAGCTGCTGCCCCCCCACTTATCCCAATAGGGGGTTTGTGGGGGGTCTCTTTCCTCTCTTGCTTCCCGCTTTGGCAAGGCTTTTGCACTCAAACATTGTACGAGGTAGTGCGCTGCTGCCTCTGTTGTATCAACTACTCTCTGCTTCTAGCCCCACTGACTCCTGACCCAAGTTGGTGGGGTTTTTTACCGTTCATGCTGCCCACCTACAGAAGCAAAATGGCGGAGAAATTCACATATCATACTCCACACCTTATCTCTTGCGATTCCCCTGCCATATCTTCGAGTAAGGGTGCTTGGGCCATAGGCAAGCCAGCGGGAATTGACGCCTACCATGGAAGTATTGCTCGTTCAAATCCTCACCTGCTACTTTCCTCTTAAATTTCCTAGTTGCTCACTGTTCAGAGAATAAGAATAAGTCCATGCCTTCTTCCAATTGTCCGTCTGTGAAGAGAAAGATAAAGTGGTGCCCAGGAGAGAAGGAAAGACTACCCGGTTCAACAATAACGCTCTCTTTCTGACGTAGAGAGATTGCAGAAGTCGAGTTAGATAATGTGACGTCCCAATGACTGACAACAATATTGTGATGTAACTAGCTGTTTTTTTTGCCATTAAAGAATATTGAACAGTCTTAAATAGGGAGGTATAAAGATGAAATTCATTTTCTCCGTTCTAACTGTCTCAGCGTTGGTGTTCGCAACTGCGATCGTGCCAGCATTCGGGGTAGAGGTAGTGGTACCAAGCCGAGCAAACCCATGGTTAGCTGGGATGCCAAATGGTACGACTGAACCTTACGGGGACGTCGCACCATTCCAATCGCCGGTATTGGTTGATCTTGATTTGTCAAAAGGGAACGTCCTGACCTTCACTGCTGAGGGGTGGGGTCATTACGGGCCTGTTTGGGGTTGTATATGGCCAGGGTGGTGTACCCCTGACGGACGGGTAGACGGTATATACGGATCGGAATTTGGGCCCCATGCTGCCTCTAAAGGCAAATCCGCTGTCACAGCCCCCTGGAATGCCTTGATGGGTGTATTATTAGACGACGCTGAGCCAACTGAAGGAGAGGAGCCGGAGGGCCTTAATTTTTCATCCATAGGTGTAGATTTTGCCTCTTTATCCCCAAAACTAGGGCAAGTCTTCTTCATCGGAGATGGTTTCACTGGGAAAGGAAGCGGAGATGTACAGACCTTTATTATCCCGGAGGGTGCAACGCGACTTTTTCTCGGTACGATGGATGGCGCCGAATGGAATAACAATGTAGGATCGTTTACTGTAAACGTACAGGTAACATCAGTAAACGTACAAGTAACGCCAGAAAACCAAGCTCCCATAGCCAACGCTGGTGTCGATCAGACAGTTATTGTGGGGGAAATCGTAATGTTTGATGGAAGTGCATCCTCTGATCCAGACGGTGAAATTCTCGATTATGAATGGAACTTTCGGGATGGAACAACAAGGTATAATGAAACAACTGACCATATTTACAAATCAGCCGGAGAATACTCAGTAAACTTAACAGTGGAAGATGATGATGGAGCAACGGACACAGATACCATTACAGTGATTGTTCTAACTCCTGGAGAGGCTGCTCATAATCTAATTTTCGATATAGAAGCCTCTAATTTGCCTCAGAAAATAGAAAATAGTTTAGTTTCAAAGTTGGATTCAGCCATAAGCTCATTGGATGACGGTAAGGAAAATGCAGCTGAAAACAAGTTAAATGCTTTCATCAATCAGATAGAAGCTCAAAGAGGCAAAAAGATAACAGATGAGGAAGCGGATGCATTAGTATCAGCAGCACAAAGGATAATAGATAATATTTAGATGAGGTTTAAAGCTGTTATTGATAACAGCTTTAGAATAAGTACCTTTCTGTAAATATTTGATCATATAGACTAAAAGGCAGGGTCTGAAATGGCCCTGCCTTTCATCTTTTCTCGGAATTTGCATTACATACTTTAATGCACATTCTGTCTCTTGTTACTACCCACTAGATATAGTGAAGACTCTGTGAGAAAGTGAGTACTAAGATTTCATTAAACTGACGGCCACTAAGCTCCTTCTTTGGTGGAGTACTAATCTTGACAGAGAGCTTCTTGAGACCGGTCACCGGATTGGTGCCTATTAGGAGATCTCACCTTCTTTTGACCCCAAGGTCGCAAACCTGGCATCCGGCCAGGAAGGGGGCAAATTCCCCACCTGATCAACGCTTCCTTCTGCCTGCAATCTACCCGCAAAAAAATCCTCATTTTCCTGGATTTTCCAAGGTCAACCAAAAAGACTCCGGTGGCTGAGTGCCCTGGAGCCTAGTATTTTCTCGTGGACCGTCAGGGAGTCGAACCTCGGGTAATTGCGCCTTCCGAGGCTAACATTATTTGACAGTTTTGCTAACTCCCTTTTGACCACCTTTTGACCTAGATTTTTGAGTCAGTCACCTTGAAATCATTAAGAAAATGATTACTTCGCATGAATGTGTTATATCAACTCCGTTTTATTCGCTGCTGGTGCTTTTTCCACGTTTCCGCCCCCAACACCTGCCCCCATAAACGGAAAAAGGGACCTAGCGAAATCGCTTGATCCCTTTGTTTATGCTGGTCGGGGCGGGCGGATTTGAACCGCCGACCCCCTGCTCCCAAGGCAGGTGCGCTGACCAGGCTGCGCTACGCCCCGAAATCTATACTCTTCACTGAACATTGCCCGCAAAGACTAGGACTTGGTATCATAGCGACTGGTCGAATGCAAGGAGTTTGTCTTGTAGGTGGTTGCCAGTGGCTTGTCGGTTCTTTGGCGGGCCAGTTACTGGGTCTCCGAATCGGGACCCAGCATCTTTTCTTCTTGCATTTCCCAGTATCGCTCAATTGCCTCCCGCAATGCGCGGGCAACCGCTTCCTGAAAGACTGGCTTCTGCAATTCAGCCGACTCTCTCACATGACTGAGGGAACCCAACTCCACCACAATCGCGGGCATCTGGACCCTCCTGAGCAAGTAGAGATTAGCCTGAAGCACCCCACCGGTCTGCCATCGTACGGTGCGGAGCAGATCCTGCTGCACCAACTCGGCCAGCAAGCGGCTACGCTCCCAGTAGGAATGCTGTTCCTGATCCCAGGGCGTTCCGTGGATGAAAGCGTTAGACCCAGTGGGTGCGGCAGTTGCCGGCGACCAATAGTACACGGAAATGCCCAGTGGAACGGGGCGAAAGGAATTACCCAAGTGCAGGCTGATCAGGAGATCTCCACCCCGATTGTTTGCCAGCCCGGCCCGATCGTCCAGAGAAATTGTGTAATCATCTCTTCGTGTCAATACAGGACGAACTGTTCTGTCTTCTCTCAGCTTCTCTACCAGCTTCCTGGCCAAAGCCAGAGTTATGTCTTTTTCCACAGCACCGTCAGGCCCCCTGCCGCCAAGGTCCCGCCCACCGTGGCCGGGATCCACAATCACCGTTAAAACCTTGGCCGCGGCCCGGCAGAGAAGAGGACTCGTCCCGAGAACGACTACGGAAACCATCAAAACTAGAAAAACTAGAACCACAAGGGGCTTTGGATGTTCATTTCGGTGGGTCATACGCGCCTACAGATCTCCCCCGGTCAGTCGCGTTTTCAATTGGTCATCAGTCACGTGGCATTGGATCGCATAGCCATGTGAACTTAGCCCTGCTTCGCTACGTGTCGCAAGATTGCATGAGCACAAATGGGTTAATGGAGTGGTGGAATATGAAAGTAAAATGAATTGGCCTGAACTGAAAAAGACATTTTCGTTTTGTATCCACTGTCCCATCTTTCCAACATTCCATTATTCCAAGAGCCATGCAAAAGTTGGTAGCTGCCAAAAGCCCCTTGACTTCAGTAAGTTGTAGAAATTCGGATGCGTTCAATCATTCCTCTCTGGCCAGTCGGTGGCGTTGGACAGGAAATCCTAGTTTCAGGCCTGGTACGTTTATACAAACGACGCCCATGACCACAAGCACTACCACCGTCAAAAAGTGGATCAGGATAGCATAGGCGAGAGCGGTCTCCTTGAGTATACCGAACAAGGTAAGTGCCACCACACAGGCATAGTGATAATTACCAATAAAACCCGGCGCTGCTGGAAGGGCAATCCCAATGCAAGTCCACACCATCACGTTTATGGCTGCAAACCACCCCAGTTCTAATCCCATGGCCTTAAATAGCGCCATGAATGTAACTACGCCCATGCCCCAGATCACCAGAGTCAGCGTCAAAACGGCGGCCAGTTTTTTCCCGCTGGAAGCTGCCTGCATCCCGCTGTAGAATTTTGCTCCTGCTCGCTGCAAGGTTTCGCACATTGTTGCCGGAAGGAACTTTGAAGCGATCCGCAGAAGCCATCCCCGAAACCTTGACCCTGATCCCAACAGCAGAAGTAAAGCAACAACAACAAGGATGGAAACGAATCCTTGAAATGATGACAGAAGCCATCCCGGAATCTGAAGCGCGGGCAAACATAACGCTAGGAGACCGGTGAGAAAAACAGCATCAATAATTCGTTCCAGCACCACAGAACCCATCGCACTCGTCAGCCCTATGTCACTGTTCTGCCCCAACAAATAGGGCCGCGCCATTTCACCAAGCCTTGCCGGCAGGATCCAGACAAAGAGAAATCCAACACAGGTGATGGGTAGCAGCAAACGCTGGCTCACCGGTTGCAGAGGTTCCAGCAGGAGACCCCAACGGAGAGAACGCACCACCTGGGCGGCGGCAATGAGGATCGGCACGACCGCTGTCAACGCTATATCAGCCTGGCGGATTCCCGTAAGCACCTGCTCCAGTTCGACGTTCCGGAGTGCCAGGTACCCTGCGAGCAGGCTCACTGCCACAGAAGCGGCTATTTTCAAGATACCTGAAGCAGGTTTGCGCAATAGACCTCACCAACCTCACTGTCCATTCGTCACGTTTCATTAAATCGAAGTGTCACCGGGTGGGAGAGTCAATGCGTCACATGGCTCAGAGCGAGATGCGCATACCGAAATCCCAGAATGCTCTTCCTGGTCTCCACCCTCAGACAAAGACCTGAACCATCCTCCAAACTTAAACCCCAAAGCGGAACAGCTCACTGCTTACCGCTGACTCTCTCCTTTCAGCCAGAGGAAAGAGCTGCCAACTCCAGCTGTTCCAGCGACGCCACAACCTTGCAGAACTCCTCACCCAGTGGAACGGAGTGTTGCTGTTTGTAGTCGTACATGACCTGTACTGACCGGCCCTCGGTAACCAAACGACCGCTACCTTTGTCCTCCATCCGGTACTCGAAATGGAAGCTCTTGTTACCAAGCTTGCAGGCCCTGATGCCAATCAGCAGAGTTTCGCCCAGGTACGCTGGGCTCTGGTAGCTGCATGTTATTTCAGCAAGAATAAAGTTTATCGTTTTCAGGCCGTACTCTTTGCGAAGAGCCTTCCAATATTGCATCCGAGCGTCTTCCATGAATGCCATGAAGGCCACATTGTTTACGTGACCCATCGCATCCAAGTCCCTGAAGAGCACCTTGTGCTCGAAAACTACCTGGTATCCGTCCATTTCAGTCCTCTCTCCGTACTCGTCGAACCCGCAGCAGTCCGGATAGTCTAGCTGATTTTGTTTTGTGGCGCCACGCTAAAAAGCCACCAAACACTACGCAGTACATCATCAACCACCACCCATTGCTTAGTGCTTACGCCCAGTCACGCTGGACTCGAGATCGCTAGCCTGGTAAATAGTTGAGACAACTTTTGCTCGAGGCAAACCTTGTGTACAAGAAGATCCCCAACATCCTACTTGTAAATCCCTGGATCTATGATTTCGCCGCCTATGATCTGTGGTCTAAACCTTTAGGACTGTTGCTGTTGGCAGGATTTCTGCGTGATTTTGGTTATAATCTTAGGCTGCTGGACTGTCTGGACGTCCATGACTCGCGGATGAAGGAGATTGCAGGTGTAAAACCTGCAACTCGGCGCGCATTTGGTGCCGGCAAGTTCTACCGGATGGAGGTTGAAAAGCCTGCTGCTCTAGCAAACATCGACCGGACATACTACCGTTTTGGCATTACTCCGGAGATCTTCCAGGAGAGGCTGCTCCAGGGAGCCGAACCGGATGTGATTCTGATGACGTCCACCATGACTTACTGGTACCCCGGCGTGCAAGAGACCACCCGGTTGCTCAAGGCCCATTTTCCCAGGGTACCGATTGTCCTGGGCGGTATCTATGCCACCCTGTGCCGAGAACACGCCGCTCGCCACAGCGGTGCCGACCACGTGATTTCCGGTCCGGCTGAGAGTCGTATTCTGGAATTCGTGGAGAAATTGACCGGACATCGTTCCCACAGGGCAACCCGGGCCAAGAAGCCACAAACGTTGCCTTGGCCTGCCTATGATCTAATGAATCATCTGGACTATGTTTGTGTGCTAACCTCCAGAGGTTGCCCATATCATTGTCCATATTGCGCCTCAGACTTGCTTTACCCTGACTTCGTGCGAAGAAATCCGAACCAAGTTGTGAACGAACTGGAGCATTGGTATCAACTGTTCGAGGTAGTGGACGTGGCTTTTTATGATGACGCCCTTCTTGTGGACGCCGGCAACCACCTTCTGCCAATGCTGGCCGAAATACGGGCGAGGGATTTGCCACTTCGATTTCATACGCCGAACGGCATGCACTTGAGCGTTCTCAGCGCCGCGGTTTGTCAAGCTCTCCACGATTCCTGTTTTAAAACAGTGCGACTTGGACTGGAAACAGCCGATCCGGGGCGTCAGCAGAAGATGGGAGGCAAAGTGAAATCAAGGGATTTTTCCGCCGCCATGGATAATCTGACCCGGGCTGGTTTCTCTCCCGACCAGATAGGGGTCTATCTTCTCTGCGGTCTACCGGGACAGGATCCCGCTGAGGTATCCCGGTCCATCCGAGTTGTGCAAGACCACGGAGCTAGACCCCACCTGGCGGAGTACTCTCCTATTCCTGGAACTCGTTTCTGGCCTGAGGCGCTGCGTTGCTCCCCTTATGACATTGCCGGAGAGCCACTGTTTCATAACAACTCTCTCCTCTCATGCCAGAGTGAGCGTTTTGGCTTCGAGGAACTGCAACGGCTGAAACAGTTATGTAGAGAATGATCCCCAGCCCTCAGAGACCAGGAGTCAGGATACGATGGTTAAAGTCCAATCAATCCGATTTCACCCCCACTGACTTGGCCGCCGCCTGCGTCAGGTAATAACGTTTTTTTCTAAGCCTTGAGTCCCGGACCTTGGAGGGATGGCCAGTGGAAATAATCTTTCTTGGAGTGGGAGAAGCATTTGACGAATCTGTGCCCAACACATCCATGCTGCTCACCACTCAGAGTGAGGGGAGAGCCGTAACCCTTCTGTTGGACTGTGGTTACTCGGTGCCTCCCAGGTTCTGGCAGCAAGGGCTTGATGCCGAGACATTAGACGGTATCTGGATATCACACTTTCACGCTGACCATACTTTTGGGCTCCCTGCCCTGCTTGTGCGTTTCTGGGAGCAACGAAGAAGCGGGGAACTTTATATTCTGGGCCAGCAGGGGATCGAATCCTTTGTCCGCAAGTGCCTCGATCTCGCTTACCCCAACTTCTACCCCAGGCTCAGGTTCGGCCTTCGCTTCAAGGAGGTGGAGCCTGGGAAAACCGTCCAGGCGCTCGGCTTGTCTTGGAGCACGGCCGTCAACGACCATCCCCAAAGAAACCTGGCCTTGAGGCTGGAAACGGGAAAGAAGTCTCTTTTTTACAGCGGCGATGGCCGGCCTACCATCGAAACGGGTTCTTTGGCACGACGCGTTCAGCTCATCATTCATGAGGCCTTCAATCTTGCGGACTCAGTGCCAGGACACGGTACGATCACTGGTTGTCTGGAAATGGCCCGAGTCGCTCAGGCTAGAACGCTCGCCCTGGTACACATCCAACGGCAGGTGAGGAAGGAACGACTTCAGGAGATCAAAAGTCTGGCTTCCTCCGTTCATGATTTGGAGGTCTTAGTCCCGGAGGTTGGAGATAAGCTCATCATTTGAGTCTTGTTTGGTCAGGGGAATCCAAGCCTGTCTCGACATCAGGCTTAACCCTAACGTTGCAAACCTGTTTCCGGCCAAAACCGGTAAACTCGCGCCAGAGCAAGCCATCTGCGGCCTTGCTCGCCTCGGGCAGGATCTCACGTACGGTTAAGTACGCTTCGACCTACCCGAGACTGCGCGAGGCCACATCTGGCCCACCCTGGCGCGTTTTTCCTCGGTACAGGTTTGCAACGTTAGGGT
>CP070692.1:2111038-2123352 GCA_020353215.1 Deltaproteobacteria bacterium
CCGATACTCCGGTGAGCCCTTCGGAGGATATGGTAGCGTACCCTTGATCTCCTCGATCGTGTTGCCTGGAAAGTTGGGCAGGTAGATCTCATTGCGCTCTCGCCAGAGTTGCACCTTCTCGGAAATTTCCCGAACTCTCTCCGCGGCAAGGCCATCGTCCTTTCCCATGTACAACGTCTGCGACGGAAAAGCGAATCCAGTGCCGCTGGTCTCGATGATGTCCATTATCCGCAAGAAGATATCCTCCCTGATCCCGAGGAATTCGCCCCAGTCCGTAGTGTTCACATAAGCCAACGCCTCGATGTCCAGAGAATAGGCCCCGAAGTTGATGAATCGGACCCGGGGTGTGTCCGATATTACTCGTTCATGAGAATAGAGTAACTTCCGGATCTCGACCAGGATGTACCGCAGCTGATCCGGAGTCGTTTCGTAGCGAACGGTGAGTACGACAACGAGCCGGACTCGCTCTCGTGCGGTGATGTTGTCGATCTCCATGTTCGAGAACATGGCATTCGGAACGGTAATCACCGTATGGTCCAGCGTTCGTATCCGAGTCGAGCGAATGCCAATCTGTTCCACCGTTCCCATCTTGTCGCCAAAACGACAAAAGTCTCCTACACGCACCGGACGATCGGTGTAGAGTATGATGCCACCGAAGAGGTTCTCAATGGTCTTCTGGGCAGCGAGTGCAACGGCGATACCACCCACGCCTAGACCTGCCACCAATGCGGCCACGTTGAATCCGAAGGCGCTGAGGATAGCGACGATGGCTAAAAGTACGACGATAGTCTTGACAAATTTCCGACCCGGTGGCACCAAGGCCGTGGCGTTCACTCGGCCTTTTTCGATCAGTTGCTCCTCGGTTATGGAAGAGAGCACATCGGTCGCCCGAAGTAGCAGCCAGGTCACAGCCACGATCAAAAATCCACTGAATAGCGCTGAGATGGAGGCCATGGCTTCAACACCCAGACCCAACGGAACGAGCCCGATGCGAAAGACCAGCACCGCCATGGCCAGACGGATCGGACCTGCGGACTCGGTGAGCACTCGGTCGTCAATGGGCGTCTTCGTGCGCGCAACGAACGGCAGAAGGGTCCGCACCACGACAACTGCCAAAATCCAAGACGCGACTGCGGCGAGCAGAACGAGCACAAGAAGGCTGATCCATTGCCACAGGGCGATATCAAGAAACTGTACGTTGAAGAAGAATTCTGGCAGAAACTGCTCGAGTACTCCGTAGCCAAACTCTTTGTACAGGACTGGCACCTGTGCGACCGTCACGCCAGCAATCTTCCAGATTCTGACGCCATCCTCTCGGGGGACATGCTGTAGAAGGATGTCGACCCTGCCCGCTTGGGTGTCGATGGTCCCAAGTCGTTCACGGTATGCGGGTAAGCCATCATTCGGCCTCCCTTCCTGCTCTTGACTCAGAGTGTCAACGTCTACCCACAGGGTGCGTGATAGGATGGTTCGAAGCTGGCGGGCAAGGACCGGGCCGTCTCCCGGAATTTGACGCAGGTCAAGGTAGTTTGCAGCCTTCTCATAGTTGCCCTCCCGGCAGGCGGCAAAATAGCCTTTCACTGTACCTTGGGGGGAACCCCGTCCAAACTCGTCCGCCGGAATCTCATGTGTCGGGGGCGCAGCAGCGTTTTCAGCAGTTGCCTGCTCAGCCGCAAAGACAGGACCCCACAGCAGAGTTAAGACGATTGTTGCAGTCATGCCTGTTGTTGCGCAACGCCGAAAGACTCGCGCTGCTCGACCCCAATGATTATTCTCCTTTGCTGCTGCTCTCATCTTATGCCTCCTGTTAGTGAAATGGTGGTTGTATCGCCTGCCATAGCACCGTCTTAAGGGGATTAAACCACCGCCACGGAAAGTGAGGATTGCACGATTACGATCATATTACGTATATCAAAGGTGTCGATATATTAAGTCGAGAATCCATCGGATTCAAGGAACCAGATTTTCTGTGAGAAGGTGTCAGTCTGATTCTCTTAGGTTGAAGCGAGAGTGATATACTCGAATTCCCCTTATTCCAATATATTGGATTACAGGAAGAAGACTCACGGGTCGAGACTTGGAGGCAACATCAACAGCCGGGGGCTAACTTGAAGGAGTCGAGAACTGGCGAAGCTGGCTCACTAGTTGCAGATTAAGCTGAGGCGTAAAGGCTAAGATTTTGTACGGTTATGCGGGGAATAGTGTGGGGAACGGTGATAGGCAAAAAAGAAAAGGGCCTGGTATTACTACCTAAGCCCTTGATATTAAATGGTGGGGACGACGAGACTCGCCCTAAGGTCCCGCCCTTTGGCGGGGAACTCGCGACCTTCCCGTCACGACTGACGGGACGTGCTAACCAAACTGACTATATAAGCTTTGCTCTTGCGTTGCTTGATCTCCCGTTCACGTTGCTGCGCTGATACTCTGTTACTGTGCTCTTCAACATAGACAACCTGCCACGGACGCTTTGCCTTCGTATACACCGAGCGCCCCTGGTTGTGACGCCGCACACGCTCCTCAACGTCTTGCGTGGTCCCAACATAGTAGCTGCCGTCTTTCTCGCTCCGCAAAATGTACAAAAAGTGGGCCATAACAAAAGAGACCGGCCCTCTCTCAGGACCGGCCTCCTCCAATAATGGCGGGGACGACGAGACTCGAACTCGCGACCTCCGGCGTGACAGGCCGGCGTTCTAACCAATCTGAACTACGCCCCCAAAATACTCAAACTGCAAACTTCCCGCCTGATCGGGCGGGACGGCCTAACCAAACTGAACTGCGACCTCTGGGCGATCCTGGTCCCAGTTCGACCGGACGTTTCTTACTAACCTAGTCGTGTCGGCTTGTCAAGCAATTTTGCCTCTCCCTTTTCCAAGACCCTATGGCCTTGATTTTACCAGTAAATTCAAGTATACATGAATAAGACCTGCAACAAAGAGCCGAAGTCCATGCGACCAACGATTATTAGGCGTGCTGATCATCCGGTTTCCAGAAAGCAAATGAGCCAAGAGGTCCTCAAGGTGCTTTATCGTCTTCATCGGACCGGACACCTCGCCTACCTGTGTGGCGGTGGAGTACGTGACCTTCTCTTGCGGCGACAGAGTGGTGACTTCGACGTGGTTACCGACGCTGAACCAAAAAGATTGAAACACATTTTTCGGAACTGTCGACTGATTGGCCGCCGCTTTCGCATGGCACACATAGTGTTCAAGGGAGGGAAGATCATCGAGGTCTCCACCTTTCGCAAGAAGGGGGAGGACGAGGAAGGGGAGGGGAATCGCGACAGTCTGCTGATCAAGCGTGACAACACTTTCGGCTCCCCAGCCGAGGATGCCTTTCGACGAGACTTCACCGTAAATGGACTATTTTACAATGTCGCCGACTTCACTGTAATCGACTATGTCGGCGGCAAAGCGGATCTTGCACGACGTCTCATCCGCTGCATCGGCAACCCGGACATACGTTTCCAGGAGGACCCCATTCGAATTCTTCGTGGCATCCGTCTCGCGGCATCTCTCCAGTTCCAGGTTGAGAAATCCACCTGGGAAGCTATGCAGCGCCAGCGCGGTCACATTCTCCAGTGCCCGGTTTCACGAGTCCGCGAGGAAATCATGAAGATCTTGCGACGGGACGGAACCTTCAATGCCTTTGAACTCCTTGTAAGAGCCTCCGTTCTAGAGTTCCTTTTCCCCAAGCTCGACGTTTTCCTGCGAACCTGCGAGGAAAGCAACCACACACTTCTCGAGCATTTTTGGCAACACCTTGCGGTCTTGGACGACCTCCGGAGCAAGGGGGAAAGACTCTCCGATCCTTTGCTACTTGCCGCTCTGACCGCCACTCCGATGATGGCATCAATTGAAACGATGCCCAGCGATCAGGATATGGGTAAGTCGGTACACCAGTACGTAGAGGAATACTTCAAGCCCCTTACTATTCCGCGGATCGTACGTGCTCGGGTCTATCTCCTCCACTTGGCTCTCCGCTACATGCTGACCCCCAAACGAAAGAAACGGCGTCGGAGCCTGAGACGCAGCCCCGTGTTTGCCGATGCCCTGACGCTTCTTGCAATCCATTGCCGAGCCACGCAACAGCATTGGTCTGCCCTCGCCCGTTGGCAACAACCGCAGGAGCAGCGCCGCCCTAGCCGTGATTCAACAAAAACACATGTACAGAGCGGAGAGAGGCTGTCATGAACAAGACCGGTGTTTTTTATCATCCCAGCTTCAGTCGCAGAAGCTACCTTACCCGAGGCGCTCGCCTGGAGGATTTCCCCCAGGCAATTGATTATCTGCTCGCTCGTGACAACATTGTTCTCTACGAATCCCCCCCCATAGAGGAAAAGTGGATCCTCAAAGTGCATCCTCCCGAACTCATCCGGGGAGTGGAGGCAGATCCGCTGTGTTCTACTGCCTGGCATTCCGTGGGAGGCGTGGTCCTAGCCGGAGAAAAGATCTGGATTGCTGAGATCTACAATGGCTTTGCTCTCATTGGCGCGGGAGGGCATCATTCGGGGAGAGATTTTTTCGGCGGTTTCTGTTGCTTCAACGATGTGGTGATAACCATCACCTACCTGCGCGAGGTGCACGGTGTCCAGCGGTATGCTATCCTAGATACTGATGCTCACCACGGCGACGGCACCAGGGATTTGCTCAAAAACGACCCTGACGTGCTTCACGTCTGCTTCTGCGCCATGGATACTGTTTCCCCTGACGGTACCAAGGTGGATGTTCGCTCGCCTGGGGGTTACTGGGGGCTGCGGGGAAAAGGCGACTCGAATCTGGATGAGGTTTACGCGAACAAAGTAGTGGACGAGTTCCGCCCCCGCGTCGTCGATTTTAAACCCGACCTGATCTTCTGGTATTTCGGCTTCGACACCCACCAGGGAGACTATGGCAGCCTGGGACTCACCAAGAAATGCTACTTGGACATCGCCCGCTTCATGAGACAAACCGCTGACGAGGTTGCTGGGGGCCGGTTAGAGGTGGTCCTGGGGGGAGGTTCGCGCACTGACCTAGCTACTGCTGTCATTCCGCCCATTATAGAAGTTTTGGCAGAATAGGAACCTGCCGGCGCAAAGCGGTGACCGGTGCCAATTTAGCCCGCTTATTTCATGAATCACGCCCTGGCGTGACTGCGACCGCGGATATGGTCTCGCCACGGCAATTCATGAAACATCCGGGCTAGTTCTTTTCCACAACCAAATCCCGCACGAATCTTGCAGTTCAAAACCGCAGCTACCGTATTTGAACGAGCGAAAGTCAAATTATCAACAGACGCTTGTACCCTGGTCGAAGGGCTGATGACGCTGATCCAGGAGGGCTATTGTGAAGGTTCCCGAGCTTTGCAGGACCTGTAAACATGTGAGGATTATTGCCCACGGCGTTCGCTGCCGCAAAAGAATGCGGATTCGCTACGTCAGAGGCGAATACGTTTGTATCAAATACTGCCGAGCGAAGCGGTTCGATCTACAGTCGAGTGTCTGCTGACAATTCTGCCTCGTCCCGAACGGGAGACACTCGGAGGGCAATGACGCGAATCACGTCATTGCCATTACTTGAGTCTGCCCGCCGTGACCAGATAAAGAGCAGTCTCTTCCTCTCCGTCAACGCCGATGAGTTCATTTACCTCATCATCATAGAAAGCCCCGATGGGGCAGGAACCAAGGCCCAGACCAGTAGCGGCCAGCTGAACATTCTGGCAGACATGCCCCAGATCCATGGCGATATACCTGACTGCCCGTTCGCGGTACTTCGCCATGCACCTGAGCATCATACCGGTCCAGATAAACACAACTGCAGCCTTCCGCACTACTGGCTGCCCCAAGCTGGCGGCGGTTATTTGATGATTGAAGTTACCTTCGTGCAACAGCGCAAGTCCAAAGTCCGCGACTTGAAAATGGTAGATCCCCTGGGGTATACCCTCCACCCGGTCAACGTAGAGGTAGGTTTCGAAGGGATAGAGTGCCCCTGCCGAGGGGGCGGTTCGGAGCAGGTGCGGACCGGCCCGAGCGGTGACCCCCTGCGCGGACCATAAGAGTTTGGCAAGTTCTTCAGTGCTAAGGGGATCCTGAGTAGTATCCCTCTCGGATCTACGTCTGGCCAGACATTGCCACAGGTCTGCAGACTCGCTGAAGTCTGGTTGCGGCAAGGAAAAGCTCTTCGCCTCCCCATAGATCTTGAAACGGGCCGGACTTGGGATAGAGCCAAGATCGTCTCTTGGGGATCGTTCCCGGAGGTACTTGGTTTCTTGCACATAGCGAAAAGCAAGACCCTGTTTGTAGCGTGCCACGGCTGTCTCCTTTCTTGCCATGTGAGATGTGGGATGTGGGATTGTTTGGCTGTTTCCTGCTGTCTTATATTTTATGATATTTCTCAACGGACGCAATAAAGCGATTAAGCCTACCGCCGAGTTGATCGTATCTGGTAACAAATCTTCTGCACTATCTTTGTGGTCGGGAAGGCAGTCCCTTACATACCTAGTTTGTCCACATCCCAGATCTCAGATCGGATTTCTGGCAAACGACTGTTGGGTCAGTTGCTCCATAAATCGTGGGTAGTCAGGATCGAGAATGAGCACCCGTGGTCTCCCGTCTTCAGCCTTCTCGACCAGCAAATCCCCCTGGGCCATCCATTGAATACACTGTGAGTAGAGCGCATATTCGAGCTCGAGGCCCCTCTTCTTTACTAGATCCAGGGTATCCTCCGGCCAGATGGGATACACCGCCTGAGCAATAATGGGCCCGGTATCTTCTCCCTCATCCACGAAATGGACGGTAATTCCACCGAACCTGCAACCATATGAGAAAGTGTCTTCATAACCATGACTTCCGGGAAATGCGGGCAGGAGAGCCGGATGAATATTCATGACGCGATAGGTTCCTTCGCCGCAATAGTGTTCAATGAAAAAGGGAGATAACAACCTCATGAAGCCAGCTAGACAAACGAGGTCAGGATTCAACGGTTCCAATAGTCCGACGATTTCCTGTTCTGCCAGAACCAACCGTGCCAGACGATCCTCCAATCGATGCGCTGGAAGTCCCGAGTAGATACGCTGTCGTTCGACTAGATCCCCGAAGTGATCGGGAAGTGAGCTTCGGGTAATCGTTGGGAGATTCTTTCTGCCATACTTTCCGTAATCCACGACAGCCGTCTTGATTCCGTGATTCTGCGCGCGAGTCAGTCCATACGCCTCTGGATTGCTACTCACCACCAGAACAATCTGCGCATGCAGTCTCCCAGCCTCAGCCTGGTCAATCATCGCCTGGAGGTTGCTCCCGCCGCCGGAGATCAGCACTGCCAGCTTCAATCTTTTGGCCCTCGCCTCCACCTTGTCGCACCTCATCCGTCTGGTGTTGATTTCTCCAACCCCCGAAGGTCCCATGAGTCAGGATAGCAAAGATGGGCTTATTGATGAAAGGTTTTTCAGCTCGAAGCGCAGCTTTACGGTATACTTCAGGGCCAACTTTAGGGTTATAATCAGAAAACATACTAGCGATCGAGACTCCCTGTTGCTACAATTACAAGCGTTAATTCCAGATTACCGGTGGGTAGTTGGCATATGATACCAAAACATGGTCGAAATGAGGTCTGTGTCATGTCCATGTGGCTTTTTGATGATGCAAGGGAGATGGAAGAGTTCCAGAACTATCAGAAGGAAGTCCGGCGGGTAGAGAAAGAGTACCTCGAGATCCGGGTCCTCCTTCGTGATGCTGAGGAGGATTATAGAAAAGATCCTGACAGCGAGTATCTCAAAGCAAAGGTGAAGTACCTGCAAAAGAGACAGAAGGATCTGGAGAGCCAAGGGGCCCGGCTTGCCGCCGACCACCCGCTGGAAATCGCCCTTTGGGCACCGCCCCATGGGTAGCACTGAACTCTTGGCGTGCTTTTTTGTTGAGGTCGCAACGCATCTTATCTCGATGGTATTACCCGCCACCGGGTTCATTGAATCGCCTCGAGGTCGACGATTCACACTCGCTCCAACGGGGTTTAAGAAGACAGCATCATGTTGCAAGAAGAAACGTTAACAGACAACTGCACATACCAGCCTGATTCCCCCTGCAATTATGACAAAACAGATTGTTGCCGAATTTATGGTGGATTCGGGTAGAATGTTGTTACATAGTCAAGAAGTGAGGAACATCTTCTATGATTCGACCAGTAGGGAGGAATACAGATCGAAAAATGGCTTCTCCCAAGGAAGAACCACTTGCGTGGCGAGGCAAATCAACCGGGGAACCGGGTACAGAGGAGGAGATACGAGATGACCGACACTGAGACGAAAAGGGCTCTGGAAACAGAAGAACTGCAACAACTGCTGCCCCTCGTTCTCGAAATCATGCCAGGACAGGCGGCAGAAGGATTAATCGACATCTTTGATCCTGGGAGCTACGAAGGTAAGACATTACGTAAGCTGTGCGACAGAGCAATGAGCAAGAAGAAATGGAGCATAGAAGAGCAACTCATAATTGAGGATATTAGTAGGCAGCTTGACGGTGGAAAGCTACTGTGTCGGGGGCAGGAAATAGAAGGTTCTGCCTTGGAATACGCAGTGCCGGAGCAAACAGAGGCAGGAGAGAAATACCTCTATGTGCCCGTTCGCGCCATTAAACCCCAGGAAGGGGGCTTTGGCAATAATTGCGGGAGTAACTGAGGGGGCCGTCCGGGGAAATCTTAAGGTTCCCGGGACCAGAAAGGGTTATCTCTAGCAGGGTGACGAAAATGTACGACGGAGTGTCAGAACAAAGTCGACAGCGCATAAGAGAAAAAATAGGACTACTCAGGGAAGAACAAACATTCGAAGCAGTCCGAGAAGTCATCGAGTTTGACAGAACTCCGGCTGACATCAAGACGGCTATGGACGGCTTCGTAATTGGACAAGAGAAAGGAAAAAAAGTCGTTTCCACTGCTATTGCCTTCCATTACAGAAGGCTTAGCGCGGCACTGAAAGAAGCGCTCGTCGAGAACGAGGGGGACATTGACCTTGCATTGCAGAACATCAGAAGTCCTAGGGCCAACATCTTAATTATTGGTCCCACCGGGTGCGGTAAGACCTACACCAGTGAAACCGCATCTCGACTGGTGGGGGTATCGTTTGTACACGAAGATATGACTAGGTTCAGTGAGGTGGGCTACGTGGGGCAGAACGCCAGTGATATACTGGTTGATCTTCTTTTCGCCGCCGGCGGAAACCCGAGCGTGGCGCAGATGGGCATCGTGTATTTGGACGAGATTGATAAGATAGCCACAGAAACAGTTGCCTACAAAGACGTCTCCGGAAAGGGTGTGCAGAAGGGACTGCTGCAATTGGTTGATGGCGCAGAAAATACCGTTCACATCGGCAAGGAAAGAATCTCGCTATCAACAAGACATGTGCTTTTCATTGCCGGAGGTGCTTTTGATAATCTCGAAATCCTGGTCAGAAAACGCATGACCAGGCAGGGAATTCAAGGGAACTGGAAAGATCATCTTCTAACAGATGATTTGGTTGCTTTTGGCATGGAAAGACAACTGATGGGACGATTCCCGGTGAAAGTGGTTTACGATCAGCTGACCACCCAGGACCTCAAGGACATTATGACCAGAAGTGCAGACAGCGTGCTGCTGGCTTACATAAACGACCTCAAATCCTGGGGCATCAACCTGGAACTCACTGATAATGCTTTAACTGAAGTCGCGCGCCGGGCAGAACAGGAAGGAACTGGAGCTCGAGGTCTGATTAGCGTTATCCACCGGGTGTTGTTGGAAGACATGTACGGCCTTCCCGGAACCTACACCGGAAAATTCGTGGTGGATCACAGTTATGTGAAGGAGAGGTTGGGATGAGATTCAAAGACCTTTCTCTATTGAAGCGAGCCGAGCCATTGGAAATTACCCTCGGGGAGCTGCCCCAGCACATCTTCATGGCAGATTATGCCAAGGGCAGGGCGTTCAAAATCAGTGAACTAGTGGGTGTGATTTTCGAGGGCAGTCTTGAATGGTATGGATTTACGCTTGCGGACAGAGACCATCCTGAACTCATTGTAGACATCGGACTGCCAAGAAACGACCTGAACCTTCAAGACTACACCACCCTCGGATCTCAAAGGATCGCTGAATACCAGGAATCGCTGCCGGCTGACGTGATCATCAATGGATGGATTCATTCTCACGGAGCCCTGAATTATAAGCATTTCTCACACACGGATGAAAAGAACCACATTACCGTGCTAGATTTTGTCGCTGCAGCCACCAGAAAGCCGTTGGCCAAGAAAGAGATCACCATCCAGGACCTGGTTCTATTAGAGAAAGATAAGTTTGCGGAAAAGGACTTGGGAATAGGCAGCGTTTCCCTGATAACCGATGGACCGATTACAGAAGCCAAGATCATGGAGATGGTTTACGGTAGTTTCTGCTACAGCATTGTAATTGGAGATGAAGGTTGGCACGAACAGGAAGTCCACTGCAAAGAACGGGGCATCTTATCAGGTCACACAACGGTGACGAGCAAGGCAGCGGAGATCGTGCTTGTGGATACGGAAAGGACCTTGACCCAGATTGATATCGGTGCGTTAAGTGATGAGGTCAAGGAGAAAATTCAGCCCCACAAAGATCCGCCGCCGGAACTAATAGAAAGAATGTAGCCGTTCGGCAGGCAGGGACGCCCGCCCTACTGAACTGTATACTGATAGAGCAGGCAATGGAGTCAAAGGTCTCTCAGTGTACGTCCATATCCACATGATGACTGACGCAATCCCAAACACCTTTGGGATCACAATCCCTGCAGTGGTAATGCTCACCATAAATAAGCGTGTGCTTGTAGTCAACGGCATCCTCTAAACGTACCCGAGCCCCACAGTGAGCACAGTCAACATATTGAATGTTCTCTTTTTGCATTATGTGGCGTACTTGAGGATTGATCTTCACCTCACTCCTTACGTTCTTTAGGTTTGTGCATGGGCAGCCCGTAAATGGTATCAATGTAGTACTCACAGTTCTCAGGACCGAGTTCTTCCACCTCCCGCCGAAATTTTTTACAAATCTCCAATCCTTTTTCTTTGGCGCCCTCGGGAAAGCCCTCCTCATCGGACAAATACCGCTTCTCTATTTCGTCGATCTTCTTCATGTACTCTTCATAACTGATTTCCTCTATCGCCATTTATCCTCCTCGGCTTCCCGGGCCACAGACTTTCAGGGACTGTGGTGCCATTACAATGTCTAACATTTGATGATTTCTCTTTGCCGGGACAAGACGATAAATCAATCGGTCGCTTTCAAACCGTTTTCAACTTCGTTTAGGGCTGTTCTGGCATTTGCAATTAGATCGTAAAAGGTGTCCGATTGGTAGGTATCCATACCACCACATCCCATGCTCGCGGTTTTGTCAAAAACATGCTCGTTATCAATGTAGGTTACCAGAGCTTTTGCAGACTCAAACAGTGCCAAGAACTCATCCGTCATTCGTGTCTCCTCTTCTGTTTGTATTCGATCCGACCACAATTGAATTGAAGCTGCAATCGATGCGGCGACTTTAGTCCCAATGCTGTTCAATTCAGGAATCTGTCATGATTCTCATGCTCTGTAAAATCCCCCCTACCCCCCCTTTGTCAAAGGGGAAAACATATTGAAATCACATTAAAATTATCCCCCTTTCGAAAAGGGGGACAAAGGGGGATTTGTAGCCCGTCAACTCTTGATCAAACGTTACTGCCCCTAGCTTGAATCTTCCTGCTTTGTTTCTTGCTGCTGTTTATCTATTTCCTGCTTGAATCTCTGGGCAAACTCCGTCTTGAAAGCTTCTATTTTCATGGCCTCGTCGTGTCTTCCCAAAAAGGTCAAGGCCATGCCTTTGAATACCTGGGCTTCCTTGATCTCCGGGTTTATGGCCAAAGCATCATCAAAGTATGGCAGGCTTTCTTGGTATTTTTGCAGACCGAGCAAAGCATGGCCCTTCGCCGTCAGGGCGTAAACATTGTCACTTTGTTCCGCCAGGATCTGATCTAAAATCTCAATAGCCTCGTCACACCTACCCATGTCGTTCAGTGCAAAGGCCTTGAGCTGCATGGCTGACAATTTTCCCGGTCTGAGGGCCAGCTCTTTGTCACAGCAATACACGACCTCTTCTAAAAGCCCCTTTTGAGCCAGTAACTGCGCGCCTTCCATCCAGGTTGTTTTGGATTCGGGCTCGACCTCTATGACCTTCATCATCACGCCCTCGTATGTCTCTTCGACCGTGCGTCTGCCGGTGGCCGCCACGGGAACACCGTGGCCGGGGAGTATGTTTTCAATGTCCTTTTTCAACAACTGCTTGAGCCCGTACAAGTAATGATCCAGCCTTCCTCC
>CP070692.1:2123452-2135742 GCA_020353215.1 Deltaproteobacteria bacterium
CTTGGTTAAAAGGGACATTGCCATAAAATGGCGCGAAAATGGATCAGCGAGCACTAACCGCAGTCCCGCCATGGGGGACTGCGGGACTGCGAGCGAACTACAATCAGATCAGATTTCTTCCTTGCATTTCGAAGACTCCCTGAAGCTCCCTGCAGGGATCTTCCATTGCTCGTTGTGGAGCAGTCTTCCCCTATGCCGGGCTCGCTAATGACATTTTTGGGGAAAGTCCTGTGAGCAAATATGGTTGACAGTCAATAGAAAACTAACTACAATTCAGTGTTTCCAACTAATGTATATTATTAGCAATTTTTTGTTTCACCGTAGGAGACTTCTTAGATGTTTGGGATTGGCATGCCAGAGCTTCTATTGCTCGGCGCTATAGCGTTGATCGTTGTCGGGCCCAAAAAACTGCCGGAACTGGCGCGAGCCCTAGGTCGGGGTTTTGCTGAATTTAAGAAAGCCACCGACGAACTCAAGGAGAGTCTTGAGACAAACACCGATTTCTCCGAGTTGAAACAGGCCGTGGACGACACCAAACAGACATGGGTGGACGCAACTCTTTCTTCAACCCCGAGTGCGGAAGACGATGCCGACGATTTCGGTGGGCACGAAGCCGAGTCGCTTAGGTTCGACGAAGCCGATTCAGAGAAAACCTCCGCAAGCGTTGATAGTAATGAGAAAGGCGAAGCTGGCCCACACTCCACGCCAGAGCAGGAGAAGCCCGCCCATGGCGACGAATGATACCGATAACAAGATGCCTTTCACCGAGCATCTTGAAGAACTTCGCAAAAGGCTAATCATATGTTTTGTAGCCGTCGGTATCGGTTTTGTCATCTGTTATTTTTTCGCTGAACAGCTTTTCAGAGTCCTCATGCAACCCCTCCTTCAGGTCATGCCGCCTGGAGAGGGTTTGATCTTCACCGCCCTCCCCGAAGCTTTCTTCACTTACCTCAAAGTGGCACTGCTAGGCGGAATTGGCCTGGCCTCGCCGGTGATTATTTACCAACTCTGGCGCTTCATTGCCCCTGGCCTCTACCAGCGGGAACGGCGTGCCATGTTTCCCATTGTTCTTTTTTCCACTTTCTTCTTCGTGGGAGGTGCACTCTTCGGCTATTTCGTCGTCTTTCCCTTCGGCTTCAAGTTCTTCATCGGTTTTGCTAGCGACAGTATCAGGGCCATGCCCAGCATCCGGGAGTATCTGAAGTTCGCCGCCAAACTGCTGTTTGCCTTTGGGTTCATCTTCGAACTGCCGCTGTTTACCTTCTTCCTGGCTAGGTTGGGACTCGTGAATGCTGAAATGCTCCGTCGGAAGCAAAAGTACTCCATCCTCATAATATTTATGCTCGCCGCCGTGCTCACCCCTCCTGATATTGTCACCCAGATAATGATGGCCGGTCCTTTGTTGCTCCTCTATGAGCTGAGTATCTGGATTGCGAAAGTTTTCGGCAGAAAACCCTTGGGCTTCGAGGACGAAGAAGAAGCCTCTGCTTAGCACGATGTCCTTTTCTAACTCAGCACTGGGTGGTGTCCTAAGCACCAACCTGAGTATTGGTGTCCGCAAACGCTAACCTTATCAAGGACGTGAGGCTTGAGACGCAAAGGTTAAGAATTCTGATTAGTGGTCGACTTTCGGGTGCTGTATCGTCCCCTGGTACGGAAAACGTACCCCGTTTTGTGCCGGGTGAATCGAGCTTGACAAATCTTTCACATTCCTGTATAGATTCCTTTAATAAGGCTTCAGTACCAGCCGCGTATGACGGTTGGATCAGGGTTCCTGTGGACGTTCGGGTGAACAGCGGGAGTTATTCATTCAAGACCAGAGAAAGGGGGTAAACGTAGCCATGGGTAAGCGTTTCCTTACAGTTCTTGCAGTACTGGCCTTCTTGTGCGGTGTTGTGTTTTTGGGACCGAGCGGGGCTGCTGATGAGCAAAAGGCGCCAGATGTGATTATCATTCAAGACGCACTGTGGTCTAAGCACACCAAGAGCCCGGTGAAATTTTCCCACAAGAAGCATGCCGACGAGTACGGCGGCAAATGCGTCGATTGCCACCATGTGTACAAGGACGGCAAGAACACCTGGAAAGAAGGGGATAAGGTTCAAAAATGCAGCGAATGCCACAATGAACCGACAATCAAAGGCGAGAAGAAGCTTTCCAAGGACAAGCAAACACTCAATCTAAAACTCGCCTTTCACAACAATTGCCAAGGGTGTCACAAGGAATTGAAGAAGAAGGACAAGCAAAAATACGCAGACATTCCAACTACTTGTGTCAAGTGCCACCCAAAGAAGAAGTAACGCTTCCGCGGGAGCGTGCCCAGTAGCATCCGGGTAGGCGCTGTCTTGAATTTGCTATCAGCAGGGTTACTAATAAAGCCGGGGCCCTACCACAGGGCCCCGGCTTTATTGTCTTCATTATTTAGGCGGAGTCTGTATGCAAAGCTAAACTTTTTCGACCGTGATAGCGTCAAAGTCACAGGCCTCTACGCAACTCTCGCATCCTAGGCAGTCGTCTTCATTTACTGGATCAGCTTTACCCTCTGTGAGCTTGTAGACGTCTACCGGACAGACGTCCACGCATTCCGCATCGCCTGTACATTTATCCGTGTCCACAGTTACCTTCCACATTGGTTATCGCCTCCTTTTGAGCCAGATTAACCTTCACTCCCAACTCAAGCTTTCTGGCTAACCCGCAACTATTCACGAAACGAAAGGCGGGGCTCGACTCGGCTGTCTTCGACCCTGAGTTCAGACCAAAGGGAGGGCTTCGAGGGAGCCTCCGCCGCAGGTCGCACCCGCCCCGAGAAGTCCCACAAAGCGGCTGGGTCTGGTGGTCCCGCCAAAGGCATGAAGACCGTCCCTGAGCATGGATGAAGGGAGGGCTGAAGGGCTGGAAATGAAAGCCGGAACTCCAAAGGGGAACTCCGGCTTCTTAGATTTCTTCAGGAATCAGGGGTGTTCTGCTACGGAAGTCCTAGACCTCTTCAACTGTGATCGCTTCAGTCTCACAGACCTCGACGCAGCTCTCACAGCCCAAACACTCCTCGGCATTCACGGGTTCTGCCTTGCCATCGACCATTTCGAATACGTCCACTGGGCACACGTCGACGCACTCCTCATCGCCCGTGCACTTGTCCTTGTCCACTGTTACTTCCCACATTTAGCGTTCTCCTCCTGACGTGCCGGTTTCGCTTTTACCGCTGATTGAACCAGGTTGTTGTAAACACCTAAGCCGAGAACATTACGGCAAGGATCTACGATAGAAAGCAGCCACGCACTACACGGGGTGAATTGGAATGTTTGCCTTGCCTCAACGAAAGAAGTCTGAATGCCGTACAAGAGATCCAGGTGCTCCTTGTTCCGCAGAATCCGGGTTCCTCCTGGCCGCGATCCTTATACTTCCTCAACAGTGATCGCCTCGGTCTCGCAAACCTCCACACAGCTTTCGCAGCCCAAACACTCCTCGGCATTCACAGGTTCTGCCTTGCCATCGACCATTTCGAATACGTCCACTGGGCAGACTTCGACACATTCCTCATCGCCCGTGCACTTATCCTTGTCCACTGTCACTTCCCACATCTACTGGTCACCTCCTTATGTGCTGGATTTACCTAAACTGAGGGTGGGATGAAACACGCTGAATATTTGTAGTATAATCAAGGTGTTACAAGACAAAATCACCTCGCTTGGACACCGGCGCCCACTATATCGTGAATATTTTCTTTTGTCAACCTTTTGTCGGAGGACTTTTAAAAAAAGCAGTAGGATCCAGCTTCTACTGTCGTTTGATGCGCTTTTTATGAGCTGCCCTAACCCACTGAGTACTGCGTCACCTCGCTCTGCTGGTCATTTGGCTTCGCCGTCATTTGCGTCGCTTCAGCGAATAATCACCACTCCGTGGAGGACTCATGAGTCGGTGATCCAGTCATATATGGCATAATAACCTAATGACTACAAATGACAGCGCAGCGTAATGACTGGACCGTACTGGGTCCACAGTACCAGATAGTTGAGATCTGCAACCAAAAAAGCTCATGCAGTTTCTGCATGAGCTTTTCTCTGGGCTTACAGGTAGCACGCCTCAAGCACCCACCTCTTCTTTTATCGAGACCGCGATTTTGTAGAGCACGGTTAGAATCAAGAAGCCGGTGGCCCAAACCCCGGCGGTGATTGCCAGCTCCGGGAGGGTGGGAACGTATTCGGTGATTGTCTCCAAGGGGTTAGGGATAAATCCGGTAATGACCAGGGTAATCCCTTTCTCGATCCAAAGGCTAAAGAATACCAACAGACAAGCTATTGCCAGTGTGGTCTCATTCTTGCGAAGCGGGGGACAGAGCAGCATGAGTGTTGCCACCACTGCCATTATCGCAAAGGCCCAGGTCCAGGGAACCAGATTTCCGTGACCATGAAGGCCGACAAAATCGTAGACGAAACCATGCATGTGGCCCGGTACCTGGCTATAGAAGGCGGTAAACAGCTCCAGCAATACGAAAAAGATGCTGATGATCATGGCATAGAGTACAATGTTGGCCACTTTCTGGATGGCTTCCCTTCCGGGATCGAACTTACTCACCTTCCGGACGATCAGGCACAAAATAATGAGCAGGGCAGGCCCGGCTGCGAATGCTGACCCCAGAAAGCGGGCCGCCATAATGGCGGTGAGCCAGAAGTGCCTTCCGGGCAGGCCCGCATAGAGAAAAGCGGTAACCGTGTGAATACTGACCGCCCAGGGAATGGAAAGATATATGACGGGCTTGATCCAGGTGGGCGGTGGAACCTGTTTGCGCTCGGCGCTCAATACCACCCAGCCGATGACGATGTTAAGGAAAAGATAGCCATTTAAGACAACCATATCCCAGAACAATATGGAGTTGGGGGTCGGGTGCAGGATAACGTTCAACGCCCGCATGGGCTTGCCGAGGTCCACCAGGATGAAGAGCAAACACATGTTAACCGCGGCCACAGCCAGAAACTCGCCTAGAATGGTAATCTTGCCGAACTCTTTGACGTTGTGCAGGTAGTAGGGCAGCACGACCATGACCGCCGAGGCTGCCACTCCGACCAGAAAGGTGAACTGGGCGATATAGATGCCCCAGGAAACGTCCCTGCTCATGCCTGTCACGGTCAGCCCTTTATTGAGCTGATAAAGAAAGGCGGTGGCACCTGCCCCGTGAATACCAAACAAAATTAATAACAGTAGCCAGTATTTCTTGCTTCCTTTGAGAGCAGTCTCAAGCATAACCACCTCACACTATGTAGTAGACGTTGGGACTTGTCCCGAGTTCTGGTTTGCGCCGAATGGCAAAGTGTTCATGAAGTAGTTCCCGCACCTCGGAGTGGGGGTCTTCCAGGTCGCCAAAGACTATCGCCTTGGTATCCTTGACCGCCTCAACGCAGGCCGGCATTGATCCCTCGGCCAGCCGTTCGGCGCACAGATTGCACTTCTCCACCACCCCCTTGGTTCGGGTGGGATACCTTGGGTTCGGCGGCTCTTTGTCCTTGAAGTAAGTCGTCCTGGGATCTTTCCAGTTAAAGCTTCGTGCTCCGAAAGGACATGCAGCCATACAGTAACGGCAACCGATGCAGCGATGCTGATCCATCATGACAACGCCGTCTTCCCGCTGCCAGGTTGCCTGGGTGGGGCAGACCCTGCAGCAAGGGGGGTTGCTGCAGTGGTTGCAGAGTAAGAGAAAAGGCCTTTCTTCTACTTCTTCGGCAAGGTAGTCGTACTCTTGTCCGGGGAAGGCGTGTTCATACGTGTCAGTCCAGATCCACTTGATCTCTTCCTCATAATCCTCGTAATGCGGAACGTTGTGGACCAGGTGGCAGGCCTCTATGGCCTTTCGAGTGGTTTCTTCATCCAGCTTCTCCACATCCACCACCAAGGCCCACCTTTCTCCCTGCAATGCTTTCGGGTCCGGTCCAAATCCTTGGGCCCTCAGGTCGACTTTATCGAGAAGATCTACAGCCGACAGAGTTCCGAGCCCCAAGGTGGAGATCCCGACCAGTTTTAAGAAGCTCCTTCTGCTCCTCTCCATCACGACTTCTCCTTCGGCGCAATATGGCATTGCCAACAGTAAGGATCTACTCCAGCATAGTTATGGCATTGATCGCAAAACTTGCTCTTATTGGAGTGGCACTCCATACAAGTGTTCTGCAAACTCACCGTGTAAGGTTTGCCGTCGGTGGCAACATAGGTTCGTTTGCCTTCACGGACAGCTTCATTCCGCCAATCGTCAAGCAGCTGCATGTGGGATTCCACCATGAACTCTTTGACTTCCACACACTGCTTTGCCTGCTTGGCTTTCGCCGTAAGCTCTGGTTCCGGCGGTGGGCCAGATGTCACCAAACCGAGCACAAAGGGTGAGGTGAACAGGACAACAAAGATGACGAGTCCGGTGATGATTGTGCCTTTGTTATACATTACTCTTCACCCTCCGCTTTTCCTGCCGCTTCCTCATCAGCAACTTCTTCAGCTGCTTCTTCAACCTCTTCTTCCTCTTCTTCCTCCACCCAGGGGAATTCTTCGCCACGCAGATTCATGGTTCTCTTTTTCTCCCCCTCGAGGATCAGGGCGTTGCCTAACAATTCGTGCACGCCGCTGACCTCCACATCCGGAACCCAATATTCCGTTAAGGTTGTCAGGGTGGCACGATCAATGGCGCAGATGCAGGAGAGCAGATTCACATCGTGTCTGTCATGGACGTACTGGACAGCATTTGCCCGGGGGAGAGCTCCCCGCATTCTCATGTCCATAAACTCATCCGTATTAAGTCCTGATCCACTGCCACAGCAGAAGGTCTGTTCCCTGATGGTGCTCTCCGGCATCTCGTGGAAATGGTTGACGATATTTTCCAAGACATATCGCGGCTCTTCAAAAAATCCCATGCCCCTGGCCGTGTTGCAGGAGTCATGGAAAGTCACCCGGTACGGATCATTACGGCTCGGATCCAGGTTCAGTTTGCCATGTTTGATCAAGTCCGCAGTGAACTCACAGATATGAATCATCTTGTGTTCTTTCGCATGCTCAAACCGGGTACCGGTAATGGGCGAGACCGGTGTCTCTAGAGATTTTGGGGGCTCCCAAAAGGTGTCCATGTATTGATTACACACTCTCCACATATGGCCACATTCGCCGCCGATGATGAATTTCACCCCCAGTCTCTCAGCCTCGGCATACATTTTGGCGTTCAGTCTCTTGGCCATTTCGTGAGAGGTGAAAAAACCAAAATTCCCACCCTCTGAAGCGTAGGTGCTCCAGGTAAGATCCAGGCCAAGACCTTCAAGGTAATGAAAGAGCATGATGTAACCCATGGCGGTGAAGGTGCCCGGGTCGGCGAACACATCCCCGGATGGGGTGATGAACAGGATCTCCGCCCCTTTCCTGTTGAAGCTGGGCTCCGGCAATATGCCCGTTATTTCCTCAATCTCCTCACAGAAGAACTCAAGCATAGAATGGTAAGCATGAGGCTGAATTCCCAGGTGATTTCCCGTTCGGTAGCAGTTGGCCACCGGCCCCGTAATCCAGTCGATGTTGCAGCCCAACAAATTGAGCAACTCCCGACCGATCATGGTAACTTCAGCCGTATCAATACCGTAGGGACAGAAAAGCGAGCAGCGCCGGCATTCGGTGCACTGAAAGAAATAGTAGAACAACTCCTTGAAAACATCGTAGGTAAGTTTTCTCCCCCCGGCAAGCTTCCCCATGATCTTCCCTGCTGTGGTAAACTCCCCCCGATATATCGATCTGAGTAGTTCCGCCCTGAGTACCGGCATGTTTTTGGGGTCGCCTGAGCCGATGAAAAAGTGGCATTTGTCCGCACATGCCCCGCACCGTACACATATGTCCATGAAAAGTTGGAAACTGCGGTACTTGTGTAGCCGCTCCCTCATCCCTTCGAGAAAAATCTCTTTCCAGTTATCCGGGAGTTTCCAGTCTTCATCAGCAGGTGACCAGGCGCGCGGATTCGGAAGGCCCACAACCGCGTGGTCCTTAGCCTTAGAACCGTAACACCACCTGCCCTCCCTGAATTCCGGGGGGATATCCATCCAAGACTTCTTTGGGGGAGAATAGTCAATTCTCGCCAGTTCTTCTGGACTTCCAACCTTGGCCATCATTACTCCTTTTCAACCGGGAGTCCGACTTCCTTCATCTTCTCTCTAAAATCATCCTCATATTCTGAATATGTATGAACCTTTACCGGGTAGTTCCAGGGGTTGATGTGCCGTTTCACCCGGTTGTCATTGGGTAGGTTTCTGGTAGGACTGAAGAAGACCCCTCCCGCATGCATCAGTTTACTGAAGGGGAAGTAGGCAATCAACACAGACAAGAGGAACAGGTGGATAAAAAAGATAACGCCTATCCCTTCCGGAACGGTAGGACGAAAACTCACCAAACCCATGATCAACTCCTTGACGCTGGTGATATCCACCCGTATAAAATAGCGCATGAGTATCCCTGAACTTACCAACCCTATGATCAGAAAAAGTGGAAAGTAGTCAGCGGCTAGAGAAATATACCGGAGTTGTGGTACGGCAACTCTCCTAAGAAACAGGTAGAGTGCTGCCAGCAGCAGAATAAGACTACTCATCATGAGCCTCGGCAGCCCGACTTCCATGAAACCGTCTACGCTCTCCAATAAACCTACAAAACCGGGCACCGGCTCCATAAAAAGGCGGAAGTGTCGGATAAACACGACCAGAAAAGTATAGTGGAATGCCAATGCTGCTATCCAGAGCCATTTGTTGGAGGCATAGTCGAGTTTAGGACCCTCCCTCAACTCCAGCTTGCTGTTCCTGAACAAAGAACGAAAGGCGAGCACCTCCAGCGCCATTCTCGCAATAACTCCGGCATTGTTGGAGGGATTGTCAAGAGGATTTGACTTGATCCAAGGAAGGCTCTTCATCTGTCCCCCGGTGGTGGGGATCTTAAAGGGTACCGGGGTCTTTGCCCATTTAGTGGCTCGGTAAACGAACCCTAGAATAAAGACCAGAACGGCCACGTAGGGTATGACGATCCCAAAAAGATACTGGCCAGCCCCCTGCGCCCCCACCCAAGGGATTACAATGAGCACTATAACCGCAAAAAAGGAAACCCAGACGCCCATTTACAGTTACCTCGCTTCAAGTTAAGTTATCAGTGGTACACACCTCTGGGTCTCCCTCGCGTTCCGGGATCCCACATATCATGTTTGCTCTTTCCAATAACCTGCCGACCCTGTTTTTCACCTCGTTCACTCTGAGTTCGTAGATCTTCTCCCGGCACTTCATGTAGAGATCGAGCGAGAGAAGGCCCAGTTCATCAATCTTCCGCTCAAGACTCAACAAATCTTCATGGATCTGGGGTTCTTTTAAATTGGCCGCTAGCGCCGCCCTGACCAGGGACTTCAACTCGAATATAAAGGCCAGAGCTTTGGAAGGGGTAAAATCCTGAACGGCCCTAACCTTAACGACTCTTTCGAGGAATGGAGAGATTTCGTCTGGACTTCCCCCACTTATCACTTGATCGAAGATCCCCTCCATTCCTTGGGAGATTTCGTGCGCAACCGGGTTCTTGAACCGGTCCTTCTTATTTTTCAAGAAACGTCTGGTATCGGTGGGATAAGTCTCCAGAATGGCTTCGAACCATCCCTGCAAAATGGTGGGTTTCTTATCCTGGAGGATTTTTTCTAGGCTCATAAAACTATCTGGGACCAAGGCTCGGGCCAGTTGGAAAACAATCGTCATCATCTAGATGACCTATTGGAACACGACGGAACTTTGCGCTTCTCTGAGTAGTTCGCTGCTGCAAGTGAGCCCCGCCAAAGATGTCAGTGGCGGTTGCAATGTAGGGCAGGATCAAAAAGACAAGGGCTCTCATTTTTCACCTAGCTTTTTGATTGGATTTTAAACTAACTGGATCACTCACAGATGTCAAGAAAAGATTCACAATCTCTATTGACACCTTACGATCGGCCACAAAGATTCGCAAATCTAAGTCTGCCGAGTCTGCTTGCTACTTTGTGAAACTTATTTCTAGTCAGAGGACTCTATGGAAAATTTTGGTGAGTGTCAAGGAAAAAGTTTCCCGCAAGCCATTCTGAGATCGGTCCTCGCTCATTTACATAAGGCGGCAATTTGCAGATGAAGCTTACGGTTTCTCGGCCCATCGAATTCACAAAAGAATATCTTCTGCCAGGTGCCAAGAACCAGACGCCCACCCGAGACAAGCATCGTCTCGGCCGCTCCCAGCAGGCTCGCCTTCACGTGAGCTGGGGAGTTGCCCTCCATATGCTTGTAGTCGGCCCGCCATGGGACGATCTGGTTGAGCACCATAAGGATGTCGGCCTTGACTGCGGGGTCCGCACCCTCATTTATGGTAATCGCCGCGGTGGTATGGGGGACGTAGAGGGTTAGACGGCCCTCTTTCACCTCGGTTGCGCCCAGTTCCCTCTGCACCTGGCCGGTCACATCCACCATCTCGGTTTGAGCGGAGGTCCGAACACTGATGGTCTTCAACATGTTGAATGCCTCACTTTCTTCACCGCCGAGAGTCACCAACAGCGTCACACGGAGCTTTGGCAGCTTCTTCGGTAAGCAGTGAGCGGTAAGCGGCAAGCACTTCTTTCGTACTACGATAGAATCTCATGGTTTAAAGGTGGACCCGGCCTCAACCAGAGCAGCTCTACTACGAATGCACTCGCGGGTTGCTCGGCCCGCGGCCCGAGTAATTACCCATTTTGCCGGCTTGACACTTCAAACCTGCTACCGCGGAATGATCAGTCCTGATTCCGTGGTCTGTTCTTGGGTGGTGCTTTCCTTGGCGTCATCTTGCTCCAGATCAACCTTACTTCCAATTGAGCGCTTCACCAAACCCAAAACGAAGTTGTTTTCGGTCAGACGACCAACTTCGTTCCCCAGGTCAATGGCGACTGCCAATACCCGTTTGGTCTCTTCCCGACGATCTTCCAGGTACAGGAGCAGAGCAGCCTCTTCAAGCAAGCGACGATAGCGTTGCCGCAACTCCGGGGTGAAGAGCTCCGCCGAAGCCTCCCGTACAATTTGCTCAATCCGCTCCAGCTGGGTACTCTGGGAGATGACCAGTCGACTTTCGCTTACAGCCTTAATTCTCTCGGAAAAGGAACTTATTACCTCTTCGGGAAGCCGCCAGGTCGTGAACGGTGGCAGGTCCAGAATACTGCCCGAACTTCTGAGCAGAAGCGAATCACCGGCAATTTCGTCAGCATCCAAGAGTTGGTAGATGTGAGGACCTGAGGGTGCGTCAGCCCAGGATGTGAGATACTTAAGGATAATGTCGTATTCGGACGGCAGTTCCCTTTTCTTCTGGTGGTGGAGTTCGGCAACCTCTTCAAACAAGAAGCGGAAATGAGACACAGGAACTTCTATCAATCTCCCCGGTAGCCCACCAGTGATCCCGTCAAGGAGGTCCATCACCCCCTTGCGCGTGGTCTGGACTGCGTCAAGCTCCTTGAAGCAACCTTCCGAATCCAGTACCGAAACGGCCATCACATACCCGCGGCCGACATCGGGAACCTTGAGTACCACCCCGCGTTCTCCTCCACTTTCCGGCCAGCTAGCCCAGGCCACGGCCTGACGATCTGCTGGCCGCGGGACGAGAACTCGTTGCACGGGTTCCGACTCTTCTTGCTCAGGGATGAGGCCTTGACGCCTCAAGCGGTAGAGTGCGGTCTTGAGGGCACGGCGAACTGGTCTTGCTGCCGGTATTTCCTGAAGCGCCTGCAGCACTTTGACAGCCGTCGGAGTCGCTGTGCCTCCGAGGGCTTCAACGAAAGCGCGGGTGAAGTCAGAAGACAGCTGAACCAGGGGCCTTAAGCTGTCCAGGAACTGATCAAAGGTCTCACCGTTGGGGTCTTGGACCGCCAACCGGTCCAGGAGCATTTGCACTTGGGCTTGCTCTTCCAGTGTGAGCGAAACTGGTTGATGCCTTCTGCGCTCTTTTTTGGAAGCTTTCTTTTTTGCCATAAGCTGTCGTCAGAATTCACCCTACGGAATTTTCCACCTTTCCCAACGCCCCCACCGCCCTCAAACTAATGGATACGCGTTAACGAAGTCAACGGAAAACTGTGGCTGGCAGCCGCTGGCGTCCCCTGCCATTAATCCATGGTACCCCGCTGCAAAATGCGAAGATCAAGTCTTGAACAACCAGGTGCCAGCGGCGGTCGACCACTAATCACTAAGCAGCAAACACTAAGCAACCGTCGTCGTCACAACCCAATCCGGCAAGGCGAGCGTGCCTGGCGAGACGGCTGTAGCTAGGACATCGTGTTTGCC
>CP070692.1:2135842-2147970 GCA_020353215.1 Deltaproteobacteria bacterium
CCGCGCCATCATTGATCCCGGAAGAGTTGCCGGCCGTGACCGTACCATCCCGTTTAAAAACTGGTTTGAGCTTCCGGAGATCCTCAATTTTCAAACCGAAACGGGGATGCTCATCTTGGGCAAAGGCCACAGGTTCTCGCTTGCGACCACGCACCTCGATGGGTACGATTTCTTCCTCAAATCGTCCCGCTGTGATTGCGGCTTCGGCCTTGTTATTGCTCTCGAGGGCCAGCTGATCCTGTTCCTCTCTCGAGATATCTTCCTTCTCGGCCAGCGCCTCCGCAGTCATTCCCATAATCATTGGCTCCCCGAGGACGCGACTGCCTGAATGCAGTGCCTCCCAGACTGAATCGATGACTTCGTGGTTTCTCAACCTCATGCCCCAGCGGGCTTGATCCAAATAGTAGGAAGCAGAACTCATTGATTCAACACCCCCGACCAGAACTACATCGCTGTCCTGACATTGAATCTGTTGGGCCCCGCTGATGAGGGCCTGCATAGAGGAGGCGCATTGTCTCTGGATGGTGAAGGCTGGCACACTGAATGGGACTCCCGCTGCCAGTGCGGTGGTGCGGGAGGTGTTTATTTCATCCGTACTCTGCAAACAATCACCCAAGATGACGTCGCTGAGAAGATTGGCATCCAGATTGTTGGCTTGCTTCAACGTTGCACGCGTGACGTGGGCTGCCATTTGGTGGGCTCTCATATCTTTGAGACTGCCGCCAAATGTTCCGATGGCAGTCCGAACGGCCGCCACGATTACCACATCATCATCTCTTTTCATCGACTATCTCCTCTTGCTGAGTACTTCCAATTTGCCGGAGCGGATATAGGCCGGTTGAGGTCAGCAGGCTGAGCGGGTCAAACAACTAAGCTGGCCAAACCAGCTTAACAGACTCAACCGGCTCAACCGACTAAAGCGTATTAGCGATAATCAGCCGCATGATTTCATTGGTGCCTTCATAGATCTGGGTGATCTTGGCGTCTCGCATCATTCGCTCCACCGGAAACTCTTTTATATAGCCATAGCCACCGAACACCTGCACTGCCTCCGTGGTGACCCACATAGCAACATCGCCGGATAAGCACTTGGACATAGCACTCATACGAATCAGCTCCGGACTGATTCGACTCATATCCTTGGGCAGTGGCTCATACAGCGCACAGGTCTTGTAGACTAACTGTCTAGCTGCCTCCGTACGCATGGTCATCTCGGCCAGCTTGAACCCTACGCCCTGGTGCCGGATGATGGGTGTGCCAAAACTTTCCCGCTCTTTGGCATAGGCGACAGCGTGTTCGAGAGCCCCTGCAGCAATACCCACCGCCTGGGCAGCTACGCCGAGACGGGAGAAATTGAGCGTCTTCATCATAATATGGAAACCTTCGTCCTCCTGTCCGAGAAGGTTTTCAGCCGGCACTCTGCAGTCTTCGAAAATCAGCTCCACCGTATCAGACCAGCGAATCCCCAGTTTGTCCTCTTTCTTCCCTACGGAGAATCCGGGTGTGCCCTTCTCCACCACAAATACAGCCGCATTTCTGTGACCTTTCGCTTCCGGATCTGTAACCGCGTATACCGTGATAATATCGGCCACCCCGCCGTTGGTGATGAAGTTTTTTCTGCCGTTAAGGATATAGAAATCTCCATCCTTTACGGCTCGGCATCGCAGGTGAGCAACATCAGAACCGGCAGCGGGTTCCGTCAGAGCAAAGGCGGCCAAGTGTTCACCTGTGGCGAGTCTAGGCAACAACCGTTGTTTCTGTTCCTCGTTGCCCGCCAGCATGATTGGTAGGCTTCCGAGTTCATGGTCGGCAACCAGGAGGCCGCACGCTGCGTCCACCTTGGACAGTTCCTCAACAGTGATTGCCATCGCCAGCATACCTGCTCCGGACCCCCCATAGATCTCGGGGAAATCGATTCCATAGAGTCCGTTCTCCCGCATTAACTCGACCATTTCCCAGTCGAATTCACCATCCACATCTCGCCGAGCCGCTCCTGGTTCGACTTTTTCTTTGGCCAACCGCCTCACCATGTTCTGTAACATGCGCTGTTCTTCGGTCAAATCGTACTGCATAAGCCTACTCCCTCCGTCACTTATTGTAGTCGTAGAAACCCTTACCACTCTTTCGCCCAAGGTGTCCGGCGCGTACCATCTTTTTCAACAACGGTGCTGGACGGTATTTGTCCTCCCCCAACTCCCGGTGCAACCCGTCCAAGACAGCCAAAAGGGTGTCAAGGCCCACCAAGTCGGCCAGCGCCAGAGGACCAATGGGGTGGTTCGCGCCAAGTACCATACCCTGGTCGATATCTTCAGCTGAAGCAATTCCCTCGGAATAGACGAAAATGGCCTCGTTCATCATGGGGCAGAGAATGCGATTTACTGCAAACCCCGGCGACTCGCTCACTTCGATTGGTGTCTTGCCCAGTTTCTCCACCAAGTCCTTACTGACCTCGAAGGTATGATCAGAGGTAACGAAGCCGCGGATCAATTCCACCAGCTTCATCACAGGCGCCGGGTTGAAAAAATGGATACCTATCACCTTCTCCGGCCTGCGGGTGACGGCGGCTATCTCCGTAATTGAGAGGCCTGAGGTGTTTGATGCCAGGATGGTCTCGGGTCTGCAGATGGTGTCGAGTTCTGCAAAGATCTCCCGTTTGACGTTCATGTGTTCGATCGCCGCCTCAATGACTAAATCTACATCAGTAGCAGCGTCCCTGAGATCAGTGGTACCCTTGATGCGAGTCAAGATTGTCTTCGCTGTCTCAACCTCCACTTTGCCTTTTTCTATGGCGCGGTCGAGACTCTTTCTTATGGACGCAATCCCCTTTTCCACCAGACGGTCCTCTATATCACACATGTTCACTTCAATTCCCGCCGCTGCGACAACCTCGGCTATCCCCGAACCCATGATGCCGGCTCCCAAAACACACACTTTCCTGACTTCCATCTCGGTCTCCTTTCTCGCTTGTCTATGCTACTAGTGCATACACTAACTGGTGTCAGATCTCAACCGTGTTAACCCTAATGCTGAAACCTCGCACCGGTAGGATTTCCGCCCGGGTGAAACTCGCGCTGCAGCGCGCTTTTCGTCCATGTCGGTCTGCAACATTAACCGGGATGTTTCATGAATTGCTGTGGCGAGACCATGGAAACGGGCTTGGTGAGCTTGAGGTGTCTTATATGCCCAATCTTAGGCCCCGAAATGACGATATGGGGGCTGAAGACAGCTATTCCTGGAACTCTAATCTAAATATTTCAACATCTTAGCTTGGCCCGACCCCATTATGAGCCATTGTGAGCCATTATGAGAGCGCCCCATTATGATGATATGATTATTGCTATTGCCATTATTGCTTAACCGTTGACAGGGAGAGCGATGCGCTCTACCTCATCTTGCAGGATTCTGAGATCTGCCAGGAACCGAGATCTCTGCTCTTCGATGAACTGCTCGGCCAGGCGACGGTAGTATTCGATCCCGGCAACAAGGTTTTCTTTGAATTTGAGGAAGTACCCTGGTGTGTGGGGGGAGAGTTTCAATGAGAACTTCTTGGTCTCTTCACGGAGGTGGTCTATATAAAGCATAAGTTCCTTGATGAACATGTGCGGACGCTCGGTATTGGTAATCAGCGATAGCTGTCCGTATATGTGTGCCACCATCTCCTCCAAAGTGGAGATCTTGTTGAAATCGAGAATGCTGGGACCGCAGCACATAGCTGGGGTAGCCGCCGGGTCGATGTCGTATTTCAGGGTCGTGCCACCGCCGAGGTCATGGCAGATGCAGGACTTTTCAAGAACGCTTTCCTGGACCAGCGAAAGCTGTTCCGTTGAGAGTCCCTCCTCCGGGAGGTGTTGGAGCTTGCGCTTGACGTACACGCGCGAGGCCGGACAAACCGGAATGTCGGTAAATTCGGTGTTCAATCTCGCGGCCCCTTTGTGACAGGGACTGCCAGGCTTGCCCTCAAGAATGTTTTGGCGACGATTTTCTTCGCTTGCAGAAGTGCGCAGGTTCCAGAAAGGGATCCCTAGAGGTGAGCTGCCGCTCAAGTAAACATCTTGATCTGTGGCGCACAGAAGTTTCTCCAGGTGGGCGTCGTCCACATTCGTCACTTCAGGTACGAGCAGGAAAGGCGTTCCCCAACCGGTTCCATTGATACTGTAATGTTCCAGCAAAAATTCGTTCTCAACAGCCGTCCCGATGCCGCCTTGCACGGTGATACGCACTTCGTAGGGCGCATTGTTCCCCGACCAGCCTCGGGATGTGAGGGTTTTGGTGTAGATTGCATGAAGCGTCTCGATGAGTTCTTGCCTTTTCTGCTCAAACTCCTCCAGAACCGGTCCCAACAAATAGCCGTCGGTGGCGAAGGCATGCCCGCCGCAGTTGAGACCGGATTCGATGCGATACTCAGATACCCACAGCCCCCGCTTGGCGAGAAACTTACCCTGCACCGAGGCAGAACGGTAATCGCTAACCTTCAAGGTGATCTTTTTCTTAAGTTCGGCCCTTTCGTCGGGGAAAAAATCGTCAAAAGTGGCCGCATAGCCATATAGTCGGGGGTTTATGCCCGCTGAAAGAATGATGGACGAGTTCAGGGTGCTTTGGGCATAGCCACGGAGGGCCGCCATGGCGTCGGCAAACTCGGCAGGGAGTTTCTTGCCATCCCAGTACGTGTCGCTGTCGAGCTTGGTCATAATGTTTACGTCTATGCTGCCCGGTATGGCACGATGCCGAAGGGCTTCCTGCATCCGAGCCTTAGCTGCGGACTCGGTGGTTGCCAGCATTTCGCGATAGGCGCGCTTGAGTGGGGTCTCCGGCAGCATTTCGAAATAGCGCGTGATCTCGCTGCCCTCCTCGAAGGGCGAGGCTTGCAGCGTCTCGACCTGCTGCTGCACCAGCCGGTCCACGAGATTCAGATAGGCCGTGATGCGGTGGGCGCGGGCATCTTGGTCACGACTGGTGATTTCCTCGTACGGCTCATCATGCTTCTCACAGTGGAACTTCCTCACCTGTTCAATGAGAACGTCGTCCACCACGGGTATCACCGAGGAAATACCATACTTGGCGACCCGGAGTGGGGTATCAATGGTGAATCCCGTTCCCATCACTGGTATGTGGAATGAATGGTTCTGACCTTTCATTGATGATCCTCTCGTCTTGTTCCTCGTATCCCAGGAGAATCTGCTTCGCATGAGTAGACTATGGTCGCAAAGCATTCAACAAGAAAAGGACTCATAAGTATCCAGCAGACGCTTACTCCGTTAGTTTAACCAACCGAGCCACCGAAGCGAAGGGTCTTATGGACTGACCGAGTAATGGCCCGTAAGTGAATAGGCGTACTCTTTTCACCTGTTTAACCCTCTTGTCGGAGCAACATTTTCATACGGTCGTCTTTCTCAGCCCACAGTGCGTTTAGCCAAAGCATGAATTGTCTGCGAAACTTCCTGTCGTGGAAATAATCCCCCAATAGTTCCGCATCGACGGATAACGATTCTACCCGAACTTTAATCTCTGGGACTTTGCCGCAGAGAAAGGCCCAAAAATTCTGGGCACCATGTGGATACACAATGGTTACGTCGAGAATGGAGTGTATTTGCTTGCCCATGGCCGTGAGCACAAAGGCAATGCCGCCAGCTTTTGGTTTTAGTAAGTTGGCGTAGGGCGAGGATTGTTTGCGATGTTTTTCCATGGTGAACCGAGTCCCTTCCACAAAATTCATGATGGACACCGGAATCGTCCTAAATTTCTCGCAGGCCTTCAGCGTTGTTTCAATGTCTTTGTAAGCCCCGGCTGAACGTTCCAGAAACGGATAATCCAAGGCCCACCAGGCGAGTCCCAAAAAAGGGACCCAGACGAGCTCTTTCTTCAGGAAGAATTTCAAAAAAGGGATCTTACGGCTAAAGATCTTTTGCAGAACCAAGATGTCAACCCAAGACTGGTGATTTGCCACCACCAGGTACCATTCATTCGGTACCAGCCCATCAACACCACGAACATCCCAGTGGATTCTATTGGTAAGGTGTAGGCTACAATTGTTGACAAAAATCCAAACGGTGCCCATGCCGTCCTGCATTCTGGTGCAAAACTTACGCCAGTCGCTGGACGGAAAAAGCAACTTTAAAAGACCCAGCAGAAGTATTGGAAACGTCCAGAAAATCGTATTGATGGTGAAGAGGAGGAGTGACAAAGCACCACGAACTGGGCCTGGCAAAAAACTCAGCATTGCGACTGTGTCCAATATAGGGGCTGATTACTACCTTAGACCATACGCTTGCCTGATGGTCCAATCGATGCTATGCGCATCCAGCATCGATTCACATGGTTTCAGAAACGAATACCCTTCCAAATTGTGGGTGGGTGATCGCTAAGCATCAATGGGAGGTATTCGATTGAGGTTGCAGGAAGTTACCACACGTGGCATTGGAATGCAAATACCATAATCTAAGCTGTTCCTTACGATTTTTTCGACACTGTCAAGAGTCCCGCTACTCTCACATTCTCATCACCCATCCCTGCCGCAAAAGCCAGAAATCAGGCCAAAAAGAGGCTGTCCGACAATTCCTTCTTTGGGAGAAATTTCTACTCGGTTACTTGTTGATGAACCTCACAAGATACGTTTTCCCCTCCCCCCGAGAGGATTTCGGGATCTTCGACCGGTAAAGAAGAGGGGACGATGGTGAAATATTGACAGTTACCCCCTGTTCCCGTTCTTGCGGAACGAGGCCAGGGGCTCCCCCACCCACAGCGGCGGAAGTGAACACAGGCCTCCCGCCAGTCACCTTAGAAAAGACTTCATGATCCGTCATCAACATGGCTGCCGCTTTTCTATGCAAACGATATTATGCCCTCATCAGTAAGTGACTTCTGCCGTTCTGCAACGACGCACAACCGAAAAGAAGTGGTTGGGTCGCAGAAGAACTTGTCAGATCTTATGACCAATTAGAGGTGGAAGTTAAAGAAGTGTTTGACTAAACAATCCTTTTTTTCTTGCTTGTTTCCCCCCCATCTTGTAGCCTTAATGTAGTGCATCTCTCGTTCTCCGTAGAAGTTGTTGACTTTGTTGTCTCGTTTTCGAACAGGGTTGAAAACAGCCACTCCAGCAGATTTCAGACAGTAATTGCACGTGCCGATACCTGTTTCCGGTCCCTGGTTTAGGGAAGGCAATATGAGAGACGAAGATAAGACGACGGGTGTCTTCTTCAACGAAACCTCCGTGTTGCGCCAACAGATTGCGGAGTTGGAAGATTTGGTTGCTGATCACCAGCGAACAAAAGAGGAACTACGGCAGAAGACGAAAGATTTGGGCGAGAGGGTAAAAGAGTTGAATTGTCTCTTTGGCATCTCTAAGCTCATCGAGAGGCAGGACATTTCTTGGGGCCAAATATTTCAGGGTATTGTGAACCTGATTCCACCTGCATGGCAGTATCCCGAGGTTACGTGCGCCCGGACTCGCATGGGAGAGGAAGAATTCCGCACGGAAAACTTCAGAGAAACCAACTGGAGACAGACCGTTCCCATAACCTTGCATGGCGAGGCAGTGGGAAATCTAGAGGTTTTCTATCTGGAAGAAAGGCCGCAGGCAGATGAAGGACCGTTCCTGACAGAAGAAAGAAGCCTCATAAACGCTATAGCAGAGCGATTGGGAAGAATCTTCGAGAGAAAGCAAGCAGAGGAAGATGTACAGCAGGCCTACGATCACCTAGAGATGCAGGTCAAGTTGCGAACTGCCGAACTTGGGAAAGCCAATGAAAAATTACGGCTGGAAATAGCCGAGCGCAAGCGTATGGAGGAGGCTCTGAGGAACAGCTCCGAGAAACTGAAGTCTTTTGCTTACTCGATCATACATGATCTGAAGAGTCCTTCCATAGCCATTTATGGACTCACAGAAAGTCTTTACAAGCACTATCGAGACATTCTTGACGAACGCGGCAGGAGTTACTGCGATCAGATCCTGAAAGCGTCCGTACACCTGGCAGCGCTCATTGAAAAAATCAATGCCTACATCGAGGCCAAGGAATCATCATTGACGGTGGAACCGATCAACCTCAAGGAGATTCTTCAGATTATTCGGGACGAGTTTTTGCCGCGGCTGACCATTCGTCAAGTTCGCTGGGTGGAACCAGAAGACGCCATAAGCGTCTTAGCAGACAAGCTGTCTATTATCAGGGTATTCAGGAATTTTGTTGATAACGCCCTCAAGTACGGCGGCGAGACCTTGAGCGAGATTACGATCGGACACGAGGAATCCGAAGAGTTCCATACGTTTTGTGTCAGCGATGACGGCGCTGGTATCAGCGGGGGAGATTATGAAAGTATTTTCGCCCTGTTTCGAAGGGACGAAACCTCTGGCGCCGTCGGTGGGGCCGGACTGGGCTTGGCCATCGTGCGCGAAATAGCGGAACGCCACATGGGTAGGGTTTGGGCGGAGCCCGGAGACCCAAGGGGAACGAAATTCTACCTCTCCATTACCAAGAAGCTTTGAACAGTGAAGCATTACTGTTTGCGTGACAGGTTTTTGGATAGAGTCGTGTCAAAGCCACCACCCATGCTCTGAAGCGACCTCAATTCCTCGTCTTTATCCTGTAGAATCAAAGCGTAAAGAAACCGCGTAGAGGATGGGGCTTTGATTGACCACTAAAGAGGTTCGTCTTACAGGCCCCTTAATCGAGTAAACTCAGCAAACGGGGGATATGTTGTTGAGAAAGGAATTTGTGGTTATATTGTCATATCCTCACAGCAGAGGTTGGGGTTGTCCACCTCACGTCCCCGAGCAATAGTAGTGTAGAGACCTATGAGACGGTATGGTTTAATGCGGGTGTATCCTTATTTGATGATGTGGTTACTGTGGTTTGCTCTTGCCGGATCCGTCTATGGGTCCGATATGGATACAGCACAGTCGAGGCTTGAGTGTGCCCGAGAGAACCTCCGTATTAGCCAGGCTTCGGAAAAACGCATTGCTGCGGAATTAAAGAAGCTGAGGAATTCTGGGGATACTCCTCGGGACGTATTGAAAGATTATGAAACCTACTTGGATCGCGTGCGGGCCATGGTCATTGAGAACCAGAAGCTGGTGCGGGATTTGGAGGCGGCCTACGCCTTACGGGCCGCACCGAAAGGCCCTTCCCCCTGTCCCAAAGAACTCAAAGTTGAAGACCAGGAGTATTTGAAGCCGCATGAGGATGAAGACTTTGATGAGCTTGCTGCCTTGGATCGCGAGTTCGAAGAAACCCTGGCTGAATTCGACGAATTGCTGCTCAAGGAGATGGATAAGATCCGAGCACTATCGGCCATTAGAATGAGGGATCTCGCCGAGGAAGCGGCTGCAGCGGCGAGACGATTGCGTGAAAAGGGTGTGAAGGTGAATACATCTTCGCTTGAAAGGACCGGTGGATCAGAAGGTAGGGATTCCGAGCATGGGGAGTCGGGCGCCGAGGAAGGACACTGGGGGCAGCAACAAGGTGAGGCTGGCGAGACCCAGGCCGAGACTGGCCAGCCCCAAGGTGAGGCAGGCCAGACCGAAGGCGAGACAGGTCAGGCCAAAGGTGATCCCGGCCAGACCGAAGGTGAGACAGGTCAGGCCAAAGGTGATCCCGGCCAGACCGAAGGTGAGACTGGTTCGGATGACTCCGGCGCAACTTCGGCGGCAGCCAGCGGAGGGGACCAAAAAGGCATGAGCGGGGCTGGCGGCAAAGGCGTAACCGGGAAACAGCAAAGGCCCAGCCGTCCTTCCGGACACGACGACGATATTGTTGCCCGACAGCTTCGTGAGGCAGCTGAGAATGAAACCGACCCGGAGCTCAAAGAAAAGCTTTGGAAAGAGTATGAAGATTACAAGCGCGGCAGTAGTTCATAGGGCTTGATTATGGAAATCTCGATGCGACATGTCTTGGCAACTTTGATCTGCGTTCTCATCCTCACCTCATGTGCCACCCACAGTGGCCAAAAGATTGTTCCCACTCCTATCATTCAAGCGCAACAGGAGGTCCCTGAAGAGCAGTTGCTTGATGTCGGAATCACCGCCTTCGAGAGCGCCGAATTAACCGAAGAAAAGGCAAAGGAAGAGGGTACAAATCCCGAGATCAGGAAAGCTGAGACCCACTTTGTTGCCTATCACTTGAAAAACACCTTGCAGCAAAGCAGTCAGTGGGGCGCTGTTCGGGTTGTGCCGGCAAGTACTGACGAATCGGAAATGAAGGTAACAGGTGAGATCCTTGAGTCAAACGGGGAGAATTTGATCGTTAGAATTGACGTGAGCGACGCGAGGGGCAACACCTGGTTGCAGAAGACGTATAAAGCAGAAGCCACCCCACAGTTTTTCACGGGTAATGTGCCGGGAGAAAAGGATCCGTTTCAGGACCTTTACAACACGATCGCCAATGATATGGCCCTCCACAAGAACCAGTTGGATCCTGCTGAGATTGAAAGATTGCGGATGATTGCAAGACTGAGATTTGCCCAGGGCTTTTCCCCCGAGGCGTTTGGCGATTACATGGTTAAGGACAAACGCGGCAAGTTCAAGATCAAACGCCTCCCGGCAGATGATGATCCCATGATGGCGCGGTTACTAAAAATACGTGACCGGGAATACATGTATGTAGATACGCTCAATGAATATTATGACGAGTTCTACAATGATATGTGGCAGGCCTATGAAAACTGGCGGAAGTTGAGTCAGCAAGAAATAGCAGCCCGCCGTGAAATAAAGCGGTCCGCGATTCTCAAACAGATTGGGGGAGCATTGATGTTGGCGCTTGCTATAGGCCTGGACGCTGGGGGTGTGCCAGGGACCAATGCGCTTCAGAATATTCTGATAATCGGTGGAGGTGCGGTGATCATCGACGGCATAAATGTGTCGAAGGAGGCCGAAATACATTCTGCGGCAATTGAGGAGCTGAGTGAATCGTTTGGCAACGAAATGAAACCTGTAGTCATGGAGTTCCAAGGTAGGCAGTATGAATTGACTGGCTCGGCTGAGGAGCAATACACTCGCTGGCGGGAACTACTGCGAGAAATCTATTTTACTGAAACCGGCTTTGGGCCGGATGCTTCCATCGAAGAAACTGAGCCGGACAGTGCCGGGGAAGAGGTCATAGAAAAGGAGCCAGGAGTCAGGAGCCAGGAGCCAGAGTGAGAGCGACTGCGAAGAGCTTTCAAGCGTGACCGTTTTGCAGAAATGGAAGTTAGCCGCAAGTCTAGTCTGTTCTGGATTCTGACCCCTGACTCCTGGCTTTGTCGTCTCGGACTTTCCAGACGAGATCGCCATCCTCTAACAACGAGTATCGGACTTGGCTGCAGTTATTGGATTGAAGCAATAGAAGTCATGAGCATGCCCAGTGTATTCTGGATTCTGACTCCTGACTACTCTTGGAGACACTGTCAGGCAAAGTCACCAACGCCTGACCCAGCCCCAAGAGCGCGGATCAGGATTATAGGATGAGCATGAAAATGCTTCATTTGCAGAAAGGCCAGTTACTTCTATCCCGTTTTTCACTCGTCGAGTTGCTGGGTCAGGGCGGAATGGGCCAGGTCTGGCTGGCGGAGGATGTTGAGCTTCAGGAACGTGTGGCAATCAAAGTTCTGAGTCCTTTGTTGCTCGCGACTCCGGAACAGGTTCAACTGCTAAAAGACGAGTGCCGAAATACTCGCCGGCTTGTTCACCCTCACATAGTTCGTATCTTTGATTTTCACCGTTCGGACGATGTGGTTTTCATTTCCATGGAATTCGTCGATGGTGAGGATTTGGATACCCGCAGACGTCGTCTTGGAACTCTTCCTTACGCCGATCTGGTCATCCGACTGCTCCCCATTGTCGAAGCGCTGTCCTACGCGCACGGTCTGGGCCTGATTCACCGGGACCTCAAGGCAGGCAACGTGTTGTTAGACCGGCAGGGCGTCCCCCGGCTTGCAGACTTTGGGATCGCTGCGGTCCTACAACCCCACCGAGATGGTCGAAATGTAAGCTCTAGTGGTTCCCGATACTCCATGAGTCCTCAACAACTGGAGGGAAAGAACCCCCACCCCGCCGATGATCTCTACTCACTCGGTGTATTGATGTACGAACTGCTCACCGGGCATCCCCCTTTCTACCCTGATATCACACCGGAGAAGATCCATCGGGAAGTCCCTTCCCCGGT
>CP070692.1:2148070-2160078 GCA_020353215.1 Deltaproteobacteria bacterium
TATGCTCCACGTAGTATATCATGCGAGAGCGGGTGTCCTATGACCTCCGGAAGCTTTTTGGCCCATCAGCTCGGGTGCAGCAGTGAACCAGTAGAGGGGTTGGTATAGAATCCAGCAGATTTGCTTGGTATCTGCTGCACCTACATAACAGAGGGTGATCGTTTTTCTGTTCTGATTCGCCTACACCGGGAACCTAAGAAAGGGTTGGCTAGAAACAAGGTTTGTGATACATCCAGTTGGAGACGGTATGCCACTAATGATCTTCTGGGGCTGGTTTACTCGGACTGGGGGCCGTGTTTGACACATCTTTTTTGAAGCACAACAACCATGAACCCGATGGGTGACTGGTGCGGATCAGCGCAGGCTGACCGGGAACCGATAAGACCGAAGTAACGGGCGCGGAGTCGGGGGCGAAGGCCATGCCGTACTGGTGCGGTACTCAGCACTCAAGCCAAAAAAGAGGGATCTTTTCGGATGGAGAGGTGTTTTTGCTCTTGACTTACCCTTTAATGGGTGACCCCACTCACAGGTTGTAGCTGCGCAATGAAGAAACAAATAATTGCCATAGCGGTTTTGATTGTATTCTTAATAGGCGGCAAAATCCTACTCAGTGTGAAGAGAAAGGATATAGCGGAGATGTCCCGGGCCAAGCCCTATCCTTATCCCGTAGAGGTCGCCCAGGTAGGGTTCGGAATCATTAACCTCTCATCCCATCATTTGGGCACGGTTCAACCGCTTCATTATGCCGACATAAGCCCTCGAATAACTGGCTATCTTTTGTCCGTCAACGTCTGGGAAGGTGATTCCGTCAAGAAGGGGCAGGTATTGGTCACTATTGACGATAGGGAATTGAGGGGTAGGGAACGAGCCAGTGCGCTGGAGGTCACGACGGTTGAGTCCGAACTGATTGGAGCGCTCAGCGATGCCGAAACAAAGCGCCTCACGTTTGAGAAATATGAAGCGCTTTATAAGGAAGCCACCATTTCTCACATAACCCTTGAAGAAGCCAAAAGTTCGGCCGATCTAGCACTGGCCAAAGTCGAAAGCATGAAAAAGAAGATCGAAGTGTTAAGGAGGATTCATCAGGCTGCTGAAGTCGAGCTCTCATATTCGGTGCTGCACAGTCCCATGGACGGTGTGGTTACCAAACGGCTTCAGGAACCTGGTTCCTTGGCGGAGCCTGGCCAACCCATCTTGCGCGTTGAATGCGGCCGAGGTTTCAAAGTCGTGGTCCGAATCCCGCAGGTGGAGATGTCCCAGATGAAAAGCGGCGGCGTAGTAACCATTCTCGCCCCGGAGAGATTGGAGATGCGCTCTTCACAACAAAAGCTCCAGGCAGCAATCAGCCGGGTGCATCCAGCGGTTACCTCAGGTACTCTGGGGACCATCGAAATAGGTCTTGAGGAAAGGCCGTTCGGGGTTCCTTCCGGCGGAATCGTTGAGGTGGAAGTGACTATGGACAACGCCGGACCGGGGGCGATCGTTCCGCGATCAGGTCTGCTTCAAAACGCCCGAGGCGACTTTGTTTTTAAAGTCGTTGAAAACAAGGTGCACGTCTTGCCGGTGACAGTCCTTGGCGTGGGGGCGGATTCGGCGGTTGTGACTGGCGATCTGACGGAGGGCGACCGGGTGGTGATCGGCGATGAAAGCAGGCTCCTCAGGCTAACCGAATCTATGGAAGTCTACCCAACGACCATTGACGTCGATATAAGCAAATGAATCTTGTTGAAACTTGCCTCAGAAAACCACATTTGATCGCTTCTCTTATTTTTCTCGGCGCCCTCGTTGGCGTTTACGGCCTGAGGGAGATGAGGATCAATCATTATCCTGATTGCGACTATCCGCACATCACGGTCGTCGCTAATTATCCGGGGGCATCCGCGGCAGACATAGAAGACAAGGTAACGCGGTTGTTGGAGAAAGAGCTCGACACCATTGATCTCGTGCGGTTGGTCACATCCAGCACGAAGGACGAGCTTGCCTCCATTACCTTGGAGTTTGAATACGAAAAGGGGCTGGACCCGGCGGCGACGGACGTGGCCAATGTTTTAAAAAGAGTGGAAGATAGACTGCCCCGTGGAGTGAGCTCAGTTCAGATCTTCAAAATAAGCAAGGCCACGCAGCCGGTCATCACTCTTGCCCTTAGCCCCAAGAAAGGCGCCCCTTTGGATTTGGCCAGAATCCGTCAACTTGCGGACAACGATATCAAGGAAGATCTGCTAAGGATCCCCTTTGTCGCCAACGTCGAAACCTTTGGAGGCTATGTCCCGGAACTGCTTATTTCCATCCTGCCGGATCGGCTCGGCGCCCACGATCTTGAACTGCCCAAGATTCTCGCATCCGTGTTCTCGCAAAACTTAAACATCCCAAATGGTCTGATCATCAAGGAAGAACAGCAGTATATCCTGAAGACCGAGGGCGAGTTGACAAGGCCGGAGCAGGCAGGAAACATCGTCGTCGGCCATATCGACAAGGGTGACGTCTATCTCAAAGACGTGGCCGACATCATCCCTGCGTATAAGGAACGGCAGTCCATTTACCACGGCAACGGCAAACCGGCTATCGCCATGAACATTCTGCGCCCACACGACGGCAACAGTGTACAGACGATCACAGCCGTGGAGAAGGCGCTCCCGGCCATTAAGGCCAAATACGGCATGATCGAGTTCGAGATCTCGGATACGGAAAAAGACCTGGTTGAGACCGGCGTGGACAATATGTTCGACGCGCTTAGGGATGCCATCATCCTGACCATCCTTGTGACGTTTCTCTTTCTGGCCAACATTCGGAGCATGATCCTTGTGGCAGTTTCCCTGCCATTTACCTACCTGCTGACTTTTGCCGTCATGTACATGATTGGATACGAGCTCAACACGCTCACTTTGACTGCAGTCATTCTTGCCGTTGGCCTCCTGCTAGACGATGCCATTGTGGTGTTGGAGAACATCGAGCAGAGGTTCCGAGAAAAAGGGGAATCCGTAGAAACTGCCGTGGTACAGGGGACCAACGAGATCATGGTGGCGGTGTTTTCGGGCACTTATTCGACTATTGTCGTGCTCGTCCCCATTGTTTTCGCGGGAGGGTTCGTCCAGCGGGCATTGCGGCCCATATGCGTGACCCTGATCATCGCCCTGATCATGTCCTATATTGTGTCGATAACCCTCATACCGCTCTTCGCGCGCGTTATCATGCGGAATCGGAGGCATAGAAACAGGCTTGAACGGCTCGTAGGCTTATTTGACAAACACGTGGTCAGCGCTATTGCCGGCTTTTTTGCGGATATTCTGAAAGCCTCTTTCAGATTCCGCATTCCCCTGATTGCCGTGAGCATTTGGTTGTTGGTCTACAGCTACGGTCTGCTGGGTGTGGCCGGCCGCGATCTGATGCCGCCCATGGACTCCGGTATGATCCAAATCAACTTCGAGACCGACTCCAACACCTCCTTAAAGAGAACTGAACAGATTCTGAATAGGATTGAGCGTATTATTCAGCGCCTGCCCGGTGTGGTGCGGTTCTCTTCGGTGGTAGGCTCCGAACCGGGTGTCGTCAGTTTCGGCAGTGTCCGCATTCCGCAAAAGGGGACCATCAAGATTCATTTCATCGATAGGTTCCACAGAAGCAAGACCATTTGGCAGCTTGCCAAGAAACTGAGGCGTAAGATCCAGATGGTTCCGGGGCTCAAGTACGCGGATGTCTTTGATTTCGGCATTGCGGCTTTATCCTCGTTGAAGGCCCCGGTTTTTGTCATGCTTAGCGGCCCGGATCCCAAAGTGATGGACGCATTCGGAGAGGAGGTGTTGACCCGTTTGGAGGATGCACCAGGACTTCGGAGCACCTCCAGAAATTGGTCTCTAGACAAGAAGGAAATCCTATTTACTGTGGATAAGCGTATGGCCGCCCGATACGGCATGTCGCCTGAGAACATTTCACGGCAAATAAGTGGCGCTGTCAAAGGAGGGGTGCCCTCCGTGTATAGGGTTCCGGGTCAGGACGGTTACGCCATCAGAGTACAATACGCACACGAATTCAGGAATGAGCTCGGATGGATCGAGTCGTTGCTTATCCAAACCCCTTTGGGCCTGGTTCCGGCCAAGGAGCTCGGTTCATTCAGTGAAGTAAACTCCCAGACCTTCATGAGCCGACAGAATTTGCAGCCGACATTGGATATTTATGGCTACAGACGGGAGGCAGCAATTTCACACATCCAGGCCGGGGTGGTCAGGGACTTGGCTGATCTGAATCTGCCTCCAGGATATACCCTGAGCCAAGAGGGAGACATCAAACAGATGAAAACCTCATTCGGCCGGTTGGTCATAGCTATCTTCGCGGCACTGGTCTTGCTGTATTTTTCTTTGATTCCAGCCTTTAAGTCCTGGATCGACCCACTGACGATCATGTTCACCGTACCCCTTGGTATCATTGGTGCGGTCTGGTCACTTCTGATCTCGGGAAAACATCACGGCATGGGCTCACTGTTGGGGTTCATTCTCCTTTCCGGGATTGTCGTCAACAACGGCATCCTGCTTGTTGACTTCATCAAGAACGCGCGCGACCGCGGTGAGTCCCGCGAGGCGGCCATTTTTGAAAGCGTCAAACAGCGCACCCGCCCCATCCTCATGACGTCCGTCGGAACCAGCGTAGGCATGTTGCCCATTGCCCTGGAGTGGTCCATTGGGTTGGAAAAACTCTCCAATCTAGCGGTCGTGGTCATCGGAGGACTTATGGTGGCGACGTTCCTCACCTTGATCTACGTGCCTATTTTCTATACGCTCCTAGACGACATCAAGCAAGCACTTGGAAGACTGTTCGAGCTTCGTTTCTTCCGGAGGGCCGGAAAACTTCAATAGTAAATGACAACCTAAACCCTAACGTTGCAAATGAGTGGCCTGGGTCTGTCAGATCTAATTTAAGCGATTTACCGATCGATTTGAGGATGCAGGAATCTCATCGCAGTACGTTAAAGGCGTCATTTCCCACAGTTGGCTGCATGATATTCAAGGCAAGATCTCACAGGATCCATCCTTCATGGAATACCTCTTTCTAGAAAAAATCGTTGGCAATAATGCTGTTTGTGGTAGATGAAAGACATCATTGTTTTGTCATTTGTCCCGCTTTCAGTTCTAATCTCTCAAAGCTTTGCTATACGCAGAGCACTTCTCGTCTTTGACTCAGACTGTTGGTTTTTATAAGTTTCTAATTATACAGATTTAAATGTAATAATTAAGAGGAGGTGATAACCATAGCTCTTAGCCCGGATATTTCATGAATTGCTGTCGCGAGACCGCGAAGATGGGCGTGTCACCTGGCAACCGTCCCGCGGTACCGCGGGATTGGTTCCGAGGCGTACCTGAACGGTACGTCGCAGGGGCCAACACCCGAGGACGCCAGGAAAGACGGCCATATCCGTGGTCGCAGTCACGCCAAGGCGTGAATTCATGAAATATCCGGGTTAGGTTCCGATCATACCTCACAAAAGGAAAATGGAATGATGGAACGATGGCTCAGGCGATTTCCTTTTCTGCATAAACGTCGAAGGTCTATCTTAAAGACGTTATTCCAGCCTTTTGCCGACCATTATTCCATTACTCCATCATTCCATCATTCCCAAGAGCACTGAAGGGCGACCAATCACGAAGTTGCCGTTGACTTGGGCCGGACAAAAAGATGGCGGAGAGAGTGGGATTCGAACCCACGGTTCCGGGGCTACCGGAACACACGATTTCCAGTCGTGCCCCTTCGGCCAACTCGGGCATCTCTCCGCAATCCGGGTGGTACGAAGCCGTTTAAAATCCCCGGCCAATTGCGAGGTTTGAGAAAAAACCACAAAGAACACCAAGAGCGCAATAGAGCAATATCTCCCAATTTAGGCTTTTCGGTAAAGCCCGCCATACATGCGGGACGCAGGTGCAATTTCGAGAGGATTTAATTCTGTCTCTTTGTGGGTTTCGTGTCCTTTGTGGTTTGCCACTGATCTCCGTATTGGCCACAGCGGACATTGTCAAAGATCAAACGTGGCGGAGAGGGTGGGATTCGAACCCACGTGCCCGGCTCTTCACCGGACAAATCGATTTCGAGTCGACCCCGTTACGACCACTTCGGTACCTCTCCGCACTGGTAGACAACTCAAAGATCGCCTGATTGTAACAAAACTGTTTGTAGTTCGAAACCTCTTTAGCGTCTGGACCTGAAAAAACCTTGCAGTAGAGCTCGGCTTTCCTCTGCTAAAACACCGCCGTGGGCTTGGAGCCGGTGGTTCAGCCGTCCGTCTGTACCAATCTGGTACACAGACTCCATGGCACCCGCCTTGGGGTCCGGTGCACCATACACGACCATGGCCAACCGAGCCTGAACCATTGCTCCAACACACATCGTACAAGGCTCCAGAGTCACGTACATAACGTGACCGACCAGTCGGTAGTTTGCAGATTGTGCTGCCGCTCTTCTGAGCGTGAGGATTTCTGCATGGGCGGTGGGATCATTTAGGCTGACAGGACGGTTGTGGGCTCTGCTGAGAATGCCACCTTCAGGGCCCACCAAAAGCGCTCCCACCGGAACTTCTCCCAGAAGAGCAGCTTTTTCCGCCTCTAACAGAGCCTCCCGCATGTAGGTCTCGTGCCGGGTCATATTCATTGTTGCCGATCCCTCAGCCCTTGCTCGATCTCCTCCACAACCCTTGCGGCTGCTTCCACCGGATCCGAGGCTGTGCGAATCGGTCTGCCCACCACAATGTAATCAGCCCCGTTTTTGATTGCCGAGTAAGGTGTAACCACCCTCTTCTGATCGTCCTCCTTTACTTCACCCCAGGCAGGGCGAATTCCCGGTGTGACCACGATCAGATCGCCTCCGAACTCTCTTTTCACAGCCGACACCTCACGACCTGAGCAGACCACGCCCGAACATCCTGCCGCTTTGGCGATGACCGCTTTGCGCAAGACAAGCTGGACCGGATCTTCGGCGAACTCCGGTTGAATTCCCAGAGCCAGGAGATCGCTGGTATCCAGGCTGGTCAGAACCGTTACCGCCAGGACTTTTGTGTAGACTGATACCTCATCAACTATAGTTTCCAGCAGGCTGCGGCCCTGGTCACAATGAACGGTCACAAAGTCTGTCCTGCTAAGATATGAAGCACTGCGAATTGCCCTCTGAACCGTAGCGGGAATATCGTGGAACTTGAGATCGAGAAAGATCCCTGCATCGGTCAGATCTGCGGCAGTCTCGACAACAGCGGGACCCTCCGACACAAACAGTTCTAAACCAATCTTGAAAACGCCCACATGCGGTCCAAGCAACGTCACATATTTGCGAGCCTCTTCATTGTTCGGTACATCCAACGGAAAAATTAACCGGTCCTTTGCCATCATCTGCACCCTCATCAAACGTTAGGATCCTTTTCGACCACTCAAGCCTATACATTCACCGGCCTTGATGGTCAAGCTGAAACAGCTTGCATCATTGAGTCCTGCCCCCGAGTGGGCGGACAGGATACATCCATGTCAGCTTCATTCTCGACTCTAGAAACGTTGCATCACATCGAGAGAAGGGATAGTATACCGACAGTCTAAGGGGCGAGAACAAACCCTATAAGCGCTCAAGTAGGCGATCTGAAGCTCTTATCGGGTGAAGCACCTGAGAGTGCTCACTGCTGTTGAGTTAAGGCTTCGTTCGAGGAAATCCCCCTCGATCCCTCTTTACAAAGGGGGAAGATTTTGACGTGATCTCAGTTACTTCCCCCTTTGGCAAAGGGGGGCAGGGGGGATTTGAAAGACTATTGAGTCCCGTTTTAATTTCTTAATCAATTACATTAGGTCTAGACTTACTACGAGAAACCTCTTGTTTGAGCACTTGTAGGGGGAGGCGCCTCCTGTTCCCCGTTCCTGCGGAACGGGTTAGGGGCTCCCCCACCCACAACTGAGGAAGTGAACACAGACCTTCCACCAGTCACCTTGGAAAAGACTTGATGATCTTTCATCAACATGGCTGCCGTTATTCTCTGCAAGCAATACTATGCTCTCATTATTAAAAATCGAATAGCAGAACAAGAACCCACGGATATATATAAATAATGAGTTCCATGTTCAGAATCCCGTTTCCGAAATTCTCCGGTCCAAAATCCCATTTGGCAAAATCTGGCTAAGATTGTATACCTGGATGAGCAAGGACCCAATGAGGCCGTAGTTGCTGCTTGGGTTGGCAGTTACGCGCAAGACCGCAAGCGGGAAGGGTGAACGAGTTGAAGTGACGAATAAGCAATGATGCTTTTATAGTATTGTGCGAATATATATGATTTCGGGAGATGTAGGTGAGGAGCACGGATAGCATGAAAAAACGCTTGATGGAAATCGTTCTGGAGAAGTCTTTTCAATATGCAGATGAGCCCATTTACAAATTGGTCTCGGGTGGAGTGAGCAATTTCTACTTCAACTGTAAGCCAACCATGCTGGACCCTGAAGGGAAAGAACTCATCGGTCGGCTTATTTTCTCAAGGCTCAAGAATCTTGAGGTAGGGGCCATCGGCGGCCTGGAACTGGGCTCGGTCCCTATATCCAGCGCCGTTTCTCTCATCTCTCAACTGGAGGGAAGACCCGTTAAGGAATTCATCGTGCGCAAAGAGAAAAAGGACCACGGTATTCCCGCCAAAGTGGAGGGACAACTGGTAGCTGGAGAAAAAGTGGTAGTGGTGGACGATGTGATCACCACCGGCGGTTCCACCATCAAAGCCATTGAGGCGGTACGGAAGCTTGGCCTCCAGGTGGAAAAGGTCATTGTCCTGGTGGACCGAGAAGAAATGAACGGCAGGCAAAACATACAACAGCACTGCCCCAACGTGGACGCACTCATCAGGCGAACGGAAATAATGGAGCTCTATAAGAAAAGCCAAGCGTAAAACGCAGAGCGTAAAGCGTGAGTCCAATTTCCACGTAGCAGTAGGCAACGGGCAGGTGCAGATGAACAGTACGTGGTACGTGGCTGGCAGAAAAGAATAAACAGAAACACCCGGACTAAGCGTGAGGTGTTTGGCGATTGGTTCCAGCCCAGAGAAGCAGAAAGACGGCGAGAATTTGAGCCAGCAGTGAAAGCGTGGCCAGAGTGTGAAGGCTAGAGTTCTTCTGCCAGAGCCAGGGGCCTGAGAGAGCACCCGCCATTCGGCCCACCACCAGGGCACTGAAGTTAAACGCCAGCCATTTACCACGTTCGGAGGGAACCAGCTCAGAGACGTAGGGGAAAACCGACACTACAGTGAACTCGAAAAGGTAGAACATCCACACAAGTCCCGCGAATGCGAGGAATAGAGAGCCCCGACAAAAAGGAAGGATGAGGTAGCTGAGCCCGGTCAGGGTCAGGCCGCCAAGAATGGCTCGTCTCTTGCCAATTCGGTCAACCACTGCCACCACGGTTAGTTCCCCTCCCAGTTCAGCCATTCCCACCAGCATGGAAAAAAGCCCCAGTTCTTGAACCTGGAGGTGAAACTGCTCTTCGAGCCAGGCCCCGTAGACAATCACCATATTCTCGTTGGCGAACAGCATCAGGAAGGAGACCCCCAAGATGAAGAAGGGTTTGCCCTCCATTGAGGCAGCCCCATTAGGTCGTACTGCGGTTGGGTTCGAAGTGTCGGATGGGTCAGGGATGGTCCGAGTGACGTCCGGCAATTGACTGGTACACATTATCGCAACCAGGGCTGCACCAGCGATTACCACGAAGGGACTCTGCCAGCCAAAGTGGGCGATAAGAATGCCGCTCAGCGGAATACCCAACAACCAGCTCCCTGCCCAGGCGGATTCCAGTATGCCCAAGGCCCTGGCTCGCTTGGAGTAAGGAACGCGTTCACTGGCATACGCTTGCACGCTCGGGTCATAGACCGGTTTGGCTATACCAATCAGCATAAAGCCAATGAGGGCAAGAGAGAAACTCCGGGATACGGAAACAACCAGAGCGCCCACTAGGAGGGCGGACAGTCCGAGTAACATGCCCCGGAGATACCCCTTCCGTTCGCTCAGGATTCCCCAAAAGGCAGCGGTCAAACCCATGAAGTGGCGCGCAGCCACCAAAAGCCCGGCGTGCTCGAAGGAGATTCCGAGCCCTCTGGCGATCGCTGGGAGAAAAGGGTAGGTTACCCGAACGCCCAAATTCAGGATCAGCCTGCTGAACAGGACAACAATCCAGGTCCATTTTCGCATAAGCGTTTACTCTGTGTTCTGGCTGTGGAGGGGATCGTCACTGCGACCACTTATCGGCCCAAAGTTGCTAGATTACACAATTGTGACGAAATGATGGTGGAAAAAACGTCGGAAAGAGATAGAATTAGTTTCCAGCCAGACTTATTTGCTCCTGTCAACCGGCGGTGATCAAGAGAAATTGCCGCAACCATTGCGAACTGATTCTTCGGAAACGATATCCAGGAGATATCTCATGGTTCCCCAAGAAATCCTAGCAGAGATCGAGGCCAATCGACAACGTCACGTCCAAGAGCTTTCTGAATTCTTGCGATTTCCAAGTGTAAGTACTGATTCTAGCCATGCTGAAGATGTCCGAAAAACTGCGGCTTGGGTGTTGACTAAATTAGAGAAGCTGGGATTTCGTACAAGGCTCTATGAAACCGAGGGCCATCCAGTGGTTTATGGTCATCGTTTTTCTAACCCTGCTTTGGGGACCCTCCTCATCTACGGCCATTACGACGTGCAGCCTCCTGATCCCTGGGATGAATGGATTACTCCTCCGTTCTCACCCACCATCCGCGATGGGTTCATCTATGCACGGGGAGCCACCGATAACAAAGGACAATGCCTCACCTATTTCCAAGCCATGGAAGCAATATTGGCGGTACGTGGAGAACTACCTGTCAATGTAAAGGTCTTAGTAGAAGGGGAGGAAGAGATCGGGAGTCCAAATCTCGGGCCCTTCTTGGCAAAGCACCGGGAGGAATTGGAAACAGATGTTATTGCGATTTCGGACGGTTCGCAGTTTGCCTCGGGTATGCCGGCAATCACCTATGGTCTGCGCGGCCTTTGCTATCTGCAGGTGGAAGTGGAAGGTCCACGCTTCGATCTTCATTCAGGAAGCTTTGGTGGACTTGTGGCCAATCCCATACAAGTTCTGTCCCAGATGCTGGCACGACTGAAGAACAATGAAGGGACAGTTGCGATTCCTGGATTCTACGACGACGTGAGGACGCTGGAGCCCAGCGAACGAGAAGAAATGGCTCGCCTGCCTCTGGATGAAGCAGCCTTAAAGAGATACCTGGGAGTTGAGCAGCTTGTTGGAGAGGCCGACTACGTGTCAATGGAGCGCAAGACAGCACGTCCCACACTAGATGTTAGCGGCATCTGGGGAGGATTTTCGGGGGAAGGAGCGAAGACAATCATACCTGCCAGAGCGGGGGCCAAGGTCAGTATGCGGCTTGTGCCGGACCAGCGAGGGGCTACCATCAACGAGAGCTTCCGGAGTTTTGTGCACTCCTTGACACCTGCCGGTGTCAGAACCAAGGTATCAGAGCTTCACGGCTCCGATCCTGTGCTGATTGACCGAGACCAGGAAGCCATGCGGGTCGCTGCCGCAGCGATTGAAGTAGGCTTCGAAAAATCGCCGGTGTTCATCCGAGAAGGCGGCTCCATTCCAATTGTGGGAATGTTCAAAGACACACTCGGTTGTAACAGCATTCTACTCCTGGGCTGGGGCAGTCCCGATGACGGCGCCCACTCACCCAACGAACGGTTTTCCCTGGACGACTTCCAGCGAGGGATCCGCTCTGCCGCCGCTCTTATGTATGGATTGGCCCGATAGGTTTTCGCGTAACCAGCAACGGAAGCCAGGTTGCTGTCTTTTTGAATTGACAGGAAAAGTTGATCTTGTTAACTGTTGCCATATCCTATCGCAGTCACTCCATCTCAATGGACCATTTCGGACTAGTCACAACAATGGTCATGTCTTTTTCAGAGACATGAAGTTCAAGGAGGAGATATGTTAGGGAAGTATCCCAAGGAGGTTACGCTAAAGTATGGCTTCAGTTGTAC
>CP070692.1:2160178-2172184 GCA_020353215.1 Deltaproteobacteria bacterium
GGACTGAGGCCCATAGCGAAAGTTGTGGATAAGCCACCGGACCCTAACGTGCGCGCGCCAGTTCTCGACCCTACTGTAATTCACACTGTTGCAGTGGTGGGAGTCAGTTCACATTTCGAGTTAAGAGTTTTTTGGAGCGAATCAGCCAAACAATTCCTTCCACCAGAGATAAAAGAAGTTTCTTGGAGGCTCAACTGGCTTCTTGGTCACGATGCCCGCCTCAACAGAGAGGCTCACATCATCCGGAGAGGTGCTTCCCACTGAAATCAATAACTCTGCGCCTGCTGGAGTTATCACCGTTACCGGCTTCGAAGGGATACCACCACCTATTTCTGCACTCCGTATCGGCGTGTCACTCTCGAAGGCCAACGTCGGCGCACCCGTCAAGTGGCTCAACGCATAGACTTTTGCATAGCCTCCGGGCACACAGGGATCGTTGTTTGGGGTGAAGGTTGTAAGGTAGAAAACCTTATAGAAAACCGTCCCCTCCGCAAGGACTTTTTCCCCTGTCGCCAATCGGATATACCAACCTTGATCAGCCTGGCCGTTACTGTCCACGTCTCCTGTGGGATCATGGAGATCAGGCGGTGTGGCTGATGGGTCAGTGACGTTGACCAGATCCGCCTCTGTCAGTGAGGTTGCAGCGTGCGTATCCTTCACGGCATAGATTGTGTCAGAGGTCGTGCCATTACAAGCGTCTTCGCGATCCCCTGTCCCCAGGAAGACCATATCATATCCCTTTTCAAGAGTGACAGCCGGGGGATAAAAGAACTTACCCACTCCACTGAATAAGATTTGACCTGTCCAATTGTTGATGTTTTCATCAGTGTCGGGAAAAATTAGAGGATCGCCGCCAGGATCGGTAAACTTCCCGAACCGCCACAGCTGGCCGCCAAGATCACCTATATACATCTTATCAACAAATCCGTCATCATCTGCATCGACAATGGTCACAGAGCTGGCAAAGCTGTAATCCATGCCGGCGATGCCGCTGAATTCTTTTAGCAAAGAGCCATCATTGAGATTGATAACCAGGACAGCGTTGCCCACAGTGTTGGTGGCACTGTAGCCTGCACCGATGAAAAGTGCCGGGGTTCCAGTTGTATCGGCATCTGAGGTTTTTACTCGCCCGAATTGAGGCTCAGACCAGCTCTCACCCAGGACTGGATTACTTGATTGATCGAGCATCCCTAAGAATTTAGGTTGAGAGGGATCGCTAACATCCAATGCAAAGTAACTCGTGCTTCCCTTTCTTTGGCCACATACAAGAATGACCTGATCTCCCCCAGATGAGTCTATAACCCCATCTCCATTCACGTCATTAATGTATGCTTTGGGGCTGGAATCCACAAAATATTGGTGGTCCGTCCCTTCTACAATATCCTTGAGACGAGGGAGCTGGTCGGAGGGAATAAACGCCCATGCCTCTGAGCCGTCTGAATCTTGAACAGCATGAAGCATTCCATCGTTTGCTCCAAAATACACCATGGCTGTAGAAGAGTTGTACTGCACAACCAGAGGCTCGCTGTGAAGGATATCTCCAGTGATTACCGCCCTGTTCTCTGTGGTATCGCCATCACCATCTCCATCAAACACATCGGCGCCGCGGACATAATTGATGATTTCTGCAACACTGTGGGTTGGATTGCCAAGAACTGCAGGTGTTAAGCTGGCATTACTGGTTGAGAACGCATTAGTTGAATCAGTCAAATAGTCGGATGAACCCATGTATGTGTAAATGTTCCTGCTCGTCGTACTATCGGCCCAATCTTTTGTCTGCCAATAGGGCTCTGCATCCTCTATGAGGCTGCCATTGGCATACGTTGCTACGTTTCCGTTAATATCAAGGATCAGGCCGTCCTCAGAAAGCCCGAATTTAGTAACATTTCCTTCCCAAAAATTACCTTCAGACGGTTTGAAGAAGGCCATATAAATCCTATTTCCGCTAAACGTTCTTGTCACCGGTACAACTGGCGCCGTAAAGGAGCTGGTCCTGGAAAGGATGTCGTTTACGGCTGCCAACAGCTCATCCGCCAGGACATCTGGAGATTCAGCGGTGAAGTGGTATTTGCCATACTCCGGGTGGCTGGTGTCATACAGATTGACATTGTCGTTGCCGTTGTTAGAGGTATTTATCAGAAAGAGGTTGGTCTCACGGTCACCCATGAATCCAACCGTGTATGTGACTGTGGTCTGCACACCGTCCCTGTAACTCGTACAATCATGGTTGCGCAAATAATAGGCTATGTCGTCAAGATAGGTCGAGCCGTTCGGACCTGTCGGTATCGCCATTATCACCGCCTCATCCGCCTCATCTACGTTACTGTCACCATCGTTGTCTACACCATCTGTTGTCTTATCCTCTTTGATATTTCCCTCCCCGATGCCGCCTGCATCGTTATCTCCGTCATCGTCTAGAAAATTTCGTTTTTGCGGAAGATAGCTCGTTGAATATCCATGCAGATCTTTAGAAGACAAACCCGGAGAAACCACGACGGCAAAGAGTTTCTGACAGTATTCGTCAACAGCCTCTGCCATGCCTGCAGGGAGGCTTGAACTAGGAGAGTTAAAATACCCCGCGATAGTTGCAAGCCCTTCGGCCAATGGAGAGTAGGTAACCGTCCCCATGTTGTTAACATTATTTACGAAACTGGAGTCGAGGATGTTGCTCGAGGGGTCGGCCGCCACGGTGTCGACCACCATTTGGAGGGGCTGGACATTGGATGCGCCTTCACTGCTTGAGGTAAAGCTGTAAAGGCCAAATTTTCCCTTGTTTGAGGTCAGCTTGGCAACGTTCAATATTGCCTTCTTTGCAAAGTAAAAACGGCTCTTGTCCGGCAGATCCGTACCAAACCCCGCGTACAGAGGGCTGCCACCAGCATCTTCAGCAAAGAAGAGCCAGTTCAGGTAGTTCTTGGAATACCTGAAGTTACCTGCATTGTCCTTGATCCCGTCTGCATCCACAGCCGCGGAAGGTTCAGCCGGTAGGGTCAGAATCTTTCCATTGATTGTCCAGGTGCCGACCTTGTTTGCCGTGTCACTGCTGAGGGCTTGAAGACTATAACTATAGTCTGCAATCACCAGACTGTTCGGAATCTCCACGAGGTAGTAATTATTTCCCGTTACGATAATACCGTAGCCGTTATCGTTGAAGAAACCATTGCCAGTGCCACCATTCAGGACGACATCTGTTTGTGAACCAACGCTTGGCGTATAGTCTAAACTGTTATCATAGCTGGAGTGCCAGACCACTTGTTGCATCTGGGCGCCGTTATCCAGCAAGATAACAATATTGGGCGGGACATCATCAGCCGTTATGGTGAACATGCAGGTATCGTCAGCAAGACCAGCCGGGCAAGGAAGGGTAAGGAGCAAGACTGCCAACATGACGGTGCTCCATCTGTATCGAGGTCTTTTCATGTGATTCCCTCCTCTGCCGAATCTGATCAAAAACCTAAACGGTAAGCCCCGGCTTCTATTCGAGTTGTGGTATCAATCGGCGCATATCCAGTGGAGTCAATCTTGTACCTATGCGCCATGAATTTGCCGGCGGCATACCCAGACCCTCTGGGAGGTGATGTGGAGCCTAAGTATTCAACAAGCCCATTGAAAGCCTGTATTGGACCTAATGAGTATTTTTCTGAAGGGTTCGCATCATTTGGGAAAGCTAGATTTTCTCCTGGGGTAATATTGCCAGCACCATACAAAGCAGGACTTGCCGCCACATAATTCCGTCCAGCTTCGGCGGCATAAAAGGACATCTTATGGACCTTCTCGTTTCCGGCAATCTGCATATAGGTCGTTGTTGTATTGGAAAGAGACATACCGAGTACTGTTATGAGAACTAGTATCAATAAAGCGATCACCATTACCGATCCTTCTTCATTTTTCAATCGATAAAATGTTTTCATAATGCACCTAAACGTTCGCCTTGATAAATTGCATTGTAACGTTTCTCTGTGAGCCTCTCTCAGACCACGTGACCGTCATGATCACTGTCTTGCTATCGACTACCGGTGAGTCAACCACAACATCCCAAGAGACGGTGTACTCACCCCATGTTTGCTCGTGCGTTCCCTCATCCAAAACAGTGTCATCGTAGTCAGAGGCCATCAATTTCTCCAACCGATCTCCGGCTAAAGTAGTAGCTTCCGTCAAAGTGGCGGAGAGATAGTTAGCCCTGATACCATGCAATTGCATGGAGGCAACCGCAAGAATGCCAAAAGCGAAAATAACAATGCCGAAGAGAACCTCGATCAATGTGAAACCTTGTTGATTTTTCTTCATGGTCACAACACCTTGTATATTAAAAATGGAGATTGCGACAATCGATCTCGGTAGTCAAAAGTCTCCGTCGGAAGTTATCACCCGGTGCGACATATATAACCTCAGGCCCATCGGGATTCTGGTTTCGATACGTTCTGCTATTGGCGTATTCGGGATCTCTTCTGCCAGTTCTAGCAAGCAAGGTTATTTGTATGGATCGTATACTCGACAGATCAGCTGTTGCTACTGGTGTTGTTAAAACAGTGCGGTTTGCATCCAGGTAAACGAAATTGAGCGCGTCGATATTTTCGGCCACCAATTGACTGCCTAACCCCGTATTTACATCATTTCTTCCAAGAGCATCAATGACACCATCACCATTGGAGTCGTAGTGGGTATAGATCAAATGTTCATTAGGATCATCAGCATCATCAGTATCTCCGTCTTCGTTTAAATCTGCTGTAAACTCGATAGTGTCAGTGTCAGCTGTAAGAAACCCGGCGTTGTCTGTATCTAGGGGATCATATCCCGCTAGCCTGATCTCACTCATTACGAAAGCAATCCCTGCTCTCAAGTTCTGCTGCATCTCAGCCACGGCAGTTTGAACAGTATAAGCTCTACTTTGAGATATGAAGACATTGTAGATTACCCCTGTGACTATACCGGTAAGAACAACGACTACTAATAACTCCACTAAGGTCATACCATTATTTTTTTTGAGGGTAGTAAACATTCCATAACCTTAATTACTGAACTGATATGCTTCCTGCCGCACCAACTTGGATTGTTTTCTTCTTATTCAAGATATTCTTGATGTAAATGGATCCAGCCCCCGTAGCACCTGCGTTGTCTAACGGCAGTCCCCTCCAGCTGAATGCAATCGAAGGATAGCCTTCGTCGTTATCAACAAAATCAACCCCACTGTTTGTCCCTCGACTCGTATCAAACTCAACACCCTTGTAGGAGGACAATTCAATTGTTTTCAATAGTTGTTCAGTGGCATCATATTCCAGATCCTTGTCACTATCCAAATAGACCACGCAATCATAGGTCTCCAAGCCAATAGGTTGCTTAAAGGTTATTGTACAGTTGAGATTCTTCCTGGCTGCTTCCATCTTGGCATACTGCAGATTCGCCACTAAATCTCTCACCGCTGAGTTCAAACGGAAATTAGCAGTCCACTCCGACATATTCGGGAGTGCAAACGCTGCCACAAACGCGAGGATTGCGACTATGATCATCATCTCTGCGATTGTGAAACCGAGTTGATGGCTAGACTCATGGGCAGATTGTACTCTTAAGTTCATTTTTCCCATCCTTGAAACAAAGCACACCCTGTTGAACGCAACATATGTGCCACAAAGGATCGTATCCATAGAAAAGTCTCTTTCTGGCACCAGGAGTTTCAGGTGGTTTTTAGTAATGTCTATTTATAACAGTATGTTAGCATATCTTTCCAGCAGAGAGGTAGATGAAAGGGAGCATGTTGCAGCGTTACCTCATTCGGAGGTCAGAGCATCCTTTTTTTGAAAAACTTTTAATAGGTATTAAATGATTTCATAGTTGATTTGACGGGGGCGCGTGAGTAAAGAAGCAACGGATAGATCTCAACCGACGACTCCTAGGACGCAGAAGGAGTTGCCCTGTAGTCCCTGAAGTACGCCTATTGACAGATTGAGCGATACTTATAAAGACCCCCTCCAATGAAAGTGTAATAGGTGGTTCATCTCTCGGAACCAGTCACACTCAAAGGAGGAAGCCCAATGGAATTCTACACCCAATAGCGCAAGTATTACTGTGATGTTTCGAGTGAAGTTTCAGCGTTAATAACTGTACTCCTACCAATGCGATAGGAAAATTCAAAATAACATCTTTCTGACGCTTTTGTCATTTTTCCATATGTTGTCCAGCAGAGGAAAAAAGACTACCTTGGCGCTATGGATGTTAAGTTGATTGTCCTGGCGTTTAGATAGGGTTTCATTTAACTCGATCTATACGTAACTCGTTCATCAACCCTTCAGAGAAAAAGTGTTGCCACTTTTGCTTAAGCCCACGAACCGTAACATATGCTTATCGTATGGAAACCATTGGAAAAGTTTAGATCATGGCTAGAGATCGAAAACTCGCCTTCATTATTGATCTACCCCATCATTTTGTGCTAAGTGTTCTAGATAGTCCGATTTACAGGCGAAATGTAAGCTTTCGCAACGATTAAGGGCGAGCTTACATTTCTGATCATATTGTTGGAGAGCCTACTGGGAGGATCTACTTATGGAATGCCCATTTTGCGGAAAGATTGAAAACGATGTTATCGACTCAAGGCCGACCCCAGAAAAGAATGCCATCAGGCGTCGCCGGCAATGTTCGGCTTGTGCAGGCAGGTTCACCACCTATGAATCCACTCCGGAGCATTTTCTCTTCCTTTTGATGAAGCAACATGTGGCCAAAGGGGCGAGCATGAAGCGTCCAGAGACGATGCTTGCGTTTATGTCAACTGCTTTCAAGGGACTATCCGAAGGCGTTGAAAAGCTAGTCAAGCAGGTGGAAGAGACTGAGAAAGCGAGAGCGGTCAGAAGACCCAAGAAGAAGGTAGTGGCCGAGCCTGCTATCAAGGCTAGACCCAAGAAGAAAAGAGCCCCTGTGAGAAAGAAGATTGTTGTGCCCAGGCCAAAGAAAGTTACAGCCACCGAGGAGGTTCTCCAGATTATCAAACGTCACAAAAGGGGTATTAATATCACCAAATTAAGGGAGAAAACGGGCTTTGCAGACAGTAAGCTCAGGGTGATTGTTTCAAGGGCGTACAAGCAAGGTAAAATCAAGAGAAAAGCTAGAGGGGTCTACGTGTGAGCAGAGTGCAGGCGTTGTGGGGTTTTGTTTCCGGTCGATTCCATTATCTTGTGCCAGAGTAAATTCCAGCTGAGTGTAAATTAAGGGTTGAAAGCCTTCAGCGACTATCTTTATTGTTACTAGACCTTCGATAACAATCGCCCGAGAGGATGGTCGAGTCGTTCAGTAGATCAAGGCCGAAAAGCCGTATTACCTGCCGTTACTGAACAGGAAAAAGATGTGGGATATACCCTGAAGCCGTGCGTCTTCCACTGGAAGCGCTAGGGTACAAAATAGTTGGCAAGTTGGCTGTATTCGGTATCTTTGACAAAGGATAAGGTAAAGGAAGAAGAGGAAAGTTTGGTCAGAGCCTCAAACCTTGGGATGGATTTGGCAAAATCTTGCGGTATAGTTTTCTTGGCAAGCCTTCGATCCACTCATTTCATCTCAGCCAAAAAGGTGCTCCAGCGGACAGGCTATTCTGACGACAAGGAGAAGGGTTATGAAGGTCATGTCATTTTTTGAAGATCACGGGGACGTTGAGGCGGAGCTAGAAAGCATTTACAAGTTTCGAAAGGAGGTCCAACACGTGGAGCGGGAGCACCTTGAACTAAGGATACTGTTGCGTGATGCTGAGGCCGCCCTCAGAGCGGATCCCGCGGACGGAAAGAAGTGTGTAAGGGTGTATCACTACAAAAGAAGGCTGGAAGATCTAGAGAGGCAGTATCCCTGGATCTCCTCGGGCAAAGCGCGGGAAATAGGTCTCTGGGCTCCCCCGGCCGGATAAGCTGTAAGAATCGGGAAAGGGGTCAAGACTCCGTTTGACGTTTGTCCACCTTCCTCAGACAATGTAGCTTCAACAGCCGCGGCATAGTTCGCTTTTAGGAAGAACCATAGAAAGCGTCAAACGGTGCCTTGCCCCCTTTTTTCATGGTCAAAAGACCCGATTGGAGTATTCTCTTCGAGGATTCCCTCGATGATTGCTAACCGCTGGTTTCGAGTGTACTCCTGTTCGCGGGAGACTTCCCAAGTGACTCGGTATTCCTTTCCTGTAGCGGAGGCCGTATTAGTCTGGATTTTTTAGCCGTGGGTCTCCGCTTTTGGAGAGTTTTGCTATGGAAGATTATTAAACATATTTTAGGGGGGGAGTAAACGAAAACCACGACCCAGCTTACACTGGCCGCAGCAAACAACATTGTCAGGAAGATGATATATGCACTATCCTACCCGTTTGCTCGGAGTCCATACAGTAACGGTGGGTAGAAAGAAACCGGGGATACATATCATGTTACTTGATTTTGAATATTGTGTATCCCCGGCCTTGCATACTTCATTGCTTCTCCACATTGACCGAAACCGGAACGGGATTGGTCACAACATCAAAAACCGGCGATTGTTGGACAAACTCGTCAACTTTGTCCTGCGGAATGTCGCCCTTGACTTTGAAGGTCACACGGATATCCTTGTATCCTTTCTCCGTCCGATGGCTCGGTGATGTCCGACAAATCCCTGAACAAGAAATCCATCTTTTGAGCAAGACGGCGGTGCACAACCATATCGCCCTCATCGAGCCCGATGGATACCGCTTCGCGACTGAGAGTGTGTTTGCGAATAAGCTGATTGACCTGACCTCGCAATTCTTCGACGGTGGGTTCACGGCCCATCGGTTTATTCCATATGGTCCGGAACCATTCGATGTCTCCGGAAGACATTTCCACCAGAAAGGGATCGTTGGCCGCTTCCGGTTTTGTTTCCAACACACCACGTAAACCGAAAACGACCAGCTCCAACAAAAAGAAATGAATCAGCGGCTCCCGAAGCCACTCTCTTACTGGCGAGTGAGTGGTGGCTTGCTGCTCAGGCTTTACTACATTTTCTCTGTGTGCATTCTTTCTTTTCATGGTTCTGCCTGTCATTTCTTCTGTCCAAGCTGTAGGGTGCGCTTTGCGCACCAATTGTTGGTGCATAGAATGCACCCTACATTTCTGGCCTTACTTCTTCGGTGTATACCAGTCCTAGCCGCCGAAGAAGCGCACCGTGATGCAGGTGCCTGTGGTCGCACAGCTTTCCTTCTTCTGCATGGCCTCGAAAATCGCTTCTCGTGTATTTTCCCGTGCCCAGACGGCAGCAAGCCCAGATGATACCTCTTCCCAAGCGAAGGTGGAGAGGCGGTCATCGCCCGAAAACGCCTTCATCACGTAATGTTTGTATCGGTCGACTGCCGGTTCCGTTCCGGCAAACTTGCCCCAATAATTTGGTCCAACCATCGAAGGATTCATCCAAAGAAATTGTTCAGTCTTCTGAGCAAAGAAGCCTTCGTGAAGACAATCCAGTCGGAAAGCAAGACGGTTTCTAGAGGAAAGACTCACCTGTGTCTCCGATGGGTCCATTTTGCTTGCTTGACACGATGAGAACATCATAGTAGCTTGACCGCATTCTTTGTGAATCCCCCGGTAACCTGTTCGGTTCTGTGTTGTCCTGCAAGAGTTCTGTTTCACAGGAAGAAGAAAAGGCTGATAAGGCATCACAGGAAACTCAATCTGACTTTGTATGCACAGCTCTGAAGCCCAGTGGGACTAGAATTGCGGGGAACGACTTTTCTGTTTCTTAAACTGACTTACATTCTTGCAATGCCAAGTAAGACGGCGATCTAGTGGACAGAGGAGAAGAGATGGCGGAGAAGAAGACAAAACCCAAGAAGCTTACCATGGCAAATACCAAGAAGGAGATGCTGGAGGTGTACAAAGAGCTTCTTAAGCAGCTCGAGGAAAGGCGTGAGGTGGAGCTTAAACCGGAAAAGGAACTAGCAGAGAGACAAAGGGTCGAGACTGTGAAGATCGCTGACTCTCTTTCGGCAGAAGGCGTTGTGAAAGGTATTAGCGATCTCAGATTAGAGGTAGGGAAGCTTCTGGCTAAGATCTCAGATAAGCTTGAGGAAGAGGTTGACAAATTTACAAAGATCCAGAAGGCCATCGAGTTCAAAGAAAATGAGCTCAAGGAAGTTTATGAAATTGAAAGATCAGCGGAGACGCTGGCAGCACTGATAGAAGCCCAACGTAAGAAGAAAGAAGAATATGAAAAGGAGATAACTGAGAGGATGGACGAATTTGAACTCGAAATCGAGACTGCACGCATTGAGTGGAAGAAGGAGAAAAAGGAACATGAGGCGAGAATCAAGGAAAGGGATATGGAAGAGGACAAGCGGCGAAAAAGGGAGAAAGAAGAGTATTCCTATGGATTCAAGCGAGAACAGCAAATAGCAAGAGATCAACTTGAAGATGAGAAGGCGAACACTGAAAAAGAAATTCGGCATTTGCAGGAACAGAAAGAAAAGGAATTAACTGAGAGAGAGAAAGCCATAGCAGAGCAAGAAGAGGAGTTGAGAGGACTAAGAGAGCAAGTTGCCGGATTTCCAAAAGAGACTGAGAAAGCAGTTAGTAACGCGGTCAAGGAAGCAACAGATAGAATCAAAATGGATGCGAAAAATAAGGATGATCTACTAAGGAAGGAATTCGAGGGTGAACGTACAGCCTTGAAGACGCGTCTTGAGTCCATTGACAAGGTAGCTGGAGAGCAAAATGATCGTATTGCCAAACTTACTGAACAGCTGGAGCAATCATACCAAAAGGTCCAAGATATCGCCGTGAAAGCAGTGGAAGCGTCTGGAGGCTTTAAGTCGCTCAGCAGCATTCAGCAGCTTATTGATGAGCAAATGAAGAAGCAAACACAGGAGAAGTAAAGAATCCAGGCCCAAAGGACGAGGCATGCTGCACTACAGTCTTGACTTCCTCTCGGCTCAAATGAAACTCAGGCGCGTAATCAGATCTTTGCCGCAGATCAAATGCATCATGTAACCACCGCGAGAAGTCTTTAGGAAAAATCCCCGGCTTCACTTATTCCAGGTCGAAGAGGGCGATGGCACCACTGTGCTTTGACGTTTCTCGTTTGCGAATTGCCAAGATTGCAAGCACAGCTTGAGTCATCATAGCGTCTAACCCTTTACTGCCCAAACCTCATCTGGAATTCCACATCAGTATCTACCAGAGGCTCCATATCGTCAAGCATCCAGTGATCAACAGTCACATCTTCATTTTCTGTCAGAGACCAGGTCCTCTAGGCCAGATCAGATATGAGTGGCTCTGCCGGATGGCATCGGTCTCTCGCCAAGCCGCTAGGATCGCAAAGAGGATTTCAGGTGACTGACATGGAGCCATGTATTAAGGGTCGCTGAAAAGATTCGAATGGGTGCCGCCGGCTGCCAGCTGACAAAAGGGGATGGAGCCTTTTTTTTAGTTCTTGTAGGTGTACGTTGTTTCCACCTGATGATTTTGATCCATGATTTGGCTGTCTTGTTAAGACCAGAATGGTTGCCGACCTGAGGTTGCGATTACTTGGTCCCTGGCAAGCGGATTTATGGACAAGAGTCAAGAGAAAATTTGACCCCTTAACAGAATTATCAGGAACAATGCCAGATCGCGGGATATTATTTCAATTGACTCACTGACCGGGCAGGAGTTTACCTACTATCATTACTTACTTCTCGTCCCCTCCTTTCGGTTTTCCCAGGTCATTTTACAATTACGCCTTTTTCTTGACATCTGCCGCCTCGCTACCCTAATTTGAAATTAACTCGATTTCTCGTTCCGATTCACCCTTGAGAGATCATCCCTTTCCTTCTGAGCTGTTTTGACTAGGAAGAAGGATGCCATGAAGACAAGAAGAATTTGGCCGAATGTGTGTAAAGGAACCTTGGCCTCAATATGCGTGCGCTCGCCTATATTCCTCGCGGGCACACCATCTCTGGTAAGTCCAAAGGTGGTCAGAATTGACAACATCATCCCCCTTTCCGGCCCTTCGGCATCGGTGGGACAGCAGGGTAAATAAACACTCGAAATGACAGTTGAATAGACCAAC
>CP070692.1:2172284-2184229 GCA_020353215.1 Deltaproteobacteria bacterium
TCGACTGAGGCTCACTCGAAGTCCTCAAGTCGAGTCGCTACGGGCAATGAGCTCGCTGGTTCAGTTCAAAAGCTGTCTCGCGAGATCCACATCGCGCGTCGAGAAATACCGTGTGATACCAACTAGAGGTTTTTTATTATGGATGGAGAGCTGAAGATGCTAGATCAAAAGGAACTGGAAAAAGAGCTGAACGACTACCTCCACAAGAAATACGGGGTTCGAATAAGAATCGTAACACCTATGATGCTGGCAAAGGCTGCCCAAAAGGGAGGCGAGGAGAAATCCGCGGACAGCAACCCGGTAGACAAAATCCAGTTTGACATGAAACCGGAAGAATTGGTGGCCCATCTCGACGAGTATGTGGTCAAACAAGATGAGGCCAAGGCCATACTCGCCACCAAGGTCTGCACGCACTTCAACCGGATAAGGCGTGAACTTGAAAACAAGTGCACCCCAGCCCAGACCGATGTAGGCCGGATAAAGAACAACATCATCATGATCGGGCCCACCGGAGTGGGCAAGACCTATATTGTCAAACTCATCGCCAATAAGCTGGGGGTCCCGTTTGTCAAAGGTGATGCGACCAAGTTCAGTGAGACCGGCTACGTTGGCGGAGATGTTGAAGATCTAGTGCGGGATCTCGTACGAGAGGCCAATGAAGATATTGAGCTGGCTCAATACGGCATTGTCTATCTCGACGAGATCGACAAGATAGCTTCGAGTACCGGTTTTACAGGGCCGGACGTCTCTCGGACCGGAGTACAGCGAGCCCTCCTCAAGCCTATGGAAGAGACCGAGGTGAACCTCAAGGTCCCGCACGACGCGGTCTCACAACTTCAGGCCCTTGAACAGTACCGCAAGACCGGCGAGCGGGAGAAACGAGTGATCAACACTCGCAACATTCTCTTCATTGTCAGCGGTGCCTTTAACGAACTCTCCGACATCATCAAGAAGAGGGTAGGGAAAAAGGGCATGGGTTTTGGCGCCGACCTTGGCCGTCAGACCGAAAAGGAGTGCTATCCGCGGATGGTCATGTCCGACGATCTCGTCCAGTATGGGTTCGAAAGCGAGTTTGTCGGGCGTTTACCGGTCACAACCGTCTTGAACAGACTGACCGCGGACGATCTATATGCAATTCTGAAAAACCCCAAGAACCCGGTTATTAGAGGCAAGAAAGAGGATTTCCGGGCCTATGATATTGATATTCGCTTCGAGGACGAAGCGCTCAAACAGTTGTCGCAGCAGGCGTTTGAGGAAAACACGGGGGCCCGTGGGCTGGTGCGCGTGATGGAGAAGGCACTCGTGCACTTCGAAAAAAAGCTTCCCACCTTCCAGGTTTCATTCTTTGTGGTCACACCTGAGGTGGTAACAGATCCGGAGACGGCGCTTGAACAGTTACTTGAAGATCCCGACTCTCCAGCACTCCGGGAGCGCTACCAGCAGGTGCTGGCGAAGGAAAAAGCTGCGGCGAAGAAGACAGTTCTCAGGCAGAGAGAATACTTCGAAGAAAGGTATGGTTCGGTTTTCAATGACGCGTATCTTGACCTGATTGCCGGCTGGCACTTAAGCTCAGGCGCGGAGGTGGAAGATCTTTTTCGGGAAGTCACTTCCATGGTCGGCGAGGTAAAAGCGTTTGAGTCTGAATTTATGGCCAGGCAACATTTCCGCATCCGTTTCTCGGATGATGCCCTCTATGAGATCCTCAGCGAGGCGGTGAATGAAGGGACAGACGTTGCCACGATATGTCGCCGCGTGTCTAGTAACTACGACTATTCTATGAGACTAGCCATGAATAGGACCGGACAGGAGGAATTGGTGCTACCAAGGGAGGCTATCCTCAACCCCAAAGACTTTGTCAACGGGGTGACACGAAGTTCCCACAGTGATAGTCCTTTTGCCATTCCAGGTTCACACGGCGAATAAGCACCCAGCCCGGAAATTTCACTATTTCACGCCTTGGCGTGACTCCGACCGTGGATATGACCGTCCTTCCGTCCTCGGGCCTCGAACCCTGCGACGTACTGTTCAAGTACGTTTCGGATTCGAGTCCCGCGGTACCGCGGGATGGTTGCTCGGTTACCCGCTCATCCTCTTCGGGCTCGCTCCGCTCAGCCCCCACCCGTTTGAGGCGGATCCCCGGTGACACGGTCTCGCGACACAAAATCATCAAATATCCGGGCCAAAGTTCAGACACGGGACGACCGGGTGCGGCGACTCCGGGCCAACTTGTCACGACTTTGGCTCGAGGGCCCACGCCAACGCTTCGGGCATGGCACGCACCAGGTGAAAATCTATTGAATCCCTAATCGGCTCAGGTATATCCGGTATATCCTTTTCGTTCACCTGTGGCAGGATGATTGCACGGATTCCGGCGCGGTGGGCGGCAAGAACCTTCTCTTTAATACCCCCAACAGGCAAGACATCCCCACGCAGAGTAATCTCACCGGTCATGGCCAAGTCTCGGCGGACTTGCCTGCCGGTTAACAGAGAAGTGAGTGCAACCAGCATGGCGACTCCTGCTGAGGGACCATCTTTGGGGATCGCACCTGCAGGCACATGGATGTGAATGTCCGTGTCATTGAAGAATGTCTCGTCGATATCAAAATCACTGACGTGGGCACGAATGTAGGTGAGAGCCGCGGTGGCGGACTCTTTCATCACGTCGCCCAACTGGCCGGTGAGGGTTAGCCCCCCTCTGCCGGTCATGCGAGCAGCCTCAATGAAGATGATGTCCCCACCCGTAGGAGTCCAAGCGAGGCCGGTGGCCAATCCCGGCCCCCAAGCACGAGCGGCCAACTCCGGTATGAACTTAACCGGTCCTAGGTAGGTTTCGAGTTCATCTTTTCCGACCTTGACAGTTCCTTCTAGACCGCCAGCCACCTCCTTGGCAACACCTCTGCAGATAGCGGCTATTTGACGCTCCAAGTTGCGAACCCCAGCCTCGCGGGTGTAGGATTGAATGACGACGCGGATGGCATCATCCGCCAAGTCCAGATGATTTTCACTCAGACCATGGGCTTCCAGCTGCTGCGGGAGTAGGTAGCGTCGGGCAATCATCAATTTGTCCTCTACCGTGTATCCGGGCAGTTCGATGACCTCCATACGATCACGGAGAGGTGGTGGAATCGTGTCTAGGATATTGGCGGTGGTAATAAACATGACCTGGGAGAGATCGAACGGCACCTCGAGATAATGATCAGAAAAGGAGTAATTCTGCTCCGGATCCAACACTTCCAGCAAAGCCGAAGAGGGGTCGCCGCGAAAGTCGGTGCCCACCTTGTCAATCTCATCGAGCATGAACACGGGGTTATTGGCGCCTGCCTTTCGGAGGCCCTGAATGATTCGGCCGGGCAGAGAACCTACATAAGTGCGCCGGTGGCCGCGGATTTCAGCCTCATCCCGCACACCTCCCAGTGAAATACGGATGAACTTGCGGCCAAGCGTTGTGGCGATGGACTGCCCCAATGAGGTCTTGCCGACACCAGGTGGTCCCACAAAGCAGAGGATCGGACCCTTCATATCTTTTTTGAGCTTTCGCACCGCCAGGTATTCAACTATCCGCTTCTTCACCTTTTCCAGGTCATAGTGGTCGGCATCCAGGGTTTCCTGGGCAGCTGCAATGTCCAAGTTGTCTTCGGTTGCAATTCCCCACGGCAGCTCCAGAAGCCAGTCCAGGTATGTCCGGGAAACGGTATATTCAGCGGCAGCGGGCGGCATTCGGCTCAACCGGTCGAGCTCCTTGTTTGCCACGTTTCGCACTTCATCGGGCATTGACGTTTCGGCCAATCTTTCCTTAAGCTCGTCGAGCTCAACAGTGCGCTCATCCCCCTCGCCCAGTTCCTTTTGGATGGCCTTGAGTTGTTCGCGCAGCATGTAGTCTCGTTGGCCTTTATCCATGCCCTCTTTGACCTTCCTCTGAATTTCCTGACTGAGCTCCACCGTCTCCAGCCTTGAGTTCAGATGCACGGTCAGCCGTTCCAATACTGTCTGAGGTTCAGCGGTTTCCAGAATCTCCTGTGCCTCTTTCACCTTGAGTCCCAGATTGGAGGCCACCAGGTAAACCAGTGGGTAAGGCCCTTCCACGTTTAGAGACAGCACACCCAACTCTGAGGGCAAATTACTGAGTTCCACGAAACGCTGAAAGAGATTCCGAAGGTTAACTACCATGGCCTCTATCTGCTTGGTCATCTGAGCGGAGTCCTCAATGGGCGCTACTCGTACCACGAGGTATGGCTCGGTTTGCACTTCCTCCAGAAGCTGAACCTTGTTGGAGGTGCGAACCAGCAACTGGTAATGGCCATCCGGAGTGCGCATCATTTTCAAAATGAACACCGACACGCCCGTTCCATACAAATGCGTGAGAGCAGGTTTTTCTACTTTTTCATCCCTCTGGGCTACTGCAACCAAGGCGCGATCTTGGACCAAAGCATCATCAACCAGCTTGATGTGCTCAGGGCGGCTAATGAGGAGAGGCACGGTGAGCTCGGGAAAGAGCACCCCGTGATCCAGGGGTAGCACCGGCAGCAGCTCGGGAATTTTTTGTTCGTCCTCATCCATGAATAAAGGGATCGCATTCTCGGACATGGGAAAAACTCCTTCTCTATAACCCCTAATGTTGCAGATCTAAATTGAGGGAAAACGCGCCAGTTTCGCGCTTTCTGCCGGTGTCGGTTTGCGACATTGGGGTATGTTATCAACCTCCAGCTGTTGGCTTTCAGCGTCCTGAATGGTCACAGTCGACATCATTGCTGTGAATCCAAGCGCTGTCATATACTGCGCCGCGATGAGCCTTCCGTCAGGAGAAGGCTGATTGGCTGTTTACTCAGCCACCGTAATGGCAACCGATGTGGCGGTTCTGCCTTCTTTGGGCAAACGAACTAGCAGAAACCCGTCACGGTAGTTCGAGCTGGCCGCATCTGGGTCCACCGGTCCAGGCAATCGCACACCATGGTTGAATGGGCCAAAATCGATTTCCATGTGGTGGACACGGGTGACGTTGTCGTCTCCTGGCCGACATCTGTTGCCGGAGATGCGAACAACTTGACGCTCAACGATAACCTCTACATCTTTTGGCTGAACGCCTGCAAGGTCCATCAGCACGACAAACTCTTCAGGGGTCTCATAGAGATCCAGGGAGGGGCGCCAACCAGTGGTGCCGCAAAGCGTGGCGGAACCAGGTCTGGACAAGGAGCCCAACATGCTCTCCATGCGCTGACGCATGCGCTCGAATTCCTTTTCGATATCGTCATCGAACCACTTCATGAAATCCTCCGGCAGTAACTGTGGGAATGAATCAATCCCAGCGGTTCACAGGTTGTTCTATGTCTTTCATCTGGTCAAATTGTAAGAACGAGATCAATCCATATCAAGGGTTGGGTATGCGCATATCTCCATATTGGTTGATCAGTTGAGGTGGACGGCCAAGGCGAACGCTTTGCCCGTGCCGAGTGTCAAACGGCGTGACAGTCTTACCATATACCAGAGGACTTGTTCGTCGGATCCCCTTCTGCCAACATTTCTGCCATTACCCGCTGTTCTTCGATGCCGGGTACAATTCCGGTGAGGATAGCTTTCAAAACAGTAATCTGGTCTTGATTGGTAAACAATGCCTCAGCTTTGGCCCGTCCCCTCTCATCGATATCAGTAATCGCGAAATCACATGTTACCGTATCGCCAAAATAGACCGGCTTCTTGAACTTGAAATTCATGCCAGAAGCCAACCAGCCAATTTGACCGCCGATTTCAGTGAGTAGACTGGCAACTAGAAGCCCATGACAGACGGGCGCCTCAAAGTTCTTTACCTTGGCAAACCGTTCATCAAAGTGTACCGGGTTGTAGTCCCTAGAAATATCCGCAAATTCAATCGTATCTTTTTGGGCAAAGGTGCGAGAGACGGTAAACGTGTCGCCTACTGCCAATCCTTGAATAGCTTTCTTTCTGATGTATGGCATACTTAGCGGCCTTTCGTCAAAGTCAAGTCATGTCAAAGGTGTTTTCCCCAAAAGCCCACGTTGGCAACGGTAGGGTTAACGCATCTCTAGCCTCATAATCGGGCGTGTGGGTGAGCGGCGAACTACCTCCTTAAAGCCAGCACGAAGGAACGCATTGGGTATGCCGGTCCAGGCAAAAGCCGGGGGTATGTCTTGCTCAGATTTGGGCTCAACAGGATAACCTTCCACCAATTCTGCGCCGCGAGATTTGGCATATTCAGTTGCTGCCCGCAAAAGCTCCGTTGAGACACCCATCTTCCTATAGGACTTGTCAACAAAGAGACAGGCTACAGACCAACACGGACGATCATCAATGGGCCGTAGTATGCGAGACCTTGACAACGCAGGAAAGGTCGCTCTAGGACCGATTGCGCACCATCCAACTGCTTTCCTGCTATGGTATGCCAGGATGCCGGGAACTTCTCCTGAGTCGACAATCGCCTTCATGGCAAGTCTGTTACCTTCTCCTTTTTGCGACTCGAACTGTTTCCTGCTAAGACGCCAAAGCATGCACCAGCATCCACCACATGCCCCGCGCTGACCAAACAGGGAGACAAAGTCGTCCCACCGGTCTACAGTCAACGGTCGAAATGATAACTTATTGAACATGTCTTTGTTTCCAGTCGTCAACCTGTGCCTATCAATGATGTGACGTCCGTCGAAAGTTCTTGCCTGACCTTGATGTCCAAAGGATAAGATATTTCGTCTGATTCGGATACGGTGCTGAATGACGCCCGAGATCACGTGAAAGCGACTCAGCGCAGCGGAATAGCTGTCAAGTGGAACGTATTGTTAGACCTTTTTCTTCTTTGGCAAGATAGATGTTTTCACCTTTCTTCCGCTCTATGTCGAAATTGTTTGTGGCATTGTAGAAACTACGATTACAGCCAGTCTTCAAATGCTCATGCAGTTCAACAATCAAAACTCCTACCTTGTCAATCCATTTTGATGGATCTTGAAATACCTCCTTTTCTGCACCCTCGATATCCATCTTAAGAATATCGATAAACTCGATTCCTTGATCCTGCATAATCTTGTCAACTGTCATTCCTTGTACTTTATGACGTACTGATATTGCATTATTATCGTTAACATTGTACGTTTGGAAGCCCCATTTCCCCAATCCTGGATCAATCAGATCAATCCAAGTATTCTCGCACCAAAGCGCAGCTTGAGAGGGAATAATCCTTCGATACGGAGCAGTGTTCTTCTCGAGGACTGCAAAATTTGACTCCTCCGGTTCCATGGCAAGAATTGTTGCCTCCGGAAACTTGTGGGTAAAATAAATCGAGGTAAGCCCAATATTAGCCCCGGCATCAAGAATCATTCTCGGAGTTTCTGCTATGGTGAAATCATAATCTTGATTGATGAAAACCTGTAGGTAGGTACCTATATCAGATGTTTTTAGCCTCAACGTCAGAGGATCTCGAATACTCGGCACTTTCGCCTCGACTTCTTTGGATGTCGTCAATAGTTTCGCCTCAAGTACAAAGTATATCCCTCGAAAGCCGAATATTCGGCAATAATCTCTTACGTCTCTAAATAGTCGACTCATGCAGGTTCTCCTAACCTGTCTGCGCACAACGTGCAGTCAAGCGCCCAGCTGACGGCCCCGTCCGAACTCAACCGCTTACCGGAAGCCCTTAGTAGCTGCCAAGATATAAGAGCGGCATCAAATAGAATGAACAAAACGATCATTTTGCCAAGAAACCAAAAACTTGTGAGGTCTTCTTCATCGGCTCGTCCAGGCAAGAACGAAACGCTCAGCCGCGGTGGTCCAACGAAGCTGTGTCCCGTCTCGGACTGCAACGACATGAGGGCACAAGTTCAACCAACAATGCGCAAGGCAAAATAAGGTACAAGGTTGAACAGGAATATGCCCACTTTGAATAGCGCCATACCTGTATAGTGAATGGTATCGAACTTATCGACAGATAAATTGAACCATTTACTATGAAGCTGATAGGTCCAATCGTGAGCTAGAGTGAAGAATAGAAACCACCACAGCAGTAATCCTATGTTAATTACTGCACACCAAGCTAGGGTAGAACGAATTATTTCAAGTGTCATCATTCCTCCTTTTTAAGTAACGGTCGAGATCACCGGCGAGCGAAACAGCGAAGCTGTAAACGCGTCGAGTTCCTTGACTGGCTATCTCCGCAGCTATGGAGCCGACAGATCCTCACCTATATGCAACCTTCAGGTCGATTGCTGCCGCCTTCAGACTCTTGTCGGAACTCCATAAAGGTATCCTAGACAGCTGTGCCGCAGCCAAAAGCTGTGCATCGACGAAACCAATCCCCATTCCCATCAGGTTGTGTTGTTCGATGAAATATAGAAGTTCAAAAAGAGTTACAGCAGTAACCATCGGAAGGGACTGAAGAAGGGAGAGGATTTCATTTCGGTTCTTTATGTTACCGCACGCCAATTCACCGATTATGAAAGGATGGCAAACGACTTGGGCATCCAAAAGGAGTTCCTCAAGATGCCGGCTGCCTTGGCGAAGGTGGGTAACCCATATGGAGGTGTCAACAAGAACCACGGCTAGGACTTTGCTGATCTTCGTCTCCGAATCGGTCGAAGATCCTTCTCGGTACCCCCCAGTCTTGCCAGCCGTTTACTACTTTCGCGAGCTATGAGGGCCTCCAATCCGAGTCGCACTAAAGCAGTTTTCTCCTTAATGCCGGTCAGACGCGATGCCTTTTCCAACATCTCATCATCTATATTTAGCGTTGTTCTCATATGCATGAGTATGCATCATGGATGCATGTATGTCAACCCCACTTTGCCCCAGGGAAGACATCGCCTGAGCTAACCGGTGACCTTAGAACGTAGAGGAAAGGGCTTCAAGTTGGGCGCTTTGTTAGACAAGACGTGCCCCACTGGGAACTTCGGCGTCTGGCACTGCGAGCACAACCGCCCCGTCTTCCCGGTGAAAGCCGGTAACCAGACACTCCGACATAATTGGACCAATCTGTTTCGGGGGGAAATTCACAACTGCCATCACTCGTTTTCCCAGTAAGGTTTCTTTGGTGTATAGGTCTGTAATTTGAGCGCTGGATTTTTTGACCCCGATTTCCGGCCCGAAATCGACCTTCAGTTTGAATGCTGACTTACGTGCCTCTGGAAAATCCTCGACTTCTATAACGGTCCCGACTCGAATCTCTACTTTCTGAAAGTCGCCCCATTCAATATATTCCATTCATCCCTCTCAATACTTAGTATGCAGCGAACGATGGAGATAACCCGTATTCTGATACTAGATCTTCAACCTCAACATCCGAGTCAGGTCGCACAGCGATTCTTAACCCTAACGTTGCTCGCTGTCAGCCGGCTACCGTCTCCGGGGATACCTTCTATCGAAACCGCGTCCACGAATTCTCTGCTGTTCATCTCGCTCCAACATAGAAACAAAGCGGCGAATAGTCTGGAAGTAGGCCTCGCCACACCGAGTGACGATATCATTATGGCTGCACCCCGGCGCGACCACAAGTTGTTTTCTCTCGCTGCCACAGTTTGCCAGAAGTATGTCGGCATCTTTGCGGGGGATTATCAGGTCTTCAGCTCCATGAATGATCAGGGTGGGCTTGCCCATGTTCCTGATCTTGCCGAAATTGGAAAACCCATCCGCCTCGGTGATTCCCAAGCTGTCAGTTGATACCCCGAGGCGTTTTAGCAGCGGAACCGTTCTGGCAAAACCGCTGTCCAGTATCAGACCTGCGATCTTCCGCTGAAACACGGTGACTATTTCGAGAGCCGGTGCGCTTCCGAGAGATCGCCCCATGATGATCAGAAGACCCTTCCGATTATTTTGTCTGAGCCAACGTTGCACTTCAGTGAAGACGGTAAGGGAGTCAGTCAGTAAGGTAGTGGCAGTGGGGTGGCCGCTACTTTGGCCATAACCCCGGTAATCCACCACAAGCAAACTCATCCCAAGTTGGTTGTAGATAGGAGCGATCCTATCGTAGTCGCTCGCAATCTCACCGTTGCCATGGAATAAGAGAATATTGGGGTTGGTGGGCTCGGAAAGAAAAAATCGAGCACCAAGCTCCACTCCTTGTTCCACAGAGAAGACGAAGTCCACTGCACCAGGAGGTGGAGACCGCTCGCTGTCTTTCCTGGGGCGGAACAGCCGTGCCAAGACGTCAGGTCGATCCAGCGCGGCGATGTCGCCAGCAGTAGAACTCGTAAACATAGAAGAACCCTCTCATTTGTAGCCGGTTATCCTGCAAACCGAGTCACTCAGTCCACGCTGTGTTAGGTGAGCGGTGAGCGGTAAGCAGTAACTGATAGAGCGACGGCAAGAAACGCAGAATTAAGCAGAAAGGAAAGTTTTGAATAACGCAAATCCCTTAGTCTAGCTGTTTTACCGCTTACTGCTCACTGCTTACCGCTGACCGTATTGTCAGCCTCGAGTCGAAACCACGGTACCCGACATTGACCGCGCTCCGGATTTTCATATAACGAGGACGATCTTTCCCCTGGTGCGCATAGACTCGCTCAATTCGTGTGCCCTTTGTGCCTCGTCGAGGGGGAAAACCTCTGATAGATGAGTCTTGAGACGACCCTGTTCAAACATCTGCGCCAGTTCAGTCAACTGGGCGGAGTTGGGAGCCACAAAGACAAATTCTGTGCTTATGTCCGTTCGTCCCAGCCCTCCAGGGTCCTCCACAATGGTTACCAGCCGCCCACCTTTCTTCGTGATCTCGCCACTCCTGTCGAGAACTTCTCCACAAACACAATCAAAGACCACATCCATACCGTCGGAGTACTCAGACCGCACTACATCGCAGAAATTAACCTGAGTGTAGTCAATAACTCTGTCCGCTCCCAACTTCCGCACATACTCGTGTTTTCCCTGGGTCGCCGTCCCCCAAACGATAGCTCCTCGATCTTTCGCCAGTTGGACGCCAAACCCACCGACACCTCCGGCTGCTGCATGGATCAAGATGGTTTCACCAGATTGAAGCTTGGCCGCGTCAAAAACCGCTTGATAAGCAGTCAAGGCGGCCAGTGGAATAGACGCAGCCTCTTCGAAGGAAACATTCTTGGGCTTCAAGGCACAATGTTCTTCCTCCAGGACAATATACTCGGCGTACGCTCCTCCTTGGATGACTGGTTTTCGGCAGTAAGCAAAGATCTCATCTCGTTGCCTGAATCGCGATACTTGAGACCCCACCTTTTCTACTATTCCTGCTGCATCCCAACCCAGGATGACCGGAAACTCGTGGGGAAAGAGGTTTTTGAGATAACCCTCACGAATCTTCCAATCCACAGGATTTACCCCCGCCGCTTTCACCCGGACAAGAATCTCATTTCCTTGGATTTCAGGCACCGGCAAGTCCATTAACAGCAACTTCTCCCGTCCTCCAAACTCATTAATTGCTACAGCCCTCATGCTTGCTTCTCCTTTTCGCCTGAAGTGGGGTGCAAGGACTTACTGTTAGTCAAGATAGTTAAGAACCCTTTGCCGGCTGTCAAGTCCACAACACTCAGTTCCAACTCAAATTCACTACAGTAGAGGCAGAGTCACCTCCGAATCAATGAGAACTGCTTTGGGGTTGGATAGGAAGAGAAAGCAAGGCTTCAACTTAGCAGGAATTATGTCTGTCTAAGGGTCAAGAAGAATTTGGAGTCGTTTTCTGGCGAGTGTGTCTAAAGAAATGGTTTGCAGCTCGGGCGGCGAACTAATTGGAACCAAACACTCTTTCCTGAATCAGACTCTTTTTGCAACCTTGCGGAAGTGATAACCGTAGACCATGAGTGTCATGGCCTCAGGGAAAGACTGGCGGTAACGAATCATTGACTTGAAAAACATCCTCCAATAATACCATTGGGATAACCCGTTTCCCAGCACACCCAGGTAGAAGACAGACTTGAGGAAAGCCTTAACCTGATGACTCTGGATTCCGCGTCTCCTGCGGGGCTGATATTGTTCCAGAAACCTGCAGACCC
>CP070692.1:2184329-2196132 GCA_020353215.1 Deltaproteobacteria bacterium
GATCCTCACGGCTTCCGGCCCATGTGTCTAGGCTTACTCGACGGCAATGCCTATGTTATCGCGTCGGAAACTTGCGCTCTGGATTTGATTGGAGCGAACTATTTACGCGACGTGGAGCCGGGCGAGGTCGTTTTCATAGACAAGAATGGACTTCGGTCTCAACGACTCCCCAAAAATAGCCGCAACTCCTTCTGCATTTTTGAGTTTATCTACTTTGCGCGGCCGGACAGCAACATCTTTGGACAGAACGTTTATCTCGCCCGCAAGCAGCAGGGACACGAGATGGCCCGAGAGTATCCGGTGGGTGCCGACATGGTGATGCCCTTTCCCGATTCCGGCAACTATGCCGCCCTCGGATTTGCCGAGGCCTCACGCATCCCGTTCGAAATGGGGGTGATCCGCAACCACTACGTGGGCCGTACGTTTATCCAGCCCACCCAGGCCATGCGGGATTTTGGCGTAAGAGTGAAGTTGAATCCCGTGCGGCCCCTTCTCAGTGACAAAAGACTCGTGATCATTGAAGATTCAATCATTCGGGGAACCACGAGTCGCAATCGCATCAAGACACTTAGGGAGGCTGGGGCCAAGGAAGTGCATATGGCGGTGAGTTGTCCGCCCCACCGTTATCCGTGCTACTATGGCATTGATTTTCCTACTCGTAAGGAACTGGTCGCAGCGACCCATTCTGTTGACGAAATCAAAGCCTTTCTGGGACTTGACAGCCTCCACTACCTGAGCTTGGCGGGACTACTGAAAGCTATCAATATGGATACGACAGGGTTCTGTCTCGCCTGTTTTACTGGAGAATACCCGGTTAGTTTCCCGAACGACATGCACAAGCATCAACTGGAAACTATTGCGAAGTCGCATCACGGTTACTGAAAGCTGGATTTTTCGCCAGTATAGAAACTACAGATAAAACACTATGGCGATGCCTAACAAAAAGAACCTTCGCCGGGGCGCGGCAAAGATCATTAAAGAGGCAAAGGACGTACTCCGGATTGAAGCGGAAGGGATTCTTAATCTCGTGGATCGACTGGGACCTGAGTTTGCGGAAGCGGTGCATTGGATTTACAAAACCCGCGGCAGGGTAATTGTTACTGGAATAGGTAAATCAGGTATCGTTGGCCGAAAGATTGTAGCTACTCTCAATAGCACGGGTACCAAAGCTCTTTTCCTACACCCGGTGGAAGCCCTGCATGGTGATCTTGGCATGGTCAGTCCCGACGACATCGTACTAGCGCTTTCCAATAGCGGCGAGACTGAAGAGCTGACCGCTATACTTCCGACTTTGAGAAGCTTGGGCACGCGGATCATCGCTCTAACAGGAAATCTCCAGTCAACCCTGGGACGTAGCAGCGATTTGGTAATCGACGCTGGGGTGGATCGGGAGGCATGTCCCTTGGGTCTGGCGCCTACAGCCAGCACTACCGCCATGCTTGCCCTGGGGGATGCTCTGGGAGTGGTCCTGTTAAACAGGAAGAAATTCCGGCCTGAAGATTTCCATAGATGTCATCCCGGTGGAGTGCTGGGCGAACGACTACAGGTACCCATCCGGGAAATTATGCGCATAGGTTCTAGCGTCCCTTTGGTGAAAGAGGGCACCTCAGTAGCGGCGGCTCTCGAGGAGATGGACGTCAAGGAGCTTGGCGCGACCTTGGTAGTGAGTGATTCCGCGCGATTGGTGGGCATCGTTACCGATGGGGATCTTCGCAGAGGATTGTATAAATATGAGGCCATATTGAGAAAACCAGTAGAGGCCATCATGAGTCCAAACCCCAAGACTGTGCAAGCCGATGGCTCAGTGGCGGACGCCTTGGGAATCATGGAAGATCACGAGATTACAGTGCTGCCTGTCGCAAGTGGACAGGGAGAAATCCAGGGAATACTCCATCTCCACGACCTGCTCGGCAAGGGACACATAAGGTTCGAACCTTGAGCCATAGTAGGTGTTTGGAAGAGAGGCATCATGGTCCAGAGTGTAACACCAAGAGGGCTTATCGGTTCCCTGGCTTTGGTGGTCGATCCGCAAGAACGTGAGGTCTTCCGAGGGCTCGACTCGCTCATAGCTCGTTTGCAGCCCGCAGTGGCGGGACTGCTTTTGGACCCTATGTTTTGGTGTCCCGATGTAGACCACTGTGGTCCTGTCACCCCCCCCCTGCTTGAACACGTCATTCGGCTTGTGCCAGCAACTTTTCCTCTCTGGGTGAGGATTACCGGAACAACAGCGGAGCAGACAATACAGAACCGTCGCCGACTAGAAACCATATGCAGTCGTCTGAACTACAGTGGACCTCTGGCCTGGGTCGACACACCGCTCTTATATCACAGCAATCGTGGTCTTCCAGAGCACTATAGAACTCTACTGGCCGAAACACCGTTCAATCTGATTGCCGACAACAACCCGCAACTCATTGGCAAACTGAAGATTAAGACCAAACGCAAAAACATTCGTACCGCAGTTCTAAAACGGATCGCCGAGGAACCTCGGCTTGTCGGTCTCCTCCATCGAGGCGATCTGCGAAGAGTCATGAACTATCAGCGAGCTGTGCGACGCCGATCTGATTTCTTCATCTATGATGCCAGTGAACGCAGCTTTCTGGAGCGACCCAGTGCCAGCGGTATCGTTTCTGTGGGCGCAAATCTGCTGCCTGATGAGTGGCGGGCGATTACCCTGGCTTCACTGAATCTAGACGAAGGTAGCCAGAGCCAGAGTGCCAGGTTTCGCCATTTGTGGGAGACCGGTCTAAAGGTGCGGACCTTGGAGAAGTATTACAAAAACGCACCTGCTAGAATTATTCCGGCAGTCCTGGCTGCTTGGGGTTTGATCCGAGGCCAGGGAGAACCATTGTCCCCGGGGGAACAAAAGGCGGTGGACAGTATCTTGGCACACTTGCCGGAAGGCCGAGCGGGACGATAATTGGAAGGGAATCTATGACCCTGTCGCAACTTCCGGGTCGGACTGAACCGTTTTTGGCAAAGAAACCGTAAAGATCATATCATCTTGGTCTTGGGTGTAAGACAGCAGACCGCCCACATCTTTGAGCAGCCGGTAGCCAAGCGGAAGTCCAATGCTGTGCTCGCCTTCAGCAAAAGGCATGAACAGGGCTTCTGGCTGTTTCACCTTCCGTTCGCCAGCTTTGTTCTTGAACTCAATTTGGACATCTGTGTCACTCTCAGAGGTCTTGATGCGCAGAGTTTCACCCCTCTGCATCGTTTCTGTGGCATTTCGAATCAGATTGATGAAGACCTGTGTCAGGACCGATGGATCTGAGTAAACAACAGACAATTCCGGAGCCAGATCCAAGCGGCAGCTCACTTGCCTCTGCTCTGTTTCAGGGGCTAAGAGTTCCACACAGCCGGTAATAATCTTGTTGACTGAGCATTCTTGAGGGCGGATTTCAACTGGTTTGAGGTAGTTCGTTATTCTTGACAACATGCTCTCGAGCCTTTGTGACTCGTTGAGGATGATCTCACTCTCTGGTAAATCCGGAAGTTTGTTTCGGAGGCGTCGCGCAAAGCCGCCGATCGAGACCAGAGGATTTCGGATTTCGTGGGCTACCTCCGCTGCTATGGCACCTAAAATCTCAAGTCTTTCCTTTTGTGCCAGAGCTTTCTCAAGCCGTTTGCGATCCTGAATTTCTTCTTTGAGCTTCTCGTTTGCTCTCAACAGTTCAGCGGTTCGCTCGGCCACCCTTCTTTCCAAGTCGTCGTGGGTTCTCTGAAGTGCCTCCACTGCTCTTTTGCGCTCTACCCGAGTTCTGAGCGACACGATTCCAAAAGACAGATCATCGGCTAATTGTGCCAACAGCTCAACTTCCTCCTCATTAAAACCACCTGCCTCCTCCGCGTAAATATTCAACGCTCCCAACGCGTGACCGTTGGCAATCAAGGGGAGAGCGATTGATGACGCGTAGCCACGCTTGGTTGCTTCAGCTCTCCAAGGCGCAAAATTCGGTTCTTTCAGAATCTCTCTCGCAATACTGGGCTTCATCGTCCTTATGGCTGTACCCGTTGGACCCCGCCCCCGTTCAGTGTCCTCCCACGTAATGTTCAGACTCTCAAGATACCCTTCTTCATAACCCGCCTGAGCCACCGGTAAGACGGTCTTTTTTTCGTCCTTCATGGCGAGTCCAACCCACGCCAATCGGTATCCACCTTCCTGCACGATGATTTGGCAGATATCATGAAGCAAGTCCTCTTCGTTTTCAGCACGCACCAGTGCGTGGTTGCATTCACTCAGCATCCTCAGCGCCCGGTTGACCTGCCACAAAGCCGCCTCCGACCTCCTACGATCGGTTATATCAAGCGCTAAGGATATTACCCCCTCCACGCCACCTTCGCTGTCATAGAGAATTGAATTATTCCACTCGCACAGGATCGTCTCCCCAACCTTTGTCAGGTTTTCATTAATACTCCTGCTCGGAAGCTCTCCGCGAAGTAACTTTTTTACAATTGCGCCGACCTGTGGTCGTGCTCCCTCTGGGATGAGGAACTCAAAGAAGTTACGCCCTAAGACCTCCTCCCGAGACCATCCGAAAACCCTCTCCGCACACTTGTTCCAGTCAGTGATACGACACTCACGATCCCAGATGACAAAAGCAAGAGGCGCAGTATCATAAAGGTTGCGATAGCGTTGTTCGCTTCTCCGCAGTGCCTCCGTTACCGATGTGTGCTCACTCCCCGAGGTGTTCAATTGATCGGTCTCCTATCTCTTGCTCCCCCTCATCCCGTTCGAAGATAGGGCTAGCCGCCTATGTGAGTCCTTCATGGTCAGATCCCAACAAAACGATGGGAAGCCTCTTCCGCGCAGTCATTTCAAGTGTCCGATGGAATGTGAAGAGATGGAATTCGAATCGCTCAGAGCAGCAGAGTGTCAGAAGCGCATGGGTACAGGAGACTTCCCTTTACATAGATTTTAGTCTACGGAATGGTGAAAAGACAAGCAAGTGAAAAACGTTACATCTCGAGGTGAATCAGTGGATAATAGTAGGGTCGCTCACAATCGGGAGAGCCGATCTACTAAAATCGTCACCAAAAGTTTGAACCGATGAAGATGGGAATGATGAGTTAATTTTCACTTCTGTAAGGAGAGTAAAAACAGTATACGAGAGAACAAGGCAACTTCACGATTCGAGATTCCTTGTTCGATACTCGATATTCAAAACACGCCTAAATCAAATGAGTTTCGTGAGTTAGCGGTAGTGGCCTTGGGTAAGGGGGTTTGGATAAGTGGAAAAAGCGGTTCTGCTCAACCTTCCCTGTCCCAGCCGGTAAACAACGTCGGTGGTTCTGGTCAAGAAGTCTCCATTGTGCGACGCGATAATGTAACTGAGGTCAGAGTTGGTCAGTATATGAACGAGTCTCTCCAACGTGTCTTCGTCAAGCCCTGTGCTAGGCTCGTCCATTATGAGAACTTCCGGTTGCATGGCCAGGACTGTTGCCAGGGAGACCAACCGTTTCTCTCCCCCGGAAAGCTTGTATGTCAAGCGATCCTCAAAGCCTTGAAGCCCTAATGTTGATAGAACTTCTCTCACGATGGCCATAGACTCCTCCCGCGTTTTGCCGAGATTCAGCGGACCGAAAGCGACGTCCTCGGCCACCGTAGGGCAGAAGAGTTGATCATCTGCATCCTGAAAGAGTAAACCAACCTTCTCTCTGACTTCTTTGAAGTCTCTTTCCTCACGCCGCTTCTTACCTAAAACTTCGATTTCTCCCTGAGTTGGAGTTAGAAGTCCAACAATCAGGTGAAAAAGAGTGGTTTTCCCACTGCCGTTGGGGCCAACGAGTCCCACCCGTTCACCTCGGCTGAGTTGAAGATTGAGATCATTCAATACCGGCCGTTTAGACGGGTTCCCGGGATAAGTGAAGGACACTCCTTGCAAACGGATGATTACTTCGGGATTATCCATTGCAGCGCCGCCATACCACTTACAATAAGGACCATGAACACAAACATGAATACGTCTTTTCTCTGCAATTCGAAATGGCTGAGAACATAAAGCTTCCCGTGAAATCCTCGACAGAGCATGGCCTTTCTGATTCGATCTGCCCGATCAACGCTCTTGATCAGCAACATGCCGACTAGATAGGCGAAAGTTCTGTAGGTGTGCAAATTGGTACCGGGTTTGAACCCTCTAATCCTCATAGCGTCCCTTAGCCGCTCATATTCAAGGTGAAGTACTTGGAGATAGCGGAGCGAAAAAAAGAAAAGATGAATCAATTTATCGGGCACATATAGGTGGCTTAGAGCATGACCAAGGGTGATGACGGGACTCGTTCCCAGCAGTGCGATCAAAGCGAGCACAATGGTGTTCGATTTGACAGTAATGATTAAGGCGTAGGCGACTCCTTCCCGTGTGGCTGCCAAGGGTCCAACAGTGAAGAGCTCTTTTCCGCCATAGGTGAATGGCAGAAACACCCAGAGGAAAAGAATAAAGGTGTTGACGGCCAGCAACCGCAGAAGAACCTGTTTCAAAGGCAGTCGGGCGAGAAGCAGCAGGGCAAGAGACACACAAAGGGCCGCACTCAGGCAGGCATACTTATCCGCTAGGGCCACCACCACGGAAAATAGTGCAGCGACAACTATCTTGATGCGAGGGTCAAGATGGTGGAGAACGGAATTTCCGCTGGCAAAGTTATCTATGTGCATTCAAAAACTTCCCCAGATTCCAAGCCAGCACCAGTCAGCCATGGACAGGTTGTTGCCCAAGACCAATCACTACCAACTTTGTTACCTGCGAGTAAGTTTGTTACCGGGAGCTGAACCACAGAGATTGCAGAGTAAAACAACAGAACAAGCTATCGGTGAAAAACTCTCTGTGGTCTCCGTGTGCTTTGTGGTGATAGAACAGCTCGCCACGCTTTGAGCAACAGCCTCTCAATGCTTAATAACTACTCGGATTGAAACGAAGCGTACTATAGTATTCAGAGCCGAGGTTGGAAATAATGACTAATTTCCCATATCTTGCTGCCCGCTGCCCGCTGCCCGCTGCCCGCCGGATCTTTTCTTCCTACTGTTGAAATACATCGCAACCCCGACAAGGCCGAAGATATAGCCAATGCCGCCAATGATCTCTGCAACCGTTGGGCCCTCTTTTTTAGAGTCGCGGATGAGTTGGATCACAGGCGCAAGCTTGCGATCCATCGTTTGTTCGATCATTGTTTCAAGCCGGGATGGATCCTCCAACGTAGGAGCCGAAACTGTTCTGCTCTCAGCAGAGACCCACGGAGTCCGGGATGACTTTGAAGGCGACTCCCTGAAGTCACTTGCAGAGACAATGAAATCGTTTTTGTGTCCCATGCTGGCGGTGAGCACGATCCTGACATCTGTCTTTTCCGGTATCTTGAAAGAAAACCTTCCCGTTTCGTCCGTGCGTCCTTCCAGGAGTTTGACTCCGGCCTCGTTGAAGACTTCCACCAAAGAATCTTTTGCTTTCTTGCCACCCCTGAAATACCCCTCCACGAACACTCTATCTCCCTCCACCCAGCCAAACACGTTCACCTTATGCGCCATGGCTCGAGTTGTTAAGAGCGGCAAGATGAGAATAACTGAAAACACGAGTACGGCAACGCCTCTATGGAAGTCTTCGCCTCCCGGATCAAGTCGCATGAGGTACTCCCAGAATTTCGGGTCTAACCTTCATGAGAAACCCTAGAGAGAGGGCCGAAACTACAGCCTCCACAACCATCACGGGCAGGTGTGCCACCACCAGCAGTTTTGCAGCCGCCACAAATGACTCTCCTGTGAAGATCAATGAGAGCGCCACCAGAATTGCGCTGAGAAGAATTGCCACAAAGCCGCAACCAAAGGCAAGGACCATGGCCACGCCGGGATGGTCTTGGGAAATGTGTCGGGCGAAGAGATAGTAGCACAGGATTGCGGGCATGGCCATGTTGAAGGTATTGACCCCCAACGTGGTCAAACCGCCAAACTGAAATATCAGGGCCTGGAGCGACACGCCCACAAGTATGGCCGGAAACGCGACCCATCCTAGCAGAAGCCCTAACAGGCCGTTAAGAACCAGGTGCACCGCCGATGGACCGACCGGGATGTGAATGAGCGAGGAAACAAAAAAGGCCGAAGAGAGCACTCCCACCAGCGGCAACTGTTCATTCTTCATCTTCTTTAGTCCCACGGCAACACCGGTCGCCGTGAGGACCGCGCCAGTGAGCAGTACCGGTGCAGACAATACTCCCTCTGATATGTGCATGGTCCTATCCTACTTCATCTCGTGGAAATTTACCCACAATACCGCCCCGATTTCCACCAACATACCTCTGATCTGGCGACCAAAAGTCAACAAAAAAGGTCGCAGCGACTCTTCGTCTCCCGGCTCTCCTGAGCAGAGACAAGCCTTCGCGACCTAATTGGCTTTCATGAAAAATCGTATGGTAATGGTATGGGCTTCAACCCATGCTATCTAATCTAAATAAGAAATCTGTCCGTAATTGTCAACGCCTGAGATAAAAACCCGGCCCGGATCATTCATGAAACAGTGTGGCGAGACCGTGAAAAGGGGCGTGCCACGGACTGCCGCACCTTGGATCCGAAGCGTACTCGAACTGAACCAGAGAGCGCACTACTCGTCCCACACGAAGAGGGGGACTGTGTCTCTGCGGTCCCGTTTCAGCAGGACAGGGATCTTCATGAGAGCAAACGAGAAAGTTCTCATCCTTCCCTTATGTGGAATGGAGTTTGCAGACGTCAGTCCTTTGGCAGGTTCCCCTCCCCTGCTCTGTTCGAACCTGGTTTCTCTGAAACCTTTTCGTAAATGGAGTACTCACGCCTCTTACTTGTAGAGGCAAGAGTCGCCGGAATTTCAAGCTATCTGGTGTTTCTTTTGCCTCTTGTTCGTCTAAAGGTAGTCGGCTTATGAAGCTTGTCTGCATAAAGGGTGCGGAAAAAGACACTGTCTGGGAGCTGTCCGGTTTTCGAACGACTATTGGTCGCGACTCTAGTTGCGATATCGTTGTCACTGATTCGATGTCATCCAGGATTCATGCCGAAATCGTGCGTGAGGGCAATAATTTCATATTCTGTGACAAGAAGAGTCGGAACGGTTCTTTCGTTAACAACAAACGAGTCACTGGACAGGTACTCGTTCCGGGCGATCAAATCAAGATCGGAGAAACCACGATCAAGGTTGGGAAGGATGAGCTTGTCAAAACTATAACCTGGCAGCAGCAAAATCTGCTGACAACTACAAAAATCCCTCTGGGGAGATTTCCGACCCTAATTGAAGAACTTGCATCCAGTCCTGAAGCATTGGCAAGGAAACACCCCGCGATTGCAGCTGCAGGTCAAATACGGCTGGAGAAGTTGATCAAGAATCTTGATACCCTCTACAAGGTCGGTGGCACCATAAATTCGATTCAGACGGTTGACCAACTACTCGATCGAATAGCAGAGACCCTCTTACACGTTTTCAGTGATGTCCAGCGAGTGTGCATACTCATCAACGAAAATGGTAAGGACTTCCAACCGAAAACCATCAAAACGAGGGCTGCTGTTGCTCCTGAGCCGTTGCGGCTAAGTTGGAGTATCGTTGACGAGGCGGTGAAAGAAGAGGTTTGCGTTCTGGCAAAGGACGCTTCCCACGACGGCCGTTTTGAAGCATCTGATAGCATCATTGCCATGAACCTTCGTTCGGTGATGTGTGCCCCTCTGGTCAACAAAGGCGCCGTTCTGGGCGTGATCTACGTCGACAATCCGGAAAAACCAGACTGTTTCGACGACAGCGATATCGCCATGCTCTCGGCCTTGGCCAGCCAGTCGGCGATTGCCATCGATAATTCGCGGCTGTGTGAAGACCTTCAGAAGTCTTTTCATGAAGCAATCCTCGCCTTGATGAATACGGTTGAGGCAAAAGATCCGTATACCCGGGGGCACTCGCAGAGAACTAGCCGCTATGCTCTTGGGATTGCCCGAGGACTGGGACTCAGCGAGGAAGAAAGTAAACGGGTCAAGACGGCCGCTGAACTTCACGATATCGGCAAGATCGGGGTGAGAGACTTAGTCATTGGCAAAGACAGCCCGCTTTCGACCATGGAATTTGACCTAATGAAAGCTCACGTTGTTACCGGCGAGAACATAATCAAGCCCATTGCATATCTCAGTTTTGCCCGCCCGATGATTCGTCACCATCACGAGCGTTACGACGGCATGGGATATCCTGACGGTCTCAAGGAAGATGAGATCCCTCTCGGCGCAAAAATTATTGGAGTGGCAGATGCCTTCGACGCCATGACCACACAGAGGCCATACAATAAGCCTTTGACCTTCAAGGAGGCCCTCGAGGAATTCGAAACCCTGAAAAGGACACAGTTTGATCCTCAGGTGGTCGATGCCCTAATTCGTTTCATCAACCTGAATTACAAAGACAATGAGCAGTAAATGATCCATCCCGGCCAGACACGATGGATCATTTACCGGCGAGGGCGGGAAATTAACGTGCTGGTAGTAAAGACCTTTACGCGGCGGCTTGGCCAATGCGCCTGGAATTATTCTGGCTTCAGCAGTATTTTGCCGAATAGGCCGCGTCCTGTGACCATCTTCGCGTGCGCTTCTGCCGCTTCCTCGAACGGGTATACCGAGTCGACGACAGCCTTTATCTTCCCTTGCGCCATCCAGTAAAGCCCCTGTTCAAGTTCGGCCTTTGTCCCCTGAGTTGAGCCAAGTATGTTCGTGCCTTTAAAGAAGATATGTCTAAGATCGGTCTGGGCATTATAGCCAGTGGTGGCGCCGCACTGTACGAGCGTTCCGCCATACTTGAGCAGCGTGAGCTGCTTGTTGAAGTGGGTTTCGCCAATATGGTCGAAGGAAATATCGATTCCCGGTGCAACGCCTGTCGCTTTGGAGATCTCTTTGGTTACGGCTCGGACTTCCTTGGGCCAATCGTCCTTTCTGTGATCCACGGCGTAATCGGCACCCAGCTGAAGACAATTGTCCAATTTATCCGGGCTGGCTGTGGCAATTACCTTGCAGCCGTAGAGCTTGGCAATCTGGATACCAAAGCTTCCCACACCGCTGCCTCCGCCCATGATCAACACCGTCTGACCGGGTTTGATCTTGGCCCTGCCCACAAGCATGTGCCATGAGGTCAGTAGCGTCATGGAAGCGGCTGCCGCATCGTCAAAACTGACACTGTCCGGGATCTTGACTACGTTTACCTCCGGTAGATGGGTGACCCCGCAGAAACCTCCCCAAAGCGGTCCAGTCTCAAATCCCCAGATCGTCCTGTACCTGCAGTCGTATTCCCGACCATCAGTGCATGCAGCGCAAACTCTACAAGACATGTTAGAGTGGGAGACTACCCTGTCGCCAACCTGAAAATACTTCACCTCATCGCCAACGGCAATTACTTCCCCTGCTGCGTCGGATCCGGAAATGTGAGGCAAAGGCACTGGAATCGGTGTTCCCCTCATCCCCCAGATATCATTGTAATTAAGCGCCGCTGCTTTAACTGCAAACACCACTTCGTCAGGTTTCGGTTTTGGTTCCTCCACGTCCTTTACGGTTAGGATTCGCTTAAAATCGTCATCTGGCGCGTATTCTTCATAGACTACTGCCTTCATGGGCTCTCCTCCTTTCTCTTCATGCTTCTCTTCTAAATGGCACGCCACCTCATCCAAAAGGGGTTGTCCTTCACAATACAAGACCTACTGGTCTCCCTTTTGTTGAAATCAAAGCTTCTTAGCCCGGCAAACTGCCGACAAATTCAACCAAAAAGTTAATGGTTCGATCCAGATTCGTGCCCGATCTATCCATACTGCAAAGCACGGAGGCTCCCAGCATACCGAA
>CP070692.1:2196232-2207949 GCA_020353215.1 Deltaproteobacteria bacterium
AAAGAGGAGCGGAACCGGAACTGATGATTCCGATTTCCAGAGGGAGGATACTTCCATATGGTCAAACTCGTAACAGGTCAAGGCCACAAGCTTCTGGAAACAATACGGAAAAGCCAGAAGAGGAACTCTAGGTACCTACTGTTGGTAAACGAGAAGTTACGGTTCCGATTTGCAGATGGACAGCGTGAAATGTCTGGAAATGTAGAATTGTAGAAACTGATCAGTAGTGGGGACTTCTATTCAATTGTGAGCCTCAACGAGAAAACGGGTAAAGACAGTGCTTACCTCCAGGCATTAACAAAACTCTTCTGAGATCTGGGGATTCCACTCGTAACCTTAACCTAAGTTGTTTTATACTCTATGAACATAACATTAGCAAGTATTCTGATTGCCAGCGTTTCTGTCGCATCCGGGCTAGACTAAAGAGCATTTGATTGTCCCAATCCATCCTTGGCCGGCCGTCATATTCGGTTAGACCCATGTTGCATTGTTCAACGGAGATGGAGATTTGAGAAATAATGGATTATGCAACGGTTCACGAGAAGACTAGCTGTAGCGAATCAGAAGCAAGTGGAGGTAATACCATGAGAAAACATCTTATTCTACCCATTGTTATGTGGATGGTCATTATGGTCAATACTCCAGGTATAATGGCCCGTTCAGATTGTACTAAGACAGTGCCGCAATTGTTCAAGCAAATCTCACCCTCCGTTGTTTTCATCTCGGCTGTATCATTTGACCCTTTCAAGCCTAAAGATCGGGTGACAACTTCAATTGGTTCAGGCTTTATCATTGGAAAAGACGGGCTCATACTGACCAACTCACACTTGGTGTTTGGCCATCAAACGATAAGCGTCACCTTGGATGACGGCACGATGGTACAAGCAGAGTTGGTGGGCATAGATCCAATCCTTGACTTGGCCTTACTTCGGATTCCTGTATCAACTAAAGGGCTCTCTGTAGCCACTCTCGGTGATTCTGAAAAAGTGGAAATTGGAGAAGAAGTTATGGCCATTGGCAACCCCTTCGGTTTGGAACAAACTCTGACAGTGGGAGTTGTCTCAGGCATCAATCGAACACTCCCCACGGCCCCCATGAGTCTCAGGCTTCCGCTCATCCAGACCGATGCGGCCATTAACCCCGGGAACTCTGGCGGCCCTCTGGTGAACCGGTGCGGCGAGGTCATCGGCATAAACACCGCCATGCTGGGTCCTGCAGAGAATATCGGTTTTGCCGTTCCCATTAATGTGGCCAAGCAGATTATACCTCAGCTTCTGGAGAAGGGGAGGGTGATTCGTCCCTGGCTTGGAGTGAGCGGCAAGTTCGTACAAAAAGAACTTGGTGAAATCATCAATCTACCGTTCATGAATGGTTTTATGGTGGAGATGGTCGAGCCAGAAAGTCCGGCCGAGCGAGCGGGCCTGAACGAGGGAGATTTACCTGTTACCATTGGCGGCACGGAATTCATGTTTGGCGGAGACATCATAATTGCAGTAAATGGCGGGAGTTTTACTGGTCCAGGAGACTTGGCCAAATTGGTTGACTCGCTGAAAGTGGGTGATCATGTGCGTTTAACCTTGTTCCATAGGGGAGAGACTCGGGAGATTGAACTGCGCCTAACCGAGCGGCCGATCCTGCCGAGTGACTTCCAATACTAACGCAGAGGAAGTTGCCGAGGCATTAACTACCTCGGTGGTGAACTAACGACGAGTGGGAGAGGGACATTGAGGCAGGACAAAGGCTGAACTGGTCGGCCCTTGCCTGAGAGGGGAACAGAAGATGAAAACTTTCGTCCGGCACATGAAGACATTTATAGTGAGAGGTTTTCTTGCCATCATACCGCTCGTGCTCTCGATCTTGGTGATCCAGATTCTTTACAATAACATCGACAGGCGCGTTGTTGGTTTGTTGGACAGAACGATTGGCTTTAGCTTCCCTGGCCTTGGAATTATCCTCTCGCTGGCCGCTCTCTACCTGCTGGGCTTCGTTGCCAGCAATATAGTGGGTAAGAAGGTCTTCGGCTTGATCGAAGAAGTAACGGAACGACTTCCATTGTTAAAAACAACCTACCAGGTAGGCAAACAACTTGCGGATACGCTTTCACTTCCCGAAAAACAGGTTTCAAGAGAGCTGTGCTGGTCGATTACCTCAAACCGGGGATCTGGACCATTGGTTTTGTCACAGGTAAGGTTATCGACAGGAAAAACAATGACGAATTGCTGCTAAAAGTTTTTGTTCCCACACCGCCCAACCCTACCTCAGGAACCATGGTTGTGGTAAAAGAATCGGAAACAAGAGACCCGGGATGGACCATCGAGGAGGCCATCAGGGCTGTGGTATCCGGTGGAATAATTGGTCCAACCGAAATAAGATGAATACGGATTTAGTCATGAAAGATCTCGCGCGAATATTTTCAAGAGTTAAAGACAAAAGGCGGGATTATGCCAGGTACAACTTTTCCACTGAGCAAGACAGTGTTTTGAAGACCTTCTTCGACCTGGCCCAAGAGTTTGAGAGCTTGGACGACCTCTACCGGGTCTGCGTAGCGGTCCCGAAAGCTTTCTTCGGACTGGATACGAACCTTTACCTGAGTGACAGCAGGAGACAGCTGCTGGTGCTCGTTTGTACCAGCACTGAAGGATACCTGGGCTCGCCTGACAAACTGCCGCCTGCTGTCATTAAAGCGCCAAGAGAGGCATTCATTGAACATGAATCTTTTTTTACTCCCATTTTCGGCAAGATGGAGATTGCGGAGGTGGAAAAGACAGAGGAAAGACAAGAACTCCTTGGGATGCTGGAGATTAGTCCAGGAAGCGATCTTACGGCGAGTGAGCAGTTGTTTTTCCAGAAATACGCCAATCGAATTGGCTACTCTCTCTACAACAGGATTTTGACTCAGAGGAATATCGAGCATCTCAAGTTCATAGATTCACTCGTTGCTGATATTGAGCACAACGTGATTGTGCCCAACATGGCCTTTCGCCTCTTTCTCAGACGCCTTCAAGGTAAAATCTGCAAGAACCGTGAGATTGAGAGCATGCTAGGTGAAAAATTCAAGGGGCTTGGTGAAAACGGCACCCTCGACCGTGACTGGCAGGAGCGGGTCATGGCCGAACTTAGGGAGGTGAATCGTGGTCTTGAGGAAGAGTTCAACAATATTGAAAACCACAATCGGAACATCAGCCTATTCGTGGAGAGTCTATTTCGGCGGAGTCATTTCCAGGAGGGTCGCTTCATTCCACAGAAACGTCTCTGCAACTTCAGAAAGGAAGTCATTGAACCTCAACTGGAAAGACTCAGAGACCGATTTTCCTCTAAAGGTATAGCCATAGATGATCAGCTCGGGCGAGGGCCGGAGGAGTCTGTGGTGGCAGTGGTTGATGTAGGACTCATTTCGCAAGTTTATGCTAACCTTTTCTCAAATGCTCTTAAATATACGCGTGTGGCTAAAGATATGGACGGAGCAGAGAAGAAATTTGTTGCGTACGGTCAGGAGATTCTGGCGGATTACTTCGGTTCTGGAAGAGACGGTGCAAGGTTTAACGTGATCAACACCGGTCCGCACATCCCAATTGAGGAGCGCGAGCGTATTTTTGAGGATGGATACCGGGGCAGTCAGGCGGGTAGTGAACCAGGCACTGGGCACGGATTGAGCTTCGTCAAGAGGGCAGTTGAAATCCACGAGGGTGTTGTCGGCTATGAACCCACTCCCCTTGGCAACAATTTCTACTTCATCCTGCCAAAATAGAAGAAGTTTTCCTCCCCTCTATACATCGTTACTCTTTGAAAAGCAGAATCCTCTGTTCTCCTTGATGGAATATAAGAATTCTGAGTTCCTATTTTCGCATTTCAGTCCTGATCTTACACTTCTATGATATGAAAGCCGATTTATCCTCACCTCCAGCCTCACTATTTTGGAATTAGTGGAACTGTCAGTTCCGATCCTAATCTGCCGTCTAAATATAATTGTCATTAAAATCAATAGATTATCTGTTTGGCACAGCTAATGCTCTATATTGAAAGAAAAGAAGGTTTTCCCCACAATCGATGGATAGGGAAATTATTTGGTTTCTCTCGCAGCAAACTAGAAGGTTGGTCGACTATGCCGCCCAATTGTCAAAGAACTCCAGATGCCGAAGAGCTCGAAAAGGAACTAAGCAAGTTGCTTTCGAAAAGATTTGGCAGTCCTGTGAAGGTCTTCTCCATGTTAACGGAGCCGAAGCCGGATAAAGAAAACGACAAAGATGAGCCGAAATCGGAAAGTAGTGCTTTGGACAAAATCCATTTCGATATAAAGCCGGAAGAGCTGGAAGCCTATCTCGGTGAGTACGTAATCAAACAAGAGGAGGCCAAGGCGATTCTCGCCACAAGGGTTTGCACTCACTTTAACCGGCTAAAACAAGAGCCGAAAGCGGTGCTCAGGCGGCTCCTTGAAAATCCTGACGATCCAGAGCTACTAACCCGATACTACACGGCATTTTCCCAGGACAAGGCAGCCGTTACTCAGGCCGTTCTCGGCCGTGAGGCTTACTACCGGGAGAAGTATGGACCGGCTGTAACGGAACCGCGTATTGACCTGGTCGTTACCTCGCACTTACTCTCCGGTATTCCTGTGGAGGATCTTTTTGGCCAAGTGGTCTCTATGATTAACGAGGTCAAAGCCTTTGAGAGGAATTTCATGGCAACCTACAAAATCAGCATCCATTTTTTAGAGGAAGCCATAGATGAAATCTTGCGCATCGCTATCAGCGAGGACAAAGATGTAGAGACAATCTGTCGAAGAGCCTCAAAGGATTATGACTACGCCGTGAAACTTGTGGTGGATAAGACCGGCCAACAGGAGGTTGTTATTGCCAAGCAAGCGATCCTGGATCCTGACACTTTCACCAATGAGCTGATCCAACGCTCCAATCGCCCTGGGCAGTTGGGCATTCCAAGTGTACCAAGTAAGTGATGTTGGCTCTATGGCAGAAGAGTGCGTTGTGGCTCACGTTTCCGAAAAAACTTTGCAGTGCCACCAAGCAAGTGGAGAATGATAAGAATATGCTAGAAATAAACGACCTTTGGGTAGCCGTCAATGGGACGCAAGTACTCAAAGGTGTCAACCTGAGTATCCCTAGTGGAGAAACCCATATCCTTTTTGGCAAAAACGGCTCGGGTAAATCCTCTTTGCTGATGACAATCATGGGGTTCAAGCGCTACAGGGTGCAGCAAGGTCGGATTCTTTTCAAGGGGCAAGATATTACCAATATGTCTATTAACGGGCGGGCAGAAATGGGAATCGGCATGGCTTTCCAGAGACCCCCTGGCATTCGAGGTGTGAAGACCCGCGATATTTTCAGGGTCTGTAACATGAGCGACGTCTCTTGTGAAGAGCTGGCAGAAAAATTCGAATTCACGAATCTTCTCGACCGTGAGCTTAATGTTGGCTTTTCCGGCGGCGAGATGAAGAAGTCCGAGATTCTCCAGTTACTCCTTCAGGACCCTGATTTGGTAATGCTGGATGAACCTGAATCCGGTGTTGATTTGGAGAACCTGCATATTCTCGGAAAAGCCATCAATAAACTGCTGGAAAAGCACCTGTGGCGTACACGAGCCAAAGCCGGTTTGGTCATCTCCCATTTGGGTTTCATTCTGAACTATATCGAAGCAGACGTGGGCTACGTACTTATGGATGGCCGCATCCACTGTCAGGGCAACCCCCGCGAACTGTTCAAGGGAATTCAGAGACATGGTTTCCGGGATTGTGTCGAATGTGAAAAATGAGGATAAACTCCGCTTGGCCTATCATGGAATTGGGAAATATCTCGGACAAGCGTTTTCCATAGGAAAGATTATTGGAGGAGAAAAATCAGCCTACCATTGCGGAAGAACTCAAAAGAGTTGCTATCAGTTTGTGGCAGCAGAATGGAAACAAACAGATCAAATCAACAGGAGTGCAATCTGACTATGGCTGAAAAATCTTATGGTTTCTCTTTTGAGAAAGGCGACGGCAAAAACAAGAAATTACTGGGCGGCAAAGGGGCCAATCTTTGTGAGATGACCCAGATCGGTCTTCCTGTGCCACCTGGTTTTGTCGTCAGTACCGAGGCCTGCATCGAATACCTTGAGTCTGGCAACAAGATGCCCAAGGGACTCATGGAAGAGATTTCCTCGCATATGAAGAGACTGGAGAAGAAGACCGGCAAGGGTTTCGGCGATCCTAAAAACCCTTTGCTCGTCTCGGTCCGTTCAGGAGGGGCTCTCTCCATGCCGGGCATGATGGACACCACACTGAACCTCGGACTCAATGACGAAACTGTCGCCGGTATGATCAGTCTCACCGAGGACGAGCGCTTCGTGTACGACGCCTATCGGCGCCTCCTTTCTCTCTTCGGCAAGATCGCCCTCGGTGTGGACGAGGAGATTTTCGATCGGATTCTAGAAGACAAGAAGAAAGAGCAAGAGGCCCATTTCGATACTGAGTTGAGCGCAGAGTCCTGGAAGAGTATCTGCGGCGAATACCATAAGGTAGTCAAAAGAGCAACGAAAAAGCCATTTCCTCGGGACCCCATGACCCAACTTCAGCTCGCTGTAGAGGCGGTTTTTAGGTCCTGGATGGGCAAGCGAGCCGTGGACTACCGGCGTCAGTTTAAGATTACCAAGGAAATGGCTTGCGGGACGGCAGTGAGCGTCTGCACCATGGTCTTCGGGAACATGGGTAATGAGTGTGCCACAGGCGTGGGTTTCACTCGTGATCCTGGAACGGGAGAAAATCGTCTCTACGGCGAATATCTCATCAATGCCCAGGGTGAAGACGTAGTCGCTGGAATTCGCACCCCCAAGCCCATCAAGGAGTTGCGCAAAGACATGCCACCGGCCTACCGGGACCTGCTCAAACTCAGACAAACCCTGGAAAACCACTACAGGGAGGTGCAGGATTTCGAGTTTACCATTGAAAAAGGAAAACTCTACTGCCTGCAGACGCGCAACGGCAAAATGAACGCCCAGGCCTTGGTGAAGACTTCAAACGACATGGTGAACGAGGGTTTGATCTCCGAGCAGGAAGCGGTCATGCGCATCGCCCCTGAAGCTCTCGAACAACTTCTCCACCCACGTCTGGACCCAAAGGCGGTGCCGGCAGCATTGGCCCGTGGCATTGCAGCCTCACCGGGTGCCGCCTCGGGCCAGATCGCTTTCACTGCCGACGATGTCGAAGCCCTGGGGAAACAAGGAAGAAAAGTTATCCTGGTGCGTGAAGAGACCAAGCCGGATGACATCCATGGTTTCTTTGCCTCACAAGGAATTCTCACCTCCCGAGGCGGCAAGACCTCCCATGCCGCTGTGGTCGCCAGGGGTATGGGCAAACCCTGCGTATCAGGAGCGGAAAACATTTACATCGACTATGCCAGAAAGATTCTTTCTATGAACGAGCGGAGATTCGGCGAGGGAGATGTGATAACAATCGACGGAAGTACCGGCAAGGTGTACGAAGGTGATATCCCAACCATCGAACCGGAGATGAGCGAAGATCTGCTCGCCATTCTTGAAATGGCTGATGAAATCCGCACCCTGGGTGTGTGGGCCAATGCAGATACGCCGGAAGCGGCGCTTAAGGCACGGCAGTTTGGCGCTGAGGGGATTGGTCTTTGCCGCACAGAGCGAATGTTTAATGACCCGGATCGGCTTCCCATCTTTCAAGAAATGATTCTTGCTGATAACCAGAAGGACCGGCAGGCTACCATCGACCGTCTGCTTCCCATGCAAAAGGAAGATTTTAAGAAAATCTTCAGGGCTATGGCCGGTTTGCCAGTGATCATCCGGCTCCTGGACCCGCCGCTACATGAGTTTCTCCCCACCGTGGAAGAATTAATGTTGGACATCAAGAGGTTGCAGGAATTTAGGATGTTCATGAGCAGTTTGCAGGAGCTTCCGGAAACCATGAAAATCCTCGATCATGGACTTCAACGGCATATTCCGGATATAGACATGGCAATGCGGAATCTTGCTGAAATTCGTCAGCAGCGATTGGACGAAGACCTAATTGCCAGAAAGGAAGAAACCCTGCGCAAAGTTCGCACGCTGACCGAAGTGAACCCCATGCTGGGACATCGCGGGGTGCGCTTGGGAATCTCTAATCCGGAAATCTATGACATGCAAATTCAGGCCATTCTCGAAGCTGCAGCGGAATGTTTGATCGGGGGTGTAGACGTTAAATTCAAGATCATGATACCCCAGGTTTGCACTGCCCGGGAACTGCGCTGGGTGCACGAACGTGTGCTCAGAATCCAGAGGGATATAGGAAAGCGCTACAAAGTCCAGGTTAACTATCATTTTGGCACCATGATAGAGGTAGTGCGCGCTTGCATGCGTGCTGGCAAGTTAGCCGAAGAGGCGGAGTTTTTCTCCTTCGGCACCAACGACTTGACCCAGGGTACCTTCTCATTCTCACGGGAAGATGCGGAAAATAAATTCCTGCCTCTTTATAATGAACGGCAGATTCTCCAGGATAATCCATTCCAGATCCTGGATGTCAAAGGGGTGGGTCGTCTGATAAATATCACGATCGAGTGGGCCCGCAAGACCAGGCCTGACATTGAGATCGGCATCTGTGGGGAACATGGAGGCAACCCTCGCTCCATCGAGTTTTGCCACCAGGTGGGGATGAATTATGTCTCCTGCTCACCGCTGCGGGTCCCTGTCGCCCGGCTAGCTGCTGCTCATGCTCGGCTCAAGGAATTGACGGGGGAGAATTGAAACAGGCTCTGGCAAAACAACTCTGAGCTTTTATCCGTGACTGTTTGAGCGTTTAGCTGGGGTTTGCGAAAAAGGGGTAGGCATGCCATATATTGACATTTACTAGCCAATGCTTACCTTATATAGCGTTAATGGGTTGCATATTGCCCATTTTAAGGGCGACAAGAAGATCACCAAAGGGTGCCCGGTTCTGGATATAGATTCAATAAAATCACGAACGGGAAATCTGAGGCTGGGGAGATTACTTTGAAAGCAGGAATCATGGATCTCCATAAGTGGATGGAAAAGACCGCCCAGGCTGTCCGGCACATCTGTTCACAGAAGCAAGCCCCGTGTGTAGGATTCAGTCTAAGGTTTTTCGATCCGACAGCAAGTCCTGAGGAACGCTGGAGCTATGTGAGCGAGTTAGCATTTGACCCCCACAATCCGCCGTCTGATGACGAACGCGAACAGGTTCGGCAGACCTTTGAGTTTATCTCCGAGGGCGTCAGGCACATTATGGGCGGGGAGTCCGTTTTGAACAGTGTTGATGGCCAAATAGAGACGTTACCCTGCACTGAAAGGAAAAAGCGAGCAATAAGCAGCTGTCCCGCTCACCCCTGCCCCGTCCCGCTGTTTTCAGAGATCCCATCGATAACTTAGTGGTTACTGATACGGCAGGCGGCAACCTGAATCCTCGCATCGAAGATCCCAATCCCAGACACTCCATTTGAGATTCGTTAGGAAGGACCCAGGAGAGTCCAAACAGGTTGGCGGATACGTGGACTGGAAGGTCAGTATCCTTCAAGCCCGGCTAAGCTCAGGAAGCACTTTTTTCAGGTCTTAGAAGTCCATTGTCTAAAGTGGACCAAAGCTAGAAGAGAATGCGTCAACGTACTAGGACCACACAGCGGTCTTGTAAGGGGTTCTTTGTCAGCGACTGGAGAGAACATGTTCCAGGATAGTTTCGCAATCAGTAGCCGAAAAGAACCTGAAAATCTCGGTATGGAGGAAAAAACTCATATGTCCTACCAGGACAAGTGGAATATGGAAAACAATACCGAAGAGCAGATTGACTTGGAGAAGGTGGTCGATGCGACCAAGGAGGAGACGTCTTTGCTGGTTAACAAACAACCGTTTCCAGAAGAAGAGTACGAGAGCGATAGCGGCAGCGCCTACTTCAAAGAAACGGGACAGATTCCTCTTCTCTCACGAGCGGAAGAGATCCAGGTCGCCAAACGGATCGAAATGAACCAGGTGAGAGTTGCCCAGGTGGTTCTTTCATATCGTCACATCCTTTTGCAGTTTATTGATCGCAAGGAAAAGCAGCGGCTGCTTCGGTTTGCTAAGAGAATGGCAGGCCTTGCCACGTCCCACAAGCAGTTGAGAGCCCTGAAGGAACAAGGGCTATGGAATTCGGAGCTAGGGAGAGAAGAAGAAGAGATACTGCGGCAAATGCATGAAATCTTCCGAAAGCTCAAACTCAGTGATCGTCAGATTGACAGTTTCATTCTGAAGCTCCAAAGGTTCAGAAACCAAATCGAGCTTGCTGGGGATGTCGGTAAGACCTATGTAAGGAAAAATGGACTGGCTGTCGAAGATTACTTAGAACAGATATCAATCGCTGGGCATAATCCCCACGTGGAAAAAAAGGTCTTCAGCCTGAGTGGAATCTGTGCTGAGAAAGCTCCGACCGTGGAGAGGTCGAAGATCAGGGACTTTCAGCAGATTGACACTTTGATGACTGAGACTTGGACCGCTGGAGACCAGCTACGTCAGGATTTAAGAGAGGTTTCAGAAGCCCAAGCTGGAGCGAGAGCAGCCGAAAAGGAGATGGTCGAGGCAAACCTGCGGTTGGTGATAAGTATCGCTAGGAAGTACTTTTATAGTGGCGTGCAACTAGTTGATCTCATTCAGGAAGGGAATATTGGCCTCATGAGGGCGGTACGCAAATTCGACTACCATCGCGGGTATAAGTTTAGCACCTACGCTAGCTGGTGGATCAGACAGGCCATTACGCGTGCCATCCAAGATCAGGCCCAAACTATCCGTGTACCAGTTCATATGCTGGAGAGAATCACAAAACTCAAACGAGTTTCTCTAGAAATGGCCAAGAGCACGGGCCGGACACCTTCCGTTAAGGAGATCGCTGAAAAAATGGAACTTCCTGTCGATAAGGTCAAGAGGGTGATTGAGGTTGCCAGGAGGAGATACTCGATTTCGCTGGATACCCCCATTGGCGATGGGGACTTCACCCTAAGCAACTTCGCGGCGGACGAGGGCATGGTATCTCCAGAAGAAGCGACTGTTCGAAGGCTTATGGCCGATGAGATCATCAAAATTCTCACGACTCTTTCACCACGAGAGGAGAAGATCTTAAGAAAGCGTTTCGGCATCGGAGAAGTGAGGTCATACACTCTGAGAGAGGTGGGCGAGGAATTTGGGCTAACACGGGAGCGTATTCGCCAGCTCGAAGCCAGGGCTCTAAAGAAACTAAGGAAGTTCAGGCTGATTAAGGGCTTGGAACTTCTTGACGACTGAGCATCGGCTTATTTTTTTCAGAGAAGCTTTGAATGGATCTGCACAAGACTTAAAACGATTACGACTGTCTTTACGCTGGTAGCACAGCCAGTTGCCAGGATAAACTTTGCAGACCCTGCAGAATTCTTTCTCAACCAACAAGCTGGTTACTAAGGGTTCGAATTAAAACTGAATTCTTCAAATCGGAGCTCCGTGTCCCGATGGGATGTAAATAGGTCTCGTGAGTTCTGCTTTTTCGGTAGCAAATCTTCCGAGACTCTCCAAGGATTGTTTCACAGGGACAGAGTCCAAACATTTAGTTGGCCGCTTTTCTGATCTGTGTCGCTTTCTTCCAATGTATAACCGATTCTCTGGTAGAAATGGTTTGCTGGAAGTTGAGTCGGACACTTGAGAGTTATTCGTTTATTACCGTACAAACGGGCATCTACCGCCACTGCTTCCATAAGACGTTTTCCAATCCC
>CP070692.1:2208049-2219753 GCA_020353215.1 Deltaproteobacteria bacterium
CTTAGTGACTTTTCCCCTTTGGCAAAGGGGGTTGGGGGGATTTGAAAGACTTTTGAGTTTTGTTTTACTTTCTTAATCAATTACGATTAGGTCTACACCTATTACGAGAAACTTCCTATTTGAGCTCTTATGGGGCGATGCCTACCCTACTCTTGGTACTTGGTACCTGATGTTTGCTGGTGCTTCTATCCCTAAATAATGTGGGAGTTGATGCCTAGCGAATATGGAATTCGATCTCACTTACTGAGCACTGGTCTTGAGTAAGGTACCTATTTACAACACCTCTGGCTCTGTGTTACAAGGAATACCGACCACTCAGCGGTTTATGGGGCGATCAAGCTTTCAGCCTTGGAGCTCAGAACTGAATCAGAACACAGTCTTGGACCTGTTGCCCAACTGCAAAACCAGCAACGTTTCAAGTGGAAATCCACAGCAGCATTTCTCCTTTTACATAACTTAGGGCAAGCGGACCGTTGTTTGGCTTCGCCGTGCTGATCGCGGAATGCTAATTACTGAACGCTTACACCTTCTATGGGCAAATGGCAGCCGTTAGATTATTATGCCGGCCGGGCAAGAAAAGAAGGCTTTCGAGCCCGGTCGGTCTACAAGCTGGAAGAGGTTGACCGGCGCCTCCGCTTACTCAAATTTGGGCAGCGGGTTCTGGACTTGGGCTGCCATCCTGGATCATGGCTGCAGTATTGCTCTAGAGTAGTGGGACCACGGGGTCTGGTGGTGGGCGTGGATACTCGCCAGATTTCCGTTGAACTACCACTTCACGTCCAGTTTCTCCAGGCCGACGTCTTTGAGATTTCACCCCCCGACCTCTTTCATTTCTCTAGAGAATTTGACGTGGTACTGAGTGATTTGGCTCCGGCCACTACTGGAATTCGCTCCGTTGACGCGGAACGGTCCGCCGGTCTCTTCGAGCGGGCCTTCTACCTCGCCGATGGGCTCCTAGTGCCCGGGGGACATTTCCTCGGCAAGATTTTCATGGGCCCGAGCTTTGATCTACTTGTCCGTAGATTGAAGGGGAAGTTTCGCAAGGTCAAGGGTGTTAAACCCAGCGCCATAAGGAAGGGGAGCAAGGAGCTCTACCTCGCGGCCATGAATAAGAAGGAATGAGAGTCCCGTGTTCACCCTAACCATGCAAACCAAAGTAAGAAAATACGCGCTAGAGTGCGGTCCCGCCTGGCGCGGGACGATGGCGCGAGTCGCTCCTGGGCGGGATTTTAGTCGGCGGTGGTTGGCAACTTTAAGATGTGTTGATGAACCGTCGTGTCTCCGTTTCACCCCATCGCCGCGTCGCCATAAGATACCTCTTAGCAGCCCGAACAAGAGTTTGACCTAGCAGAATAATAAGCTGACTTCATTTGGAGGAAACAGCCATGTCGGGACATTCAAAATGGCACAGCATACGCCACAAAAAGGGTGCCATGGACGCCAAGCGGGGGAAAATATTTTCCAGGCTGAACAAAGAGCTGATGGTGTCCGCTCGAATTGGTGGAGGCGATCCAGTGGGCAATCCTCGGTTGCGGCAGGCTATCGCCGCGGCCAAGGCGGAAAACATGCCCAAGGACAATATCGAACGTGCCATCAAAAAGGGAACCGGTGAGTTGGAAGGGGTTAACTACGACGAACATGTGTACGAGGGTTATGGCCCAGGTGGAGTGGCAGTGCTAGTGGAGGTTCTGACCGATAACAAGAATCGCGCCGCGGCTGATATTCGTTATATCTTCGGTAAGCAAGGAGGCAGTCTCGGTGAGGCCGGTTGCGTAGCCTGGATGTTTGAGAAGAAGGGCCTTTTGGTTTTCGAACAAGACCGGGTCACTGAGGACGAGATCATGGAAGTGGCTCTTGAAGCGGGAGCCGATGATGTGATAACCAGCGGAAGCCAGTTTGAGGTGCATACTGAACCAGGTGCTTTTGAAGATGTCAAGCAGGCGTTCAGTGACACGGGTCTGCACTACACTATGGCTGAAATAACAATGGTGCCTCAGAACACCGTAGAACTGGATGAAACCAAGGCGGTTCGGATGCTCAAGCTGATGGAGGCCATTGAGGACTCTGATGACGTTCAGAAAGTCTACGCGAACTTTGATATCCCAGACGAGATTCTTGAACGGATTTCTTGATTTGGGGCAAGTGGGAGCCGGTTCACGGTAAACGAAGGCGTCGGTAGGTCATTATGCCTCGCGTCACTTGGCTTCGTCGTGATTGAGTCATTGGGTCATTAGGTCGTTGGAACATACACGAACTGACTACGAATGACAGCGCAGCGAAATGACTTGATGACCTGGTGAGCTAATGGCGGTAAGGCCCGATGACAAATCAGTCGTGGCCACAAAGCAGGAAGGTCTCCATGCGAATCATAGGTATAGATCCCGGTTCCAAGGTTACCGGCTACGGCATTGTGGAACAAATGAAGCACCAATTGCGTCACGTAGCCAGCGGCCGGGTGGTCTCCCCTTCGGGGATACCGTTTCACGATCGTTTGAAGAATATCTATACGGAGCTTGGCAAGGTCATAGCCTGTCACGCCCCTGAGGCTATGGCCGTAGAGGATCTTTTCATTGCTCGCAACGTCCAGAGTGCGTTGAAACTAGGCCACGCTCGGGGCGTGGCCATGTTGGCCGGATTGAATGCCGAGCTTGTCATTGCCGAATACTCGCCCATGGAAGTGAAGAAGGCCCTAGTGGGTTACGGCCGCGCCCAAAAGGAACAAGTCCAGGAAATGGTCCGGATTCTCCTTAGTCTTGCTGAACCTCCCGAATCAAATACGGCAGACGCCTTGGCTGTCGCCATTTGCCATCTACATTGGTGTCAGGGAGTTGGCAAGGTTTCTCCCAGGAGCAGCCTATGATTGCCCATATACAGGGGCGTCTCCAGTTTAAGTCACCGGAATACCTTGTGGTTGACGTATCTGGAATGGGCTACCAGATTCAGGTGCCGCTCACCACGTTCTACGACTTACCCGAGGAGGGTAACACGGTCGCGCTTCATATCCATACTCACGTACGGGAAGACGCTTTGCAACTTTACGGCTTCCAGTCCCGTGACGAGAAGTTGATTTTCGTGCACCTTATGAGCGTTGCCGGAATCGGCCCCCGCTTGGCGGTAAATATCCTCTCAGGGATCAATTCGGCTGAACTCGTAGAGACCGTCGGTCAAGGTGATATCCACAGGCTGATATCCATACCTGGAGTTGGGCGCAAGACTGCCGAGCGCATCTTGGTGGAATTGAGGGATAAGTTCCCGGCCTTGCCCTTAGACCGAGAAGCTGCCGCTCCAGTTAAACCCGCCGCCGATGACGCCATCGTCGATGACGCCCTTTCAGCACTGCTGAATCTCGGCTACAACAAGACCGTCGCCCAGCGAGCTGTAGGTAAGGCGCGCCAACGGCTTCAAGGAGAACTGACCCTGGAACTTCTCCTGAAGGAGTCACTACGCTCGCTCGGCTAACTGGGTAAACAGTAAGCAGTAAGCCTTGAGAAGTCAGAATCCGGGAGCAACAAGGCACCGGACACCAAGCATAACCTGAACCAGAAAAAAGCCTTAGCCCTTATGCCTTCACCCTTATGTTATGATAAGTGACCAATGACTATTGATGAAGAGCGGTTGTTGAACGGAGAAGAACGAGCTGAGGAACTAGGCTTTGAAGCCACTTTGCGACCGATGAGTCTTGCCGAGTATATCGGCCAAGAGCGGATCAAAGAGAATCTGAGCGTATTCATTCAAGCTGCCAGGGAAAGAAATGAACCCCTCGATCATGTCCTTGTCCATGGTTTTCCCGGCCTGGGCAAGACCACCATAGCCTATATCATCTCCCAGGAACTCAACGTCAATATCAGGACAACTTCGGGGCCCGTGTTGGAAAGGGCCGGTGACCTCGCCGCTATCCTCACCAACCTGGACTCTCGCGATGTCCTCTTCATTGATGAGATTCATCGACTGAACCACGTCGTTGAAGAGGTGCTCTACCCGGCTATGGAGGATTTTCAGCTGGATCTCGTCATAGGGCAGGGACCGAGTGCCAGGACCGTTAAGTTGGACCTGCCCCGTTTCACTCTAGTGGGCGCCACCACACGAACCGGGCTCCTCACTCCCCCACTCCGAGATCGATTCGGCGTATCGTTGAGATTGGATTTTTATGAAGTGAAAGAACTCGCCCTCATCGCGACTCGCGCAGCAAGGATTCTTGGAATTTCCATCAATGAAGGGGGTGCCTTGGAAATCGCCCGGCGATCGCGCGGTACACCCAGAGTGGCGAACAGGCTCCTGAGGAGAGTACGAGATTATGCCCAGGTGAGGGCTGATAATGTCATCACCCGGACAGTAACAGACGCCGCCCTGGAAATGCTCGGCGTGGATCAGAAAGGGTTCGATAAAATGGACCGCAAGATTCTCCTCACCATAATCGAAAAATTTGATGGCGGGCCAGTCGGAATAGACACTCTTTCAGCCGCAGTAGGTGAGGAGAGGGATACCCTGGAGGATGTCTACGAACCCTATCTGGTTCAGGAAGGCTACTTGAATCGAACACCTAGGGGCCGCATTGCGACCCGACTGGCCTATGAACACTTCAATTTGACCCCGTCGAAAAGCTCTCAACAGTGGGATTTGTTTGCGCAAGGGAAAGAAGTCGACTCCTAGATTTTAGGTCTTCCACACTGGGCAGGGTAGTAAAAGAATCTGGTCCCCTCGAAGATCGCGCTATGCGGAAGCGGATCAGGTCTTCCATGTCAAAAAAAGCCGCGTGAGGACTGTTTTCTAGTTCCCCACCGCGGCTTTTTTGAACAATCTTCGCTGACGGCGATTAGTGGTGCACGTCCTTTTCGCCGAGATTCCGAAGAGTACGAGCCAGGGCAACCAAAAGCCCAAGGCCGATTACTCCCAGTGCACTGTAGAAGGCGACAAAGAAAACGGTGTGGCTGGGGTCATGCCACGGAATGTCCCAGGGCAGCAAGCTCGCAAGGCTCCTGCTCAAACCCGCACACAAAAACTCTCCAATGTACATGGTGTCTCCCCTTTGGTAACCGAAACGGCAAGATGTGAAATGATTAGCAAAGTACTTTCGGGTTGTCAACTGAAAATCTCCATCTTGGCTGGCGGAACCACAATGCGGGTTAAGGAATTAAAGTTTGGGGGTCTGACTTTGATGCCCTCCCGAAGGGGCTCGTGCTGCCCTCAGGTTCGGGTGTTGGCGGGAGTACTGGAATGAAAGAGGAATACTGCACCAGGAAAGATTATTCGGTTGTCTGCAGCAGCTCGGTAATGGCTGGCCGGTTATGCTTTTCGGTGGGTTTCGGAGAAAACCTGTGCGGAGGGATCAAGCATGGGGCTGGGTTTCAAGGTAGAAACAACTGAGGAAGGGGATACGCCTGGTTTGCATCCCCACCCTCATTGGTTCGTTACTCGAGTCGGCTGTGTCCATTATTGTCCCCGATAGATGATGGTCCTGCCACTGGGATCGATTGTACAGCGCCTACAAAAGTCCTTCATAGATTCACCCAAATGCTCGCGATTGCAGAAGTAATATTGGAGGACTCTCTTTTTCGCATCGACCCGGTTCTTGCCTCTGATCCTTACGACTTTCATGATAACCACCCCCTTTCCAATAAAAAAACCCCGAGCCATTTGGGGCTCGGGGCTTGTCGGTGCAAACCTGGATCGACCCTCTAGGGTCTCCGGGTAATAAACTTCAAGCGTACCGCACCGAGCCCGTTGCGTAAGTGGCTCGTATGAGCTACAGAGAAAATGAAACGACTACTAGACGGATCGTCCAACGTCCTCTCCTGCTCCGAAGTTAGAGCACATGCACGTGCCTATTTAATCCTAAACCAGGTTCTTGTCAAGTGGTTTCTACTCCAGTAGTTTCCCCATGACCTTCGCCAGCAGTCGCCGGGCCGAAATCCCCCCTGCGCTTGCCTTTCCGGCAAAAGACTCTTATACTTTCTGCCCGTATGACTAAACTCAAACGCACCAAGAACCGGGCCTTGGCCAAAGTGTACTCAAAGATTCCTTCATTGGTGGACCTATATGCCAAGAAGGCGGACTTGGTCGTCAACACCACTACCCCATTTACCCCCCTCAACAAACCCCTGGCTAGCTGTCGCCTTGCCCTGGCGACCACCGCCGGTGTTCACCTAAAAGACCAAGAGCCTTTTGACATGTCGGACAAAAGTGGCGATCCCTCCTACCGGGAAATCCCGTCAGATGTCAGCGTTGGACAGTTAACCATAACCCACGACTACTACAACCACGTGGACGCCTTGTCCGATCCAAACCTAGTGCTGCCAGTAGAACCCCTGCGCCAGCTACTTCGAGAGAGATTTATCGGCTCGGTTGGACCTAGATTTTATGGTTTTATGGGCCATATTCAGGGAGATCACCTTGACATCTTGACCGGGTTGACCGCACCGGAGGTTGCTGCGGCTCTCCGAGCCGACGAGGTGGAAGTGGTATTCCTGACCCCGACATGAGGTCTGTGTAACCAATCAGTTGGATTGGTTCAACGGATATTCGAAAAAGAGGGACTCTCTACGGTGTCGATCTCGCTCAATCTGGCCATCACGAAAAAGGTCATGCCACCCAGAGCATTGTATCCGGGCTTTTCACTGGGGCATCCGATGGGGCGAGCCCACGACCGCGAGATCCAGACTCGGGTACTGAGGGATGCTCTTCAGTTGCTGGCTGCGGAACTAGAGCCGGGAAGTGTGGTGATAAGGTCGTATTAGCCTGCATGAATTGAAGTAGCGAGACCGTGTGACTGGGGACCCGCCCCAAAGGGGTGGGGACTGAGCGGAGCGAGCGCGAAGGGGATGGGTGTGCCAACGTCCAATCGTCCCGCAGTACCGCGGGACTGGACCCGAAAAGTCACTCCCACCCGACAGCTGAGGATGCAAACTTGATACTGATCCCTACCGCAAGAGAAACACTCTTGCGATTCCACGAAGCGAGAAAACTTCAGCCGCATCTGTCTCTCCAGTGAGTATCTGCCGGGCCACCCCTCGAACGGATTGGCTGCGAGCTGCTTTCTCGATGAGCATATTTGCGAACGGTTTGAGGCGAAACCAACGCTGCGCCGCTAGGTACCCTTGATGACGCCTTTGAAGGATCTGGCGGAGTTCTCGTTCATAGCGCCTTAATCCCGTGCTCGACAAGTTACCACTTCCCAACGCCGCAATCGCAACAGAAGAGGCTAATCTGCCGCTCTCCAGCGCGTTACTGATCCCTTCGCCGATGAAGGGGAAGGTAAGGCCGAGCGCCTCCCCGAGTACAAGGAGTCCCGGAGCACATGCTTGCGCCCCTCGAAAACCTGTGCGCATGGTAGCTGCTCGCATTGGAGATATACGCTCCGCTCGACGCAGGAGTTTGGACATGGGCTGGACATGTTGGTAAAACCTAGTTAGGTTGCTCCCGAAACGCGGCACCCTCTGTCTACCATCCAAGTGAATACCACAGCCCACATTGAAAATACCTGCGCCCAGAGGGAATATCCAGCCATATCCGGGTAGGAGTTGAGGATCGTAAGAGACGATCATGGTGTTCTCATCTATGGTATCGCGAAGTCGAAAATATCCCCGGATCCCAATGGCACTGGGCCCCTTGCTCTCCAAGACGCCGAAGGCACTTAGCAACCTAGGGTTGGAACCTGTTGCCAGGAGTACCAGCTTGGCGGCAATTCGGACCTTTCGTCCTTCGTGATCGACTCCGACCGCACCGCCAAGGCTTCCTCCGCGTAACAATGGCCCAGTTATCTGAATGCCATCATGGAACTGGCCCCCTCGGCGACAAGCGTGTTCTACAATAATGGCGTCCAGTTCACTTCGGCGCAGGGTGCAGATATCTCCCTCCACCACACACTCACTGCCATTGGGGGCACAGAAACGGATACAACCGATGGAATGTGCCCTCTCTCTCACCGCTGCCCCGAGCCCAGCTTCAGTGAGGATCTTTAGGCTGTCTTCCAGCAAACCGTCTCCACAGGTCTTTTCCCTGGGAAACGGATACCGGTCCACCAACAAGACACGCACTCCTTTACTTGCCAATTCAAGGGCAGCCATACCCCCGGCTGGTCCGGCTCCAACCACGAGAACGTCGGTTCGCAGCTCTCGAACCACTTCCTCTCCCATTTTGTTATTGAAAGAAAACTTGGCCACTCGATAGGTCCTAGTATTATATCCGGAAGGAGGGATTCAGCAAGAAAAACCAGCATCCACGGCAGGTATAGTATGCAGCCGAAAACCGGCACCTTACAATGGAAGGTGCGTCATCCAGCATTCTTGCGTTTACTTCTGCTTCCTGCTGACTGGCTAGGCTTCACCTTCACCAAGGGGCCAGAGTCGCTGCCCATCCTCTGCATCCCACTGGTGGGGCAGAAAGAAAAGATCTTCGATATGTTCGGTGCCGGTCAAGGCCATGAGCAGCCGTTCCACCCCCAGCGCAATGCCGGCAGCAGGCGGCATACCATGTGTAAGTTCTCGGAGGAATTCCCGGTCTATTGGAACCTCTGGATATCCCCTCCGCCTTTTCTCCTGGAGGGCCTGTTCAAAGCGTGCCTCCTGCTCCACGGGATCATTCAGTTCGGTGAACGCGTTAGCCAGCTCCATTCCTGCCACATAGACCTCAAAGCGCTCGGCGAAGCTTGGCTCATCCGGTTTTCTGGCTGCGAGCGCGGCCATGCCGATGGGATAGTCATAGAGAATCTCAGGCTTTTTCAGACCCAGATGTGGCTCGACAAAAGCAAGAAAAAGCTGAACGAATAGGGAGTCAAAATCTGTTGCTCCCGAACCACTCTCTCCCAGCAGTCTGCGAGCCTCCCCGCGGAGATACTCCTGGTCTCTTACCCCGAGCTCGAGATCTATGCCACAGCGATGAATAAAGGCCTCTCTGAGGCTGGTTCTTGGCCATGGCGGACTCCAATCTATTTCTCGGCCGCGAAAGCAGGTTGAATTTGCCAGGCCCAGTTCTTGTTTAAGGTAAGCCCCGAGTTCCTCCACATCATCCATAATTTTTCTGTAATCCACATAGGCCCTGTACCATTCGAGCATGGTAAACTCGCACTGGTGCAAGGGACCCATCTCACCCCCGTTGCGGAAACAGTGGCAGATTTCGTAGATCCTTTCCATTCCAGCGCACAGGGCCTTCTTCAAGGAGAACTCCGGGGAGGTAGGAAGGTAACATCGACGACTGCGACCTTGGGCGTCGAGGTAATGGGTGACAAAACCTTGCAGATACACTTCAAGGCCTGGTGAGGCCACCAGGCTCGGCGTCGGCCATTCCACAAAATCACGAGAATAAAAAAAAGAACGGACGATCGAGAAGGCCCGGGACTTGAGAAGGAGTAGCTGTCTAATTCTGCCTTCGTCACGATGCAAACGGTCAAAAAGGCTATCCGGGTGGGTCAGCGGATTCTCGACTGGAACTACCAGCCGGTGCATGAGAACAACCTGCGGAGGTTCGACGCCGTCATCAACGAGCGCCTCCACGATATCACCGCATCCTGGCAGTGTAACGTTTTGGGCGTCGAGACACTGCCTACCCTCCTGACTCATGATCACAAACCCAGGAGGTGCCACCTCCACCACTCTACCGCGCATCAACCTCGCATTCGGAGTCGGCGCTAATTTGCAGCGGTCGTGGTAGATCAAGGGCGAAACCTCTCTCGAAGCGACGAGACCGGCTGCACCATCCTCAAATCATGGACGGTTTCGCCGGTCTCTCGGGAACAAAGTGTGGGGCAACTCCCACTATTGGGTGATCTCGAATTGAAGCTCTTTCAACACGGTGCCCCCTGGGCCCAGCACATCCACACGCCAGGAGCCAACTTCATGGGGCTGTACAATCTTGGAACTCCAGGTGCGCCAGCTGGCAGAATTCACCGTGAGGTCCACCCGAGCCCGCTCCGTCTCCCCGTAGTACCAGACATGGGTGACTTGAGTAGGGCTCTGGGCCCCGGTGATCTTGGTAAAGCAGTACAATTGGCCCACCGAGACCGGGAAACTGATACCCGCGTCCACGGGTTCCCGGTCAACCATATCCCGGCAGATGGCTGCTACTCCCACGTCCAGCGAGGTAGTCTGCTGGGCCTGCATGAGTCCAGGCAGACACAGGAACATGGAAACCATTACGAGGAACACGATACTTCGGGACAAGAAATGTTTCATGGTCGCACTCTCCTTAGTATTTGGGTTCGACTCCTCCAATGGCCCTATTACGCGTAATGGTTTACTTCTCGCAACGAGCTAAAGGAACGCAGGGCCTGAATAAAGAACACCTGCTGCCCCTTCTCCTGAAAACAGGAACTTACCTGACCTCAGTGTGGCTGTTACAAAGCCTTTGAGAACATACAATGCCCCAATTTTAAACGAAAGTCAAATACAGGACTTGGCATATTGGATGCCGCCATCCTGCGCTCCCAATTTAAGAGCACGGTGCTTATTTTCTTCGAGTCTACCCCCCCCTCTTGGCAGTTTTATCCAACCGTTGACGCACCGCTTTGACCAAAAATGGCCAGGCCACAGTGGCGTCACAGAGAACTTCGGCAAATCTCCCACCCTCCTGTGGGGCAACGAACTTCCCCCACGATATTCCCTCAGAATACGTGCAACCGCTCAACCCGCCCCAGTGGACAGGCTCAGGACAAATTCGTACTCCGTAGTGGAATTTCCGCAAAGGCAAGGAACGATCACAGCGTTCCTGAAGAATCTCCAGAAAAGGGCTCACTTGTTGCGCCCAGTTGCGCGGCACGCCGCCGCCGATGGTGAAAATTCCTACCCGTTTAGCTTCGAGCACTCGTTGGGAGTACGACATTAGATCCAAAAATGGATTGAAAGAACCGCTGACCTGTTTGAAAGCCTGGTTCACTGAGATCTCAGCATCGCCGGCCATCACCCTGCTTACCATCCAAGTAGCCATGTCCAGAGCCAGCTCAGAGTCAGTGAAAGCAGGGACATAGACGGGTATACCTTTGAGATAGGCATTTCGTAAAATCCCGGGCTGATCAGTATGCTCCACCAACCATTGCCCCAGCTCACGGCAGAAAATCTCCGAGCCGAAGGGTTTAGATTGGTCCATCCTATCTAGAATCTCACTGATAATCCTTTCGGTGCGATCCAAATTCTTTTCCAGTTCCAGAGTGTCGTAGACTCGGTTATACCCTCTCCGATACAAGGCGACATCGTCCAATCGGTTTTCATGTTTGAAGTGCACCATGCCGGCTGCCTCTACAAAGCCGTGGGCCATAAGCGCGCCTGTTGAAATAATGACATCCAGCCAACCCCAGTCGATCATATCGCAAATAACCAGACCCATCTTGGCCACAGTCATCGCCCCTGAAAAAGTAGCCACCACTTGACAATCCGGGTCTGATACCATTTCAGTGAGTACCTCGGCCGCTTCACCCAATCGTCTGCCGGTAAAGGAAGTCTTCGCCATCTGCGCCAGCATCTGGTCTAGGTCGTCGACCGTCTTAAGATCAAGGCTCTCCAATGGCTCTAAGCGATCCTCCAAACCATCGCCAAACTCAGCACTATTTCTTCGCGACTTAGTGTCCATTTTACCTCCCCCCAAGAGAAGTCGCCTCCCTAGCCCGGATGTTTCATGAATTGCCGTGGCGAGACCATGGAGATGGGCTTACCACCTTCCAATCCTGGTGGGGCGGGCCGGCACAGAGGCCGGCCCCACCGATACTTGGCCAGGACAA
>CP070692.1:2219853-2231546 GCA_020353215.1 Deltaproteobacteria bacterium
CGGATATTTCATGAATGGTCTACTGCGACCGCGGATATGGGTGTCCTTCCTGTCGTCCTAGGGCCTCCGCCCCTGCGACGTACTGCTCAAGTACGCCTCGGGTCCGAGTCCCTGCGGGCGCCAGGTGGCACACCCACCTTCACGGTCTCGAAACGCCAAGTCATGAAATGTCCGGGCTAGATCCCGGGGAGTGAGCATGAATGAGAACTTAGCAGAAAAGATTGCAGGGCTAAAACGGGAGAGGAACGCTCTGATTCTCGCCCACAACTACCAAAGGCCGGAAGTACAGGATATAGCAGATTATACCGGTGATTCCCTGGAGTTGAGCCGCAAGGCGGCAAGCACCGATGCCGACGTTATTGTCTTCTGCGGTGTTCATTTTATGGCCGAGACCGCCAAAATCCTGTCGCCAGAAAAAACCGTGCTACTTCCCGACGAGGATGCCGGCTGTCCCATGGCCGATATGATCACTGCGGAACAATTGGATCGGGAGAAGGGCAAATATGATGGCGTACAGGTGGTCTGCTATGTAAACTCGAGTGCTGCGGTCAAGGCGGGCTCAGACATTTGCTGTACCTCTGCCAACGCCGTCCAGGTGGTGCAAGCAATGGAGGCGAACCGGCCGATTCTCTTCATTCCGGACCAGTACCTGGGCCACTATGTCATGCGCAAGACTCACAGGGAACTCGTGCTCTGGCCGGGATATTGCCCGACCCATATGAAGATCGGGGTAGAAGATATTGCCAGACAGAAATCAAGATATCCGGATGCCAGGGTTCTGGTTCATCCCGAGTGTAGGCCGGACGTTATCGATGCTGCAGACGAGGCCCTGAGCACGGGAGGCATTATCCGCTACGCCCGTACCTACCGGGGAAATACCCTGATCATCGGCACGGAAACAGGCATTCTTCATCGACTTCGCAAGGAGAATCCCGAAGTAGAGTATCTACCGGTCACCAATCGCGGCCTCTGCCCCAACATGAAACGGATAACCATAGAGAAAGTACTCTGGTCGTTGGAGGAGATGGAACCGCAGATTGCAATTCCCGAAGATGTAAGGCGACGGGCCCTTACGGCAGTGGAGAGGATGCTGGCCTTGTAGGGACGTTCTAAGGGGCGAGACGAGCGAGAAAAGCTGGAAAGGGTGAGAGGAGCGCTTCAACTGGTGCGGGCATGCGGTGGTCATGGAGCATGGGTAGGAGGGGCGGTAAGCAGTAAGCGTTTAGCAGAGGGTGCAGGTTTGCAGCGTTAGGGTAAACTCTGAGGTGCGGGGATGGTTGTCGTGTACACCTCCGAGTAAAAGGGCCGGTGAGCAGTGAGCGGTGAGAGGTAAGTGATGAGAGGTAAGTGATGAGAGGTAAGAGGTGAGAGGTAAGTGATGAGAGGTAAGAGGTGAGAGGTAAGTGGTAAGAGGTGAGAGGTAAGTGGTGAGTGGTGAGAGGTAAGAGGGGAGCAGGGGTGTCAGGCAGTAGATGGTAAGCGGCGATTTTTGGTAAGCAGTCAGCGGCAATTCTTCGTAAGCGGTGAGAGGGAAACAGGGGATGTCAGGCGAGATGCCTGACCCATTGGGTTTTGTTGGGTAGGAATAGCCGAGGCATCCTGCCTCGGGGGGCGTCTTGGCAGCTCAGATGCGCAGAGCGGCCGTTTCCATCGTCAGCAATGTCGCAGAAGGAGCCGCCAAGAACACCAGGAGAGAATTCACTTCTCATAAAGTCGGTCAAGGCAATTCATCAATAATACGAGATAAATGTTTTCCGCTTACTGCTTACTATTGGTGAGCGGTCAGCAGAGGGTACAGGTTTGCAACGTTAGGGTAAACTCTGAGGTGGGGGGATGGTTGTCATCTACACTTCCGATTTGCATGGTAACCGAGAGCTGTATCTGGGGCTCTTGGACCTGGCAGAAAGGAAAAGTGCACAGGCGATTATCGTCGGGGGTGACATGCTTCCCATCCATGGCCCGTTTCAGAGTTCACTCCAGGAGCAACGGGATTTTATCTCTGGTTTTCTCGGGCCAACCTTGCGAAATTTCCTCTCCAACACTTCCCAGGTGGAATTCTATGCCATGCTTGGTAATGATGATTGGCAGGCGAGCACAGTCCACCTAGAGGGCTTGGCAGAAGCTGGTTTACTGAAACTGCTTCACGCTCAACGGCATGACCTGGGTGACGGATATGAACTGATCGGGTACGGTCATGTGCCGCCCACGCCTTTCACCATCAAGGACGGCGAACGGAGAGATCTGACAGACGATGCGACTGTTGGCCAGCGGTGTACTGCCTGCGTCAGCCAGGGGGAGAAGATTGTCGCGATTGATCCTTTCCGGTACTTTGTCAACTTGGAATCCATTGAAGAGGAACTCAGCCAGCTACCGGGTAGGAGAGAGTCGTGGATGCGGGTGTACGTCATGCATTCGCCCCCATTCAGTACTCATTTGGACCGGATGTCTGATGGTCGCTGGATTGGCAGCCGAGCCATAAGGGCTTTCATTGAGGAGCAACAGCCTTACGTGACGTTGCATGGTCATATCCACGAATCTCCAGAGATCAGTGGGGAGTACCTTGATCGAATCGGTAAGACTGTGTGCATCAATCCAGGCCAGTCCACTGAGGAGCTCTATGCCGTTTCCTTTGAACTCGAGGATGTCCTTGGCAGCGTCGAACATACTGTGTTCGGACGTCCTGAGCCAGGCGCATAGATGTAAGGTCGTGGACTCGGAAGAAGAAGTCGGTTCGAGGATCAAAGGGTCTCTCCGGGCGGATTTCTTAACGGGTGGCCAGGAACGATATTTCTGCGCTGTACTGCCGACTGCTTGCTGCTTGTATGAACCCTACCGCTGCAAACCTGTTGCCGGACAAAACCGGTAAACTAGCGCCAGTGTCCCGCCTTGGCGGGACGGACTTGCTCGCCTCGTGCAGGATCTCACCTACGGTCAAGTACGGTTCGACCTACCCGAGACTGCACGATGCCACATCTGGCTCATCCTGGCGCTTTTTTTCGCGGTGTAGATTTGTGACTTTAGGATAAACTAGTCTACGAAGCAGGGATGAAAACAAGAATCTTAAGTCCTCGATATTGGTGGTTGGAGTTCGTTCGGCAGCTCAACGAGCTTCGGGGTAAACCTCGCGAGATCTCTTTGGGCATAGCCATCGGCGTTTTCATCGGTATCACACCCACCATCCCATTCCATACGGTCCTGGCTGTGTCCCTGGCAGTGCTTCTGAGGGCCAGTAAGCTGGCTGCGGCCCTGGGAGTATGGGTGAGTAATCCTCTCACCATCCCTGTCTTCTACTACGGCAGTTATCGAGTGGGCAAATTCGTACTGGGATACCCGGAGTTGACTCTGCCGTCGGACTACTCATTTCTCACCATAATGCAACTGGGCGGGCGGGTAACTGTAGCAATGTTGCATGGTGGGGTACTTCTGGCAATTTTGCCGTCCTTGTTGGCATACGTGTTGACTTTCAGATTCACCAGTTCCGCAAATTTTCAGGGCAAGCCCGGGCGAGAAACCAGGCGGTAAGGGATAGGCAGCGGAAAACTCAGACGTCAGCTTTTAAGTGCTATGCGATTTGATCTTGAGGAGGAGGACCGACCTGACGGAGGGGAGTCACCAATGATTTCGCCTCGACAGGCGCTGAAGACACTGGGCCGACGAGCGAGCAAGGGGCTGGGCCAGCACTTTCTCATCCACCAGGCAACTGCAGAGAAGATCGCCAGGGCGCTAGATGCCAAGCCGGGTGATGCGGTGGTTGAAATTGGCGCTGGACTGGGTGCCCTGACGGAGCCGTTGAGCCAGACGGGCGCCCATGTGATCGCGGTGGAGATAGACCCGGAACTGACATCGTTTCTCCGCAAGCAACTCCAGAACCTAGGATCCAGCGAACTCCTGGAAATAGAGTGTGTGGACGTTCTGAGACTGGATTTCTCGGCCTTGAGTCACCGTTTTCGGAGTAAACTGAAGATCATCGGCAACCTGCCTTATAATATTAGCAGTCAGGTTTTGTTCAAGCTTATGGAAGAGGTTCACTGCATCAAGGAAGCAGTGCTCATGCTGCAAAACGAGGTTGCGGCACGGGTGCTGGCCGAACCCGGAGGCCGAGATTACGGCATTCTCTCAGTGATGGCCACCTACCATAGCGAGCGCAAACGGTTAATGCGGTTACGACCCCATCAATTCCATCCTCCTCCAAAGGTAGATTCTACGGTAATAGGCCTGTCTTTTAGAGCCTGCCCGCTCACACCTCAAGTGGCGTCGGCATGGCTCCTTCGCGTGGCGAAAGAGGCGTTCGCTCATCGTCGCAAGACTCTCAGAAACAGCCTGCTGGCCGGCAATCTTCCGAATCTGACTCCGAAGGCGCTCGATGCTATCCTTGAACAGACTGGCATTGAGCCACGCCGCAGACCGGAGAGCCTGAGCCTGGAAGAGTTTCTGCGATTGGCAAAGGGGTTGGAAAGGGTGAGGGGTAAGCAGTGAGCGGTGTGCAGGATATGGTCTATTAAGGCGTGAAATGAGGGACGCCTGCATTGTGAGGGAACATGCGGTCAGGGCTAGATCAGCTCTTCTCTCCCCCTGGTTAGAGACCGTATTGTATTTGCGCATCGAAGTACTCAGATGCTCGTTGTTTCGCAGCCGTGCCCTATGCCTGGGTCGCTTGACAATTTTTGGGGAAACTCCTGTGGAAAAGCGGTTGACGTCATAAGACAGCCGTGATACTAAAAAATCTTTATGGTAATGCTACAGTCCGCTTGGATCCACTTGGTGGACCGAGACGGCAGAAGGCCGGTGATTAAACTGGTAGTACCCGCGCGGCATCATACCGTAGCCGGAGAGTGCCTAAGCCTTCTGGACAGTGGTCTTGGAGGCTTTTTGCATGGCAGCCTGCTGTGTCGAGGTTCATCGGAATGGAGTCTGAGAGTCCAAGACAGGGGGAGGTCAAGCCATGCAGCGCATTTTCCTTAAAGCGAAAATTCACCGGGCCCGGGTTACAGCCGCCTGTCTCGATTACGACGGAAGCCTTAGTATAGATCGGGGCCTGATGGCTAGGGCCGACATAGCCCCCTTCGAACAAGTGGGGGTGTACAATTTGTCCAATGGGGAACGCTTTGAGACCTATGCTATAGCCGCCCCCGAGGGGTCAGGAGAGATTTGTCTCAATGGAGCGGCAGCTAGGTTGGGCCAACCCGGTGATTTGATTATTATTGCCACCTATGCCTTGCTCGACGGGGAGGAGTCAGCACACCACGAGCCGAGGGTGATAGTGGTTGATGAAACCAATCAGCCCCGTACAAGTGGTAGCACTGATTAGCAAATGAGAATGTTCAAATGGTTAAAGGCTACGATTCGCGGTTACTTCTTTGCCGGCCTTCTCGTTATCGTCCCGCTGGGTATCACCATCTTCGTGATTTCAGCGGTTTTGCGGCTCATGGATCGCATCCTGGACTTCTTACCCCCGAAGTTCCATCCCGATACCCACCTACCGTTTCCGATTCCCGGTCTGGGACCCATTCTGGGTCTGTTGCTGATCATGCTTACGGGAATTCTGGTGAAGAACTATATTGGCCGTCGGGTGGTGGATTTCGGAGAATATTTGCTTTCCAAGATCCCTCTGGTGCGTCCGGTGTATGCAGCGGCCAAACAGCTCCTGCAAGCCATGTTCGGGGATACCCATGATGCTTTCAAAAGGGTTGTTCTGGTTGAATATCCCCGAAAGGGCGTTTATGCCCTTGCGTTTGTGACCGGAGTGAGCTCAGGGGAACTCCAGGAGAAGACGAGCAGCAAGATGATAAACGTCTTCCTCCCCACAACGCCCAATCCAACTTCAGGATTCTACCTGATGGTCCCGGAGCAAGAAGCGATTCCCCTGAGTATAAGCGTTGAAGAAGCCTTTAAGCTTCTGATTTCCGGTGGTGCGGTGGAACTGGGGGTAAACCTACCCCAGTTTCCATTCGGCAGGCGGGTTCGAGAAGCCAGAACCAGTGGAACCGATGTCTCTGCGCAACAGCCCAGTACGTCTTCAGGCGGAGAAGACGACAAAAGTGAGAAAAATAGCGTCCAGCTCAAGGATTGGGCAAGCAGCGAGCCGTAAAAACCATGCTAGAGGCTGGCCCTTTCCGAGGCGAGCACCGTTCGGCCCAAGCCTTTCGGCCGAGGGCAGCCGTCCCGCCAAAGGCCGGCTATCGCGCGAGTCCCGCCTGGGCGGGATTTTACCTCGACGTAGGTATGCAACTTTAGGGTTAGGTGACACTCACCACGACTCAAAATATATCGAGTATACCGACCGTTTCAACCAGTTGACGAAAGCGCAGCTTAGCTCTGCGAGCAATCAGTTGACAAGGAGGCGTAATCAATGTCGATGGTTAACTATCTTTTCACGTCGGAATCTGTGACCGAAGGCCACCCGGACAAAGTGGCCGATCGTATTTCAGATGCCATTTTGGATGCCATTCTGGCCGAAGATAAGCAGGGTCGAGTTGCCTGTGAGACCATGGTAACCACCGGGATGGCTGTTATTGCCGGGGAGATCACCACAAACTGCTGGGTTGACATGCCCCAGATCGTCAGGGACACCATTCGTGATATTGGCTACAACAACTCGGGGATGGGATTTGACTGGGAGACCTGCGCAGTGATTGCCTCAATCGACAAGCAGTCGCAGGACATTTCCCAGGGAGTTACCGCAGGTGAGGGGTTGTTTGAGGAGCAGGGTGCCGGCGACCAGGGCTTGATGTTTGGCTACGCCTGCAATGAGACTCCTGTTTTGATGCCTACTCCCATCTACTATGCCCATCGGGTAACCAAACGGCTTGCGGAGGTGAGAAAGAACGGAGTTTTGAACTTTCTGCGGCCGGACGGCAAGGCGCAGGTGACCGTGGAATATGACGGGCAGACACCCAAACGGGTTCAGACCGTGGTAGTGGCAGCGCAGCATACTCCCGACGTGAAGTACGATACCCTTCGGGAAGGGATTGTCGAGGAAGTTATTCGCAAGGCCATTCCCGAGGGGATGCTGGATGAGCAGACCAAGTATTTTATCAATGCTACGGGTCGTTTTGTGGTTGGTGGTCCCATGGGGGATTGCGGTTTGACGGGACGAAAGATCATTGTGGACACGTACGGAGGCCAGGGGAGCCACGGTGGTGGGTGTTTCTCTGGCAAGGATCCGTCGAAGGTGGATCGGAGCGGCTCGTACATGGCCCGGTATGTGGCCAAGAACATTGTTGCTGCTGGTCTGGCCGAGCGTTGTGAAGTGCAGGTTGCCTACTGTATTGGGGTGGCTGAGCCAGTGAGTTTGATGATCGATACGTTTGGGACCGGCAAGATTGGTGCCGATCACCTTGCTAGAGTTGTGCAGGAGACGTTTAGTTTCAAGCCGGCAAGTATCATCGACCATCTGAAGCTGCTTCGTCCCATCTACAAGAAGACAGCCTGCTACGGGCATTTTGGTCGCAATGATCCCGACTTTACCTGGGAATTCACGGACAGAGTTGACGAGCTGCGGCAAAAGGCAGGGCAATAGACACGGTGCAAACCGCATGGCGCCCAGCCGCACTCTTCACCAATCACGCCCTGGCGTGACTGCGACCAAAGATATGGTCGTCGTTTCGAGCGTCCTCGGGCCTCAGACGCTGCGATGTGCTGTTCGAGTACGCCTCGGGTTCCCCCGGTTCCGCGGGATCGCACGGTGGCAGTCCTAACTGCACGGTCTCGCGACACCGGTTCGTGAAAGATACGGGCTAGGAGCTTTTGAAAAGGAGTACACTTCCATGGAATACGATGTCAAAGACCTTTCACTGGCGGAGATGGGAAGAAACAGAGTTGAATGGGCAGGCCAGAGCATGCCGGTACTCACTGCTATACGGGATAGGTTTTCCAGAGAAAGGCCTCTGGAAGGGGTGCGAATCGCCGCATGTTTGCACGTGACCACGGAGACGGCTCGGCTGATGCAAATCCTTAAGGAAGGAGGGGCAGAGGTGCACCTGTGCGCCTCCAACCCGCTCAGTACACAGGATGATGTGGCCGCCTTCTTGGCAGCCGAAGAGGCAATACCCGTTTTTGCCATCAAGGGTGAGGATCGGGACACCTATTACCGCCACATTCATCAGGCCCTGGATATCAAGCCACATATTACCATGGACGATGGGGCGGATCTTGTCAGTACCATCCATGGAGATCGTCGGGAGCTATTGGAAACCATCGTTGCCGGTACTGAGGAGACCACCACTGGGGTGATCCGTCTCAGAAGCATGGCTGCCGACGGGGTCTTGGCCTATCCGATAATTGCGGTAAACGATGCCAATACCAAGCATCTTTTTGACAATCGATACGGTACTGGTCAGAGTACAGTGGATGGAATCATCCGGGCAACGAATCGTTTGTTGGCCGGTTCCACTTTCGTGGTATCAGGCTACGGTTGGTGCGGCCGCGGCGTGGCCATGCGGGCCGGGGGGATGGGTGCCAAGGTGATCGTTACCGAGGTAGATCCACTGCGGGCTCTTGAGGCGGTGATGGACGGGTACCAAGTGATGCCCATGCTACAGGCAGCCAAGGTGGGAGATTTCTTCTGCACCGTGACAGGTGATATCAAAGTGCTCCGTCGGGAACATTTTGAGGTCATGAAGGATGGCGCCATCATCTGCAACTCAGGCCACTTCAACGTGGAAATAGATCTCGACGCTCTGGCGGAGATGGCTCAGGCGAGGAGGCAGATGAGGGAAAACGTGGAAGAATTTCGTCAGGCCAACGGCAAACGTATCAATGTGCTGGGTGAGGGGCGTCTGATAAATCTGGCAGCCGCGGAAGGGCATCCCTCAAGTGTCATGGACATGAGTTTTGCCAACCAGGCACTGGCCGCCTCTTACGTACACGAGAATGGAGCCAGCTTGGAGAAGAGAGTCTATGGGGTGCCGGAGGAAATCGACAGGGAGATTGCCGGACTGAAGCTTTCTGCCATGGGGGTTCAAATTGACCAGCTATTGCCCGAACAGGAGCAGTACCTGACTTCCTGGGACATGGGAACGTAGTGCAAGGCTCGCAGGTTCCCAAGCGGTTCTGTCGTTTGTTCGAGATGAAACTATGAACGATCGTGCAATGCTAGGATGGGTCTTGCTCCTGTGTCTGGCTCTCTTATCAGTGGACGCCTGCGCACCGCGACTGTCCACTCCCGATATTGGTCCGGAGCAGGCTCTCATAGAAGTCTCGCCTGAGCAATTGCCCTTGGAAGCAGACGATCTGGAAAGGAAATTGTTGGAGCGGGCGATTCGGAAAAGCCTGCTCTACTACGATCGGCTTCCTGAAGAGACAGAATTCAGGTTTGGGCCCGAGCGTGTGACACTGAGCCGTGCCAGACGGTCCCTGGAAACGTTTCTTGCACTCCTTATTGAGAAGCGAACCTGGCAGGAAATTGAGGAAGCTGTCCGGGAGAGGTTTATTGTCTTCCGGTCGGTGGGTCGCAATGACGAGTACGAAGTTCTTTTTACAGGGTACTTCGAACCAACACTCCTGGGCAGTCTTACTCCGGATGAGAACTATCGATTTCCAATCTATGGTGTTCCGGATGATCTGGTGAAAATCGACCTGGGGCGCTTCCGGGATCGATATCAGGGGGTACGGTTAGTTGGTCGCTACGAGGGCAAAAGGGTGGTCCCCTACTACAGCCGGGAGGAGATAGATTCTGACGGTTTGCTCCTTGGGAAGGGTTATGAACTTGTCTGGGTGGCGGACCCGGTGGAAAGGTTCTTCCTGCAGATTCAGGGCTCTGGCCGTATACGTCTCCTGAATAACGAGTCTTTTCGGATCAACTATGCCGCCAGCAACGGTTGGCCCTACCGCAGCATTGGCAAGCTGATGATCGATAACAATCTCATACCCAAAGAAGCTATGTCAATGCAGGCTATACGTCGCTATCTCAAGAAGCACCCTGAGAGAATTGAAGAAATTCTAAATTATAACCAGAGCTACGTTTTCTTTCAGGTAGTGGATGCGGGTCCCATGGGCAGCATTTCTGTATCACTCACGCCCGGTAGGTCCATTGCAACCGACCCCAGGTTTTTCCCACGTGGGGCGCTGGCATTCATAGAGTGCGCAAAGCCGATTTTCGCCCGGGATGGAGTGATAATGGACTGGCAACCCTTCAGGCGCTACGTGCTGAACCAAGATTCGGGCGGGGCAATTCGAGGTCCGGGTCGGGTGGATCTATACTGGGGCAGCGGCCCATACAGCCGCATTGCCGCAGGACATCTGAAGCACCCCGGCAGTCTTTACTTTCTAGTGCTCAAAGAGTAACCTGAAGGGTACATAGGAAATAGGGTCTGGAAAAACCCAAGCCGCGCACGTCATGTCTCATTGGGTGAGTTCGAGGAGTCACCGGTATTGGTCATTTGTAGGTCGTTATGATTCACTAGCCATCACACCAAAGAAGTCCTACGCACCAAAAGAAGGACAAACAGACCACTCATCTCAGCGTGGACGACGAATGCGGGTTGACGGGCAACGAATACACGAATTTCGCTGCTGATCGCTTACTGAGTCCCGCTTGCCGCTCACTGATCATCCCTCGTATATCCCATCGTCGGGTGTGCTATCTACCTTTCCAAGAGTCTGGATGGTGAACTGATTGACTATCCTGATCTCGTCAAATATACTTGAAAGTTCAAGTACTTGTTTCAACTCGTCGTCTTTCAGCGAGGTGAGTAAAAGCTGCTGCACCTTCCGGAACCGTTCCACCAGGGCCGCCTCGCGCTGTTTAAGTTCGGCCAAGAAATCGGCGGCAGAGGTCATCTCTCGATACTTTGTTTCCAACGACATATGCTTGTTGCGATATTCTTGTGCAAGTTGCCTGAGGTGCTCAACGAATTCCGGTGTGTCATGCATTAGTTGACCTCCTGTTCAGTGAGGTTAAGCCGGCTCAGCAGGTAAACCGATTCTAAATACTTCCGGGATCGAGGCCAAGGTTTTTTTGTCGGTTTCCTGACAGGCAGACAATGCAACGCGTTTTTCCTCGTATCGGCCCGCAACACTAGCGTCAGTTTTTTTGCGCTTGAATTTACATTTTTAGAGTGCAATAATACAAAAAGTTTTATGCGATGAGACCATTATTCTCTCCAGGGACATTCTCCCCAAGACGCAGCTATCGGACTGAGTACCGGTCTTTTAACACCGATTTTGCGATTTGCTCGGATTCTGCTGGCAGCGGAAACAAGAAAGTCTGGGTGGTGAACCAGCTTGCTGCCCGAGAGGAAGCGTTCCGGACAAGTTACAACCCGATTCAGAAAACATCCAGCCGAGCCATAACCGAGGTCAATGGCCAGAACCTGGAGGTGAGGTGGCATATTATCGTAGAGGCCCAAGCCGCGGAGGTGACGTGGAGAGCATGCAAAAAGTTTTGAACATTGTGGTATCTGAGCGCATCAAGATACCCACAGCCTTGCTACCTCCCATTGTAATACGGAAGCTCCATGAACGGCTGGTTTTCGTCAATCCCGAATATGAACTTCGACAAAGTCGAGGGGAGTGGTTGGGAAGTGTTCCTCCACAGATACACTGTCTTTATGAACAGCGGCGCCACTACTTCATCCCACGGGGTTTTCTGGATCAGTTGTTGGAGCTTTGCCAACGGTTCAAAGTGAAATACAGATTAGTGGACCGACAACGCACCGTCGAACCGGTGGAGTATGAGTTCCATGGAGTCCTGA
>CP070692.1:2231646-2243301 GCA_020353215.1 Deltaproteobacteria bacterium
GGCGCTTCTGGATGAGGAAAACAGGCTTCTGGGACCCAGGACCACCAACCGCACCATCTCCCGCTTGGTGGAACAAATGGCTGAGACGCATTCAGAATATAGACCTCTGGCGAACGACCTTTCCGCTTCTCTAGTGAGCAAAGCCGCAAGTTTAGGCCCAGAATAGCACCATGAACTCAGCTCCGCTTTGCGCGACAGATGGAAGACTGGAATGATGGAATAATGGGTTCAAAGGAATCGCACCAACTGAAAATATACTCTTCCGCTCTCACTTCCCAATATTCCATTGTTCCAGGAGCGAGACAACAGGTAGGAGTTAGCAAAATCTATTTAATAGATAGATGATAGAGATTACGAGGCGTCTAGTTACTGGGTTAGATAGTAAGTCTCATATGGTCAAAGGATTTCCCGATGAGCCTTCGGTGTATGTTTGCGAAACACAGGCGATAAAGAGGAGAGCTCATGGAAGGTAACAACAGCCCTTGGGTGGCACAGGCGTTTATCCTGGTCCTCTACGTCATAACTCTAATGGTCTACAACAGAGCAAAAAAAGAGTATGTGGGCGGCAAGATTGGTGCGGCCATCAATCTCATCATGGTTTTCGTGGCCTTTCTCTTTTTGTCCGATTATGTGGATTATTTTCTCAGCACTTTGCTGCCGCTCAGTGATGAAGCCAAATTCAGTGTGAAGATACTTTTCAGGCTGATGGCCGTCTGTGTTCTCGCTTTCGGCGGCCTACGCTTTTTTGTGAGCAAACCAGCAACTAGTGAACTAAGCCCTGTGAATCCGCTCCCGATAGAAGAGTCCATAGAGACATTCGACATGCAGAGTCTAGACGCCATGGTAAACGAACCCATGGAAGAAGTGAGTCCTATGCCAACCCCAGTCGAGACCGCAGCGCCCGATCTGGACGCCGACGAGACTCTAGTGGTGCAGGAGGTTTCGCATTCCAAGCCTAGCCTTGGCCGCTACGAGATCCTGGAAGAGCTAGGCCGCGGTGCCATGGGTATTGTGTATAAGGGACGGGATCCCAAACTAGACCGGCTGACCGCAATCAAGACCATCCGCTTCACGGACGACTTCGACCTGGATCAGGTGGAAAAAATCAAGGAGCAGTTTTATCGAGAGGCTGAGGTCGTCGCGAAACTTTCCCATCCCAATATTGTCACCATTTACGATGTGGGCGAAGATCTGGATCTTTCGTATCTGGCCATGGAGTACCTAAATGGCGAGGACCTGGAAAAATTCACGACAACCGAGAAACTCCTGCCAATTCGAACGAGCATCGATGTAGCGATTCAGGTCTGTGATGCACTTGAGTACGCTCATAACCACGGCATCGTGCACCGGGATATTAAGCCAGCGAATATAATGATTCTGGAAAACGGACTCGTGAAGGTTACTGATTTCGGCATTGCCCGCGCAACCGCTACTTCTAAGACCCGTACAGGAGTGATCAAGGGGACACCTTACTATATGTCACCGGAGCAAATCTCGGGAATGAAGGTGGACGGCCGTTCTGACATTTTCTCGTTGGGTATTGTATTCTACCATTTACTCACCGGCGAACTTCCCTTTGATGGCGAAAACCTCGCCGCAATTATGTATCAGATCACCACCGTGGATCCTGAGCCCCCGACCAAGTATAACCCCAAGATTTACAAGGCGGGTGTGGCCATCCTGAATCGGGCGTTGGAGAAGAGCCTGGATCAACGCTATCAGAGCGCAAAGCAGATGGGTGATCATTTACGCCTGCTGGCACAAAAACTGGACGAACTCAAAGCCAAGTCGAAAAGCCAGTAGAGTGCCATACGGGGCCAACTCCCGGCGTTGCCGCCGACGCAGACCATATGTTTCTATTCAATTGTGATCCTAAACTGGCCTGGTCCAGTCTGAGGACATTGGACCGTTTTAAGCGAAGCTAACTGTAATTCGCGAACCCAGTCGATGAGATTTCCATTTCGGTGCCCACGAATGTCGGCAAGTTCCTGGGACTGGGCATGGATGACCAACCGCCGCGACCGGCGGCTTGTTTCTTTTAGCAATGGTGTCATGCGATCACGCCAGATCGCTGAGCTAACCAGTTGCCCAAAAGCTGGATGATAAGGCCCGGCCACAATATGTCCAGGCTGCTCTAGCGACGCGGTTGCCTGCAAGCCCATCCTGATAACGGGAATGGCCGCAGCTGCAAACCGCTGCTTGGCTTCTTTGCACCATTCAACCGCCTCAGCCAAGGCCAGCGGTTCATAACGACCCCGCCGGTACAGACGGTCCAACTGGGTCCCGGCGAGAACTATGGTGGGATACAGACGGACACAGTTGGGACGTAGAGCGATACTTTGGTCTACGGTCCGGAGGAAGGTATCTCTGCTGTCGCTAGGCAATCCGGGCATCAGCTGCAGTCCCCCTTCGAAGCCGTGCTGTTGTAGACATAGCATCGCTTCATACACGTGTTTGCTGGTATGACCTCTGGCCGAGGCGGAGAGAACCCGGTCACTGAGACTCTGAACACCAATTTCAATTGTTTTCACGCCCATAGCTCGCAAAAATCCCAGATGGTCGGCCTCGATGGCGTCAGGCCTGGTGGATATGCGAACCGAGTTTATCTGACCCCGCTTGAGGCAATCCTGGACAGCTTCAAGAAGAAGAAGTTGACGCGACCGGGGCAGGAGTGTGAACGAGCCGCCATAGAAGGCGACCTCAACAGGATGGCGGCTGCTTCGGCCAAAGTAACTCCCAATGTGACGGCGGACCGCCGTCGCACTCCAGAAAGGTTGAGATACGCCGCTGATTGTCACCTGGTCACAGTAGACACAACGGTGCCTACACCCTTCGTGGGGCACGAAAACCGGAATGATGAGCGGTTTCTGTTTCATTGTCCTCCGTTTTCAATGTCACCCTCGAGCAGACGCAGGGCCCGACCAGCAGCCATCTGTTGCGCGGACTTCTTGGTGGGTCCAGAGCCCAGAGCGAGGAGCCGGTTCTTAAGCCAAACACTGACCCGGAACCTCTTGTTATGGTCCGGCCCCTCCTCGGCCTCCAGTCGATATTGCGGCACCGTTTTTTCCCTGCTTTGAAGCACTTCCTGAAGACGTGTCTTATAATCCTTGTCGAGAGCCTGAGGTAGATCCTCGTCTTCTGAGAAAAAGCGGGCAAAGTGTGTCTCTACTACTTTGATCAAGGTGTCTAGCCCAGCGTCAAGATATATGGCGGCGAGCACCGCCTCACAAGCATTTGCCAACAGAGAGGGTTTCCGGCGACCGCCGCTGAGATCCTCCCCCTTTCCCAGGTGGAGTGCAGCGCCCAGTTGGAGTTCCAACGCCAACTGGGCCAGCTGTTTCTCATTAACAATACCTGCCCGCAGCCTCGAAAGCTTACCCTCGTCATAATCTGGAAAGCGCCGAATTAAAAGATGGCTAATCGCCAGATCAAGGGCAGCGTCGCCCAGAAACTCCAGCCGCTCGTTATCCGTCAGGTGAAGATGCGGATTCTCGTTTACGTACGATCGATGTAGCAGCGCGTTGAGGAGCAGGTTGCGATCACGAAATCTATAGCTCAAGCTTTCTTCCAGCTCACCCAGTAGGATATCTTTGTTTGTCTGTGTCATTCGGCGTTCGGCTCCTAAATGGATAGCCCGCATTATTCATGACCCGCCTGCTGGGACCGAAGATATGGCGTCCTCGGGCCTCACACCTTGCGCCAAACTCTTCTCCACGGTCTCCTGACACCGCTTCTTGAATGATGCGGGCTAGTGGATTGAAACCATATCAGCAGTTGGCGAAGGTCTCTGTTATTTTGTTGACTCACAGGGACAAAGTCAAGCAAAACGGCGGCTGGAAGCCTACTCAGTGGCGAAGAGAGCGTCGTGTTTTTGTAGGTTGAGATTAAAGGGTCGTCCAGACCGGATTAAGCCCCGGCCAGTGCTGGCGAAGGTCGGTCGGGAGGCTGGGAAACAACGAGCATTTGAGTGCTTCGATGCGCAAATACGAGACGGTCTCTGATGAGCTGAGATGATCCCATTTGCTTACTCAGTACTCAATCCTGAGGGAATACATTCGTTAATCGAAGGTATGAATCGAAGGGCTGAGCAACCTGCCTTTACTATCTCAGCCTGGCTAGTCCATGCATGAAGATGTGGTGCTTTGTTAAGAGGAACATTGCCATAAAATGACGGGAATTGCTCGTTGTGGAGTAGCCTTGCCCTATGCCTGGGTAGCAGATGACATTTTTGGGGGAAAGTTCTGGCGTTTGTCGCATTGACAAGCAGATGGCTATGGGCTATAGTCACCGTACTTGTTGCCTGTACACTTTCGACTGCCGGGAAACTGGCAGTTTCTCTTTTTCAAGCGTCTGTCAAGATGGAGGAGGACAGTCGTTTCCCCAAGAAATTCTGTTAAGGACTGCAGCTTATGGTAGCAAAAGTTGGTCGCCAGATACTATCTGCCGACGACATAGATAGCGCTTTGGAGCAAATGGCCTCGGCTATCTACGAGCAGGCCGTAGATAAGGAGAATCTAGTCTTGGTGGGTATTCGTACAGGTGGCGTATACCTTGCCAATAGGATTCAGGAGAAAATCCAGGCCAAGTCGGGTCAAGAGATTGCCGTGGGCATCTTGGACATTGGTCTCTACAGAGATGACTGGACACGATTGAGTACAAATCCCGTGGTTCGATCTACAGAGCTGCCAGTTTCCATAGATGATCGGATTGTGGTTTTGGTTGACGACGTGTTCTTCACCGGCAGAACCGTGCGGGCCGCGATGGACGCGCTGATCGACTTCGGCCGGCCACGGCGCATTGAGCTGGCTGTTTTGATTGATCGGGGCCACCGTGAGTTGCCGGTTTGTGCAAATTACGTAGGACTCACCCTGGCCACCAAGCTTGAAGAGGTGGTTAATGTATATTTGAGGGAGACCGGCGCTGAGGATAAGGTGTTGGTGGAAGAGAAATAAGAACGCTTTCAGCTGTCGGCTCTCAGGGATGAGCGTTAATCCTCGAGGAGGAAAGACAAGGCAAGAAACCCAGAGCCTATGGGTCCAGTCAAGTAAGTTGTTGACTCCAATCAGCGATCATCTGTCCAGTGTATGCTGACAGATGATGGCTGAACGCAATTTTAGGTCTGAGCAGCTAGCTCAACCGTTTCATTGTCAGTGGCTAAGAGAACCGCGCCCTCTCCCTCTGAGAAGAAACTGGCGTAGTTCAGGCTCAAGCCCAAATCCTTACTCATCTTCCTGACTTCGCCAGACAGCTGCGGTTGAGTGATCAGAACAACAAGTTCGAAGACCTTTTTCGTCTCGCTCCCATTGGTTGAAATCGTCAATTCCAAATTCTCATTCTCCGTAGCCTGCACACCACTAACCGAAGCCTCATTGATCTTGATCTCTTTCAGATCATCGAGAGCAGCCTTGTGTTTGATTCGAAACTCTTCAAGATCCGTGGCAAACACCTCGATTTCAGACTGAGGTAATTTGTGGCAGGCAAGAATCGCCTCATTGATTGCAAGGCAGAGCGCAGCACCGTGCATTGGCGGAGAGGCTGCGCCATAACTCTGAACAAAACCAATACTGCCGGGGATCTCGCCGTCATAAGGGCGAATCACAAGTCCGTTACTGGGTCCAGCCTCACTCAACATCCCCGCCAGTTGCAGGTCGGTGATAACGTTCAGGTGCTGGCCGAGTCCGAAGCTTAAATCGATGCGGTCATGGGGCCTCTCGACCCCGCTGGATATTATTACGGCGTCTGCCTCTACATCGTAATACTCATCTTCCATCTCGAACACAATAGCCTCAGGCTTACACTCGGCCCAACAGAGCGCACAACCGAGACACCGTCTGCAGCTCAGGCAGCGTTTTGCCTCACGAACCGCTCTCTCTTCGTCGAAGCCCAGCTCTACCTCGTTGTAGTTTCCTCGTCGTTCTTCAACATCAATTTCAATCTGGTGCTGTCGCTCTGCGGGAATATCAGGAAATTCTACAATGTAGCGTCCCTTGTGTTCGTACATCTCGGTACCTTTCCTAACCCGGACATCCGGGTTCAAAGTCTGCTAAATTATCAACCATTAAGCGGCTTCGCGCCTCTTTGCTTCAATGTGGCGAACAATTCCTACGGCAGCCTTGCGGCCGTTGGCACAGGCGCGAATGGCTATGTCGGGGCCTGTTTCCACGTCGCCGGCCGAAAAAACGCCGGGGACGTTTGTCACGAAGGTCTCCTGGTCCACCTCAAAAGTGTTCCAGCGCGTAATTGCCAAATCGCTCTCTTCAGGGACGAACTTGAGGTCAGGCCTCTGGCCGATGGCAGCAATCAGATTCTCCGCCTCGATGACAAACTCTGAACCTTCGATGGGGACCGGTCTCCGCCTGCCGCTGGCGTCAGGTTCGCCCAACTCCATTCTCAAGCATTTCAGGCCCGTCATCCGGCCGTTCTCGCCCACGACTTCAATAGGCGCTACCAGGAACTGAAATTTGACGCCTTCATCTTCGGCAGCGTCTATCTCCCACGGGCTCGCCGGCATCTCTCTACGGGTGCGCCTGTAGACGACGTGAACTTCTTCGAATCCTTCTCGCCAACTCACCCTAGCCGCATCCATGGCCACATTGCCGCCACCTATGATGATGACCCGGCCCTCCATGTCGATTTTCTTCCCCATATTGACATCACGGAGGAATCGAACACCGTCAATGACACCCTCCAGTTCTTCCCCGGGAATGCGCAAATTCATACCCGTCCAGGCGCCAACGCCAATGAAAACCGCAGCGTAGTCACGCTGGAGGTCTTCAAAGGAAACATCTTCGCCGATACGAGTGTCGCAGCGCAACTCCACTCCGTGGGCCAAAATCCAGTTGATCTCGTGCATCAACGTTTCGGTGGGCAGCCGATATTCAGGGATTCCATAACGAAACATGCCACCAGGTTCAGGCATGGCTTCGAAGACGACAGAATGGTATCCTGCCTTGGCCAGAAAGTAACCGCAGGAAAGGCCTGCAGGACCGGCGCCAATGATGGCAACTCTCTCAGGGTGGAACTGGTCGGGGGCTTCCACGGGTGGCTCTATGCTGTGGTTCATTTCAAAGTCGGCGACAAAGCGTTTCAAAGCGCAGATGGCAATGGGCTCGTCAACATAACCCCTGTTGCATGCTGTTTCACAGGGATGAGGACAGACGCGGCCGATTGAGAGCGCAAATGGGAGCCTTTCCCGTATTACCGCGAGCGATTCGGCATACTTGCCGTCCGCAATCAGCCCGGCATAAGAGCGAATGTTCAGATTCGCCGGGCAGGTTGCTTGACAGATGGGCATGTCTTCTTTGAAAATATTGTATTCACCTGCTTTCGCTGTCTCGGGATTGAAAAAATCTATGGCCGTGCGAAAACCGATGCTCTCGTTAAAGTCGTCGTACATATGAATAGGGCAGACCCGGATGCATTCCTTGCAGTCATTGCATTTCTCCGCATCAACCCGCGGCGTACTGCGCCTGATTCGAAAACGATATCTGCCATCTACCGATTGAGTTCTGACAATTTCGGCGTTGGTGATTACATGGATGTTCGGATGTTTCCTGAGCGCTTCAAGGTTCGGCTCCAAGAACGAAAAGGTTCCATCGATGATTCTGGTCTGCGGGAGCAGGTCCCCTCCCAGACTTGGTGAGGGCTCCACCAGGGTAACCTGCATGCCGGCCTCGGCATGTTTCACTGCCGCCGCGACACCAGCGGGATTGCCCCCGAATATAACCACTCTCTTTCCTGCCACCTTAGTATCCTCCACCTAAAGAGAATCAATCAAAGGTTTGTCTCAAATTAGAAGACCGACGCACGAAATTCGAAACTAACCCCAAATTTCGATATCAATTATTCCGACTTATGACCAACTCGGCTAAAGAGTACTGATCTATGTTGCTGCCCGATCAGGCTGCATCCACCTCAAGCTCCACCGCTTTGTAGCGTGGAGAGGTGCCCTCCACTTGTTCTAGCCTAACCAAGCCTCGCCGCTGCAAGGCCAGGACATATCTTAGTACATGGGGCGGCGGGAGTTTCAACCGGGCGGCAAGATCCTTCACTGCGGCAGCGTTCCGCTCCAGTTCTCGAAGGATTTCGTGTGTGGCGACCTCGTCCATTACGATTGTGTCCAAAGTTCGCCACATTTCGTGCTCGGTGAACACCTCGCCGTACTTGTTGCCTGCGGTGACGAATTCGCTAAACTTACCGACCACCCAACGCAACTTCTGACTGCCCAGCGCGGTTTTCGCCATCAGCAGCTTTTCCTTCAACTCAGGAAGTGGTAAGCGATCTCCCGATCCCAATGGTCCGACCTGTCGCACGCCGTCGTCAAAGTCCGTGACCAGATTTACAAATCGCTCGCCTTCGGCAGAGGAACACTGATCGAAGGAAACCCGTGTAGGGTGAAGGCCCACAAAGTCCAACACCCGGGCAGCCAGCCCCACCTTGATTTTTCCCTCGACATTTCCAGTGATGTAGTGACAGTCGCCGAAGTGACAACCAACCACCATCACACCATCGGCTCCATTGATGAAGGCTTCGGCTATCATTGTAGGATTCACCCGACCAGTGCACATTAGCCGGATAATGCGAATATCCGTTGTATATTGGATCCTGGAAACTCCAGCGAAATCAGCTGCTGCGTACCCTCACCAGGTACAGCAAAGGACCAGAATCTTGGGCGTAAAATCTGACAAGAGCGTCACCTCCTCATCCAAGTAATTGCGATCTGAAAAGTGCGTTACGAGATACTGGAATCAGGGTTTTTTCGATTTCACATTCCGTATCTCTCCTCTCATATCGGTTATGAACCTGAGCGGCTAGCCGCTCAAAAACGCTCTGATTTGTTCTTCCACCTGCTGGTCTGTGTATGAATTTATGTTAAGCGCATGGACATAACAGGTGGCGGCACATATACCGCAACCTTTGCAGGCAACTGGGATTACTCTCACCTTCCGCCCCTTCTCGGTCCGGACTATTTCCAAGGCGCCGTAAGGACAGAGGGCTTCACACAGGCCGCAGCCCCGACAAGCATCCTCATCAGCCAGTACCGACACGATTGGTTCAACGGTCATCATCCCTTTGGCCAGCGGGATGGACGCGCGGGAGGCGGCACCCAGGGCCTGGGAAATCGCCTCGCGAATTGTGGCGGGATAGTGCGCATTTCCGCAAAGAAACACACCGTCAGTAGCAAAATCCAACGGCTTGAGCTTGACGTGACTTTCCAGAAAGAACTTGTTTTCATCCAGGGTAACCCGAAGGAGTTTGGATAGCTCCTCGTTGTCCTCACCAGCAATCAAAGGCGTAGAGAGGACTACCAGGTCCTGGACTAACTCCAACTCACGCCCCAAGAGGTGATGGTATACTTTGACCGCCTCATCCTGTACCTCGGGTGGTCTTTCCTGATCGTATTTTATGTAGCGGACACCCAGTTGTTTGGAACGCTGGTAGAGTGTTTCATTTTCGGTTCCATAGGCTTGGATATCACGGTAGAGGATGTGTACGGTCGCCTCCGGATCCCGTTCCTTGATGGCGATGGAATTCTTAATTGCTGTCATGCAGCAGATACGGGAGCAGTACTTTCGCTCCTCACTGCGAGCACCTACACATTGAATCATCACCACATTCTTTGCCTCGAATTTCTTAGTTCTGAAGAGCCCTTCCAATTCAAACTGGGTGATCACCCGCTTACCATCGTAATTGAACAGCCCTTCTGGTCGGAACACCTTGGCGCCTGTCGCGATGATGATTACGCCTACGCCAAATTTCTCCTCAGTACCATTGGCTGACACGGTGACATCGTAATGGCCGATATATCCCTGAATCTCACTGATGGTGGTAGAAGTTAACAAGCGAATGTTTTCATGGTTGGTGACCGCCATTTTCTGCTTGGTTAACAACTCTTCGGCATCCACATCGGCAGGTGCCAGTTTATGCAGATTTCGAAGGAGTCCCCCCACTTCTCTCGACTTTTCCACCAGAAACACTTGGTAGCCTCGGTTGGCCAGAGCAAGTGCCGAGGTCATGCCACTGATACCGGCACCGATTATCATGGCCTTGGGATCCATCTCCGATTGAATCGGCTCCTGGGCCTGAAGAAGGGCGGCTTTGGCCACGCCCATCCGGATGAGATCCTTGGCCTTTTCGTTGCCCTGCTCCCGCTGCTTCATATGGACCCATGAACACTGGTCCCGGATATTTACCATCTCGAACAGGTACGGATTAAGTCCGGCCTCGGCGCAACTTTCCCTGAAAAGAGGCTCATGTGTTCTGGGACTGCAAGACGCCACCACGACCCGGTTGAGTTTCTCGTCTTTGATGGCGTCTTTGATCTCGTTGATGCCGGCCTCAGAGCAAGTGTACAGATTCTCTTTTACAAACACGACATTGGGCAGAGATTCAGCATATTCGGCGATCTCACCACAGTCCAGATAGCCGGCTATGTTACTGCCACAGTCGCAGACAAAGACTCCGGTACGAATATCTTCAGCCAATTTCACACCCCTTTTTTTCGTGACGCGGAGAGGGGGGGACACGGAGACACGGTGATTATATTCTTTCTCCGTGTCGCCGTTTCGCCGCGTCGGATCTTCTTCGACAAAGAATTACGAACCGCCAACTGCGACCTCACCAGCCATAGATACAACTTCGGCCGCTCGAGCAGCGGCGCTGCTCGCCTGGGCCACCGACTCCGGAATATCCATGGGCCCCTGGGCACAACCACAAACAAAGATACCAGGACGGGATGTGTCTAGAGGGGCCAGAGGATCTGTCTTGAAAAAGCCGTTTTCATCCAGCTCAAGTCCCATAAGCTCGGCCAGCTTCGGTGTGGAGACCGATGGCACACAGGCGGTGGCCAACACTACCATGTCGAAGGTTTCGTGCTCTACCCGCCGTGCGGTAGTGGACTCGTACCACACAATGGGATTGTGGGAATCGTCCTCGGTGATCTCAGCAACTCGACCCCGGACGTACTCGATGTTGGCAGATTTCCCGCCCCGCAACTTATACTCTTCGAAGCCTCGCCCTACGGCGCGCAAATCCATGCAGAAAATGGAGGAGGTTGTTTCATTGTCATGCTCGTGGGCGATCATGGCTTCTTTCACCGAGTGCATGCAACAGTAAGAAGAGCAGAAGCGATTGAAACGGAAATCCCTGGATCCCACACACTGTATAAAGGCTAGCTTCTTGGCCGTGTGGGCAGCTACCTCTTTTTTCTTCAATGGAGCCAGTTCTTCTTTCAAGGCAGCCGCTTTTTCTGCTAAGGAGGCCCACCGTTCGAAATCAGCGTCGTCGCCTGACTTGCCAGTCTTAAACTCATCCATGAACTCAGAAGTCTTCTTGGCGTGTTTTTCCTCTAGTTTACCTAGCTGACGATTCGCCCGATGCAGACCCTTCTCCAAATCGGCGATCTCAGCGCGTAGAGCCAGTTCCGACGGACGGTCAAGATGTCCCGCTGTGGGACCGCTAGCGCTCAACAGTCGTTCAAATTCCAGAGCCGTGACCACGTTGTCGATGCGACCGTAGCCATACTCTGGGATCACCGACGGGTCGAAGACGTCATAGCCGGTGGCCAGAACGATGGCTCCCACGTTCAGGTGGACAAACTGGTCTTGCTGCTCATAGTCAACGGCACCTGCCTGGCAAACCTTGGCGCAAACCCCG
>CP070692.1:2243401-2255039 GCA_020353215.1 Deltaproteobacteria bacterium
CCAACGATGGTGCACATCGCCGTAAGAGAGTTGGTCAGTCCACGCCAGGTCGAAGACATTGTCCACTCCCTGGAGATACATGGCAATCCGCTCGAGTCCGTAAGTGAGTTCCCCGGAAATGGGATCCAAGGAAAGACCGCCAGCATTCTGAAAATAGGTAAACTGTGTTATCTCCATGCCATCTAACCAGACCTCCCAACCGAGACCTGAGGCCCCAAGAGTGGGCGACTCCCAGTCGTCCTCGACAAAACGGATGTCATGATCCAGCGGATCAATGCCGAAGGTCCTGAGGCTTTCCAGGTACAACTCCTGAATATCCATAGGCGACGGCTTAAGGATAACCTGATACTGATAGTAGTGTTGAAGACGATTGGGGTTTTCCCCGTAACGGCCATCAGTGGGGCGGCGCGAGGGTTCAACATAGGCCACATTATAGGGCTCAGGGCCAAGGCATCTCAACAGAGTGGCCGGGTTGAAAGTGCCCGCTCCCACTTCCAGGTCGTAAGGTTGCTGGATGATACAGCCGTAATCGTGCCAGTACTTTTCAATGGAGAGGATCAGTTCCTGAAAGGTCATAGGAGACTCCTTTCGTTGGCTGAGAAAGGGAATGGTCATGGGTTAAGTGCGTAAATTACCTCGCTATAGATTCTCTGTCAACCACATTATTCCAGTAGGAGTCGCCGTCAGAATCGTACGGTGCAAGGACCTGGCTTTGTGTCGGCAGGGGAAGCCACTCAACGACGCGCAAGTCGCGTCGCCATCGAGAGCCCTGTTTCTTTGTTGGAAAGACTCATTCACAAATCACAGCTCGCCGCTCTTCTGCTCGTGGCTCCACAGATGTGGCTGCTGATCTTCTTTGGTTCTTCCCTGCAGATAGGCCGAGCTAGCCGGCAGCATTCAAGGCGCCGATTTGTCGCAAGAGCTTCAGTGATTTCAAGTCTTTTTCGAGGTGGTGTCGGATAAGATCAAGCAGGAAAACGCGGCATCCCTCGCGGGATTTGCGGTCAAACCTTAGACGCCAAAGTTTGGTGAGGGAGGTCTGCTGTGCTCTTCGAAGCAACATCACAGTTCCCACAGACAAAGGGTAGGTTCCATGAATTCCCGGGTGAGCTGTACAAAGGAGGCCACCTTCAGCAATGGAGACATACCAGTTCTTACCGGAATACGCCTCCTGGCCGCAGAAAACACAGGTTTGAAAATTGGGAGCATAACCACTAAGACTGAGCATGCGGACCTGAAATAGCAATGAAGTGTTTTCGGGATCCGCCCCCTGTTCCAGCTGATGGAGGTACTGCAAGAGTAGAGAAAACAAGGCGGAGTTGCTCTGTCGCTCAGGAGATATTTCCAACACCATCTCACAGCTGAGACTTGCATAGCCGAGTCGAGCGAGGTCGCCCCGGAGGCCTGTAAAGGCGCTTCTAAGTTCGCTGGCATCGATGCGCACAAGACCCGAGGTAGAGCGATCTGCGTAGGCGATTGTGACGTAAGAAAGTTGCTCCAGGCTATGGACGAACCGTTTCTTGCTACGTCGGGCTCCCTTTGCGATACCGGTGAGGCGCCCGTTACTTTTAGTGAAGAAAGTGATCAATCGATCTGATTCGCTGTAATCCCTGCTACGAAGAATGATCGCTTCGTTCTTGCGAATAACCACGGTTCTGTCTCTATTTGGGCGGCGAATGGCAACTGGGCGGAACTACGCGTTGTGTTCAGCCGACGATGTATCTCATAAAGGCGGTGGAGATGGACAGGTAGATGACAATGCCTGAAATGTCATTTGCCATGGTAACGAAGGGACCAGAGGCAACTGCAGGGTCAATGCCCAGTCGCTGAAAAATCATCGGTACCAGCGTGCCCATTAGTGATGCAACCAGAATGACCATCGCCATGGCCAGGCCTACGGTGAGTCCCAAGGCAGGGTTGCGATGCCAGAGATCAGCAGCGATTCCCAAGATGAGGCCGCAGACCAGAGCCATGACCAGTCCAACTCTGGATTCCTTGTAAACGGTTCGTCCCAGCCTTTGGAGGTCAATACCACCTGTGGCCAGACCACGCACCGTGATTGTGGTGGATTGAATAGCAACGCTGCCTCCCAGGGCCATTATTACCGGCACAAAGGTGACCAGGACTATAGCGTCTGCCAGAGCCACCTTGAAAAGCCAGAGGAGGTAGCCGGTGAGCAGCCCGCCAACCAGCGTGGTGAGGAGCCAGGGGAGGCGGAAGCGTGAGATTTTCCAAATCTGGTCCCCGTAAACGAGTTCATCTTCGTGAGTGCCGGCCATGCGCAAGACATCCTCGGATATCTCCTCCTCAACGATGTCCATAATGTCGTCGATGGTAATCCGTCCCACCAGGGTGCCGTCTGATTCCACCACCGGGGCCGAGATTATGTCGTATTTCTGGAATATCCTGGCCACCTCCTCCTGATCCATATCCACAGGTATAGGATGAAAAGTAGCGTCCATGGCCCGGGATATCCGCTCACCAGGATCAGCCAGAATGAGCCTCTGTAAACTAAGTTGTCCCACCGCTTGGTTGCGAGAGTTGACCACGAAAATGTTGGCAAGATCTTCCAAACGCTCTCCCATCTGACGTAAACGATTAATGGTTTCCGCGACCGAGGTCTCCTGGGGTACGGCCATCAACTCAGCCTGCATGATGCCGCCGGCGGTTTCCTCATCGTAGGCCAGGAGTCGGCGAACTTCCTGCGAATCTTCGACATCAATTGATGCGAGAACCTTCTCTGCCATTTCTGGCGAGACGCTGGCGAGAAGATCGGCGGCATCGTCAGAGTCCAATTCGTCAACGATTTCACCGAGACGTTGGGAGGTCAGCTCAGCGAGTATCTGCTCTCTCGAGAATTCGGACAGCTCAGCGATAACCTCTGAAGCAGTGTCAACATCTAGCTTTCCAAACAGTCTTATCTTTTCCGGTTCATCCAGAGCTTCGAACAGCTCGGCGATATCTGCAGGGTGCAGATGCACGAGCATCTGAGCCGCCTCCTGGAGACGGTTCCGGTCCAGTTCTTTTCTGATCGCTGAAAGGAAGTCACTTCCGTCGGTTGTCATAACCTGCTCACTGGATTAGCGTTCAGATGCTGATGCGCTGTTCACCGAACCATCGGGTAGCTTGAGATAAACCACTTGGCCGCTTTTACCCAGTGGCTTGAGAAGCTTACCATTTAAGTACAGTCGGAGGCCTGCCGCGTTGCCGATGTGAAGCTTAAAGCCTGAGATTGCCTGCCAGGTTGCCATATCCCCCGCCTGGAACAGGTACTCGCGTTCACGGTTCTCATCGATGGTTATTCGCAGCCAGGTGGTTTCCATGACTTCAACTCGGAGCAAATGCGTCTGGGTTGAGGTTGGCAATCCCATGACTCGCGACTCGGAGGTAGGTACAAGTAAGGCACGACCTTCTCCACTCGAGGTTATTTGTCTCCCAGAAGGCTCCGCCGCCGGGACGTCGGTGCCCGGGTCGGTGTCGTCGGAGCTTGGTTCTATCCAGGTCCCGGTCGTCACCTGCGGCTGTTGTACTCGCCCGAGGGACTGTTCCTGTTCTGCCTTGGAGATAGGCGGATTGGGGGTTGTCGCCTGTTCTTTTCCGGTTCCGCCATGGGCATCCTGACCCCTGGATGGCGAGACCTGCCGTGTTGTGCGGGTCGACTGCCAGAGGAAAAGACCAGCGCCCATCAGCAGAATCAGAGTGAGAAGGATCACCACCGCCTTTTTTTTGGATGGCTTGGGCCCCAGCCGTTGACGGAATTTCTCAAAGGCCTCCGGACGAAGATCCACTTCCCCAACTAGGTCCTGGTATTTGAGTATCACCCCTTCTGGGTCCAGACCAATCGCTTTCGCGTAAGCCCGCAGAAATCCTTTCACCAGTACCTGAGCAGGGAGCTGCTCCGTATCGCCATCCTCAATGGCTCGGAGCATATTTACACTAATCCTCGTGTCAATGGAGATTTGCTCCAAAGTCACTCCCCGTGCCAGTCGTTCTTCCTGCAAATACTTCCCGAGACTTTCCATGTTGCCGTTTCCCTCTGAGAAAGGCAGAAAGGCAAGGCCAAGTATGTCCAAGTTTTAGGTCAGGCTGGCGATGCCCCAAATGGTTATCCTGCAAGTCCGCAAGCAACGCGAATGCCTGGACTTGGTGTTTACTGAATTATCGTTAAGCGGCACGAGCGTTGCGCTCACTGGAGCATTTTCAAGTGCACCTCCCGAGTCCTTGCGGTTGGCGGCAAGCCCATGTCTATCGGTTTGCAGCGGCCCTTCATGAATAACTCGGACCAACTCAATGAGTAGTTGTCGCTAGGGATAAATGCGCTGCAACATCCTCGGGAATGGGATGGCCTCGCGCAAATGTTTGATGCCACAAATCCAGGCGATGGTGCGCTCAATTCCCAGACCGAAGCCGGCGTGGGGTACAGTGCCGTAGCGTCGCAAGTCAAGGTACCACTCGAAGGGCTCCCGGGGTAGTCGATGCGCCGCCAACTTTTCCAGAAGCTGGTGGTAATCGTCTTCGCGCTGAGAACCACCAATGATTTCGCCATAACCCTCTGGCGCCAGCATGTCTAGGCAGAGGGCAAGGTTGGGGTTGTCGGGATCACTCTTCATATAGAAAGCCTTGGCTTGGACCGGATAATGGGTAATCATCACCGGCAGGTCAAACTGCTCAGAGAGCACTGTATCTTCTGTGGCGCCAAAGTCATTGCCCCACTTCATCGCCATACCCCGCTGCCGTAAAAGGTCCAGGGCTTCATCGTAGGTGATCCTTGGAAAAGGTGGCACTACTAGCCGCAATTTGTCCAAATCACGTCCAACAGTCCGAAGTTCCTCACTCTTGTGTGTCAGCACCGAATTGACTAAATGACTGACGAGTTCTTCTGCGAGAGAGAGAATATCCTGCAGGTCAGCGTAGGCCACTTCTGGTTCAAGCATCCAAAATTCGGTGAGGTGCCGGCGGGTTTTCGATTTCTCCGCTCTGAAGGTGGGTCCCAGGGTATATACCTTTCCAAGTGCCATCGCACCCGCCTCGGCGTAAAGTTGGCCGCTCTGAGAAAGGTAGGCGGTTTCGCCATAAAAGTAATCGGTCTCAAAAAGGGTGCTGGTACCTTCACAAGCGGTGGGTGTGAGAATGGGGGCATCAAAGAGGACAAACCCTTCCTGGTGGAGGTATTCCCGAGCCGCTTGGATGAGATGGCTTCGGATGCGTAAGATGGCGTGCTGCTTGGCAGAGCGTAGCCAGAGATGGCGGTGGTCAAGCAGAAAGGCGGGACCGTGCTCCTTGGGAGTGATAGGATAGTCCTCCGCCACTTGGATTACCTGGATGTCGCTTACTTGCAGTTCATGACCCCCAACAGCTCTGTCATCGGCACGGACGACTCCCGTTACCACCAAGGATGATTCCTGGGTCACGGTATCGGCTACGGCGAAGGTGCTCGGACTCACTTCGTTCTTTACCAAGACCGCCTGGATGCTTCCCGTGCCGTCGCGGATCTGGAGAAAGCGGATCTTTCCGCTTGACCGCTTGTTGAATAGCCAACCACGTAGGGTTACCTTCTCGTCGACAAACTGGCCAATCCGTTCAATGGTGGCGATTTCAGCCATGGTCCCGCTCCGATGGCAACATTCAGCTCATGAGGAACTTACGAGTGACATCATCTGGACCTTATCCACACGACGGGCACCGGATACTCTAGACACTCCAGCTCCCTTTAGTCGCTTTCTTACTTTGGTTATTCGTGTTGTTGGCTTACTCCTTGATCCTTTCCGCTCTCCGCTTACTGCGTACTCGTTCGATCTGTGTCCCTACGGTTCCGCCTAGAACACGACCTTCACGTAAGAACGTTCCCGCAAACTGTTCAGCCATTCCCTGTACCTGAAATTGAGTTCTCGCTGGTAGAGTTTACTGCGAATAGTTTCCTGCACTTCCTCGAAGGGTTTGGCTGGAGTACTATCCACCTCCGTTACCTTGATGATATGTAAACCCTTTGCGGTTTCGACTGGCGGACTGATTTGTCCCCGTTCAAGGGTTTCGATGGCTTTTTCAAGCGACGGCTCCAGCTCTCCTTTGGAAAAGAAGCCCAGATCCCCACCCTCTTCAGCTCCTGGGCCCCTGCTGTATTGCTGAGCCATAACGGTAAAATCGGCGCCTTGCTGCAAGCGACCGAAAATCTCTTGGGACAAGGTGTGCAGTCGCTTCTGCTCCTCTGGACTGGCTTGGGGGGGGAAGGGTAGGAAAATATCCTGGAGGCGCCATCGGTCCTTAACCTGAAACTCACGAAGATTAGACTCGTAGTAGGCTTGGACCATGTCGTCTGTAATAACCGTTTTGTCCCTAACCTCTCGGGTGATCAGCTTGTTTCGCGCCAGCTCTTGGCGTATCTGTTGACGCAAATCCTCCATAGTCTTGCCCTCTTTGCGAATCTGGGCCTCCAGCGTCTCCTGAGTAAGGTAATTGTCCTGCTTGAACCTGGTCAGCACATTATCAACCTCAGCCTCGTCAACGTTGATCTTGAGCCTTGAAATCTCTTGGGCCGCCAGACGTTCGTGTATCAGGTTCTCCAGAACATTACGTCGAATATTCTCCAGCGGCAAGTCCTGCCCATCCATAAATGGATTCTGTTGCCTGGCAGCCTGAAAAGCCATGGTCTTTTCGTTAAGTTCGCTCAGGGTGATGATATCGTCGTTCACATAGGCGATTATTCGATCCACGATCTCTGCTAACGAGGAAGGTGAGATCATGGAACTTTCCAGCAAAAGGCACAAAAGTAGGGTGCAAGCAATCCTTTTCCACCACATAACTATCGCCTGTCGGGGTCAGTTAAATTGATCTAACTATCCGACCTGAAAACAAAAACTGTATAAATTTTTACTGTTAACATGTTACTCTAAGTTGCGCAAGAGATTTTTCAACTCGGTCATGGACTCATCCACCTGAGACGAACCACACTTGACATAGAGACGGTGTTCAGGCGACAGCCGCAAACTCCGCGGCCGGGCAGCAACCAAGTCAGCGAGCTTGTCAAGATCTATCTCCGGATTCTCGGTAAACGTAAGTACAAATTCACCATTGAGTGCATCCAACCGTCTAATCCACAACCGACGGAGAAGTAACTTCAGATTCAGCAGTCCAAAAAGATTGTAGGCTTCCACTGGCAATGGACCAAATCGGTCCCGCAGTTCATCCTCCATATCTGCCAATACGGTCTCATCGCCGGCAGTGGCAAGGCGTTTGTAGAGAGTCAAGCGTTGGCTGCTTTCAGCGATGTAGGTCGTCGGCAGGTAAGCAGCAAAGTTCAAGTGAATCTCAGGTTCCACCGGCTCCCGGGCAGTCTCTCCTTTAAGTTCAGCAATAGCCTTTTCCATCAACCGGACATACATTTCGTAGCCGACAGCAGAGATATGTCCAGATTGGGCCGCGCCGAGGATATTCCCGGCACCCCTGATCTGCAGATCATTTAGGGCGATTTTGAACCCGGAACCGAGTTCCGTGAAATCCATCAGGGCAATGAGGCGGCGTTGGGCTTGGCGGGTAACCAAATGTTCACCTGGAATCAATAGATAAGCGTAGGCCTGTTCCGAAGACCTACCAACCCTACCACGTAGCTGGTAGATTTGCGCCAGTCCGAACTTGTCGGCACGATTAATGAATATGGTATTGGCAGCCGGGATATCCAGGCCGGATTCAATAATGGTGGTGCACACCAGCACGTCTAAGCGTTGATGGACAAATTCGAGCATGACTTGCTCCAACTCCCGTTCCCGGAGTTGGCCATGAGCCACCGCAACGATCACCTGAGGCACCAACTGTTGAATGTGACTGGCCATGCGATAAATAGTTGAGACATTGTTGTGCACAAAGAAAACCTGCCCACCCCGCGTCTTTTCTTTCAGAATAGCTTCCCTGATGATCTGATCGTCGAAGGAGCAGATCTTGGTCAGTATGGCTTGGCGGTCCTGTGGCGGGGTGTCAATGGTGCTGAGGTCGCGAATCCCAATCAACGACATGTGTAAAGTGCGAGGGATGGGCGTGGCGGTCAGGGTAAGCACATCAACTTCGGCCCTTAGCTGCTTGATCCGCTCTTTGTGCCGGACGCCAAAACGGTGCTCCTCGTCGATGATGAGCAGTCCCAGATTCTTGAACACGACATCTCGCTGAAGCAACCTGTGCGTGCCAATGACTATGTCCACAAGGCCTTTAACCAGGTCCGCAAGAATCTTTTTCTGCTCCGCCCTGCTTTTGAACCGGCTCAGCACTTCGACGAAAACTGGATAGCCGGCTAGCCGCTCAGTGAAGGTGAGGAAGTGCTGCTCCGCTAGAACGGTGGTGGGTACCAGCACAGCCACCTGCTTTCCGTCCATGACCGCCTTGAAAGCAGCTCTCAGTGCAACTTCGGTCTTGCCGAAGCCAACATCCCCGCAGATGAGTCGATCCATGCATTTGGCCTGCTGCATGTCGGCGAGGACCTCTTCTATTGCAGCTTGTTGGTCGGGAGTCTCCTCATAAGGAAAGGAGACCTCGAATTCCCGAAAGCTACTGTCCGGTGGGGAGAAACGTGTCGCCTCCTTGATTTGCCGCAGGGCATAGGTGCGCAGGAGCTCCTGGGCCACCTTTTGGATTGATTGCTGGACCCGTCTTCTGGTGGAGGCCCACCGCTGCCCTCCCAGCTTGTCCACCTGAGGATCGTGGCCATCGATACCAATGTATTTCTGCACTCGATCCAGGCGGTCAACGGGCAGATAGAGCCGATCGCCATCCTGATACTCCAGCAGGAGGAAATCGTTGGCGAGACCGCTGATGTTCAGATGGACCAGGCCCTGATAGATTCCGATTCCGTGGTCCAGGTGGACGACCAGATTTCCAGTCTGTAGATCAGCAAACGAGGCCAGAAATGCACCAGTTTCGGCAGTTCGGACACGCCCCCTTCGCACCTTCTCACCGTATAGCTCCGTCTCCGTAACCACGGAAAGGCCCTCATCGGGCCAAAGGAATCCCTTGTGAAGATTCCCCACTAAAACCTTGGTCACCGGTGCACGAAAGGAAAACCGGCCAAAAGGATCAGAAGTAAACCTGGCATCCACACCGTAGTCAGCCAGAAGCTCTTCCATGCGACGAGCCTGCTCAGCGGTGCGACATACAAGAAACGGACTGATGCCGAACTGTTGCCAATGCTTGAGTCTTTCGGCAAGCGGCTCCAGTAGTCGGTGACGCTTCCGATTGTGGATGATTTGTTGCTGCAGGCCTTCATGACCCTGTAGGCGGAAGCGCAGAACTCCAGAATGATTTTCGTCCGGGGCGTGCTCGACAGGGAGAATACTCTGGAGTATGCTGGGATAGCGCTCGATTTCTCTGCTCACTTCGGCTTCGTTGAGTAGATAGGTCTCGGGATGAAGGGCCCATTGCGCTTTCCTGCGGGCGGCATCATGTTGGGCTTCAGCGTTTCTGTAGTTCTCGGCCGCCAGTTTTGTGACGCGGCCCGGATCGCTGAGGACCACCAAGGTCGAGGCTGGCAAGTAGTGGAACAGGCTTTCCAGTTGCCGATAGTAGAGAGGCAGTAGCTGATCAATGCCAGGGTAGTGACCCTGGTCTTTCGCTCGCTCCAACCAGAGGGTCAGACTGCTTCTGACAGGTCTTTCTTTAACCAGTATGCTATGCAATAGCGAACGAACCCGCTTCTGTCTGGAGTCGGTTAGCAGCACCTCGTGTGCAGGTAAAACGATCACATCTTCCAGATGCTCACTGGAGCGCTGGGTGGCTGGCTTGAAAAAGCGAATTGATTCCAAAATGTCATCGAAGAACTCCAACCTTACAGGCTGACGATAAAGTGGGGTATAGAGGTCGATAATATCGCCACGGACACTTAAATCACCCACCTCCTCCACGAGTTCAGTACGGTAGTAGCCGATGCTCACCAAGTGGGACAAGAATTCCTGCCGGTGAACTTGCTCACCCACTACCAAGTAGCGGCTGGCGTCCATAAAGGGCTGACGCGGTAAAACCTTTTCCGTCGCGGCTTGTACCGAGGCAACGATAATCTTGGAACTGCTGCTTGCAGCAGCGACATACAGAACTGCAAGCCGCTGAGCCTGGATGTCAGGGGCTACGAAGGCCTCGGTGGGCATAAGCCGATTGGCGGCCGGAAAATGCCAGAGGGGATGTTCCAAGGGACCCCGAGCGGTGCCATCGGTCAAGCCAAGAAAGAAAGATAGGCTTTGCTGGGCCTGCAGGGCGTCCCGTGCTGACGGCGTAATCAATAAGACCGTCCGGTTGAGACTTGGAAGCATGCGGGCTAAGGCATAGGCCAGCGCCCATTTATTCATCCCTTGGGCGAGAATTTTGTGGTTCCCGGTGGAGACTGAGTTGTGCAAGTCATCCAGGCGGGCTCCCCCCAGCAAAAATTCCCAATCGTCCTGTCTCAGAGAGTTCTCGTGCATCGCACTCCTCTCTTGCTAAACCCGTGCCACTATATACGGACATTTCGGAAAGCAAACCGGCTTGTTTGGGCGCGTAGCAGAGCGACGGCTGAAGTTAACGCATTTACCCCCCAAAAGCAAGGTATCCTGGGGATCTGTTGGTGCAGTCAACAATGCCTATTTTGACCTTGAACACCGGACATTTCGAAGCTCCATTCACGGAACTTCAATTGCTCGTTGTGGGGTAGCTTTCCGGGCTGGTGCAGAGACATTTCCTTCCGAAACAGGATTTTTGGGGTAACTCCTGTGGCGAGACGGTGCTGACAGACGGAGGGTGGTTGGATATGGTACTCTGTTCTTATTGACCGCAGCAAACTTATTCATTAGAGTTACCCAAGTTGGTTGGGAGAACCGAGTTGAAGACCGAGGAAGCCAAAGAAAGATGGCTGAGTGCCAGGGAACTGAGTCTGGTAGCGCTTTTCGCTGCCCTTACCGGAATCGGGGGTTTCATCCGGGTGCCTATTCCCTATGTACCCCTCACCCTGCAAACACTCATGGTCATGTTTTCCGGACTGATCTTGGGAAGTAGGTTGGCGCCTTTCAGCCAGCTGGTCTACATACTTGTCGGATTGATGGGGTTGCCGATCTTTGCTCATGGGGGTGGGCCTGGATACGTACTGCAGCCGACGTTTGGCTACCTGTTGGGATTTATCCTGGGTGCTTACGTTATCGGCTGGCTCACCGGCAGGCGGGAACCTCTGAGTAGGGCTTTTCTATTTATAGCCCTGGTGGCGGGTGTCTTGGCGATTTACCTACCGGGCGTCACGGTGCTCTACCTCAATTTGAACTTCGTGCAGGAGAAGGCTGTAACTCTAAATACGGCAATCAAGCTGGGATTCCTACTCCCGCTGCCGGGAGATTTACTGAAGATGGCTGTGGTCCTGTACTTCGGTCCCCTTCTGCACCAACGACTTCGGGTAACACAAGCCGATCTGGTCCGTTAATCTTCTTGCTGCTCCTGGGGGTAAATTCTATTCAGGCTCTATCAGACTTCGGCTGACCTCCCTTCGGTCTGAGCTCAGGGTCGAAGACAGTCGAAGCGCTGAGAACTCGTGCTGCCCTCGGCAGTGAGCAGCTCGGCCTTGAGCGACCCGACGTGAGAACTTCGAGTGAGCCTCCGTTCGGCCCGAGCTCACGGCCGAGGGCAGTCGAACTCCTCGTCGACA
>CP070692.1:2255139-2266730 GCA_020353215.1 Deltaproteobacteria bacterium
TAGACTGGCGGACAACTCTTTGTAGACAGGACCGACCCAACCGATTTTGTCTGCGGCTTGCGCTTCCGCGACAAAGTTTGGCAGGAGCAGTAGCGCCATTGAAAGGACAGTCAAGAGTGATATGGTCAAGACTCTCTTTCTCATTATGAACTCCTTTCTGGTGACATTTTCATTTTTGAACGAAAGTGTTTTTATCCCCAATTACCTCCGGCCGCAAATGTTTCCTCCCTTCGTCTACAAACCCACACCTCGCCATCAATCTTTGCCTGTCATCACCTCCTTTTGAAAAGGATTCCATGCTCCGCCGCTTGCATTTTGAGCAGGATAGAAATACATGAAGAACCTGAAAAAATGACGGAGATGTAGCGTATCAGTTGGGTCATTCGAGTATCGGCATCATTCGCAAGAACTGATTTGATTCAAGGCATACTACTTCTGACCCAGCCCGCATAGGGGCCGGCCTCAGGCGGAAAAGGAAGATTCTATTTGCCAAAGAGAAATCAAGTCTCTCCCCCCGTTGGGTCACAGAAAACTGATCCCTATGAGATGGTTCGAGTGCAACTGATAATCAAACCTATCACAACCGCACCCTGACTTCAACGAAATTGACCGGGGACCCAACGTTTCTCCAAAAAGATTAGCGACTCTTGTGCAAGAAAAGCTCATTGTGCTACTTTGATATACCGTGAGTATGATCTGCCGGGGAAATCGAAGCGGTCGTGAATGTGAATAAAGGATAGGATTTGTGGAAACTCAGGTTTTGATCATTGGCGCTGGAGTGACGGGCACCGGTTTGGCTCGTGATTTGGCACTCAGGGGAGTCGATTGTATAGTCGTTGAATCTAAGGATATCAATGCAGGGGCATCGGGTGCCAATCACGGTCTCCTCCATAGTGGCGCCCGCTACGTTTCCAATGATCCCTTCTCAGCTCAAGAATGTCATGTTGAGTCCCAACTGTTAAAAAAGATGGCCCCAAATTGTATAGAAGACACCGGCGGCCTCTTCGTCGCAGTTGCAGGAGACGACGAGGCCTACGTGGCCGAGTTTCCAAGACTCTGTGAGCAGAACGGAATCTCAGCACGCATGCTCGACCGCCAGGTCGCTTTGGAACTGGAACCAGCCCTGTGTGAAGACATAGTCGCTGCCTACCAGGTAGAAGACGCCTCCATCAATCCCTTCAGGCTATCCCTGGAGAACATGGCCGAGGCCGAGACCCTTGGTAGTCGCCTGTTTACTCATACCGAGGTGACAGGATTTCTACGCAATGGGAGTCGGATCCAAGCAGTGCGCATGCGCCAACACCAGGGCGGTAAAGAAACAGTCGTAGAAGCCGCACAGGTGGTCAATGCAGCCGGCGCCTGGGCCGGGGAGGTGGCGAAGCTGCTCGATCTTGAGTTGCCCATGATCTATTCCAAAGGTAGCCTCCTGGTCACTCAAAGACGGCTGACTCGGAAAGTGATAAATCGTTTACGACGGCCCTCGGATGGCGATATTGTGGCTCCTGGCGGAACGGTATCTCTGGTAGGCAGTACGTCGGAGCGATTGCGCAGTCCTTTTTCCAGTCGCCCTACAATCGAAGAAGTGGATCGCATAGTGACCGAGGCGGGACAGATGGTGCCCGTGCTGGCCAATACTCGCTATGTTCGGGCTTATGCAGGGGTACGCCCTCTGGTTTCCGCGAACACGAAGTCCAACGATCGGGCAATAAGCCGAGGCTTCGTGGTATTGGACCATGAGGCGGATGGCATCAGCAACCTCATCACAGTCACGGGTGGAAAGTTGACTACTTTTCGGCTCATGGCAGAGAAGGCGGCAGATCTTGTGTGTAGCCGTCTGGGACTAAAGGCCCCGTGTCGTACCAGGCAAGTGCCCCTCGCATCAAGCGAGACAACGCAGTGGACCGAACCAGGGCTTTCACCTCGCGTCTGGTTAAAAAAACAAAACCCAGACGACCCTCTTCTATGTGAGTGTGAAATGGTGCCACTGAGCGCGGTGGACCAGATTCTAGATCGTCTTGAACCACGAAGAGAGAATATTGATCTCAGCGCCATCAACCTGAGGAGCAGGGTGGGCAAGGGGTCCTGCCAGGGGACTTTCTGCAGCTTCCGTACTTGCTGTCATCTCTACGAGCGTGGCTTGTTCCACTCTGACGAGGGAGTTAATCAATTGAAGAGGTTTTTGGGAAAGCGGTGGCATGGCTTGCGGCCTGTTCTATGGGGTGCGCAGTTGGCCCAGGAAGAGCTCCAAGAGGCCATCCATTGTGGTCTTTTTGGTCTAGAGACGTGACTCCGCTGTCGGAATTTGTGCAAGCTTATTGAAATTGGGACCCTTTTTGTCACTCTTACCTTTTGTCTTGCTCATGGACGGATGGAATGATGAAAAATGCGATGTTGCATTCACTGACCTGATTCCTCCGCAGCCATCATTCTGTTACCCCAATATTTCATTACTGTCGTTTCGCAGTGAAACGGAGCTGAATTCCAACAATGGCGGAGAATATTGAGAAAAAGGTAGATCTGATCGTGATCGGGGCGGGGTTGGCCGGGATGGCTGCTACCATCTTCGCGGTGGAAAACGGTCTCACGACTATCCAGGTAGGTTCAAGCGTGGGGGAGATGCTGTTCGCCAGTGGAGCACTTGACCTCCTCGGAATACACCCGGTGGAGCAGCAGAAAGAGTGGTTAGATCCATGGGCCGGAGTCTCAACACTGTCCCGGGATTGCCCGAAACATCCGTATGCGTTGTTAGGATTGGAGAGTATCCGCAGGGCCATGGACCAGTTTGTTGATTTCCTGGAGAACGCTGGTTTGTCTTATCGCGGCTGGCCAGAGGGCAATGCACTGTTGCCTACCTGTGCCGGGACCATAAAGATCACTTATCGAGTGCCGCAGACCATGTGGCCCGGCGTTACTGGTTTTAAGCAGAAGCTTCCCGCCTTGATCGTTGATTTCCAAGGGATGAAGGACTTCAGTGCGAGGCAAATGGTCGAGACGTTGGGGTCCAGGTGGCCGGGACTGAGGAGCCGGAGGCTGGACTTCACTCGTCAGGTTCCCGGAGTCGATCGGGACAACGCTCTCATGGCTGAGGCTCTGAACTCCCAGGAGGTCAGAACCGACCTGGCCGGTGCTATTCGCCCGTTGTTGCAAGGTGCGGAGCTTGTCGGTATTCCGGCGGTCCTGGGGCTACGGGAATCTGAAGCGTTTGCTGCCGACCTGGAGGGACAGTTGGGAGTACCCGTCTTTGAAATTCCTACCATGCCGCCATCAGTTCCAGGTATCCGCCTCAAAGAAGCAATGGAGCAGGCGCTTCGAAGCAGGGGCGCCAACCTAGTGGCCGGCGGAAGGGCAGTGTCAGTAAACACCGAGCGGCGTTGCTGTGTTGGCGTTGTGGTTCAACAGGGTGCTTATCAGGAGACATTAGAGGCCGAAGGTATCGTGCTTGCCACCGGTAGATTTCTGGGCGGGGGCCTTGACGCAAGCCGAACGGTTATTCGCGAAACCCTTCTGGATCTACAGGTTCATCAACCAGAGAGGCGTGAAGCCTGGCACCGACCGCATTTCCTGGACCCTCGAGGCCACCCGGTGAATCGAGCCGGTCTGGAAGTGGACGAACTCTTTAGACCAGTGGGAAGCGATGGGAGAAGCGCTTTTGAGAATCTTTTCGCTGTCGGCTCAGTGCTGGCACACCAGGATTGGATGCGAATGAAATGTGGCGCTGGCCTCGCCATATCAACTGCCTACGGAGCAGTCCAATCCTTTATTCATCGGAGGGGCTGACACTTCAGGAAAGTCCACCCTGCACTAATAGCAGCAAACCATTTTTACCCTAATCAACCAAAATACAGATTAGATCCATGACGTTGGTTCTGGTGGGACCGGTTCGAAGTAATTCTCCGAGGGCATCGAAAAAAGTGTAGGAGTCATTTTCTGCCAAAAAGACGTGCGGGTCGAGGCCAATGGTTCTGGCTCGCCCATAAGTGGCTCCGTCAGCGAAGGCGCCGGCCGCGTCCGTTGGTCCATCACCGCCATCCGTCCCAGCGCTGAGGAGGGCGACGCGTTCCCACCCATCAAGGGCTAGAACTCCTGCCAAAGCCAGTTCTTGATTCCGTCCCCCTCTGCCGTTCCCTCGGATGGTAACGGTAGTCTCTCCGCCAGCCAGGATACATGCGGGCGGGGGCAGGGGGTGATTCGAAGTCACGATTTCCTTTCCAATGGCTACCAGTGCCTGAGCCACTTCTCGGGCTTCTCCCTGAAGCCATGATGTGAGAACGAGTGTTGCATAACCAAACTCCCTGGCTTTTTCCTCAGCCGCCAGCAGAGCAGCCCGGTTATTCCCGACAATCACGTTATGCACAGTTAAAAAGATGGGATCATCCTGCTTTGGCGTTTCAGCCCTTTTCCCTCGGGCGCCCTCCGTCAAGGCGTCCAAGACCGTTTGGGGTAGACGATCCGTGATGCCAAAACGTTGGATCGTGGCAAAGCAGTCCTCAAAGGTACTGGGGTCCGGAACTGTGGGACCAGAGGCGATCACATCGAGTTCATCGCCGACAACATCCGACAGGATCAAGGAGACACAGTGAGCTGGGAATGCTGCCCGCGCCAACCTTCCTCCTTTGACGCGAGAGAGGTGTTTTCGGACGGCGTTGATTTCTTTGATTGTCGCGCCGCATTCCAAGAGCAAACGGGTGGTTTGCTGCTTGGCTTCGAGATCTACAGGTGGATCGGGGGCTGGAAGAAGTGCACTTCCTCCGCCTGAGAGGGCAAAGAGAACGAGATCGCTTTCCGTGCACCCCTGAGCAAGTTCAACTAGTGACTCTGTGGCTCTGAGGCCGGCTTTATCCGGGACCGGATGGCCCGCTTCTAAGACCTTTGTTTTCAGAAGCGGCATTCCGTGGCCGTACTTGACCACGATCCTGCCTTCAGTCAGCCGGTCGCCCAAAACGTCCTCGAGGGCCTTGGCCATAGGGGCCGTGCCTTCCCCGACTCCGATAACAAAAACCCTGTTGAAGCGGCTTAGCTCATAGGTCTGATTGCCAACGATCAACTGCTCGCCTTCACGTTTGACGCTGTTTCGGACGGCCTTTTCTGGATCAACCGCCTCGACCCCGGCGCGAAAAATCTCTTCTAGAATCTTCCTCCTTGTTCTCTCCATCTCCCGCACCTAAGAATATTGTTGCCCGCCGAATGTTAACATAAACGCCATTCTTCACTCTCTATTATTCAGGTTGAAGCAGTGAGGTCTGGATGGAATTTCCCTGCAGTCTCCCTTGGACAGGATCGGAAAGGTGAGCAAGATGTCTCATTGTGATAGAGTTTGCTCGCCAACCTGGTGCCGCTGAGGCGAGATTGAGCAAAAGAGCAGCGTCCTCACCCTGTTCAATGGGATTCCTCCGGGGATGTTCAACAGGTGTCGCCGGCAGGTTTTCAGGTTCCGTGCCTGGTAACTCTCAACTTGGCATCGATAAGTTGTTTGTGGGTAAGGCGGAGAAGTTTTGCCATTTTGTGAACCAGATAATCTTCGTGTTTGTCAAGTCTTCCATCGGCATAGACCACTTTCCAAAGCATTTCAATGATTCTAAGTTTTTCCTCCGTGGAATAGTTCTGATTAATCTGATTGGTAAATTGCCACAGGTCGATGCTCTTCTCAAGTTTTTCGCTGGCCGCTTCAACGAGTGCAGATCCATGTTCATCGGATAAGCCGTAATTCTTCTTCAAAATGGAAATGATATTTTGCTGTTCATCCTCACTGAACTCTCCGTCAATGTTCGCCATTTCAAGAAATAGTGCACATGTGGCTATTCGAATATCATAGGATTTTTCTTTATCTCTTTGCGGACCAACTGCAGTAGCACTCTTGTCGAAGAATTTCTTTAACAGATCAATCATTGTTTTCCCTAGTTGCTTTTGTTTTCGGGTATAGAGAAAATAAATCTATATAAACAAGGTGCCTTTTTCAAGTATAAAAAACCAAGAGGTTGCCCCTTAATACTTAAAAAAAGCAACTCGTTTCAACAAGCAAGAGAATCTCCTCTCTCCTTTGAGGGGATGAAGGTGAGGGGTGAACAATGAGAATCTATCGCCCTCACCCCTATCCCCAACGGAGGGGAAGGACGCTTTGTAATGGTCAATGGACGCAGCATCAAAGCAGTGCTTTCGTACGAGTCAGCCGCAACGGTTCATTTCCCGTTTCGCGGAGGCTAAACGGCTTGGGAGACGAGACATTTCGACGATCCTGATAGTAAACTGTTTGACGCAAGCAACGCGGCCGAGGTTATCTCGCTCCTTCTTTTCTGCGGTCTCGTCTCGTATTGACATCAACAAGCGATTTGTGTCAGTCTTGAGTCGTTCACAAAGACGCTGATGAAAGATCATTTTGGAGAGAGAATAGGTTGTATTGTTTTCAGGAAAGAAACTGTGAAAGGGATAGCATGAGGAGACTGTATCATGTACAGAACACTGGATAGTTATAATCTATACTATGATGGAATAATAGAAAAAACTCAGCAGAACACTTTCGGAAAATTGATCAAGAAACACAATATGAATTCGAGATTTGAAGCTCTACTGGGACAGCATTACAATTATACAATGGCCTCTTCATATGGAGAGTACAAATCCCTTCTCTGGATACTATGGCAGACATTGGCAACTTTCGCTATTACCATTTTTTTCAGTGAAGATGATCACCCTCCAGGATGTGAATATCAGACTAAAGTCGATTTTTTTATCGATGAAGTAGGTAACTTTGAGTACGAAGTAAAGAACAATTTGTTGATCCACGAAGATGAGATAATGTCGAAAACGTGCAAGGAAAGAATTGAAAGGAAGTCCGTCGCATTTGACAAAGATTATAAAGTGAAAAGAAATATTGAAGAATTGACTCTTGAGTCTTTTATCAAAATCATTACACAAGGGGATTGAAGGAGAATCGGGAAGTCCACGACACGGGTGAGCTGGCTCAGAACAGTAAGAAGGATCTTTCTTGAGCCTGTCCCGTGTACTGTCCGGGGCCTAACAATAGAATTCAGATTCCGGCATCCGGTAAAGGGATCGAATGTGGTCGATGACTGTATCAGGCAGGTAACGCCCCCAGAGCTTTATCGGCAACCGATCAATATGAACCTGGGGACTGACACCGACCGCGAAAAGATACTCTATGAGAAACTCCACGTTCATGGGGATGTACCCCTTGTAAATCTTGTTATCCCTTTGCGCTAGTATTCTCTCTTCGTGAAGGCTGTTTCCCAGTTCTGACTCCACAAAGTCAGGGAACGTGGAAAGAATGAGTTCCAAATTAAGGGTTGGCTTGGCGCCGTCCAGTAAGGGTGCCATCCCCTTTTTCAATTCTGCCTCGGGGATCCCACGGCGGAGGTGTTGCTCCCAAGTCCGCCGCTCCATGTAACTACGGCACACCTGGTCACCGTCCCAGGAGACCTCAATTATCAAGCTGACAGCCTGGTAATTCCCCGAAAAGCTTTCCCGGTCAAAAATTCTGATTTTTGGATGTTCAGCTAGCCTTTCTTCCAGCCGATACAATCTTTCACCGTTGGCAATCAATTTGATGCCGCCAACGTCGTGGATTGTTAAAGCGGCCCTATCTAGTTTGATGGTATTGTCCTTGAACTTTTGGGCGATATCTCTTTCTGCTGCGACGAATTCGATATCCATTTGCTTTCTGGGGGTCACGAGTTCTTCAAGGGGGATGTCCGATTGTTTTGCCCTCTCCTGCGCCATCTCTTTGGCCCGGTCTAGGACCTGCGTGAAAATCCAATTTGCCACATAGCGATTCGCCTTCTCCGCAATGCGCCTTGGACGTTTTATTCTGTAAAGCCCCAACAAGCGTTTATACTGGTCCAAGCAGATCGCACCATGGATGGGAGCTTCTCGATAAAAGAACTCCGGGTTTGTCTGGTAGAGATTAACCAATTCCTTTGTGCGAGCGTCTCCGTCCTGGGCGCTGGAACTGATGGCATCACGCAATCGACCTTTGAACTGGATACGTTGTTGGCGAAAACGGTCTCCATAAATCAACTCCAGCAAAAGATTGGCCACCATTTCCAGAGCCTGGCCCAGCACGAAACCGTCGCAGATGAGGATTTTGGTGATCCGCAAACCATCATCTGGCTCAAGCCGACCGCAAAGCCAACGTTCAGCAACATCAAATAGGTCATCTCGATGTATGAAGGAGGTGAGATACATTTTTTCTTAGTCAGCCCGCTAGAGTGCTCTGCCTAAGGGGCAGAATGTGATGGAAAGACAACGAAAGCCGTTGCTTAGTCTCAAGTGGCGTAGATGGCGCAAGTCGGGAGCCCAAGCAATTTTCATCAGTTAAGGAGCGATGCACGGCCCAATCGAACAACAACCTCCACTAAACGCGCTTAGCAAAACCCGGACCATTACATCGCCTATGGTTCAAAATATTGGTCAAGCGAGAAACGAAAAAATTACGGGTCTTCCGGGCTAGGAAGTCGTGCCTATCTGCTCCAACTCTCGGGCAATGCGCGCTCCTTCGCGTTCGTCCACGAAATACAGCATGACTGCCCCGGCAACGAACAGGATGATGATGGCGATAATGGAATGACGAGGATTTCCGGTCAAAACAGCAACCAAACCCATGAGGATGGGGCCGATCACCGCGGCGAATTTCCCCAGCATGTTGTAGAAGCCGAAAAACTCGGCTGCTCTGTCAGCAGGGATAATCCGGGAGTAAAACGAACGGCTCAAGGCCTGCACTCCACCTTGGACCAGTCCAATGGCAACGGCGAGAACGTAGAACTCGGCGGTACTGTCCATGAATCGGGCCCACACCGTTACGCCGATATAAACTGAGATGCCCAGCAAAATGCCGGTTTTAGTGCCCAACTTTTCGCCGAGTTTGCCGAAGAGAACGGCGGCGGGAAAGCCGACGAACTGAGTTATGAGTAAGGCCACGATAAGGCTGTTGGCGGCAAACCCAAGGGCCATACCGTAGTCTACCGCCATCCGGACGATCGTATCGACCCCATCGATATAGAGCCAATAGCCGATGAGAAATAAAAAAACGATTCGCAGCTTTCGGATTTCCTCAAAGGTCGTTTTCAGTTGCTGAAAACCACCTTTAACCATTGCCAACCCCCTCGTCTTCTGAGTGGTCAACGGTTCATCCACCCAGAACATGATAGGGAGAGAGAAGAGACTCCACCAGATAGCCACGCTGAGAAAGGAGATTCGCACCGCCTCGCTGGCATCGGCCAGGCCGAAATAAGCTGGCTTGAGGGTCATGAAGACGTTGAAGGCAAACAAAATCCCTCCACCAAGATACCCTAGGGCAAAGCCCAAACCTGAAACCAGGTCCTCCTTGCCGCGGGGGGCAACACTTATCAGGAGAGAATCGTAGAACACGTTGCCTCCAGAAAAGCCGATGATGCCAAGCACGTAGATGACAGCAGCCAATTGCCAGGCGGACTGGGCTACCAAGAACAAACTGCTTGTCATGACAACGCCCATGGAGGCAAAGAACAGCAAAAACTTTTTTCTCGCCCCACCCCGATCGGCCATGGCCCCGAGTACTGGAGCTAGGCCAACCACGATGAGGCTGGCCACGGAATTGGCCAGGCCCAAACGAAACGTGCTGGTGGTGGCCTCCACACCGACATTCCAGTATTGTTTGAAAAACAAGGGGAAAAAGCCTGCCATGACCGTGGTGGCAAAGGCGGAGTTGGCCCAATCGTATAGGGCCCAGGAGATGACTGTCTTTGTGGCGATGTTGCTTTTGGCTTTCACTGGATCATCGACAGAACAATTAGTGTGCTGGATACATCGAGCATTCGCTTTCGACCTTCTTCTTTTGTCGATGCAGCTCTTGGATCGCACCCACAAAATAACCGATATATATCCTGCGATAAATCATAATCGACCTTGTTGTCTTCTCAACCGAGTGGCAGAATAAGGTCCCGATCGCACTACGACTTCAAGGAAAGGTTGTTAACACGAGGGGAAGTCTACAGATGAAAGTCTCCACAATTCCTCTGATCGGGCGTGCCGAAAACCACGCCGACCGAACTGCGATCATAGCATGCGATGGCACTTTCACCTACCGCCAACTCCTCGAGACCTCCGCTCTCGTCGCCACAGGGCTACTGGAAGGGAGAGATGATCTCAATGAGGAACGCGTCGCCTTCCTGACTCCGCGAGGTTTCGAGTATGCCGCTGTGCAGTGGGGAATCTGGCGAGCAGGCGGCATTGCCGTTCCCTTATGCGAGATCCACCCCCCTTCTGAACTGCAGTATGTGATCCAAGATTCCGGAGCGACCATCGTTGTGGGCCACCCTGAGTTCAGTTCTTTACTCCGCTCAATCGCCGAGGACGTGGGGTTTCGGTTTGCGCTCACCAGTGACCTTCTCTTCGCAAAAGCCGGCCCATTGCCAAAAATCGCCACTGGACGACGTGCCATGATTCTTTATACCAGCGGTACAACAGGCAAGCCGAAAGGGGTTGTGAGCACGCACCTGAACATCCAGGCTCAGGTCAACTCCCTGATTCAAGCCTGGGGGTGGTCGGGTGATGATTACATTTTGCACGTCCTGCCGCTTCACCATATTCACGGCATCATCAATGTCCTCACCTGCAGTTTGTGGGCAGGGGCGAAGTGTGAAATTCTTCCCAGATTCGACCCCCTGGAGGTCTGGCAGAAATTCTTGGAACGTGATCTGACGCTCTTCATGGCAGTGCCAACTAACTATGTAAAGCTCATCGATGCCTGGGAAGCGGCACCACCGCACCGGAGACGGCTCTTGTCGGAGACTTGCCGCAAGCTGCGCTTGATGGTTTCAGGTTCAGCTGCACTTCCGGTCTCAGTCCTTGAAAAATGGCGCAGCATTATAGGGACCACGATTCTCGAGCGTTACGGGATGACGGAAATCGGCATGGCTCTTTCCAGTCCACTCTATGGGGAGCGGGAGCCTGGATACGTGGGAAGGGAACTTCCCGGTGTGGAGGTGCGACTTGTGGATGAGACAGGAGATCCAGTCCCCCCAGGGATACCGGGAGAAATCCAGATACGAGGTCCCACCGTGTTTCTCGAATACTGGCAACGGGCGGAGGAAACAAGAAAGAGCTTCAGCGACGGCTGGTTCTGGACCGGTGACATCGGTGTGGTGGAGAAAAACAACTACCGCATTCTCGGGCGAAAAAGCACGGACATCATAAAAACGGGGGGCTACAAGGTGTCTGCGCTGGAAATTGAGGAGCTGCTTCGCACTCATCCCGCCATCGAAGAATGTGCTGTGGTGGGGGTTGAAGATCCGGAGTGGGGTGAGCGAGTATGTGCGGCAGTCATTCTCCAAAGCCAAGAGAATCTCAGCTTGGATGAACTCCGAACCTGGGGAAAAAAGAGACTGGCACCGTATAAGGTTCCCACCAGAATGTTAATCCTAGACGATTTTCCCCGAAATCCCCTTGGTAAGGTGACAAAACCGGCTATTCGGGAGTTATTCATGAGAGCATAATATTGTTTGCAGAGAACAACGGCAGCCATGTTGATGGAGGATCATGAAGTCTTTTCCAAGGTGACTGGCGGGAGGCCTGTGTTCACTTCCGCAGCTGTGGGTGGG
>CP070692.1:2266830-2278394 GCA_020353215.1 Deltaproteobacteria bacterium
CTGCGGGCGCATTTTGTCTCAAACGTCGACGGTACGCATCTGGTTGAAACCTTAAAACCTTTAAGCCCAGCAACCACCTTGTTTATCGTCGCCTCCAAAACGTTCACTACTCAAGAGACGATGATGAACGCTAGATCAGCCAGAGAATGGCTCTTATCCGAGGCCAAGAGCGAGGCTGCTGTGGCCAAGCACTTTGTGGCCGTTTCCACTAACGACGACTCTGTGGCCGCCTTCGGCATCGACCCGGAGAATATGTTCGAGTTCTGGGATTGGGTGGGTGGTCGTTACTCGTTGTGGTCGGCTATCGGGCTATCCATTGTCCTGTCCGTCGGCACGGATCAGTATATCGAACTCCTACAAGGAGCACATAAGGTTGACGAGCACTTCCGAACTGCACCCTTTGAGGCGAACATTCCGGTCATCATGGGGCTCTTGGGGCTCTGGTACAACAACTTCTTCGGCGCCCAAACCCATGCGATCCTTCCCTATGACCAGTACATGTACCGCTTCCCCGCCTATTTCCAGCAAGGGGACATGGAGAGCAATGGCAAGAGTGTGACCAAGGACGGCGAGACAGTGAACTACACCACGGGGCCTATAATCTGGGGTGAGCCCGGCACCAACGGGCAACACGCCTTTTATCAACTCATCCACCAGGGAACCAAGCTCATCCCCAGCGACTTTCTGGCTCCAGCAAGAAGTCTCAATCCATTGGGTGAGCACCACACGATTCTCATTTCCAACTTCTTGGCCCAAACCGAGGCGCTCATGAAAGGAAAAACCGAAACCGAGGCGCGAACTGAACTGGCCGCTTCGGGCTTCTCGGCAGAAGAGCTTGAATCGCTCGCTCCTGCCAAAGCTTTCAAAGGCAACAGACCTTCCAATTCTTTTCTATTCAGAGAGCTTTCACCCGAAACCCTGGGATCGCTCATAGCGCTGTATGAACACAAGATCTTCACCCAGGGCGTTATCTGGAATATTAATTCTTTTGACCAGATGGGCGTGGAGTTGGGCAAACAACTTGCCAAAGCCATCGAACCTGAGCTTAAGGGAGACGAAGAGATAGTTTCTCACGACTCTTCCACCAACGGCCTGATAGGCTACTATAAGAGTCTACGGTAAGAGATGGAGGTCAAATCTTCTTTGTGGCCGCTTATGTAAATGACTCCAACCGCGTTGACCCGGAAAGCATTCCCTGGTTTGGGCTCGTGGGCCTAGTCACACTACTGTTTGCGCTCATCTTCGGGCTAGCTTTACCAGCGCCACGGAAATCCCTAAAGTCTCGAACCTGGGACACGAGATCCTAGAATTTCACCGTCTTGCAAATCTCCTCGTATTCTTTAATCTCTTCAGGTGTCAGTTCACGGCGGAAAAGCTTGTAGTTGACCAAAATGGGTATCTTTCTGTTCAGCGCCAGAGCCACAGCATCACTTGGGCGGCTGTCGATGGTATGCTCACTGCCGTTGGCACGGAAGAACACGTTGGCAAAGTACGTATTGTCCTTCATGTCATATATTTCGATACGCAGAAACTCCACAGAGAGGTTGTCGACTATGCGCAAATAGAATTCATGAGTCAACGGTCTTTTTGGCTCCACCATACCCTTTTCTTTGGCAATCGCAGCGAATTCCGAGTCGCCCACGAACATAATGAAATGGTGACTGTCCTCTTCCTTCTCCTTAAGCACTACCATGTTTCCGGAACTCCGGTCACTCTTGAGATAGACCTCGCCGATGCTAACCAATTTCTCCTCTGTCATTCTCTCTACCCCCCTGTTGCTCCGAGCTCACACTTGCGGCCAATGACTAATTTCCCACACCCGTTTTTCGAGAAGCTCTGATAATAGCTTATTATAATGGTCGGCTCAAGAATTTGAAAGGCAGGAGTTTCCCCATTTTTGCGGTGCGAGTGCAGGAGTTCCCAAGGCCAAGGAAGAGCTGCGAAACAAAGTGCGCCTAGAGTGCTTCGGTCCGCAAATACGACACGGTCTCTGATCGGCTGAAATGATTTCATTTGCTTACTCAGCACTCAGTCCTGAGGGAATAAATTCGTAATCGAAGGTATGAATCGAAGGACTGAGCCACCTTTGATTTAGGTCTTGCATTGGCATAGCTAAGCATAAACTTTGATGCTTTCTAATACGCCACGCTGCCATAAATGTCGCAAATTGCACGTGGTGGAGAAGCTTACCCTGCTGGCGCAACGATGGTCTCTTCCGAAGCAGGATTGTTGGGGAAACTCCTGTTCTCTCTTTTGCATTGCCAGCCCGGAGTGTTCCATGTTAGCTTTTCAACTAACCCGCGTATTTCATGAATTATCTACTGCGACCGCGGATATGGCCCTTCTTCCGTCCGTCCTCAGGTCTTACACCCTGCGACGTACTGTGCAAGTACGTCTCGGGTCCAGTCCCGCGGTACGATTGGACGGTGGTACACCCATCTCCACGGTCTCGCCTACTCCAATTCATGAAATATGCGAGCTAAACGGGCGGCGAAGATCGTTTCGATGCACTTCTCACTGACATAGCTTGTCCTGGGCCAACGAAAGCTTGTACTACATGAATCATTAGTGGCTCCTCCGAATGCTTTTCTGCGATGGGCAGATTGACGTAGACTCGGTGTTTTGACTTAAATCAATGCGCCCTCGCCGATGGTGTATTACCATTACCGGCAACCACGAAAAACAGGCGGAGGTGTATCATGATAACTAGGGATATCGTTGAAATCGATGAAGAAAAGTGTGACGGCTGTGGAGACTGTGTCATAGCCTGTGCTGAGGGGGCTTTAGAGATTCGGGACGGAAAGGCCAGAATTATCAGAGAGATATACTGTGACGGTTTAGGCGCCTGCATCGGTGAATGCCCTCAAGGTGCTCTCACCATTGTGTCCAGAGAAGCGGATGCCTTTGACGAAGAGGCGATGGAGGAGCACCTCAAAACGCTCAGGGGGGAGCAGACGGAAGAAACGGTGACTGGTATTCAGACTGCCTGTCCCGGGGCTAAGCTAGTGCATTTCCAGCAGCCCAGTTCGGAGATGGAACCGGATCCGAAAGACACACCGGCGTCAGCACTGAGCAACTGGCCGGTACAGCTTCACTTGCTCTCCGAAACAGCTCCGTTCTTCAAGGAGTCTGACTTGCTGATTGCTGCTGACTGCGTACCGTTTGCCATGGGAGGCTTCCACCAACGTTTGCTCCGCGGTAAGATATTAGCCGTGGGATGTCCTAAGCTCGATGATACTGCAGCGTACGTAAGCAAGCTCTCCAGCATATTTGCTAAGAATGATGTCCGATCAGTGACCATTGGGTACATGGAGGTACCTTGCTGCGCCGGCCTCGTGCACGTGGTACACAAGGCATTGGAGGCGAGTGGTAAGGCGATACCGGTCACCACGGTCAAGGTGGGCGTCAGGGGAGAGATAAACGAAGAGGAAGAGCGGGGGGCGTCCAGAGTCAAAGGCCAATCCTGATAGTTGCTCAGAGCTTGCAAGACATTTGGCTAGTGTGTTGCTGACTCTTGATCATGGCACTGACGTGGACCCAGTAAAGAGAAACTTGGTCTCCGTATGTGATGGATACCTGCGCCTTAGAAACCTCAGGACAGGAGGACGAGAGTTATGGCGAAGTCGACTTTAAACCCAGTTTTCATCTCGGCCACCACGCTCCCTGATTCCTGGTTTCAAATCATCTGGAACCTGTTGGACCATGGTCGAGAATTTGTCATCGATCGAGGCTCTTATGCAGGACAAAAGAGGTTGGAACTGGACTATGTGACCGTTCATATTAGACACCCTGAAGTGAGACCACTCTTGCCAGATATTCCGGCGCACCTTGGAATTCCCAATCCGGTAGCAGACGACTACCTGGACGATTACCTGCCATATCTCATGACTCCCCAAAAAGAACCTGATGAAGACTACACCTATGGCGAACGGTTGGCCGGTGGTGCCGGTATTGATCAGGTGCAGACGGTGGTCGACACTTACAGGCGTCACGGCTTCCGCAACAATCAGATGATCATGACCGTGGGTATGCCAACAGACCTGCAGTTGGAAGATCCCCCCTGCTTACGTCATATTGATACTCGTATTCAGGATGGAAGATTGAACTTTTTCGTATATTTTCGCTCCTGGGATGCATGGAATGGTTACCCGGCCAATCTGGGCGGCATTCAACTCCTCAAAGAGTACATGGCGGGTGAGATCGGGGTCGAGGATGGTGAGATGATTGTCGCCTCGAAGGGGCTCCACATTTACGACTACGCCTTTGATCTTGCGCGCATGCGAACCTACAGGACTTCAGAATGTGAGGACGTCTCGGGGTAGACCCTAACGCTGCAAACCCAGGTCGGCCAAAATTGCTGTACTCCCGCATAACATCCCGCCTAGGCAGGACGGCTGGACTTGGCTGTGAGCAGTTCGGCCTTGAGCGACTCGACGTGAGGACTTCGGGTGAGCCTCTGTTCGGCCCGCCTTAGACATGAGCTCAGGCCGAATGTAGCTCACGGTCGAGTCCAGTCGAACTCCTCGTCGACACGTCTCACTGCCGAAAGGCCCGGGCCGAACGGTGCTCTCCTCATGGCGGCTTAATGTAGTGACGGCATAGCCAATTGCCCCGACGATCCCTAGCGTCTCACGCCCTAATTCCGCTACTGACTGCTGACCTCTTTCCCAGACCGCTCTAAAAGGGCGAGCACGACCAACACCGTCTGGAGTTGTATCAAGTGAATGAGTCCTTCTAACCTAGCCCGGATATTTCAGGAATCGTCTGCTGCGACCGCGGATAAGACTGTCCTCCCGGGCGTCCTCGGGTGTCGGACCTTGCGACGTACTGTTCAAGTACGCCTTAGATCCAACCCCCTGCGGTTGCCCGGTGGCACATCCTTCTCCACGGTCTCGCGACGACAATTCATGAAACATCCGGGCTAGGCTTTTCGGTGCAGGACTCGTTGGCACAGGAGTTGCTTACTTAAGGTTTCCAAGATAGTATGGCGAAGGGAATTGCTTGTATGCCTGCGGAATCCCGGATGATAGTTAGAACCTGCTGAAGGAGGCCACGATTTATGTGGTCAGACATCATCACTGCCGTTAGAGAGCTGGATTTACAGAGACTCAATGAAATTATGGCGGGCGTCGACGCGTGGACGCTCCTGAAGAATCCCTATGTTATCGCTGTGATGGTTATCGCTTGCCTCGTCTTCATCATCCGTGGCATGGAGAGGGCACTGGTTACTTTCCTTTCTATTCCGGCCTTTCTCGTGCTATTTCAGAAAACCGTCCAGGGTGCCGATGTGCTGGATTTTGAACCGCAACGGCTGCTGATCTTCATAGGCGGGTTTCTGGCAATCGCCGCACTGAACATCTACTTCTACTTCGTTCGCAAGTAGATCGCTGTATCCTAATCCTCATTCCTAGGGCTGCTTGGCGTTCGATCCAACTACTCTTCACGTGAAGTTTCTGCGCCGGTGGCTGAGATCTCCACGTCGGGATCACTTCTCAGACCTGCCTCTTTTCCGGTTTTTCCGTAATTTGCTTGAACGACCATCGATCTGCCATATATTTTCCACTTTGTCCCTACCAGGCTAAAGTGAGCTGGGAGATAGGGGGTACCTGAGCCACCGGTGTCTAGCCTTTGCAGGCTGGAAGACCGGGGCTTGTTGTCCACCTACCATTAACTTCTCCAGGTGACAAAAATGACACTCGCACAAATGACTGCCAGGGCCAGGAGCAAGAATCCCCAGGTGAAATTTAGAAAGAGTAGATGGCCGATGCCAAAGCAACAGCAATACACCGTGGCCACGCCCAGGGCCCAATTTAGGCATGATCTGGCGAAATGTCTATTCCAGTCGAGTTCGGGATATTTCTCATAGATGGGCCCCCAGAAGGTGGGATAAGGTTTTACCTTAGCGCAGAATTTCATCAGGTGTTCTTCCGAGGTGGGCTTAGTGGTGAAACATAGCACGATCCAGGTAACCGTGCAAACGGCTACGACAATCAAGAATCTGTACTGCCAGTCCAGGTGCGGAATGCTGTCCCAGTAACCCAGAGCCCTGGCAAATTTGGGCGAAAGGAGGGTACTCCCAATTCCAGAGCTCGCCAGAGCTCCGATCTCAGCCCAAGCGTTTACCCGCCACCAAAACCAGCGCACGACAATCACAATCCCATAGCCTGCTGTCAACATGGAGATGTAATACCAAGCGTCGCTCACAGAATCCAGATTGTAGGCGACGAGGACAGCCAGGAGAAGCATGAGTACGGTGCTGACTTGAGAGGCCCGGACATAGTGTCTTTCTGAAGCCTTCTTCACGAGGAAGCGCCGATACAGGTCATTAAGCATGTAGGAAGCCCCGAAATTGATATGGGTGTCCACTGTGGACATGAATGCTGCCAGTAGTGAGGCCAACATCAACCCCAAGAGGCCTGTTGGCACGAGTTCAAGGATAAGCATGGGATAGCCAGCTTCGGGAATCTTGAGGTCGGGAAACATCACCAGGGAAATCATTGCCACCAAAATCATAGGCCAGTAGTTGAGCCCGAATGCAACCACGGAGAACATCATGGTTGCAAAGGACGCGTGCTTTTCGTTTTTGGCAGATATAATTCTTTGGGTAATAGCCGGCGGCGGATTGCCCCACCATTTGAGTGAGACGAAGACAAGGAAAGTTACGAAAAAAGGAGTGCCAACAACCGGGAAAAAACTAAGCCGCTCCGCAGCAGGTCCAGACCCGTATCTTTCCATAAAGCCAGCGATAATATTCTCAATTCCACCAATATGGTTCCAAGCTAGAATCGCGAGAACGATTGATCCCACCGACCCAATCAAGAACTGGAAAAGGTCCGTCGCAGCGATACCCCACAAACCCGAGACAGCGGTGTAAGCTAGGGTGCTCAACAAGATGGTTCCCAGAAGCAAGTTTCGATCAACGTCGGGCGCCACCACCGCGCTAATGGTCCAGACCGCCTTGATGATCCAGCCAAGAGTGACCGCATTCGCAAAGATGCCGAAATACACGCCCTTGAAGCCGCGCAAAAATGCTGCAGCTTTGCCGTCATATCGCAGTTCGATCAGTTCCGCCGTTGTGATTATCTCCGAACGGCGAAGCAAGGCGGCAAAAATAAACGCGCCGAGCGCACCAGCCCCCCCTAAGGCGAAAGACCACGCGTACCACACACCAGGAATTCCGTCTTTGGCTACGAGTCCGGTAATTCCTAACGGGGTATCGATGGCGAAGGCGGAAGCGATCATAGACATGCCCGCGAGCCACCAAGGGAGCACCCGGCCAGAGACAAAATAGTCGTCCACACTCCGTAGCGCTCGTTTCGAAAAATAGAATCCGACCAGTACGCTAAAAACCAGGTAGAACAGAATGATGACCCAGTCCAGTGTTGGAAGATTCACGAGAACCCCAATTACGATACGGAATCAGTGCCTAACTGGCATTAGCCACGAACCCTCTCTCCACCATAGGTGTGACCGTCCTTCTCCCCGAGATGTAGGCTCTACGAGGCGAAAGCCGAGCATCAGACACAGTGAGACGTCCTCTTCAAGCACGCTTCGAGTGTGAGTCCGTGCGGCTCATTTGACGTTCGTCTTTGCGGTCTTGCGACTGCGTTTCGGTGCATAATGCTGGGCAAAAAATTACTGCCCACTATACCACAAACGCCGCTGCGCGTTCAGAGGTCATACCCGGAGGATTTGAGGTTAAATGTTTACCGGCACGTCCCCGTAAAATAGAGGCAGCGAGAGTCAACTCACAACGTATTCAGTTTTCTAAAGTGTTGGAACGGTGTAGCCCATGGTTCGTAGAAACCCATGAGTTAAGGGATGAGAACTGGATTATTTCAAAGGCGGGACGGAATATCAGGCGGCTTTTGTGGAGCGCTTCATGTACTGTTCTATTCGAAAGACTCCCCCAGGGTGGCGCTGAATGAGTTCGAGGATCACCTTGGGGTTCACGTTGTTCTTCTTGCAGAGCATGTAGATTTTATAGATGGTCAAAGTAGTCATGGCCACTATATGCTTGGAAGCAAGCAAGCTCTGGGCTTTGGTGGAAAAGTCGTCAAATTTTGGCTTGCCGTCCTGTTCCAGCTGCGTTGAATTGCTGCCGATGACCAGTAGACGTCTTTTTCCACCTTTACCTAGATCGAAATCTGCAAGCTCGTCAAGTTTATCCCAGTTTTCATTCAGCTCCCCTAGATTCCCCAGTACCTTTAGACCGACAGTTAACTGGGTTTCAGGTGCTCTGACCAGGCGGTCAATATCGCGCTTCTCAGGAGAGCTCGAGACAGCCAATCCAAGATCTTTTAGCAGGAAATGAATGGCATCGGTCAGGAGCAATACGTTCTTGCTTTTCAACAAACATTCAAGTGGATTAAATAACGCTTCCCCGGCATCTTCCTTAATGGTTTCCGACTCCTGCCCTTGTTTCTGCTCATCAGCGGCAGTGACTAAGGATTCAAGTTTGCCAACCAAAAACATACCGGCAAGACACAGTAGTGGAGCGAGAAGACGGAGATTGCCACTGTACTTGAGGACCGAATAAAAGGCAAACATTGCCAACAGGAGCTGGAAAAGCAGTAGGGTTTTCTGTTTCATGGAGCTCTCCCGTGTTAGTCGTCCGTCTGATGGATTCTTGCAAGTACAGTGCCAAAAAACGAGGAATTCTATAGCTTAGCGTGGAGCGGACCTCTGTGCCCGCCTCAAGAATATTTAGGCCGGCACGGCGGCCAGCCCCACCCATCCTTGCCCAGGGGCCAGATTGACCCTAGGACGCCCGGCGTCCGGCTCGTAGAGCCTACATCTCGGAGCGACGGACGGTCATCTTCACGGTCTCGCGACACCAATTCGTGAAATATCCGGGCTAAAGGGGTTTTCAAAGTAGTGAAGGGGTGTTGGACTAGCTCACGGGCTAAACATCACGCCGCTGGCATAGTTCGAGGATCGGGCAGTGGTGGGAAAGATTCTTGTTCTCCTCTGAACAAGAGAGTAGGATGCGTGTTTCACTCGTCGACTCATCCCCTGGAAGGAGAGCACGTCTGTGACCACTATGGAAATCGGAAGGAAGGGCGGACCTGCTCTCAGGATTCTGTCGCAGCCTGCTTTTGCGATTCCTCGGCTGGTGGCAATAGACCTTTCGCTCGCAACTTGAGCCGTTTTTTTCGCCGCCGTTGACGTCTTTCGAGTTCTCTTTTCCGTTCGCTTTTCTTGTGTCTAGCCATGCGATTATCCCATACTCAGTATGTCTTTTGCCGAATTGAGTTTCTCCTTATAGAAAAAGCAGACAGGAGTCAAGTCATTCCTTCTGGGATTAGTGATTTCCATGTCAACGGAAAGGCACGGTTCATCTGCTATCTGAGCTTAAGCCAGGCGGGGTTCTCTTCCATGGATCTCCGCTGATGGCCAGCGAATACCCTACATTGAACAGTCGTTTCATCTCTTCGGGATCGAAGTCCTCCTTACCGGTAAACTCTAAGTCAATCGGTATATCCACGTCGTTGAACGCAAAGCCTTCCTCTTTCGCGAAAGTATAAATGCGATACAAATCACCCAGAGCCGACGCCTTGATCATCTTATTAATCGTGCGCCCCGCGATTTCAGGGATCTTGCAGGCAGTCTGCCCCTTCCATGCCATTGTTCACCCCTCGCTATCTTTTATGAGCCTGAATGTCACCATACGTACTTCCCGACCAGAGCCTTCACCTTGTCGGTGAAGCTGAGTTGATATGGTTCCAACACCTGTTCGCTTTCGGCCATATCAGCAACAAGGCGTTCTTGCAGTTCGTTGATGAACAGATCATCGTGCGCTCCATGAACGAATAGAGTAACCTCTCGACTGGTCAGCATGCTTCGTGGAGTCAGGTTGGCGGACCCTATGGCAGCAATCTTCCCATCAGTCAACGCAACCTTGGCGTGCGACATTTGTGGATAGAGCAGGATCTTGAGATTATCTTCAGGTGCTGACCCGAGCAGCCTATTTATGGTCACCATGTTGGCGTAGAGATGGGTGTCGGGCTCTTCCGGCAGTATTATGGTCACATTGACGCCTCTTGCGGCAGCCCTTTCAATGGCAGCAATCACTTTATCGTCAGAAAAATAGGCGTGCTCTAAGATTACGCTTTCACGGGAGTTATCGATCATTTCGATTAAGGCTGTGCGTATTTCTGTAGCTTTGCGGTTGTTTACAGTAACCACGAAAGGAGACGGGTGCGGCCACGAAGAGCCGCTTAATACCTTATCTTGAAAAGCCTTTGCCCATCGGCTGCTGCGTATCAAGGCCATGTAGTCATGCCAGTCCGTGTGATATTCATCGGCAATGTTCATTCCACCAAAAATAACTAGTCGTTCGTCAACTATGACGTACTTGCTGTGGTCCGTATCCGCAAATAGACTCAAGTGCACATTAATATTCGCGTATCCTTTCAACCCGGCTTTGGTAAAAACAGGACTTGGCTTGCCATGTAACAAGTCTCCAAGTTCAAAAACAGTTCCCAATATATCCTTACTAATGGTCACTTTCACACCCCGACTGGCTGCAGTTTTGAGCCGCGCTAACATCTTTCTTCCCATGTTGTCATCTTTCCAAATATAGGTCTGTACGTGAATCGAAGATGCAGCCGAGTCAATCGATTCAAGCATCTCATCAAAAGCCTCGCCTCCTCCCACAAGAAGCTCAAGTGGGCTCAAGTTCTTGGCCGGCCTGGCAAAAAAATCAACCGACAGCACCGCCTCGGGCTCAGGGCCAAGCCCCAGTGGATTGAAAAAAAATCGTACAGCAGCAGCCAGAATGGCTATGATCAGGCCAAAAGCTAGAAGAGAAATCAATTTGGATGCTTTCATCTCACCCTGAGAAACCAGGTCCTTCCCCGCTATGCGGGGGGCAGAGATAATTGATCGCGGTAAGTCCTCCCGCCTTGCGGGAGGGACTCCACAAGGTTCGATGTGTGAGGATATTCATACTGTTTTCGTAGTGGCTCGCAGGTGCTAAGCTTGGCCCGCGCCACAGCAGCGTATAGTCGTCGTTATGTCGGGGCAAGGTTCATCACCATAAGCGCTCAAATAAGCGATCTGAAACTTTTGTCGGGTGAAGCACCTGAGAGTGTTCAATGCTGTTGAGCTAACGCTTCCTGCAGGAAATCCCTCTCGATCCCCCTTTACAAAGGGGGGCTTCAAAGCGCCAAGTTCAAAGGATATCATCATCACTAGCATCAACCCTAAAAATCGCTCAATTTAGGCATTGCTTAAGTTGAGATTCTTGATAAGCTGTGATCATCTGTGTCCAAAAAATGAAATTCCCGCACCATTAGGCTATTCTTGCCGCTCCTGCCCACGATGAAACGTAGATGAACCCCAATACTCGCCTGCAAGCCGGCGCGGCCCACTCCAACGCGCTCGCCGAAGCTCGCTTGCCAGTAGCATGTTGAAGATTCGGTGACCTACCAGCACCACCGACCGCTCCCGTCGTGCATGCTCGACCAGACGCTCGGCCGCAACGGCCGACCGTTCGCGGGCCTTGGGAAGCGACTCACCGTTGGGAGACCATCCGAGGAACCAGGCAACACGGGCGATGA
>CP070692.1:2278494-2290019 GCA_020353215.1 Deltaproteobacteria bacterium
GGCCATTGAAACCTATCAGACCTTCGTGACTTCCACTAGTACTGTTAAGGACTTCCAACTGAAGAAGGATTTGGTGGGAACTATAGCGTCTGGTTACGTGCAGAATATACAGATTATCAAGCAGGAGGTTAGCGGAAGAACTGTCTGCACAGAGTTGATCGGTTATGTTGAGCCTGCGGCCGTTAAAGGTATAATAGCAAGGAAGATCGAAGAAACAACAAGATTATCGGAAAATAAATCTGGTGTTCTGGTAAGTAATAATCGAATCGAAATATTAAAATACAAAAAATTAGGTGTTACGTCCACGAACAAACTGAGAGTAGCTGTTTATTATCGAGCCAAGACTATTTTAGATGTCAAGAGTGTAATGATAATTGTTGATTGTTTTGATAAAGAAGGTGATCCAATTGAAGGTAAGCACGCAAGTGTGCCGTATAACCGTCTTTCTCGGGGAGATGTGCGGAAAAGAGAATTTTACTTGCCGGGAAACACTGTTTCCTTTCAATTCAGGCTGGATTGACAATTCCTAGGAAACTAGAAAAGGGGTCGGACCAAGTGGAGTGGTTGATATTGGGCAATGAAATTTGAAAACCAGGCCTAATTCAAAACTGTATAGATCACATAGGACCGCCGTTTACGCCTATAGCTTGGGCGTTTATCCATCCTGCCTCATCACCGACCAAGAACAGTATGACTTTTGCAATATCTTCCGGTTCTGCAATCCTATCAAAGGCGGCTACTGCAGCCAGTCGTTTTAAATCTTCCTCTGATTTTCCGGTTAAAAACAACTCCGTCTTCGTTGGGCCGGGCAATACAGCATTGACAGAAATATCTCTATCGCCCATCTCTTTGGCAAAAACTTCTGTAGCCTGTTCCACGACCGCTTTGGAAGCAGAATATCACTGCTGTCCGGTTAAGGAAACGAAATAGGCCTGTATCTGGCCTTTCGTGATATAGTGCGGTTACGGCTAACTCACTTAAACGAAAGGAGATTCAGGCCTTGTAGGGACGTTGGTGCAGAAACAACTTAACGAGGAGACCTAACGACTATAGGCTGAAAGAATGCCAAGACAACCGAGGCTGGATGCCCCTGGGGCCCTGCACCATGTTATGGGCCGGGGGATCGAGCGTACCAAGATATTCAGAAATAGGATAGACCGGACCGATTTTTTGGACCGATTGGGTGAGCTATGTGTAGCGGGAAATCTGAGCGTATACGCCTGGGCTCTCATGTCCAACCATTTTCACCTGCTGGTAAGGACCGGAAATCAGCTACTAGCATAGAGCATTGGGATATTCTGGGGCAGAGGTGGTCGTTTTCTCTGGGTGGCCACTTCGGCTGTCAACCGTTCTGCGGCTTCACAGGAGTTGTCTGGCCTAGACAGGTACCTTTAAGTTGTTTCTGCACACACGTCCCCTTGTTCTATACCACATCTCGCGATTTGTTGGCTTACCAGGAAATCAAGCTTCATCGTTAGTATCTTCATTTTCCTACGGATTTGCTTGGTCTTCATATAACAACAAACCGACATTTTTGTAGTCGCCCTATATCTTGCGGGACTGAGACAATTTTGACCGCGTTCCTCATGTTGTGCTGGACTTGGAAATCCGACTCCGCCGGTACTGATGTTATTTGGAGTATCCCACTGTTTAGATAAGGATTTCATACAGCTCGATTTTGGTTGCCCCTTTTCTTGAGCTACCCATTGTGTCTCAAAATAGTCTGTCGTCAGTTTACTGTGCGAGATCCGCTCCCCACTGACTACCTGTCATCGATTTCTCTCAGTGCCCTGTGAGAGTACCCAAATTCCTTTCCGGTCCCTTCAGCTTGTCTTTTGACGGTCCGTTCTTTCACACTTAGATCTGGTGTTGATTCATTGATCTAGGCAGATTTGTGCGTCACTCCACGGATGGCATGTTGTTTGCTACATGTACTACCGGACTTCCTTCAATCTCCTGTTAATGGGCGCGCAACACAATTTGATATCTTGTCCGGATCAGTTCCTAGACGAATCTGAAAGCTAAGAAGTCCCCAGGGAAGTCAGCGGTCAGATGAAATGATCGTTAGTCTGCGATTTAGAGCCAGGCTTGTGGCCGGTCGGCCCGATTAAGTAATTTCCACATTAAGTTGACATGTCTACCCTGCGAGCTCAATGGCCCAAGCCGCAAACGGCTGAAGGAGAAAGTCTAATGTTCAAGCTCACCAGAAACAAAGCTACTGTATGGTTGCTTGCTTTTGTCGCGATTCTTCTATGGGGATGGCACGGGAATCAGGCTAGGTCTGAACCAGCTAGAACTTATGTTGGTTCTGAGGCATGCAAAGATTGCCATGAGACGGAACATGCTAACTTCATGACCTTTGCAAAAAAGGCGCACTCTTTCAAAAGCATCTTGGCAATGAGAAAGGGTCTTACGGATAAAGAGTTTCGTGAGTGTTTCGCCTGTCATACCACAGGGTATGGAAAGCATGGTGGTTTCAGTTCTGAGGAGCAAACCCCGCATCTCAAGAACGCTGGTTGCGAAGTCTGCCATGGCCCCGGGAGTGTTCATATTGAAACAGAAGATCCAGAAGATATCAAGGGTAGTCTCACGGCAAAAGACTGCGAGATCTGCCACAATTCAGAAAGGGTGGCGGCCTTTAATTACAAGCCTCTTATTTACGGCGGTGCACATTAAAGGAGCAGGACTATGCAGTTGTTTCGATTCTTCAGAGAACACCTGTGGGCTAAGGTAGTCACCGCGCTGTCGGTGACATTAATCCTTGTTATGGGAGCCATGATCACTCTCAACATCAGGAGTAACAGGGCCCTTCTTAAGGATCAGATAATGCATCAAGGGGAGATGCTGGCTGAGACCATAGAAGGAGGAACGAACGATGCCCTCTCAATAGGAAACAATGATGCGGTTCGACAACAGTTTCGGAGACTAAAAGAAGAAATGCCTGATGTGGATGTTTTTATATATGATTTCAACCAGACTATTTCCTTTGCTACCCAAGCCGATAAAGTAGGAAAACCTTTAGCAACATTAATCAAAGATCAGGCTCCCATCGAAACTGTTTCCAATATGCTTAGAAGTGGAATGGCACCGGCTGAACCTTTTGAAGATCTGAATAGTGGCAAGCCATACCTCAATGTATTTCGCCCCGTCTTGAATGAATCCCGATGTTTTCACTGCCACGGTAGCTCGCGTAAGGTATTGGGAGGGATTTTGGTTCGGACATCAACGCAGAAATCATCAATTCTGATACGCACGGCCTGCAATAATACCATTATGATTGGGATCGCTGGCTTAGGCCTTGTGATTTTTCTGATCTGGGTCATGTTTCAGCAATTGGTTAGCCGTCCCCTTCGGGTACTGTTGGAAGCGACAGGTAAGATTAGCCTTGGAGATTTTACTCATACGGTGGAAGTAAAGGGTCGAGATGAAATCAGCCAGATGTGTGCACGGATGAATCTTGTCAGTGAAAGCCTTCGCAACATGTTTAAGGATATTTTCTCAGGTGCCGAGACTCTGGCTTTTTTCTCTTCCGATCTATCCACCATTTCCCACCAGATGTTATCAGGAGCCGAACAAACCTCAGCCAGATCTGGCTCAGTATCTACCGCAGCCAACCAGATGAGTGCCAGCATGACCTCTGTGGCTACTGCCATGGAACAGGCTTCCAAAAACGTTAGTATGGTGGCGACAGCAGCAGAGCAGATGCTCTCAACAATTCATGAGATTGCCCAAAGCTCAGGAAACTCCCGCACCATCACCGACGAAGCCGTCTCCAAAGCCAAGGGCGCCTCCGAAAAGGTTGAAGAGCTTGGGAGATCAGCTCAAGAGATAGGGAATGTTTCAGAGATTATTTCAGGTATTTCCGAACAGATTAACCTGTTGGCCTTAAACGCCACTATTGAGGCGGCTAGGGCCGGCGAAACAGGCAAAGGCTTTACTGTGGTGGCTAATGAGATAAAGGAGCTGGCCAAGCAGACGGCCAAGGCGACGGAGGAGATAAAGGGGCAAATCGGAAGAATTCAAGCTTCAACAGGTAGGACCGTCACCGAAATCGACCAGATTTCAAAAGTAATCAATGAGGTTAATGAGATAGTCTCCACCATTGCCACAGCAGTGGAGGAGCAGTCCGTGACTACCAAAGAAATTGCCGAGAACGTTGCCCAGGCCTCGCAGGGAATTCAGGACGTAAACGAAAACGTAGCCCAGAGCTCCGTCGCGGCAGAAAGGGTTGCAAGGGACATCTCCGAAGTCGACCAGGCGGCAGGTGAGATGTCAAACAGTAGTGCACTGGTTAGATTAAACGCCGAGGACTTGTCTGAGTTGGTCGGCCTGTTAACGGAAAAGATCGAGATGTTCAAACTTGGAGAAACAAAGTTTGAAATCGGGAAAGTGAAGGGTGCCCACCTGGCCTGGCGCTCTCATCTGCGAAGCGCGCTTCAAGGTCACAAAACTATGCGTCATGAGGAAATAACCTCTCATCACGAATGCGAATTTGGTAAATGGTACGATGGAGCTGATGGGCAAGCTTTTGCTTCTGAACCGGTATTTGCGGAGGTTGGAATGCATCATGAAGATGTGCACAGACTCGCCAGTGAAATCGTCGCTCTGGTTGAGAAGAATCAGAAAAGAGAAGCAGACGCTCTTATGAACAAATTCGAACACAGTAAAAAGGAACTATTTAGGACCCTCGACGAGCTCTATCGAGCTTAACCTAATCAAATAATGAACATTGGTGACCACGACAGTCTGCTCTGTGAGCACTACGATCTCATCTCATAGCTGTCTTTCCAAACTATCCTGTCCGAGCAGTCTACGATAGTTTTTGTCAAGGGTTAATATATGAAACTCTACGTGAGATCCTGCACGAGGTGAGCAAGGGCGTCCCGCCAACGGGACTCTGGTGCGAATTTGCCGGTTTTGGCCGGTAACAGCTTTGCATCGTTAGGGTTTCCTTTCCGGGCATTTAAATAAAGTTTCAAATAGCTTGATCATTGATGCATTCGGATTTTTCCCTTGAGCGAAACAGATTTGTCGCTTCCGGCGTATGAAAATAGTCAGGGTCGTCCTTTTACAGAGGTGAGACACCACCTCGGAATAAGCTGTCTGAATCGGATACAAATTGAGGCACTGTCACTCAGATCTACCATTACCGTGTTCTGGCTCTAAACCGTTCATATCTATATTCTCCTACCGTTAGCTATTTGTTATCACCCCCATATACAGCAGCTATCCCTGCCCCGGAGGGCTGTTCGTCTTTCAAGGAAGATTGAGGCGTCATTGGCTCTGCTTTGGCTCGCTACCATTACCCGCCAAAAGTGGCAGCAAGTGTGACAATCTTCGACTTCCATGAGCAAATACTCCAACATTGATCAAAGACCGAGTTCTGGCTAACTAGCTAAAACGACAATAATAATCGTTTCATGGCAAAGTGGCACGTTTCTTTCAGTTCCCACAATCCTACTAGGAATCGAGACTACTCAGATCAGTCTCAAATAACCAGGAGGTTAATCATGGAATCAAGAGTTTCCAAAATGGCTGTCGTAATAGCCTCAATACTCGTTTCATTCGGCGTGATCAGTCATGCGCTAACCGGGAAGATATTGTTTTTGTTCTAACCGCTCGGAATGTCTTGTGGAGTTTGGGAAATTGAGTAAATCTCCTATTTCGCCAACACGATCACGGGGGTGTTGAGAGAATGAGTGCCCGTTCTGATGACCGCAGACAGACTTATGACCTGGACTACTTTGCAGATGGTGGTTTGGAGAAAAGAAAAGGCCGTTGGCAAAGACGCCAGGATGAAGACAACCGTTCAGTCATGAACCGGAGAGCATGTGGTTGCACTAGCTGCGATTGCCTTGACAGAAAAAGCCTACCGGACATTTTATCTGACTGTGATTAAACGAGGCCCACTCAATGAAGCTGATCTGCATTCAGTGTAGAAAAACGGTCGACGGAGGCGACTCTCTCACCTTTTTCTCTCGCGAGGGCAAGATTTACTTTTCCTGCGACAAAAAGTGTAAGACCGAATAGACTTCCACTATCCTCCCAGAAAGGAACTCTCACATCACAGCGAAGGCTCTATGAAGACCAATTCAACTACGACGGATGCTGAAGAGCCAATGGGTTCGCTGTTCTTGTTGAGATCGGGTTTGCTTTGGTCCCATAGTGCGGTGAGCACATCCCCCTCCCTACTGTTACTCTTCTCAAACTCCCATCGGCGAACCACGCAGACCAAAATAGGTGCACGACAGGCCGATGGGGCTTTTCTTTTCCACCCGTACACGCTGCCCAGCTATCGGGCAGGCGGGCACAAAGCTTGCATCTTGTACCAACATCGTCCAAAGTCTAGCCAACCGGCAATAGGGGCTGGGGGTATGTTTAAACTTGAAGTGAGGTTTAAAAACCTCGTCGTAAGAGAATACGCTTTCCAAAATGGAGATGTCCGGTTCATTGGTCGTGCTCCTGAGAATCACATCGTAATTGAGGAGCCTGATATCTCGCGTCTGCATGCTGGTATTGCACAAATACAGGACGAGTTGTTCATCTGGGACGAAGGTAGCACCCACGGTACAGTCGTAAATGGCGATCAAGTAATTTGTGCCCGACTAAAAGATGGAGATATTGTCAGCATTGGCGTGCAGCATACTCTGAAAGCTTCTATCTCCACTAGGGAAAGGGATGCAACCGTAACCGCTGCTTACGATCGTCGGCGCAATCTTATGACCACTGTATAATGATTTTCTCGGGAACATAGTTGAGGTTTTCACTCGGGTCATGGTATCGCGTGAAGCGGCTAAGGCCTTTCCCCGCATACGTTACTGTGAAAGAAAAGCCAGTTTGCGCGAAACCCTCACATGGCAAGATCACTGACTCGCCTTTGCACGGATAGTTCAAAACCTGGCAAAAGATCCTCAATGCTTCTTTCTGCGATAACTTGACGTTCATCCGTTTCTACTAATCACGGGTTAAACTAGGCTAGTATGCGATCCAGCGGAGCAAGTAGTATGGGCAATGCTACTCATTGTAACCCACGCTAGTTTTTCTGCCGGCCGCTGATTTTGTTTGACTGAGCAGCCCGTTGCGCAGTCGCAGGAAGGTAAGAGGAAAGCTTTCCATCAAAAGCAGCACGAAGCGCAATTCTGGACCGGCTAGCACCAACTCAGTTCGCCCAAGCCTCACAGCCCTCTGCCTGCCTAGTACTTGTTCCACTGAATCCACAGTGAGCATTCCAATCGTCATTGATTTCCCTAATATGCTCTTGTTGACGTCGATCCCTCGTTTTCGCCGTCAACGTCATCTGTTCAAATTATATGGTGGTTAATCGCTCATTTGGCACAAGATGTGCTTTTTGACACAGTGAAACTCTACTATGGAGATCTGAAATGTCTTAATGAGGCAAAAAGCCATGGCCTGTGCAGTGCAGGATCTTGATACAATTCCTCGGGAAACAACCCTTTCAGGCACTACAAGCCAGGGACTGGAGAAAAAAGGGTCCTAACACGGTTACAATGCTCAATATGGCTCTGTTTGAGGCATGTTCGATGTGAAACCCTATCTGAAGCATTTGCCCGACATCATTGACGGAGTTGGAACTCTTCACAAGATCAGTATCGGGGGGCGCTCATGAAACTGACAATCGGAAAGCAGCTTAACATCATCACTTTGGTTGTTCTTCTTATGATGTCAATTTCTTCGGTTATCACAATAATCTACGGGAATATTCCTAAGCGGCTCGCCGAGCAAGGTCGTGTTGACTTCCTTGCCCTCGCCACTATCGCCAAGGATATGCGCGCAGCACTTATCGAGATTGAGGAATTGCTAACCGACACATCTGTATCGAGGACGCCACAAAGCCTCGATGATGCACTAGAAGAAGCTGAAACTCGGGCTGCTATCTTCAGGGAGAATCAAGTTTCGCTGCGCAAGCTGTTCACCGAAAGGGATGCTGAGAAGAAAATCGATGAATTAGGACTACTCAACAACGATTTCGACGCTTACTACGCCACAGGCAAGAGAATGGCCAACGCTTATGTGAATGGGGATTACAGCGAAGGTGATAGATTCAAAGAAGAGTTCAACTCCTTGGGGACAAAGATCACTGCGAGTATTGACACGCTGCTACTTGGGCAAATTAAAAATCTCAACGCCAGCATGGAAGCTATTAAAGTAGCCATTGATAAGAACCAAAAGCTTGGTCTTATAATCAGCTTCATGACTCTGCTGATAGTAGCTGCCGCAGTCTATACCCTTACTCAAAGATTCCGAAAAGCCATACTTAATATGCACAACACGTTTAGGGAGATGGCCAAAGAGGGTGATCTGACCAAACGAGCCGATATGCGTAAGGTCAACTGTTCAGAAATACGAAAATGCAACCAGACGGACTGCCCGGAATACGGAAAGAAGACAAGCTGTTGGCAAACTGTCGGCTCTAATGCGCCGGGAGAGATCTACTGCCAGTGTCTCACTTCAGGCAAGTTCAAAGCCTGTATCGAATGCCACGTGGCTCAAGGCGTGCTGAGAGATGAGCTGGACAAAATGGCAGCGTGGTTTAACACCTTTGTAACGAAGGTGTCCAGGATTACCAAGGACATAACTCACAGTGCCCATACGTTGAGCAACTCCTCTCATGATCTATCTAGTTTGTCTGAGCACATGTCTACTGGGGCAAGCAAGACCTCTGACCAGTCGAACTCTGTGGCAATAGCGGCCGAAGAGATGAGTAGCAACATGCACTCCATGGCTAGTGCTATGGAGCAAACCTCCACCAACATTAGCACAGTAGCGGCGGCCATAGAACAGATGACGACGACCATCAACGAGATTGCCCGTAACAGTGAAAAGGCGAGTGTCATTACCGGAGATGCCGTTAGCCAGGCCAGGAGTGCCTCAGATCGGGTTGACGATCTGGGCAATACAGCCGAGGAGATAGGCAAGGTTTCTGAGACAATAACTGATATTTCCGCGCAGATTAATCTTCTGGCCCTAAATGCCACCATTGAGGCCGCCAGGGCTGGCGAAGCTGGTAGGGGCTTTACTGTCGTCGCCAATGAGATCAAAGAACTGGCCAAGCAGACAGCCAATGCCACTTTGGGGATAAAGGAGCAGATCGAAGGAATTCAGAAATCCACCGCAATGACAGTAGCGGAGATAGGGCAGATTGGCGAAGTGATAGACGATGTACATGGAATTGTCTCAACCATTGCCACGGCCGTGGAGGAGCAGTCACTGACTACCAAAGAGATTGCCAACAACGTAGCTCAGGCGCACCAGGGGATTCGGCAGATCAACGAAAGTGTAGCTCATAGCTCTACGATGGTTGGCAAAATCGCCAAGGACATCTCCGGGGTGAATGAAGCAACTATTAATGTATCCACCGGCAGTTCTCAGGTGAACGTCAGTGCAACGGAACTGTCAAAGATGGCCGGGCAGTTGAAGCAAATGGCGGGACAATTCAAAGTATAGAACTGGTTGTTGGATTATCCCGTATACGTGGATCTGGACGTTTTGGATCAACCAACTAGCTTCTTACGTCCTGCCATCAGCGTTACTATATGAAAGCCCAGGGGGCGAGTAGGGGAATTTGAATAACACCTTTTTGACATTTTTGTCGTCTTTCAATATCTTGTCCCGCAGAGGAAGAAAGCCTACCTTGCGCCATGGATGTTAAGCTGATTGTCCTGGCGTTTAGATAGGGTTTCATATAGCTCGATCAAAGTTACACTTCTTCCTTCCCATGAAGCAACCCATCTTCAAAATAGACGCTTCCCTTCGTGTAGCCAGCTAGACTCTAGCCTACGCTTTGCGGTCCATACCAGGCCTTTTGACGATATTTGTCAATTTAACCAATCAGGCCATTACGGGATACTTCGTACAACTTATTGTATTTAATAGATTTTCAGCATTCCCTCGTCCTTGGCATTATCCCTGCTTATAAGATTCCCGACGAAGGCATCAGCGGGTCGAAATATTTGAAGAAGGAGCAACTCGATGGAACCTGCTTACGCACAATGGGAAGAACAATACGTTGAGACTGGCCAGGCCGTGAAGAGTCCCGGTAAACATCATGTTGACCAGAGCCTTGAATGGGACTCGTCTTCTGATCGGACCAAACCTGCCATCAATCCAAGACCAGCGCCACCTTTTGAAAAGAACGAGGAAATCCCCAAAAGATACGTCTTTTGCAGCAACTATGATCAGTGTCTTGATCTGGCTATTTCCCAACATTGGGCGAGTTTTACCTGCGAGGAGTGCAGCAACTACGAGTTTGCCGACTGTGGCATCGACACGTGGCTTGAGGACAGCGCCAGGTGCTGGGAGTTGATTGATGCACTGGATGAGATGCAGTGAGAGTGAGAGCAGACCACCCTAAAACTATGGCATGCTCCAGAGTTATGACCCCGATTCGCTCGAACCTCCGCTTGTGCAGAACTGAATAAAGAATCCCGGTGATTTGCTGCTGTCTCATTCTCGGGTTGAAAGGGGTTGGTCATCTTTTTAAGCCGTACAGATCAGGGATAGGAACCGGACCGATGTGAAGAAACGGGTTCTCGATTACTACTTTTCCAACCGTGATCGGATTGGTGGATCTATGAAAAAACCTTCAGAACATTGCACTGTCGATGCCAGCACAAAAACCTGTATTGATAAGTATAAGAGAAGAGTCACATCGGTTGGTGACGAGATTGACTCTATTTGTACCCGCTGTAGAGAGGAAACAATTCACCGGGTCGTGGCAATGGTTGAAGGAAGGGTTCACCTCGTGATCTGCACTCGGTGTTGGGGTCAGCACCGTTACCGTCCCTCACCTCAGGCAAAGAATAGGAAAGTGCCACGGTCCAGAAAAAGTCAGATGAAAAGCCATGTGAAGGCGAAGGCAGTTCGAGACCCCAGACCTGGGGAACTTGAGAAGGAATGGCAGAATCTGCTAGAAAACGCTTCGGATGCACAGACTTGGCCATATGACCAGAGCGCATCCTATCAAGTAAAGCAGGCCATCGACCATCCTACCTACGGCCTGGGCTTCGTTCGTAGCATAATTGGCAGCAGCAAGATGGAGGTAGCTTTTAGGCAGGAGGTCAAGCTCCTCGTGATGAATCGAGTCAGGGCTTCACAAGGCGGAAGCCATGGATAAGAAGAAGATCCTGATCGTTGACGATGAGCCTGACCTCGTTCAAAGTCTCCAGACGCACCTTGACGGGGAGATCTATCAATGTGCGGCAGCATATGATGGCAGGAGTGGACTCCGTTACGCTTGCATTTGGAAACCAAACCTAATCATTCTCGATATAATGTTGCCGGACATAAGTGGCTACAGAATCTCTCAACGTATGAAGTTCCACCCTGAGTACAAAGCATATTCCCATCATCATGCTCAGTGTCAAGAACCGGAGTCAGGATCGCACTATAGGTGAAGCGTAGGGTGCTGACTACTACATGACCAAACCGTTCTCTGTAGAGAAACTGATCACCAAAGTTAAAGAACTCTTGGGTGATTGAGAGAGGAGAGTGCTACCCCCAATCCA
>CP070692.1:2290119-2301614 GCA_020353215.1 Deltaproteobacteria bacterium
CCTTCCTGGCGTCCTCGGGTGTCGGCCCCTGCGACGTACCGTTCAGGTACGCCTCGGAACCCACACCCTGCGGTTGCCAGGTGGCACGCCCATCTTCGCGTTCTCGCGACGGCAATTCATGAAATATCCGAGCTAGGTAGAATGCAGCGGTCGCTCCTTGGTCATTACGCTTCGCTGTCAATTATAGTCATTGGGTCATTCAGGTGGGTTGACACCATGAATAGCTGTCAATGATAGCCTTGAGGTCAGTATGTTGGTTTATTCCAAAATCACTGCGAAGCTTCGCCATTCCTTGTTATAGTAATGGCCCAATGACTTGACGGCGGGTGTTCGTCCAAATGACCGAATGACGGCATAGCGTACTGACGGCGAAGCCTAATGACTCGGTGCATTCCTGATGCCTACTGTCGCAGATGGCGCCTAGCGTCTGTCCTTGATGGCCTTTTCGAGTTCCCGTTGCTCGGTTTTTCGCTTCAGGGACTCACGTTTGTCGTAGATTCGCTTGCCACGAACGAGTGCCAGTTCCACCTTGGCTTTGCCGTCCTTGAAGTAGATCTTCAGCGGCACCAGGGTCAGTCCCTTCTCCTGGGTTTTGCCTTGCAGTCGCTTTATCTCGCGCTTGTGAGCGAGCAGCTTGCGCACACGCTCAGGCTCGTGGTTGTCATAGTAGGCATGGGTGTACGGGCTGATGTGTGCATGCATGAGGAAAAGTTCGCCGTCTTTTATCCTCGCGTAGCTATCCTTGAGGTTGGCCCTTCCCTGACGCAGGGACTTCACCTCCGTGCCCAGCAAGACCATGCCCGCCTCAAATACTTCCAAGATCTGGTAGTCGTACCGCACCTTCTTGTTCTGACAGACGATCTTAATATTTCCCTGTTTCATGAAAGATCGCCGTGGGTGGACGACAGCGTGCCGAGTTTATTCTCAAAGAGCTCGAAATCTTCTCGGAACCGCCGCCAGGTCAGCTCGCGCAGATACTCATTGATCTGGCTCGCTGTGCTGAATTGAAGAACCTCATCTAGGCATGCTTTGGACTCCTCCAGATTGGCGTTACGGATGATCTGCTTCACGCGCGGGACTGCAAGGGCATTCATGCTGAGTGAGTCCAATTCGAAACCTAGAAGGATAGGGATATAGAGAGGCTCGCCCGCCATCTCTCCGCACAGGGACACCGGTATGCCGGCCTTGCGACCAGCATCCGAAGCCTGCTTTACCATTCGGAGGATTGCCGGGTGGAGCGGTTCATATAGGTGGGCAACTTGCTTGTTAACCCGGTCGATTGCCAGGGTATATTGGACAAGATCGTTGGTGCCGATACTGAAGAAATCCACCTCACGGGCAAGGAGGTCAGCCACAGCAACCGCCGAGGGTACCTCGATCATGATACCAACGTGCAGACTCTGGTCAAATTTAGTGCCCTCCTGGGCGAGGGATTCCATCACCTCGGTGAGGATGGCTTTGGCTGCCCGCAGTTCACCTACGCCAGAAATCATGGGAAACATGATCTGGACGTTTCTGGTAATTCCACTCACTCGCAGGATGGCACGGAGTTGGGTGCGAAACAGTTCATTTTCCTGGAGACAGAGGCGAATGGCACGGAGACCCAAAGCAGGATTGGTTTCACCGCATGGTCCCATTTTGGCGGAAAATTTATCGGCACCAATATCTAGGGTCCGTATGGTGACCATTTCCGGATAGATTATTTCGGCCACCTCACGATAGTTCCAAAACAGGGTTTCCTCGTCCGGGGGGTATTCCGAGTTGAGGTAGAGATATTCAGTACGATACAGTCCAATGCCCTCGGCGCCGTTGTCGATCACCGCCACAACTTCTTCAAGAAACTCAATGTTAGCCTCTATCTTAATGGAAAAGCCGTCTTCGGTCTCGGCGGGAAGCTTGGCGGAGCGGGCCAACTCCTTGCGGTAACGCTCAAGCTGAAACTGGCGTTCGTGGTAGTAGTTGAGCAATTCTTCATCCGGGTCTATGATCACCCTGCCAACAGTGCCGTCAACCACCATAAGTTCGCCGGAATTCACAGCCTGGGTAACATTCTCCAGGCCCACCACTGCGGGGATATCCAACGAGCGGGTGATGATCGCGGTGTGCGAGGTTTTACCGCCCATGTCAGTGACAAATCCCAGGGTCTTTTCCACCTGAAGCTGCATGGTGTCTGCGGGGGAGAGGTCATGGGCGACTATGATCACCCTCTCCTTGATGCCAGCAACACTCTGAGCATTGCGGCCCGTGAGGTTACTCAGTACCTGTGCTGCCACATAATCAACATCCGAAAATCGGCCGCGGATGTACTCGTCATCGATCTTGGCAAAAAGGCGCTGGGCATTCTCCAGGGCCTGCCTCAAAGCCCATTCGGCATTTATTCCCTGTTCCTCGATGATACGAATAGTCTCGTTGTACAGCATTTGGTCTTGGAGAATATGAAGGTGGGCGTCCAGGATGTAAACATGTTCGGGAAAATCTCCCACGATCTTTGATCTAATCTCTCTCAAATCAAACTCGGCCTTACTCACTGCCGCCTCGAAACGCTCTATTTCCTCACGTTTTTGAAGTGGAGAGAGCAAGTGATAGTAGACACGGGAGATTCTGTCGCGGTCCACGCGGTGGGCCTTACCAATGGCAATGCCGGGAGTGACCCCAATGCCATCTAAAACCATGCGGGCGCTTCCGGGGGGCATCGCTCTATTCCTCGCCGAAATTGTTATCGAAGAGCACTGCTAGGGCGGATATGGCCTCGGCGGCATCTTCGCCTTCGGCCCGCACTTCAATGCGTGTTCCTTGGGGGCAGGATAGGGTCAAAATGTCCAGTATGCTCTTGGCATCTGCTTCCCGGTCGTTCTTTATGATGCGGATCCGAGATTGGAACTGAGTAGTGGCCTGAACAATCTTGGCAGCAGTCCGAGCATGCAATCCCAGCTTGTTTCGAATCGTGAACTCTTTTCGTAACACCATACTCTCTGTGCCTTGCTATTCGACTGCCCTGGAACACAGGGGCTACCATTCAAACACATAAGAAGTCCCCACCGGCTCGATTTCTGCCGGGCAAATTTCGTATCCGGCCGGATGGATGGGAGCATAGGCGAGTAAACGGCGAATCCCCCGAGCGAAGTGGCAGTGCCTTCTTAGCATATGGATAAGACCAAGTCAATAGATCGAGCAAAGCACGTTTTCAGCCGGCAACTGGCAACAGGCAGCAGACACCTGTTAGTCATTATGCTTCGCTGTCACGAAGCATGGGGAATGGAGCATAGGGCACGGGGAAAAAGATTAGTTTCAATTCCATTCTCCGAGTTCTAGGCGCGATTTCTTCAGTGAGAGTGAAGCATAATGACGCAAGGCCTGGTGACTTGATGACTGCTTACTACTCACTGCTTACTAGACGCTATGGCTATGGTGCTATGCTTCATGACGCCGTTAGCCATGCTCCATGGTCGGTGTGAGTGATCTATGGTTCAGATAACTCGCGTTTAAGCTTGAGCGCTTCTTGATACACCAACCGTCTGCTGATGCCCCTTTCCTGGGCCACATCGGATGCGACTTGCTTGAGTGGCCGGCGGTCTGAGGCAAGGCAATTCTTCAAATGCTCAATGAGAGAATCCTCTGGTGTTCGTTCTCCGCTCTCAGCTCCGGCGACCAACAGGGTAATCTCTCCGCGGGCCGTGGTGGGCCAATGTACTATGGCCTCCTCGATATTTCCCCGGAAGACCTCCTCGTGAACCTTGGTCATCTCCCTGGCCACAGTAACCTTGCGATTGCCCCAGATCTTTCTCATATCTCGCAAGGAAGCCGCCAATCTCTTAGGAGATTCGAAGAGAACTAGGGTTTCCTCTGTTCGCGCATGCTTGGTGAGAAAGGCTCGGCGGCTCGCAGGCCTGCTGGGCGGGAATCCCAGAAAAAGAAACCGGTGCGTCGGAAGTCCAGACACGGTCAAGGCCGTCGTAACTGCTGAAGGTCCAGGGATTGCAGTTACCTGGATACCTTGAACAAGCGCCCCGCGGACCAGGTCCATCCCTGGGTCCGATATGCCAGGAGTACCGGCATCGGTAACTAAAGCCACAGACTTGCCTTCGGCCAGACCACGCAGCAACCGCGGCCCCTGGGTTTTCAGGTTGTGTTCATGGTAGCTGAGTAGACGCCGGCGGATGTTATGGGCGCTGAGCAGCTTGCGTGTACGGCGTGTGTCCTCTGCGGCGACCAAATCAGCCTCGCGCAACAGACGGAGAGCCCGGAGGGTAATATCTTCCAGGTTGCCAATGGGAGTCGCCACCAGGTAGAGGGTTCCAGGTTCGGTAGGCATGTGGCTGTCCTTCTTTTGGGTAAGCAGTGAGCAGTAAACGGTGAAATGGTAAATGGTACACAGTTCAGATGACCAACATACTAAGTTTACCATTTACCCAGCTGGAAGCTGATGGCTGAGAGCTGAACCCTGACGGCTTCAGTACGTTGAGTCGAATGCGTTTTGGATCACCTCAAAACGGGGTGACGCTGGCATGTTACTGATGGTTACCACATCGAATCTAGCGCTCGTCTCGGCAAGGTTATGCTCTTGGAGATAGTGCCAAGCCACCTGGCTCAGTTTTCGCTGTTTGGACAAGGTGACCGCCAACTTCGGTGAACCAAAAGCTTTGCTGCGACGTGATTTCACCTCCACAAAGACCAGAACGCCTCTATGTCGCGCGACGATGTCAATCTCACCGAGGGGACAGCGATAATTGCGGCTTAGGATACGGTAGCCCAGACGTTTCAGGTGGCGAACAGCAAGTTGTTCCCCTGCATGGCCTTGCGTTCGGTTCCTGCTGAAGCTCCCGCTGGGTGGTTTGCCGTTGTCATGCATGGTAGGCGATGTTGGGTTGCGGCGATTTAACCCGATTTATTCACTAATTGCCTGTTGCGACCGGGGATATGCCCGTCCTGGGCCCTCATAGCCTGCGCCGTACCGATCAAGTGCGTCTTGGGGTGCGATTCCCTGCGCTTGACCCGTGGCACGCCCATCCTCTTCGCGCTCGCTCCGCTCTGCTCAGTCACCACCCCTTTCGGGTGGGTCCCCGGTTACACGGTCTCACGATCCGGTTTCGTGAATAATGCAGGGTAGGACCGTGCTTTCTGGCAGCTACCCTGCACACCACGGAAGGTTTGTCGATGCAATGGACACGACCCAAATCGGGCCAATGCATCGCGGTGCTCCCTGGTGCCATAGCCCTTATTCTGGGCGAAGTTGTACTGGGGATACACATCGTGGTAGGAGACCATCATTTTGTCCCGATGTACCTTGGCTACAATGGATGCTGCCGCCACAGAAATGCTCAGTTGGTCTCCACATTTGAGAGGTTGCTGCGGCAGTTGAAGGGCAACCTTCCACGGGCCGTCCACTATGACAAAATCGGGAAGGGGATCGATTTGATTGACTGCCTGCCGCATGGCCTCCAAGGTAGCAGCAAGGATGTTGATATGATCGATTTCCTCGGCACTCACAACCCCGATGCCCACAGCGGCAGCCACAGCGCGGATCCTGTCAAAGCAAGCCTGACGCTGGGCAGCGCTGAGCTGCTTGGAGTCGCGAACCTCAGGGAGGTCCAATCCCCATGGCAGTACCACGGCCGCTGCCACCACAGGCCCGGCAAGCGGGCCGCGACCAACTTCATCTACCCCAGCTATCCGACGGAAACGTCTCCTCCTTGCCCTGCGTTCAAAATGCCAGAGATCCAGGGATTGGTGAGAGAAAAGCGAAGCTTGTGGCGGTGCAGATGGCATCTTTCGCGAGCATCCAGCCATGGGCCCTATCCGGGTAAGTAGAGGCAATTTGAGGTATCGGCTTAATGCAGCAGGATCATGTCCCGCAGCCTACCACGTACTACTTACGCTCAAACTTACCGGAGGCTGGCTATTTAGGTCGGGGACGAAGTTCACGGATACGGGCGGCCTTCCCACGAAGCTTTCGCAAATAATAGAGCCGCGAGCGACGAACACGGCCACGACTGACCACCTCAATCTTGTCAATCAAGGGGGAGTGAAGCGGAAAGATGCGCTCCACTCCAACCCCATAGGAAATCTTGCGGACGGTGAAGGTGGAATTGACCGTTCCTTTGCGTTTACGAATAACCACGCCCTGGAACACCTGAATGCGTTCTTTGTCTCCTTCCCTTATCCTGACATGGACCTTCACCGTGTCCCCCGACTTGAATTGAGGAATGTCAGTCCGCATTTGTTCTCTGTCAAGGGCTAACAAGGTCTTCATCATGGTCTCCTTTAATCCGTTATGGCACCGTAATCAACGGGGACTCGCATATAAGTCAAAACTTCCTGCCGACCCCGCACACTATTGCGCGAATCGAGCCCGGACGGTATTCTTGTCCGGTGTGGTTTTGCAACATTAGGGCTACAGTTACTTCATTGGCCGCCGTCGCCCCTGGAAGAGTGTTGTCTGTCATCTCTTCTCCCGAGCAGCCGGTCCAAAATGATGGCGACTGCGGAGCGCACAGACAAATGGTTATAGTCCGCAAACCCATACACGGGTGCCAGAAGATAATCTGCCATTCCCAGCACTTCTTCGCTCAATCCCCAACCCGTTCCAAACAACAACAGCAGAGGGTCCCCCCGGCCAATCCTCTCTCTGGCCTGCGAGTAACTCAAGGTGAGGCCAGCTAGAGAAGCCCCAGTAGCCATTAGCTCCGGTGGCCGACCACAAAGATCCTTGATGCTTGCCACCGCTTCGTTTAAAGACGCGGTTAGGGTGACGAGTCGTAGAGCCGCCTTCCTCTCGGGGTGACAACGCGCCCCATGACCGTCCCGCCAGTGTGTCAATAGCCTTTGCACCAGCTGCCTCTGATCTTCCAACGGGGTGACAATGAAGAATCGCCGCACCCCGTAAGTCAGAGCAGCACGTGCGATGTCGTGGATATCCAGATTTGTTATCGCGGAGACGATAACTTGGCGCTCTCGATTGTACACGGGGTAGTGGAGCAACGCCACATGAACATTCATTTCTAGACTTCAGAAACTTGAGGATTTGACGACTTAGGGACTCAGCAGTCCGAAACTGCAGCTCCACAATTCCCTAATTCCTTCACCCTTCAATTCTCTGCCTCCTCTTGGATGGCCTCGGTTAGCAATTCCCGGTCCTCGCTGCTCAGCTCGATTTGCTCCAGGAGGTCCCTACGTCTCTGCCAGGTACGCAAGAGTGATTGCTGACGGCGCCACCGCCGGATGGCACCGTGGTTACCGGAAAGCAGTACCTCTGGAGTCCGATGGCCCTCAAAGATCTCAGGTCTGGTGTAGTGGGGGTACTCCAACAGCCCACTGGCAAAACTGTCTTCCTCAACGGACTGGCTGCTGCCAAGGACTCCCGAGACCAGCCTTACCACCGCATCCAGTACAACCAGGGCGGGTAATTCGCCGCCGGTGAGCACATAGTCCCCAATGGAGATTTCATCGTCCACGTGGTAATGACGTATCCTTTCATCAATACCTTCATATCGGCCGCAAACCAGACACAGGTGCTGTTGGCGACTGAGCTCCCAGGCTAGTTCTTGGTTAAAGACCCTCCCCTGGGGGCTCAGAAGTACTACCACTGGAGGTGGAGTTCTCGCCCTTACACATCGAATTGCAGCCGCCAGAGGCTCTGGTTTCATCACCATGCCACTGCCGCCGCCAAAGGGTCGATCGTCGGTGGTACGATGTGAATCCGTAGCGAATTCCCGAATGTTGAAGACACGGACCTCCACAAGTCTACGATCAATGGCCTTGCCAACGATACTCTCGCGAAGTGGCCCTGCCACCATATCAGGGAAAATGGTCAAAATGTCAATGATCATCTAAGTCCTCAGCGCCGTTCCCCACTCCCTCTTCCTTCGCCCGCACCGTCCCGCAAGCGCGATCTGCGACAAGCGGTATCTTCAACAACCGGTATCTTCGACCGGGGGAAGGAGAGAGCGTGCCCGGGTGGACACTAGATGGTTTCCGGAAGATCGACGGTTATGAGCCGTCTCTGGAGATCCACGTCCCGTACAACCTCATAGATGGCAGGAATAAGGATCTCTTCGGATCCTCGGCGTACAACGTATACGTCGTTGCTGCCGGTTTCAAGAATCTCCTCTATTGTCCCCAGCTTCCGGCCATCACTGCTTACTACTTCAAGGCCAATGAGCTGGTACCAATAGAATTCGTCAGGCTCGGGTGCAGGTAGTCGCGACTCATGGACGCAAAGCTCGGCGCCCACTATGGCTCGTGCTTCCTCCAGGCTGTCGATTTCACGGCTGAGGAAGAGAAAGACCTTTTGATGGGGGCGGACCTCTCTTGCGGTCAATTGCTGGGCACTTCCATCAGGCAGGCAGGCCGTCACCTTCTCGCCGTCACCAAGACCAGCTAGAGTCTCCCCATAGGGGACAACTTTCAGGTGCCCTTTTAAGCCATGGACTTTAACTACTTTGCCGATGGGAAGCGGTGGGTCGGTGAGCATTGCTCTTATTCTATTATTTCGAGAACTGCCCGCTTGCGGATCTTGGTGGACGCAGCGCTCAGAATCGTCCTCATGGCCCGCGCTGTACGCCCTTGTTTGCCAATTACCTTGCCCAGATCGTCCTTGGCCACCCGCAGTTCTATCACAGAGGTTTGCTCTCCCTCCAACTCTGAAACCTCCACCAGTTCCGGATGATCCACCAGCGCTTTCGCAATCAACTCAATCAGTTCCTTCAGCATGGCGACCTCCACTAAGCGGAACGATAGGTCTGGATCTTCACAAATTGTTGTCGTGGGGTATTCCTAACAACCTGACGAACAGTGGCCTGCTGAGAACCTCTGACTAACGCCGCGTCCTCCTGCGTGACGCCGGTTCAGAAACTCCGGAGAGTTCCATCTGAGAAATAGAAGTCCCCGAACTAAGCGGACCTAGTGAGCAACCCTTTTCGCTTGATCAAACTCCTCACAGTGTCTGTTGGCTGGGCACCCTGCTCGAGCCAAAGCTGAAGTCTTTCTGGATCGATTTGCACCTGAGCAGGATCGGTTAAAGGATTATAAGTACCGATAATTTCAAGAAATTTACCATCTCTTGGTGCTTGAGCATCAGCCACTACGATTCGATAAAACGGTCTCTTTTTTGATCCCTTCCGGGCCAGTCTAATCCGTACAGACATATTCTTTCCCAACTCCTCCGCTTAAGTTCTAGGCCCGCGTGAGGAACAAGCAACGGTCTACGTACTCACGTGGGCGATTGTCAACACATCAAAAGGGCAAAGGGATACCACCTCTGGGAAGATGCATTCCGCGTTTACCACCCTTGCTTAGCTTTTGCAACATTTTCCTCATCTGAGCGTAATTTTTGATGACTTTGTTTACTTCTTGCACCGACGTACCGCTACCCTTGGCGATGCGCCGGCGTCTGCTCGCGTTGATAATCGTGTGTCTGTGTCTCTCCTCCTTGGTCATCGAATTTATGATGGCTTCGGTGCGTACGAGCTCCCGATCGTCGGGTTGGAGGTGACGCAATTGCTTCAGTTTCCCCATACCGGGCAACATGTTGAGGATCTGCTCCAGAGATCCCATCTTCTTGATTTGCTGCAATTGGTCGCGGAAGTCTTCCAAGGTGAAGGCGTCTTTTACCAATTTCTCCTGGAGTTTCTCTGCCTGTTCCGCATCAAATGTTTTCTCGGCTTTCTCTATGAGAGACAGCACATCTCCCATTCCAAGTATGCGAGAGGCCATACGTTCCGGATGAAAGGGTTCCAGGGCGTCCAGTTTCTCACCGATCCCGCAGAACTTGATAGGCTTGCCAATAACTTGACGAATCGAAAGGGCGGCACCTCCGCGAGCGTCACCATCCATCTTGCTGAGGATGACACCGGTAAGGTCGAGTGACTGGTCAAAAGCTTCGGCCACCTGCACCGCGTCTTGCCCGGTCATCGCATCGGCCACCAACAGGATCTCTCGGGGTTTGAGACTTGATTTGAGTCGCTCCAACTCGGTCATCAGTTCAGTATCGACGTGAAGACGTCCGGCGGTGTCAACAATGATGCTATCACTTCCCTGCCGACTCGCGTATCCCAGGGAAGCGGTACCGATTTCCACCGGGTCCATTTGAGTAGTGGCGGGGAAAGCCGGGACTTGGAGCTGCTCTCCCAAGGTGAGCAGTTGTTCGATGGCCGCCGGTCGATAAACGTCAGCCGGTACCAGACAGGGCTTGCGGTTGAGTTCTTGAAGATGGAGGGCAAGTTTGCCAGCTGTAGTCGTCTTTCCGGAGCCCTGCAGTCCCACGAGCATAAAAATAAGGGGTGAACGTCCAGTCAGTTCCAGGGCAGCGGCTTCTTCACCCATCAGATCCGTCAAGGCTTCGTGGACAATCTTGACCACCTGCTGACCCGGCGTGAGACTTTCCATGACTTCGGCTCCCACGGCCCTCTCAGCGATGTCAGCCACGAATTGCTTAACTACCTTATAATGTACGTCCGCCTCGAGCAGAGCGAGACGGATCTCTCGGAGCGCTTCCTTGATATGTTTTTCGGAAAGCTTTCCTTGCCCCCTTAGACGTTTGAAGGTTCGGTTCAGTCTGTCCGTCAGATTTTCAAACATAGATATGGTTGCCGTTGAATTTCTGCAAATTGTTAAAGTTATTTATTATAGATACCGGGTAATTACCTGTCAAGGAAAACATCTGCAGGACTTTCCCCAAAAATGTCCTTAGCGACCTAGGCATAGGGGAAGACTACTCCACAACGAGCAATTCGCGCGATTCTCCGAGACTTGGATTTCGATTGATCGCAACACATTGAACAAGCCCAAAAAAAATCCTGGACTTTTCAGGAAATTTACCCTATTTTAGTCCGACGGTCGTAAGTGAAACTTTTTACAACCTTCTGAGGACGCTTACTTTAACGCGCTTCCCACCCCATGCTGGGTAAAGAATCCCGCAAGATCTTTGAGCAGCTTACCTTGGTTTCGCAATTGGGCTTGACCATGGTGGGCTCCATCGGCGTTGGTTTTGCCATTGGGTATTACCTGGACAAGTGGCTGGGTACCAAGGGCATATTTCTTACTCTCTTTATCCTCCTTGGCATCGGCGGCGGCGGATATACCGTTTATCGGCAAATCAGGGAAATGGAGGACTCCAACCAAGAGAAGCCGTGAGATCCCGCGCTTGAAAATTCCTGTTTATTGACTATGAGCGACTACTCGACCCTACAGAAGGCTCTGATTAAGAAGGCTTTGTTAATATCCCTGGCCGTTTCTTGTGTTTTCCTAATCCTTAATCTCAAATCAGCAGCCAAAGGTGTTGCACTGGGCAGCATTTTTAGTGTGGTGGAATTCAAGCTGATGGCGCTACGTTTGCAGCGTCGTTTGGGCCTCGGAGTTAGAGCTAGAGATTATTTCGGCCTCGTCGGACGGTTTATCTTGCTTGGAATTCCACTGGTTGTTGCCATCAAGGTGCCTTCCATTAACTTCGCTGCCACAGTGGGAGGCATTTTTGTTGTGAAAACTGCCATATTCTACCA
>CP070692.1:2301714-2313089 GCA_020353215.1 Deltaproteobacteria bacterium
CGCAGTCCCAACAGTAAACCTCCTCGTCGCCTGAGGACCAAGAGAGGTGCTTGTGTCCGCACGGACACTGCTTGGGATGATCAGGGGGGAGATGGCCTTTGTATTCAGCCATTGCTGGCACCAAGCTGTTTGTCAGACTTTTCCTTTCTCCCGTCGATGCCCTCTAACTTAAGGTGACCTAGCACATCCCTGGGGAGATACTTATGGTTTTCGATGGGAATCTGGGTGGAACTTAACACCCATTCCACGAGGGGAAAGCCAAACCACTTCTACCTTGCCCCTCAAGGAGTTCTCCCTGTCCTGGATATGGATGAACATCTCGAAGACCTCATTTGCTGTGAGCGGACTTTTGCAAGATATGAAGGCTCCACCGGAACTGATATTTGTCGTTTCCCCCTCGATAGATCCTTCAGGGGTCTCTATGGTAACCGGCCAATTGACTTCGGTCCTGTGGTATCGACGGTTTTCAATACGCATGGCTAATTACCTGCTTGCGGTGACTTCTCTCTCGTACTCCTTAAAAAGGTCTTCGATGGACAGGAACTTAAGCTTTTTCAGCAGGTCTTGTCGTAATGTGGTCATAAAGTGAACTCGCTTATCCATCGCACCAGAATATCCCACAAAGCGGTGTTTGCGTCAATGAAGTATTTAGATATGTATTTACATAATAATATATTTATGGAAATATGAAATACGATTTCCCGAAAGCCTTGACATGTACCATACAGACCTGAATAGAATCTAGGAGAGTCCTGTCCGGGCCACCATTCAGGTTGGTGTGTCACGGACCTGGAACCCTCTCACAGGACCAGAACCCCTCCTCCTGGCCGTGTGCCTGATGGGGGACTTTTTTGTTTCAGTAGGAAGAGGGAAGGCCACCGACCCCGAGCACCAAGAAAAACAACCCCAGCAACCGGCGCACTCCCCGCTGGGCCGATAGGGGCACAAATGGGGCGTGGAATAGCCCGTGGAAGGGTTACTCCCAGTTAGTTTAAACGTTAACACAAGCCCTGAGGTGCCTTCACAACAAAGCGAGGCCAGTTACTGCGGGTGGACTTTGACAAATGAATAGCACTGCGGGATCTGGATAGCACTGTATCTCGTAGCAACTACAAAAATGTCCGATAGTTGTTATATGAACACGAAGAAATTCGGTAGGAAAATGAACCTCAGATATATGAAGCCCTATTGTTCCTTTGGAAGGGTGCATATAACATCAGTGCGGCTGGACTAGCTCGAATTCACTTTGTCACAAGATAGTGAGAACCGTCAAGGGACTTTTGGTATCGGGAAAAAAGCCCCCGCTGGCCAGTCCAGCAGGGGCCATTTCACTTAACTCTTGCTACTCCTCAATCCATGTAGTCCTTTACACAGTCAAGGTGTTGTTGAGGGTACCGAAGCCGTTGGGGACCATTTGATCATTGCTGGGATCATTCTGCCATTGACCGTCTACTAGAAACTTGTACTCGTATCTTCCAGGGGCAAGAGTAACAATCTTGGTCCACCTTCCTTTGTCGTCCATTTTCATTGTGTGCTTCTTGGCATCCCAACTGTTAAAGTCTCCTACCAAGATGGCCTCTTTGGCTTCTGATGCCTCCAGCCTGAACGTGATCCTTCTTCTTTGTGTTTTCTGATTCTGCTTCTGCCTGGACATTTTTCACCCTCCTCAGTTTCCTAGTGTAGTTTTAGCTCGCAGCCTCATGGTGTGGCATCTCTACGCAGCGACTGGCATCACGCACGCGACATCGGACATGAACAAAACTATGGCCCATATCAAAGCGGAAACAAGGTAGGCTAACCAGCCTATCAATGTCAATAAAAAAACCACCATTCAGTGTCACATAATCGTTGAATTTTTAGGTGGGTGGCATGGAGGGCTGGAGTATAGAAAAAGGGGCCAGCAGCTGGCGCTTGTAGTCGCTGGACCCGAGGGGCACGAAAAGGGTTAGGATGCCCCTGTCACTCGGCAATATGGCACAGATGTGACCGAACCGAAATACGAAAAACTACCATTCTCAGTCTACCACTAGTTATGGTGGCATGGTTTCAAGCGCAAAAGTGTGCATTAAAGTATGAGATATTCAGTCAGAAGGACAAGTAAGGCCTTCAGGTACTAACGACGTCGATGGTGGTCATCCGAGTCCACACCTGATAAGCGTATGTCAAATATTTAAGGAAATTATAAAGTTAACATAGTAGCAGTACAGAAACCGACAGTCTCAGTGAGAGACATACAAGATTAAGTATTCACCTCGGCAGCACTCGATGCAAAGGTTGAACGGTTAATTCGTAAATTGATTGAGTAAAGAGTCAAAAGTAGACCTGACCCCTTGTACATTTGTGAAGTAGCCTATAGTTGCGATTCAATGGGCATAATACTTAGAATGCTGATACCGAAACGTCTCCAGAAACCTGTGTAGGGATCGACGTCAAAAGTGTGTTCTTTTCCATCGACCAAACCGTACCACAGAAGCTGTTCGGTCCCGTTTTTGTTTTTAGTCAGTTCCAGCCGGAACGCTATTTTTTCGATGTTTTGATCAAACCAGTCGCCCATTCCTGATGCGATTTCCGCGGATGAGATCACCACACCGATTTCGGTGTTATGAAGAAATGCACGCGGGTCGAGGTTCAAAGAGCCGATAAAGATCTTATTGCGGTCAAATACAAATGACTTGGCGTGCAAACTTGCCTTGGATGAACCACCTTTGCCTCTTTTTTCTTTACGCTGTTCCCGCGTTAATTTCATGTTCATTTCATATAACTCGACACCGGCGCGTAATAGGTCCTTGCGGTATTTGGAATAGCCCGCATGTACGATGCCGACATCGTTGGATGCCAGGGAGTTGGTCAAGATGCGCACCCGAACGCCACGCTGGGCCAGCTGGGTCAGAAAGGCTGTTCCCGGCTTTCCTGGAACGAAATAAGGGGAAAAGATGATTAGTTCTTTTTCGACGCTCTTCCAATAAGGCCTGAGTTGAGGGGCCAGATGATATTCGGTTTGGTCAAAATCTTTAAGGATCTTTTCCGGCTGATCATAGATTACTACTGCCTCTCCCCAATGAAAAACCACCTGATTGTTCCTGAACTTTTTGGCCAGGGATGAATTTCGCAGGGCCTGCAGATACTCGGAATCGGCCTGTTGAGCGACGAGTTCATTCCACTGTTGTCTCGTCTGTTGGATTTCTTCAGGTGTTGGCGGTTTGTCTATGAGCACCGACACAGGATATGCCAGTTCACTGTTCCAGTATTGATCAAAAGAAGAGGAGACTTTTTGGGCCACCGGTCCGATGGCAAGCACATCCAGATCCGCAAAAGCCAGGTCCGGATCAGCCTCGAAGTACTCGTTACCGATATTGCGTCCTCCCAAAATACAAGCCTGATTGTCCACCGTAAATGTTTTGTTGTGCATCCGTCGCGTTACCGAACCCATTCGGCTTACAAACTGTGACGTTCTACCTGTCTTTCGGCTGAATGGATTGAATATGCGCACCTCTATGTTAGGGTGGCTGTCGACTACAGCAGCAGACAGGTCCCTGTCTGCAAGATCCATATCATCCACCAGCAGGCGAACCCTAACTCCCCGGTCAGCCGCCTTGAGCAGTAGATCCGTAAACAGTAAACCAACGAGATCTTTGTGATAAAGGTAGTACTGCACATCGATGCTTCTCTCGGCGTGATTGGCCAACACTGCCCGGGCCACGAAAGCGTCCAGACCGTCTCCTAAAAGCACAAAACCGGACTGCCCGGGATGGGCCTTCACTTCATCACCGCGGAATGTGCCAAGGCGGGTGCTATCCGTATCGGTGAAGGCATAGGAGGGCGGTCTGTCAAAGTCTTTAGGCAAGGTGGCGCAGCTGTTGATCAGAAACAACCCCAGCGCTGTCATTAAAATAATAATGAAATATTTTCTCAACACTGTCAGACCGTCTATTTTATCTAAGGTTTTTTTTCTTTGCCAAATCTACTTTCGATATGCTCTTCTTTAGCTTCTATCCTAAAATCCGATGGAAGACACAGCGGTAGGCCAAAAATACCATACATTGTACCACCATTAATACCAAGAAAAAGAAACAACGCCGAGGTAGAAGGCGAGATTGATACGCTCATCACCTTGCGACCCCTTTTGATCAAGGGCCTCAACAATTTTAGGCAGTGCCTGCCCCCCAGCTCTGTAGTCCAGTAGTTTCAAAACCCCGCGGCTGTGCCGCGAGTACTTGGGTGAGCTTATGGTTTCATGATGTTTAGATTTCAGAATTTCGTACGCTTAACGCCTGCCTCTTGGAAAGTGTGGACCGCAACATTGACATTTTTCCGTATTTGTTCGTTTACCAATTGCTTTAGATCAGATATGAGTCCAACCGAGACAGGCTTAGCCGCACTCAACACAATCACAACATCAATGTCATGCTTCATTCCAAAGCGAGAGGCAGAGATGAAGGTTACCCCGTATTCTTCTTGATGGACACGTTCTTTGATAGCCTCTCGAAGTGACTGGCTGACAGGTAAGGTGTAGGGACGAGTCTGTCCTTCGCGGAGTTGCTGGGTCAGCTTAAATCCCAAGGGTGCGATTAGTGTAACCGACATGAGAATCATAAAAATAACCGTACGGCGAACCCAGAGGGGTAACCCAATTCCCAGCCTTGAGCCTTGGACACCAAGGCGACGATAAATGAATGCCGCACCCAGAATAATGGCAACGAGGTTGGTGAGAAAAAGAATGGCAGCACCTTCTGAGATTCTCCATGCGCCCTTGGCTAGAGCAATTCCCACTGTCGCTAGGGGGGGAACCAGAGCTGCGGCTATTGCCACACCGGCGAGGGCTCCCAGTAGGGAAGGTCGGGCCACGGCATAGGCAGCAGCGACTCCAGAAAAGAAGGCTACTCCTAGATCGATTAGGGTGGGAGCTCCCCGGGCAAGCAATTCCGGAGTTAATTCCTCCATAGGGACTATAAAGCCAAGAAACAGAGAGATAAGCAGAGCTGCACCGATGCCAAAGCCCATGGCCTTAAGAGAATCCCGGAAAAACAAGGTATTCCCCTGAACAAGAGCAAGACCCGCCCCAATGAGCGGGGTCATGAGCGGGGCCACAACCATGGCACCTATTACCACTGCGGTTGAATTCTGTATCAGCCCCAGGGAGGCGATGGCGGTTGAAAGACAGATCATCATGATAAAGTCAACATTCCAGCGTGCCCCCACCTGAAGGCGATCGAACAGGTCGATTCGAGACGTGGTCTCGAGAGTCGGCAGCCAGCTAAAGATTCGCCTTTCTATCATCCCGATCCATGACGGCTTCCGCTCCAGTCTCCAAGAACGGACTAGGCCGATAGCTACTCTTGGGTTCTCAGGGCCGATTTGGCTTCTTTCTTCGCGCCGGAATTTTCGCATCTCTCGGATTGCTGTCGCTCTAATAAGTATGAGATCGCTGTTGCGGCTTTTGTTCACGATTGACTTCCACGTCTTGCCTGTTAGGGTGACGGTGGGCTTGATCCACTTTGATGCTTCAATTCCAGCCTCTTTGAGCTTCGTTATCAGCGAGCGGTGGGCAACCTCCTGGGAATCGGTGCCGAAGTAGGAACCCACTTCGAGGGGCATCACGGTGCAATCCAATTTTTCCGCAAGACTTGCAGCCGTGCGTAGCGCAAAAGCTCCTAGATGCAAGCCCATGGGGAGGAGGATGCGCTGATAGCGTGAGCCGTCTTCATCTCCCGGGTCTAAGACAAACATTTTGCAGGGAGCAAAGCGCAGCAACCGGCGACCCAGTCTGTTAACTGGGGTGTCTCTCGGCATGGTGAAATCCATGCCAAGACAAAGAAGATCTACCTCCCTGTCCTGTATCGCCTCAATAATCGTTTTGGCCGGAGTGAGATGGCGCATCACCAAAAACTTAACCTTCACATCTTGGATTTCACTCACTGCTTCAGAAGCGACCTGCAGTAATTCTTCAGCCTCTTCCCGCTCCTTTGCAGTAACAGGTTCTGGGGGAAGGATTGGCTCGCCGAAAAAACAGCATAAAACTATCAGAGATTCGCCCCGCATTTTCGCCAATCTCACTGCCCAACGCACCAAGGCCGTTGCTGACTCAGGTTGGGTAACAACCACTATGGTATTCATCATGAAATTTCTCCTGTTTTCAGACCATAAAAGAAATGGATTCATTACTACTTTCGCAGGTAACTATGGCTAGACTTGAGACCATCCATCATGTCTATCGACAATTCCTTCGATGTCACCCGATCATGTTCGCCTGATGTACGATGGTGATCCGTTGTATTCCGACTAGTTGTGTTACGTGGAGATGTCTTGTCGAGAATCGACTCGTGGTAATCCACTGTAATCATTTATCTTGACAAGGAGGATATAGTAGGGTGTTCATTTTTTATTGGTCTTTCTCGTCCTCCTCATCTTTCTCCTTCCTCGGGACCACTACGAGGTCGGGGCGCTGATCTCTAGGCGGTGTTAAGACTGAGCCAGGGGATTCATCCACACTGCGCAAATGGAGGTCCCGCTGAGGAAAGGGAATCTGGACTTCTGACTCACGGAACTTCCGTTCGATTTCCTGTACGATATCACTTCTGGTGACATACCATTTGTCGATATCCAGTAAATAGAAGCGCAGCTCAAAATCGAGAGAGCTGTCCCCGAAACCCATGAAAATCACCCGAGGTTCGGGAGACTTGGCCACCGATTCGTTTTCCGCTGCACACTCCTGGAGGATTTTCATCACGAGAGGAACGTCGGAACCATAGGCAACCCCGACCGGTAGCTTCAGCCGAGCCAACCGATCCGAGCGCGTCCAATTGATCACCTGATTGGTGAACAGATCACTGTTGGGAATCACCAGGTCCGCCCTGTCGAAATTCTGCACTATGGTGGATCGAAGCCCAATCTTTTTGATTTCGGCCCACTGACCACCAAGCTCGATGTAGTCACCAACGCTGATGGGTCTTTCGAAGAGGAGGATGATACCGCAGACAAAGTTGTTGACAACCTGCTGGAGCCCAAAGCCGATTCCCACTCCCAAAGCGCCGCCGATGATGGTAATATTCTTAAGATCGAACCCAAGTACCGCCAGGGCGAAAAGAAACCCAACCAGTACAAAGCCGTAGTGCACCAGTCGCGCCATGGAAATCTGGGCCCCTCTCTCTAGTTTGCGTCTGGGAAAGACATCCTCCATCAGTACGCTCTGCACGGCCCTGGATGCGAGCAATGTGCCGTAAAGCAGAAGCGTAGCAAGGAGGACAAAGCCAACCGTGAGCCGCAAGGATCCTATGGTTACTCCAAGTGACAGGACGCCTTTCATCGCCTCGCCGTGGCTGTCGTAAACTCCCCATTTAGCAAGAAGGTACATGAAGATAAGGGCTCCTATGAACAAGTTTATCAATCGTGCCGCCCAGGAGACGATAGCTTGGGCATGCTTGCGCAAAAGGGGGATCTTTACGAGGGCGGATTGGAAAAAGGCCCACTCCAGGCCGCCTCTTGCCAACCGCATGAGTATCCAGGCTTCAATCACGATAAAAACTGTGGCCAGCGCGGACTCCAGCAAATAGTTAGCTAGTGGACTGTACCCACTCAGTTCAGCTATGAGGATCACTCCGGAGACAGTTACTCCCAGATTCAAGGTCCACCTGTAAATGCGGGTTTCTCCTTCACGAGGGCTTCTCAAGGCATGCCAGCCACAGAGGAGCAGACCGATCAGTGCAACAAAGAAGACATAGCCCCGGAAGAGTGGCAGCGGAAGGAAGAAGAACTGGAAAAGCTCATGCAACACAAAAAGCATTACCAGCACGTAAACCACCCGCTTTCTCCAGGCGGTTTCGATGACAGCACCGGCAACCCGGGCGAGAGAGATACTGAGGACGGTCCCCGTGACAACACGCCATGCGCCGGTACTGAGGCCGTAAAGAATCCAAAGTGTCGCGAAGCCGGCGAGCACACCAGCAGAGAACGGTCTTTCGGCAAGAAAACGCAAGCGCGGCTCTGCGGCAAGGGAACTCCGCTTTCGCAGGATGAAAGCAATCAGAATCAGAGAGAGAAAGACTTGGAGCAGGAATTTCAGGCCGTCTCTTTGAAAGAGCTGGGGCTTGGACCATGAGATGATCTCCAGTCCCTTTTTCGTTTCTTCCCATAGACCTCTGCTGAACGGGGCGTAGTAATCAGTTGAAAACATTGAGGGTGCTGATTTCCGCAAGATGTCGCCTCGTAGAACGCGAAGGTAATCGTTCACTTCCCCGAGAAGTCCATCTATTCTGGCCTGGGTATCCGCCGCTTTTTGTTCTGCCACCAGCACTGGCTTGAGGTCACTCGCCAGGAGCTTCTGCGCCTTGTCAATGGTGTTTCGCGCTTTTACAAAGGTTGGCCTTAAGGTTGCAGCCGAGGCGTCTTTTACCAGGGAGGACTGCAACTCTTTCAACCGCTTTTCTTCCTCCAACCATTCTTTGCTCCACAGTTCAATCTTCCTGATCCGTTCGGCGATAGGGTCTCGGATACTGTCAAAAGAAGCACTCTCTGCAAGTATGGTCTCTTTCAGTCCGGTAAGTTGATCGTAGTCGTCTCTCTTTGAGACCTTCAGCTTTTGCAGTCGACCTGAAAGAGCATCAAGATTCTTGCTGAACCGAACGAACTCCTTTTCCGCTGCAGTTGGATCGAATCCCTCTGCCAAATCCCTCTCCTGTGAGGAAAACCGTTTATCGAGTGCAGCGGCTAAAGCAATGAGATCGGCCAGACTCGGCGGTGAGACTGCCTTTGTTGTCTCCGCCTGAGTGCTTTTCTCACCGTTCCCCTCTTGAGAGATGGCGGTACCTCCGAACAGTGCGATTGTTACCGTTAGGGAGAGCAAGAACCAAACAACCTTCTTCCCGTGAATTCCCATGTTGTGCCTCGTCATGAAATCATCTGTTGAGTTGATGCAGCTGGTCATCCGATAGGTATGGTTTAACATCCATACCATCGAGGAGAGCTAAAAGATGCCATCCAAGAGGCCTTTCGAGAGTAATCCGCTTATTTCGAAATCGTGATCGGAATGTCGACGTCCTCAAAGTCTCCGACGGACTATATCACATCAAAAAAAAGGCGGAAGCCTTTCACGAGCCGACCGCTAACGCTGTTGCGCGACACTCGGTATCGTGCACATGGTGTGGCCAATCATGTTTCCAAACGCATGCGGTTATCACCGGCACCCTTGATTAATAGTACAAATCCCAGCACGAAAAGGAGGTAAGCCAACACGTCAAACTCCAGCTCATTCGGAGTTTAAGGTAGTGTCTGATAGGTGGATAATTCAGACCTTAAGGGCCAAATCTTCTTTGACGTAATCAATGGTCGGATTTCTACGGTACGATACACACGGCCAAGGCATCCGCCTGTTTTTTTATAGCAGTTGACTATATCCTGCGCGACCCCGACTTCAATTCTTGTGAATACCTCCTCGACCGACTGTTAATAACTCACTTTCGATTGAAGGGAATGCAGGAAGAGAAACTTTGTGTGTCAAATTTCGAGAACGGCCCAAGATCTCCGCAAGATATCGATGCTAACTTTAATGCACTTGGGCTCCACATCTCTTGCTAACAGGGCAAATTTGGCAATAGTTGCAATATGGTAAGGAGATCTTGACTATTAGCGGATGCTTTAGACTGAAGGTAAATAGCAGAGATCAGAAGTGTATTGGTTTTCGATTCCTTGCTTTCAGTTGATATGCAATCTCCAGTACTCGCAACGGCTCACTACATATTGCATACTTCGCTAACAAAGAGAAAGCGTGGAACTGAATCGAGTATCCACGCTCTCTAATCTAGGGTGATAATGTATTTTGCCAATCTGGAAAAACTAATCTTCAAGAGTTTAGTTGGGTTTGAAGGTGAACTTTTGGCCACCTATGGCTGCTTCGTACATTAGACCCCCTGTTGCGTGCACGAATACAGCCATTCCTTTTCTATAGCCCCTTTTTGCCTGGGCTCCAGTGGCAGGTCCCGCACTCGCCCCAGCACCAGCTCCCTCGGTACCTACTTTTGCCTGGGCACCGGCGGTAATAGCAACGGCGGAGGCGGCGGCATCAAACTCGAATTCACCGCTAGTGAAATCATCGTAAGCGCGTTTGTCCTCGAAAAAAATGATCTCCTTAAATGCCTGGCCACCGAGCTGAAAACCTATGGTCGCTTTGAATAGTTTTGCTATTCCGGTGACCTTTCCTCCTGCATATACTTGCCCTTTACCGTAAGCCCCCCCGATACCGATTCCACCTTTTCCAACAGTCGGAAAGACCGCATAACCGTAGGCATCTTTAAAGAAAGGTTGTACCGCTGGGGATTTCTTGAAGACTTCAATTGTGTTCGCATACCCATCGGCGTGCGCCAAGTTTGGAAAATTCGATACCAAAATGACCATGACCAACAACACAAAGAAACGAAAAACTCTCATAATCTACCTCCAATCCTGTCTATGTCCGTCTCACCCACACGAAGGTGACCAATAGTCATCACCGCTATGTATAGCACACCTGAATGCCAGACTACTACCCTGCAGTAGGCACCTGGCCTGGTATCTGGCTCTCCCGGACGCCAGGTTCCATTAATTTCTTTTTCTTTTACACTAAATTCACGTTATAGAGTCAAACTTCCAGTGGTAAGAACCATTCCACTTTGCCGGTGTTTCGTTTTGCTCGTGTTCATTGGCGGCCACTCCATTACAATATTTGTTGCATTCATTTTGCCGATGGAGGTGCGGTTGCAAAGTCCTTCCGCTTTGGGCGCGCTCGATGTCTTCATCTTCTCCACTTCCGACGTATTTTCGAATCATCCAGCTTTGAATACGAATGCCCACTCTCTTACCAGTCTATTTATTTACTGCTGTTTTATACTGCGATCATACATCTCTTTCACCTGGAGGTCTCTTCCTTGGCTATCAGAGACTGCCGCCAACGAGTTTTTTGAACCGATGCTTTTCCTATTCGCTGAAGCAATCAGGATTTACTTCTTCTCTTCCCCATTGGAATCTCTTTTCTCTGCTCCTTTGCGGTCATAGGCGCCAAACAGCTCGGGGTCCAGACCCTTGCGATCAAAGAGACCTTTCAGCGCGATGTTGCCTATCTGAGGGCCGTCCTTGGTCATTGTCACCCACATGATGTGATCCACATTGCCCGGGCCATCGTGGTGCCAGGAGGCGCCTGCGGGTCCCATGGTGATGTAGTCGCGACCATTGAGATTGTCGTAGTCGTAGTAGTGCAGGTGCCCCGCAAGGAACGTGTAGGCCCTGTCCTGAAGCAGTTGCTCGATCGCCTTGAAGCTCTTCGATGGGTTCTCCCAGCAGGGCTCATGCATGAACAAGAAGGTCCAACGCACGTCGGCGTTCTCCGCCAGCGTCTTCTTGATCCAGAC
>CP070692.1:2313189-2324514 GCA_020353215.1 Deltaproteobacteria bacterium
TTGATCAGGATGGGAAGGTCGTCAAAAGGGCGGGGGAGCCAGAAGACCTGCTCAGGTGCTTGTCGACAGGCCACGAGGAACTGGCCGGAAGCGACAATCCTTAAGGAACAAGAAAACTGGGTGCAATCCTTAAGCTGGTGACGGCTTAAGGATTTTTTTTTGGCACCAATCCTCAACCCCCACTTGTTTCCCAGGGCGCCCGTCGGGCAGGGGCGGGTGCCCTTGGGAAACACCCTCTGCTGTGAGGAAGTAAGCAGCAGAGGATGATTATTGTACGGTGGTCTCAGCACCCGCTATGAAATGTTTCACGAAAGCGGTCAGGTTTGGTGGACGGTACAGAGACCGGCCGTACGCCAGGGGGAGATCGAGGGGGATTTTGCCCCGCCTCGACTTACCCTAGCCCGGTTGTTTCATAAATTGATGTGGCGAGACCATGTAACTGGGGACCTGCCCCAAAGGGGTGTGGACTGAGCGGAGCGAGCGCGAAGAAGATGGGCTTGCCACCGGGTAATCGTACCGCGGGATTGGATCCGAATCGTACCTGACAAGCCTGTCATCAGGTCATTTCGGCTAACGGACGTCATCAAGTCATTCGGTCGCTTCGATAAACCCATCACCAGGAATGGAAAAGCCATGATTTCGTGATCTTGGCATAAAGCGTGATGACAAGTAAAACGGTCGCAGTAGGCCATTCATGAAACATCCGGGCGAGATCACTGCAGTCTACTTACTGATCCAACAAGGCGGAAGTCTTGAAACTACCAAGTCACCGAAGGAGGTAAAGAGAAAATGAAAAAAGGGCTTATAGTCTACGTCACAGACAGCAGCAGTTTACCGCAAAACTTCGAACCCGACAAAGCGCTTGCTCACCTGTCGCTATCCTATGATAGCTTTGTGCTCGCCGCTTCCATAGATGGCTTCTATGACATCCCTGCAGCTTGGCACTTCATGCTCACTCGCGGGATCGAAAATGTTTCCTGTGTAAAAGCGAGGTTGGACGAGACCGGCGACATTGAACTCTACGGGGAGCCTCTCCGTCTTTACGGCTAACTGGCTGCCTTGATTGTTTTCTGTCGACGGTTGGATTAGAATTTCTTGAAGAGATTGTGCGGCTGGGATAAACGCGTCTTAAGAGGCTGTCCGGCAACCGTCTTATTGAACGAATGGCTGTTGCCAATCATGTTTTAGTGAAGAACAGAATCTCCTCTTTCCTTCGAAAAGATCTCGGGATCTTCGAAACCGAATCCTTTTCCCACTGAGGGGTCTTCGATGGGTTCGGATTCTTCAGTGCGTCCTGGAAGGCCATTTGCTCCGGAAGGAGACTGTGCGAACATGAAGATAACTTGGGATAGCGAGGCTGAGAAAACTCTGCGCCGGGTGCCTTTCTTTGTCCGGACTCGGGTGAGAAGAAAGGTGGAAGAGGAAGTTGCAGCGGCCGGCCGCACTCTTGTCACGCAGGCTGATTTGGAAGAGAGTAAACGCCGTCATTTGAAAAGTCTCAGCGAAGGCATCAAAGGTTATAGCCTGGAAGCCTGCTTTGGCTCCAGCGGATGTAACAACGCAGTTGTCGCCTCAGCAGACCTGGTCTCCCAGCTTGAAGAGCTGATGGAAAAAGCCGATCTGCTGACCTTTCTTCGCTCGCAATTGGGTGAACGCTTGAAGCTGCACCATCAGCTCCGCGTAACCGTGGCCGATTGCCCCAATGGCTGTTCCCAGCCGCAAATCAAGGACGTCGGTATTATAGGCCAGGCGAACGTCGCCTGGGATGCTGAGGAATGTACTCCTTGCGGCGAGTGTGAGATGGCCTGCGAAGAATCAGCCATACTGTTGAGCGACGGTTTTCTGGTGGGCATAGATGAAGAGCTCTGCATCCAGTGCGGCGCCTGCGCTCGCGCATGCCCAAGTGGTGCAATCAGTATGGCCAGCGGTCATTACCGAGTCCTGGTTGGAGGAAAATTAGGACGGCACCCTCAACTCGCCCGGGAGCTAGCCAGCGATCTGGATGTGGAGCGAGTACTCGATCTGGTAGGGGGCTTAGTCGATTTCTTCAAGTCCAATGCGAAAAGCGGGGAACGCTTGGGGGCGGTCATTAACAGGATAGGCTGGGAGGAGTTCAGGACCGCCGTCCTGCAAAAATGAAACCTCTGCGTTCGTCTGCGTGTGTCCGCAGCTAATGGGCGATTACTTCCACTGAATGAAGCGGTTGTATCCCCACCTCACCAAATTGCTTCTCTCAGGGTTTGCTCCAAAGAAATCGGCGAAAGTCCGGTCAGCTCATAGAAAGGTTTTTCGTCGCAGGTGCTGCCCTCCAGAAGCATTGTTATCTGGTCTGTCGTGAGCGGATAGCCGGGAGCGTGTTGGAGGGCTGAAGTAGCCAGTCGCAAGGGAAACACGGGCACGTGCACTTTTGTGATGGTTTTTCCCATAACCCTCGCCACCGTGTCCATGATTTCGTCGAAGGTCACATTGTCGGGGCCACCAACGTCCAGGGTCTGCTCCTTGGCAGCTTCGAGTGCCAACGATTTCTCGAAGCCTTGAGCTACTGTGGTAACGCTTACCGGCTGGAACTGGTATTGGCCGTCTCCAATAATGGGAACCACCCTCTTGGCCACCATAGCAGAAAACATCTGAATGGCCTCTCCACCTCGGCCGAAAATAAGAGAGGGACGAAAGATTGTATAGTCCAGCCCGCTCTCGCGGACCAGCTCTTCCGCGGCAAACTTGGTCCGGAGATAAGGAGTGGGGCCGTCCTGCCGAGCGCCCAGAGCGCTCATATGCAGCAGCCGAGATACGCTTGTTTCTTTGGCAGCCGCAATGACACTGGCAGTGGCCTCGGTGTGCAGCCGCTCAAAGGTAATGTTGCGAGCCGGGAAGGCCCGGATGATCCCTACCAGATGGATGACTGCATCGCATCCTTCGATTCCTTGCACCAGGGTAGCGGTCTCCCCAACCGCGCCGTTGACTATCTCCAGCTCATCCGGCCGTTTCAGTTTATATTCCGAGCCCGGCCGCACCAGTGCTCGCACCTGGTGGCCCACTTCCAGTAGTGCACTCAACACATGGTTGCCCACAAACCCTGTACTTCCAGTGACGAATACCTTCATGCCAAACTCCCGTCCAATGGTGCTAACCGGTCCGATGAAAGACTGCTAAGGATCAAGAAAAACGGCTGAACTGTAGGCTCGAGTCGCTGTAAGTAAATATCTGCTTTGTCGTGGGTCAGCGGATTGGTAGTCTGTACCCGCATCTTATAACAAGCCTCGGGTTTAAGCAAGGGAGACAACACTGTGCTTGACCTCTACGTCGACCGGACTTATCCTGGAGAGGACTCGGCTGGGACCCGCCCACCAAAGTAAAGAACCACGCCCGTTGAAGAGTGGCTTCAACGATTGGACGTCTGTGTGACCCCAATGATTGATGTTTTGCTGCAAGTGCTCATATTGCTTTATTCAGTGATTCTCCACGAGGTTGCCCATGGCTACACGGCGTTATTGCTGGGTGATTCTACGGCCCGTGACGCTGGTCGGTTGACCTTGAATCCTTTAAAGCACATCGATCCATTTGGAACCGTGGTTCTACCCCTAATCCTTATCCTTACCAGATTTCCGTATCCGGTTGGTTGGGCCAAGCCGGTTCCGGTCAACCCTTTCCTCCTGAGAGACCCCAAACGCGGAATGATGTTGGTGGGTGCCGCCGGGCCTCTCGCCAATGTTTCCCTCGTAATTCTATCTGCACTGGTACTTCGCAATCTACCTGCGTCAACCCCGCCCCGTCTGGTGGATCTACCCCTGTTTGTTTGCTACATCAATATTCTGCTCCTGGTCTTCAATCTGGTGCCTGTTCCCCCCTTGGATGGTTCCAGGGTTCTCGCCGGCATCCTGCCCTCTCGAATAAGACAAGCCTACCTCGGCCTCGAACCGTACGGGATTTTTATCATCTTTGCGCTGCTCTACCTTGGGCTCATAGACAAGGTGATCTTGCCGTTGTCCAGACTTATCTTTTATTTCCTGGTTCAGGCTTAGCCTGCATTATCCACCAACGCTTGCTGCGACCGGAGATATGGCCGGCCGGCCTCGGATCTTCCTTCGGCTCGGCTCCCCGCGACAACCTCCCCGCGACAAGCTCGGGACAGGCAGGACAAGCACACCCTGCGACGTACTGTTAAAGTACGCCTCGGGTTCCCGCGGTTCCGCGAGATTGACCGCTGGCAAGGCCATCTCCACGGTCTCGCGACACCGTTTCGTGAATAATGGGGGCTGCCCCTGGTGAGCTTTGAAAGTTTGGGTACAGTGGCAGGGGTCGATTCACATGGGCTTATTTTTACCTTCCCACCAACTTGCCCTGAGGCTTTCCGTCAGGTGCTTGGCCCTTTCCGGGGTCCGTTCAGTGGCCTGAATCAGGATGTGGTAGTACGTCCTGATGCGGTCCACATATCGCACCGGCTCGGTTCCTCGAGCATAGCCGTGAGGTAAAGTTCGATATATCTTTTTTTGACGAAGGAAAGGAAGGGTTGTGCGCACATCCTGCCAGGTGTCGGAATCTTTGCCCATTCTGTCGGCCAGGGTCCTGGCATCGTTCAGATGGCCCCAGCCAACGTTATAGGCGGCCAGAGCCATGTATGTTCGATCAGGCTCGTGGATCTCGTCGCCAAGCCGGTCGTGCAGTTCCGCCAGATATCTCACCCCGCCGCTAATAGACTGGCGAGGGTCCAATCTGCTCTTCACTCCCAGGGCTTCAGCGGTCGCCTGAGTCAGCATCATCATCCCCCTCACCCCGGTAAAGCTCCTGGCCGTCGGATTCCAGTGAGATTCCTGGTATGCCTGCGCTGCCACGAGCCTCCAATCCAGTCCGTGTTTCTTTGCAGCGATCTCAAAGTAACTGCGGTAGCGAGGCAACCGATGCCGTATCCTTCGGTGGTATTTCACTAGGTCCACGTAGTCGAAAACCTCGAGGTGTCCATAGTAGCTCTGCCTGAGCCGGTGGACCAATGCTGTGGTTTCCGGACGCGTAAACCACTCATCAACTGCCTGCAGCAGGTTAGTGTGTTGCGGATGTACGGCCCAAGCTAGCTGCTGACCCTCTTCAAGTGCAAAATGAATCACCAACTGCGGGTAATAGCGTCGATTTACGTCAACAATGTTCGAGTCGGCGATTGTAAGTGGGATGATTCCCTGCCACACCATTTCGAGAATCTCCTCCGTTTCATAACCGGAGATGGGCATCCAGGCCAACTCAGGATATTGTTCCGTCAGTTCACTCAACTTCTCTTCGTAGGCTGTCCCGGCATTCACCCAGAGCGCTTCGCCAATGAGATCGGCCACCGTCTCGGGTGACGGGCCTCCCCGTCGTCCAACAACCTGCTGTTGCACTTCCAGATAACCGGGGCCGAACGCTACTCTTTGCCGCCGACTCTCAGTGGCGGTAAAGCCGGCAGCGATCAGATCAGCTTTGCCCTCTAACAATTCGGGAATCATATCCTGGAAGTTGTCGGTAACCACAAAGGTCAACTTCAGACCCAGATGGTCAGCGAAGGCCCTGGTCAGTTCGTATTCGAAGCCCGCAGGCCCGTGGGGCGCTTCAAAATAGCAGGTGGCGTTATTACGGGTTAGCACGCGCAACTCGCCCCTGGCTTTGATGGCATCCAGCTCGTTCGCCGGGGCGAGCAACTTGCAACCCAGACCTCCTAGGAAGACGAGGCTCAGGCCGATTAACTTTGCCCTCTGTTTAGTCGAAGTCCAGACTCTGACCTTACTCAATGGATTGATTCCTCCGCGACACACTGGTTCTCTCAAAATGACTTTGATAACCTTTTTTCCTGTCTTGTCAAGAGTTCGTAACGTGCAGAATTCACTTTTGGGAATTTTGGTCTTGGTCTTCGCTGTAAGAAGGGGGCTTCGGGTCGGGGCAATTTGGGAAGAATCCAGGAGTCAGAATGCAGAATTCAGGAGGATTCGCCGGCGAGGCGCTTTCGGGTCATTTGCTTTGCGTCATTCGGCTTAGCCGTCATGTATGGTCATTATCTCGTGCGCTGAATTGATCGCCCAATAACAGCTTCGCTGTGTCGTGGTGATTCCTGCTTTCAAAGACCTGATGGCCACTGTAAATTTACAGACCGCACCCATCCATATTCGGGGAAGTCCTGGAGATTACTTAATTGACAGTGCACATTTGTGCCCAGTAGAATCAGACGGAACTAGTCCGGATGGTTCATGAATGGCCTACTGCGACCATGGAGATGAGCTTGCCACGGCAATTCATGGAACATCCGGGCGGGTGTAGGATGGATAGAGATACTGGAGGTAGCGAGTATGGAGGACTGTATTTTCTGCAAGATCGTTCGCGGCGAAATCCCTTCAGCAAAAATTCTTGAAAACGAAGGGGTATTGGCCTTTATGGACATCAATCCGGTAAGCAAAGGCCACGCCTTGGTGATTCCCAAGGCCCATTACGCCACCTTTCCCGAAATGCCGATGGAGGTTTTTACCCAGTTGGGAGAGGCTTTACAAAGGATCGGCACCGCAGTAGGGTCGCAGCTCAACAGTGACGGCTTCAACATCCTGCTGAACAACGGTAGGGCCGCTGGCCAACTGATTGACCACGCCCACTTTCACCTGATTCCCAGAAACGAAGCGGACGGGGTCATGAGCTGGCCGCCGGTGCATCCATACGCTGAAGGAGAAATGGAGGCAATTCGAGCCTTACTGGTCGGAGCAGTATAGGAAGAGGCTCGAGGTCTATCTTGCAAGCAAGCAGCGGGCTGGGCACTACTCGGAAACGAATATCCTGGCGTGGATGCTTCGCATACCAACGAGTTTTCTACCGGCTTCATTTTGGATTGGTGTCTCAGGCACAGTTCTCGTCATCCGTTCGAAGTAGTGCCTAGTCCCTACTGCTTGCTACCTGCTGATACCTGCCTTTTGCCTGTACCGTTCAGGCAGTTGTAGATACCGTTCGCCCTCCTGCTGTTTACCCCTTTTTAGACACCCTTGCCCGTATATCTCGCACTTGCGCCTGAGGGTTTCCCACGCCCAATCGTATTGTTCTGGGGACAATTTGGAATTGGTCAGTAGTTTCTCCAGAGCTCTGATCCGATAGCGGTCTATGCCCGGACGGGAGGACAACTGATCCACGTGACCGCCACGCTTGATGACCAGCGGTTCAGAGAGCAACGGTACCGAGTAATCCACGGCCAACCGAAGCCAGAGGTCATAGTCCTCTGCCGCGAGCAACTCCTCGTCAAAATAGCCGATCCTTCCGAACAGCTCTCTCCTCAACATCACCGCCGAAGGGCTCACCATACAGCGGTCGAGGCTTTGCCGGAATATATCTCCCGAGGGCTTCTGATGATGTTTTTTCGGATTGACCCGACGATCATTTCTCCACCAGATCTCTTCCGTCTGACAAGCGAACACTTCAGGATGCTCGGCCATGTAACAAAGTTGACTTCCCAGTTTAGATGGGAGCCACAGGTCATCAGAATCAAGAAAGGCGATCAGTGAACCACGGGAGAGAGCCACCCCCAGGTTCCGGGCCGCACTCACCCCCGCATTCTGCTGCCGAAGGTAACGAACTCGATGAAAACCCTTTAGCCTTTCCTCCGTGTCATCTGTGGAGCCATCGTCCACGACGATTAGCTCGAAATCTTCCACCCCTTGGGCCAATACAGACGCCACCGCTTCCACAACCATGGCAGCCCGATTGTAGGTGGGAATTATGACGGATGTGGCAGGTGGCATAATGTAAAAGGGTTGACTCACAGGGCACAAGGCGAAAGGGCTGAGAGTTTGGGAACAGCGTCTGACCTTATGCCTTGTGCCTTACGTCATACGCCCTTCCCTTTCAGCTGTGAGTAATTAGCTGATACAACACCGCCAACGCGCCGCAGAGGTAGAATTTCGTCTCCACCAGCGCCTCGAAACGCAAACTTCCTGGACGCAGGAGTCTGCGTTTTTGAAGAAACAGGTAGAATCCCATGTAGCCACAGATCAGCAAAAGTAAGTAGCTGAATTCGGTGGCTGACCCCAGGGACGGAGCCACAATCAACAACAAGGCGAGAAACAAGACCAAATAGGCCAATAAGCGCCCGGTACGTTTTGCACCAATGACAATGGGAATGGTCTCCTTCCCAACCAACCGGTCCCCCTGGATGTCCACAATATCGAAGAGTGCCGAGCGCACAAACACGAGGACAAAGGCTACTGTCAGGACACAAAAAATCGGCCAGTTCAGGCGCCAGCCTTCCCGAAGCGCGGGGAGGAGTGTTGCCACGGCACTCCACCCCCCGGCAATAAAGATGGTTTTCGAGGCTGGAATGTCCTTGAGCTTCACTATCTTTACCACTTTGAGCCAGCCCTCCGGGAAAATGCGAACGCTGTACAGCAGCCCGAGCGCCGTCATCGCCAGCAGTGCCAGGAAAACCCCCACGCCCTCAAATGCAGCAAGAATAAGGGCAACCACCACAGCACCCAGGCTGGCGACGTAAAACGGAATCTTGTGGCGTTCATAGAAGGCGGCGCGGGAGGGATCATTGAAGCGTGTCGCCCTGTCCGCGTAACGATTGAGAACGTGCATGGCGAAAACGTACAGGAGAGTGATGGAGAAATCCCCCAGACTGGGTTCAATTCCTTGAAGCACAGCAGCCGCGTAACTGAGACATCCTGCCCCACCTGCCACGAACAAGTTGCTCTGCAGCAAGAAGCGCGCTAAACGGGCCAGGACCCGGAGCAGCGGCTGAGCAGCCCATGGTTGAATGCTCTCCAGCTCATTGACGACCCTTCTGAGCAGCCAGTTGGGTGTCGAAGCGCCCGCGGTGACACCCACCACCGAAAACTGTCGGACTTTCTCACGATCCAGGTCCTCTTCGGTTTCCACGTGGAAGGTGGGGATACCGGTGACTGTGGCAATCTCGGCCAGCCTTCGAGTGTTTGCGCTCTGGCGGCCACCCACCACAACCATGGCTTCCACCTCGTCGCAGAGGGTGCGTACTTCCTCCTGACGATTGTGGGTGGAATCGCAGATCGTGTCGTATATCTTGGCCTCGGGATAGAGTTCCTGCAACTTTGCGGCGATTTCGTGGAAGACCAGCTCATCCTGGGTGGTTTGCGCCACCACCAGCAGTTTGTTCATGGTTGGGAGCCGGTCCACTTCATTCGGCTTACTCAGTACGCGGGCGCGACCATTGGCAAAACCTTTCAGACCTATCACCTCGGCATGGTTCTCATCCCCGACGATGACCACGTCGTACCCTCGGAGGGCATGTTTCTTGATGATACCCTGAACCCTGGCCACCCTGGGGCAAGTGGCATTGATGATCCTGAACCCCTTCTCCTTTATGGCCCTGCGCTCTTGTGGAGGGATTCCATGGGCTCTGATGGCGATGCGGCCACTTTCTGCGTCGTCCAAATTCTCCAGGCACCGGATTCCACGGTGTTCCAACATCTCCAGGACCTGGTTGTTGTGAATCAGCGGCCCGTAGGTGTGGATTATCTCGTCCGGTTCGCGGTCCCTGGTAGCGTTGAGCACCAGTTCCATAGCTCGCCGAACCCCCATGCAAAAGCCGGCAGTATTTGCAACTTTAACCTTCATTGAGTCACCTGTTGCGAGTTACGGATTGCACTCACTATTTTTGCATATCTGCCCCATGATGGCGATCATTTAGCCACAGACGTTCGCACACAGACACAGACTTTTTGTTCGGCCGACGTGGCCGAACAAAAGGCCCATCATTTCGTGAACCAACGCCAGCAAGCTCCGAGGAGGAACCCGGCCGGTATGGTCCCGGCGGGAGGACACGAGGACGGGAAATGGCCTCAACGCTGCCCGAAGGGCGTGACTGGTAATATCTGGCCGACGTGGCCAGATATTTGTCTGCGATTGTCTGCGTGGATTTGCGGCGAATTCCATTATCGCTGAAAGCAGAAAGCAAAGACGTTAAGACTTTCAAGCACCTTCCTCCAGCGAAGCAAAAAAACTCTCACACATCTTGATCATTGTCTTCGTGTCCCGACATCCACCCAGTTCAGCCCGGAGGCGAGAGGCTCCCGGCAATTTTTTACTATACCACATGAGTCTGGAACGGACACCAGAGAGTAGAGGCCGAGTAGGACGCAGTTGCTGGTATGACAGCAAATGGCTGAGCATGACCTCCAGCCGTTCTTCCGTCGTTGGACGTCGAACCGCCTCCCCCAGTGCCAACCGCTTGGCATGTTGGAAAATCCAGGGATTCCCCATAGCGGCACGGCCGATCATCACCCCGTCACAGCCGGTCTGTTGTTTCATATCTTCCACTTGTTCCGGCTTGGTGACATCACCATTTCCAATGACCGGGATCTTCACTGCTCGCTTTAGACCGGCAATGAGCGACCAGTCTGCAACCCCCGACAACCCTTGCTTTGCAGTGCGCGGGTGGAGGGTAATAGCGTCCACGCCGGAAGCCTCAGCAGCACGAGCTACCTCAACCGCATTCATACTGGAGCGATCCCAACCGGAACGGATCTTTACGGTAACCGGTATCTCGACCGCCCGCCGGACAGCAGTCAAAATGCGCTCTACTGTTTCGATATTCTTCAGAATTACAGCACCTGCTCCCTGCCGGATGATTCTTGGCACCGGACAACCCATATTTAGGTCGATGATGTCGGTTCCTCGGTCGACCAACATTCTGGCCGCCTCGGCCATCACCCGTGGCTCTGAGCCGAAGAGCTGGACGGACAGCGGTTTTTCGTCCGGGTGGCTTTGAAGCAAATAGCTTGTCCCTGGATTTTCACGAACCAGTCCTTCAGCGCTGACCATTTCTGAGGTAACCAGATCAGCGCCGAAACGGACGGCTATTAGACGAAAACTCATATCGGTGATACCCGCCATGGGGGCGAGGATTAAACCTTGTCCAAGTTCAAGGTTGCCGATCTTGAGGGGTGTCTTTCTCTTCATTTCCCGAATACGTTCTACGCCTTCACTTCACATTAGCAGGCTGTCAGACCAAATTATCGTGACTCCATTTTTTACAACGGCTAGTAATCATAAGTTAAGACGGTGGAAATCGCAACGGACGACTGACTCCGACCTTCACGGCGCCTCCAGAAATGTGTCGACAGGCTTTGCCGCATCTGTTATAAAACGCGCGGAAGTGCCAAGCTCGCTGGTGGGGCTCCCGGACTTCAAATCCGGTGTGGGGCAGTGAGGGCTGTCCCAGGTGGGTTCGATTCCCATGCACTTCCGCCAAATGTTTTCAAGGGGTTAGCTACATTGACTGAGTCCATGGGTTAACTCCTTTTTTCTTTCTCGCCTGAAACTGCTACCATCTTGCTACCATGAGACTAGCAGTCA